>NZ_FXTE01000038.1 GCF_900182615.1 Ruegeria faecimaris | reverse complement strand
TGAGATTGAACTGAAGCTGGCAGATGGCGACGATGTTCGGACAGCCTGTCGTGGTGTTGGTGTCAGCGATGCGACCTACTACAATTGGCGGCGTCGGTTCGGTGGCATGGGCAAGTCGCAACTGTCGGAGTTGCGCAGCCTGGAGAAAGAAAATGCCCGGCTGAAGAAGATCGTGGCCGAACTGGAACTGGACAAGCTGATCCTCAAAGAAAGTCTGAACTACCTAAAACCGAGGGCCTGACGACGAGCCAACTTCGTCAGGCCGTCATTCATGCTCGCCAGAAGCTTGGCACATCAGAGCGTCGCACCTGCAAGGTGGTCGGCCTTGCACGCAGCTCCATGCAATACCAGGCCGTAGAGAAGAACGATGATGCTCTTCGACTGGCCATGATCCGTCTGGCCAAGAGCTATGGCCGGTATGGCTACCGTAAGGTGGCGCAGCTGCTTCGGGTTGAGGGCTGGCGTGTCAATCACAAGAAGGTAGAACGGCTGTGGCGGGAGGAAGGTCTGCAACTCCCGCAGCGGCACAAGAAGAAGCGTCGCCTGTACCACAAGGACAGTTCGATCATTCGGCTCCGACCGACGCATCCCAACCATGTCTGGAGCGTCGATTTCGTTCACGACAAGCTGAGCAATGGGCGGAGCTACAAGATGCTCACGGTTCTGGATGAATACACCCGCCAGGCGCTTGCAGTGGAAGTTCGGACCCGCATGGGTTCTGAAGATGTGCTGGAGGTTCTCTACGGGCTGTTCCTGCGCCACGGAAAGCCTGATTTCGTTCGAAGCGATAACGGCCCAGAGTTCTCTTCACGAGCAACCCAGAGTTGGCTCGAGAAGGTCGGTGTGAACCCGATCCGGATCTACCCGGGCTCTCCCTGGGAGAACGGATACAACGAGAGGTTCAATGGAACGCTCCGCCGCGAGGTTCTCAATTCCGAATGGTTCACAACGACCAAGCAGGCACAGATCGCGATCAATTGCTGGCTCAGGCAATACAACCACACCCGACCCCATCAGGCCCTCAACATGCGCCCACCAGTCCCCGAAACTCTAGTCCGAAATGGCCCAGAACATGGGGGCTAGACA
>NZ_FXTE01000037.1 GCF_900182615.1 Ruegeria faecimaris | reverse complement strand
GTTGAGCAGCCTCATCTGACTGGTTCAATTTGATTGTTAGTGCATCATTGGCCTGTGATCCATTGAGATGATGGTTTCGGGAGCTGACGGGCGGCAGCCCAGTGCACTGTGGGGACGTTTTGTGTTGTAGTGTTTCCTCCATTGTTCGATCAGGATTTGAGCTTCGCGCAAGCTGTAGAAGATCTCACCGTTGAGCAGCTCATCCCTGAACCGGCCATTGAAGCTTTCACAATATCCGTTCTCCCACGGGCTCCCAGGTTCGATGTAAGCCGTCTTGGCGCCAACGGCGGCGATCCAGTCTCGGACCGCCTGGGCGACAAATTCCGGCCCATTGTCAGAACGTATGAAACTGGGCGCGCCGCGAAGTATGAGCAGGTCTGTCAGAACGTCGATTACATCGGTCGAGTTCAGTTTCCGCTCGACCCTGATTGCCAAGCATTCCCGGCTGTACTCATCAAGGATGTTCAGCGTCCGGAAGGCTTTGCCGTCGTCGGTTCGACAATGAACGAAGTCATACGACCAAACATGGTTGCGATACTCTGGCCGTAGCCGAACGCATGAGCCGTCATTTAGCCAGAGCCGTCCTTTCTTCGGTTGCTTTATTGGCACTTTCAGCCCCTCTCGTCGCCAAAGCCGTTCAATTCGCCCATCGCTGACAGACCATCCAGCCTCTCTCAGCAGCGCTGCGATCCTGCGATAGCCATATCGGCCGTACTGTCGGGTCAACTCGATCATGTCGGCCACCAGTCGGCCTTCGTCTGCGCGACCTTGTGGGGCGCGCCGTTGCGTGGACCGGTGTTGCCCCAGAACGCGACAGGCGCGTCTCTCGGAAACGTTCAGCTGGTTGCGTACATGATTAATACAAGCACGACGGCGAGCGGGGCTCAGTAGGGCTTCGCGTTCAGGGCTACAAACCATCCACGGGATGGTTTGCTAACCGCCCTTCATCCTTTGTGGCTTCCGTCAGGATCAGTTTGTCCAGCGTCAGATCTGAAACTGCGCGCCTCAGCCGCTCGTTCTCTTTCTGAAGCCGTTTCAGTTCCTTCAATTGATCAACACCCATTCCGCCGTACTTCTTCCGCCAGCGGTAATAGGTTTGCTCAACAACTCCGATCTGTCTGATCGCATCAAGACGGGACATGCCTTGACCCATCAGAACTTCAACTTGCCGTAACTTCGAGACAATCTCTTCCGGCTTCGGTCTCTTGTTTGCCATTCTAGGTCC
>NZ_FXTE01000036.1 GCF_900182615.1 Ruegeria faecimaris | reverse complement strand
TTACAAGTTTGGATAGATAGGGAATCTGGCGCAGAGGTTTGCGACTTCGGCTTTGACTTTGGCCTCGACCTCACCGTTACCGTCCTCGCCATTTGCGGCCAGACCGTCGACCACTTCGATGATCCAGTCGGCGATCTGGCGGAACTCGGCCTCGCCAAAGCCACGCGTGGTACCTGCGGGGCTGCCAAGGCGGATGCCGCTGGTCACCATCGGTTTTTCGGGATCGAACGGGACACCGTTCTTGTTGCAGGTGATATGCGCCCGGCCCAGTGCCTTTTCAGTCGCGTTGCCTTTGACGCCTTTAGGGCGCAGGTCCACCAGAACCACGTGGGTATCGGTGCCGTGGGTGACTGTGTCCAGCCCACCTTTGATCAACTGGTCCGACAGGGCCTGCGCGTTGGTGACCACCTGGGCGATGTAGTCCTTGAACTCGGGTCGCAGTGCTTCGCCAAAGGCCACGGCCTTGGCCGCGATGACATGCATCAGCGGGCCGCCCTGAATGCCAGGGAAGATGGCCGAGTTCACTTTCTTGGCGATCGCCTCGTCATTGGTCAGGATCATGCCGCCCCGCGGACCGCGCAGGGTTTTATGCGTGGTGGTAGTAGCCACATGCGCATGCGGGAAGGGCGATGGGTGTGCGCCTGTCGCGACCAGACCGGCGATATGGGCCATGTCGACATGCAGATAGGCGCCGACCATGTCCGCGATCTCGCGCATGCGGGCAAAATCAATGATGCGCGGAATGGCCGACCCGCCTGCGATGATCAGCTTGGGCTGATGCTCTTTCGCCAGCGCTTCGATCTGGTCATAGTCGATCTGGTTGTCCTGTTTGCGCACACCGTAATGGATGGCGTTGAACCACTTGCCCGACTGGTTGGGTGCGGCGCCATGGGTCAGGTGGCCCCCCGCATCCAGGCTCATGCCCAGGATGGTGTCGCCGGGTTTGATCAGTGCCTGGAACACGCCCTGGTTTGCCTGAGAGCCAGAGTTCGGCTGGACGTTTGCAAAGCCGCAACCGAACAGCTGCTTGGCGCGGTCGATGGCCATATTTTCAGCGATATCAACAAATTGACACCCGCCATAGTAACGCCTGCCGGGGTATCCTTCGGCGTATTTGTTGGTCATCACCGAGCCCTGCGCTTCCATCACGGCAGCAGAGACGATGTTCTCGGACGCGATCAATTCGATCTCGTCGCGCTGACGGCCCAGCTCGGACGTGATCGAGCCGAACAGCTCTGGGTCGCGCTCTGAGAGAGACTGGGTGAAAAAACC
>NZ_FXTE01000035.1 GCF_900182615.1 Ruegeria faecimaris | reverse complement strand
CAAACAGAAAAAGCCCGCCCCGTTTGGGGCGGGCTTTTTTTGTTTCGACGGTTAGGTCTGAGACTATTCGACGAACGATCTCATCACCGCCTCCGATCACTCAACACTCTTTGGTGTACGACATGGGTGCGTCGCGGGCTTGTCGAGATCAAACGAGAAAGGGCGCCGGATGGGCGCCCTTTCCATTTGATCATTCGCTTGCGCGAATTACTCGACGATTTTCGACACAACGCCGGCGCCGACGGTGCGGCCGCCTTCGCGGATGGCGAAACGCAGGCCGTTTTCCATCGCGATCGGTGCGATCAGCTCAACCTCGAACGACACGTTGTCGCCGGGCATAACCATCTCGGTGCCAGCTGCCAGGGTCACGGTGCCGGTCACGTCAGTTGTACGGAAGTAGAACTGCGGACGGTAGTTCGCGAAGAACGGCGTGTGACGGCCACCCTCTTCCTTGGTCAGGATATAGGCTTCGGCTTCGAACTTGGTGTGCGGTGTAACCGAACCCGGCTTACACAGAACCTGGCCACGCTCAACACCTTCACGGTCAATACCACGCAGCAGCGCGCCGATGTTGTCGCCCGCTTCTCCACGATCCAGCAGCTTGCGGAACATTTCAACACCGGTACAGGTGGTTTTCTTGGTGTCGCGGATGCCGACGATTTCGATCTCGTCGCCAACATTGATCACGCCACGCTCAACACGACCGGTCACAACTGTACCACGGCCCGAGATCGAGAACACGTCTTCGACCGGCATCAGGAACGGCTGGTCAACAGCACGCTCAGGCGTCGGGATGTACTCGTCCACGGCAGCCATCAGCTTGCGGATCGATTCTTCGCCGATTTCCGGGTTGTTGCCTTCCATCGCGGCCAGTGCCGAACCGGCAATGATCGGAATGTCGTCGCCAGGGTAATCATACGAGCTCAGCAGCTCGCGGATTTCCATTTCAACCAGCTCCAGCAGCTCTTCGTCGTCAACCTGGTCAACTTTGTTCATGAACACGACCATGGTCGGGATACCAACCTGGCGGCCCAGCAGAATGTGCTCGCGGGTCTGAGGCATCGGGCCGTCAGCCGCGTTCACAACCAGAATCGCGCCGTCCATTTGCGCCGCACCGGTGATCATGTTCTTGACGTAGTCGGCGTGGCCGGGGCAGTCAACGTGGGCGTAGTGACGCGCATCGGTCTCGTATTCCACGTGGGCCGTCGAGATGGTGATGCCGCGGGCCTTCTCTTCCGGCGCGCCGTCAATCTGATCATACGCTTTGAAGTCACCGAAATACTTGGTGATTGCTGCGGTCAGCGTCGTCTTGCCGTGGTCAACGTGGCCAATCGTGCCGATGTTGACGTGCGGCTTATTACGCTCAAACTTTTCCTTTGCCAT
>NZ_FXTE01000034.1 GCF_900182615.1 Ruegeria faecimaris | reverse complement strand
GACCGAAACCCAATGAGCTATAAATCTGACATCGAAATTGCGCGTGAGGCGAAGAAGAAGCCGATTCAGGAGATTGGTGCGAAGATCGGCATCGAATCTGCTGATCTTCTGCCCTATGGCCATGACAAGGCAAAGGTGAGCCAGGACTTCATCAATTCGGTTCAGGGCCGTGAGGACGGCAAGCTGATTCTGGTGACGGCGATCAACCCGACGCCTGCGGGTGAGGGTAAGACGACGACGACTGTGGGTCTGGGTGACGGTCTGAACCGGATCGGCAAGAACGCGATGATCTGTATCCGTGAGGCTTCGCTGGGCCCGAACTTTGGCATGAAGGGCGGCGCTGCGGGTGGTGGTTACGCGCAGGTTGTTCCGATGGAAGAGATGAACCTGCACTTCACCGGTGACTTTCACGCCATCACCAGCGCCCATTCACTGCTGTCGGCGATGATCGACAACCACATCTACTGGGGCAATGAGTGCGAGATCGACATTCGCCGTGTAGCGTGGCGTCGTGTGGTCGACATGAACGACCGCGCGCTGCGTCAGATCACGGCCAGCTTGGGTGGCGTATCGAACGGTTTCCCGCGCGAGACCGGCTTTGACATCACCGTGGCCTCTGAGGTTATGGCGATCCTGTGCCTGGCCAACGACCTGAAAGATCTGGAAAAGCGTCTGGGTGACATCATCGTGGCCTATCGCCGCGACAAGACCCCGGTTTACTGTCGCGACATCAAGGCCGAAGGCGCGATGACGGTGCTGCTGAAGGACGCGATGCAGCCGAACCTGGTGCAGACGCTGGAAAACAACCCGGCCTTTGTGCATGGCGGCCCGTTTGCCAACATCGCGCATGGCTGTAACTCGGTCATTGCGACCAAGACCGCGCTGAAAGTGGCTGACTATGTGGTGACCGAAGCGGGCTTTGGCGCCGATCTGGGCGCCGAGAAATTCATGAACATCAAGTGCCGCAAAGCGGGTATCGCGCCGTCGGCTGTGGTGCTGGTCGCCACCGTGCGTGCGATGAAGATGAATGGCGGTGTGGCCAAGGCTGATCTGGGTGCGGAAAACGTCGACGCGGTCAAATCGGGCTGTGCCAACCTGGGTCGTCACATCGAAAACGTCAAATCCTTTGGCGTGCCGGTTGTGGTTGGCATCAACCACTTCGTCACCGATACCGACGCTGAAGTGCAAGCCGTGAAAGACTATTGCTCTGACCACGGGGTCGAAGCGGTTCTGTCGCGTCACTGGGAGTTGGGGTCGGAAGGTTCGGCGCCGCTGGCCGAGAAGGTGGTCGAAATCGTCGAAGGGGGCACAGCGAACTTTGCGCCGATCTACCCCGACGATATGCCGCTGTTCGAGAAGATCGAAACCATCGCCAAGCGCATCTATCGCGCGGACGAGGTTCTGGCCGACAACAAGATCCGCAACCAGCTGCGTGAATGGGAAGAAGCCGGTTACGGCAACCTGCCGGTCTGCATGGCCAAGACGCAATATTCCTTCTCGACCGATCCCTCGTTGCGCGGCGCGCCCACCGGCCATTCGGTTCCGGTGCGCGAGGTGCGCCTGAGCGCGGGTGCCGGATTTATCGTGGCGGTCTGTGGTGAGATCATGACTATGCCGGGCCTGCCGCGCAAACCGGCGGCCGAAAGCATCTGCCTCAATGACGCAGGTGAGATCGAGGGCTTGTTCTAAGTCGCCAGATAAGACATCTCGTGATCCGGAGAATGCTCCGGGCCACGAGGAGATCACGATGCCCACTCTGACACCGCCGCAAGACTGCGCAACGATGCAGGATCTGCGGATTCAGATCGACCAGCTGGACCGGCACCTGATCGAGATGCTGGTGAGGCGCGCCAGCTACATTGATCGCGCGTCTGAGTTGAAGCCGGGCGAGGGCCTGCCGGCCCGTATTCCGGATCGTGTTGAAGAGGTGGTGCAAAAGGTGCGTGCCAGCTCTCAGGCGGCGGGGATGGACCCCGATCTGGCCGAGACGCTGTGGCGCATTCTGATTGACTGGTCGATTGCGCGTGAGGAACGTGTGCTCGGCAACGACTGACTGACCGGGCGCCCCAAGCGCCCGATCCGTTTTTGGGAAGAAGGGATCGAAGAATGGTAGCGCAGGTTATCGACGGTAAGGCCTTTGCAGCAACGGTGCGGGCACAGGTTGCCGATCAGGTTGCAAAGCTGAAGGACGAAAATGGCATCACCCCTGGTCTGGCCGTGGTTCTGGTGGGCGAAGACCCGGCCAGCCAGGTCTATGTCCGCTCGAAGGGCAAGATGACCGTCGAGGTCGGCATGAACTCGTATGAGCACAAGCTGGATGTGGACACCTCCGAGGCAGACCTGCTGGCATTGATCGACAAGCTGAATACCGATCCCGCAGTCCACGGCATTCTGGTGCAACTGCCGCTGCCCAAGCATCTGAACGAAGATCTGGTGATCAATTCGATCGACCCGGCCAAGGATGTCGACGGGTTCCACATCTCGAATGTGGGCCTGCTGGGCACCGGTCAGAAATCGATGGTGCCCTGTACCCCACTGGGCTGCCTGATGATGCTGCGGGACCATCATGGATCGTTGTCGGGCATGGATGCGGTTGTGATCGGCCGCTCGAACATCGTTGGCAAGCCGATGGCGCAGCTGCTGCTGGGCGACAGCTGCACCGTGACCATCGCGCATAGCCGCACCAAGGATCTGCCCGATGTTGTCCGTCGCGCCGATATCGTTGTCGCCGCTGTGGGCCGCCCCGAGATGGTGCCCGGCGACTGGATCAAGGAAGGCGCCACGGTCATCGACGTGGGCATCAACCGCATTGAACGCGACGGCAAGAACAAGCTGGTCGGAGACGTGGATTACGCCAGCGCCGCCGAACGCGCCGGAGCAATCACCCCCGTCCCCGGTGGCGTCGGCCCCATGACAATCGCATGCCTGCTGGCCAACACCCTGACCGCCGCATGCCGCGC
>NZ_FXTE01000033.1 GCF_900182615.1 Ruegeria faecimaris | reverse complement strand
CAAATGGCGAGGACGGTAACGGTGAGGTCGAGGCCAAAGTCAAAGCCGAAGTCGCAAACCTCTGCGCCAGATTCCCTATCTATCCAAACTTGTAAACTGAAGGACACCAACCCATGAGCTTTCATTCCATCGAACAGGCTCCTGCCCGCCTAAACCGTAGCGAACTCGCCGTGCCTGGCAGCCAACCCGGAATGTTCGAAAAGGCCGCACAATCGGACGTGGATGTCATCTTCCTTGATCTGGAGGACGCCGTCGCGCCGGACGAGAAAGAACAGGCCCGCAAAAACATCATTGAGGCTCTGAACGACATCGACTGGGGCAGCAAGACCATGTCGGTACGTATCAACGGGCTCGACACGCATTACATGTACCGCGACGTGGTGGATGTGGTTGAACAGGCTGGCGAGCGACTTGATCTGATCATGATCCCCAAAGTCGGCACCGCGGCAGATGTCTATGCCGTCGACATGATGGTCACGCAAATCGAGGATGCAAAGGGGTACAAAAAACGCATCGGATTCGAGCATATCATCGAAACTGCGTTAGGGATGCAGAACGTCAGTGAGATCGCGGCGGCGTCGAAACGTAACGAAAGCCTGCATTTCGGCGTAGCCGACTATGCCGCCTCGACCCGCGCGCGGACGACTATCATCGGCGGTGTTAACCCGGATTATTCCGTTCTGACTGACGCCGATACGGACGGAGGACGCCTGACCCATTGGGGAGATATGTGGCACTATGCGCTTGCCCGCATGGTTGTGGCTGCCCGCGCCAATGGTTTGCGCCCGATCGACGGCCCTTTTGGAGACTTCCAAGACCCGGACGGCTACAAAGCCGCCGCAAAGCGCGCGGCAGTATTAGGCTGCGAGGGCAAATGGGCCATCCATCCCAGCCAGATTTCACTGGCAAACGATGTTATGTCGCCGGGCGACGCCGAAGTCACCAAGGCACAACGCATTCTCGAAGCAATGGCCGAAGCCGAAGCAGCGGGAAAGGGAGCTGTTTCGTTGGATGGCCGCCTGATCGACTATGCTTCGATCCGTCAAGCGGAAGTTATGGTTGAAAAGGCCCGTCAAATCGCAGCAGCATGATCGCCTCATGACTTTACAATCGTCCATGTCTCAACGCGATTGTGCCGCCAACATATTTGCCGAAGCCATAGCCGCGGCAGATCCGGCGGTATCCCTGAGCAGACGGCTGCAATCAGCCCCATTGCCTGCGCCCAAACAGGGTGGGCGCAGCATCCTGATCGCGATTGGCAAAGCGGCCCCAGCCATGATGGCGGAAGCCTTGCAAAACGTTCAGGGTGATCATGTCGCTCTGGCCGTGACCCATTCCGAAAACCAAGCGGTCGTACCCGGTGCAACTGTGTTGAACAGTGCACACCCCGTTCCGGACGAACGGGGCCTCAAAGCCGGTCGGCAGATCATTGATCTGCTCAGCGCAGCACGCGAGCAAGATCAGATCATAGCGCTGATCTCTGGCGGGGGATCGGCCCTTGTTCCGGCACCTGTGGACGGATTGTCCCTATCGGATAAGATTGTGGTCAACGAGCTCTTGTTGTCTTCCGGATTGGACATCGTGCACATGAACCTGGTGCGCCAGCATCTGAGCCAGCTCAAGGGCGGAGGGTTTCTGCGACACGGTTCACCTGCACCGGTCACAGCCTATATTCTGTCGGATGTGATCGGAGATGACCTGCGTGCCGTTGCCAGCGGCCCCACTTCTCCACCCATCGGAACCCAAGCCGATGCCCGCAGGATTTGCATTGGGGCTGGCATCTGGAAGCGTCTGCCCCAATCCGTGCGGGACCATCTAGAACACAGCGTTCCTGAACAGACGATAGCAGTTGAAGCGACAAATCATCTGATCGGGTCGAACACGATAAGCCTTGAGGCTGCGCATCGCTGTGCGGCGCAGTTTTGTCGGGCTGAAATTGCCTCCAAAGCACTGACAGGAGACGTGTCCGACGCTGCACGTCAGATTCTGCAAGCGGCCCGTTCTGTGGCTTCCGACCGCCCGGTCGCTCTGCTTTTCGGAGGGGAGACAACCGTCCGGCTGCAGGGTGCGGGTCTTGGTGGGCGCAATCAGGAACTAGCGCTGCGCGTCGCCCAACTGGCGCAATGGGAAGCTATTCCCGGCAACTGGATTTTCCTCAGCGGTGGAACAGATGGCCGTGATGGTCCGACCCCCGCAGCGGGTGCGATTGTGGATGTGGGAACATTCGACCGTATCCGCGATGCGGGGCAAAATCCGTCCACGCTGTTAGCAAACAACGACAGTCACCGGGCATTGGGACTATCGGGTGATCTTCTGATGACTGGTGCGACCGGAACCAATGTTGCAGATATCCAAGTATTGCTGCTTGGGCCTGATGCTTGAGCGCGCGCTAAGCTTGGTGGGCATCAAGGTTGATATAGCGTCAGAGATGTCGAATTGGAGAGTAATGCCTGAATCCGTCGAGAAAGGTCCGATTCATGCGATAGTCTGATTTCAAAGCCATAAAAGAGGCGTTTATTCCATTGTCACAGGCGATGTTTTAGGCTCTGACGGAGGGATATAGGCATTATTTTTTGCGGGATGTTTGGCGTTGATCGGCGTGTAAGTATTTGTAATTTTCGTTCTAAAGTTGTTTTTTGGAGTAGGATTTGAACCTTTGGCCTTCAGGACATGATCCTGACGAGGTGAGATCGTTCAGCAAAGAGTCCGGTGGACTGTTTGTAGATCTGACGGGCGGTTCTGTTGTATTTGTTTGCGGGAGGGCGCAAACGCCGTTGTCGAACGCAGTTAAAATGCGTGATGAAAGCGTATTCTTTTTGAAAGAAGACGTTCCTCTCAATACACTTGTATGACCGCATTGAGCCCAAAGCAGCCGAATTGAAATCGCGACCTTCGCTCATTCAGCAAAACGAGCGCATTAGACACGCGCTGCATCGCAACCTAACATGCGGCCGTTGGTCGTGGCCGCAACGATGTCGGAAAGGCCTATGGCCGAGTTGCAGACGAGGTCGACTGCCGAAATCGTTCTATAAAATGCTATTTGCCAGCAACTGATTGCAATAATTTTCCGGTCTCAAGACGAGTAAATCGCGAGGGTGTCTTTGCCCCCTAAAATTGGGCCACTACTTTGGCCGAGAAGGGGGAACAAGAGATGGCTCGGAAGCGATACTCGGACGAAGACATTCTGAAGC
>NZ_FXTE01000032.1 GCF_900182615.1 Ruegeria faecimaris | reverse complement strand
GCGCACGCCTTTGCATGGTTTGCATGTTGAGTTGGGTGGGAAGTTGGTTGATTTTGCGGGCTGGGAGATGCCTGTTCAGTATCCCTTGGGGATTATGGGTGAGCATGCGCAGTGTCGTGAGAATGCGGCGGTGTTTGATGTGTCTCATATGGGTCAGGTGATCCTGCGGGGTGAGGATGTTGGTGCCAAGCTTGAGGCTCTGTGCCCGCAGGCCTATGCGACATTGAAGCCTGGCAAGGCGCGGTATGGATTTTTCACCAATTCGGATGGCGGGATCATGGATGATCTGATCGTGTCGAATGCGGGGGATCACTTCTTTGTGGTGGTGAACGCGGCGCTGCGTCATCAGGATATTCCGCATATGCGCGCCAATCTGGACGGGGTTGAGGTGATCGAGATCTTTGACCGCGCGCTTGTTGCGGTGCAGGGACCGAAGGCCGAGGATGTGGTGGGTGCGCTTTGCCCTGCGGCGCGGGATCTGAAGTTCATGGAAACTGTTGTTGCCGACATCCTGGGGGCCGAATGCCGGATCTCGCGTCTGGGCTATACCGGCGAGGACGGGTACGAGATCTCGATCCCCGAGGACCGCGCGATTGAAATCACCAAGGCCTTCCTGGCGCATGAGGATTGCGAGGCGGCGGGCTTGGGCGCGCGCGACAGCCTGCGGCTGGAGGCGGGGCTGTGCCTGTATGGCAATGACATCGACCAGGGCACCTCGCCGATCGAGGCCAGCCTGGGTTGGGCGATCCAGAAACGCCGCAAGGAAGAGGGCGGATTCCCGGGGGCCGACCGCATTCAAAAAGAACTGGCCGAGGGTCCCGCGCGCAAGCTGGTGGGCATCAAGCCGGAAGGCCGGGCACCGGCGCGTCAGGGCGTGGACATTCAGTGCGCGCAGGGCAATACAATCGGCCAGATCACCTCGGGCGGGTTTGGCCCGACGGTCGGTGGACCTGTGGCGATGGGCTATGTGGCGGCGGATCATGCCGAACCGGGCACGGCGGTGAACCTGATCATCCGGGGCAAGCCGCAACCGGCACAGATTGTGGCCACCCCCTTTGTCACCCAGAATTACAAGCGTTGAAGTCAGGAGAGAGACAACATGGCAACCTATTATTCCGAAGAGCACGAATGGCTGACCGTCGAGGGCGACACCGCGACGCTGGGCATCACCAAACACGCGGCTGAACAGCTGGGCGACGTGGTGTTCGTGGAACAGCAGGAAGCAGGCGACGAGTTCGAGAAGGGTGGCGAGATTGGCGTGATCGAATCCGTCAAGGCGGCGTCCGAGCTTTATGCGCCGGTTGATGGCGAGATCGTCGAGGTCAACGAGGCGCTGGCCGACAATCCGGGCGCGCTGAACGACGACCCCGAGGGCGAGGCCTGGATTTACAAGATCAAGATCACGGATGCGTCGCAGCTGGAAGATCTGATGGATGAGGCCGGCTACAAGGCCTTCATCGGGTAACTTCAATTCCGGGGCCCTGAAACCGGGCCCCGGGCTTCATCTTTTTCCAAATACTCCCGCCGGAGGCATCTGCCAGAGCGGCTGGGCGAGACATTCCTTGAGGAGCGCTACACATGGCCTTCAAACTCACCGATTACGAAGCCTATGACTTTGCCAACCGTCGCCATATCGGGCCCAGCCCGACCGAGATGCGCGACATGCTCAAGGTGATCGGCTTCACGACGCTGGATCAGCTGATTGACGCCACCGTCCCCCCTGCGATCCGGCAGAAGGAAGCGCTGGACTGGGGTCCGGCGATGACCGAGCGCGATGCGCTGTTCCACATGAAAGAGGTGGCGAGCAAGAACAAGGTTCTGACCTCGCTGATTGGTCAGGGCTATTACGGCACCACCACGCCTGCGCCGATCCTGCGCAATATCCTGGAAAACCCGGCCTGGTACACGGCGTACACGCCTTATCAGCCCGAGATCAGCCAGGGCCGGCTTGAGGCGCTGCTGAACTTCCAGACCATGGTCAGCGATCTGACCGGGCTGGACGTGGCCAACGCATCCCTGCTGGACGAAGCAACCGCTGCTGCCGAGGCGATGGCGATGGCCAAGCGCGGTGGCCGGTCCAAGGCCAATAACGCGGCTTTCTTCGTCGATAAAAACTGCCACCCGCAGACCATTGCGGTGATCAAAACCCGCGCCGAGCCTCTGGGCATCGACGTACAGGTGGCTGATCCGGATATGATGGACGCGGGCGCGGTGTTTGGCGCGATCTTCCAGTATCCCGGCACGCATGGACATGTGCGCGACTTCACCGCCGAGATCGCGGCGCTGCATGAACATAAAGCCATTGCCATCGTTGCAGCGGACATCCTGTCGCTGGCGCTGCTGAAGTCACCGGGCGAGATGGGCGCGGATATTGCCATCGGCTCGACCCAGCGCTTTGGCGTGCCGATGGGCTATGGTGGCCCGCACGCAGCCTATATGGCGACCAGTGACAAGCTGAAGCGGTCGATGCCCGGCCGGATCATCGGCGTGTCGATCGACGCGCGCGGCAACAAGGCTTACCGCCTGGCCCTGCAGACCCGCGAGCAACACATTCGCCGCGAAAAAGCCAACTCGAATGTCTGCACCGCACAGGCGCTGCTGGCCGTCATTGCCTCGATGTATGCCGTGTATCACGGCCCCGATGGCATCAAAGCCATCGCGCAATCGGTGCACCGCAAGACCTCGCGTCTGGCCGCCGGTCTGGAAGAGGCGGGCTTTGCCGTCGAGCCGGAGGTGTTCTTCGACACCATCACGGTCGAGGTCGGCCACCTGCAGAATGTCGTGATGGAGGCCGCCGTGGCCCGCGGTGTCAACCTGCGCAAGGTGGGTGAGACGAAAGTGGGCATCAGCCTGGACGAACAGACCCGCCCCGAGACCATCGAGGCCGTCTGGGGTGCCTTCGGCATCGATCGCAAGGATGACAGCTCGAACAAGCTCTATCGCCTGCCCGATTACGCGCTGCGCGAAAGCGCCTATCTGACCCACGAGATCTTCCACAAAAACCGGGCCGAGGCCGAGATCACGCGCTATATGCGCCGTCTGGCCGACCGCGACCTGGCGCTGGACCGGGCAATGATCCCGCTGGGGTCCTGCACCATGAAGCTGAACGCCACGATCGAGATGATCCCGGTCACCTGGCCCGAGTTCGGCAATCTGCACCCGTTCTGCCCCGAAGATCAGGCACAGGGCTATCACGAGATGATTGCCGATCTGAACGACAAGCTGTGCCAGATCACCGGCTATGACGCGATCTCGCAGCAGCCCAACTCGGGCGCGCAGGGCGAGTACGCAGGCCTGCTGACCATCCGCAACTATCACGCCGCGCGGGGTGAGGCGCATCGCAATGTCTGCCTGATCCCCACTTCGGCCCATGGCACCAACCCGGCCTCGGCCCAGATGGTGGGCTATCAGGTGGTGCCGGTGCAAGCGGATGAGAAGGGCAACATTGATGTCGCCGATTTCCGCGCCAAGGCGGAAAAGCATTCCGACCATCTGGCCGCCTGCATGATCACCTATCCGTCGACCCATGGCGTGTTCGAGACCACTGTCCAGGAGGTCTGCCAGATCACCCATGATCACGGCGGTCAGGTCTATATCGACGGCGCCAACATGAACGCCATGGTCGGCCTGTCGCGCCCCGGTGATATCGGCGGCGATGTCAGCCACCTGAACCTGCACAAGACCTTCTGCATCCCGCATGGCGGTGGCGGCCCCGGCATGGGTCCGATCGGCGTCAAGGCGCATCTGGAGGAACACCTGCCCGGCCACCCGGAATACGGCACCGCCGTCGGTCCGGTCTCGGCGGCACCGTTTGGGTCTCCGTCGATCCTGCCGGTCAGTTGGGCCTATGTGCTGCTGATGGGCGGTGCGGGTCTGACCCAGGCCACGAAAGTGGCGATCCTGAACGCCAACTATATCGCGGCCCGGCTGCAGGACGCCTATCCGATCCTGTACACCTCGGAAACAGGCCGAGTGGCGCATGAATGTATCCTTGACACCCGTCCTTTGGATGAGGCGGCCCATGTCAGCGTCGACGATGTGGCCAAACGTCTGGTCGATTCAGGCTTCCACGCGCCGACCATGTCCTGGCCGGTGGCCGGAACCCTGATGGTCGAGCCCACCGAGTCGGAACCCAAGGACGAGCTGGATCGCTTCTGCGACGCCATGCTGTCCATCCGGGCCGAGGCGCAGGACATCATCGACGGCAAGATCGATGCGGAGAACAACCCGCTGAAAAACGCCCCCCATACGGTGCGCGATCTGGTCGGCGACTGGGACCGCCCCTACACCCGCGAACAGGCCTGCTTCCCCCCGGGCTCCATGGGCGTCGACAAATACTGGTCCCCCGTAAACCGCGTCGACAACGCATACGG
>NZ_FXTE01000031.1:2500-6206 GCF_900182615.1 Ruegeria faecimaris | reverse complement strand
GGTTGCGGGAGTAGGGTTTGAACCTTTGGCCTTCAGGTTATGAGCCTGACGAGGTGAAGACGTTAAGCAATTGATCCAGTGGATCAATTTTAGTCTGAACGGGCTGTGTTGATATTATTCGACCTGGTTGCGGGAGTAGGATTTGAACCTACGACCTTCAGGTTATGAGCCTGACGAGCTACCGGGCTGCTCCATCCCGCGACACTAGGTTGGCCTATCGCTTTCGCTACTTGAGGCCGGGGTCGAATAAGTATTGTTATCATTTAGAGAGAATTGGGATTTTTCTAGGTTTGGCGGTGACCTACTCTCCCGGGGCTTAAGCCCAAGTACCATTGGCGCGGCAGTGCTTAACTTCCGGGTTCGGGATGGGACCGGGTGTTTCACTTGCGCTATGACCACCAAACCGAGGAAAATCCCACGTTGCGACTTGCGTAGCAAGCGCGACGGGTGGTAGGCAGCGTCTTTTGCGTGCAAAAGGCGCGTTGCCACTCGGTAGTGTAATCAATCAACAGTGCCGCTTGGCGCGACACAGCCATCGTTAGTCTAAGGTGTGTATGTTTTTGATTTGTCTTTCCATTACTGGATCAAATCAAGCCTATCGGGCGATTAGTACCGGTCAACTGAACGCATTACTGCGCTTACATCTCCGGCCTATTGACGTGGTGGTCTTCCACGGCCCTCAGGGAGACCTTGTTTTGAGGGGGGCTTCCCGCTTAGATGCCTTCAGCGGTTATCCTGTCCGATCATAGCTACCCTGCACTGCTGCTGGCGCAACAACAGGTCCACCAGTGGATCGTTCACCCCGGTCCTCTCGTACTAGGGGCAACTCCTCTCAAGTCTCCTACACCCACGGCAGATAGGGACCGAACTGTCTCACGACGTTCTAAACCCAGCTCACGTACCTCTTTAAACGGCGAACAGCCGTACCCTTGGGACCTGCTCCAGCCCCAGGATGAGATGAGCCGACATCGAGGTGCCAAACACTGCCGTCGATATGGACTCTTGGGCAGTATCAGCCTGTTATCCCCGGCGTACCTTTTATCCGTTGAGCGATGGCCCTTCCACTCGGGACCACCGGATCACTATGGCCGTCTTTCGACTCTGCTCGACTTGTCAGTCTCGCAGTCAGGCTGGCTTCTGCCATTGCACTCAACGAGCGATTTCCGACCGCTCTGAGCCAACCTTCGCGCGCCTCCGTTACGCTTTAGGAGGCGACCGCCCCAGTCAAACTACCCGCCACGCAGGGTCCCGGATCCGGATAACGGACCGCGGTTAGACATCAAGAGTGCGAAGGGTGGTATCTCAAGGGAGGCTCCACAGGGACTAGCGTTCCTGCTTCAAAGCCTACCACCTATCCTGCACATCACAATCCTGATGCCAGTGCGAAGCTGTAGTAAAGGTGCACGGGGTCTTTCCGTCTAACCGCGGGAAGCCTGCATCTTGACAGGCAATTCAATTTCGCTGAGTCGATGTTGGAGACAGCGGGGAAGTCGTTACGCCATTCGTGCAGGTCGGAACTTACCCGACAAGGAATTTCGCTACCTTAGGACCGTTATAGTTACGGCCGCCGTTTACCTGGGCTTCAATTCAAGGCTCTCACCTCTCCTTTTAACCTTCAGGCACCGGGCAGGCGTCAGACCCTATACGTCGTCTTGCGACTTCGCAGAGCCCTGTGTTTTTAATAAACAGTCGCCACCCCCTGGTTTGTGCCCCCAGCCCCTAGTTGCCTAGGAACCGGGCCTCCTTCTCGCGAACTTACGGAGGTATTTTGCCGAGTTCCTTCAACATCGTTCTCTCAAGCGCCTTGGTATTCTCTACCAGTCCACCTGTGTCGGTTTAGGGTACGGTCTTATAGGAGGGCTATTTCCAGGAACCTCTCAGCAGCCCATTCAATCCGATAAGGATGAACTACCTCTGAGATCCGTCACCACTCCACGGCCTAGGAATATTAACCTAGTTCCCATCGCCTACGCCTTTCGGCCTCGGCTTAGGGGCCGGCTTACCCTGCTCAGATTAGCTTTAAGCAGGAACCCTTGGACTTTCGGCGAGAGTGTCTCTCACACTCTTTGTCGCTACTCATGTCATCATTCTCACTAGTGATCTCTCCACCGGATCGCTCACGCGCCGGCTTCATCGAAAGCCTCTCTCCTCCAATACGCCCGAAGACGTGAAGGAGGAATGAGACTATGTCACACTACGCTCTGCTACCATGCCTTACGGCATCCTAAGCTTCGGCTCATGGCTTGAGCCCCGTTACATCTTCGCCGCAGGACAACTTATTTAGACCAGTGAGCTGTTACGCTATCTTTAAAGGATGGCTGCTTCTAAGCCAACCTCCTGGTTGTTTTGGTCGTCCCACCTGCTTTCCCACTTAGCCATGAATTGGGGGCCTTAGCTGTAGGTCAGGGTTGTTTCCCTCTCCACTACGGACGTTAGCATCCGCAGTGTGTCTGCCATCTAGTACTCCCGGGTATTCGGAGTTTGGTTAGGATCAGTAAGCCTGTGGGGCCCCATTACCCATCCAGTGCTCTACCCCCCGGGGTATTCGGATGACGCTCTACCTAAATAGATTTCGCAGAGAACCAGCTATCTCCGAGTTTGATTGGCCTTTCACCCCTAGGCACAGCTCATCCCGATCCTTTTCAACGGATGTGGGTTCGGTCCTCCAGTAAGTGTTACCTTACCTTCAACCTGGCCATGCCTAGATCACTCGGTTTCGGGTCTGATCCCACGAACTCATGCGCCCTATTAAGACTCGCTTTCGCTACGCCTACACCTAACGGCTTAAGCTTGCTCGTGAGACCAAGTCGATGACCCATTATACAAAAGGTACGCCGTCACCCCGCAAGGAGGCTCCGACTGATTGTAGGCGTTCGGTTTCAGGTACTGTTTCACTCCCCTCGTCGGGGTGCTTTTCACCTTTCCCTCACGGTACTGGTTCACTATCGGTCAGCAAGGAGTACTTAGCCTTCGAAGGTGGTCCTCCGATCTTCAGACAGAATTTCACGTGTTCCGCCCTACTTAATACGTCCTTCAGAGCTTAGAATACGGGGCTGTCACCCGCTATGGCCATGCTTCCCAACATGTTCTTCTCACTCATCCGGCTCGGCTGGTCCCCGTTCGCTCGCCGCTACTAGGGGAGTATCAATTGATTTCCTTTCCTCCGGGTACTTAGATGTTTCAGTTCCCCGGGTTTGCCTTTATAACCCTATGTATTCAGGTCATAAATACCTGGTTAAGCCCATTATTGACTGGCAAAGCCAACAATAACAAACTTTCAGGTGGGTTGCCCCATTCAGAAATCCATGGATCAAAGCTTATTCTCAGCTCCCCATGGCTTATCGCAGAGTATCACGTCTTTCATCGCCTCTTGCTGCCAAGGCATTCACCAAACGCCCTTCTCGCGCTTGATTTGATCCAGAAAAAGAAAGACACACTTTAGTGTCCTACCGCCTATTCGGCTACTTGAGGACGTTTAACCGTCCACAACCGAAGCTGCGTCAGAACATATGTCAATCGAGACCGCCCAGCTGGTAACTAAAGGCAGTCATTCTTCTGAACCAAAAACATACATTTCCCGCCCCCGTCTCTTGGACGAGGACAAATGAGCAACCCCATATGGTCTCTCAGCCGTGCAGCTGATCAACGCAGGTCGCTCGGGTTAGTATATTAGACTTGGACAACTCTGTTCGTTTCAGTCGCGATA
>NZ_FXTE01000030.1 GCF_900182615.1 Ruegeria faecimaris | reverse complement strand
CGCATCCGTAAGCCAGAAGAGATCAGACATGTCCACCGCTCGTTTTTGAACCGTGAATCACGCCGCAAAACGGAAATCAATGGGTCCTGACCCTAGCGCTCACCTGTAGAAAACTTGACAGTTACCGGGTTTGCGCCTTTAACGCGCAGCTCCGCCACATGCTCACCTGGCTTGGGTACATCGATCCAAGCATCCAGATCTTTGGCGACCTTCTTGCCGTCCAGATACCATTCAACAGATTTTGCTTCGGTGCGGCCAGTGAATGTACCCCAGAGATGCAGCGGTCGGTCCGGGCGCACCACTTGCCCCTCAGAGGGGTGAATAATGGCGAGTTCGGGTGGCGCTGGTGGCAGTTTAACTTGCTTGGTGTCTGCCGTTGCGGTGAAGTAACCGTCATGAGCAAGGACCCTAATCCAAACCTTGTCGACCGGAATGGTGTTGGGGTCGATCTCAACGCTGTTACCTCTCGCACCAACCCTGAGCCCGTTCCAGCGTTCACCATCAGAAGACCATTGCAGCCAAATATCGGGATCGTAACTACGCTTGGCCCCGGTCGTTTTCCAGGAAACCTTTAGACCAGACTTGCCAATGCTGGCTTCAGCCGAAGCCAATTTAACCGGCCGTGTCGGTCGCTTGCGCTCCCATATGACTGCGTCCCCCTGGCAGATGCGGATTGCAATTCCAGAGCCGACATCGCCCATTGCCGCAATGAAACTATACGGCGGTTTAGGCGGATCCTTTTTATCGCCTCCGCCGCAACCGCAGCCATCGCCATTGGCGTCGTGATTATCCATTGTGAACACCGGCGCAGATGAGATCACCTCGTCCTTGTCCCCGATCAACTGCAAAACTAGATCGGTACGCGCGCCAGACATCCGCAAGGGCCGGGTTGGAACCCGTACGAGGCTTGCGACCGAGACCTGCATGTCTTTGCCGACCTCACCCACGATCGTCACGAAAGGACGCATCTGGTCTTGCCTGTCGACTTCCATGGCGCCTGCCCCCACCGAATTGCCGCCAGACACGCCCGTTGCCAGCGCCACCGGGTCAAATTCGGCGCGGTTCAGCATATAGTTATGCGTAAAGATCGAGACCCACCGGGGGCCGCAATAACCCATCAGATCCTCACTGTTGGCTGGCCGGTGTATTGTCCCGTCATTTGTGTCGAGCCCGTATTCGCCGATGCTCGCATCCGAATAGACAGTGTTGCCATTGCTATCGGTCGTTGTCATGCCGGTATCGTAAGGCTCGTAAAGCGGGTAGCTCGCGTTTGGCGTGCCGACCGTGCCACATGGGGCATGTGGTAAACCCGCCTGATGGCCCAACTCATGCGCCAACGTGACCGGGCTACCGGACAAGCCAGCGCCGTTGCCGCCGCTGGCGCATCCTGTGTTGCCATGCGAGCGCGGGATCGCCGCATTGACCAGTCCATAGTAAAGCCAATCGCCCTGATTACCGTCATTCGTGCGCGCGTTAGCCACGAAATTCAGGATCGGCGTCCAGTTGGGATCGCATCCCCCCGCTGGGAAATTGTTGTTTGTCAGACCTTGTGTTGTTGTCTGACTGTCGATGATCCGCACGTTGGGCGTACTGCCTACCGGGAAAACCCGAAGCGCAAAGCTGGTATCAGCGGCAACTTGCGCTGCGTTGGGGGCAGGCAAAGTAATATTGGCGCCGCCGCCCATCGGTGGACCGTTATAGCCAATTGTGACGGCTGCAACGCGCAACTCTTGCTCAAGATCGACATCAACAAGCTGTTGGGCCGTGCCGCTGCCTCCATAGCAATCGTCTGGCGACGAGACAGTGATAGAAAGGCGCAAGAGCCCGGTCATCACGTTGGCAGGGATAATGAAGTTCAGCGTCGCATCAATGTCGCGTCTCTCTGCGTCGTAGCTCGAGAAACTGTCCTGCGCTGTCACCGGGGCATTGGACGGAACGATATTGGCCACCGTGGACCAGATCCCACCAACCCGGCGTTCCACTTGAAGTGTGCCACTGACATTGCCGAGCTGCCCATTATCGAAATTCGGATCCTGTCCACTGCGCAGATATGTCCGCACCCAGGCCGATTTATTGGCAACAAGTTGAAGTGAGTTGTCCGGGCCGCGGTCAGCTGGATCAGTCAGATGCTGGTTGGCTCGGAAATACTGTATCGCCTGCGTTACCTCGACCCCGTCGATGGATAGATCCGGCGGGTTCTGGAAAACGAGGTCTAAGCCCTGACTTACTGTAGGAGGTTTACATTTACCGGTCACGACGATTTCGACCCGCACTCGGGTCGTTTGGTCGAAGTCAGTCTGATCGAAGTCCCAGCGTCCCAGATCGGGGGCCGGTGAAATCTGCGCAATGGCAGCGCCGGTGTCTGTATTGACGATGCGCACAGTCACTGAGTCAGCGGCGCAGACCTTCCAGCGGATTTTCAGAACCTCGCCGGGTAACAGGCAGTCGTCGTTCTGATGCCCTTTGACGATAAACTTGAGAATGTCAGCGCTTGTGCCTTCGAACTCAGCCAACATCGTGCCGCTTTTTCGATAGTCCAGGAAACGATCGCAGACGCTGATCGTTTGGGTCGGAGGAATGATCGCCAAACCACATCCTGCACTGGACGGGACGATCACGCAGATGCGTTCGTCTGACCACGAGGTCGGCACAGCGATCGGACCGGGGTTCATCGTGCCATGCTGGGTGAACTGCACTTGCCCCGCAATATCGCCAAACCCGCACCCGCAGATCGCAACCGTGTCACCGGGGCAGGCACGCTCTGGGTTGATCTTGGTCACGGTGTAGCATTCGATACTGCACCAGTTTCTATATGCATCCGTGATGCAATCCAGGATGGGCTGGCGGACACAAGTTTGACAGCAAGGCACTTGTCCGCAAGGGGTTTGACCGGTGCAGATGCACATCACATATTCGAGCAGATCCTTAAAATGACGCCCTGCGTGCGGCTTCTTGCAGATCAGGTTGACAGCTGCTTCATGAAGCGCGGTCAACGCCTGGAACCGGCAACGTTGTTCAAGCAGCGCGCCGACGTATTTGATCATTGTTGGTCTGTGACCACAGGATACATGCATGGCCGCAAAGACCATCAAGCTCATGTCTTTGTCAGCGATCAGGGACTTACCGGTCGGGCAGACATGGTCGGAACAGCACACCGGGTTGGGTTTGGATTTGATGGGCTTACAGCTGTCATCATTACAGTCGTCGGAAAAAATGTCCTGCAAGATACCGCCTGCATCATCCCCGGATGCGCCGCCACAGCCACAGCCTGTTGGCGACGTGGCACAAAGAGCATTGAGGACATCCACATAGCGCCCCTTGGCAGCGACGTCTCCGTTCAGAACACTCCAGGCATCACTAAGCGAGTTGTCAAAAATCGCAAGCGTCGGGCGGATGCACTCAAAGAAGTGAGTGCGCTTGCGCAGCAACCGATCAGCATCCGCAAGCTCAAGCGCTTCCTCAATGTCATCGAGAACGCTTTCTGGCAAAAACGGCTTATCCGGTGCAGCCCAGCTTAACGGGCGCCTCAGGTGACACGCCAGCTTCTTTGCTGGGATGGCGACGTCGATTTTAATATCGTCGGTGCAGGAACAATCCTCAATCTTGAGCCGGGCTTTATGGATGCGCACGCCATCGCGGTCGCGCAGCTTTATCCGCAATTCCATCGGACCTGCACATCGACAGTCTTCGGGTATTTTCGACGAATCCACTATGAGCACAAATCGGCCATCGGCGGCTGTCAGGACGCATCCAAGATCGATTTTACAGTCGTCTCGCTTGCGCCAGCCATCCCCAAATACCGCCTGAATCTTGACCAATATACCGTGTACGGGCTGACCGTTCTCCTGTTGGGTGACACGACCGAAAACAGATTGAATAAGACTGGACATAGCTAAAGTAAGCCTCCGTTTTAAAAATGAACTTCTGTCAATTTCTCTTGGGAATTGCGCCAAATAGGACGCTTTACACCAATCTCGACCAAGTGTGATTTGCAAATTTGGAATAGTGTTAATGCTATTTAAATATGCTTTTATTTTGCGCCAAAATACCCAAAATGTCAATCAGGTGCCACCTAGGGCGTCGCCGCTCGGAGGCATTAACAGCAATGAACACCGCACTCCTTCCGCACGGTGCCAAGTGCAAAATGCCGCACAGCTCTGACGTGAAGAACTGGTTATTGTGCAATTTTACCGCGCACGCGGCCAAAAAGCACTGAGCGGCCCATAAAAGGCATTCAACACCCCGCTGGCATTCTGCGGACGCAGCCCGCATTTCGGTCATTCGCTGCAAGTACAAATTTTGGCGCTGCTCGTACTCACACATTGCGGACGAAGCTGCCGGTTGCTGAACGTCTGCTTCCCGTTAACGCTGAATCTCAGACGATCCACCCAAAGACATACCCCGCCCCAAGCGAACCCAGAACTGCAAGCAGCAGATAGAGCATCAACGGTTGCAATTTGAGCACCGGTGCGATGGCCATAGCACCCCAGATGCTGACCGCGCCACCCGAGACAAGGAAAGCCATCGCCGCGCCTTCGGACATGCCGTTGTCGATCAACCCGCGTGTCAGCGGGAGCGCAGCGTAACCGTCGATATAGGCCGGGGCACCGACAAAGACAGCGGCGGGTATGGCCCACCATTTGTCTTCGCCAACATATGCTGCCAGTGCGCCCGGCGTCAGTGCGGCGTTTAAGGCATACTCGGCGGCAAATGCCGGGATCAGGCAGATCAGGATCAGCCGCGTGGTCGCCCAGAACTGTCTGCTGAAAGAATGCCTTCGTGCCTCAGACCGCCATACCCATGGATCAAAGGGTTGATCCCTGCCGCATCGTGCGGCACTCATTTGGCGCGCAAGACCATTGTCTCGAAGCGCGTTCATTGCCCAAGGTGTCTTGACGAATAGCCCTGTGACCACACCCCCGAATATGCCTAATCCGAAAGCTGCGAGTGTTTTGCCGATCGCAAAGCTCAAACCCAGTGTCGCGGCTGTTGTCGCGAGCATCGCCGGATCAGTTATTGGGGAGGACAGCCAGAATGCCATGATCGGAGCGAGTGGCACGCCCGCTGCCAGCAATCCGGCCATTAAAGGCAGCACTGTCACACCGCAGACCGGCGTGATGGCTCCGATGAGCGATGCAGCCAAAACCGCTCTCAGCGTCCTGCCCTCGAACGCGCCAGCGATATGGGTATCCGCGCCGCTGGCGATGATCCAAGCTGCTAGAACGATGCCCGGAATGACAATGGGGGCAACGACAATTAGACCCCATAAGACGAACCTTGCTGCGTTTGCGGCGTGTTCCGGCCAGACAAGACCGACGCCCGCCAACATCAGCAGAGACAGGCCCCATATCAGGGGTTTCCAGTTGGATGGTCGGTCGGAGTCGGTTTGATCGGACATGGGATACTCCTCTGACCTTGAAAAATAGTGCGGCACGAGGCATCTGTGAAACGCATAGTTTCAATTTCCGATATTGGAAAAACAAATGGAAAACCTGGATAGCGATCTTCTGCGAACCTTCGTCGCCGTGGCTGATGCCGGAAGCGTCACAGAAGGCGCCGCCCGCATCCACCGGTCGCAGTCTGCAACGAGCCTTCAAATCAAGCGCCTCGAAGCGATCCTGGGTCAGCCGGTCTTCGACAGGCATGGTCGCGGGGTGGTCCTGAGCGACACGGGACGAAAGCTATTTCCAGTCGCGCAGGACGTGACGGCACGTCTCGATGCGGCACTACGAGAGATTTCCCAGAACACGGTAAGCGGGAAACTACGTTTGGGCATACCCGACGATCACGGACGAACGAAACTCGCGGCGATCATTGCGACCTTCACCCGCCATCATCCGAAAGTCGAACTGGATGTCACATGCGCTCTGAGCACCAGTTTTCCCGAGGCCCTCGACAAAGGTTCGCTGGACCTTGCGGTCTATGAGGTCGAAAACCCGTCCAGCCAAGAGGAAGTTCTTTATGAAGACCCAACTTGTTGGGTGTCGTCGGTGCGCTGGAATTTTCAGATCGATGAAAGCCTTCCGGTGGCCTTGTTCGATCATGCATGCTGGTGGCGCGACGCGGCAGTCAATTCATTGCAAGCCCGCGGAGAGCCATATCGCGTTGTATATTCCAGCCAGAGCGTCTCTGGCGTAATTGCAGCGGTTGAAGCTGGGATTGCAGTAGGTCTACTTGGTCGCTCGTCGTTTCACGCAGGTCTATCGGTGGTGAACGACGCATTGGGCTTCGGAAACACGCCTGCCTCCAAGCTGGTGATGGCATCCAGCAAGCCGAAAGAACAAGGGCCTCAGGACGCTATGAAGGAGGCGATCCGAGCCGCATTTATGGCCAAGCCATAAAAAGCTGACTATCGCTGCGCTCTGTCGAATGGGCAGGTCGGACTAGGTTCCTGACATCGGAGGCGGCGCGGCATCCTGTGGTATGACGCCTGTGTCAACGTCGGGTCGTCGTTTTGGGAGGGCATGGCGGATCGGAGGATTAGTCATGGAAATACCAAACTTACCTGCCATTCGCGCACTTCGACTAGCCTGGAACAAGGGCCGCATTGTCGGTCAGAAGCGGCCACTGAAAACCTAAGCATGTCTGAGCAATCTGGGTGCGGCTTGAATTGGCAGAGTACCATCGTGATCTTGCTCTGTTCAATATGGCAATCGACAGCAAGCTTCGCGGCTGCGACCTTGTGAAGAGGAAAGTTGTGGATGTGCTGGCGTCAGGCCAGATCAGGGAACCCGCCTCAGTGCTGCAGAACAAGACGCAGAAGTCAGTTCGGTTTGAGATATCGGAAGGCACCCGCACATCCGTCGGAAAATGGATGGAATACGAATTGATGGTCGGATCAGAGTATCTTTGGCTAGGCCGTTTTCATGAGCGCCTTCACATATCGACACGTCAGTATGCGTAGATTGTTCGGGACTGGGTCACGTCGATCGGACTGGAAGCCAGTGCATATGGCACGCATTCGATGCGGCGAACGGAAGTCACTCAGTTCAACAAGAAGACTGGCAACTTTCGCGCCGTTCAGCTTCTGTTGGGGCACACAAAGATGGACAGTACAGTCAGGTATCTTGGCGTTGAACTTGAGGATGCCTTGGCCATTGCTGAAGCTATTGAAATCAAACATCTCTGGGCCGCCTACACGGTCGGCCCTTACCGGTCACTCGACATGCCGTCACGATGCTGCGGTCGCAGCCCACTTTTCGGTCATTCGCTACGACAGCAATATCTCAACACAAGCGAACTCACAGAACGCGAACGATACTGTCTTTCGCTGCCAGCGCACCAACGGCAGCTATTTACGCATCGCGTCTGTCGCAAAGAGAAAGAGGCAAAACCGGATACAGGCCAATCACTTCGGACAATTTGAAACGGGTGCCCTGGTACTTATTCACGTCGACGCCGCACGAACTTACGGCTTTCAAACTAAGTTTTCGACGAAATTGGTAGCGAACTTATTACTAGGGTCAGGACCCATTGATTTCCGTTTTGCGGCGTGATTCACGGTTCAAAAACGAGCGGTGGACATGTCTGATCTCTTCTGGCTTACGGATGCG
>NZ_FXTE01000029.1 GCF_900182615.1 Ruegeria faecimaris | reverse complement strand
CGCATCCGTAAGCCAGAAGAGATCAGACATGTCCACCGCTCGTTTTTGAACCGTGAATCACGCCGCAAAACGGAAATCAATGGGTCCTGACCCTAGGATTACGCGCTTAGGGGCGCCATTGTGCGCAATAAGATATGGAATCAATCTGCGGTGGACTCATTGAGGCCTACTTTCCCGAATCAATTTGGCTGAAACACTATCTTTAAGGGTTTGATATGATATCTATTTTATTGCAGCTAGATGTCGTAATACCTGTCCATTGCAAGGCGTGGTCGAATGCTCCAGTGGCGCGTGGGCTGCAGCTGAAAATCTACACCAACGCGAGCAATGGTCCCTCGGCACGGATTGCTCGATAGTTCTGACGGCTTCCATCTCGAAAACCTATCAGATGAGAAATCAGGGGATGTCCATTCCATCAGAGCCCTTCTGCACCTAGCCGCTATCTACCCCAGAGCATCGGGTAAAGGACCAATCACTACGCCGCCATTGCCCAGCACGCTTCGGTCTTTCTGTTAGACCGTTGCCCCTTTGATACGGATCGCAGAACCCAGTGTCCCGGCACACAGACCCACAACAATGGCGATCAAAAGTTCGGTCGTTGCAACATTGGCAAAGTCCCAATGGGCAAACAGCAGCGTCCCAACAATGCCGATCAAACCGCCCATCATGGCCCCCAGCCAGAGGCGGCGCGTCATCATGCCAAGCGCAACGCCCAGAATGCCTGGAAGGCCGATGATGTTGCCGCCGATTGTTCCCAGAAGTTCCAGCATAACTTACCCCTTTTCAGTCCGACTGTGTGGTCAGGTATGACCGGATTTCTGCGCTGCCGTCTGCAACCTGTTGTTGCAAGTTACCTGCGGATTTATTAGCCAGCGCATCGGTGATTTTCTGGTATTCTTCCTGATAACCCTGCGGCAGGCTGTGTGCGATGCCTTGGTGGCAGTCGATGCAGGTCATGTTGTTGTCAATTGCCCGCTGATGTTCCGATGCAGCGCGTGCTTCTTGAATGGTGAAATCCATATAGTCAAAGTTATGGCAGTTGCGGCACTCGCGGCTGTCAGAGGCTTTCATCTTTTTCCAGACCGCCGAAGCCATACTTAGCCGATGCGCTTCGTATTTCTCAGGCGTGCTGATGGTTCCGGCAAGCTCGTGATAGACATCTTTAACAGCCATGATCTTGGCCTTGATCTTGTGGTTCCATTCATGTGGCACGTGGCAGTCAGAACAGATCGCGCGGACACCGGAGTGGTTGTTATAGTGGATCGTCTCGCGGTATTCGCCCAGATTGGTTTCCATCGTGTGGCACGAGGTACAGAATTCCTCGGTATTGGTCAGTTCCAATGTCCAGTGGAACCCACCCCAGAACAGAATACCGGCCAGAAACCCGGCGAGGATCAGAAAGCCCGAGCTGAACATAACAGCCGGGGTCCAGATCGCGTTCCAGAGGCGGCGGATCCAACCGCGGTTTTCGGGGGAGTCTGCCATCTTGGTGCTCCTTTCAGACATGCGTTGGATTAGTTGCCGGACGAGGGTTCAAACACGTTGTCGACCAACGCAGGCGCATCTGCCTGAGGCACGTGGCACTGGTTGCAGAAATAACGGGTCCCGGCGATGTGATCCAACTCATTGCCGTCACGATCCAGATAATGGGTCATCGACAGGGTCGGCGCATTGCGTTCCCCGGCTTTGGTCCAGTCATGGCAGGACAGGCATTGATTGGTGCGCACGTCAATCTGGTATTGCTCGATCGAGTGGGGGACAAGCGGTGGTTGCTGGCGATAGTTGCGCTGCATCCGTCCTTCCACGTTCTTGTGAATCCGGTCCAACGGAATGGGTTCATCCACCTCGGCGCCACGCAGGGTTTGCACCGTCGCAGATTGCGCAAGGACGAACCCGCTCAGGAATATAACGGGGATCAGGGCGACGACACCTGTGAGGATTGGCTTGTTCATCTCGGCACTCCCTTAAATAGGTCTGGCTACGCGCGGTTCAGGCGCGGGAACTGGATCGGAAGGTGCGGCGACTTGGTCGTCGAACCGGTGAGTAAATTTGAAGACATCAACTGCACAGACATCGATACAGCGACCGCAGTTTGAGCAGTCGGTTGACAGGATCAGCGGCGTGGCACCCGGCTTGCCCTTCAGCGCGGGCGAAATGATGTGGTTTTCGGGGCAGACGGCGTAGCAATCCATGCAATCGTCACAGGCCGAGCGGTTAACCGCGCTGACCCGCAACAGGCTTTTGGTGCCGATCAGGCCATAAAACGCACCGACCGGGCATATGTGGCCGCACCAGCCGTGACGGGCGACAAGCACGTCAAAGGCAAAGATCGCAACGACCATGGCCCAGACAAAACCGGCCCCAAAGATCAGTCCGCGATGCAGCATGGTGATTGGGTTGATAATCTCCCATGCGATCACGCCGGTGAGGCCCGAGACGATCAGCGCGGTGGCCAATATCCACAACCGCGTGCGCCGTTTAGGTTGCCAACCTTTCGGCAAATCCAACCGCCTGTGCAACCAGTTGGCGGCGTCGGTCACTGGGTTGATCGGACAGACCCACGAGCAATAGACGCGGCCCCCGACCAGCGCATAGGCCACCATGACGATCAAGCCGCCAATCAAAGCGGTCATCGCCGGCCAATGCCCGGCGATGATGCTTTGCAACAGGATGAATGGGTCCGTCAGCGGCAGTACACCCAGGGTCTGCGATCCTGCCAAGGTACCTTTTACGACCCAGATGCCGAACCAGGGTCCCAACAGGAACAGGACCAGAAAGAACAGCTGACTGATACGGCGCAGTATCAGGTATTTATGCGCGCCGACCCAGCCTTTGACCGCCACGGCTTCTTGGCCTATGGGCATATGTGTGCGGGTGGTCATTGTCCCACCCCTGGAAGATCATAGCCGGGTTCAAAACCACCCGGTGCGATCAGGTTGTCGACCCCCGGGCCGGGCAGGCGGTCGGGCAGGTCGATTATGCCTTCGACAACCGGCGCGCCCTTGGCATCTTTTTCTTCCCAACCTTTGCGGTAATGATCCGCGCTGCTGCCCCGCGCAAGACGTGCCGGCAATACCTTGATTGCGGCTTCTGGCAGTACACAGCTTTTTTCACACATGCCACAGCCGGTGCAGCGGTCGGCATGTACGGTTGGGATAAACATCGCATGGTGGCCCGAGCGGGCGTTATGCGCTGTTTCCAGCGTGATCGCTTCGTCAATCACCGGGCAGACACGGTAACAAACGTCACACCGCAATCCCAGGAAGTTCAGGCAGTTTTCCTGATCGACCAAAACCGCGACGCCCATTTTGGCATCGTCAATGTTATCCAACGTGGGATCTAGCGCACCGGTCGGGCAGGCGGCAACACAAGGAATATCGTCGCACATTTCACAAGGCACATCCCGAGCAGTAAAATATGGCGTGCCCGTCGCCCCGGCATCCGACCCAAGCTCGGCCAGTTTCAAGGTATCATAGGGGCAGTCTCGCACACACAGCCCGCAGCGAATGCAGGCCGACAAGAACTCCCGCTCTGGCAGCGCGCCGGGGGGGCGCAAAGCTTCGGCCGACAATGCACGGGCGTCGCGGGCCAGCCAGGCCAGCAGTGACCCAGCGACCACACAGCCGCCTGCCGCACGCGCCGTATCCTGAAGGAAGCGGCGACGTTTCGGCGAAAGAGGAGTCTTGGCGAGGGGCATGGGGATTACCTTTGCGATCCGTGCCGATTACGCGCGCTCGACCTTACAGGCGCATTTCTTGTAGTCGGTTTCCTTCGACAGCGGACAGGTTGCATCCAGCGTCAGCTTGTTGGTCAACTGGTGTTCATCAAACCACGGCATAAAGACCAAACCGCGCGGCACCTTGTTGCGCCCGCGTGTCTCAACCCGACTGGTGACCTCGCCACGGCGGGTCGACAACACGATTTCCTGCCCGCGGCGCAGGCCGCGATCCTTGGCGTCTTGTGGATGCATATAGACAACTGCCGACGGGAAGGCCCGGTGCAGTTCCGGCACCCTGCGTGTCATCGAGCCTGAATGCCAATGTTCCAGCACGCGACCGGTCGACAGCCACAGATCATATTCTTCGTCCGGCTCCTCAGCGGCGGGTTCGTAGGGGGCAAAGATGATTTTTGCCTTGCCGTCCTTGTGACCGTAGAATTTAACATCCGCGCCTTCGGGCACATACGGATCGTACCCTTCGCGGAAGCGGTAAAGGGTTTCTTGCCCGTCCACGACCGGCCAGCGCAACCCGCGCGCCTGGTGATAGGTTTCGAACGGCGCAAGGTCATGTGCGTGGCCACGGCCAAATTCGGCATATTCCTCAAACAGGCCTTTCTGAACGTAGAACCCAAAATGCTCGGATTCGTCGTTGTCAAAGCCTTCCGCAGTTTCGGCTAGGGGGTACTTGTCCACCGATCCGTTGGCGTAAAGCACATCATACATGGTCTTGCCGCGGTGTTCGGGCATCTTGGCCAGCAGTTCTTCATCCCAGACCTCTTCAACGGTGAAGCGCTTCGAAAACTCCATCAACTGCCACAGGTCAGATTTTGCTTCTCCTGGCGCTTTCACCTGCTGGCGCCAGAACTGAGTACGGCGTTCCGCGTTGCCATAGGCGCCTTCTTTTTCGACCCACATGGCGGTGGGCAGGATCAAATCGGCAGAGACAGCCGTGACCGTTGGATAAGGGTCAGAAACTGCGATGAAGTTTTCCGGGTTGCGATAACCCGGGTAACCTTCCTCGTTGATATTGGGTGCCGCCTGCATGTTGTTGTTGCACTGCACCCAATAGGCATTCAGTTCACCATCCTTCAGCTTCCGGTGCTGCAAGACCGCATGGAACCCGGGCTTAGGTGGAATAGTACCTGCCGGGATATTCCAGGCGGTTTCGCAAATCTGACGGTGTTCGTCATTTGCCACCACCATGTCTGCAGGCAGGCGGTGGGCGAACGTGCCCACCTCACGCGCGGTTCCACAGGCCGAGGGCTGACCGGTCAGCGAGAAAGGCGAGTTGCCGGGTTCAGAGATCTTACCAACCAGAAGGTGCACATTATACATCAGCGAATTCACCCACGATCCGCGGGTGTGCTGGTTGAAACCCATGGTCCACAAGCTCATCACTTTGCGGTTCGGGTCTGCATATTGTTGCGCCAGCTTCTCAAGTTTATCGGCGGGCACGCCAGACAGTTCGGCTGTGTATTCCAGCGTATAAGGTGCGACTGCCTCGGCGTATTCTTTAAAGCTGATCGTCTCGAGCTTGCCCGAGTTTGGGTTCTCTGCCTCTTGCTGCAGCGCGTTTGTATCGCGCAGACCATAACCGATATCGGTGGCGGTTTTGGTGATGTTGACGTGCTTGTTGACAAACTCTTCGTTCACCGCGCCGTTCTGAATGATGTAATTGGCGATGTAATTCAGGATCGCCAGATCGGTCTGCGGGTTAAACACTAGGCCATTATCGGCAAGCTCGAACGAGCGATGTTCGAATGTCGATAGAACATGCACTTCGCATCCCGGCTTGGTCAGGCGCGTGTCGGTCAGGCGCGACCACAGGATCGGGTGCATTTCGGCCATGTTCGATCCCCACAGCACGAAAGTATCCGCGTGTTCCAGATCGTCATAGCAACCCATCGGCTCGTCAATTCCGAAGGTACGCATAAAGCCCACGACCGCGGAAGCCATACAGTGCCGCGCGTTGGGGTCGATATTGTTGGACCGGAACCCGGCTTTCATCAATTTCGAAGCAGCATAGCCTTCCCAAACCGTCCATTGGCCTGACCCGAACATGCCGACACTGGTCGGGCCCTTTTTGGCCAGCGCCTCTTTCCACTTGGTGGCCATGACGTCAAAGGCTTCGTCCCAACTGACCGGCTCAAACTCACCGTTCTTGTCATATTCGCCGTTGGTCTTGCGCAGCAATGGGGTGGTCAGGCGATCCTTGCCATACATAATCTTTGACAGGAAATAGCCCTTGATGCAGTTCAGCCCGCGATTGACCGGCGCGTCAGGGTCACCCTGAGTGGCGACAACACGCCCGTCCTTGGTGCCGACCAGTACAGAACAGCCGGTGCCACAGAACCGGCAGGCGGCCTTGTCCCAGCGAATGTCAGGAGTGCCCACCTGCGCAGCGGCCTGACCAGTGGCCAGAGGAATACCTGCGGCAGAGGCCGTAGCTGCGGCCGCTGAGGCCTTGAGGAATGTCCGACGAGTTTCTGATATGGTCATAGCGTGGGCCTCCGGCTGGTGGTTTGGCTTGGGGCATCGGGATGCGGATGGCTGTCCGCAGTGTCCTCGAAATGGTGGTACGTCAACGTCAGAGAAATCACCCCGGGGATCTGGTGCAGGTCCATGATGATCTCGGACGCAAGGCGTGTCGGCGTGTCTTCGACAACAATTACAAAACGACCGTCTTCGGCCTCGGCGTGAATTTCGACACCGACAGTGTTTTTCATTGCCTCGGACGCCACTAGTGCCTGCGCTGGCGCGATATGTAAAAGGCATCCGCAGATATTCATTGGCTGGCTTCCGTTTGAGATATGGTTTTGCGTTTCAATGTGACGGCATCGACCGGGCAAGACGCCATACACGACCCACAGCCAGTGCAGGCGTCGAGGTCTATTGATGGATCCGCGCGGCCACCCAGTTGAAGCCTGAAGTTGATGGCGTTCTGTTCGCAATTATCCTGACACACTCGGCAGCTGACACCATTGACAGACAGGCAGGACGCAGCGTCGACCGACGCGCGCCACGGCCAATCTTGCAGGCGTTCTATGTCCAGGGCATCCGTGGGACAGGATTGGGCGCAACTCCCACAAAAAGTGCAGGGACCCTCGGTGGGTTGAAACACCGGATACCCATCCTGACCAATGGCAATCACACTTTCGGGGCAAGCCTCGACACAGTCGCCACATTTACTGCATTGATCTGCAAAGCCAGGCACAACCGAACCCGGAGGTCGAACAAGATTACTGTCCTCCCGGAATGCGGTGACGCCCAAAAACGCGCGTCGGCTGGTCAGTTGACTCATATCGCTTTGACCTGGCTATCTATGATTCCTTTTCTGAGTTTACTGCATAATCGTTCTGAGGCTGGTACATTTTGATCCAGATCATAATTTGAGCGCATCGTTCTTAAACGTTTTGAGCTATTTGACGTCTGGAATGCCACCATCCGTGCTGCTTGAAACCAGATGTGCGATGACACAACAAAGTCAAACCGCCATCTGTCTCAAAACATCTGATGACGTATAGCCGTCCATTGCCTACCGTTGCCGCGTCGACATGTGATTGGGCCGTAGATCATGTCGTCGCGCAAATTCATTGACCTCACACCCAGGACCGACGACTTGGCCACAACACGACCCTTGAACGGTTCTGAAGGTGTAGACGCCCCCGCTGGCCTCGGTGTGCCATTGTGGGTTTGCAAACAAACTGAATGGAGGCGTCACTGGAAGAGATTGGCATGATTGGCCTGGATTTGGCGAAGAATGTGTTCCAGGTGCACGGAGCGGCTAGAACAGGTCACCCGGTTCTTCAGAAGAAACTGCGCAGGGGCCAGGTCCTCGAGTACTTTGCCAAATTCCCGCGTAGCGTGTTTGCAATGGAGGCCTGCACCAGTGCGCATTATCGGGCGCGCGAGATCGGTCGTTTGGGTCACAAAGTCAGGCTGATCAATCCGGCCACGTGAAGCCATTCGTCTAACGTCAGAAGAACGATATGGGCGATGCAGAAGCAGAACTGTGAAGCTGCAAGTCGACCAACGATGCGCATTGTTGCTGTGAAGCGTGAAGAGACCTAGGCGTCAGCGATGGTTCTTCGGTCCCGGGAATTGTTGGCTCGGCAGCGCACGCAATTGATCAACGCTCTGCAAAGTCACCTTGGCGAGCTAGGTCAGGTCGCACCGACAAATCTATGATCAGCACGTCGAATGTTGAGTGTCAAAACCTGACCATGCGTATGCCCATGCGCCGTTTTTCCCGCCTGACAAGTGGTTTCAGCAAGAAGGTTGAAAACCGCATGCACTCCGTTGCGCTGCGTTTCATGTACTACAACTCTGTGAAGGTGCATCAGACGTTAAAGGTGACACCTCCAATGGAAGCGGGTTTGACTGATCGCCTCTGGAATATAGCTGAACTGGTTGCTATCGTTGATGCCAACGAACCCGCACCAAAGAAGCGTGGAAACTATAAGCCCCGTAATAAGGCACTTTCAAAGTGACCCAATCCCGTACGATCCGCGTATATTAGCGCGTTGATATATGAAGTCGTTCATGAAACCGGCCAGGCCAAAGGTATTCCGAACCAACCATCAGCGGGTTTTCCATCCACTTCGCGACTGACAAACGTCTGCCTTCGAAGATCTCGAAACGCACCGGCTTCTGCGTCTTACTCTGCAGAACGGAGGCTCGTTCCTTGACCTGTCCGGAGGCCATTACATCGACCACCTGCATTCGGACCAGATCGCAGCCTCGGAGCTTGTTGTCTATTGCCATATTGAAGACGACAAAGTCCCGGTGGATTTTGGCTAGCTCAAGTCCAACCCTGATCGCCCAGATGTGTTTTGGTTTCAGAGGGCGCTTTTGTCCTACGATCCGGCCCTTGTTTCAGGCCGGGCGAAGCGCGCGAATGGCGGGTAAGTTTGGTGTTTCCATGACTGATCCTCCGAACCGCCATTCCCTCCCACTTCGACGACCCGACGTTGACCGGTGCAGCATATCACCGGATGCTGCATCGCATTCGACGTCCAGTGTGAGCCCAAAGCGACAGAGTTTCAAACCTAACATCAAACTTTTCGAGGGCTAAAACAACTGCTACTCCCTTATGAATGATTGATTGTTGAGCAGCCTCATCTGACTGGTTCAATTTGATTGTTAGTGCATCATTGGCCTGTGATCCATTGAGATGATGGTTTCGGGAGCTGACGGGCGGC
>NZ_FXTE01000028.1 GCF_900182615.1 Ruegeria faecimaris | reverse complement strand
GGTTGAGTCAACCAATACTCACTCGACGAATTGTGCGGCACCGACAAGCGATTGATCGATTTGTAGTTAACCTTCTTCAACCAAGACGATAACAGTACGTGAGATGGCACGACCAATAAATGGGCGTTTTAACACTATAGATGTCGACTAAAGGCACGGAGACCAAGATTAGATGGCTCAGCTTGAGAATATTGAGGCGATTGAAAAACGACTGTGGAGCAGCGCTGACACCTTGCGGGCAAACGGTAGTTTTGCGTCGAACGAAGCATTCTTGCCTATAATGGGCCTGATCTTCTTGCGCCATGCATACAGCCGATATCTTGCCCTGAAACCTCAGATCGAAGCCAACTTGCCCAGCCGTGGTGGCGTGACCCGTGCCCTGACCAAAGAGGATTTCTCGGGCAAAGGTGCGATCTATCTGCGGGAAGAAGCCCAGTTCGATCACCTAGTAAATCTGACCGACGCGGATGACCGGGCTGAAGCCATCATGAACGCGATGGAGAAGATCGAGGAAGACTATGAAACCCTCGCCGGAGTTCTCCCTAAGCGTGAGTATCAGGAACTGGACAATGACGTGCTGGGCACATTGCTGCGGACGTTCAATGACACTGCCCTAAGAAACATGACCGGCGATGTGTTTGGCCGCATCTATGAATACTTCCTGACCAAGTTTGCTGACCAAGGTGCCCACGATAACGGCGAATTCTTCACGCCGGTGTCCATCGTGCAAACCATCGTAAACGTGATCGAACCAGACCATGGCAATGTCATCGACCCGGCCTGTGGTTCCGGCGGTATGTTCGTGCAGTCCGCTCACTTCATCGAACAGATGCATCAGAGCCCGCAGGAGGTCGCAACCTTCTACGGGATGGAGAAGAACAAGATCACCATCCGCCTAGCAAAGATGAACCTTGCCGTGCATGGGCTCGAAGGCAATATCGCACAGGCCATCAGCTATTACGAAGAGCCCCATGAGATGGTGGGCAAGTGCGACTTCGTGATGGCGAACCCGCCGTTCAACGTGGACGAGGTGGACGCCACCAAGATCAAGGCCGATCCACGCCTGCCGTTTGATCTGCCCGGTGTGAACAAAAGCGGCCAGGTTTCCAACGGCAACTATCTGTGGATGAGCTATTTCTACAGCTACCTGAATGATCAGGGCCGTGCGGGCTTTGTAATGTCATCACAGGCGTCTTCCGCTGGTGGGGAAGAGGCTAAGGTCCGCCGCAAGATGATCGAAACTGGTCATGTGGACGCGATGATGGCGATCCGCGGTAACTTCTTCTACACCCGCACCGTGCCTTGTGAGCTTTGGTTCCTGAACAAGGGCAAGCCCGAGGCCATGCAGGACAAGGTGCTAATGGTTGATGCACGGGCTGTGTTCCGCAAAGTGACCCGCAAAATCTATGACTTCTCACCCGAGCAGACCCAGAACCTGACTGCTATCTTCTGGCTCTATCGTGGACAGCAGGACCGGTTCCTGCATCTGATCGACACTTACCTCACCAACACCATCACGGCGGCAGAAGCGACCAGAGAGCCGCTGCATGCCTTCTATGACGCCTATGGTGCCCTGTCTGAGAAGGTCGAGGATGCGGATGAAGCAGAGGCTGCATACCGACAGTTGATCACTGATATCTCAACCTTCGATGCCACGATAACCGAGGTGACCGCGAAGGTTGGTTCCATCACCAAGGACAACGCGGGTTTAACCAATGCCGCCGCTGTGCTGGAGCCTACGGCGGAAACCAGCCGTGATCTGATCAAGCAGATCGATCAGGTGTTCAAACTGATCGAAAAGACCGCCAAAGATCAAACCGGTGGTGGTCGTGGCCTGAACAAACTGATCAAGGAAGCGGATGAAGCCCGCAAAGAGGCTGTCGTGGCCCTGCGGCAGGTGCGGTATTTCCACAAACAAGCCCGTTGGTTGCAAGAGCGGTTCCCCGATGCCGAGCTTTGCGATGTGGAAGGGCTGGTCAAGCTGGTGGATCACGCCGAGCTTGCTGAAAATGACTGGAGCCTGACACCCGGTCGCTATGTCGGTGTCGCCCCAGAAGAGGAAGACGAGGATTTCGACTTCGAGGAAGCCCTGCGGGACATCCATCTGGAACTGGCTGGTCTGAACGAAGAGGCCAGTGAGCTTGCTGCCCAAATCCAAAAGAACTTTGAGGAGTTGGGCGTGTGAGTTGGGCTGAATTCCGACTGGATGAAATCGGCACGGTTTCTAGAGGTAGGTCACGTCATCGTCCAAGAGATGCTGAGCACCTCTATGGCGGGCCTTATCCGTTTGTGCAGACCGGCGATGTGAAACATGCAGGGCTTTATCTCACAGACTATTCCCAGACCTACAGTGAAGCTGGATTGGCCCAGAGTAAACTCTGGCCGGTAGGAACTCTTTGTATCACCATCGCTGCCAACATTGCGGAAACTTCAATTCTGGATATCGAAGCCTGTTTTCCGGACAGCGTTATTGGCTTCATTCCTGACGAAGAAAAGAGTGACGCAAAGTTCATAAAGTATATGTTTGACGCCTTGTTGAAGAAGCGTTTTCGAGCTTTCACGCAAGGGGCTGCACAGGACAACCTCAGTCAGGGCAAGCTCTTGTCGTTGACATTCCCTGTACCGGATGTGTGGGAACAGAAACGTATTGCCGAAGTCCTCTCCGCCTATGATGACTTGATCGAGAACAATCGGCGGCGGATTGCGTTGTTGGAGGAGGCCGCACGGCAACTCTACAAGGAATGGTTCGTCCACTTCCGCTTCCCCGGCCACGAACACGTCCCCATCGTTGATGGTGTGCCGGAGGGGTGGGCGAACCTAACCGTAGCTGATCTGGGTTTAGTAGTTACGGGTAAAACACCTTCCAAGAAACAGCCAGAAAACTTTGGCTCAGACATACCCTTTATCAAAACACCAGATATGCACGGCCAATCAATAATCATTGTGACCGAAGAATGTCTGTCGGAACGTGGAGCCGAAACCCAAACTAAGAAAACCCTGCCAGCACGTTCCATTCTTGTTTCTTGTATTGGCACGGTAGGCGTTACTTCGATGAATGCGACCGAGGCACAAACCAATCAGCAAATCAACGCGGTTGTACCCAACGAGACCTGTTCTCGTTATTTCGCTTTCTTTGCTTTGGAAGCTCTGAAGCCGAGGCTGGAGGCGATAGGCGGAGGTGTCACCATGGCAAACGTGAACAAGTCCAAGTTTTCCAGTTTGCCGGTTATTGTACCCAACAAAATACTCATGGATCAATTCGACGAAACTACAGTTTCGATTTTCGATCAGGTTGAGAAATTGTCTCTTCAGAACAGGTCTTTGGCTCAAGCCCGTGATCTCCTTCTCCCCAAACTCATGAGCGGGGAGGTTACAGTATGAGCCCAGCCCTGAACGAAGACACGCTGGTACAGGAAACCGCAGCGGATTACCTCAAGGACATTCTCGGCTGGGATGAGAACATCTATGCCATGCAAGAGGTGTTGGGACCTGAGGGGACGCTAGGCCGTAAATCCGAAAAGGATGTCGTGCTGACCCGCTATCTGGGAGAGGCCCTGATGCGGTTGAACCCAGGTCTGCCAGATGCGGCTTATCAGGATGCTCTTCGTCAGATCACCGAAGTTCCGGTGACCCATGGGACGCTTCAGATCAATCGTGAGAAATACGAGTTGGTCAAAAACGGGGTGCAGGTTCAGTTTCGCGATGCCAGGAACGAATTGGTCAAGAAGCGGCTGAAGGTGATCGATTGGGATAACCCCGAGGCCAATCACTTCCTCTGTGTGCGGGAGATGTGGATTAAGGGTGACCTCTACCGTCGCCGGGCGGATATCGTCGGTTTTGTTAACGGCCTGCCGCTGTTGTTCGTGGAATGCAAAGCCCTGCACAAAGACATCCGCCACGCCTATGATGGCAATCTGGCGGATTACAAAGACACCGTCCCGCATCTATTCCACCACAACGCCTTTATCGTGTTGGGCAATGGTGTCGATGCCCGCATCGGGTCCATCTCCAGCCAATGGGAACACTTCAACGACTGGAAACGGCTAAGCGAAGGTGAGGCTGGGGTTGTTGAGATGGAGACCTTGCTGAAGGGCGTTTGTGACAAACGAAACTTCCTCGACCTCTATGAGAACTTCATCCTGTTCGACGAGACGCCTAATGGGCTGATCAAGATCGTGGCCCGGAATCACCAGTTCCTGGGCGTGAACCAGGCGATTGAAGCCACCAAGGATCGCAAGGCTCGTGACGGTAAGCTGGGCGTGTTCTGGCATACTCAAGGCTCAGGCAAGTCCTATTCCATCGTATTTTATACCCAGAAGATTCACCGCAAGATCGGGTCGAATTTCACCTTTGTGATCTGTACTGACAGGACCGATCTGGATGGCCAGTTGTACAAGACCTTCGCCGGGTGCGGCTTGGTAGACAATGACCAAGACCCGGTGCGGGCTGGATCGGGTAAGGAATTGAAATCCCTGCTGGGCCAGCACAAGGCGTATGTCTTCACGCTGATCCAGAAGTTCAATGAGAAGCTCAACGAAGGTGAGTTCTATTCTGATAGGGATGACATCATTATCATCACGGACGAGGCCCACAGGACGCAGTACGGGACGCTCTCGCTGAACCTGAGGAACGCTCTGCCGAATGCCAGCCGGATTGGGTTTACAGGAACGCCTCTGTTCTCTGACGATGAGATCACCCGCCGAGTATTTGGTGAGTATGTGTCCAAGTACGATTTCCAGCGGGCGGTGGAAGATGGTGCCACAGTGCCGCTCTACTACGATGCCCGTGGGGAAGAGCTTCAGGTTGCGACCAATGATCTGAACGACAAGATCGCGGCCAAACTGGAAGAGTTGGAGATCGATGATCAGGATGTTGCAGAGCGGCTAGAGAAAGAGCTCAAACGCGACTACCACGTCATCACCAACCCTAACCGGCTGGACAAGATCGCCCGTGACTTTGTGGTTCACTACTCAACACAATGGGAAACTGGTAAAGCCATGCTGGTCTGTATCGACAAGATCACTGCGGTGCGGATGCATGGTCTGTTGATCGACCACTGGAAACGACGGATCAGTGAGCTTGAAGTCGAACTGGCCGGTTGTGACGAACAAGACCGGGCTGATCGGGAGCGTCAGTTAGACTGGATGCGGGAAACCCTGATGGCGGTTGTCGTCAGTGAAGAGCAGGGTGAGGTCGCCAAATTCCGGAACTGGGACTTGGACATCATCCCGCACCGTAAGCTGATCAAGGATGGCTTTGAAACCGAAGATGGTAAGCGGCTTGACGTGGAATCTGCCTTTAAGAAGGAAGAGCATCCGTTCCGCGTTGCTATCGTATGTGCCATGTGGTTGACCGGTTTTGACGTGCCCAGCCTTTCGACCTTGTATCTAGACAAGCCGCTGAAGGCACATACGCTCATGCAGGCCATTGCACGTGCCAACAGGGTGCATGAAGGCAAGAACAACGGACTGATTGTTGATTACTGTGGCATCTTGAAAAACCTACGAAAAGCCCTGGCGACCTTTGCTGGTTACACAGGTGATGAGGATGGCCCACCACCGGAAATCGACCCTGTTCGACCTGATGAAGAGTTGCTGGCCGATCTCGCAGAGGCCATCGCCGGTGTTCGTGACTTCCTGGATGGTCGTGGCTTTACGTTGTCCGACGTCCTTACCAAGACTGGCTTTGATCGGAATAAGGCCATCATTGATGCCAAGGAGATCGTTAACGAAAACGATGAAAGTCGTAAGCGTTTCCAGATCATGTGCCGCGAAGTCTTCAAGAAGTTCAAAGCGTGTTTGAACCTAAAGGAAATTGGTCGATATCGCGACGACCGAGACGCGATCAACGTGATCTATAAGAATCTGGAAGATGATGTGAAGAAGGCTGATATTTCGGATATCATCAAGCAATTGCACGACGTGGTTGGCGGTGCGGTGGAAACGACCGAAAGCGGTGGTCTTGATGGTAACCTCTACGACATCAGCCAGATCGATTTTGAACGGCTTCGTCAGGAATTTACCAGGTCACCTCAGAAGAACACGGCGGTTCAAAGCTTAAAGGATGCTGTGGAGCGGCGACTGCAACTGTTGTTGCGTCAGAATCCATTGCGGACCGACTTCCAGGTTCACTACGAACGCATCGTCGCTCAGTACAATCAGGAGAAAGACCGTGTGACCATTGAGCAAACATTCGAGGCACTTCTGATACTAGTTGCAGAGTTGAGTGAAGAAGAGCAACGGGCTGTGCGCGAAGGTTTGGGCGATGAGGAAACACTTGCTCTCTTTGACCTCCTAATCAAGCCTGAACTTCGCCACGACGAGATAGATCGGATAAAGAGAGTCGCTGAAGGTCTACACAGGGTTTTGAAACTTGAAGTAGACCGGGTTCAGGATTTTTTCGCCAAGCAGACAACTCGCGACGCCATGCGAACTCGAATTCACGACTACCTATATGACGATACCAGCGGTTTACCCGACAGCTTCACACCAGAGGAAATTGACACGAAGGCCGAAGCTGTGCTTGCGCACCTAGTCGTCTCTCAGAAGCTGACTTCAACCAATACATATTCCACGCCGATGTAAAAAAGGTGGGAACGAAGACAGTCACTACTAGACAACGAATTTCAACAAGCAGAGTTCGGTCATTCCCCCGCCGGAAAAGGCGAGGGACATAGATCTAGGCAGCAAGTTTTTGAGGTTCAAGGGCGATTTCTTCAAGTAACTCAGCGGTGCTTTCGGTTCTCAACCAAAGCTGAAATAGAGTCCGCATCCGTTCACTAGGTATATACAGCATGACCGGCTCGTTGTTTCTGATTGCCGTCCTCCAGATTACCTGTACCATCTCGGAGATTGCATAAATGTCATCGTTCATCTCGACCCCTTGATCTGCAAAGAAGTTGCGAAGGATCGGCAAAGAGAACCTGTTGGCTAGGTACGCCATGGATCTCTTATGAGCGAAGTCATTAGTGGCCTTGGTATTGAGTGGGATCCAACATCTCTTACCGGAATAGCTCTCGCCTTTCAGTTTTTGGCGGTGGTCCTTGAAGGTTGTCCATGAGTTATCTGCTGATCGCGTCTTGGCGTGGTTTTTAAAGAACGTCACGGTGTTGCCCTTTAACTTGCGCAAAGATGCAGCGTCGGCACGTTTGAACCATGAGGATGACAACGGCTGCTCTCTACCCTTTGGGGTTCCGATGTCGTTGCCCCTACCTTCGTAGATCGAAACCAGCTTCCGGATCCTGGACTTAATCTCTCCTTCGTTGTGATCCAACCACGGTATCAGTTGGTATCCAGTTGCGTGGCTTCCAGACACTGCCTTTAAGTCAAAGGAGACGCCTTCCGCCTCCAGGTAAGACCGCATGGGAGACCCTTGGAACAGGTAGGTAAGCACAAAGACTTCCTTAAAACACTCCAAGAACTCAATTGGAAACTGCCAGATTAAGACCCGTTTGCTCCGGTTACCCTCGGCATAGACAGCCAGATTCCCGTTGTCGCAAAGGTGCTTGATCGGAGAAAACTTACCTTTATAGCTCCCATGCTCTTCGTGGTTCCAGCGAAGACGCTTGGTGGTTTGTTCAACAAACACTTTACCGGTCGAGAACAAGTCGCCTTGATCGAACTTGGTCAAACCATCAAAGAAGTCGCAGCAGGTAAGAACTTCATCGATCACGAGCGTGTAGTTGGCCGACAACAGGGCTTCTCTCGTTTCTTGAGTGATCATCCTGAATAACTCGTGTGTTGTCGCAATGTTCTCGCCCTCGTCGATCAGCTTTTGAAGACCGTAGTATTTGCGACCATGTATTGGTTTGGGGTCCTTGAACCTGAGGCTTGGACACGCCTTTTTTACCCGTTCGACTTCATCCAACAAAGGCGTAACGTAGATAAAGCGACGCTTGGATGAATTGAACATGCCATCGAAGTGGGCGCGGTTCATGTATTCGATGATGAACGATGTCTTACCAGCACCCATAACGGTGTCGACGACGGTGATGTCAGCCATGGCAATATTTCCTTTTGGAGCAACAATACCTGTCAGGGCTTAGTTGCGGTTGGTTGGAGAGGGTTGTCGCGTTTCGTACGATCAAGAACGCGACAGTTGCGGGAAGAAGATGATTAAATCCCTTAAATTACAATGGATTAACCATCTCCCAAGGGAGCCATCCTTAAAGGACTAAAGTAGTACATTGAGGAAGGGCGCTGCAGTTGTACGGTGTACAAAGACTACTGCAGATATGCTCGATTTAGAGCATCAGTTGAAGGACGACGACGTCCAAATCTTGCGGTATTTAAGCTGGATCAGCTGTCTCGGTTTCGCGGCAGAAGCTTTCGGCGCCGCTTCGTCTCGATCTTTGGTCGGGGTCTTTTAACCAAAGTTCCGGTTCTTTGAAGAGCTGATCCAAGCACTACAGGAGTCTGGCGTTGTTTCTTTTCGTCGGACTTCAATATGAAACGTTCGGAGCCTAGTTCTTCAGATGACTTCAGACGCGCGTATCGCTCCCGGGCACTAGCCCTTCTTTGAAGGTCCTTTTGGTGTCGATCTTCCCATTTGGCCTCGATTAAAACCCTGAGTTCGTCTTCGGGCATGTGTTGGAATTGCTTCTGACCACGGTGCCAGCGTATTGAGCGCTGCATACTATCTTCTCGTTTGGCGGCTTTTTCAGCTTTTTGCCTCTTGCGCGTATTGCAAGCCAGCACCCGACAACTGTTGGAGCAGTATTGCGAAGTCGATCTATAAGGCGTGTATCGCCTCTTGCAGTGTTTACAACTCCGCCGAGCTTTCGGCTTAGCAGTCTTGGTGATTGTTTCGCTAGTTGCCATTACTTCAACCGTCCTGTCCTAAACCATTTGTGGCGTTTGGGTGTATCAATGGTAACATGTAATTGTATTTCACATAATTATTAGTAGGTTACGAGAACTCCAGGATTAACGGTAAGAGGTTGTTTAATCTCTATCTCAGTAGCCGTCCAGACGGTGAGAT
>NZ_FXTE01000027.1 GCF_900182615.1 Ruegeria faecimaris | reverse complement strand
TTTGGCTGGCTCAAGGATTGGCGCCGTGTGGCAACCCGTTACGACAGGTGCCCGAAGGTCTTCCTCTCAGCAATCGCCATCGCAGCTCTCGTCATCTATTGGCTATGAGTCCTGACCCTAGTTGGCTGGCTTCGATGTGCTGAAAGGCAACTCGATCCAATGCTAGCATCCAGGGCTAACGCCTGAGATCTGGCAAGTGTTAGCCCACAACGCACCCTCCAGGTAGCGGCCGCCGCCGTCTAGAGATCAGATTAGATGCCGTTCGCCATTTCTTGGTGCGGTGTGTTTGCGCGACGGGTGACAAACCAATGCTTTGCCCATTCGGCACAAAGGCCACGTTTAACCAGAAGCGCCCTTATATATTTGGATTAGTGGTTGGCGGTGATGGTTCTCAATAGACTTTATTATTCTGTCACTGGAGAAAACAACATTAATGACCAGCCCAAAATTGACAGGAGCATCCGGTGACGATCTCATTCAAGGGCTCGCATTTCCCAAAAGATGTGATCTTGCACGAGGTGTTTTTCTATCTGCGCTACTCAGTGTCGTATCGGGATCTGGAAGAAATCCTGGCTGAGCGCAGAGTTAAGGTTGATCACGCGACGCTGAACCGTTGGATCGTCAAATATGCGCCATTGATTGCCGACAAGGCACGTCGCCAGAAGCGAAACTGCGTCCGCCTCTGCAACGCTCGATGGGATTGAAGTTGCGCAGATGATCAGAAAGGGTCAGTTCGGAGTCGGAATCTGCCCGTTCAAGCAGTTTGCGAACCAAACCGCTTGAACTTAGTAAATTCCAACCAGCCCTCACACTTCAGAGAATTTTGCGACAAAGCCGCTAAGATCATACCGAACTTGCGAATTCGGACCAACGGCGGCTCTTCCCGCAATATGCGGCGGGAAGGGCAGAGTAGATGAACGGCAGATTCCTTTCGCGAGCTGTTAGTTCGTAGACCCGCCGATTTTGTGGCTGCGGCGAATGTCTCCTTTGATGAGCTGCAGCGCAGTGGTGGGACATATCTGCCAATGGCAAGTTCGGGCGGCCCGTTCATTTGCACACAGCGTCTGGCAAAATCGCAAAGGTCAGTTACAGTAGCCAATGTTCAAGCGCCCGCTTCAACACAATGCTTTGCTGCTACCTAACAGTTGCGTGAGATTTCGGGATAGGTCAAAAAAAGTTATGCCCTCCTAGCAATCTCAATTCAATACTGAAGAATATGAGTAATTTGGCGGAGATTTAAGTGCGACTTAGCGTGGGCATCGCTGTGTCAATTCTGGTGGCTGTGTCTATCGGAGTGTCGACCTTTATTGTCCATTCCCTATGGTGGACGACTGCGCGCGACAATAGCCGCATGCTTGCAGCTGAAATCAACGGCCAGATCGCGAACACTGTCCGCATCGAGGTGGGGGTGACGCTTAGGTCGGCCGAAGCCGCCTGGGCAGCCGTTCGCACGATCTTTGTCCAGAACGTCATCGCGACGCGACAGGCCGACAAGCGCGAGTTTGTTTTTTTGTCGCAACTGCAGGCGCAGCCGAATATCTCATGGATGTTCTTTGGCTGGCCCGATGGCAATTTTTTCGCGTCGCACCGTTTAGGTGACGGCGGGCTTGAGATGATTGAAATCGACAAGGGGATCCGCGACCGAATGCTGCGGAAGGATCGCTATATCTTTATCCCCGGTGACATTCAGTTCGAGGAGAGGACCTTTGCCGAAACATCCTATGATCCGCGCGAACATGCCTGGTTTGAAAACTTCATGGGTCTCAGCTCTGCGGGGTGGATCGAAACGCGCGACCTTCCGGATAGTAAAAAAACCGTTTACGCCTTTGCTGGTCCGATAGACGTTAACCGAACGCGGCAAGGTGTTCTGGCCGTTGCAATCGAAACGGATCGTTTGTCACGTTTTCTCGCCACGCTTGCCCCCGGCGAATTCGGCGCGGCATTTATTCTGAACGCTGACGGCAAAGTTATTGCAGTACCTGATGCAGAAGCGGATGAGATTACCCCGGCGCGAATGGGCGAAGGGAAGCTTTATGAAGTTGCTATGATCTCAGGCGAAAGGTTGTTGGCAGATCCCCAAGCGAATGCCCAAGGCACGTTGACGAAACGTGTCGTCATCGACGGCGTGCCTTATGCGGTGGCGCTGACGCCACTGGGGTTTTACGGCTGGCGCGTTGCCACGGTCATACCCGAAGCGGCGTTTCTGTCGAGCATCGATGAAGCGCTGATAAACTTGATATACGTTTTGATCGGTGTGGTGATCGTCGCAACCGGGCTGGCGATCTGGCTGATCCGAAGCATTGTCGCAAATCCGTTGGCACGCATCGCCGAAGATCTTGGCAAAATTGAACGCTTTGACGTCGAACGCATTGAGCGCAGACCCTCCAGACTGTCTGAGCTTGCCAATCTTTCTGCGGCAACCGCGAGCATGGCCGCTGGTTTGTCCGCTTTCCGAAAATACGTGCCCACCGATCTCGTGCGTATGCTGGTTGCTGAGGGCATCAAGATACAGCCGGGCGGAGAAATGAAACAGATCTCTGTGTTGTTTTGCGATGTAGCGGGTTTCACAGGGCTGTCCGAAAAACTTGGCCCAAATATTGTCCAGCTGATGGAGCCCTTCTTCAGCGCAGCCTCAGCGGCCATTACTCAAAACGGTGGGACGATCGACAAGTTTATTGGCGATGCCGTGATGGCGTTTTGGGGGGCGCCGCGTAAAGATGCCAATCACGCTGAAAATGCTTGCCGCGCAGCGCTGGACCTTGTCGCCGCCGTGGGCGCGTCCGGAATTGAAGATGAGGCCGGCAACCCCCTACGCGTCAGGATCGGGGTGAACAGCGGCGAGGCTCTGGTCGGAAATATCGGATCAGAGCAGCGGTTGAACTACACCGCGATTGGTGATGTCGTGAACGTTGCCAGTCGGTTGGAAGGGGCCAACAAAGACTATGGAACGCTGATCCTGGTCGGGCCGGAAACGAGGCGACAGGCCGCTGACGCAATCGTGGTCCGTGAGTTGGACACGCTTACCGTGTTTGGACGTGTTGAAGAGCTGGTGGTCTACGAACTGATCGCGATGGCGGATGGGCGTGTTGGATCATTTGCCTGGATAGAGGCTTATGAACGAGGCCTTACACATTATCGGACAGGGCGGTTTGAAGAGGCCGTTGCCGCATTCGCGGCCGCAGACCAGGCGCGAAACGGAGACCCCGCCTCAGTCGCCATGATGGCCCGCGCCCAAGACCTGTTAGACAGGCCGCCAAACGAAGGCTGGCGTGCGGTTACTAGCACCAACAAGAACCAGTAGGTAACTTCCGTTTAAGTTAAGGGGCTTTGGGAAAGTCCGACAAGTCTTGTGTTGTATGTGCTCAGCGCGCCAGGGGCTTCGCTCTCGCAGCGAATGTCCGGAAAGTGGGTTACGACCGCAGCATCACCACGCTGTAGCCAATGTCCGGTTTGGGCCGTCTAGGAAAACGACCCTGTGGCTCTAAATTTCAAAAGCTTCCGCGATGGCCAATGTGTCCTCCAACTCTAGGCCAGGATACCGTACCGTCCTATCCAATTTTGTATGTCCAGGCAGAAGTCGCTTATTGCGCAGATTGTCAATGTTTCTGCAGATCTGAGTAACCTTGGTTCACCTCTTAGAATGCGTTCCGTTGGTGCTCGCCTCAAGGTCTATGGGCTTCACCCATTCCCGGACAATCCGCACATACTGGCGGGTCGAGACGAGCGGGCGCTCATGAATAGCCGAAATTAACATGCCCGTCGTTTGCTAATGTCACTAATACTCTTAAGGTGAATGGAGCCTTAGGAGGCCTTAATGAAAAACCTAATTTTGATCTCGGTCTTGGCCGCTACTAGTACTGCGACCAGTGCCGAGGAGCAACGCATCGAGCTTAATAATTTCTATCCGCTTTCTCAGGAAAACTTTGACCTTGGTGATCATATTTTTCACATCGCCGACAACAAAGGAGGATTTGAAGTTATCGAAGGTCCTGTTGACGGCGGGCTTGCTCGATGCCTTGGATCGGGGTTCGGTTACCAAGATGGGACCAACTCAATCTCCGGAATATGCATTTTTGGTGAGGGCGAAGACACTTTCACTATGCGTTGGAAAGCAGGGGAAAAAGGCGCGGCAAACTCTTGGGAAATTATCGTCGGAACCGGGCGCTATGATGGGATGACTGGCGAGGGCATAGCCACGACGGACATTGTGTCGATGTACCAAGCACTACCTTTGAGGCGAACCCACATAGTAGGAACCGTGGAAATCCCTGAGTGAAATGTTGTCCCTGAGTTTATGACGGGTAGGGCCGTTGGATTGATCGTGGGAAGCAGGGCATGGGAAAACGTTACTGTTGCTCCAATGTTCGGTAGGTGATGGCGTCAGACATCATACACATCTCAGAGAGCAGCATTTCGCGGTTGCCGACGCAATGTAAGCCGTCCCATCAAAGCGCTCTTACTTCGAGGCCTTGAGTTGTTCGTCCAGATCAGAGAACGATGCGGCCCAGAATTCTGCCAGGAACGCTGAAACCTCCTGTTCTGAGATTTCCGACCTATTGCCTTCGGCATCCGTCGCTTGACCCATTGTGTATCGCAAGTCGGTGCCAGAGTTCGTTTGCGTCAGCTGATATGTCTCGGGCAGGCTTACTCCAGTGCGCGCCGGATCCTGGATGCAGGTCGAGAAATAGTCGAACGGTTCCCAATCAGTGATGCGATAGAAAAAGTCCGCCAATTCGTGAGAGCAATGATATTCCGACCCGTTGCTGAGGCGCCCTTGCGGGCTGTCGACGGTGATATCCTGAACACGGTTCATCCATTTCAGCTTTAGTTCAGGCGCGACCAACGCCTCCCAGACGACTGCAATTGGAGCATCGAAATGATGGCTGAAGGTCCAAACTCCGTCTTCCTTGGTCAAAAAATGGCGCTCGCGGTTGGTACGCAAACGTTCCCAAGATTTAGCCAAATCGTAGACCTTCATCGAAACCTCGCCAAAATGTTCGATGTCCTGTGAAAACGGTTCCACTATGCCTTTGATATCCATGGCGTTTGCAGCGGCCTCGCTAAACAGCGCGTAACTGCGTACACCGGTGGCTTCAACAACGTTCGTCTTGGCCATTCGGTGGACCAGAACAACGTCGGCGCCGGAAAAGTCTTTTACCGGGCCAAGTTGCATTTCTTCGAACTGGCCATGATGGGTGATAACCTTCAAATCCAGCCCTCCGACATTGGCACACGCGTTGCAGGTACAGGTTGTGTTGGCAATTATGTCCTGCCGACGAAGAGCAAATGCGTTGTAGAGATTCTCGCAGATGGTCAGGAAGGTCTCGCCGGAGGGGAAATCCTGCCGGGTTGAATATGCCAGAACGGCATCGCCTTCGGTTTTCCAGAAATGGAGCGGATCACCCACCTGTTCGACCAGTACGCCCAGCAAGGAATGCAAAATCGGATTAGCGTGATCCATTTCCGAAGTGGTCAAAAATTGTGTGTAGCCGGAAATGTCGGCGATCAACAGATATCCAGTTTGTGTTGACATGGCACGCTCCCCAAAAGAGTGTTTGGCGCGGTTATTTTGACCTACAAAGGGTTCAAAACCACTTTGGGTCCAAATGCGCCATAGACGGTCATCATGGTGTGTAGGCTGGAGCTCAGACGCAAAGTTGCCGGTGAGAGCCCGAAGTGGTTACCAAGTTCCCGCAATACAGCCCCTAAATGGCGCCGCCGCTATAGCGACGTCACTACGCCCATCCGAGTTGTTTTAGAGAGTGCCCATCATTCCAGATTTTGGTCATTCGGGCGATCTTATCACCTTCAAATTCCATAACGTAGGCATAGTTGGTTGCGATTTCTTTGCCGGTGGCAGGAACTGGTCCACCTTCACCGGTTTGTTTGCCGCTGAATACTGCTGTGGCCGTTACGATGTTGCGTTCGTGATCAGTCGAGAATGAGGTGATGTCGTAATTGCCATCTGGGATTGGGGTCAAAATTCCCGCCGTCCAGGCTGTATAATCTTCGATTGTCGAGATATCGGCCAATGCGTCGGCTTCGCATGTAAAAGTGGCACCGTCCTGACAGTATGTCTTGCAGACGTTCCAGCCTTTGCCTGTTTCGCATGCATCAAAGAAGGCCATAGCCGTTTCGGAAATACTCATCGTGTTTCTCCTATCCCTGTTTTACTAACGTCCAGCGCGTAGTCGCCTTCAACTCCATCTGGATGGGATAGTTTTAGAAGATTTATTTTAAAAAATCAATTTTAAAATAAATGAGGGATGAACTTCACTCGCGAATTTCCCGCATGATCAAGTCGTAAAAGTTTGGTATCACGTGCTTTTTTTCGTCGTGCCGCCCATACAAGACGGTCCCGTGAACGCAAAAAACCACAAAGCTTGCAAGCTGCGCCGTGTCCTTCTCCGCCCCGATATCTCCTTCCGCCTGGGCATTGCGTAGAGCGGCTTCAACCAGCGACTCCACCTCTGCACAGAACGCGCCCACCTGTTCAGCGGCCTCAGGACTTATCACATGTTTCTGCGCAAGGTGGTTCATCATCAGGCAGCCCTTGTATTCCGACTTGGCGGCCCCCAAAAAAACGTTTCGGAGAAACATTTCGACGCCCTCTAAGTTAGGGTTGTCGATCAGAATACGATAGCGCGGCCCGATAACATGATCGCGGTAATGATCCAAAGCTGCTGAAAACAATCCTTCCTTGTCTCCAAACTCCTTGTACATGCTGGCCGTGTTCAGCCCGGTTTCGCGGACAACGTCACTTATCGATGCAGCTTTGTAGCCGTTTTGCCAAAAAACACCCATGGCTTTTTCAACTACAGCTTCGCGTGAATATGATCTTGGTCTACCCATCGGAGTATATTAAAATGATCATTTAAAAATCGCAACACGTACCGTCTGAGCAAGATCAGGAAAAACCGTTACGCAGGGTAGAATATTCGTGAACTACCACGTTTTGCATGGTGTGCTCTTAAATTCCAACTCGCAGGCAAATAGTTGATTTGTCATTGCTCCGTGTAGCGGGAATGCTCCTGCGTTTTCTAAAATTGACGTCAGGATTGACAGCCATTCTTATTGTTCAAACCAACCGCAGTAAATGCGCTGCTCAATTTTCGCATCCCAGCGCGGCCTTCAATGACCGGTTCGATGAAATTCGCTGAGAGGCAAAGTTCCGATGGTCGAACGAGCCTGCCTTGACCTAGACCATTTGCACGAGCAATGCAGCATGATTTACAGCCTGGTCGCGTATCCCCGGAAATGTGAATCTTGACGCGTTTAAGTATCTCTGTAACGAGCGTCGGCTCACTCCCATTTCATCTGCCATGCATTGGACCGTTGCCCTACCGTCTCGTGCCAAATCGAGCTTTGGTTCGGGACTGAATGGACCACTCGTGGCGCGCTATTGTTCGCGTAATCTCCAACGTGGAAATTCGACCTATTTGAGTGCAAGGTAATTAAGGGCTGCATTTGGAGGAATACGTTTTGATGGAATCGAGTTCTGACTCTGGGACTTCCCCAGAATACTCCAAAACGCTGGAGGACTTTGACCTGGACCTCGCAAAGTCTGTCTTTTTCGGCAATTTCAGCGACGGAATCAATGCATGCGTAGAATGTTGTGATGCCCATTTGCAGGGCAATCCCCTGGCATTGAACTGGATTGCATTGGACGGGCACCATGAGACCCGCAACTTTGTAGAGTTGCGCGATGAAGCTGCGTGCTTCGCCAATTTGCTGAAGAAACAAGGCATCCGACCCGGCGATATCGTGGCGGGTCTGTTGCCGCGCACCCCGGATCTTGTGACAGTTGTTCTCGGCGCCCTCCGGGCAGGTGCGGCCTATCAGCCTTTGTTTACAGCCTTTGGGCCCAAGGCCATTCAGGACCGTTTGACCATGAGCGGCGCGAAGATGGTTGTGACTGACGCCGCGAACCGCAAAAAGCTCAACGAAGTGGAAGGTTGCCCGCCTGTCGCGATGATTGCTGACACGCGACAAGAGGTTGTTGGGGGAGACATTGATTTCCGCCGGGCAATGGCCTCGCAATCGCCTGAGTTCGTCCCGGTATTGCGGAACGGCGATGACCTGATGTTCATGATGGCGACATCTGGAACTACAGGTCCCGCAAAAGGAGTTCCCGTGCCCCTAAAAGCTCTGCCTGCCTTTAGATCTTACATGATCGAAGGGATCGGTCTGCGGCATGAGGATGTTTTCTGGAACATTGCCGATCCGGGCTGGGCCTATGGTCTATACTATGCGTTGATCTGCCCGCTACTATTGGGTCATGCAACCACTCTGGTCGAGGGACCATTCACAGTGGACAGTACATATGACGTGATTTCGAGATTGAATGTGACTAACTTTGCAGGCGCGCCTACTGCGTTTCGACTAATCATCGCCGCCGGAACCGAGCGCGCGTCACAGCTGCGCGATCAGATCCGGTGCATCAGCAGCGCAGGCGAGCCGCTAAACCCCGAAGTCATCCGCTGGTTCGAGGCCGAAATGAATGCGCCGATTAAAGATCACTATGGGCAGACCGAAACGGGTATGCTGGTGAATAATCATCACGGGCTCGAACATCCGGTCCGTCCGGGATCGGCCGGCTATGTTATGCCGGGATACAGGGTCGAGGTTCTGGCCGAGGATGGCAGCATCGCCGATTTCAATGAGCCTGGTCAATTGGCCGTCAACATCGCGGATTCACCTCTCTTGTTCTTTAGCGGCTACCTGAACAAGGGCAACAAATCGATCGAGAACGGATACTATCTTACCGGGGACACGGTGGAGCGGGACGAACACGGATGTATCACTTTCGTAGGGCGGAACGACGACGTCATCACCTCTTCGGGGTATCGCATCGGACCGTTCGACGTTGAAAGCGCCCTGATTGAACACCCTTCTGTGACGGAGGCGGCAGTCGTAGGCGTGCCGGACAAGGAACGGACCGAAATAGTGAAAGCGGTAGTCGTACTGGCGGAAGGCACAGAAGGTAGTGAGGCGTTGGCTGCAGAGCTGAGGGATTATGTCAAACAGCGCCTTTCTGCACACGCCTATCCTCGGCTTATCGAATTCGTCAAAGAACTGCCGAAGACACCCAGCGGCAAAATTCAAAGGTTCCTGCTCCGAGAAGCGAGTGTCGGCGCCACTTGATCTAGCCTCTCGAAGGCAAGCTTCGTCGTTCAAATACATGGCAATTCTGCTGGGCAGCGAACGGCGACTTAGTCCGCACTGTGTGAATTGACCGTTCCAGCCTCGCTGCGCTGCACCAATGGCCGGTTTCATCGCCGCGTCACAGCGCCAGATTTCGAGCGCATGCAGCATTTCTTCCGTAGCGAGCGCGCACCGCGAAAAATCACAATGACCGGGTTGGGCCGTTCGTATCGATAACGATAATGGGAGCCATTATCGTTACTGGTTTGCACTCGCAAACTTATCATTCACCTGCACGCAGTGCTGTATTAAGTGGTCGGCTACGGCAACTTTTGCAGGTATCGAGGTGGCGCACATGATCCGCAAAGGCCAATTCAAGCCTGGACTCTGTTCATTCAAACAATTCGCTGAGCTGACCGTCTAGCTCCAATCCGATCGTTAAAACAGCTCGTCGTGCTCAAAATTTTGCAACAAAACCGGCTACGTCCCGATCGGTGAGTGACTTTGGGCTGCAATCTGTTTTTGTAGCAAATCCCGAGCCTGCCGTCTCGTTACCGGGCTCTAGGTTTCAGCCGACATATCGGCTTCCACCCAGAACACCCCAGCATGATCTCCCTGACGCAGTAGTCCCTGAACCGTCTCTTGTGAGCCGGCGCAGGGGTTTTGAGTCATGGTCGGTCCATAACGTGGTGATCTGCCCATTATACAGAGTGGCCTTTCAGTTTTGAAGCGCAGCAGTTACCGGCATTACATCGCAGCCGGACCTAAATTCTCCCGCATTCCAGAATAGGTAGCATTCAGCTGGGCTAAGATTGCCAAGTGGACAAGCGATATCATAAATAATTTCCGCAAAACCCTCGATGATAACCCCAAACCCTGCCGCGACAATGATCACGGAACCAATGAGGTATCGACCATCTTCTTCAACTTGACCAGGCATTTGGTTTTCTTGAATTGACCCCAATTCAGGCGAATACCGTCTTCGATTGCGTATCCACCAGTATCAGTTCCGATCACATTAACATCCGACAAATCCCAGCTCCAATTCGGGTTTATTGCGGGATACTGCTGAGTGGCGGACAGGTTATTTTGACCCAGATGGCGCTCTGAAGGTAAAGCGAAGCCAAAGCCGGAAGAATTGGTGGTTTGGTAGGTATTGGCCATCCCATCAGCGTGATTGACTGTTTGCGAAACTGATGAGTGAACTTTGTGCGCAAACCCGCGTTGGCTATGGTCACGCAACGGACCAGCGGTGGACGTTCCGGCACTCAGGACAATGGCGAATGCGGTGACGGATGTAATCAGTGTCTTTTTCATTTCTTGGTCCCTCTAGGTTGAGCGTGTCTGATACGCTGTAGGTGGAACCAATTTGGAAATTTGAGGTTCGGATTTATTGCGCTGACAGGTCAAGGTTTTGAGAAAAGGCTTCAAGTTGACGCCTATCCCCGCCAGCATGAACTAGGGTCAGGACTCATAGCCAATAGATGACGAGAGCTGCGATGGCGATTGCTGAGAGGAAGACCTTCGGGCACCTGTCGTAACGGGTTGCCACACGGCGCCAATCCTTGAGCCTGCCAAA
>NZ_FXTE01000026.1 GCF_900182615.1 Ruegeria faecimaris | reverse complement strand
GACTAAAATTGATCCACTGGATCAATTGCTTAACGTCTTCACCTCGTCAGGCTCATAACCTGAAGGCCAAAGGTTCAAACCCTACTCCCGCAACCTAAATCACTACACAATATCAATATATTACACACCGTGCCCGAGCGGGCTTTTGCGTTGCGCCATCACAACTGAAAGCACCGTGGAAGCAAACGGGGCGAAGTTAACCACCTCAGCGAATGACATTGTGCGTCCGATACATCCGCAGAGAATGCGGGTCACACTCCATCCTTGTGACTATGAGGTCTGGTTGGATGGCTGCGCTGCGGAGGCCTTTGAACTGCTTAAACCCTATGCCTCAGATGAGATGGATATCGTCAAATCGGGCGCAGGAGAAAAGTCTGACACTAGTCTTTGAACGGCATGGTTTTTTAGCGAGTTCCGATCAATGAATGTCCGCCTACGATCGCGCCTTGGACATCCGACGATTTTTGTCAGATGACTGCACCGAGCCCTTTCTTCTGAATGCTGCGAGACGTTCGAACGTTCGGCGTTGCATTTTTGTTTGTGTGGAGCGGAGGTCAGTTCAGATCAGATTTAGAAGAGGCCCACATTCGAAGACCACCTAAAAGTTAGCCTGATATTTTGGCATCCTGCGCCGCGTCCCAACCCAAATTTGCAGACATTTCACGCGCAATAAGGGAGATCTGGGGACCAAGTTTTTCGCGGAACGCTGGCGTAAAGACCCGTACCGATCCGGTTGCACCGATGGACATCGTGGAACCTGGCCCGCTTGGCGCAAGGGGAGCTGCCACCGAACACATGCCGCGCTCAATCTCTTCCACGCATTCTGCGAAGCCGCGATTGCGAATGGTGTCAAACTCGGCTTCCAAGTCCTGCACGTTTGTCAGGGTGAATTCGGTGTAGGCGCGCAGCCGGCCTTCCATTTCGCTGGTCAAAAACAAGTCGGGTGAGAATGCAGCAACGGCCTTAGAGCAGGAACAGGCATGCAAGGGTCGTTTCCCCAAACCGGGATGGAGATAGGAGACCCCAGTGTCAGGTGTTTCAACGTGAATAATTTCCACGGATTTTCCGCGCAGACGGGACAGGAAAAATGCGGTGCCATATTGTTTAGCGGCTTGCTTTAGCGCAGGCGCAATCACCTCTAGCAGTGCACGGTCAGAGTGGTCACTTTTCGTGATCCGCTTCAGGCGGGAGCCGATTGTGAATGAGCCACGGGCAACCGGTTCCAGTAGACCCACACCAACGAGGTCCTGCACCAACCGGTAGGCAGACGGCTTAGGCAGGTCAGAATGAGCGCAAATCTCGGCCACTGTAGCCTCGCCCTTTTGTCCAACAACTTCGAGGATGAATGTCAGGCGTTCCAGATGCATATTTTTACCTTGCGAGAATCTTTTTATCGATTTACGAGAATCTTCAAATGATCGCAAGGGAGGAATGTGAAGATGGACGGAGCATGTTGTGGCCCGGGGTATGCAAGCCCTGCCGAGGCGATCAAAGCGCCGCGTGAAAAACTCTTGTACACAATTGCCATCTACACCGGCACCGGCATTCAAAAGCCGGACTACCTAGCCACCGTGGACGCCGACCCGGAAAGCCCGACCTATTCACAAGTCATCCATCGCTTAGAGATGCCCGGCATCGGGGATGAATTGCATCACATGGGCTGGAATGCCTGTTCTTCCTGCCACGACGACGCGGGCATGAGCCGTAAATACCTGCTGGTGCCAGGCGTGCGGTCCAACAATATCCATGTGATCGACACCGCGACGGACCCGTTTGCTCCGCGCCTTCATAAGGTGATTGACGGGGCCGAGATCAAGTCAAAAACCAATCTGAGCGGCCCACACACCGTGCATTGTTTGGGCTCTGAGATCATCATTTCCTTCTTAGGTGACGAACAGGGCGAAGCGCCCGGTGGTTATCTGCACCTCAACAAAGAATTCGAGATCGTTGGTCGTTGGGAAAACTCAATGGGCGATATCCCGTTTGGTTATGACTTCTGGTACCAGCCGCGCCATAACGTGATGGTCAGTTCCGAATGGGCCGCACCCAACACATTCATGCCAGGGTTTGATTTGGAAGAAGTGGGCCACCTGAAATACGGTCGCCGCCTGCACATCTGGGATTTTGAGAAAAAGGTGCCGGTCGAGACGATGTATCTCGGTGAAGACGGCCTGATCCCGTTGGAGGTAAAGTTTCTGCATGATCCTGACAGTACACATGGGTTCTGCGGTGCCGCGCTTAGCGCCAATGTCATCCATTTCTGGAAGTCCGAAGCTGGGAAATGGGAATGGGAAAAGATCATTGATGTGGAGAATGAACCGCATCCCGAATGGCCTATTCCCGTGCCCGGTGTGATGTCGGCCATCCTTGTATCGATGGACGACAAATACCTTTACCTCAATAACTGGTTGCACGGCGATATGCGCCAGTACGACATCTCTGACCCGCATAATCCTGTTTTGACCGGGCAGGTTTGGATGGGCGGGCTTTTGGGCAAAGCGCCCGAGGTCAATGGCGTCAAAGTGGCAGGCGGGCCGCAAATGTATCAGCTCTCGCTTGATGGCAAACGGCTTTATGTCACGACCTCGCTGTTCTCGACCTGGGACAACCAGTTCTATCCGGAAATTCGCACCCAGGGCGGTGTCATGCTGATGATCGACTGTGATGTCGAAAACGGCGGTATGAAAATCAACGAAGATTTCGTTGTTGATTTTGGCAAAGAGCCAAACGGACCAAGCCGATGCCATGAAACCCGCTATCCCGGTGGCGATTGTACAAGCGACATCTGGCTGTGAGCGAAACCCGCACAATCACAATCGCCAACCGCGATGATGCGACCTATCAGGTCGACGCCCGCCGTCCGTTGCTGGACGCTTTACGCGAACAGGGAGTCGATCTGCCCTATGGCTGCAAATACGGCGGCTGCATCACCTGTGCGGCCAAACTGACAGCTGGCGAAGTGGATCAGCGCAGGCAAGTGGCGTTGAACAATCGCCAGATCAACAATGGCTATGTTCTGCTGTGTGTGGCCCGCGCGGTGAGCGATTGCATATTGGAAATCGGCGTCGAAAGCCACGACAAACTTTATCGCAACCCCTTCCTTGATCCGCTGGAGCCGCATGAGCTGAAGGCGGATATCGCGACCCCTAAGGAGGCTTAAATGCCCGAAGCTGACATCGATCACCTGTATGATTACGCGCCCGAATATCTGGCGGACATCCTGCGTTCGGTCAAAACCATTGCGATGGTGGGGGCCAGTGGCGACAAGACCAAGTTCAGCTATGGCGTGCTGCGTGTGCTGCACGAAACGGGCTATGACATGATCCCTGTCAATCCAAACCCAAAGCTGATCGAAATTCGCGGCATACCTGTCGTTCATTCGCTGGAAGAGATCGACCGGCCCGTGGATATGGTCGAGGTCTTCCGCCCGAAAGAGGAACTTTACGCGATCACCGAGAAAGCCATTGCAATCGGCGCCAAGGTGCTTTGGGGCCAAATCGGCGTTTATGATGACCGCGCGGCCGCGCTTGCCGAAGAAGCGGGGCTGAAGGTGGTGATGAACCGCTGCCCCAAGATCGAGCTGTTCCGCCCGTTCTGGAAGCCCCGTCTTGATCTCGCAATTTGACTGAGAGCGGCACAGAAACTCATGTGACATCTGCCTGCGCATACGGCCGTAGCGGTGCCATAAATTGGCCGCTCGACGCACTATTGGACTGGCTCAAAAACCAATCGAAAAAGGAAACCAAACATGGCTCAGACAATCACCAAAAGCGCGAAAGACATCGTAAAGGTGGCCACGAAAGCGGTGCCTGCGATCAGTGCCGAAGAGGCATTGGCCTTGGTAGGCTCGCTCGATCACGTTTTTGTCGATCAGCGCGATGGTACGGAATAGGCCAAAACCGGCGTCATTGAGGGTGCTGTCGCATCGTCGCGCGGCATGATGGAATTCCACATCGACCCGGAAAGTCCTGCGCACAAGCCGGAGTTCAGTCAAGATAAGACTTACGTGTTCTATTGCGCATCGGGTGGGCGTTCTGCCATGGCGGCGGTGGTGGCCATGGATATGGGACTGTCGCCCGTTGTGAACCTGACCGGAGGCGTTGGCGCCTGGAAAAAGGCCGGGGGCGCGCTGGAATAAATCATGGAACCTTCAACAAATTTCCCAAATCTCAATATGGCAGCAAAGCCTAGTGTCGAAGGGTTCTTTGATCCTGCCTGCAACACGATTTCTTATGTCGTGAAAGACCCCGCATCTAACGCCTGTGCAATAATCGACAGCGTTCTGGATATGGATTACGCCGCCGGGCGGATCACTTACGACAGTGCCGATCGCTTTGATCGACGCCATCCAGTCACAAGGCTTGTCGGTGGAATGGATCATTGAAACCCATGTCCATGCCGATCACCTGTCTGCTGCACCCTAAATTCAGGATAGGCTGGGTGGCAAAATGGGCGTTGGTGCAGGCATCATCGAAATTCAGGACACCTTCGGCAAAATCTTCAACGAAGGCACGGAATTTCAACGCGACGGGTCGCAGTTTGATGCTTTGTTCGAGGATGGTGACACCTACACCATTGGCGAAATGACAGCCTTTGTGATTGCCACGCCGGGCCACACACCAGCCTGCATGGTGCATGTGATTGGCGACGCCGCCTTTGCCGGTGACACGCTCTTTATGCCTGACAGCGGCTCAGCCCGCGCAGACTTTCCGGGTGGTGATGCAGGGCAGCTTTACGATTCTATCCAAACCGTGCTGAGCCTGCCGGACGAGATGCGCCTGTTCATCTGCCACGACTATGGCCCCGGTGGGCGCGCCATCGCGTGGGAGACCACAATTGGCCAGCAACGTGCCGACAACATCCATGTGGGTGCTGGCAAATCGCGCGAAGATTTCATCAAGTTCCGGACGGAGCGTGACGCGCAGCTGGCGATGCCCAAACTGATCATACCGTCCCTGCAAGTGAATATGCGGGCCGGCGAAATCCCGTGCGACGAAAGCGGCGCACCTATGCTGAAAGTTCCACTCAATGGCCTATGAGGGCGAAATGCAAAACGATGATTTGATCCTGAGGGCTGACATCGATGGCGTTACCGTTCTGACTCTGAACGCGCCCAAGTCGATTAATGCGTTGTCAGAGGCGATGCTACGCGCTCTGTCTGACACATTTGACGAAATCGCAGAAGATCGCAGTGTCAAAGCAGTGATCTTGCGTACCGGCGGCAATCACTTTTGCGCGGGTCATAACCTCAAAGAAATGTCGGCGCGCCGGGCGGATGCCGACGGTGGGTTTCAGTATTTCCAAGACCTGTTTGCGACGTGTTCGGCGATGATGCTTCGGGTGGTGCGCTTGCCGCAACCTGTAATCGCCGAGGTCAAAGGGATTGCCACAGCGGCGGGGTGTCAGCTTGTTGCGTCCTGTGATCTGGCGGTGGCCGCCGACAACGCAACTTTCGCAACATCGGGCGTGAATATCGGGCTATTCTGCTCAACCCCGATGGTCGCGCTTTCGCGCAATGTGCCGCGCAAGCTGGCGATGGAAATGTTGCTTTTGGGGGAATTCTTGCCCGCAGCCCGCGTCGCCGAAATGGGGTTGGTCAACCGCGTGGTGCCCTTGGCGGAACTGGAAGCGGCATCCACAGAAATGGCTTGGATCATTGCCGACAAATCGCCGTCCGCCGTCAAGATCGGCAAGCGTGCCTATTACGAACAGCTCGAAATGCCGCTGGAAGAGGCCTACGCCTTTGCCGGTCGCACGATGGCGGAAAACATGATGGCCAAAGATGCCGAGGCCGGTATCGGGGCCTTCACCCGCAAAGAACCGATGCCTGAATGGACCGGGGAATGATCTACGAGGGCCCGGAACTTGCCCGTAATGCAGCGAACCACACCGCCCTGTCACCGGTTTCGATCCTCAAACGCGTCGAGCGCGTGCACCCAAAGCAACCTACCCGCAAATGACGGCGAATGCCCATTTCACTTGGCGAACTTGACAATTTGCCCCTTTCGGCGGTCCTCCAAAACGTGGCGATTGAGGAGATGTTGGATGCCTGACAATCAGGAACAGGACACATTTGCCGCCCTCGAAGGGCGCGAATGGGCCAAGTGCGATGTGGCACAGTCCTATGCCGAGGTGTTTGCCAAGGCGGCGGACATGGTTGTCCCACACCTGGTCGCTGCGGTTTGTACTGGACCGGACACTCGTGTGCTCGATTTGTGCTGCGGACATGGCAATGTATCCGCAGGCCTTTTCAACACAGGTGCTCGCGTAACGGGCCTTGATTTCTCACCCGCCATGTTTGAGATGGCGCGGCTGGCGGTGCCACAGGCTCAGTTCGTTGAAGGCGATGCGGTGGCCTTGAGCTTTGAAGACAATACGTTTGACGCTGTAACAATTGGCTTTGGAATGCCGAATATGCCGGACCCCCCGAAAGTGTTGGCAGAAGTTCGCCGTGTTTTGCGCGACGGCGGTCGGCTGGCGTATTCGGTGTGGTGCGGGCCCGAATTTGACACTGCGCTGGGGTATGTTTTTGGCGCCATTGAGGAACACGGGTCGCCAGAGATTGCCTTGCCACCGGGTCCCGGGGCAAATGATTATGCCGATCCGACTATCGCCTTTCCCGTACTCGCCAAGGCCGGTTTTTCAGATTGCCATCAAACCATCGTCGCGTCGAAATGGCAGGTTAGTGATCCGGGCGCACCGTTCGATTTCTTTCTTGAAGAAACGGCCCGAGGTGGCGCCCTTTTGCGCCCTCAACCTACAACGAATTTGGCCGCAATCCGAGTGGCGGTTGTGGCCAAAGTTCTGGCAAAGCACGGTGTGGGTCCTGAATGGGACGTGCCAATTCCGTCTGTCGTGACCTCGGCGGTCGTTGCCTAGCCGATCGGAACGATGTGCTGAAATGGGCGTCGTCGCCATTCATCCAAGTGTCCGGATTGTCCCGCGTTTTGTCTGTTCACACGCGTGCCGCAAAAGTCGTTTCGTACCAGAGCGGCCCTCGGTGCAAGTCGCGGCATAGGTTTAAGGAGAGCCCAAAATGATCCAGACCGCGATAGCCAAGAATGTCATCTAAGCGCAGCTATGCCGACTTTGCTAAAGTGCATACATGGCTCACGATGGACATTCGCCAATTCAAACCGCAATTTCTCCAAAGCTTCCGTTCTCAATGTTGAGCCCAACAATCGAGGCTATGACTTATCGAGTCATTTTCAGACCAACTTCGGCAGCCACACTCCTACTTGCATCATCGCCACAAAGCCGAGAGCTGAGTATTCCCACAAATGGAAAATTGATGTTATATAGAGAAATAGGAATATTAATTCTTGAGATGTAAGTCACGGGCACCACCGGGCGATCTTGGGTTGGGAGGTCTATATGCTTCGAGCTTTTGTTTATTCTATCTCACTGGGGCTGGCATCATCGACGGTCTTTGCCGACGCTGTTCCTAGCGAAGAAGCGGCGGAAGGCTTGTTCTCAAAGCAGCCGTATTCACCATATGCGAACCGGACTTTCCCCGAGCGCCCGCTGTGGGGAGACTCGCATCTTCACACCGGACTTTCGCTGGATGCAGGTGCTTTCGGGAATACACTGTTACCTGATGAAGCTTGGCGCTTTGCAAAAGGCGAACAGGTCATTTCTTCCACGGGTCAACCAGTGAGACTGGCCCGACCTCTGGACTGGATGGTTCTCACGGATCACACTGACCTAATGGGATTTGCCCCGGACCTTCAGGCTGGCAAGCCGGGCGTTCTTGCCGATCCAAAAGGTTTGGAATGGTACGAAGGTTACAAGGCAGGCGGCGAAGAGGCTGGCAAAGCGGCGTTCGACATCATCACCAACTTCTCGCAAATGACCCTGCCAGAAGTTCTTCTGGAGTCTTACAGCCCAGGTGCAGATGCATTTGCTTTTACATGGGAACAAATCGTTCTGGCTGCGGAAGAACATAACGACCCCGGCAATTTCACGGCGTTCATCGGATTCGAGTGGACCTCTGTACCCAAGGGTTTCAACCTGCACCGAAACGTCATGCTGCGTGATGGGCCGATCAGGGCGCTTCAGATGGTGCCGCCGGTCACGCAACCACCCTTTGGTGATACCGACCCAAAGGCGCTCTATGCATGGCTGGAAGACTATCAAGAAAAAACGGGCGGTCGGGCGGTAGCTTTCGCCCATAATGGCAACCTTTCGAACGGATGGATGTTCCCGACCGAAGACACCTATCACGGTGGCAAGGTCGACGAGGAATATGTGGCCGCCCGCGCCAAATGGGAACCCCACTACGAAGTCACTCAGATCAAGGGCGACGGTGAAGCGCACCCCTTCCTGAGTCCGGATGATGAATTCGCGGATTACGAAAACTGGGACGTCGGCAACCTCGACATAACCGAGCTGAAAACCGATGACATGCTGGCTGGAGAATACGCCCGAGAAGCTTTGAAGCGCGGTTTGTTGTTAGAAGAAAAGTTCGGCGTTAACCCATATAAGTTCGGCATGGGCGGCGCGACGGACAGCCATACGTCTCTGGCGACTGCCGAAGAAGACAACTTCTTTGGAAAATCCGTCAGCGTTGAACCATCGGCCACGAGAATAAAGCACCCTTTCATCGCCAATGACCTTGGCGAAATTCCTGGCGACCTTCTTGTCGCATCGGGATACACGGCAGTCTGGGCGACCGATAATACTCGCGCTGCAATCTTCGATGCGTTCAAGCGACGCGAAACCTATGCAACCACCGGACCTCGGATCGGTCTGCGGTTCTTTGGCGGTTGGGGTTTCAGTGACGCGGATGTTGAAACACGCTTCCTTGCTGATGTGGGCTACACCAAAGGTGTTCCGATGGGCTCGGATCTGCGACCTCGCGAGGGTGAAGGTGCGCCCGCATTCCTGATCGCTGCACTACGCGACCCGGTTGGTGCCAATCTGGATCGCGTGCAGGTGGTAAAGGGTTGGCTGGATTCTGAAGGGGCCTTGCAGGAAAAGGTTTACGATGTGGCGTGGTCGGACAACCGTGTTGCTGACCAAAACGGCAAGATCCCTGCGGTTGGAAACACAGTAGATGTTGAAACCGCCAGTTGGACCAACACGATTGGAACTGCCGAACTTGTAACCGTTTGGTCTGATCCTGAATTCGATCCAAATGCACGCGCATTTTATTACGTACGTGCGATCGAAATTCCAACACCGCGTTGGATTCTTTACGATAAGCTGAGATTTGGCGCCGAATTGCCCGAAGACGCGGTGCTCACACATCAGGAACGCGCTTACTCTTCCCCGATTTGGTATACACCGGCAGAGTAACACTGCCGATCACGGCGTTGGCAACCGAGGTAGAAGCCTTTACCTCGGCCCATTCACCAGACGATTGATTTGTGCGTAGCGTTGATTTTCTTGCAATGCTCAATCGACTGATGTCAGCATCGATACGTAAAACCGGAGCGCGTTTCATGCAGGAGCCTTCATGCGAATATTGAAAGAACCCCTGTTTCATTTCTTCCTGATTGGAGCAGTTATTTTCATTTGGTTCCAAATAGTTACGCCGGAAAACGAGACTGTCGAAGATTTTGTGACAATAACAATCGGCGAAAACGATATCGCGCTTTTGTCTGATCAGTTTGAAGCACGGTGGAAACGGCGCCCAAGCGGTGCCGAGCTGCAAGCTTTGACTGATGCAACAATTCGCGAAGAGGTACTGGTCAGAGAAGCCAGAAAGCTTGGCCTTGATCGCGGAGACTCTGTGATCCGGTCTCGTCTCAGTCAAAAAATGGATTTCCTGACCGAAGCGATCGCCACGTCTGTTGTTCCGGAAGACGAAGATTTAGAGGCCTTTTTGCAAAACAACTCGGAGCGCTATGCGACGCCCAGCAAGCTGGCCTTCATTCAGGTCTTTATTGGTGAGGAGCCAAACAAAGCTGAAATCGAGGGGGTATTGGCCGCCCTGCGCGCGGGAGATGAGGTTTCCGACCTGGGCGCCTCGACACTGCTGCCCGCATCTATGCCCTTGACTGCGACCAGAGTGATAGACTCGGTCTTTGGATCTGGCTTTTCCAAGGGTCTTACAACATTGGATAAAGGTCAGTGGGCTGGCCCGATCCAGTCGGGTTACGGGGTCCATCTGGTTCAGGTGCAAGACATCGAACCTAGTCAAATACCCCCATTGTCAGAAATTCACGATGCCGTGCTGCGGGATTGGCGTCGCGTGATGAGCGAAGATCTGGCGCAAGCGCAATATGAGATTCTTGCTGCCAACTATGAGATCATAGTGCCCGCTCTCTCAGGTCAAACCAAATGAAAGCTGTATTTGGCCTACTGTTTGCCTTGCTGATTGCGTGGGTTGCAGGAAATGCCTCGGCGCATGCGCTTGATCCGGGGTACTTGGAAATTCGCCAAATCACATCGGACACCTGGAGCGTTCATTGGCGAAAACCCGATGTGAATGGTCAACCCATGGCGATTGATGTCATGGCGCCGGATGGTTGCACCCCGGCGCGCGGCCCTACCCCAATTTCCGATGGCAGAGCATGGGTTTCTTCCTGGGTTATCGAGTGCCGCGGGGATATTGCGGGCCAACCCATCCAGATAGAAGGTCTGGAGGTTCAAAAGAACGACGTATTGGTCCGAGTGCAGCCCCTGCAGGCTGAGCCCACGACGCTTCGGTTCACACCAGAGACAGCCGTTCAGAACATACCTTCTGAACAGACCACATGGTCTGTTTTCACCGCGTATTTCCAGTTGGGTTTTGAACACATACTGGAAGGTTGGGATCATCTGCTGTTTGTCTTCGCGTTGTTTGTTCTGGTCCGCGATCCGTGGAGACTGGTGGGAGCAGTCACAGCATTCACACTGGCGCATTCAATAACACTGGCATTGGCAACGCTTGGTTTTCTGAATGTCCCTGGTCCGCCGGTCGAGGCCATCATTGCGCTTTCTATTGTTTTTCTGGCGATGGAAATTGTTAAGGTTGGCGACGGGCGTTTCCGACTTTCAAAGCAGAAGCCCTGGGTCGTTTGTTTCGGGTTTGGGCTTTTGCATGGCCTTGGTTTTGCAGGCGCTTTGGCCGATATCGGACTACCCTCAAACGATATTCCAGCAGCCTTGCTTGCCTTCAACCTGGGCGTCGAGGCCGGCCAGTTGAGTTTTGTCGGGGCCTTGGCACTTCTTGTCGCGATCTGGCGATTGATGGCACGTCCAGTTAGCCAAAGGGCGACTGTGATTACAGCCTATGGCATCGGGTCGGTATCGATGTACTGGCTCATAGAACGCATAAGTGGGTTCTGAAGCGCTTTGCCTTGGTGTTGGTTCAGGTGGTAGAACGGCTCAAAGGATAACTCGATTGCAAAGCGCGCAATTCGACCGGGTGCAGGTGCAACCGCGCAGAATGCGCCTGCGCACAAAAGCCCACTTCGTCGTATGCCCAACGTTTGTTGTCTAGCCCCCATGTTCTGGGCCATTTCGGACTAGAGTTTCGGGGACTGGTGGGCGCATGTTGAGGGCCTGATGGGGTCGGGTGTGGTTGTATT
>NZ_FXTE01000025.1 GCF_900182615.1 Ruegeria faecimaris | reverse complement strand
CGTGGATTCACCCCAACTGATACCCCTTGTTTCACTGAGGTGATCACCTGTGACGGTGCCTGTAACGGGAGTAGAACTGCTTCTCCTGGGCACCAAATATCCATAATATTATTATATTTTTCAATCGCTTAAGGCGGGTATCTGTATTTCTATCCACCTTATAGCCCACCTTTGAGCGTATGGTGTTATTCCAGCTTTCCGACTTGAAGAGCGGAAACCGGTCGTTCGCTGCGGTGCAAAGAAAATGCTACACTACTGCAAAGCGGTCATTGAAGCGGACAAACTGCTCAAAAGACCTGGATGATAGTGATCTAACAAAGTTCGCTTCATCTGTTCTCCCCGCCTCGAATGAAGCCCGATTTTGTCTGTGGCAATAGGCCCATCGCCGGGCGCAAAAAAATCGACCCGTTTTCGCGAATCCAAATTGAGTGGCTGCGACGGCGGGGAGTTTAGTAGTAAGCGGTCTTTCAGGAAATGATATCGGAGAAACGATACTCGTGTCGGAAGATCATAACGCGTAGATGTCGAACGGTTCAGAGAAGCCCTTGATACGGGTCCTGCCAAATGTCTCCTGTACATCAGCCCTGTCCAGCAGATCCAGGGTCTCTTGATCAACCAAAATCCGGCTTCCGGTGTTCTGGGTTTCCGCTTCCAATCGGGCTGCGAGATTTACCGCGGATCCGATACAGGTATAGGTCGCCCGGTTGTCAGTGCCGGCATAGCCCGCGACGACTTCGCCTGTAGCGATACCGATCCCGATCCGGAGGCTCTCTTCGCCATCCACGAGCCGGTCGTGATTCAGCATCTCGATCATGTTATGCATTTCATGCCCAGTAGCTACCGCACTTTGCGCGGTATTGTTCAGAGGTTGTGGAACACCGAAGAGAGCCATCAACCCGTCACCCAGCATCAGGCTGACTATGCCGCCATTGCTGGTTACCGCCTCAAACATCAACGTGTAGAAGGTGTTGAGCAGATCAATTGTTGCTTCGGGCGCCAGGTTTTCTGAAAGGGCTGTGAAACCGCGAATGTCGCAAAAAAGAACCGACGCGTTTGCACGTTTGCCACCGATGGCAAAGCCAGACTCTTGCAGGTCTTGCGCAACCTCGGTGGTTGCGAAGCGTTCGAGCAGGCGTCTTTGTTCGTCCCGCAGTCGCTTCTTTTCAAGGCCGCTGGCGACGCGGGCGCTGAGAAGCGTCTTATTCACCGGCTTGGGCAAATAGTCTTCTGCGCCTAACTCGATGCAGCGCACAATATTGTCGAGCCCTTCGACAGAGGAGGTCACAATCACCGGCAATTCGCGCAGGTCGGGGTCCACATTGATTGCTTCCAGAACCTGAAACCCGTCCATTTCCGGCATTTCGATATCGAGTAGAAGCAGGTCATAAGATTGACTCGACAACATCTCCATCGCTACGAGGCCGTTCTCCGCGACAGAGGCTTTGTGCCCCAACAGTTCAACATTGCGAGACAGGAGTAGCCGATTGACTTTGTTGTCATCAACGATAAGGAGATGGCCAGGTGCATCAGTCATTGTTCAGGATCCGCAGGGCCGCGGCAGCTTTGGCGAAAGAGGCCTCCAGAGCTTTCGCATCCATAAGGTCGCCAGTTGCGGGTATGTCCCCGAGCTCGATTTTCCTTGCCAACTCCGCTAGCGCGGTTGCACCAAAGGTGTTTGCATTCGATTTGATGGAATGAGCTGCGCGGCGATATCCATCTGCGTCTGATGCTTCGGCTGCCGATTTCAATTCGGCAATCATGCCGGGGGCTTCGTCGAGAAAGGTGTTCACAAGCTCGGCGGCAAATTCGTCACCAGTCGCGTCCTTGAGTTCAGCGAAGATATCAAGATCAATTGGGCCGTTTGTCATGGATTACTTGCTTTTCCTGGGAACATTTAAAAGGGCTTCGATAAGAATAGGCAGGCGGATCGGTTTGGCGATGTAGTCATCCATCCCGGCATCCAAACACATCTCGCGGTCGCCTTGCATGGCATTGGCAGTCATGGCTACTATATGCGGTCGGTCTTCTCCGGGGAAATCTTTGTTTATGCGGCGTGAGGCTTCGAGCCCGTCCATTTCTGGCATCTGCACGTCCATCAATACGACGTCGTATGTTTGCCGGTTAACGCTTTCGACCGCCTCAGCGCCGTTGCTGGCCAGATCAGCGCGATAGCCCATCTGTTCTAGCAGGCGAAGCGCAAGTTTTTGGTTCACCAAATTATCCTCAGCAAGCAGAATACGTAGCGGGTGGCGTTTGGCCATCTCTGGATCGGTCTGTGGCTTGCCCGCGGGTTTGGTTGGTTTCACTGGGGTATCTTCGGTCGAAAACAGTGTGACCAGAGTGTCGAAGAGATGCGACTGACGCAGCGGCTTGGTGAGGTTGGCAGCAAAGAGGCCGTCTTCGAGGTCAATTTCACGTGGACCAAGTGAACTAAAGAGGATCAGCGGCAAGTCCGGGTGCTTGGCCTGAATTTTCTGCGCGAGTTCCTCACCATCCATTTCTGGCATGTGCATGTCGAGAATGGCCAGATCGAACTTTTTAGCCTCCTCGAGCGTGGCCAGAGCATCGGACGGGGTTTCACAGGTAGTGGTTTTAGTGCCCCATTTCTCGGTCTGGAGCGACAGAATTTTACGGTTGGTGGCGTTGTCATCCACCATAAGAATGCGTTTGCCTTCAAGTTCGGACTGAACGCCCACTAAATCGCGCGACGTCGATTTGACCGGTTTGGAGGGTTTGGTCTGGATCGTAAATGAAAAGGTCGAACCAAGCCCCTCGCCGTCACTTTCTGCCCACATGCTGCCGCCCATAAGTTCCGCAAGACGCTTGGAAATCGCCAGGCCGAGACCGGTGCCGCCATATTTGCGGGTTGTTGAACTGTCTGCTTGGCTGAAGGACTGGAACAGACGGCTCATCCCCTTGTCGGACAGGCCAATGCCGGTGTCGCGGACTTTGAACGTCATCTCAAGCGATCCGCGTTTCTTGGCGGTTTGTTCGACAGAGAGAACCACCTCGCCGCTTTCAGTGAACTTCACGGCGTTGGAAAGCAGGTTCAGCAGGATCTGCCGCAACCGGGTCAGGTCAGCGCTGATCGCAAGGGGCAAAGCGTCGTCAAATTCATAGGCCAGATCGAGCTGTTTTTCGGCGGCCTTGCCGCTGATCAGATCAAGCGCGCCTTCGATACATTCACGCAAATCGAACGGATGGTTCTCGATGTCCATCTGCCCGGCTTCGATTTTTGAGAAATCGAGGATTTCGTTGATTATGCCCAGTAGTGCGTCGCCACTGTCGCGGATCGTGTTGGCATAATCGCTTTGCTCGGCATCTAACTTGGTATCCATCAGGAGCCCACTCATTCCGATAACGGCATTCATCGGTGTACGGATTTCGTGAGACATGGTGGCGAGGAACGCACTTTTTGCTTCGTTAGCAGACTCGGCCACCTCACGGGCCTTTTCGGCCTCGCGGAAAAGGCGCACGTTCTCGATGGCAATAACAGACTGATCTGCAAAAGACTCAGCCATTGCAATATCGTCGTCCGAGAACGGTGTCTTTGATTTCCTGATGAAATAGAGCCCGCCCAAACACTTGTCTCCGCGCATCAACGGTATGCCAAGAAAAGCTTCAAATCCGTTTTCTTCGTGAAGCTTCTTTGCCAAGCGCGGTAAGCCCTGCGACGTCAAATCGTGTACATGCATGGTTTTCCCGGACATTAACACGGACGACAGAAAATTATCCTTCGGGTCCAACGGGTGTCGGGTTCGTCCGAAATCACGAAATAGGCCTTTTGGCGTCGCCAAAGCCACTTGCCACCAGAAACTGTCATCTGACAAAGCGGCGCCTGCCATGTCGCATGAAACAAGCCGTGTCGCGGAATTTACAATCGCCTCAAAAACAGGTGTGGTATCTGAAGGCGATTGGCTGATCACCCGCAGTACATCAGCACTGGCAGTCTGACGTGCCAATGATGCCTGCGTTTCATTGAACAGGCGTACATTTTCCAGCGCGATGATGGCCTGATCCGCAAAGGATTCGGCGATAGACACTTCGTCTTCGCTGAAGATCTTGGACGTTTTTCGAATAAATACCAGATTTCCAAAACAGTCGTTCCCGCGCATCAATGGCACCATCAAGAACGACCTGAACCCTTGTTCCTGTACGATTTGTTGATCTCGCGGCGACAACTCATCAAAGCGGGATTCATCGAAATGCAGCGTCCTACCACTGTGGATGGCGCGGGATGGCAGGTTGTCGTCGGGATCAATGGGCAGACGTTCAGCCCACGTGATTTCCTCCAAGCCATCAGGCGTTGCGGCCGCCACTTGCCAGTACTCTGCCTTGTCAGCTTGCATCGCAATCGACTGATCGCAATCGATAAGCGTCGTCGCGAGGCCAACAATCTTTTCAAAAACCGGTTTGGTATCATCTGGAGATTCTGAGATCACCCTCAACACATCCGCACTCGCCGTTTGGCGCGAGAGTGCGGTTTGGGTGTCATGAAATAGCCGTGCGTTCTGGATCGCGATGACAGCTTGATCAGCAAAGCCCTTCAGAACGCGCAATTCCTTGGCCTGAAAAGGATTGTCTCGCCGTGCAACGCCGACTGCGCCGATACCTTTCATTTCCCACATCATTGGAGCGAATGCGACCGAATGGTATCGTGCTATGCGCGCTATCTTTTGAAGAACGGCGGGTGTGTCCGGATTGTTTATACAATCCGAATAGTTGGCAACCTCACCTGTCCGCAGTGCATTCGCGACGGGCGTTATCTCCCAAGGTGCCGGAAAGGTCTTGGCCACTTCGTCCCGATAATCGCCAATGTAAGCTTCGACTTGCAAGAGACCGTCGTCATCAACAAGCAGCACATCAAGTTCTTCGCCACCAAACAGCACTTTACAACTTTCAAGAATCTTCTCGAATACCGGCTGCGTGTCTTCGACCGATTGGCTGATGACGCTAAGTATCTCGGCACTGGCTTTTTGCTGCTCCAGCGCCTCTTCGACCTCTGCCGTGCGCGCCTGCACTTCTTTGAACAGCCGGGTATTGTTGATAGCGATCACCGCCTGGGACGCAAAAGTTTCCAACAGGCTTACCTGTTTGTCACTAAACGCGGCCGCCTGCCGGTGCGCCATAACGATGACGCCGACCGTTACACCATCGCTGACCAAGGGAACTCCGAGTGTGGTGAGGTAGTTACCGATCTCCGCTGCCTCTTTCCAAGTATAGGACGGGTCCTTGCGCGTGTCTTTTATATAGACGGTTTTACGATGCAGCGCCGTGCGACCGATGCAGGAACCTTCCTCTGGCGCGATGGGGTTGTCGGATAAAAATTGCAGAAAAGCATCACTAACGTTGTGTGACATGGCAACGCGATACCGCCCATCTGCGGCATCCCGCATCGCGAAGAATGCATATTCCGGCGAGCATATTCGTGCCGAAACCTGTAATATGGCGTCCAGAACCGGTGGCAGATCGTTGGGCGAGCGAGAGATGACATCAAGTACTTCGGAAGTGGCCGTCTGATACTTTAACGCCTCTTCGACTTCGGCAGTGCGTTCTTGTGTTTCCCGGAACAGCCGCGCGTTCTCAATGGCGATACTGGCTTGATTGGCAAATCCCTGAACGAGCTCCACGCAGTTTTGTTGCGGTGGCCCGGCTTCGGCCCAGCCTACAATCACGACACCCCAAATCCGCGTTTCGGCCCGGACTGGTACGGCCATCAAGCGTCGATACCCAGCCTTTTTTGCAAGCTCCGGACTGAAATATTCGGGACCGTGCGCGTCTGATAGATGCTGGACATCGCCGCTCTTTACCACCAATGGAGCCAAGTGGCCTTCGGATGCTTCCATCGGGTAATCGGAGGTCAGCAATTCTAAGGTAGCGTTTGGAAATCCATATTGTGCGCAGAAATGATATAATTTGCCGTCAAATCGTTCGAGAACACAGAACTGCGCCCCACAAAGCTCGGCGGATTTTTGAACAACAAGATCAAACACTGGTTGGATATCGGACGACGCTTCGTTGATGACCTGCAGAATTTCCGCGCTTGCTTGTTCGCGCACCAGCGCTTCTTCAACTTCGGCAGTGCGGGTTTGAACTTCTTCAAACAACCGGGTGTTGTTGATCGCAATTACAGCCTGGGCAGCGAATGTTTCCAACAGGGCGATCTGTTTTGAATTGAAAGGAGCGACTTTGATGTGGCAAAGCACAAGTACACCAACGACGACTTTGTCCTTGATCAGTGGAACACCCAAAAGTGAGCGATACTTGCCCATACGCGCGGCTTCCTTCCAGGCGTATTCGTCGGCTTCAGTGTCCTTGTAGTAGACAGTTTCCCCTCGTGCCGCTGTTTGGCCAATACCGCTCCCATGGCCTGCCGGTACTGGGTGGGACTTCATGAACTTCATAAAATCACTGTCAAAATCGAGCATAATGTCAGTATGGTAGAGGTTGTCCTGTGGATTCAGGATCGAGATCGCAGCATATTTTGGGTCGCAAATCCGGTTGGCGACCCTCAATATCTCCTGCAGTACAGGCTCCAGCTCATTCGGGGATCGAGAGATTACGGACAACACGTCTGACGTTGCAGTCTGATACTCCAGCGCTTGTGTAACTTCTTCCGTGCGTTCCTCTAATTCATGAAAAAGGCTCGCGTTGGTAATCGCGATGACGGCCTGATCCGCAAATGTTTCCAGCAATTGGATCTGTTTGTCGGAAAAACCCGAGACCACCGCCGAGCCAAGAGAAATAACGCCGACGACCTCACCGTTTTTGACCAGCGGAAGCCCAAGCAAAGATTTATATTCACCTACACCACTTTCTTCCAACCAAGTGTAGGACTTATCCGTTTCGACATCTTCGACGTAGCTTGTTCGTTTCGACAGGATCGCACGTCCGCTAACACCGTTCTCTTCTGGCAAAATCGGGTGAGTTTTTACGTACTCTGCAAAGGTCGTGTCCTGTGTGAGCGTCGAGTGCACATGATAGAGCCCATCGTTCGGATTCAGCATCGCGACGTACGCGTCTTGCAGCTCGCAGATCCGCGAAGCTTCATTGAGAATGGCATCCAGAACAGGCGACAGCTGATTGGGAGATGTCGAAATGACGCGCAGCACTTCGGATGTTGATGTCTGATACTCTAAGGCTTGTGTGACTTCCGCCGTACGCTCCTGAACCTCGCGGAACTGGTGTACGTTATCCATTGCGATCACGGCTTGAGCTGCAAACGTTTGGACCAGCGCGACGTCGTCATCCGAAAAAGGCGCAACTTCACGGCGATAAAGAACAATCACCCCAAGACCAGTGCCGTCTTTCATCAGCGGTACGGCAAGAACCGAACGGGCGCCTTCAACCTCGACCATCTGAACACGTTTTGGATCACGATCCCGATGGTAAAGCGGATCATCAGCAATATCGTCCTGCCGGATCACCTGACCATCGATCATCGGCCTAATTGCAACCAATTCCGTGCGCGTCAATGGTTCTACGAACCCCTTCAAGGCTTCATCAAAATCCGTTCTCGCACCGATATTGGCCGGAATCGTCGCCAGGCCACGTTCGTGATCAGCGACGCAAAGGAAGGCCAGCGGCGCTTTGCACAAACGGCTGGCATTTTCGAGTATGCTATTGAAGACAGGGCTATCGTCATCGCGACTGCGGCTGATGACTTCGAGGATTTCGCGCGATGCTTCTTCCCGTTCAAGTCGTTCCTGAACTTCACGAAACTGGCGCGTGTTTTCGATGGCAATGACTGCATGTTTGGCGAATTCTTCAATCAACTGTACGTCAGGGTCAGCAAATGGCCGTACCTCACGGCGGCTGACCGCGATGGCTCCGATAGCCTGATCTCCTTGCATCAGGGGGACTGTAACGCGTGACCGAATGCCTTCGATCTCAACCATCATGGCAGCTGTAGGATGGCCCGAGCGATAAAAATCCGTGTCGGTCAAATCATCGATGCGACCAACCTTACCTGTTCGTATCGCAATGGCTATGGGAATCGATTCGTCCAACTGCCACTCGTCTCCAACATCAAATCCGGTTCTCTGATGTCCCCAATTCGCGGCCAACCGCCCGTGGGTCCCGGCAGCGTTGATAAGAATAAGTACAGCCTGATCTGCATCACATACCCTGGTGGCCTGCTGAAGCACTGAATCAAAGACGCGCGCATCGTCATCACGGCTTTGGCTAATGACCGTTAGAATTTCTTGCGTTGCCGTCTGACGCTCCAATTGCGTGTGCAGCTCATTCAATTGTCGTGTGTTGTCCAAGGCGATCACGGCCTGCGCGGCAAAGCCCTCAACCAGAGAAATCTCGTCGTCTGTAAAGGCCCGAACCTCACGTCGGTAAATCCCGATAACGCCCACGGGCGTACCATCTGCCGACATTAATGGGACCGTCAGAAATGACCGGACACCTTCTTCGTCTACAAGTTGACGGCGCCATGGGTCGCCCTTGATATACTGGTCAGTCAGGCGCAAATCGACATTGTGAACAACGCGCGCCTCGCGCACGGACTCCGCAATCTGGAGATGTGAGTCCAGTGACCAACGATCTACGCCAACCTCGTAGGTCGCCAACTGATCACCAAAATGGGCCGCATATTCAAGGTGGGTTCCAGCCTCATTCAAAAGGCTCAATGTGGCGACATTTGTTTCGCAAAGCCGAGCGGTGTTTTCCAGGATCGTCTGGAACACCGGCGTCTCATCTTCTCGTGATTGGCTAATTGTCTCAAGAACTTCACGCGAGGCGCCTTCGCGTGCCAGGCGGATTTGCAATTCGCGGAATTGGCGAACGTTCTCAATGGCGATTACCGCTTGGGCGGCAAAGGTTTCGACGAGCTTAACCTGATCGTCGGTATAGGGCCGCACCTCGTCTCGCGCCAACATCAAGCATCCAATTGCACCGCCGTCCACCTTTAGAGGAACAAACAGATTGCTGCGGCACCCATGCTTGTCGACAATCAACTTGAACCGTTCATCGCCGGATTTGTGGAAATCAGTGTCTCCCATATCCACAACGCGTTTGGTCTCGCCGCTGAGGATGGTTTCAGTCACCAGAGAATTGCCCGGCTCCATCGTGTATTTGCCATCAAGCCAGAGTTGCTGAATGTCAGGGTGCAGGTTGACGCTGGCCACGAGCTGCTGAAGGGCGTCGCCTTTTCGCCCCAAAACCAAACCGGCAAAAACAGCGTCGCAAAGGTCCTTTGCGAGCGTGACAATCAGATCGCATACCGGCTGAACGTCGTCCTTGGTCACAGAGATCGCCTGCATCACCTGAGCGGTGGCTTCAAACCGCGCCTGTTGATCAACTGCGCTTAACTCCGAACTTGGCGCAGATGATGGCGCGGTACTTATCGGTGTCTCTGATACCTTTTTGTAGCCCAACTGAGCCCAAACTCCCACGTCAATTCTGACTAACAACTGCCCGGAGTTTAGAGAGCATGTTATAGAAGTCACTGGAATTCTTTACGGATGATGCCCTTTGCATTCATGCACGCGCGAGCACGGCCCACTTAGCTCGGATCATCCGGCTGGTCAGCGCGATGAATCAACAGTGTAGTGCCAAGGCGCTGGATAGATTTATAGGCCTTACTGTTCTGGCACTCCATAGCCAACGAGAAATGCGCCTCGAAATCGTCAGGACGTTCGATCTCTGAAGCGCTCCACCGAGCGTCAAAGCTTAAATCCAGACTTCTGTTGGCGAAAGGCAGCATGTGCTGGGTACGCGAGCCCCTGTGAACTCTCTGGGAAGATGCACTGCGAAGTGTACTGCTTGCTTAACAGGACGGCAGAGATGTTCCCATCTCGGCCACCGAAGCAATGGAAATGTTGCAAATGTCGGAATGGCCGCTTTCAGGAAGCTGATTAGTTAATCATGGTTCAAGCTCAATGCCCGGTTTGGGCCGTCCTCATCGCCGCGATCTGAGCCCTCCAATAAGATGTCGCGGTTGCTCCGAGGTCGGCTCTGAGCCCAAAGCAGCCTTTGCAAATCGATGCAAATCACTTCCGTTGCTTGCCACTTTCAGTCTTTGGTTGCGGCCAAACTCTTCTGTTCGAGTGCTTTTTTGAATGTGGCTGTAAGCCGCTCGTTCAACGCGTGGTGAGGTTTAGCAGATGAACCGTAGTGCAATTCTGCCAACGCGGCGATGTCGTTAAATATCACCACAGACCCTCCATTTTCGCCTGCATATACAAGAAGTTTCTGGCAAAATGCATCCAGACCAATTGCGGGGAAATCCGCCATTGCAACGCCGCCCGGCGCTGGCCCCCCAAAGAGAAGCAAGACAGCGTCAGGTAGCGTGACGCCATGCTTGTAGGCTTGCTTGGCGAAATCGATTTCACCAAACCAGACCGTATCGTCCTGTGCCGTCACAATCCTGGTCAGGTTTGATACTGCTTCAGCGACGCTAAGTGGGGAGGTCAGTTCGATAATGCCGAAGTCTGGGGTCAATCCATCTGTAGGTGCCGGTGTTGCGCCTGCACCATCCACTACCGCGTTAAGTCGGATCCCAAAGTTGTTGAGTGATTGCTGGTTGTCTAAAGAATGCCGGATCTTCAAAAATTCTGCGTTCGTATAAATGTCCTTGGCGGTTCCATCCTGCGCAAAGGACAACACCCGAAACGGCAGGTCTAAGCCTGCTCTGACATTGTCGCTCAGGATCGATGTGTTGATACTCGGGTCCGAAAATATTTGAACCCGTGACGGCGGCATCTCAACACCTTCTGCTGCTGCTAACCGCGCATGATCAATTGTCACAACTGAGTTGAACCCGGCGTCTTCCACTGCGCGCTCAATGGCAGCAAAACTGTTATCTACAGCCGCCTCGGCTGAGGACGCATATGCTTCGGACCCTCCGGTCAGCACCAGAGATGCTGCAACGAGACTAAATTGACAATGATGGATTAGATTTTTCAGGTCTTTCATTTGCTTTCCCCATTTTTGAGCAAGAGCATGAGTGACAGAGCAGCAAAAACCAGTTCGGCTATCAGATAAAATACCAGTATTGCCCCCGGCAGACCATCCAACAGGATGCTCAAAGCACGGCCGCCAGCAAGCCCTGCCATGAACAGAAAAAGTACCCACAGCGCGGACCGCTGCAACTTCGGCTTTGTCGACGCAACCAACCAAAACAGTGCGTTCGCCAGATAGAGGCCCATGATGGCGCGGAAGACATGCGTTTGGTTTACACCTTCGACGGGAAAACCCAACAGATAGGTTACGGAAGCCGACGGCATGAGGCCGTAAGATAACGCTATGGGCACAAGGCCCAAGGCAGCCAGGATCAATAACGAGCGTTCTGTCATGATACCGTTCCCATGGTTTCGATGTTGTTGGAGCGTCGCCTACTAACCCAGTATGGCACCCCCCTCCAACGGTATAAAGGATAGTATCTTATTCAGAAGTATAGATTATTGAAATGTAGTGTGGTCACCTAGTCGCGCTGTGGATAGGCTGCGGAAAGTAAAAAGGCGGAGGGACAAATGAAAACATTAGCGGCAATGACACTTGGGCTGTGTATCGTAGGGTCTAGCGTTTGGAGTGACGAAAGTGAGCGCCCAAACATACTCGTGATTATGGCTGACGACGTAGGATGGGCAAGCCTCGGCGTTTACCATGGGGGTATCAAAAGTATCGAGACCCCAAATCTCGACCAGCTTGCTTCCGAAGGTGTACGCCTGACGGATTACTATGCTGAACCCAGTTGTACGGCGGGTCGGTCGGCATTCATGACAGGACAAATGCCTATTCGAACAGGTATGCACACTGTTGGTCTCCCGGGCGATCCAGTTGGGTTGCACCCCGATGATCCCACGCTGCCAATGTTTTTGAAGAAATTGGGCTATACCACGGGTCAGTTTGGCAAAAATCATCTTGGAGACCTGAATGAGTTTTTGCCTACCACCAAGGGCTTCGACGAATATTGGGGTTGGTTGTATCACTTGAACGCAATGGAATACACAAGTGACCCAGACTGGCCCGATGACCCGGAATTCGTGGCGCAGTTCGGTCCACGTAACATCATCCATTCGTACGCTACCGAAGAAGACGACGAAACGATCGACCCTCGTTTTGGTAAAGTTGGAAAACAACGCATTGTCGATGATGGGCCCGCCCCACCAGAACGGCAAGCGACCTTGGACGATGAGGTAACAAATCACACCAAAGACTTCATTTCTCGCGCGGTAGAAGCAGATACTCCATTCTTCGTGTGGATGGCTCCGGCACGGGCTCATGTCTGGACACATCTTAGTCCCAAGTATGAGGCGATGCTTGGTGACGGTCGCGGTCTGCAAGATGTCATTATGAAAGAACTGGATGACAACGTCGGGAAAGTCTTAGCTCATCTGGTCGACCTTGGAGTGTCCGACAATACTATCGTCATGTTCACCGCGGACAATGGTCCGGAGACGCTGACGTGGCCGGATGGAGGCACGACACCCTTTCATGGCGAGAAAGGAACGACTTGGGAGGGCGGTTTCCGCGTCCCGGCGGTCATCAGGTGGCCCGGCAAGATCCCCGAAGGGCAGGTGTTGAACGGTATTTTCAGCGGCTTGGACTGGATGCCAACATTTGTTGCTGCTGCGGGTGGTCCGGCGGACCTCAAAGAGAAACTGTTAGAAGGTTATGAAGGCTTCAAAGTCCACGTCGATGGCTACAATCAACTTCCTTATCTGAGCGGAGAAGCGGAAGAGAGCAGCCGTCGGGAACTGCTCTACTACCAGGGAACGGACCTTCAAGCTGTGCGCTATAATGATTGGAAAGCTCATTTCGTAGTTCAAAACCATGGATGGTCTGGCCCAAAAGAAGAGTTGGTAGCTCCGTTGCTCTATAACTTGCGCAGAGACCCGTATGAGAAAGCAGCTGATGAAAGTGGCATGTATGTCCGTTGGATGGGAGAAAAAATGTGGGCGTTCGGGCCCGCCGCACGCATTGTGCAATCGCACTTGGCGACCTTCCAAGACTTCCCGCCGCGAGGACGACCGGTAGCAAATCAGAGCCACGTAGAAGAACAAACTTCCAAGGAAGGTGGCATGTCTCAGTAGAAAACTGAACTTCCACTATTCAAATGCAGGGCGAGCTTTCGTTGGACACAGCCGCAAGCTCGCCTTTGTGAAACTACATTTTTGGCGACCCAAACGGGTCATTACTTTGAGTAAATGGCCGACACTTTCTGATTTTTGTAAATGGCGGTTTTGTCCGCATTGCGTGAGTTCAACCTACCTCATCTTTTGCGGTTGCGGCGAACGGCAGCAATGCGGGCTGCGGATGCAGTATTTCAAGACAGTGTTCAAGGTCGGCTCTGGGCCGTTCTCGTAGGCTCAATCGCTAGATATTGCACTTGCAACAGCGTTGGTACTGATCCCAATAAAGTGATTTCGCTACCGCGAACGAACGACGGCTCCCGTTTGAGGTCAACCAATTGATCCGTTTCTTGCGCATTCGGTTCAAGTCGCTCAACACACGCGCAAGAACCGGGTCGCGCTTCACTCG
>NZ_FXTE01000024.1 GCF_900182615.1 Ruegeria faecimaris | reverse complement strand
AGACGGGACATGCCTTGACCCATCAGAACTTCAACTTGCCGTAACTTCGAGACAATCTCTTCCGGCTTCGGTCTCTTGTTTGCCATTCTAGGTCCTCCGTTTCCTAAACATAAAGGGGGACCAGTTCAGTTGGGGAGGCTCAAGAAAAGCTGGTGTTGCTCAGTTTCCTGTTTGCAGTCGTACCAAGTTCTTTCACTGAACAGTTACGTGACAACTGATTTTTTCAGTACCAAAAATGTCATCATCCCCAGAGGTGGAAGGGTTCTTTGCTCCTCTACGGCAAGCGCATCCTCTTGCAGTACTGTTTCAATATCGAAATCAGAATGCCAGCCAATCGTATTTGCGACCGGAGCAATCGCGCGTTCCAAGGATGCGAGCAACCCCCGCTTTCGTTGGAAATGGTTGGTAATTACTACTTTTCCACCCGGTTTACAGACCCGTGCTATTTCCGCCATTACCCTTTCCGGTTCCGGTACGACGGATAGCACGTGCATTGCCGCAACCGTATCGAAATAGTTGTCTGGAAAATCAAGCGTGCGCGCATCCATTTGCCTCAGCTCGGCAACATGGTTCAGCGATAGATCTTTTGCTTTGTCGCGCGCCTTTTGCAGCATGTCCTCACTGAAATCGATTCCGGTCACTTGCGTTTCGGGCCCGTAATGTTCCAGCGAAAGTCCGGTGCCGACGCCAACCTCCAAAACTTTGCCTGGACGTCTATTGATAAAATCAACCGCATGCTGCCGCCCGACATTGGTAACTGCCCCAAACGTCTTGTCGTAGATGGGGGCCCAGCGAGCATAGGAAGTTTGAACGGCTTTGATGTCCATATCGAGTCCTTAACGGTCAGAAGGTATTCCCCTGTCGAGCCACGCCCAGGCGACCGTGCCCACATATCCGAAACAAAGCACAATCAACGTAGCCCAGGCGAAAGTCAGCAATGCGGCCCCCGCAACAGCGACACCGATGAGAAAAAACTTTGCGTTCTCGCGCGAGATTCGCGTCGTCTTGAATGACCAGGTCGGTATTTGGCTGATAAGCAGAAGACCTATGATCACCATATAAAGGCAAATCAATATACTGGGCAGCAAAGGGGCATCGGCGAAGGCGAAGGACAGATACATTGGCAACATGACAAGCAGCGCCCCTGCAGGGGCGGGGACTCCCTCGAAATAGGCCCCATCTTGATCGCAGGTTTCGGATTTGCCGCCCACATTGAACCGGGCAAGTCGCATGACGCAGCACACCGCAAAAAACAGAACCGCAATCCAAGCCGCACTGCGTATATCCTGCAAGGCCCAGAAATAAAGAACGAGCGGTGGGGCGACCCCGAAGTTCAAGAAATCTGCAAGTGAGTCCAGTTCGGCTCCCAGTTTGCTGTCACTGCTGAGAAGGCGCGCAATACGGCCATCCAGCCCATCCAGCACACAGGCGGCAATTATCAACTGGACAGCGAGCACGTAATTGCCCTGAACGCCAAATCTGATTGCCGACAGGCCCGCGCATATGGCCGTTATGGTCAACGCATTGGGCAACAAGTGGATCAGCGCAAACTCGGTCTCTTCCTGTTTGGATGGTTTTGCCACTGATCCAGTTACCTACTTTTCTTCAAGGGTGGGCAAACTGGCAAGGACGGTTTCGCCCGCAATCATCGTTTGCCCTACACGCACTTGTAGGACCACGCCATCAGGAAGATAAACATCCAGCCGAGACCCGAAGCGGATCAATCCAAATCGTTCGCCAGTTTGCATCGCTGCGCCTGGCTTCACGAAGCAGACGATCCGTCTGGCCACGAGGCCGGCAATCTGGACAACAGCCAGATCCTGACCGTTTTTCATACGAATGCGCAGGCTGTTGCGCTCATTATCAGCACTGGCCTTGTCCAGGGATGCGTTGAAAAACTTGCCGGGGCGATATGCAACAGCGGTAATCTCACCTTCAATTGGCGTGCGGTTCACATGACAGTTGAAGACACTCATGAACACACTGACACGGGTGAGAGGCGTGTTAGGCATCCCAAGCTCGTTCGGCGGCACCGCCGCTTCGATCAGCGAAACCACCCCGTCCGCTGGGCTGACGATCAACCCTTCTCCAGTGGGTGGCACGCGTTCCGGGTCGCGAAAGAAATAGTAGCACCAGATCGTGAGACCGACACCAATCCAGCCCAGAACGTTAGACAGTAGAAACAGACCGACCGTAATGGCGGCAAAGATCGCGACAAACCGAATACCTTCCGGGTGCATCGGTTTGATGAACGTATCGCGCATGCGCATTGCAATCTTTCCCCTAGGTCAACTGATTGAACTTCATAAGTGGATTGGTAGGGAAGGCAAGTGGGACTATTGCGGTGGGCAAAGATTGATGGCGGGGTGTTACAATTTTATGGGTTCTACTGACAGCTTTTTTGATGCCCAGGTATCGGCGGTCGGACTAGGCGCCAGATTTCCGTTGTGGTATTCCACGACCTTGTTGCATGGATCAGGTTTGAGACGAATTTGCCCCATACCCCATCACGTTAGAAGACGCGTTCGTACTCCGAACGATTGAGAGATGTCATGCGGTTGAGCGCTTTTGATGCAATTTTCGCTTCAGCTATTTGCCGGTCGAGATCACACGCTTGCAGGCGATCGCCGATAACTTGTTTCCATCTGCCGATCTAGGCTTCAACCCGTGATCGCTGGTTGTCTCCCGTCTCACTTTACCAGTTCATTCTGCCATGTTCAGCGATGGTATCGATGTGTTGATTGCGCCGTGCATTCTCGCCGCGAACCGCGTTTTTAGGTGGGGGTATAATGATCTCAATCCTGGATCCGAACTTGTCCAACAGACAGTCTGCAACACATTGGCCGTCATATGCTCCATCCGCCAGAAAGCGGTTCACATCAACATCCATGTCAGCTAGCAAATCTGGCAGTGCCGTTTCATTGCCCACGTGTTCGGTGGTCAATTCCGTTGCAGCGATATCACCGGTTTCCGGGTCAAGCCTGATGTGGAGCTTGCGCCATGTTTTGCGCGCCTTCCTGATGCCGTGTTTTTCTCCATGCCAGCCCTTGTCGCCACGCACTTTCAGGCCTGTGCTGTCCACAATGAGGGTGATTGGCTTATTTGCGTCTCGCCGGTTTTGGACAATCTTCATCCGCTTACCGCGTCGCGACAAGGTCGAGAAGTCCGGTACTACGAGGTCAATGCCCATCAGCCTGGCAATCGACCGCATGAAACTCTGAGTTTGTCTGAGCGGAAGTCGAAACACGACCCGCAGAGTGAGACTGATCTCGATTGCCAGATCTGAATAAAGCGATTGACCGCCGCGTGTCTTGCGGCGTGGCGAAGCCCAGTTCTTCACAACATCATCAGAAACCCAGATCGTCACATCACCTTGACGCCGGAGACTTTCGTCGTATTCCGAGCAGTTCGTAACACGATACGTAGCCTTGGGAAACTTGTTGCGACGGGCATTATTGAATTTGTAGGGATGTATCGCCGCTCGCGTCAGAGTGAGCGGCGGCGAAATCGCGGCTCGGCGATCCATGCAACAACATCATTTTGCGGGACTTTATTGTTATTCATTAGGACGACACAAATGACCGCTTCGAAGGAAGCTGGCATCAAATCCAGACGCTGCTAAACTTATCATCGTAACAACCTTGTTATCGCAACGACCAAAATACATCTTGCCCAAGATATCTACCTACTAGTAGATAGATGTCAGTTCACAAGGAGTGACGACATGAAAATCTATGATACTGAGGGATTCCCAAACCCCGCACGTGTGCGCATTGCGCTTGCTGAAAAAGGCGCAACAGACCAGGTCCAATTCGTTCCGGTTGACGTGATGGGTGGCGAACATCGCACCGAGGCCTTTAAAGCCAAGAACCCTGATGCCGTTGTGCCCTGCCTTGAGTTGGCGGACGGTACACATATTTCGCAGTGCAATGCGATTACAGAATATATCGACAACCATTTCGAAGGCCCGTCGCTGACCGGAGAGACACCAAAACAACGTGCGCAAATTTCGATGATGAACCTGCGTGCAGAAAATGGTCTGCTGAATGCTGTGGGAACCTACTTTCACCATGCCACACCAGGCCTTGGTCCAGACCTTGAGACCTATCAATGTGCTGAATGGGGCAACAAGCAAAAGCAAGTTGCTGGTCAGACAATGGCTTACTTGGATGAAGTTCTGGCTGACAATGAATATCTGGCTGGTTCTGAGTTTTCGGTTGCTGATATCACAGCGTTTGCCGGTCTTGCCTTTGCGGACTTTGCGAAGGTCGACATTCCAGAGACACTCTCCAATCTGACGGCATGGCGTGCAAAGGTCTCGGCACGGCCCAGCATCGCAGGTTAAGGACGCGATACCACTCAAGCCGAAAGGAAAAACATGGAACTGAACGCAGACTTTAAAACACGCGTGGTTGTTCATTCTGAACAGCTTGAGTGGAACGCTTCGCCTATGCCCGGTGTGGATCGGCGTATGTTGGACCGCATCGGCGGCGAAGTTGCCCGTGCCACGACGATAGTGCGCTATGCGCCGGGCAGCAAATTTTCGGAACACACCCATACAGGTGGCGAAGAATTCATCGTGCTTGATGGTGTATTTCAGGACGAACATGGCGACTTCCCCGAAGGGACATATGTGCGCAATCCTCCCACCACTGCACATACGCCGGGGTCAGAGCCGGGCTGCACGATCTTTGTAAAGCTGTGGCAGTTCGACATGGCCGACCGCAATCAGTTTCGCAAAACCATGGCCGAAGAACTGACCGATCCTGTGGATGGTGTCGCAACGGCTGAACTACACCGTGATGCGCGTGAAACAGTTACCTACAGCCACCTTGATGCAGGCGCGACACTGGAAAATACCGATGTGGGTGGGATCGAAATACTGGTGATTGCCGGTTCCGTCACCGAAGGCAGCGATACGCTTGAAAAAGGAGCATGGCTGCGACTGCCGGAAGGCGATCAACTGTCTGCAACGGCTGGCCCTGATGGGGCAAAGCTGTGGATCAAGACGGGTCATTTGCCCCACGCCAAACCGCCTGCCGTCTGATGAGTGTTGAAAAACCTTTGGTCCTTGTGGCCGGCGCGGGGGCTGGCCTTGGTCAGTCCCTGTTGTCCCGTTTCACAAAAGATGGCTTTGCTGCCGTTGGCTTGGGACGCACCCAACCTGAAACGGTGATTGGCCAGTTCTTTGAGATGGACCTGACGGACGAGAGTGCCGTTCCCAGCCTCCTGGCACAGGTTATCGCAGAACATGGCCCGCCCAAGGTTGTGATCCACAACACGAGCGAACTGATCATCGCGCCTTTCGCAGAAACCCGGCTTGCTGATTATCAACGCACGTGGGGATCGATGGTGCAGTCTGCCATTTTGCTTGCCCAATCGACACTGCAACCGATGGTCCGCGCTGGCGGTGGTACGTTCATTGTATCTGGCGCCACAGCGTCCTTGCGGGGTGGTACAAGATTCTCGGCCTTTGCCAGCGCAAAATTCGCCTTGCGCGGCCTGACGCAATCGCTTGCACGGGAGTATCAACCAGCAGGTGTTCATGTCTGCCACGCGATTCTGGACGGTATCATTGATACAGCGCGATCTCGGGACCTGCACAACCTTGATCCGGGCAAGATGATGAAGCCCGAGGACATCGCAGAGGCCTACTGTAGCCTCGCCCGCCAACCCAAATCCACATGGACGCACGAGCTAGATCTGCGCCCGGCATCCGAAGGGTTCTAGCGCATGCAAACGCTGATTGTCGGCGGCGGGTTGTCAGGACTTGTCTTAGCCGAACGTCTTGAGGCGCAAGGGCGCGACTATATGCTGATTGAGGCCCGCCCGCGGTTTGGCGGGCGAATCATGACGCAGCATCTGGAGGCAGGCTACTTTGACATGGGGCCTGCCTGGTTCTGGCCGGGCCAGCCACGTATTGCAGCTCTGATTGATCGGTTTGGTCTGACAAAGTTCGACCAATTCGCCGATGGCGCTCAGACCTTTGAGGATGAACATGGCAACGTGCAACGCGGGCAGGGTTTTTCATCAATGGAAGGGTCATGGCGGCTAAAGGGAGGGTTGGCTGCTCTGACAGACGCATTGGCCAACTGCCTGCCGGATCATCGCAAACAGCTAAACGCGCCGGTTGTTAAACTTGACATGTCCGGCGATCAATTCATTGCAACAACGGCAAAGGGCGAACAGATCCACGCGGATCAAGCTGTCCTCGCTGTGCCCCCACGTGTTGCGGCCGAAATCGCATTTTCGCCCGCATTGTCTGCCGAAGCCGCCCAAACCATGAAAGGCATCGCGACATGGATGGCAGGTCAGGCCAAGGCTGTTGCGGTGTACGACAAACCATTCTGGCGCAAACAAGGACTGTCCGGTGATGCAATGAGCCGGAAAGGACCGATGGTCGAAATCCATGATGCATCCCCCCCTGAGGGCGGACCATACGCGCTATTTGGCTTCATCGGTGTACCGCCCCAAGGTCGCGCGGACGAACAACTGCTGCGTCAGCACCTGCACGCTCAATTAACACGGTTGTTCGGGCCTGAAGCCGCCGAGCCCCAAAAGCTCTACTTGAAAGACTGGGCCATTGATCCTTACACTGCAACTGAGGCGGATAAGGTACCTCTATATGCCCATCCGACATACGGTCTACCGAAGGCGATGAGCAATCTGTGGAACGGAAAGCTGCATTTCGCAGGAACAGAGGTCGCCCCGGTTTTCGGCGGCTATATCGAAGGTGCTTTGGAAGCGGCAGAGAATGTCCTACACAGCCTAAACGCCCAAAATCTTGGATAACACATGGCGACCGACACCAAGACAACTCTGCTCAATTCGGCTGAACGGGCCGCGCGCAGGCGTGGCTTTGATGGGTTCAGCTATGCCGACCTGGCCGCCGACGTCGGAATCACAAAGGCCAGCATTCACCATCATTTCGCCAGCAAGGCAGCTTTGGCCGTCGCGCTGATGCAGCGGTATTATTCAGATTTGGAAACCGCCTGTGGCGAGATTGATCAAGACCATGCAACAGGGGCGACGCGCTTGGCCGCTTTGATCAAGCGGTATCGTGGCGCACTTGAAGGTGGTCAAAGCTTGTGCCTGTGCGTGTCTTTTTCGACCAGTACAGAAAATCTATCAGCAGACACGATTGCCGAGATGAACCGTTTTCGCACAATGATGACCGAATGGCTTGCGAGGGTATTTTCACTGGGTCAGGGCGATGGAACGATCCTACATGTTGCCGATCCGGCAGCAGAAGCCGCCGCAACACTGCCTTTGCTCGAGGGCGCACAACTGGCAGCCCGAGTAGCACAGGACCCGCAAAGGTTTGAAGCGGCAGTCCAGATTTTGTCCAAGCGATTGGTTCAATAAACCAATGCGCAACCCTTCGTCCTGACACTGGCTTTTGTCCGTTAGGACTTGAGCACGTTCAAAAACAGACATTGCTGCGCTCTGCAGCATTGGTCGTTTTGGGCTCTGAACGGACCTCAGATGCGATACGGCATCGGTTGTCCGCCTGCCCTACACAGATTGTGGACGGCCCGTTGCTACCATTGCCCGAGGATTAGCGATGCTGCAGTGAGGCCCGTCGGAGGAGATGAGGTGGATGGCTCCTGCTCCACCGGCATGGCAATGCGCAACAATGCAGTTGTTATCGACTGCTAGGTCATGTTGACAAATGGCGGATCCAGAGGCGGATTGAAGTGATATCCACGAAGCCGAGAAAGCTTTCGGCTGTCTTATCTTAGCGGGTAGCCACTCGCCGAGCATTCATAAGTTTGTTGAAACATCTCTCGACCAGGTTTCTTAGCCGGTAGAGAGGCCAATCCAACCCAACGCGCCTCTTTCGGGACTTTCGCATTGGGATCACCGGTCGAATGCTTCGGCTGTGCAGTTCGGTGCGAATACGGTCGGCATCGTAACCATTGTCGGCCAGCAGCACGACTGGCTCCGGCAGGTTGTCGTGCATGACCCGATCAAATCCAAGATAGTCCGATGTCTGGCCGGGTGTGATGTCCGTTCTCATCGGCAGCCCAGCGGCATTTACCCGGAGGTGGGTCTTGGTCGTGAAGCCGCCTTTTGAGCGGCCAAAACCCTGTTGCGGAGTCCCCCTTTTGCGCCCGCTGCCTGATGATGGGCACGAACCACTGTACTGTCGACCATTTGAAGAGCGTCAGGAACGATCTTGCTCTCGGTCAAGGCTTCCGGAATCTGTTCCCAGAGCCCCGCGAGAGTCGAGCGCCGGAACTGTCGGTAGACACTCGACCCCTTCCCAAACTCCTCAGGCAAGTCTCGCCGCGGGGCACCTGTACACGCAATCCAGAAAACACCATCAAGAACAAGGCGATGATTGGTAGGTTTGCGCCCATTCGGGGCACGGACCGAAAGGATGAACCGTTCAAAGAACGCCCACTCCTCGTCCGGCATTAGATTTCGTGCCAAGCTGGCCTCCATCGCAGATACCGGCTTGAATAACGATCAGAGGTCGTTGTGAATCCCTTTTGTCAACACGACCTAATATGTATGAATTTAGACTAGGGCGATGAGGCGAAAAGCCATCCGATATCTAGCTACCTATTCATCAAAGTATGCGTTATGCGTTGTGTAGATTGCCTGAATGGTTGGCGTCAAACGGTCAAGATGCGTACGAAGAACTTGATCCGCCGCCCACGCATCCCCGCTGAACAGGGCCTTTAAAAGAGATTGATGATCCAGATACAAATCATCCATTGCTTCTTTGCTGGTTAACGCCAGCATGCAAAGGCGGTCAACCTGCGCTTTGTTTTCGGCGATGATTTCAAACGCAAACGCCTGTTTGGCCGAGGCGCAAAGCAGTTTGTGAAACTGGTAGTCCAGATCATGGAACAAATTGACATCTTCTGCTGAGATTGCATCCGCCTGTTCACGAAGGTTAGCTTTTAATGCCGCGTCTACCGACTTGTCGCGATCTGACACGGCAGTGCGGATGACCTCCAATTCGACTGCGGCACGCACAAAGCGGGCATTCGCGATGAGCTGGCGTGAGAACGGTCGAACAACTGTCGCGCGTTGTGGCCGCACCAAAAGGAGATTGAGGTTGGAAAGTCGCGTGAAAGCCTCGCGCACAGGCTGGCGTGAAAACCCGAATGATTTCGCAACATCCGTTTCGGATATCTTTGTCCCTGGAAGCAGCTCCAGGCGGGTGATTTGTCCAAACAGTTCGTCAAAGACAACATCGCTACTCGTCGTACGTTCAAGGTTTCCCAAAGCTGCCATTTTTTGTTTTCCAACCTCTGTTTGGCGACATTGTGGCAGATCAGAGAGAGAATTAATAGAGCAAATTAGGATACTAGGTTACATTATATTCATTGTTCTAAAAGGAAAATATCACATATCTAAATAGCATCTAGAAAATTTATGTTGACTAGTATCCCAGTTATCGTGTTGGGTGTGCCCATCAACGAGGGCGGAGCAAGTGTGCTAGCTGGGAGGAAATCAGATCACCCAAATTGGGGTGAAGGCTGATCTGGCGTGACCACTTGTAAGGTTTCGAACACGATCGCCGGTCAAAGACGACTGGAAGAAAACAAGACCTGAACCTGATCTGGGAGGATAGAATGTTCAATTTTTCACTAAAGACGTTGGCTGTGACGGCTGTTTTGTTGGGCGGGGTTTCGACCGCGCAAGCTGATGTCACACTGCGCGGGGCAAGCATGTTTGATGAAGAACATGCATTCACTAAGACCTTGCGCGAGTTTGAACGACTGGTCGCAGAGAAATATGATGGCGAGGTCGAATTTGATCTGCGCCTGAATGGTGAGCTTGGGGTTGAATCCGATTACGTCACCTACCTCAACCAAGGTGTCGCCGTAGATTATACGATCCTTGCCCCGTCCAACATGGCGGTGTTTTCAGAGTCCATTCCTTTGATGGATATGCCTTTCCTGTTCCGTGATCTTGAACACTGGGATGCGGTCCTTTCGTCGGATGCGCTGAAACCCCTTGAGGACGATCTGCGCGAAGCTGCAGGTATCGTGATTGTTGGGTATCATGGCGGCGGTGTGCGGAACCTGGCCTCAGCCGAGCCCATCACAAACATGGATGAACTTGCCGGACACCGCATGCGCGTCATGGGGGCCCCAATTCAGGCCCAGACATTCTCAGCTGTTGGCGCGGCACCATCTGCCATTGCCTACAACGAAGTCTATAACGCAATCCAAACAGGCGTTATTGCCGGATTTGAGAATGAAGCGGCCTCGATCCAGAACCTGAAGTTCTACGAAGTTGCGCCGCATGTCTCATTGACCCAGCACACGATCACGGTGCGCCCAATTGTGATGTCAGCAAAAATCTTCGATGAACTGCCTGCTGAGTTGCAAGCCGCTATCATGGATGCCGGCGCCGAGGCCGGTGCTTTTGGCCGCGCGTTGGAGAGCGGTCAGGACGGCGAAAAACTTCAAGCAATGATCGACGCAGGTCAGATCGAAGTGCATGAGTTCGAGGGTCGCGAGAAAATGCTGGAACTGGTTCAGCCAGTGCAGGACGCCTATGCCGAAGAGCTGGGGGCGACAGAACTGCTCAACAACGTTCGCGGAATGTGATCTCCCAGCTGACGGGCGAGTAAGTAATCAAACTCGCCCGTTGGCATAAATCCCGATGCGCTTGGCGCGTCACATTGCGATGTAGGGTGGAACATGCTTGGAAAATATCTGGATAGGTTCTGCACTGGGCTTCGTATATTGCTTGGCGTGATGATGGGGGCATTGGCGATACCGGTCGCGATGCAAGTTGTCTCCCGCTACACCGGTTTGATCCCAACTTATCTTTGGACCGAAGAACTGGCGACGTTCCTGTTCGTCTGGATTGTGATGATTGGGTCTATTGTCGCTGTTTGGGACGGCACCCATTTTGACGTTCGGATTACCCGCAACGCAATGAGACCGCTGCCACGTTTGTTCCAAGACGGCATCGTTCACGTTGCCATCATGATTTTTGGGGCGTTCTTCCTGTTTTACGGCATCGAATACACCGAATTTGGGGGCAAACAGCGGTCGGTAATGATGCGTGCAAATCTTGCGATTACGCACATCTCGGTCCCGATTGCCGGAGGGTTTTGGTTTCTCCTGTCAGGCTACCGGTTGTCCGAAACCATCGCGAAATATCTAAACCGAGAGAGCAGCCAGACATGATCCTCGATACTGCAACTGCCGCCACGATGCTTATTGCTGGCTTTCTGGTGCTGATTTTCATCCGCATCCCAGTGGCATTCGCATTGGGTTTGGCGACCCTCCCGGTTGTGTTGCTTGAGCTGCGGCTGACCCCGTTCATCGTGCTGGATCGGATGTTCCAATCCTATAACTCCTTCATCTTATTGGCCGTTCCATTCTTTCTACTGGCGGCCAACCTGATGAATTCCGGCAAAGTAACCGACCGGCTGATCGAACTGGCCCGTGTGCTAACCGGCTGGATGCCCGGCGGATTGGGTCATGTAAATGTCGCTGTGTCGATGCTGTTCGCAGGTATCTCAGGGTCTTCTACAGCAGATGCGGCGGGTATCGGAAAAATCCTGATCCCTGCCATGCAAAAAGAAGGATACGATACACGGTTTGCCGTTGCCATTACCGCCTGCTCTTCGGTGATGGGGGTCATCATCCCACCATCGATCCTGATGATCGTCTGGGGCGGTGTCATGCAGGTCTCTGTCGGCGCGTTGTTTCTGGGTGGTGCAATTCCGGGCCTGATGATTGGCCTTGCCTTGATGGCCACGGTCTATGGCTTCGCAAAAGCCCGCAATTACCCGGTGACAGCGACGCCTAATTGGGGTGAGTTCTGGGCCGCTTGGAAAGGTGCCGCACTGGCTCTTTTGACGCCGGTCTTTGTGATTGGCGGTATCGTGGGCGGCCTCGTCACACCAACTGAAAGTGCAATCATCGCGGCGGGTTACGCGCTGATCCTGGGTATGTTTGTCTATCGGACGGTAACACCCAGAGATTTGGGCTTCATCCTCTACGATACGGCACGCTTTGCAGCCATTTCACTGTTTGCGATCGGCACTGCGTCGGCATTCGGCTGGCTACTGTCCTTCTACGATGCGCCGCGCTTGATCGTGAGTGTTTTGACTGCATGGCAGTTCGGAGCTTTTGGAACAGCTATTTTGATTGCCCTGCTGTTTCTGCTCTTTGGCCTGTTTATCGACGCAATCCCAACAATCATCATCCTTGGCACGGTTCTGATGCCGGTGGCACAGGCGGGTGGGGTCGATCCAATCGCATTTGCCATCATCGGTATCGTTTCTCTTGCCTTCGGGCTGGTGACGCCGCCCTACGGCTTGTGCCTGCTGATCTCGGCGGCAATTGGCGGCCTGAATGTTGTGCAAGTCCTGCGTGAGGTCGTGCTTATCCTTGCCCCAATGCTGGTCATCCTCATTTTGTTGGCGGCATTCCCCGAAATCATTCTGTGGCTCCCAAAGGCAGTTATGCCGGGGGCGTTCCGATAATGGCGTCTCAACTTGCGCTGTGAGCGCTCTGAGAGGGCCGCCAACTGAAACCCGTGACACAAGCGAAGCTGGCGCTTTGTAATAGGAAGGACCGACATGAAACTTGCAGGTAAAACCGCCATTGTAACCGGAGGAGGCCGAGATATTGGCCGCGCGGTTGCGATCAAACTCGCCTCTGAAGGCGCAAATGTTGCGATCAACTATTTTTCCAGCTCAAACGGCGCGGATGAAGCTGTTGCCGCAATCGAAGCCAACGGCGGTAAGGCGATTGCCGTGCAGGGCGACCTGAACAAGAAGGCGGATGTTGACGCGCTTGTGTATCGCACGGTCGAAACCTTTGGCGGCGTCGATATTCTGGTCAATAATGCAGGCGGTCTGATCGCCCGCAAAACCATTGCGGAAATGTCTGTTGAACATTGGGACGCCGTGATGAGCCTGAATCTGACCAGCACATTCCTGATGACGCAGGCTTGCTTGTCCAGGATGAAGTCTGGAACTATCGTCAATCTCGCCAGTCAGGCCGGGCGCGATGGTGGTGGACCGGGTGCCGTCGCCTATGCCACAGCCAAGGGCGCGGTCATGACCATGACACGCGGTTTGGCAAAAGAGGTCGGCCCCGACATTCGTGTGAATGCACTTTGTCCTGGCATGATCGATACCGATTTTCACAATGTTCATACACCTGATGCTGGTCGACGCGGCTTTGAAGCCAACGCACCGCTAAAGCGTCAGGGTCATGTCGATGACGCTGCAAATCTCGTTTTATTTCTGGCCTGCGAGGACAGTGCCTTCATCACGGGCGCAAACATTGATCTCAACGGTGGCATGCTGTTTTCCTAACAAGCAAGGAGAGAATCTGTGCCCAATTTCCCGATCGTCTCTACAGGTGAACATGTCACGCGGCAGGTGCTATCTGATCATCCTGACCTCATGGTTGTTGCCTTCCGGTTTCACGCGACCGGGGCGATTGGTGCCCTGCACAGCCATCCGCATGTGCAGGCGACCTATGTCGAAAGCGGTCGATTTCGGTTTACGTTGGGTGAGCACGAACAAGAGTTTGGCCCCGGTGAAAGTTTTGTCATCCCGCCCGGCCAAACCCATGGCTGCACATGCCTGGAACCTGGGACATTGGTCGACAGTTTCACGCCCCGCCGCGATGATTTTCTGTAACTGATATGCGTGTACTGGCAATCGGCGAATGCATGGCAGAACTTGCCCCATCTGAACGGGTTGGTGAATTCAAGCTTGGTTTTGCGGGCGATACCTTCAATACAGCATGGTATCTTGCACAAATCGCCGCAGATATCGACGTCAACTATCTGACGGCTGTCGGAGATGATGCGATTTCGCAGGATCTGCGGGCGTTCATGAAAGACAGCAGGATATCCGACACGCACGTCCAAGTCATTGCGGGCAAAACGATTGGGCTATATCTCATCCATCTCAGCAATGGTGAGCGCAGTTTTTCATACTGGCGCAGCGACTCTGCCGCCAGGCAACTTGCGGTCGACGAGATTGCACTCGGGCGGGCAGTTAAGGGCGCAGACTTAATCTACTTTTCTGGAATAACCCTCGCTATTCTCGATCCACAATCACGCGAAATTCTGTTAATTGCGTTGCGTCGTGCACGTGCATCCGGAACGACTGTTGCCTTTGATACAAATCTAAGACCACAGCTTTGGTCTACGCCGCAGGAAATGACAGACACAGTTATGAAAGCTGCTGCGCAATCCGATATCGTTCTGCCATCTTATGATGACGAAGCCGTATGGTTCGGGGACGGCGATTCAATTGCGACGTTGGATCGGTATGCAAAGGCTGGTGTCGATCAGATTGTCGTCAAGAACAGCGCGCAGCCTGTGGTTTTTCAAAAAGCAGGTCAACGTGGAGAGGTAGGCGTTGATCCAGCGAGGGGCATTGTCGATACCACTGCGGCAGGGGACAGTTTCAATGCAGGTGTCTTGGTAAGCGTTGTTAGGCAGGATGATTTGGCAACAGGCATACGCAAGGGGTGTCGTCTGGCAGGCCATGTCGTCCGTCACAAAGGCTCACTCGTCCCGGTTAACTTAGATCTTGGTAAGGATGAGTCGGGTTAGTGATACGTCTTGATCAAGGAGTAGCAAGATCATGAAACAGACTTGGCGCTGGTTTGGCCCTTCTGATGCGATCTCCATTGGTGAAATCAGGCAAACCGGTGCAACCGGCATCGTCTCAGCCTTGCACCATGTTCCAACAGGAGAGGTTTGGCCAGTCGAGCACATCAAAGAGCGGCAGCAACAGATTGAGCAGCCCGGAGGCGTTCCATCTGGATTGACCTGGGACGTTGTTGAAAGCGTTCCGGTGTCCGAAGCGATCAAATCGCAAACCGGCCCGGTAAGGCAACACCTTGAAATGTACAAGGAAAGCCTACGTAATTTGGCCGAATGTGGCATTCACACAGTCTGCTACAACTTCATGCCAGTGCTGGATTGGACGCGCACAGACCTGAGCCATCCGCTGCCACATGGTGGGCACGCAATGCGGTTTGATCTCTTGGATTTTGTCATGTTCGATTGTTTCATCCTATGCAGGCAACGCGCGGAGCAAGATTATTCAGCGGTGATCATAGAAGCCGCACGGGCCCGGTTTGCAGATCTGGGTGATGGAGATCGCCTGAAACTGTCGAACAATATCGTCGCTGGTTTGCCGGGGGCGAACGACAATTGGTCTCTTGAGGACGTGAAACGAAACCTCGAGGCATATGTTGGCGTGACGCCCGAAACCCTCCGCTCCAACCTGGTTGATTTCCTTTCCGAGGTTGTTCCAACGGCCGAAGACCTCGGCGTCCGGCTCTGTTGCCATCCAGATGACCCACCTTTTCCACTGCTTGGGCTTCCACGGGTCATGTCGTCGCAAAGTGATTACGCGACCGTGTTGGATGCCGTTGACAGCCCGGCAAACGGAGCAACGCTATGCACCGGGTCATTGGGTGTTGCCGAAGACTTCGACCCAGTATCCTTCATTGCTCAGCACGGCCATCGGATCCACTTTGTACATCTTCGCAATACCGTGCGGGACGGTTCAAGCGACCGCAATCGCCATAGTTTTTCCGAGTCTGAACATTTGGCAGGAGACACAGATATGGTTGCAACAATTCGCGCCTTGATGGTCGAAGAAACGCGGCGCCGCAATCAGGGGCGATCAGATTATGAGATTCCCATGCGCCCGGACCATGGCCACGCTTTGCTGAACGATCTCACTCGTCCTTCCCAGCCCGGCTACCCGCTCATAGGCAGAATGCGCGGCCTCGCCGAACTGCGCGGTGTTATGCACGGTTGCACTTTGATTTCACCTGGGTCCGATGCCAATATTCGCGGCATTTAAGCGAGCGTCTGCTCTTCCGGACAGATCAGACCTTTTGCCGGGCTTGATGATATCAGTATGTGAACAGAAGACGACAGTAACCTGTCGGCAGAAGTCCGCTGTGTGCGCGCTTTGGGTCTTGAGCGGTTGAAAATGCTGCGCTTTGCATGAAGGTCCGGTTCGAGGAAACCGGTTGGTCGAACTGTTGGCGCCTAGGGTCAGGACTCATAGCCAATAGATGACGAGAGCTGCGATGGCGATTGCTGAGAGGAAGACCTTCGGGCACCTGTCGTAACGGGTTGCCACACGGCGCCAATCCTTGAGCCAGCCAAA
>NZ_FXTE01000023.1 GCF_900182615.1 Ruegeria faecimaris | reverse complement strand
GACTAAAATTGATCCACTGGATCAATTGCTTAACGTCTTCACCTCGTCAGGCTCATAACCTGAAGGCCAAAGGTTCAAACCCTACTCCCGCAACCTAAATCACTACACAATATCAATATATTACACACCGTGCCCGAGCGGGCTTTTGCGTTGCGCCATCACAACTGAAAGCACCGTGGAAGCAAACAGTACGAGAAAAACACTGTGACGGACCCGTAACAGATAATGCCAACCCGTAGGTTACCGTCGCTGTCAAAACCTTCTTCAAATCCGTCAAGGCCGAACGGTTTTGGCAAAGATCGTGGAGCATACGACAATACGCTGAAATGGCGACCTCCGGGCTATCGCAACAATAGCGCAAGCAATTCATTGGCCTCTAATCCCGCTGAGCCACGTACTTGTCGCTTCAAGCCCTTTTCGCAAGACATCGAACATTTGCTCAATTTCGCTCTCGCTAATGATAAGCGGCGGTGAAAGAACACACATGTTGATCACAGGTCGAACCAATAACCCACGTTTCTGGCATTCGATATCGATCTGGCTACCAATCTCGTAGTCGCACCCCAGATCGCTCTGGGGATCACCATCGACTGAGCATTGAACGCATCCCATCAACCCCATGCCGCGCACATCGGTAACGATGTCAATCTGACCCAACTGCTGTAGCTGATCCTGAAAAATCGGAGTGACCCTTCGAACGTGTTCGAGAAGCTTTTCCCGTTCAATAATTTCCATACTTTTCAGACCAGCGGCCGCGCTGACCGGGTGGCCAGAATAGGTGTAGCCATTTGAGAAGGTAGCATCTTTCCCTGCAACATCGGCGATCAATCTATCCGAGATAATCGCGGCGCCCATCGGCGCATACCCAGATGTCATTCCTTTGGCGCAGGTGACTATGTCTGGCTGAATGCCAAAGACTGTTTCTGACGCAAACCAATGGCCCAATCGCCCGAAAGCGGTCACTACTTCGTCGGAAATGTATAGAACATCATACTTCTTGCAGATGTTTAGGCAACTTTCGTGATACCCTTTCGGCGGCACTATCACGCCACCAGAGGCAAGAACAGGTTCGGCGATAAAAGCGGCAACATTTTCTGGGCCAAGCGCCACAATGGCGTTTTCCAGGTCCGAAACTTTCTCTTTCAGAAAGCTCTCTTCGCTTTGACCAGGCGCACGATAAAGCGGATTCACGTCTGGCAAGAAATGTGCGAGGTCATCCGCCTTGTCGAGCCAATGCCTGTCACGCTCTTTTCCACTGACGCTGGCCGCCAAAAAAGTGCTTCCATGATAAGCTTTTTGCCTTGAAATGATTTTCTTTTTCTCGGGGCGTCCCAAGAGGTTGTTGCGGAAATGAACAAACCGGATGGCCGTATCTACCGCAGTGGAACCGCCGGTGGTAAAAAAGACATTGTTCAAGTCGCCCGGCGCACGTTTAGCGATTTCGCGCGCGAACCGCGCAGTAGTCGAGTTGGAATTGTTAAAGGGTGAGAAATAGGCAAGGTTTCGAGCCTGCTCAGCCATGGCCTCGGCCATCTCCTCTCGGCCATAACCGATCTGGGTGCACCACATGCCTCCCGGTCCGTCGATCAAGCGTTCGCCTTTTTCGTTCATGACATGGATCCCGCTGGCACCTTCAATAAATGTTCGGTCGTTTTTGCCCAAGGTTGCCATACCTTCCCACGGGTGCAGGAAGTGGTCGTTGTCCCAGTGCTTGACGTTAGAGTTATCCACGGCGGGCCATGCTTTCTGTGCTCATCACAATTGGGAATTCTTCGCGAACCTGAGCGTCTGAGGCGCCGAAGTAGTTGGGGAAATGGCTATCGAGAATGGAATTGGCCTTGTCACGGGCGCGGTCCAGAAGATCAGTTTTGCCTTCGTTTTCCCATGTGTCCGTGCGCTCACGATCCATGAGCCGTGGGTAGACAAATTCGCTGTTCATATAGCTCAGTGTGTGCGGGTTGCCGAGAAAATGACCAGGGTCGATGGCACACTGGTGGATCACATCCACCGCCATGGTTTCATCCGTGACTTCAATCCCGCGCAACGACCGCAGGATCATACCGCCCGCTTCGTCATCGATGACCATGCTTTCAAAACTGCATCCCATCAGGCTACCGATCATACCCCCGAACTCGCACAAACGATTGGCACCGGCATGAGCGGCAAGCGTGAAGGTTAGTGCCTTTTCCAACCCATATTGCGCGTCGGGTATCTTAGCATCGGTCATGCCTGCGCCGACAGAGGTTGGAAGGCCATAAAAGTTCCCCATCTGAATGGCTGCGGCCCCGATCAGAGCCTGTTCGCCACTGCCGCCGGTGAACGACCCGCTGCGCAGGTCAGTGATGAAGGGCCAGGCAGCAAAGCAGACCGGACAGCCCGGTGTGATGAGGTTTACGATGGCAACGCAGGCCAGCGTTTCGGCCACGGTTTGCACCAGCGTTCCCGCAAGTGTAGCGGGGGCTGTGGCCCCGGCTTGAGGAGGCACCGCCAAATCAACCGTCAGGCCCAACTTGGCGGTATCAATCAGGATTTCCATGTTTTCCTTGCCGACCCGCAAGGGGGAAACCATGGGGCAGCCACCAAATATGACGCTTGGCTTTTTCATGAAAGCCCCTTCGCCACCTTGAGCAAAATCAAACATGCGGATGGCATGCGGAATATGGCTGCGGTCGCGAAAAGTCAGACAGGCAGGTTTTTGACTGCCTGCGAGCATGGCATAAATGGTGTTCATGTCGTGAGCGAAATCATCAGTCACATCGGTGGCCAAAACTGTGTCGCCCAGCATATGGATGTTGTCCAAACGGTCCACCAGACGGGTGAAATCATAGACATCGCGCAGGATCGACGGGCGATAAGATTTAGTTTCGGAATCGAAGGTGGTCACGGCGGTGCCGGAGTTGGCGAAATAGACGCTCTCCGCCGAGCAATGCATGTCGTCTTTTCCTTCACGCTCTCCTCGGGCATAGACGTAAAACTCCTTGGCAGCACCAGCCAGGATGTCTTCCATCAGTGCGCGGGGGAAGCACAGCCGATTTAGATCATTCATCACCGCGCCTTTGGGCAGCACCAGATCAAGCAGTTCCGGGAAATGATCGGTAATGCCGGTTTTTTCCAGAACGGTCAGAGCCGCTTGATGGATGTTTTCCATATCTGTTGGGGTAAGCGGCTTATAGCGTCCGCCGCTTAAGCCGCCATGCACGGCCTCATTGCCGGTGGTCGCCTGTTGCACCTTTATGCGCGCGGCGCGCCCGCCGCCACCGCGACGGCGTGATTTTACCTCAGCCATTACAGGCCATCCTTTGTTCTGGTTCCGAGCGGATCATGGCAAAATAGAAATCGTAAAAATCCTGGATCGAGGTTTCCATTTCGCCCAAGGGCCCCGGTTGGAAGTATTGAGAATTAACGCCGGACTGGTTGTGCCGAATGATGCGTTCGTCATCCAAAGATGTGACATGCCAAAGCCAGGTCAGGTCTTCCTTGTTGTAATCTTGGCCTTCTTCGGCATCAGCGCTAACCAGCCAGACCACCTGAATGTCGGTTTCCTGTAGACCACGTGGAATAAAGCGGTAGCCCACCATATGATCCGAATAGATCAGGAACCAATTCAATGGGCCAATATCAAAGTCAGTTGCGCCACCGTCGAAGCCTTTCAGCGTTCCAAGCAATGGCGCAAGCGCCTCGCCCGATTTGCTGCCGGTTTTGTAACCTTGGTAAAGCGGGTAGCGCCGATAATACCCGCTGGTGAATGGGGTGGGCGCAGCCTCGCCAACAAGCGCCAGTTCATCAGGTGTCAGCCCGACTTTTACAGCCCTTGCATTTAGCGGCTCGACCAAGCCAGCCATGTCTTGTGGCGATTTCAGGCTATGAGAGCGAGAGTATTCTTTGTGTGCTGGTCCGCAGTGATAGCATTCAAGATAGTTCTCAACCGCCAGTTTCCAATTCGCGGGAACGGGAAATGACGCCGTATGCGCCACTTTCAGATCGTCAAAGCCATAGGGTTCGACGAGTGGCGAAAGCTGGCTGAGGACAGGATCTAGCGATGGCGTGTTTGCATCGGCACACACAAAGATCAGGCCTTTAAAGACACTCACTTGAACGGGAAAGAGCCCGAATTTGGATGGGTCAAAGTGTTCCCCCATGTTATGGCCTGCACGAAGTTTTCCCGATAGCTCATATGTCCAGGCGTGATACGGGCAAACAAGAACACGGGAGTTGCCAGACTGTTCAGTGCAGACGCGAGATCCACGATGGCGACAGACGTTCAAATGAGCGCGAACTTCGCCTTCGCGGTCGCGAACAATAATGATGCTCTCCGGGCCATAGTCGAACAGAAAATAGTCTCCGGGGTTTGGGATTTGGCTGACATGCCCTGCCCAAAGCCAGTTACGGTTCCAGACCTGGGCAATGTCATTGTTATAGATGTCTTGCGAGGTATAGAATTCACGCGGCAGCGCGTGGCCGTACTGGTGCGAGGCCATCAAAGCATCTAACTCAAACGGTCGGCTGTTCATCACGTTTCCTCCAAATCGACTATCTCGCGGCGAAACCAATCCTTGTCTGCTTCTGCCTTTGGGCGTTCAAAATCACGTGCCGCGCGGTGGCCTGCGAAGACTGCGTCCACGATCAACCCAGGAGACGCGGCATCGCCAATAAGTTCGAGGGTTTTCAAACCGATCCCGCGCAAGCTGTCATAAAGCGCTGTCTCACGATGGCGCTCGGTAACCAGAACTGCCGAGGCACAGGGAATACTCGCTTCGCGACCGGTAAAGGCACATCCGATGCGGGCCATGTCACCTTCAACCGCGGTCAGCACCTGATTACAGCGAATGTCGATGCCAAGTTCGATCAGACGAGCCTGAATACGGGGCTGCTCCAAAGTATGTACGGCGTAAGCAGAGACCAAACTCTCCGGCGTGACAAAGACCACCGGATATCCGGCAGCTGCCAGTTTTTCTGCAATCACACCTGCCAGATAGATATGGTCATCATCATAGATCATCACCGGGCCATTCGGAGGCAATATGCCGTTCATGATATCATCAGGTGTCAGCACTCTGGCGCTTTGCTCGATATGAGGCATACGGCGCTGGGTGTTTCGCCCCATGCCATCCGTACGCCAACGGCTGCCGGTGGCGACAAAGACGTGTTCGACGCCAAGCTCTGCCACCTGATCGCCGTCAAGTCTGCTGTCGGTGAACAACTGAACGTTGCCGCGCTGTTTCAGATCATTCAGGCGATAATCGACGACGCGCGACCAGGCCGCTAGGCCGGGAAGCCTGCTTTCCTTTGCAACACGTCCACCAAATTCAGCTGAGGCTTCGGCCAAGGTCACCTGATATCCTCGCCTTGCGATTTGCATGGCACACTCAAGACCTGCGGGTCCGCCACCGATTACCAGTGCCTCCGCCTCGCTTTTTTTCGGTGCAATGATCTCGGGGTGCCAGCCGCGACGCCATTCCTCGCCCATGGTCGGGTTTTGGGTGCAGCGGATCGGAATACCCAGATTGTCCGAAGACACGCAGATGTTGCAGCCGATGCATTCGCGAATTTCGTCGATCCTGCCTTCTTCAATCTTCTTCGGTATGAACGGGTCCGCAATAGAAGGTCGCGCCGCTCCGATAAGGTCGACAATACCTTTCTTGACCATCGACAGCATCATATCGGGGGAGGTCAGGCGACCGACACCTACCACGGGTTTCCGTGTGATCTGTTTGACGTGGGACAGAAACGCGTTCTGATAACCATCTTCCGGCTGGAATCTGGTTGTGGCACTGTCATTGGACCAGTCGGCCACATTCACATCCCATAGGTCAGGAAGATCGGCCAAAAGCTCGACCACGGCACGGCCTTCTTCTGCGGCCTGCATACCGTCGGCGCCCACCATCTCATCAATGGCAAAGCGGAGCGCCACAGCGCAGCTGTCACCTACAGCTTCGTGGGTATCTTCCAGCAATTCGCGCGTCAGGCGCACGCGATTTTCAAGCGACCCGCCATATTCATCACTACGCTGGTTCATATGAGGCAGCATGAAATGTTGCGCCAAAGTCATGTTATGTCCGGCATAGACGTAAATGATGTCAAATCCGGCATCTTTCGCGCGCAGGGCGGCCTCGCGATGCCAGCGGCGGAATTCCCAGATATCGGCCTTATCCATGGCCTGCGCCTGCTTGGGATGCGTCGTATCGACGGACATCTCGGACGGAGCAAGAACCGGGGCGCGGGTCAGCAAGTTTTGCGCATGATTGCCATTATGTACCAGCTGGATGGCCGCCAACGCACCATGTGCATGTACTGCATCTGTCATCAACCGCAACGCAGGCACATCGCGTCCATCCCACAATCGCCCCTCGGCATAGGGGGACAAGTCCGAGGTCGGGTGTATCTCGGTCTCCTGATTGGAAACCACTGCCCAACCACCTTCAGCCTTCATTCCGCGGACGGCAGCATCCGCCCGTGGCCTGAGGTGTCCCAGCCCGGTGCAATGCGGCACCTGATAAAAGCGGTTTCTGGCTGTGACGGGCCCGATCTGAATCGGTTCGAAGAGCAGAGCGTATGGGTTCGCGTCCGACATAATCACGCGTTTTTCCTATATTTGGGTTCCGGAGCCCGAAGGCCCCGGAAATATGGTTGTGTTAGAATCCGGCTTTGATCCGTTCAAATTCTGCCAGCATTTTTGCCTCCAACTCGGGATTCACCGCGTCAAAGAACAAACTGCTTTCGAAGAAGCTTTTCGGATCGGCAAAACCATAGGCTTCGATATTGGCTTGATCGGCGACTTCGAACGCTTTTGCGTTGGAATGCGGGTAGCCCCAGTTGTCGATGATGTATTGGCCGCTTGCAGGATCAGTGAGCGCGTTCAACAGATCATAGACCTGATCGACCGGTGTCGTGGAAGACTTCAGATGCACGTAGCCACAGGCCCAGGTCGCGATACCTTTGTCGGCGTCACGCATCATGGCGGCAGGCACTTCGTTCCAGATCAGGTTCAGTTCGGACTGGTTCCAGGCCCAACCCATTTCGATCTCACCGCTGGTCATGGCCTGATCAAACTGACCCGCATCGGACCAGTAAAAGCGCATGTTTGGGTGGATTGAGCGCAGGAAATCCGATGCTTCTTTGAACTGCTCATCGCTCAGATTTGTGTAATCATCAGCGTTTCCAGTGGCCAGCGCAGCCAGGGCATATGCAGACGACGCCGCATCCGGGATCGCGATCTTACCTGCATAGGCCGGGTCAGCCAGCAATTGCAGCGAGATATCATCCCCCGAGATTTTGTCGGTACGATAGATAAGACCCGTGTTCCCCCACTCGAACGGCAACATGTAAAGCTGGCCGTCCAGGACGATGGCGTCGACTTCCTTAATCTCAGGTAAAACATCGGCCCAGTTGGTCAGTTTGCTTTCATCCAGGGGCTGGATCAGGTCGGCTGCGACCCATTTCCGGACCGCGTCAGAACAAGGATGCGCCAGATCAGCCGTGAAACCCGAACTCAGTTTCGTGAAGGCTTCCTCCTGACTTCCAAAATAGGAATAGCTTGGCGCCTCATCCCCGTATTTTTCCATGTAGCTGGCAAAGAACCCGGGGTCTTCATATCCCGACCAGTCAAAAACCGTTAGATCAGCGCCACCTGCTATGGCACTTCCCGTGCTTATTGCCGTCGCACATGCGAAGGCCGCAATTCCCTGAACTCTCATTTTATCCTCCCACTATTTTACTATGGTCTGTACCAAGATCGATCACGCTTGCACCCTGAAGCCCCAGCCAAACTGCGTCGCCGCGTTTGAAATCGACCGTGTGAAAGTAGTTGGGAACCGAGACCGAGATTGGCTTTTCGGCTCCCGCAACCTGAATGTGATAGTGAATGTTCTCGCCATAGAAGGCGACATTGCTGACAGTGCCTTGAACCGTTGATGGATAGTCTTCTGGCTTTTCAGCAGCGATTTCCAATTGTTCCGGGCGAATACCGATGTTCATGTCTTTAGAGCTGGTCGCAACGTTGGGATTTCTCTCAATCTCAATCCGCCCGAAGGCGGCTGCATCGATCGACAACATATTGCCGGTTTCGCCCGACAGCTGGGCAGGCAGTATGTTCATCTCACCGATGAAACTGGCCACTTGCTGATCACAGGGACGGGCATAAAGCGTGGTTGGTGTATCCACCTGCTTGAGCCGTCCGTCGAACATCACACCAATACGGTCGGACATCGTCATTGCCTCATATTGGTCATGGGTGACCATCACAAAGGTGATGCCAAGCGACTGCTGCAGATTGCGCATTTCAAACTGCATCTGCTCGCGTAGTTTCTTGTCGAGAGCTGACAAGGGCTCGTCCAGTAACAACACCTTGGGTCGCATGATCAGCGCGCGGGCGAGCGCCACCCTTTGCCGCTGCCCACCCGACAACTCACTTGCGCCGCGATCCTGAAGACCGCCCAGCTCGACCATTTCCAGGGCCTCAGCTACGCGCTGTTCGATCTCGGCCTTGGGCGCCTTGCCCCGTAATCCATAGGCCACGTTGTTCCCGACGTTCAGATGCGGGAAGATCGCGTAGCTCTGAAAGACCATGTTCGTTGGACGGTTGTTGGCAGGCACACCTTCCATATCCTGACCGTCGATCAGCACGGTACCCTTGGTCGGTTCCTGGAAGCCCGCGATCATCCGCAATACCGTGGTCTTGCCGCATCCCGAGGGGCCGAGGAGCGAGAAAAACTCGCCCTCTTTGAGATCGAGATCGATCCCGCTCGCAGCCAGGAATGTGCCATAGCGCTTTTCGACGCCCCTGAGTTCTATGATGTTTCTGTCTGTCATCGGACCTCTGATGCGGATGAGCGGCGGCGGAAATACTCGGCCAGCACCAAAAGCAGAACCGAGGTGAGCAGCAGGATAGAACCCAAGGCCAAAACGTTTGGAAGCTTGGCGGGGAAACGGATCTGGCTCCAGATATAGACCGGCAGGGTTGGCTGGTTGCCGGACAGGAAAAAGGCTAGGACGAACTCATCGAAGCTGACCGTAAAAGTGACCAGCATGCTGGCTACGATGCCGGGGGAAACGACCGGCAGCGTCACGCGACGGAAGGTTTCGAACACGCCGACGCCCAGATCGTAAGATGCCTCTTCCAGCGACGCGTCGAAGTCATCAAAGGCAGACTTCAGGATCGAAACGGAAAATGGCAAGGCAAGGAACGTATGGCCCAGAACAACGGTCAGCAGAGATGGCTTGAGACCGAGAAACAGAAACAGGACCAGCATTGACGAAGCCACGATAATACCCGGGATAACCAAAGGCAGCATTACCAGACCTTCAGCTGCACGCTGACCCCGAAAACGGTACCGAACAAAGGCGCGCGCGGCGAACAGCCCCATAGCGGTAGATAGAATTGCGACGACCGTGCCGACACCCAGCGAATTCCAAAGGGCCTGGATCAGCGTATCCTGCTCGCCCAGTTTCCGATACCAGTCCAGCGTCCAGCCTTTTATCGGAAAGGCAACGATTGTACCGCTGTTGAACGAGAACAAAGGTAGGAAAAGAACCGGCAGGTACAGAAAAACCAAATACAGGAAAGCATAGGCTGTCAGGGTCGAGGGGCGCTTCATCTGATCCTCCTCCCAAACTGGGTGGCGGTAATAACAAACACGATGGCGACGAAGCCGACCGACAGCATCGCGATCAGCGAAAGTGTGGCGCCGAGAGGCCAGTTGTTAGCGGCCCCGAATTGCACCTGAATAAGATTGGCGATCATCTTCCCGTCCGATCCGCCGACCAGCGCTGGAGTCACGTAGTCACCGACAGTCGGAATGAAGATGATCAGGCAAGCCGCAATGATCCCCGGGATCGTCAGCGGCAGCGTCACCCGCATGAAGCGTTGCAAAGGACTGTTGCCGAGGTCGGTGGCGGCCTCCAACAGGCTTGGATCGATCTTTTGTAACGAGACATAGATCGGCAGGATCGCAAAAGGTGCCCAGGCATGGGCAAGCGTCAGTACGACAGCGAATTCATTATAGAGCAAGAAGTCGAGCGGTTCGTCGATCAGACCAAGCATCAGTAGTGCAGAATTCATCACCCCGTTGAACCCAAGGATGAGTTTCCAGGCAAATACGCGCAGGAGGTAGCTGGACCAGAACGGAATGGTGATGAGCAGAAGCCAGATGGTCTTTTTCCGGGCCTTCATCGCGATGAAGTACGCGATGGGATAGGCCAGTGCGACAGTGACTACCGTAACTGCTCCGGCAATCCAGATCGACCTTAGCATTAAATGTCGAACCAGCGGATCGGCAAACGCGTCGCTATAGTTTTTCAGCGTCGGTGTCTTGTCGAGCGTTACGTAGGTTTGGGTCCAGAACGAATAGGCGATCAGGATCACCAAAGGCGCCGCCACCAGAAACCCCACGTATGCCGTGGCTGGTGCGCTGAGGGTATAACCCCGGGACGCTTCGCTACGAAAAATCACCCTATCTCCCATCTCGGTACTTACGAGTCTCTAATGGACGATCGTCCATTTAATGTTGCGCCAGAAAGGCCTTTCGTGTCAATCTTACTGTGAGCCACCCATATGAGAAGACCCTAAGCTAATGGAATCATTGAATAGAGTGACAGAGCCTAAAGGAAGAAAGCGTAGCTCGAAGCGCGATCCAGAAGCCAACAGGCAGCTTCTGATCAAGGCGACACTGGATACTATTGCTGATATCGGGGTCACCGATACCTCGGTCAGTCGCATTTGCGAGCGCTCAGGTCTGTCGCGCGGAATGATCCATTTGCATTTCGGGGGGAAGGACAATTTGCTGACCGCAGCGGCCCAGCATTTCAGTACCGAGTATTATGCCGAGATGGACAGAATGACCGAACTGGGCTCGGATGCATCGCCCGAAGAGCGAGTGATGGCTGTGATCGAGGCGGATCTATCCGAAGCTTTGCTCAATCCACGAAGTACGAAAATCTGGCATGCATTCCGAGGCATCGCGAGCTCACACCCAGGTATTGCCCGATACAGCAGCACTCAGGATCCCAAACTTGTCGAGACTTTGCGGCGTGCGTTCACGGAGATAGCCAAACAAAACGGACATGATCCGAACTTGGTGAATGATGCCACCAGCGGAACGTTGGCCTTACTGGAAGGTATGTGGGTAAATTACCTTACCGATATGCAGGTTTTTTCGCGACGACGCTCTGCTGAACTTATTCGAAGATTTTTAGGCGGACTTTTTCCAGGAAAATTCAAGTTGTGAGCCTTCACGACGCTCAGGTTTGAGATGGAAACAATGCCTCTTCCTGGAAAGCAACTACTGGTATTGGTGAGGCCTCTAGCGTCCAAGTAGCATCCACCTAGCTATTGAAAAATCTCGACGTCCGCTGTGCGCTATTAGCGGACTTTCACAATTAAGCTTTGTAGTCCGAGATGCGCAACCAAGTGAGGTTTTGCAGCATTATTGACGTCGTGGTGTGGCTACGCACCCGTTGGTCCAATCTTCAAGCTGGTCGGGAAAAGCATCGACTGACTTCGCTCGGCGCCTGCGATAAATCTCGACATACATGCCTCCAGCCTTTGCCGAAAAGCATACATCATCCAGAGTTTTCACACAGACTCAGTCCAATACACCATCAGCTGAAAGCAAGCATGGATGTTTGCAGCCAGAAGCTACAAGGTAGCACACGATATCCAGGACACCGAACAATGCCTAAAAAACACCAGGGACAAACGGTTGCGATAGATGTTGATCTCGCTGGAGATATTCTTCGGGTGGCGGTTTCTGGTCTTCCTAAACTAGTTTCTAGGAACGCGGCTAGCGCCTTGCTGGAGCTTCGTTCGGATCACGAACAGTTTCGGGGGTTTTTGAACCTCCCACCAAATGGAAACCACCTCATCAACTCTTGCCTACTCTATCCACCCTTTGAGCAATGTACCGATGGGGCACTTTTTCTAGCCTCTCAGTTTGCATACGCACCATATGCCGGAACCGCACTCATGGCTGCAGCCACCATAATTGCGAGCGCGAAGCGTCAAGCATTAGCCAAAGATCAACAAGTTGTTGCTTTGGAAACAGCAAATGGTGTCATGGAAGTACAAGTAACCCGAACAGATAGCGTTATGACACATGCCAAGTGGTTTACTGTCAAGCCCAAGCTATTGATTAATAATCAAATATTGAATCTTCCTCTAAGTGGAAACATTCCAGTTTCTCTAGTCGATGCCGGGTTGCCGTATTTGGTTGTCGATGCAGACTATCTAGGTATTTCGCTTAGTGAGCGCCAAAAATTGACCAACGCTGCAATTGAGTTAAGCGGGGCGGCTAGTAAACAATTTCCGATGTCCAATTTTGGCATTGGCGGCAGCTACGGTAAATACTTGGTCATGTTCAGTTCGAAATCAGGGAAGAACCATATTAAAACTGTCTGGGCCTCTGAAAAGGGAGAACTGGCAAATTCGGCTGGGGGGACAGGCGCATTGTCTGTTGTGGTGGCGTGCGAGGGCAACGGGTCACTATCTCCAGGCAGGTCCGTGACAATCGAAGCACCGGGCGGGATTTTTGAATGCCAAGTTGTCGGTCAATTCGCCACTGTATCAGCAGAAGTTAGGATCGTTGCAAGGCATAGCTTTCCTTCTTTTTACTACGCTAATCCGTAAGGCAGCTTTTTAAATTGGGTGTTTGGGTGCAGAACCCTAACAAACCGAGCAACTGAATTCCATTCTGCCAGAACCCGTTGTGGCGCCTTAATTGCAACCCAGTGCCTGGTAGGGCCACTTAAAGCTTCGGACATTGCCGACGAGAGTATTGGGCCGACCCCCGACGAATATTCGGAAAGGCCTTCTGCGGGCAAGTTTTTCGCCCATCTTCACTAAAATCTGGGTTTTTTAGCTCAATCAGCCCAAATCGGACATTGGTCGTGGCAGTAAAGAACGACAGGAGTACACTAAAGGCACCAAAATCAGCGTGCTTTCTTGATCTTTATTTTGTCAAGCTTCGCTCTGCTCTTGGTCGATTCCTCAGAGCGCGTGAGAGCTTTGGCAATGGCCTTCAAGCCCATCCCCTTTGACACCAGTAGGTGCAATTTTTGAATTTCCTCTTGTGTCCAAGCTTGACGGTGACGCTCAAATCGTTCTGCCATGGTTTTCGTCTACCTTATCAATGTGTCTGATCTGTCATAAAGCATGGTGGTCGTGTTGACGCCAGCTCAAGCAAAATCACGAGTATCTTAGTGAAGCAGCGGTGATACCAAACGCTACAAATGACAGACCCAGCCCAAAGCGGACAATCAAGACCAAACTTTGCAATTCCGGATAGCGGACCGAACCGGACATCAACGTTTAGCGTGCCAATGTCCGGTCATTGCTCGTCAGCCTTCAAGTGGGGCTCTGTTGATGCGACTGACCTCTTCCATAATGTCGAAAACATGGTCGGCGGTCACTGTGATCCCTATCGCTTCCAGGCGCTTCAGATGCATACTTTTATAGCTTTCCAGGTATTCGCGGTTCCGAAACAGGTATGTGGACCCATAGTGATTGGTTCCATCTTCGACAGTCCAAATCTTCCAGATTATTCCTGGCTCCTCCGCGATACTCTTTGCAAGTTGCTCGGTGCCGGCGAGAAATTCTTCTGTGATCGGACCTTCATAGGTCATATGCAGATCCCAGACTTTCAGTGTACTCATGTTTAGTTTCCTTTGTGAGTTTGGGAAAGTTCAGCGGTTTTTCCCGAGTTGGTAGAAGCATAGGACCGCAAGCAAGGCGAAGAAGATGGGGTCAGACCAGCCAAACCCGGTGAAAACTCCTGTCAGGCAGGCGTAAAGCGTGATGATGACGCCAAGTAGATTGGTCCACATCAATCCTGTGAGAATGGCGATTGCAGCTTCACTGCCATGTTCAACGTCCCGAAACAGAAAGCTGATGATCCCGATGCCGCCCAGAAATATCGAGTTATGCTGTGACAGGAACACAGCGTATTGGTCGTTTATTTGCAGGCCGTAGTTTGGCCAGAGGATGGCCGGGGCAAAGAACAGCGCGAGCGCGAACAACATGTAAATCACGCCATGCGCGGTCAGGAGTGTTTTGTTAGGCATGTTACGACTTTCTAAGGTTGAGGCAGTTTTTTTCGGAGGTGGTTGAGTGTCTTGATCGTCTGGCGTTTGTCCTGCACGCTGAGACCACCAAAAATCTGTTCCAGAGCTTGATTGTGGAGTGGCAGGAATTCGGCCACTTTTTGGCGCCCGGCTGCGGTCAATAACAGAACACGCGCCCGTCTGTCGGTTTCATCGACACTCTTTTCCACCCATCCGGCTTGAACCAGGTTTTTGACAACCACATCCAGGTTGCCGGATGTAGACAGTGTCAGCCGCATCAGATCGTTGATTGACAGCGGACCCTTGTTGCTAAGTGTTTCCAGCGCGTCCCATTGTGGCGCTGTAAGGCCCGCCGAACGAAACGCAGACACCATAGCGCGCATGAATAATTGCTGACTGCGTAGCAGGGCCAGCACCAGGGTTTGGTTTTCTCGGGCTTGATTTTTATGTCTCATGTTGCGCATGTATCCCTAGTTAGGGATAAATTCAAGTACTCCCCATAGAATGACCTAATCCACTCATTCGCTCGATGTGCAGCATTTGTTGGAATGACGCATAAATCGAGCTTTCGCTGCATCTGCGCTAATGTCCGCAATCATTTCATCTCAGTTCATCAAGCAACGTTACTCTGTCACTGGAAATACATTTGTCTTCTTGACAACTCCGTAGACAAAGCTGCTGTCCATGGAGGCAATACCTCCAAGAGGATGCAGCTTTCTGCGAACGAATTTTTCGTAATCTGAAAGATCAGCCACGACCACACGAAGCAGGTAATCCGATGAGCCGGTCATAACGAAACACTCCAGTATCTGGTCAATCCGCGCAATGGCTGCTTCGAATTTCTTTACTGTCGCTTCAGTATGGCTTTCCAGTTTGACGTGAACGAATACCGTTACCGGCAACCCGTAAGCCTCGGCGTCTATGTTGGCGCTATAGCCGGTGATGATTCCATATTGCTCGAGCAGCTTCAGCCGCCTCAGACAGGGCGAAGGTGACAAGTTCACCTCTGCTGCCAGGTCTTGATTCGTCATTCGGCCATTGCGCTGCAACGCTCGAATGATCTGTTGGTCTTTACGGTCTATTTTTTTCATAGATTAGCATATACTGCTACAAACGAGGTAGTATAAGACATTTTTGGAATATTTTGCCACTCGTGTCGTCATACTCTGCTTCTTGAAAACCAAGGAGTCACCCAATGCGCAACCGCCCCGACAGCTTTTCCACTCTTGCCATTCACCATGGCTATAACCCGATGGAAAACGAAGGTGCGTTGACGCCTCCGCTGCATCTGACCTCGACATTCGCTTTCGAAACCGCGGAAGCAGGCGGAGCGATGTTCGCGGGCGAGCAGGCAGGGCATGTTTATTCGCGCATCTCGAACCCGACTTGCGATTTGCTGGAGCAACGCATCGCGGTGCTTGAGGGGGCAGAGGCAGGATTGGCCCTGGCCTCGGGGATGGGGGCGATCACCGCAACGATGTGGACTCTTCTTGCCCCGGGGGATGAGGTCATTCTCGACAAGACGCTCTATGGCTGCACATTTTCCTTCATGCGGCACGGGCTGGCAAAATTCGGTGTGACAGTGACCCATGTGGATCTGACGGAGCCGGAAAACCTGACAGCGGCGATCAGCGGAAAAACCAAGGTGGTCTATTTTGAAACACCCGCCAATCCGAATATGCGCCTTGTAGATATCCAGTCTGTATCAGCCATTGCCCATGCCAACGGCGCCTACGTGGTGGTGGATAATACCTATGCCACGCCCTATCTGACCCAGCCAATCAAACATGGCGCAGATATCGTTCTGCACTCGGCGACGAAATATCTAGGCGGTCACGGAGATGTTGTTGCAGGGTTGCTGGCCGGATCGGCCGAGCTGGTGACTGAAATCCGCCTCTATGGGATGAAAGATATGACCGGCGCGGTCATGGCCCCGTTTAACGCGATGCTCATACTGCGCGGCCTCAAGACACTGGAATTGCGCATGGATCGGCATTGCAGCAGCGCTGCGACCATCGCCGAATATCTGGAGCAATCCGCCGGTGTGCGAAAGGTCTGGTATCCGGGACTGAGCAGTTTCGAACAGCATGATGTCGCGCAGCGGCAGATGTCCAAATTCGGCGGCATGATTGCGTTTGAACTGGATGGCGGTCTGGAAGCAGGGCGCGCGATGATGAACAGACTGCAAATGATCACCCGCGCCGTATCATTGGGAGATGCTGAAACACTGGTGCAGCACCCGGCCAGCATGACCCACTCTACCTATACGCCTGAAGAACGCGCCGCACATGGCATCAGCGATGGGCTGGTGCGATTGTCCATTGGCCTGGAGGGGATCGACGACGTGATCCACGATCTCGAACAAGCCTTGCCAAGACCCCCTGTCCGCAGCGCAGCTTAAGGAAATTGACCATGTCCATTGATCTCAAAACAATTGAACAACGTTTGCTGTGGCTGTCCCACTGGATGATCCACCATGCGAACCACATTCGGCCCAAAGCTGACGGGATCAAGGTTGGCGGGCATCAGGCGTCTTCGGCGTCGATGGTATCGATCATGACCGCGTTATATTTTCAGACCCTGCGCCCGGAAGATCGCGTAGCAGTCAAACCGCATGCCTCGCCGGTCTTTCACGCGATTCAGTATCTGATGGGCAACCAGACCCGTGAGAAGTTGGAGAACTTTCGCGGATTTGGTGGCGCGCAAAGCTATCCTTCCCGCACGAAAGATATCGATGACGTGGATTTTTCGACCGGTTCGGTGGGCCTTGGCGTTGCTATCACCTCGTTTGCGTCACTTGTGCAGGATTATGTACAGGCCAAATCCTGGGGCGATACGCAAAAGCTTGGACGCATGATCGCATTGGTTGGCGATGCTGAGCTGGACGAAGGCAATATCTATGAGGCACTGCAAGAGGGATGGAAGAACGATCTGCGTAATTGCTGGTGGATCATTGATTATAACCGCCAGTCATTGGACGGCGTCGTGCGTGAAGGACTGTTCCAACGGATTAAGCAAATCTTCGACGCCTTCGGATGGGATGTTGTGCGGGTTAAATACGGCGCTTTGCAACGCGCTGCGTTTAAAGAGCCGGGCGGAGAGAAGCTGCGTCAATGGATTGATCAGTGCCCCAACCAGCTCTACTCGGCACTGACCTTCATGGGGGGCGCGGTGTGGCGCGAGCGACTGATGGAAACCCTCGGCGATCAAGGCGACGTAAGCGCGTTGCTTGATGCGCGCAGCGATGACGAACTGGCCGCTCTGATGGAAAATCTGGGTGGGAACTGCGTCACCACCATGGCAGATACCTTCGCCGCAATAGATCACGACCGCCCGGTCTGTTTCCTTGCCTATACGATCAAGGGCTGGGGGACGCCGATTGCTGGCCACAAGGACAACCATGGTGGGTTGATGAACAAGACTCAGATGGCCGAATGGAAGAAATTCATGGGTGTTACTGAGGGTGATGAATGGGAGCGCTTTGCCACCATCGCAGACCCGGCAGCGTTTGAGAAAATGCTGGCAAAGACGCCCTTCTTCGCCAGCGGGCCGCGCCGATACTCAGATGACGTTATCGACGTCCCCTCAGTTGAGTTGGATCCGGGTCGTGAAATCTCGACTCAAATGGCATTCGGCAAGATTCTGGATGACCTGTCCAAAGGCAACAGCGCGCTGGCCGAGCGGATCGTGACGACCTCTCCGGATGTGACCGGCACAACCAATCTTGGCCCTTGGGTCAATCGCAGGAAACTGTTTGCGCGCACCCATCAATCCGACACTTTCAAGGCTGAAAATATCCCCTCCACCGCGAAGTGGGAGTTTACACCAGATGGTCAGCATATCGAACTTGGCATTGCTGAAATGAACCTGTTTTTGCTTCTGGCGGCGGCAGGGCTTTCGCACTCGGTTTTTGGCAAAAGGCTTATTCCCATTGGAACGGTCTATGATCCTTTTGTGTCCCGTGGCTTGGATGCGTTGAATTACGCCTGTTATCAGGATGCCCGTTTCATGATCGTGGGCACGCCCTCTGGCGTCACTTTGGCGCCGGAAGGCGGGGCGCATCAATCAATCGCGTCGCCGCTGATTGGCATGTCGCAAGACGGGTTGGCCGCATTTGAGCCCGCCTTTGCGGATGAATTGGCGGTCATCATGGAATGGGCCTTTGCCTATATGCAAAAAGATGGCGAGGGAGATCCCGATGAACGCACCTGGTTGCGCGACGAGACCGGCGGTTCGGTCTATTTACGTCTGACGACCAACCCGATTGAGCAGCCCGGTAAACGCGTGGATGACGATTTCCGTCAGGGGGCCATCGACGGTGCCTATTGGCTACGCAAACCGGGACCGAACTGCGAAGTTGTCATTGCTTATCAGGGCGCGGTTGCCCAGGAGGCCATCAGGGCAGCGGGCCATATCGCCCAGGGGCGGCGGGATGTCGGCGTTCTGGCAGTGACCTCTGCCGACCGGTTGAACGCCGGCTGGACTGCAGCGCAACGGGCGCGCACAAATGGCATTCGGGGCGCTGAGGCACATATCGAAACGCTGCTGGCAGATGTGCCGCGCGACTGCGCATTGATCACAGTGATCGACGGACACCCGGCAACGTTGTCCTGGTTGGGTGCCGTTCATGGCCACAAAACGATTCCGCACGGTGTGGAGCATTTCGGCCAAACCGGGTCTATTGCGGATTTGTACCGTCATTTCCGCATTGACGCTAACGCGTTGATCCAATCAGTAGGCGAATTGTCCCATGGTCGTAAAATCCCTCAGATTGTGGCTATAGCATAGCAGCAGCAGACATTGGATCACGTTGCTGCGTCTGCAACTATGGGCTCTCCTGTCGCCACTCTCTGCGGAGCGCTTCAACTGGTGGTAAGAGCCCATTTTGTGAGTCCGATTTTCATGCTGCGTGCGCTCGCGGTGTGGGAAATGCTGCGGTAGCGTAAAGTATGGTGCTGTCGGGCAGCGGGAAATGTCGCCATTCGTGCAGAGTGCAGCAAGGATCAGGGACTGAATTCACACATCGCGGACGAAGCTGACCTTGATGGTCACAGACTGAACGTCGGCTTCTGGCATCGTTGCGTGTGCTCTTCCTACAGGGCAAATAAAAACGGGCGGTCCGTTTCGAGCAAACTTACAATACCGGGCAATATTCTTATTCTATCTTCTTCTTTCCAACTAGGGTCAGGACTCATAGCCAATATATGACGAGAGCTGCGATGGCGATTGCTGAGAGGAAGACCTTCGGGCACCTGTCGTAACGGGTTGCCACACGGCGCCAATCCTTGAGCCTGCCAAA
>NZ_FXTE01000022.1 GCF_900182615.1 Ruegeria faecimaris | reverse complement strand
ACCCGATATGACAGATGCCCAAAGGTATTCCTCTCGGCCATCGCTCTCGCTGCTACAGTCCTATTCTGGCTGTAAATCAATGAGTCTGGAGCCTAGTGATTTCGGTAGGAATTCAGGCCGTGTCTCTATATTTCTGGGGCTTCTCCGGATGTTCCCCGCACTTTCAGGACCGCAGAATACTCGAAATGACGGACTGGAAGTTCGGGTGTTCGCATTCGGTCCAGAAGGATCTCGGCCAATCGCTTGCCTAACATTTTCGGGTCGATCGCCATGGTTGTCAGGCCGGGCGTCGAGACGGCAGCATCCTCGATGTCATCGAAGCCTACTACCGAAAAATCATGTCCGGGTTTCAAACCTGACTGGATCAAGCCGAAGCAGGCACCAAGCGCTACAACATCTCCGTTACAAACAATGCCTGTCACCTCGGGGTGTTTGTGACGGAGCGCTGCGACAGCGTCAAATCCGGCGCGCTTGGTCTCCTCACATGGCCAGATTATTGGGCGCACGCCATCCAGTTTTTCACAAACGCTAAGGTAACCGGCGATGCGCTCCTCGCGCACCGACGTTTGCTCGGTGCCGCCAAAATAGGCGATGTACCTGTGTCCCAAATCAATCAAATGCTGTGTGGCTTGAGCAAGAGCCTCTGTGTTTAGAACACCAACGTGATCAAGGGACTGTGATACCTTGCGCATGAAAGTAACAGCGGGAACACCGTGGGTTTCCAGAAGCTCCATAGCGTCCTCGTTCGTGTCGAGCGCCGGCACCCAAATCAAACCACGGCGACCAAATCTGATGCAGGCTTCCAGGAGGCGGTCCTGACGCTGAAGGTCTCCTTGTGCATCGAGGACCGACACCATGAAACCTTCGGTTTCGAGCAAGTCGACAGCGCCGCTGACAACCTCTGCGTTAAACGGGTTGGCCAATTTGTTAATGATGAAACCGATTTCGCGATTGTCGCCCGATCGCATTGCGGCCGCCGCTTGATTTGGGACGTAGCGCAGACGCTTGGCTGCGCTCAGGACTTTCTGACGGGTCTTCTCTGAAATTCGACCAGTGTCACGCATAACCTGGCTGACGGTTGGAACCGACACACCCGCTTCTTTGGCAACGCTGGATAAGGTGGGTTTTTTCGTCATGGGTCACAGTCTTGGTATAACGTTTGCCTAAAGTCGCAAGCGGTTTTGCAAATGGCAAGCAGTTTATGACGAACGCTTGGCGGCAAGAGGCTTGACTCATGATACAACGATATATCATAGTAACTGCATTCTCCCTCGGACTGATCCAAGGTTGTCGGCGAGGGAGGGAGGTTGCCTGGTTTTGGACAACCTCAGACATAGGGAGGAAAACATGTCTATTCATTCGAAGCTGGCGGGAGCCGTGTCCGGTGTGGCCATGCTTGTTGGCGCTGTCACCGTGCAAGCTGAAACTCTGTTCTGGTCGACCCAGGCCCGGCCAGCCGAAGAAGCGCAGGCGATGCGGACCGAGGTTCTTGGTGGCTTCGATGGTGGAGTGGATTACCAGCCGAACGAAGACGGCCCTTGGCTGACGCGTTTGCAAGCTGAACTACAAGCGGGCTCGGGTAGCATTGACTTGCTGGGTTCTTTGCACGGCAACTTCTCGGCGATGAACCCTGATGACCTAATGGACCTCAGTGATCTTGGCGTCATGTCGGCCTCAGACACTTTCAATGATCTGGCCAAGCTGGGAACTGACGGCCTGCACTACATGCCTTGGATGCAAGCGAGCTACATCATGGCCGCCAATAAGGAAGCGCTGCAATACCTGCCTGAAGGTGCGGACATCAATGCGCTGACCTATGACCAGTTGATCGCATGGGCGGCGAATGTAGAAGAAGCAACTGGCCAGAAGAAATTCGGCTTTCCTGCAGGACCCAAGGGTCTAAAACACCGCTTCTTCCAAGGCTACCTCTACCCGTCCTACACTGATGGTGTCGTGCGGACATTTGCATCGCCCGAGGCTGTGACAGCATGGGAGAAGTTCAAAGAGCTGTGGAGCCATACAAACCCTGCATCGACCAACTTCTCGTTCATGCAGGAACAGCTGTTGAACGGCGATGCCTGGATCGTCTTCGACCACACCTCGCGCCTTGCACAGGCGTTTAATGAGCGTCCTGACGATTTTGTTGCCTTCCCGGCGCCTGCTGGTCCGACCGGCCGTGGCTTCATGCCTGTTCTGGCAGGTGTTGCCATCCCACGCACCGCGCCAGATGTAGAAGGTGCCAAAGCGTTGGTGACCTATTTGATGCAGCCCGAAACACAGATTGCGACCCTGAAGGCCACAAACTTCTTCCCTGTGGTTGAAGTCGAACTGCCAGACGATCTGCCGCCTTCGGTCAAAGCTGCCGGCGAAGCGGTTGCCACGATGAGCGGCTCACCAGATGCTAATCCTGGCCTGCTGCCTGCAGGTCTGGGTAGCATGGGTGGGGATTTCAATCGTGTTTACGTAGATGCGTTCGAGCGCATTGTTCTGGCTGGTCAGCCCATCGAGCGGGTTCTGGAAGATCAAAAGAAACAGCTGGAAAAGATCATGACTGAAACTGGCGCGCCTTGCTGGGCACCAGATGCATCATCGGAAGGTGCTTGCCCGGTCGAATAAGACCTTCCCTGACTGCCGGGCCGCCGAAGCTGTGGCCCGGCTCCCCCAGCAAAATCCCAATTTAAAGGAGTGGTCCGATGGAAGCGCGGCTTTTGCCCTATTTTCTGATCCTCCCGGTGACGCTATTTCTTTGCCTGTTTTTCCTCTATCCGTTTGCGCTGGTTGCGCAGCAGGCTTTTGGAACAGGGAACGGCTTTTCACTGGATAACTTTCGCGAGGTCGTGAGCTACTGGAAGTTCCCGATCTCGATGAAGAACACCTTTCTTCTGGCCGCGGCCGTGGTACCGATCCAGCTGGCGCTGTCACTTCTGATGGCCACGATGGTCACGAAAATGGAAAAGGGCCGTGATCTGGTTCTGTATATTTGGACCATTCCGCTGGGTATTTCTGATCTTGCCGCCGGTATCATCTGGCTGGCGATCTTCGAGCAGTCGGGTTTCCTGAACTCGATGATGGTCGGGCTTGGTGTCACTGACCAACCTGTAAGTTTGCTGAGTTATCAAACACCGTGGGTAGTGTTCCTGGCGATTATGCTTGCTGAGATTTGGCGCGCAACTGCGATCATGCTGGTGATCCTTGTGGCGGGCATCGGCCTGATCCCCAAGGAATACTACGAAGCTGCGGATGTGTTTGGCGCCTCGCGTTGGAAACAGTTCACGCGTATCACCCTGCCGCTATTGCGCCCGTCGCTGCAAACGGCCCTGGTCCTGCGCGTCATCCTGGCCTTCGAGGTCTTCGCCGTGGTTGCAGCTCTTGGGGGCACGATCTTCCCGGTGCTTATGGGCGAGATCTACGCCTATCAGTTTGACCTGCAAAATAGTGGGGCAGCAGCAGCGCTGGCGATCATCGTTCTGATTATCTCTATCGTCTTCACTCTGATCATCATGCGCGCTCTGCGCGTCCCGAAAGGAGCCACGATATGATGGCTGTAGCAGACGTCGTAGCCCCTGACACCCGCAAGGCGGGAAGGGGGCTTTACCGAGCAGGGGTGATCTTGCTGTGTGCCTGGGTGATTATACCGCTCTACCTGCTGTTCGTGAACACAATGTCCTCACCGGATACGGTGAACAGTTTCCCCAAGAGCTTCATCCCGGAGTTCAATATGGGATCCCTGGAATTCTTCATGGGGTTCCAGGGGATGCTGAGGGCGCTGTGGAACTCGGTTGTGGTGGCTTTGATGACGATGGTGATGTCCATCGCCATCGGAGCCCCCGCGGGCTACGCCCTATCGCGGTTCGACTTCCGTGGGAAAGAGCTGTTCCGGTTGCTGATCTTGCTGACACGGGCCTTTCCCTTGCCGCTTCTGGCACTGCCCTTGGCAGTTCTCTTCATCCGTACGGGCTTGGATGATACGGCTTTTGGTCTGGCGCTGGTTCACACAACGTTGGCGATCCCCTTCGCGGTGCTCATCACCTTTTCGCTTTTTTCAGGCATACCGCTTGAGCTGGAAGAGGCGGCTTGGACATTGGGCTGCACACGGCTGACTGCCTTTACCAAGGTGATCTTGCCCTTGGTACTTCCGGGGATCACGGCCTCGGCGATTTTCGCCTTTGTAATCTCGTGGAACGAAGTGTTTGCAGCCGCCGTGCTGACCATCGAAAACCGCACGTTGCCCGCATTCCTGTTGCAGACACTGGGCGAGGCCCCGTTGCACCTGAAATTTGCAGGCGGCTTCATCCTCGTGGTGCCTGCGCTGATTTTCATCTTCGCTGTGCGCAAATATCTCTTTGCCATGTGGGGCATCGCCAACCGCTGAGCGGTGGCTGAAAGGAAACTGTTATGGCTGAAATACAGATCAAAAACGTCGCCAAGAACTTTGGGTCTTACCAAGCTCTGCATGACATCAACCTTACCATCGCAGACCAGGAGTTCATGGTCCTTCTGGGGGCTTCGGGCTGTGGTAAATCTACGCTTTTGCGTATCATCGCCGGACTTGAGACAGCGACAACCGGCGAAGTCTGGATCGGTGGCCGCCGGGTGGATCACCTGTCGCCCAAAGATCGCGGCATCTCGATGGTATTCCAAAACTATGCGGTGTTTCCGCACCTAACTGTGTTCGAGAACATTGGCTTTGGGCTGCGGATGCAAAAACTGCCGGATGATGAGGTCAAGCGCCGGGTCGAACGCACCGCAGGTTTGATGCATATCGAGCAACTCCTAAAGCGCTATTCGGGTGAGTTGTCGGGCGGTCAGCGCCAGAGGGTTGCAGTTGCCCGTGCCTTGGCAATGGAGCCGGACGTGATCCTGATGGACGAACCGCTGTCGAACCTCGACGCGCTGTTGCGGATGGAAATGCGTGCCGAGCTGAAGGGTGTTCTGGCAGAAAGCAAGACCACTGCCATCTATGTGACCCACGATCAGGTCGAAGCCATGTCCATGGCTGACCGGATCAGCGTCATGCATCAGGGCAAGATTGTGCAGGCAGCCTCGCCCATCGAGGTGTATCGGGATCCAGCGGCCGAGTTTGTGGCCAGTTTCATCGGCAATCCGCCTATGAATTTCCTCCCCGCTGAAGCTGCGGGCTCTGGTCGCTGGACAGTTGCCGGGCAGAACCTTGACGGTCCTGCAAATGGCAAGGATCTGAAATGGGCCATTCGCCCGGAAGATCTGCGCATTGCAGATCAGGGGTTTGGAGCGCGAGCCAAGGTTGTTGAGCCTTTGGGCGCACATTTACTTGTGACTTGTGACGTGGACGGACACCAGTTCCGCGCAGTTCTGGACAGTGAGCTCAGCGTGAAACCTGGTGACGTACTTACGCTGGCACCGCAAGAGGGACGGGGGCGTTGGTTTGACTCCGAAACCACTCTGGCCGTCGCTTAAGGGAGAAACAGGATGAGCCAAGCTCTGATCGATCAGGCCCGAGGCGTCATGGAAGGAAATGATAGGGGCACCTACACCGTTCCTACCCATGGCCTCTATCCTTTCCAATGGAACTGGGACAGTGCTTTGTCCGCGCTTGGCTTTTCGCATTTCGACATGGATCGGGCCTGGGTCGAGGTCGAGACTCTTATGGCCCATCAGTGGGACGATGGTATGGTGCCACATATCATTTTCCACGAACCAGATGATGGATATTTCCCAGGTCCTAACGTCTGGCAAACAAGGCGAGATGTGCCCACGACTGGAATCACCCAGCCAGCGGTTGCGGGTTTTGCGTTGCGCAAGCTTTATGATCGGACTGAAGACAAAGCAGTCGCGCGCGAGCGTCTGGCCAAGCTCCTGCCCAAGGTCCATGCATGGCACAAATGGTTCTACCGCGACCGCGATCCCAAAAGCACGGGACTGGTCGCAATCATTCACCCGTGGGAGTCTGGCCGAGACAACTCTGTGGATTGGGATGAAGGGCTGGACGCCGTGCCGATCGAGGGTATCGCGCCATTTACGCGACGGGATACGACCCACGCCAACCCAGATCACCGCCCGTCGGACGAGCAATACAAGTGCTATATCTGGCTGGTCGAGTACTTCCGAGGGCTTGGATGGGATAATGCGAAGCTCCACGATGCCTCGCCATTTTGCCTCGTTGATCCAGGCTTTAACGGCATCCTGATACGGTCTTGCGACGATGTTGCGGATTTGGCCGAGTTCTTAGGCGATCCCTCGATGGCCTCTGAGGCCCGCGCGATGGCCACGAAGGGTCGTGCGGCACTGGAAAGCCTATGGAACCCGACGCTTGGGCAATACACGTGTTACAACCGCGCTGCTGGTCATCTGCAAGACACACCTTCGATTGGTGGGTTGCTCGCGGCAATTGCCGATGTCCCTCATGCGCGAGCTGATGCGCTCGCACGGCGGATCGCTTTGTTGGCTGAGCGATGCGGCTATCTGGTGCCCAGTCACGACCCAATAGATGGCGCTTTTGACAGCCTGCGCTATTGGCGCGGACCGACATGGTTAATCGTGAATTATTTGATTGCCGAAGGCCTAGGTCGGTCAGAGCAGGGGGCCATGGCGCAGCGTATCCTGGCTGACAGTTTGCGCCTCATCGAGAAAAGTGGCTTTGCAGAATACTATGACCCGAACAGCGGCGAGCCCTGTGGTGGTGGAGATTTTACCTGGACCGCTGCCATGGTGATCGAAATCCTCAAAAACCAAAAAGTGCCAGCATGAAGCGTTCGCGCATCAATGAGATCATGGCCCAAGCAGATGAGTTCATTTGCTCTCATGGCTTTGCTTTGCCGCCCTTCGCCTATTGGAGTCCAGAGGAATTCAAGGCTCGCAAAAGTGATGCGCGTCATGTGATTGACGCACGTTGCGGTTGGGACATCACTGATTACGGTGACGGTGATTATGACAGGATGGGCCTGTTCCTATTCACCCTGCGCAACGGGTTGCAGAGTGATTTAGCCAAGGGTGGCGGCATGTGTTACGCCGAGAAACTGTTGATTTCGAGGCGGGACCAGCTGTCGCCAATGCACACGCATGTTCTGAAAGCTGAGGATATCATCAATCGCGGTGGCGCAACTCTGATTGTTGAGCTTTTTGGCTCAGACGACGCGGGTGGTTTTGCAGAGGATCGCGGCGGTGTGGTCTGGCTGGACGGCATCCGACATCGTTACCAACCGGGCGAGAAGCTGCGCCTGGCACCTGGCAAAAGCGTCACGCTTCGTCCGGGTGATTGGCACGCATTCTGGGGCGAAGGAGGAGACGTGTTGATTGGTGAGGTCTCAACCATAAATGACGACGAGACCGACAACATCTTTCGTGAACCCATCGGCCGTTTTGCCGAGGTTGAGGAGGATGTTGCTTCGACGCATCTTTTGGTCAGCGACTATTCCAAATGGCTTGGCTGATTGATGAAATTTGTGATGACCAACTGGTGTTCGCGTTGGAACGCAATTTGTTGGACGAGCTGCGTTGCCAACAACCGCAAGGTGTTAACAGCACAATTCATTTGGTCTGCCAAACGGATGGCACCCTGAAGGGCGGGCTTCTGGGCACAACTTCTTATGGTTGGTTGTTGCTCAAAGTCTTGTGGGTGGCTCGGCCTTTCCGGCGTCAGGGGTTAGCACGCGCGTTGTTCGAGCGCGCTTCTACTTTGGCCGTAGCGAGGGGTTGTCACAACGTTTGGCTCGACACCTCTGATCCCAAGGCGCGCGAGATCTATCTGCGTTGGGGGTTTGTACAGTTTGGCAAGCTAGAAAACGGACCGAATCGTGGGCCGTCAGAACACAGCCGTTGGTTCTTACAACGGCCCATCGCCTGATCCGGAATAGGAAACCTATGATTGACCCCGCCAACAACCCTCGAAGCTTTCTGGAACACCTCTTTTCCACCGCCGTTGCTGTGGCCGACCCCATGCTCGTGGTGCCCCCACACTTGCCAAAGCGTCCAAAGGGGCGGCTGCTGGTGATAGGAGCAGGCAAGGCCAGTGCCCGCATGGCCGAAGCCGTTGAGGCCTACTATGGCCCTTGTGAGGGGCTCGTCATTACCCGTTATGGGTTTGCTCGACCGTGTAATGGTATCGAGATTGTCGAGGCGGCGCACCCAGTGCCGGATGCCGCTGGTGAAGCTGCAACGATCCGGATGTTGGAGATGGTTCAGGATACGACTTCGGAGGATACGGTAATCGCCTTAATCTCGGGTGGGGGGTCAGCGTTGCTTTGTGCCGCGGCAGCGGGCGTCACCCTCGCCGACAAGATTGCGCTCAACCAAGCGCTCTTGGCCTCTGGCGCACCGATCGGAGACATGAACATCGTCCGAAAACACCTGAGTCGCGTCAAAGGTGGACAACTGGCGGCGGCCTGTGCACCAGCACAGATGCTTAGCTTGCTGATTTCCGATGTGCCGGGTGATGATCCGGCGCTGATCGCCTCGGGCCCAACTGTGGGTGAAAAAAGCAGTGCAAAGGATGCAATCGATATCCTGAAGCACTACGGAATTACTGTATCAGAAGCGATGCTGTCTAATTCCAGCGTCATCCCTCCGGATGATCCCATCTTTTTGCGCGCAGAAACGCGCGTGATCGCTGCCCCGGTGCAATCCCTTGAGGCTGCTGCCGCGGAGGCTGAGGCTCAAGGCTGCAAGGTGCATCTTCTAGGAGATGCATTGGAAGGAGAAGCAAGAGTACTGGCAGCGCATCAAGCGGCGGAGGCCCTTTTGTTGCAGTCAACAATCAAGCGCCCGACCTTGCTGCTATCCGGTGGTGAATGCACCGTTACAAGGCGGGGAAACGGCATTGGAGGTCCCAATGCCGAGTTCACGCTGGCCGCGGCATTGGCTCTGAACGGGGCGGCGGGCATCCACATACTGGCTTGCGACACAGATGGCGTAGACGGTGCGGCAGAAGTGGCCGGTGCTTATGCAGGGCCCGATACGCTAGCACAAGCGTCCGGCAAAGGCGTCTCAGCCCGAGAAGTGCTGGACCGCAATGATGCCCATAGTCTCTTCGGTGCAATCGGAGGTCAAATCGTTCCAGGACCAACCCTTACAAACGTTAACGACTTTAGAGCGATTTTGATCCTTCCCAAGTGATTCAATCCCTAGGTTCTGGACCTATTAATTTGGTTGCCGTCATCCTGCCTGCGTGATTCATACCCGTGAGTTTCAGGGGTATAACATGAGCAATCTATTCTGGTTGACTGACGAGCAGATGGCGCGGCTTCAGCCTTACTTTCCAAAGAGCCATGGTAAGCCGAGGGTTGATGATCGGCGCGTTTTGAGTGGAATTATCTTCATCAATCGCAATGGGTTACGTTGGTCCGATGCGCCGCGCGAATATGGGTCTCCAAAGACACTGTACAATCGCTGGAAACGATGGAGCGATATGGGTGTGTTGGCGGCGCGTCGCCACCCGATATGACAGATGCCCAAAGGTATTCCTCTCGGCCATCGCTCTCGCTGCTACAGTTCTATTCTGGCTGTAAATCAATGAGTCTGGAGCCTAATCGTACGTTCCCAACCAAGTTTTCTTTTGGCTCGACCACATTTACTTGCTTCGGAACTTAGTCGGTGTCATTCCGGTTTGACCTCGGAAAAAGCGAGTGAAATGGGACTTGTCGGAATAGCCGAGCATCAGACCAATCTCCGCAATTGTCATCTGGTCTTCTTTGAGGTGCTCTTTGGCGACATCGACACGCAGCCGTTTGATTTCACGGGGTAGCGTTGTGCCTTGTCGCTGAAGCGCTTTCAGAAACCGTTCCGGTTGTATTCCCAGCATTCCAGCCACCATCTCAGGTCCCAAATCGGTTTCATCTAGTTTGTCGCGTAAGACAGAGCGCAAAGCTGCCACCACGGTTACTTCTTCCTCTTGTTGAGGTGAAGCTATGGGCTTGGCAGAGCCCTCAGAGACATGGTGCAAAAACAACCATCCCACAGGAAAACTAATTTGCATTCCGGGATCAGTCCCAAGGCCAACCTCGATCCCTTTGTAGTCGATAGGCAGCCCATTGATGTATCTGCTTTCCCATCGCACACGCGAAGAATCCCAAGAATCTCCGACGACGGTCTGCAATAGGCGTACATAGATTGCGGCACCAAAACCGGTCACCTGAATGGGCGGGACAGTAGGTTCCTGTTGCCTCTCGATACGATAAGTCGCTTTGTCTGCTTCAATGACGAGGCTGTGCCGCACAGAATTGGACTCCTGCGGTACGAGCCCAACAAAGCGAGTAAAAAACTCGAATAGCGTTTTTGTAGATTGCAAGGCTTGAGAGAAGGGCGGCCATCCTTGTAGGTCAAACGCCTCCCCTACATTCAGTCCTAGATATCGATCCCCTGATACTTCTGAGAAGGCATTCACCAAACCGTAGACCAGCTCTGAGTGAACGAAGACGGATGGGTCCGACAGCAGTTCGGCTTTCAATCCGACTTGGTCCAATGCGGGTTGCGGATTGATCTTGCGTTCGGTGAGATATTGCAAAAACGGAGCGGCTAAGGAGAGGCGAATAAAGCCCTCGCTATGCTCTTGAGAGGCGGAGTTGAAAGGCAAGCTCGTCACCCTTGTGATGATTAGTAGTTTTATTCAGTGGCCATTTTTACGAACACATTCGAACATGCTAATTCAAAAGTGGCAACCGAGGAAAAGTTTTCCGGACTACAGTTGGCAAAACATGAATATGAAGGGAGTACTTATGTCCGGTCTACGAATGTCGCTTTGCTCGACGGTAATTGTCGCTGCAGGTCTTTCTTTTTCAGAATCCGCGCAGGCTCAGGATCAAGAAGAACCCCAAACGTTGTTTACCAACGTGCACATCTTCGATGGCGTGAATGAACAGCGCATCGAGAATGCCAGCGTATTGGTCGAGGGCAACCTGATTAAGTCCGTATCGACCGATGCGATCGATGCCCCCAATGCTACAGTCATTGACGGAGAGGGGCGGACACTGACACCCGGGTTTATTGAACTACACGCACATCTCATGCTGATGGGGCCGACCTTGCCTGCGATGGAGGCCAACACGACCTGGGAGGACTTTGCCATACACGGTGCGCGGATGGCCGAGATGTATTTGATGCAGGGTTTCACCACTGTCCGGGATGCTGGTGGCGCTAATGGCGGACTACGTAGGGCGATTGACTCGGGGCAAATCGAGGGCCCTCGTTACTATCCATCTGGGGCGTTTATCGGAACACGCGGTGGTCACGCTGACTTCGCGAATTTCACAGCACCACCTGGTTCGGAGACAAACATGGGTCGGCTGAACATGGCTCAGGAGGTCAGTGGTGTCGATGACGTCTATAAATTCGCACGTAACAACTTTCGTATGGGCGCGACGCAATTGAAATTCATGCAATCCGGTGGTGTCGTGTCGGCATTCGACCCTTGGCAATTGCTGGCCGGGTCGCCCGAAGAAATCAGAGCCGCCGTGCAGGTCGCGAATGAATATGGCAGCTATGTCATGGCGCATTCCTATCGTAAGGAAGCTATCCTGAGTGCGCTCGACGCAGGTGTTATGTCAATCGAACATGGTTTTTCTTTTGACTGCGAAATTGCCGAAGTCATGAACGAGAAGGGTGCGTACATTACAACAAACCTAACGGCATTTGACCCCGGCCTTCTCGACATTCCGGCTGTGGCGAATGTTCCGGCGAGCCTTGCCAAGGCAAAGTCTGCCTCGGCCACATTTGCAGGCTATATCGACAATATGAAAGAATGCCCGGTGAAGCGGGGTTTCCAGACAGACTGTGTTGGTTCGGTAGAGGCGTGCAATATCCAGATTGCCTACGAAAAACACTTAAACAATGATTTTTTCGGCCCCTACACGTCAATGGTCACGTTGACATCGACGGGTGGCGAGGTAGTCGCTCTATCAGGAGACTTTATGAACCCTTATACCGCAGGAAAACTGGGTGTGATCGAGGAAGGCGCCTATGCAGACATCCTGCTGATCGATGGTAACCCCCTCGAAGACTTCTCGGTCGTTGGCACGGGTGATCAGTGGTTTGGTGCCGATCCGAGGCCGGAAAGCCCTGAAACGATCCGGCTTATCATGAAGGACGGTGTGATATACAAAAATACACTGAATTGACCCCAAAACTCGACTGGAGAGTATTCATGTTCCTTTGGTTTCGTTCCGTCTTGCTCGCGGGTTTGGTCTGTTACGGTCATTCCGCCATGGCAACGCCAGGAGCAGCGCTGGACTGGGCAGACCTCCCGGACCCATCTGTGCAGGTCTTTGAGGATCCCTATCGGGAGCTCAGCCCCGAACAGTTCGACGACGTCCTATTCGTTGTGCGGATGCGTGGCAGGCTGCAGCAAGACACTGGCAGCGCGGAAGAAAGACTGAATTGGCAGGAGCTTCTGACCGAGACCGAGGATGCCTTGGCGGGAGTTGGCGTTGATGTCGATTGGCTGCTCGATCAAAGAGAGCTTGTGAAAGAACGGCGAAGAAAGGCAGGAACAAACGGAAATCCGCAATTCGACGGTCAAACAATAACAATCGCGGGCTTTGCCATCCCGGGCCCGAGCGATCCAGACGGGCGATCTGTGGCGTATCTAGTGCCAGAACGAGGAATGTGTAGCCACATGCCCCCGCCCCAACCCAATCAAATGATTCGCGTGCGGTTGAATGGCGACTGGACGCCCAGCTATTTCCACGAACCCGTTCGGCTGACGGGCACGCTGACTATCGATCCCACTGTTCAGAATATGATGGTTGTGGACGGCCTCATGCCTATGAGTGCGACATTCCAGTTGGAGACGGAACGTGTCGAAACTCTGGAAACCGAAGCAGACAGGCTGGAATGGAAGCAGCGTGCCGCTGATCGTATCCGAGCGGCGGGCAATCGCAAGACCGGCGGGGCAAAAGCGTCTGAATGATAAGACTTCTCGTTGTCGTACTGAGTATTGTCTTTGCCGGCGCGGCGTCGGCTCAAGGTCTGTCCGGGCCCTCTTCGGTCGAAGCTGATCTTGAGCCCGGAGATGGACTGACCGATCCACAATATCGTTCCGATTTTCCGCGCAATACCGCACCGGGTTGGTTTCAGTGGAAAGACCGACTGGCGGAGAATGGGTTTCGGTTCAACGTTGATTACTTGGCATTGGGCCAAACCACGAACGCGGATCTGGGGGAGGGCGAAGCTGCCAGCGGAATTGCGCGGTTCTATGGCAGTTGGCAGGCGACTGAACAGGGGTCTTTGACATTCAAGATCGAAGACCGGCACAACTATACCGATGTTGCCCCACAGTTTCTTGGTCTGGATGGTGGAGCCCTTTCAATCACGGGAACAGCCTTCAACGATAATGGTTTGCTATTGACCAACCTGTTCTGGACCCAAAGGGCCGAGAACGGTTCGTGGACGCTGCAAGTCGGCCAGATTGATGTAACGGACTTTGTGGACATTTATGGGTTGGTAAGCCCATACAGTGGTTTCCAAAACCTGTCTTTCAATACCAACCCGACAATCAACGCACCCAACCAAGGCCTTGGCATTGCCGGTGGGGTAAAGCTAAGCGAGAACCTTTACGCCGTTGCGAGCGTCTCAGACGCAAACGCCGACCCGTCTGATCCGAACTTTGATGTGTTTAGCGACGGCAATCTCTTCAAATCACTCGAACTTGGTTACACCTCTGGCTTTGATCGCATTTACTTCGACAATATCCATCTGACCCTCTGGCATGCGGATGCGGCTGACGATGGTAGCCGTCCAGAAGATTACGGCGCCGCGTTCTCAGCAGCATGGTTTATTGACAATAAGTGGATGCCGTTCTTCCGGGCAGGGGCCTCAAAAGGGGCAGCAGCACTCTATGATCGGTCCGTTTCTGCGGGTATTGGCTACTACGGTCGCAATACCGATTTGGCCGGGTTGGGCCTGAACTGGGCCGAGGCAAGAGGCATAGATGGCGATCAGTTCACACTCGAAGCATTCTACCGTTTTTCAATCGCACCCGGACTGCAGATCACGCCATCACTGCAGTTCATTTCTGACCCGCTGCTGAATCCCGCCCAGGATAGCATTACGCTGTTCGGCCTAAGAACCCGGATCGTTTTCTAATGCGGGGTGAATGCAATAGGTAAGTGGCAGTGCCAAAGGGCGACTAAGGGAGATCAACAGGACTTTGCAAAGCCCGCTTTCTGCGCGTTGCCACCGTTAGCGCGGACTGCAGCACCCGGTAGCTTTGGGCTCTCCCGGCACCTTCGCCGCGAGATCCATGAACGACCGTTTCGCGATGGAGCGCCTTTCGCGGCGCGGCGCACGAACTGGCAAGACGCGGGACAAATCTGCCATTCGGCCTCGCGGTCTGAACGGCAGGTTTTTTCCAAGCAAGTTTGATTAGCTCATAGCGTTATGCATAGTCAGGCGCGTCCAACGTTTCACCGTTCATGTTCCCTTCGACGGCAGCGACGTAGGCCTTTGCAGTGTCTGCCGCCGATAAGCCCGTGCTTGAATCCATGCCCATCATCTCCATCGTTTCCTTGACGAAGACCGGGCTGACGGTGTTCACCCGTAGTTCGCGATCAAGTTCGAGTGCTGCTGCCTTGGCAAAGGATTCCAGCGCCCCATTGGCGATGCTGATCACCACCGAGCCCTGCATCGGTTCTCGTGACAGTATGCCGGCAGTGAGCGTGAACGATCCAGCATCGCTGATATGTCTCTGTCCAACGCGGACAAGGTTGATCTGGCCCATCAGCTTGTGGGGTCGATTCAGGCTGAGTGCAAAATAGGGCGGTAAGGAGATTTCTGAAAAGGTTGGTACGTAACCGACCCTTCACCGCGCCAAGCCCGAGCTGGAAAGACGCGGACAAAACGGACATCCGACGCACAAGGCCGAATGTCCGCTTAATCCAATCAATCTCAGTTGATATCCTGAACATCCATGACCAGGTTTTCCCAGTTCCGCTGGTTTTCCATGTCGTGCTCTAGGCCCTGCTCGTCTGCGATCGTGAAGCGTTTAACGGCTGATGTTTTGCTCGTTGCCTGGTAGAGCCAATAGGCCTCGGCCTTCAGGGCCTCATCGATAGGCTTGTCGATCGACTCGTAGACCATCTGCTTGCAGGCATTGATGGACTCTGCCGGGAACTTGGAAATCCGCTGCGCCAAGGTGTTTACGTAGTCGTCGATCTCATCAGCATCCAACGCTTTATTGATCGTGCCCATTGCCTCGGCTTCATCGGCGTCAAAGTCTCGGGCACTCAGGATGATTTCCAGCGCGCGGCCCAGACCGGTCTGACGGGCCATGCGGGACGCACCGCCGCCGCAGGGCAGGATACCCATGCCGACTTCCATCTGCATGAACTTGAATTTGCCACGCGCCGCAAAGCGCATGTCCAGCGCCAGGGCCAACTCGTGGCCACCACCGCGTGCGAAGCCTTCCAGCTTCGCGATCGTGGCCTGAGGCACCTTGCTGATGCGTTCGCAGACCGCTTGCAAATCGAGCAGCTGGGCTTCATCGCGGGAGACAGCTTCGGTCGACATGTCCTTGAGCAGCTCGGTGTCGTAGTGGCAGACCCAAACCTCGGGGTTCGCGGATTGGAAGATGACCACCTTGGTATCGCGGTCCCGCTCCAGCCGCATGGCAAGGCTGTTGAGGTCGGCCAGCATTTCCTGGCCTTGCACATTCACTGTTCCAAAATCGAATGCCACCGTTGCGATGGCGTCTTGGACCTTCACGTCAAAGGTTTGAAAATTCTCGTATTTCATCAGTCAGTCCTTTCTTGGGTCCGGACAACGCATGTCGCCGGAGGGTTGCAGTTTCAGGTGGTGTAAAAGACGCCCGACGTCAGACGGGCGTCAGTGGGATCAGCTGAGAGATTTCAAAGCATCTTCGATGCCTTGCATCACCTGCGCCGAATGAGTTGCGTCCAGTGCAGCCGCATGTGGCTGCGCGAACTGGCCGCTGTCATTGTCAAAATACTTGCCCGAAACATCCGCGAACGACGACCCGAGCGCCGCTTCACGCAGGATGTTCGCGCCGATGGACAGATCGTTGCCCGCGATGCCGTAGCCTTCCTTGACCATCTTCGAAGCCAACAACGATCCGGGATTGACGGCGACGACGACGGGTCCGTCGGTCAACTCCTTCGCCAATTCGCGGGTCCAGATCGTGATGCCGAGCTTGCTTTGCGCGTAGGCGTCATTGTGGCCAAGCTGTTTTTCCCCGCGCATAGCAGCCAAATCAATCGGCGCTTGCGCGGCAGAGGATAGATTCACGATCCGCCCGTCTTTCGGAATGATCGGCAGAAGCGCGCGGGTCAGCGCATAGGGCGCCAAGGTGTTGACCATGAACCGCACATCATGGCCGGCCTCGGTCTGGGTCTCCGCGACTTTCAGCACGCCCGCGTTATTGATCAGCACATCAAGGCGGTCGTGTTTCTCGCGCACCTCTGCCGCGAAGGTTTGGATATCGGCCATACGCGACAGGTCAGCGGCATAGGTTTCGACGTCGCCGCCGACCTCGTTGACGGCGGCTTCCAGTTTGGCTGCACCGCGTCCATGAAGCAGAATTTTGTGCCCCTCTTTTGCGAGGGTCTGCGCCGTCAAAAGACCGATGCCGTCTGTTGATCCGGTGATAAGAATTGTCTTGGTCATGATTGTCTCTCTCCGTTTGCTCGTGTTTCGTGGGTCCGATGATGGGATCAGGCAAAACGCACTAGGGTGCGGCTCTCAATGCTTTTGCGGATGGTCATGACGTTTGGGTCTTCGACCATGTCCAACGCGGAGTGCCCAATGGAGGGCCGTCCCTGATTGTCGAAGATGTTGAAGTAGGCGACCTCATCCGGGGTCATCTTCGACATGTAGATCCACTGATGATTCGGGTTTGCCGCCAACCCCATGATCTGTCCTTTGCGGTCGGGATAGATCAGATCAAGCAGGATCCAGTCTTCCGGGGCGACGCTCGACGGCAGGATAAACCCGAGCGGGGCTGAGTTGATCGCCGCCTCGATCGGTCGCCAGATGTTAATGAAGGCGTAGTGCCCCGCGCTCCATTTTGCCGCTGTATCAGCACCAAGAATGTCGATCAGTCGCTGTTCTGCGCCGTCAGGGCTGTAGTCGCTGTGGACGTTTCGCGCGGGCTTGCGCGCGGCGTCAGGGTCATCCACCCGGATCGTGTGATCAAAGATGATCACCTCCTGCGCGTCCAGCTTGGTCGTCAGAAGCGACGTCAGCTCTGCGTCGTACTCCGCTTGCCAGGCATCATCGTCTTGCGCGAACGAGACCGCTGTGGGGACGAAAGAAAACGCGACAGCGTCATCCTCGAATGATGGGTCTGTGGCTGACCTGCGCGCGTCGCGCAATTTCACTTCGGTTGGGGCGAGTTCTGGCGCGATCAGATTGCCAACGATGCCACCGGCATCAAGCTCGAACGCCTGACGCTCCGGTTTGTGGACGTGATAATTCACTGTCGCTGTCTGAGTCATTCCGCTCTCCGCTCTGTCTTGAGCTTTGACCTATACCGCTGCGCAGATATATAAACGGTAGATAATCGAATTCAGTTTTCTGGAAAAATATACAATATGGATACGCAAAGCCTCCGCCTCTTCGTCCTTGCTACTGAAACGCTGAACATCAGCGCGGCGGGCCGAACGCTAGGGATGGCACCGGCGGTGGCCAGCGCGCGGCTCGCAAAGCTTGAAAAACTGCTGGGCGCCGAATTGTTGCATCGATCCACTCGGAAAGTCTCGGTGTCCCTAGAGGGGCAGGACTTCTTGCCATACGCCCGAGAGATGATCGAACAGGAAGAAGCGGCCCTCGCCGCATTCGGCAAAGGCAAGGCCGAGGTGAACGGGACATTGCGCTTTGCCGCTCCAAGCACCTTTGCCCAGCTCTATATCGCGCCCCTGTTGCCCGCTTTTATGGATGCCTATCCAGACCTGACGCTCGATTTGCATTTATCAGATACCCAGTTCAACCTGATTGAGGGCAGCTATGATCTGGCCCTCCGCAATTCTATTCTGGAGGACAGCAGTCTGACGGCGCGCAAACTGGCAAACGACACACGTATTCTTTGTGCAGCACCAGACTATCTGGAAACACATGGGGTGCCCGGCACACCGGATGACCTCGCGGCGCATCGTCTGGTCGCCTTCAAGGATCTGGAGCCGCGCGCCTTGGTGTCAGATGACGGAGCCAAAGCAACATTCGACCTCCACAAAGCCTCCCACAGGCTGATCGTGAACGACGGGCTGACACAAGTGCGTGTCACGCTCAAGGGTGCCGGCATTTCGATTAACTCCCTCTGGGCGGTCCACAGCGAGCTGAATGATGGGTCCCTTGTGCAGGTGCTGCCCGGGTACACACTGGCGGACAATCCGGCGCTTTGGCTGATCTACCCCAAAAGCAACGTAGTCTCCGCAAAGGTCCGCGTCTTTATGGACTATCTGATCCAACAGATCGGACGGTCAGCGGCTTGGGCCGGGTCCTAGGCGCCACACCTCTATTATGTAGAGAAAACGAATTCTGTTATCAAAAATATGTCCATTTATACGCAATCTAAGGGCAATAACTGATGTCTCGGAAGCAACAGGCTTGACCATCAGAAAGTTGAGACAGGACATGACACAATCTGCATTAGAGCGCGCACGCGCCGTGGAACGCCCCACACGCGAAGCAATGCTGCAACGCGCCCCGCAAGTCGCGCAATTCTGGAATGACAACCAGGAGCTGTTCAAACACGCATGGAAGGAATGGGAGCAGGCCAATCAAACCGCCTTGGATGCATCTGTTCATGACGACCGTCTCCGCGCAGCGGTCGAGGGGGCCTGGAAAGACCCGGCAACCGAAGGCGAAGTGAAAAAACTATGGGAAGAGGTCTTCCCCGGTGTCTACAAAACCCAGTTCTTTGACCCCGAACGGCTGTTCGTTTTGCGCAGCTATCTGGACAGCGTCGCCGATGCAGGCATTCCGCTGCGCCCACCCTATGGCATTTCCCTCAACCGGGGCGGTGCAATGCTTGACCCGCGCTCGGAAGGGCATCTTGGGGCCTCAGCCTTCCAGACGTTCTACCGCGACCTCATGAACACCTATATGCGGCCCATCTCACGGCTCTTGTTCCCGGATGTGATAGGATACGACACGCAGACCTTCGGGTTTTCCATCCAGTGGCAAGCAGATAAGGACACGTCGCTCCGGCCTCACTCAGACGCATCATCGGTCACGCTGAATATCAATCTAAATCTACCGGACGAGGCCTTTTCTGGCTCCGCTGTCAGCTTCATTGATCCCGCGTCGCGACGGGTCGAAAAACTGCACTTTGAGCCCGGCACGGCCTTGATCCACCACGGCAGCGTCCCCCATGCGTCTGAACCGATCACCGAAGGTCAACGCTCCAATTTCGTGCTGTGGCTCTACGGTCAAAACGGCCAGATCCCGCATCCTAGTGCGTTCGCGCCCACAATCGATCCGCGCGCGCGCTGGACGGTCCCGACCGATCCATCGGACGGGTTTGCGCCCTTCTGATCCGCGGACCTCGACAGGTTGGTTGGGTGATAGACGTCGCCCAGCCAACATAGCGGAGGCTCGTTGGCCGCTTTTTCAGATAATCTCGAAGCAGCCATTGGTGCAGGTTGCTGCATTCGTTGTTTTGGGCTCAGAGCGGACCTCGGAGGCAGCGCGGCATCATCCTCAGTTGAGCCGCAGATATAGGATAAGTCTGTCCGGGGAAGGGGGAACTGCGCTCAAACTCCGATTTGCGCAACAAAGCCCATCTACCTGATCAAAAAGGCGGCGAGCAGCGAAAGTCCAATCCGAATATTCAGTCTGCGGTGACGATACCCTGGCGAAAGTCGTCAAAGATGGCGTTCACCACGATATGGATTTTTGGGCGAGCTATCTTGTCTGGATGGAGACCGCCGTTGGTTACGAAGCAACCAACGGCAGATTTTCAAAGCAGCCGAGTTGCCATACCACCGTCGACGGCCATCGGAGACCCCGTCACGAAAC
>NZ_FXTE01000021.1 GCF_900182615.1 Ruegeria faecimaris | reverse complement strand
CGAGTGAAGCGCGACCCGGTTCTTGCGCGTGTGTTGAGCGACTTGAACCGAATGCGCAAGAAACGGATCAATTGGTTGACCTCAAACGGGAGCCGCCGTTCGTTCGCGGTAGCGAAGTCACTTTATTGGGATCAGTACCAACGCTGTTGCAAGAGCAATATCTAACGATTGAGCCTATGTGATCCGGACCTTGCCGATGTCCTCACCCGTCGCAACGCAGCTTCGCCAACCCTTATCTCTCAGATCGATTTATGAACGGGAAGGTCAACTGGCGGTTGGTCGTGAGATAGGACAGCGGCGCCCCTAAAACCTCTTCCGCCTTTAGAATCACAGAAGCCGAGGCACGGGCGTCCTCTCCAGCGTCATGGTGGTGAAACTCAAGACCGAGATGTTTTTTAAGATTTGCCAGCCCGTGCCCACCGGCGCCCTTCAATGAAGGCCATGCTTGGCGGGCAATCGTGACGCTATTCGTCCAATGCGACGTGATCATTGGCAGGCCATACCGGGCGCAAGCAGCCGTCATCGCCTTCTCATCAAACGTACTGTGTTGCACAAGGTTGTGCGTGTTCAGGACTTCAAACAAGGACGCATAGACCGTTGGGAATGTTCCAGCCCCAATCACGGTTTCGGCGGAAATCCCGTGGAGCTCAGTATTGAAAGCTTCAAACGGTCCCTCGGGGTCAATCAGGACAGAATAGGTTTGAATAAAACCAGCGTCGCTGACGAAACAAAGTCCGATCTGGCAGATGCTACTAATAGTCTTTCCCGCCGTTTCGACATCCAACGCAATAAAGCGAAAAGGGCCGTTCGGCGGCACATTAAGATGCCCAAATCTGTTCAACGTGTCCAACTCTCGGCGCCCTACATCTGTCGGATTTTCTCAGCCCTTGCTGCCAGGTCGACACCTACGCAACCTAGTTTTTGCGGGTCGAATGGGTCTTGGCAAGTCGTTCTCGCTCTCAAGGAGTGCAGTATGACTATATGACACTTCACGAAACGGCCCATACCGGCCGTTGGCCAATGGGTAAATATGCTGCGGTCTCAGCCCGCATTGCCGACCTTCACCGCGAGCGCGAACCCTCGGCTCGCCGAACTCACACATCGCGGACAAAGCTGCCTATCGCGGCAGCGCAGCAAGTGCTCGCTGAGGGAGATCTGCCTGCAAAAAACCTCTGCATACTGAAAAAAGTTGCATAAGTAGGTGTCATTTCTGTGAAAAGCAATGCGGACGTTTGACCGCCAAAAATCAGCCTGTGGTTACAGCGTTTTCTTGATTAGCGTCCCGTATCTAAGCATGATCCCGTTATGGCGGTTGAAATCGACAAATGGCTGAACGATCTCGAACTGGGTCAATACTCAGACGCTTTTGCACAGCATGATATCGACGCGCGCGTACTGCCACTACTGTCAAACGACGACCTTAAAGAGCTTGGGGTTAGTCTGGGCCATCGAAAAATCATCCTGGCAGCGGTTCAGGAATTGACTGGTCAAAAGCACTCGTCTCAATCGCCGCAGGCCGTAGACGTGGATGCAGACGAAGTCGGCCCGGTCCCCATTTCGGATGAATCGCAAGGCGTGACCTTATCCGCAAGGAAGCCTGCTTCATTAGCGATCGCAGAGAGGCGTCACTTAACAGTTTTGTTTGCTGATCTCGTCGCCTCGACTGAGTTGACTAACCGGTTTGATCCCGAAGACATGCGCGAACTGCTGCAGAGCTACCAGGATGCGGTTGCAGGTGCAGTTAGCAGGTATGGCGGCTACGTCTCGAAGTATTTGGGCGACGGTCTCCTGGTTTTTTTTGGCTGGCCTACAGCCTATGAAGATCATGCAGTTCGCGCTTTAAAGGCTGGTCTTGAGGCCGTTCGGCGGGTCAGAGATCTTAAAGCACCTGACGGTGAGCGTTTGTCAGCCAGGTTAGGTATCGCGAGTGGCGACGTGGTAGTTGGCGATACGATCGGTGAAAACACCTACGAAGAAGGAGCCATGACGGGGCCAATTGTCAATCTGGCAGCGCGGCTTCAGGAACACGCAGAACCGAACTCAGTTGTTTTATCTGCTGAGGAGACCGAAGAAACTTTGCATCGGCTATTTGAGTTTAGGTCTCTTGGACAAACCGAGCTGAAAGGTTTCAAAGAACCACGGACCCTTTTGACTGTCGTATCAGAACACAGCGCGGAAAGCCGGTTTCGAGCATCTTATAGGGACGAAAGTGGCAGCGTCATGATTGGTCGCGACTACGAAAAAGGTATCCTTTTACAATCATGGCTGCGTGCGCAGAACAGTCAGGGAGAGGTTGTTCTGCTTGCCGGTGAAGCAGGGATCGGTAAATCGCGATTGGCGGAAGAGTTTCTCGCTAATGCTGTAGCGACTAGCGAAGCTGATATTATCAGGCTGAACTGCTCTCCTTACCTTATCAGTAGCCCGTTCCACCCTGTCGCCCAGAGGATTTCTCAGGATGCTGGTGTGGGGACAGATTTTGATGACGACCAAATTCTCGACCTTGTCAAAAAAATGTTGGAAAGCCGAGAGGGCTTGGAATGGGAAAAGGTTCTGCCCGTCTTTGCCGCGCTGGTTGCGCCTCACAGTGCTCTTGCCCGAAGCGTTCTCGATATGTCACCGCAGGAGCAACGTGACCTCACGATTCAGACGTTAATCCACACGGTTCAGGTGCGCGCAAGCACGCGTCCTGTTATTCTTTGTGTTGAGGACGCGCATTGGATTGATCCTTCCACCCAAGCTCTTTTGGATCGCTTCAAAGCAATTTGCGCAGATCTGCCTTTGATGATTTTGATTACCCACAGGCCCGGCTGGGAACTGGCCCATGATGACGGGGAAGCGCACGTACATACGCTCCAGCTGCGTCGGTTCGATACGACCCATGTCTCGAACCTAGTTCGCCATGTTACCGGAAAAGCACCCGATGATGCTCTGATTGCCACAATCATTGAGAAGACGGACGGCGTGCCTTTGTTCGTCGAGGAACTGGCCCGGGCGATTGTTGAGGCGGGTGAACACGGGCAAGTCCACATACCCGCGTCTTTGAAGGGCACACTGATGGCACGTCTTGACGCGGTCTCGCCAGAGGCTAAACAAGTCGCGTTAACAGGAGCCGTCATTGGACGGGAGTTCGAGCCTAGCTTGCTGGCTTCCGCAATAGGTCTTGCGAGTGCGGAAATTCAATCTCGTATAGAAGAGCTGTCTCGAACGGGTTTGATCTTTGAAAGCGGGCACAATCGAGGGTATTTCGTTTTCCGTCATGCCCTTATTCGCGATACCGCCTATCAATCCATGCTGGGCTCAACCCGCAGACAACAACATGCAAACGTGGCCCGTGCTTTGATGCAGTTGCGGTCAGCTGAGATTGAACGTCGGCCCGAGTTGGTTGCCCGCCATCTTTCAGAGGCCGAAGAATGGCGTGCTGCGTTCGACAAATGGCAGACGGCAACTGAAATGGCATTGGCGCGATCCGCCAGCCAAGAGGCGATGGTCAACGCCAGGGAAACACTCAAAGCGGCCGAAAATCTTGGATCTGATAACGGTGTCGAAACGATCAAAGCCAAAATCCTTATTGGTCGCAGCCATGACAGCCTAGGTCAGTTGCCGGAGGGGATAGCGGCCTTGAAAGATGCCTCGGACGCCGCCCGTGGAATACACGATGTGGCGCTCGCCGCTGATGCTGCGAACCATTTTGCGGACTCGTGTATGATGTCGAGTAAGAGACACGGCGAGGCCATTGAACTTTGTGATAGAGCTCTGAACGACCTCCCCGACGATGACGAAGTACGGCAGTGCAGATTGATGAGCCAACTTGCACGGGCACATATGTTTGTCGGCCAGTTTTCTGAAGGCGCTCGCTATGGTCAGCAATCAATGGAACTGGCCGCGAAACTAGGGGACTATAAATCCCAATTCTCGGTGATGATGATGCATTTTGGGGCGCCATTCGTCGCGCGCAAAGGAAGAGAGGTACGTCATTGGCGTGAAAATCTTGATGCGATGCATCGAGTGGCCGAAAACCTAGGGAGTATTGATCAGGGTCGGGACCGGACACTCAGTCTTTTTGTCGGGGCCGAAATGGCCGACCGCGACTTGATGGATCATTCACTCGAATTGCTGACGGAGATTTCGGAAAAGGACAATCATCTGCAACTCTACTGGGTGCAAAAGCACGCACGCGCCATGGTTGCAATTATGGATGGCGATTTTGAGCAAGCGGAGATGCATGCCAACGAAGCGGTGAAAATCGGTCGTCAGACACATGGAGAACATGTTGAGGGCGTATTCGGTGTTCAGATGTTTACCATCCGCCGCGAACAAAACCGGCTGCACGAAGTTGCACCGGTGATCAAGAAGCTGATGACAGATAGCCCGGAAGACATTTCTTGGAAACCAGGATTTGGCCTTATTGCCGCCGAGTTGGGATACAAGGAACCAGCTGAACGCATACTGAATGAAATGGCAGAGAATGGCTTCGATCTTCCGCTTGATGCTATGTTTTCAACTACTTTGTCTTATCTCGCTGACATTTGTGTCGCAGTCGAGCATCTGGGACATGCTGAGACCCTCTATGACATGCTGACCCCATACGAAGAGCTGACGATCACCGCTGGGGCAACAACAGTTTGCGCCGGGGCGGCAGCAAGACGTCTAGGCAATCTGGCAGCGGTGCTAAAAAACTGGGACGCCGCTGAGAGGATGTTCCATAAGGCCATCGAAATAGACACGCGCATGAAGTGCCCACCGTGGATTGCGCACAGCAAGGCCGCGTATGCATCCGCGCTAAGGCAACGGGGCCGAACGAATGATTTGAAACTAGCGTTTCAACTAGAAGGGGAAGCGTTGGCAATTTCACAGCAATTGAGTATGGTTTTCCTTAGGTCAAAGCTCGAGGGAGTAGCTGTTTAAAGTCATTTACATGCTTGGGGGAGCATTATGCCAAGGTACATAATTGAGAGAAATTTTGCCGAGCAGCTGAACGTTAGCGACGACGACAAAATTCACATCAAAGAGATCAATGACGAAGTCGGGGTCGAGTGGATTTTCTCGTTCCTCAGCGCAGACAAGCGCAAAACATACTGCCTGTATGAGGCCCCTGACGAGGAAAGCCTCAGAAAGGCGGCCGAGCGCCTTAACATCCCAGCCGATGTCATAACACCCGTGGATCAGATAGATCCCGGAATATTCACCTGAGTATTCGCAGTTCTAAAACCTAATCCGAGGCGATTTAACTGCGGGACAACGCATCGGAAGTCACAACTATATGAGGCAGCCGCGCAAGAAGCCTGATCTGAAAACAGGGAGGCCTATGCATGTACGACATAAAAACACTCGACGGAAACACGGCAACTGTGGATCAAGGCGCTTTGGATGCGCTTAATTCCTCGCTTCGCGGCGGCGTCTACTTACAGGGCACTCCGGAATATGAAGGCGCAAGAACAACATGGAACAGCATGTTCGAACGTCACCCTGGGTTCGTGATCCGCGCGATGGGGGCGAGCGACGTACAGAAAGCTGTAAACTTTGTTAGGGACGCCAGCCTCATAATGTCGGTCCGATCAGGTGGGCATCAAATTGCAGGGCACGCTGTTGCAGACGAGACCGTATTACTCGATCTTTCCCAGATGCAATCGGTACACGTAGACCCTGTCAACAAGACTGCTCGGGTTGCACCGGGTGCATTGCTTGGCGATGTAGATCGCGAAACCCAGGCTCATGGGCTTGCTGTCCCTGTCGGCATCAATTCGACAACTGGTATCGCTGGTCTGACCCTTGGCGGCGGCTTTGGGTGGACCACGCGGAAATTCGGAATGACGATCGACAATCTTCTGTCGGCAGAAGTTGTGACGGCAAATGGGACGATTGTCTGCGCCTCGCCCACAAGCCATCCGGAGCTTTTCTGGGCCATCCGCGGTGGAGGCGGCAATTTCGGCGTCGTGACCTCATTCGAGTTCCAGTTGCATGATCTTGGGCCCGATGTTTTGTCGGGTCTGATCGTTCACCCGATCGAAAAGGCGCCAAAGCTGCTTGCAGAATTCGCAGCCATTGCAGATGACTCACCCGATGAACTGACCGTCTGGAGCGTGATGCGAAAAGCTCCTCCTCTCCCGTTCCTACCAGAAGAGTGGCATGGGAGAGAGGTGCTGATTTTTGCAGCTTGCTACAGTGGTCCTATAGACGATGGTGAAAAAGCCTTGTCGGGTTTGCGCGCGCTAGGAGAACCGATTGCCGATGTCATCTCACCTCACAAGTTTGTAGACTGGCAAGCAGCATTCGACCCTTTGCTTACACCGGGCGCTCGGAATTATTGGAAAAGCCATGATTTCGAAGCGCTTTCCTCGGAAGCAATCACAGGTCTTCTCGAGGCGGTTTCCAGCCTTCCCGACCCTGCTTGCGAAGTATTTATTGCGCATGTAGGTGGCGCAATGGCACGCATTGAACCCCACTCAACAGCTTATCCGCAACGATCAGCACACTTCATAATGAATGTTCACACACGTTGGGAAGACCCGAGCAAGGATGATGAGTGCATTGCGTGGGCGCGGGGACTTTATAATCAGATGCGGCCTCATGCGACCGGTAGCGCGTATGTAAACTTTATGCCCGAAGACGAAGCGGATCATATGGCTGGTGCATACGGCCTAAACAGCGGGAAGCTTTCGAAAATAAAGGGCAGCTATGATCCAAAGAACCTGTTCAGGATTAATCACAACATAGTGCCTGAGTAGGGCCATCCGATTTGGAAAGGCCGATCTATTCGGACGCTTAGAGCTTATGCTTGATATTTGACAACGAGTATTCTGTTACGCGTTAAGACCACCAAATATTTTTCGCGTCAAAAATGTCGACACTGTCTTTTCCACTGTCAGGCGAATTCCGTGTTCCGCTGCGACGGCAGGGATTTGTTGACCATTTAGCCGCTTTGGGCTCGAAGCTGACGCCGGAGCTATCGTGGCATCTTTTCGACTGCCTGACCTCGCTCAGGTGTGGGCGGCCCAAAGCGGTCACTCAGACAAATGCTGAAGTGCTGCATTCGCAGCCCGCATTGCTGGCATTCGCTGCAGACGCGAATTAACTGGGGCTGCAAGTATCCGTGTTGTCCCACGAAGTTGCCTATGAAGGTTTCGGTATGAAAGACCAGATTGTGGCAGCGGCGAAAGTCGCGGTTTGCCAAAGAAAAGCGTTCTCTTTCTATCTCCCCATGAACCACTTTCTAGGTGGTCCCATCGATACGGCACATTAGCGAACGGTGGTTTCTTGCGATGGCCATAATTGCGAAATGATAGTTGGGTCGTACTTTAAACGTCACCGATAGTCCGGCGGGACGATAACCGGTTTCACTTCACTACACCGAAACACGCTAGGTGCGCTCGCCTCGTTCCATCGAAAAAGTGTGATGTGCCAAAGGCCCGGGCGCCTTCGTGAGGGGTCAATCAATCCAATATGCCCGTCTGCTCTGATCCGATCAGCCGCGAGCCATGAGGACGGATCCCCACCGGCAGCTACGAGTTTGCGCCAGGGTTGACTGGCGAGTGCATAGATATCTGCGGCTTCGGGGCTGCGCAGATCGAACAACGCACATCGTTCCACCTCGAAAGTCAGCACAACCCGCGGGCGATCATCCTTTCTAACGTCCTGTCCGATGGCGACCCTTGCGCTTTCAACATCAGGGCTCAGATACAAAGCGTCTTGCCCGCGGCGATTAAACCGAGCGGGTGGGCGATCTGGTGCGCCGCGCATGAGGTGAACGTCTGGGTCATCGGCCCAAACAATCTTTACGAATTCCCCGGAAACTTCTGTCAGCATAATGGGTGGTACAGATCGCTTGCGCGTCGCGCAATGGGTGAGACACAATGCGACGGACATTTTCCTAGTAAAGAGAAGACGCATGATACCTTGATTGAAATCACTTACTCATGTTTCCTCGCACTCTGTTGCATTCCCAAAGGCCTCTCGCATGAAGGTTCCAAAGATCGCCCTCCTTGGCGCAATTCTCGAGTCAAATCGCTTTGCACCCCCGGCTGATTTGTCAGACTTTAAGTCTCTGACATGGCTATCAGGCGATGCTTTGATGTCTGAGGCCAGATTCGCGACACCAAAGCTGGCAATAGAATTTGCAGCCTTTGTCAGGGCGATGGATGCTACGGGCGACTGGACGCCGGTACCCTGTATCTTGGCAGCCAGCCATCCCGCAGGTCCAGTACGAAAAACCGTGATCGAAGAGATCATAGTGACTTCGGAAGACATGCTTCGCTCAGCTGGCCCTGTTGACGCAGTCTACATCTGCAATCACGGCGCGATGGTTGCCGAGCATGACCACGACCCCGACGGTTTGTTGATGTCACACATTCGGAGAGTTGTCGGACCGGACGTACCTGTCGTTGCGACACTCGATCTGCATGCAAATATCTCACAGCAGATGGTCGATGCCTGTGACCTGATCGTCGGCTATCGGACCAATCCTCACGTCGATCAGATAGAACGTGGCGAGGAAGCCGCCTTTTCGCTGCGCCGGGTTTTGGCGTCGGGCGTCCGGCCCCAAACCGCGCATGTCAAACTGCCTCTTGTTCCGGCATCCGTAACCCTTCTAAGTGCCGAGCACCCGTATGGCACGCTGATCGACCACGGTCAGCGACGACAAGCCGAAGGCCGAGGTGAGATTCTAAACGTATCGATCTTCGGCAATTTCCTTTTCTCCGACACGCCCGACAATGGTCTGAGCATCGTTGTTACTGCGCGTGAGGACCAGAAGGCGGCCAGTGCACTGGCGGAAGAACTGGCAGACATGGCTTGGTCGTTGAGGAAGGATTTCGTTCGAAAACTGACATCCGTGACGGAAGCGATCTCGATTTCCGCCGACCAAGCGCGCGCGCCTGTGATTTTCTCCGATGCCGGTGACAATCCTGGTGGCGGCGGCAGTGGCAGGACGACAGAACTGTTAGCCGCTCTTCATGCGGCAAAAGCCGAAGAATGCCTGTACGGTTCCTTTTGTGATCCGGAACTTGTGAACGAAGCCCATCGCATCGGTGTCGGCGGTAAATTCAGGGCACAATTCAACCGTTCTTCCGATTCCAGTGTTTTCTGGGCGCAGTGGGATGTGCCTTTCGAGGCGGATGCGGAGGTCTTGGGTCTTCACAATGGAGATGTGGTCGGTGAACTGGGAATGACGGCCGGTCGGAGATTGGCCCTGGGGCCATCCGCTGCGCTTCGTATTGGTGGCATCACCGTGGTAGTGATAACCGATCGCACGCAGACCGCCGATCCCGTGTTCTTTCACATGTTCGGACTGGATATTGCGTCGGCCCGGACCGTTGTTGTGAAATCCCGAGGCCACTTTCGGGCCGGGTTTTCCAACTGGTTTGGGCCAAACCAGGTTTTTGAGGTCGACACGGGCGGGCTTACGTCGCCAGTTCACGACCGCTGGCCGTTTGCGAATTTGCCACGACCGAACTTTCCGATGGACATCGACGCCTCGTGGTCGGCTCAGTTGCTGCGCTAAACGGGCTCTGAATACTTGTCATGCGGCGTCGTCAATTTGACAAACTGCATGAACTGGCGGGCAAGCTGAGATGGTGGCCTGCCTGATGGAAGAACAAAGCTGGTGTCATAAAAAATGGCGGCGTCAAATGGCCTGACGACGACACCTTCCATCCCCGACGACAACAACGGGAAGGGATTGATCAGCGTCACACCCAAACCCTCGCGGACAAGCTCCAGAGCGGCCATGTTCGTTGCCGTTTCGGCGACTTGTTTTGGACGAATTCCGGCGCGCGCAAAGATCTTTTCGGTGATCGCTCGCGTCCCCAGCCTTCTCAGAAACTCTATCAGCGCTACACCTTCCAGATCCTGCGGCGTCACCACTCGTTTTTCCGACAGCGGATGGTTGCTCGGCATGGCGCAGACCACCTGACTGCGGCGCCACGGCATGAGGTGAACACCAGTTCGTTGGATCATCGCACTCGTCAAACCAAGATCGTAGCGGAGGTCGAGAATGCCGGCGACCAGCACGTCTGTCGCCTGAATATCCAATTGAAGCTGCTTTCCTTCATTCTTCTGGAGAAAACTGGCGACCCTAGAGATGACAAAGTGATGCGCCAGTGTCGGCGGCACGATCAGACGCAACGGCTCGTTATCCGGAGTAGCCCATTCTGCGCCCTCGATATCGGCAAGCGTCTCGAAGATTGGGTCCAGTTTTTCGTTGAGGCGCAACGCTTCGTCGGTTGGGTCAATGCGTCCCGACCGGCGGAGAAACAGCGACCGTCCAACTCGGGCCTCGAGTTGCGACAAGGACCGGCTTACGGCAGACTGAGAAATCCCGAGACGCCGTGCGGCGCCGATTGTCGTCCCAGTTGTGATCACGGCTCTCAGTGACTCGAACTCGCGCAGTCTGTGTCGGTGTTCCGTCATGCTGCATTCCTCCCCCGGTATGAGCGATTGAACATCCAAACTCTTGGATTGGTCTATGCAAAATTGCATAGCATTGAGTATTGGCAATGATTTTTGCGGTAGCTAGCCTTTCTTAATAGGGCGCGGGATCGGCCGAGGATTCGCCTATTCACAAGCGCCATACAAACAGGGAGTCTTTTTGATGAGGAAACTCACATCTGCGACAGCTGTCGCTGTCGGCATTTTGGCTTTCGGCGTCGGTGCTGTTTCGGCCGAAAAACTGACGATCGGCCTCGCTTCGGAGCCGACGTCGCTCGATCCGCATTTTCACAACTTGGGTCCGAACAACGCAATGTCCGTGCACATCTTTGACCGGCTGATCGCGCAGGATGAAAATCAGCGCCTATCACCGGGTCTTGCAGAGTCATGGGAGCCGATTGATGAATTGACTTGGGAGTTCAAGCTGCGTGAAGGCGTAAAGTTTCACGACGGAAGCGACTTTACGGCAGATGATGTAGTCTGCACCATGGCGCGCGCGCCGGACGTACCGAACTCTCCATCGGGATACGGCACCTATCTCAAGGGTAAGGAAGTCGTCAAGATCGATGACTACACGGTGCAATTCAAAACGGCCGCACCTTATCCGTTGATGGGCAATGACATTTCCACGATCCCTGTGATCTCAGAAGTGGGCTGCGAGGCAACGACGGAAGACTTCAACGCGGGTACGGCCGCCATCGGCACAGGGCCATTCAAGTTCCAAAGCTACACGCCGGGTGAAAGCATCGTGCTGGTACGGAACGACGGCTACTGGGGTGATGCGCCGATCTGGTCCGAGGTGGAATTCCGCCCGATCACCTCCGGTCCGAGCCGTGTTGCATCGCTTCTTGCCGGTGACGTCGACATGATATCGGGCGTCCCGACGACCGATATCACTACACTTCAGGGCAACGATGATATCCAGTTGAGCCAGGGCGTGTCCAACCGAGTGATCTATCTTCACATGGACCAATTCCGCGAGGATTCACCCTTTGTGAAGGCCAATGGTGGCGGCGATATCAAGAACCCGCTCATGGACGTCCGCGTCCGGAAGGCGATCAGCATGGCGATCAACCGCGATGCAATCGTTGAGCGTGTCATGGAGGGGGTTGCGTTACCCGCCGGCCAGCTTCTTCCCGAGGGGTTCTTTGGCGTGTCCGACAATTTGGACGTCGTGGCGTATGACCCGGACGGTGCTAAAGCGCTTCTGGCTGAAGCCGGTTATCCCGATGGATTTGAAATGACAATCCATGGGCCGAATGACCGCTACATCAACGACGCCAAAATCGCCGAGGCAATTGCGCAAATGTTGACCCGTGCTGGCGTCAAGACGGCCGTCGAAACCATGCCGCGTTCGGTATACTTTGGACGCGCTTCCAAAGGCAGCCCTGAGGGTCTGCCGGAATTCAGCTTTATCCTCGTCGGATGGGGCGCGGGGTCCGGCGAAGCGTCCTCGCCTCTCAAATCGCTGATCCATACCCATGACAAGGATGCGGGCTTTGGATCATCAAACCGTGGCCGACACTCGGATGCTGAAACCGACGCGCTGATCGAAGAAGCCTTGCGAACAGTCGATGACGCCAAGCGACAGGAACTGCTCGCCGCGGCGACAGAGCGCGCGATCGAGAATGTGGCAATCATTCCGACTCACTTCCAGGTCAACACCTGGGCGGCCAAAAAAGGTCTGAGCTACATCCCTCGGACCGACGAATACACTCTCGCGACAGGCGTCGTGAAAGAGTAACCGCAATGCATCCGGGCCGCCTTCGCAGCGGCCCGAAGCCTTTGCCCAGGGAATGTCCTCATGACCGTTTTTGTCATTCGCCGATTGCTGCAAGCAATGCTTGTTGTCTTTCTGATGTCGGTGATTGTCTTTTTTGGCGTCAACATCGTTGGTGACCCGGTCTACATGCTGGTAAGCCCTGACGCGGATCAGGCTGACATCGAAGCTGCCATTCGACGGCTTGGATTGGATCGGCCTATTTGGGAACAGTACTGGTTGTTCCTCAAAGGTGCAGCACAAGGTGACCTCGGCGATAGCTTCGTCTTCGGTGAGCCCGCGCTCAAACTGATCCTGCACCATATGCCTGCCACGATGGAACTGGCCTTCAGTGCACTCTTTCTTGCTATCGTGATCGGTATTCCATTGGGTCTTTATGCCGGGCTCTATCCCGATAGCCCGCTTTCCAAGGGAATCATGGCTGGCTCGATTCTCGGTTTCTCACTGCCGACCTTCTGGGTCGGACTAATGCTCATCATGCTGTTTGCAGTCGAACTTAGATGGGTCCCGGCGACAGGGCGTGGCGATATCGGCTCGTTTCTTGGAATTCACAGCAGCCTTTTTACGCTCGATGGGTTGAGCCACATCTTCCTGCCTGCTCTCAACCTGGCACTTCTTAAGATTTCACTGGCAATCCGCCTTACCCGAGCGGGTGTCCGTGAAGCGATGGGGCAGGATTATGTGAAATACGCCCGGGCCAAGGGTCTTTCGACCCGACGCATCATTCTGGTGCATGTGATGAAGAACATCATGATCCCGGTTGTGACCGTCATGGGCCTCGAATTCGGCAGTTTGATCGGGTTCTCGGTGGTGACTGAATCGATCTTTGCATGGCCCGGAATGGGCAAACTGCTGATCGACGCAATACTGCAATTGGATCGGCCCGTCGTCGTCGCCTATCTGATGATCATCGTACTGTTTTTCGTGCTGATCAATCTGATCGTCGACATACTCTACTCGATCCTCGATCCGAGGGTTCGTTTGCAGGATCAGGGCGCATGACCGACACCGTCACAGATCATTCACTGACCCCCACCAAATCCCCGAAAGTCGAGACGCCGTTCCAGCGTTTTCGAGCCGAGTTCTTCGAAAGCAGGATCGCGACAGCGGCGCTCGGCATATTCCTGGTCATCGTTCTGCTGGCCATCCTGGCGCCCTGGATCACGCCGCAGAACCCCTACGATCTTGGTCAGGTCAGCGTCATGGATGGGCGCTTGCCTCCAGGTTCCGAAGCATTCGACGGATACACGATGTGGCTCGGCTCGGACGGGTCTGGACGCGATCTCTACTCGGCAATTCTCTATGGCTTGCGTATTTCTCTGACCGTTGGGCTTGCATCTGGAGTGATTGCCCTTCTGATCGGTATGGTGATCGGTCTGGTCGCGGCCTACGCCGGTGGCCGGACCGAAGCGTTCATCATGCGCATCGTGGACCTTCAACTGTCGTTCCCGGCATCGCTGGTAGCACTGATGATGGTTGCGGCACTTGGTAAGGGTGTCGACAAGATCATCCTTGCCCTCGTAATTGCGCAATGGGCATACTACGCCCGCACGGTCCGCGCGACCGCGCTTGTCGAGCGTGGCAAGGAATATGTTGAAGCCGCACAATGTCTCGGCATTTCGCGTTCGCGGATCGTCTTTCGGCATCTTCTCCCGAATTGCATGGCGCCTCTGATCGTCGTTGGCACGGTACAAACCGCCAGTGCGATCTCTTTGGAAGCGACGCTTTCGTTCCTTGGCGTAGGCCTTCCACAGACTGAGCCGTCGATTGGGGTGCTGATCGCAAATGGATTCGAATACATGCTTTCAGGACGCTACTGGATTTCCGTTTTTCCCGGCGTCGCGCTGTTAATGACGGTCGTGTCCATCAACCTTGTTGGCGACCATTTGCGCGATGTTCTGAATCCGAGGTTGAAGAGATGACGGCAGTACTCGAAGTCAGCGGGCTGAAGACCCACTTCTTCACGCATGCGGGTGTGGTCAAGGCCGTTAATGGTGTGGATTTCACCGTCTCCAAGGGCGAGGTCATGGGGTTAGTAGGTGAGTCCGGGTCGGGCAAGTCGATCACCGGGTTCTCCATCCTAGGGCTGATCGATCCTCCCGGGCGCATCGTCGATGGGTCAATCCGTTTTAATGGTGACGAGATCGCGAACGCACCGGAAGAGCGACTCAAATCCTTGCGTGGCAACCGAATCTCGATGATCTTTCAGGATCCGATGATGACGCTCAACCCGGTCTTGCGCGTCGATACGCAGATGATCGAGGCCATTCTCGCCCATGAAAACGTCAACCGCCAAACCGCCTGGGAAAGAAGCCGCGATGCGCTTGGATTGGTCGGCATCCCATCGCCGGAAGAGCGATTGCAGGCCTATCCGCATCAGCTTTCCGGTGGGATGCGGCAGCGCGTGGCGATTGCGACAGCCTTCCTGAACCAGCCGGACCTGATCATTGCCGACGAGCCGACGACCGCGCTCGACGTGACAATTCAGGCGCAGATCATCCACGAGGCCCAGAAGCTGACGAAACGCACGGGAACCGCGATGATCTGGATCACGCATGACCTGGCCGTTGTGGCGGGGCTCGCGGATCGGATATCAGTTATGTATGCCGGACGGATCGTTGAGCAGGGCGGCATCGACGATGTGATAGACCGTCCGCTGCATCCCTATACGGTTGGGCTTCTTGGATCTGTTCCGACCGCTAACCGGCGTGGGCAGCGCTTGTTCCAGATCGAAGGGATGACGCCGAATATGTTCGCCCTTCCTGAAGGGTGCGCCTTTGGTCCTCGCTGTCAGGCTCGGACGGCAGCTTGTTCCGAACAACCCCAGATTAAGGACGTGGATGGCCGCCGCCTTCGCTGTTTCAACCCGCAGCGTACGGAGGAGACTACGCTATGACAGAGCCGCTCGTTGAAATCCGAGGCGTTTCGAAGCGCTTCACCAAGCGTTTGGACGTAGCGGGGAAAATCGCGCAGCGACTTGGCGCAAACATCCGTGAAGAAACTGTCCATGCAGTCGATAATGTAAACCTGTCGATCCAAAAGGGCGAAGTTCTGGGATTGGTCGGCGAGTCTGGCTGCGGCAAGTCCACGCTGGGACGTGTTGTGGCCGGCATTCACGCCGCTAGTGATGGGCAGATGTTCTATGAAGGCAAAGATGTCGCGACGTTGAGCGGCTCCGATAAACGCGCGGCAACCCTCGCTATTCAGATGATCTTTCAGGACCCTTTTGCCAGCCTCAACCCGCGTATGCGCGTCGAAGATATCATCGGTGAAGCACCGCGTATGCATGGGAGCGTCAGCAAGGCAGAGAGTGCGGATTACGTGGACGACGTTATGCGTAAGGTCGGCCTCGACCCGTCGCTCAAGCGGCGCTACGCACATCAGTTTTCCGGTGGGCAAAGGCAGCGGATCGTGATCGCGCGTGCGCTCGCCGTGAAGCCGAAGTTCCTTGTTTGCGACGAGGCCATCGCTGCGCTGGACGTATCGATCCAAGCGCAGGTTATCAACCTGTTCATGGACCTGCGCGAGGAGCTGGGCCTGACGTATTTGTTTATCAGCCATGACCTGAGCGTCGTCGAACACATCGCCGACCGCGTGGCGATCATGTATCTGGGCCGCATTGTCGAGAGCGCATCGACAGAGGAAATCTTCTCTGACCCACGCCATCCCTACACGAAAGCTCTGCTTGCAGAGGCTCCGCGCCTTGATCAGCGCCGGCGTGAGTTTGCCCCGATTGACGGGGAAATTCCGTCGCCGCTCGATCCACCATCTGGATGTACCTTTCACCCGCGTTGCCCGGTGGCGACCGCTGAGTGCCGCACCACCGTTCCAGAACTGAAAGCCGGGCGCGGCGGGCGCGAAACAGCCTGCCTGCTGGAACACGCCGAAACCGTTTGAACGAGAAGCTGGAGAGCCCCTTGAAAAACGCCGATCCGATCTGGGACCACGTTGACCGCCATCGTGATGATTTTATCGCATTGTCTGACCGCGTCTTTGACACGCCCGAGACGCTTTACGCCGAGTACAAGTCCGTCGCTGAACATGTGCAGATGTTACGCGCTCAAGGTTTCAAGATAACAGAGAATGCAGCTGGCATTACTACGGCCGTGATTGGCGAGGCAGGAGACGAGGGTCCGGTGATCGCCATCCTCGGCGAGTTCGATGCGCTGCCATATCTGAGCCAAGCGCCAGGTGTGGCTGAACATCAGCCGATTGAAGAGGGCGGCAACGGGCATGGGTGTGGTCACAATCTGCTGGGCGCCGCCGCACTCTTGGCTGCCACGGCGGTGAAAGACTGGTTGGCCGAAAACGGCATCAAGGGCCGTGTGCGGTACTATGGCTGCCCCGCCGAAGAAGGGGGCGCGGCCAAGACGTACATGGTGCGCGAAGGACTGTTCGATGATGTCGACGCGGCCATCTCCTGGCATCCAGCAACCTTCACAGGCGTGAATGAGGCCAGATCGCTCGCGAACACCCGGATCGACTTCACTTTTCATGGAAAAGCCGCCCATGCTGCTGGCGCGCCTGAATTGGGCCGGTCCGCGCTTGATGCGGTTGAACTGATGAACATCGGTGTGAATTATCTGCGCGAGCACATGCCCGACAGCGCCCGGGTGCACTACGCCTATCTCGATGCAGGTGGCGTTGCGCCGAACGTGGTGCAAGCCAAGGCCACAGTGCGCCAGCTCGTCCGGGCCAGTTCGCTACCCGACCTCGCCGATCTGGTTACGCGCGTCCGAAAGATCGCGGACGGCGCGGCGCTGATGACAGGAACGCAAGTTACCAGCCAGGTCTTTTCCGGCGTCTCGAACCTGCTTGGCAATCGTCCTTTGGAAGAAACCATGCAGCACGAGCTAGAGAAACTCGGACCCGTCGCCTTTGACGAAACAGACCTCAGCTTTGCCCGCGAGATTCAGACTACATTGACCAAGGCTGACATCAACACGACCTTCAAGCGGATCGGTGCCAAGCCCAAAAAGGATCTCGCTCTATGCGACTTCATCGCAGCTCTTGATCGCCACAGCGATGGCGGCGAAGGCTCGACGGATGTTGGCGACGTGAGTTGGGCAGTCCCAACCGTTCAGGCACGAGTTGCCACCTGTGCTATAGGAACGCCGTTTCATACATGGCAAACAGTGGCACAAGGCAAGGCGCCCGCGGCTCACAAAGGCATGGTCTACGCAGCAAAAGCAATGGCCGCGACAGCGTGTCGACTGGTTGAGGATCCCTCGCGCATCGAAGCTGCACGCGCGACGCACCAAGACCATCTGGGCGAAACACCTTACACTTGTCCGATCCCGGACGACGTGCGTCCACCTGTCTGAGGTAAAACAACCTTGACCCGCGCCTCTGCTATAGACAACGCCGCCCAGTATTTCGACACCGGTCAATTTGCAACAGAACTTAGCGAACTGGTTGCCCATGAGACGGAGAGCCAGACACAGGAGAAAGCCGCGGAGCTTCCGCGCTACCTTGAGGAAGCCCTCGTTCCGCGCCTGCGCAGTATTGGGTTCTCCTGCGCAATCCACCCGAACCCTGTGCCGGATGCAGGTCCGATCCTTGTCGCTGAACGCATCGAGGACGACTCGAGCCCAACGATCCTGTCCTATGGGCATGGCGACGTGACCCGCGCGCAAACTGATCAGTGGCGAAACGGGCTTCACCCGTTTCGTCTCGTGGACGATGGTGATCGCCTCTTCGGACGCGGTACCGCTGACAACAAGGGACAGCACCTCATCAACTTAGCTGCGTTGAGCTCCGTCATCGACGCTCGTGGATCACTCGGCTTCAACATTCGGATCCTTGTTGAAATGGGTGAGGAGATGGGGTCGCCGGGGCTGTCGAATTTTTGCGCCACGCACAAAGAAAACCTTGCCGCGGATGTCCTGATCGCATCGGACGGACCACGCCTTCAGTCAGACACTCCGACGATGTTCATGGGTTCACGGGGCGGCTATTCGTTCGACCTCATTGTTGACCTTCGAGACGGTGCGCATCATTCCGGCAACTGGGGCGGTTTACTTGCCGACCCCGCGATGATCCTTGCACAAGCCCTCTCGACGATCACCGATGTGAGGGGCCAAATCCAAATACCAGAGTGGCGACCGACCAGCCTAACCGAAGAGATCCGGCATGCCCTGCGCAACTTGCCGGTAGGCGAAGATGGCGGTCCGAAGATTGACGAAGACTGGGGCGAGGAAAGTCTGACACCGGCCGAACGGGTCTTCGGCTGGAACAGTTTTGCGATCCTCGCGATGAAAAGCGGTGTCCCCGAAGCGCCGGTTAACGCGATCTCGGGATATGCCAAGGCCGCCTGCCAGCTCCGCTTCGTTGTTGGCACCGATCAATCCGGTATCCTGCCGGCCCTTCGTCGCCACCTTGATGCAAGAGGATTTGAGATCGTTAATATCAAACCTCATGACCGTGGATTCTTTGATGCGACGCGGACATCGCCGGATCATCCTTGGGTGTCGTTTGTCGCGCGTTCGCTGGAAGATACCTCCGGAAAGCAGCCACATATTCTGCCAAATCTCGCCGGTTCCCTACCCAATGAGGTCTTTTCCGATGTGCTCGGCCTCCCAACGGTTTGGGTGCCTCATTCCTATCGTGGCTGTTCGCAGCACGCGCCCAACGAACACGTGTTGAAGTCGGTGTCGCGTGATGCATTGCGGGCAATGGCCGGGCTTTTCTGGGATATTGGTGACCTTGCCAGGCCACTCTGACCGCGCGCCACAAAGGATTTCATCCATACCTGGATCGGGCGGGTATCGCACTCCCGACTGTAAATGACCGCTTTCACGGATTGCGGGAGTTGTTATCGCATATGCAGCGAACGTCTTCTTCCCGCTCGCTTGTGCCGAAAGCTATGTGTTGCAAATGGAGATAGCGATGGCTTAAGCCCCCTGCCCTCTAATAGCTTTGCGCATCTATTAAGTAGCCGCCCACAGGCTCGATAGAGGTGCCGCAAACATGTTGTCTGCAAAGGGTACAACCTGATCGTGGTCGTAGAGAACGAGCCCTTGAACAAATTTATCACCACACGCTTCTGCCAATTTGCGCATCCCGGAAAAGTCGCTGGAAGTAACCGTTGCAGACGACTTCACCTCGATCCCGACGATCTCTCCACGTCTGTTTTCCAGAACGATATCTACCTCGTTTCTGTCTTTGTCGCGGAAATGAGAAAACGTGCACCTTTGTTCGCTCCAGGTGGCAATCTTGCGCAATTCACTGAACACAAATGTTTCCAGGATCGACCCGAAGGGTGTCTTTTCCTTTTTGACAGTATCAGGGGTGACGTTGCGCATCGCTGCAAGAAGTCCTGCATCAAGAAAGTGCAGCTTGGGGGATTTGGTGAGGCGCTTCAGACGATTTGTGAACCACGGCTGCAAACTGTGCACGAGAAAAAGGCTTTCGAACACGCGCATGTATTTCTGGGTGGTCACATGATTCAACCCAACGGCGGCACCTAACCCCGAATAGTTGACCAGTTGACCGGAATGCTCCGCGAGAACTGCCAGTAGTTTCGGCATGATGGCGAGCTGTTCGATCTGGGCCACGTCGCGGACATCCCGCTGGACAATAGCGTCGACGTAATCGTGGTACCAATCCTGCTTTCGTCCCCATCTTTTCCGTCCAAGTGCCTCAGGATAGCCACCAGAAAGAACTGTCTCTACAAGGTCATCTCCGATGACCAGCTTGTCTACGACGGGGTTCTTTGCGTCAAACGCCCTGTCGATAAAGCCCGATTTTGTTTCAAGGATTTCTGTCTGGCTGAGGGGGAGGAGACGAACAATTTCCATTCGACCTGCAAGGGAGTCCGCGACCTTCGGTATGGTCATGAGATTGGCAGAACCGGTTAGCAGAAACCTCCCTGCCCTTCTGTCATCATCCACCGTTTTCTTAATTGCCAGTAGTAAGTCTGGTGCCCGCTGAATCTCGTCGATTACTGCCCGATCCAGTCCTCGTACAAAACCGACCGGATCATCGACAGCTGACTGCAAGACGGTCGCGTCATCCAATGTTAGAAAAGGAACCTTGTCGGAAGCGATGTCTGTGGCAAGCGTTGTCTTGCCAGACTGACGGGGTCCCGAGATAAGAACAACACGGGTGTCCGACAACGCCTCTTCAATTCTTGTTTTAGCGAATCTTGGATACATGCTTGAACCATCTCATTCTGACCGATTGAAAGTACGGTTACGACCAACTGAAAGTCAATGACCGACTAATTGAAAACCGCGATACTGAAGACTGAAAGCGCTGACTGAGTTTTGGTCGCCATAACAGGTGTACCTTTTTCATGGTATCTTTCAGTGGTCAGGACGAATTCTTATGAATACGAGCCTTTGGTGCCAACAGAGCTGTAGGTTTCATTTCACCACTGTCTAACTTCGCTAAAAGGGTAATCATGTAAGACACGTGAGACTGTATTTTCTCAGCGCGTTGGAAGATGTATCCCAAAACCATGAAACAAATAGCTGGGCCATGTGTCGACTTCATAGCATACCAGGTTTGTCCAAGTCGTAGATATGCAGCGATGTCGTCCATCAGACGATCACAATGTGCTTGATCCCGTGCAAAGCGTAGTTCGGAGCATAACCGTGGAAAACTGTGCTGCATTTGATCTGGGGAAACTTGAATCCGAGAGATTTTCTCTTTCTTAACTTCTGGATTCAATGAGTCCTCTTTGTGCCCCTCAATTTCAGTGTCATTGCCCCTCAAATTTTCTGTATCGGTTTGCGTAATCTCCGAGATTTCCACAGATATTTCAGACAGTAATTTGCTAAGTACGTTTGCGTCCGGTTTGCGGCGCAGAGCGTTGCGTACAGTCACCATCAGGTCTGAGATTGTGCTATCGTCTGCAACGAGTTCCCTGAGGTGAGCCAGGGCTGCCGAAACCTTGTCGCGGAGCACAGTGAATGGATGTGTCGCAAACTTCGATGTCCGATTGACGGGCACGCCGGATCTGGCGTTTGTTCCCGCCAAATAGTTTTCGAACAGGTTTAAGCATGATCTCCTTGAAAGGCTGTCACTTCCCCAAAGACGCAGTTTTGTACGCTGTGTTTTTCTATCTGCGGTACACAGTGTCGTATCGGGATTTGGAAGAAATCATGGCTGAACGAGGCGTGCAGGTGGACCACGCCACTCTCAATAGGTGGGTTGTTAAGTATTCACCGATGATCGCCGTGAACGCGCAATCGAAGAAGCGACCAACGCTGAGTTCCTGGCGCATGGACGAGACATACGTTCGTGTTCGCGGCAAATGGATGTACCTTTATCGGGCCGTCGACAAAGCTGGAAATACCCTTGATTTCATGCTGTCTGAGCGGAGGAACCGTCCAGCAGCAGCTAGTTTCTTTGCCAAAGCGCTGTCTTCTAATGGAATTCCAGAAAAGATCGTTATCGACAAAAGTGGAGCTAATGCGGCGGGCATTCGAGAAGTGAACAAAATCCTTAATCGGTTTGGCTGCACAACCAAAATCCAAACGGTCAGGTCCAAGTATTTGAACAACCTGATCGAGCAGGATCATAGGTTCATCAAGCGTCGCATACGGCACATGTGTGGGTTCAAATCGTTCAGATCCGCCTCGGCTACTCTGGACGGCATTGAGGTCGCCAACATGATCCGAAAGCAGCAATTCCCCAACACTACCACGTCGGGCTTTCGGCTGTTTGCCGAGATCGCAGGATAGGTGTGTCCGGTAGGTCGCTGACGCTGGCCGTTCTAAAAGTTTGCGACACATCCAATTCACAATGATCATTTATTCCACATTTTGATCATTACCTTGACAGTAGTAGAACTCGCCTCTGCGAACCAATCCAGTCAGCTCTTTGATTTGTTTGGCGACGAGATCGATCTATCCCGGTCTCGTCAAAGGGCTAGCCCAGATGGTTGCCAATCTGGTCGATCAGTTTTTGAGCCTCATCAACTGAAAATTCCCGCCCGCGTATCCTGAGGCGGAGTTCCCCAGATGTCACCTCGGCCTGAATTGTGCCGCCTGTGGGAAGGACAACCGGTGTCAATCGTTGCACCTGCTGCGGGCGCCCGCCTCGCGATTTAGCTTTTTCCGCGTCCGGCACGCCCTTGATCGCAGCTTCAAGCAGACCCCATTCGGATTTGGAATCCAACGGGCCGGCGCCAGCCAATGCCTGACGCAATCTGGTTTGTGCCCCGTCCCGCAATGCCGAAGCAAGCTTGAGCCCGGCCTTTTCTGACAACGACACGGGATGCTGCAGCAAATCCCCCAACGCTTCATGCACCATAGCAAAGCTACGGACCTTGGACCGTTTGGCTTTGGACGCTGCAGCAAAGAGCACATCGACAGCGGCCTCGGTTGAAGCAAAAACCCCCTGCCCCGCCGCCAGAACCGCGACGCGCCCGCGTTCATAAGGGCTGAGGTTCGAGCGCAGCTCATTCTCTTCCACCATCGAGACGTAAGCGCCCTGCCCTGTTCCAGCCTCACGGACAAATGCAGGAATCTCGATGAACCGAGCATCACTTTGGGACAGCCGCTTGAAGGCCTCCAGACGCCGATAGCCCGAGATCAGGCCAAAACTGTCACCGACCCGGCTCACCTCGATTGGCGTTCTCAAGCCGTGAACGCGCAGCGATTCCAACAGTTCCGCCATGGCTTCTTCGTCTTCAACCATCCGGTCACGGCGGATGAAATCCGGATCAATCTGATCCAGCGATATTTTTTCCGCAATCAAACCGGCGGTTTGTGCATCGCGCCATCTAGCTGCATCACCTTGGTCCTGGGCCAAAGCGACTCTGTCTGTCACGGACGCCATGCCACCCAAGGTAGCGGCCTCAGCCGCAACCTGAGCTATTGGAGGTGCGGACGAGCTTGCTTCAAACGGGCTGATCGACGGTTTCGCGGCGAAACCCGCTTCAAGCTGTTCGAGCTCTGTTGTGTCCGGTGCGGTCAGTCTTCTGCGTTTAGCCATCTGCCTCTCCTCCCATCTGAGCGTCGCGCCACCAGCAACCGATCAGAACCTCTTTGAATTCTGCGTAAGTCCGGTCAAACGTTTCCCGACCCCGAACATATGTGTCCCGGTTAAAATCACGGTAGTCGGCTTCGTAGATCCCATTCACCTGCTCACCAGCCTGCCCAACCAAAGCAGTATAGTCCTGCCGGTAGGCATTCATGAAATCCCCGAAATAGGCCTGAATTACGTTCGCCATGTCTGTTTGCTGACTGGCATCAAACCGGGTGATGATTGCGCGTACAACATCCCATTCGAACTTGAGCTCAGGCAAGCCAGCTGCGCGTTGTGCCGTGTTTTCACCATCCTCGATACTGGCGAAGGTCGTATAGAGCATGTCAAAGAACCGACCCGTTGAATCAAACTCCAGAAACGAAGCTCCAAGCGGAACCAGAAGGATATCTGCAGCAGCCAGTGCATTGATCGTAAGGTACCCAAGTGCAGGAGGCGTATCGAGAAAGACGATGTCATAATCGTTGAGGATACCTTCATCCTCGAGGAAATTGGTCAGGCCGTCCCACAAAGGCCAACTTCTCAGCCCCATCCTCCACACTGGGATCTGGAACTCGGCCCAGTAAAGGTTCAACTGCGCGCCTATCAGATCAATATTTGGCCAATGGGTGTTCTGAATTACATCGCCAGGGGTCGTTTTAAGCGCTTCTTGCAAGGTCTCATCCAATGGAATTTCAGGTTGACCTGCCGCATTGCGCACGCGGTTTTCCTCGTGTACCGCCCTAGCATAGTCCTTTGCGATCAAGGGGAACACAGTTTGCCATTCATCTGCGACGGAGCCGCCAAGGATCGACGTCATGGATCCTTGGCTGTCGAGGTCGATTACCAGAACTTTGTACCCGTCCAAGGCGGCGGACATGGCCAGATGGGCGGCGGTCGAGGTTTTTCCAACACCGCCTTTGAAATTTGCAACGGAAACAACCTTTGCCGGAAGCCCTTCAGGCCGGTAGGGAAGATACTCCTTCGTGCTGACGCCTTCAGCCGCAAAATGCTGGCGCAAGGTCAGGACCTCTTCCAAAGTGAACCATTTTGAACCAGCTTCTCCTTCGCCTTGAGGAAGATCAGGATTTGCTTTGAGGACACGGCGGAGATGCGCAGGTGCAACCGGAATTAGGTACTTAGTTATTTCCCAGATTGAAAACCTACGCAGCCGCTTTTCCCCATCAGGGGCATAACCTCGGCGGGCAAGATCCTCACGGCCTTTGGCGCAGAATGCCGCTGCTTTCGCGAATCGAGAGGTGCCTATAGGATCAGGTAACTTCCCGGCCGCTGTTGCGGGATCAAGATTCAGATATGGCGGTAGCGGAGGTTGGTTTGATTTGTTCACTGTCGTTGCCTCAGAAGATGTTCGCCTTAGCGGCGTATATTTAGGAATGTAGCGAACATTATCTTCTAAAGCTATCCTGCTATCGGAAGTTTTCCACAGTTTTTGCGCGCAAGGCTGGGTTTCGCCACGAAACTCTAGAAAATGAGAGAGCACGCCAACAAATAGTTTATTATTTATAGAGTCTTTAAGAGATTTAGATTAAGAATATGATAATTATAACAACAAGTTAGATCACATTAGGGACCCATTTACAGTTCCTGGGGTATCCGATTCCGGGATCAAAGGTGCCCAGATACGGGACCAAAGGAACCATTCGACAGGAACAAGGGCACCGATTCGCAGGGACGTGGATCTTCGACGCTATTAGACACTTACAAAGCCGTTTCCAGTACGTTCGATCCTGTCTGAGTCGTTCTTATGACGGGCTCGCGATGATAGGTCTGGGGATAAGTTTAGGTATATCTGTTTAGGGTACCCGTTTTCGGGATGAGCCTGATCCTGTATTTGGGCACCTAATAGAAGTTGATTGATAGGTACCTTTCATGGCAGAAATACAAAAAAGAGCAGTCAGGCAGAATCATGCCGGAAACACAAATAGACATGGATCACCTATCCGGAGCCTTGCGAAGGGAAACGGTGAAAAAGAACGTCGCCGCGATTCACATCAGCGGTAAGTTGACATTGCTTCAGCGAAAGCTGTCGAATGTCCTGCTTCTCAATGCCTATGATGCGCTGACATCTGCACAGACCCATACCATCGATGCACGAACTCTGGCGATGATGGTCGGCTATAACTCGAACGATTTTGATACCTTGCGTGCAAGCCTGCGCGCCCTGGCCGAGACTGTCGCTGAATGGGACATGTTGGATGAGCAGGGGCGTCAGGAATGGGGTGTTTCCTCTCTGCTGAGTTTTGCCAAGCTCAAGAATGGTGTTTGTGAATATGCCTACTCACCGGCGCTGGCGCAGAAGCTGTATGATCCCAAAATCTATGCGCTGATCAACGTTCAGATTCAGCGCAACTTTAGTTCTGGGCACGGATTGGCACTGTATGAAAACTGCTATCGCTTTGTGCGCATCGGGTCGACCGGTTGGTGGGCCTTGGACGTGTTTCGAAAGCTCATGGGGGTAGATGGCAGCGACTATTATACCAGCTTTAAACATCTCAACGCCAAGATCATCAAACCGGCGGTTGCCGAGGTGAACAAAAGCTCGGACATTCTGATCGAACCCGAATTCCAAAAGAAAGGCCGGACGGTCACCGATATTCGCTTTCGGATTAAGGGAAACCCGCAAAAGGCGATGTTCGAAATTGATGACAGCGACGGTGCTCGGAATATGCAGGTGTACACGAAGCTACGTGATCAAGGGGTCTCGGACCGTTTAGCCCGACAGTGGATTTCCGAACATGGTGAAGACTACGTCGCGCAGAAACTTGATTACGTAAGGCAAAAGGGCGGAGTGAAATCCACATTGGGCTATCTGTCGGCTGCATTGCGCGATGACTATCAGCCACCTGAACCGGAACAGCCAACGAAGCCCAGCCCCGAAGCACTGGAAGAAGCGCAGGCGAGGCAGGCCCAAGTGGCGGTTGAAGACAAAGCCTATGCCGAACGGGTAGCCGAGCGGGAGGAGCGGGCGCGGAAACTCTCGATCGTAGAAGAGCTGGTTTCGCGGCGAAACCCGACACAGAGGGACGCAGATAAAAGACTGTTTCTTGCCGGTCTAGACAACGACCTGGACCGCGAGCATTTCCGAGCGCATGCGTGGCGCTCGGGGCTGAACGCAACCGCAATCTTCGAATTCTGGCAAGAGCTAGAGCCAGACGCTTTCGACTGATCGCGGTAAGGGCAGGGGGGTGCATACCCTTTTGCAGATTATTGTTTTTTGAACGCAGATTTCAGTGCATCTGCAAGTGCCCCCTGCTGCGCATTATTGCCGTTTTTTGCGCGTTGTGTTTCTTTTTGTTTTGTATGGCTTTGCCGCGATTGGTCGCTGCTTTGAACGCGCTTTTGCCGGGTTTCAATGCCACCATCCTTGCGCATCGTCAGGCCGATGCGCTTTCGCGGCGCATCCACCTCGACGACCCGTACCTTAACTACCTGGCCGGTTTTGACGACATCATGGGGATCTTTGACAAACCGATCTGCCAGTTGGCTGATATGCACCAACCCGTCCTGATGAACACCGATATCAACAAAAGCGCCGAATGCCGCGACATTGGTAACTGTGCCCTCCAGGGTCATTCCAGGTTTCAAATCGCTGATCTCTTCCACGCCATCAGCGAACGAGGCAGTTTTGAAATGTGGCCGGGGATCACGACCGGGTTTTTCAAGCTCGGAGAATATGTCCTGAACCGTGGGCAGGCCAAAACTGTCGTTAACAAACTGTTCGGCGCGCAGGCCTTTCAGGGCACCTTCATCCCCCAGGATTTGCCGAATATCCAGCCCACATGCGGCGACAACGCGTCGGGCCACGGAATAAGCCTCGGGGTGCACGGAAGACGCATCAAGGGGCTCGGCCCCATCGCGTATTCTCAAAAAACCCGCGCATTGTTCGAACGCGCGGGGACCAAGGCGCGCCACCTTCAGCAACTCTGCACGAGATTGAAAGGCACCATTCATGTCGCGGTGCAGCACGATGGATTCTGCCAGCCCCGGGCCCAACCCGGACACATGCGACAGCAATGGGGCAGAAGCAGTATTCAGATCAACCCCGACAGCGTTCACAACGTCTTCAATGACAGATGCCAATGATTGCGAAAGCTTATATTGATCCACATCGTGCTGATATTGCCCGACCCCGATGGATTTGGGTTCGATCTTGACCAGTTCCGCCAAAGGGTCCTGTAAACGACGGGCGATTGAAACTGCGCCCCTAAGGGAAACATCCAGGTCAGGGAACTCTCGGGCGGCCAGTTCGGATGCGGAATAGACCGATGCTCCGGCTTCCGAGACCACGACTTTGGTGGGAGGAGTGACGGTTTTGGGCAAATCTCTGAGCGTGTCGCCGACCAGCTTTTCGGTTTCGCGGCTGGCTGTTCCGTTGCCGATTGCAACAAGCTCAATGCCGTGCTGGGCGATCAGGCGCAGGATTGTGGCCTGTGCGCCTCGAAGGTCATTCTTGGGTTGGAACGGGTAAATTGTTTCAGTTGCAACCACTTTGCCAGTTGCATCGACAACCGCTGCTTTGACACCTGTTCGTATTCCAGGGTCCAGCCCCAAGGTTGGGCGGGCGCCAGCTGGCGCAGAGAAAAGTAAGTCTTTGAGATTGCGAGAGAAAACAGAAATCGCCTCGTCCTGGGCACGGCTGCGGAGGTCGGCCATCAGGTCAACCATCATCGTCAGCGAGAGCTTTACCCTCCAGGTCCAACCGGCCACCTTGCGTAACCAAGTATCGGCAGTTGAATCCGTGCGGGTTAGCAGATGTGATGCGACGATCGCTTCCGCCCGAGCCGCGCCGGTCTCGGGGTCCGGCGCGATGTCCAATGTCACGATGCCCTCTTTTGACGCGCGAAGCATCGCCAAAGCCCGATGAGACGGCGTTTTGGCCCACAGCTCGGAGTGGTCGAAATAGTCACTGAATTTCGCGCCATCCTGTTGTTTGCCATCAATCACCTTCGATGTCAGCAGCGCCTCGCGCTGCATGAAGCTGCGCAGTTCGCCTAACAGGGTAGCGTTCTCGGTTAGTCGTTCGGTGACAATGTCGCGGGCACCGTTCAGGGCATCCTTGCTGGTCGGAACAGCCTCGGACAGGTAGGATTGGGCAAGGGTATCGGGATCGACAGACCGGTCTGCAAGAATTGCGTTAGCCAGAGGTTCCAACCCGTTCTCGCGTGCGATCATTGCCTTGGTGCGCCGCTTGGGTTTGTAGGGAAGGTAGATGTCTTCCAGCTGTGCTTTGGTGTCAGCCAGCGCAATGGATTTTGCAAGATCATCTGTCAGCTTGCCTTGATCCTTGATCGAATTCAGGATGGTTGTGCGCCGGGCGTCCAATTCGCGCAGATAGGTCAGGCGTTCTGACAGGGTGCGCAGTTGGGTATCGTCCAAACCGCCTGTCGCTTCTTTGCGGTAGCGCGCAACAAAGGGCACAGTCGCGCCTTCGTCCAGCAATTTTACTGCGGCCCCTACCTGATCGGGTCGGGCGTTGATCTCGGTGGCGATGGTGCGGGCGATGCGGTCCAATGGGGCCTCCTGACAGTCGTTCGGAGAGACTTCTTAGCCAGCTGCTTTGCTGAGGGGAAGGGGGCTAAATCTGTTGGGCCAACTCTTGCAGATCGTCATAGAGGGTTTTGGCAATCTCAACATATCCGCGTTCGATGTTGCGGGCCCGGGCGGCAAACCGGCGTTGCGATGGCAGGCGCGCGCCCTGATCGGTGATGTCAGCGAACAGGCGTTCTGCCCTTGCATCGTTCGGGTCTATTCGGCCACCGCTGAAATGCCCCGGATCGAAGGCCAGAAGGATTTCACCATGATAGGGGGCGCCGCCTGAGTTGCCGGCAAACTCCATGCTTTCCAGGCTGGTCAGGTCGTCGATCAGCGGACCGGCCAAGAGTTCGATCATGATGGACAGGGCCGAACCCTTGTAGCTGCCGAAGGTCAACATCGCACCCTCCATCGCAGCCTGCGGGTCGTTGGTTGGGTTGCCGTCCTTATCGATTGCTACGCCATCGGGTAGGGGCTTGCCTGCGCGGCGATAGAGTTCGATTTCGCCACGGGCAAAGGCGCTTGTTGCGAAGTCAAAGGTGAAGGGATCCTTGCCCTGTCGCGGCCAGCTGAATGCCAGCGGGTTGGTGCCCAACGAACCGCGGGTGCCGCCGGCTGGGGCAACCCAGGAATGGCTTGGTACCATCGCCATCGCCGCAAGGCCGGCAGCAGATAGCCGCTCCACTTCGGGCCAGAGCGCAGAGAAATGAAAACAGCGATTGATGGCCATGGCTGCAATACCAAGGGTTCGGGTTTTCTCGATCAGAATTGGAAGTGCCTCATGAAATGCCAGCAGGGACATACCTCCGCGAGCATCGACCCGAACGATGGCGTTATCCGATTGGGTAATGGCTGGCGCGACATTTCCGTCAATCTTGCCTGCCTTCATGGTGTCATTGCACATGAACAGTCGGAACAGGCCGTGCGACTGGCAATCATCAATTTGACAGGTGACCAGCATATCCGCGATGGCCGCTGCATGGTCCGGCCCGTATCCGGATCCGGACAGAATGGTCAGGCTTAGGTTTCGTATCTCATCCAGTGTCAGCTTGACCGCTTCGCTCATCTGCCATGTCTCCCATTGCGTTGGCAGAAGAAGGCATAGCTTGGTCTGGCTGGCAAGGAGAACCCTTGGCAATTTGCCATTCATTTATGGTTAATACCGTATTGGATTGGTCTAATAATGCAATATGTGAATAAGTTAACAGAAGTTCCCAGACCTTTTGTACTCAATCGAAAGTTGTGGTGGCGGCTCAGCGACTCAAGTTGATTTTTCAGATCAGCAGAGGTCGCACTCTGCGTGGCGCCCTACAAAATTTTCAGAAGTTTTTTTGGATGGGGAATTTTATGCACAGTCCTTATGATCGTGACCGAGTGATCTGCTTGGAGTTTACACCGCGCCTATTGTCCGAATTTCGCAGCATAGTTGAAAGGTCTATGGGATACCGCGTGTCGAACGATGCAGAAAGCACAGGCATTTCTCACCATGAAAAAGCAATCGTTGTACGTCAGTGCCTGAAGCGTTTTGTGCCGGCCAATGCCCCAAAACCTGCCGGGTCGCATAAGCGCCAGCACAGTTTTGCACTGATCAACCTGGGTTTGTCGACGGCGCGTGCCGAAGTATATTCGCAAGGATACAGCGACTATATTGCCTATCCATTTGTCACCAGCGAAATCCAGCACAGATTCAGTGCGGCGCGAGCATTGATGAAACAGAATGTCTCTGCCGAGTACTTTTCAAAAGATACGTTGGTCAATGCTGCTTGTAATTTCCTTTCTACCGAGCCCGAATTTACAGGCGGCATTGACGCCTTGGCGCAAGTGGTCGGGTCAAACCGGAACACCTTGTCCAAGCGGTTCAAGGAAGAGTTCGGCGTTGGCCCCATGGCTTGGTTTCGGCGCTACAGGTTGAACTATGCAGCGGCCCTGGTTCTTGAGGGGCAGCACAGCATTCAGGACATCGCCTTCAAGGTTGGCTACGAGGATGCGAATAACTTTTCGACCGCGTTCAAACGGGAATTCGACGTCTCGCCGTCAGAGTATCGGCGCTATCGCAATTCGATGAACTAAGCATCACCCAAAACACGTCCTGGATGAGCATGCTCCTGCGCGCGCGAGGCTGGCCAAAGTGCGCACCGGTTACCGCGGGCAGGGGTCTAACAGTGCAAAGATCAAAGGAAATGATGATTCCTGCAAAGATCGAATTACAGAGTTCTCAGCTAGCATTGATTCACGATTTCGTCGTTCTCGACAAGAACCGCTAATGGAAGGAATCTGAAATTGGTTACCGAAAATATTCAACTCAGATTGGTCAATCACTCGGATGATGCCAATAATTCATCGATCGTTATTTTCCAGCAAAACGTGGCCGAAGATTTCGGCGAACTCGCTATCGCGTGGAAAGTCATCAAAAACCTGGGGCGGCTGGATTATCACCCCTTCAAATACCCGCTGAAGTTTCAGGTTTCGGCCTCGGACAGCTATGGGAACTATACGCCGCAGATGACGGCCTATGACGGTCAGGCCTATGAAATGGTCAAAGACACCAGCGGAGATATTTTGCGCCTGGCCAAAACCCCGGCAACGTCGCCGAATGAGGTCGAGCTGCGCAACAATCTGACCATGGGATCGATCAACGCGAATATCTATCGCGAAGGCAAACTTCTGGCCGCCAAGACCAACCTTGCGCCGGGGCAGAAGGGCGTCTTTCAGTTCCACCCGACCATCTATATCGGCGTGGTGTCGCAGATCGAAGAGGGCCAGGTCATGGACTCGGCGATCATCAGTCAGATCAACACCGAGATCAATCTGTTCGGCATCCAAAGCGCTGATATCGTGATGTCGGGCGGCGGGCCTGGCAAAAACTCTACCCCCTTCGATTTCCAGCTGGCAAACATCAATGCGTAAACGCGCCCTGCGGCGAGTCACGCGCCGCAGGATGCACACCGCTTGACGGAGCTATGGAAAGAGGAGGTGTGTCATGACCAAAACTGCCGACACAACAATCGCCCTAAAACGCAAACGGTCTGAGGGCGACGAAGACAGCGATCAGAAGGCTGCCGCTGATACCCCGACGCCGGTAAAGCCCGCGAATCCCAAAAAGCCGGATTCGAAACCCAAGGATGACGCGGACAAGAAAGACAGTTTGAAGCCCATCAAACAGGTTTGGCAATCTGGCGATTTCCATAAGACCGGGCGCAACAAGCCCCCCTATAACGGGCTTCAGATTTCGGTTCAGTACAAGGTGGACGATGCCGGGAAATTTGAGGACGTGGCCGTCACCTTCACGGATTTTACATATTCCAAGGACGGGGTCTCATCCGAAATTCAGGCTCTGGCGGTCAGTGATGGCTGGGTTGAGGTTCCCAAACCCGCCAAACCCAAGCCCAGCAAAGACGCCAAGGCGTCACCGTCCAAGGGCGATAAGGGTAAAACAGATTTCACAGTGGTCGGCCACGTCAAAATCAGTGGCGAGCCGGATGGAAAGTTCTTGAGGTTGCGTCTGAAATCCGGCCTGGAGCCGGGGTTTCAACAGCTTGGTTTTATCATGAGGCTGTCGCCGCCGCCGTCGAGTTCATAACACAGATTCGTCAGGGTGGCGCGATGACAACCCAACTCGTATTTGAGAACCGATCATTAAACCCCAATGTGCGCAGGGTTGGCCTGTTCTGGGACTGTTTGGATCACGACCAGCACATTAGGCCGTTAACCTGGCAGGTTGTTCTGCAATGCCCGTATCGCTGGTACCGAAGCTTTCAGATTGACCTGACCCTGTCGGTCAGGTTCGTCAACCGCGAGGGCAATATTTCACCCGATGTTCTGGTGGATCGCAAAGTTGTCTGTGGCGAGGCAACGATCGAACCCCGGCGCAAAGGCGACGGGATTGACCTGACCATCACGGTTCCAAAAGGGCATCGGTTGCACAAGGTGCAGGTCGTGCGCTGCGGCTTTCCCCTGACCGAAACCCGCCTGCCTTTGCAGGGAGAATGCGTGCTCCGGGCTCCGGACCGGCTGAACTTTGCGGCCGATATGACAACGCGGCAGGGTTTTCGGATCGACCGCCGGGAAATAGGTCCGGGTGTGGCCAGTTTTGATCTGCACCATGTCCAGGCGATGCGCGTCGCCATGTATGGCGGCACGCCGGGTCCGAAGTCCGATCCAATCAATTTTTTTGGTTACGACATTCAATATTCATGACGCCCCAAGCGGGCGAAACTTTGGAGGAGTGAATTGATGGCTTACAGACGTACATCCGGAATTCTGACCGACGGCGGTGCTGATCCCAAGCTTGAGGCGGACTATATTGTTGCCGCCGCCATCGTAGGTCATTCGATCGAACAGATACGCGCCAATGTCGATGTGCAGTTTTCAATGGAACCTTCTGACGAGATGCCCAGGCCCGACAAATGGTCCCGCGAATGGGATCAGCTTCAGCAAGCCGCCCAGAAAATCGGACAGCTGGCCGCTTTGGAAATCGACATGCAGGGCCATTCGGTCAGGGCAGGGACGGCCGTCGATCATAAAACCGGCGCTGTGATCGTTGGGGTTTATGGTTTGGCCGGGCATGAGCCTCCGACCGAGGGCGATATCCGCCACCCCGAACACCACCTCAGTGACAAGGGGCAGGTGCTATATGATGAGATCAAGCAAAGGGATCGCGATCCCGCTTATCAGTATATCGGGCTGGGGGCCTATACCGGGTTTGTCGATAACGGAAATGTCGAAGGCGACACCGATCCGGTCGGTCCGATGCCAAGCGCGCGGTTCCATATCCCTGATCTGGATGCGGGCGATCATGACGACAATATTTTCGAGGGATGGTATCCTCGGTGGTTGCCGCCCGAGGAATCTGCCCTGTGGAACCCGCGCGTTCGTCGCGATACCGATGACCATGACTGCGTTGGTTGGGGCATCATTGGCGGCGATCTGGCGCAGGATGCTCCGAAGGAAGAGGAACCCGATCACGGGGCGACAAACCGGTCGGACCAGATCACCAATATTATGCGCTTTGATCAGGGTATGAATTTCGTCGATGAAAGCGGGGACGAAGGCGTTAAGGGCTATACCCACGGTATGATCCAGGCGATCTACAAGGCCTATCATCTGGGCCCGCATTGCACGCCTTATGAAATTACGGTTGGTGACTGTACCACCAAGCTGGCCTCGTGTTTTGGCTGTACGATGTTCATGACCGCCAATGGCTATCCGCCCACCTCGACCCATCTGGGGCGCGCCGAAAGCTGGGTGCCACTTTACGAGCCGTACAAGCCGTCGACCTCACCTAAAACCGAGCGGATCGTGATCAACGACCTGAACGCCAGCTTTGCTGCCTATTGCGACAAGGTTCTGCGTACTGGGATGCGCGCGCTGAGCGTCGACAATATCGCGGATGCCTATGACCACTGCCCGGCTGCGCTGGAGCATGTTCTGGGCGGGCATTATTCTGCGGATAACCGGGTTGCAGTCTCTCTGTTTCTGGATGCTCTGACTGTTCATGACCGCGAGCTGAGCCGCGTCCGTCGCGTATTGGGTTTGGACTAAGTCACCAACAGCCCGAATTAACATATCGGAGGAGAAGACACATGGCCTTTCAGGTTTATGCACTCGTACATACCCGCTCTGGTCGGTTTCTGATGTTTCGTCGACCTATCTTGACCTTTTTCCAGCGCGGAAATGGGGGTCGAATTTTCCCCGAAGGTCAGAAACTGCAGGGCGGCGGGCGCTATGCTCTGCCATATGCTCAGGTTGATCCTGAAATCGCGATTGAGCTTTGGGAGGATGATAATTTTATTGCCGAAGCCGGGCAGCAAATTCTGATTGATTGTTGCGGTGCGCTGATCGAGTTTCTTCCCCCAGAAGCGGCAGACAAGGGGCCTTTTTCAATCGAGGGTGAGCATGAGATATTGCTCGCCCCGGCGACCGAAGTCGTGACCCGTTTCGATGAAGATGGCACGCGATCCGCAGTTTATTTCGCCGAAGTGTCCGACGCGGATCTGGACCGCATTCGCGACTATATGGTTGAGGTGTTGGCCGAGGCTCGCGCGGCGATGTTGGCCGTGATTCAGGACAACCTGTATGAATACTCCGAGATCGAGGCATTCTTTCCGCACGCGCCTTTTGACAATATCCATACCGGTGTTGATGTCTGGCAACTGGATATCGAGCGTCTGGAAATCAGTGGCCTGAAATCCAGCAAGCTGACCAAGGGTTCACTGCAGGCGATCAGCGAGCTTGAGGTCGTGTTGGCGGTGGAAGACGCTTAACGGGCATGACCAGCCAGGACCCTAAACTCATTTGGATGGATGCGCCGTTCGAGGATCTGCGTAACCAGTTGGTGGCCAATTTCGAAACCCATCCGCATGGTGCCGATCCCCCGGAATTCGTGACCGTCCAGTTCTTTTTCACCAAGACACCGGGCAAGGCCGTGCGCGGCCCTGTTCTGAGGTACAAGGAAAGAACGCCGCTGAATGTGCTGTTCGAAACCGGTGAGCGGTTGACCGGTACCCTGACCTGGCAAAGCGGGTTGAGTACGCCGTTGTCTCAGCAGGTCCTTGGGGCTTTGGCTCTGCAAGAACCCGAGACCGGTCGTGTCTGGCGCTTTCAGGGTTTCATGTCTGAATTTGGCAAGCCAAGCCATATTCCATCGCCCGATTCCGGAGCAGGGGGCGGGGCCGATGATGGTGGGAACTCTGGCACCGGGCAAAACGGTTCCGGTGGACATGACGGGCATGACCCAGATCAGCCAAGCCACACTCACGGTGGTGATGGTGACAATTCATTTAGCGATGACCCGGATTCTGACGGGCTGAGCCCGGTCACTCAGGGCGCTAACCTGCGCTGGGATGAGCTGTTCCCCTTCATCTATATGAAACATTGGCCGTCGATAGCGCCGGGCGCGCTGGATGCGGGTTTCATGGAGGTTCCGCAAAAGATCCTGGCGAACAGCGTGTTCCTGCAAAGCCTTGTTTCAAAATCCGGGGACAGGTCAGGGCAGGAGGCTTTGGCGGTTACTTACGTGGATCCAAGCTCGAACACTGACAAGACACCAGGTGGGGATAGTTCGCCCCATCCGGCATCGGATGCGAGGCAATCCGGCAAGGCTCAGCTTGCGGCCGAACCGGACAAACCCGAGGGGTTCATCTCCTCGATTGAAACGCTTGGCCCGCCATTCAGCTCATATCCTAAACTGTGGCCGGCTCTGCGAGAGCTGCCGGAATATTCGCTGGCCCAGATCACAGATCTGATCAAGGCCCGTCTGGGCGGATGGGCCGCATTCAAGGTTCTGGCAAATGCACCGGATGCGCAAAAGGAACTGGTCCGCATCTGGGAAAGCATCGTTGCGTTGAACCTTCTGGCTGGTTGGCAAAAAGACGAACTTGCAGTTCTGATTCAGGTGTTGACTACCCATCACGTTCTAACCCGTGCGCTGGCTGCAACCGAAGGAGGGCAGGCCAGTTTGATGACCGATCCGGTCACCGGGCAACAGATCAAAGCTTGGATGCATGCGACGCTGGTTTTGCCTGGCTCCATATTCGAGCCGAAAAAGCCTGCGCCGGTTGCGGCAAAGGATACAGATCATCAGATCCCTTTGAAATTGACAAAGCCCGGCTGGGTGCGCGCCTATTCATACGGGCTTGCCCGTTCGATCCGGTATCAGCCACTTGGGTATGAATTGGGCGACGTGCAGCGTATCGAAAATGTCCTGCGCGGTGAAATGCGCGAGACGCGAAACCGGAGGTTGCAGCGCCGCGAAAGCCATGAGGCACATTCCGATGTGACCACCAAAATTGCACGGCGGGACGAGGATACCTCGGTCTCGGACCTAATCAACCAGGTGCAAAAGACGTTGGCCGACCATGTCTCGACCACGCATGTCAACTCTTACGACACCCAGTACGGAATGCCGACAGATGGCAATAAGATGAGTGTTACCGGGAATTGGTGGGTGCAAGAGCAGCCAGCCGGAGGCTTTGCGAAAAACGACCTGAAATTTGCTCGCGACATCGTCGAGAAAACGGTGCGAAACCTGTCACGCGAAATGCGCCATACGCGCGAGTTATCCGAAGTTGAAGAAACCGAATACTCGGATGTGACGCGCTTTGACAATCGGCGGAACGGCACGGATATCCGCGGCATCTATCGTTGGGTGAACAGAAGCTTTCGCTTGCGCACGAAAAGTCTGGGCGAGGTTTTGATTTTTGAGATCATGGTTCCCAGCCCGGGTGAGAATCTTGTCCGGCATATTCGCCGGTCCTGGCAGCTTGATCTGCGTCCACCGAAATCTCCAGGTGAGTTTGGGATAAGCGGGTTTCAGGATTTGACCGACGAGGCTGGCAAGACAGACGATGGCAAGGTCTTTTACCTTGATGCGTTTCAGGAATTCGGCGTGGAAGAGACCCGTATGGCCCCGCCATTCAAGCTTGTGGTCAGTCAAACGGTGCAAAGCCATACGCCAGTGGCCGAAGGCGCCGTTCTGATACCCAGAGGCTTTGAGCCCATCAACGCAACAGCAACGGTGATGAGTGTCGGAACCCCCGCAGAAACCCATGTCATCGTGGGGTCGGTCGCCCTGCAACCTCAGCAAGCGGGGGGCAAATCCGCCCCGCCCGGTTCAAACGGTCATGCGGACAAGTCACCGCAGCCACTGCGCCTGCCTGTCAGCCAAGCCTCGGGCGCGCAGGTGCTGAGCGCCCAGCTGGATAAAGGGTTCGGAACCGGAACCTCTCCGGCGGATGAAGGCCATCCGCTTGGGTTCACCATTCTGTGCAGCCTCAAGCAAACCGCAGCCACACAATCGTCCGAGCCCAACTCTCCGCCGGATATGCCGGTTCCGGATCCTGCACCAATGCATTTGCAATCCGAATTGACCGGTTTCTTTGCGGCAACTCTTGAAGTGACGTGCCAACGGTCGGCGCAGACTTATTCCGATTGGCAATTCGAAACCTATAGGCTGATCAAGGAAGCGTATGCGCGGCAGCTAGAGGGATATCGTCGCAAACTGGAACAACAGGTGGCTGCGATTGAGGCTCAGAACCCTGCGTTCCTGAACAAGGCGGTGACGACGGAAATCCTGTCTGCGGCCCAGGAGCAAATCTTGACCCTCAGCGGGTCCGAGAAAGATGCCGTGGCCCCGGATTATGCCAAGCCGCGTATCCGGCACTATCTGCAACAAACGGTCGGGTGGTCCGACATCGCCACATTCATGGATATTGAAGACGAAGTCAGCGATCTGACAGGCGACCCCGCGGATCTTGCCCTGCGCGAGACCGTACCCGACCTGCGGTTCCGGGATTTTCTGCGCGCTGACCGTGTGCGCATTCTGGCACCGGTCGACAGAAAGCACGCGCGCAGTTTCCTGTATTTCCTGCGCACCGGTCGGATCTGGCCGGATGCAGACCATCTTGCCCCTTGCTTGCCCGAAGACGCCGAGATTGTGGCCCGGATTAAATCGGAACATACACAAGACGATGAAGGCAATGCGCAATCCTGGACGGTTCAGGTGCCCACGCATATGTGCATGCTGAGTGCGGATAGTGATCTGCCAGGTCAGGCGGATTCAGAATGAGACCGCCAGGCTTTCCGACCCCGCCCCGACCAAATGCTCCTGGCGGACCGCTTGAGCCGCAACAAGGCTGGGGTCCGTCTCCGGGCCGAGTATTGGGGATGCCAGTTGGCGCGGTGATCGCTTTTTCCGGGGAGCTTCTGGGACAATCCAAAAAGCTAGCGGGCGGGACGACTGATCTGCAACATTATGGCTGGAAGGTTTGCGACGGCTCACCTCTGTTGATTTCCGCCTATCCGGAATTGTTTGCCGCCATCGGATATCTGTTTGGTAAAGGCAAGGACGGAGAGTTTCGACTGCCTGATTACCAGGGCTATTTTCTGCGCGGCGTAGACCCCGGCGGGAAAGTCGATAAGGATCAGGACCAGAGGTACCGAACCGACAAAAAGAACCAGAAATATGACGGGGTAGGGTCGCTGCAACTGTCTGCGCTCCAGCAACACCAACATGTGCTGGAACAAAGCGACAGCACGGTTTCAAACGGAGTGTTAGGCCCGGAACCGGTTATCGCCCCCACACCCCAATCCAATTCGGGCAACGTCGTTAAAGGGTCGGCCCTGACCAGCGAGACCGAGACCCGCGCAATCAACATCTCGGTCTATTGGCTGATCAAATGTCGGTTGGATGCGGTGTTATGACAGATAGAAAAGGCCGATCTGATGGCATGTAGGCTGGGCAAAATTGTAAGGTCGTTTCGCAAACCATCGGGTCAGATTCCCAAAGCGGCGCCAGATAAGGCGCAGGCAAAAGGGATAGATGTCAGTGATCATCAGCGGGATATCAACTGGCCGCAAGTCGCAGCCTCGGGTGTTTCTTTTGCGCTGATAAAGGCGACCGAAAGCGTCAGCATCAAGGATGCGTATTTTCAGCCAAATGTACTGGGCGCGAATGAGGTGGGTATCCTGTGCGGCGCCTATCACCTGCTTCACATCAGCCACCCGGCCAAGCCACAGGTCACGAATTTTGTCGATGCAGTGCAGGCGGTTCTTTCGAAAGGCCCGGTTGGAAAATCCGGCCTTCTGCACCTGCCATTTACACTCGATCTTGAAGGCGTCCCGACGGCACAGGGGGCCGCCTATCGAAGCCTCGCGCTGGAATGGCTTACCAGCGTTCATAGGGCTTTCGGAACGGTGCCAATGGTATATGCCAATCTGAACACCTGGGAGACCGAGCTGACCTCGGGTTTCGGGAACTACCCGGTCTGGCTGGCAGAATACGCAGCCAGACCCGCACCGGATGCGCCGCAATGGGAGTTTTGGCAGCATTCTACGAACGAGCGAGTGTTCGGTATTGCCCCAGAGGTTGATTTGGACGTGTATTGCGGATCGGTTCAGCAACTGAAGGCGCAGTACGGGGTGCAAAGTCGAAACTTATAATTGTCACAGTTCGATTCACCAAAATGTTCAGTTGCTAACTTGGGAATACCCAAAAAACGGTAGTGCAACTCCGCAAAGAATTTGAGTGATCCCGTTGAGCAGCCTCATCTGACTGGTTCAATTTGATTGTTAGTGCATCATTGGCCTGTGATCCATTGAGATGATGGTTTCGGGAGCTGACGGGCGGC
>NZ_FXTE01000020.1 GCF_900182615.1 Ruegeria faecimaris | reverse complement strand
CGTGGATTCACCCCAACTGATACCCCTTGTTTCACTGAGGTGATCACCTGTGACGGTGCCTGTAACGGGAGTAGAACTGCTTCTCCTGGGCACCATCCCCCGAGCTTAACCCATTGATCTCCCTCAGTATCCTTGTGGAAACTGCGCGGGTGTAGGGTTCAATTCAGCCATGAGCCCGCGAGAAACTAATAACTGGTTCTCAGAAAAAGCGAACTCAGGTCTTCACGATTTGCGCACAATAGTATCTGACGTATGCCCCAGCTCTTGTTAAGCCAGCGACCATAGCTTTGAAGCTGCTCCAATGGTGTTTCACCAAAAAGAAACTGCTGAATAGGTACCTCCGCGAAACCAGCGGTGATTTCTGAGATATGTTCGATAATTTCCTCCGGTGCTGAAGTGGCTTCACCGGACAGCAATTCACGTGCCCGGATCGACATAAAATCAGATAGTCGGCTGTGCCGCCCCTCCAGGACTTCAGGAGAATGCCAACTGACTTCGTCACCCGCGGTCGAAAATGCATAGTAGTGGTTATGATTAGCCACCCTTTCATGAGGCGTAATTGAAACGTGATTTCTCAAAAACGGCTGCCTATCGTATCGGCTGAGCCAGTACATTTCGGCAAAATCGCTGTGAAGTGACCACTGCCGCATCTCCCAAGGGTTAACGAACCTTGGGCCCTTCGTTAACTCCTCATTGAATTCGCGCCGAGTGAGGTATGTTGGAGCTACATAAATCGCGTAGCTCAACCCCGGTCGGTTATGCGACAAAAGGACGTTGTGCTGCAGATCGTCAGCTGTCTCGGCTTTGCGTCTGAGTTGGAAGTAGAGGCTCGGGTCATCCGATAGCATGTGGTCTCTTCGGAACCGCCGAACTTTCTGTAGCTTGCTTTCATTTGAACGTCGTTTGCCCGAAGCCTTAGTTTTTCCGATTGCTCGAGGGAGCTGTTTTAACCCAGTAGATTTCTTGAATTGAATGTAGACCGGTATGGCTACGTCCAAGCGCTTGTCCGCGCCAGTAAGTTGTTCGTTAACGTCGACGAGTTTGAAGGGAAGACCTGTCGAACACCAGCCCAAGAAACTCGCCACGTCTGCTTCGAGCTGCTTCTCCGATATGTCACTTTTGATAACGTATGAAGTCAAATCACCTAACCTTAAACATCTAATGATAAAGACACTTTTTCGAACCTTCACAAGAATTCTATCTTCGTCAACCACTTGTGCAGCACGTCAATGCTGTAGCCCCGCCCATAGCTGTGCCCGACGCCCTCGGTCTGCCATCCTCCTATTTGATCCACGATGTCAGAAGGGCATTCTACGGCCCGGAGCCTGTCGCGCATTGAGTGGCGGAAACTGTGCATTGTGCAGTTTGCGGGCACTATCGGTCTAAGCCACTTGTTGAGCGCCGCGCTTGCAGAGTTCGCGTTTGTCTGGCTCGAGCGGTTGTAGCGTGGAAAGGCATGCACCTTATCGGAAGCTACGCCGTGGATACGTTTTGCTGCCCACAAAGCTGCGCCGACGAGCGGAACCTCACGTGCACTGCTGGCGGTCTTGAGGCGCCGCCACGGGTGTTCGCGAATGACCACCTTGGGATTCTTTCCGTCAATCACGAGATCATCCAAAGAAAGACCTGCGACCTCGGCGAGTCGCATCCCAGTATCCGAGACGAGAGCTACAAGCCAACGAAGATCATCATCAAAACGCTGGCACTCCTGCTGCACCATGCGAACAGCTTCTATCGGCAGAGGTTCGCGATCCCTGACTCCAGCTTGGCGATCAAAGTACACGCCACCGAAAGGGTTCGTAAGAGAGAAACCCATCTCACTCGCAGCGAAGTTCGTTATAGACCGAACCGTTCCGAACACACGCGTAATGCTGCTACCGGAAAGCCCTCGTTCAATGAGTACGTCTCGAAAGCTGTTTGCATCCTTCTTGGTGTACGCCCGGAGGTCCTTGTCACCAGCAACATCAATCAAATAACCGCAGGATCTCTCAGCCGCACGATGAAATGTGATCGGACGATCTGCGCCCTTTAACTTCAGGTAAACTGCAACGGCCTCTGACAGCGTCACAGTGTCCGCGAGCGGAACATTTGATGGATTGCTGTGTGTATTGGCAGCGATACGCAGCCTGTTCTTACCTGGTAGTTCGATGTCTCTGATACGCAGATAATACCAGTATTCATCGAGCTGATGAGCCGCCCTGCTTGCGCGAGAAGCAGCAACAGAAGCTGATCTTGTTCTCAACGAATAGCTGATCTTCCTGGAAGAATAGTGCCTTTGAAGGTATCTCGGGACCCTCCGTTCGAAGTAGTAGATGCCGTTCTTGGTGAACGAAAAGGGGACTGATTTGTCATACGCCATGTCCTACACCCGCGCAGTTTCCACAAGGATACTGAGGGAGATCAATGGGTTAAGCTCGGGGGATGGTGCCCAGGAGAGGACTCGAACCTCCACGTCCATACGGACACTAGCACCTGAAGCTAGCGCGTCTACCAATTCCGCCACCTGGGCAGGTGTCGTGGAGGGGCGTTTAAGCCTACTGGCGGAAGGCGTCAACCGGATTCGGAAAGTTTTTTGAAAGTTTTTTAACCACTGCTTTCAACCGTCTGTGCCGCGTTGCTTTTTCGTGGCTGCGCGGCGTTATTGCGCCTTGTTTGAAAGGGCATTGGGCGGTAGATCGGATCAGGACCCAATAGCAGGAGCCCTCAAATGTCCAAACTGGTCACGATTTATGGCGGATCCGGATTTGTCGGCCGGTATATTGCGCGACGTCTGGCGAATGAAGGCTGGCGCGTTCGGGTTGCGGTGCGCCGTCCGAACGAAGCGATGTTTGTTAGACCCTACGGTGCGGTGGGGCAAGTCGAACCTGTCCTGTGTAACATCCGCGATGACGCTTCGGTTGCTTTGGCGATGCGGGGGGCTGATGCGGTGGTGAACTGTGTTGGTGTGTTGAACGAGATTGGCCGGAATGAATTCGATACCGTTCAAACCGAAGGGGCTGAACGCGTTGCGCGTCTAGCAGCCGCTGAAGGTGTAACCCGTATGGTCCATATCTCGGCCATTGGTGCTGATGCCGAGGCGGGGAGCGAATATTCTCGTACCAAAGCGCAGGGCGAGGCCGGTGTTCTGGCGCATATGCCGGGTGCAATGATCCTGCGCCCTTCGGTGATTTTCGGAACCGAGGATCAGTTCTTCAACCGTTTCGCTGCGATGACCCGGGTGGGGCCATTTCTGCCGCTGGTCGGGGCCCAGACGCAATTTCAGCCGGTCTATGTGGATGATGTCGCCAAGGCTGCGGTGCAGGGCGTGCTGGGGCAGGCCAGCGGGGGTGTCTACGAATTGGGCGGACCCGAAGTGAAAACCTTCCGTGCGTTGATGCAGCAAATGCTGGATGTGATCAACCGCCACCGGATTATCCTTGGGATTCCCTTTTGGGTGGCCCGGGTCATGGCGGGAATGCTGGACATAATGAAATTTGCGAGCTTTCAGTTGTTTCCGAACAATATCCTGACGCGTGATCAGCTCAAGAATCTGCGTCACGACAATGTTGTCTCAGATAGCGCGCTTGGCTTTGCTGATCTGGGGATCGAGCCGGCGACGCTGGAATCGGTCCTGCCGGATTATCTGTGGAAGTTCCGCCCCTCGGGTCAGTATGATGACATACAGAACTCGGCCAGCAATATGCGGACCTGATCAGCTGTAGGCGATGACCAGAAGGATTGCGCCCACTACTACGCGGTAGATCACGTATGGCGTAAAGCTGACGCTGCGCAACAGACGCATCATTAGCGACAAGGCAAGCAGCGCGGACAGAAACGCAAAGAACGCAGCAACAGCACTGTCGAACGCCAGTTGGGCATTTGCCTGGCGGATGACCTCTGTGGACAGCAGCGCTCCGGATGCCAGAATCGTGGGTATGGACATCAACATCGCGATGCGTGCACCGTCCTCGCGGCTGTATCCAAGCTGGCGCGCCCCGGTGATCGTGATCCCGGACCGGGATGTTCCGGGGATCAGCGCCAGGACTTGCCACAGGCCCATGATCATCGCATCGCGCAGGCCCCAGTCAGAGGTTTCTTTGCTTTGCGGCCCTTTCTGGTCCATCCAGTAGAGCAATATGCCGAACCCCAGCATCGTCCAGCCGATGACCGTCATTGAGCGCAGAGACTGGCTGAGCCCGGTTTTGAACAGGATCGCTCCGACAATGACGGTTGGGATCGTGGCCAGAATCAGCCCCAGGGCCAATCGGGCTTGTGGAGTATCGGTGCGCCCCAAAAGAGCCTGCGGCAGTCCGGAAATCGCCATTTTCACATCAGACCAGAAATACAGAATTACGGCGCCCAGAGTGCCCACATGCACAGCGACATCGATGGCCAACCCCTGATCGTCCATACCGGTCAGGCTGGGTAAAAGTATCAGATGACCCGAAGATGAGATCGGCAGAAATTCGGTAATTCCCTGAATGACTGCTGCAAGAATCAACTGAAAAAGACTCATTTACCTGCCCGTGCTGCCGCCACGTGTTCTTTGTGATCCCTGCGTATAAGCGCGGTAAGGAAAAGAAAAGGATGCAAATAGGTCCGAATCGGAACTAATATCCTGTATTTCTCACTGGTCATCGGTGGAATCCAGAAAAGTTTTTGAAAAAAGGTCAGCACACTTGACTTTTAATCCTCCTACGCATCTTTTAAAGAGGCGCGACCAAGCCAATTCATGGAGTCTGACCCGTGGCCAAGCAACCGATGCTGAAATTTGTGCAGATCGACCGAGTAATGCCGGAAAAACGGGCCGCAGATGCCCGTACGGAAGACTTTGACGAAATCTATGCCGAATTCGCTGCTGCCAAAGCTGAAGAACAGGCCAGCCGCTGCAGCCAATGCGGTGTGCCTTATTGTCAGTCGCATTGCCCGCTGCACAACAACATTCCCGACTGGCTGAACCTGACCGCAACGGGCCGTCTGGAAGAGGCCTATCACACCAGTCAGGCCACCAACACCTTCCCCGAGATTTGTGGGCGCATCTGCCCACAGGACCGCCTGTGTGAAGGGAATTGCGTGATCGAACAATCCGGGCACGGCACTGTTACCATTGGCTCGATCGAGAAATATATCACCGACACAGCCTGGGAAAAGGGGTGGGTCAAGCCGGTCGTACCGGGTGCTGAGCGCCGCGAAAGCGTCGGCATCATCGGCGGCGGCCCTGGTGGACTGGCAGCGGCGGACATGCTGCGCCGTGCGGGTATTCAGGTCTCCGTGTATGATCGCCATGACCGGGCAGGCGGACTGCTGATGTATGGAATTCCGGGTTTTAAGCTGGAAAAAGACGTTGTTCAGCGCCGCAATGACCTGTTGGCTGATGGCGGGGTTGAGTTTGTTCTGAATTGCGACGTGGACGCCGCCAAATTCGCGGAAATCCGTTCCAAACATGATGCGATTATCATCGCAACCGGCGTTTACAAGTCACGCGACCTGTCCATGCCTGGCAGCGGTTTGACGGGTATTGAAAAGGCCATCGACTTCCTGACAGCCTCGAACCGCAAAAGCTTTGGCGATGAGGTCGAAGATTTCGACAATGGCCGTTTGAATGCCGAAGGCAAAAAAGTTGTCGTGATCGGTGGCGGTGATACCGCGATGGATTGCGTGCGGACTTCGATCCGTCAGGGTGCGACCTCGGTCAAATGCCTGTATCGCCGCGACCGCGCGAACATGCCCGGATCGCAGCGCGAAACGCAGAATGCCGAGGAAGAAGGCGTCGTATTCGAATGGCTAAGCGCGCCAAAGGGCTTTACCGGCGATGATCAGGTTTCCGGCGTTATGGTCCAGAAGATGCGTCTGGGTCAGCCCGATGCCACCGGCCGTCAGGCCCCCGAGTTGATCGAAGGCGCGGATTATGTCGAAGACGCTGATTTGGTGATCAAGGCGCTGGGGTTCGAGCCCGAAGACCTGCCCACACTGTTTGGCCAGCGTGACCTGCCCGTGACCCGCTGGGGCACTGTAAAAGCAGCATTCGAGACCGGCGAGACCGAGATGGACGGGGTCTATGCCATCGGTGACATCGTGCGCGGTGCCTCGCTGGTGGTCTGGGCGATCCGCGATGGGCGCGACTGCGCCGACGCGATCCTTGACCGTTTCAACAACGCGGCTGCGGTTGCAGCCGAATAAGCCCCGCGACAGGAGGGACAGAGATGCCCGAATTGCAAGGCCAATGTATGTGCGGCGCGGTCACAGTGACTGCCACCCCGGCGAAAGAGTCGTTGGGCGCGTGCCATTGCGACCAGTGTCGCCGCTGGACTAGCTCGATGCTGATAACGTTTCCCGCGCAAGAGGGGTATGCGGCCCTTGGGCCGGTTAAGACCTTTACGTCCTCGGACTGGGCGGAACGTGCATTTTGCGCCGATTGCGGATCGGCCCTGTGGTACCGGATTACGCTGCCGGGTGAAATGCACGGGCATACCCAAATGGCAGCAGGCCTGTTCGACGACACGGACAATCCGCTGCAACTGGAACTTTATATCGACAAAAAGCCTGACGGGTACGCGTTCGCAGGCGAGCGCCGGCAGATGACCAAAGCTGAGGTCGAAGCCATGTACGCCCTGCCGGAAGAAGGAGACAGCCAATGACCAAATATGATGCCGATTGGGTACGGGCCGAAGAAGCCAAACGTCAGTTCATGGCCGAAAACGGTCTCTATTCCGAGGAAGAAGAGCATTCGTCCTGCGGTGTGGGTCTTGTGGTCTCAGTCGATGGCAAGCCGTCACGCAAGGTTGTGGATGCTGGCATCGCCGCGCTCAAGGCGATCTGGCACCGCGGCGCGGTAGATGCGGATGGCAAAACCGGCGACGGCGCGGGTATCCATGTGCAGATCCCGGTTCCTTTCTTCTATGACCAGATCCGTCGCACCGGGCACGAGCCCAAATTAGATCAGCTGATCGCGGTTGGTCAGGTCTTTCTGCCCCGCACCGATTTCGGCGCGCAGGAACAGTGCCGGACCATCGTGGAATCCGAAGTGCTGCGCATGGGTTATTATATCTATGGCTGGCGCCACGTTCCGGTTGATGTCACCTGCCTCGGCGAAAAGGCCAACGCGACCCGGCCCGAGATTGAGCAGATCCTGATCTCGAATTCCAAAGGCGTGGACGAAGAGACATTCGAGCGTGAGCTTTATGTCATCCGTCGCCGCATTGAAAAGGCTGCAGCAGCGGCCGGGATTTCCGGGCTGTATCTGGCGTCACTGTCCTGCCGGTCAATCATCTACAAGGGCATGATGCTGGCCGAGCAGGTTGCGGTTTTCTACCCCGATCTGATGGATGAACGGTTCGAATCCGCCTTTGCCATCTATCACCAGCGCTATTCCACGAATACCTTCCCGCAATGGTGGCTCGCCCAGCCCTTCCGCATGTTGGCCCACAACGGTGAGATCAACACCCTCAGGGGCAACGTCAACTGGATGAAAAGCCATGAAATCCGCATGGCCAGCGGCACCTTTGGCGATTACGCTGAGGATATCAAACCGATCATCGCTGGTGGATCGTCGGATTCTGCCGCATTAGACTCTGTATTCGAAGTTCTTGTACGCGCAGGCCGCTCGGCCCCGATGGCGAAAACCATGCTGGTGCCCGAAAGCTGGTCCAAGCAGGCGGTGGAATTGCCGCAGGCCTGGCGCGACATGTATTCTTACTGCAACTCGGTGATGGAACCCTGGGATGGCCCTGCCGCGTTGGCCATGACCGATGGCCGCTGGGTCTGTGCCGGTCTTGACCGGAATGGATTGCGTCCGATGCGTTATGTGGTCACTGGAGATGGTCTTGTAATTGCAGGCTCCGAGGCCGGGATGGTCCCGATTGATGAGGCCAGCGTGACCGAAAAAGGCGCGTTGGGCCCGGGCCAAATGCTGGCCGTGGATATGAAAAAGGGCAAGCTGTATCGCGATACGCAGATCAAGAACAAGCTGGCCCGCGCACTGCCATTCGGCGATTGGGTCGGCAAGATCAACGATTTGGACGAGTCTCTGGCTGGAATCACCGAAGCACCGATCTATGCGGGCGAGGAGCTGCGCAAGCGTCAGATCGCCGCCGGATATTCGATCGAGGAACTGGAGCAGATTCTGGCGCCAATGGCCGAAGATGGCAAAGAGGCACTGGCTTCAATGGGCGATGACACGCCATCGGCTGTTCTGTCGAAACAGTACCGTCCGCTCAGCCATTTCTTCCGCCAGAACTTCAGCCAGGTGACCAATCCTCCCATCGACTCGTTGCGCGAATATCGTGTGATGTCGCTGAAAACCCGGTTCGGAAACCTGAAAAACGTGCTGGATGAAGACAGCAGCCAAACCGAAATTATCGTGCTGGAAAGCCCGTTTGTGGGCAATGCCCAATGGGAAGCACTGGCAGAAAACTTCAATGCCCCATTGGCAGAAATCGACTGTAGCTTTGAAGCCGGACAAGGGGCGCTGGGCGCAGCTTTGGCCCGTATTAGAGCCGAAGCCGAAGAGGCCGTGCGCTCGGGCGCGGGGCATTTGGTGTTGTCCGATATGAATTCAGGTCAGGGTCGCGTGGCGATGCCAATGATCCTGGCAACAAGCGCGGTGCATTCGCATCTGACCCGCAAGGGTCTGCGCACATTCTGCTCGCTGAACGTGCGGTCGGCGGAATGCGTTGATCCGCATTACTTCGCCGTTCTGATCGGGTGCGGGGCCACTGTGGTCAACGCCTATCTGGCCGAAGATTCTCTGGCCGATCGTATTGATCGCGGGTTGCTGGATGGCAGCCTGACCGAAAATGTCGCGCGGTACCGCGAGGCGATTGACCAGGGCTTGCTGAAAATCATGGCCAAGATGGGGATTTCGGTGATCTCATCCTATCGTGGCGGATTGAACTTTGAGGCTGTGGGCCTCAGCCGTGCCATGGTCGCCGAGTTTTTTCCCGGTATGACCAGCCGGATTTCCGGCATCGGTGTTACCGGCATTCAATCCAAGGCCGAAGAGATCCATGCCAAGGGCTGGGAAAGCGGTCTGGATGTTCTGCCGATCGGTGGTTTCTATAAGGCCCGTAAATCAGGCGAGACCCATGCGTGGGAAGCGACCTCGATGCATATGCTGCAGATGGCCTGCAACAAGGCGTCTTACGAGCTGTGGAAGCAGTATTCGGCCAAGATGCAATCGAACCCGCCGATCCATCTGCGCGACCTGATGGATTTCAAACCGCTGAGCAAGCCGATCCCGATTGAAGAGGTGGAATCTATCACCTCGATCCGCAAACGGTTCGTGACGCCGGGCATGTCGCTGGGGGCGCTGTCGCCCGAGGCGCACAAGACGCTGAACGTTGCGATGAACCGGATCGGGGCGAAATCCGACAGCGGCGAGGGCGGCGAAGATCCGGCGCATTTCGTGCCGGAACCCAATGGTGACAACCCCTCGGCCAAGATCAAACAGGTGGCTTCGGGCCGGTTCGGTGTAACCGCCGAATACCTGAACCAGTGCGAAGAGCTGGAAATCAAGGTTGCCCAGGGTGCCAAACCCGGTGAGGGCGGTCAGTTGCCTGGCATGAAGGTCACCGACCTGATTGCGCGCCTGCGCCATTCGACCAAGGGTGTAACACTGATCTCACCGCCGCCGCACCACGATATCTATTCGATCGAGGATCTGGCGCAGTTGATCTATGATCTGAAACAGATCAACCCGCGCTGTAAGGTGACGGTCAAGCTGGTGGCGTCCTCGGGTGTTGGCACGATTGCTGCAGGTGTAGCCAAGGCAAAAGCGGACATTATCCTTATTTCGGGTCACAATGGCGGCACCGGCGCGTCGCCTGCGACATCTATCAAATATGCTGGTCTGCCGTGGGAGATGGGCCTGACCGAGGCGCATCAGGTTCTGGCGATGAACAACCTGCGGGATCGCGTGACCCTGCGAACCGATGGCGGCTTGCGTACCGGTCGTGACATCGTCATGGCCGCGATGATGGGGGCCGAGGAATACGGTATAGGCACTGCTGCCCTTATCGCGATGGGCTGTATCATGGTGCGTCAGTGCCAGTCCAACACTTGCCCAGTTGGCGTGTGTACTCAGGACGAAAGCCTGCGCGCCAAATTCACCGGTAATGCCGATAAGGTCGTCAACCTGATCACCTTCTACGCGCAAGAAGTGCGCGAGCTGCTGGCCAGCCTGGGTGCGCGCTCGATTGACGAGATCATCGGTCGGGCAGATCTGCTAGCGCAGGTCAGCCGAGGGTCGGCGCATCTGGATGATCTGGACCTCAACCCGCTGCTGATCACCGTCGATGGTGCCCATAACATCGTCTATAATCGCGACAGAGACCGGAACGCGGTGCCCGATACGTTGGATGCGGAAATCGTGCGCGATGCCGCCCGGTTCCTGAAAGACGGCGAGAAAATGCAGCTGTCTTACGCAGTGCAAAACACGCACCGAACCGTTGGGACGCGGGTTTCCAGCCATATCGTGCAAAATTTCGGGATGCGGAACACGTTCCAGTCGGATCACCTGCACGTGAAGCTGCAGGGCTCTGCCGGTCAGTCGCTGGGAGCGTTTGCAGCGCCGGGACTCAAGCTTGAAGTTTCGGGTGATGCCAATGACTATGTCGGAAAGGGCTTGTCTGGTGGTATGATTGTTGTGCGTCCACCGCAGGTCAGCCCGCTGAAGGCGGATGACAACACCATCATTGGCAACACGGTTCTGTATGGGGCCACGGACGGGTATCTGTTTGCAGCAGGCCGCGCCGGGGAACGGTTCGCTGTGCGCAATTCAGGCGCCAAGGTGGTGATCGAAGGCTGCGGCTCGAACGGGTGCGAATACATGACCGGCGGGGTCGCCGTGATCCTGGGCAGTATCGGCGCCAATTTCGGAGCGGGCATGACAGGCGGCATGGCTTACCTGTACGACCCCGACGGCAAGGCGCAGGCGCTGATGAATATGGAAACGCTGGTGACATGCCCCGTGACCATTGGCCATTGGGAAGACCAGCTGAAATCGCTGATCGAAACCCATCAGGCCGAAACCATTAGCCGCAAGGCTGCGGATATCCTGCAGCACTGGGAGGTCGAGAAGGCGAACTTTATCCAGGTCTGCCCGAAAGAGATGCTGAACAAGCTCAGCCATCCGTTGGCGGTCGAGGCAACAGCTGTTCCTGCAGAGTAATCTGAGGACCAATGAAAATGGCAACCCCGCGTGTCTTTTAAACCACGTGGGGTTTTCTTTTATTGGTCCTAGGTGGTCGTTTGCTTGTCGAAACGGGCCCAATAAGCCTAGATTTCGTCACTTTTTGTTCGGAAGTTGCGTTTAGGCTGCTGTGCAGTCGTGCGAACGCGTAGGAGTCTGTTAGATGCCAACCACCTATCTTGATCAGTTTTATTCGTTTGACCCCGCGAATCCGCCACCGGGCGGTACATCGGTAGTTGTTGATAAATTCAACCTCACCGATGTGGATGACGATGGCGAGATCGACGCGCCCAGCGGGGATACGGTAAACGGCCAGGATGTAACTTCGTCGTGGCCGGGTGATGTTGTTACGATTAACGTGACAGGCGTTGGCAATGTCACCTATACCGGCACGACCTTCTATCTTGCTGACGGAACCCGTGTCTTTACACCAACAGACGGGCAGGTTCTGCAACCGGGCACGTTTGTCTCATCAACATTTGTCAACACGCAGGGGCCGCTAGATGTTGGCAATCTTGGCCCGCCCTGTTTCACCCCCGGAACGCTGATCGAAACGCCTGACGGCGCTTGCTCAGTCGAAGATCTGAAGCCCGGCGATATGGTCATCACATCGGACAACGGTGCGCAGCCGCTGCTTTGGGTGGGGCGGACCACGGTTGAGGCCGAAGGCAAGCTGGCGCCCATTCGGTTTGAGGCTGGCGTGCTAGGGCTGGAACAGCCTTTGATCGTGTCGCCACAGCACCGGATGCTGGTCTCGGACTGGCGGGCGCCGTATTTGTTCGGCCATTCCGAAGTGCTGATCGCAGCGCATTGCCTGGTCAACGGGGATTCTGTTACGCGTGTTGAGGGTGGTCAGATCGACTATATTCATCTTCTCTTTTCGCGCCATGAGATCGTCATTGCAAATGGGGCCAAAAGCGAAAGTTATTACCCGGGGCACGCGCTCTCTCAGTCTGACGCCGAGACAAAGGCTGAAGTTCTGGCCCTGTTTCCCGAATTGCAGACCCGCGACGCGGTCCTGCCAGAAACCGCCCGCCCCGTGATACGCCCGCGCGAGGCGCGCGCTTTGGCGATTTAATCCGTTCCAAACATCGTCGCCGCGTCGTATAGCAACAATATGGCAAAGAAAGCAGCGCGCAAATCGAGCAGTAAGAAAAGCAAGGCGTCGAAGGCAAAGAACCAGACACAATCGCGGATTCGCCGCTGGGTGACCCGCGCAGTATTGGGTCTGGTTGCGTTTGTTGTGGCGCTTGTGGTGCTTTTTTCTGTGGTGAATCCCCCGGTAACCCATACGATCTGGTCTGAATGGCGGCGGCTGGGCAAAGTTCAGCGCGATTGGGTGCCGATTGAACAGATCTCGCCCGTCATGGCGCGATCCGTGGTGGCGGCTGAGGATGCCAATTTCTGCCTGCACTGGGGGTTTGATGTCGATGCCATTCGCGATGCTTTGGAGGAAGGCGGTACACGTGGCGCCTCAACCATCACGCAGCAAGTGGTGAAGAATGTGTTCCTGTGGCAGGGACGCAGTTGGGTGCGTAAGGCGCTTGAGACATCTCTCACCCCCGTGGTCGAGATTTTCTGGAGCAAGCAGCGCATTCTCGAGGTCTATTTGAACGTGGCCGAGACTGGCGAAGGTGTGTTTGGCGTTGAGGCCGCAGCCCAGCGCAACTTCAATGTGACCGCGGCCCAGCTGTCGCCAGTTCAGGCCGCACGTATTGCCGCAATCCTGCCTTCTCCCAAAAACAGGTCCGTTCGGGATCCGTCGGTCCGCACACGCAGACGGGCTGCCTCGATCCTCGATGGGGCGGCCACCATTCGCGCAGATGGTCGCGCGGATTGTTTCGAGGATTGAAACCCAAGGCCCTGCAAGGCTAAAGCTTGAGTGTATTCACTGGTTCGATTGGAAGCCCATGGCGCGTTTGTTTCATGTTCCCTTGTCCCCCTTCTGCCGCAAGGTGCGCCTGTCACTGGCGGAAAAGAAGATTGAGGTTGAGCTGGTCGAGGAGAAATACTGGGAGAAAGACCCGGATTTCCTGCGGCGCAACCCGGCCGGAAAAGTCCCGGTTCTTCGTCTGGACGGAAAGATCATGTCCGAAAGCAACGCGATTTGCGAATATATCGAAGAAACCCGGCCCGATCCTGCGCTGATGCCCCAAACGCCGGAGGCACGATACGAAGTGCGTCGGCTGGTGGCCTGGTTTGATGACAAGTTCCATCACGAGGTGACATCCAAACTGGTTTATGAGCGTGTGAACAAGAAGGTCACCGGGCAAGGTTATCCTGACAGTAAGAATGTCAAACAAGGCGCCAAGGCCATAAAGTATCACCTGGATTACATGGCCTGGTTGCTGGATCACCGCCGTTGGCTGGCCGGGGATCAGATGACATTGGCCGATTTTGCGGCTGCGGCGCATCTATCGACGCTGGATTATATCTCAGACGTGGATTGGAATCGGTCTCAGGCGGTTAAAGACTGGTACGCCAAGATCAAATCCCGACCTGCTTTCCGGTCGATCCTGGCGGATCAGGTTCCTGGGTTCAGGCCGCCCACCCATTACGCAGATCTGGATTTCTGATAGGGTCGCACAAGGGGGGCTGTCTGCCCCCCCCATCGCGCCTTGGGGCGCGATTCCCCCCGAAGGTATTTAGGGCCAGATGAAGAGCGGATCGGGTTTAAAGGATAGGCTGGTGGCACAGGCGCTGAGCGAGGGCTTTGTGTCTTGTCGCATTTGTCGCCCGTGGGATGTCCCCGAAGTGCCCGCTCGGCTGGAGGCGTTCCTGCAGGCCGAATATCACGGGCAAATGGGATGGATGGCCGAGCGGACCCATTGGCGAGGCGATCCGGCAGCGCTCTGGCCCGAGGCGAAATCGGTGATCATGTTGGCAGAAAGCTATGCGCCCGAACATGATCCAACCGAGATTCTGGACCACCCCGAGAAGGGGGCGATCTCAGTCTATGCGCAGAACAAGGACTATCACGACCTGGTCAAGAAGCGGCTCAAAAGGTTAGCCCGCTGGTTGATAGCCGAGGCTGGTGGCGAGGTGAAGGTCTTTGTCGATACCGCCCCGGTTCCGGAAAAGGCCTTGGGTCATGCTGCGGGGTTGGGATGGCAGGGTAAGCACACCAATCTTGTAAGTCGCGATTGGGGAAATTGGGCCTTTATAGGGTCTGTTTTTACAACTCTGGACCTACCTTCGGATCAAGCAGAAGTGGATCACTGTGGATCCTGCCGGGCCTGTTTGGCCGCCTGTCCGACAGACGCATTCCCGGCGCCTTATCAGTTGGACGCGCGGCGCTGCATTTCTTACCTGACAATCGAACACAAGGGTCCGGTTGATGAAGACCTGCGCGCGAAACTCGGCAATCGGATCTATGGTTGCGATGATTGCCTTGCCGCCTGCCCCTGGAACAAATTCGCAGTCACGGCCAGTGACATGCGCTATGCAGCGCGTGAGGATCTGAAGGCTCCTCGGCTGGCAGAATTGGCTGGCCTGGACGATCCGGAATTTCGAACGAAATTCTCGGGCTCTCCAATTAAGCGGATTGGACGGGACCGGTTTGTGCGAAATGTGCTGTACGCCATTGGCAACTCAGGCCTGCAGGGGTTGATACCGATTGCACAGGATTTGACAGAGGATCCGGATTCAGCCGTGGCAGATGCCGCGCGCTGGGCGGTCAAACAACTCTCCTAGGTGCCGCAAACAGGCTGGACGTGTCGGTGCAAACCGCTAAACCCAATCACAGCGAACAGGAAGGAGAACCCGATGGCGCTGGCTTTGGGGGTTGATACAGGCGGAACCTATACGGATGCGGTGCTGGTCCGGGATGAGACTGAGGTGATTGCTTCAGCCAAATCTCTGACAACACGAGCTGATCTGGCGATTGGCGTCGGCAAGGCGATTTCTGCGGTTCTGACGCAGGCTCAGGTGTCACCGGAGCAGATCTCAATGGCGTCGCTGTCAACGACATTGGCCACGAATGCGCTGGTCGAAGGGCAGGGTGGCCGGGTTGCCCTTGTCTATATCGGGTTCTGGGAAGGAGATCTGGAAAAGCATGGTCTGCGGGATGCTTTGAAAGGGGATCCTGCTTTGGTTGTGGCGGGCGGTCACACGCATGCTGGAACAGAGGCCAGGCCATTGGATGTTCAGGCGATTGAAGCCTTTTTAGACTCTAATTCAGGGGTTTCAGGTTTCGCTGTGGCCGGTCAGTTCGCCACCAGAAACCCGGCGCATGAACTTGAGGTCGCCCGCATTATTACTGATCGGACGGGTGCGCCGGTGACATGTTCGCACCATCTGTCGGCCAAGTTGAATGGCCCAAAACGTGCGGTGACAGCGGTGCTGAATGCACGGTTGATTGGCATGATCGACCGCTTGATCGGACGGGCACAGGATCAGCTTGTGACGCTAGGTATTTCAGCGCCAATGATGGTGGTTCGCGGCGACGGAGCGTTGATGAGCGCCGAACAGGCGCGGGATCGACCGATTGAAACGATTTTGAGCGGCCCTGCGGCCTCGATCGTCGGGGCGCGCTGGCTAACGGGAGCCGAGAACGCGCTGGTATCAGATATCGGTGGTACCACGACCGATGTCGCCTTGATCCGGGATGGCAAGCCCGCCATTGATCCCGAAGGTGCCAGGGTTGGCGGCTTTCGCACCATGGTGGAGGCCGTCGCAATGCGGACCCACGGGTTGGGCGGGGACAGTCAGGTACATGTTGTAACCGAAGGGCTGGGCGGCGGCATCTTCCTGGGACCGCGCCGTGTTTTGCCCGTATCTCTGATCGCGTCAGAAGCGCCCGACGAGGTTCACACGGCCTTGGATGCGCAGTTGCGGGCCCCAACTGTGGGTGAACATGACACCCGGTTTGCACGTCTGGTACCGGGTGTTCATGCCGAAGGTCTGGGGGCAAGGGAAACCGCCCTGGTGGATCGCTTGGGGCAGAAGGTTCTGCCACTGTCTGATTTGCTTAAAACGCGGATGGAGACAGGCGCACTTACTCGTTTGGTGGATCGTGGAATCGTTCAGGTATCCGGCGTGACACCTTCGGATGCCAGCCATGTTCTGGGCCGTTTGGATGCCTGGGACGCAGAGGCTGCACGCAAAGCGCTGGAACTGGTGGCGCGAAAACGGATTGGCACCGGTGATATGCTGGCTGCAACACCGGATCTGGTGGCGCAGATGATCGTTGATCAGCTGACCGAACAGACCTCTTTGACCTTGTTAGAGACCGCTTTTTCAGAAGAAGCCGAGGATTTCGGCGTTCTGGCACCCGATCTGGCCCGGCATGTTTTGACGCGGAAAGGTCTGGCCGGGCATCGCGGTTTGGTGGCGCTGGACGCGGCACTGAATGTGGATGTGATCGGTCTTGGGGCGTCGGCCCCCAGCTATTACCCCGCAGTCGGGGAAAGATTGCGATGCCGCATGATTCTGCCGGAACACACGGGCGTGGCCAATGCGATTGGAGCTGTGGTTGGCAGGCTGACACTGCGCCGGGCCGGGACCGTCACCGCGCCATCCGAAGGGCGGTACAGGGTGCATCTTGAAGACGGGCCTCAGGACTTTAGCGATTCTGACGAGGCGATGGCGCTGCTGGAATCCATCCTGAGGGATGAGGCGGAAGGAGAAGTGCGCGGAGCCGGTGCCGAGGATATCCGAGTGATCGTCGACCGGGATATCCGCACCGCCCGTATCGAAGCGCAGGAGGTCTTTGTTGAGGCAATGATCACCGTCGAGGCCAGTGGAAGGCCGCGGGTGGCGTCTGACTAGCCCCTGATCCGGGGCTAATCCTTACTCGGCCGCGTCGCGTTTGGGCAGAACCCAATCCGGGCGCGGGAAATGGCAGGTATAGCCGTTCGGGATGCGTTCAAGATAATCCTGATGCTCGGACTCGGCCTCCCAGAAATCGCCAACGGGTTCAATCTCGGTCACGACTTTGCCGGGCCAGATGCCACTGGCATTCACATCGGCAATGGTGTCCAGGGCGACCTGTTTCTGGGCGTCATCGACATAATAAATGGCCGAGCGATAGCTCATCCCCATGTCGTTCCCTTGCCGGTTCACCGTAGTCGGGTCATGGATCTGAAAGAAAAATTCGAGCAGATCGCGATAGGTGGTCACGGTAGGATCGTAAAAGATCTCGATCGCCTCGGCATGGGTGCCATGGTTGCGATAAGTGGCGTTGGGCACGTCTCCACCAGTATATCCGACGCGAGTGCGGAAAACGCCCGGGCGTTTGCGGATCAGATCCTGCATGCCCCAAAAGCAGCCCCCGGCAAGAACGGCGCGATGTTCGGTCATTCGATCTCCTCCACATGAATCAGGAATTCGCCATAGCCTTCGGCTTCCATCTGATCGCGATGGACGAACCGTAATGAGGCTGAGTTGATACAGTATCGCAGCCCGCCATGTTCGCGGGGGCCGTCGGGAAATACATGCCCCAAATGGCTATCGCCATGTTTCGAGCGAACTTCGGTCCGGATCATACCCAGCGAGGCATCGCGCAGTTCTTCAACATGCTCATGCACGATTGGTTTGGTGAAACTGGGCCAGCCGCAGCCGGATTCGTACTTGTGCGCCGAGGCGAACAAAGGCTCACCCGAGACGATATCCACGTAGATGCCGGGTTCTTTGTTATTCAGCAGTTTGCCAGTTCCGGGCCGTTCGGTGCCGCTGTTTTGCGTGACGTGGTATTCCTCGGGCGACAATGCGGCGACGGCCTCAGGGGATTTGGTGTAACGGGTCATTGCTCCTCCGGACTTCTGGTGGTTCGCATAATAGATGGGGATTATTGGCGGAAAGCAAAGGGTGTTCTGCCGGGCTCGCGCAGTTGTGCAAGGTCAGGCTGGTTTTCTGCCGGGTTGGCGAGACAGTTGCACCGCCAGAATGCCCAGTGTTGTGATAAGAACCCCGACCGCATCCAGCGGCCCCAGTTTTTCGCCCAACAAGATCGCGGCGATGGTGACACCAAAGACCGGGTTGAGAAAGTGAAACGTGGCCGCCCGGGTTGCGCCGATCCGATTCAGCAGCAGGAACCAGATGAACGTGGCCAGAAGGCCGGGAAACAGAGTTGTATAGGTGAAGGCCAGGACCAGCGGCACCGTCAAGTGGAAATGAATCGTTTCGAATACCGGTGCTGCAACAAACAGAATGGCCGATCCGACCAGCATCTGTAAGCCAACCACCATCATGAAATTCCCGCCCGATGTCGCCCCACGCACTGCGAGCGTGGCAAATGTCAGCGCAAGCGCTCCAATGCCACAAAGCAAGACGCCGAACAGATCAACGCCGTCGCCGATCCGACTGCTCATGATCAGAGCAACACCGGCGAACCCGGCACACAGGCCGACAATTCCAACTGGCCGTAATCTGTCGCCCATAAACAGCCAACTGGCCAAGGCAACCAGCAATGGCATGGTCGAGGCGATGATGGCGGCAACAGAGGCCTCGATTGTTTGCATCGCATAGAAGTTTAGGCCTAAATAAAGGGCATTTTGACATATCCCGAACAGGATGGTGGCATACCATTGTGACCGCGTCAGCCGCCAGCTTTGGCCCATCGCCCGTGCAATCACGACGCCAATCAAACCCGAGATCAGAAACCGCAGAGCCAGGGAAAACAACGGCGATGCGTCCGCCACGATGATCCGGGCCGAGGTGAAGGCCGAAGACCAGATAAACGCAAATGTCAGCCCCATGGCCATTGCGCGAAAATCCATCGCGACCCCCTGTTCAGATTTTCGCGCACTGTTGACCGAATAAGCGCGCGCCGCAAGCAGTGCTGTTTTTATTGATTGATCAGCCAATAAACTATAACAGCGTCATGAACTGACATTAATGGGAGGATTGTCGGTGCTATTGGAGTACATACTATCATTTGGCGTCTTGCTGGCGTTGGGCCTTGTTGCCTTCTTTGTGGTGAAGTGGTGGAATCTGCGGATCGTCGGCGTAACGCCGGTTCATCTGTTCACCTTCATCGCGATTCTGTTCACATCCGGGTTGGATGTCGGCCTGATCATGTTTCCGCTGACCGAATTCGGCGGCTATGCCGAAGATCCCGCCTATGCGTTTGCCAACCCACTGGCGATCGAATTCGGGTTCTGGGGCTTTCTGATCTGGGCGTTCTACTTTCTGACCGCGTTCTATTTCTGTGTCATCGAGCCGCGCGTGAAGTTCTTTGAAATCCCGCTGGTCAAGCTGATCAACAATGTGGTCATCATCGGCACCTGCGCTTTCACCGCCAGCCTGTTCCTGATCTACCTGCCTGGCTACCTGCCCGAGGTCGGAGACGGCGAGTCAGTGGTCACCACCTTCTATGTCATCGTGTTTGTCGTCATTCTGGCAGCGGCCTATTCTTCGACCGACCTGAAATACGTGCGTATCCTGTCGGTGGGCTCGACCTTTTTGTTCCTGGCACTGATCCTGGGCATGTGGGTTGCTGCGGGCATGGGCGTGAATGGCTTTGTGGAAACCGGAAGCAATGTTGGTGCCTATTTCACCAACCTGCACAAGTTTGTCCTGCCGCTGACAGATTATCACGCCTTCTACCTGTTCTGGTGGTTTGCCTGGTCGATCATGATCGGCCAGTTCACATCTCGCTTTGTAGGTGGGCTGAAGACCTGGCAGCTACTGGCTGCTCTGCTGATCTTTCCGTCGATACCTTTGGCGATCTGGTTCACCGTTCTCTACTATTACCACCTGAACGGCATCAGCACCGCTGGCATCACCAACATTGCGATGGTGATTGTGGGCGTGACTTTCGTGATCAACTCACTGGATTCGTTGATCAGGCTCTATACGGACAACCTGAACATGACAGTCGCCCGCTTTGGTAAAGCGATCTATGTGGCGGGCAATGTTGTGCTGCTGTTCGTCCTGACCTTGCTGTTCCAAAGCCAGTGGTTGCAGATCCAGTGGATCGGCGCAGTTGTTGTCGGCCTCTATCTGGCCTGTGTGGTTTATATCCTGATCACCAAACGCAAAGAGGTGCTGAGCATAACTGGGATGCCCGAAGACCGTGATCTGGATTTCCACAAGGTCGAGACGGTTCACTGATCAACATCGAGAAAAAGCTAATACGGGCGCCTTGGTGCCCGTATTTTTTTGGCCGCGACTGTGTAAGCAATGCGGAAAGGGTCAAAAAGGCCAAACAAAGCGACACGTGTGAAATCACAAACTTGCAATATCTTTTACTTATGTTGGCTTAGTTCAATCGTCATTCACTGGAGAGCTCTCTTGAGGTTCCATCTTCCTTGGAGTTGATAACCTCAATGTTCCCTCAGGCGCGTTTTTCACCAATCGTGGCCACACCCAGAACAGACAGGACCTTGGCCTCGATCTGTTCGGCATTCATACCGGCAACCGCATACATATCCGCCGGGTTTGCCTGATCAATGAAGATATCCGGAAACACCATCGAGCGGTATTTAAGGCCCTGATCAAACACACCCTCATCGGCCAGTAGCTGCGCCACATGGCTGCCGAAACCGCCAATCGCACCCTCTTCGATGGTGATCAGCGCCTCATGATCGGAGGCCAGATTCAGGATCAGGTCGCGGTCCAGCGGTTTGGCGAAACGTGCATCGGCGATGGTGGGGGTGATGCCGCGCGCGGATAAGGCCTCGGCGGCTTTTTGTACTTCGGCCAAGCGCGTACCGAAAGACAGCAATGCCACACGCGCGCCCTTCTGAATTATCCGGCCTTTGCCGATTTTAAGCACTTCACCACGCTCGGGCAGGTCTACGCCCACGCCTTCACCGCGGGGATAGCGGAAGGCGATCGGGCCTTCGTCGTGGGCGACGGCGGTGGCCACCATATGCATCAGCTCGGCCTCATCTGCGGCGGCCATCACGACCATGCCCGGCAGGTTGGCCAGATAGGCAATGTCAAACGATCCGGCATGGGTCGCCCCATCAGCGCCCACCAGACCAGCGCGGTCGATGGCAAATCGCACGGGCAGGCGCTGAATGGCCACATCATGCACGACCTGATCATAGCCGCGCTGCAGGAAGGTCGAATACATGGTGCAGAACGGCTTCATCCCGCCCGCAGCCAAAGCCGCCGAGAACGTCACACCATGCTGTTCCGCAATCGCTACATCGAAACAACGTGACGGGTAGCGTTCGGCAAACAGGTTCAACCCGGTTCCATCGGGCATGGCGGCGGTGACGGCGACGATCTTGTCGTCCCGCGCGGCTTCTTCCACCAGGGTCTTGCCGAAGACCGACGTATAAGAGGGTGCGTTTGACGGCGCCTTCTTTTGCTCACCCGTCACAACATCGAATTTCGCGGTCGCGTGACCCTTGTCGCGGGCCTGCTCGGCGGGGGCATAGCCCTTGCCCTTTTTGGTCAACACATGGATCAGGATCGGGCCGGTCGCCCGTGCCTTGACCGTGCGCAGCACCGGCAACAGCTGATCCATGTCGTGCCCGTCAATCGGGCCGAGATAGGAAAAGCCCAGTTCTTCGAACAAAGTACCGCCTACGGCCATGCCCTTGAGCATTTCCTTGGCGCGTTTGGCGCCTTCGCGGAACGGTTCCGGCAACAAGGACACCGCGCCCTTGGCGGCGGCCTTCAGATCGTGGAACGGTTCTTCGGCATAAATGCGCGACAGATAACTGGACAGGGCGCCAACCGGCGGTGCGATGCTCATTTCATTGTCGTTGAGGATAACGATCAGGCGCTTTTTCAGGTGGCCCGCATTGTTCATCGCCTCAAACGCCATACCCGCCGACATCGAGCCATCGCCGATTACCGCAATCGCATCGCCTAGGCCTTCAGGTGTGACACCACCCAGATCACGCGCTACGGCAAAGCCAAGGGCCGCACTGATCGAGGTGCTGGAATGCGCCGCGCCAAACGGGTCATAGGGGCTTTCGCTGCGCTTGGTGAACCCGCTCAACCCGCCGGGTTGGCGCAGGGTACGGATCCGGTCGCGCCGCCCGGTCAGGATTTTATGCGGATAGCACTGGTGCCCGACATCCCAGATGATTTTGTCACGCGGCGTATCGAATACCGCATGCAGCGCGGTGGTCAGTTCCACCACGCCCAGACCCGCACCCAGATGCCCGCCGGTGACCGACACGGCCGAGATCGTCTCGGCCCGTAATTCCTGCGCCACCTGATGCAGCTGCGCGTCTGAAAACTGCCGCAGGTCGGCCGGGCGGTTCACAAGATCCAGCAGAGGAGTGTTCGGGCGGTCAGACATATGGCTCGTTCCTGGCTTAGCTGTCCCGGGCAATAACGAAGCGGGCGGCGTCCTTCAAGGTTTCAGCCGACGCGCCATAGCCTTCCAACGCGGCGCAGCTCTGTTCCACCAGCTCCGCGGCACGGGTTCTAGCGGCGTCGAGGCCCAGCAGAGACACAAACGTGGCCTTTCCCGCCTCGGCATCCTTCTGAAGGCGCTTGCCCGCAATTTCGGCGTTACCCTCTATATCCAAGATGTCATCTGCGATTTGAAAAGCAAGACCAAGGGATTGGGCATATTGGCGCAAGGGCGCAAGATCAGCTTGGGCCAGACGCGCGCCGGCGCATGCAGACCACTCGATCAGTGCTCCGGTTTTTCCTGCCTGCAAATGGGTGATTTCTTCCAGCGTCAGCGGAGAGTCTGCCGATTCCGCCGCGATATCCAGCGCCTGGCCCAGCACCATGCCCTGCGCTCCGCTTGCTTGCGCCAGAGACAAGGCCAATTCCGCGCGAATTTCGGCGGGGCCAATTTCGGAACGGGTGCAAAGTTCGAATGCCAGCGTCTGCAACGCGTCGCCTGCCAGAACCGCGATGCCCTCATCCCATTTCAGATGAACTGTCGGGCGCCCGCGACGCAAATCGTCGTCATCCATGCAGGGCAGGTCATCATGCACCAGAGAATAGGCGTGCAACGCCTCGATCCCCGTGGCAGGCCAGATCGCCCGCGCAGTATCCACATCATGCAGCCGCGCGCTTTCCAGCACCAAAAACCCGCGCAGACCTTTGCCGCCTTGCGTGGCATAGGCCATCGCCTGTGTCACATCCAGATCGTCCAGCGCACCCAGAACCAGATCAAAATGGTCCTGAATCAGCGTCGCATCCTGCGCCAGTCTTTCGCGAAACATTTACTGACCTTCGACAACCGTCGTCCCGGTCGGTTGACCATCGGCGTCCAAGGTGATCGCGGCCACTTTTTCCTCGGCCCGCTTCAGTTCATCCTCGCAGCGTTTCTTCAGCGCTGCACCCCGTTCATACAAGGCGATGGACTGGTCCAGCGCCACATCTCCACGCTCCAGCTGGCCGACAACGGCCTCAAGCTCTTTCATCGCCTGTTCGAATGTCATCTGGTCAACGGGTGTATCTGTCATCGGGCTGCCTTCATCAACTCTTCCACATGGGCACGTGTGGCCTCGGCCAAGGCTTTCAGATCATACCCGCCTTCCAAAGTCGAGACGATACGTCCCGCGCAATGCTGATCGGCAATCTTGCACAATTCGGCAGTGATCCAGGCGAAATCTTCGGTGGCCCAGTTCAGATTAGCCAGCGGATCATCCTGATGGGCGTCAAACCCGGCAGAGATTATGATCAGCTCGGGTTTGAAGGCGCGCAGTCTCGGGAAAGCCATTGTTTCATAGGCGGCGCGCATCTCGGCGCCGCCGGTTCCGGGAGACAGTGGAATATTCAGGACGTTCTCAAAGGCGCCGGTCTCGTCGGCGCGGCCTGATCCCGGCCACAAGGGCATCTGTTGGCTGGTGATCACCAACGCGCGCGGCTCATCCCAAAGCAAATCCTGCGTGCCATTGCCGTGATGCACATCGAAATCCACCACAGCGACGCGACGCAGACCGTGATGATCCAACGCGTGTTTCACCCCCAATGCGGCGTTGCCGAACAGGCAGAACCCCATTGCGGTTTCATTCTCGGCGTGATGGCCGGGAGGGCGAATGGCACAGAACGCATTTGGGGCTTCTCCGCCCAGCACTAAATCCACGGCTTTTACCACAGCCCCTGCAGCCCTATAGGCCGCATCTACAGATCCCGGCGACATGAATGTATCGCCGTCCACCTGCCGGAATCCCTCTGTCGGGCGACTTTTGCGGATGTCGCGAATATGGCTTTCGGGGTGAATACGCAGCAGGTCGTCATCGGCTGCAAGCGGCGCGGTCACACGATCCAGGTCCAGCCTATCCAGCGCATGAAGGATATGTTCCAGTCGCGCGATTTGTTCCGGATGCCCCTCGGGTGTCACGTGCCCAAGACAATCCGCATGGGTCAAAAGGGCAGTTTTCATCACAATCCCCTGTTCATCTGGTCAAAATACCTTCGCCGAAGGCAAAGAACCGCCACGCAGCGGTTCAATCAATCCGGAGCCAGCATGTACCCGGCCCCGCGCACGGTTTGCAGGTACCGGGGTTGTTTCGGGTCTTGCTCGATCTTGCGTCTCAGCCGTGTGATCTGCACATCCACGGCACGCTCCTGCGCCTGACCCTTGTCACGGCCCAGATCCTCGACCAGCTTGGCGCGACTGATAGGGGCGCCGGGTTGGGCCGAGAAGATCTTCATCAGCTGGCTTTCCGTTGCGGTTAGGCGGACCGTTTCTTCGCCCCGCCACATCTCACCGCGCTCAACATCATAGCGGATCGGGCCGAGATGCAGAATCTTGGTTGCGGCATCCTGTGCCGGGGTTTCCGGCATCCGGCGCAGGATCGCATTGATCCGCAACAAAAGCTCTTTGGGCTCGAACGGTTTGGCCAGATAATCATCGGCCCCCGCCTCAAGCCCGGCGATACGGTGTTCGGTTTCGCCCCGCGCCGTCAGCAACAGGATCGGGGTGGTGTGGGTCTCGCGCAGGGCTCTGGTCAGGCTGACACCATCTTCGCCGGGCATCATCACATCCAGAACGATCATGTCGAAATCCAACCCCGACAGCACCCGACGTGCATGGGCCGCATCCCGCGCCGCGGTCACCAGAAACCCGTTTCGCATCAGGAATTTCTTGAGCAGATCGCGAATACGCTCGTCATCGTCAACGATCAACAGATGGGCGTCCATATCACTCATGAGGTCGTATCCCGCAATTTGGTATAGGCATGACGCATATCAGCATCCATCATTGCTTCAAGCACTTTGCGAAACCCAGACACCGCTTCTGGGCCTGCGTCCTTATAGGCCGCGCGCATCCGCACGCGCTGGGCCTCGGACAGCCTGGTTTCAAGCGCCCTCCCGGCTTCGGTCAGAAACAGGTGCCGTTCGCGCTTGTCTACTGTACCGACCCTGCTTTCGACCAACCCATCGTCAATCAATGTCCGAAGGACCCGGTTCAGAGACTGTTTCGTCACCCCAAGAATAGCAAGCAGGTTATTGACGGTCGTCCCCGGTGCGCGATTTATAAAGTGGATAGCACGGTGGTGTGCCCGCCCATAGGCCAGCTGTGTCAGAATGCGATCCGGGTCCGCCGTGAACCCGCGATAGGCAAAAAACATCGCCTCGATCCCCTGCCGCAGCTGTTCATCCGTAAGAAACAACAGGCTTTCTCCGCCAAAGGCCTGGGCGGGGCGGGTATCTGACATATTCTGCCTCATTCGTTACACAGGTCCGAGTTTATGTCAGCGTTGTTGACATTCCAAGAGCGGACAGGTATCGAATCGCAGTTTTTGCGCAACTTTATGTCCACTTCGGACCTATACTGCGCAATAATCGGAATATTCAACCCAGGCAGGGAGGTTTCGCATGGCGGGGTATGATGATCGTGACGGTGTCATCTGGATGGATGGAGAACTTGTGCCCTGGCGCGAGGCGAATGTCCACATTCTGAGCCATGCGATGCACTATGCGTCTTCGGTCTTTGAGGGCGAGCGGGCCTATAACGGCAAAATTTTCAAAAGTAGGAAGCATTCTGAACGGCTGGTCGCCTCGGCCGAGGCGCTGGACATGCCGATGCCCTATACGATCGACCAGATCGAAGCGGCAAAGGAAGACGCGCTGAAGGCAAGTGGCTTGCAGGACGCCTATGTCCGTGCGCTGGTCTGGCGTGGTTCGGGCGAGGATATGGGCGTGGCTTCGGCCAAGAACCCGGTCCGCATGGCCGTAGCGGTCTGGCCCTGGGGTGCCTATTACGGCGACGCCAAGATGCAGGGCGCCAAGCTGGATATCGCGGAATGGAAGCGGCCCAGCCCTGAAACCATCCCGGTCCATGCCAAGGCGGCCGGGCTGTACATGATATGCACCATTTCCAAGCATAAGGCCGAGGCCAAGGGCTGCTCGGATGCGCTGTTCATGGACTGGCGTGGTTATGTTGCCGAGGCGACCGGGGCCAACGTGTTCTTCGTCAAAGACGGTGAGGTTCATACTCCGCTGGCCGATTGCTTTTTGAACGGGATCACCCGCCAGACAGTGATCCAGATGCTAAAAGACAAAGGCATCACGGTGCATGAGCGCCGCATCAAACCCGAAGAGATGGCCGATTTTGAACAATGCTGGCTGACCGGTACTGCGGCCGAGGTCACGCCTGTGGGCCAGATCGGCGACTATAAGTTCGAAGTCGGTGACCTCACCCGCGAAATCGCCGCAGATTATGAGGCGCTGGTCCGCGCCTGATCGCAGATTTGAGACAGATAGAGCCCCCGCGATTTCGCTGGGGTTTTTCTTTGCCGTTCATTCGCAATTCATTGCAGATCGTACAGGTAACTGGACGAACGCGTGGCGGGGTGTAGGTTACGGTAATGTTAGACCTTCTCAGCGATATCCTCACCCGTCTGTCCTTGCGCGGGACATTTTACTTCCGCACTTCTTTTACTCCTCCGTTCGGGATTCAGGTTCCAGCCTTTGAAAACGTCGCCCGGTTTCATTTTGTTCAACGGGGTGAGCTTCATGTTTTCGTCTCTAATACAGCGGGAACTCTGCGTTTGAAGCAGGGTGATCTGATCCTGATTCCCCATGGTACGGCCCATGCGTTGCTGTGCAACGAAGTCAAGCCGTTGGACGCTTTGCCTCTGGAGCAGGTGCTGGAAGATGCGGGTTACACGGGGGATGGGGTTTTGATCTATGGCGGAGAGGACAAAGGTCGTGACACGCAACTGATCTGCGGCCACTTCTCGTTCACCGGCCCTCCGGGTCGACAAGGTACCGGGCATATGTTGCTGGATCGGTTGCCGCCTTACATCCTGATCGAGAATTACGGCGAAGAGGCTGGGGCCTGGTTCGAGTCCACCCTGCGCATGATCGGATCCGAGGTCAGCGGCGCGCGTATCGGTGGCGACCTGATCGCGTTGAAACTGTCCGAAGTGCTGTTCGCGCAGGCCATCCGTGCTTATCTTGAGTATCAAAGCCCAAGTGACTCGGCCCTGGCAGGATTTGCAGATCCGCGAATTTCACGCGCGCTGACCGCGTTTCACCGCGCACCAGCGGAAGTATGGAGCGTTGAGACCCTGGCCCGAGAGGCCGCTATGTCCCGCACGGCCTTTGCCCAGCTCTTTGCTGAAAAGATGGGGGCCACGCCCATGCAATACCTCACCGATTGGCGGATGCAGATTGCCTGTCAGGGATTGGTCGAAAGCCGCTGGAACGTTTCCGATGCGGCGGCCGAGGTGGGGTATGCCTCTGAGGCCGCGTTTTCCCGCGTGTTCAAGAAACAGATCGGTCTGTCACCGGCGGCTTATCGAGCCATGCATTGATCCTCCATCATTCTGAACGATCTGCAAGGTTTCATGGACGATCCAGAATTAAGCGTTCGACCTACTTGTCCTAGTTTGAGATCATCTCAAACTAGGAAAGGAAAATGCAATGTCTCTCCGTTTCGTTACCCGCAATATTCATGCCTATCTCGATTACCCGGTTGCCATCGCCCTGATGGCGCTGCCGTTTGTTCTGGGGTTGGGTCAGTCCAATCCGATGGCCCTGTGGCTGTCGGTTGTGACCGGCATTGCAGCATTCGTCCTGACCGTATTGACCGATCATCATCTGGGGATTTGGAAGGTATTGCCTTATCGCGTCCACCTAGGCGTCGATCTGCTGGTCGGGGTGGTGTTTCTGGCGGCACCCAGCCTGTTTGGGTTTCAGGGTCTGGATGCGATATTCTACTGGCTGAACGGCGCGGCGGTGGTGGCGGTCATCTCGCTCAGCGCGCCAGAGCAAGAGGCGTTTGCTTGAACAGGCACATGCCCTGACGCCTCGATACCTTTGCTTCCCACTCGGAAAACAAAGCCGCCCGTTCAAACAACGGGCGGCTTATCGCGGTGACCTTGATAAAGCGCTCAGAAATCCACGCCGCGCTGAGCTTTGATTCCGGCCTGAAACGGGTGCTTTTCTTCGGTCATCTCAGTGACCAGATCAGCATAGTTACGCAGCGCCTCCGGGGCGTCGCGGCCGGTCAGGAACACGCTGGTCTTGTCGGACCGCGCCTTGAGCCCGTCGATCACCTGATCGACAGTCAGATATTCATAGCGCAGGGCAATATTGATCTCGTCCAGAACGACCAGATCATACTCACCGCTTTCCATCAGTGCCCGCGCCTTGTCAAAAGCGGCGTTGGCAGCAGCGATATCGCGTTCGCGGTCCTGAGTGTCCCAGGTAAAGCCTTCGCCCATCGTGTGCCAGGTGACCAAGTCGCGCTCTTCAAAGAACCGTCGCTCACCGGTTTTCCACTTGCCCTTGATGAACTGTACGACGGCAACTTTCTGACCCCATCCCAGCGCTCGGATCACGACACCAAACGCGGCCGAGGATTTGCCCTTGCCCTTGCCGGTATTGATCAGCACCAGACCACGGCCCGGGTCGACGGCCTCGGACACTTTTTTGCGGTGCTTGGCCTGCACCTGCTGCATCTTTTCTTTGTGATCCTGCGCGTCGCTCATTCGGGCACCTCTGAGATTGTTGGGCCCAAACTAGGGCAAGATTGAAAAAGGTAAAGTCACGCTTTGTGATCGGTCAGGGACCGGGCCTTGCCGCGTTCCAGTCCCAGCTGGTGTTCGCGCCAGATCACGACCACATTGCCCGCTATCACCAGCGTCGCACCCAACAGGATCGCAAGCGTCGGCAGCTCATCAAACCAGATATAGCCGATGAATATGGCAAACAGCATGGTGGTATAGTCATAAGGCGCCAGCATTGAGGCCTGACCAAAGCGATAGGACGAGGTGACCAGAATCTGTGCAACACCGCCGATCAACCCCATTATGATCATAATTAGAGCCTGATTAAGTGTTGGCATGGTCCAACCCCAAAACGCGGTCAGAGCTGAAAGCAGGGTAGCGGTCATCGAGAAATAGAACACGATCGCGGCCGGGTGATCCACCTTGACCAGCTGCCGGATGTGGATCTGAACAAAGGCACGGGCGAGTGTGGCCGCCAGCACGCAAAGCGCCCCGATTGTGGCTGCCATCTCCATCTGGGTGGTGCCCAGCCTTGGCCAAACCATAATCAGCACGCCCAACAATCCCAGCGCGACGGCACCGATGCGGATCATGCGAATGCGCTCGCCCAGAATCAGCGCGGCTAGGATCAGGGTGAAGATCGGCGTGGCATAGCCTATCGCTGTTACCTCGGGGAGTGGCAACAGGCTGAGACCCGTAAAGGTCAAACCCATGGCGCTAGTGCCCAGAACGCCGCGCCAGAAATGACCCATCGGCTTTTTGACCACAAAGCCCTGCGCCAGCTCTCCGCGCCAAAGCAACCAGGCAATGATGACGGGAATGGCGAAGAGCGACCGGAAAAACACCAGTTCGCCGGGCGGGAAATCTTCGGACAGGGCCTTGACCAGTGCAGACATTGAGGTGAACAGAACCAACGCGGCCAGTTTCAGGCCCACTGCAAGCATGGGTCGGTGGGAAGTCAGGGATTGTGCCATTGGCCGAGAACCTGAGCCTTTGACTGCGAAAGATCAACGATTGGATTGTACCAATCAGGCAGATTTCCACGTGTCGGGCAGGGGTTGGCCGATCTCTTCGCTGAACGCCTCAAGAAACCGGATCATCCGTGCCACACGCGCCTGTGCCAATTCGCGCCCGGTGGGCGTCAGCATGTCTGCCGGCAGGCTCAACAGTTTGACCTTCCAGTGATCAATCGAGAATTGCTGATCATTCAGATCGCGGGCAGTGGCAAAAGCATCCTCGGGATCATACAGGTCGCGACCTAGATCACCTGAAACAGCGAAGTTGCGCGCAATGCCGATGGCCCCCAGTGCATCAAGCCGATCTGCATCGCGTAGGATGCGGGCCTCGGGTGTTTCTGGCGGTATCCCGGCCGAGAAACTGTGTGCAGCAATGGCGTGCTGGATGGCGTCGATCTCGGGTCGTGAAAACGTCAATTCCTCCAGAATAGGCACTGACTCGGCAGCAGACCGGCGTGAAGCCAAGTGGCGGTCGGGGTCATCTTTGGGCAAGTTGACCAGGTCATGAAGATAGCTTGCCGCAAGCAGAACCCGAATATCTGCTTGCGTGTCCGCGATGGCCTGTACATTGATCCAAACGCGATCCAGATGCGCCAGATCATGGGCAGGATCTGTTTTCATGCGCTGCGCGACGATGCCGCGCAGCCGGGCGCGCAGCTCAGCCGATATGGCCACGGTTCTCGCCGATCTGACCCCGGTGCAACAGCAGGTGGTCAAGGATTACGCAGGCCATCATCGCTTCGCCAACCGGAACCGCACGGATGCCGACGCAAGGGTCATGGCGGCCTTTGGTGATGATCTCGGTCTCTTCTCCGGACTTGGTGATCGTTTTGCGCGTGGTCAGAATCGACGAGGTCGGTTTGACCGCAAAGCGTACGACTATATCCTGCCCGGTCGAAATCCCGCCCAGTATGCCGCCTGCGTGGTTCGAGCTGTATTGCGGGCCGTTCTGCCCCATGAAAATCTCATCGGCATTGGCCTCGCCGGTCAGTTCAGCGGCGGCCATGCCTTCGCCGATCTCAACACCTTTGACTGCGTTGATCGACATCATCGCTGCGGCAAGATCAGTGTCTAACTTGGCATAAACTGGCGCACCAATCCCGGCAGGGACACCACGCGCAACGACCTCAACCACCGCCCCGACCGAATTGCCGGACTTGCGTAACCCGTCTAAATAGGCGGCCCAATCTTCGGCGGCTGTCGCATCGGGCGTCCAGAATGGGTTCTGTTCAATCTGTGACCAATCGAAATTCGTGCGGTCGATCTTGTGCGGGCCAATCTGAGTCATGTACCCGTTGATTTGCACATTCGGTGCGATCTGCCTGATCGCTTCGCGGGCCAGGCCCCCGGCGGCAACGCGCGAGGCGGTTTCGCGCGCCGAGCTGCGGCCACCGCCGCGATAATCGCGGATACCGTATTTTTGCCAATAGGTGATATCAGCATGGCCCGGGCGGAACTTTTCCATGATATCGCCGTAGTCTTTTGACCGCTGATCAGTGTTCTCGATCATCAGCTGGACCGGAGTTCCGGTCGTCTGCCCTTCGAACACGCCGGACAGGATTTTCACCTGATCGGGCTCGCGCCGCTGGGTGGTGTATTTATTCTGTCCTGGTTTGCGCTTGTCCAGCCAGTGCTGGATCACCTCTGCGTCGATGGTCACCCCCGGCGGGCAGCCATCAACAGTGGCACCCAAGGCGGGCCCGTGGCTTTCACCCCAGGTGGTGACGCGGAAAAGATGGCCAAAGCTGTTCATCGACATAAGGGGTGCTCCTTCTGAGCATCGTGATTAGCGGGCAAGGCCCGTAGCCTCAAGCGGATTTGCGGTTGGGGCCCAGCACCCCAACCCTTTCCGGTCAGGCCGCCGAGGACAGCTGCGTCCGCATCGCGGTGATTTTCAACGCCGCCTGTGCCGCCTCGCGCCCCTTATCCACGAAATGCGCGCGGTAGATGGTATTGTGGTGGTCCGTCTCTTGATACTGGTGTGGCGTCAGCGAAACAGACAGAACCGGAACACCGGTATCCAGACCTGCGCGCATCAACCCGTCGACCACAGCTTGCGCCACGAAATCATGCCGGTAGATGCCGCCATCCACCACAAAGGCCGCGCATGTCACAGCTGCATAGCGCCCAGTCTGGGCAAGATCGCGGGCCAGCAGGGGCATTTCGAATGCGCCTGGAACGTCGAACACGTCCACTTGATCGGCGGGTATCAATTCCAGAAACCCGTCGAGTGCACGGTCGACAATATCGGCATGCCAGCTGGCCTTAACAAACGCATAGCGGGTGTGTGTCATCAAGATCTCCTTCCGGTTTGGTGGTCTGCTGGCGGTTGCGAAAACCGGTTCCCACTTTTCGCTGCCAGCACGACATGACACGTCACCCAAGGCGATCACGAGCAGGCGCGCGGGGTTACCGGCACACTGCACGTTCTCTTTCATCCGGACTGTAACCGTCGGCTCTGGCCTCTCACCAGATCTGCTGACACCCCGAAAAGGGGCCGCTCGCGGGCTTACGGGTCATCGCCCGCATACCGCCGGTGGGGAATTCCGCCCCGCCCTGAGAACGAGGCGCACCTTGCCAATAGGTGCGCGGTTCTGCAAGAGCTTTTGCAGGAGGACCGCCATGCACCCCAATCCCGCCTTCCGCGCCGAGGATCGTGACAGTCATATTGCTTTTGCGCGCGAGCGCGCATTTGGTGTTTTGGCTTTGTCAGCGGACCAGGGGCCTTTGCTTAGCCATGTGCCGTTTCTGTTGTCAGAAGATGGCGCAGAAGCCTCGCTGCATCTGGTGCGGTCCAATCCGATCGTCCGGGCATTGAATGAACCGCGCACGGTTCGAATCGCTGTATCGGGGCCTGACGGATATATCTCGCCCGACTGGTACGGGATTGAGGATCAGGTGCCCACTTGGAACTATGTGGCGGTGCACCTGACCGGAACGCTTTCGCTTCTTCCGCAGGACGCGTTGCGCGATTTACTCGATCGTCAGTCGGATTTTTATGAGCGCCGGTTGAACCCCAAGCCACCCTGGAGCGCCAGCAAGATGAGCGCGGAGGCTCTGGACAAGATGATGCGCATGATTGTGCCCTGCAAATTGCAGGTAGATGACATTCAGGGCACCTGGAAGCTGAACCAGAACAAGCCGGACGATGTCCGTCTAGCCGCCGCAGATCATGTGGCGGTAGACGGGTTCGGAAGCGAGACCACTCACCTCGCCGCGCTCATGCGGTCTAGGTGAGCGGACGGGCTGGTCAGTTGCTGAAGGTCGCCAGATAAGCGGCGACATCCTCAGCCCCTTTTTTCAGTTTGACGCTCATGTTCGGACGGGCGGTTTCGTCATCCAGATAGTCCCTCAGGAAAACAATCGGGTCCTGCGAATATTCGACGATGTTTTCCTGTGTCCAGACCAGCCCTTCCTGGCCGGCACGGATCATGTCATCGGTGTACATCCCGATTGGTAGGCGTTCGCTTCCGTTCAGGTAATCGGTTTCTGTTCCGGCCACCCGGCCTACGACCCCATAGAGATTCGGCCCGGTGATGCCGCCTTTGACCAGAACTTTTCCATCTTTGATAATTGCATGGCACGAAGAGCACCGATTGTAGAGGCTTTCTCCCTTTGCCGGATCGCCGGCGGCGATGGATTGCGATGAAAGAGTCAGGGCGAAGGTCAGAGTGGCTGTAAAAAGCTTTGGCATGGAAAAATCCCGTTAAGGTTGGTCCTGTTACAGGCCCTTGGGACATTCCAGCCAAATGTGCAATCGAATTGAGACTCATCTAGTGTGTTGAAAAATATCTATTTTTAACTCATTATTTTTACCAAGGTAGATTCAATCGAAGTGGATTTTTGCGTGGCAAAATCAGGTCAGAATTTTGCAGATTTTCGCCGATCAACAGTCTTCGGTTCTGTGTTGTGAGGGTGTTTTCGTTGCCTGGTTGCCATCCGAATCACTCCCTGTACCACCCGCGCGGCAGGGCAAACGTTCACGGGTAATCCGGCCCATCCCTTGAAAAAAACGCCTTTCGTTGTGACATGAATGCCAAGATGCGGCGTAGTGCGCGCCTATGACCGCTGGACGAACCGATTTCTCCCGGATAGATAGCCGCGATGAGACGCCGCTTTGATGCGGTGCTGATGCATGTTTGCCCGGTATTGCCGGGCGCCGGAATCGGAGAAAACCTCGTGTCCCACGCAGAAGACCACGAAGGCACCCGCAGAGATTTCCTCTACTACGTCGCAGGCGGCGCAGGTGTCGTTGCGACGGGTGCAGCCGTATGGCCCCTGATCAACCAAATGAACCCCTCGGCAGACGTTCAGGCGCTGTCCTCGATCCGCGTGGATGTGAGCGGTGTCGAGCCCGGAACCCAGCTGACCGTCAAATGGCTGGGCAAACCCGTGTTCATCCGTCACCGCACCGGTGTCGAAATCGACGAAGCGCAGAAGCAGGACGCCGATGGCGTGGATGCCCTGCCTGACCCGCTGGCCCGTAACTTCAATCTGAATGCTGATGCACCGGCCACGGATGCAAACCGCGTGATGCCGTCGCCGGAAGGCGAAGCCGCAGGTGCCTGGATCGTCCAGATGGGCGTCTGTACTCACCTCGGTTGTGTCCCGCTGGGCGATGCTGGTGACTTTGGCGGCTGGTTCTGCCCTTGCCACGGCTCGCATTACGATATGGCTGGCCGTATCCGCAAAGGTCCCGCACCTGAAAACCTGCCCGTTCCGCCCGCTGAGTGGACGGACGCCAGCACCATCAAACTCGGCTAAGGGAGACCCAGATGTCCGGAATTCCCCACGATCATTACGAGCCGAAGACAAGTGGCGAGAAGTGGCTGAACAGCCGCCTGCCCATCGTCGGCCTGATCTATGACACCCTGATGATCCCAACCCCCAAGAACCTGAACTGGTGGTGGATCTGGGGCATCGTCCTGGCGTTTTGCCTGGTCCTGCAAATTGTCACCGGTATCGTTCTGGTGATGCACTACACTCCGCATGTTGATCTGGCCTTTGCTAGCATCGAGCACATCATGCGCAACGTGAATGGCGGCTATATGCTGCGGTATCTGCACATGAACGGCGCATCGCTGTTCTTTGTCGCGGTATACATCCACATCTTCCGCGGCCTGTTCTATGGCTCGTACAAAGCCCCGCGCGAGGTTACGTGGATCATTGGGATGCTGATCTATCTCTGTATGATGGGCACTGCCTTTATGGGCTATGTTCTGCCCTGGGGTCAGATGTCCTTCTGGGGTGCGACCGTGATCACCGGCCTGTTTGGTGCGATCCCGTTTGTGGGTGACGCGATCCAGACTTGGCTGCTGGGCGGACCGGCTGTGGACAACGCCACGCTGAACCGCTTCTTCTCGCTGCACTACCTGCTGCCCTTTGTAATTGCGGCGCTAGTCATCGTGCATGTCTGGGCTTTCCACACCACCGGCAACAACAACCCGACAGGTGTTGAGGTTCGCCGCGGTTCGAAAGCCGAGGCTGAGAAAGACACGCTGCCCTTCTGGCCTTACTTCGTGATCAAGGACCTGTTCGCACTGGCGGTCATCCTTGTTGTGTTCTGGGCAATCGTTGGTTTCATGCCGAACTATCTGGGCCACCCGGATAACTACATCGAAGCCAACCCGCTGGTAACACCGGCACATATCGTGCCCGAATGGTACTTCTTGCCGTTCTACGCGATCCTGCGTGCCTTTACCGGCGAGGTCTGGGTTGTTCAATTCGCCAGCTTCATCACCGGCGGCATCATTGACGCCAAGTTTTTTGGTGTTCTGGCGATGTTTGGTGCGATCCTGGCTATGGCTCTGGCGCCATGGCTGGACACGTCAACCGTACGTTCGGGTAAATACCGGCCGATGTTCAAATGGTGGTTCTACCTGCTGATCGTCGACTTCTTTGCCCTGATGTGGCTGGGTGCGATGCCCGCAGAAGAGCCCTATGCGACCTTCTCGTTAATCGCATCGGCCTACTGGTTCGGCTATTTCTTCGTGATCCTGCCGGTTCTGGGTGTCATCGAAAAACCCGATGCACAGCCGGAAACCATCGAAGAAGACTTCAACGCGCATTATGGCAAGGCTGACGCCGATGCCACGCCGGCCGAGTAAGAAGAGGGACCGGAAACATGTTCAAGAAACTTGCAATCGGTGCCGCGTTTGCTATCGCACTTGCTCCTGTCGCGTCTAACGCGGCAGGCGGAGGCGAACAGCATATCGAGGACTTCCAATTCTCATTCGAAGGCCCGTTCGGAACCTGGGATCAACACCAGTTGCAGCGCGGCCTGCAGATTTACACCGAGGTTTGCGCGGCCTGTCACGGCCTGCGCTATGTGCCTCTGCGTGACCTCGAAGCGCTGGGCTATTCGGAAGACGAAGTCACCGCCTATGCGGCGGGCAACTTCGAAGTGTTCGACCCCGAGCTGGACGATTTCCGCCCGGCTAAACCCGTTGACCATTTCCCCGCCAATGATGGCGTTGGCGCACCCGACCTGAGCCTGATGGCCAAGGCGCGCGCTGGTTTCCACGGCCCTTACGGTCTGGGGATCAACCAGCTGGTCAACGGCATGGGCGGCCCGGAATACATCGCCTCGTTGCTGGATGGTTATACCGGCCACGAAAAGGAAGAAGCGGGAACGGTTCTGTACGAAAACACCGCCTTCCCCGGTGGTTGGATTTCGATGGCGCCCCCGCTGTCGGATGAGCAGGTCGAGTTTGCCGATGGCCACGCAAATGATGTCGAGCATATGTCGGAAGACGTTGCAGCCTTCCTGATGTGGACGGCTGAACCGAAGATGATGGAGCGTAAGTATTCGGGCTTTGTCGGTGTTGTCTTCCTGACGCTTCTGTCGGTCCTGCTGTACCTAGTCAACAAGCGTCTGTGGGCAGGCGTTAAAGGCAAGAAGAAACACTAAGCGGTTTTCAGACAAGTTAGAAACCCCCGCGCCTTTGGTTGCGGGGGTTTTTTGTTGCTTGGGGGTGGAAGGGGCCAGCCCCTTCTTGGCCTGCGGCCAATTCATCCCCGAGGTATTTTTAGCCAGATGAAGAGGCGGATCAGGCGCTGAGCTGCGTATCCGAGCAGCCGGTGATCGTCGCGGTCACGATCTGCCCTTCGGATTGAGGGGTTTGGAACGTAACTTCGGTAAACTGCGCGGTCCGGCCCATATGCGGGTTTTCCATCAGGATGTGATGTACCTTACCAACTTGGGCGGTCAGGTGCTTGCCAATCTGCACCTCGCCAGCGGCGCGCAGACGGGCGGCGCGGGTTTTGATGACATTGCCGTTGACCTGCTGCGGAATGCGGGCGGCGGGTGTACCTTCGCGTTTGGAGTAGGGGAAGACATGCAGCCATGTCAGATCGCAATCGGCAACCAGCCTTAGCGAGTTTTCGAAATGGGCCTCGGTCTCGGTCGGGAAACCGGCGATGATGTCAGCGCCAAAGGTCATCTCGGGGCGCAGCTTGCGGGCCTCTTGGGTAAAGCGGATCGCATCGTCACGCAAATGGCGGCGTTTCATCCGCTTCAGGATCAGATCGTCGCCATGCTGCAGCGACAGATGCAAGTGAGGCATCAGGCGGGGTTCTGTGGCAATGGCCTGCATCAGGTTTTCATCGACCTCGATCGAATCGATCGAGCTGATCCGCAGGCGCGGCAAATCAGGCACTAGTTTGAGGATGCGCATAACCAGATCACCCAGCTTTGGCTGGGCAGGCAGGTCAGCCCCCCATGAGGTCAGGTCGACGCCGGTCAGAACGACCTCATTATAGCCCTTATCGACCAGACGCTTGATCTGGTCCACAACAACGCCCGCGGGGACGCTGCGCGAATTACCGCGGCCATATGGGATGATGCAGAAGGTACAGCGGTGGTCACAGCCATTCTGAACCTGTACATAGGCGCGGGACCGAGTGCCAAACCCGTCGATCAGGTGGCCAGCGGTTTCGGTAACCGACATGATGTCATCAACCTGGACGGCCTCGGTTTCACCAATGAAATCCGCCGCCATACCTTTCCAGGTTTCGGGTCGCATCTTTTCAGTGTTGCCAATGACGGCATCGACCTCTTCCATCTGGGAAAAGGTCTGCGGTTCTGTCTGCGCAGCGCAGCCGGTCACAATCAGCCGGGCATTCGGGTTTTCGCGGCGCAGTTTGCGGATTTCCTGCCGGGCCTTGCGCACGGCTTCGGCGGTCACGGCGCAGGTGTTCACCACCACCGCATCGGTCAGACCGGCTTGTTGCGACAGCTCTTTCATCGCCTCGGTCTCATAGGCGTTCAGGCGGCAGCCCAGCGTGGTGAATTTGGGCGGGTTCATCCCAGCGACCTCAGGAATTCCGGCGTCAGCAGGCCTGAGAAGACATGGGCGGTAGGGCCGGTCATCCAGACGCCATCGTTGCGCCAATCAATCCAAATCGTGCCGCCGTCCAGCTCGATCTGAACCTTGCGTCCGGTCAGGCCGCGCCGGGCTGCGGCCACGGCCGTTGCGCAGGACGAAGAGCCAGAGGCCAGGGTGATACCAACGCCCCGTTCCCATACGCGCATGCGGATATGATCCGGACCGGTCAGCTGTGCCACTTGTACATTGGTCCGTTCTGGATAGAGCGGATGATACTCATACCGTGCGCCGAACTCTGCCAGCGGAATCGCCTCGGCATTGTCGACAAAGAAGGTGCAATGCGGGTTTCCCATGCCGGTGGCGGTTGGGGCGCCTTCGATCGGCAGTTCCAAGGTGTCCACGTCTTCGGTCAATGGAATCTCGTGCCAGTTCAGCTGCGGCAGTCCCATATTAACCGAAGTCAGCCCGTCCCCCGCATCGCTTGCATACAGCGTTCCCCGCTCGGTGGTCAGGGTCAGGGTCTGTTTGCCGGTTTCCTCCATCAGAAACCGCGCGATGCAGCGGGTGGCATTGCCACAGGCGGCCGAGGTCGAGCCATCGGCGTTGTAGAACACCAGATGGGCATCTGACGCGCCATTTTCGATGACGGCGAGCTGATCAAAGCCGACCCCAAATTGCCGATGCCCAATGGCTTGGGCCAAGGCTGGTGTCACCCCGATCTCATGCGCGCGCGCATCCACAATGACAAAGTCATTGCCCAGCCCATGCATCTTCATAAAGGGCAATCCGGTGTTCTGAATTCCTTGCATGGCGGGCATATAACGTTGCTGCGGATGGGAATCCACCCTGTGGCGCAGATTCGTGAAAAAAGGGGTTGACCCCCTTGCGCCACCTGCCTAAGTAGGCCGCCTATCGGGACGCCGTTTCGAAAGAAACTACAGGCGTAACGAGGTGTGAAATAAGGTCTTGAACCCAGTCGGGAAAATGCCTTACAGAGCGCCACGGATCCAAAGGATCCAAACAAAAGAGTGGGCCGTTAGCTCAGTTGGTAGAGCAACTGACTTTTAATCAGTGGGTCGCAGGTTCGAATCCTGCACGGCTCACCACTTTTTACATAGCACCAAGGCGTTACGCAGGATCAGATTGATGCGAACGTATAACCACACCGCATGTGCGATGATCTGCCGAGGAGATCCGTGGCGATTGTAGCTTATCGGCGATGGCTGCTTCGATGTCACCTTCGTCCAATTACGGGTGTGAGAATCCAAACGGCAAGTTGGCGGGACAAAACCCTTCGAACTGCAGAAATCAATTTACGTTCAAGGGTTTGCGACTTCTGTTAGCCTCTGAATGTAAATGGTGCCTCAAGAGGGACTCGAACCCCCGACCTTGTCCTTACGAAGGACCTGCTCTACCAGCTGAGCTATTGAGGCAACCGAGGCTCATTTAAACCCTCGTGCGGGTGCTTGCAAGCGGTGAAACCCCGGGTTTCATGACCTCAGAAGCACCTGTTTCCGCATTTTGTTATCACCGTTCTTTGAGGGTCCGGCGCGCACTGGAAATCGGAACCGGGTTGACTGCAGTTATATATTTCGATATTTCATGAAAAATGGAAATTATAGCAACAGAACAACTGGCGACTTTGGGTCACCCGCAACGGCTTTCAGTGTTTCGCATGTTGATGCGACGCTTTCCTGACGCTGTCCCGGCCGGAGAGCTTGCCTTGGGGCTGGGGATCAAGCCCAACACATTATCGAACTATCTGAACGCGTTGCGACAGGCAGGGCTGGTCCGGCAGAATCGGTCTGGTACCTCTTTGCTCTACTCGATCGAGATGCAGAATGTGCAGCAGATGCTGGATTACCTACTGAACGATTGCTGCCGCGGACGCCCCGAAATCTGTATCCCGCCAGGCTGGGAAAGCGACAGATCAGCGGACCGAAAATACAACGTTCTTTTCCTGTGCGTTGGCAATTCCGCCCGTTCGATATTTGCTGAATCTATCCTTCACGCGCTGGCGGGTGAGCGTTTCAACGCATATTCTGCGGGAACGCAGCCTTCATCCGGGCTCAACCCTATAGCGGTGCAGGTCCTTAAGGACAAAGGGCATGATGTTTCGGCTCTGCGCTCGAAACATATGTCAGAATTTGCCACCTCTGACGTGCCCGAGATGGATTTTGTCTTTACCGTCTGCAATCAGGCCGCGAATGAGGAATGCCCGGCCTGGGATGGCCAGCCGATCAGCGGTCACTGGGGCGTGGTCGACCCGGTCATGGCGATAGGCACGAAGGCTGAAAAAAGCCTGGCCTTCCAGAACGCCTATGGTTCGCTCAGGCGCAGGATCGAGGCCTTTACCTCGCTGCCGGTCGAAAGCCTCGACCGGATCGCCTTGCAATCTGCTGTCGACGATATTGCCAGAACATCTGACGAGGACATGACATGACAACCTACGCTGTGAATGGCCTTGGCCGGATGGGCAAGCTGGCCCTGAAACCACTATTGGAGAAAGGCGCAAAGATCGCCTGGATCAATGACGGGATCGGTGATCCTGAAATGCACGCACATTTGCTGGAATTTGATACGGTTCATGGACGCTGGGAAGCAGATTTTGACTATGACAAAGACAGCGTCACCATAGAGGGTATACGCTTGCCGTTTGTCGGTACCCGCGACCTGAACGCGCTGCCACTGGACGGGGTCGACGTGGTGATTGACTGCACTGGCGCCTTCAAAACCGAGACCAAGCTGGCGCCATATTTTGATGCAGGCGTCAGGAAGGTTGTCGTCTCGGCACCGGTCAATGATGGCCCGACCGCCAATATCGTAATGGGCGTGAACGAAGGCACATATGATCCGAGCGCGCATCACATCGTGACGGCCGCCTCTTGCACCACCAACTGCCTGGCGCCGGTGGTCAAGGTGATCCATGAAAATATCGGGATTCGCCACGGGTCGATGACCACAATCCACGACGTAACGAACACGCAGACCATCGTGGATCGCCCGGCCAAAGACCTGCGCCGCGCGCGCTCGGCCCTGAATTCGCTGATCCCAACCACCACCGGCTCGGCCACAGCGATCACCCTGATCTACCCCGAGCTGACAGGCCGGTTGAACGGCCACGCGGTCCGGGTGCCGCTGCTGAATGCCTCGCTGACCGATTGCGTGTTCGAAGTGGAGCGGGAAACAACCGTCGAAGAAGTCAACGCGTTTTTCAAAGCCGCCGCTGAGGGTGAACTGAGCGGCATTCTGGGCTATGAAACCCGCCCTCTGGTGTCGACCGATTACACCAATGATCAGCGTTCTTCGATCATCGATGCGCCGTCGACCATGGTGGTGAATGGCACGCAGGTGAAGATCTATGCGTGGTATGACAACGAGATGGGATACGCACACCGTCTGGTCGACGTCGCGCTCATGGTCGGAGCCGCGCTGTGACCCAGAAGCCCGAAGGGTTGTCCGCCTATATCGCGGTCACGGCAGCCTATTGGGCATTCATGCTGACCGACGGCGCGCTTCGTATGCTGGTGCTGCTGCATTTTCATACGATGGGCTTCTCGCCGGTCCAGCTGGCCTATCTGTTTGTTCTGTATGAAATTGCCGGTATCGGCACCAATCTGGCGGCGGGCTGGATTGCGGCTCGGTTCGGGTTGACCTCGACGCTCTATGCGGGGCTTGGCCTGCAGGTGGGGGCGTTGCTGCTGCTGACTCAACTAGACCCTAATTGGGCCATTCCAGCTAAAGTGGCCTTTGTCATGATCGTTCAGGGTGCCAGCGGCGTGGCCAAGGATCTGGCCAAGATGTCTTCGAAATCCGCCGTGAAACTGCTGGCCCCGACCGAGGATGGCGGCCTGTTTCGCTGGGTTGCCCTGCTGACCGGGTCCAAGAACGCGGTCAAAGGGCTGGGCTTTTTGCTGGGCGCAGGTCTGTTGGCAACGTTTGGCTTTAACTGGGCTGTCCTGGCCATGGCCAGCGTTCTGGGCGTCATCTTGATTTCGGTGATTTTGTTCATGCCGCCGGGCCTGCCCAAAGGGCGTAAAGGCGCAAAATTCTCTGAGGTTTTTTCGAAATCCCCCAATATCAACTGGCTGTGCTTGTCCCGCATGTTTCTGTTTGGCGCGCGCGATGTGTGGTTTGTGGTCGGGATTCCGATCTATTTCTATGCGGTATTGTCCGACGGGTCCGAAACCGGGAACCGAGCGGCCTTTTTCATGATCGGGACATTCATGGCGGCCTGGATCATCCTATACGGCGCAGTTCAGGCCAGCGCCCCGAAGATCCTGCGCGCCTCTGACCGGTCCGAGCCCCAATTGATCTGCGCCGCGCGCGATTGGGCCGTAACCCTGTTCTGCGTGCCTGCTGCCCTGACCGTTGCTGTGGCCTTATCCTCGGGGCCCGCCACTTGGCTGACAATTACGCTGGTGATCGGCTTGCTGATCTTTGGAGTGATCTTTGCCGTGAACTCCTCGCTGCATTCCTATCTGATCCTGTCCTTTTCTCAGGCCGAGCGGGTCACGATGGATGTCGGTTTCTATTACATGGCCAACGCGGCTGGCCGATTGCTGGGCACAGTGCTGTCTGGCCTCACTTACCAGATCGGTGGTTTGGCAATGGTTCTGGGAACAGCCGCAACAATGGTCGCTCTGTCCGCCATGGCCTCGGACAGGATGCAGGACCGTTTGGCGGTGGGTTAGCATTCTCACCAAGCTTGCTCGCGAATGCGGCATGGACTTCATTATTTTTGCGGATGAATTCTGTGACGGGACAAGTGGAATTAGCCCCTACATGTTACGCTATCCGGCAGAAACGCTTTATTGGCGATGCCGCAGGGCATTTCAGCGGATCCAATTTGTTGTTTCGAAATCTCAGTGGCACACTCGGGAAGCGCGCAAAGCAACGCGTTCGAAAGCTCACTGAAGCAAAAGATTATTTTTTTGGTACCCAAGCAATAAGGCTTGCAGTGGTTCGTGGCCGACCGCTCAGCCTTAACAATCCAATGTCACTGCCCAGAGGCATTTGACCTGGAAAGCCACCACTCGAGTTGCATGAGGTCCGAGCATCAGCATTCCTTGGTCGGGTAGAAGTTAATGTCACACCACCGTCGCTATTCTGCAGCGTTCGGAACCGTCGCTTCTGCGTACATTCCCTTCACACGTTCCTTTGTTGGATCGAAATGCGGGAATGGCACGATCTTGGCTTTCAACCGCTTTTGTTGGCCGTCCAGCTGCCCGATTTCGATGTCCGCTCCAACGATGGCATGGGTAACCGAAATCCGACCCAAAGCGATGACCTTGCCGAGGATGGGTGATTTCATCGCGCTGGTAATCTCTCCGACCTGCGCTTTCCCAACGCGCACGCAGTCACCGGGTGAGGGGACCGTACCCCCTTCGATCTCAAATCCAACCAGTTTGCGGTGTGGGTGGGCCTTGCGCTCCTCTATCGCCGCCCGCCCAATGAAGTCGTCGGTCTTTGATTTCAGCGGCACAGTAAAGCCGATGCCGGCCTCGAACGGATCGGTCTGATCGTCGAATTCTGACCCGGCAAAGATCAGACCGCCCTCGATCCGCAACATGTCCAATGCGCCCAGGCCCAGAGGCGCAATGCCATACTCTTGGCCCACCTCCCAGACACGATCAAAGATTTCGACGGCATCCTTGGGGTGGCAGAAGATTTCATACCCAAGCTCTCCGGAATAGCCGGTCCGAGAAATTACAACAGAAGTCCCCTGCACATCACCAACCCGCGCGACCGAAAGCCGGAACCACGGCAGTTCGTCGATCGTTGGTTGCTGAGGCGGTGTCCAGAATATCTTGGAAAGTATGTCGCGGCTATGCCGCCCCTGAACTGCAATGTTGTGCAACTGGTCCGTAGAGTTGCGCACCCAGACATTCATATTGCGTTTGAGCGCCTGTTCCTGCAGCCACAACCCGCTGGTGTCATTCCCACCGATCCAGCGGAAGTTCGTCTCACCCAACCGGTAGACGGTGCCATCGTCGATCATACCGCCGTGCTCATAGCACATGGCCGTATAAACGACCTGACCAACGCTCAGCTTTTTCATGTTGCGGGTCACGCAAAGCTGCATCAGTTCTTCGGCGTCAGGTCCCACGACTTCGTATTTGCGCAGCGGGCTGAGGTCCATGACAGCAACCTTGTCCCGGCAAGCCCAATATTCGGCAATCGCGCCATGATTGGTCATCGTGTTGGGCAGCCAATAGCCATTGTATTCGACGAAATCACGGGTGTGCCGTGCAAAGCAGTCGTGAAATGCTGTTTTCTTAGTTTCTTCCACATCCGCCTCCGCAGATTTTCTATAGCCATAGGACCGCTTGAAATCCTCGGTCGCCTTATAGGTTCGCACTTGAATGTCTGTTGGATTCCAGCCATTTGCCGGGTCGATATCGCAGGGACAGCCGGTGCTGACGCAAACCAGGTCGGTCAGGGCGCGCAGCAGGACGAAGTCACCGGGTCGCGACCACGGATCGTCCATGCCAATGGCGTTGGTGTCATCCAGCATCGTGTTGAAAAAGAAGTTGATCGCTGGCCAGCCACCGCGCGGCTTGATGCCATATTGGTCCAGATCCTTGTTGATATTGTCCGAACAATTCACATGGCCGGGATAGCCAAGGTCTTCGTAATATCGCGCCGTACAGGCCAGACCGAACGTGTCATGGCGCCCACAGGTATCTTGAACGATTTCGATCAGAGGCTCTTGATCTACTGACCAGTACTTTGAGAAAATCCCGGGTTGAGGATACAAGCTGCCCATCAGGCTGCGTGTTGTTGTCGGGTCGATTTCACGCTCGATCCCCTGATCCAGTGCGCGGCGGCTGAATGCCTGAAAATCGGAACACTCTCGGCCACGAATATCGACGATCTGGATGAATTCACCGGCCTTCACTTCATATGAGTGCGCATTTCCCGGCTGAATATTGAAATCCTTAAGCGGATCGGCCAGCGGATCGGGCGGTCCGACATCGGGCTTTTCCAATCCGGGCGCTGAGCGCTGGATGTACAAGATGATATCCGTAGGAGGGTTGTTGTCCTCGGGGCGCATAGCCTTGCCTGGTGCAGCGACAATCAAAAGACCATCGCTTTCTGCCACGAAATGCACCATGTCGCCGGGGCGTGACCCGTCAGCGAATGCCCGGATTGCGTCGCCTTTTCCGATGTCGAAGCCCGCGATTTCCAATGCACGCAGAACTTTTTTGCCAGATGCTGATCCATTTGCGAGGGTTGTGATCAAACCTTCGGGCCGTCCATGCCCCTGTGTGCCCAGCATGGCTGCATCGGAGCTTCGGTCAGGGGAAAAGAAGACCATCTCAGCCGGTTGCATCCCATCGCGATCCAGCAGCGTGATGGTATCGCCTTTGGACACCGGTACCGCGCGCGACCCCATTCCGGGGATCGGGTGGCGTTCCGTTCCATGCGGCAGGATCGGAAGGCCGGGGACCAGAACCCCGCTGCGTTCGAATGGAACTTCGAAGGCCGGCTTCACATTCATAGTGTGTTTTCCTGAATGGCTTCGGTTGCACCGCGATGGGTGACCACCAAGAGGCATCCCGCCTCGGTTCGCGAATAGTGGCTGAACCCGGCAGCAAGGCTGACAAAATCGCCGCTGCGATATCGAAACCCGTCGTGGTCGGTCAGATCGCCCTCAAGCACAAAGAACTCTTCCGGCCCGTAATGGACATGAGGGTTCGAACGTGTGCCTGGCGCCATCTTCATCAGATAGCTGCCTTGTCCGGTTTCTTCATCGAAACTGATATTCTTCCACCAGACCTGCGCATCGGGCAGGCCGTCCATCCGCATCCGGACAAATCCGGGGTCATCGAAGCGGATAACGGTGCGTGCGCTCTGTTGTTGTGCCATCTTAGTCGAGCCCCAACCGCTTTTTGCGCTGATCAGCCCAGCTGCTGATCGCCATGTCGAAGGTAAGCGCCATCAGCGAGACATTCATGCCGAGCACAAAGTTCTTGCCCAGTTCGGTACCTGCCAGAGTTCGTTGAAGTTCCTGCCCCAGATCCTGCGTTCCAATGAAGGCCGCGATAATGACCATGAAGAAGGCGAACATGATGGCTTGATTAAACCCGACCGCCATAGTTGGCAGCGCCAGAGGGAACTGAACCGACATAAGTTTTTGCCGGCGGGTCGAGCCGGACATATCTGCTGCCTCGGTCATTTCCGGCGGCACGTTGCTGAGGCCAATAATGGTGTACCGGATCAGCGGGACGGCGGCGAAGATCAGAATCGAGAACACAACCGCGACATCATTGACCCCGAACAACATGATCGCAGGGATCAAGTAAATGAAGCTGGGGAAGGTTTGCGCAGTGTCGCAAGCCAGCAAAATGCTCTTGGACCAACGCGCGGACCGCGCTGCGACAACGCCCAGGGGGATACCGATCATGGTTGCCAGCGCAACGGCCGAGATCACGGTATACAAAGTGATAACCGACCGATCCCACCAGCCCGAGAACGCGACAATCGTAAAGAAGACTGCTGCGTAGATGCCGGGCTTTCGGCCACCAACCCAATAAGCAAAGGAAACAACCAGAAGGATGAACGCGGGAGTTGGAATGGCGAGTAGCGTATTCCGGAATGGAATCAGAACCTTGACGTTCAGAAACCAGCGCAACCATTCGGTTGTCCCTTTGATCATGTCGATGGCCAGGAACGACTTGATAACCACGTCGATTTCCTTGCCCTGGCTTAGATGCTGCTTGCGGCCAATTTCGGCCAGGATCGGGAAGACCTGAGACAGCAGAGTGAACCCAACAAACAGACCCAGTGCGACCAGCGAAATCTGGTGGCGCTTCCACCATGGGGTGCCGCGTTCGAAGTGCACTGGCTGTTTGACGACCCAGGCCTTTGACATCCGATCCAACGTGACAGCCAGAAGGACGATGGTTACGCCAATCTCGAAAGAACGGCCCAGCTTGAAACTACCCATCATCGCCAGCAGTTTCGCGCCAAGACCGGGCATTCCGATAAAGGCGGTCAGAACAACCATCGCAAGACACAACATGATCACCTGATTGACGCCGACCAGAACCTCGGTCCGCGCGGCTGGAACGTAGACGTGGCGCAACATCTGCCATTTGGTACATCCAGACATCTGGCCTGCTTCGATCACTTCGGGGCTGACTTTTTTCAAGCCCAGAGTGGTCATCAGGATCATCGGCGGGATGGCAAAAGTAATTGTTGCGACGGCCCCAGCTGTCGGTCCGACCTTAAAAAAGATCACTGCTGGCAAGAGATACGTAAAGAAGGGCAGGGTTTGCAGCACGGACAGCATGGGTTTCAGCATCCGCTCGAACCAGCGGTATTTCCAGGCGGCGATGCCCAGTATCAAGCCCAAAAGAAACGCCAGCGGTGCGGCAACCACGATGACAGACATCGTCTGCATGGCGATCTTCCACTGCCCGATTGCGGCCGTCCAGATGAAGGTTCCCGCGCCTAATGCGGCCAGACGCCAACCACCTACGGCGTAGCCGACGACGGCTGCCACTGCGGCGATTGCGGACCATGGGATCGGGCCTAGATTGGGCCAACGGCGCTTGCCTTCCAGAAGGTTCGCTGACGTATCCAGCAGGAACTCAAGCGGACCTTCGGCGATAAATCGTGTGACATAGATCAGGCCAAGATCATTTTGGATAAAGTAGAAGACTGCATCCAGAACCTGCGCCGTCGGCGGAATCGCGGCTTCGGGGATGCGGTTTAGCCATTCGGGCAGAACTCCGACAGCTTTGGCAACGATCAGCACGAAGGCGGCGGCCAGCAGTGTAGTCAGGACTCTGGCTTTTCCCCACGTCCCGTCTGAAGTGTCCGGTACTTCGGTGGACAGCGCCGCCATCATTCAGCTCCAAGCAGAACATTCAATGCGGCGTCACGTTCCAAAACACCGGTGACAACGCCTTTGTCATCCGCCACCGGCAAAAGAATGCGGTTATCGTTGACAAGAACCCGCGCCAGTTCGTGAATGGTTGATCCACCATTGATTGGTGCGCCCTCCAAGGCATGACCGTTCACAGGTTTTGCCAGGCCTTTGGCATGTACGACCCGGGCCTTGTCGACATCTTCGGTAAACTTGGCCACGTACTCGGTGGCAGGGTTCATCACAATCTTGTCGGGGGTGTCACATTGTTCGACCGCGCCGTTGCGCATGATTGCAATCCGGTCTGCCAGACGTAGCGCTTCGTCAAAATCATGCGTGATGAAAACGATGGTTTTGCCTAGCATCTCTTGCAATCGCAGGAATTCATCCTGCATTTCGCGGCGGATCAGTGGATCAAGCGCCGAGAATGGCTCGTCCAGAAACCAGATATCGGGTTCAATGGCGAGCGACCGGGCGATTCCCACTCTTTGCTGTTGGCCGCCGCTCAATTCCCGTGGGAAGTATTCTTCCCGACCTTCAAGGCCCACCAACTTAATGACTTCCAGCGCTCGCTCGCGCCGATCATGACGATCTTGTCCGCGCATTTCCAACGGAAAGGCCACGTTGTCCAAAACCGTGCGATGTGGCAGCAGTCCGAAAGACTGAAACACCATGCCCATCTTGTTTCTGCGCAATTCAATCAGATCGCGCTCGCTCAGGCTCATGATGTCCTGACCGTCAACCTCAATCGTTCCACCTGTAATGTCGTGCAGGCGCGAAAAGCAACGTACCAGCGTCGACTTGCCTGACCCTGACAAACCCATGATGACCAGCATTTCGCCACGGCCAACCTCAATCGAGACATCCTTGACACCGGCGATATAACCATCTGCACGGATTTCATCAAAACCGCGGCCAGCGGGCATGGACTTCAGGTAGCTCTCTGGCGAGGGCCCAAACAGTTTCCATACATTTTTGGCTGAGATGACAGGCGCTGTGGTGGACATGGCTGCCTAACTTTCTTGTTGAGCGCGGCCTTGCATCGATCAGATGGTCAAGGCCGCGCCAGTTTCGGTGGATGTAGCCGGATTATGAGCTGCAGGAACTGATCCAAGGATCGATGACAGCGCGGTTGGCGTCCAGCCATTCTTCGGCGGCTTCTTCCGGTTCAAGCTCATCTGTGTCGACCAGCTTCGCCATCTCAGCAATCTGCGGATTGGTGAAAGAAATCTCTGTCAGGGCGCAATACGCGGCCGGCCATTTGTCTTTCATACCATCCCAGGCTGCCTTTTTCAGGTAGCCTTTGGCGGGGTTGCCGCAATCATACAACGCATTCGGATTAGGACCCTTGGCCGGGTCTTTGTCGCATCCGTCTTCCCATGCTGGGAACTCAACGAACTCACCAGGCCAGACGGCTTCGGCAAAGTTTGGCGTCCAGTTAAAAACCAGTACCGGCGTTTTGTCGGCCTCAGCCGCGCCAATCTCGGCCCAAAGGGCTGCGGCGGAACCCGCATTGATCACGGTAAAGTTCAGATCAAGTGCTTCGGCGCGTTCTTTACCATGCTTCAACCAGTCAACTGGACCATCCAGATACCGACCCTTGTCGCCGGTTTCGGCTGTCGCGAACAGGTGTGCGCAGTCGTTCAGTGCATTCCAATCTGGCAGGCCCGGGCAGGATTCCTTGGTCCACATGGGATACCACCAATCCTCACGTGTAACGGCGTCATGATCACCTGCGTCATGCAGGCCACCTTTTTCCAATGCCGCCCTGTAGGACGCGCCAAACGCGCCTTCCCAGACTTCCATCTCCAACGCCACATCGCCCAGGCGCACCGATTCATAGACCGCCTGGCTGTCGGTGGTGACGTATTCGACGTTGTTGCCCATCTCTTCAAAGATCAGGCCGACAACGTTCGACATCACGATCTGGCTGGACCAATTGTGAATTGGGATCACGATCGGGTCGCTGCTGTCTTCTGCAGTCGCCCCTGTTCCCGCTACTGCTGCCAAAGTTGCAGCAGAAAGGAGGTTTGTAAGTTTCATGTTTGCTCCCTGAGTGATGTTCATTTTTTAGGTTGTGGACTCTTCCGGCCCCGAATTTGTGCATTCTGCGCAGAATCGCCCCAGACGCAGAACAGAAATTTGAGGGTCTTTGGCTATAAATTCTTGAGGCTAACCCGACTTTTTGCTATCTTAACAATTAGTTGCCTGATCGATTGCCAGCAGATGAGGCCAAATGTTTTTCGATCGCTATAACGTCCAGTTCGGGAATCCGCTCTGAAATGCCAAAGAAAACTTCAGTCACAGGGAAAGTCCTTCCACCGCTCGACTATTTGTTGGCGTTTGAAGCTGCCGCAAAGGCGCAGAGCTTTGCGCAGGCCAGTAAGGTTCTGAACATCTCTGAAACGGCGATCAGCCGCAAAGTGCGGTTGCTAGAGCAACACTATGATGTGCCGTTGTTTGTGCGAGGGCACCGATCTGTTTCGCTTACCCAACAAGGGGCCATCCTGCTGGCAACCGTGGAGAAGTCGCTGGACCTGATGCGGGATGTCAGCCGGGATATGCTGGCCAAACATCAGGCCAACACGGTATCGATCTCCGCCACCAACTCTGTCGCTTCTCTTTGGCTGATGCCGCAACTTCGCAAGTTCAACAAATCAAATGGCCGCATCCGTATTTCGCTGGTCTCTTCTGACAGCGACGCAGAGTGCCTGTCGGATTCGATGGACTTGACGATCCTGCGTGGAGATGGCGATTGGCCGGGATACGAGGCACAGCTTTTGTTCGGAGAAACCGTATTTCCGGTCTGCAGCCCAGAGTATCTCAAGAGCAACCCCAAGGCGGCAGATATATCTGCGCTGCCGGAACTGGACCTTATTGAAGTGGCCAGTGGCCATGCAGAGTGGATGACATGGCGCACTTGGTTCAGTGGCAATGGCGTATCGACGTCCTCGATGGAACAGGCAGTGGAGTTCAATACCTATCCGTTGTCAGTGCAAGCAGCTGTCGATGGACTGGGAATTGCATTGGGTTGGGCCCATCTTGTTGACCCATTGCTTGAAAGCGGCACTTTGGTCAGACCGGTTCAGGGCGCATCAGTGCGAACACAGTCCGGATACTACCTGTTAAAAAGGCCTCTTCACAAAGCTTTCCCAGAGCAGCGCATCGTTGAAGATTGGTTGCTTGGTCTCAGCGCGGGTCGGAAAAGATACGCCTGATCGCTGTGGCCAGCCTCTGTTTCCTAATGATGAATCGAGTAGCACTTTCAGGGAGTGTTAAACTCGCATATTGACCCTAGGGAATAAATATTTACTTTAAAGAAAAATATATGCGAATCTGGTTCGGCTCCTTGCCGTTCTGGTTGGAACACTATTGGCCTATTTTATGCAGGGAGACCGAAACCCAATGAGCTATAAATCTGACATCGAAATTGCGCGTGAGGCGAAGAAGAAGCCGATTCAGGAGATTGGTGCGAAGATCGGCATCGA
>NZ_FXTE01000019.1 GCF_900182615.1 Ruegeria faecimaris | reverse complement strand
TCGATGCCGATCTTCGCACCAATCTCCTGAATCGGCTTCTTCTTCGCCTCACGCGCAATTTCGATGTCAGATTTATAGCTCATTGGGTTTCGGTCCCTGATTGAATTCCGTGCAAACCCGACGCAGAACGCCGGCGCTGCTCACTCCATACCGTTGTGTACCAAATTGGTGGCTATGGATTCCGACATAATTGCGCCTTGAAACGTCGTAGCGTCACATCGGCACCTTCCGATCGGAAATTGCGGTCCCTTATGGTGTCCAGGCTCTCTGATCGGGGACAAACAGTGTAAGCTCATCGCCCAGATTCAGCTCTCCGGGTCTTTCGACCCAAGCCGTGACCCCCCGCCGTCCCTGCGCTGCGGGCTTGAAGGCAGCACCATATCCGGGCAAGTCAGCCTCGATCTCGCGCCCCGGCAGGATACAGGGCCGGTTTTCCATGTCGATCGTCAGCGTCACACCATTTTCCACCTGCAAACGCGACGAGGGCGGAATATGGGTGAAATCCGGAATGCCGCGCAAGACAATGCTGACACCCAAATGGGACGGGTCCAGCTTACCCAAGCCCATTTCCTGCGCGATGGAATCAAGTTCTTCTGCGGACAGGATCGATAACTGCCGCACATTGCGAATTTCGGTGCCCACCGGATATAGGTTTTTGACCCGCACGCAAGAGGTACGATTCACGCCTTCGTGACGCGCGCCTTGATCACCCGAGAAACCCAAATCCAGACTGTCCACGGCATTGGCCCGGAGAGTTTCACCTGCTGGTACGTGGCCCAACCAAACAACTTCTCCCGTGAATTCGGTTTCGCACAATACCGGCATATTTATCCCTTTTTCAGAACTGACATCTGATGCGGAATAAAGGGCAAACCTTCGCGATTGAAAAGAAAAAAGACCCGGGACAGGCCCGGGTCTTTGAAAGTTTAAGCCGTTGGTTCCGGCTCCATCCCGCCATCGGGCGGAGTTTTCTTAACCTTGGTTTTCGGAATGGCTGTCACGCTGGGGGCGCTGCCCTCATCAGGTTTATCGCCCTCGTCATCGCTTTCGCTGGGCGGCTCGCCATTCATGACGCGTTTGATCTCGTCACCGGTCAGGGTTTCATATTCCAGCAGCCCCTGGGCCAGACGTTCCCATTGCTCGTTCTGTTCTGACAAGATCTGATGCGCACGCTCATATCCTTGCTGGATCAGGCGCTTGACCTCTTCCTCGATCAGTTCCTTGGTATGGGCCGAGACCGAGAACCCGGCAGTGTTGCCCGAATAGCCATCATGCGCTTCGGCATAGTCGATATTGCCGACCTTGTCCGACATGCCCCAGCGCATCACCATCGCGCGCGACAGTTGGCTGGCCTGCATGATATCGCCCGCCGGACCGTTCGAGACATGGTCCTCGCCATATTTGATCACCTCAGCCGCCTTACCGGCCATGGTCATGGCCAGCTTTTGCTCACACTCATCGCGGTGATAGTTCAGGCGGTCCATTTCTGGCAGTGACACCACCATGCCCAGCGCACCACCACGCGGAATGATCGTTGCCTTATAGACCGGATCACACAACGGCAGCGTCATACCAACAACGGCATGCCCTGATTCGTGATAGGCAGTCTTTTCCTTCTGGTCCTGGGTCAGCACCATCGAGCGGCGCTCGGCACCCATCATCACCTTGTCCTTGGCATTCTCGAAATCTTCCATGGTAACAAAGCGGCGACCGACGCGGGCGGCCATCAGCGCGGCCTCATTCACGAGGTTGGCCAGATCAGCACCCGAGAAGCCCGGAGTCCCGCGCGCGATGATGCGCAGATCGACATCAGGTCCGAGGGGCGTCTTGCGTGCGTGAACGCCCAGGATCTTCTCGCGGCCTTTGATGTCGGGGTTGCCGACAGTCACGTTGCGGTCGAAACGGCCTGGACGCAGCAGCGCAGGGTCCAAAACGTCCTTACGGTTGGTGGCCGCCAGGATAATCACGCCCTCATTGGCTTCGAACCCGTCCATCTCGACGAGCAACTGGTTGAGCGTTTGTTCACGTTCGTCATTACCCCCGCCATAACCGGCACCACGATGGCGGCCAACGGCGTCAATCTCGTCAATAAAGACGATACAGGGAGCGTTTTTCTTGGCCTGTTCGAACATGTCGCGGACACGGGATGCACCGACACCGACGAACATCTCAACAAAGTCCGAACCCGAAATGGTGAAGAAGGGCACACCCGCCTCACCCGCAATGGCGCGGGCCAGCAGCGTTTTACCGGTCCCCGGAGGGCCCACCAACAAAGCGCCTTTTGGAATCTTGCCACCCAGACGACTGAATTTCTGCGGATTGCGCAAGAATTCTACGATCTCTTCCAGTTCTTCCTTGGCCTCGTCGATGCCAGCGACATCATCAAAAGTTACACGGCCATGCTTTTCGGTCAGCATCTTGGCTTTGGATTTGCCAAAGCCCATCGCGCCACCTTTGCCGCCACCCTGCATCCGGTTCATGAAGTAGACCCAGACACCGATCAGCAGCAGGAAGGGAAGAAGAGTGACCAGGAAAGACTGAATGCCCGATTGCTGTTGTTTCACAGCCTGAACCGGGATGCTTTCATCGATCAGCAGTTTGGTCACCTCGGCATCGCCGGGCTTGATCGTGACATAGCTTGCGCCGCTTTGCGTGGTATAGCGAATTTGCTCGCCATCCAATGTCACGTTTTTGACTTCGCCGCCTTCAACAGCGGTCACGAAATCAGAATAGGTTCTTTCATTGCTCTGAAGCGTTCCACCTGGTCCGCTGAACAGATTGAACAGTGCAAGGATCAGCAAAAACAGAACGACCCAAAAGGCGATGTTACGAGCGTTGCCCAAGAAAAATCTCCCAAAAGATTTCGGCAGATGGGGATCTGCCGGGTTGCTCTTTAAAATAGAGATGATTCAAGCAGGTTCAATGCGATAAAACCGAAGAGTGAAACTCGGGCTCTTCTGGCGTCAGTTCTGCAAGCCAACCATTTGAGAATCCCACCATAGGTGCAGATACCAAGACCTCTCCACTCCAGACGGACGGAGACGCCAGAAGCGCGGCGCGCGGTTTTCCAAGTGCACGCCAATCTGGCACGGCCTTCAAACCAGCCGCACCTAACGGGTGAACCTGCGCGTCGGGAATCGCTGGGCCAGACAGGATCCACCGTCCATCCCAAATCTGACCGGGTGCGCCGGGTGCGCTCTCAACGGCATTTAGCTCTCTGCAAATCCACATTTTATCGGCTTTTGGGATCAAGAGGCATCCACCAATCGTTGCCGCCTCACCCTGATCAATCGCGAGCAGCGCCCGGTCTGTTGCAGCCTGACGCGGTGGATATCCGCGGCCCGCAATCCAGCGGACACAACCTGTAAGAAGACGACGTCGAATTTCCGCAGGCAGAGTGGAAAATTGCGCGCGATCGACACAGATATCGCCGCCATCGACACTCAGGACCTGACGGGCGGAATCCTGCGTAATCTGCTCTAATGCTTCACGGGCTTGAGCAAGGTTTTCAGCAACGCGGGACAGAGAATGTGCCGAAATCCCAATTTCGGACAAGCCGGTCAACGCGTCGCGCGCCTTGATACGATCAAACCGCCGGTCGTGATTCGATGGATCCTCGATCCAATCTGCCCCAATCTTGGCAAGATAATCGCGCAGTTGTTGCCGGGTGACCCCCAACATCGGCCGCAGCAGCATGATCCCTTGATAGTTCCGCATTGCGGGCATGCCGGACAATCCCGTCACACCAGCAGCGCGCGCCAATCGCATCAGCATGGTTTCGGCTTGATCATCGGCGGTGTGTCCCAGGGCAATCGCGCCGATCTGCTTGTCACGCGCCCAGTCTGACAGCAACTGGTACCGGGCCTGCCGCGCCCTATCCTGCAGGTTACCTGTCTGGTCCCACCCCTGCCAGTGCAACGTCTCATGTGGAAGGCCCAGACCCTGGGCAAGCTGCGCCACCCAATCTGCCTCCGCCACCGCTTCGGGGCGCAGATTGTGGTTCACCGTGGCGACAAACAGCTCAACCTGTTCCTCTTGGGCGATGTGCTTCAACAAACTCAGCAAAGCAACTGAGTCACCGCCACCGGATACCGCAACGCCTAGACGGCGCGGAAGGTTTTCCGGCAATCGCGCGCGGAGTTCGGATTTCAGGAGTGTGCCTTGTGTGGTCAAGTACAACCCAGTGACGTCATTTCCTGCGTGGCGCTGGAGGCCAATGCCGAGGCCGGGAACCGGACGCTGACCTCGCTCAGTGTTATACACGCCTGTTCGGTCTGTCCCAGACGGCCCAGAGCAGCACCCAGTTCGAACAAAGCCTCAGGCGCATAGGCGCCTTCGGAATCACCCGTGAAGCTGGCCAGAAAAGCCCTTGCAGCTTCGCGGGTGTCGCCAATGCCTTCCAACGCCTGCCCGCGCTTTAGGTGTGCTTCGGGCGCAAGCGGGCTTCCGGGATATGATGTATCGAATACTGCGAACTGATCCGCGGCGGCCTGGAAGTTTCCATCGGCCAGCGCCTGAGCAGCAGCATTGAAATCCGCTTGCTCGCCTACTGCCAACTCACCCAGGTCGGAATCGGTTGGCGCTGTCGGAGCAGTAGGGGCTACGGATGTGATGTCCGTTTCTCCGCCCAGAGTTGTTGTATCACCGAGCGTACTCAGGTCGCCGCCTTCCAGTTCGACCAAGCGAAACTCAAGATCACCGATGCGGTTGGTGCCGTCGGTTACAATATTCTGTACACGCTGGTTCAACTGTTCGGTCTGGCGCGTCAGGCGCTGCAACTCGGCCTCTATGGCATCAACACGTTCAAGTATCGAACTGCCGGACAGGTTCGGGGCCGGAGAGCCAGTTGTTGAAAACTCGCGCTTGAGCCGCTGAATTTCCACATGCAGCACCGTCAGTTCCTGCCGGATATCCGCCAAGGTTTGCTGATCTTGTGCTTGTGCCAAACCGGCGGTCGCCAAAACTGCGGCCAGAACCCATCCTGCTAGTTTCATCGTCTTATCCCAAAGTTGATCCGGTCAGCACCGTCACTGCACGACGGTTTTTCGAATAGCAGTCCTCGGTGCTGCAAATCTCGATCGGACGTTCTTTGCCATAGCTGACAGTTGTCAGCCGGTTGCCCGCAACCCCGCGCGAAATCAGGAACTCGCGGGCGGCATTTGCCCGGCGCGCACCCAGTGCGAGGTTATACTCACGCGTGCCCTGCTCATCCGCATGGCCTTCGATCGTTGCCACAAAGTCGGGGTTGGCCATCAGCCAGTCGGCCTGCCCCTGCAGCACTGACTGCGCCTGCGGAGTAAGCGTCGACTGATCGACCGAAAACAGAACCCGGTCACCAACAGTTTGCTGGAAATATGCAGGCGAGCGCGGATCACTTGGAGAGCCCGCGGCCAGCCCGCCATTTGCGCCATTGCCAAAGCCGCCGCCCAGCGCAGACGGATCGTTATTGGTGCAGGCCGCCAACGCGCCAAACACACCTAGTGCTAGGATTTTGCCCAATACGTTCATCTCAGGTGCCTCGTTGTTTTTTCTCTTTATTGCCGTCTCTGTAGCATAGTGCAGGTTCCTTGTGAACTTTTCCTGCCAGCAGCCGTGATCAATTCTGCAGTGGGCCCCATGACGGATCGCTGCCCCCATCCGGGGTGCGGATCGGGCGCAGGTTGCGTCCCGAGATATCAACCGAATACAGCGTCGCCCGGCCACTTGCGCCCTGAGTTTCTCGGGTGAACATGATCACGCGACCATTAGGGGACCATGTCGGTCCTTCGTCCAGAAACGACGAGGTCAGCAAACGCTCTTCGCTGCCATCTGTTCGCATGACACCGATATGAAATCGGCCTTTGTTCTGCTTGGTAAACGCAACCAGATCGCCACGGGGGGACCAGACCGGGGTTCCATAACGGCCCTGACCAAAGCTGATCCGCGTCGCCTCACCCCCGTTTGCGGGCATGATGTAAAGCTGTGGCGTGCCCGAACGGTCACTTTCAAACACGATCTGTGAACCGTCCGGCGAATAGCTGGGGGCGGTTTCAATCGCGGGCGTATTGGTCAGCCGTACGCTTTGCCCGGAAGCCAGGTCCATTTTCCACAGGTCCGTATTGCCGCCCTGGATAAGCGAATAGACGATCGACCGTCCATCCGGCGAAAACCGGGGCGAAAAGCTCATCGTGCCGCCCTGGGTGTTCAACTCAGTCCGCCTGACCCGCTCGATATCCAGAACATAGATGCGCGGCTGACCGGATTCGTAGCTGGTATAGAGCAGTTGATCACCGGCAGGTGAAAAGCGTGGTGCCAGAACAATGGCGGCGCTGTCGGTCAGGTACTGCACATTCGCACCATCATAATCCATGATCGCCAGCCGTTTCAGGCGCTGGTTTTTGGGGCCGCTTTCCGAGACAAAGGCAACGCGACTGTCGAAATAGGCGCCCTCGCCCGTTACACGGCTATAGACTTGATCCGCCACTTTATGGGCCATGCGCCGCCACCCTTCAGTCGTCCCGGCAAACTGCAGACCGTTGCCCAGCTCCTGCCCAGAAAACACATCCCAGACCCTGAACCGCACCGTCAGGCGATTGCCCGACACATTCACAGCACCTGTCACCAAAGCCTCGGCATTGATGGCTTTCCAATCCGCGAACCGAACGGGATCTTCAAAGCTGGCCACTTGGCTGATGAAAGCATCAGACAGAATTTCGCGGAACAGCCCTGTTCCGGTTAGATCGGCGGCCACAACCCGCGAGATATCCTGGGCATATTGCGCAGCTGCTGTGCTGTCCGGCACAAAATTCGGAACCGAAAAGGGCAAGGGTTCGATAATCCCCTGATCCAATTCCAAGCGAAGCGGTCCACTTTGGGCGTGAACAGGTGCCGACACCAGTGTCAGGCCAAGCAACAGGCTGGTCAGAAGTCTCATCATTTGATCCGCATCCTCTCGGGATTGAATGTAATCTCAATATCCTGCCAATGCTCGTATTTATCGGTTGGCAGGTCATATCCTTTGGCTCCACAGCGCAAAATGGCACGTCGAGCAGCCTCATAGGCTTGTCTGGCTGCGCCGTCAGAACCGCCTGAGCTGTCGATCATGCGCAAGCTGCCGCCAACCACCTTGCCATCAGGGGTCAACGAAAATCCGACAACAACAACTGTCTGCAGAGCATCCGTGGACAAGGACCCAACGTTCCAGCATTGGGAAACAGCCAATCGCATCGCGTCCTTTTCGCCGCTGGTCAAGGGCGGACCAGAGGGTTCACTCCCTTGTCCCAACGCCTCGGCCAGCGCATCGTTGATGGCTGTTTCCGTCTGCGCGGGCTCTGTGGGTTCGGGCTCGGGCGTCTCCGCCACTTCGGGCTCGACCGGCGGTGTCGGGCGGTTGGGACGGGTCCGCGGGCGCGGCGATGTTCGGGGAGCGTTTTCCTTGGGCTCTTCCGCTTCGGTCACAATCTCGTCAGCCTTTTCCTCGGGGGCGGTCTGATCCTGCTGTTCCTGCTGGGTCTCGGCTCTCTCGTCCAAAGATACGGCCGGGGTTTCGATTTCATCAGGCGCGGCCTCGGGCGGAGGCGGCGCAACCGGCACCGGCGCAACATTCTCGGCCGGGCTGGGCTGTGCTTCTGGCCCAGAAGGCACCGTAACGTCGACGATCTCGGGGTCAGGCGTGTCCAACACCGGTGGCTGTTCAATCACCACCGGTTCTGGCGGCGGCTCAACCGGTTCAGGCTCAGGATCCGGGTCCGGGTCGGGTTCAGCAGGTTCCGCCTCTTGCAACGAAGGCTGCTCCTCCACTACCGGTTCCGGCGCTGGCTCCTCTTCTGTTGGGGCTTCGGGCGGCTGTAGCGCTGTTGGCGTTGGCACTTCGGGCGCATCCCGCTGAGCGGTCATTGCCGCAAATTGCTCAGCCGAAATGACCGACACGTCCTGCACGGCCATAGGCAACGGTTCGGACCGGAAGGTACCGCCAAAAAATGCCCAACAAATCAGACTGACATGGGCAATCGCCGAGATCTTGGTGCCGGTATCCACCGTGCGGCCTCACTCTCCACCGTCGTCCAGTGTCGGGCCGCCCGTATCGGTCACCAGCCCCACATTGGAGAACCCACCCGCATTAAGCGCGCCCATTACCTGCATCACCTGCGCATAAGGGATCGCACCATCCGCGCGCAAAAACACTCGGTCGCTACTGCGTTCTGCTGCGATGGCGCGTAGTTTGCCAATCAGCTCTTCGCGCAGAATATCCGTGGTTTGGATTTGCACCCTGCCATCCGCGGTCAGCGTGACGGTCAAAGGTTCCTCGTTATCGCCGGGCAGCGCACTGGCCGCCGTTTTGGGCAGATCAACAGGCACACCAACAGTCAGCAAGGGCGCGGCCACCATGAAGATGATCAGCAGCACCAGCATAACGTCCACAAAGGGTGTGACGTTGATCTCAGCCATCGGCTGCGCGCGACCGCGACGCCGACCCCGCCGGCGTCCATTCCCGCCCGAGGATTGCTGAACCGCAGCCCCCATCTCAGCTGTCCAGCTGGCGCGACAGAATGGTGGCGAACTCATCGGCAAAGGCTTCATAGCCTCCAACGATCCGATCACTATCTGCGCTGAGTTTGTTATAGAAAATCACCGCCGGAATCGCGGCCAACAGGCCCAGGCCGGTGGCCAGCAACGCCTCGGCAATACCGGGCGCGACAACAGCCAGGTTGGTGTTCTGCTGCTCGGCTATCTCGATGAACGCATTCATGATACCCCAGACCGTTCCGAACAGACCAATGAAGGGTGCAGTTGAGCCGACAGTGGCCAGAATGGGCAGGCCCTTTTGCAGCGCCTCGGCCTCTTTCGCGATGGCCACATCCATCGACCGATCAATGCGTGCGGTGGCACCAGCTATCAGACCGCCATCAGTGCGGTGCGAGCGGCGCCATTCGATCATGCCCGAGGCAAATATCTTCTCCGAACTGCCATCGGGTTGGGTACCGATCTGCTCGAACAGTTCATCCAAGGGGTTCCCGGACCAGAAAGCCTCATCAAAAACCTGAGCTTCACGCCTTGCAGCACGGTAATTGATCAGTTTCTGGATGATGATCCCCCAGGACCAGACTGATGCGCCAATCAGCATCAGCATTACCAGTTTAACGATAAAAGTCGCGCGGGCAAAAAGCCCCCACATGGAGAAATCGATCTCCTGCGCCAGCGCCAGCGTTTCAGCTTCCATGAACCTGCTCTTTGTTTTGCCTGACAGCCTTACGGCCTTGTTTTGTCAAACGCTAACGCAGATGGGGGCGAATTGCCAACAGAACCACCCGGGCCCTGCAAATTGTTACAACAATGCGCGAATCTCTGCCGGAAGGCGTACGGGCTTGCCCTGCGCATTCATACAGACGGCGGTAACGATGGCGCGAAAAATCTCCTCTTCGCCCCGTTTGACCACTTGCGCCATGATCAGACGGACACCGGACAGAGACTTGATTTCGGTCTCGATCTCCAGATCGTCGTCAAATTTGGCCGGGGCCAGGTATTCCGCCTCGATCCGGCGCACGACCCAAACGATACCTGCGTCACGCATCGCATTCTGGTCATTGCCCAGGCGCCGCACATAGTCCGACCGGGCGCGTTCGATGTATTTCAAATAGTTAGCGTGATAGACCACGCCGCCCATATCGGTGTCTTCGTAATAAACTTTAACGGAATAGACGTGCTTCATTGCGGTTGATCCAATCTGGCAAACAATCTCAGCGCATGAGAGGCATCCTGCGCCGCGCCCGGCAGGACAGGATCGTATGCCGCCCGGATCAACCCGGCAATGTCTGGTCGCAATATCGTCGCGTCACCCGCCACTGCCAAGGGCGACTGGTTGCGAAAAGCGGTATCGGACCAGAGCAGCACCGTTTGCACCACCTGGCTGAGCGCAAGCGTTTCAGCGGGGACTTGCGACAATTCATTGTCCATCCGCAAAAACACAAAGGCCGCACGAATGGCGCCGTCTTCTTCAAAACGGAATATCCGGTACTGGTTGGCATCGGCCGCGATCAACCGATCAACCAACGGCCCCAGATCAGGGACCAAACGGTCCAGATCGGGCACTTCTGTCAGTTCTTTCCAGTCGCGGAAGAAAAAGACCATGCAGTTGGCGCCAAGCTCGGGGTCGGTTTCTGCCATCTGATGCCCTGCCAGTGTTACCACTGCCTCGAACGCGCCTTTGACCGTGGCCAAACTTTCATCTTCGACCCCAAAGACGATCGGCACGATGGGGCGGCCCCAGCGCGCAAACAGGAACTCTCCGCTTTCGCGGGTGAACAGGGCTTGAATGTCGTCGGGTGTCACGCGCAATCCTCGGCAATCGGACAATGTTTGGCGAAACCCTTAAAAGCTCGCAGGCTCGGCTTCAACCAAACAGATCGTTTTGCCCCTTGGGTGCGGCCATGCCCAGATGCGTCCACGCCTTCTGCGCCAGCATCCGGCCACGCGGTGTGCGTTGGATCAGGCCTTGCTGCAAGAGGAAGGGTTCGATCACCTCCTCCAGCGAGTCCCGGCTTTCCGACAGAGCTGCCGACAAGGTTTCGATACCTACCGGCCCGCCCGCGTAATTCTCGGCGATCAGCTTCAGATACCGGCGGTCCGCGCCGTCCAGCCCCAGATGATCGACCCCCAGCCGCGTCAACGCCCCATCAGCCAAATCGCGGGTGATCCGTCCATCGCCTTCGACGATTGCGAAATCCACCACCCGCCGCAGCAGGCGCCCGGCGATCCGAGGCGTTCCGCGTGACCGGCGCGCGATCTCTCGGGCGCCGCTGTCATCAGCCGGTGCCCCAAGCTTGCGCGCGTTGCGGGTGACAATCTCGTGCAATTCATCAACGGTATAGAACTGCAGGCGTGTCGGGATGCCAAAGCGGTCGCGCAGCGGCGTGGTCAGCAGCCCCATCCGGGTGGTGGCCCCGACCAGAGTAAACGGCTGCAACTCGATCCTCACCGTGCGCGCGGCCGGGCCTTCACCAATCACCAGATCCAGCTCGAAATCCTCCATCGCCGGGTACAGGACCTCTTCGACCGCTGGATTCAATCGATGGATTTCGTCAATGAACAGCACATCGCGCGCTTCCAGATTGGTCAGGATCGCCGCCAGATCGCCCGCCTTTGCCAGAACCGGGCCAGATGTCATCCGAAAATTCACCCCCAACTCACGCGCGATAATCTGCGCCAGCGTGGTTTTGCCCAGACCCGGAGGGCCATGGAACAGCGTATGATCCATTGCCTCACCCCTTTGGCGAGCGGATTGGATAAAGATACGCAGATTGGCGCGCGCCTCGGCTTGACCGATGAATTCGTCCAGTCCCTGCGGGCGCAAGGCGCGGTCATTGTCTTCCGGCAACGGCTCGGGGCGCAGGGTGGGATCGGCATCTACCATTCAATCACCCTTTCGGAGCCAACAGTTTCAACGCAGCGCGGATCAGGTCCGCCTCACCCGCTTCGGGCAAGCTTGCCGCGGCTTCGGCCACGGCTGACGCGGCCTCGGACGGGCCATAGCCCAGATTGGAGAGTGCCGACAATGCCCCGGCAGATGCTGCTGCATTACCTGATGCGCTTATGGTGGGCCGCTTTGGTACAGGTGTCGGTTCAGTCAGTTCCACCACATCCAGCGCGGGGCCATCCATTGCCTCGGTCACCGTGCCGCCCATGGCCATAACGCCGGGCGCCTTGTCTTTGAGGTCCAGCACGATCCGCTGCGCGGTTTTTGGGCCCACGCCCTTGGCTGCCTTGACCGCCCCCCAATCGCCCAGAGCAATCGCCCTGCTGACACCATCGGGGCCCAAGGCGCTGAGGATTGCTAGCGAGACCTTGGCCCCGACCCCTTGCACCGAGCACAGCAGGCGATGCCATTCCTTCTCGACCAGCGAAAGGAACCCGTAAAGCTGCATCAAATCCTCGCGCACCACCATGTCGGTGTAGATCGAGATCGCCTCACCCACGCCCGGCAGCGCAGCCATCGTACGGTCCGAGCAATAGACCAGATAGCCGACCCCACGCACGTCGATCAGCACGTGATCCGGCGCGCGGTAATCCAACCGGCCTGTCAGCTTGCCAATCATGCCCGCACCTGTTTCATCCGCGACTGTGGCGTTGCCCCGTAAAAGGAATGACAGATCGCTATCGCCAGCGCATCCGCGGCATCCGCGCCCTTGGGCTGACAGCCCGGCAGTTGCAACTTGACCATATGAAGAACCTGTTCCTTTTCGGCATGGCCCACGCCCACAACCGTTTTCTTGACTCGGTTGGGCGCATATTCTCCCACTGGCAATCCGGCCTGCGCCAGCGTCAACAACGCCACACCCCGCGCCTGACCCAGCTTAAGCGTACCGGCCCCGTCCTTGTTCACAAAGGTCTGTTCGATGGCGGCCTGATCGGGCTGATGCTCGGCAATCACTTCGACGATCTGATTGTGGAGCGATAACAACCGCTCTCCCAGATCATCCCCGTCCGATTTACATAACCCATTGGCAACATGACTGAGACGGCTGCCATGTGATTCGATGACGCCCCATCCCAGGGTCCGTAGCCCCGGATCAATGCCCAGAATTCGCATATATAGCCTCGGCCTGCTCGGGTTTGTGTGTTCTTTTTTACCGACTAGCACGAAACAAGAACATTTTCCAAGCGAATTGACTAATGGTCAGATTGCGACACGGTCGTCCTGTCTCCGACAGAATGGGCTGATTACGACCGGAAAAGGTCGGGTTTCGACCAGTTTGATGAAGGCAAAATTGCCAATAAATTAAGGCGTTTTCATGTTTTTCGAGCATTGCAAAAAACGCATAGGACACATGCAATTTCTATGCTTGTGCAGTCAGAAAACCATCCCTACATGCCCGTCAGATCGCAAGATCAGAGTTTAACACAAACCGGAAGGAAACAGGATATGGCTGCACTGGACACAACCCGCACCACCACTGGCTCATTTGGCCTCGTCGGCCGTATCGGCGCGACTTTCGCAATGGTCGTAAACGCCGTTGTCGAATGGAATGATGCCCGCGTTACACGCAACGCGCTGAGCGGTCTGTCGGACCGCGAGCTGGAAGATATCGGCCTGTGCCGTGGCGACATTGAAATCGTCGTTGAAGGCCGCCGTTAAGGCAAAGCAAACCTACCGTTGATTTTCCCCTTCTCCCTCGGGGCAAAGAAGAACGCCGCGTATCCCCGGATACGCGGCGTTTCTATTCAAAACGGAAGAAACTTAGCGGAGAACTTTGCTGAGTTGAGACGAGAGGGCCTGTGATACCGGGTCGATCTGCATGATCCATGCCCCCGCCTTCTCCACTTCGGTCCCTTGCGCAAGGCTATCGACACGATACTGGTAGGCCGACGACCCCAAGCTGGTCAGCAAAAGCGTTTTGAATGCGAACAGCCCAGCCAAGCAGATCAGCAGAGCCTTTGCAGGCACCGCGGACTGAACCCGCTGTGGTTTCATAACAACCAGGCCATCTTTGCGCATAGTCGCACGATAACCACGGGTCATCTTCGAATGTTTCTTGTTCAGCCGATGAACGCGCTGATCAAATTCAATTTGTTTTCCAGTCATGGCAGCCTCCAAATCAACCGCCCCCCAATTCCACGTCATTGACGGTAAAAACAGATTGCGACAAAAAAGAGGCGAAACCCCACAAAACTCCTGCAAATGGCCCGATTTTAGCCCTGTTTGGTTAAGACTAGCGACGTCCATTCACCAATTTGGTCATTTCTAGAGGCATTGAAGCCATTTTGGAGATAAACGGAAACAACGTCCTCGGCTTGCTCGTTAAGGATTCCCGATAGAATCGCCTTACCCCCAACCCGCAGATTCGCTGAAATTTCGGGCGCCAGGGCCACCAATGGGCCCTTGAGGATGTTGGCGAATATCAGGTCATAGGGCGCAAGAGATTTCAGCTCCGGATGATCAAACCCCGCAGCCTCGACACATTGAACCTTCCCTGACATGCCGTTTGCCTTCAGGTTGGCTTCGGCGACGTCGACGGCGACCTCATCAATGTCGCTGGCGATAATGTCGCCATCCCAAACGCGGGCTGCAGCCATCGCAAGAACGGCGGTGCCGCAGCCGATATCTGCAACTTTTGTCGCGGTAAAACCCTGATCGAGCAGAAAATCCAGAGCCTTGAGACACCCAAGGGTGGTGCCGTGATGCCCGGTACCGAAAGCCATTGCAGCCTCAATCAACAAAGGGATACGGCCTTCGGGCAGCTTGTCGGCATCGTGACAGCCATAGACGAAAAAGCGGCCAGCCTCGACAGGCGCCAATTCACGGCGGACATGGGCGACCCAGTCGGTTTCGGGCAGTTCCGAGATTACAAAGGGTTTGGATCCGAACGCAGCCGCCAGAACCGCCAGTGCCGTTTCATCCGGCGCTTCGGTGAAGTAACCGCCAATCTCCCACAGGCCCGAACCATCTTCGACTTCGAATACGCCCACGCCCGTGGGTTCGGGATCAAGACGCTCCATGGCTTCGCCCAGACCATCGGCTGATTTTTTGCCGGTCAGGGTGGTAAGCGCGGTGAATGTGGGCATGGGAGCCTCCTGTGTCAGCTGACACAGCGCCTAGGGTGCGGGCCCGCGAAGGTCAAGCATTGGCAGCTATTCCGCCGGAGCGGGCGCGTATTTCGACAGTATCGTCTCATTCCCAAGCTCTGGGTGGCGCGGGATCAGCAGCGACAGCGATAACGAAATCAACGCCATCGCTGCAGCCACCGCAAAGACCGCTCCGGGCGAGTACACCCAGAGCAGGCCCAGAAGCGCTGGTAGGAATACCGCGGCGATATGGTTGATCGTAAAGGCAACCGCTGCGGTTGGCGCAATATCTGCCGGATCGGCAATTTTCTGGAAATAGGTTTTAAGCGCCAGAGCCAGCGCGAAAAGCACATGGTCAATCACATAGAGAGTAGCCGCCAGAACAACGCCCCAACCGAACCAATAAATGCCGCCATAGGCTGCAAATACAACTGCCAGGCCTGCATATTCGAAAATCAAAGTGCGACGTTCACCGAATACGGACACAGCTTTGCCTAACATCGGCGCAACCGAAATGTTGATAACCAGGTTGATCAAGAAAAGACCGGTGAGTTCGTGGACCTCAAACCCGAATTTCTCGACCATCATGAAACCGGCGAAAACGACAAAGATCTGACGACGCGCGCCCGCCATGAACTGAAGCGCATAGTACAGCCAGTATCGGCGGCGCAGCACAATTTTTTTGGTTTGCGGAGTCGGCGCGTCGAACTGCGGATAGGCGACCAGACAGAACAACGCCAGCAAAGCCGTCAGCCCACCCGCAGCCATGAATACAGTGTTATAGGACAGATCGAACCGATCCCACGTCAGGACAATCAGCCCATAGATAACCAATGTCGAAGCTGATCCCATGGCGACCATCCAGCCCAGAAATTGCGGCGCTCGGTCCTTGGGCAACCACTGCAGCTGAAGGGATTGGTTCACGGTTTCATAATAGTGGAACCCGATCGAGCTCAGCAGTGTGACGAACAACAAGCCACCAAGGCTTGGGAACCACGCTGTCACCGCAGTCGCAACACCCAGCATGATCAGCGAGATCATCGCCAGCACCTGCTCCCGAACAAACAAGATCACGGCAATTACGCCTACAGCCAGAAAGCCTGGGATCTCGCGCACGGTATGCAGCAGGCCGATGTCGGCACCGTCGAAATTCGCCACTTCAATAACGAAATTATTCAACAACGCGCTCCATGCGTTGAAAGCAATGGGCATGGTCAGTGCCATCGCGAATAAAAGCGTGATGGGACGGCGCCAGAACGGAAGGCTTTGCGCCTCGGAAAGTGGCATGGGTTTCAGCATGAGAGTCCCTCTACGCCCATTTTCAGGTTTTGGCGAGTGGGAAGAAGGGCACGCACATTGGCTCTGCATGAATGCAGAGGTCAGTAGAAATTTTGCGGGTCAATATCAACGGTCAGCCTGATGTCGCCCTTCAGCCGCAGCGGTGCTATCCAACGGGCGATGGCATCCTGAATTGGCGCTCCTTTGGGGGCTTTGACCAGCAGCCGCACCCTGTGTCGCCCGCGGATACGCGCAATGGGCGCAGGCGCTGGACCAAAGACCAGCGCACCGATCTGCCGCAACGGGGCGTCGTTGCGGGCCATGGCGTTGCCGATGTCAAAAACGGGACCGACCTCGGGGCCAGACAGAACGATACCGGCCATGCGTCCATAGGGGGGAACTCCGGCTGCCAACCGCCCGGCCGCTTCGGCTTTCCAGAACCCCTCTTCATCGCCCGACAGGATGGCGCGAATGACGGGATGTTCCGGCTGGAACGTCTGCAACAGCGCCTGTCCGGGCTTATCCGCGCGCCCGGCGCGGCCAGCCACCTGCCGCATCAGCTGGAATGTGCGCTCGGCCGCACGCAAATCCGCCCCATGCAGGCTGAGATCGGCGTCAATGACACCGACCAGTGTCAGTTTCGGGAAATTATGCCCCTTGGCCACAAGCTGCGTGCCGATGACGATATCGGCATCACCCGCAGCAATCTCTTCGATTTTCGCCTTCAACGCGCGCGCCGATCCGAACAGATCAGAGGACAGCATGGCGATATTCGCCTCGGGGAAGGTCGCCTCGGCCTCTTCTGCCAGCCGTTCTATCCCTGGCCCAACCGGGGCCAGCTTGCCTTCGACCTGACAAGAGGGGCAGACCTCTGGCATGGGTTTGGTCTCGCCACATTGGTGGCACATCAGCCGCTTGAGAAACCGGTGTTCGACCATGCGCGCATCGCAGTGATCGCAGGCAATTTGCTCGCCACAAGCCCGGCACAGGGTGACCGGCGCATATCCCCGGCGGTTAATAAACAGAAGGGATTGTTCACCCCGCTCGATCCGCTGATGGACGGCCTGCCGCAGCGATGGAGAAATCCACGTCCCCGGCTGCATCTTCTCGGCCCGCATGTCGATGGGCTTCATCTCGGGCAACACCGCATCGCCAAAGCGCGAAGTCAAATCGAGCCGCTCATACTTGCCTGCTTCGGCATTGGCCCAGCTTTCCAGTGACGGCGTCGCACTTGCCAGAATAACGCGCGCGCCGCAAATGGCGGACCGCAGCACAGCCATGTCACGGGCGCTGTAATGCACCCCGTCTTCCTGTTTGTACGAAGTGTCATGTTCTTCATCGACCACGACCAACCCAAGATTGCGAAACGGCAGAAACAGGGCCGAGCGCGCGCCGACAACCAGCTGTGCATCGCCCTGCCCCACCATGCGCCAGACTCGACGGCGTTCGGTCATCGTCGCGCCCGAATGCCACTCTGCCGGGCGCGCGCCGAACCGTGCCTCCACGCGCGTCAGGAATTCGGCAGTCAGGGCAATCTCGGGTAGCAGAACCAGCGCCTGCCGCCCCTGGCGCAACGCTTCGGCGACCGCCTCAAGATAAACCTCGGTCTTGCCCGACCCGGTGACGCCTTTCAGCAATGTGGTGCCATAGTCGCCCGTCCGCAGGCCAGATTGCAGAACCTCAACGGCTGCGGCCTGATCCTCGGTCAAAGCCTTGCCCGGCAAATCCGGATCAAGATGTGGATAGGGCAGATCGCGCGGGCTGTCCTCTTCCCGCACCGCACCTAACTTAACCAATCCCTTGACGACTGAGGAGGTCACACCCGCCTGTTCGGCCAGTTCCTTCAGCGTAAAGGCCAACCCGCCGTAGTCGCGCAGCACCTCCAACACACGGGTCCGCGCGTCGGTCACCCTGTCAGGGTTCCTGTCGCCAAGCCGATAGACCTTGCGCATCGAAGGCGGATCGCCCAATCCGGGCGCGCGCGTGGCCAATCGCAACATCGCAGGCATCGGGGTCAGCGTGTAATCGGCGACGCGCCCCAGAAACAGGCGCATCTCTTCGCGCATCGGCGCGACTTCAAGCACCCGGATCACCGAGCGGGCCTTGGCAAGATCAAAGCCACCCTGCCCCGGCCCCCAGACCACGCCCAAGACCTTGCGCGGGCCCAGCGGCACCTCGACAAAAGCGCCCAGAAAGCACCCGCCCTCGGGCGCCTTATAGTCAAGCGCCCGGTCCAGCGGTTGGGCGGTCAGCACCGCCACCAGCTCACCTTGGTCGAAAAACTCCTGAGTGCTCAATGCATATCCTTGGCAAGGGGTTCCAGCATGGGTCTCTTTGAGGTAAAGCCATCCGCGACCAAGGCCAACCCATCAAAGGACTGCCCGCATGAAATTCTTCGTAGACACAGCCGAGATCGACGCAATCGCCGAACTGAACGATCTGGGCATGGTGGACGGTGTCACCACCAACCCTTCGCTGATCCTGAAGTCAGGCCGCGATATTCTGGAAGTGACCAAGGAAATCTGCGATCTGGTCGACGGACCGGTCTCGGCCGAGGTCGTGGCAACCGAAGCCGACGACATGATCGCCGAAGGTCGCAAGCTGGCCAAGATCGCCCCGAATATCGCTGTCAAAGTGCCGCTGACATGGGCGGGCCTGAAAACCTGCAAAACGCTTAGTGACGAAGGCCAGATGGTCAATGTGACCCTCTGTTTCTCGACCAATCAGGCGATTCTGGCCGCCAAAGCCGGCGCAACTTTCATCTCGCCCTTCATCGGGCGTCTGGATGACATCAACCTAGATGGCATGGACCTGATCGCTGATATCCGTCAGGTCTATGACAATTACGGATATGAGACCGAAATCCTCGCCGCCTCGATCCGCACCGTGAACCACGTGACCGACAGCGCCCGCATCGGTGCCGACGTGATCACCGCACCACCCGCCGTGATCAAAAAGCTGGCCGATCATCCGCTGACCGATAAAGGCCTTGAAACCTTCCTGTCCGATTGGGCCAAAACGGGTCAGAAAATCCTCTGATTCTGCGCGAACCCGCGCGGCGCCCCTGGCGCCGCGCTCGGCCCAGCTGCTTTGAATCTGATCTCGGATCAGATCTCTGCAGACTGGAGTTTTCCCGACCACATTCCCCGCGAAATTCAAATTGACGCTCATTTTTCCCGAGGCAGATCCGGCAAGCCGTGCTATAAGGCCGAAAAATAAAAAAGACCGGACAGGACATGAGCAGCAACACCATACTCAAGGACACCTTGCGCGAGGCGATTCTGGCCGAACCAGATGCCATTCTGGATGACAAGGACCTGATGCAGGCCCTCGTCACCGCAAATGAGCAGGCGCGCGGGAATAACGTCATCGACCTGCGCGGCATAGCCATGCAACGGCTCGAAGCCCGGCTGGACCGGCTGGAGGATACGCACCGCTCGGTCATTGCGGCAGCCTATGAAAATCTGGCAGGCACAAATCAGGTTCATCGGGCCATTCTTCGGCTACTTGAACCGGTCGGATTTGAGGAATTCCTGCAAATACTTGGTGCAGATGTGGCTGACATACTGCGTGTCGAACGCATTACGCTGGTTCTTGAAACGACGGCAGTCCAGAAAGACCCGGCTATCTCAAGACTGGCTGGCGTGCTGGCCATCGTCGAACCCGGTTTCGTCGACAACTATCTGACCTTTGACCACAGCGGCCCAGCACGCGAGGTCGTCTTGCGTGAAATCATCCACCCCGCGCACAGGATATTCGGCAGTGATGCGGATCACCTGCGCTCCGAAGCTTGTCTGAGGCTGGATTTGGGCGAAGGCCGCCTGCCTGGCATGATCATCATGAGCGCAAAAGACCCCAGGCACTTTACGCCAAAGCTGGGCACGGATCTTCTGACTTTCTTTGCTGGTGTCTTCGAACGGTCGATGCGCCATTGGCTGTCGTGAGCCTTATTTCTCCGGCTTGTCGTGACGCACTGCAAAACTGGCTTGATGGCCTGGGGGCCTTGTCAGGCCGGTCCGAAAACACGCTGACCGCCTATCGGGGGGATGTGTCCGAATTTCTGTCCTTCATGACACTGCACCATAGCGAAAGCCAGGGGATGGCGGCGATTGCACGGATTACGATCTCGGACATGCGGGCATGGATGGCCGATCAGCGCGCATCCGGCGTTGGCTCGCGCTCGCTTGCGCGCAAACTTTCCGCCGTAAAAACCTTCTACCGTTGGCTTTCCGAGCGTGAAGGGTTTGAGCCGACCGCAGTTCTGTCGACGCGCGCCCCCAAATTTACCCAAAAACTCCCTCGACCCATGGCCGAGGATGCCGCACGTGCGATGATTGAAACGGTCGAGATGCAATCAGCCAGCGACTGGGTTTCTGCCCGCGACGTTGCAGTCGTTACTCTTTTATATGGCTGTGGTTTGCGTATTTCCGAGGCTCTCTCACTGACCGGAGCGGATACCCCTTTGCCCAACTCGCTGCGGATCACCGGCAAGGGAAACAAGGAAAGGGTCGTCCCGGTCCTGCCGGTCGCGCAAACAGCTGTAGATCAATATGTAAAGCTGTGCCCCCACCCCCAATCCAGGGAGAAGGCACTGTTTCGCGGGGTTCGCGGAGGCCCCCTGAACCCCCGAGCCATTCAAGGTGTGATGGCCAAAGCGCGCCAGCAGCTTGGGCTGCCCTCCACTGTAACACCCCATGCCATGCGCCACAGTTTCGCGACCCACCTGCTGTCTGCGGGCGGTGATCTACGCACCATTCAGGAATTGCTGGGCCACGCATCGCTGTCCACCACCCAAGCATATACTGCGGTCGACACGGCGCGCCTGATGGAAGTTTACAACCGCACCCACCCAAAAGCCTAAGCAAACACTATCCAAATTGACCGGGCTTTTGGTTTGCATCTGGCCCGCGCATCATTCAAGAGACACCATGACACACAGATTCAAAGCTCTTTCCGTACATCTATTCACCGCGACCGGCGCCGTATTTGCAATGCTCGCCATGCTGGCCGCCGTCGAAGAGAAGTGGAGCCTGATGTATCTGTGGCTGGTCGTCTCGTTTATTGTGGACGGTATCGACGGCCCCTTGGCGCGGCACTATCACGTCAAAAAGAACGCCCCGGAATTTGACGGCGTGCTTCTGGATCTGATCATTGATTACCTGACCTATGTGTTCATCCCGGCCTTTGCCCTGTTCAAATCGGGCTTGATGGACGGCTGGACCGGCTGGTTCGCCATCATCGTCATCACCTTTGCCAGCGCCATGTATTTCGCCGACACGCGGATGAAAACGAAGGACAATTCCTTTTCCGGCTTTCCGGGCTGCTGGAACATGTTCGTCATCGTGATCTTCGCGCTCGAGCCCAATTTCTGGGTTATCCTGCTGCTGGTGACGCTGCTTTCGCTGGCGATGTTCCTGCCATTGAAGTTCATCCACCCAGTGCGCACAGAACGTTGGCGCAATGTGTCACTGCCGATGGCATTTGCCTGGACCTTCTTCGCCGGATGGGCTGCCTGGGTCGATTTCCACCCCGAAAGCTGGGCCCATTGGGGTCTGGTGATCACCAGCTTGTATCTGGTGTTCGCAGGAATTTCCCAGCAGGTGATCCCGCCGCGCAAAGCTTAAGGTCACAGGACCTCCTGCACCTCGAACTCGGTTCCGTTATGAGCGAACACATCACCCTGTTGCAGGCCTGCCATCGCCAGGTAAATCGGGCTTTGGGTTGAGATGCCCATATAGGTTTTGCCGTCCACTTCGAACCGCGTGGTCGAGACGCAGACCACAAAGCGCCGGTTGTTGAACTTGACCACCGCACCCGGTTGCACCCTGTCGGTCAGATCAAAATCCGTATTCTCGATCACATCGATCTTGGCATGATGAGCATGAACCGGCGCATCGAAGGCTGCTGCCAGATCGGCATTCTCACGCGAGGCCGCGATGTCATCCTTGTCATGCCCTTCCCGGTCATCAAGCTGCGAATCTTTCAGGAAAGCGTCGTAATGCGCCTGCGCGGTCGCAAGCTCTTGCTCCTCAAGCGACATAAGGCGGTCGATGATGGCCTTTTTACGAGCTGCCAGGTCTGGTTGATCGGTCATACCATGCGATCCTTTGAAATCTCTATTTGAAACAAATTGGGCATCAACCAGCGGGATTGCAACAGAATTCCGCTTTCTAGATCAGCAGACCGGCGGCGCGTTCATGGCGCAACAGCGCGACTTTGGTTTCAATCCCGCCATCACCTGAAAACCCGCCCAGCCCGTTTGCGGCCAGCACCCGGTGGCAGGGGATAATCACCGGAATGGGATTGGCGCCACAGGCCTGCCCCACAGGTTGCGGGAGCTGACCGAGTTCCTTCGCGAGATCACCATAAGTTCTGGTTTCGCCCAGCGGAATGGCAAACATCAGGTCGCAAACCTGACGCAGGAATTCCGACCCCTCGATACGGTAAGGCAGATCGAACCTGTCCAACCGCCCCTGATCATAGGCGCGCAGCTGCGCGGCGGCCTCCTGCAACAGGGGCGTGACTTCGCCCTGATTGCCGCCATTCCAGATCAGACGCGTCACCGCGCCATCTGTTCCTTCAACACCCAAAGTCCCGAAACGGGTCTCAACCGCAATCATTCCCATGCGAACAGGCTGACAGAAACCGCGCGCATCACAACCCGAATTCTGCGGATCCGGATCTTCATCTGGCCAAAAATACCTCGGAGCGCGAGGCAGAGCCTCGCAAAAGACTCCGCCTCAGCCGCAGAACACTGATTAGCTCAGCGCGTCGTTACAACGCCCGCACACGCCGTCATGCGCATGGCGCCCAACATCAGGCAGGATTTTCCAGCAGCGCTGACATTTCTCGCCCTCAGCCTTTTCGAACACCACGGCCACGCCCTCGATTTCCGGCACGCGGAACGCCTCGGCCGGGGCCGGATCTCCGGTGACGGTCAAACCGGACGTGATGCACATGTCATCGACGTCAAACGTTGCCAGAAGATTGCGGGTTTCACCATCTTCGACATGCACGATCGGTGCGGCCTCAAGGCTGGAACCGATGACCTTATCCTGTCTCTGAACTTCGAGCGCGGCAGTCACAGCGCGGCGGACCCGGCGGATCTTGGCCATGCCAGCCTCAAGCTCGGTATTGCGCCAGTCGGCAGGTGTATCCGGGAAGTCCACCAGATGGACCGAGCTGTCGTCACCCGGGAAACGCTCCAGCCAGACCTCTTCCATAGTGAAGACCAGAACTGGGGCCAGCCATGTGGTCAGACGGTGGAACAGTATATCCAGCACGGTGCGCGCGGCACGACGGCGCAGATTGTCGCCGTCGCAATACAGCGCATCCTTGCGGACGTCGAAATAGAAGGACGACAGATCAACGGTTGCAAAGGTGAACACCGCACTGAACACGCCCTGGAAGTCGAAAGACGCATATCCTTTTCGCACCTGTTCATCCAAATCGGCCAGACGGCTGAGCACCCAGCGTTCCAGGCGCGGCATATCCGCAGGGTCCACCCGGTCGGCCTCAGAAAAATCAGCCAGCGAGCCCAGCATGAACCGCATGGTGTTGCGCAACCGACGATAGCTGTCGGCGGTGCCCTTCAGGATTTCAGGTCCGATCCGCTGGTCAGCGGTGTAATCGGTCTGAGCCACCCACAGGCGCAGGATATCGGCACCGTATTGCTTGATGACCTCTTCGGGCACGATGGTGTTGCCCAGCGATTTGGACATCTTGTTGCCCTTGGCATCGAGCGTAAAGCCATGGGTCACCACGTTGCGATAGGGCGCGCGGCCCTTGGTGCCGCAGGCCTGCAGCATCGACGAATGGAACCACCCACGATGCTGGTCGGTGCCTTCCATATATACATCGGCGATGCCGTCCTCGGTGCCGTCCTCACGGTCGCGCAGCACAAAGGCATGGGTCGAGCCCGAGTCGAACCAAACATCCAGAACGTCGAACACCTGATTCCAGTCATCCGGGTTATAGTCATTGCCCAGGAAGCGCTCTTTCGCGCCGTCAAGATACCAGCAATCGGCCCCGTCCTGTTCAAACGCTTCTTTGACGCGCGCATTCACGCCAGGGTCGCGCAGCAGAAAATTGGGATCGGTCGGCAGAGCGCCCTTCTTGGTAAAGCAGGTCAACGGTACGCCCCAGGCGCGCTGGCGCGACAGAACCCAGTCTGGCCGGGCCTCGATCATGGAATACAGACGGTTCCGGCCGGTCTGCGGGGTCCATTTCACCAACTCGTCGATCGAACGCAGGGCGCGTTCGCGGATGCTATCGCCCATTTCGCCCATGCCGTCGTCCAGTTTGCGGTCGACCGAGGCAAACCATTGCGGCGTGTTGCGATAGATGATCGGAGCCTTCGAGCGCCAGGAATGCGGATAGCTGTGCTTGATCTTTCCGCGCGCCAGCAACCCGCCAACCTCAACCAGCTTATCGATCACGGACTTGTTGGCATCACCCTCACCGCCCTTGCGGGACAGGATGTATTTGCCGCCAAAGAACGGCAGATCAGCGCGGAACGAACCATCGTCCATCACGTTATAGGTGATGACCTGCTCCAGCATGCCAAGATCACGGTAGAGCTCAAATTCCTCCATCCCGTGCGACGGCGCGCAGTGAACAAACCCCGTTCCTTCTGTGTCGGTCACGAACTCAGCCGCGCGGAAGTCGCGGATGTCATCCCATTCGCCATTACCGCCCTCGGCCCCGGCCAGCGGGTGGGCCAGTTGGACAGATGACAGCTCATCTGCTGTGATATCACGGACGCGGGTCCACTGGTCGTCGTTCAAGCGGGCGCGGCCCAGCACGTCAGCGGCCAGATTGTCCGCCAGCAGGAACTTGTCGCCAACAGCAGCCCAGCATTCCTCTGGCGCATCAGTGACTTCGTACAGCCCGTAGGAGATGTCCTTGCCATAGACCACAGCCTTGTTCGACGGCATGGTCCAAGGTGTCGTCGTCCAGATCACAACAAACGCGTCATCCAGATCGGCTGCATTCACAACCTTGAACTTCACCCAGATGGTGAAGCTTTCCTTGTCGTGATACTCGACCTCGGCTTCGGCCAGCGCGGTTTTTTCAACCGGCGACCACATGACTGGCTTGGACCCCTGATAGAGCGTTCCGTTCATCAGGAACTTCATGAACTCATCCGCGATCACAGCCTCGGCGTGATAGTCCATGGTGATGTAGGGATCGGCCCAGTTGCCGGTGATGCCCAGACGCTTGAACTCTTCACGCTGGATGTCGATCCAGCCCTCGGCGAACTTGCGGCATTCCTGACGGAAGTCGACAACGTTCACCTCGTCCTTGTTCTTGCCCTTCTTGCGATACTGTTCCTCGATCTTCCATTCGATCGGCAGACCGTGACAATCCCATCCTGGCACATAGCGCGCGTCGTGGCCCATCATCTGATGGCTGCGCACGATCATGTCTTTGATCGTCTTGTTCAGCGCGTGACCGATATGAAGGTGACCGTTCGCATACGGAGGGCCATCGTGCAGGGTAAAGGGCGTGCGGCCCTGTTTTTCACGCAGGCGGTCATAGACACCGATCTCTTCCCAGCGTTCCAGCCATGCGGGTTCGCGCTTGGGCAGGCCTGCGCGCATGGGGAAATCGGTTTTCGGCAGGTTCAGCGTGTCTTTGTAATCAGGTGTTTGGGTCGTGTCGGCGCACATTGGGGGCGTCCTTTGGATGATCTGGTCGTATTGGGATCGAAGCGGTCGGTGCGAGTTCTCAAACACCTTTGCCCGGCGTCTCAGTGGTCAGAGCGCCGGGGAAATAATTCGAATAATGATGGCCAGACGGGCATACATGGCCGCGCTTATAGGACGCCCACAGCTAATGGTCCAGAGGTTCCGCCCCTTGTGGCGATTGGCGCAGCTTTGCCCAGCGATTCAGCCACGCCAAACCGGCCAGTGCAAGCCCCAGCGCCAGCAGCGAAAAGACCCGGATCAGGCCGCCCAGCCCGGCGATGTCGATCAGAAATACCTTAGCCACGGCCAGTCCGATCACAGCCAGCCCCAATTTGCGCAACAGGTCGGACCGACGGGCCAAAGATTGATAAAATAGCGCCGCGCCTGCAATCAAAAGGGCCAAGGTATAGGTGTAAAGCTCTGGTTGGCTGACCCCAGCCCCGACATACATGCCACCGGGACCCTGCCAGAAATGACGAATAGAAGCACCCAACCAATATGCTGCAAGCGCACCCGCAAGACCGAAACAGCCCTGCCGCAACCAAACCGGCATCGGTTCAACGCGCCAGGCTGACATGGCAAGGACCCCGGCAGGAAGAAGGTAGGCTATGGCAAGCGTGTTCATCAGCGCAGGCCCCAACACGGGATCACTGTGCAAATAAAGAACGGGATTTGCCTCGGTCAGCGCTTGCGCAAGTCGGAACAGGGCATGGGCGGCAAAGAACGCCGCCAGCCCATAGCGGACATAGTTCAACGGCCCGCCCAAAGCGAACCGCCGTATCTGTGCCGCCGCCAACAGCAGCCAGATCACCGCCATCAGGCCCAACCCCCAATGGCTGTCCTCCATCCCTCCTTGACCGAACCCTTCCAGCCAGCGCAGCAGCAGCAATGACAGCAATATCCCCGCGGTTGCCCAGGCTGCGCTTTCCAGTAGCAAGATTGCAACGGGGCGGTTCAATCCCCGGATCAGGCCCCAGGCGAGAACATATCCAAGGGTGGCGGCGCCATAGACCAACGTCATTTCACCGACCGGCACCGTATTGGCCCAGTACAGGCCCGGGTTCAGGATCAGCCGCACAGTCACCGTGAAGACCCCGGCCCAGATAAACCAACTGAGCTGAGGCAGGTTGAACCGACGATCCAGCGCGGCAGCGGCTACAACGGTCACAACCAGCGCAATCGTCAAGGCGCCAGAACTCAGCACGATGACACAGGCAAATGCAAGACAGGACAGCGCGGATAACGTGGCCAGCGCAGGACGTATACGTTGTTCACCATCCACGCGCGCATAGCGTTCGGCAAAGACCACCATCAAGGCACCCAGAGCCATTGCGTGCAGCCCCCAGAAATACGCGCCCAAAACCTCGGCCGGGCGCCAAGCGATCTCAAGAGCGATGGCAAGTATCGGTGCGGTTATTACCGCCCCAGCCGCCCAGACCACGCCATAGCGCCCCTGCTGCATCGACCGCCACGCCGCCGCAACTGACAGGGCTGCACCCAGTGCCACAAGCAATGTCACGACAAAGGGAAAATCCGCCTCGGGGGTTTCGGCATAGGTCTCAGCAAAACGCTGTGCGACTTTGCCACGATCCCACCCCTGGAGAAATACGAGCGAGACAAGGCCAACAATCGGGAAAACACTGATGTCCTGAAGTGCCCTCGCCCCGCTTGTCCAAACGATCATCGCAAGGGCCAGACCAGCCAAAAGCGTCAGGCTCAACCAGAACTCACCGGCGGAATCCGGCCAGTGCAGCGCCAGGATGGCCGAGCTGACCGCAACCGCACCAAATGCCAGACGCGTCGGAAACTCGGGCCATGCCTTACCGCTTTGGCGTCGGATCATTTCGCTGACCATCGGGCCGGTGTGATCAGGCCAAATTCGCCGGACCGGAATCGCAATAGTGATGAGCGCAAAGGCGGTGATGCAGGTCAGATAGCCCGGCTCTGTCATCGGTTCCGACAGGACCAGCAGCAGACACGAAGAATAACCTCCGACCAGTGTCAGAACCGAAATCCACGCCCATCGGCGGACGGTGTCTATGCCCAGGCCCAGAACCGTTATGGTTAGGAAGTAGCCATATAACCAGGTCGGATCATCCGAAGAGCCACCGACCAAGAATGGGGAGGCAAAGGCACCTGTCAATCCGACAGCTGCCAATAGCGGACCATGGAACCAGCCCAAAACCAGCCCGACAGATGCAACGCCAATCATGGCGACAAGCGCAAATTCAGGGCCGATCAAGCCATATAGTTGCCGCGCCGCCAGAACGCCGCCAAACAGTGTGACCAGCCCCGCGCCTGAGAACACCGAGGGCAAATAGGCGCTCGCGGAGTCCACGCCATCGCCATAGCGCCTGCGAATGACCTCTCCGCTGACAATCAGCGCCGCGCCAAACAACAATGCGGCAACGACACGTGCCGACGGCGGCAGCAACCCGTTCTCGACGCCGTATTGCACCAAGAAAATTCCCGCCAGTGCCAGCGACAGTGCCGAAACGACATAGAACCAGTTTTCCTGCAGCCATTCCTGCAGCAAAGCAAAACGGTCAGAGCTGAAAACCAGTGCTTCTTGAGGAGATTGCGGGGGGATTGGCTGTTCGGTCTCAGGTTGGTCGGCTGTCGGCCACACTGGAGGCGCTTTGGTCGGAATAGCCTGCGCCTTGGGCTCGGGCTCTGTCGCGGGTTCTGGTTCAGTATTGGTGCCTTGTTTCAGTGACAGGATGTCCGCCTCTAACCGGACGACCCGCCGCCGCAACCGAACCTGACTGACAAGCAGCAGCACAATGGTCAAAGGAATAGCCAGCGCAACCAACGCAAGAAGGACCAGAAGGGATTCCAACCTGTTTCTCCTATCAAGTTCTCTGCAGGCTAACCTGATGCATCAGGTAGAAACAGTCCGGAATACCGTCCTGCATACCGCGACACAGCCTGAAATCAAAACAGGTCTATCGAAGGGCGGGAAATCATGAGCCAGACTATGGCCAAAACGGCCAGAAATGCGGGGACCCCACATGCAAACCAAAGCCGGAACAATATGAAATACGAACGCGGCAGAGCAGTATCGCGATCTGCCGCCTCTTGCGCGAGGTTCCGCATCTTTATCTGCATCCAGACGACCGGCAGCCAGAAGACCCCGGTCAAGACATACAGCAATAGTGACAGCAGCACCCACCCTTCGACCAGTGACCAGCCCAATCTGAAGGCGAGCAAGCCACCTGAAATTGGCTGCAAAACAACGGCGGTTGTGGTGAACAGCATATCGGCCAGCACCACGATTGCCGCCGTCTGGGCAATGAAACGCGGGTCGCGTGACCGATGGGCCATCAGCATGAAGAATGCGATTCCGGCCCCGGTTCCCAACAAGACGCAGGCCCCGATCACATGAAACCAGCGCAAGATCAGATCCGGGTCCATCATCGGCTTTTCACCATTGGCAGTGCGACCAGCGACAACATGATCGCGGGAATGACTTTAACAAGCGGTCCAAGCGGGTCGAGCCACAAAGCAGGAACCATAAATGAGGCCGCCAACAGGTAAAAGATCGACACACCGAGCTGAGCCATGCAGGCGCGTTCTGCCCAGGGACGCCAAAGGATCGCAAGCCCCAGAAAGATATCGACACATGACCAGAACAGCACACTGACCACAGCGGCACCACTGGTCCAGCCTGCGACGGTTAGGACTTGTGTGGCTTGCGGCAGGCTCAGCAATCCGAAAACACCTGAGAGAACCCAGAAAAGGCTGAGCACCGCAACCGTCAACGGCATCAGCAACGACATCCGTGCAGCCAACCTGTGTTCGCGGGAACAGGCCATGCTGCGATAAATCTCGGGCATTGAGCGCATGGATTGACCCGTCGCCATGCGATAAGGGACCGGGTCACCAAGAACTCCGCTCGCCATGACTGTCATCGCGTTGCTGCGAAGGGGCGAACGCCACCCCAAGCGCCCAAGTTGATCGGCGCATCCGGCGGCGAATTTAGCAACCACAGCCGGTGCTGTTATCCGAACACGTGCCTTAGGGAACCCCATCCAATGGCGGGTTTCGTCCAGAACCTCGGACAGCGAATGAGCCTGATCCTCGACCAGATCATAGGTACCCTGTGGCAACGTCTCATCAACGGCCGCCGCCACGGCGCTGCACAAATCGGCCATTCCAACACATTGAACCAGCGTCTGCGGATAGGCGATCGGTTGCACAAGCGGAATTGCGGCCAGCATGCGCAACAAGGTCGTTCCACCATAGTCAGTCTGTCCGATCACAAGGCCCGGCCTTAGAATCCACAGCGGCACACCACTGGCCTGCAAGGCGGCATCCCCGGAGGCTTTGGTGCGCATGAATTCCGTGTCGGCCTCTGGGCTGCTTCCGGTTGCAGAAATCTGAACCAAAGCAATCTCGCGCGCGGCGCAGGCCTGCCCGAGGGCGGCAATCGCAGTGTGATGCACCGCCTCAAGATCGTCCTTTGGTCCGTCCTGCAACGCCCCGGCGCAGTTCACGATACAATCAAAACCTGACAGAATTTCCAGCCAATCGTGTGGGTGCGTGAGCTGGCGCAAATCTCCCTGAGCCAAAGACATCCCGGGCAGGATTTTCTCACCCAGGTTTGTATCGCGCACAAGGCCGCATACATTGGCATCTCGATCCGAAAGAGACCGCATCATCGCCGCGCCGATAAACCCATAAGCGCCTAGAACAAGTATATTTTTCCCAGAACCTTGCATCGGGTACCTAACCTGCTGAAGTTGCGCCCCAACCTAGCGGGTCGAGCGGCAGCCGTCTGCGGCACCGGGCAAACTGCGACAATTCCGACCGCTAGTGGTGAAACAGTGAACCGACGAAATAGGCGATTGCGGCAGCGGCCCCACCAATCAGCAGCGTTTCGATCCCTGACCGCCACCACGGAGCCAGCGACCAGCGGCTTTTGAGGGCACCAATGGCAAAGAAAACACCCATCGTCATCCAGGCCGAAGCAGCAAATGCCCGGTCCACCGAAAACAGAAACGGCAAAAGCGGAACCATGCCGGCCACAAGAAAGGCAAAAAACGTCGCCACCGCAGCTTTGCGCGGATGCGGATCGACGCTGCCCAGGCCATATTCTCCCTCGATCATCAGGTCGATCCAGTTGTCATGGTTTTCCGTGATCGCATCGGTGGCTTCGTCCAGCACACGGCCCGACAGTCCTTTCTGGGCTAAAATCTCGCGCACCTCGTTCCGTTCACCATCGGGGTAAAGATGTATATGACGCTCCTCGATCGCGCGAATGCGCCGGATGTTATCCAGTTCAGCCTTGGTGCCCGAGTAATTCCCCGCCGCCATCGAAAACCCGTCAGCCAGCACATTGGCCAGCCCCAGCGCTATGATGATGAACGGTGACAGCCCCGCCCCGGCAACGCCCGCAACGATGGCAAAAGTGGTGACTGATCCATCGATCCCGCCGTAAACCACATCACGCAAAACGCCACGCCCCGGCGGCGCGTTGATACGTGCCGCGATTTCTTGCTGGCTGTGTCCATGGTCTGTCATACGTGCCTCCTGCTTTGTTATGATGCGCGGCTGGCAGGAACGCTTTGTCTCAGGTCAAGTTTTCGAAAACAGCCCCGCCAGCGCACGCTTGATCATCGACCGGGTCGAGGGCTTGTGACGGTCCGAGAACGGTAAAGGACGGCAGACCTCCATCGCGGCCACGCCGACGCGCGCGCTAAGCGCCCCGTTAACCAGGCCTTCGCCAAACCGCCGCGACAGTTTGCTCAGGACAGACCCACCCAGCACCGGTTCCAGCAAGTCGTCGCCCATTGCCACCGCGCCGGTTGCGACCAGATGCACAAAGACCGCCCGGGTCAGGCGCCAGCTGCCCAGAAAACCGGCCCTTCCACCATAGATCTCAGCTATGCGCCGGATCATTCGCAACGAGGCTGCCAAAGCCGTCGCCACATCCGCAAGAGCCAGAGGAACCAGAGCGGTCACCGTCGCGACCTGACGCGCGGCGGCCTCGACTTCTCGACTGGCCGCGGCATCCAGAGGGGCCAGCAGCTCGTCCTCGGCCAGAGCCATCAGATCCGAGGCATCGAAAGGCTCGGCGATACGTTCGGCCAGCCTATCGCGGCCCCATCGAACGTCCTCGCGCCCGTTGTAAAATGCCAACAACCGGTTGGTTACGGCGCGGGCTTGCGTCAGATCCGCCTCTGCCAAGGCGGTGTCTGCGGCGCGACGGATGCCATCCACACGCGAAAGCCGCCCGATCGCAGCAAGTTCCCGCAAAGCGATGATCAGGGCAACCAGCAGCAACGCGCCAATCAGGCCAGTTACGACCCATCCCAAAACCGGCGCGCGCAACAGCAAAGCGGTCACAAAATCCCATGCCGCCACCGAGACAACCGCGCCGATGACCGCTGCCGCCAGTCCCCAGAACCAGCGTGACAGGGCCGACGGTTTCCGTGCAGCCAGACGCGCGGCGGCCTGCATCGCCTTCCCCTGTGGTTCGCCCGCATCCGGAACGGGCGGTGCCAAAGCGACATCCGCAACAGGTTCCTCGGGATCAAGATCGATCAGAACCGGACCCTTAGCCATCAGCAGCCCTTTCTCTGTTCCAGACAAATTTGATGTCCGGCAGGTTTTCGTCATTATCGGCCCCGTCACCGCGGGCAATCTCGGCAAATCCGTTGCGCTCGTAAAATCTTCGCGCGCCATGGTTGGCCTGAAAGGCGAACAGGGACAGCTTTTGTCGGCCAGATTTCGCCTGATCCAACAGGCGCTGCCCGATCCCCTGATTGCGCGCTGACGCACGCAGGTAAAGCGAATGGACCTCTGAACCATTCAATGCCAGAAAACCAACTACACCATCCTCGTTTTCAGCAACGGTGATCCAGTCGCGATCAATCATCACGCCGCAAAAGGCGATGGTTTCGGCACAGGAATGCAGCTCTGGCATCCACTCATTTTCACAAGCAAAACCATGCAGGATTTTCCCCGTCGCGCCAGCATCGGTGCTGCGCGCAGGGCGGAGCGTTACGGTCATAGCCGGTCTCCGATCAGGAACTGGGCCGCGCGATCAAGCCGGATATGGGGCGGGCCGTCACCCGATCGCAGGGTCAGGTTCGCAGGCGCAAAACTCATGAACCCATAGTCTTCGCCTAGCCAGCTTACTGCTCCGCTGCGGGCTGCCCCCAACAAATGAGCCGGGTCTTCGGGCAACTCACCGGGGTAGAAGGCCGCCTGCTTGCCATCAAGCAAAGTGCCCCGCACGCAGGCAAGCGGCACTCCTTCATGGGTTCGCATCTCTTCGGTTGTTGCCCGCAAAGCCGCCAGTGACACAGCCGAGGTCTCGGCCCCGGCAAAACTGGCGCGGTCACGGGCGTCGCGTGTCAACGCCTCCATGATGCTGGTCAGACGTGGATGCTGCAGGTGGTGCAAATGATCGGCCTTGGTGGCGGCAAACAAAATGCGCTCGACCCGTTTGCCCAGAAGATACTGGCTGAGCCACGCGTTGCGCCCCGGACGGAAGGCCGACAGGATATCTCCCATCGCCCGGCGCATATCCTCAACCGCTTTCGGCCCTTTGTGAATCGCACCCAGCGCGTCGACCAGAACAACCTGTCGATCGATCCGGGCAAAATGTTCGCGAAAGAACGGTTTGACCACGCGCAATTTATAGGCTTCGTAGCGCCGCGCCATTTCGCGGTGCAGGCTGTTACGGGTGGCGACCCCTTCGACTGGCAGCGGCGCGAAGGTCAGAACCGGTGATCCCGCCAGATCACCCGGCAACAGGAACCGTCCCGGGGTACAATCGTAAAACCCGGCATCGCGCGCCGTGTTCAGATAGCCCGAGAACGCCTGCGCCAAAGATTGCGCCACCGGCTCATCATGTTTTGCCTCTGGCGCGACCGCTTTGGCCTGCGCCAGAAACTCTTGTGCTTCGGCCCGCTCTGTGATGCGGTTCAGCGTTTCGGTTGACCAGTCGTCATATGATTTGTCCAGCAGGGCCAAGTCCAGCAACCATTCGCCCGGATAATCTACAATATCCAGATGCACGGTTCGCGGCCCCTTCAGGCCAGACAGCAGACCGGCAGGGCGAACCTTGAACGACAGGCGCAACTCGGACACGGCGCGGGTGCTTTCGGGCCAATGCGGGTTTGGCCCGGTCAGCGCAGCAAGGTGGTTTTCATAGTCGAACCGGGGCACGGTATCATCCGGCTGCGGCTGAAGGTAAGCAGCGTTGATCCGTCCCTCATGCTGCGCAACAAGGCCCGGCATTCGCCCACGGTCCAGCAGATTTGCAACAAGCGAGGTGATGAACACCGTTTTGCCCGAACGCGCCAACCCGGTGACACCAAGGCGGATGACCGGCTCGAACAGAGCTTCGGAAACGCTGTCGCCCACGGATTCCATGCCGCGCACAAGACTGTCTGCCATAGATGAGATGACCAAGCCGTCGCCCCGCTTTTATCGTTTCGCTCAAGATAGGTAGCCACCGTCCGACATGCCAGCGCTTTCCGGCCCCTTGCCCGCCGCCGCGCAGCACGGTACCAGCAGCCCATGCCCAGATACGCGTTGAAAGTCGAATATCACGGAAAGCCGTTTGCCGGGTGGCAGAGGCAGAAAGATCAGCCCTCGGTTCAGGGGGCGATCGAAGAGGCATTGTCGCGGATACAACCCGGGGACCACACGATCGCTGCGGCAGGTCGCACCGATGCCGGTGTCCACGCGCTAGGACAGGTCGCCCATTGCGACCTGATCAAGGAATGGGACCCTTTCCGACTGTCCGAAGCGTTGAACTATCACCTCAAGCCGCAACCAGTGGCCATCGTGAAAGCCGCACGGGTGGACGATGGCTGGCATGCACGGTTCTCGGCGCTTGAACGGCAATATCTGTTTCGCATCCTGATGCGCCGCGCGCCTGCAACCCATGACGCGGGGCAGGTTTGGCAAGTCAGTCACCCGTTGGATATTGATGCGATGCAGGCCGCGGCGGACATGCTGATCGGACGGCATGATTTCACCACGTTCCGGTCCACGATCTGTCAGGCGGCCAGCCCGGTCAAAACGCTGGATGAGTTGCGGGTGGAACAGGTGCAGGGCTTTTCAGGCCCCGAGGTTCATTTCCACGTCCGGGCACGGTCGTTCCTGCACAATCAGGTGCGCAGCTTTGTCGGCACTCTGGAACGTGTCGGCGCCGGGCCCTGGACGCCTGAAGATGTGCGAGAGGCACTGCAAGCTGAGAATCGCGCCGCCTGCGGGCCGGTTTGTCCGCCGCAGGGGTTGTATCTTGCGCGGGTCGGCTACCCGAACCCGGTGTTCGACTAAAGCGCGCGCAGCAACAACCCGCCAGCTATCACCGCTATCAGCAACCCGGCGACCAGCTCGATGGTTGGGGCCAGCACCTGTGCAAACCGCGTCGCTGAGGCCGAGGCCAGCATCCCGCCGCGCAGACCGAATGAGGTCCACCCGACCAGAGTGGTCACTGTCGCAGTGCCCAGCGCCATGCAGAACGCCCCGGCGATGCCAACGATGGCGATGCCCATCTGCCAGGTCAGGATCAACACAAACAGCGCCCCGGTACAGGGGCGTGCGGCGATTCCAGCGATCAGCAACGCCGCCTCGCGCAGGCTACCGACCTGCGCCACCTCATCCGCAGACGGACCATGCCGGTGGCCGCAATCCGAACAGGTTTCGTGATCGTGGTGATGATGATCTGCGCCGTGATCCCGGCTACGTTTGGCAAAGCTCCGCAAGGCGCGAAACACTAGCCAAAGCCCGATCGCAGTGATCGCCCCATAGCTGACTGGGGCCATGATTTGCTCCGTTGTGTCAACCAGTCTTTCCCGAGACATCTGGAACACCAGCACACCGGCATAGACTAGAACAATCGCGGTTACGGCCTGTCCAAGGCTGGACAACACACTGATCGCTGAAAGCCGCCAGAACGCCACACGCCGACCGAGCCCATAGCCACCGATCAGGACCTTGCCATGCCCAGGACCGATGGCGTGGAAGAACCCGTAAGCGAAGCACACCGTCAACAAAGTCATGACCGCCTGAGGTTGTTCGGCGCGGGCAGCGCGCAGCGACCGCGCAATCTGGTTCTGAAACGCACGCTGTTCACCGGCAGCCCATGCCGCAAGTTGGTCAAACCCGCCGCTGAACCAGAACCAGAGCAGAACACCGACCGCCAGAACAAACGGGACAATCAGGTATTTGGACATGAAATACGGATCTCGGTTGCAAAGTTTTCGCCCACCATCGGGATGTCATTTTCCTCAAGGTCGTAATTGGCATCCAGCGTCAGCAGAAACGCCTGCATTTGGGCAAGCTGTCCGTCGACATCTGGCTCGACGCGGTCAATCTGGCAGGTCTTACTCCCCGAAACCGTCACCGGGCGCGTCAGGTCATATGCGGTATAATATGTCTCATCAAACGCCTTCGCCGATAAGGCGGTGGCCGGTACAGGCCCACCTTCGACACTGCGCAGATGCGAGGTCACGATGCGCCCGTCCTCCATCAATGCTTTCGGCTCCAGTGGGCCAGAAAGCGGCAATACTTCAGACTCGGACCAGACGACCAGATCGCCGTTATAGCCTTGATCCCACTGTGCATCGAACCCGGACAGATGATCCTGTTCACTTTTGCTGAGGATACCGTCGCCATCCTGATCCAGCTTCATGTCCTCGAGGACAAGCAAAGAGTAAAACTCGTCATAGGCCCAGGTCACACGGACATGGGTCAGCTGCCCCGAAGCGTCCACGACGAATTCCAGCCCCGTGTCGATAAAGACATGCGGGTGCGTCATCGCCGGGATCGGCAAACAGCAGGTCACTAGGGTCACAAGCCAGCGCATGGGCGAAAGATAGGGTGTCGGCCTGCGCCCGGCAATCCCATTTGGGCCGGGCGCGCAGAAGCTGGCCGATGGCTCAGGCAGGTGGGAACAACACAAGGGTCTGCAGGGCTGTTCCAACCGGCCCTTGGGTGTCATACAAAACCGATTGCGACATGCCGATACCCGAGGGCTGCCAATGGCAGACAGACTCGGAGGCCAGCCAATCCGAGACCGGCTCGCGGTGCACTTGAACCGTCAGATCCGTATTCATGAACCCCATCTCGGTTGTCGGGGCATTCCACGAAATGCCATTGCCGCAATCAGCCAGTGGACACAGCGCCTGAATCGGAGATTGCACCTCGTCCCCAAGCAGCGGAGGCGTGCGCATCCAGATCGTTTTGGGACCGACGCCCTGATTTCCACCCTTGGGATAGAGGACATCGGAATAGGTCGCGAACCCAGGAAGATCGTGCCGAATTTCGCCGATGGGAAATGGGCCGTCCACCGAGTCCGCCAGTTGCGGAGATGAGAGAGCGACATTGGGAACCGGGCCAAGGTCGCGGCGGGCAAGGTGCATAGTTGTGGCTACGGCACATAAAGTGTTGTCCAGATCGTGCACAGTAACCCGAGTGGTCGCCAGCGTTCTGGTGTGCCGCGTCGTCTCGGCCGCAACCCGCAACCCGGACAGGGGCAGCGGACGCAGCAGATCGACCGTCAGCCGGGTCAGCATCTTGTCCGGACCAATTTCAGATTCCGCGGCGCGCACGATCAGACCGCTGACCGGACCAGCATGGCAATGTTCGGCAGACCACGGACCCCGCGCCGGGTCATTGCCGACAAAAACCCCGTCCGCGCGTAGTCTGAAATAGGGCAACCTGGACATATCAGATTTCAAGACCACTTGGGACCTCAGACCTTTTCCTGTGTATGCTTTTTCAGTTCGGTCCGTGCGACCTGGCGACGATGCACCGCGTCCGGCCCATCGGCTAGCCGCAGGGTCCGTACATGCGTCCACGCGGTCGCCAGCGGCGTGTCCTGACTTACCCCTTGCCCGCCATACATCTGCACCGCCTCATCAATCACCTTCAATGCGACCCGCGGGGCCACGACCTTGATCTGGCTGATCCACGGGGCCGCCGCACGCGCATCGCCCTGATCCATGTACCAAGCAGCCTTGAGGCAAAGTAGCCGGGCCATTTCGATCTCCATCCGGCATTCGGCTATGATATCGAAATTCGCCCCAAGCTGCGCCAGCTTCTTGCCAAATGCTTCGCGTTGCAGCGACCGTTTGCACATCTGCTCCAGGGCCATCTCTGCCTGTCCAATAGCACGCATACAGTGGTGAATACGTCCCGGCCCCAATCGACCCTGAGCGATCTCGAACCCACGCCCTTCGCCCAGCAGGATATTCTCGGCAGGCACCCGGACATTGGTAAAGCGAATATGCATATGCCCGTGCGGCGCATCATCATGGCCGTAGACTTCCATCGGGCGCAGCACTTCGATCCCCGGCGTTCCCGCTGGCACCACGATCATCGACTGGCGTTTGTGAACAGGCAGGTCATCACCGCCAGTCCGGACCATGACGATATAGACCTTGCACCGCGGATCACCGGCGCCTGAGGCCCACCATTTCTCGCCATTCAGAACGTAGGATTCGCCGTCCGGCACACAGGACATCGAAACATTGGTGGCATCGGAAGAGGCGACATCCGGTTCGGTCATCAGATAGGCCGAACGGATTTGCCCATCGAGCAGCGGCTTGAGCCACTCTTGCTTCATCTTTTCGGACCCGTACCGCTCGAATACTTCCATGTTGCCCGTATCTGGGGCTGAACAGTTGAAGATTTCTGCACCCAGCGGGGTCTTTCCCATTTCTTCAGCAAAAAAGGCGTATTCCACAGTTGTCAAACCCAGCCCTTTTTCACTGTCGGTCAGCCAGAAGTTCCACAATCCCGCCGCCTTGGCCTTGGCTTTCAACCCTTCAAGGATATCCGCCTGCCGGTCGGTATATTGCCAGCGGTCACCTTTGTTGATTTCAGCATGGAACTCTTCTTCCAGCGGCATGACTTCATTTCGGATCATCTCTGTTACGCGGGTCAGCAGTTCGCGGTTTTCCTCGCGCAGGCCGAATGACATGTTCATGAGTTTTCTCCTCCGCCCCGACACGCGGGCATTACCTTTGGGCCGAGAATGACTTAGCCACCGTCATGATGTCCAGTTGGGTGACGGGACGTCACCCACCCCATATGAGATTAAACGGGTGCAGTAACCGGAGACTGGCGACCGTATAGCCGTCAATAACCTGCGTCGCGCGCGGGTGTAGCAACCCAATTAGGGTGTGAAAATCCAGTTACCATTGGCATCCTGGCACCTGCGGGATCTGATCTCACGGGTCTGCTCGGAACTCGGAGGTCGGATAAAATGCTGCAGATGCACGCAATTATCGCGGACCTCGCGCACACGGACGGTGCCCTTGGCCCCGGTCTCGGTGCTGATCCATTCACTTTCGGCACCAACCTGCGGCAAACCACTGCCCAGCATGGTGTCTGTGGTTGCACTCAGCAATGTGAAATCATCCGGGCTCAACCCCGACTCTGCGATGATGCGAGACAGCGGTTTCGCGCTGCCGGCAACACCAATGCTCAGCACCAGAACACCTGCAACTAATAGTGATCCCCAAATTCTCATACCGCCTCGCAATTCTGCAACCAATTTACATTCAAGGATATACCCGGGAAGGCACTGGGCCAAGCCCTAGTCTGCAACCTTCAAATTATCCCGAAGAAACCTATTGCGACTCTGACGCTAGGCCATGCCGAGCGTCCCTCGCATAGTGCACGAAACACGAACCAGAGGCATTTGATGGCACACCCGACTTATTATGCGCCCCATGGCGGACACCCCGGACAGGACACCCTGTTAACTGATCGCGCCATGTTCACCGAGGCCTATGCCGTTATACCCAAGGGTACGATGCGCGACATCGTCACTAGCTATCTGCCCTTCTGGGAAGACACCCGCCTGTGGGTTCTGGCACGTCCCCTTAGCGGGTTCGCCGAAACCTTTTCGCAATACATCATGGAGGTCCAGCCCGGTGGCGGTAGCGATACGCCCGAAACGGACCCCGCAGCGCAGGCGGTGTTGTTCGTTGTCGAAGGGGCGGTCACATTGACGCTTGAGGGAAGTATTCACGTTTTGGAAACTGGTGGATATGCCTATATCCCCGCTGGTTCCAAATGGGCGTTGCGCAACCATACGGAGCAGCCAGCGCGGTTTCATTGGGTTCGAAAGGCTTATGAGGCAGTGCCCGGCCTGCCCAAGCCGGACCCGATCATCACCAATGAACAAGAGGTCGCCCCGATCGAAATGCCGGGCACCGAGGGTCGCTGGGCCACAACACGTTTCGCGGATCCGCAAGACCTGCGCCACGATATGCATGTCAACATCGTGACTTTTGAACCCGGCGGCGTGATCCCATTTGCCGAAACCCACGTCATGGAACACGGGCTGTATGTGCTGGAAGGCAAAGCCGTCTACCGGCTGAATCAGGACTGGGTCGAGGTCGAAGCCGGAGACTTTATGTGGCTGCGGGCCTTTTGCCCTCAGGCCTGTTATGCGGGCGGTCCCGGGCGGTTCCGATATCTGCTATACAAAGATGTGAACCGCCAGATGCCTCTTTCACCAGGCGGGCGCTAGGATAAATTCGGCCTTGGCGGGACTGGGCAAGCGCGGTAATCTGGTGGAATAACAAACGGTTTTAGTTCAGGAGATTGTACGATGGCACTGCGCAATGTAACGCTGGCACTGGCGGCTGCAATCGGCCTGACGGCCCTGGATGTGACCCCTGCAACCGCCAAAGAGACAAATACCGTCAACGTCATGAGCCGCACCTGGGCCATTACCCAGGTTTCGGAAGCTCCGGTCGTATACCGTGCCACACGTGATAACAACAATCTCAACCCATTCGGCCCCCCGCCCCGGCTGCGCACTATTCAGGCCATCGCGGCTATTCAGCAGGCAACCGGGTGCAAGCCGATTGTGGCCAGCATGTACCAGAACATCTCGGGCCAGTTCTTTTCACAGGTCAGCTGTAACTGACCCGGACAGGAAACTGGCATTGAGGTTAATCCAAGCCACTGCCATAGCTTGCGCATGAAACTCGCAATTAACGGATTCGGCCGCATCGGCCGCACGATTTTGCGGCAGCTTCTGGCGATGCCGCTCGGTCACGACATCGAACTGGTGCTGATCAACGACATCGCACCGCTAGAGACCTGCGCCTATCTGTTCAAGTACGACAGCACTTTTGGGCCCTATCCGGGCAAAGTGGAACAGGGAACTGCGCAACTGGTTGTCGATGGGCACGCTATTCCTATTACACACAGCCCCAACCTAAGCCGGGTTGATCTGTCCGGTGTAGATGTCCTGATGGACTGCACCGGCGTTGCCCGGACATCGGATGTTGCCAGTCAAGGCCTGACCGCAGGGGCAAGGAAAGTACTGATTTCCGGCCCCTCGCCCGCGACCGAGGCCACAATCGTTCTGGGCGCAAATGAGGATCATCTGGGCAATGCGCGGATCGTGTCAAATGCCTCTTGCACCACCAACGGGCTGGCTCCGCTGGTCAAGGTTCTGGACGGGATCGCTGGTGTCGCGTCGGGCCATATGACCACCATCCACTGCTACACCAACAGCCAGCCGATGATCGACGCTCCGCGTGGTGATCTGGCACGGTCACGCGCCGGAGCGCTGTCGATGGTCCCGACCACCACCAGCGCTATGCACCTGATAGACGAAGTCCTGCCCCATCTGGCCGGGCGCATCTCGGGCGCGGCGGTCAGGGTGCCTACGGCAAGCGTTTCCGCGGTTGATCTGATTGTGACGCTGAAGCGCGGCCTGAGCGCCTGCGATTTTGAAGCCGCCCTACGTGCAGCCGTTGCAGAGTCTCCCGTTCTGGGTTGGACGGATGAGCCGCTGGTGTCGTCCGATTTGCGGACGCGGCCGGAATCTCTGATCATCGCAGGGCCAGAAACCCGGCAGATCGGCGAAACTCAGGTTCGTGTTTTTGGCTGGTATGACAATGAATGGGGGTTTTCAGCCCGCATGCTGGATGTCGCTCGTATGATGGCCGACACATAGGCGGACCGCGACCTAACGCGATCCGCCGATTTTCATTTGGTTACTTGCCGGGAAGGCTGCCCGACCCGTGCCCCGACATGCCGCCCGAAACTTCTTCGGTTGCCTCATCGGCCAACTCATCCGGCAGGATCAGATTCAGCACGATGGCGATCAGAGCCGCAGGCAGCAGCCCGCTTTTCATCAGGATGCCCAGAGTATCGGGCAAGTGTTGCACCGCACCCGGCTCGAGCTGGAGGCCGAACCCGATTGACAGCGCGATGGCAAAGATCACCATGTTGCGCCGATTCCAATCCACATCGGACAACATCGAAACACCCGCGGCGACAACCATCCCGAACATGACGATGACGCCACCGCCCAGTACTTCGATCGGAACGGTGCGGATGATCGCGCCAACCTTGGGCACCAGGCCGCACAGGATCAGAAACAAGGCGCCGATGGTGACGACATTTCGGCTCATGACGCCGGTCATTGCGATCAGCCCGACATTCTGGCTGAACGACGTGTTGGGTAAGCCGCCGAACACGCCCGCCAGGGCCGAACCGAAGCCGTCAGCATAGGTTGCACCGGTGATTTCCTTGTCCGTGGCTTCGCGCCCGGCTCCGCCTTTGGTCACACCCGACACATCCCCCACCGTCTCAACTGCCGAAACAAAGGCCATCAGACAGAACCCGATTATGGCGGCGAATGAGAACTCGAACCCATACTTGAAGGGCACAGGCAGGGCGAAAGTTGCAGCGCGGCTCCAGCTTGTTCCGATTGCCTCAAACGTGATCATGCCAACCATCAGGGCATAGACATACCCAACCGCAAGACCAATCAGAACGGCAGAAACCGAAAGCATTCCGCGGGTAAAGAACTTCAGCCCCAGCGTTACCACAACCACGACCAAAGCAGCCGACCAGTTCAGCGCCGAGCCGTATTCAGGCGTTCCAATGGCCGGAACCCCTCCGGCGGCGTATTGAATGCCGACCTTGACCAACGCCAGACCAATCATTGTCACCACAAGGCCTGTGACCAGAGGTGGCAAGGCAAAACGGATTTTGCCAATCACCGTGCCCAGCAGGGCATGGAACACCCCACCGATAATGACACCGCCAAACAATGCGGCCAGACCATCGACGCCTTTGCCAGCAACCAACGGGATCATGATCGGCAGAAAGGCAAAGCTAGTGCCCTGAACAATAGGCAAAGCCGCTCCTACCGGACCAATCGTCACCGTTTGGAGCAAGGTCGCGACGCCGGCAAACAGCATCGACATCTGGATCAGGTACAGCAGTTCGGGAAAATCGGGGGAGTTCGAACCGAACCCGAACCCGGCGGCCCCCGCAACGATGATCGCAGGCGTCACGTTCGAAACGAACATCGCCAGAACATGTTGAATGCCCAGCGGAACTGCCTTGTGCAGCGCCGGGGTATAATTTGGATCCCGAAGCTGTTCGGGTGTCCCTATTGAAGTGTCAGCCATGAGTTACTGTCCTCTCTGTCAGATTCACGGGGGTCTTACCGCTTATGCTGCGGCTTCATTTGGCTACGACACCACCTGATAAGGGCTATCGAACCAGTATTCTTCCAGGTTGGGCCCATCGCCGATCCGATCAACAACGGCGAACAATCCAGGGCCATGCAATGGTGTCAAAACGCCGTGCCACGTCCCACGATGATAATTCACCGCCTGACCGGGCCGGGTGACAAAGGCACACGGCTCGCCCGGCTGCCCGTCAACATCTGGTGCTACAACGACCAGAAAGGGTTGATGGGTCATGGGAACAAAGGCCTGACTGCCATCAGGATGCCGTTCAACCATATCCAACTGGTACGGCAGAGTTCGGGGGTTGGCGTTGAACAGGCTGATCCCGGCGCGGCCGCCCGCGAAATCAAGGGCCGCCCGGTCATGAAAACGCCCGCACTGGCCCTGGTTGATGATCTTGTCCGGGTCGCCCGATGCCTCGATCACATCTCCGAACGGGGCAAAAGCGTCAGGCGTTAAAGGAACAGTCCGGATCTGTTTCATGAAGGCAGCACATCCCTCAGGCGGAATTCGGCAATACGCTCGACCTGTCGGCAGGCCTCGGCGAATTCTGTGTCCCGGTCCTGATCTATCCGCCGCTGAAACGCCTGCTGGATAGAGGCTTTGTCATGATCACGCACAGCAATAATGAAGGGAAATCCGAACTTGTCGGTATAGCGCCTATTCAGATCGGTAAAGGCATCGCGTTCGGCATCCGTCAGCGCATCCAGCCCTGCCGAGGACTGCTCTGCCGTGCTTTCCTGTGTCAGCCGCTTGGCCTGTGCCAGTTTGCCCGCCAGATCCGGGTGCGCGGTCAGCACGCCCAGCCGCTCCTCATCCGAGGCCGAACGGAACATGCGCGTCAGTGCGTTATGCAACCCGCCGGCAGTATCGTGAGCCGCGCCGAGTTCCAGCCCATGGGCGCGCTCTGCAATCCAAGCCGAATGTTCGAAGATCCCGCCATAAGCGGCAACGAAAGCGTCCCGCGCCATTTCTGACGGCTTTGGACCTGATACAGGCGGGTGCTGCGCTGCCCAATGCTGGGCGATCTCCAGACGGGTCGCGAACCAGACATCCGAGTGCCCACGCGCATAATCCAGAAACCGTTTCAGCGCCATGACCCGACCTGGACGACCGATCAGGCGGCAATGCAGACCGATCGACAACATCTTGGGCGCACCGGCTTCACCCTCGGAATAAAGCGCGTCGAAACTGTCTTTGAGATAGGAATAGAACTGATCGCCCGAATTGAAACCTTGCGGCGTTGCAAAGCGCATATCGTTACAATCGAGAGTATATGGTACGATCAACTGGTCCCGGCCAGAGGCCTGCATCCAATAGGGCAGATCATCCGCATAGGTGTCCGCCACATAGGCAAAGCCGCCCTCTTCGGCCACCAGACGCACGGTGTTCTCGGAACACCGGCCGGTATACCAACCATAGGGACGTTCCCCCACGACCTCGGTATGCAGGCGGATGGCCTCTTCTATTTGAGCGCGCTCTTCCGCCTCAGACATATCCTTGTGTTCGACCCATTTCAGGCCGTGACTTGCGATCTCCCAACCTGCGTCTTTCATGGCGGCAACCTGATCGGGCGACCGTGCCAGCGCCGACGCGACACCGTAAACGGTTATGGGCAAGTCCTGCATCAAGCGGTGCAGACGCCAGAACCCTGCCCGCGATCCGTATTCATAGATCGATTCCATGTTCCAATGACGCTGGTCTGGCCATTGCGCTGCGCCGACAATCTCGGACAGAAAGGCCTCGGACGCGGCATCACCGTGAAGCACGCAGTTCTCGCCACCCTCTTCGTAGTTCAGCACAATCTGAACGGCCAGATTTGCTCCGCCAGGCCACTGGGCGTTTGGCGGGTTGGCTCCGTATCCGATCATGTCACGGGGATAGCGAGGGGGCTGCATGAATGTTCCGTCTCAGTTGTGTTACACTACCTACGCTTTACCGCAGAATTGGAAGCAGTATTATCAAATCAATCCGAACGCTGTTTCCTTTTCTTTCGGCATTCCCAAAGTCTCGGGTTTCGCCCCAGACTGCGTCAAACAATACTCGATTGCAGTTTGCGGTTTTCAACAACCACTCGTTGCGGTGATCGGAATATGAGGAGAAACGCGTGGCAGGATACCTGACAACCCATGTTCTGGACACCGCCAAAGGCTGTCCCGCAGAGGGGCTGAAAATTGCTCTGTACGCGATTACCCAGGACGGACGCCACAAACTGGCTGAGATGCTGACCAATGCAGACGGGCGAACAGACAGCCCAATACTACCGCAAGCAAACTTTGAAACCGGGGAATATGAACTTGTTTTCAGCGCGGGTGACTATCTGCGCGCCTCTGGCCAGGCGGATGACGAACCGCTGTTCCTGGATGAGATTCCAATCAGGTTTGGTATGTCTGAAGCAGACGCCCACTATCATGTGCCGCTCTTGCTTTCGCCATACAGCTACTCCACGTATCGTGGCAGCTAACTGACCGGGCGAACCTCCCACCCGTCGATCGCCCCTGCCGGGCCTCCTCCTGTTGAGCCGGGCGCCGCACCTGTTGGGCGCGGCGCGGATAGTGACGGTTACAGCTCTTCGAGAAAATTTACGCGCGGCCGGGAGCCTTTGCTAACCGTTGATGTCCGAGTTTTGCACAACCTTGCCAATTCGCGCGATCATGAAATCCATGAACAAACGCGCCTTGGGATCCTGGTGACGTCGATGGGTATAGAGACACGCCATCTGAACAGAGACAGGAGGTGTCTCCTTCGCAACCACCACCAGACGTCCTGCCTTGAGATGTTCCGCTGCCTCAAACACAGGTTTCATCGCGATCCCCTGCCCTGACAACGCCCAATCGGTCAAAACATCTCCGTCATCGCATTCAAACCGGCCCGACACGGCATAACGTTTTGGCCCGTCTGGAGTTTCCAGCATCCACTGAAACTCCGCAGCGCCGGGATACCGCAGGTTAAGACACTCGTGCTTGTCGGACACAAGATCGGCTCCGTTTTGCGGCATCCCCCTGCGTTTTACATAGTCCGGTGCGGCACACAGAACCCGCGCGCAATCCGCGATCTTGCGAATACGCAGGGTGCTGTCCTCGGGCTGACCAATGAAAAAGGCCAGATCCAATCCTTCGGTCGTCAGGTCCACTGACCTGTCGGTCAGGCGCAATCGCACATCAATTTCGGGGTATTCCGAGAGAAAATCCGGCACATGTGGGGCTAATAACCTGCGCCCGACGCCCAAAGGCGCGGCTACGAACAGTGACCCGCGGGGGGCTTCGGTCAGGTGAACAACCTGCGCCTCGGCTTCATCTACGGCATCCAGGACCGCAACCGCTCCGGGGTAAAACGCACGTCCCTGCTCGGTCGGGCTGAGGTTACGTGTAGTCCTCTGAAACAGACGCACGCCCAAATGATCCTCAAGCTGTGATATTCGCGCCGAAGTCACCGCCGGTGAAACACGCAAATCCCTCCCGGCAGCAGACATGCTGCCCAGATCATAGACACGAACGAAGGTGCGAATATTGTCGAGATAGGACATCTTATCGTTTTTTTTGATACAGTTTGACAATATACGGGAATACCGAAGAAAAGCCAGTTTGCCTAGGGTGACTATAACCTACTGGAGAGAACTCTCATGTTTGAATTCGCCGTGTTCTGGGATTGGATGGCATTTGCTGTGCGCTGGCTGCACGTAATCACTGCTATCGCCTGGATCGGATCATCCTTTTACTTCATCGCTCTGGACCTTGGCCTGAATCGGGATATCCCCGGCCCCGCCGACGGGGAAGAATGGCAGGTACATGGCGGCGGCTTTTACCATATTCAGAAATACCTCGTCGCACCCGAGCGGATGCCGGATCATCTGACCTGGTTCAAATGGGAAAGCTATGCCACCTGGCTTAGCGGAGCTGCGCTGTTGATGATCGTCTACTGGGTTGGTGGAGAGCTTTATCTGATTGATGCGCAAAAGGCCGATCTGGCGCTGTGGCAGGGCATTCTGATCTCGGCTGCCTCGTTGACTATTGGCTGGCTGATCTACGACTTCCTGTGCAAATCCGGCCTGGGTGAGCGCCCAACATTACTGATGGTGCTGCTGTTTGTCCTGCTGGTGGTGATGGGCTGGGGGTACAACCAGATATTCACCGGGCGCGCGATGATGCTGCATCTGGGCGCATTCACCGCCACGATCATGACAGCGAATGTATTCTTCATCATCATGCCGAACCAGCGCATCGTCGTAGACGACCTTAAGAATGGCCGCACCCCGGACCCGAAATACGGCAAGATCGCCAAGTTGCGTTCGACTCATAACAACTATCTGACCTTGCCAGTGGTTTTCCTGATGCTTTCGAACCACTACCCGCTGGCCTTTGCCACCCAATACAACTGGATCATTGCGGCGCTGGTATTTCTGATGGGTGTCACAATTCGTCACTACTTCAATACACGCCACGCCCGCGCCGGTGATCCGACCTGGACCTGGCTGGTGACCGCTCTTCTGTTCATCGCCATCATGTGGCTGTCCACCGCGCCTATGTACAAACCTCTGGAGGAGGCCGAGGCACAGCCGCTCACCGCATTTGAACAGAAATACGCAGCAGCAGACGGGTTCGAACAGGCACATGATGTCGTTCTGGGGCGCTGTTCCATGTGCCATGCGCGCGAACCGGTTTGGGACGGCATCCTGTGGGCGCCAAAAGGCATTCTTCTGGAAACCCAAGGTGACATCGCCCGCAATGCGAAACAGATTTACCTGCAGGCCGGTGTCAGTCACGCCATGCCACCCGCAAATGTCACCTATATGGAACCGGAAGATCGCGCGGCGATCATTCGCTGGTTCCGCAATGCTGGCCTTTGAACTGGCACTGAGCCATCACTTGTTCCGCTAATTTTCTTGGCCAAACGATAAACACTTCCCCTACACGATTACAGATGTTCTAACTATCCTTAAGGGGCCGCCACATCCGAAAAGGCGCCGAAGTTAATTTCTAGTTGGGGCAGCTGGAGCCAATAGATGCAGCGAATAAGACAATGCAGCTTTGTGAGAAATTGTCTGTTCGGAATAGTCGTCGCCACATTACCCACATCGCTGGCCGCATTGGAAACCGTCCTCACGGCACCGGGCGCTCCGAAAGCGCTGGTTGAACGGATCGAAGATACCGCATCGGTGACAACCGCAGAATCCCGCGGGCTGGACACACCGCTTGAACTTTTGTCAGCGGCCCTGTCGGACTATACCACCATTGTTCAGATCCTTTATGACGAAGGCTATTTCAGTCCCGTCGTCAGCATTAAACTGGACGGGAAAGAGGCGGCGGAACTCAGCTCACTCAACGTGCCCAATCAGATCAACAAAATCGTGATTGCTGTTAAAACCGGCCCAACCTTCACATTTGGCCAGGCGGTGGTCCGGCCGATCGCGACCGAAACGGTTCTTCCCGAAGACTATGCGACGGGCAAACTGGCCACCACCGGCGCCATTCAGCAAGCCGCGTCAGCAGGCGTGCAGGGATGGCGTGACGCTGGTCATGCCAAGGCCGAGGTCAGCGGCCAGAAAGTCATTGCCCGCCACGCCCAGGCAAAGCTGGATTCCCGCATTGACCTCGCCCCGGGACCGCGTCTGAGCTTTGGAAAAATGTACATCAAAGGCGACAGCGATGTTCGCCACAGGTCCGTCGAACAAATCGCCGGCTTCCCAACCGGAGAGGTGTATTCCCCCCAGCAGGTGCAAAAGGTCGGAACCCGGCTTCGCCGCACCGGCACGTTTAATATTGTCTCGATCGAAGAGCACGACACTCCCAACCCTGATGGCTCCCTGGATTTCGATGTCTATCTTGAAGACATGCCCAAACGCCGCCTGACCTTCGGTTTGGAAGTGGCCTCGCGCGACGGGATGGAGCTGTCGACGACCTGGACGCATCGCAACGTGTTCCGCCGCGCCCAACGGCTGCGGTTTGAGGCATCGTTGCGCAATATTGGCGGGGCCGAGGATCTGGACGGGCGCATCGGGCTACGGCTGGATCAGCCCGACCGGCTGGGCCCCGATGACAGCACGTTCTGGAGCGCCCTTCTGGAACGTCGCAACACCGATAATTACAACGTGACTGTGACGTCACTGGCCTATGGTGCAAGACGCACATTTTCAGACCGCCTATACGCCGAAGCATCCGTCGGGTTTCAGTGGTCGGATGCGGATGACGCCTATGGCGACGGGCGTAAGTTCCGCTATTTCATCCTGCCGTTCCGATCGGAATGGGATGAGAGGGACAGCAAGGTCAGCGCCACCAGCGGCTATTACCTGGATGCCCGTGTGATGCCATTTGTCGGCCTGTCCGACACAGAAACAGGCCTCAGGATGTTTGCGGACGCGCGTGCCTATACCAGTCTGCGGACGCAAGGTCGTCTCGTGCTGGCCGGACGGGTCCAGATTGGGTCGATTGTAGGACCCGCCTTGGACGGGGTCACACCCGATTTCCTGTTCTTTTCGGGCGGTGCGGGCACTGTGCGCGGTCAGCCCTATGAGAGCCTCGGCATCCCTGTTGGCAATGAGGTTGCTGGCGGCAAGTCTTTCCTCGGTCTATCTGGCGAAGTTCGCGGCAAAATCACCGAGACAATATCGCTGGTCGGGTTTTATGATTATGGTGTTGTCGACACGTCCTCTTTTGTCAGCAGCGCTGCAGAGAGCCATTCCGGCGCCGGGCTTGGGATCAGATATGACCTCGGCGGTTTTGGCCCCTTGCGTCTCGATTTGGCCCTTCCCGTTCAGGGCGACACCGGAGATGGTCTGCAGTTTTACATCGGAATTGGTCAGGCATTTTGACACATCGTTTCTCATATCCAGTTTTGGCTGCTGTTCTGCTGTGGGTGCCGTACCCCGTTCTGGCGCAGGACGAAGGCGGCAGTATGCTAGAGCAGTTTCTGCAGGATACCCTGTCCGGTGATGATCAGAACGTAACCGTCAAAGGCTTGCAAGGCGCCCTCAGCGCACGGGCCACAATCGCAGAGATCACGGTATCGGATGATGAGGGCGTCTGGCTGACCATCAAAGATGCCGAACTGGATTGGAACAGACTGGCCCTGATACGGGGGCGGTTCTCGGTCAATGCGCTGACAGCGCAAGAGATCGACGTAGCCCGCGCGCCGGGCACCACAACCAAAGATGCCCCTCCTCCTTCTGCGGAAACCCAGACATTCCAGCTGCCCGAGCTGCCTGTCGCAGTTGAAATCGGCGAAATCCGCGTGGATCAGCTGTCGCTGGGGCAGCCGCTGATTGGGGTGGCCGCCGACTTATCCGTCACCGGCAATCTGTCGCTTGCTGATGGAACGCTGGACACCAATCTCGACGTGGTGCGGTTGGATCGTGCCGGAGATGAGATCACACTGACCGCCGGGTTCGACAACTCGACAAGCGAGATCAATCTGGACCTGAACGTGGCCGAGGCATCCGGCGGGCTTATTTCGACCGCTTTGAACATTCCCGACAGCCCAACGATCGAGCTGACGGCAAAAGGCGCCGGACCGCTGACGGATTTCACCGCCGATATCGGGCTGAGCAGTGACGGGCAGCAGCGTCTGGCCGGGCAGGTTCGGCTTGGTTCGGCCCCTGACGACACTGCGGAAGGCATAGCATTTACCGCCGATCTGAACGGAGACCTGACTCCTTTCGTCGGCCCTGCCATCGACCCGTTTTTCGGGGCGGACTCGCGGCTGTTCGTGCAAGGTCAGACCCTGCCCGAAGGGGCGCTGGACCTGTCCGATCTTCAGCTTGCAACGCAGGCCCTGAACCTTGAGGGGAAGTTGGCCCTTGCCGAAGGTGGCACATTGCAGTTTGCCGCCTTGCAGGGACGCATTACCCCGCCGCAGGGACAGGCGGTCACGCTTCCGGTTGGCGGTGGTGACAAAACGATCAAGTCCGCGCAGATCTCGACCTTGTTTGATCAGAAGAACGGCAATCTCTGGGATCTTAGCCTGACAGCAGATAAGTTCAAATCCCCCCAGGCCGAACTTGAGAGCATGCAAATTATCGCGCAAGGCGTGCTCGATCAGACCCTTGGATTTACGGTGAACGGCGATCTGCAGGCCAGCGTCACTGGCATAGATCTGACCGATCCGAACCTGAACACAGCCGTCGGAGACCGCATCACGCTGGACGGGCAGTTTGAGTATGGTGATGACCAGTCGCTGACATTGTCCGGTTTCGAACTGGTCGGGTCGGATTACACTCTGGCCCTGGACACGCTGATTAGCGGATTAACCAGCGGATTGGCTGTTGATGGCAAAGCAACGCTGGACGCTACCGACCTGTCCCGGTTCTCTGGCCTTGCCCAGTTGGAACTGGCAGGGTCGGCGTCGGCAGAGGTTCAGGGCAAGGGTTCTCCGCTTGAGGGCAGCTTTGATGGCAAAATTGTTGTTCAGGGCAACAACCTGTCTACGGGCCGCAACGATATCGACCCCGTAATCACCGGCCAGACCACCATCGCTCTGGATGCTCGCCGTGGGGCGGATGGAATATCCATACGCGAGTTCAAACTGAACAGTCAGGCCGCGCAGGCACAGGCAAGTGGCGAAGTGACCACGCCTGATGGCAATCTGACAATCGACGGTCAGGCCAGCCTCAACGCGCCCGACCTCTCGGTATTCTCCGGGCTGGCCCAGCGGCAGCTGGGCGGGTCGCTCAGCGCACAAATGGACGGCAAAGGCACCCTGCAGACGCAAGAGTTTGATGGCACGGCCAGCATTACGACGCAGGATCTGCAGACAGGTATGTCCGAAGTCGATCCTCTGCTTGCAGGCAAAACCGTGATCGCCTGGGATGGTGCGAAAACGGGAGACCTTATCGACATACGCAACGCCACGATCAACGGCCAGGCGCTGACCGCGCAGGTGAGCGCGTCGATTGATGACCCAACCGGGAATCTAGTTCTTGATGGTCAGGCACAGGTGACTGTCCCTGATCTTTCGCTATTTTCGGATCTCGCGGGCCGGGATCTTGCCGGGTCGGTTACCGCGGATATCAATGGCAACGGAGCTTTGTCCAGCCAGACCTTCGACATAGCCGGCGATGTCGATGCGCAGGACGTCCAGATTGGCATCAGTCTCGTCGACAAACTGATCGAAGGTCGAACGACGCTGCGTGTCGATGCCGAGAACAGTGATCAGGGTCTGAATGTCCAAAACTTCAAACTGCGGGGCACCGCCTTGACCGCAGACGCTTCGGGTCAGGTCAGCAAAGAGACCGGCGGGCTGAGCTATTCGGTAAAGCTGGACGATCTTGCGAGGATTTCCAAGACGTTGTCAGGACCACTCACATTGGAAGGCAACGCCGCGCCAACAGCTTCAGGCCTTGAAGGAAGAGTCAGCTTGCGTGGGCCGGACAGTTCATACGCGTCGCTGACGGGGTCTGTCGGCTCTGACGGATCGGCAGACTTGGACTTTGACGCCGAGCTAAACAAGGTCGAGCGTTTCGCCCCAGACTTTCCAGGTACAATCACCGCCAATGGGACCGCAAAGCGCAAGGCAGGCGTCTGGACCATCAACTCTTCGGCGCAGGGTCCGGCACAGATCACCGGCGAAATCTCGGGCACGTTCGATGAAACCACAGGAAACGCCGATCTGAATGCGCAAGGCGGGGTTAATATCGGTATCGCAAACCTGTTCATCACCCCCAACCAAATCGACGGGACTGCGCGGTACGACCTTAGCTTGAATGGCCAACCCTCGCTTGAGGCGCTCAGCGGGTCGATCACGACCTCTGGAACCTCGTTGGCGATACCGGGTGCCGGTCAGACCATTACCGGCATCAGCGGCGCGGTCGAGTTGGCCAACAACCGCGCCAACATCTCCCTAAATGGTGGAACCCGCGCCGGGGGTAATTTCACCGTCGCGGGCCCGATTGACCTGACGCCTCCGTTCAATGCGCAAATTACGACCACGCTCAATCGTCTCGTGCTGACGGATCAGCTTTTGTACGAGACGATCCTGAACGGGCAAATCGCAATGACCGGAGCTTTGGCTGGCAACAGCACAATAGTCGGGCAAATTACATTCGAGGAAACCAATATTAATCTCGCCGCCGCCTCGGGTGCGGTCGGCGCTGCACCCATACCAGAGATCGAACATATCAACGAAAACGCGGCCAGCTATAGGACTCGGGAACGTGCTCGTTTGGTAAAACAGGACGATGCCACCCAAAGCGATTCCCGTATTGCGCTGGACATCGCTCTGCTCGCCCCCAAGGCCGTGTTTGTCCGAGGTCGAGGCGTGAATGCCGAACTCGGCGGACAGCTGTACATAGGCGGTACAACAACCTCGATCATTCCTTCGGGCCAGATCGCTCTAATCCGAGGCAATTTCGACATTCTGGGCCGCAGGCTGGCCCTGACAAAAGGGATCGTAACCCTACAAGGCGACTTGACACCCTATATCGAATTTGAATCCTCAAACAGCACCTCGGACGGGACCGCTACAATCGAAATCGCCGGGCCGCTGGACGCCCCCGAAGTCAACGTGTTCTCGGATCCGGAACGGCCAGCAGAAGAGGCGCTGGCCATGCTGTTGTTTGGCAACCGTTTCTCTGAGCTGTCCCCCTTTGTCATTGCCCAGATGGCGGCTTCGCTGGCGCAGCTCAGCGGTGCAGGAGGGGATGCGACCAAGGGTCTGAGGGAGTCGACCGGTGTCGACACAGTCGATATCGGAGCAACGTCAAGCGGCGGAATTTTGGGCGCCGGGGCGTATCTGGGTGACAATCTCTATACCGACTTTAACGTGAACACCGAAGGAAATACCGAAGTGAACCTCAATCTGGACGTCACCGATAATATCACCATGCGCGGAACCGTTGACGGGCGAGGGGAAACGGGATTGGGTGTCTTTTTCGAGCGCGACTACTAATCCTGCGCGGAACTCTGCATCTGTGACAACAGTTTCGGGCCAAATCACAGGAAGGCAGGGAGTTTCATTAACCCCTTTACTATCAACTTCTTAACATGACAGCGAATGCACAAGTCGCTCTATTCATTTCGTGCGACACGAATTTTCATTGCCGTTCGTTTCGAATTTTTGACGTTTCGTACCAATTTCATTGCCAGGTCCGTGCCTATGCAGGAAAAGAAGGCAGCGCCTGGTTTTGCGGCGTCTTTATCGAGTGACGTGTTGACCAGTACGACCTGATTATAGAGGGGGAAAAACTCAAAATCGGGGAAAGCAAAAGATCAAAATTCAAATCTTTTCATTACTAAGAATATTGAACTGCCCACCTTCCCATCCACTGCGTATTCTGTACCCAGTAGCGATGGGAAGGTGGATTATCTAAACGAACCGATAAGCCGGATGTTTCTGCCGAACGATGTCAGGTTTGTTGTGGTGAAGCTTTGACTGTTGCCGGGCTTTCCGCTGACGCCATCTCGGACAGCCAATCACGCACGGCGCCGTGCCGACTACGGGCGATAGCGATCTTTTTGCCGCAGCCCAGAACCAGATATCCGACTTCATTCAGGCTTTGAGCAATATCCACACACCGATTGGCAACCCAAAAGGACCGATGCACCTGTAGGCCATAGCATTCTGGCATTTGCGATAGGATGCCTTTGAACGTTGAACGCACCAGCACTTCTTTTTCATCTACACGCAGGGTGACATAGTGCTGCTGAGCCTGAACGAACAAAATGTCCTTGGCCAAAAAATTTTGCCCATTGGCGGACACTAAACCATTGGCCACAGGAACACGGGATTCCACTCTGCTATCCGGCTCGTCCTCGGGTTGCGGATCGCTGGCGCGCAGGCGGGCCAGATAAGGTGGAAAAACCCAAACGATTACGATCACTTCAATTCCAACGACGAGAAAGTACTGAGGCAGCAAAAGCGGCGAGTTTTCAAAGCTGAAAGACAGAAATGTACTGAAAACCATTGTCGTTGCGAATTGGGCAAACTGCATCGCCCCATACGCAATGGGAAAACATGTCAGCGGGGTGAAAAACCGTTTGATGCCCAGATATCGGCTGCAGAATGCTTCAAAAAGCAACATCAGCACCACCGAGCCCATATACCCCAGCAATCCGCACATCCAATAGATCGTGCGCCCCAGCCCGTTTAGCGGTTCAGCAAACAATGACGGCGTCGCACCAATGAGCAGCAGCATCAAAGCAGGCAGAAACATCAGGAAGTTTCTGGACAGGAAAAAACTAAGGACTTCGCTCAGGATCGCATCAACCGACATACCCGGCAATACGACAAACGAAAGCTTAGCCTGTTTCAAATCGTTATACACGTCTTGCGGTTTCATTCAGCCCTTGTTGCTCTGATCGCACTACTACCATCTATTTCGGCTTCGGCGCCTAGGCCCGACTGCCCACAGGTTCGGGCCCTGCGCAATCGGTTCCCCAATTTCGTTTCCAAACCCAATCAAGACCTAACCTGACGACCGCAAAATGGGCGCTTTGGTGGCGTTTTCTTAGGCTCAAAATTGCTGAAACCAGAGAAATATGGCGCAAATGGCGCAAAGCTGAGTGGGAAATGCCTATTTCCGCGTTGACGTCGCGGAAACCTAAAAGGGCGACCTCGCAAGGCCGCCCTCAAAAATTCTACTCCGACACTCTTACTCAGCCGCGATTGCGTCTTCGATCTTTTCTACGCGAATGGCCGAGAATTTGAACTCAGGGATTTTACCATAAGGGTCGATGGCTGAGTTGGTCAGGATATTCGCCGCCGCCTCAACATAGGCAAAGGGGATGAACACCATGTCCTCTGCAATCGCCCGGTCGGCACGCACCATGATCTCGATCGAGCCGCGACGGGTGGTCAGGCGAATGGTCTCGCCCGGTTCGATTCCCATCAGCTTTAGCTGACGTGGGTTCATCGAACAGTTGGCCTCTGGTTCAACCGCATCCAGCACCGTGGCCCGGCGGGTCATTGACCCTGTGTGCCAATGTTCAAGCTGACGACCCGTGGTGGCTATCATCGGATACTCCTCATCCGGCGCTTCATCCGGCTGGATCACACTGGCAGGAGTGAACTTGGCCCGCCCATCGGCACGAGGGAAGCCATCACCAAACACAATCGCTTGGCCCGGATCGGTCTCAGACAGCGACGGGTAGGTGATTGTTTCGGTCTCCAGCCGCTCCCAGGTGATGTTGTCGAGAGACTCCATCGTCAGCTTCATCTCGGCAAACACTTCGGACACATCCGAATAAGACCAGTTCAGACCAATGCGCTGCGCAAGTTCGACGGTGATTTTCCAATCCTCGCGCGCCTCACCCGGAGGCGCCACAGCTGGGCGCACTCGTTGTACCTGACGGTTGGTGTTCGACACGGTGCCGTTCTTTTCATACAGCGCCGAGGCAGGCAGGATGATGTCGGCGTAGTTCGCCGTTTCGGTCAGGAAGATGTCCTGCACGATCATCAACTCTAGCTTGGCCAGTGCGTCCCGCGCGTGGCCTACATCGGGGTCGGACATGGCTGGGTTTTCACCCTGAATATACATGCCCTTGATATTGCCCGCATATGCTTGATCGATGATTTCAGTGACGGTCAAGCCTTTTTCGTTCGAGAAATCCTCAGACCCCCAGACCGAGGTGAACTGTGCCCGGATGTTGTCATCGGTCACCGTTTTGTAATCGGGCAGGAACATCGGGATCAGGCCCGCGTCCGACGCGCCCTGCACATTGTTCTGACCGCGCAGCGGGTGCAGGCCCGCGCCGGGTTTACCAACGTTGCCGGTCATCAACGCCAGCGAGATCAGGCAGCGCGAATTGTCGGTGCCGTGGATATGCTGACTGACACCCATACCCCAGAAAATAAGCCCGGCCTTGGCCTGTGCAAAGATGCGCGCCACGCGGCGCAGCTGATCAGGATCGATACCGCAGATCGGCGCCATCGCTTCGGGGGTGAAGGCGCGCAGGTGTTCCTTCTCGGCCTCCCAGTTCTCGGTCCAGCGGTGGATATACTGGCTGTCATACAGCTCTTCTTCGACGATCACGTTCATGATCGCGTTCAGCATCGAAACATCGGCACCGGGGCGGAATTGGAGCATCTCATCGGCGAACTTGCGCATGCCAACGCCGCGCGGGTCCATCACGATCAGCTTGCCGCCGCGTTTGGTGAACTGCTTGAAGTAGGTCGCCGCAACGGGGTGGTTCTCAATCGGGTTGGCCCCGATGATGATGGCCACATCCGCGTTTTCGATCTCGTTAAAGGTTGCGGTCACAGCACCCGAACCGACGTTTTCAATCAGCGCCGCCACCGATGAGGCGTGGCACAGACGCGTGCAGTGGTCGACATTGTTGTGCCCAAATCCCTGACGAATGAACTTCTGGAACAGATATGCTTCTTCGTTGGTGCATTTGGCCGAGCCAAAGCCCGCGACATTGTGTGGGTCCTGGTCGCGCAGCGCCTTCAGTCTGGAGGACGCCAGGTCCATCGCCTCTTCCCAGGTCGCTTCGCGGAAATGGGTCGACAGGTTCGAAGGATCGACATTCAGCCCCTTGGCGGGCGCATCCTCGCGCCGAATCAGCGGCTTGGTCAGGCGGTGGGGATGGTGGATATAGTCGAACCCAAACCGGCCTTTAACACACAGGCGGCCTTCATTGGCGGGGCCGTTGATGCCCTCGACATATTTGACTTTGCCGTCCTTGACCTTCAGCGAAACCTTACAGCCTACGCCGCAGAACGGGCAGACACTTTCAGTTTCGCTATCGTAATCCTTGCTGTCTCCCTGCTGCTGATCGTCCAGCACTGTGGCAGGCATCAGGGCACCGGTCGGACAGGCCTGAACGCATTCACCACAGGCCACACAAGTTGAATCGCCCATCGGGTCGTTCTGATCGAACACCACCTGCGCGGTGTGACCGCGCCCGGCCATCCCGATCACATCATTGACCTGCACATCCCGGCAGGCCCGGACGCAGAGGTTGCAGTTGATGCAAGCATCCAGATTAACCCGCATCGCGATATGGCTGTCATCCAGCAACGGGATTTTCTCGACCTCTTTGGCCGGGAACCGGCTGTTGCTGACATCGTTCAGTTCGGCCATGTCCCAGAAATGGCTGGATTTGTCGTGGGCCACCTCGGGCTGATCGGCGACCAGCAATTCCATGACCATTGCGCGCGATTTCTCGGCACGGTCGCTGTCGGTTTTCACCACCATGCCGTCCGCCGCAGGGCGAATGCACGAAGCGACAAGAGTGCGCTCGCCTTCCACCTCGACCATGCAGGCGCGGCAGTTGCCGTCGGGTTTGTAACCCGGCTGCGGCTTATGACACAGGTGCGGAATGGTGAACCCCTGCCCCTTGGCGGCTTCCCAGATGGTCCAGCCCTCGGGCACGGTGACATCATCGCCGTTCAGGTTGAAGGTGACGGTCTTGGTTGGGCTTGCATCAAGCATGGCTCTGTCTCCCTCAGATTTCGTCAGCGAAGTGTTTCATGACCAGACGGATCGGGTTCGGGGCCGCCTGCCCCAGACCGCAGATCGAGGCATCGCCCATGACCTGGCACAGATCTTCCAGCAGATCCTGATCCCACTTGTCAGCCTGCATCAGCTTGACCGCCTTTTCACAGCCCGCCCGGCAGGGCGTGCACTGGCCACAGCTTTCATCCTCGAAGAAGCGCAACATGTTCAGCGCAGCATCGCGGGCCGTATCCTGATCGGACAGAACCACCACAGCAGCGGAACCGATAAACGTCCCGTGTGGTTGCAAGGTGTCGAAGTCCAGAGGGATATCATCCATCGACGCAGGCAGCAGACCCGAAGACGGCCCACCCGGCTGATACGCCTTGAAAGTCTGACCCTCGGCCATGCCGCCAGCGGCCTCAATCACATCCACAATGGTCGACCCTGCGGGCAGTAGATAGACGCCCGGCTGCGCCACCCGGCCCGAGACCGAATAGCTGCGCAGACCCGTGCGCCCATTCTTTTCCGTGCTGTTGAGGCATTCCGGCCCCTCGCGGCAGATTTTCGACACCCAATAGAGCGTCTCGACATTGTGCACCAAGGTCGGACGGTTAAAGACCCCAACCTGCGCCACAAACGGAGGCCGGTGACGCGGCAAGCCTTTCTTGCCTTCGATCGACTCGATCATCGCGGATTCTTCGCCGCATATATAGGCACCGGCGCCCCGGCGCAGATCGATATATCCCTTTTCAATCAGGCCAGCTTGTTCCAGCTCGGCAATCTCGCGGCGTAGAATTTCCAGCACCGCCGGATATTCATCGCGCATGTAGATAAAGCAGGTCTCGGCCTCTACCGCCCAGGCAGCTATCAGCATGCCTTCAAGGAAGACATGCGGCGTGCGCTCGAGGTAGAAGCGATCTTTGAACGTGCCAGGCTCGCCTTCATCGCCATTCACGGCCAGATAACGGGTGCCTTCGTTCATGCGAACGAAGCCCCATTTCTTGCCGGACGGGAAGCCAGCACCACCCAGACCGCGCAAGCCCGAGGACAGGATGTCTTCCTGTACTTTCTCCCAATCACCGCTCTCGCGCAGCTCTTTCAGCTTTGCATAGCCGCCGTTTGCTTCATATGCTGCAAAGGTTTCATAGGCGGGCAGATGGGCGTGGGTATCATCCGCAGCAATCGCCGCCTGCACCTTTTCAGGGGTGGCATGGTCGATATGGTTATGCCCGATCTCCAGCACAGGCGCAGTATCGCAACGACCCATGCAAGGCGCACGCAGGACACGGACGTTGGAAGGATCAAGACCGTCTTCCAACGCCTTTTGCAACTGCTGGGCACCGGCCATTTCGCAGGACAGGGAATCGCAGACGCGGATGGTCAGCGCGGGCGGCGGGGTTTCATCCTCTTTCACCACATCGAAATGGGCATAGAAGGTGGCGGTCTCATATATCTCGGCCTGACCAATCCGCATCTCGACGGCCAGCGCAGCAATATGATCGGCGCTGATATGGCCGTGTTCGTCCTGAATTAGATGCAGAAATTCGATCAAAAGGTCGCGACGGCGGGGACGATCGCCCAGCAGGCGCGTGATCTCGGCCTGTGCCTCATCCGTGAACTGACGGCCTTTGGGTGTGTGCCGCCCCTTGCCTTTACCTGACTTCCAGACGCCCTTTGGCGCGCCTGATGGCTTGGTATCTAATGGTGCCATGATGCCCTCCGATTCAGGCCCCGTGTCTCATCAGACTAGCATATCGTCAAATCGCATATTTCAATCGCACGATAACGACACCTTATCACCGCAAAGACGTCACCACCGCGCGCAACGCTCCAACCGTTGGCAGTTCCGGATCGCGTGTCAGGGTCGCCAGACAGATAGGTTTGCTGACCACCGGATCGACCAAAGGCAGAACCTTTGTTCCCTTCAGATCCCCCAACGCCCGTACTAACACGCGTGGCACCACGGTGGCCGCCAATCCCTCACGCGCCATGACCATTGAGGCAGTGAACCCGCTGGTTTCCGCGACCACATGAGGATGCAGGCCCTGTTCTGCGAAAATCCGGTCTAATATGCGGCGGTTCTGCATCTGCGGTTCAAGCAGGCTGACCGGAAATTCGGCGACCCGCGCCCAGGGAATTGGCCCCGTTTCGTCTGTCATATGAGACGGGATCAACAGGACATAGGTTTCTTCATACAGCGACTGTACCTGCCGCAAATCGGTGCCGATACTGTCGCCATATGTGATGCCCGCATCCAGACTGCCTTCGTCCAGCCGATGTTGAATGGCCGTAGCCGACATCGTTTCGATCCGAGTGATGATGCGCGGATGCGCCTGCTGTAGACGCTTGATCAACCGGCCCGTAAAGGCGATTGCAGTCGGGATCACGCCCAGTATCAGAGTCCCCGTGATTTCCCCCTTTGCCGCCTGCACCTGCTGTTCCAAGGCCTTGGTGTCGTCCAGAATGCGCCGCGCCCGCTGGACGATCATCTCGCCCTCTTCGGTCAGGCCCTGAAACCGGTTGGCGCGGCGGACGATGGACACGCCCAACCGATCCTCTAGGTTGCGAATACGCATTGAAAACGCAGGCTGGGAAATCCCGCATTCCTCGGCTGCCTTTGCAAAATGCCGGTGCCGCGCCAAAGCGCTGAGCAGTTGCAGGTCGCGGATTTCGATCATGTGGCGGCATCACTCATATCAGGTCGGTGCCGACACTAGCGGAATTCCTTGGGATGAGGAAAGCAGGAGTTAAACCCGGCCCCTCCTCGAACCGATCCTTATTACCATTGGTAATGCCAAGTTTGGGCCTTAGGGTCAGGACTCATAGCCAATAGATGACGAGAGCTGCGATGGCGATTGCTGAGAGGAAGACCTTCGGGCACCTGTCGTAACGGGTTGCCACACGGCGCCAATCCTTGAGCCAGCCAAA
>NZ_FXTE01000018.1 GCF_900182615.1 Ruegeria faecimaris | reverse complement strand
TAATCCCCAAGGGATACTGAACAGGCATCTCCCAGCCCGCAAAATCAACCAACTTCCCACCCAACTCAACATGCAAACCATGCAAAGGCGTGCGCTCAATATCCGTCATAAATAAATCCTTTCCCAAGCCAGTTTTCCGAGGTCATCGAATAGCTTGCAACGATGAATTTGCAGGACAGTCTGATATCACCAAGGTTCCTGTGGACGGTCTTGCGAGTCAACAACAATACCGCCCGGCCAGATTCGGGGGTGAGCGAGAATAATTTCCAAACCGCAACGAACGGCTCTGGCCCCGGACCTAGACCTGTCCTAAGACTTGCCACGCAAGAGGGACCGACATGTCACATATCACACTGGTGCGTCACGGGCAGGCCAATACCACCGCGCGCGACGAAAAGAACTATGACAAGCTCAGCGATCTGGGACATCAGCAGGCCCGCTGGCTGGGGGCGCATCTGCAGGACACACGCAGCCATTTTCCCCGGGTCTATTGCGGCACCCTGATCCGCCACGCCGAGACCACCGCCAGCATGGGGCTGACTGATCCGATCCGCGATCCGCGGCTGAACGAGATCGAGTATTTCACCATCGCGCAGCTGTTCGAGGAACAGCACGGAGTGAAAGTGCCCACTGATCGCGAAGGTTTTGTCGAGCATCTGCCCCGCACCTTTGCCGCCTGGGCCGATGGCGCCATCAAAAACACACCGGAAACCTTCGAGGAATTCGAAACCCGGGTGCGCGACGCGCTGACCGATATCGGAACCGAAGGCGGCCCTGCCATCGTTGTGACCTCGGGCGGGTTGATTTCGATGGTTGTCCGGCAGGCGATGGGGCTGGATATCCCGGCCATGGCGCGGGTGGCTCTTGCCATCATGAACACGTCAATGCACCGTTTATACCCGATAGGTACACAGCTCAGCCCGGTTCTGTTCAATGCCGTTCCGCATCTGGAAGCACCAGACCGGCAGTTTGCACAGACCCACCTGTAACCCCAAACCAGAGGCTTTGTGATGCAACTTTACTATGCCCCTCGCACGATTTCGGTCGCCGTTGCGATTGCACTGGAAGAGGCCGGGCTGGACTATGAGGCGATCCAACTGGACTTTGCCAGTGGTGAGCAAACCAAATCCGCCTACAAGCAGATCAACCCAAAAGGCCGGGTTCCGGCGCTGGTGGTAGACGGTGGGATTTTGACCGAAACCGGGGCACTTTTGGAGTTCATCGCAGCAATGGCTCCGAAGGCCGGGCTGGTGCCTGCGGACCCGATCATGGCCGCCCGGATGCGCGAGGTGATGTATTATCTTGCCTCGACCATGCATGTGAACCACGCCCATAAGCTGCGCGGCGCGCGGTGGGCCGACAAGAAATCCAGCTGGAAGGATATGACGGCAAAAGTCGCGCAGACCATGGCAGCGTCCTGCGACTATATCTGTTCGAACGGTCTGCGTGGACCGTTTGTGCTGGGCGAGGCGTTCTCGCTGGCCGATGCCTATTTGTATGTGGTTTGCAGTTGGTTGGAAGGCGACGGCGTCGACATCGCAGCCTACCCCAAGATCGTCGCCTTTCGTGAGGCGGCAGAGGCGCGCGCTTCGCTGAAAGCCGTACGTGCCGCCGGAATGCTCTGATTAAGGGGAGAAAATATGACGCATCTATGGGTCCGGGCCGAACAGCGCCCAAACGAAGAACGGGTCGGGCTGACCCCTGAAGGCGCTTTGGCGCTGATCGCTGCTGGCATCCGCGTAACGGTCGAGGAAAGCCATGTTCGCGCCATCCCCATCGACGGTTACAAGGCTGCTGGCTGCGAGATCGCGCCCGAGAATTCCTGGCCAGATGCACCCAAGGACGCGATCATCTTTGGCCTCAAGGAACTGCCCGAGGATGGCACGCCCCTGCCCCACCGCCACATCATGTTCGGCCATGCCTATAAGGGTCAGCATTCCGGCCGGGCGCTGCTAGAACGGTTCAAGGCCGGGGGCGGAACGCTGTATGATCTGGAATATCTTGTCGAGGAAAACGGCCGCCGGGTCGCCGCCTTTGGCTATTGGGCCGGCTATGCCGGGGCTGCGGTGACACTCAAGACTTGGGCCGCGCAGCAGCGGGGCGCGGAATGCTCTCCGGTTGGTGCCTATCCCAGCAAGGACGCGTTGAATTCCGAGCTTCTGGCTGAACTAGATGCCATCGAGGCCAATAGACCAAGGGCCATCGTCATCGGTGCTCTTGGCCGCGTGGGTACCGGCGCCAGCGACCTTTGCACGGCGATGGGTGTCAGTGTCACCAAGTGGGACATGGCCGAAACCGCCAGCGGCGGGCCGTTCCCTGAAATCCTCGACCACGACCTGTTCCTGAACTGTATCTTCGCGCGCCCAGGCACGCCGGTTTTTGTCCCGCATGAGGCACTGGCCGCTGACCGCAAGCTGACCGCCATCGGCGATGTCGCCTGTGACCCCGACAGCGATTATAACCCCGTTCCGGTTTATGACCGAGCAACCACTTGGGACGCACCTGCCCTGCGCGTGGCGACCAATCCGGTTCTTGATGTAGTTGCAATCGACAATCTGCCGTCGATGCTACCGGTCGAAAGCTCGGAAGATTATGCAGCACAGCTTCTGCCTTCTCTGCTGACCCTGACCGACTTGAACAGCGGCGTCTGGGGCCGGGCCCGCGATACGTTCGACAACCATGTCTAGGAGTAGCCACGCATGGAACACCTGATCGGAGGCGCGGCTGCGGTGCTGGGCACTGTATGTTGGCTTCCTCAAACCCTAAAGACCTGGCGCTCCCGCGAGACCAAGGATCTGTCTATGCCGGCGAACCTGTTGATTCTGGCCACGCTGAGCCTGTGGCTGATTTACGGAGTGATGATTGCGGCATGGCCGCTGATATTGGGTAATGTGATCTCGATCCTGCTTGTCAGCGCGATCGTGATTGCAAAACTGAGGTTTGGCTGAACAGCCGTAAAGGAGTTTTCACATGACGATTCACTGGTGTGGCACCGGCCTGTCGGCCATTCCCGGCTTACGCCGCCTGATCGAAGGCGGGCACAAGGTCACGGTCTGGAACCGGACAATCGAAAAGGCCAAGGCCGAAGTTGGTGACCTGACCAGCGATATCCGCGTTTTTGACATCGACGCCTTGGCGGCGGTGCTGGAACAGGGCGATGTCATCGTTTCGATGTTGCCCGGCGACTGGCACGTGCCCTTGGCCGAGCTTGCAATCGCGAAACAGGCGAATTTCGTCTCATCCTCCTATATCGCCCCCGAGATGCGCGCGTTGGACGAGGCGGCCCGCGAAGCCGGGGTGGCGCTGGTCAACGAGGTCGGGCTGGACCCGGGCATCGATCACCTGATGGCTCATGCACTGATCGACGACTATCGCGCTTCGGACGCGTTCGACCCGCAGAACCACCTGAGTTTCATCTCTTATTGCGGTGGCATCCCCAAGCATCCGAACCCGTTCCGGTACAAGTTCAGCTGGTCACCGCTGGGTGTGCTCAAGGCGTTGCGTTCTCCATCGAAATCAATTCGCAATTATGCTCCGCTGGACGTGGCGCGCCCATGGGATGCGATTACCAGCTATATCGCACCCCTGCCCACACCCGAAAGCTTTGAGGTCTATCCGAACCGCGACTCGATCCCGTTCATGGCGCAGTACCATTTCGAGGATCACTGGCCGGTCAAGGAATTCGTCCGCGGTACGCTGCGTCTGAATGGCTGGGCCGATGCGTGGTCGGGTGTGTTTGCCGAAATCGAAACCCTGTCCGGCCCCGAAGGCGATGCACGCCTGAAGGAGATGTCGGACCAGTTCTGGGCCGACAACGCCTATGACGAGGGCGAGCCGGACCGTGTGGTTCTGTGTGTGGGCCTGAAGGCGGAAAAAGACGGCGTTCCGGTCTGGCACAAAACCTATGTGATGGATGCCTGGGGTGACGACCGCGGCACGGCAATGGCGCGGCTGGTCTCGGTCCCCGTTTCACTGGCTGTCGAAGCCGTCTTGAACCGCGCTATTCCGGCAGGCGTTCATGCGGCCCCCAATGATCCGAAACTGGTGCAGGGCTGGATGGCTGAAATCGACCGGCTGGCGCAGCACCTCGCGATCATTGACCATTCCAACTGAGATGACCGTCACGCCAATCAGGTGGCGTGACGGCAATAAAACTGGTGCCTACATCAGATCATTTTCCACGTCCTCGGCCGATACCCCTAGCGCATCCAGACCATTTTCCAGATGATCTGACATGTGCGGCGTTCCGATCAGGTAATCAGCACAGGGGGTTGAGGCTTCGGCCCTTGCGGTGGCGATGGCTTCGACCAGATCCTCGGCGAAGAAGCTTTCACGCCCGATCCACATGATAGCCACCAGTTCGGCCTGTTCGTCCTCGCTCATGTGATCAATGAACGCGCGCAACTCGCCCTCGGCCCGATTCAGCTCGCGCCCCATCAGCGCAACCTGAGCAACTTTTCTTGCTGAAATTTCCAACATGACCCGACTCCTGTGTTCGCGGCTTTCGAATGAAACAACCACTAGGCAGAGCCCGAGTCTTTGATCTTGAACAAACGCGTTAGCGCAGGCGCACACGCGAAACCGGCTGATCCGGCACCGGTGCGGTTCTGAACGGGCGAAAGGTGGCTTTTTTCACCCAAAGTTTAAGTGCTTGCCAGATGATCAGCGCAAAGGTCCGCCGCGCACCAAATGGGCGGCGCAGCAGCGACCACAGGATCACCCGGTTGGTCAGCGGACGGCGTGTCCCGGTCAGGGTGGCGATCAATCCGCCCTCGGGGCGGGTATACTCGATCCAAACGCCAACACGTTCGGGGCGATAGTCGAAACGGAAGGTATAGCTGCCCTCGATCTTCTGGAAGGGCGAAACATGCAGCAGCTTGTCAGCCACCATCCTGTCTGTCACTTCGATGGGCGCAAAACCGGGCTTGTGGCACAGATAGCTGTGGCGCGTGCCATAGGTGTTGGTCACCTCGGCCACCACCGCATTAAGCACATCCTGTCCATCAAAACAGAACCAGAAGCTGACCGGGTTGAACACATGCCCCAGAACCCGAGGCTGCGTCAGCAACATCAGGCGCGCCGGTTGCGCCACCTGCAACTGATCAAACCGCGCGCGCAGCCAGGCGGCACCGTCGCCCTGGCCCGGCTCACCCCCGTGATCCTGCGACCGCCAGTTGGCAAGATTGGCCCGGTTCACCGAAAATAGCGCCGGAGTGGTCAGATCGCGTTCAGGGTTCAGAAGAATGTAGTCGACCGAATAGCGGAAGGCGTTTTCGATCGCCCCCTTGCGCCCGTGAAAGGTATGGCCCGCAACATGATCAACGGTCTGTGTCATTCGATATGGTCCGACCCGCTTGTAACCGCCCGGAGGGGCGTGGTTTTCTGAAGGTTTCTGTTACTTAGAATACGGCATCCAGCCAGGATTGGATCAAAAATATCGCTTCAGAGTGATCCGGCTTGGGACACCAACCGTATTGTGGTTATGTTTACCGAGATAGACACCGTGACCTTGGACGAGCCGGCGGCTACACCCGCCGTCCTCAAGCCTTGGCGCACAAGAAAACGCATCAAGGGTAGACAGGTGAACGGAACACAAAGCAGTTGCGACACCAGGATTGAGTGGGTGGACCATGTCAGGCGCATTCGGGATGCGCAGGATCAGGCGGCTTTTGCCGAGCTGTTCCAGCATTTTGCGCCGCGGATCAAGGCGTTCCTGATGAAGTCAGGCTCGGACGCGACCATGTCCGAGGAATGTGCGCAAGAGGTGATGGCGACCTTGTGGCACAAGGCCCATCTGTTCGATCCGACCCGGGCAACGGTGGCCACATGGGTGTTCACCATCGCACGGAACAAACGCATCGACGCCCTGCGCAAGCAACGGCGCCCCGAACCGGAAGAACTGGGCTGGGGCCCCGAGTCCGAACCTGATCAGGACGACGTGATCGTCTTGCAACAAGAAACCGCGCAGCTGCGCACTGCCTTGAAGGCGTTGCCTGACGCGCAAAGAGACTTGATCGAAAAGGCCTATTTCGGAGACCTGAGTCACCGGGAAATTGCGTCTCAGACTGGATTGCCTCTGGGAACGATCAAATCAAGAATTAGGCTGGCGCTGGATCGCCTGCGCCACGCAATGAACTGAGACAGAGACGATGAGCAAACAGATTAAGCATCACCTGACGGAAGATCTGCTGATGGCATATGCCGCCGGCAGCCTGCCCGAAGCGTTCGATCTGATGGTCGCGACCCATCTGTCGCTGTGTGACCATTGCCGCGCGCAGGCTGAAAGCTTTGATGCGGTTGGCGGACAGATACTGGACGCGCTGCCCTATCCTGCCCAAATGAACGACAGCGCGCTGGCTGCGACGATGGCGCTGATCGCCCAAGGCGCACCGACCCCCAAGCCCGTGAACAAGGGCTGCGCCGTGCTACCTGCCCCCCTGCAGGACTACGTCGGAGGCACCGTCAATGACATCCGATGGCGGCCCATCGGAATGGGCGTCAGACAAGCTATATTGCCGACGAGCGGCGACGCTTCGGCACGTCTGCTGTTCATTCCAGCCGGAACCGCAGTTCCGGATCACAGCCATAACGGTATGGAATTGACCATGGTTCTGCAGGGTGCGTTTTCGGATGAAGTTGATCACTTTGCACGCGGCGATGTCGAGATTGCCGATGAAGATCTGCATCACACCCCGACTGCAGACATTACCGCAGATTGCATCTGTCTGGCCGTTACCGACGCGCCGCTGAAATTCACCAAGCTCATGCCCCGCTTGTTCCAGCCCTTCCTGCGTATCTGATCTCTGGGACCTGACGCGATGCGCTGGCCAAATCCGGCAAATGTCGCATCGAACGGCTTATCAGATTTCGTGCCGCGCCAGCGGTACAACGCCCGGCGTGTCGTCAGGTGCGATCTCTTCGAAATCGAAATTGTCCAGTCGCTGCGCCCGGCGCCCTGCCTTTTCAGCGCTGATCTTGATTTCCGAGATATCCTTGGCCGCCTGCCCGAAATGACGGTCCAGATTGGAAACCCGATCGCCCAGGCGATCTACATCCTTGTGCAGCAGACCCAGCTCTTTGCGGATAGCACCCGCCTGTTCCCGCATCCTTGCGTCCTTCAGGATCGCGCGCATCGTGTTCAGCGTTGCCATGCAGGTGGTGGGCGAGACGATCCAAACGCGTTTGGTAAAGCTCTCCTGCACCAATTCGGGAAACTTGGCGTGCAACTCGGCATAAACCGCTTCGGAAGGTAGGAACATCAACGCGCCATCGGCGGTTTCCCCGTCCAGAATGTACTTCTCGGAGATGTCGTTGATATGCTTGCGCACAGTTGTTCGGAACATCTGCACCGCCGCTTTCAGCTCCGTATCATTGGTCGACCCGATCAGCGCCTCATACGCTTCCAACGGGAATTTGCTGTCGATCACAATGGGGCCTGGTGGGTTGGGCAGGTGGATCAGGCAATCCGCCCTACGCCCGTTCGACAAGGTCGCCTGCAGCTTGAAACTGTCCGAGGGCAATGCCTTGGAGACGATATCGTTCAACTGAATCTCTCCGAACGCACCGCGCGTCTGTTTGTTCGACAGAATATCCTGAAGCGACAGCACATCGCCCGACAGTTTGGTGATGTTATCCTGCGCCTTGTCGATGGCCGCCAAACGCTCCTGCAACTGGGTCAGTGACGTCGCCGTCTGTTTCGACGAGCCGTGAAGCGATTCCTTCATCCGCTCCTGCATCTCGGCCAGCGCACGTGCGGATTTCATCGCATTATCTGCCAGCCGATCGTTCATCTGCTGCTGCACCGAAGACAGGCGGGATTCAACCGTCTGGATCACCTGCAGCTGCGCATTGGCCTGCGTGTCCGAGACATGCTGCAGACCACCGCGCAGCTGCTCTTGTCCTTGTCCCAACTGCTGAACATGCTGACCCAGATGCGCCATTTGCCGCGACAGTGGCTCGGCCATCCTGGCTGACCGGTTGGCCGCTCGCAAAGACAGGAACAGCAGCAACAGGATCAATGCCACCACCCCGCCAACGATCAGAATCACGGGGTCGTTCAATGCAAATTGGGTTCCTGCAATCTCGATCATGTTGCCTCGGGTGTTCTTGTTTTATTCTTCATAGCCCGCGCACCCCGCGGGATCAACTGCGTCCGAACAATCGTTCGATATCGGCCAGTTTCAGTTCCACGTAGGTTGGCCGCCCGTGGTTGCATTGGCCGGAATGAGGCGTTGCCTCCATCTCGCGCAGCAGGGCATTCATTTCCTCGGCCCGCATTCGGCGGCCCGAGCGGATCGAACCGTGACAGGCGACACGGCTGAGGATCGCCTCAATCCGCGCCTGCACCATCTGGCTTTCACCCTGATCGGACAGCTCATCCAGAATTTCCAGAATCATTGCGCGGGCGTTGACCTCACCCAGAATGGCCGGGGTTTCACGCACGGCAACCGCACCGCCGCCGAAGGGCTCGAGCGTCAGGCCAAAGCGCGAAAGGTCATCTGCCACCGCCATAAGTCGCGCGCAGTCGCCTTCAGACAACTCTACGATCTCGGGGATCAGCAGCGCCTGCGCCGCCACGCCGTTCGCCGCCATCTGGGCTTTCAGCTTTTCATAAACCAACCGCTCATGCGCGGCGTGCTGATCGACAATCACCATACCATCAGCGGTCTGGGCGATAATGTAGTTTTCATGCACCTGCCCGCGTGCAGCCCCCAAAGGCAGGTCTTCTACCGGCGCCTCGGAAACAGATTCCGCGACCGGCTCGACCACGCTGCCGCTGTAATCGCAGGTCAGTTCAGCAAAGCCCGGTGCCTGCGCCTGATAGGCCATCTGGCGCGCGGCGGATGAAGGGCGATCCATCTGGTAGACCCGCGCCGGAATGGGTTGCGGTGTTTCAGGCCGCATCGCACCGAGGGTCGCGTTCGCTACGGTTGAAGACGCCCTATGCCCGGCCTCTGCCAGTGCGTGCCGCAGGGCCGAGACGATCAGCCCGCGCGCCACGCCAGGGTCGCGGAACCGCACTTCGGATTTGGCAGGGTGCACGTTCACATCCACCAGCGTCGGATCACAGTCGATGAACAGAGCCGCCGCCGGATGCCGATCACGGCTGAGAAAGTCGAAATAGGCCGCCCGCAATGCACCGGTCAGCATCTTGTCACGCACAGGCCGTCCATTGACGAACAGGTACTGCGCCACCGCTGCGCCCCGAGAATAAGTCGGCAGGGCGGCATAGCCATACAGCCGGATACCCTCACGCGTGGCGTCGATTTGCAACGCGTTCTCGGCAAACTCGCGCCCGATCACGCGGGCCAGTCGGGCATGCAACGCGTTAAACAGATCACCATTCTCGCGGTCAGCCCGGAAGGTAACGCGCCCCTCGCCGCCGCCCGAGACATCGCGCAGGGTAAAGGTGACCGAGGGCTCGGCCATGGCCAGACGTTTGACCGTATCGGCGATGGCCTGTGTCTCGGCGCGGTCGGTACGCATGAATTTCAGACGCGCAGGCGTGGCAAAGAACAGATCGCGCAACTCGACCACAGTACCCGCGCGCAGAGCCGCGGGTTTCACCGCGGACATTGTGCCACCAGCGACCTGAATCTGCGCCGCATCCGCCCCCGGAACACGACTGGTTATGGTCAAACGCCCGACCGCGCCCAGCGACGGCAACGCCTCACCGCGAAAGCCGAAAGTATGAATGTTCAGCAGATCCGACCCGTCGATTTTCGAGGTTGCGTGGCGGGACAAAGCCAACGGCAAGTCCGCCGTCGCAATACCACAGCCGTCATCGGTGACGCGAATCAGCGTCTTGCCCCCATCGGCGATCTCTATCGCAACCCGCGTGGCACCTGCATCAATGGCGTTCTCGATCAATTCCTTGACCGCAGAGGCCGGTCGCTCGACCACTTCGCCGGCTGCGATCCGGTTGATTGCAGCATCGTCCAACTGCCGAATTACCGGTCGAAACTCGTTGATATTGGGGTTTGCCTGCTCCATACCCCTAGACCTAGCACATGCGCACACGATTCTGCCACCGCTATGGTATTCAGATTTTGTGCAAGAGGGGGGCGTTCGGACAATCGCGCCATGTCGGCCTGCAAGGCGACGACCTTGATCACGATTGCCCGAACAAGCCGGGGTGAGTGGTGGTCAGTTGCTTAACAATACAACAATTTTAGCACGATCTGCAGATTAAGGCTCATTAACTCTGACCGAGCTGTTCGCGTTGGCAAAGTTCAGCCGAAATACGGCATCAGCCAACAGCAGGAATTTGCCGGATCAAACAGTGCCTGGAGCGCCCGCGCGGGTCCGGCAGGGGCCGAAAACAGCTGCAAGCGCCAGAATCACACCAGATACCGTTGCGATCATTCCGGCGGCACTCACGGCATCGCGGGCACCCAGCCATAATGGGCCATAGCCCGCCAGAACATAGCCCATCACCGCTGAAACCACGGCAAATACAACGCTCCATGCGATTTGAGTTTCCAATCGGTTGGTCATCAACCGCGCCGCAGCCGGGGGGCAGATGAACATGGCGATCACGATGATCGAGCCAACCGCGTCGAAGGCTGCGACGGCAGCTATCGCCGCTGTGATCACCAGCGCAAACCCCAAAGGACCGGTCCGAATACCAATCGTGCTGGCAAAACCTTCGTCAAAGGTCGAAATCTTCAATGGTCGCCAGAATATCCAGGTAAACAGGGAAACCCCCGCAAGTGTCAGCGCGATACGCGGCAATTCCGGGGGCAACCCCGCAAGCGCGGCCGGGTCCCGCAGCGAGGCCCATCCCGTTGCGTCCAGCCAGATCAGACTTTCGAGATTGCCATACAGCGCGTGTTCCACATCCAGATGCACGGTCGAGGTGTCCGTCTGCTCCAACAAAAGAACACCCGCCGCAAATAGGGTAGTAAAGACCACGCCCATTGCCGCACCGGGTTCGATCTGACCCAGCCTGCGGATCGCCTCAATCATCACAACGGCAACGACGGCAGCACCCGCCGCGCCCAGCATCATCGGCCAGGTCGAGATCGCGCCGGTCAGAAGAAAGGCAACCACGATACCCGGCAGCACCACATGGCTGATGGCATCCCCGATCAGCGCCTGTTTGCGCAGAACCAGAAAGTTTCCCGGAAGGGCGCAGGCAATGGCCGCAAATGTCCCGATCAGCAGCGGTGTCAGAGACAGTGGAACGAATTCTTCGCCGCTCATGTTGCTACCCCCTGCGGGCCACCGATCTGCCGGTCGATTTCGGTAATCTGGTCGCGGGTCAGCACGGTTTCGATATCGCGCAGCCCGTCATAAAGCGCCGCCGTTGCTTCGTGGGCCTGGTCCGTGCGAACAACCTCCCACCGCTTTTCGTCGCGCAGGGCTTTGGCGGCGCGGGCCTTGCCAGCCTCGGTTGCCACGCCGTCGGGGCGGGCCAACCCGGCCCGGCGTAACAAACGCAGGGTCAGCGGCTCATAGATTTTCTGCCCTTGTGCCAACGCAAGCAAGCCCTGCCGGATATGAACCCGACGCTGGAATTGCAGGTGCCGCAGAACCGCCGCCAGAACACCGCGAACCGGCGCCAACAGCAACGACAGGACAAACACGGCAAAACTGACAAGAACGATAAGCGGACCCGTCGGCAGATTGGGAGCCGCCGCCGACAGCGCCGCACCGATATAACCCGAGACGCCCCCGATCAGACCCGCCAGCAACACTACTCTTTCGGACCGCTCAGTCCAAAACCGGGCTGTCACCGGCGGAATGATCAAAAGCGCAACGATCAGGATCAACCCGACAACTTTCAGGCCAACCACTGTGACGGCCATAACCAGACCCATCATTGCAAGGTCGATGCGATGCACCGGCAGGCCCCTAGCTGCTGCAAATTCAGGGTCAAAGGCCACGATCGTCATTGGACGGCGGATAATCATGACAAGCGCCAGCGTTGCCGCGCCTCCGATCGCAATGATCATCGCATCTGTCCAAAGCATTCCTGCGGTCGAGCCCAGCAGAAACCCTTCGAGCCCCGCCTGTCGGCCCACACCCATGGTCTGGATCACCGTCAGCAGCACAATGCCGAAACCAAAGAATACAGATAGGACCGCTCCGATCGCGGCATCCTCGGCCAGCCGCGTGTGCCGCGTCAGCCAGTTCATACACAAAAGGCCGATCCAAGCGGATATTGCCGACCCGACGAGCAGGCCGATCAGGTTTCTGCCGTCCCCACCGAGGGCCACAAGTACCATAAAGGCCAGACACACACCCGGCAATGTCGCATGGCTGATCGCATCGCTGACCAGTGCACGTTTGCGCAAGAACAGAAATGTGCCGGTTACCCCGGCGGAAATGCCCAGTAGGCTTGCGCCGATTGCGACAAGTGTAGCGTTATAGCCAAGCTGAAGGGTCAGAGCATCCCAATGCATGACTCACCCCAGCGCGCGTGAGATCTGGTCGATCTGCGCCGTAGCCAGACGGCCGCCATAGGCAGATTGCAATGTCTTGGCCGTAAAAGCCTCGGCCACGGGCCCCTCGGCGACTTTGCGCGTGTTGATCAGGAAAACATGGTCGAAATAGTCGGTGACGGTCGCCAGGTCATGATGCACCGCAACCACGGTCTTGCCCGCCTCTTTCAGCGATTTCAGGACGGAAATGATGGCCTTTTCCGTTGCCGCATCAACCCCGGCAAAAGGTTCGTCCAGCAGATACAGATCGGCGGCCTGCGCCAAGGCGCGCGCCAGAAAGACCCTCTGCTGCTGGCCGCCTGACAACTGGCCGATCTGCCGGTCGGCAAAGTCACGCATCCCTACACGGTGCAGGCAATCCATCGCCTGCGCCTTATGCCGGGCGCGCACCCGTCCCAACAGCCCCAGTTCGCGCGACAAGCCCATCAGAACCACGTCAATCACGCGCGTCGGGAAGTCCCAGTCCACGCTGGCCCGCTGCGGCACATATGCGATCCGGGACCGCTGTCGATCCAGCCGATCGCCAAACACCGTCACCTGACCGGACAGGGGAGAGACAATCCCCAAAGCCGCCTTCAACAGGGTCGATTTACCAGCACCGTTTGGCCCGATGATCGCTGTCATGGCACCCGGTTGCACGGTCATATCAACCGAGAAAACCGCCGGCTTCTGCCCGTACGAGACGGTCAGGCCACGAATGGCCAGCGGGCTTTTTCCAATGTCGTTTTCCGGAAGGGGGATGCCCTGATGTGCCGCCAGTTCCAGCATCTCTTAAAACCCCGCCGACAGATTGCCGCTCATGCCAGTTTTGGGAATATCAGCCCCCAGAGCGCCTGCGATTACTGTGATATTGTGATCCAGCATCCCGATGTAGGTACCCTCATAGGTGCCGGGCTCGCCCATCGCGTCCGAATAAAGCTGTCCACCGACTTCGACCTGATGTCCCCTGGCCGCTGCACCCTCGATCAGCGCACGCATCGACCGATCCGAGACCGAGCTTTCCACGAAAACTGCCGTCAGTTGCCGGTCAACCAGCGTATCGACCAATTCGCTAATCCGGTTCAGTCCCGCCTCGGATTGGGTTGAAATACCCTGAATTCCAAGCACATCGTACCCGTATTCAGCACCGAAATACCCAAAGGCATCATGTGCCGTCACCAGAACACGGTTGTTTTCCGGGACCGCTGCAAGCACTTGCTTGCCATAAGTCTCCAGTTCCGCGATCTGCGCAAGAAAGGCCTCTGCGTTTTCCGCAAAGGTGTCCGCGGCCTCGGGGCGCGCTTGTGTCAGGGCTTTTTGCACCTCGACCACGACATCGCGCCACAGGGCCGGGCTCATCCAAAGATGGGGATCGTATTTGTCAGCATAATTGTCATGCGCGTGCAGCTTTGACTTATCAACGCCTTCGGCTACCGCAACGACCATGCGTTTACGCCCTAGGTCATGGAAGAACTCTTCCATCTGCGCCTCAAGATACAGACCATGCCACAGGATCAGATCGGACCTGGTCATAGCGACGATATCACTGCGGGTCTGACGATAGGCATGCGGGTCGACGCCGGGGCCCATAAGGCCCTTCACCTCGACCTGATCACCTCCGACCTGACGGGCGGCATCGGCAATCATACCGGTCGTGGCCACCACTTTCAGCGGCGCATCGGCCCAGGCCGAGAATGGGAATACAGCGGCGAATGCCAGCGCTGCAAGGAAACTACGACGAATCATATCAGACCCCGGAAATGGTATCTTGCTAAGATGAATATGAGAACCGCTCGCAACTAAGTCAATGCTATTGAGAATTATTCGCAAGAAAACGCCTATTTTGTCCATTTGGTCAAAAAATTTACCCTTCCAATGCCGGATGGCCTTCCATTTGCATCTTACCCGTGCGAATTTGATACAAACCTCCCAAAGGATGTGAAAATGGAAACGCAGAGCTCAGAAAGCCCCGTGCGCACCGCGCATCTGCCGCAAGTGACCGAGCCCCGGAACCCTGGAATGGAGCTTGATCTGGATTGGGTGCGGGCCGTACAGGTCAACACCTCGGCCGTTGAGCGCCGCGCAGCCACCCTGCCGGGTCGGCGCTCGGTGAAAAAGGACTACCAGGCGGCGTGGCTGCTCAAGGCGGTCACCATGATCGACCTGACCACCCTATCGGGAGACGATACCGTCGGCCGTGTCCGGCGCCTTTGCGCCAAAGCGCGGCAACCCGTGGCTTCTGCAACACTTCAGGCGTTGGACATGCCACCGATCACCACCGGCGCGGTCTGTGTCTATCACGACATGATCGAAACCGCTGTGGATGCGCTGAGGGGCACCGGGATTCCGGTGGCCGCCGTATCGACCGGATTCCCTGCAGGCTTGTCCCCGTTCCACCTGCGCGTGGCCGAGATCGAAGAAAGCGTCAAAGCCGGAGCCGAGGAAATCGACATCGTAATCTCTCGGCGTCATGTGCTGTCGGGCGACTGGCAGGCCTTGTATGACGAGATGAAAGCGTTCCGCGTGGCTTGTGGCGACGCGCATGTCAAAGCCATCCTTGCAACCGGCGAACTGGGCAGCCTACGCAACGTGGCGCGCGCCTCGCTGGTCTGCATGATGGCGGGGGCGGATTTCATCAAGACTTCGACCGGTAAGGAAAGCGTCAACGCCACGCTGCCCGTGTCGCTGGTGATGATCCGGGCGATCCGCGATTACTATGACCGCACCGGGTATCGTGTCGGATATAAACCCGCAGGCGGGATTTCCAAAGCCAAGGACGCACTAGTTTACCTGTCGCTGATCAAGGATGAGCTGGGCGACCGTTGGCTGGAGCCGGACCTGTTTCGCTTTGGCGCGTCGTCGCTTTTGGGCGATATCGAACGGCAGCTAGAACATTTCGTAACGGGTGCTTATTCCGCCGGTTACAGGCACTCGATGGGCTGAGGACGAAAACAATGACAGTCAAAGAGATTTTCGAGACCATGGATTACGGCCCTGCCCCCGAAAGCTCAGCCGAAGCGCTGGCCTGGCTGGTCGATCAGGGTGACAAATTTGGTCACTACATCGACGGGACCTTCACCAAACCGGGCAAGGGGTTCGACAGCCGCAACCCGGCGACCGGAGAGGTTTTGGCCAAGCTGACCCAGGCCAAGCAAGCCGATGTCGACGCCGCCGTATCCGCCGCCCGCAAGGCGCAGCCAAAATGGGAGAAGATGGGCGGTGCGGGTCGTGCGCGCTACCTCTATGCCATCGCGCGCCTGCTGCAAAAGCACTCGCGCCTGTTTGCAGTGCTGGAAAGCTTGGATAACGGCAAGCCGATCCGTGAATCGCGCGACATCGACATCCCTCTGGTACAGCGCCACTTTTACTACCACGCCGGCATGGCGCAGTTGATGGAAAGCGAACTACCCAACGCCGAAGCGCTGGGAGTGTGTGGACAAATCGTTCCTTGGAACTTCCCGCTGCTGATGCTGGCTTGGAAGATTGCTCCGGCGCTGGCCATGGGTAACACGGTCGTTCTGAAACCTGCCGAATATACCTCTCTGACCGCGCTGCTGTTTGCCGATATCTGCTCACAGGCCGGGCTGCCCAAGGGTGTGGTCAACATCGTCACGGGCGATGGCGCGGTGGGTGAGATGATCGTAGCCTCGGACGTGGACAAGATCGCCTTTACCGGCTCAACCGCAGTGGGGCGGCGCATCCGTGAGGCGACCGCCGGTTCGGGTAAGGCGCTGACTTTGGAGCTGGGCGGCAAGTCCGCCTATATCGTCTTTGACGACGCCGATATCGATTCCGCCATCGAAGGGCTGGTCGACGCGATCTGGTTCAATCAGGGTCAGGTTTGTTGCGCGGGTTCGCGTCTGTTGGTTCAGGAAGGCATCGCCGATCGGTTCCACGAGAAACTGCGCGCCCGAATGGACACTCTGCGCATCGGTGATCCGTTGGACAAATGCATCGACGTGGGTGCTGTGGTCGACCCGGTCCAGTTGCAGACCATCAAGAGCATGGTCGACAGCAACACCGCGGGTCACGTTTATCAGGCGGCCGGCGCGCTGCCCGAAAATGGCTGTTTCTACCCGCCAACGCTGATCTCGGGCCTCGAAACCTCCGATCAACTGATGCAGGAGGAAATTTTCGGTCCGGTGCTGGTGTCCTCGACCTTCCGTACACCGGAAGAGGCGGTTGAGCTGGCCAACAACACCCGTTACGGGCTGGCAGCGACGGTATGGACCGAGAACGTGAACCTTGCACTGGATATCGCACCGAAGCTGGTCGCGGGCGTTGTCTGGGTGAATGCCACCAATCTGTTCGATGCCGCAGCCGGGTTCGGCGGTGTGCGCGAAAGCGGCTTTGGCCGCGAAGGTGGCTGGGAAGGTCTGACCGCCTACACCAAGCCCAAAGGCAAAGGCAAACCATTGGCCAAGGCCGAGGCCGCGATGGGCGAAGGTGCCCCGGTCGATCCGATTGACCGTACTGCCAAAATGTATGTCGGCGGCAAACAGGCCCGTCCTGACAGCGGATATTCGAAACCCGTCTGGGGCAAGCCTGGCCTGCTGGGCCATGTGGGTCTGGCCAACCGCAAAGACGTCCGCAACGCGGTCGAGGCCGCAGCGGGGGCCAAGGGTTGGTCAAAGACCACCGGCCATCTACGGGCACAGATCTTGTATTACATCGGCGAAAACCTCTCGGCCCGCGCGGGTGAATTCGCTGCGCGCCTTGATGCCATGACCGGCAGGAAAGACGGCGCGAAAGAGGTCGAAGCCTCGATTCAGCGCCTGTTCACCGCCGCTGCCTGGGCCGACAAGTATGACGGCCAGGTGCACGGCGTTCCGATCCGGGGCGTGGCCATTGCCATGAAAGAACCTGTCGGCGTGATCGGCGCGCTCTGTGCTGACGAGGCGCCGCTGCTGGGTCTGGTCTCGGCCATGGCGCCTGCGATTGCGATGGGCAACCGGGTGGTTCTTGCGGCAAGCGAGCCTTACCCGCTGGCGGCGACGGATTTCTACCAAATCCTCGAAACCTCGGACGTGCCCGCTGGCGTGGTCAACATCCTGACTGGCAGCCACACGGAACTGGCGAAGCCGCTGGCTTCGCATCTGAATGTGGATGCAGTTTGGTCATTCTCGTCTACCGATCTGTCGGCCGAGATCGAGCGGGCTTCGGCCGGGAACCTGAAACGGAGTTGGGTGAATAACGCCATGGCAACCGAATGGCACGAGGATCAGACTCGCCGTTTCTTGCAGGCTGCGACCGAGGTTAAAAACATCTGGGTGCCCTACGGCGAGTAGAGACCCAGCCCTGGAGAACCCAGGGGTGCAAACAGTTTGTTCGGGTACAGATGGCGCGCTGCTGCATAGAGTGATCATTGAATGAACATAACGATGATTAACATGTGACATTGTTCATATACAGCGCCGCCACTATCCCTCAGCTTGGACCCAGTCTTAACAAGGTTGGATCGGTCCATGCTGAGTTTTCCATACGAGTTTCCTGAACTGGTACAGGTCGCCACGATGATCGGCGTCTTTGGCGCGGGCCTCTACATCACCGGCTATTTTCTGCTGCAGATGGGGATCATCCGGGGCAACGGCAGCCTCTACCCCCTGCTTGTGATCGCCGCAGCCGGATGTGTTCTGTTCAGCATGTCGGAAGAATTCAACCTCGCGGGCTCGATCATTCAGCTGGCATATATCTCGATCTCGATCCTGGGCCTGCTGCGCGGGTTTCTGTCCCGGCATTTGCTTCGGTTTTCAGATGACGAACGTCAGTTCATCGCCCTGCACCTTGAATCGCTGAAACCCCACCAAGCCCGGAAACTGTTGAACACCGCCGCCGTCAAGACCTATGAAAACGGTGACATCCTGATCGAAGAAGGCAAGACAACCGACTTTTTGGGCTTTGTCTTAAAGGGGCGGACCACGATCCTGAAAAACGGCCGGGTCATCAACCAATGTGGCGAAGATGAGATTTTGGGAGAGCTGACCTTTGGCCTTGGGCTGCCTGCCACAGCCACGGTAATAGCCACCGAACCCACCAAATGCCTGGTCTTCGACAATATCAGCCTGATGCGCTTGCTGCGGCGGAGCCGCCATATCGACGATGCATTGAAAGCAGCGCATTTCCGACATACACGGCAAAAGCTGTTGAACAGCAACAAGCACACGCTGCAGGCCCAGAGAAGACCTGCAGCGGCCTAAGGGTCAGCCGTCCAGACCTTCGGGTTTGCCAACGATGGTAAAGTGTAAACCATCTGGGTCCAGCAGTTCGGACGCCACCCGGTTCACATCCTCAAGCGTCACTGCATTCACCTTGTCATTGCGAGTGGCGATATAGTCGATAGGCAAATCCTCCATCTGCATACCCACCATGATCCCGGCGATCTGGCTGTTGCCATCAAAGCGCAGCGGATAGGCACCGGTCAGATAGGTCTTGGCGTCGTCCAACTCTTTCTGAGTGACCCCTTCGGATGCGGCGCGCGCCCATTCGCTGCGGATCACATCAACGGCTTCGGCGATACGGTCATTGGCCGAGGACACCGACCCAAGATACACAGAGGCCAGATCCTTTGGCACCAGATAGGTCGCCACGCCATAGGTCAGACCGCGTTTTTCGCGCACTTCCTGCATCAGGCGGCTTTCGAAACCTCCGCCGCCAAGAATGTGGTTCAACAGATAGGCGGAAAAGAAATCCGGGTCGTCGCGGTCGATCCCGGCATGGCCGAACAGAGCCACCGATTGCGGCGTATCGAACTCGATCACGCTCACTCCGCCAGTGATCGTCACATCGGCCCGCTTAGGGATCGGTTTGCCGGTATCCGGCAGATCAAGCAAGAGCTCGTCCAGCACCGCGCCCAGTTCCTCTGGGGTGATATCGCCGACCGCGCCTACATACAGACGATCCTTGGTAAACACGTTCTCATATGCCGTGACCACATCATCGCGGGTCAAGGCGCTGACACTTTCGATCGTGCCCTTGCCTTCGGAACCGTAGGGGTGATCGCCATAGGCCATTTCCGCGAAGCTGCGCCCGGCAATGTCACTGGGGCTGGTCTGATCTGACCGCAGACCCGACAGAACCTGAGCGCGAACACGGTCTACGGCATCCTGATCGAAACGCGGTTCGTGAATCGTGGTCCGCAGCAGGTCAATCACCTCATCCCTGTTTTCGGTCAGAAACTGTGCCGAGATCGACACTGAATCGTCCGAGGCGCTATACCCGAACGACGCGGCCAGAGATTCCAGCTCGCGCGCATAGGTGCGGGCATCCATTTCGCCAGCGCCTTCTTCTATCAGGCCGCTCATCAGATACACCGCGCCGCGCTTTGTCGGGTCGTCCAGCGACGTGCCACCGCGGAACCGCAGCTCCAGGGCGGTGAAGGGGATCGAGTGATCCTCGACCAGCCATGCGGTGATGCCACCCGGCGAGGTGACCTCTTCAATCTCGATCTCGGCCCATGCAGGAACTGCGATGACCAAAGCTATCAGAGTTACAAATATCCGCTTCATTGCGTTACCTCATCGTCTCGCATCAGCCAGCCCGTGACCGAGGTTTCAGGCTGCAGCACTTCGCGCGCGGCGGCGATGATCTGATCACCGGTCACCGCCTGCAGGACATCAGGCCAAGCCTGTACATCTTCGACCGTCAGCCCGCTGGTCAGGGCACGGCCATAGCGATTGCCGATCCCGTCCACATTGTCACGCGCATAGGTCTGCGCGGCGCGCAGCTGCATTTTGATCCGATCCAGATCCTCTTCGTTCACACCTTCGGCGATGAAATCGGTCACGGCCTGATCCATCGCATCCTCGGCCTCTTGCAGCGACACGCCTTCGGCCGGAACTACCAGCAGATCAAATGTGGTATCGTCAAGCGACACGCCTCGGTAGAACGCACCGGTATAGACGACCTTCTGCTGCTCGAACTGCAGTTTTTCATTCAGGTACGACGTCGTGCTGCCCCCCAGTAATTCAGCCAGAAGGAACAGGGCGGCGGCTTTTTCCTGCGCACCTGCGTCCCGTTCGGGTGCAAGATAGCTGCGCTGAACATAGGGCTGCGATACGCGCGCATCCTTAAAGGTCAGACGGCGTTCAGCGGTTTGTGGCGGCTCCTGTGATCGCACCCGTTCGGGCAGGTCCGGGTTTGCCGGGATTACCCCGTAATATTGCTCGGCCAGGGATTTGACCTCGTCTGGCTCAACATCGCCGGTCACCACCAGGATGGCGTTATTTGGCGAATAGTGGATCTGATAGAAGGACAGTGCATCGTCCAGGTCCAGCGTTTCCATCTCATGTTTCCAACCGATAACGGGGACACCATAGCGGTGGTTGAGGTATTGCGCCGCGCTGACCTGTTCACCGAACAGGGCGCGCGGGTTGTTTTCGGTACGCTGGTTACGTTCTTCCAGGATCACGTCGCGCTCGGTGGCGATGTCATCATCGGACAGGCGGATATTGCGCATCCTGTCTGACTCCATCCGCATCATCAGCTCAAGCCGGTCGGCAGCAACACGCTGAAAATAGGCGGTGTAATCATACGAGGTGAACGCGTTGTCATTGCCGCCATTGGCCGCGACGGTGGCAGAAAACTCGCCCGCCTCCAGCGTGTCGGTGGCCTTGAACAACAGGTGTTCCAGAAAATGCGCCACACCGGACGAACCAACCGGCTCATCCGCCGATCCGGCGCGATACCAGACCATGTGCTGCACGACTGGGGCGCGGTGATCCTCGATCACGACAACGTCCATACCGTTATCCAGAGTAAAGGTGGTGACCGCCTCGTGCCCATCTTCGGCAAAAACCGGGGTGGCGGCGATCAGAGCAGCCGACAGTGCCAGAGCCCGAACCATGGGGCATCCTCCGTTTCGTTTCTGGTGTTCAAACTACGGTGGTGCCGCGCGGGTTCAACCCCGATGACGGAAAGTTAAGAATTATTCATTGACCGGCGGCGCTGATGGCGTTTCGATCCCAGCGTTCCGCGCAGCCTGGGTTTGCTTGTTCGGATCGATAGCCCAGCGACGGTAAACCTGCGAATATCGGTCTACGTTGAACAGCCGCAGACGGGTCCAACGCCCCTGACGCTTGCGGAAATCCGCATCTTCTTGGTTGACGACCTGCCGTGTATTTGAAGGAACGCCATATCGGCTGGAGGCCGTGACAAGCGCGCCATCAGAGGCAGGCACAGCGGTATTTGGATTCGCAGCAGCCGGATTCCCGCCCAGCGCGGCAATAGCATCCCCTGTGGGATTGGCATCGGTCAGGTTGGTGCCACCCGGTGTCGGTGCGGGCAGCGCGTTGTAATTCTCGGGCTGGGTCAGAGGTTTGACCGGCAGAATCGCAAACTCGTCCGGGCCCGGGCCAGGCGGCTCGAGGTGGCGCAGACCGATATCGGAACATCCCGCAACCGCAAGACTCATAGTCACAACAAATATGGAACGCGGCAACCGCATGAAAGTCTCCAGCCTGTTTCAGGCGCTTTTATCGTATTTCCAAACCCGCGTCACGAGGGCTTTTTCCTATCAAACAGCACCAACCCGAAGGCACCTGCGAATATGAATACATCGGCCATATTGAACACATAGGGGTTGTCGAAACCACAGCAGGACATGTTCAGAAAATCCAGCACATATCCGTACAACACGCGGTCCACCACATTGCCAAGCGCACCGCCGATCAGCAGGCCGCCACAGACCAACAAGAGCTTTGAGGGGGCCGAACGCATCAACCAAATCAGAACGCCCACTGAAATCACCAGTGAAACTCCGATCAGAGCCCAGCGCGCGGCGTCGCCATTGCCCTGAAACAGGCCGAAATTGATGCCGCGATTCTCGCCATATCTGAACACCAGAAAGGGCGGTAGAACGCTGATCGGCCCTTCGGCCACGCGCATCACATGAACGACCAGGTACTTGCTGATCTGGTCGATCAGAAACGCGGTCAGCGCCGCCCAGAGGAGCAATCGGGCACGCATCAGTGACGGAAATGCCGCATGCTGGTAAAGACCATGGCCAGACCGGCCTCATCTGCGGCGGCGATCACGTCGTCATCTCGCATCGAGCCGCCAGGCTGAATCACGCAGGTGGCCCCGGCCTCTGCGGCCTCCATCAAACCGTCGGGAAAGGGGAAGAACGCGTCCGAAGCCACCGCTGAACCGATGGTCAGCGGCTGTGGCAGGCCCAGAACATCGGCCATGCGCTCGGCCTTTTTGGCCGCGATCAGGGCCGAATCCACGCGGCTCATCTGGCCAGCGCCGACACCCACGGTCGCGCCGTCCTTAACATAGACGATGGCGTTGGATTTCACGTGCTTTGCCACCTTCCAGGCAAACAGAAGGTCGCGCATCTGTTCATCCGTCGGGGCCTTCTTGGTGACAACCGTCAGGTCATCCATGCCGACGAAACCGTTATCCTTGTCTTGTACCAACAGACCGCCCGCGACCTGACGCACGGTTTTGCCACCGGCGGTCACATCCGGCAGGCCTTCGGTCGTCAGAAGGCGCAGGTTTTTCTTGGCGGCAAAGATCGCCTTGGCCTCATCCGAGGCGCCAGGCGCGATCACAACCTCGGTGAAAATCCCTGTGATTTCCTGCGCAGTTTCAGCGTCCAGCGGCTGATTCAGGGCCACGATCCCGCCAAAGGCCGAGGTACGATCACAGTCGAACGCGGCCTTATAGGCGTCCAGCAGCGTGCCTCCTGTCGCAACGCCACACGGGTTGGCATGTTTGATGATGGCACAGGCCGCACTCTTGACGGGATCGAATTCCGCCACCAGCTCAAACGCCGCATCGGTGTCGTTAATGTTGTTATAGCTCAGTTCCTTGCCCTGATGCTGAAGGGCGGTCGCCACACCGGGTCGGTTGGTACCGTCGGTATAAAATGCAGCGGTCTGATGGCTGTTCTCGCCATAGCGCAGTGTCTGTTTCAACTCGCCAGCAAAAGCGCGGCGTTTGGGGGCCTCAAGCTGCAGCGCATCGGCCATCCAGTTCGACACGGCGGTATCGTAAGCAGCGGTGCGGGCATAGGCCTTTTGGGCCAACCACTGACGGAAACCATATGCGGTCTTGCCGTAATTCTCGTCCAGCTGATCCAACAGCGACGAGTAATCCTCGACATCGACCACGACATTGACAAAAGCGTGGTTCTTGGAGGCGGCGCGGATCATCGCTGGGCCGCCGATGTCGATATTCTCGATACATTCGTCATAGCCAGCGCCTTTAGCCACGGTCGCCTCGAACGGATAGAGGTTCACCACCAGCAAGTCGATCGCGTCGATGCCGTGTTCGTTCATCGCGGCGACATGGGTGTCATTGTCACGCAAGGCCAGCAAGCCGCCATGCACCATAGGGTGCAGCGTCTTGACCCGGCCATTCATCATCTCGGGGAAACCGGTGATCTCGCTGACATCCTTCACCTCCAACCCCGCATCGCGCAACGCTTTTGCTGTGCCGCCGGTCGACAACAGCTCGACCCCGCGGTCGGCTAGCGCCTTACCCAGCTCGATCAGCCCGGTCTTGTCGGATACGGAAAGCAACGCGCGGCGCACGGGGTGAAGATCGGTCATGGGTCCAAAGGTCCTTTTGGCGTCAGTCAAACTCGGGCTCGTCCCGGTGCAAGTCGCGCACGGCAAAGGCTGTATCCTGCGCCTTGCTCAACGTCCACCGGATGCGCGTCGCATACTCCATTGCGCGGCCAGATAGAACGATCTGTTTTGTCGCGCGTGGCTTCAAACGGCCCTTTTCAAGATAAACACTTGGCTCGATTGACAATTTCCCCACACCATCATGGCGGAACACCCAAATCTCACCGCTTTTGAGCGCCATGGACACCGCCGCACCGCCCAAATCTATCGCCGCATCCACGTCCGGATGCAGATGGAACCGTATGTCAAAGCCGATACCAGTCAGGCTCGACGCATCCAGCGCCTTGTCAAATTGCCGCTTGGCCCTGTCACTTGTGGTAAGCAGAATATCTTCGCCGGTCAGCTCCCGCCCGTCAAAGCGCAGCTCGAACGTTCGGGCATGGGTCAGGCCGAACACTTTGGTATAGCCATCATGCCCGGCCATAAACCGGGTTCCCTCGAACGCGTCTTCGAACTCGACCGGAACATCCTTTGGCGCGTCCACCAGCCCTTCACGTTCCGTACCAGGAACAGCTGAGGTCAGACGCGCACTTGAAAAGCCGTCAAGACAAAGTGTCGAATGCGACGGCGTGGCGCGCCCGGCCCGACGCCATTCCAACCCAAAGGTTTCCCCAGACCCACAATTCACAATCAGAGGTCGGCGGCCCGAGGTCAGCTCGAACGCCAAGGTCGACGCATGTGCGTTATATGACGCATCCCCTTTGGGCGGCGAACTGGCGTCAATTATCACACTGGTCCGTGCCGCATAGAGACGGGCAAATCCCATGGACAGGCCGTTCTCGCTCTGCGGTCTGACGCCGCTTTGCGCCAGAGCCTGATCCAGACGACCCTCGACCCCGCGCCCGCCCCCGTGGAAACGGGCCAGTGCACCATCCGAATGACGCAGATTACGCATGGTCGGGGCCATCCGTTTAATCGCATTCGCCTGCGCCCCAGGTGTACCCCGCCCCAAATCGCTAAGTGCTGCCGATGTCCAGGCGAGCAGCGTGAAGACTTCCAGCAGCTCCTCGGGGTTGCGCGTGGAGATACCACCTTTTTGATCTATCTGACTGTCACATTCCCGCGCCAGAGCGCGCAGGGCGGGCTCTGCCATCTGCTCAAGCCCTTCCAAAGCCAAACCAGCCTGCACCAGACCGGCTAGCGCCTCGAACCGGGGCAGGCCAGGCGTCGCAGCATGCCAGCGTTTCGACAGGAACCAGGCCTGCTGAGATAGCGAACTGAAAAAGACCTTGCTTTGTTGCTCATCCACACCGCGCAGCAAAAAGATCGCGTGATTGATCCACCGCATCACTCGCCGACCTGTCAGATCAGGTGCCCAACCGGGCCCGTGCCCGCGCCCATGTGCTTCGATCCAGCCCCAGACCCAGCGTTGCGCCTTTTCGCGCGCCCGGATGTCGCCAACAGCCGCCAGATCATCCAGCCAGGCAAAACCGTGGCGTTCATCGTCGAATCCGGTGCTGGGCGCAGTGACATCCCATAAGCCTGTATCCTGCGCCTCTACCAGATAGCCCGAGAACAGCAGGTTCCCAGCCACCAACTGACGCCCGCGCGCAAATGATCCAACCGTGCGTGGTTCCGGATCGCCCACAAATCCGGTAACGGCCTTGCGCCGCTGACTGAGCCGCGCATAAAGCCGGTTCTGATATCGCGACCATCGGTTTGCCATGGTGTCCGAATTTGACATGACGCTCGTTACTCTGCCCCTTGCGCTCTGCTGGCGCCTGAGACCCAACGATAGACCGGAGCAATCGTCAAGTCATCGAAAAGCGTGCCTTCAGGTCGATTTCGTCAGGCAGGCGATATAGAAGCCGTCCATGCCGCCTGTCCCCGGCCAATAGTCAGGCCGCAGACGCAAACCGCCCTCTTCGGTGATCCAGCCGGCTTCGACCCCCGCGACCTGCAAAGCGACCCGGTCCGCTTGCATATCAGGATACATCTGTAGCGCCTCTTCAACCTGAACCTCGCCCTCATCGGGCAGTAACGAGCAGGTGCAGTACACCAACCGCCCGCCCGGTTTCAGAAGGGTCCAGGCATGGGCAAGCATCTGCGTTTGCAGCTCGATCAGCGCGCCGAATTCCGACCCGTCCTTGGCAAAGGGCAGATCAGGATGGCGGCGGATCGTGCCGGTGGCGGAACAGGGCGCATCCAGCAGGATGGCGTCATACTGACCCTGGTGTTCCAGCGCGTCAGCCGCGATGACCGTAGCCATCAGGCCCGTCCGCGTCAGGTTCTCGCGCACTCGTTCCAGACGCGATTCCGAGATATCCAGCGCAGTCACATCGGCCCCCGCAGCCGCCAGTTGCAACGACTTGCCACCGGGCGCAGCGCAAAGGTCCAGAATTTTCTCTCCGGCCTTAGGCGCCAGAACTCGGACAGGCAGTGCGGCGGCGGCATCCTGAACCCACCAGTCACCGCGATCATATCCCGGCAGAGCGGACACCTGCCCCGCATCCCGAACCCGCATCGAACCGGTCGGAAGCATCTCACCCGGCGCGGTTGCCCCGGGCTTGACCGAAAAATCCAGCGGCGCGCCCTCGAAATGCGCCAGTTCCATGCCGGTCACGGCCTCGGCACCCCAGGCCATGATCAACGGATCGCGCAGCCACTCGGGCAGGCGCGGCACGCGCATTTTCGGCCAAGCCTCTGGCCCTTCCGCCGCCACCTTGCGCAGAACCGCGTTCACCAACCCCTTGAGCCGCCCATGCTTGCGCGAGCGACCGACAATCTCAACCATGGAATTTACGACGCCATGCGCTGCCTCGCCATGGCACAGCTCAACCGCTCCCAGACGCAGGGCATTATGCACGGTCAGGGCGGGAGTGCGGTTCAGGTGATTGTCCAACAGACGGTCGGCGCGTTCGAGCCCACGCAGCGTTTGCAACGCCAGCCGCTGTGCCCGCGCCCGGTCTTCTGGTGCCAATCGCTCCAACGCACCTGCAGCCAGGCATTCTGACATCAGCCGCCCGTCACCCAAGATCTGATCCAGAAGGTAGATTGCGCTGCGTCGCGCGGCCGTTGCGTTATCGGACATTGAATCGCCTTTGATGTGACCCTCGTCCGCATTGCCAAGGGCGGACGGGGGCGTATATCAAGCCAATGCACTGAAAGGAACCCGATGTCATGAGTGACGAGCCCAAAGACCTGCCGCCTGCCGCACAACGCGCGCTGGCTGAGGCGGAGGACCGCCGCCGCAAGGCCGAAGCCGACGCAAAAGCGCGACCCAAAGAGCTGGGCGGACGCGACGGCCCCGATCCTGCACGTTATGGCGATTGGGAAAAGAAAGGCATCGCGATAGATTTCTGATCAATCCCCGCGCAGGGCCTGCAGAAAATCCGCGATGAGCGCCCGTTGCTTATTGGATTTCGCACGCTCTTCGGGCCAGGTCAGCCAATAGCCATCTTTAGCGTTCAATTCGGGCAAATCCATTCGACGCAACCGCCCCGCTCGCAAGTCCGATTGCGCCAAGGGCATGGATCCCAACACAACGCCCAAACCCTGCCGAGCCGCCGAAATCGCATGTTCCATCGAATCGAAGCTCATTTTCGAGGGCGGCAGGTCGGTCTGAGTGGTGTTTTTCGCCCAATCACGCCAGCCGGGCCTTTCACCGCGCAGATCAATCAAGGGCGCGGACCAATCCACACCCGGCGCTGCCATCGGCACCAGCACTTCGGCCGCAATCAGTTCGGCATCGCGCCCGGGCCACGCCCCACGCCCATAGCGGATTTGAAGCCAAGTCCTCTCTTCATCCAGCGAAGACCGTCGCGCCACAGAATCTGTCAGCACCCGAACTTTGGGGCGCAGGTCGTGAAAACGTGCAAGAGCGGGTATGACGAGGGCTTTGATATGGGACGACAGGCCAGCCACCCGTAATTCGCGCGGGGATTTTCCGAAAAGGTCTTCGGTATTGCGCTCGAGCGCCTGCAAGCTGTCCTGAACCAGCGGCAGATAGCTTTCGCCCTCGACGGTCAGCGATACACCGCGCGCCTCGCGCACAAACAGCGTGCGGCCCAACCAGGCCTCAAGGTTGCCGATGCGCTGACTGACGGCAGCCTGCGTTAGACCGAACTCGCGCGCCGCTGCCGAGAATCCACCCAACCGCCCCGCCGCTTCGAATACGCGCAACCAGTCCAGCGGGGGCAAGCCGATCTTCTTTTTATCCATAAGATTTTCCAGGCCTCAGCAGCAACAAGGATTAATTGTCGTAATGCCATAGGGGGCGTATATCCTCAAGCAAAGCCCCGCGCGAACAGGAGAAACCCCATGCTGCGCTCTGCCACCCATACTCCGTCAATCGTCACCGTGGAATTCGATACAGGCCCAAGTGCCCGCTTTCACGCCATCTGGCTACGCGACAACGCGCTTGATCCTGACACACGGGCACCGGGCAACGGACAGCGCCTGATCACCATTGGCGATATCCCCGCCGATACCATGGTCAGCGCTGCCTCAGTGGCCAACGGCGACCTCACCGTCACATTTCAACCCGAAAACAAGACTGTCACTTTCCCCGCCGATTGGCTGGCTGCGCATAGCTATGACCAAGAGGACAGCCGCAACTTTGGCCGCACCGCGCCCGGGATCACCACCTGGGAGCAAGGGCTCGACGCGCCCAGCGCCGACTGGAGCGACGTCCACGCCAAACCCGCAGCCAAGCGTGGCTGGCTGGCAATGGTCGCCGAATACGGGTTTGCCAAACTGACCAGTGGCCCGACCGAACCGGAATCCCTGTTGAAGGTGGCTGATCTGTTCGGATACGTCCGTCAGACCAACTATGGCCCCTATTTCGAGGTTCGAACCGAAGTGAACCCGACCAACCTGGCCTTTACAGGGCTTGGCCTTCAGGCGCACACGGACAACCCCTATCGCGACCCGGTACCAACATTGCAGATCCTGTACTGCCTGGAAAACAGCGCCGAGGGTGGCGATTCCATTGTTGTGGACGGGTTCCGGGCGGCGGAAAAACTGCGCGATCAGGACCCCGATGGATTTGCCCTGTTGGCAGGTTTCCCGGCGCGGTTCGAATACAAGGGCTCGGACGGGGTCTGCCTGCGGTCGCGCCGCCCAATGATTGAGCTATCGCCCGACGGCGAGTTGATCGGTATCCGCTTTAACAACCGCTCGTCGGCTCCGTTTGTGGACATCCCCTTCGATCTGATGGAGGCCTATTACGCCGCCTATCGCCAGTTGGGTGAGATAATCGACGATCCGGCCATGGGCGTGTCGTTCAAGCTGGAGCCGGGCGAAAGCTTCATCGTTGACAACACCCGCGTCCTGCACGCGCGTCTGGGCTATTCCGGCGCCGGGTCGCGGTGGTTGCAAGGCTGCTATGCCGACAAGGACGGCTTACTGTCAACGCTGGCGGCGATGGAACTGGCGACACTGGAGGCCGCGGAATGAAACCTGATTTCTCGACCCTGACCCCCGACAATATCGTGGCCTTCATCGGGGATATCTTTGACCGCCGCGGAGGCGAGGAATATCTGGGCGAACCCGTCACCATGGCAGAACACATGCTGCAGGGCGCGACCATTGCCGAACAGAACGGCATGCCCGAAGAGATCATCGTAGGGGCATTGCTGCACGATATCGGTCATTTCACATCCGAATTCGGCACGTACCACCCCGACGACACCGAAGACCGCCATCACGAAGATGCAGGCGCCGAGGTGCTGGAACAGTTCTTTCCGTCTGTTATCACCGATTGCTGCCGCTATCACGTGGCGGCCAAACGGTATCTTTGCGCTACCAAGCCCGAATATTTCAACCGCCTGTCCACGGCTTCGGTTCATACACTGGAACTGCAAGGCGGGCCGATGAGTGCCAGAGAAGTTGCCGAATTCGAGCAGAACCCGAACCTGAAAGAGATCATTCAGGTGCGTTATCTGGACGAAGCAGGTAAACGTGCAGACATGGAAACCCCCGATTTCAACCATTTTGCGCCGATGGTGCAGCGAATGGTCGAAAAATATCAGGAGCTCACATGAACGCCCCAGAATACATTTTTGAGGCCAACACCAAACCATCCCTGCCTTGGCACGAGGTCCCCTTGATCCGTGCTACAGACAAGTCGGTCAAGGGCTATGGCTGTCTGGTCGACGACCCCGAAGAATTCGAAATTGAAATCGTCCGTTGGCCACAGCAAGGCTGGCGGCCCATCGACGAAGGCACCGGCGATGAAGCCGGTTGGGTCGAAGGCACATTTCATGGTGAGTGGAAAGGGGACGTCCTTTACGGCGAGAACGAAGCGGTCAACGGTCACTATGTCCTCGGCTGGTCCACTGATCCGCAACAGGCCAACGCCAACCGGCAAACTGCTCCGCGCGATCAGGTTCTGCTTTGGCACATGAACTATCACCCCGATGGCGGACAGATGTTCTGGCCGATCGACAACAAGCCTTACATCATCCCTGCCGCATTGCCGGGCGACAATCTGACACCGGAAAAGGTGGTGGCCTTTTGGTGTGATGGGTCACGCGGGCTGTATATCCATCCTGGCATCTGGCACGAGGGGATATTCCCGGTCGAGGACAATCAGCGTTTTCTGGATCGGCAGGGCAAGGTTCACGCGCGGGTCAGTGCGGATATCGGCAAAGAATTCGGCGTCTATCTCGCCTGCCCTTTGCGCGCAGATAAGGTCCGAGAGTTGTAGTCGGTCTGTCGGCTCCCGGGCGGTGTCAAAGCCCCAGAACGTCCACCATGTCATATTGGCCAGGCGCTTTACCCTGCCCCCAAAGTGCGGCTTTCAGGGCGCCGCGCGCGAAAATGGCGCGGTCAGTGGCCAGGTGGCGCAGCACGATGCGTTCGCCCGGTGCTGCGAATAGCACGTCGTGTTCGCCCACGATGTCACCACCCCTAATGGCATGGAACCCGATATCGCCCCGCTTGCGCGCGCCGGTCATACCATCGCGGCCCCGATCGGACACCTCAGCCAGATCTACACCACGCCCTTCGGCAGCGGCCTCGCCCAGCATCAGCGCGGTGCCCGAGGGCGCGTCGACCTTATGGTGGTGATGGCCTTCGATCACTTCGATGTCGAAATCCTCATCCAGTGCGGCGGCGACCTTTTTGGTCAGTTGCACCAGCAGATTGACCCCGAGGCTCATGTTGCCCGCCCGCACGATCACCGCGTGGCGCGACGCGGGCTCCAGAGCGGCAATCTGCTCGTCACTCATCCCGGTAGTGCCGATCACATGCACACAGCGCGCCTGCGCCGCCAACGCGGCGAATTCCAGCGTCGCCTCGGGTGCGGTGAAATCAATCACGGCCTGCGCCTGGGCAAAGGCCTCCAGCGGATCGTCGGTCACCGTGACGCCCAGCGCTGCACCACCCATGGCCACGCCCACATCCTGCCCAACCCAATCATGACCCGTGCGCTCGACCACGCCGACCAGGCGGGCCTGATCACTGTCGGTCACGGTCCTGATCAACATCTGACCCATACGGCCCGAAGCCCCTGTGATGACGATCCCCGGAATATGGGTCATTGCGCTGGTCCCTTTGCATTGATTGGCTCAATGCCTCCTACCCGGTTCGCACCCGCTTGGCAAAGCCCCGCTTTGCGCTTAGATCGGGGATATGGCTAAGAACAAATTCCACGATGGCCCCGGCCCGTCCCAACGACAGCTGCGTGTCGGCGAACTGATCCGCCGCACCCTGTCCGAGGTTCTGGCGCGCGGAGATGTCCACGATCCCGACCTGAATCGCATGTCAATCACTGTGGGTGAGGTGCGCACCTCGCCCGATCTGAAGATCGCCACCGCCTTTGTGCTGCCCCTAGGCGGCAAAGGGCAGGAGGATGTGATCGAACTGCTGGCCCGCAACAAACACGAGCTGCGGCGCATGGTTGGTAAAAAGGTCGGGCTGAAATTCTCCCCCGATCTGCGATTCCGGCTGGATGACACATTCGACCGTCTGGATGACACCCGCCGCATGTTCGATCAGGACGCGGTGCGCCGCGATCTCGACGAGTGATCCGGGCATTTGTCACTTTGGTCGCTTTCCTGTGGGCGGCGCAAGCCGGGGCAGTGACATGCGAAAAGGTCACGCATAGTGACAAACGCTACACTGTCTGCGAGGTGGATGCCGCGAATGAGGACATGCGCTTGTTCCTCAATGACGAGAATGGCGACCTGTTGGGGCATTTCTCGGCGGTGAATGAGGCGCTGGAACCTGGTGGCAAGCGTCTGGCCTTTGCGATGAACGCAGGCATGTATCACGACGACCGCTCTCCCGTTGGCCATTATGTCGAAGACGGGCAGGAGCAGATGCGTGTGATCCCGAACCCCGGTCCCGGAAACTTCGGCCTTCTGCCCAACGGGGTGTTCTGCATCCGCGAGGGCCGCGCCGACGTGTTCGAGACGCTGGACTTTATAGATCAAGCCCCGGATTGCCGCTTTGCCAGCCAATCCGGCCCGATGCTTGTCATCGACGGAGAGCTGCACCCAAGGTTCCTGCCTGATTCGACGTCGGTTTACGTCCGCAATGGCGTGGGCACCAGCGATGATGGCACCCGCGCGGTGTTTGCCATTTCCGAAGATTACGTAACCTTCCACCAATTCGGCAGCCTGTTCCGCGATGTGCTGGAAACGCCGAATGCGCTGTTCTTCGACGGCAATATCTCTCGCATGTATGACCGAGCGAACAGCCGATCCGATGTCGGGTTCTCGCTGGGGCCGATTGTCGGTGTGGTTGAAGACACGCCCTGAAATTGACAGGGCCAGACCGATCCGCTAACTCGCGCGCCTCGGCATAGAACAAGGTGCACAATGGGACGCAAACGCAAGGGTCGCGACATTTCCGGTTGGCTGGTGGTGGACAAGCCCGCAGGCATGACCTCGACCGCCGTGGTCAACAAGGTGCGTTGGGCGATGGACGCTAAAAAAGCGGGCCATGCGGGCACGCTGGACCCCGAGGCTACCGGAGTTCTGGCCGTGGCTTTGGGTGAGGCAACCAAGACCGTTCCCTATATCACCGACGCACTCAAGGCCTATACCTTCACCGTGCGACTGGGTCAGGCCACCAATACCGATGACGCCGAGGGCGAGGTAATCGCAAGCAGCGATGCGCGCCCTTCGGATGAGGATATCAAAGACGCCCTCGCCCCCTTTATCGGTGAAATCATGCAAGTCCCGCCGAAATTCTCGGCGGTGAAGATCGACGGGCAGCGTGCCTATAAGCTGGCCCGCGATGGCGAGGATGTGGAACTGGCTGCGCGCCCTCTGTGGGTCGAAGAGCTGGTTCTAGTCGACCGCCCCGACGACGACCACGTCATGCTGGAAATGACTTGCGGCAAGGGTGGTTATGTCCGATCGATCGCCCGCGATCTGGGGGCCGCGCTGGGGTGCTACGGCCATGTCCGCGAGCTGCGCCGTATCTGGTCCGGCCCATTCGAGACCAAAGACGGGCTGAGCATTGAACAGATCGACGAGATGGCCAAAACCACCGCGCTGGATGATTTCCTGCACCCGCTGGAAACTGGCCTATCGGACCTGCCCGAACTGAAATGCACCCCCGAAGGTGCGACCCGTCTGCGTAACGGCAACCCTGGTATGGTTCTGGCGTCCGATGTGGAATACGGGGATGAGGCCTGGGCCTCGCTGGATGGTCAGGCGGTGGCGGTCGGCATCTATAAATCCGGCGAATTGCATCCCAGCCGGGTGTTCGTCACGTAATCTGCGTGCTAGTCGAAACCCATGATCACGCGCACACATACCAAGGGCGACGCGCCCTCGACCGCTGTTTATTCAGATTGCGAGAGATACCGCTATAGCCTGACGCGCATCTGGGATCCGACCGGGCGCAAGGCGCTGTTTGTGATGCTGAACCCGTCCACCGCGACCGAGGTGCAGAACGATCCCACGGTTGAACGCTGCGAACGCCGGGCGCGCGCGCTGGGGTTCGGCGCATTTCAGGTCACCAATATCTTTGCATGGCGCGATACTGATCCACGCAAAATGCGGGCCGCTGCCGATCCGGTGGGGCCAGAGAATGACATGGCCATTCTGAATGGCGTGGACTGGGCCGATCAGGTCATCGCTGCCTGGGGCACCCATGGCGCGCATTTGGATCGAGGCACCACCGTCGAAACCCTGCTGCGCGGCACCGGTCAGCCGATGTACCACCTTGGGCTTACCAAGGACGGCCACCCCAAGCATCCGCTCTATATCGCTTACACGCAAAACCCCGAACCCTGGTGACAAAGGGTTAACCACAAGCTCAGCTAGGCTTTGACCAAAGCCCTGATCGCATGGGACATTTCACCCTCGAAGCAATGCGTTCAAGGAGGTTGTCATGTTTCTGATCGGATTGCTTAGTCTGGCGGCTGTCGGCGGGGTGGCCTATGCCATCGGCGATGTCTTTGACATAGATGAAGATCCCGGTGAGGACGATGTCGTCGACGACCAGCCTCCTGCGGTCGAAACCGGCGAATTCCTTGACGTCGGTGAGAATGTCGAGGAACCCGAAGCGCCCGAGATTTCGACCGGGACGATCATATCCGAAATCGAGGGCGACATGATCATCGCGGGCACCGAGGATCTGGACATCCTGACCGGCCAGGACGGCGACGATCAGATCAATGGATATGCAGGGGATGACACGATTTATGGTGGCGAAGGCGATGACACCCTGCATGGGGGAGGAGGCGCTGATACGATCTTTGGCGGCACTGGCCAGGATGTCCTTCACGGAGAGGCGGGCGACGATCAAATCTCGGGCGATGAGGGGGATGATGCACTTTACGGGCATTTCGGCGCAGATCACCTGGACGGCGGGATGGGCGAGGATGAGCTGTATGGCGGGCAGGATGACGACATTCTGACCGGCGGTGAGGGCGATGACGCACTGCATGGCGGGTTTGGTGATGACCGGTTGAGCGGTGGCGAAGGCAAGGACGTGCTGTTTGGCGGTGATGGCGACGATATTCTGGACGGTCAGGATGGAGAGCACCCCGACGCGGTGGATTTCCTGAACGGTGGCGCCGGGGATGATACGATCATTGCTGAAAGCGGGGATATCGTAACCGGAGGCGAAGGCGATGATGACATCGCTGTTTCGCCCGAAGCGGATGATGACGCCGTCACCGTCATGGATTTTCAGCCCGGTCAAGACAAGTTGCTGATCTCATGGGAAGGTCAGGAAAACCCGGACATTCAGATCAAGACAGACACCGAAGACGAGAACCTGACCCATGTAATTGTCGACGGGCAGAACGTGGTGCAGCTGATCGGGGCAGACGGTGTCAGCGCCGATGACATCCAACTGATATCCTCAGGCGATCTGGCGCAGCTCAGCGCGCTGGGCTGAATTTCCAGAATCCCTTTGCCATTGACCGCAAATGCGCCTATACGCGCGCATCCGTGTCGGAATCGATGCGGTTTTCTCCATGGGCCTGCGCTGGACGACATCCCGGCCTGTGCCATCAACCCTAACCTTTTCAAAGGAGACCCCGATGTCGATTACTGCCGCTGAAAAAGATCGCGTCATGAAAGAATTCGCAACCAAGGACGGCGACACCGGTTCGCCAGAAGTCCAGGTTGCCATCCTGACCTCGCGCATCACCACCCTGACCGAGCACTTCAAGACCCACAAGAAAGATAACCACGGTCGCCGTGGTCTTCTGAAGATGGTTGCCCAGCGCCGTAAGCTGCTGGACTATCTGAAGGGCAAAGAAGAAGCACGGTACCAGGACCTGATCAAAAAGCTGGGCATCCGCCGCTAAGCGCGCGCTGCTGTTTTTGATACAGGCGCTGAAAAGCTAATAGATCATGATACGCTCGCCATTCGGCGGGCGTATTTGGTTTTGGGGTTCTCTCCGACCTTGAAGCAAAGCCTTTTGCTGCATTCTCGATGACAGATCACGACAACATCTCGGACGATGGAAACTTTTTTCGCGCCGTGTGATCCACTTCATCGACAAGCTGCTCAAATCGCTGCAGTCTAGGAACTGTAGTGAGTAGGCGCTTATTTTTTTTCGAGCGTTAGGTTTTTCATAGTCCTCCCCTTTCAAGGCGCGCCCACAATGGGCGCGCCCGTTTTTGTTGGGAGCCACGGTTCCGCCTGCTTGCACGATAGAATCGCCCCTAAAGACGGCCGCTTTTTGCCTTCAGGACCGTTGAATTTGCCCGTGATGAACAGGTGTCAAATTGTGACGTTGCGTCGCAGAATCTCAGCGCTGGTTTAGAAAGTTGACGTAAACGTAAGCAACGTCGAGGTTTTTATCAGAGAGTCAAAAAATGACGCGAAAGGCCATTATCTTCCCCCTTTGCACAGGATCGGTCGGTTCCTAAATGCCGCCTGTCGCTGCGGGTACACACTCACGGCAATCGGTCTTTGAGCCCTCCCACCCTCGTGGTTCGGACTGGCCCGCAGCGACAGTGTCTGACGACTATTTTACTGGAGTTAAACAATGCCTCTGAAATCAGTTTTGAACCGCGTTTTTGCAGCAAACCTTTCCCAGGCTCCTAAATCAGAAAAAAAGTCAACTATGGTCTCTGGCACAGATGGCATCGTAAAAAGAATGTCCGAGGTGGAAACTGCCGCAATCCTCCGCGGCATACTGAAAGAAGAAGAATTGGGGTCTCCCCAACCGCGTAGCAAAGAAGATTCGTTGCAATAGGCCCAGACCCGCTTTGATCCCGGATATATGAAAACCGCTTTCTGCACGATCATAATAGAATGGATCTTTTTCTTTAAGCTGGAGACGGGGTCAATACGGTCCGATCTCACCCGTAATCAGTGGCTCCACCAACATCGTTAGCCACACAAGTCCTCCCCAAAGTTTACCTGATTCAGACTGCAATCGGCCACATCGGTACCGATCAGGGCCAAACCCTTATCCAACAGGGTGCATTTGGCGACTGGTCAATCAGGGTTTCAACATGTTATTCACCCAAATGGTTGACTGAAGCAGAATAAGGTTGTAATTCATCCAAATGGTTGAACGAGAGAGTCGATATGACCTCAATGCAATATTGAAGGCCGCGTCCGACCCGACCCGCCGCGCTATTCTGACGATGCTTGCGCAGCAGGGACCATTGCGGGTGACGGACATTGCGCGGCAATTCGATATGAGCCTCAACTCGGTCTCCAAGCACATCAAGGTGCTGGAAAACGCCGAGCTGGTGCAGCGCCGGACCGAATGGCGCGAACATCTGATCGAGGTTCAGATGGCTCCTTTATCAGCCGTTGATTCTTGGTTTGCCGGGTTGCGTTCGATTTGGGCGCTTCGGCTGGACGCCTTGGAAACTGCTTTGGAGGACCCAGAAGATGACGGACCTGTCACTTGAAATAACGCGCGCCATTCCACATCCACCCGAAAAGGTGTTTGATGCCTGGCTCAACCCCGAGATGCTGGCAAAATTCATGCTGCCGGCACCGGGCATGACCGTGCCCGAAGCGCATTCCGACGCCAAGGTCGGCGGCCGGTTCAAAATCATCATGCGCGCGCCCGAGGCTGGCGATTTGCCGCATGAGGGCGAATACAAGATCATCGACCGCCCCAACCGGCTGCAATTCACCTGGAATTCGCCCTACAGCCAAGACGATTCCACGGTCACACTGGATTTCACACCCACCGAAAAGGGTACCGAGCTGCGGCTGCACCACATCCGCTTTCCCTCGCAGGAAAACCGGGACAATCACGAGGGCGGCTGGTCCGCTATCCTTGCGGCGCTGGAGACGGCACTATGATCAACTGGCTGGCCCTCGGTGCAGGGGTGGTCGCTGCCTTTTTGTTGGGCTGGCTGGTCTACGGCCCTATGGGCTTTCAGAAACGCTGGGCCGAGGGCACCCGCATCGACCCGACGCCGCCCGAAACCCCGCCACTGGGCGCGATGGCCACACAGATCGTGTTCCTGATCCTGCTGGCTGCGGTAATCGCGGTGACCGAGACCACCAATAGCCTGGGCGTCGCCCTGCTTGCGATCCTTGCGGTGGCGGCGCAGACAGCCTCGGTCGGGACATGGGCGCAAAAAAGCGGCTTCGCCATTGCGGTCGACACCGGCTATGCGCTGGGCTGTGGTATCGTCATGATCCTGGCCCACGCGATCCTGTAGGATCGCAGCGCATGCCCGATCCTCGATGGATCGGGCATGCGCCCTTTATACCCTTACTCTTCCTCGGAACTCCTGCCTTTCCAAAGCCCCCAAACTGCTGTATGGGCGGTCCATCTGAGACGTTGTGCTCTGACTCCGGCACTCGAATGGAAGATAAAGTGGGGTCGGCGGCAATGGGGCCGCCACGCAAACGGGAGACCCGCAGGGGCGGGAGTGCTCCCTTCTAGGATACGCAAATGTTTGATGTAACAAAGAAATCAATTCAGTGGGGCGAAGAGACGCTGACACTGGAAACCGGCAAGGTTGCCCGTCAGGCGGACGGCAGTGTGATTGCCACGCTGGGCGAGACCAGCGTGATGGCAAACGTGACCTTTGCGCGGAAGCAAAAACCCGGTCAGGACTTTTTCCCGCTGACCGTCCACTACCAAGAGAAATATTATGCCGCCGGTAAAGTTCCGGGTGGCTTTTTCAAGCGCGAGGCGCGCCCGACTGAAAAAGAGACGCTGACCGCGCGTCTGATCGACCGGCCGATCCGCCCGCTGTTTGTTGACGGCTTCAAAAACGAAGTTCTGGTGATGTGCACCGTGCTGAGCCACGATCTGGTCAACGACCCTGACATGGTGGCGATGATCGCAGCCTCTGCCGCGCTGACCATTTCCGGCGCACCGTTCAGAGGCCCGATTGCTGGTTGCCGCGTTGGTTTCGAGGATGGCGAATACATCCTGAACCCGACCGTAGACGACATGCAGGACCTGCGCCTGAACCCTGAACAGCGTCTGGATCTGGTTGTTGCCGGCACCAAAGACGCCGTGATGATGGTTGAATCGGAAGCCTACGAGCTGTCCGAGACCGAGATGCTGGGTGCGGTCAAATTCGCACACGAGCAGATTCAGCCGGTGATCGACCTGATCATTTCACTGGCCGAAGACGCGGCAAAAGAGCCGTTTGATTTCCAGGCGCCCGATTATTCTGAGCTGTCCGCTGCCGTTAAGGCCGCAGGTGAAGAGCAGATGCGCGCAGCCTTCGCGATCACCGACAAGCAAGAGCGCACTGCCGCTGTTTCCGCTGCCCGCGACGCAATCAAGGAAGCCCTCACCGAGGAACAGCTGGAAGACGCGAACCTTGGCTCGGCGATGAAAAAGCTGGAAGCAGGCATCCTGCGCGGCGACGTCGTCAAAGGCGGCAAGCGGATCGACGGTCGTTCGACCACCGATATCCGTTCGATCGTTGCAGAAACCTCGATGCTGCCGCGGACACACGGCTCGGCCCTGTTCACCCGTGGTGAAACACAGGCGCTGGCTGTAACCACGCTGGGCACCGGTGATGATGAGCAGTTCATCGACGCCCTGCACGGCAACTTCAAATCGAACTTCCTGCTGCATTACAACTTCCCTCCTTATTCGGTTGGTGAAGCGGGTCGCGTGGGCCCTCCGGGACGTCGTGAGATTGGTCACGGCAAACTGGCATGGCGCGCGTTGCAGGCGGTTCTGCCTGCGGCAACCGATTTCCCCTACACGATCCGCATCGTGTCCGAGATCACCGAATCCAACGGATCAAGCTCGATGGCGTCTGTTTGCGGCGGTTCGCTGTCGATGATGGATGCGGGCGTTCCGCTGAAAGCACCGGTTGCCGGTGTTGCCATGGGTCTGATCCTGGAAGATGACGGCGATTACGCGATCCTGTCGGACATTCTGGGTGACGAAGACCACCTGGGCGACATGGACTTCAAGGTTGCGGGTACCGAAAACGGCATCACCTCTCTGCAGATGGACATCAAGGTTGCGGGCATCACGCCCGAGATCATGGAGAAAGCCCTGGCGCAAGCCAAGGACGGCCGGATGCACATCCTGGGCGAGATGGGCAAAGCCCTGTCCGAGACCAATGATTTCTCGGTCCACGCACCGCGCATCGAAACCATGAACATCCCGACCGACAAGATCCGTGAAGTGATCGGTTCCGGCGGCAAGGTCATCCGCGAAATCGTCGAAGTTTCGGGTGCCAAGGTCGACATCAACGACGATGGCGTGATCAAGATCGCCTCGCCCGATGGTGAATCGATCAAGAAGGCATACGAGATGATCCATTCGATCGTTGCCGAACCCGAAGAAGGCCAGATCTACACCGGTAAAGTGGTCAAGATCGTCGACTTTGGTGCTTTCGTGAACTTCTTTGGCAAGCGCGACGGTCTGGTCCATGTGTCCCAGATCGAAAACCGTCGCCTGAACCATCCGTCGGATGTTCTGAAGGAAGGCCAGGAAGTGAAGGTCAAGCTGCTGGGCTTTGACGACCGCGGCAAGGTGCGCCTGTCGATGAAAATCGTCGATCAGGAAACCGGCGAAGAGATCGCACCTGAGAAGAAAGAAAAGAAAGAGGAAGGCGCAGAATAATCTGCTCGCCCCTCTGATTTCTCGAAAGACCCCGGCTTTGTCCGGGGTCTTTTTTTGTTCAGTCAGCATAAACCTTGGACCAATTCCGCCCAATTCAACCGAAATCCAATCGCACCACCGGCAAGGCGAACCCACGTCTTCTACATCGACGCAACAAATCTAGGAGATGCGAAATGGAGACCTTCAAAATGCTGACTCTGACCGGACTGATCGCGACCGCCCCGGTGCTGGCTTTTGCCAACGTGACAGTCGGGGACAAGCTGGGCACCACCGAGACCGATATCCGCACCACTCTCGAGGCGCAGGGATACCAGATCGAAGAGATCGAATTCGAAGATGGCGAGATCGAGGTTGAACTCGTCAAGGATGGCGTGGAAACTGAACTGGTCCTGAACAAGACCGATGGCGTTGTCACCGCGATCGAGCTTGAAGAGGACGACGACTGACCAGACAATCTTAAAGGAGCGCTATGAAGATTTCACAGACGTCTTTACTCTGGCTCCTTCTGGTGGTGCAGGCTGTCTGCGCCACCTTTTTCCTAACCGATGCAGCGCTCGATTGGTTTGGTGGCGAAACTGCCGGGTTTCGGCATTTGCACCAGTTCGAATTGTTCCTGTCCCTTGCTCTGATCGGTGGTTTGGTGGCGACAATCACCCTGATCCGGGCTCAGAGCTTGCGCGTGCAGGACATGCAGCGTCAACTGGGCGTGGCGCAGGGCGCGTTTTCGCAGGTCATCGAAAATCAATTCACGCAGTGGCAGCTCAGCAATGCGGAACGCGATGTCGCAATATTGTCCATCAAGGGTTTGTCGATCGCAGAAATCGCCGAGCTGAGACAGACGAAAGAAGGGACTATCAAGGCACAAAGCGCTGCGATTTACCGCAAGGCGGGTGTCTCAGGGCGGCTCCAACTGCTCAGCTTTTTTGTCGAAGAGCTTTTGTCCGAACCCCTGGTCAACACGTCCTCGTCGTCAGAACCCGCCGACCAGAGCCAGGCTTGATCCACGGTTGCTCTTTCCCCGCCTGACGCGGTGTTCTATGCACGGGGTATGCGATCCTTTGTCATCCATATGTCCTCGAGCACCGCGCGCCGTCCCAATGCTGATCAGCTCTGCGCGGCCCTGCCCAATGCTGAACTGTTTGAGGCCGTAAATGGCCGCGACCCTGACCAGATTTCCGGTGTCGAACTGCATTCCGGAAATCTGCACCGCCCGCATTACCCATTCCCCTTGCGACCCGCAGAAATCGGCGTGTTCGAAAGCCATCGACGCATCTGGCGCAAGCTGGTCGAGGACGATATCGACCTGGCCATCATCACCGAGGATGACCTGCGCATAGATCGGGCGCGAATGGAACAGGCGCTTGGGTTGCTGGCCTCAATCGCCACCCCCGATCACTATATCCGCATCCCCGTAAAACAGCGCGAAGTACCGGCACAGGTCCTGGCAGAACAAGATGGCCTGCGGCTGATCCTACCCAAGGTGATCGGCCTGCAATGCGTATGTCAGATGGTGGGGAAAAACGCCGCCGAACGCCTTTTGGCGACCACCGACCAAATCGACCGCCCTGTCGATACCTTCTTGCAGATGCACTGGCTGACAGACCAGCCGGTTCACGCCTTGCAAGGCAGCGGAAATCAGGAAGTGGCACAGGAAATCGGCGGCTCGACCATTCAGACAAAACCGCCCCTGTCAGACAAATTAACCCGAGAGTTCAAGCGCGCAGCCTACCGCGCCAAGCTGCACCTGCACCCGCAGCGCCCGCCTGCTTCATCTGGCTGAAAATACCTTCCGGGGGGAATCGGGCCACGAAGCGCGATGGGGGGCAGACAGCCCCCCTGACCTGGGCCGTCTTACGACGGCGCCTTGGTCTTGCGCAGATAGGGAAAGATGGTCTCGAACTCGCCAAACTTTGCTTTGGCGTCGTCGTTTGAGACAGCAGGCGGAATGATTACGTCTTCGCCAGGCACCCAGTTCGCCGGCGTAGCCACGCCTTTCGACGACATCTGCAACCCGTCCAGTGCACGCAGAATCTCGGCAAAGTTACGTCCCACAGTCATAGGATAGGTCATCGACAGCTTCAGTTGCTTATCCGGCCCGATGATAAAGACCGACCGCACGGTCGCGCTGTCGGCCGGGGTACGCCCGTCCGGCAAATAGGCCTCGGCGGGCAGCATGTCGAAGGCCTTTGAAACGGCCAGACCATCATCGGCAATGATTGGAAAACCGGGATGCGCGTTGCCATAGGCCTCGATATCCTTTTTCCACTTCTTGTGATCTTCGACGCCGTCAACCGAAACGCCCAGGACCTTGGTGTTGCGCGCGGCCCACTCATCGCTTAGCTGCGCGACGGCCGAAAACTCGGTGGTGCAGACAGGAGTGAAATCCTTGGGGTGCGAGAACAGAATGGCCCAGCTATCCCCAATCCAGTCGTGGAACTGAATGGTGCCCTGATCCGTTTCTGCAGTGAAATTGGGAACGGTGTCGTTGATGCGCAAACCCATGAAGCATCTCCTTTGCTAATTACAAAACCGAGTCGGTTGTCCAGAACCTAATCACTTTGCGCCGATGTTAAACAGTCAGCAAGTCACTTTAGCCCTAGGCCAGACCTCAAAATTCCATTTGATCAAATCGCGCTTGCCGGTTTCCTGAAGGCCTGACACAGTGGCGCCGAACCAAGAATCCCCGTCGCATGGTCAGGAGGATGCACCATGATCGAGAAACGCAATTTTTACATCAACGGTCAGTGGGTTGCCCCATCGGTTACGCATGATTTTCAGGTCATCAACCCCTCGACCGAAGAACCATGTGCCGTGATTTCGCTTGGCGATCAGGCCGATACGGACGCGGCTGTTGCAGCGGCCAAGGCGGCGTTGCCCGGCTGGATGGAAACCCCGGCGGAAACCCGCATCGCGATGGTCGAAAAGCTGATCGCGCTTTATGCCGAACGGTCCGAGGATCTAGCCCAGGCAATGTCGTTGGAGATGGGCGCCCCGATCGACATGGCGCGTAGCCAGCAAGTCGGAGCAGGAAGTTGGCACCTGGCAAATTTCATCCGCGCTGCCAAAGCGTTTCCTTTCGAGCGGCCGCTGGGCGATCACGCTCCCAACGACCAGATCATCTATGAGGCCGTCGGTGTCGCCGCCCTGATCACACCGTGGAATTGGCCAATGAACCAGGTCACGCTGAAGGTCGGTGCGGCTGCGATTGCGGGCTGCACAATGGTTCTGAAACCCTCGGAGCAAAGCCCGCTGAACGCGATGATCTTTGCTGAGCTGATGGATGAGGCCGGATTCCCGCCCGGTGTCTTCAACCTTGTCAACGGTGACGGGGTTGGCGTCGGGTCTCAGCTGTCCACGCACCCCGATGTGGATATGGTCAGCTTTACGGGATCCACCCGCGCGGGCACGGCGATTTCCAAAGCCGCAGCCGATACGCTGAAGAAGGTGCATTTGGAACTGGGTGGCAAGGGTGCAAACGTGGTCTTTGCCGATGCGGATGAAAAGGCCGTCAAACGTGGCGTGCTGCACATGATGAACAACACCGGTCAAAGCTGTAACGCCCCTAGCCGGATGCTGGTTCAGCGTCCCATCTATGACGCGGCGGTGGAAACCGCAGCTGAGGTTGCCAAAGGTGTCACCGTTGGCCCGGCGATGGAAGAAGGCCGCCATATCGGCCCGGTTGTGAACGAGCTGCAATGGGGCAAGATTCAGGACCTGATCCAAAAGGGTATCGACGAAGGCGCGCGCCTTGTCGCTGGTGGCACTGGCAGGCCTGAAGGGCTGAACAAGGGCTATTACGTGCGGCCCACGGTCTTTGCCGACGTCAACAACCAGATGACCGTCGCCCGCGAAGAGATCTTTGGACCGGTTCTGACCATGATCCCCTTCGATACCGAGGAAGAGGCCATCGAAATCGCCAATGACACACCTTATGGGCTGACCAACTATGTCCAGACGCAGGATAACGTCCGTGCCAACCGCATGGCCCGCGCTTTGCGGTCGGGTATGGTCGAGATGAATGGCAAATCCCGCAGCGCGGGTTCCCCGTTCGGCGGCATGAAACAATCCGGCAACGGGCGCGAAGGCGGCGTCTGGGGGCTGGAGGATTTCCTTGAGGTCAAGGCCGTCGGCGGCTGGGCTGCCGAGTAACCCACCTGCCGTCTAACCTGTTTTCGGGGCCCGTGCGCTATCTGCGCCGGGCCCTTTAGACTCTGAATCCGGCTCGAGATGAATCACAAAAACCGATCCGGGGAACTGATCGGTCAAAGCGTCTTCGATATCGTCACAGATATCATGGGCCGTCGCCACGCTCATGCCACCGTCAACGACCAGATGGAACTCGACAAAGATCATGCTGGCGGATCGACGGCCCCGCAGGTCGTGATATTCCAGCGCCCGGCCCAGATTTGCATCGATGATGCTCCGCACCTCATCCAGTTCGGGATCAGTAAGGGACACGTCCATCAGACCGTCAATCGACTTGCGAATGACCTTCCATCCCTCCCACAGAATGTTCAGGGCGACCAGAATGGCCAGGATCGGGTCCAGGATCAGCCAGCCGGTGGCAAGGGCCAACACCAATCCGATGACAACGCCCACCGAGGTGAACACATCGGTAAAGATATGCTTTGCGCTGGCCTCAAGCGCCGGAGAGGCGTACTGCCGCCCGACCCGCAGCAACATATAGGCCCAGGCACCGTTCAAAGCGGTTGCCAGCACATTGATTGCCACCCCGGTCAGCGGGGCCTGGTCCAGATGCGACGATGACAGCGCGGCAACGGCCTCTCGCAGGATTAGAAGCGCCGCCAGCACGATCAGCACACCTTCGACAACAGCAGACAGGTATTCGGCTTTCTTGTGCCCAAAGGGGTGATTATCGTCAGGAGGTTTGCCGCCGATCGAAACCGCAAAGAACGCCAGCAAGGCCGCGACCACATTGACCACGGATTCCATCGCATCGGACAACAAGGCGACCGATCCCGTCAACCACCAGGCCAACAGTTTCAAGGCCAGAACCGCGATGGAAATCGGGATCGACCACAGGGCAAATTTCTGGATCATCGCTTTGGTGTCCTGCAACCTCAGCAAAGGTTTATCACTTTGTTCGACGATCCGTATGGCTTTTTCTGATCAGAAATCAAGCGTCTGCTTGTGCCGCCTCATAGGCCAGCATGGCGCGTTTCACCGGCAGGCCCCAATGATACCCACCCAGCCCCCCGGATTTTCGCAGCGCGCGGTGGCAAGGGATCAGCCAACTGACCGGGTTTCGACCCACGGCCGTCCCGACGGCGCGCACAGCTTGCGGTGATCCCACCCGTTGCGCGATCTCGGAATAGGTTGTGACCTGCCCCGAAGGGATATGCATCAGCGCTTCCCACACTTTGATCTGTAGGGGCGAGCCAATCAAATACAGAGGCGTTGGTTCCAATCGGTCGCTCACCGCGCCAAATGCACTGAGCGCCCAGGGCCGCAGGCGCATCGGGTCCTCGACGAAATTTGCATTGGGCCAACGCGACAACATATCCGCCATGGCATTTTCTTCGCCGCTTTCGGCCCCAAAGGCCATTCCGCAGATGCCCTTGTCGGTGCCCATCACCAAAGCAGGACCAAAAGGACATTCAAACCATCCCCAATAGATGGTCAAACCGGCACCCCTACGGGCGTATTCGCCGGGGCTCATGGATTCCCATTTCAGGAACAGATCATGCAGGCGACCGCTGCCGGACAGGCCCACATTCAGAGCGGTTTCCAGTGTCGTGAACCGCTCGCGCAGCAACGCCTTGGCATGGCCCAGCGTCAGATATTGCTGATACCGCTTGGGCGATACCCCGGTCCAACGTGAGAACAGGCGCTGGAAATGCGCGGGGCTCATATCCATCTGCTTTGCCAGTTCCTCAAGACTCAGGGCCTCTCCACCCTGATCAATCAGGTCAATCGCCCGGCGCATGACATTATAATGATAGCCGCTTTCTGGGGTCTGGACATTCATGGTCGCACTCCTTCGATAGACAGAAGATGGCCTGTTACCGACCAGAGTGCGACCCGATTCTTGCGCTATCTGCCCTCAGACCTGCGGGATAACGGTATAGGGTGCCGCCTCTTCCGGGGGTGCAACCTTTTCCATGACGTTGATGCTGACATGCGGCCAGCGGATCAGACCGGGCTTCCCGTCAAAGCGTGGGAAGAAATCCAGACCGACATTCTGCAGATACATCATCAGCAGCTTGGGTTCACCGCCAATTCCCGGCTCGTCCAGTTCCATGATCCAAAAGATCGAATCCATCACCGCCGCGTTGGCTTGTTTGACAACAAACGGAATGTTGACGATCCCAGCATCCTCAAGCGCGGTGTTGAACGGCAATATCGTGGTTTTTTTCACATTGTTCGGTATTCCAGCTGCCAGCAACAGATGCGGATGCACAGGGTCGAAGCCTGGGAACCCCGGGGCGGTCACAACGCCGTTGAACGGATTATCGTGATAATGTTTGTAGGGCGAAAGATATCCGCTGTTCAGGTCCTTTGTGGCCCCTTCGGGCAGCCCGTCCACCACCGGAATCGTTGGCGGTCCATCGATCTCGCTCGCTTCTCCAAGACCTAACAACGAGTCGCCATGTGGCACCGTTCCCAAACGTGCAACGTTCAGATTGTTTGTGGTCAGATTGGTCATATGCAGGAACAGACCGGGCTCGTGATGGATGGCCAGATCGGCAGGTCCCGCCAGTCCGCTGTCGGGGCGATCTTCAGCCGAGAGCTGCGCGATGGACTGCTGATAATCCAGCGTGACCACAAACTGATCGGTGTTAATGGTCGGGTCTCCTGAGGCCGGGTTCGGACGCTCAATCCCGCGGTTTGGAACCGCTTTGTCAACGGTCGTGAATTGAAGCGTTTCCTCGAATTGATTAACCAGCAGACGGTAGTTGAGACGGCTGCCAGGCTCGGTCGCAAACGGAAGCGCGATCATGTTCCAGCCACGTCCGCGCGTGCTGTCGCCGTTCTTCCAAACTCCGGGCAGTAATTTCAGGGGGCCGAGGTCTTCGTCGCCTTGATGGGCCAGCTCAACAGACCGATAACGGGACTGCAGTTTTGCGGCAAGATCTGGGTTCGCCATGGATCAACCTTTCAATAATTAAATAAAATATCCGCCAATGCGGGAAAAATGCGCTGAAATAAAATTAGGCTGCGCATGGCAAGAATAGCACGAATCAGGCTTACCCTACGTAATCCAAAACCCACAGCTATCCGCTAAGCAGATTCTTGCTTGTGTGGTTACCCGAGCCATCGGCTTGCCCTGCGCCGCAATACGTGCATACGTCGCCGCATGGCCAAGCAACTTGATTACCACACTATCCGAGAGATTTTTACCCGCTTTCAGCAGACTGACCCGGAACCTGAGGGTGAGCTAGAGCATGTGAATGTCTATACTCTGGTCGTAGCGGTGGCGCTGTCTGCACAGGCCACCGATGTCGGCGTCAACAAGGCTACGCGCGCCCTTTTCAAAACCGCCGACACCCCGCAAAAGATGCTGGACCTGGGCGAAGATGGCCTGATCGAGCATATCAAAACCATCGGTCTATTCCGCCAAAAGGCAAAGAACGTCATCAAGCTCAGCCGTATTCTGGTCGAAGAGTATGACGGCGAAGTTCCCAATTCCCGCGCCGCGTTGCAATCGCTGCCGGGCGTCGGGCGTAAGACCGCCAATGTGGTGTTGAACATGTGGTGGCGCTATCCGGCGCAGGCCGTGGATACGCATATTTTCCGTGTCGGAAACCGAACAGGCATCTGTCCGGGAAAACATGTGGATGCGGTTGAACGCGCAATCGAAGATAACATCCCGACCGACTTCCAACTGCACGCACATCACTGGCTTATCTTGCATGGCCGGTATCACTGCAAAGCACGCAAACCTATGTGCGGAACCTGTATCATCCGCGATCTCTGCCAATTCGAGGACAAGAACCTATGAAAACCTACCAGCTCACCGGTATTGGAAACGCCGTTGTGGACGTGATCTCTCAGGCCGATGACAGTTTTCTGGAACTGATGGGCATCGAGAAGGGCATCATGCAGCTGATAGAACAGGAGCGAGGTGAACTTCTTTACGCCGCTATGGAAGGCCGCGTGCAAACGCCGGGCGGATCCGTTGCGAACACGATTGCCGGTGCCGGCGCACTGGGACTGAGCGCAGCCTTTATCGGACGCGTACATGATGATGCGTTGGGACGATTCTACGCAGAGGCGATGCACGAGGACGGTGTGGATTTCGTGAACCCGCCCGTACCGGGTGGAGAGCTTCCGACCTCGCGCTCGATGATTTTTGTCTCACCCGACGGTGAACGGTCGATGAACACCTATCTGGGGATTTCCTCGGAGCTTTCCTCGGCGGATGTGTCAGCCGAGGTCGCGGGTAACAGCCAGATCATGTTCCTTGAAGGCTATTTGTTCGACAAGGAAAAAGGCAAAGCTGCGTTCCTTCAGGCCGCACGGGATTGCCACAAGGGCGGCGGCAAGGCCGGGATCGCCATTTCTGACCCGTTCTGTGTTGAACGGCACCGGGTCGATTTCCTGCTGCTGATCGAAAATGAACTGGATTTTGTGATCGGCAACGAGGCCGAGATCAAATCCCTGTTCGAAACCAACGATCTTGAGGATGCACTGGCGAAAACCGCCGATATCTGCCCTCTGGTGGTCTGCACCCGGTCAGGCGACGGGGTAACTGTGCTGAATGAAGGTCAGCGCTTTGACATTCCGGTGGAAAAAATCGTTCCCGTCGACGCCACCGGCGCAGGCGACCAATTCGCAGCCGGGTTCCTGTTTGGCATGGCCACCGGGCGCGACTATGAGACCTGCGCCAAGATGGGCAATGTCTGCGCCCGTGAGGTGATCAGCCATATCGGCCCGCGCCCCAAGGCGGATATGATCGATTTGCTCAAGCAGGGCGGCTTGCTTTAATCGGATCAGGACTGGCCTATAGTATGTGGGAGGGGGCAGAGCCCCTCCCCTCACGGTTATCTCTGCACGAACAGGGCGATCCAGACGCCTACGAACATGAATATGCCGCCAAGATTGACCCAAGTGTGCCAAATCGCATAGCGGAAAGGCAGTGTCTTGCGGGCATAAAAGACTGTGCCGATCACGTAGCTTGCCGCCCCGGCCAGAATGCACCACAGGACTGAAACGGGGACATCTTTCAGATCGGGTATGGCGCACAGCCCCAGCGCGCCCAGACCCAGATAGGATGCTGTTGACCATCGGGACTTGACCGTCTTGTTGGCGATCTTGTTCCAGATGGCCACCACAGTCAGCCCCCAGCACAACCAGAGCAAAGTCATGGTCCAGCCGGTACCGGCCAGCAGGAAAAAAGGTGTGAAGGTGCCGCAGATACTGGAATAGATTGCGGCATGGTCTATGCGTCGCAGCAGCTGCCGACGCTGGTGCCAGCGGGAAAAGTGATAAAAACACGAGGCCAGATTAGAACCCAACGCACAGGCTACATAAACCAGAACCGCAAGAACAAGCCCGCTGTCGAGCATCAGGTACGATTTGCGGATCAGCGCTCCGCCAGCGGTCAAAATCAACGCCAGACCGATAAGATGCACGACCAGATCGGCGCGGCGGTGGCATGGGTCCGGACTGGGATAGGTCTGTGGGATCATGTCAGTTCAGGTGATCCGAAAACGCTGCAACCACGTGTTCATACACGTCGCGTTTGAACGGCACGATTTCGGCAACCAGCTGGCCCGGTTTCTGCCATTTCCAGCGAGTGAATTCGGGATGCTCAGTCTGAATGTCGATCTGATCGTCGCGGCCAGAGAACCGCATCAGATACCATTTCTGCTCTTGACCCCGATACCGACCTCTCCAGATCTTCGGCACGATGTCATGCGGCAGATCATAGGGCAACCACCCCTCGGTCTCGGCGATGATCTCGACCAGATCTGCCGTGACGCCGGTTTCTTCCCACAGCTCGCGCAGCGCTGCATCGCGCGGGTCTTCACCCTGGTCCACACCACCCTGAGGCATCTGCCAGGCGTCCTTGTGGCGGTCGTTGCGCTGGCCGACGAATATCTTACCCTCGGCATTCATCAACATCAGCCCGACGCAAGGGCGGTAGGGCAGTTTGGCAATCTCTTCGGGGGTCATACGCGGCCTCGTAAACATGCTTTGGAGCGTCTGTAACAAGCAGCGGGCCCAAGGCAAAGGGTATGACGTTAGGTTTCGCGTGACAAAGATGACGCGAAGGTCAATCTGGCAGCCAAATTCTATAAGGGAGAGTTCTGGATGACTGCATACCCAAACATGCTGGCCCCGCTGGATCTGGGCTTTACCACGCTGAAGAACCGCGTGCTGATGGGCTCGATGCATACCGGGCTTGAGGAGACCGGCGATTGGAATCGGGTGGCCGAGTTCTATGCCGACCGCGCGCGCGGTGGCGTGGCGCTGATGGTGACTGGAGGGATTGGACCAAATCTTGAAGGTTCGGTACTGCCGGGGGCATCAATGATGACCAACGACAAAGAAGTGGCAAACCACTCAATCGTCACCCAACGGGTGCATGAGGCCGGTGGCAAGATCGCGATGCAGATCCTGCATGCGGGGCGCTATGCCTACGGGCCGAAATGTGTCGCACCCAGCCCAGTGAAATCTCCGATCTCTCCTTTCCCGCCGACCGAGCTGGACGAAGAGGGTATCGAGAAACAGATCAGCGATATCGTGAACGCCGCGGTCCTGGCCCAGAAAGCGGGCTATGACGGGGTCGAGATCATGGGGTCCGAAGGGTATTTCCTCAACCAGTTTCTGGTGACTCACACCAACAAGCGCGAGGACCGTTGGGGTGGCTCTTACGAGAACCGGATGCGCCTGCCGATCGAGGTCGTGCGCCGCACGCGCGAGGCCGTCGGCACGGAATTCATCATCATCTACCGCTTGTCGATGATTGACCTGGTTCCCAACGGATCTACTCATGATGAGGTTGTGGAACTGGCGCAGCGGATCGAACAGGCCGGCGCCACGATCATCAACACCGGCATCGGCTGGCACGAGGCGCGGATTCCCACCATTGCCACCAGCGTTCCGCGCGCGGCCTTTGCTTGGGTGACCAAAAAGCTGATGGGCAAGGTCTCGATCCCGGTCATTACGTCAAACCGGATTAACACGCCGGAGGTCGCCGAAGAAGTTCTTGCCACGGGGTGCGCCGACATGGTCTCGCTGGCCCGCCCGATGCTGGCAGATGCGGATTTCGTTAACAAAGCCATCGCTGCTGAGGCGGCGACGATTGCACCCTGCATCGCTTGCAACCAGGCCTGTCTGGATCACACATTCCAGGGCAAACTGACCTCGTGCCTGGTAAACCCGCGCGCTTGTCACGAAACCGAACTGGTGATCACACAGGCCGACAGCGTGAAGAAAATCGCCATCGTAGGGGCGGGCCCGGCAGGCCTGTCCACCGCAATGACCGCCGCGCAGCGTGGCCATGACGTGACCATTTTTGACCGTGCCCGTGAGATCGGCGGCCAGTTGAACATGGCCAAGCAGGTTCCGGGCAAAGAAGAATTCTGGGGTCTGGTCGAATGGTACCGCACCATGATTGCCGATTTGGGCATTAAGGTAGTGCTTGAGCGCGAAGTGGGCGCCGACGATCTGACTGGTTATGACGAGGTGGTAATTGCCACCGGTGTCGTTCCGCGTGATCCGAAAATCCCTGGTCAGGACCGAGACAATGTCGTCGATTATATCGACGTCCTGCGCCACAAGACCCCGGTTGGCAAATCAGTGGCCGTGATCGGAGCAGGTGGGATTGGCTTTGACGTGTCCGAATTCCTGCTGGAAGAAGGCCACAGCATCACCACCGACTTGCCTGCCTGGATGAAGGAATGGGGCGTTACCGACCCGGCCGAGCATCGCTCGGGGCTGGCACCTGAAGGGCCACAACCTGCCGCCCCCGCGCGCCAGGTGACTTTGCTGCAGCGCAAGGCGCAAGCCCATGGCAAAGGGTTGGGCAAGACCACCGGCTGGATTCATCGCGCAACGCTGAAGATGAAAAACGTCAATTTCGTCGGTGGCGTGAATTATGAGCGGATCGACGATGACGGGCTGCATGTGAGTTTCGGCGAAGCACGCGAGAACCCGACAGTAATTGCGGTGGATACGATTGTTCTGTGCTCGGGCCAGATCTCGGACCGCAGCCTGGCGGATACGTTGATCGAACGTGGCATCACCCCTCATGTGATCGGCGGCGCGGATGTTGCAGCCGAATTGGACGCCAAACGGGCCATCAATCAGGGCACGCGGCTGGCAACCACTTTCTGATATGCCTTGGCCCGGTCCAGAACCGGGCCAATCGCTCTGCTGGTATTGGGGTCAGTCGGCCAGCGCCAGCTTTGCACCCAATGCCCCAAAGGCCCCGGCGAAACAGCGCCTGACCCAAGCCATGACAGTGGGCCGCTGGATCACATAGTCGCGTGCCACCGCAGCGAAAGCGCCATAGCCAACAAAGACGACAAAGGTCATGGCCATGAAGGACAAGGCCAACTTGATCAGCTCTGCTTCGGCGGCACCTGTACCGGCGGGAATGAATTGCGGCAGAAAGGCCAGAAAGAACAAAGATAGCTTGGGGTTCAACACATTGATCAAGGTGCCCGTGATTGCAATCTTCACATACCCTTTTGCGGGTTTCTGGCTCTGTACATCCAATGCTCCGCCTTGCCGGACGATCCCCCAGGCCATGTAAAACAGATACAGCACCCCAAGGTATTTTAGCACCAGAAAGGCCAGCGCGCTGGTATGCAGCAGGGCCGCAAGACCGACGATACTGGCCAGCGCAGCAGGTACGATCCCTATGGTACAGCCAATCGCCGCCGCAAAACTGGCCCAAAAGCCACGCCCCAACCCAACCGCAAGCGTATAGATCACGCCGGTGCCCGGTAAAAGCACAACGATCAGAGACGTCAGTAGGAACTCTGTCGACATCCTAGCCCTCCCTTTCCTAGCACGCAGAATTTCCGGTTCGAAAGGAAAAGTAAACGCCATACATCACTGTGGCCCGGCGACATTCCTGAAAGCCCGCCGGATACCAATAGCAGAAGTCTCTTATCGCTTATTCAACGGTTATCGTAATCACGTCAGACACGATGGGCGTGGAATGCGGTACATGACCTGCATCGCCCAGAACCAGCTGCAGCGTATGTTCGCCCGCTGCCATATCCAGCGTTACCTCGGTCTGGCCACCGCCGAAATGGATATGATTGTCATCCGCGGGCAGACCATAAGACAACTCATCCGCACCGTCCTCTCCCTGCCCCAAAGGCGGTCGGTCGATCAGCAGATGATGATGCCCGGTGTTTTCCTTTTCAGTACCCGCCGGCGCGACCCCCATGCCGCTGAGGCCAAAGACCACGGTGATCGGAGATTGGACAACGTCGCCGTCAGACAATTTCACAAAATAGACCTGCGCTTCGGGGTTTGATGGTGTTTCACCCCCGGCCAGAGCAAATGTCGCCGACAGGCAGGTTGCGGCAATAGCTAAAACAGCTTTCATAATCTTCTCCGTTGTCACAAATTTGCCATCCTCATGGTAGCATGTTTCGGCCCGAAATCGAGGATACCCGTTGTCAAAAGGCTTGTGGCCCATATGGAAACCACTGTTTCAGAGTTTCCCAAGCGCAAACGATCCGATTCAAATCCCTGATATTATCCCATGTCCGCCCTGTTTCCGCCCAGATTTGACGTAAAGATCAGTTAAAGAACCTACACCTGGGGAACAAGAATGGACCGACTGACCGAAATGGAAGCCTTCGCCAACGTGGTGGACCAAGGCGGTTTCACCGACGCGGCCAAGAAAATGGGCATCTCAAAATCGGCTGTGTCCAAGCACGTTTCCAGCCTGGAAGCACGCCTGGGCGCAAGACTTCTGAACCGCACGACGCGCCGCGTGTCACCAACCGAAATCGGGCTGGCCTATTATGACCGGGCCCGCCGCGTTCTGAATGACGCGGGCGAGGCTGATGCGCTGGTCACCTCGATGCAATCTGCCCCCTCTGGTCTGCTGCGGATCAGTGTGGCGACAGATTTCGGCGTCAATCACCTGTCTCCGGTTCTGTCGGGATTTCTAGCTGCCTATCCCGACATCACGGTGAATATGGTGCTGAACAATCGCTATGTTGAGCTGATCTCGGAAGGGTTCGACGTTGCCGTGCGGATTGGTGAGCTGGAAGACAGCACATTGCGCGCCCGCAAGCTGACCGAAACCGTCAAGCGGATGGTCGCCGCGCCCACCTATATCGAGAAATTCGGGCGTCCGCAAAAGATCGACGACCTGAACGAACACAAGCTGTTACATTATTCCAGCCAGTCTTCGGGCAATGTGTGGAAACTGACCGCACCTTCGGGTGAAAAACGTCAGGTTCGCACCGCCGGGTGGCTCAGCGTGAATGATGGGCAATCCTTGTTGAACGCTGCGGTCTCAGGGCTTGGGATCGCGCATCTGCCCAGCTATCTCTATTCCGACGCGCTGAAGTCGGGCGAAGTTGTCGACGCAATGCCGTCGCTGCCCGATGAAGTGCAAGGCGTTTATGCCGTCTACCCGCCCGGTCGCTTTACGCAGCCCAAGGTGCGGGCATTCATTGATTTCCTCGTCGATGCCTTCAACGAAAAAGGCCCGATGGACTGGTAATTTCTCCCGGTGGAAACTGAACGGCCCGCACAAGTAGTGTGGGCCTTTTTTTATTCGCTGAACACGGCCAGCCCCATACTCTGCGCGACTGTACGCAAGGATTGGATCAGGATATTCTGTCCGGGCAGATTAGCTTCTTTTCTGCGAGAAAGAAGCGCGATATCGCGGTTGGCATTTGTTATGGTCAACGGGCGCAAATGGACCTCATCGCGGTAAATCCCCTGACGTCTTGCATACAGGTCCGGCAACACCGCAACCCCAACCCCCGAGGCCGCCATCAGTACAATGGAATCAAGCGTGGTCCCCTCGTATTCATCCGACACAACCCCACCGCATTCCGCCGCCAGCGCATAGACGATCCGGGACAGACGGTGACTTTGGTCCAAGGTCAGGATCAGCCGGTCGCGCAAGTCTTGAGCCGTAACACCATACGTATCATTTGACAGCACATCGTCTACGGCAACTCCAATCCACAGAGTCTCGTTGAACAAGCGCTGCTGGATTGTGTTCGGGTGATCCTCGGGCGTAGAAAGGATCAGATCAAACCGACCAGATTTAAGTCCTTGTTCCAGATCACGGGTGTTTTCCTCGCGCACGACAATGCGCAGACCGGGGCGGTCCTGATGGACCTTTTTGATGACCTGAGGCAGCAGGTAGGGCCCGATTGAGGGCAACACGCCCAGCCTTAGCCGTCCTGAGACCGGTGTCTCGCTGCTCATCGCGTGGCGCAGATCCCGGACTTCGGCAAGGATCTTCTGGGCGCGTTTGATGAACTCTTCGCCTTTGGCCGTCACCTGAACGCCGCCCCGGTTGCGATCAAAGATGCGCAGGCCAAGCTCTTGTTCTACAGAGGCAATTTGCGCCGAGAGGCTGGGTTGGCTGACATTCAGAACCTCAGCTGCCAATCCAAATCGACCCAGTCGGCTGACCGTAACGATATATTCCAGTTGCCTTAGTGTTGGGCGCATTTCATAGCTTTAAACTATTCAAAATTTAGAAAGATAATATTTGGATAACAAAAATAGGCAAGGCACTTAGCCCGTGAAATCGGGACAGGAGCCAAAAATGCCCAGCGTGATCGAAACCCTTTCCAGCAACCTGCTGGTCCCAACCATCCTTTTCTTCGTCCTCGGGCTGCTAGCAGCTCTTGCCCGCAGCGATCTGTCGATCCCCGGTGGGGCAGCCAAGTTCATGTCGCTGTATCTGCTGTTGGCCATCGGCTTCAAAGGCGGCAGCAGCCTGGCCGAGCATGGCATCCACATGGATCTGTTCCTGACTTTGCTAGGCGGTGTGGCGTTGTCTTTTGTCATCCCCTTTGTGGCATTCGGCCTGCTCCGGGTCATGACACGGCTGGACGCGTTGAATGCGGCGGCTGTTGCCGGGCATTACGGATCAATCTCAATCGTGACCTTCGTCACCGCAACCAGCCTGCTGGATTTTGTGGGTCTTGATCATGACGGCTTCATGGTTGCTGTCGCCGCCGCGATGGAGGTTCCCGCCATCCTTTCGGCCCTTTGGCTGGCGCATAAAACCAGCAGCAAGGGCGTCAATGACAATGGGCTGTGGCGCGATCTGTTGGCAAACGGGTCGATTGTCCTGTTGACCGGGGCCTTTCTAATTGGCGCTGTTACGGGTGGCGAAGGGATGCAGATGATTGCGCCGTTCATCGTCACACCCTTCACCGGCATCCTGTGCCTTTTCCTTCTGGATATGGGCATTTCCGCAGGGCGCAGCCTGATCAATAATCGCGATAAACTCTCGCTGGGTCTGTTTGCCTTTGGTATGCTGATGCCCCTGATCGGCGCTGCGATGGCTTGGGCGGTCGGGGCGGTGATCGGCCTACCTGACGGCAGCCTGTTCCTGTTCATGGTCCTGTCCGCATCGGCCTCCTATATCGCTGTGCCCGCGGCGATGAAGATCGCGCTGCCAAAGGCCGAGGCCGGGATCTATCTGACCCTGTCGCTGGGCGTGTCCTTCCCGTTCAACATCACGATCGGGCTGCCACTGTACCTGTGGTGGGTGATGTAGGGATCAGTTGATCAGCAGAACCGCCTCGACCCGGCGGTTCAGTTCGCGACCTTCGGGCGTTGCATTCGAGGTGATCGGGGCCAGATAGCCGATCCCCCGCGCCTCGACCCGATCGGCGGCCACGCCGTATTTCTCGATCAGCCGGGCGCGCACGGTTTGCGCCCGGCCCGTGCTGACCGAAATATTGGCCTCGAGTGCGCCGGTATCATCCGTGTGCCCGACCAGAGCCAGCCGCGTTCCGGGATTGTCCGACAAATACTGCGCAACCTTGTTCAGAGAGCCGAAAGGCCCCTCACCCAGGGTTATTTCGCCCGTGCGGAAATGCAGATCGCCCAGAATCACGTGGCCCTCTTGCGCAAGCTCTTCCAACAGCCCCTGCGCCTGATCGACCTCTTCTTCGATCACCAGCGGAGGCGCGGCCTCGGCCCCCTCAGGTGACACGCGGATCATCTGCACATAGCCATCGGGCGGGTTTCGGCTGACCAAAAGGCTCAGGACTTCGTCGCCCTTGGCAGCGGACAAAAAGCGATAGTCCTGGATGGCCACATACATGTCAGGCGTCGGGACAACCTCGGTTCCAAAGCGAAAATCGAAGCCACCGCAACTGCGGGCGTCGCAGTCAAAGATAACCTCATACCCCTGGGCTTTGATCTGTTCCCGCAACGGGGCGAGCAGCTGCAAAGTGGTGCTGGACCCGGCCTGCAGCCGCCAGGTATAGCGCTCGACCCGCCCTTCGACCCGGCGCGCTGGGACTGTTCCGTCGACGTAGGGGCCGGTGGGCAGGTCATAGCTGTCGAGCGGGCTTGTGCGGTCGCTGACCAGACGCGCGCCCGAAGGCAGCGTCAGCTCTTGGCCGACAACGGGCGACGCAATGAGCAACAGGAATATGGCGAGGCGGCGGATCATCTTGATTGGGCGTGATACTCGGGGTTGGGGGCCATCGCGGTCGCGCTTGCAACACGGTTCGACATGTTGAAAAAGCCGGTCACATTGGCAATGTCCCAGATATCGCGGTCGCTAAACCCGGCATCCCGCAGGACCTGTCGGTCAGGCTCTTCAATCTTGGTGCTTTCGGTGGTCATTTTGGCCGCGAAATCCAGCATGGCACGCTGCCGCTGATCCAAAGGCGCAACCCGGTAGTTCATGACCAGCATTTCGCCCAGTTGCGGATCACCCGACAACTGCCTGACAGCCGCCCCATGTGCGACAAGGCAATAGAAACACTTGTTTATTGCAGAAACGACCACTGCGATCATCTCGCGTTCAAGCTTGGACAACCCACTATCCGCCAGCATCAGATCATTATACATCGCGGTAAACGCGTTCAGCTTGTCGATGTCAAAGGCATAGGCCCGCAGAACGTTGGGCACAAAACCCAGCTTTTCGACGCAAATGTCGAAATATTTCTGCGTCTCCGGCGGTAGCGGATCCACCATCGGAAGGTTCAGCGCGGTGGGTGGGGTAAGATCGGTCACTTTGGGTTCTCTCCTTCAGCCAGCTGACGGTAATGGTATTCTCCGGCAAGCTCCATCCCAAGCGCGCGATAAAGGCCATTGGCCCCCGCATTCGCCTTGGTGCAAATCACGCTGAGCGTCCCGGCGCCCTGATCCTGTGCCCAGAGCGCAGCCGCGCGCATCGCCCATTGGCCCAGGCCCTGACGGCGATGAGCGGGCAAAATCTCAAGTGCGTGGACCATGGCCACGTCCCCATGCATCGCAACAAATCCAGTACCAGCAGGTTGGTCACTATAGCGAAGCAGCAGGCCGGTCTTTGGACCCGGGGCTCGCTCCATCACGGCCAGCCGCTCTGGTCCAATCCCGCCCTCGGCCCAGATCTCACGCATGATTGCCAGCGGCTCCCATATCGAGAACACCGTTACGCGGGGGAGCGGAAGATCAGTCAGATGCCCAACCGGGCAGGTGTAAATATTGACCGGATCCAACACGGAATAGCCCCGGCCTTCAAGCTGCGTATCCAACGCCTCGTCCCCTGACCACAGGCAAAAGATGCGCTTTTGTCCCAGTGCCTGCATCGCGACCTCGGCCGCCGCTATATCCTCATCCGAGGCAGGCCCCAGCGCATTGGCCGCACTTACCCGCGATCCGCCGCCCAGACCCTGACGCACCAGAAACGGCCCCAGCTTTTGGCGCTGCGCAGATGGCCATGTACCCTCGACGACGTCAGGCCAGGTAACGCTCACAGACCAAGCTCTTTCGCCAACCGGGTTGAGGCCGCGTCGATCCGGGCACCTTCGGTTCCGCGAATGACCACATTGGCGCCAAACACACCGTTGATCTGAAACGGATAACACCCGATGGACAGATCCTGAAAATCCGCTGCGAGTGCCGCAAGGGGGGCGGCGATATCGCCTTCGCCGCGATCCACCCGTAAGGTTTGGGACAGCAGAGGAACACCGCCGGTCAGACCCGGCAATACACTCGCCACCATCGCCTGAAAGACCGAGGGCACCCCAGCCATCACATGAACATTGCCGATGGTAAAGCCTGGCGCAGTCGACACCGGATTGTCGATCAGCGTGGCACCATCAGGGATGCGCGCCATGCGCAAACGGGCAGCGTTCAGTTCCAGCCCGGATTTCTCGTAATGCGCTTCAAGCAAAGCGCGGGCATCGTCGCGGATGTCGATATGCGCGCCAAAGGCACGGGCGATGCAATCGGCGGTGATATCATCATGGGTCGGTCCAATCCCGCCGCTGGTGAAGACATGATCAAACTTTGCCGACAACGCCTGAACGGCGGCTTCGATTGTAGCGGCGTCATCGCTGACCACACGGACCTCTTTCAGGTCGATCCCCTGCTTGGTCAGCTCCTGCGCGAGATAATGCATGTTTGCATCGCGGGTGCGACCCGACAGGATTTCATCCCCGATCACCAGCATGGCTGCGGTTGGATTTTGCATGGCCTGCGCCCCCTTGATCGACCCTTTCCGCAGGTATAGGCCCTGAAGCATGCGATTTGAAACCCCTCTTGTCCCCGCCCACCTGATCCGCCGCTATAAACGCTTTCTGGCCGATTGCAGGCTTGAGGACGGGCGCGAGGTGACAGCGCATTGCGCCAATCCCGGCTCGATGATGGGACTGGCCGAACCGGGCGAGAAAATATGGTTGGAGCCCAATGACGACCCGAAGAAAAAGCTGAAATATGGCTGGCGGCTGGTCGATCACGAAAACGGGCATTTCACCGGCGTGGATACATCCGTCCCGAACCGGGCGTTGCGCGCGGCATTGATCGCGCGGGAGATCCCCGAACTGGCAATCTATGAAACTGTGCGCCCCGAGGTGAAATACGGCGAGAACAGCCGCGTTGATTTCCTGCTGACCCAGCCGGGCCTTCAGGACGCTTATGTCGAGGTCAAATGCGTGACCCTGTCTCGCGAACCCGGTCTGGCCGAATTCCCCGACAGCGTCACAGCGCGCGGAACCAAACATCTAGGGGAACTGACAGCTATGGTGGACGAGGGGCATCGCGCAATCCTGCTGTATCTGGTCCAGCGCACCGATTGTGAGCGAATTGCATTGGCCGCAGATATCGACCCGACCTATGCAGCGGCGTTCGAGGCGGCCCAAGCTAGGGGTGTCGAGAAACTGGTCTACGGCACACGGATATCGCCTGAAGGGGTTTGGGTAAACGTGACCGAAAGCCAATTGTTCATGCAGAAGCGTTGAAGGGGTAGTTTGAGCCCAAAGCGGACTAAGTAAATTCTGGTTTCAGCCTTATAATAATCGTTCCTGCCAGATTGACGATGTGTATGCCTCTCTTGTATCGACCGTGGGGCTTCGTCAGGGATCTCCGTTCCGAGCACTTTGGCATCGTATGTTGTCCAACGTGGCGTTGGTATTGCCAACACTCTGGCATAGTAGAAAGAGCTTTGTTCCGGATCGTAATCGGGGTCTTCCCAATACCCGGATAGAATTGCCTGACCAATATCGTTTGTCCAAGTAGCGCTCTCAACGTCAACCGTGTCGCCAACGGGTCCGCCACACTTCGCGTTCACTAGTTCGCGCCCGCCGCAAGATATATCGTAAACGCGTTCCGAAGTTGTCCCGTTGCTATTTAACCACCCTTTGACGATCTGAATGCGGTCTAGATTGGCTCCATCGGGACGCCTCCTTCATATCCATACGCGGCAAAATCAACACGCGGCAGGTCCGTATCTTCAAAATCGTATCCGGCAAAAACGCGAATGCGCATGCGCGGACCTATGGTTGCGTAGACTTCTTTCCGAGCAAGAGCGTGCCAAATGGCCTCGCGTGTGTTTTCTCTTGCCCAAACTGCCGCCATTCCCGACGCCGAAGTTTGCCATGCATATTGGGCAACCTTCTCGTCGCCACCGATGCCGCCCACGACTTCTTCGAAACGGATCGGGTTCGCAGTGGGTTCAACGGCAGCGTTAAGTTGTTGCCCAAACTCAGGCGTGAAAAGCGTGGCGTCTTTCGCTGCCAACAGCGGCGCGAGACCCAAGTTCTCAGCGTGATCGGCAACTACCAAAAAGTCCAATGGTCTGCGCAGCCTAGCTTCGACACCGGTGCTGGATATCACCACCTCGCCCTTGGCAAAGCGGTAGGCTTCTTCAGGGCCTAGCACATTGTCGATCATACCGGCATCTGCAGAGTCGGACGTATGCAAATGAGTGTCGCCAAGAAAGACCTGATTGGGGAAGCTCTGCCGTGGATAAGGTGAATACTGCCTGTCGCCGGGTTGAGTGCTCGGGATGTCCTCGGCATGGGCGCAAAAAGCAAGCAAAATGGTAAGAACAGATGCAAAATGGATCATTTTTGACCTCATCTATTGCACGAATGATGCTACGTTGAATGCATATTTCTACGACTCGTTCCTGTTCTTCGAAATAATTAAATTCTATCTGCCGCACTAACCGTTGACTAGGTTCAGCGGGGCGGAGGTGGAAGCACCTTCTTCGACTGGAGTACCTGAAGGATGTCAATAATCGCCTCAGTACTCGTTTCGATTGAACCTCGGAAGAACAGTCCGACGCCACCTTCCCCTAACTCCCGTGTGCCACCGGCGTCGTAAGTTGGCGAGAGAGAGACAAGTTCGGGAGGTAGTTCTGGGCATACCGGGTTTCTTTGAAGTATTGCGTTCGCGGTCTCGATGAATACCTGCCGAACCTTTTCGACATTACCCTTTGCATCGGACGACTCGGTGAGTTGATCCGGAGCAAGTCTCAGGTCATCCAAACGGAAAAAAAGGCAGTCATCTTTGAATTCGGCCGAAGCGGAAGCACCCACCGTCAAACCACCAGCGAAAGTGTTCTCGCCGCGTATAGATCCACCGCCGCTGCGGCTTTCGCATCGGAAAAGCTCTGCTTCGATCCTCCCACTTAGCGAAATCACTGTATCGTCGGCACGGGCCGTTGCTTCGGTCACGCCGATCAGTGCGTTGCAGACATCTACAAACGCGGCTCGTTTGAGTTCCTCTACAAGTATTTCGTTTGCTCGGCGTAGGTCTATGACACTTTCGATTGAGATCCTTGTCGCGTTCACATCTTTTAGTCTCAATGCCAGATCAACGGGAAACTCACGATCTCCTAGCTTGACGTCCCCGTTTGCTTCGAAGGTAACCTCTTCAGCCAGCAGCGCGGATCCGAAAAGCCCGGCAGTAGCTAGTATCAGAAGAAAGATCCGATCCATCATCCTGCCCCCCCAACAATACCGCGAGATTGCATAACCGCCAGGAGTTCCATCATCGTCATCGCACTGGTGTCGATTGAGCCGCTCAACGCAACACCGATGCCACCGTCACCAATTTCTCGTGTACCGCCGGCGTCGAGAACCGGATTCAACGAAGAAAGCTCCGAAGGCATCTCCGGACAAATCACATTCTCTTCGGTGAACTCCTTTGCCTTGGTGAGAACGACCTCCTCGACACGCTCCGTGAGACCAATTAGGTTAACCAACCCGCCGACAAACCCAGTAGGTTGAAGCACGACGTCGGCAAGATCAAAGTGAACGCATTGATCTTGAACATTGGCGCGTGCCGCTGCGGCGATCCCAACAGTCGTCGAGATAAAGCGAACTCCACGCCCGTTGGTTCCCTCGGATTCTTCGTTTCGACAACGATAAAGCTCGACGTCCACTGAGCCTACGAGTTCAATGAGATCACCGCTGGCGCGGGCATCGTCGAGTTCAAAGTCAACATTCAAAGAGCAACTTTGTTCCAGAGTACCCGACAGAAGTGCGGGCGCTTGGACTTGGATTTCTCGCAGATCTAAGAGCCCCCGGAAACCTAGGCGCGTTGACGTCACACTGCTGATGCCCGCGTTAAATGTGTAAGGTAGGTTTTTCCCACGAGCGGGAATCTTGTTTGAGATGCTAAATTGAACTTCCCCGGCGTAGTCGCTTGGCGACGCATTCTGTGCACTGGGTCGAGCGTTCAACTCGGACTTCAAAAGTTCTGGGTTCGTGGTTGCGCAGGATGCGAAGAACAGCAAACACACAAAGGCAAAAGGTACGGTTTTACGCGCCCCAAGTTCCGCCAAACTCCGTTGTAGTTCTATTCCCATTACCCTTCGCTCAACCTCACCGTTGAATATCAACCCTACCGTACAGCGTCACGGCGAAGGTCAACAGTTTGCACCACGAAAATATACTGGTGCGGTGTTGTGTTGTCGCAACGACTTGCAGTTGACGCGGGTCCTTTGAAACTTCGAGCATAAGCTCTGCCCACAAGACTTTTCGCTCGCATTAAGCCCTGAGAAGGAGCAGATGCATTCGGGCCTCTGCCAATATTGCGAGGGTATGCTTTCGATTCGTCGCCATGCCAGCACCTCTCATCAACAAACCGACTCCTCGGCGACACAATGTGTTTTACTCTCGACACAGGGTGCTTTTCACCTCCACAAGGGTGTTACGCCACTAAAGAGGGAAAAACCATGCGCTTGCTTTCTATACTTATTGTGACGGTTCTATTCACAACCGGCGCGGTTGCCCAAACAATCGACAGGATAACAAAAAACAACGAAATCCGATTTGGTTTTCGAACAGATGCTGCTCCGTTGTCTTACATTAACGACCAAGGTCGCCCGTTTGGTCTGTCGCCGTTGATTTGCGATCAAGTAGCGAAGGTAATTGCGCAGAAACTGGAATTGAAGGATTTGAATGTTCAGTTCATTCCGGTCGACTCTAAGGATCGTTTCGACAAAGTTGCTTCCGGAGAGGTGGATATGCTCTGCGGGGCAGCGTCGATTACACTTTCCCGACGCGAAATTGTTGATTTCTCAATTCCAACTTATGTCGATGGCACGTCCATATTGTTACCGATCGAGGCTGAAGGCACCATGGGTGCACTCGCGGGAAAGAAGGTTGGAATGAGAAGCAGCACAACAACAGAGGCGTCCGTTCTGAATTCATTTGAAGCTGCAGGTATCGACGCAGAAATGGTGCGGTTCGCTTCACACCCAGACGGTATCAAAGCACTTCGAGACGGTGAAATTGACGCCTATTTTGCAGATCAGTCGATTTTGCTGGTCAACTACATTGCTGCGGGACTAAAGGGCAAATTCAAACTATCCCAGGAAATACTGACGATAGAAAAGCAAGGATTGGCCATCGCGAGGGGTGACGATAACTTTCGACTCGTTGTCGATAGTATTCTGTCAGAAATGTATGCTCAGGGCACAATGGAAGAGATATTTCGTCTCGCTTTGCCGGGGGTGGAGCCGAGCGAAGCACTAAAAGCTCTGTATGTTTTCGCCCCCATTAATCCCTGAAGCTTGTCGCGCAAAACAGTTTTGTCGGGAGTTAATCGCCCTGCGCAATAGAAGCTGGCCTTGTAAGTAAATTGACGGCTCAAGCCAGCTTGACCAATGACCGTGTTTTACTAAATGATCCTCCATTTGGCAGGCCAGTTGCCAGAATCACGGTCTTAGGCGATCCTTCGATAAATTGAAGGATCGCAATATGTTTAGATATATAATATTTGCTCTCAGTTTAAGCGCATCTAACGCCCTGTTTGCACAAGAGGCGTCCGATACTGTTGCAACGGAGGTTACGTCTGAGACTTCATCCGATCTTCTATCTGATGCTGAGTTGCAAACTTTGGTCGCCCCGGTGGCTCTTTTTCCCGACACTCTACTCATACAGATATTTGTTGCGGCCACTCAGCCACTGGAGATTGTTAAGGCAGAACGATATTTGTTGGATAACGCCGACCGCGACCCCGTAGAGCTCGAGCCGGAAATCGAAGCTATGGGCTGGGATCCGTCTGTAAGTGTATTGGCCACGGCGTTCCCCGAAGTCGTCGGTCAAATGGCCACCCACATCGATTGGACCGAGACAGTCGGCACCGCCATGCTGGCCCAGTCCGACGATGTACTGGATGCGGTGCAGGTAATGCGGGATCAGGCAATTGACAGCGGAGCTCTTGTTTCCGGGCCCGAGCAAACTGTCGAGGTATCTGATGAAGAAACGGTTGTAATTACTCCGACACAACCCGAAACAGTGTACGTCCCGCAATATAATCCCGAGACTGTCTATACCGGCCCGTCGACCGGGGACGTAGTGGGCGCGGCCTTGCTGACATTTGGCACCGTGGCGCTGATCGACGAGATTTTCGACGATGACGACGATTGGTATGACTATTGGGGGTGCCGGAATTGCGGCGGATGGGGCGGTGGCCCGATATACAGAAACCCGGACATCGACATAGACGTCGACGGCAACGTCAATATCGGTAACGATATAGATCTTGGTGACCGAACTGATATCGGATGGAAACCCGATCCTGACCGAAAAAAGGAAGCCCGGGACAAGATCGCTGATCACAAAAGGCCGGAAGGTGGTCGCGGCGACCTGCCTGTCAACCGCCCCGAGGGTCGCACGGACGAACTCCGCGCAAAACTGAGCCGTGAATCCGGTGCTGCAGACATTAGCAGGGGAGGCGCGGCAGCAGTTGCAGCTGGTGCAGGGGCGGGGGCTATCGCGAGCGGTGCTCTGGCCAATCGAGGTAGTGGGGGCAAGTCCTTGCCGCAGGTGAATCGCGGTAACGTTGATCGGGACAAGGCTGCTGCCAAGCAGCAGGCCATCGATCGGACTAAACGGCCAGATGCGGCGAAGAAGCCTGTCAAAAAGAAACCGCAAGCAGCTAAGAAACCTCAGGTAAAAAAGGCCACGGCTCAGCAAAAACCCGCTGCGTCCAAAGGTAAGGCTATGAAGAAAAAATCTTCAGGCGGCAAAGCTCACAAGGCGTCCAAACGGGGACATGCTGCCAAAGGCAAGGGGAGGCGGTAACATGCGTAAATCTGTTTTTTCTATTTTAGTGATCGCAGTGGCTACAGGACCGGCGTTTTCCGACGGTGCCCTGTTCGAAACTCCGCAAACCGCGCTGGACGCTTTTGTCGAAGCGTTAAGGGCCGATGATCAGAATAAGCTGCTCGAGATTTTCGGACCAGAGGCAGAAGATCTAATCGGAACGGGTGATCCGGTGGAAGATCAGCAAAGAAGGCAGGAAGTGCTTGGCATGTATGCTGAAGGATACCGCTTTCAGCCCGAGGATGATGGGGTTTTTCTTCTGCTTGGCGAAGATAGTTGGCCCTTTCCGATCCCAATTCTGCAAGCTGAGAATGGTTGGAAGTTTGATTTAGAAGCCGGGGTAGAGGAGCTTTCCGCCCGTGAAATCGGACTGAATGAATTGGAAGTAATCGAAACGCTTGAGGCCTATGTTGATCTTCAGGCGGCGTTTCGTCTTGTGGACCACAATGGCGATGGCGTCATGGAATTTGCCCAAACGATCATATCGGATCCCGGCGCACGAAACGGCCTCTTCTGGCCAGAAGAAGACAGTTTTGTCGGCGAAGCCCTTGCCCGCGCCACCGCCTCGGGGTGGAGCGACGGTACGGATGATTTCGAACCTGAACCTTTCCTCGGTTACTACTTCGCAATTTTGCAGCGGCAGGGACCAAATGCTCCGGGTGGTGCCTATTCCTATTTTGTCGGCGATCGGTTCGTGGCGGGTCACGCCTTGCTTGCGGTGCCTGCGGACTACGGAGAAACGGGTATCCATTCTTTTCTCGTGGGTGAAAACGGCACCGTGTTCGAAGCGGACTTTGGGCCGGATACGCTTGAAATAACAGCTGAGATATCGACCTATGATCCCGGCCCAAATTGGTCACCAGCCGAGTAAATTTAGATTGGCGGCGACGCTTAGTTGCCGGGCCTTGGTTTGACCGCTTTTTTTGCCGTGTGCTGGTGTAGATTGAATGCAATTTTCGACTTAAGTGACTCTGGTTCGGGAAGGATCGATTTTGGGAAATCTAATTAATCGATGAAATAATTGCCCTTGATTCAATTCGACCCAATTTGCCCGCAATGGTTTGACCGAATGGCCGCTTTGTCCGCTAGGGTCAGGACTCATAGCCAATAGATGACGAGAGCTGCGATGGCGATTGCTGAGAGGAAGACCTTCGGGCACCTGTCGTAACGGGTTGCCACACGGCGCCAATCCTTGAGCCTGCCAAA
>NZ_FXTE01000017.1 GCF_900182615.1 Ruegeria faecimaris | reverse complement strand
AGACGGGACATGCCTTGACCCATCAGAACTTCAACTTGCCGTAACTTCGAGACAATCTCTTCCGGCTTCGGTCTCTTGTTTGCCATTCTAGGTCCCCCGTTTCCTAAACATAAAGGGGGACCAGTTCAGTTGGGGAGGCTCAGCGGCTGGGTTTTGCCGGTGCTGATCCGGGGATTGAGAAACAAATGCCGCTGCCCATCGGGCGCCGTGTTCGCGCCTGCTATGACGTGTTGTTGGAAGACCTTGAAGAGCATCCAGGCAGTGACGTCATTCATTTCCTGTTGCGCCGCCCAGCTCTGAAAAGCATCGTGCGCCGCATCCAAACCATGAGCAGGCACAAATACGCCGAAATCCGAGCCAACCTTGCGGACCGGAACGTGCGCCCCATGGATCTGTTGCGCTGCAAGCTTGCCTTCTTTGGCGTCAGCAAGTTCGCCCCTCGTTCGAAGCTATGGGTACGTAACACAATGTATCAGGGGGCACCGCTGATTGATGACATCGGCCAGACCTATGAAAGCTGGTTCCTGCCACTGAAACCGCAGATTGAGGAGGCACAGGCATGAAAGTATCCCGTAACGAAATGATCACCGCGCTGTCCCGCGCCTACGAAGGAGCCGTGCACGAGATCGGTGACTATGAGGAAGCTGGCCAATTGGTCACTTGGTTGCAAATGGCGGGTCTGAGCGGGTTCGACCGTATCACCCTGCCACCACTGGGCCCCCAAGGGTGGAGCGACTCCGCGGTTGGTGTTCGAAAATGACGACATCGCCGTTCTTGATGCAGGTGGCGCGGATGTCTGCGAGCACGGCTCATTGGCGGCCTATCTGATGCACTCCAAGGCCAACAAGTCGGGCTTTGCGATCATCGAACTGGCCAACTGCCGCTATCCTGGTCTAATCCTGCGAAGCCTGTCGATGGTCGCGCAGTTGGGCGTCTATATCTCAGCCTATCGGAAAGATCAGGTTGGATCACACGGAGCGAGCTTTGAAAGCGGCGCGACTTTCCCGCCTTACTGGCGATTGGATAATGCAGATGACAGAAAAGAAATCTCGACCGTCACTATCATCTGCACAAATCAGCCTGCATTGCTGGCGGACGCGGTGACACGTCAGGTGGAGCAACCCGAACTTCAGCGGTTTGAAATTTCGGCGGCGCAGCTAGCAGCCAACTATAACCAAGCTTTGGAACAGGGGATTGAGGTTGACCCCGGCCAATGGGACGCCCTGAACGCCGCCGCTTGGCCCATTCTCGTTCGCTCAGATACGCAATCCCGCTCAGGCGCCGGGCCCATGTGAGGCTTGGGATATGAGCCAGCGCTTGCTCCGTTTGCAAACAAAAAAAATGCCGCCCCGATTGGGGCGGCGTCGGACCGGAACTCGTTCAGCATGTATTCCCGGTGAATCGGCGCTGGGTCGCCAAAGAACCTTTTGACCCTGCGCGCCATGAGCCAGGGGTAGTGCACAGAGCCAAGGTCTGATGTGCGTCAATCCTGCCGGTTATGTTCGCGGTAGCTCGGACATTCTGGCAAGGATGTCCACACCCTGCTGTTTCCAGAAATGCAAAAGGTCGATGAATATCCAGTTCTCGGCCAACTTATCCCCGTCTCGCCGATAGATATCTATCACCCGAAATTCACCGGCTTTGTCAGTTGCAGGCATTCCCATGAACCCGCCAGTTGGACGGGCTGTGAAGTTCGGCCAGCCAAAAAAACCGCCATAGTGACCCTCTGCCAGGCGGCATATGTGTTTGGTTTTCGACCGGTCAGTGAAACCAGCACGGAAAGGGCCTGCATGCTGTTGGGCGTAGCGTTCGATCGTGTAGGTCGCCCCGATCCCGGATGGCCCCCACCAGATCATGTCTTCGGACCATGTGCGCCGTAGTTCGTCCTCAAGGCTGAGGCCGCTGTTCCATTGGCCCAGATCGGAGATCATAGAGTTGATGGCCGCCAGAGTCCGCTCTCCTTCCGCCGCAGGTTGCGGACCGACCATCAGGCCGTCATGGGTCATGGGCCCCGGCTGCACGAGCTGCGCGGCTGTCTGAGGCGGGAACGGCTGCAATCCGGCCTGCATCATGAAATGAGGTATGTCGAAATACATCGCCGTTTCAGTGATTTTTCCGTTTTCGACCTTGTTGAATTCGCAATAGCGCAGAAATGTCATTTTGCCGTTTGGCGAGATACCTAGCCAATCTTTGTCGAACAGCCCCATGAGATGGCCCATTGATACAACCCAGACCGAGGTGAAACCGTCCATCTCGTTTTCTCCGGCCATGAATACGTCCATACGGCGCTGCATTCGGGTCAGGCTTTGTTTCAGCGGAAGCCAGAACTGGGCACCTACGTCACTGGGGCCATGCAGTTCGTCAAAGGGATGGAATCCGCGCCACAGATAGTCATCGGCGCAATATTTCGAGATCACGTCAGGGACCGCTGATTCTTCAGCTCGGCTCAGAGCTTCATAAAGATCCAGAACAATATTTTTCTCGGCTTCGTAAGGCATATTCTTTTCTTTCAGTGCTTTACCAGGAATTGAGCGCAGGTTTTCTGTATAGTGAAACGTAGATTTGCAAACGCATGCAAAAAAAGCTTGCCTGATGTTCCATCAGATGTCTATGCTCTTGCAAACGTATGCACGACAAGTGCACATGGGAGGACAGAATGGCCGAAATTCAACTTCGCAGTGTTGGGAAACGTTGGGGATCGTTTGTGGGGGTGGATAATTTCGACCTGACTATTGCCGATAAAGAGTTTCTGGTTCTTCTTGGCCCATCAGGCTGTGGCAAGACGACGACCATGCGCATGATTGCGGGTTTGGAGGACGCCAGCGAGGGCGACATTCTGATAGATGGCGAGCGTGTCAATGACATGGAGCCCAAGGACCGCGATGTCGCCATGGTGTTTCAGTCCTACGCGCTCTATCCGAACATGAATGTTTATGAGAATATCCGGTTCCCGCTGAAGGTGCGCGGCATCGACCCTTCCACACATGACGAAAAAGTGCGCCGCGCTTCGGCCATGGTCGAACTGGATGACTTTCTGCATCGCAAACCGGCAGAGCTGTCGGGCGGCCAGCGTCAGCGCGTCGCTTTGGCCCGCGCCATTGTTCGCGAGCCAAATGTCTTTCTGATGGACGAACCGCTGTCAAACCTTGACGCCAAGCTGCGTGTTTCGACGCGCGCGCAGATCAAGAACCTCAGCCACGAGCTTGCCGTGACCACGATCTACGTGACTCATGACCAGATCGAAGCGATGACTCTTGCAGATCGTGTGGTGATCATGAAGCAGGGTATCGTGCAGCAGGTTGGCTCTCCGACCGATATTTACGATGCACCCGCAAACACTTTTGTGGCCAGCTTTATTGGCAACCCGGCAATGAACCTTATCGATGGTCAGGTTCAGGATGGGGTGTTTCGGGCTCAGAACACTGAGGTGCATGGGCTGAATGCGTCGGACGGCCCGATTACGCTGGGCTTTCGCGCCGAGGACGCCAATGTCGTGGAAAGCGGCGGCGAGATTAACGGGCCCATCTACACGCAGGAGCTTTTGGGCGACAGCACGATGGTCTCGGTTCGGATCGGTGGCGCGCTGGTTTCGGTCAAAGCCGACAAAACCTATCGCGCTGAAATCGATGATCAGGTTTCAATCCATATCCACACCGATCACTGCCACTTGTTTGATGCGCAAACCGGAACGCGTTTGGAGCGCTGAACAGAAAATCCAAACCCGCATTGCCGGGTTAAACGCAGGTGCAGACTTCGAAGATGCACCCATCTACCTAGGGAGGAATACAAATGTTTCTGAAGAAAATTGCATTGGCTGGGTCCTTGGCCGCCTTTGCCGCCAGCGCAGGTTATGCCTGTGAAATTAGCGGGCGCGTGAATATCGTTGGTAACGAATTTGCGGCCATTCAGGCCGTCGCAACCAGCGCGAAAGAATGCACAGGCGCATCGGTCGATTCAAACCTGACCTCCGAGCACCAGACCATCAACGTGGCTGGTCTGTCCGGAAACCCGTCTGAATACACCAGTGCCATCATCGCCAACAGCTCGATCGTGGCGTTGATGAACGAAGATGTTATTCGGCCGCTCAACGATCTGGTGGAACAGCATGGTCAGGACCTGCAGCCAGGTCAGTTGATCAAGATTGGAGATGACATTATGGCCGTGGCGTTCATGGCGAATGCTCAGCACCTGATGTATCGCAAGGACGTGTTGGAACAGGCCGGTGTCGAAGTGCCGACAACCTATGAAGAATTGCTCGAAGCGGCCAAAGCCATTCGCGAGCAGGGCATCATGCAAAACCCGGTTGGCGGCGCCTATGCGTCGGGTTGGAATCTGGCACAGGAATTCAACAACATTTTTCTTGGCTATGGCGGCAGCCACTTCAAAGCCGGAACAGCAGAGCCCAACGTGAATTCTGAGGCTGGTGTCAATGCGCTGAACATGATGAAGGCTTTGTCGGAATATATGAACCCCGACTTTCTGACCCACGATTCCAATGCCACTAATGCCGAATACCGTGCTGGTAACGTTGCAATCATGAACATGTGGGGTTCACGCGCATCGCAGCAAACCACGACCGAAGGCGTGCTTCAGGAAGTGATCGACGGTCATGCGATCGGCGCACCACTGACAGTCGGCGGCGGCTCGACGCCGGCATCGACCCTGTGGTGGGACGGCTGGACCGTCGGCAAGAACATCTCGGATGAAGAAGCCGAGGCTACCTTCATCGCGATGAAACACGGTATCCGTCCTGACATGCTGAACGATGAAACCACGCCGCTGGCGGTATGGTTGATCGAAGGCTACGAGCCTGGTGCGGACGCCGAAGGCGTGTTTGAGGCGGCCAAAATGGGCACACCGCCTTATCCGATGTTGCCTTACATGGGCCTGATGCACAGCGCGCTAGGCAATGAACTTTCAGACTTCATGCAAGGCAAGGAAAGCGCTGAGCAGGCGCTGGCCGATGTCGAAGCCGCATATCGCGCGGCTGCCATCGAACAAGGTTTCCTCCAGTAGGGCCTGACTCGTGCGGGCGCCTGTAAGGGCCGCCCGCACAAACCAATTCACGTGGGGATTGCGACATGCGCCATAAGACCTTCCTGTGGTTCTTCCTGCCCACCGGGCTTGCGATGCTGCTGTTCATCGCGATGCCGATAGTCTCGGTGGTGACCCAATCCATTTTCGCGCCTCATCCGGCCGTTTTGTTAGAGGTCGAAAGCTGCACCCCCCTGATCGGCTGCACGACAGAGACCACGATTGATCAAGAGGCAACAGCCGCCCTTCGTGCCGAGAAACCACTGGGCCGATTTGTCGGATTGGACATTTACTTGGACCGTGGCCACCTGGCGATCCAGGAAATTGGACAGATCTGGGCTGCGAATGAAACCTGGGGCGGTTTCTTCTCAAAGATCGGTAATTTGCCCTTTTACAGGGCAATGGCTTTTACGCTGACCTTCACGTTTGTTGTGACGCCGCTCACAATCATTTTGGGGCTGGTGATTGCGCTGGCAATCAACTCCCTGCACCGAAATCTCAAAGGGCTGCTGATCTTCTTTTCGCTTCTGCCGATGATCGTCACTCCGTTGATTGGCTCGCTTATCCTGTTCTGGATGATTGACAGCCGCGGGGTCATCGGCAACGCCCTAGTATATCTGGCCGGGGATCCGGATTTTAGCCTGAAGGCCTCAACCGGGCTGATGTGGGTGGCGCTGATGGTTTATGGAGTTTGGCACGCCGCTCCATTTGCATTTGTCGTGTTCTATGCGGGGTTGCAAACATTGCCCCAGGATCAAATCGAGGCCGCCCAGATAGACGGGGCAACCCGCTGGCAACAGGTTAAGTTCGTGGTCGTTCCTCATCTCATGCCACTGGTCACATTTGTTGCGTTGATTCAGTTGATGGACAACTTCAAGGTGTTTGAACCGATAATCGGGTTCAGCGCAGGTGCGCACGCACAATCCCTTAGTACATTCATCTTCAACGACTTAGGCGGTGAAACCCGGCAGCTTTCTTCCGCGGCCGCGACCTCTGTGATCACGATAATCGGAGTCGCCATTCTGCTGTCACCGGTGCTTGTCCGCACCTGGCGCGACTTCAAAGGAGCAAGATAATATGGCCAGCCGCGCACAAAGAATGCCTAGAAGTCTCCGGATCGCCACGTCCTTATTTGTGATCCTATGGTTCGTTCTGGCCGCTTTCCCGTTCCTCTGGACGGTCTGGGGTTCGTTCAAGGTAGAGTTGGATTTCTTTTCGATCGCCGACTGGACCAATGCCATCACCGGAGCACGGACCGAAGCCGTCTATGGCTCGCCTTTCACAACCACAGGGTACGAGGGCGCCTGGATACAGGAAGAATTCTGGCGGAATGTTCTCAACACAGGGATCGTCTGTTTCTTTGTTGTCACCATCTCGCTCACAATCGGAACGCTGGGGGGCTATGCTCTGTCCCGGTCGACCTACAACTATACGTTCTGGCTATTGATCACGGCACTTATCTTCCGGGCTATGCCACCGATTACGCTGGTCTCGGGATATTTGCTGCCTTTCTTCGAATGGAACATCTGGGGGATCCTTCCAACCACGATCATCGTGCTTGTGGCGATAAACCAGCCGTTCACTCTGTGGATGCTGCATTCTTTCTTTAAGAATATCCCAAGCGAGCTGGATGAAAGTGCCAAGGTCGACGGATGCAACCAGTTCCAGGCATTTCGTCGCGTGATCATTCCGGTGATGTGGCCAGGGGTGATCACCACCGGGCTGTTCTCGTTCCTGCTGGCCTATAACGATTTTGCTGTCGGGGCGATGCTTCTGTCCGAAAGCAACCGCACGATGGTGCCTGCCATTGCCGCGTTTCTTGGTACAACGCAGACTGAAGGTAACGTGATGTTCGCGGTTGCGGCTGTGGTTTCAGCCACAGTTCCACTGTTCATTCTGGTCATGTTCTTCCAGCGACAGATTGTGGGCGGTCTGACGGCCGGGGCTGTGAAAGGCTAACTCTGATGGGACGCACTCATCCTCAGTCCGTATCTGCCCATGCGCATACAGCCAGACTGAATGTGGCTGCGCGCAGGACCCGGCGGCCGGGACGAATTCCATTTGCTTTGATGCGCGCGGGACCTTGCGGGGCGCTTCTCCGAACACGCCCCGAACAGACCCCATTGAGACAGAGAAGATGAAAAACCTCGACCGTAAACCCTTTCTGAAATTCACCGAAGCACAACGCCATCCTGGCAACTTCCGGCCGGCATTTGACGCCTTCTTCGCCCCCGGTGCACATGTCAACGTGGTGCATCCCTTCAATGAGGTCGCGGGCGGCCTCGGGCTGCACGATCACGTCATCGCCCCGCTCGCCGCTGCCTTCGACGGGCTTTTTCGGCGCGATGACATCGTCATGGCCGGCGAATTTGACGGGCAGGACTGGATCAGCGCCACCGGCTATTTCGTTGGTCGGTTCTCGCGCGACTGGCTCGGCATCCGGGCCACAGGCGAGCTTGCCTATCTGCGCTTCGGCGAGTTCCACCGGATGCAGGACGGCAAGGCGGTGGAAAGCTATATCTTCTTCGATATTCCAGAGCTGATGCTGGCCGCTGGACAATGGCCGATCCCCGACAGCCCGGGCAAGACCCGCGGCTTCACCGGCATGATTCAGGGCCCTGCCAGCCATGATGGCATCTTGACCACTCCGCAGGATCCTGCCGAGGGTGCCAAGAGCTATCATATGGTCACAGAAATGCTGGCCGGGCTTGCTACCGAGAACGAGGCTTGGCGCCCCTACTGGCATGACAACATGGTCTGGTACGGCCCCGGCGCCTTCGGTTCTTTCGTCGGGATCGAGAGTTTTGCCAGCTTCCAGGTGCCTTTCGAAGCCACCTTTGAAGGCTGGTCCGGCGGCACTGCGGGCAACGGTATGACGGCGCATTTCACCCGCTATGGCGAAGGTAACTACGTATGCTCGGGCGGTTGGCCCTCGTTAACTGGCGTCCAAGTGAAACCTTTCCTCGGCCAGTCCGCAAGTGGCAAACGCGTCTTCATGCGGGTCTGCGATTGGTGGCGCCGCGAGGACGATCTGCTGGTCGAAAACTGGGTTTTTGTCGATGTCCCGCATGTGCTGTTGCAACTGGGCTATGACCTCTTTGCTGAAATCGCCGAGCAGGCTGCATGAGCTGCTCTGCCAGACATAACGCCGTTGCGCGCCATCCGGCGCTCAACCGGATGCCAAGGGATTTTCTGACGGCGGATTAATCCTCGCCCTCCACACAGAAGACCCCTTGGTAACCATAAAAGGAAGAGAAACATGAAGGGCTCCCGCCCCGAACAGGCCGTGCTGACACGTGACACGGACATGAGCAAAACCGACGAGACCCGCGCCGTGATCGAGGGGATGGTCGATGGTTTGAACGACCACCGTATCGAAGATATCGGCGAATTCTTCGCCGAAGGGTTCCGCTGGCTTGGCAACCAGGGTTGCGGCACCAAGACGGGCCTGAAGGAATTCCAGGAAAACTGGCAACGCCCGTTCCAGGCTGCGTTTTCCGACAAGACCTGCATCGACGAGGCCCGGCTTTATATGGGCGAGTGGGCGGCAGCTTTTGGCCGCCAGGAAGCAACCCATTCTGGCGAATTTCTGGGGATTGCGCCCACCGGCAAGCGCGTCGAGATCCGTTACATGGATTTCTGGAAAGTTGTCGACGGCAAGATCGTCGACAACTGGGTGAATGTCGATTTTGCCCATGTCGCCTCGCAGCTTGGAGTCGATCTGTTCCAGGGCAAAGGGTGGGAAACATTTGACCGGGGAGAAGAAATTCCGCCCCGGCCCGAAAATTGAGGATTAGGACAATGGCTATCGAATATCTGAAAAGCGGCAAACCCGAGGCCGACCGGGCCGAAGATGACGCCAAAACCCGCGCTGTCGTTGAAGCGACGCTGAAAGACATCGAAACCCGAGGTGATGCGGCAGTGCGTGATCTGTCGGAAAAGTTTGATAATTACTCGCCGGAAAGCTTCCGCCTGAGCCAGAAACAGATCGACGAGCTGATCGCCTCATTGACCGAACGCGAGCTGGCCGACATCAAGTTCGCTCAGAAACAGGTGATAAACTTCGCCCAGGCGCAGCGCGACTCAATGCTGGATATCGAGGTTGAAACCTTGCCGGGCGTCATCCTCGGCCACAAGAACATTCCGGTGCAGTCTGTTGGCTGTTATGTTCCTGGCGGTAAATTCCCGATGGTTGCGTCGGCGCATATGTCGGTTGCGACCGCTAAAGTCGCGGGTGTGCCTCGCATCATCGCCTGCACGCCGCCGTTTCAGGGCAAGCCCAATGCGGCCGTGATCGCTGCCATGTATCTGGGTGGGGCGCATGAGATCTATGTCATGGGTGGTATCCAAGCGATTGGTGCCATGGCGATCGGTACGGAAACCATTGATCCGGTCCACATGCTGGTCGGCCCCGGGAACGCCTTTGTGGCAGAAGCCAAACGGCAGCTCTTTGGTCGCGTTGGCATCGACCTTTTTGCGGGCCCGACCGAGACCATGGTCATTGCCGACGAAACCGCTGCCGATGCCGAACTTTGTGCGACCGACTTGTTGGGGCAGGCCGAGCATGGCTACAACAGCCCCTGTGTTCTGGTCACCAACTCGCGCAAGCTGGCCGAAGAAACGCTGAGCGAGATCGACCGTATCCTCGGTATCCTGCCTACCGCCGGAACCGCAAAAGTCAGCTGGGAGGAGTATGGGGAAGTCATTGTCTGCGACACTTATGACGAAATGCTGCAAGTTGCCGATGATATCGCCTCTGAGCATGTGCAGGTGATGACCGACCGTGACGACTGGTTCCTGGAAAACATGACCAGCTATGGCGCGCTGTTTCTTGGGGCGCGGACCAATGTTGCAAACGGTGATAAGGTGATCGGCACGAACCACACGCTGCCGACCAAAAAGGCCGGACGTTATACCGGCGGCTTGTGGGTCGGCAAGTTCATGAAAACTCACAGCTACCAGAAGGTTGTTACTGACGAGGCTGCGGCAATGATCGGCGAATACGGCTCACGCCTGTGTATGCTGGAAGGCTTTGTCGGCCATGCCGAGCAATGCAATATTCGCGTCCGGCGTTATGGGGGCATCAACGTACCTTACGGCGAAGGTGCGGCTTATCGCGAGGCTGCAGACGCGTCCTCATAAGAGTGAGGTCATTGCTGCAGAACTTGCGCTTGGGGTTTGCCCGGGCACCACGGGTTTTGAAAGAAAAGCAGATAACACAATGCGAGATTTCGCAATGGACACACATTCTACCCATAAGGCCCTGATCGCGCCATTGCGCGAAGCCATGTATAACTTTGACGAAACCGGCGTCCGAGCTGCACTGCAGGCGGTGATTGCGCCCGATGCCGTCATCCACATGCCCCATCCATTCGGCGACCTGACCGGGCCGCAGGAACTCTATCATGCCTGCTACACACCGCTTTTGAAATCCATGCCCGATCTGGAACGCCGGGATTGGATTGTGATGGGCGGGCCGACGCAACATGGTGATGATTGGGTCTGCTGTGGCGGCCACTACGTAGGCACCTTCGTCGCCCCTTGGTTGGACATCCCGCCGACCGGGCATCTGACCCATATGCGGTTCCACGAATTCTACCGCTTTGAAAATCGCAAAGTTGTCGAAATCCAGGCACTCTGGGACATTCCCGAAGTGATGATGCAGGCGAAGGCCTGGCCGATGGCCCCGTCTTTGGGGCAGGAGTTCTGTATTCCCGGCCCGGCGACGCTGGACGGTATCGTGCGGGGCCCCTGGGATGAGGCAAAATCGAAGGCCTCCTGCGACCATATCGTTTCCATGCTTGAACATCTGGAAAAGCATCCCAGTCAGGGTGGCCCCGAAGTGATGGAGATGGAAAGGTTCTGGCATCCGCGCATGAACTGGTACGGCCCCGCTGGGATCGGCACCGGGCGCGGCATTGCAGGGTTTCGCAACTGGCACCAGATCCCTTTCCTAGGTGGCATGCCGGACCGAGGCAAATACGCCGACGAGATCACCTTTCATTTCTTTGGTGACGGTGATTATGCAGCTGTTACCGGCTGGCCGGACATGATCCAGACCATCACTCATGATGGCTGGATGGGTATCGCCCCTTCTGGCCAGCGCATCACTATGAGATCGTTGGATTTCTGGCGATTGGAAGATGGCCTGATCCGGGAGAACTGGGTGTTGGTCGACCTGCTGGACGTGTACCGGCAACTGGGCGTAGATGTCTTTGCCCGCCTGCGCGAATTCAACAAAGCGCGTGTCGCAGGTGAAATTCCATACCCAGTCGGCGAGGTCTGATATGCTCAATTTTCCCAGCACCCCCAGTTTCAGTCTAGGCGGCAAACGTGCGCTAGTCGCCGGGGCATCGTCGGGCATAGGTCTGGCCTGCGCCGTAGCGCTGGCAGAGCATGGGGCCGAGGTCACATTGGCGGCGCGCCGCGCAAGTGCGTTACAAGAGATAGCCGATCAGATGACTACCAAGGGATGGTCTGCCAAGGTGCTTGAGATGGATGTCACCGATGTCGCAGGAACTGCCGCGGCTGTCGCCGAAAACGGACCGTTTGACATCCTTTTGAACTCGGCAGGGTTTGCACGTCATAGCAAGGCGGTCGAAACGGTGCCCGAAGATTTTGACTCGGTCATGAACGTCAATGTCCGGGGGGCCTATTTCCTAACCCAAGCCGTTGCCATAGGGTTGCTTGAGGCCGGGCGTCCCGGATCGCTGATAAATATCTCAAGCCAGATGGGCCATGTCGGCGGGCAGGAACGCGCGGTCTATTGCGCCTCCAAGTTTGCGGTCGAGGGCTTTACCAAGGCGATGGCGCTGGAATTCGGGCCCGCAAAGATCCGTGTCAACACGATTTGCCCGACTTTCATCCTGACGGATTTGTCCCGGCCTACATTCGAGGACCCGACCAAACGGGCCTGGATTTTGGACAAGATCAAGCTGGGCCGCCCGGGAGAGATTGAGGATATTATGGGCGCGGTAGTGTATCTGGCATCAGAGGCGTCGGCTTTGGTTACAGGAACAGCAATGTTGGTGGACGGAGGCTGGACGGCAGACTGATGGTTACTCAGAAGGTTACATCGTTGGACGTTGCCCGGCTGGCCGGGGTCAGCCAATCCGCCGTTAGCCGGGTCTTTACGCCTGGTGCATCGGCCTCGCAAAAAACGGTCGCGAAAGTGCGCAAGGCAGCGGATGAACTGGGATATCGGCCAAATTTCCTGGCCCGTGCGGTGGTCTCGGGCAAAAGCCGGATCATTGGACTTGTGGTCGCCTATCTGAACAATCAGTTCTATCCTGAAGCGTTGGAAAAGCTGACAAACAAGTTGCAAGAGCGCGGCTACCACGTGCTGGTATTCATGGCGTCGCATCAGGCCGGCAACATAGACAACGTGATCGAAGAAATACTGGATTTTCAGGTTGATGGGATTATCGCGGCTTCGGTGGCTTTGTCGTCGGATCTGTCGGATCGTTGTCTGGCTGCCGGTGTGCCGATGGTGCTGTTTAACCGGGTTCAGGACGACCCGGCCATGTCGGCGGTCACCTCGGACAATATCGCGGGTGGGCGCAAGGCTGCCGAATTCCTTTTGGCCGGGGGGCATAAAAAGATCGGGTACATCGCCGGGTGGGAAGGCGCGTCGACCCAGCGCGACCGCGAAGCAGGTTTCAGGGCCGCCTTGCATGATGCGGGGGCGGAACTGCATGCGCGCGGCGTTGGGAACTTCACCAGCGAACAGTCGCGGGCGGCAACGCTGGAGATGTTTGCCTCGGACCCGCCCGACGCCGTTTTTGTGGCCAATGACCACATGGCTATTGCAGTGATGGACACCCTCAGATTCGAGTTGGGCCTAAGGATTCCCGAAGATGTTTCGGTTGTCGGATATGACGATGTGGCCGTTGCGGCATGGCCAACCTATAGCCTGACCACTGTACGACAGCCTGCAAACCGTATGGTTGCAGAAACCGTGGACATTTTGCTGAGCAAAATCGAAGGGCCCGATGTTGGTCCGCACCGATTGGAAATAGATGGACCGCTGATTGTTCGTGGTTCTGCACGCATACCTGAAGGATGGAAGACATGAAGGGATTTGACCCGAAATTCAAAGATTTTCCTGACTATATTATTGGGATCACAAAAGAAATCTGGGAAGATCGGGGCATTGCCACGCTGCACCATTACTATGCGCCCGATATCGTAGTTCGATCCCCGGGGTCAGTTGTCGTTGGCAATCAGGGCGTCATTGCCGCTACCATGGCAACGCTTGCCGAGTTCCCCGACCGCACATTGCTGGGTGAGGATGTGATTTGGTCCGGCACACCGGAAGAGGGCATGCTGTCCTCGCACAGGCTTTTGTCGACTGCGACCCATCTGGGAGACGGTGCCTATGGGAAGGCTACCGGGAAAAAGCTGGTCTACCGTATCCTTGCTGACTGTCACGCCATCAACAACCAGATCAACGATGAATGGCTGATCCGCGACCAGGGTGCGATTGTCCAACAGATGGGTTGGGACCCAAAAGAATATGCCCGCGATCTGATCGCCCGCGAAGGCGGCCCAGAGGCTTGCGCCCAGCCTTACACGCCGGCGAATGATCAGCCTGGACCTTACAAAGGGCGTGGTAATGACAATGAATGGGGTCAGAAATACGCCGACATTCTGAACCGGGTCATGTCTGCAGACCTGAGCGTGATCAGTGCCGAGTATGACCGCGCCGTGCAATCGGAATATCCGCGCGGCACGACTGGTCACAGCTGGGCTCCGGTCGATCGCTTTTGGATGGGGCTTCGCGCCTCTTTCCCGAATGCCGAGTTCAAAATTCAACATCAGATTGGTCGCGACGACCCAATGATGCCGCCCCGCGCCGCGATCCGCTGGTCGCTGCATGGTAAGCATGATGGATGGGGTGTGTTCGGCACGCCGACGGGGGCCGAGGTCTTTGTGCTGGGTATTAGCCACGCCGAATTCGGCCCCTGGGGTCTGCGCCGTGAGTACACTCTGTTTGATGAAACGTCGGTCTGGAAACAGATCCTTTTGAAAACCGGTGATCTGTAAATGTCGCATCGTCTCTCAAATCTGGAGGCTGGGCAGGCCCTGCGACGTTTTCACGCCCACCGGGCCAGCCTGCGTGCCCGGCGACTGAACAACCGCCCGCCTGGTTTCGGAGTTTGACCGCAGCGAACTCCAACCAAAAGGAAGACAGAAATGAGTACCATCCAAAGCCGCATCGTCCGTTATGGCGAATTGAAACCCTGTAAAACCGCGTTCATCGACGCCCATACCCCGGGGTCAGATCAAAAGGAAAACTTCACCATCATCGGCGGGGGCGTATCTGAAAGCCCCGACCAGCATGTCCACATCACCGATAAGATCGGTTTCAACATCGGTGCCGCAGGCCAACCGCCGAGATGCCGGAACTCTCTGCATAGCCACACCACGGCCGAAGTGTTTTTTGTCGCCAAAGGCCGTTGGCGGTTCTTCTGGGGCAGATACGGATCGGCTGGCGAGTTCATTGCCGAAGAAGGAGACATCTTCAACATCCCGACCGGTATCTTCCGCGGGTTTGAAAATGTGGGGCAGGACTATGGGATGATCATGGCGGTCCTTGGCGGTGACGATGCCGGGGGCGGGGTCACCTGGGCGCCGCAGGTTATTCAGGATGCGCAGGCCCATGGCTTGATGCTTGGAAACAATGGGGTTCTTTACGACAGCAAAAAAGGGGAAACGCTGCCGCATAACGTACAGCCCATGCCCTTGCTGACTGAAGAGCAGTTGAAAGCCTATCCCGAGGTCCCCGTCGAAAACGTGATTGGCAATTACGTGGCCCGCTATTGGGATTTGATGGCGCTGTCATCAAACAGGCCTGCCGTTGTGATCGGTGAAAACGGCCTGATCAAGGACAAGCCGGGTTTCGAGGTTGATTTCCTTGGTCGCGGCTCGTGCGTGTCTGATCCGGTTAAAGCCGAAAAGCCTGTGGTCTTGATGCCGGCCAGTGGCCACTGGCGGATTACGATTGAGGATGTTGAAACAACCCTGACAAATGGGGATACCGCACTGGTTCTGCCCGGCGAAAGCTATGGCGTCACGCCTTCGATGACCGGTGACGCGGGGCTCTATCGCGTTACCGCAACCGAAGATCCGGCCGGTACAACTTGGACAGGTGCATGAAACAAACTGCGCTGCCTTCCGGGCGGCGCAGATCAGACTTGCAGAGGGAGAAGAAGGAATGACCCGCATTTCAACCACACATGTAGGGAGCCTTCCGCGTAGTCAGGAGGTCGTGGATTTCATCTTTGCGCGCGAGCGTGCAGAGCCATTTGACGCGGATGCGTTTGATGCCTGCATGACCTCGGCAGTGTCCGAGACAGTGCGCAAACAGGTCGAAGCCGGGGTCGATATCGTATCGGATGGCGAGACGTCGAAGATCTCATACGCCACCTATGTCAAAGATCGCTATACTGGTTTTGACGGGGACAGCCCGCGCAACGCGCCAGCAGATCTGAAGATGTTTCCCGGCTTCCTGAAACGCCTGGCTGATGATGGCGGTACGCCACAATATGCGCGCCCAATGTGTGTGGGTGAGGTGCGGTCAAAAGGGCAAGGTGAACTGCAAAAAGACATCGACAACCTCAAGGCCGCCATGGCCGCGCATGGTGTCGAGCGTGGTTTTATGAACGCGGCCAGCCCGGGTGTCATCTCGCTGTTTCTGCAAAATGATTTCTACCCCACGCGTGAAGCCTATCTGGCTGCACTCGCCGATGCGATGAAGCAAGAGTACGAAACCATTGTGGGGGCCGGTCTGGACCTACAGCTGGATTGCCCCGACCTGGCCTTGTCTCGCCATATGCTGTTCTCTGACCTTTCGGACGAAGAATTTGTCAAAGTCGCCAATTTGCATGTTGAGGCCCTGAACCACGCATTGCAGGACGTTCCCGCTGACAAGGTGCGCGTCCATATTTGCTGGGGCAATTACGAAGGACCGCATTGTTGCGACATTGGAATGGACAAAGTGTTCGGCACGCTGATGTCGACCAAATCCCGCTATGTCCTGTTCGAAACCTCGAACCCCCGTCATGCGCATGAATGGACGGTGTTCCGTGACCGCAAAGCCGAAATACCTGAGGACAAAGTGCTTGTACCTGGAGTTGTCGACACCACGACAAATTTTGTCGAACATCCGGAACTGGTCGCCCAACGTATTGAACGGTTTTCGAATATTGTCGGCCGCGAAAGAGTGATCGCGGGCTCGGATTGCGGATTTGGCACTTTTGCCGGATTTGGTGCGGTTGATCCTGATATCGCCTTTGCCAAGCTTGGATCTCTGGCCGACGGGGCTGCATTGGTCACATGAAACCACTTGTAATGTTGCCCGGCATGATGTGCGACGCCCGGCTTTTTGCCCCGCAGATCGCGGCGCTTTCGAGCAGCAATCCTGTCCTCTACGCGCCGATTGGGGGGCATGACACGGTGCAGGCTTTGGCCGCCGAAGTGTTGTCTTATGCGCCCCCGCGCTTTGTCCTTGCGGGTCTGTCCATGGGTGGCATCGTTGCGATGGAAATAATCCGGCAGCAACCGCAGCGCGTCGTCAGCGTGGCGCTGATGGATACCAACCACTTGGCCGAACGGGATGACGTCAAAGCCAAGCGTGGTCCACAAATCGCTTCTGTGTCCAGTGGGGGCTTGGGCCGGGTCATGGCCGAGGAGATGAAACCGAATTACCTGACCGATGGCCCGAACCGCGAGGCAATTCTGAACCTGTGCATGGATATGGCCTTGGGTCTTGGACCGGATGTTTTTATCAACCAGTCCAAAGCATTGCGAGATCGCCCTGACCAAAGCGATACCTTGCGCGGTTATACCGGGCAGGCCCTGATCCTGTGCGGGAAAGATGATGCTCTGTGCCCGGTTTCGCGACACGCTTTGATGCATGAACTTCTCACGAATAGCCGTTTCGAGGTCATCGAACAGGCGGGGCATTTGCCTACACTTGAACAACCCGAACGGACGACAGCGGCTCTGTGCCGTTGGCTGGAGGCACTATGAAAAAACCCTTCCTGGATCTTTTGAAATCCGTCGACACCCCCACCGTTTGCAATGCGATCGAAGTGGCGCAAGGCAAGCGTGGGTTTGACAATTTCACGCGGGGCACAATGCTGTGCTCGGATCCCGATGCGGGGGCAATGGTCGGTTATGCCAGAACGGCAAAAATCGCGGCGGTGAACCCTCCCGAAGACCCTCCCGAAGTGATCCGTCAGCGCCGGATGGATTACTACCGGCATATGGCAACGGGCACAGGCCCGGCTGTCACGGTTGTCGAAGATTTGGATTTCCCGGACTGCATCGGTGCTTACTGGGGTGAGATCAATACCACGGTCCACAAAGGGTTTGGCATCAGCGGTGCGTTGACCAACGGCGTGATGCGGGATCTGGGCGATTTGCCGGATGGGTTTCCGGTTGTGGCGGGCTCGGTCGGTCCAAGCCACGGGTTCGTGCATGTCAAAGAGGTGGGCACTCCGGTGACCATCTTCAGCCTCTCGATCAAGGACGGGGACCTGGTGCATGCGGACCGGCACGGCGCTTTGGTGATCCCGCCCGAAGTGGTGGACAGCCTGGAACAGGCGATCCGCAAATTGCTTGAAACCGAAAAGCTTATTCTTGGCCCAGCACGCGCGTCAGAGTTCGATTTTGAGGTCTTTGAACAAGCATGGGCTGCGTTCGAATCCTCGCGCACGTAGTGCAGCAACAACCGCGCGGCCCAGCCATAGACTAACCCGGCAGCGAGCCGATGTGATCCTGAATAGGCCCGTCACCGGCGATGGCGATTGTGTCGGAAATCACGGCTGGATCACACCCATCTCATGCCCAAATCCGACAGATGCCTCTGAACCCGTCCAGGATAGTCCGAGACGATGGCATCGACACCCAGATCAATCATCCTGCTGATATCCGCCGGTTCATTGACCGTCCATACGGCTACGCAAAGCCCAAGTTCTTTGGCAAGCGCGACGTCCTCAGAAATCACATCTGCGAAATACGGACACCAAAGCGCGCCGCCCGCTTGCTTGACCATTTGCGGGATTTTTTCGCTTTGGCCTCGAAAGTCCGGACAAACGGCCTTGGAGGAATCCTCGCCAAGGTCATCGGCATTTTCGGGAAGCTGCGTCAGGTAAGATGACGGCATGTCAGGTGCCTGCCGCTGACAGACTTCCAACAGGGTCCAGTCAAAGCTGTGCAGCAACACGCGATCGGATAGGCCAGCGGCCCGAACCTGCTGTACCACGCATGTGACAAAGCGGTCCAGATAGGCCGCGTCATGGGCCAGATCCGGATCGGATTTCAGTTCGAGCATCAGATTGGCTTCGCCGTATTCCGGCCGATTGATCAGATCCAGCAGATCCTGCAGCTTTGGCACGCGAACACCGTCCAGTTGGGCCTGATCGGGGAACCGTCGACCATAATCCGAGTGTCCGTCCAAGCGCCCGATTTCGAACTGTTGAATCTGGTTGAAGGACAGGGATGAGACTTTGGGTTCTTTTCCGGTCAAAAACTGACCGCTGGCATCCCGAAAGGTCGGCGCATGCAGCCGATGGTTATGGGTTATGACGGGCACATCATCCGCCGTCAGCACCACGTCAAACTCAAGAAGCGGAACCCCGATGGACAGCGTAAAATCAAAACCGATCATGCTGTTTTCGGGCAGGACGCCGCGTGCCCCCCGGTGCCCTACTACACGGATCAGGTTTTTACCGCCGCGAAACGCCTCGACCTGCGGGAAAGACATCAGCCCTCGAGCCTTATGCCAGAGGCCGGGTCAAACAGATGCATATGCTCTGGCGCAACAGAAAAACGCATATTGGGATGACGGCCTTCGATCGGATGAACACCCGGAAGGCTGATCGTGATTGCCGCGCTAGTGCCTGACACCTGACCGTGCAGCAAAGTATTCGCCCCCAGCGGTTCGGCTATCTGAACTACGACATCAAAGGGCCCGTTTTCATCAAGGAACAGATGCTCTGGCCGTATGCCCAATCTGAACGGGCCATCGGGCCCGCCTGATGGGCCAATCTCGGTATCGTTGATCCTGATCTTTCCGCCCTGGCGCTCTGCGTCAAAGGTATTCATCGCCGGGCTGCCGATGAATTGCGCAGCGAACAGCGTCCGCGGCGTCTCATAGACCTCAAGCGGGGTGCCGATCTGTTCTGCAACACCACCGTTCATCACGATCATCCTGTCGGCCATGGTCATGGCCTCTACCTGATCATGGGTCACGTATAACGAAGTGATACCCAGCTTTTCTTGCAGTTCGCGGATTTCCAGGCGCATCTGGACACGCAGCTTTGCATCCAGGTTTGAGAGCGGCTCATCAAACAGGAACACGGCAGGTTCGCGGACAATAGCGCGGCCCATGGCAACCCTTTGGCGTTGACCGCCTGAAAGCTGACGGGGCTTGCGGTCAAGCAGCGGCTCAAGCTGCAACAGCTTAGCGGCCGCGGTCACCTTCTGGTCAATCTGAGCCTTGGGCAATCCGGCGATTTTCAGACCATAGCCCATGTTCTGGCGTACCGACATATGGGGGTACAGAGCATAGTTCTGGAACACCATTGCAATGTCCCGGTCCATCGGCTCCTTGTCATTGGCGCGCTCTTCGCCAATCCGGATTTCGCCGGATGTCACAGTCTCAAGCCCGGCCACCATCCGCAGCAAAGTGGATTTGCCGCAGCCGGAGGGGCCCACGATCACGATAAACTCGCCATCCGCGATATCGACGTCGATGCCATGAATGACGTCCGTCGGGCCAAAGCTCTTTTTGACGTTCTCAAGGGATACTGTTGCCATTTCTTATTTCTCGCTATCGACAAGGCCGCGGACAAAAAGCTTTTGCATCGACACCACCACAAGGACCGGTGGGATCATTGCCAGGATCGAGGTCGCCATGATCGTCGGCCAATGGGCAAAATCATCGCCCGAGGGGAACATCTGTTTGATGCCCATCACGATGGTGTTCATCTCGGGGTCGGTCGTGATCAGCAGCGGCCAGAGATATTGGTTCCACCCATAGATGAACAGGATCACGAACAGGGCCGCGATGTTGGTTCGGCTCATCGGGATCACGATATCAATAAAGAACCGCATGGGGCGGGCGCCATCCACGCGCGCGGCCTCGGCCAGTTCGTCCGGGATGGTCAGAAAGAACTGGCGGAACAGGAACGTGGCAGTGGCCGAGGCGATCAGCGGAAAGATCAGCCCCGAATAGCTGTTGAGCATACCAAACCCGGCCACCACCTCGAAGGTCGGGACAATCCGCACCTCAACCGGCAGCATCAGGGTCAGGAAGATCAGCCAGAAAAACGTGTTCCGCCCGGGAAAGCGGAAATAGACGATGGCAAAGGCTGACAGGAGCGAGATGACGATCTTGCCCACGGCAATGCCAATCGCCATCACCAGGCTGTTGAACAGCATCGCTGCGACCGGGACGTTCACGCCTGAGAACAGGGCCGCCTTGTAATTCACCCAGAACTGATCACCTGGCACAACCGGCATCGGGGGCGAAATGATATCGGCCTGCGTGACGGTCGAGGCCACAAAGGCCAGCCAGATCGGGAAGAAGATGACCAGAACGCCAAGGATCATAAACGCATGGGTCAGCCACAGGCCCGCACCACGTTTCTCGACCATTCCATGTTGTTGGGCCGCCATCAGTAATGCACCCTCTTCTCAACATATTTGAACTGGATCACTGTCAGCAGGCCGACAACCACCAGCAGGATGACCGACTGGGCCGAAGACGACCCCAGATCTTGGCCCACAAACCCATCGGAAAAGACTTTGTAGACCAGGATGGTTGTGGCTTGTTGCGGACCCCCTCCGGTGATCGTGTGGATCACGCCGAAAGTTTCAAAGAAGGCATAGACAATGTTCACGACCAGCAGGAAGAACGCGGTCGGCGACAAAAGCGGCAGTACGATGGTAAAGAACCGGCGCCAAAAATGGGCCCCATCAATCGCCGCCGCTTCGATGACCGAGCGAGGCACGGATTGCAGCGCGGCAAAGAAGAACAGAAAGTTATAGCTGATGCGACCCCAGGCCGAGGCGACAACGACCAGCCCCATGGCCTCGGCATCGTTCAGGACGTGGTTCCAGTCATAGCCAAGCTGGCCCAGATACCATGCGACCACACCAACGCGAGTGTTGAACATGAACAGCCACAGCACACCGGCCACGGCAGGGGCAACGGCGTAGGGCCAGATCAGCAGCGTCCGATACACGCCTGATCCTTTGATCAGCCGGTCTGCGATGACCGCCAGAAACAAGGCCGGGATCATCGAGCACAGGGTCACAAGCGTAGAAAACACCGCCGTCGTCACGAATGAGGCTCGGTAGTATTTATCGCTCAGCAGGAATTCGAAATTGCCCAGTCCGACGAACTGAGACGACAGCCCGAACGGGTCGGGAATGAACAACGATTGCCATACGGCCTGACCAGCAGGATAGAAAAAGAAGACGGCGGAAATGATGACCTGCGGGGCGATCAGCGCAAGCGGCAGCAGCCAGCCGCGAAAAATGACGCGTTTTTCCATTCTATTGGCCCACCAGAGTAGAATGCGGGCCCAATTGGGCCCACATCAGATTACGACTTATTGATTGGCGGATTCGAACCGGCGCAGCAGCGCGTCACCGCGTTCCTTCGCACTATCCATCGCCTCTTGAGCCGTCTTTTCACCGGCCCAGATGGCCTCAAGCTCTTCGTCGATGATGCCACGGATCTGGTCGAATGATCCCAGACGCAGACCTTTCGAGTTTGCCGTCGGCTCTTTCGCGGTCATCTGGATGACGGCGATGTCAGTCCCTGGGTTTTCGGCATAGAAACCAGACGCTCGGGTCGCCTCACCTGCCTCGGTAGTGATGGGCAAATAGCCGGTGTTCTGGTGCCAGGCCGCCTGAACGTCAGACGAGGACAGGAAGCTGAGGAACTCGCCGACGCCTTTGTATTCATCGGCCTCATGACCTTCCATGACCCACAGTGAGGCACCACCGATGATGGTGTTCTGCGGCTCGGCCGTGACAGCTTCCCAATAGGGCAGCGGACGCACGTCGAAATCAAACTCGGCTTCGGCTTTGATCCCGGCGTATCCCGCCGAGCTTTCGGTGAACAGGGCGCATTCGCCGGACCGGAAGTTCGCGCCACCTTCGTTGCGGCGGCCCGTGTAGATGAACTTGCCGTCCTTGGCCCAGTCACCCATCGCGGTCAGGTGTGCAACCTGGGCCGGACCATTCAGCATCAGCTCGGTATCCAGACCGGCAAAGCCGTTATCCTGCGAGGCGAAGGGGACGTCGTGATAGGCTGACAGGTTCTCAAGATGAATCCAGCTTTGCCATGCAGTGACCAACGGGCAATCTTCACCACCGGCCTTGAGCTGCTCCAGCGTTTCCCCGACCTTTTCCCAGGTCGACAGATCGGTGTCAGGATCAACGCCCGCCGCTTCGAACGCATTGCGGTTGACCCAAAGAACCGGTGTTGACGAGTTGAAGGGCAGGGACAGCATGTCGCCATCCGTGGTCGTATAATACCCTTTGACCGAGCCGATATAGGCGTCCGGATCAAATGACGCACCGCTTTCAGCCATCACCTCATAGACCGGTTTGATCGCGCCCTGGGCCGACATCATAGTTGCGGTGCCAACCTCGAATACCATCAGGATCTGCGGTTGTTCACCGGCGCGGAACGCGGCGATGCCTGCATTCAGGGTTTCCGAATAGTTGCCCTTGTGGCTTTCAACCACGACATATTCATCCTGGCTGGCGTTGAATTCTTCAACCTGAGCTTTCACAAGCTCACCCAGGCGGCCGGTAAAGGCATGCCAGAACTGAACTTCGGTTTGCGCCATTGCCGCGATCGGGGACAAGGCTGTTGATACGGCAAGAGCGCCAAGCAATTTCGTTTTCATGATTCCTCCCATGCATCAAAGGCGATGCTTCGTTGAATACCGAGCGCTACGCGTAATCGGCACACATGACGATTTCACGACGTTAACGTTACAGAAATATAATTCAAGCCTGATTTTCTGGCAAAAAATATAATACGATGTTATGAACTGACCGAGGTTCGCAGCAAAACAGGACGCTCCATGAGCCAAACCCTGAGAATTAGGCAGCTTGAGGCACTTATGGCGGTGACCGTTAATGGCTCGGTCACGGCTGCCGCATCCGATCTGGGGGTCAGCCAGCCTGCGGTCAGCAGGTTGCTTTCAGACTTGGAAAAATCGCTTGGGTTTCAACTGTTCGACCGCCGCGAAGGTCGATTGGTCCCAACGCAGGAAGTTCGCTATCTGCAACCCAGCGTAGAGCGCGTGCTGGAACTGATGCGGCAGATCTCGGATGTGAGTCAGGACATCACGCAACGCAAAGCCGGGCATATTCGCGTCGCCTGCCTTCCTGGCTTCGCCACCAGTCACTTACCAGACGTTGTTGCTGGATTTCTGAGCGACCGGCCTGGCGTCACCATGACGATAGAGCCGGATCGGCCCGAGCGCATCCTGGAGTGGATGATCGGCGAGCAATATGATTTCGGAATCACAGATGGGTTTAATGGCCACCCGGCTGTCGAAAGCACCCATATTGATATCCGCACAGTTTGCGTCTTTCCCGCAGGCCATGCGCTGGAAGACCTTTCGACCGTGACACCGGCAGATATTGCCGATCAGAAGATCATCCACACCCGGCGCGACAGCGACTTTTTCGCGCGCCTGTCGCGTGCATTTCAAAACTCGAATGTCGAACTGAACTCGCATATCGAGGTTCGGCAATTCACGGCCGCTTGCGAATTGGTGGTGAAGGGCGTTGGGGTGTCTGTCGTTAGCGAACTGGACGCAGTACAATATCAGAACAGGGGGTTGAGCTATCGGTCTTTCAGGCCATTTCTGCCTCATACGCTGTCGCTGGTGCGACCGGTTTTGAAGCAACCATCGCTGGTCACGCTGGAATTCATAGAACAGTTCAGCGACAGCCTTGGACCTTTCATCGCCGATCCTTAGCTGGATACAGTCGCAAGCGTTGCCCGATTGATTGCCTGAACGCGGCTTTGGGCATTGGCAAGATTTTACAAAAATCGAATTGAGACCCCGGGATTGCTTTACGCGCCCTGAAACTTGTGGGCAAACTGACTTGGTTCATGCCCAGTTCGACGCATGGCAGGACCTGCCAGCCAGTGTCACACCACTGTTTCGCAGGGCCTGCACAAGTCGCGTCGACAAACGAAAATGAAAGGTGTCACATGCCATTTTCCAACCCCAGCTTGATGTCCCGCCGTCAGTTCCTTGCGACCACCACCGCCAGCGCCGCGGCCATTACACTTCATCCTTTTTCTGCGGCGGCTGCCAATAATCAGGCGCATTTACGGATAATGGAGACGACAGACATTCATGTGCATGTCTTCCCTTATGATTATTACGCCGACAAGCCTCGCGACACGGTAGGCCTGTCCCGCACCGCTTCGATCATCAACGGCATCCGGTCCGAGGCGACGAATTCTCTGCTGGTCGATAACGGAGACTTTCTGCAGGGCAACCCAATGGGCGATTACATCGCCTATGAGCGCGGGATGAAAGAGGGCGACAGCCACCCGATTATCACCGCCTTCAACACAGTCGGTTATGACGCCGCCACATTGGGCAATCACGAATTCAACTACGGTTTGGACTTTTTGGAAAAGGCGCTTGCTGGCGCGGATTTCCCGATTGTACTGGCCAACGTCGCAAAGGAACAGGGGGCAAACCCGCGTGAGGATAAAACGCTGGTTAGACCCTATGCGATTCTCGACCGCGAGATTGAAATGGGCGATGGCAGCAAACACCCGATCAAGGTCGGCGTCATTGGGTTTACGCCACCGCAGGTCATGAATTGGGACCGCAAGCATCTCGAAGGCAACGTGCAGGCCCGCGACATTGTCGAGACAGCGCAGGCTTATGTGCCTGAGATGAAAGAGCAGGGCTGCGACCTGATCATCGCGCTTTCGCATTCGGGGATTGGCGATGCCGACCATTCCGACGGTATGGAAAACGCCTCGGTTGTGCTGGCCGGTGTTGACGGGATTGACGCGCTGGTGACCGGTCACAACCACCTTGTTTTCCCGTCCGAGACATTTGCCGACCGCCCCGGGATCGACGTTGCAAAAGGGACGTTGATGGGCAAACCCGCCGTCATGGGCGGGTTCTGGGGATCGCATCTTGGCCTTCTGGACCTGCTGCTGGAGCGCGATGGGAACGAGTGGCGTGTGGTGACCACAACGTCTGAGGCGCGCCCGATTTCGGTTCGGAACGAAGATCGCTCGATCACGGCGCTGGTCGAGGATGATCAGGCCGTGCTGGCCTCGGTCGCGAAAGATCACGACGAAACACTAGCCTATGTGCGCCGTGCGGTCGGCAAGACGTCGGCCCCGCTGCACAGCTATTTTGCGCTGGTAGCGGATGATCCATCTGTACAGATCGTGTCGATAGCGCAGAAATGGTACGTCGAAGAAATGATGAAGGGCACGGAACATGAAGGCCTGCCCATTCTGTCAGCCGCGGCACCATTCAAGGCCGGCGGTCGTGGTGGCCCGGAATATTACACCGATGTCCCGGTGGGTGACGTGGCAATCAAGAACGTGGCCGACCTTTACCTTTATCCCAACACCGTGCGCGCCGTACGGGTGAACGGAGCGCAGGTCCGAGGTTGGCTGGAGAGGTCTGCCGGAATGTTTAATCAGGTCGAACCGGGCGCAAGCGACGCGGTCCTGCTGAACCCAGAGTTTCCGTCCTATAATTTCGACGTGATGGACGGCGTCACCTATCAGATCGACCTGTCCCAGCCATCGCGGTTTGGACCCAAGGGTGAAGAGGTCAACCCTGGCGCGGCCCGGATCGTGGACCTTGCCTTCAATGGTTCTCCGGTCACGGATGACATGGAGTTCATTATCGCCACCAACAATTACCGAGCGTCCGGTGGCGGATCTTTCCCCGGCGCGATGGGCGACACGGTTGTGTTCGAGGCGCCGGACACCAACCGCGACGTGATTGTCCGCTATATCGTCGAACAGGGCACGATTGACCCCAAAGCAGATGCCAACTGGTCGTTTGCCCCGCTGGACGGCACCACGGTCCTGTTCGAAACAGGCCCGAAGGCGCGTGACTATATGAGTGACGTCAAAGGGGTTTCGATCGAGGATGCCGGTGAGGGCGCAGATGGCTTTGCGGCCTTCCGCATCCAGCTGTAACAGATTGAAAGCAGGTTCATCCCCCTAATTTCTGACCCAATGGTATGGATCGGAATTGGGGGGTGAGCCTAAATTATTCTGTCAGGCAACTGTCTTGCGAAGCGGCCCGTCCTGGGTCTAGAGTTTGCGTATTCCGTGGAGCGTTAGGGTGCTGACCAGATCAGCGTAATCCTCACGTGCTTTGGTGCCTGCGCCTGTGTTCCACATATAATACCAGTTCAGCATGCCAAAAACTGACATCGTGGCACCGCGCAGCTTGTCCTTGTCATCGCCAAACGAGTCCGGAGACAGGTCTTTCAGGATGTCCCGGACGAAATTCACTAGATCCAGCTGATACCCTCGTAAGAGCTTTTGCTGATCGTCGCGCAGGGCGTTCATGCCGCTGATCTGCACTCGGTGTTCATCATCCGCACCCTGATAAGCGAACAGGATCTCACGAACGGTCTTTCGCAGCTTTTGCTCGGGTGTAAGACCCGTCAGATCGACCTCGCAAATGCGGTCGCGCAGCTCGCGCAGATAGGTTTCGAGGATGTCATACAGGATGGCATCCTTACTGTCGTAATAGTGGTAAATGTTAGCCTTGGAGATTCCGCACTCATTGGCCAAAAGGGTCATCGAAGCGCGATCAAACCCCTGGTCGGCAAATACTTTGGCTGCCGTTTTCAGGATTTGTTCCCGCTTTTGGTCGTGGTCTTTTGCGATTGTCCGGGCCAAGGCTTAATCCTTATCGCGGTTGTCGATGACGCGCTTCGCCTTGCCCTGAGAGCGTTCGACGTCGCCCGGCTCACCTACAACAATTTCAGTTGAAACTCCAACGATGTCCTTGATGCGTTTGGTCAGCATCCGGGCGGCCGCCGTCTTGGACATTTCATCGGTAGATCCCGGAGAGGCTTCGACAAAGACCCGCATGGCATCCATCCGGCCGGATTTATACAGCTCGACCTGGTAATAAGGCGCAAGGCCTCCAGTCGCCATGACCTGTTCCTCGATTTGGCTGGGAAAGACATTGACGCCGCGCAGGATCATCATGTCGTCGCTGCGGCCGGTGATCTTGGCCATGCGACGCATGGAACGGGCCGTTCCGGGCAGCAGGCAGGTCAGATCGCGCGTGCGATAGCGGATCATCGGCAGCCCTTCTTTGGTCAGGGTGGTAAAGACCAGCTCACCAGTTTCACCGTCAGGCAGTACTTCGCCGGTGGCGGGGTCGATGATTTCTGGCAGAAAGTGATCTTCCCAGATCACAGGGCCATCCTTGGTTTCGACGCATTCGCTGGCAACGCCGGGCCCCATGATTTCCGACAGGCCATAGATGTCGACCGCGTGCATGTCGAATGCAGCCTCGATTTCCGAGCGCATCGCGTCGGTCCAAGGCTCCGCGCCGAAGATACCAACCTTCAGAGAGCTTTCGCGCGGATCAAGGCCCACCTTATGGAATTGTTCGAGGATGTTGAGCATGTAGGATGGGGTCACCATGATCCCATCGGGTTGAAAATCTGTGATTAAACCAACTTGTTTTTCGGTTTGTCCGCCGCCCATCGGAACCACGGTCGCCTCTAGACGTTCGATGCCGTAATGCGCGCCCAGACCCCCGGTGAACAGGCCATAGCCATAAGCGTTATGCACGATATCGCCCTTGCGCAGACCTGCGGCCCGCAGCGACCGAGCACCCAGATCGGCCCAGTTGTCGATATCGCCTTTGGTATAGCCCACAACGGTTGGCTTGCCGGTTGTCCCGGATGAGGCATGCAGCCGAACCAGTTGGCTGCGCGGCACGGCGAACATGCCGAACGGGTAGTTGTCACGCAGGTCGTTCTTGTAGGTGAAGGGAAATTTCGAAAGGTCAGATAACTGTTGCAGGTCATCCGGATGCACGCCGGCATCGTCGAAGCGCTGGGTGTATATTGGCACATTTTCGTAAGCGTGACGCAGGGACCATTTCAGACGCTCCAACTGGGTGGCGCGGATTTCGTCAACCGAGGCGATCTCGATCGGGTCCAGGTCAGCTTTGTTAGGGGACAGGTCCTCCATCGCGTTACTCCTTCGGTCGCGAAGCTATTCTTGAAAATTCGTGCCACCAATCGCGCGGGACATGCCGCGGAATTCGGCGACCACGTTGCTGTCTTGATTGGTGACGCGCACGTCATAGATGCCGCTGCGACCCGTAACCGAGACCTCGGTCGCGGTGGCCGTCAGGCGATCCCCCAGCTTGCCGGGGGCGAGATAGCTCATCATCGTGTGCTGGCCAACGGTCGCGTGATTACGGCTGTTGCAGGCAAAGGCGAAGGCGCTGTCGGCCAGGGCATGGGTCACGCCGCCATGGCACATGCCGTGCCCATTACAGTGATGCGCAACGACGGTCAGCGCCAGAACTGCGCAGCCTTCGTCCACCTCGACAAGCTCCATGCCAAACCATTTGCTGGCTTCGTCACTCGCCCACATCGCAGCGGCTGATTTGCTGGCACGTTCCTTTGGTGTCATCGTCATTTACCCTGAAAATTGGGCGCGCGCTTTTCAAGAAAGCTGGACACGCCCTCGGCATAATCCGCGCTTTCGCCGCAGATTTTCATCGCATCAGCCTCGAGTTCCAGATGAACAGACAAAGAGGTCGTCGCCGCTGCTTGGATACAGTGTTTGGTCTTGCCCAACCCAAGGGTCGGGCCATTGGCCAGTTGATCAGCCAGCGTACGAGCCTCTGCTAATAGCTGATCGTCGGGTATGGCTTTCCAGATCAGGCCCCAGTCTTCGGCCTGTTTGGCGGGCAGGGGCTGTGCGGTAAAGGCCAGCCCTTTGGCGCGCGCCTCGCCCAAAAGGCGGGGCAGGTGCCAGCTGCCGCCAGTGTCCGGTATCAGGCCGACCTTAGAAAAGCTCTGGATGAATTTCGCGCTTTCCGCTGCCAGAACCATGTCGCAGGCCAGTGCCAGATTGGCCCCGGCGCCGGCAGCGACACCATTCACCGCGCAGATGATAGGGAAGTTCAGCGACCGGATCAGCCGCACCAAAGGGGCATAGAAACTGCGGACGGTCTTGCCCAGATCCGGCGGCCCGTCCATTTTCGACGGATCGCGGTCGCCAAGGTCCTGGCCGGCACAAAAGCCACGCCCGGCGCCCGTCAGCAGCACTGCCCGCGCGCCTGTATCGCGCGCGGAATTCAAGGCAGCCTGAAGCGCATGATGCATGTCTTCGTTGAACGAATTCAGTTTGTCTGGACGGTTCAACGTAATCTCGACCCAGTTCCCGTGATTTTCTACAAGAATCGTATCGCTCATCACTGCCTCGGCCGGTATCGTTTCAACTTTATGATTGCATTAACCGAACGGTTGGTCAATATATAAATGCAAGCCGAATCTGAGCAAATCAAAGGGATGGGTTATGGCAAAATCGCCGGTGGTGAGCGTTGAGCGGAAGGGTGACGTTGCTTGGGTAACGATCAACAATCCGCCAGTGAACGCGACATCCGCTGCGGTGCGTCAGGGGTTGGCCGACGCGGTAGGTGCCATCAAAGGCGCGCGCGTGGCTGTCCTGCGATGTGCGGGTAAAACCTTTGTTGCCGGTGGCGATATGTCAGAGTTCGACGCCCCACCGGTTGAGCCACATCTGCCTGACGTAGTACAGATGATCGAAGACAGTGAAGTTCCCTTTATCGCCTGCATGCACGGTACTGTTCTGGGCGGCGGGTTCGAGATTGCCATGGCTTGCGCTTGGCGCATTGCCGCGTCGGGCACCAGATTTGGTCTGCCAGAGGTCAATGTCGGCCTGATCCCCGGGGCAGGGGGCACCCAGCGTATTCCCCGTCTTGTGGGGATGGAGGCCGCGATTGACATGGCCTGCCGGGGCAAGATCCTGACTGCAGAAACGTTACTAGGGCTGGGTGGCCTTGATCTTGTCGCTGAACAGCCTGAGGCTGCCGTTGAGGCCTTTGCGGCCAACCTGCCGCAGCGACCAGTGCCAGTCAGTCAGCGTAGCCTCACCAGCTTTGCACCGGACCTGATAGAGGTTTCGCGCGCGGAACTTTTGAAACGGTCAAAGGGTCAGCAGTCTCCGCTGGAAAATCTGACGGCATTGGGGTGGGCAACCGAACCCTTTGCCGATGCCTTGCCAAAAGAGCGCGTCCGCCATTTGGCCCTGCGACAAGGTGCCGAAAGCCGAGCCCTTCGCCATGCTTTCTTTGCCGAACGGAGCGTGTCCAAACCTTCTTTGATCAGAGGCGTAACCCCGCGCGACATCAGCCGTATCGCGGTGGTCGGCGGCGGTCTGATGGGTGCCGGGATTGCAACCGCCGCCCTGAATGGGGGGTTTTCTGTCACGTTGATTGAGCAGAACGCCGAAGCCGCTGCGGCGGCCTTGGGGCGTGTTAAGGGTCTGCTCGAAGGCGCTGCCAAACGGGGAAAGCTGACTGAGGCGCAGATGCAGAGCCGCCTGAGCGCATTTCGCGCCGTTGACAGCTATGCCGACGCACGGGATGCGCAACTGGCCATTGAGGCGGTGTTTGAGGACATATCTGTCAAACAGCAGGTTTTCGCGGAACTCACCCGGCATATGGACACAAACGCAATTCTTGCCACCAACACATCTTATCTGGATCCAAACCAGATTTTCGCCGGTATCGACAGTCCGGCCCGCTGTATAGGTCTACATTTCTTCAGCCCAGCCCATGTCATGAAACTGCTTGAAATCGTACATACCGGGCATTCGGACCCAGAGGTCATCGCCACCGGATTTGCGTTTGGCAAAAAGCTGGGCAAAGTGGCGGTCCTATCAGGTATTTGCGATGGCTTTATCGGCAATCGCATGCTGGCCGCCTATCGGCGCGAGGCTGATTATCTTCTGGCAGATGGTGCGCTGCCTTATCAAGTGGATCAGGCCATGCGCGACTTTGGTATGCCCATGGGTCCGTACGAATTGCAGGATCTGACCGGTCTTCAGATCTCATGGGCCAATCGCAAGCGCAATGCCGCAACACGCCCACCGGATGAGCGCTATGTCTCTGTGGCCGACCAGCTTTGCGAGATGGAGCGTTTCGGGCAGCGGTCCGGAAAAGGCTGGTATAGTTATGATGACGGCGACCGTACGCCGATCCGTGATACACAGGTCGAGGCTTTGATCGAAGCCAACTCGGCTGAACATGGCATCACCCGGCGCGCGTTTACGAGCACCGAGATTTCGTCCCGTTTGATCGCAGTACTTGCGAATGAGGGCGCATTGATCATCGAAGAGGGTATCGCCGAAAACGCGATGGCCGTGGATATGGTCCAGATCCATGGCTACGGATTCCCGCGCTGGCGCGGGGGGCCGATGAACTATCGGGATGAAATTGGGGCGCAGCTGTCGCGGGGAATAATGGAGACCGTCGCCTCTGAAAGCCCCGGGTCTTGGAGGATTGCGGGGCAGACCACATCACCATGACTATTGATGGTTACAAAACGGACTATTAACGCAGATTCAATGTATGTTTCAGAGGGAGGAGACAAAACCATGAAACTCAACAGTTTGAGCACGCTATTGGCCTCAGCCGCCTTGGCCGTTTCGGGCACCGTGGCGCTGGCCGCAGATTATACGCTGACCATATCCAGCTGGGCGCCGCCGACCCACGGTATCAACGCGAAGATGTGGCCAAAATTCGTGGAAATGGTTGAAGAGGCCACAGACGGTCAGGTCACCGCCGAACTGAAGTTGGGCATCGCGCCGCCACCAGCACAGATGGATCTGATCATGGATGGCGCGGCGGATGCCTCGATCATTTTCCACGGCTACCAGCCGGGGCGCTTTGTCACCACAAAGATGATAGAACTGCCCGGATATGAAGGCTCGGCAGAGGCCGCATCGGTCGCCTATTGGCGCACCTATGACGCACATCTCAAGGCCGCGGACGAGCATCGCGGCGTGAAAGTGATCGCCCTGCATACGCATGGTCCGGCGCAGCTGCACTCCAGCAGCGCGGTGACCACGCTGGATGAAGTGTCGGGCCTCAAGGTCCGTATCCCAGGTGGGGTTGGCGGTGACGTCGGCACAGCGCTTGGCGCGACCGGCATCCAGGTGCCTGCACCGAAAGTCTATGAGACCCTTGCTTCGAAAGCAGCCGATGGCGTTGTCATGCCGTTTGAATCCCGCAAGGGTTTTAAGCTGACCGAGGTTGCCCAGAACGTTTACGAGGTTCCGGGCGGTCTGTATCGCGGGTCGTTCGCCTTTATCATGAACGAAGAAACGTTTGCCGACCTGCCCCCTGAGCTGCAACAGGCGCTGGAGGAGAATGTGTTCGGTGAACCGCTGAGCCGCGAAATCGGCAAGATCTGGGACGAGATCGACGGGATCGGCCGCGAGGCGACCGAAGCCACTGAGGGCAACGCAATCAACGCGGCCTCGGCGGAAGATCTGGAAAAGTTCAACGCGATCGCCGTTGATGTCCGCGCCAAGGTGATTGACGAGGTCAACGGCACCGGTGTTGACGCACAGGCGGCCTATGACATGATCGTAAATGAAATGGCTGCCCAGTAACGCAGTCCGGCTGGCGGGGTCTCTTCGCCAGCCATATTCACCAGCCGGGACCCAATCATGCAATCTCTCGTGACTTTTGCGCGTCGCGTCAGCATCGCTCCGACGCTGCTGGCCTGTATAGCGCTGTTCATCCTGATGGTGATGACCTTTTTTGACGTCATAGTGCGGTCTGTCTTCAACGCCCCGATTGAGGCAGCGACTGAGCTGACACGTATTCTCATGGCGATCATGGTGTTTTCGGTTCTGCCGATGATCTCAGCCGGAAAGGGTCAGATCGCCGTCGACCTGACGGACGGAGTATTTTCCCGCTTGCGGCTGAGCCGAGCGCGTGACGCTGTTGTATATATTGTGTCGGGCGTGATGCTCATCTGGCCGATCAAACGCGTCTGGATTCTTGCCGAGCGCGCACGGGACTATGGCGATGTGACTGAATACCTGTCGATCCCGGTATTCTATGTCGGCTGGTTCATCGCCGGGTTCACTGCGATCACGGCCATGGCGATGATTGTCACGGGCCTGATTACTATCTTCTCCCCCCAATCCTTGTCGGAGACCTCTCAATGACCGCCGCACTTATCGGTTTTGCCCTTGTTCTGGTGCTTGTACTGGTGCGTCTGCCTATCGTCTTCGCGATGGGTCTGGTTGGTACGCTTGGGTTCGCCTACGAACGTGGCGGCAGCATCTTTTCGGAGCGCGGCTTGAAGGCGGCGATGTCGATGGTGGGTCGCCAGATCACCGATACGGCACAGGATTACGGATTGTCGGTGGTGCCTCTGTTCATCCTGATGGGCCTGTTCGTGAACAAAGGCGGGCTCGCGCGCGAGCTTTATGCGGTATCCAATGCATTTCTCGGCCATTTCCGGGGCGGCATCGCCATGGCGACTGTCGCGGCCTGCGGCGGGTTCTCGGCAATTTGCGGGTCGTCTCTGGCGACAGCGGCCACCATGTCCAAGGTCGCGATGCCGGAAATGCGCCGGTATGGTTATGCGGATGAGCTTTCGACTGCGTCGATTGCAGCGGGTGGCACGCTTGGCATCCTGATCCCGCCCTCGGTGATCCTGGTCATTTATGGCCTGCTGACGGAAACCTCGATTGGCAAACTGTTTGTTGCGGGCATTATCCCCGGTGTGCTTGGCATTCTTTTTTATCTTCTCGCGGTGCGCTGGACCGTCTGGCGCAAACCAGAGGCGGGACCGGCAGGCGAACGCTACGGTTGGGTCGAGCGCCTGAGGGCCTTGCGCTCGGTCTGGGCCGTGTTGCTGCTGTTCTTTCTGGTCATTGGCGGGCTTTATGGTGCCTTCGATTTTCAACCGCTGAACCTGACCTTCAGCCCGACCGAGGCGGCAGGGATGGGGGCCATGGGCGCCTTTTTGATTGCCTTGTCGCGCGGCGGGCTTAGCCTGGGTTCAACATTCGAGGTTTTGAAGGAAACCACCGCGACCGCTGCGGCCCTGTTCTCGGTCCTGATCGGGGCGCAGATATTTTCGAACTTCATCAACCTCGCCGGTTTGCCAGAAGCGCTGATCGCCATGGTCACAGCGTATGACGTTGCGCCCTTTGTGGTGATCCTGATGATCCTTGGCATCTACATCATTTTGGGGTGTGTTTTTGAATCCCTGTCGATGCTACTGCTGACCGTGCCGATCTTTTTTCCTCTGGTCACATCGCTGGGATATGACCCGATCTGGTTCGGCATTGTTGTGGTCGTCGTCACCGAAATCAGCCTGATCACCCCGCCCGTGGGGCTGAACGTGTTCATTCTGAAGGGTGTGGTCGGGGATGTGTCGACTGGGACGATCTTCAGAGGGGTAACTCCGTTCTGGATCGCAGATATCTTTCGGCTGGCCCTGATCGTTCTGGTGCCCTGGCTTGTGCTGGTTCTGCCGGAACAGATGGGGGCGATGGGCCACTGATGTTTGCGCTGACCAAGCTGCCTGACGGGTTCCACGATGATCCCTATCCTACCTATAGGGCGCTGCGTGAAGATACGCCCGTCTGCCTGCAACCCGATGGGTCGGTGATCCTGTCACGACATCAGGATCTGGACATCATCTATCGGGACACAACGCGATTCATTTCGGACAAGAAGGCCGTGTTTGGCCCCAAATACGGGGTGGATAGCCCATTGTTTGAACATCACACCACCAGTCTTGTGTTCAATGATCCGCCCTTGCACTCGCGTGTCCGCAAGGTGATGGTCGGCGCGATGAACCCGCGCGCTTTGGCGCAGATGGAGCCGGGTCTGATCGAACTTGTCGACGCGCTGTTGGATCAAATGCAGGCCAAGGGCACAGTTGAGTTGATCGAGGATTTTGCCGGGGCGATCCCGATCGAGATCATCGGCAACCTGCTGGGCATCCCTCGGTCCGAGCGCGAGCCGTTGCGTGAGTGGTCCTTGGCCATTCTCGGGGCGTTGGAACCGCAGCTGACGCCCGAGCAGGAAGATTGGGGCAACCGCGCAGTCCGCGAGTTCAAAGCCTTTCTGCGCGATATCATCGACGACCGCAGGGCCGATCCGCGCAACCCGGAGACCGATGTTTTGACCCGGTTGATACAGGATGACACCGAGGGTGGCCTGACCGAAGTTGAACTGTACCAGAACTGCATCTTCATTCTAAATGCCGGGCATGAGACCACGACAAACCTGATAGGCAACGCTTTGGATCTGTTGGACCGCCACAGGGATAAGCGGACCGAGCTGTTGGTTAATCCAGACCTGATTTCCACCGCAGTGGACGAGTTTCTGCGTCTGGAAAGCCCGAACCAGTTCGGCAATCGCCTGACCACTGAAGAGGTGGAATTTCACGGACATGTCATTCCAGCAGGAACCGATCTGCATCTTTGCATCGGCGCGGCCAACCGCGATCCGCGACAATTTGATTTCCCCGATGACATGATGTTGGATCGCCGTCCCAACAAGCACCACGCGTTTGCGGGCGGGCCGCATACTTGCGTTGGTTTGACCTTGGCCCGGATGGAAGGTCGGGTTGCCGTTAGCCGGTTTTTGAACCGGTTCCCTGATTACCAGATCACGGAAAGTGCTCAGCGTGGGGGGCGTATCCGGTTTCGGGGGTTCGCCTACCTGCCCGCGCAGGTTTGAACTAGCCGTGCTGCTTGTTCTGAAATTTATTGACCGACCGTACGGTTAATAATAAGATATCGCAAATGCCCCGCGCGCTAGCCCTGCCGCGAGTAAGGAGAAACCTATGACGATCCAACAGATTTCCAGTTTTGCTGCGGGCGAGTGGATTGCGCCGGGGGCAGGTGCCCGCAACATCGCAAGCGCGGTGACGGGAGAGGTGATCGCAACAGCCGGAAACAACGCCTTGGACGTTCAGGGAATGCTGGATCATGCGCGCAATGTTGGTGGTCCTGCGCTGCGCAAGATGACGTTTCACCAGCGGGCCAAGATGCTCAAGGCGCTGTCTGTTCATCTGGGCAAGCACAAGCAGGCGATGTACGATCTGTCCTTCAATACCGGCGCAACCCAGGCGGATCATCTGATCGACATTGACGGCGGTATTGGCACGATGTTCGTCTTTGCCTCAAAAGGGCGGCGCGAGATGCCGGACGGGCATGTCTATCTCGACGGCGAGGTCGAGCAGCTTTCGCGCAATGGCACCTTTCTGGGGCAACATATCTGCACCCCGTTGAAAGGTGTTGCGATCCATATCAACGCTTTCAACTTTCCGGTCTGGGGCATGCTGGAAAAGCTGGCTCCGACTCTTCTGGCGGGGGTTCCGGCTATCGTCAAACCGGCCACAAATTCCTGCTATGTGACCGAGCTGTGCGTTCGGCTGATGCTCGAGTCGGGCATATTGCCCAACGGTGCATTGCAACTGGTGTCAGGCGGGCTGGGCGACATGCTCGATCGCCTGACCATGCAGGATGTGGTCAGCTTTACAGGCTCGGCGGATACGGCGCTGAAGCTGCGCGCGAACCCCGTAATCCTGGAGAATTCGGTCCGGTTCGTGGCGGAACAGGACAGCTTGAACTGCTCGGTCCTGGGTCCTGATGCTGCGCCGGGAACGCCCGAATTCGATCTGTTCGTCAAAGAGGTTCAGCGCGAGATGACCACCAAAGCGGGTCAGAAATGCACTGCCATCCGCAGGATCATCGCGCCCGAGCCGCATGTGCAGGCCGTTATTGAGGCGCTGTCCGCGCGTTTGGCAAAGACCACCATTGGGGATCCGAAACTGGAAACCACCCGAATGGGTGCGCTGGTCTCGGCCAGTCAGAAGCGCGATGTTTTGGAGAAGGCCGCGATTATTGGGCACGAGGCCGAGTGCGTCTTTGGCAATCCGGACGACTTCGTGGTCGATGGGGCCGATGCAGATAAGGGCGCCTTTCTGCCACCGATGCTGTTCCATTGCAGCGATCCCGATGCCGCGCAACGTGTGCATGATACCGAAGCCTTTGGTCCCGTCAGTACAATCATGGGCTATCGCGATGCCGACCACGCGATTGAGCTGGCGAACCGAGGGCAGGGGTCTCTGGTGGCCTCAGTCATCACACATGATGCTGATGTTGCCCGCAAATTTGTTATGGGGGCAGGGGCCTATCATGGGCGGCTCTATTTCAACAACCGAGACTCGATGAAAGAATCCACAGGCCATGGCTCTCCTTTGCCGCATATGGTCCATGGCGGTCCCGGCCGTGCTGGCGGTGGCGAGGAAATGGGCGGTGTGCGCGGTGTGATGCATTATATGCAACGTACGGCGATTCAAGGATCGCCGGACATATTGACAGCTATTGGCGAGAGATGGGTGCCGGGTGCAGCCGAGGTCAGTGCGCCAGCCCATCCATTTACACGCCGCTATCACGATCTGGCCATTGGTGAGACGATCCACACCGCACCGCGGACCGTGACCATGGAAGACATTGAACATTTCGCCGAATTCACCGGCGACACCTTCTATGCCCATATGGATCAGGCCGCAGCTGAGCGTAACCCGTTCTTTCCGGGCCGGGTCGCGCATGGATATCTTTTGCTGTCTTTCGCGGCGGGTCTTTTTGTGGAACCGAACGAGGGGCCGGTCCTGGCCAATACTGGGCTCGATAACCTGCGCTTTATGAAACCGGTAGAGGCAGGCGACAGCATCAAGGTGCGCCTGACGGTCAAAAAGAAAACCCGCCGCAATGATGAATATGGCGAGGTGCGCTGGCATGTCACCCTGACCCAACAGGATGATGAGCCTGTGGCCGAATATGAGCTGCTGACCATGGTGGCCTACTAAGATTCTTGGGCCGGATGGTAATTCGATCTGGCCCGATTATACTTGCCGTATGAAAGATTCAGCCCCTGATTGGTTTGAAACCTGCGTTAGCCATCTGACCTCTGAGGGTACGCAACGGGTGTGGTCAGTGCTGGTGACGATATTCGGTGATCTGGCGCAGGAAGAAACAGATCAGATAAGTGGTGCGGTGATCACCGCACTGACCAGCCTTGCCGGGATCAAGGCCGAAGCCACGCGTGTTGCCCTGCATCGGCTGCGCAAGGATGGCTGGATTGAAAGCACCCGCAAAGGGCGCAGCAGCTTTCACCGCCTGACCGCGTTTGGCCGTCATCAGAGTGTGACCGCCGCACCGCGTATCTATGCCAAGGAAGCGCCGGAACCCGGCCTCTGGCATGTACTTATCGCCAGCAATTCGGACTCATCGCGCAAAGAATTGGCTGACCTGATGCTGACTGGGGACTACATCTCTCTCAATCCCGCAACGTCGATGGCTCCGGGTCAGGTTCCGGCGGGTCTTGAAGAGCTGATGGGCGTGGAAAGCAGCGCTATCTCTGTTCCTGGCTGGCTTCGGGATCTCTGCGGGCCAGAGGCGTTGAAAACCGCCTATGATCAGTTCTTGAGATCGACACAGATCATCGGCCAAGAGATGCCGCCCGAGGGGGCGGGCGACCCGATGAAGACGGCCATTCTGCGTGTCCTGATCGTGCATAATTGGCGCCGTATTGTTCTGCGCCATCCCGCCTTTCCTGCAGCGTTTCTGCCCGCTGACTGGAAAGGCCCTGCATGCCGGGCGGCTGTATCTCAGTTGTTGGAAAAACTGCCGCGCCCGGATTTAACATCCTTGGAAGCCGAGCTGGACAGCTAGGTTTTCTTTAGCGTCACCTATCTGATCCGCCCGATGCTGGTCATTCGGCGATCATTGCAGGCGTTTCTCTCGCGCTAAATGTTACATAAAAACTAAAAAAGTAAAAGAACTCGTAACATAAAGCTTGCCTCGAATCGATGGACGCCCTAAAAACCGACCATGCGGTCAATGATACGGATCAGCACCTACAGGAGAATTAAGTGATGGACGCATTCATTTGCGACGCGACGCGCACTCCGATTGGGCGATATGGGGGGGCTTTGTCGTCAGTCAGGACAGATGATCTGGCCGCGATTCCATTGGCCGCCCTGAAAGAGCGCAACCCGCAGGTTGATTGGGCCAGCGTTGATGATGTGATCTATGGCGATGCAAATCAGGCGGGTGAAAGCAACCGCAATGTGGCGCGGATGGCGGCCTTGTTGGCTGGATTGCCGGTTGATGTGCCCGGAACAACAGTGAACCGATTGTGCGCCAGTGGAATGGATGCGGTTGGAATGGCGGCGCGGGGCATCAAGGCGGGCGATTATGATCTGGCTGTGGCCGGCGGCGTCGAAAGCATGTCGCGGGCGCCCTTTGTGATGCCCAAGGCGACCTCGGCCTTTACCCGCAGCAATGCGGTCTATGATACGACGATCGGCTGGCGCTTTGTGAACCCGAAGATGAAACAGGCCTATGGCATCGACTCGATGCCGCAAACGGCCGACAATGTGGCCGAAGACTTTGGTATCAGCCGCGATGACCAAGATGCTTTTGCGGCGCGCAGTCAGGCCCGATGGGCCACCGCGCACGAGGCAGGTCTGTTCCGGGATGAAATCACCCCGGTCACGATCCCGCAACGCAAGGGCGATCCGATCATTGTCGATACGGATGAACATCCGCGCCCGGATGTGACCGTGGACAAGCTGTCCGGTCTCAAAGGTGTCAACGGGCCGGATAAGACGGTGACCGCTGGCAACGCCTCGGGCGTCAATGACGGCGCTGCGGCCATTTTGATGGCCAATGAGGCGGCAGCGTCAAAGAACGGCCTGACCCCGATCGCCCGGGTCGTGGGCATGTCTGTCGCCGGGGTTGAGCCGCGTGTCATGGGCATTGGCCCGGTTCCGGCTAGCCGCAAAATTTTGGCCCGCGCCGGGCTGAGCATCGAGCAAATGGACGTGATAGAGTTGAATGAGGCCTTCGCGTCACAGGGTCTGGCGACACTGCGCGAACTGGGCCTGCCAGACGACGCGCCACAGGTGAACCCGAATGGGGGCGCGATTGCCATTGGCCACCCGTTGGGCATGTCCGGCGCAAGGTTGGTTATGACCGCGGCCTATCAGTTGCGGCGCACGGGCGGGCGATACGCGCTGTGCACCATGTGTGTCGGCGTCGGTCAGGGCGCAGCGCTTATTCTTGAACGCGTATAGGGGAGATGACGGGACATGTATGCTCAGATGGTTAAGTCCGAGGCGACACAGGAAGATCCTGCAAAGCTTGCTGCCTTTCAGTCGCGCATAGACGCTGACGAAAAGATCGAACCCAAGGATTGGATGCCCGAAGGCTATCGCAAGACGCTGATCCGCCAGATCGGCCAGCACGCCCATTCCGAAATCGTTGGGCAACTGCCCGAGGCGAACTGGATCACGCGGGCACCCACACTGGAACGCAAGGCGATCCTGTTGGCAAAAGTTCAGGACGAGGCCGGTCACGGTCTGTACCTTTACTGCGCCGCCGAAACACTGGGTGTCAGCCGGGATGAGATCACCGAAATGCTGCTGGACGGGCGCATGAAATACTCGTCCATCTTCAACTATCCCACCCTGAACTGGGCAGATGTTGGTGCCGTTGGCTGGCTGGTGGATGGCGCCGCGATCATGAACCAGGTGCCGTTGCAGCGCACGTCTTACGGTCCCTATTCACGCGCCATGATCCGCATCTGCAAAGAAGAGAGCTTTCATCAGCGTCAGGGCTATGACGCCATCCGCAAGATGGCCGGAGGCACGCCGGACCAGAAACGAATGGCGCAGGACGCTTTGAACCGCTTTTGGTACCCATCGCTGATGATGTTTGGACCGTCCGACAAGGACTCGGTGCATTCGACGCAGTCGATGAAATGGAAGATCAAGATGAACACCAATGACGAGCTGCGTCAGAAATTCGTCGATCAGACTGTGCCACAGGCCGAGTATCTGGGCCTGACCATCCCTGACCCAAAGCTGAATTGGAACGACGATCGCGGCCATTATGATTTCTCAGAACCTGACTGGTCCGAGTTCTTCGATGTCATTAGTGGCAATGGCCCCTGCAACACCGACCGGCTGGCCGCCCGAAACCAAGCCTGGGACGACGGCAAATGGGTGCGCGCCGGGCTGATGGCCCATGCCGAAAAGAAACGCTCTGGCACAGTGGCTGCCGAATAAGTCGACCCTGAGGAGGAAACCCGATGAAAAACGAATGGCCCCTGTGGGAAGTCTTTATCCGCGGTCAGCATGGTATGAGTCACCGTCACGTCGGCTCGTTGCATGCCCCTGACGCGGAGATGGCCATCAAGAACGCGCGCGATGTCTATACCCGCCGCAACGAAGGTGTGTCGATCTGGGTGGTCGAGGCGAATAATATCTCGGCCTCCTCGCCCAGCGACAAGGGCCCATTATACGAGCCCAGCGAAAGCAAGGTCTATCGTCACCCGACCTTTTTCGACATCCCCGATGAAGTGGGGGCCATGTGATGGACCGGGACACGGCATTTGTACAATTCCTTCTACGGATGGGCGACAACGACCTGGTCCTTGGCCATCGCGTCAGCGAATGGTGCGGCCATGCGCCGGTGCTGGAAGAGGATATCGCACTGGCCAACACGGCCTTGGACCTGATCGGGCAGACTCAGATGTGGTTGGGTCTGGCGGGGGAAATCCAAGGCGGCAAAACTGCTGACGATCTGGCCTTCCTGCGCGATGCCTGGGATTTCCGCAATGTGCTGCTGGTCGAGGTTCCCAATGGGGATTTTGGCCGGACCCTGATGCGCCAGTTCCTGTTCGATGCATGGCATTCCATCATGCTGGGACGCTTGCTCAACTCTACGGATGACCGTGTCGCGGCGATTACCGCGAAAGCCAGCAAAGAGGTGGCATATCACCTGGAACGCTCGGGCGACACGGTGGTTGGTCTGGGGGACGGAACAGCGGAAAGCCACGCCCGGATGCAGTCGGCTCTGGACTACCTGTGGCCGTATGTCGGCGAGATGTTCACCAGCGACGAAGTTGACGTCGAGATGGTCGCGGCGGGCATTGCGCCGAACCCCGCGGATCTGCGCGCGGAGTTTGACGCTTTAGTGCAGCGGATCCTGTCCGAGGCGACCTTGACGATCCCGGAAGGCGCGTTTGCCCATAAAGGTGGGCGTGACGGGCGGATGCATACGGAACATCTGGGTCATCTGTTGACACAGATGCAGTGGCTGCAACGCGCCTATCCCGAAGCAAGCTGGTAACGCCGATGGATCGGGCATCGACCAAACAAATCTGGGAATGGCTGGATGCTGTTCCTGACCCTGAAATTCCGGTGATTTCGGTGGTCGATCTTGGCATTGTGCGCGATGTGCAGTGGCAGGACGAGACGTTGAAGGTGACGGTCACTCCAACCTATTCCGGCTGTCCGGCAACATCCATTATCAGCCTGGATATCGAAACCGCCTTGCACGATCGCGGGATCAGTGACGTGCAGATCGAAACCAGCATCGCCCCGGCCTGGACCACCGACTGGCTCAGCGAAAAGGGCCGCGCCCGGTTGGAAGACTATGGCATCGCCCCGCCGCAACCGGCAGGCGGCCCGGATCGCTGTCCACGCTGCGGCAGCAAAGCGGTCGAGAAGGTCAGCCAGTTCGGTTCGACCCCTTGCAAGGCGCATTGGCGATGCACCGACTGCCTGGAACCATTTGACTATTTCAAGTGCATCTGAGGAGGACCACCGGATGGCACGTTTCCACGACCTGAAAGTCACAGATATCCACAAAACCATTCGCGATGCGGTGGTGGTGACACTGGAACCTGTGAACGGCGCTGTAGATCAGTTCGATTTCACCGCCGGTCAATATCTGACATTTCGTCGCGAATTTGAGGGCGAAGAACTGCGCCGGTCCTACTCGATCTGCGCGGGCAAGGACGAAGGCGTGCTGCAGGTTGGCATCAAACGGGTTGAGGGCGGCGCCTTTTCCGGCTGGGCGAATTCTGAACTGAATGTCGGCGACATCGTCGAGGCCATGCCGCCGATGGGCAGCTTTCATACTCCGATAGATGCGGGTGCGGAAAAGCAATATCTGGGCTTTGCAGGGGGCTCGGGGATTACTCCGGTCCTGTCGATCCTCAAAACGACCCTCGCACAGGAACCGCAATCACGCTTTACCCTTATCTATGCCAATAAGGGCATCAACACGATCATGTTCCGCGAGGATCTCGAAGACCTCAAGAACCTCTATATGGGTCGCCTCAACGTGATCCACGTTCTTGAGACGGATTCACAGGAGATCGAGCTGTTCACCGGTTTGGTAACCCAGGAAAAATGCGCAGAGTTGTTTAAACATTGGGTCGATATCGACCATGTCGACACCGCATTTATCTGCGGCCCGGAACCGATGATGCTGGGCATTGCCGCCGCATTGCGCGAGCACGGTCTGGATGACAGCCAGATCAAGTTCGAGCTGTTCGCCAGCGCTCAGCCCGGACGGGCCAAGGCTAAGCCAATTTCGGCAGAAACGGGTACGCAGGGCAATCAGAGCAGTGCGTCGATCACGCTGGATGGATCCACCCAGACCGTGACCATACCCAAGGACCAATCCATTCTTGAGGCGGCCCTGGCAAACGCTATGGATGCCCCGTTTGCCTGCAAGGCGGGTGTCTGTTCGACCTGCCGCTGCAAGGTGCTTGAGGGTGAGGTCGAGATGCTCGCCAATCACGCGCTGGAAGATTACGAAGTGGAAAAAGGCTATGTGCTAAGCTGCCAGGCCTATCCGGTAACAGACCGCGTGGTCGTCGATTACGACCGGTAGAAAGGGGGCAGATATGTCCGATTCAATGACACTCGACAGCTATCTGGCCGCAGGCGGTGTTCTGACCAACCCATCGAACGTGCCGCCTCGCTATCGGGCCGAGCTGATGAAGCTGATGGCGACATTTGTCGACAGCGAACTGGCTGGGGCTGCCGGGTTTGCCGACATCATCAATCAGGGGCCGGGGATCAAGGAACGGATCGCCGCCGCAAAGATCGTGCTGGAAAAGTCAGACCACGCAAATTGTGTTCTCAGCATCATGGGCGAATTTGGCGCAGATACCGAACGCTATGCCAATCACCATCCTTGGACCATGCGCTTGTCGCGGGATGCGGATATCGGGGCCACCCGGTCCGAGCATGACATGCGTCTGGCGGTGTTCAACTATCCGCTGTCCGGCTGGACAGACGCTGTGGTCATGAACCTGCTGATGAGCCGCGCGGTGGCCGAACAACTGGCCGAGTATTCCACCATCTCGTATCAGCCTCTGGCCGAAGCCTTCCGATCCATCGCCCCGGTCGAGGCACATCATGGCGAGCTGGCGTTGGAAGGGGCGGTCAAACTGATCGGGAACGGTGCGGCGGACGACATGCAGAACTCGGTCACTTACTGGTGGCCTCGGGTTGCGGTGTCCTTCGGCGGCGATGACCCGAAACGGTTCGAGCTGTTGAAATCAATGGGCCTGCGTCGCAACACAAACAGCGCATTGCAGGACCGTTGGGGCCAGACAATGGCTGCAACTCTGGCAACGCTTGGCCTCAAATCGCCTGCTTGACCGGTACCTTCACGCTCTATCCAAAGAGCCGTCCGAACTGAGGGTTGAGGTCCTCAATGCCGGCCAATCGAAGCATATGCCAGGCAAGCGCCTGATTACTGGAAATGACTGGAATCCCGATCTTTTCTTCTGCCTGAACAATGACGTCAAGGCATCGCAGGTTCGTGCAAGAGACAATGACAGCATCGCAGGGCGCTTGAGCCGCGACCTTTTCAATAGCGTCAAGGATCGACCCTTCTGTGATCCGCGCAACAACGCGATCATTTCCTTCCTCGAACGACCCGAAACCTGCGATTTCGAAACCGGCCTGTTCCAGCTTTGTGCGCATCCCAGCGGAAACTTCGGGAATATAGGGGGTGACGAAGCCCAATCGTCGGGCTCCTAAATGCTGACCGGCAGCGATGATTGCCGCCAACGGATCTGTCACACGTGCATCCGGGCAGACCGTCTTTATCACCTTGGCCACATTCTCGGACCCGATCACGGTCGAGGCCGAGGTACAGCCAAATCCGATTGCATCAAAGCTGAGCGATGGTGGCAAAAGCCGTGCCGTCGCAGGCAAGTCCTGTTCCATCCGTGCCAGTGTGTCGGGTCGGATTTCGGGCACCATCGGAATCCGGCTGTGATAGAGCGCGACACCAGCTAGGCACATGATCCGAGAGAATTCGTTCTCTAACGTCTCGTCAGTCTCAAGAACAATCACACCCAGATTGGCGCGGGTGCCAATGCCTTCGTCTGTTTCGAAATCAAGCTTCATGATTGGCCTCAGATGATTGGTAGTTCAGGCGCGGCGCGTTTGGTCAAAAGCTCCGCCCCACTTGCACGTATGACGATGTTCTCTTCGTGCACCATGACCCGACCGTCGCCATAGCCAAGCGATGGTTCAAGGGTCAGTACCATATTTTCGGTGATCTCGGTTGTATCCCAACTGGTGTGCGAGGGCCATTCGGTCAGCTGCATGCCAAGCCCATGACCCAGCCTGCCGACGTCACCACCCTGATCGTCGAGCTCCGTGATCACCTTCTGCATCGCTTGAAACAATTCTCGGCAAGTCGCTCCGGGGCGAGCTGCGGCGATCCCGGCCTCAGTCGCGCGCCAAAGAACATCATATGCACGGCGTGAGGCGTCATCGGCGCGGCCAATGGCCCAATTCCGATCGAAGTCGCAAAAATACCCGTCCCAGTTGGAACCGGTGTCGAGCATCAGCACATCGCCGCGCGCCAGTGGTCGGCGGGACGGGGGCGAGATGACGTCGTGATAGCCGCCCGTATCCGCACCGCCGACCAAATACGGAACATCATCGGCACCCTGCGCCAGCCCTTCGCGCCGAAAGGAGCGGAAAACATCCTCAAGCGGCTGCCCTTCGCGGGCGATTTCGGGCACCTGCTCAAATGTGCGCGACCCGATGGCGCAGATATAGGTGAGTTTTTCGATCTCGGCCTCGGATTTCACCATTCGCAAGCCTCGGACGATCTCGGTCGCGTCAGTGATCTTTAGCCCATTCAGGCCCGCCAACAGCCGCTCATAATCGCCAAGGGGCATCCGTAAATGGGTTTCGTGGCCCTTCATCAGGCCGACAGTCTCGCCGCGGCTGGCAAGCGGCGCCAGCAGATCGGTCAACAGCCCGATACCGTCATCCTTTGGTGCAGGTGCGCCCCAGGTGCGGATATCTGTGACCCAGGTTCGCCGCATAAGGTCTGCGCCGATCTCAGGGATGATTGCGATGGGCTTGCCGGTTGCCGGGATGAACAGGAACCATGGGCGAGTCGGGCTTTGCCAAAACAGCGTGTGGAACCCGCTGAAATAGCGCACATCCGGTTCAGTTGTCAGCAATATGCCCGCCATACCGGTTTCGGCCATCTTTGTCTGCGCCGCTGCGGTACGCGTTGCGAATTCTTGTTGGTCAAAACCACGTCGTGGGGCGTTCATGACTTTTGATCCTTTCGCAGGGGCAACCGGTCCTGAACCAATCGGACCCAGAATTCAGCTCCGATCGGCAGCAGTTCATCATTGAAATCATAGTCAGAAGCATGAAGCGGTTGGCCATGTGGCCCGGTCTCGCCATTGCCCAGCAAAAGGAAACATCCTGGCACGGCGGTCGAAAACTGGGCGAAATCCTCTGAAAAACTCATCGGCTGCCGATCCTTGATCAGGTCACACCCAGCGGCCTCGGCGGCACGATAGACCGCTTGGGCCGGGGCAGCGGCGTTGATGGTCTCGACGAACTGCGTGTCAAAGCTGACCGAGGCCTGAATGCCATGCGCCGCCGCAATCCCCTCGGCGATCTGGCGCATGAACCCTTCGATGGCGCTGCGGTCCTCGGGCGATCTGGCGCGGAAATCTCCTTTGAGAGTGGCGTTGCCCGGTAAGACATTTCGCTGGCCGTCCGTCAGGAATTCGGTCACGGACACTACCGCGCCAGAGGCGGGCGCAAGCTTTCGTGCCACCACGGTCTGCAATGCCACCACAATCTCGGACCCTACGGTAATTGCATCAACGCCGGTTTGTGGCATCGAGGCATGACCGCCCTGGCCTTTAACCGTGATCTCGAACAGGGTTTCACTGTTACAGATAATACCGGTGCGGGTCGAAATCTGACCGGTTGGAGCCCCTGGCAAATTGTGGATTGCATAGATTTCTTCGACCGGAAATTGCTCTAGCACACCGTCGTCGATCATCGCGCGCGCGCCCAGGCCGTGCTCTTCGTTTGGCTGGAATAGAAAAACAACCGTACCGTCAAAGGTAGGTTCTTTCGCCAGACGCTCTGCCGCCCCAAGCAGCATGGTTGTATGTCCATCGTGGCCACAAGCATGCATCACACCGGGTGAGGTAGAGACATAGTCATGGGACGAGGTTTCGGTGATTGGAAGCGCATCCATGTCAGCACGCAGGCCAATGGCTTTGTTGCCACCGCCGGATCGAAGCACACCGACAACGCCTGCGCCTTCGTGCACTTCGATCCCAAGGGCGCGCAGCCGTTCAGCGACAACCGACTTGGTTCGCTTCTCTTGAAAGCCCAGTTCCGGGTGCCTGTGCAAATCCCGCCGAAGCGCGATCATACGGTTTTCTAAATCGCTCATTTCTTCATCCGCGTGTGAGTTGCATCGGTTTTACAGGATAGGGCTGCGTGTTTCGCATCAAATTTCCGACCCTAAAGCAGAAAAAATTGCACAAAAGCGCCAAGTTCAGATCGGAAGTTCCAGACCAATCTTTGTACGGTCCATCGCGACGGATGTGCGAAATCTGCGGACATTCGAGTTATCGAAAAACAAGCGATGGGTCAGGTCCTCGAAATCCTCCATGTCCTGCGCGACGCAGATAAGAACAAAATCGGCATCACCGGTCACATAATAGCATTGCTGAACTTGCGGCTCGTTCCTGGCGCGTTTGCGGAACAGATCGAGTTGCTGAAGCGATTCCCGGTCAAGTTCGACCAGAACAATGAAGGTCATCTTATAGTCAAAGCGCGACGGGTTGAGCACCGCGACCTCTTTCAGGATCAGCCCGGAATCTCGCAACCGCTTGAGCCGCCGCTGCACCGAGGGAACAGAAAGACTGCATTCTTGCGCCAGCTGTTCCAGCCCGATTCGACAATCCCTTTGCAGGGTTCTGAGGATTACCGTGTCTGCATCATCAAGTTGTTGGTTCATGAAAAATCCTCGCGATGGAAGAGGCAGGTTTGAAACATATTATCGAGATTAGGGTCAAATACGATAAATAGAAATAGGTCGATCATGCACAATCTCTGCACATGGAAAAAGCGGATGAAAAATACATGACAGCGACCGACGACCTAAGCTTCGCCCCGGATTTCGTCCGTGCGCAGGAGTTTTTTCAGGGGCAAGAGACCTACGCTGTATCGCCGCTGACTGAAATCACGGGGCCTGATGGTCAGAGCATTCTGGTCAAGAACGAGACAGAGCGTATGGGGCTTGGCGCGTTCAAAGCTTTGGGGGCGCCCTATGCGGTTGCACGCCTTCTCGAGGATGCATGGCTCGAGAATACCGGTGAAACGCTCTCCCTCACGCGGATGAAGGATGCCGCTTTTCGAGAATTCGCATCTGGCCACACATTCGTCTGCGCAAGTGCAGGCAACCACGGAATGGGCGTTGCGGCTGGGGCGCGGGCGATGGGTGCTAAGGCGCGAATTCATCTGGCGCAGACCGTACCGCAAGGGTTCGGCGACCGTCTTAGAACCTTCAGTGCCGAGGTTGTCCGTTCGGGCGATGTTTATGACGAAAGCGTCGCCGCCGCTATTGCTGACGCCAAAACCACCGGTGCCACGCTTTTGGCCGACGGAACCTGGCCTGGTTACACCGAGATTCCGAAACTGGTGATGGAGGGCTATTGCGTCATCGCCGAAGAGTTGCGCGCCCGGTTCGAGGCTTCGGGGCAGTGGCCTACGCATGTCTATCTGCAGGCCGGTGTCGGTGGGTTGGCCGCCGCAATGTCGCATATGATCCGTCTGAACTGGGCGGAACAGCCTGAACTGATCGTTGTCGAACCCGGCGCTGCGTCCTGTTTGCGGGCCAGTCACTTGGCCGGACGGGCCACCCGCAGCGATGGGCCGGATTCGAATATGGGTCGGCTTGACTGCAAGGCACCGTCGATCGTGGCCTGGGATGTGCTCGAGCGCTGCGGCGTGAGCTACGAAACCCTTTCCGAAGAAGAAGGCCAGGCAGCCGCAGAAGCTGTCACAGCACTTGGAATCGCGACCACGCCGTCAGGCGCGGCCGGTTACGGCGCCCTGTGCAAGAGAACCAACCAGCAGGCGAGGACGCAGGATTTACGTCCTCTTGTCATCATCTCAGAAGGGCTCGCATGAGCGGGCAAGAAAGGACTAACAGAATGACATCCATTTTTAGCAAGCTGATAACCTCGGCGGTTTTCGCGGCAGGTCTGTCGACTGCTGCCTTTGCGGACACCTGGAAATTCGCCTCGGAAGAGGACAAAGGCGACGTACAGGATATCTTTGCACAGGCCTTCGCCGAAAGTGTCAAGGAGCAGTCCAATGGCGACATCAAAGTGCGCATCTACTACTATGGTCAGTTGGGTACCGAGAACGATATTGTCGAGCTGACATCTAAGGGTACGGTCCAGTTCGTATCGGTGGGCACCGGTCACCTGGGGTCTTATGTGCCCGAGGCGCAGGTTCTTGATCTTCCCTATGTTCTGGGCGGTGATATCGACGTGATCCGCGAGGTTCTGACCACCAGCCCGACCATCTACGAAGACCTCAGCGAGAAATTCGAGAAGGTGAACCTCAAGCTGCTCACTATGATCTCGGAAGGCGACATGGCCTGGGGCGCCAACAAGGCGATCCGCAGCCCGGCGGATTTTGAAGGCCAGAAAATCCGTACCTTCACCTCGACCATTCCGGTGGAAACCTTCAAGGCGTTTGGCGCTAACCCGACTCCTTTGTCCTGGGGCGAGGTCTATGGCGCGCTGCAGTTGAAGACCGTCGATGGCATGGTGAACCCGATCTATTTCATCTACAACGCCAAGTGGCATGAGGTTCAGGATTACCTGATCTTCCCCGGCCAGCTTCCTTACGTCGGCACTGTTTCCACCAACAGCGATTGGTTCAACGGCCTGCCTGCAGATCAGCAGGAAATGGTCAAGAACGCTATCGCCAAGGGTGAGCAGGCTGCGCATGACTATCAGATCAAGATCAACTTGGAAAACATGGAAAAGATCAAGGCAGAGCGCCCCGATCTGCAGGTCATTGTCCTGACCGAGGACGAGCGCGCTGTCTTTGAAGCCCAAAGCGCCACATTGCATGAAACATTCTTCGATGTGGTCGAAAACGCCTATGACGACGCCGAGAAACCTGCGGCCCGCGCGCAAGCCCAGAAGATCCTCGACGGCCTGCTTAACGAGGTGAGCAATGCGTCGCAATAAAAGCTGACATCACTGAAAGGCGCGGCGTCTCATCCAGGCGTCGCGTCTTTCATTTACGGAACGCTGACTGGCGGGCCGAGGGAGGGAAAATCATGAGAAGCGCATTGGTCGCCCTAAGTAGGGGCACCGAGTTCATCGAGAAATTCGTTATCATTCTGGCCATATTGTTGATGATGGTGAATTCGACCGCTAACGCCATTGGCCGCTACGCCTTTGGCAAAAGCCTGTTCTTCTCGGAAGAGCTGAACCAGTTTCTGATTGTCAGCGTGACCTTTTTTGGATTTGCCTATGCGGTTCGGAAAGGTCGGAACATTCGGATGACGGCGGTTTATGACACGCTGTCCCGTCGGTCCAAGAAAGTGATCCTGACGCTGATTTCGATCACGACCAGCATGCTGCTGGCCTTTTTGGCCTATAAGTCCGTGTTCTACGTGCTTGAGATCAAAGAGCTGAACCGTCTGAGCCCGGCGCTGCAGTTTCCGGTCTATATCATCTACTCTGTGATCCCGGTCGGCCTGTTTATGGCCAGCCTGCAATATCTGATCGCATTCATCATGAATGTCACTCATGTCGGCATCTGGCACTCGTACGAGGTCGAGGACAATGACGCAGTGGATGTAGGAGTCTGAGATGCCCGGATTCCTTGATTTCCTTGGCGATGTCATAGCTGGTGAGTTGGATATCTATGTCATCACCTTTGCTCTGGTCGTGGCGATGGTGGTTCTGCTGTTCCTCAGCTACCCGATGGTTGTTCCGCTAGCGGTTGCCACGCTGATTGGCCTTGTTCATTTCTCGCAAAGCGATACTGGCGTCATCATCCAGCAGATGGTCACTGGCATTTCGCCAAACGCGCTGATCGCTGTGCCGATGTTCATATTCGCCGCCGATATCATGGCGAGAGGTCATACGGCCAATAATCTGCTTGGGCTGATCGAAGCCTTTGTCGGTCACCGCCGAGCCGGATTGCCGATCACGGCCTGCATCAGTTGCACATTGTTCGGCTCGGTTTCGGGTTCGACTCAGGCGACCGTGGTTTCGATTGGTCAGATCATGCGGCCAAAGCTGCTGAAGGCCGGTTACAAGGACAGTTTTGTCATGGCGTTGATCATCAATGCTAGCGACATCGCCTTCCTTATCCCTCCAAGCATCGGGATGATCCTATATGGCACGCTGGCCAATACCAGCGTGGGCGAGCTGTTCATTGCAGGAATTGGTCCGGGCGTTGTTCTGGCGCTGATGTTTTCGGTCTATTGCTATTTTTACAGCGTCCTGCAGGGCGATCTGATCGCGCGGGTGCCAAAGAAATCCGGTGCCGAGCGGCGCGCAGCGTTTCGCAAGGCCATACTGCCGCTTGGTTTCCCGGTCCTGATCGTCGGCGGTATCTACACCGGCGCAGTGACCCCGACCGAAGCAGCCTCGTTTTCGGTGCTTTATGCGCTGATCGTCGAATGCGTGATTTATAGGGAACTGAAACTCAACGACGTTTTGGATTCCGCTCTCAGCACAGGATTGATTACGGCGGTTGTGTTCATCCTTGTCGGGATCGGTCAGGCGTTTTCCTGGTATATTTCCTTCGAACAGATTCCACAGGGCCTGTTAGAGCCGCTGAACCTGGAAGGCGCGTCGCAGGAATACATCCTGTTCATTATCGCGCTGTGCTTCTTCGTGGGATGTATGTTCGTCGACTCGCTGGTCGTGCTTGTCATCCTTACGCCAATCTTCGTTCCGATCGTGGATGCCTCGGGGATTGATCCGGTTCTTGTCGGGGTTATGGTGACGCTGCAGATGGCCATCGGATCAGCAACACCGCCGTTTGGCTGCGATATCTTCACTGCAATCGCGATTTTCAACAGACCTTATCTTGAGGTGATCCGGGGCACTTTGCCGTTCTTCGCGATCCTGGCGCTGATGACGGCTATGCTGATCCACTTCCCGGGTATCGCGCTATTCCTTAGGGATCTGGCGGCGTTTTGACAAAATGAATGACGGATGGCCGGTTGATTTGAATCGGCCATCCAAACTTGATCCGTAGATCAGCGCCCAATACCGACGTAACTATCGAAGCCGGATTTCTTGACGGCGGGTTCGGAATAGATATTGCGCAGATCGACCATTCGGGGGGATTTCATCGTGCCAGCTAGTTCGCTCAGATTGAGCGCACGGAACTCGTTCCATTCGGTCAACAGCACAACGACATCCGCATCTGCAGCAGCAGCATAGGGATCTTCGCACCATTCGACGCCGGGCAGCAGGGCCTCACCTTCGGAACGCCCCTGAGGGTCGACAACCCGCACCGTTGCCCCACCACCGATCAGTGCAGGCACTATAGTTAACGAGGGGGCATCACGCATATCGTCGGTATTGGGTTTGAAGGTCACGCCCAGAACAGCGATCGTTTTTCCATTGAAACTGTCGTCGCAGACATCTCGGATTTTCTGGATCATCCGTTTCTTGACCTCGTCATTCACCCGGATGACGGTTTCGGTGATCTGCATCGGGTGGGCATGTTCCTGACCGATCCGGGCCAAAGCGGCGGTGTCTTTTGGAAAGCACGATCCGCCATATCCCGGACCTGCATGTAGGAATTTATTGCCAATGCGCCCATCCAGACCGATGCCTCGGGCGACCTCTTTCACGTCGCCGCCAACACGTTCGCACAGGCCTGCGATCTCATTTATAAAGGTGATCTTGGTCGCAAGAAACGCGTTAGCGGCGTATTTGATCATCTCTGCGCTTTCCAGATCAGTGGTCAGGATCGGGAAGTCCCGCAGGTAAAGCGGGCGGTATATTTCCGCCATTACATCGGCGGCGCGGTCTGATTCAACGCCGACAACCACACGATCCGGGCGCATGAAATCATCAATGGCGGCCCCTTCGCGCAGGAATTCAGGGTTCGAGGCGACGTCGAATTCGGCCTTCGGGTTGGCGGCAGAAATGACCTGATGCACCTTGCGATTGGTGCCAACTGGAACGGTCGATTTGGTTACCACCACAGTGTAGCCCGTAATCGCATGCGCAATTTCTTCTGCGGCGGCCATCACATAAGTCAGATCGGCGTGACCGTCCCCGCGACGTGTGGGCGTGCCCACGGCAATAAAAACAGCATCCGCACCATCCACTGCTGCGGCCAGGTCCGTGGAAAAGCTGAGCCGACCAGCGGCTACGTTTTTGGCCATCAGGACGTCAAGCCCGGGCTCATATATCGGGACTTCGCCAGCCTGCAGCATCTCAATTTTCTGTTCGGCCTTGTCGACGCAAATGACATCATGGCCGAAATCGGAAAAACATACCCCGGACACCAAACCTACATAGCCGGTTCCGATCATCGCAATACGCATACTAAAATACCCTTCTTAACAAATACCGCCTTTGGCGCGCACACATTCGAAGAAAGTTCCGCCGGTTTCAATGCCTGTCAGCGTGCTTGGGTTGCATTCCGGGGATTCTTGCTGTTTTTGGGTCGGCAATCATACACATTTGTTTTCGTAGGGCGGAACTATGACAAAAACGGCATTAATCACCGGGATTACCGGACAAGACGGATCGTATCTGGCCGAGTTTTTGTTGGAAAAAGGTTATGAAGTTCACGGCATTAAGCGCCGCGCGTCCTCATTCAACACGCAACGCATCGACCACATCTATCAAGACCCACACGTTCCCAATCCCAAACTGCACCTGCACTATGGTGATCTGAGCGATACGTCTAACCTGACGCGAATCATTCGCGAAGTGCAGCCGGACGAGGTCTATAACCTTGGCGCACAGTCCCATGTGGCCGTCAGTTTTGAATCCCCGGAATACACTGCGGATGTGGATGCCATTGGTACTTTGCGTTTGCTGGAAGCGATACGTTTTCTCGGGCTCGAGAAAAAGACACGCTTCTATCAGGCCTCGACCTCGGAACTCTACGGTCTGGTGCAAGAGACTCCGCAACGCGAAACCACCCCGTTCCACCCAAGGTCACCTTATGCGGTTGCCAAACTCTATTCTTACTGGATCACGGTTAATTACCGTGAGGCCTATGGCATGTATGCCTGTAACGGGATCCTGTTTAACCACGAAAGCCCGCGCCGGGGCGAAACTTTTGTTACCCGCAAGATCACACGCGGTTTGGCAAATATTGCGCAAGGACTGGAAAGTTGCCTGTACATGGGCAATATCGACAGTCTGCGGGATTGGGGCCACGCGAAGGACTATGTGCGGATGCAATGGCTGATGCTGCAGCAGGACAATCCTGAGGATTTCGTGATTGCGACCGGGGTTCAGTATTCGGTACGACAGTTCATTGAATGGTCGGCAGCCGAGCTTGGCGTTTCACTGGAATTCACCGGGTCAGGCGTTGACGAAACCGCGACTGTCGTTTCGATCGAGGGGGACAAAGCCCCGGGATTGAAACCCGGTGACGTCGTAATGCGGATAGACCCACAATATTTTCGCCCGGCCGAGGTCGAAACCCTTCTGGGCGATCCCTCAAACGCCAAGAACAAACTGGGTTGGGTACCAGAACTGACCGTGCAGGAAATGTGCGCTGAGATGGTGACCGAAGACCTGAAGACGGCCAAACGTCACGCGCTTTTGAAAGAGCACGGGTTTGAGCTGCCAATGAGCCTGGAAAACGGCTGAGGAGGCCCTCATGCGTAAGATCTATGTTGCCGGGCATCGTGGTATGGTTGGCGGCGCAATCCTGCGCCGTTTGCAAAACCGCAAGGACGAAGGCGAAGAGCTGGAGTTGATCACGCGCAGGCATTCCGAACTGGATCTAACCGACCAATCCGCCGTGCGTGATTTTATGCAGACTGAGCGTCCGGATATGGTGATCCTAGCCGCGGCCAAGGTCGGTGGGATTCACGCGAATAACACGTACCCCGCAGATTTCATTTACCAAAACCTGATGATTGAATGCAACGTGATCCATCAGGCTTTTGCAGCGGGGGTAAAGCATTTGCTGCAGTTGGGTAGTTCGTGCATTTACCCACGGGCTGTCCCTCAGCCCATGCGTGAAGACGCTTTGCTGACCGGCGTGCTGGAACCCACCAACGAACCCTATGCGGTTGCGAAGATCGCCGGGATCAAGCTGTGCGAAAGCTATAATCGCCAACATGGTGTCGATTACCGGTCGGTTATGCCGACCAATCTTTACGGACCCGGAGACAATTTTCACCCCGAAAACAGCCATGTCCTGCCGGCCCTGATCCGCAGATTCCACGAGGCACAACGCGACGGGCTGGAAGAAGTGGTGATCTGGGGCACAGGAAAACCGCGGCGCGAGTTTTTGCATGTCGATGATATGGCCGAGGCGTCCTTGTTTGTGCTCGACTTACCGCGCGATATCTACGACGCGAATACCCAGCCGATGCTGAGCCATATCAATGTGGGATGCGGCGAAGATATCTCAATCGCTGAGCTGGCGGCCCTAGTGGCCGGAACAACCGGATTCACGGGTAAGATCACTCAGGATGTCAGCAAGCCTGACGGGACACTGCGCAAGTTGATGGATGTGTCCCGACTGGCAGATATGGGGTGGCGCGCACGCGTTGGACTCGAAGATGGTATCCGCGAGACCTATGCGTGGTTTCTGGAGCAGGCAGACACCGATTTGCGCGCCAAATGACCGCCTGGGCATAGCTCCGGACGGTCTAAAGCTCAGAACCAGCGACCGGTTGCGATTACCGTTGGGGACAGGCTGCTTGTGTCCGAGGATGCCGATAGAACCTTAAAGGGCACTTGTGTTTCAGTGGCCGCGCCCAAACCTATAAACCGGCTTGTCGCGCCGCCACTGCCACCGACCGAGGGTGAGGTTCCGGACGCAAAGGCTGCGGGAAAGCTCCAGGCGGTCTCGGCGCTGGAATACAGCGATCCTTCGGCGTTCACGCAATCGGTGGCCGTCAGAACGCCCGTGCAGATTTGTGTACCATCCGCAAACCGGACGTATTCGCCATTGGCGGTTGATCCGCGTTCGACGACCGCGCCGGTTGGCACCCCGGCGGTTTCTGACACAGAGCCCAGCAGGTTTCCGGGGCAGTAGCCATAGTCGGCCCGCATCAGGCGACCTGCGGTGATGTCTTCGGCATCGTTTTGAATGGCAGAGCCTGAGGCTGTTCCGGTGGCTGGGTCAAAGCTCAGCGCCTCGGTCCAGGATCCGCCATCAGCCGAGACTTTGATGGAAAAACCGGTGTTGCCGGACAATCCCATCTCCGCATGACCGACCCAGTTTGACTGGAACAAAAGCGAGGCGGTATCCCCGGCCGCTGCCTTGTTGATCTTCAACTGGTGCCCCGCCCCGTCATGGCTGAGCAACGTCGCAGGCGACCGGACCGATAGCCGATTGGTGCTATCATACCCGGTTGCGATACCCAACCCGTCCAGGTTTTGGGTCGCGACCTGAGGTTCGGACCAGTCTGCGCCGTCCCAGATCTTCAACCGGTTGGCCTGTTCATCCCAGGCCCGCCAGCCGATTCCCGGGGTCACAAAGTGCCAGGCGTCATCCAACCAGGCCGCAAGGGCGCCCGGCTGCGCGGCCCAATCCCCGGTAGGGTTGGCACCAAGCGCGTGAATCTCGCCCTGTTCCGGCACCGCAGGCGGCACCGAGGCGTTTGTCGACGCTACGCTCAGCTGGACAATCAGGTCCAGAGCACGCAGCGCCTCGTTATGGGTGACGTGTTTCTGGGCCTGCGAAGGTTGCAGGAAAGGTAAATCCAATCTGGGTGAGTTTTGTGACACGGGTGGCGTCCTCCTGTAGCTGTCGGTCCGACTATTGCATTGCGCGCCACATTGCCGTGCCCAGGATGAATCCGGTCTGATCTGACCGAACGTTCGAATAATCATTTGCTAACGTTTGGAGGATTCCATGGGGCGTAGCCAAAGGTCAGGATTCAACGAAAAAGGGCAGCCGAAGCTGCCCTTAAGTTTACCAATCACCGCTAAAGGTTAGCTGCGGGCGTACACATCCTCGTACCGGATGATGTCGTCCTCACCCAGATAAGACCCGGTCTGGACCTCGATCAGAACCATCGGCACCTTGCCCGGATTCTCCATCCGATGAACGGCGCCGAGCGGGATGTAGACAGATTGGTTTTCAGAGATCAGGCGCACATCTTCGTCGATCGTAACTTTTGCCGTGCCCTGAACAACGATCCAGTGTTCAGACCGGTGGTGATGGGATTGCAGGCTTAGTGAGGCGCCGGGGTGAACGTGTATGCGTTTGACCTGGAACCGATCCCCGATGACCAGGCTTTCGAACCAGCCCCAAGGGCGATGATCGACCGGCAGCGATTCCGCTTGTTTGGCGCCTTTGGCCTTCAGGGCCGCAACCGCCTGTTTGACGTCCTGAGCCTTGTCCATGCTGGCCACCAAAACCGCATCGGGCATGGCGACCGCAATCATGTTTTCCAGACCCATCGCAACAACTTCTTGCGTGGGGGTTTCTGAACGCACCAATACGTTCCGGCAGTCAATGGTGGTAACCTGGCCCGTAGTGGCAACGCCATCGGCGTCTGGATTGCTCAGCTCTTGAACTGCCGACCAGCTGCCGACATCCGACCAGCCCGACGCATAGGGTACGACGCTCAGATTGCGGGCTTTCTCCATGACCGCGTAGTCGATCGAGATATCCTCGACCGTGCCCCAGGCTTGGGGGTCGAGGCGCAGAAACCCGAGGTCGGCCTTTGCCTCACGGACGGCCTTGCCGACCGGGTCCAGCAGTGCGGACGCATGTTCTTTGAATGCAGCGATTATGTCTTTGACCGCGAAAAGAAATATCCCCGAATTCCAAAGATAGCTGCCATCGGCGATCATGGCTTGGGCATTCTGCAGATCAGGCTTTTCGACAAAACGGTCCAGCGCAATGGCGGTGTTGCCCGTATCTGGGGCATGGCTGAGCTTGAGATATCCATAGCCGGTTTCCGGCCGGTCCGGAGTGATCCCGAAAGTGACGAGATCCCCACGATCCGAAATCGCGCGCGCGCCTTCGGTAACTGCCTGATGAAAAGCAGCTTTGTCCGGGATGACATGGTCCGATGGGGCGACAAGCATGATCGCATCCGGGTTGCTGGCGGCCAGATACAACGCGGCGGCCAGAACCGCTGGTGCTGTGTTGCGCCCTTCGGGTTCGATCAGAATGGGGCCCGGATCTATGCCAATCGCGCCCAGTTGTTCCGGAACCACAAAACGGAATGCATCATTGGTAAGGATCAGCGGCTTGGCATAAGGCGCGTCCTTGGGTCCCTGCATTCGTTCAGCACAATCCTGAAGCAGGCTTGAATCACCGATCAGAGGGACGAACTGCTTGGGGTAACTTTTGCGCGACAGGGGCCACAGTCGGGTGCCGGACCCTCCGCAGAGTATGATGGGATGGATGGTGGTCATTGCGGCTTGCCTCGAAGGTTCTTGGACTTTGTCACTTTAGAAACGACATGCTGAAGGTTGCGGGCGCTATTGAGCGGCCTTCCCGGCGGCGGCTATCTCGTTCAGATACTGGCTCAGGTCATCACGCAGATCGCTACGGGCCAGCGCAAAGGCAACAGTTGCCTGGAGGAACCCGGCTTTCGAGCCGCAATCAAATCGCTGGCCGTCGAATTTATAGCCAAACACGGGCACACCGTTACAGATGTCTTCTGCGATAGCATCGGTCAGCTGAATCTCACCGCCACTGCCTGTTTTCTTTTGGTTGAGATTGTACAGCACTGACGGCCCCAGAATATACCGACCGATAACGGCCAGGTTCGAGGGGGCTTCTTCCGGCTTGGGCTTTTCAACCATTCCTCTGGCGCGTACCACGGAGCCGACGTTTTCGCCTACATCCAGAACGCCATAGGAACTGGTTTTTTCGTTTGGCACTTCCATCGTTGCGACCATATTGCCGCCGGTTTCCTCATAGGCTTCGACCATCTGCTGCAGACAGGGTTTATCAGCAGCAATGACGTCATCAGGCAACATTACTGCAAATGGCTCGTCGCCGATCAGACGGCGGGCACACCAGACTGCGTGGCCCAGACCAAGCGCCTTGTGCTGGCGGATATAGGCGATGGCGCCGCTTTCCATATTCGTTGCATTCAGCGCCTCAAGCAGGTCATCCTTGCCCTTGGCCTTGAGCTCTTGTTCCAGCACGAGGTTGTGATCAAAGTAATCTTCCAGCGCAGATTTGCCACGCGAAGTTACAAAGATGAATTCGGTAATACCTGCGGCGCGGGCTTCGTCGATTGCGTATTGAACCAAAGGACGGTCAACCAGTGTCATGATCTCTTTGGGGACGGATTTTGTCGCTGGGAGAAAACGCGTGCCCAATCCCGCAACGGGGAAAATCGCCTTGGTGACCTTGCGTACCATGTTACCTCTCAAATTCAATTCTTGCCCGACCGCGTAGGGCAGGCCGGGGTTTCCTATTAGGCTGCGCAGTCAGAACAATCAATGACATCGCGGCCGCAGTCTAAAATCTGACAGGAAGGTGCCACCGGGGGTAGGGGAAGTCAAAACGAACCGCCGTTTGATGCCTTTGAAACCCGTCATTTACCGGTGTTTTGTTGTACAATCCGGCCCTTCGTCCATTCATTGGCAAGAATGCGCCAAGAATCGTCATGAAGTCGTGCAAAGCCAAACCTGTCCCCGAGGCTGTTCATGCGGCCTCGGGGACAGGGAATTTATGTGTTCGCCAGGATTGTCTCAAGCGGATCATGCTCGGCCACGAAATGGTTTGGTGCGACCTCGTTGAGCTGTGGAACATAATCGTTCTGACCGGCCGATAGCCGGCTGGGCAAGAACCTGAGCGCCGCTTTCGGGTCCATCGGCGAAGGCAGCTCTCCCGGCAATTTGAGGCGCTGGCGTTGCCGTTCCACATCCGGATCGGGGATCGGGACCGCCGAGATCAGCGATTTGGTATAGGGGTGCAGAGGCTGCGAACAGATCACCTCTCCATCTCCCAATTCGACGATGCGCCCCAGATACAGTACCATGATCCGGTTTGACACTGTCCGTACCACGGACAGGTCGTGGCTGATGAAAATCATCGACAGCCCGAATTCCTGCTGCAGCTCTTTCAAAAGCTCTACGATCTGGGCCTGGATCGACACGTCCAAAGCCGAGACCGCCTCGTCACAAATGATCAGCTTGGGCTTGTTGATCATCGCCCGCGCGATCCCGACACGCTGGTTCTGCCCACCGGACAGCTCGTGCGGATAGCGGTTGATCATGTTGGCCTGCAGGCCGACCCGCTCCATCATTTCCCCGACCATTTTCTTGCGCTCACGCTCTGTCAGATCCGGGCGATAGGTTTTCAGAGGTTCGGCGATAGAGGCCGAGATGGTCATCCGCGGATCGAGGCTGGCCAGCGGATCCTGGAACACAATCTGCAGGTCCTTGCGGTACTTGTTCAGCTCGGCCCGCTTTAGCCCGACTATCGGATGGCCCAGCCAGCTGACATTGCCACTGCTGGGTTCGATCAGCTGCAGAACCGCCCGCGCCAGTGTGGATTTGCCACAGCCGGATTCACCCACAACGCCCAGCGTCTCGCCCTTACGGATGTCAAAGCTGACACCGTCCACAGCTTTCAGCGGTACTTTGCGCCCGAACAACCCGCCCGACACGTGGATCGGGAAATGCACTTTCACGTCATCGACCCTAAGCAAAGGTGCGTCGGTTTCTTCCAGTGCTTTTGGCGCGTCACCAGCATCAATGCGCGGCATCGCTTCAAGCAGGGTGCGGGTGTATTCATGCTGCGGCGCGCGGAAGATCTCGCGTGTGTCCCCGGCCTCAACAAACTGACCCAGACGCATGACCTGAATGCGGTCACACATCCGTGCCACCACGCCCATGTCATGCGTGATCAGCGCAATGGCAGTGCCTTCGTCTTTTTGCAGGTGCACCATCAAGTCCAGGATGTCGGCCTGGACCGTCACATCCAGCGCCGTGGTCGGTTCATCGGCGATCAGCAGCTTTGGGCTGCACAACATCGACATGGCGATCATGACACGTTGGCGCATGCCCCCCGACAATTCGTGCGGGTATTGATCCAGACGACGGTTTGCCTCTGGGATGCGGACCCGGTCCAACCACTCCAGACAGCGCGCCCGAGCGGCCGAACCCTGCAACCCTTCGTGAACCTGCAGAACCTCACGCATTTGCTGCCCGACCCGCAGATGCGGGGTCAGGGCGGTCAGCGGATCCTGAAAGATCATGCCGACGTCATCGCCGCGGATCTGGTTCAGCTTGTTGATCGGCAGATTCAGGATTTCCTTGCCGTTCAGCGTGGCCGAACCGATTGCACGACCCGCTGAAGGCAACAGCCCCATTGCGGCCATGAAAGTCTGGCTTTTGCCGGACCCGCTTTCGCCCACAATACCAAGGCATTCGCCCGGATTTATGTCAAAGCTGATGCCTTTGACGGCCTCGACCACACCATCGGGGGTGTCGAACTGGACGCTTAGGTCCTTAACAGAGAACAAGCTCATATCAGCGATCCTTTGGGTCCAGAGCGTCACGCAGCCCATCGCCGATGAAGAACATCGTGATGATAATGGCGACATAGAATGTCAGAGGGAACATCAGCTGCCAGAGGGTTCCGTACCCCATTGTGCCTGCCCCTTCAGCGATCAGACGGCCTAGCGAGGTATAGGGCTCCGAGATGCCAAGTCCGAGGAACGAGATAAAGCTTTCGGTCAGGATCATCTCAGGCACCAGAAGCGATGCATAGACGATTACCACGCCCAGCAGGTTGGGCAGGATATGGCGATACATGATGGTGAATTCGCTGACACCGGCGGCGCGCGCGGCCTCGATGAATTCGCGGTTTTTCAGGGCCAGAGTCTGCCCTCTGACGATCCGTGACATGGTCAACCAACCAACCGCGCCCAACGCGATGAACAGGGTAAAGAACGACCGACCGGCCACCACAAGCAACAGAATGATGATCAGAGTTGTCGGAATGGCCAGAAGGATATCGACGAACCGCATCATCGCGCCGTCAAGGCGCCCGCCAATATACCCGGCGGCGATGCCATAGCAGGTGCCAACAATCAACGCGGTGGCCGCCCCGACGAGCCCCACCAACAACGATGTTGTTGTGGCCTGAATGACCCGGCTGTAAAGGTCGCGCCCCAGATCGTCGACGCCAAAGAAGTGCCCGGTCTCAATCGACGGCATTCCCATGCCACGGATGTCACCCATCACGTTCCAGTCGATTTCCTCATTGCTCCAAACGGCGAAATATGGGCCGAAGATTGTGAACAGAACGATCATCAGCAAGATGAATACGCTCGCCATTGCGGCTTTGTTGCGGACAAACCGCATCCGCGCATCCTGCCAGAGGGAACGCCCCTGAACGGCCGTGAAATCGGTGATGTCCTCGGCCAGATGGGCGGCTTTTTGTGATTTTCCTAGCATTTTGTGCCCCTCAGTACCGGATTTTCGGATCGAACCAGGCATATGCCAGGTCGGTCAGCAGGTTCACGATCACTGTCAGCGTGCCGTACAGGATCGTGACCCCCAGCAGCACCGCATAGTCACGCGACAGGGCCGAGCCGACATAAGCCTGCCCCAGACCGCCGGTCGAGAAATAGATGTCGACGAAAACCGAACCGGTCAGAACATAGACAAAGACCGGCCCCAGATAGGACACCACCGGCAGCAGCGTGGGCTTCAACGCATGGCGCCAGATTACGGTCCTGGTAGGCAAACCCTTGGCCCGGGCCGTGCGGATGAAGTTCGAGTTCAGAACTTCGAGCATCGACGAACGGGTAATCCGCGCGATCGACCCCATATAGGACGTGGCCAATGCGATGACAGGCATGATCAGGTATTGCCACTGACCGCCGTTCCAGCCACCACCCGGCAACCATCCAAGCCACAAAGTGAAGGTCAGGATCAGGATCGGGCCCATGATGAAGTTCGGCAGCGCCTGCGCAGCGATACCCAGACCTACGGCAAAATAGTCGATCCAGCTGTTGTGTCGGATGGCCGCGGCGATCCCAAGGCCAATACCTACGACACTCGCCAGCAGGAAAGACAATGACCCGTAAGTGAGCGAGATCGGGAAGCCTTGCGAAATGATATCATTGACGTCCCGGTCCTTGAACTTGAAGGACGGGCCGAAATCGAAATGCACGACAATGTTGTACAGATAGTCCCAAAGCTGTTTCCACAGCGGCTGGTCCAGACCATAGCGCGCCTCGATATTGGCCAGCACCTGCGGCGGCAATGGCCGTTCCGAGGTAAACGGCCCGCCGGGCGCGTAGTGCATCAGAAAAAAACAGGCAACGATCAGCAACAGGATCGTTGGAACGGCGATCAGCAATCGCCGGATGATATAGGCAAGCATTTCATGCCCCCATTATTGGCTTTGCCCCGGGGTGATCCTCGGGGCAAAGCGTGGTCTAAGGAAGGTTATTCGGCGATCTTGTAGAGGTTCTTGGAGTACCAGTTCTGCTCTACGTTCTTGACCGGCCAGTTGCCGACATCGCTGTCCATCATGTAGACGCCAGCATAGTGATAGATCGGGATAACCGGAGTCTCTTGTGCAATGATCCGCTCAACCTCGGTATACAGTGGTGCTGCGTCATCTGCTGTCTTGGCCTGGGTCAGCAATTCGTCAACCTTGGAGTTGTTGTACTTGCCGTCGTTATAGCCGGAATCCGACTGCAACAGGTCCAGGAAGGTCGAGGCTTCGTTATAGTCGCCACACCAGGCGCCACGGGCCAGATCGAAGTTCTGGTTGCCGCGCTCTTCCAGGAACACTTTCCATTCCATGTTGGCCAACTCGACCTGTACGCCCAGTTTCTGTTTCCACATCTGGCTCAGTGCCACTGCGACTTTCTTATGGGCCTCTGATGTGTTGTAGACCATGTCAAAGCTCAGCGGGTTGTCGGGGCCAAATCCGGCCTCGGCCAGCAACTCCTTGGCCAGCTCGTCACGCTCGGCTTGCGTCATCGAAGCCATTTCGACCTCTGGGACGGTGAACCCAGCGGTTGCTTCGGGTGCGAACGTATATGCGGGCGGCTCACCACCGGCTTTGACGTTCTTGGTGATGATGTCGCGGTCAACTGCAAGAGACAGGGCTTGACGTACATTTGGGTTCTTGAATTCTTCCGGTCCGCTGTCAGACAGGTTGAATGTATAGTAATAGTTGCACAGGCGCGGGAAGCTGATGGCCTCTTCGGGGTGCTCTTTCTGTAGGCGCGGGAACTGACCTGCAGGTACTTCAGTGCGGTCCAGCTCGCCTGCAAGGTAACGGGTCAGGGCTACGTTTTCGTCGTTGATGACAAGGGCCACGACTTTTTCGACAATCGTATTGTCGTTATCCCAATACATCTCGTTGCGCTCACGGACCGAGCGTTCCTGTGGCAGGTGTTCGGTCAGAACATAGGCGCCGTTCGAGACGATGTTTTCCGGCTTAGTCCAGGCGTCGCCGAACTCTTCGATCACCTTCTGCGGGGCAGGGAAGGTGGTGGAATGGGTCGTCATTTGCGCGAAATAAGGCAGTGCTGCGCTCAGCTTGACCTCAAGTGTGTGGTCGTCGATGGCGGTTACGCCCAGTTCGTCCACAGGCTTCTCACCAGCAATGATTTCGGCCGCATTTTCGATCGACATCAGTTCCATGAACCACGCATAGGGCGAGGACAGAGCGGGATCGACGGCACGTTTCCATGCAAAGACGAAATCGCCTGCCGTGACCGGATCACCATTGGACCATTTGGCGTTATCACGCAGTGTAAATGTGTAAACGTCCTTGGTATCGTTTGTGGTATAGCCGGTTGCGACACCGGGCACCAAATTGCCGTCTTCGTCTTGGTTCATCAGGCCTTCGAACAGGTCGCGGACAATTTCCGCACCGGTAACGTCTTCAACAACCTGCGGGTCAACCGAACTGTGCTCATCCAGAACGCGATAGGTGAAGGTTTGATCATCCGCCAGCGCCTCGCCGGTTTCGGGATGGGTGCCGGCGGCAAATGCAGCGCCGGTGATCATGGTCGAGGTCAGTAGCCCCGCCAGAGATGTCCGAATGTATTTGTTCATATCTTTCTACTCCCATTTGTGTGGTGGCAAGGTACGCACATCCGTTCAGGATGGTCGCTGACCACCATGATTGTCCGACTCAGATAGACCGGGACTTGTTCGAATTTTGCTTTTTCAGATCGCAATGAACACCGCGTCGCAGTCTTTCGGTTTGCTGTCGGAAACGTAGTTGCGAAAGTCGCCTTTCACTGATGCAGAACGTGGCACTATTTCAAAAAAGGTTAAAGCCTTTGCGTGCAAAATGGCCAGGTGCGGCCGAAATCTAAAAAATTCCACGGGAGAACGGAAATATTATAATGATACGCGATGGTTTCTTGACATTTTTGTGAAGCTCTTGAGTAAGCGGTTGAGCGTTGACGCAAGGTCCGCTTTTGCGGATTTCCAAAAATTGGCGCGAATCGCTATTGGGTCAGTGCCCGGACCATATGGGTCTGAGGAAAGCATGTGGCGGACTGATTGGTGGCCTCTTGCCAGCGCCCGATAGAGCGGCGTGTTCGAAAGCCCGGCAGGCCGTCAGCGCCGCCGACGTCATGGCCCATCTGTTCCAATGCGCGCTGCATGGCTGCTATATCCGATCGGTAAAGACCGCCGACTTTGTCCCACCGGCCGCGGAAATCCTGGACGCCATATTCTATCCTATCCCCAACATGGCCGACGAACAGGGCGTAGAGATCGCTTTTGTTGTATTCTTTCAGGACATAAAAATTGGGGGTGACAATGAAGGCCGGGCCATTGCGCCCGGCGGGCATCATCAAAAACCCTTGCCCCTGCATTTCTTGTTTTGGAAACGGCTTGCCAGATACACGGGTGATCCCTAACCCGGCCCAGTCGCGAATAGGACGGCCCTGATCCGGCCCTTCAAGGGTGCAGGAAACCGAAGACGGGACAGTTACTTCGAACCCCCAATCACGACCCGAGACCCAGCCATGTTGGTCGAGGTAGTTTCCGATCGATGAAATTGTGTCCTCGGCCGAGGTCCAGATATCCGCGCGCCCATCGCCATTTCCATCGGCCGCATAAGTCAGGTAGTTCGATGGCATGAACTGCGGTTGCCCAAGCGCACCGGCCCAACTGCTTTTCATTTGATCCGGCGGTATGTGGCCAGCCTCGGCAATCTTGAGCGCGGCGATAAGCTCTGACGTGAAATATTCTGAGCGGGTGCTCATGAAACCTTTGGTGCCCAGAACCTGAAATGCATTATGCCGGATAGCCACCTGCCCATATCCGCTTTCGCGGCCCCAGATCGCCAGAATGATGCGCGCAGGGACGCCGGTATCGGATTCCACCTGGCTTAGCGTCGCGCTATAGCGCCGGGCCATCTTGCGCCCGACAGAGGTGGCCCCCTGAACCGAACCAGCGTTGAAATAGCGGCCCGGTGATCCGAACTCGGCCTGTTTTTGCTGTTTGGGAACTGCTTTTGCCGTGCCCGGAGGCACCAGATCTGGCAGTTTCCAGTTCAGCGTGACGCCGTTGAAGGCCCTGTTCATCGTGCGCTTTGAAATACCCTCGGATTTCGCCCGCGCCCAGACCGTGTGTTTCAGCCATGACTGAAACTGAGCCTCGATCGCCGCACGATCCTGTGCTGTCGCACTTGTCGACAGGTAGCAAAGTCCAAGAGTAAGGATTAACCAACGCATTATCCTATGATCTCACCTGCGATCTGCTTTAAGTCAACCTACCAGAATGGCGTTTCTGCCGCTGTGATCGGGGTGGCAAGATCAAATCTCGGGAAACTGGCAGAGCTGCGTAAAAATCCTTGTGAAAATTCAGGACTCTGCCGATAGTTGTCCCAATCAATTTTGAAATGAGGATGAACAGGCGTGACATATTCCAGACCGTCTTTTGCATCCTTGGTTGTCCTGTCTGCCGCTATCGCAGGTCTTGGCTTTGTGCCGGTTGCCGAAGCCAGCAACAATTTCTTGGACCCTCAGGGACCCGTCGCCGCCCTTCAGAAAAGCCACCTTTTACGTGCAACTGTTCTGATACTGGTCGCAGTTGTTCCGGTTCTGATCCTGGTGCCTTTGATTGCCATACGGTATCGAAGGCGAAAGGAGGGGCAGGCAGACTATCGACCGGAATGGGATTTTTCCGCCCGGTTGGAGTTTCTCATGTGGGGTATCCCGGTTGTTATTGTGGCCATCCTTTCATTCTATTTGTGGAAAGCCACCCACCGGCTGGACCCTTACGAGACCTCATTCGGAGAAGAACCGGCGCTGAAAGTGCAGGTTGTTGGTCTCGACTGGAAGTGGCTGTTCATCTACCCCGATCTTGGCATCGCCAGCGTCGGTGAGATGGGGCTCCCGGTCAACCAACAGGTGGCTGTCACACTGACAACGGATACGGTGATGCAGTCCTTTATGATCCCGGCGCTGGCCGGACAGATTTATGCCATGCCGGGGATGACGACCAAACTGCACCTTGTCGCCGATAGGCCCGAAACTATGCAGGGCGAGAACACGCAATATAACGGGCGTGGCTTTACCAAGCAGAAATTCAAAGCCATTGCCATGGCGCCTCAGGAGTTCAATGAATGGGCCGAGAATGTCCAGGCAAACGGGGTTCCGTTGAGCGCTGAAACATACCGAACGCTTGCCATGCGAACGGACCGGGACGAGGTGCAGGCCATGTTGGGCACTGATCAGATGCCGACTGATGCGCTGTATTTCACACTAGCCGATGGCGATCTGTTTCAGTCGATCCTGCACCGCTATGACGGGGCCACACCCTTGTCTGCCGATCAGCAACCGGGCACTGCCGAGTATGGTCAGGAGAAAACACAATGACCGATGTCGAGACTGGTTTTTTCGGCCGTCTAAACTGGGATGCTTTTCCGATCACCGGGTTGATCCAGTCGCCCAACGCAAATGAGATCGTGGCAAATGCTGCCGCTGGGATCGTGATTGTGGGCGCCATTGCCGTTGTGGGGCTGCTGACATGGTTTCGTCTGTGGGGGCCGCTGTGGCGTGACTGGCTGACCAGCGCCGACCACAAGAAGATCGGCATCATGTATATCGTCTTTGCCATCGTGATGTTGGCGCGGGGGGTTCTGGAAGGTGTCGTCATGCGCGCCCAACAAGCCGCTGGCCCGGGCGAAGGCTTTCTGGAAGCCGAGCATTTCGCCGAGCTTTTCAGTACCCATGGCACGATCATGATCTTCTTCGTGGCTGTTCCGTTTGTGTTCGGTGCCGCCAATTTCCTGATCCCGCTGATGATCGGCGCCCGCGACGTGGCATTCCCGGTGATGAACCAGATCAGCCTAGGCCTGACCGTGTCCTCGGGCATGATGCTGATGGTTTCCCTGGTGGTCGGAGAGTTCTCGACCGGGGGCTGGACGGCCTACCCACCCTTTACCGGTGCGGCCTTCAATCCCGGCGTTGGGCCGGATTATTGGATTTGGGCCATCGTCGTATCGGGGATCGGAACGACACTGACCGGGATCAACTTTGCCGTTACGATCTACAAGATGCGCGCGCCGGGGATGCAGTTCATGCGGTTGCCGATGTATTGCTGGACGATCATCTGCAGCTCGATCCTGATTGTCTTTGCCATGCCGCCGCTGGGTGTTGCGGCGCTGATGCTGGCCGCAGACCGGTACCTGGATTTCCACTTTTTCACAAATGACCTTGGCGGCAACATGATGAACTATGCCAACCTGTTCTGGCTGTTCGGACATCCCGAGGTCTATCTGTTGGTCCTGCCCGCCTATGGTATCTATTCCGAGGTTTTTGCGACCTTCTCGGCCAAGCGCCTGTACGGGTACAACTCCTTGGTGATTGCAACGATGTCGATTGCGGTGCTGTCCTTCACGGTCTGGCTGCACCACTTTTTCACCATGGGCCAAAGCGCGCTGATCAATGCGGTGTTTGGGATTGCCACCATGCTGATCGCCATACCGACTGGCGTGAAAGTCTATGATTGGATGGCCACGCTGTTTCGCGGGCGTATCCGGTTCTCGGTCCCGATGCTCTATGGGTTGTCTTTCCTGATGCTGTTCGTGATCGGAGGGTTGTCGGGCGTCATCCTGGCCAATCCGACCATCGACTATCAGGTGCATAACACCCTGTTCCTGGTCGCGCATTTTCACAATGTGCTGCTGCCTGGCGTCCTGTTTGGCCTGCTTGCGGGATACAACTATTGGTTCCCCAAAGCCTTTGGCTTCCGCCTGAGCGAAGGCTGGGGACGGATATCTGTCGCGTTGTGGACCGTTGGGTTCATGCTGACCTTCCTGCCGCTTTATTTTGTCGGCCTGATGGGGATGCCGCGTCGATCTTACAGTTGGGAAGATCCCAGCTTTCACCCCTATATGATCGTCGCCGTGCTTGGGTCTTTGGTCATTCTCGCAGCGCTTCTGTCGATCATTGTCCAGCTTTGGGTCAGCATTCGAGACCGGGAAAAAACCCGCGTGCCGGTTGGCGACCCTTGGGATGGGCGCACGCTGGAATGGTCGATTCCAGCACCGCCGCCTCCGTATAACTTTGCAATCATTCCGCATGTGACCGACCGGGATGATTTTGCCGCCGCAAAAGAGCGCGGCAAAGCCTATCCGTCCCTTGATGCCTATGAAGATATCCTCATGCCACGCAATACGGCGATCGGGTTCGGTCTGTGCGTGCTCAGCGGTATCTGGATGTTTGCGCTGGTCTGGTGGATCTGGTGGCTTGCTATTGCGACGACAGCCGCGATGTTGGCGGCCTTCATCGCCTGGACGTTCAGAACCGACACCGAAGAGGTTATACCGGCCGAGCAGGTCCGCAAAGAGCATGAAGCCTGGCTTGATTTCGTGCGCGCATCGGTTCCGGTCAATCGCGATCATGAATACGCGCCCGAGAACCGCGGCCTGGCTCGTCCCGATCTGGAGGCCACTACATGAAACGCGCGCCGACACACAGCTATCCGGGCCTAAACTTGGGCCGACGGCATCCGGGTGCCGACAAGGCCAGCGAAGTGGTCACCTTTGGGTTCTGGGTCTTTCTGATGAGCGATCTGGTCTATTTCGGCCTGATGTTCGCGATCTATATCACCATGATCGACGCGCAGGCGGGTGGGCCCGGTCCGCATGAGCTGTTCGACCTGACCAGCATTTTTGCCCAAACCCTGATCCTGTTGACCAGCAGCCTTACAGTGGGCCTTGCGATGCTGGCGTTGAAATACAACCTGCCACGGCCCCGTATCGTGCTTTGGTTCGCGGTAACTCTGGTTCTGGGCCTCAGCTTTCTGGTACTTGAGATACGTGACTTTCTGGCTATGGCGGAAAAGGGTGGCATTCCACAGCGCAGCGGGTTTCTGTCAGCGTTTTACGGGCTAGTGCCGCTGCACGGGCTGCATGTTGCTGCGGGGTGCCTGTGGTTGATCGTTCTGGGTATTCAGCTGCGTGTGTTTGGTCTAACCGACGTTCTGATGTCACGGGTGGTTCGTCTGGCCCTGTTCTGGCATTTTCTCGACCTCATCTGGATCGGCATAATCACGATCGTCTATTTCGGAGGGCTGACCTATGGATAGGCGCAGCGAAATGCACCGACGTGAACGCCGCCGATATGTGATTGGCTATGGCGGATCGCTGCTGCTGACACTGGCGGTCTTTACCATTGCATATACGTTCGGGATCGAGACCAAGGGCGTTTATTTGTCGATCGGTTTGTTGGGGCTGGCGCAGTTGATTGTTCAACTGGTGTATTTCCTGCATATCGACCGTCGACGCAGCAGCCGCGAGGACCTGGATCTAGTCCTGTTTTCCACGATGGTTCTATTGATCATTATTGTTGGGACGGTCTGGATAATGGGGAATCTTGCGGTGCGGATGCATACCTATCCGATGTAGGTCCGGCCGCACCGGATCAGCGCATCGCCATCAGCCCAAGCCACAGTGCGCCCCAACACAGCAAGAGGCTCAGCACGATATTGCCCGCCGCCGTAGCGATTGTGCGTTCGCGCCGCAGTTCCAGTGACTGGTAGGCAAAGCTGGAGAAAGTGGTGAAGCCGCCACAAAAGCCGAACACCAGGCGCTGTTCCTCCTGGCTGACGCCCGCCGGTCCGCCCAGATACCCGACCCAAAGCCCAAGCAACAGACTGCCAAAGACGTTCACGATCAGCGTTGCCACGGGCAGGTCATGGCGAATTCGAATGGCGATCCAGTGCCGCAGAACCGCGCCCAGACCGCCGCCCAAACCAAACATTGCATGCAGGTAGAGATCGCTCACTCTCACGACCTCCGCGGGGAAAAGCGACGCCCGGCGGTTTCACCCAAAATCGCCGCAAAAAGACCCGCCACAATTTCCAAAACCGCTGCGGTTAGGGCAAGCCCGAAACTGACCTCTGCCAGACGTTCCAATTCCGCGACAAATGAGGAAAACGTAGATAACCCGCCACAAAACCCAACCGCGCCCAGATGCAGGACGTGGGCATGCACCCGGTGCCGGATGGCGTATAACCAGCCAAGCACAAAGCATGCAGCTATATTTATGCCAAAGGTCTCGGTTAGGATCGGCAGACCCGAGATCCCGAGCGACAACGCTTCTCTGACCAGTGACCCAGTCGCGCCACCCGTGAAAACGGCGCAGAACATGAGAGCCGTGGCCCATGCTGTTTGCGATTTTTTCACAGCTGCTGATCCCACCCGCGTTAGCCTGTTATCGGGGATACCGATTGGTGCGACCGGGATCAACCGCACTTGGCGGATCACAAGTTCAACCATTTGCGTGATTTCGGGCGCAAAGGCTTGCGTGCAATCGCGAATTTGTACCACGGTGACTCAGCTAACAGCCACAGTGGGAGAGCACGAATGATTATACGCAGACTCTATTACGTGTTGAGCCTCGTGTGCCTGCCACTGACAATCGTGGCCGGGTTTTTCTGGCCCCCGGCCCATTGGCTGCTGCTTTTCCTGATCCCATACGCGGTGGTCGGGCTATATGATATCCTGACCACAAGGCATAACGTGCTGAACAACTATCCGGTTCTGGGGCATTTCCGGTACATGCTGGAATTTGTCAGCCCAGAGATACGGCAATATTTTGTTGAAACCAACGAAAACGGCCGTCCCTATAATCGGATCATTCGCAGCCTGGTTTATTCCCGTGCCAAAGGGCAGGTTGATACCCAGGCATTTGGTACCCAATACGACATCCAAACCGTTGGATACCACAGGGCCAATCACTCGCTTGCGCCCAAACATGTGCCCGAAAGCGAAGAACGGGTGATGCTGGGCGGGCCGCAATGTTCCCAACCCTATAGTGCCTCGCGCCTGAACGTTTCAGCGATGAGCTTTGGTGCCCTCAGCGCCAATGCAATCCGAGCATTGAATGGTGGGGCAAAGGATGGAGGTTTTGCGCATAATACGGGTGAGGGTGGTCTGTCGCCGCACCATCTGGCCGAAGGTGGCGATATCATCTGGCAGATTGGCACTGGGTATTTCGGATGCCGCGCACCGGATGGCGGGTTCGACAAAGACAAATTCACCGAAAGAGCCAGGAACGAGGTCGTCAAGGCGATTGAAATCAAGCTGTCGCAAGGGGCCAAGCCCTCGCATGGGGGGGTGTTGCCTGCGGCGAAGGTGGATGAAGAGATTGCGCAGATACGCGGAGTTCCCCTGCATCAGGACGTGATCTCTCCGCCAATTCATTCCGCATTTGACGGACCTACCGGATTGATGAATTTCGTTCAGAATCTGCGCGAGATGTCCGGTGGCAAACCTATTGGGTTTAAGTTGTGCATTGGTCGTCCGTCCGAGTTTTTAGCGATATGCAAAGCCATGCTGGAAACAGGCATCCTGCCTGATTTCATCACCATTGATGGTGCCGAAGGCGGCACGGGCGCGGCCCCAGTAGAATTCACCAACCGGTTGGGCATGCCTTTGAACGAGGCGTTGATTTTCGTGAATAACTGTCTACGCGGTGTGGGTTTGCGCGATAAGATCCGCATTATTTGCTCGGGCAAAGTCGCCACAGGCTATGACATCATCGAGAAATGCGCGCTTGGGGCCGATATGTGTAATGCGGCAAGGGCAATGATGTTTGCAGTGGGATGCATTCAGGCGCTTCACTGCAACACAAACCGATGCCCGTCCGGCGTGGCCACACAGGATCCGGTCCGAGGCCGCGCTGTGAATGTTCCGCAAAAAAGACAACGGGTACATCGCTATCACGACGCGACTTTAGAGAGCTTTCGTGAGCTGCTGGGCGCCATGGGCAAGGAAAAGGTCTCCGAACTTCACCCTTCGGACATCCTTCGGCGTACTGCAGATGAAAGAGATCGCTCTTATGCTGAACTCTATTTGCATCTTGAAGAAGGCGCTTTGCTGAAGGCTCCGCTTCCGGATGAATATGCAGAGGACTGGAATCGCGCATCGGCGCATCATTTCTGATTTTTTTGTGTGCATTGCCAAGGATTGATGTTTTTGGTTCGTCTTACCCATTGTGATGCGCATGAAAACATCGGATGAGAATCTGGCAAAGGCCGCTGCTGCAGGGGACGCTGATGCGTTTGCCACGCTATTGGCACGCCACTACGACAGGGTCTTTCGGTTGGCCTTTCGACTGACAGGACGCGCGGATCAGGCCGAAGATCTGACGCAGGATATATGCGCCGCCTTGCCGTCAAAGATCGTAGGTTTTCGTGCCGAAGCCCGGTTTACGACATGGTTGTACCGTGTTGTTGTCAATGCAGCCGAGGATGCACGCCGTCGCGCGACCCGTCACACGCGGGCGGCCCACGGCTGGGGGGATGTGGAACAGATGCGCCGGGCCGAGGTGCAGGAAACGGCCGAGGCTGTCGATTGGTTGCAACGGGCCATGCGGTCCCTGCCGCAGGACTTGCAAGACACTCTGGCCCTGACCCTCGAGGATGAGATGACCCATGCAGAAGCTGCAGAGGTGCTGGGTGTTTCCGAAGGGACAGTGTCCTGGAGGATGTCAGATATCCGCAAACGGCTGCGCGCCTTGCGGCAAGAGGAACTGGCACAATGACCGATGAACTGGACAAGCTGAAGATGCTGATGGACGCCGCCACGCCGACCCCGGATGCGTCGCGACGGATTGAAAATCTGAGCCAGGCGCAAAAAAAATTCGATAATATCCAAGGATCGACCTCTGCGCGACGTCCCACTGTCAAGCGCGGCCTCATAGCCCGCCTGACAGAAGGAGCGAAAGCCATGTTGAATGCCCTCTCTTATCGCGGTGCCCTGACCGCTACCACCGCAGTTGCTGCTGTGGCTCTGATAGTGATCTTGCCGCAGACGCGCGACGAGGTTGTTGCGCCACTGCCCTGGTCCGAGGACCGCGCCGACGCACGGCAGGAGTCTGACCTATTGGTGGCGGATATGCCCGAGGCCAATCTCGAAGAACCAGTTGTTGAGGCGCCTGTTGTGATTGAAGAAACAATCGCACCTTCCGCCAAGAGGCAGGGGGCCGTTGCGCAGCTGGGGGCTGCGGACCTTTTACAGAGCGCGCCGGCATCGGCGGTCGGGAAATTTGACATTCAACATGAGACTGTTCCCGCGCCGGAACAGAATACCGAAACTTTCGCGAACGCGGACAGCAACTCGCTGAAGATCACGACGGACGAACCGGTTTCGACTTTTTCGATTGATGTAGATACCGCCTCTTACGCCATTGTTCGGTCGTCTTTGATGAATGGTTATCTGCCGCCCAAGGATGCGGCGCGGGTTGAAGAGATGGTGAACTATTTCCCCTATTCCTACCCAGCGCCTGATGGGGTGGAACCGTTCCGTTCTACGATCACCGTGACACCGACGCCTTGGAATGAGGGGACGCAGCTTGTTCATGTCGGCATCCAAGGGGTCATGCCCCAGATCGAAGACCGTCCTCCATTGAACTTGGTTTTCCTGATCGACACATCGGGCTCAATGCAGGATGCTAACAAATTGCCGCTGCTGAAACAGTCTTTCAGGTTGATGCTGTCTGAACTCAGTCCGGAAGATCAGGTTTCGATCGTCACCTATGCGGGAAGTGCCGGGCAGGTTTTGCCACCGACCGCGGCAGCCGAAAAGATGACCATTCTCTCAGCCCTCGACAGGCTCGAAGCCGGTGGCTCGACAGCGGGGCAGGCCGGGTTGCAGCAAGCCTATCAAGTGGCAGAAGGTATGGCTGCGGACGGTGAGGTGACCCGCGTAATTCTGGCCACCGATGGCGATTTCAATGTGGGTCTGTCAGACCCTGATGCCCTGAAGGATTTTATCGCCCGCAAGCGCGACAGTGGTACATTCCTAAGCGTTCTGGGTTTTGGCCGAGGCAATCTGGACGATGCCACCATGCAGGCTCTGGCCCAGAACGGAAACGGGCAGGCGGCATATATCGATACGCTGGTTGAGGCGCAAAAAGTATTGGTCGATCAACTTACCGGGGCGCTTTTTCCCATCGCCAACGACGTCAAAATCCAGGTCGAGTTCAACCCGTCACAGATCGCTGAATACCGTCTGATCGGTTATGAAACCCGATCCCTGCAGCGCGAGGACTTTTCAAATGACAAAGTGGATGCTGGTGATATTGGAGCAGGTCACACCGTAACGGCGATCTACGAGGTCACGCCAGTTGGTTCCGATGCGATCAGAAACGGCCCGTTGCGGTATGCTGAACAATCCATATCGGATGATTCAGTGGAAATTGGTTTCTTCAAAATGCGTTACAAGCTTCCTGGTGAAGATCAAAGCAATCTGATGGAGCAGCCTATTTTACCCGGACAAGGGACAGTCACGGATGACATCCGCTTTTCCTATGCGATTGCAGGATTTGGTCAGTTGCTTCGGGGCGGAGGATATCTTGGCGGCTGGACCTATGCGGATGCCATTGATCTGGCCACGCTGTCCCGAGGTGAGGATTCTTTAGGATATCGGGCTGAAGCTGTCACCTTGATGCGTCTGGCCCAGACGCTGTCTGAGTAAGGCCCGGGCTTGGGAGTAACTAGGTTCTGGACCTATTAATTTGGTTGCCGTCATCCTGCCTGCGTGATTCATACCCGTGAGTTTCAGGGGTATAACATGAGCAATCTATTCTGGTTGACTGACGAGCAGATGGCGCGGCTTCAGCCTTACTT
>NZ_FXTE01000016.1 GCF_900182615.1 Ruegeria faecimaris | reverse complement strand
CGGAGGCGGTGATGAGATCGTTCGTCGAATAGTCTCAGACCTAACCGTCGAAACAAAAAAAGCCCGCCCCAAACGGGGCGGGCTTTTTCTGTTTGAATTTGGTAGTTCAAGACGGGGGAATTCCTAAAGAAGCAGCATGCTTCAGTCGTATGCGGCGTCCACTATGAATTCCACCTTCAGTTCGGGCCGCGCTAGTTTTGCTTCGCCACACGCCCTCGCAGGTGCGTATCCTGCAGGAACCCAAGCATTCCAGACCTCGTTCAAACCAGCAAAGTCCTTCATATCGGCCAGCCAGATGGTCACACGCAGCATTTTTTCCCGTGATGAGCCTGCGCGCTCTAGCAGGTCGTCAATTTTCCCAAGGCAAATACGCACCTGTTCCTGAATGGTATCACCTTCGGCGACTTGCCCGGTCAAATAGGCCACACCATTATGTTTAACGATTTTGGACGATCTCTCGCCGGTTTCGATGCGTTCTATCATTGGAGTGATCTCGCTGTTTCCTGTTTGATGCACGCGTTCATGGTCATAAGATGCCCCGCATAGCAAACGGAAACCGCTTGAGTAACTTTCAGAAAAGTTGAACTGGTCGGGGACGGGGCGGGTCGATAGCATTTTGCCGCGCCTAGGCTAGCTTGCCAGCGACACAGTATACCAGATTGCGCTTTTGCCGTTGAAGTGCTCTCTAGTTGGTTTCAGTGGATTGCATCGGGCGAAACCGCAAGAAGGATACTTCGACATGGACGAAACCGTAGAACGACTGTCCAAACGCCTGAAGCGGCGAGGATATCAGGTTTCGCCAATGAAGGAGACGGGTGCCTATATCGGTAATCTGGGTTTTGAGGTCGAGACAGTATTCGATGTCGGGGTGGCCTCGGGAACCGAGCATTTGTACGAAGCTTTCCCCGCAGCCAAGTTTGTGTTGATTGAGCCCATTTCGGATTACGAAACCAAGGTACGGAAAAACTGGGGCGACAAGATCGATTTTGATTTCCATGCTTGCGGAGTTGGTGCCGAAAGCGGACAGACGACTCTTCGAATTCCAACGGTCGGCGATCGTTGGCTCGGCACACGGGCAACGATGCAGGAGTTTGACGAAGCGGCAATCCAACACACCTCGCAAGTTGAAGAGCGACAAGTCCCGGTAAAAACACTGGATGAGATTGCGTCTTCCTACAAGGAACCTTTCGGATTGAAAATCGACACGGAAGGTTTTGAAATCGAGGTTATTAAAGGTGCATCGGAGATGCTAAAAAAATGCACCTTTGTATTGGCTGAAGTCTCTGTACGGCGTCGGTATCACGGCGGTTATAGGTTCAGCGATTTTGTCGCCGCGATGGCAGATCACGGGTTTGAGCTACACGAATTCGTCAGGCCACCGTCTGCAGAAGCGACCGATTGCGATGCCATTTTTGCCCCATTCGAAAGCTCAGTGTTCGACTATCAGGATACCAGACTGTCACGTATGGCGGCACGCGTAGCCAAGACATAGTCTAAGGGCATCTTTCCGCATGCAACGCGAGTTGTGTTGTCCGCGAAGTCGTTGAGCCAATCGCGATGGAAGATGGTCTGCGCATTGCGATCCACGAAGGCGGCCGCACCGTCGGTGCCGGTGTTGTGTCGAAGATTGTTGAGTAAGTCGCGCAAGCGAATGATCAAACGGAAAGGGCGTCCCTCGGGGCGCCCTTTCCTGTTTCCGTTTTCAACTTGATATTTAGTTGGCGTTTTGACTTAAGCTCACTCAGCATTCTGCTTTTGGACCGTATATACGAACAAACACTGACGAGAAAATTTTGAACAAAACAACGTTTTTGATCCTCTCTTGCCTCGTATTGTGCGCTTGCACCACGCTTGAAACGACACAAGTTTCTTCAAGAAAAAAGCTGACCATCCTGGGGGACGTTGCTTTGGATGCCGATTGGCATTGCGGCGCAGGCTTTTCAGATCCGAGCTTCAAACGTATCAGTTTGCCTGGCGTTTTCGAAGTTGATTTCATTAGAAACCGGTATCAGGGAGCGCTTAAACCTGACGGTAAAGCGCTTGCAGTATTCGATAGTGAAGAGAACTGTTCGCTATTGATTGAAGCCAATGAAAAGTTTGTTCTTGCGAACGGTGGATTTCCGCTGAAAGAACACATAGGAAAAAGCATGTATGCAGAAATTGCCGCTGCGACTGAAGAGTTCTATCGGAAATGCGAAAACGCTGAGATCAATTCGCGCGTTGACGCCAGCAAAGTCGAGTACCCTTCGTATAATGGCCCGGGTTCAGTTGTCCTAGAGCCGAAGTCCATTTGCGAGATGGAATTGGAAGCCGCCTCTCTAAGGTTTGGAGTTGTCGTTGATGACAAACCTACTGGCCTTTACATTGTGGACGGCAATGCTTTTCTTTGGCTCCCGTATACTGAGTGTTTTGAGCATTCAATTGATACCAATCTGATAAAATGGTGTGAGTAGCTGGAGCGGCATCGATTACACGTGTCGAAATACATTAAACCCCCTTGCCAAACCCCACCAACCCCTGTAGATCGCGCGAGTTCTCTATAAGAACATCAAGGCGGGGTGATTCCCGCCTTTTGGGTTCGATGAGGGTTGGCGATGCGCGCTTGTCCTCCTCTCAACCTCAACGCCTGATAAAAGGCTGTTATTATGCAAAGCCAAAATATCCGTATTCGGCTGAAGGCATTTGACTATCGCGTTCTGGATGCCAGCACGCAAGAGATCGTCAACACTGCCAAGCGGACCGGCGCGAACGTGCGCGGCCCGATCCCGCTGCCGAACAAGATCGAGAAGTTCACGGTTCTCCGTGGCCCTCACGTTGACAAGAAATCCCGCGACCAGTTCGAGATCCGTACGCACAAGCGTCTGCTCGACATCGTTGATCCGACCCCCCAGACCGTTGACGCGCTGATGAAGCTCGACCTCGCTGCTGGTGTGGACGTCGAGATCAAGCTGCAGTCGTAAGATCGGAGGGTATAGATTATGCGCTCTGGTATTATCGCAAAAAAAGTCGGCATGACCCGCCTGTTCATGGAAGACGGCAAGCAGATCCCTGTGACCGTTCTTCACCTGGACAACCTGCAGGTTGTTGCACAGCGCACGGACGAGAAGGACGGCTATACTGCTGTTCAGCTGGGTGCCGGTGCTGCCAAGGCAAAACGCACCTCGAAAGCCATGCGCGGTCACTATGCCGCTGCCAAGGTTGAACCCAAGCGTAAGCTGGTCGAGTTCCGCGTCTCTGAAGATGGCCTGATCGAAGTAGGCGCCGAGATTTCGGCAGAGCATTTCCTGGAAGGTCAGAAAGTTGACGTTTCGGGTACTTCGATCGGTAAAGGCTTTGCCGGTGCAATGAAGCGCTGGAACTTCGGTGGTCTTCGCGCCTCACACGGTGTTTCGATCAGCCACCGTTCGCACGGTTCAACTGGCCAGTGTCAGGATCCGGGCAAGGTTTTCAAAGGCAAAAAGATGGCCGGTCACATGGGTGCTGCCCGTGTAACCACCCAGAACCTGGAAGTCGTCAAAACCGACGCCGACCGTGGTCTGGTCTTCATCAAAGGCGCCGTTCCCGGACCGAAATCCGGTTGGGTTACCGTCAAGGACGCCGTCAAGAAGAAAGCACCGGAAGGCCTGCCTTTCCCGGCTGCTGTGAAATCGGCTGCAACTGAAGCACCTGCGGAAGAAGCTCCCGCGGAAGGTGGTGAAGCATGAAACTTGATGTAATCAAACTGGACGGCGGCAAAGCCGGCAACATCGAGCTGGATGCAGACCTGTTCGGCCTGGAGCCGCGCGCGGACATCCTGCACCGTGTGGTCCGTTGGCAGCGTAACAACGCGCAGGCTGGCACCCACAAGGTCAAGACCCGCTCGGAAGTGTCCTACTCAACCAAGAAGATCTATCGCCAAAAAGGCACCGGTGGCGCACGCCACGGCGCCCGTTCGGCACCGATCTTCCGGGGTGGTGGCGTTTACAAAGGTCCGGTCGTACGTTCGCATGGTCATGACCTGCCGAAAAAGTTCCGTAAACTTGGTCTGCGCCACGCGCTGTCTGCCAAAATGGCAGCTGGTGAACTGGTCGTGATCGAGAACGCCGAAGCCGAAGGCAAGACCGCCGCTCTGGCCAAGCAGGTTGCAAACCTGGGTTGGAAACGCGCTCTGGTCATCGACGGGGCGACCGTGAACGAAGGGTTCCTGAAGGCGTCGCGCAACATCGAAGGTCTGGATATCCTGCCGTCGATGGGTGCAAACGTTTATGACATCCTCAAGCGTGACACTCTGGTGCTCACCAAAGCGGCTGTCGAAGCACTGGAGGCTCGACTGAAATGAGCGCGAAGGCAGAACACTACGACGTGATCCGCAAGCCGATCATCACCGAAAAGTCGACCATGGCGTCCGAAAACGGCGCGGTTGTCTTTGAGGTTGCGATTGACAGCAACAAGCCACAGATCAAAGAGGCCGTTGAGGCACTGTTTGGTGTGAAGGTCAAAGCGGTGAACACCTCTGTGACCAAAGGTAAGGTCAAGCGGTTCCGCGGCCAGTTGGGCAAGCGGAAAGACGTCAAAAAAGCATATGTGACCCTTGAAGAGGGTAACACCATCGACATTTCCACCGGTCTTTGATCGGGCCTGTCTTTGGACAAACCATTAAGACCCCCGCGAAAGCGGGGGTTTTTCTTTAGGTAGTGACACCAAAAGTTGAGCGCCATTCCCAGCGTCTCGAACAGAAAATGATTGCTATGCCGGTGGGGTCGTCTATCCGGTATGGAACAAACAAACGATATGGCAGGCGCATGACCCAATCCACTCTCTCGACCCGGGACAACCCGGATGTGACTGTCGCGCGGGACTGGGTGTCGACGCTGGCCAAATATCGAGAGCCAAGCCAACCGCGTAGCTGGTTCGAGCTGGGGGTTACCTGTGTTCCCTTCATAGCGCTTTGGGCCTTGGCCTGGATGTCTTTGTCGGTGAGCTATTGGCTAGCGCTTGCGATCTCGGTTCTGAATGCGGCCTTTCTGCTGCGCCTGTTTGCCATTCAGCATGATTGCGGTCACGGGGCATTTTTTACGAACCGGACGGTCAGTGACTGGGTCGGTCGGGGGCTCGGGGTGCTGACGTTGACGCCTTACGATGTTTGGCGGCGCACACATTCCTCGCATCACAACTCATCTGGCAATCTGGATAAGCGCGGGATGGGGGACATCCATACGCTGACGGTGGCCGAATACCGGGCGCTGACGCCCTTGAACCGGTTGTTTTACCGGCTCTATCGCCACCCGATCACCCTGTTTGGCTTTGGGCCCGGCTATCTGTTCCTGTTTCAAAACCGCCTCCCGCTTGGCTTGACCGGTATTCCGAAATTCTGGGTCAGCGCGATGGCGACGAATCTGGCCATTCTGGCCGCACTGGGGGCCATCTACTATTTTGGTGGCCTGATGCCGGTTCTGCTGATTTTCCTGCCCTCGACCCTTATCGCCGCGACCGCTGGCGTCTGGTTGTTCTATGTCCAGCACCAATTCGAAGAGACGCAATGGGATCCGGATCAGGACTGGCAACTGCACGAGGCCGCTCTGCACGGCAGCTCGCACTATATCCTGCCATCCGTATTGCAGTGGTTCACGGCCAATATCGGCATCCACCACGTACACCATCTGTACAGCCGCATCCCGTTCTATCGCCTGACCGAAGTGCTGCGGGATCATGAGGAATTGGCCAACAGCAACCGGATGACCATCCGCGAGAGCCTCGCCAACGCGCGGCTGCACCTGTGGGATGAAAAGAACCGCCGCCTGCTGTCCTTTGCCGAAGCGCGCGCGCTGTATGGGTGACGGGATCGGTCAGATGGTGTGAACGATAGCCGGAAATCCGGTCGTTGCCCCCGGCGTGTGATGCGGATACGGTCGCTGTTATGAAACATGTCCCCAAAGAAACAACAGATGAAGCCCTTATTCAGGAGTTCCTGGATAAAGGAGGCAAAGTCAGCATCGGCAAAACCAAACCCGCGCCCGCTGAGCTGGGTTTGAGCAAGAATGTCTGGAACGCCAAGCTGACCAAAGAAGAGAAGGCCGCGCGCGACAAGAAGTGATCGTGCGGGGCTTTGGGTGAGCGTTGAGGCTTCTGGTGTAACACTGGAAAATGGCATCCATTGACGTGTTCGCCAGCCTCTGGTCGGCCTCGTCTTTGGAGAGAGATATTTGGCCCCCGCGCAAGCGAGTTTTTTTGTTGTCTCTATCCGCAAGCCGCGCCGGTGACTGACCGTGGGATGGCGCCGCAGCGACTGATCTGCGCGCTTTATAGTGCCAATTACATCCGAACTTATAGCGAGGCGCAATAGTCCCCAAAGCGCCAGCCCGCCGGGACGGGCAGTCGCTGGCGCGGCGGCCTTCGGCCTTGACTACGCACCTTTTGGGCGAACTGAAAGAAATTGTCAGAACAAGTATGCTTGGGAGGAAAGTGAAGCTACCGAAGTTAACCTAAGCCATCCGTCAAACGTCTAACTCAATAGGTCAGATGCGAGTGTCGAATTCCTTTAATGGCAATTCTGGCTCTCATTCAAAACTCTCTAGTATCTCGGTATACCGGCACCTTTGTCTGCGATGCATGCGTTGGCTTTGTTGGCCAGTTCATAGTGTACTGTGTTCGGTGGATCAATTGAGTACCCGGTGCGACCGCCTACAATGTATTTTGTGACTCGAAAATTTGATCCAATCCCAGCTTCCGCGGCGCATTCCAGCACAATATCCAAATCTGATTTCGCGCTGGACTTTTGGCCTTCCGAAGCCTCCGGTAAATCTGCTGTGCTGCACGCAGAAACGAATGCTGTTCCGCAAATTGCAAAGATGGGGAATATGGCCTTAATCATCTTTTACCTCCTAGTTGAAATGTGGGAAAAGTCAGTAGATGAAGAGATTCCGGCATCAACTAGCAGTGCGTAAATAACTATATATGTTGCCAATATTCTATACTGGTCTTGGTTGTGAGCTGCGCACAGCCGTTGCCGTCACCAAGTTTGAACAATATTCTTTCGTGGTTTAAGAAAGTGAATTTGGAGGGAACCATAGAGTATCGAAGTTTTCGAAATTCATCGAGCACCCTATAGACACCCACCCCCAACACGGCTATATGCACCCAATCTTGCGGCCTCGGATTCGTTCCGGGGCCTATGATATTTGAAGCCGGGGACCTTCGGGGCCCTATACCTTTGGCACCTACGGGGGCCTATCACATAGCGGGGAAATCCCCGCACTTGCTAAACGGAAGACAGAAAGCATGGCACTCAAGTCGTACAAGCCGACGACGCCGGGCCAGCGCGGGCTGGTGCTGATCGACCGTTCGGAGCTTTGGAAAGGACGTCCGGTCAAGTCTCTCACTGAGGGTTTGACCAAATCGGGCGGCCGGAACAACACCGGACGGATCACTTCACGCCGCCGCGGCGGTGGCGCAAAGCGTCTCTACCGGATCGTTGACTTCAAACGGAATAAATTTGATGTCGCGGCAACCGTCGAGCGGATCGAATATGACCCGAACCGGACCGCGTTTATCGCACTGGTAAAATACGAAGACGGCGAGCAGGCATATATCCTGGCTCCGCAGCGTCTGGCTGTTGGTGACAAGGTTGTGGCTTCGGCCAAGGCCGACATCAAGCCGGGCAACGCAATGCCGTTCTCGGGTATGCCCATCGGTACCATCGTCCACAACATCGAGATGAAGCCTGGTAAAGGCGGTCAGATCGCACGTGCGGCCGGTACTTACGCTCAGTTCGTGGGCCGCGATGGCGGTTATGCTCAGATCCGTCTGAGCTCGGGCGAGCTGCGCATGGTCCGTCAGGAATGCATGGCCACCGTTGGTGCCGTGTCCAACCCCGACAACAGCAACCAAAACCTCGGTAAAGCCGGTCGTATGCGCCACAAAGGCGTGCGTCCGTCGGTTCGTGGTGTTGCTATGAACCCGATCGATCACCCGCACGGTGGTGGTGAAGGTCGTACCTCGGGTGGCCGTACACCGGTTACGCCTTGGGGTAAGGACACCAAGGGTAAGCGTACTCGCAACAAAAACAAAGCGTCCCAGAAGCTGATCATCCGCTCGCGGCACGCCAAGAAGAAGGGACGTTAATCCATGTCTCGCTCTGTTTGGAAGGGTCCTTTCGTCGATGCTTACGTGCTGAAAAAAGCCGAAGCAGCGCGCGAGTCGGGCCGCAACGAAGTTATCAAAATCTGGTCGCGTCGTTCCACCATTCTGCCCCAGTTCGTGGGTCTGACCTTTGGTGTGTACAACGGCCAGAAGCATATCCCCGTCAACGTCTCGGAAGACATGATCGGTCAGAAGTTCGGTGAGTATTCGCCGACTCGCACCTATTACGGTCACGCCGCTGACAAAAAAGCGAAGCGGAAGTAAGTCATGGGCAAGGAAAAGAACCCCCGCCGCGTGGCTGAAAACGAAGCAATGGCAAAAACGCGCATGCTCCGTACCAGCCCGCAGAAACTGAACCTGGTTGCGCAGATGATCCGCGGCAAGAAAGTTGAGAAGGCTCTGACCGACCTGACTTTCTCGAACAAGCGTGTCGCGCAGGACGTCAAAAAGTGCCTGCAGTCCGCAATCGCCAACGCTGAGAACAACCACAACCTGGACGTCGACGAGCTGATCGTTGCAGAAGCATGGGTTGGAAAGAATCTGGTCATGAAACGCGGTCGCCCTCGGGCCCGTGGCCGTTTCGGCAAGATCATGAAGCCGTTCTCGGAGATCACCATCAAGGTGCGTCAAGTTGAGGAGCAAGCCTAATGGGTCATAAAGTAAATCCGATCGGCATGCGCCTTCAGGTGAACCGCACCTGGGACAGCCGCTGGTACGCCGATACCAAGGACTACGGTGATCTTCTGCTGGAAGATCTGAAGATCCGTGAGTTCATCAACAAAGAGTGCAAGCAAGCCGGCATCGCCCGTGTGATCATCGAACGTCCGCACAAGAAGTGCCGCGTTACGATCCACACTGCACGTCCGGGTGTCATCATCGGCAAGAAAGGCGCGGACATTGAAGTTCTGCGCAAGAAAATCGCCCTGATGACAGACAGCGAACTGCACCTGAACATCGTCGAAGTGCGCAAGCCCGAGCTTGACGCACAGCTGGTTGCCGAGTCTATCGCTCAGCAGCTGGAGCGCCGGGTTTCGTTCCGTCGCGCGATGAAGCGGTCTGTTCAGAACGCCATGCGTATGGGCTCTCTGGGTATCCGGGTGAACGTCGCTGGCCGTCTGGGTGGCGCCGAAATCGCACGGACCGAGTGGTACCGCGAAGGCCGTGTGCCTCTGCACACGCTGCGCGCCGACATCGATTACGCACAAGCCGAAGCGATGACTCCTTATGGGATCATCGGGATCAAGGTCTGGATCTTCAAAGGTGAGATCATGGAGCACGATCCGCAGGCACGTGACCGTAAAGCACAGGAACTCCAGGACGGCCCTGCACCTCGTGGTGCTGGTGGCGGTCGTCGCTAAGGAGGGAAAGATATGCTTCAACCAAAGCGTACTAAATTCCGCAAGATGCACAAAGGCCGGATCAAGGGTGAAGCCAAGGGCGGCTCTGATCTGAACTTTGGCACATACGGCCTGAAAGCTCTTGAGCCTGAGCGTGTAACCGCACGCCAGATCGAAGCTGCACGTCGTGCCATGACGCGTCACATGAAGCGTCAGGGCCGTGTCTGGATCCGCATCTTCCCCGACACTCCGGTTACGGCTAAGCCGATCGAAGTTCGTATGGGTAAAGGTAAAGGTTCGGTCGACCGCTGGGCATGCAAAGTCAAGCCTGGCCGCGTGATGTTCGAAATCGACGGCGTCAATGACGACATCGCCCGCGAGGCCCTGCGCCTGGCTGCGATGAAGCTGCCGATCAAGACTCGCGTCGTGGTTCGCGAAGACTGGTAAGCGACCCGGGGGCGACCCCGCTCGCGACAAGATTGACCCCCGTCGGGAATCCGGCGGGGGTTTTTGGTTTGATGGCGCTGCCCCCGCGACAGCCTCGCAAAACACCCATCGCCTTCATCGAGAGGCTGGTTTAAGACAGACCCATGGCACAGATTGAATCACTTTTTGTCACCCGTCTCTATCGTGCAGCTTTGTCCGAGTTTGATCCCAAGATCGACCCGGAGGAGCTGGAAAGCTCCTGTCTTGTCATCGCCGAGGATGATGAGGCCGGGCAGGACTGGTGTGAAGAGAACGGGTATCCCGGCTACACCAGCTATGCCTCGCTGACCGATCTGCCCTGGCGGTTTCCGATCTTTGCCGATCTGGTTAAGGTGCTGGACCAGCACGTTGCAGCTTTTGCTAAGGATCTGGAGTTTGATCTGGGTGAGGGTGAACTAAAGCTTGAAGACCTTTGGATCAACATTTTGCCCGAGGGCGGAATGCACTCCAGCCACCTGCACCCACATAGTGTGATCTCGGGCACGACTTATGTTTCGATGCCCGAAGGTGCTAGCGCGCTGAAGCTTGAAGACCCGCGCTCGGGCCGCATGATGGCAGCGCCCACGCGTATGAAAGGGGGCCGTCGGGACCTGCAGCCATTTATCTATGTGAAGCCTCAGGTTGGCGATGTTTTGCTATGGGAGAGCTGGTTGCGCCACGAGGTGCCGATGAACATGGCCGAGGATGAGCGGATTTCCGTCAGCTTTAACTATAAATGGGACTAGCACGGTCGTTTAAGGGACTCTGATTCAAAGGAATGTGTGAAAAGTTCTTGCATTGTGTCGTCAGATAAACGATGTGGGGGGCGCTTACGTTTTTCTTTTTCGACCACTGTCTCCCGAATATCGGCGTTCAGTCTTTCGATCCAGACCGACAACGCCGCGCTGTCGCAATTCCGCGGACAGCAATTTACTAGGAGACTACGGATATGGCCAACGGCACCGTAAAATGGTTCAACACAACTAAAGGTTTTGGCTTCATCGCACCGGAGACCGGTGGCAAAGACGTGTTTGTACACATCTCTGCTGTCGAGCGCTCGGGTCTGACCGGCCTGGCCGACGACCAGAAAGTAACGTTCGACATCGAACCCGGCCGTGACGGTCGTGAGTCGGCTGTGAACATCGCTCTGGCGTAAGTCACTCAGACTTAGACAGTTGAAGACGCGGTCTCGTGCAAACGAGGCCGCGTTTTGCGTTTGTGAGTGGGATGTCTACATGCTGTAATGGCTGGTGCATTCAACGCACCTGTCAACGAGGCCTAGGGTGGCGGGATTAATGCCAGCTTTTTTATTTTGTGGGAGTAAACCATGGGCGCGCCAAAACCAGCAAAGGTTGTACTAGCGGTTTCACTTTTTTTGGCGTTGGCCGTCGCACCTGCACTTGCGACGTGCCCAACCCGTGTAGATGTCGGTAAAGGCGTCTGGTTGGACTATGGCGGAACATGGCTTTTACGAGTTCAAACCGTTGTTGAGACGGGGTTTGTCGTTGAGTTGAGAACCGAAGACTCTAGGCGCATAGGTTTCGCTAGCCACTACGCGCATCCTTTGCTGTTCGGCGAGACCTTTATGAAGTTCACCGCCTCAAAGCGTTCATACGAGCAATCAGTTAGTTCCTTAGATGACCTAGAGCAGCAAAAAGAGTGGCAGTCAGGCTTCACGATACAAGATGGCGATAAAGAAGCCTTACTCGGCACTGTAACGGTTGAGTTCCAGAAAAATCGAATTGAACGGGTTGGAACGTGTAAATACAAAGTTTGGGAAGTTCTGGTGCGTGAGCATGTATCAGGGGATGACGAACGAACGGTAAAGGTGCTGTATTCTCCAGAGCTAAAGATAGTTTTGAAGCAGGCGCATATGCTGCCGAACTCTGGATTGGTTTGGGGAAGAGGTTTCGATGGAATTCGCTCCAAGAGCGAATAGGCTTCCAAATTCGGTTCAAACATCTCGTGCCCGTCGCTGGTTGCTCAAGTGAGCAGAGCGCTAAAAACGGCCTCTCGATCAATCCTCCATACTTTCCCTTGCCACCCACCCCAGAACCCCCTATAGAGCGGCATCTTGCGTTCCCCCGGCCGAGTCGGGGGATTCGTATGTCTATCATTCATCCACCAGGTCAAAGGTGACCCTGCATAGGGGCCTTCTGGTGTTTTGAGCAAAGGAAAAGGCGATGAACGCCCAAGAACTGCGTGACAAGACCCCTGACCAGCTCCGCGAGGAACTGGCCAACCTGAAGAAAGAAAGCTTTAACCTGCGCTTTCAACAGGCAACCGGTCAGATGGAAAGCACCGCTGGCATCAAAGCGGCCCGCCGCAACGCCGCCCGCGTTAAAACCATCCTGAACGAAAAGGCCGCTGCTGCGGCATCGGAGGAGTAATCCTATGCCTAAGCGTATCCTTTCCGGCACCGTAACGAGCGATGCCAACGCACAGACTGTAACCGTATCCGTCGAGCGCCGCTTTACGCATCCGGTTCTGAAGAAAACCATCCGTAAGTCCAAGAAATACCGGGCTCACGATGAAAAGAACGCCTTCAAGGTCGGCGATACAGTTCGCATCATCGAATGCGCGCCGAAATCGAAGACGAAACGTTGGGAAGTTCTGGAAGCGTAAGTTTCCGGGATTTTCCCATTTGTCGAAACCCTGGGGGATCTAACAAGACCAGCCCCCACAGGTCGGGAGAAACCACATGATCCAGATGCAGACCAATCTGGATGTCGCTGACAACTCCGGCGCACGCCGAGTTCAGTGCATCAAGGTCCTGGGTGGTTCCAAGCGTAAATACGCCTCTGTAGGCGACATCATTGTCGTCTCGGTGAAGGAAGCCATCCCACGCGGCCGCGTAAAGAAAGGTGACGTCCGTAAGGCCGTCGTCGTACGCACCGCCAAAGAAGTCCGTCGCGAAGACGGCACCGCGATCCGTTTCGATCGCAACGCCGCCGTCATTCTGAACAACAACAACGAGCCCGTAGGTACCCGTATCTTTGGCCCTGTTGTTCGTGAACTGCGCGCGAAGAACTTCATGAAAATCATCTCGCTTGCTCCGGAGGTGCTGTAATCATGGCTGCTAAACTCCGCAAAGGCGACAAGGTCGTCGTGCTGGCTGGCAAGGACAAGGGCAAAGAGGGAACTATCACCTCGGTCGACCCGAAAGCCGGTAAAGCCGTTGTTGATGGCGTGAACATCGCCATTCGCCACACCCGCCAGTCGCAGACCTCGCAAGGTGGTCGCCTGCCTCAGGCAAACCCGATTGAGCTGTCGAACCTGGCTCTGCTGGACAAAAACGGTAAAGCAACCCGCGTTGGCTTCCGCATGGAAGGTGACAAGAAGGTTCGTTTTGCCAAGACCACGGGGGACGTGATCGATGCTTGATACCGCAACCTACACCCCGCGTCTGAAAGCTCAGTACGCTGAAACCATCCGTGCCGCTCTGAAAGAAGAGTTCGGTTACAAGAGCGATATGCAGCTGCCCAAGCTGGAAAAGATCGTTCTGAACATCGGTTGTGGTGCAGAGGCCGTCAGAGACTCGAAGAAGGCGAAAGCCGCTGTTGAAGATCTGACCGCGATTGCAGGCCAAAAGGCTGTTGCAACACTGGCGAAGAAGTCGATCGCGGGTTTCCGCGTCCGTGAAGACATGCCGCTGGGTGCGAAAGTTACCCTGCGCGGTGACCGGATGTATGAATTCCTGGATCGTCTGATCACCATCGCGCTGCCGCGCGTTCGTGACTTCCGCGGTGTTAAGCCTTCTTTCGATGGTCGTGGCAACTTTGCCATGGGCATGAAAGAGCACATCGTGTTCCCGGAAATCGACTTCGACAAGGTCGACGAGGTCTGGGGCCTGGATATCGTAATTGCCACCACAGCGAAAACCGACGCTGAAGCGAAAAGCCTGTTGAAAGCGTTCAACATGCCGTTCAACGCTTAAGCGCCGGGAGGATTGAGACATGGCTAAAAAAGCAATGATCGAACGCGAGAAGAAGCGCGAACGCCTGGTGGCCAAATATGCCGCAAAGCGTGCCGAGCTGAAAGAAATCGCGAATGACGAGAGCAAGCCGATGGAAGAGCGTTTCAAAGCGCGTCTGAAACTGGCGAAACTGCCGCGCAACAGCTCGGCAACTCGTCTTCACAACCGCTGTCAGCTGACAGGTCGTCCTCATGCTTACTATCGTAAGCTGAAGGTCAGCCGTATCATGCTGCGCGAGCTGGGTTCTGCAGGTCAGATCCCCGGCATGGTGAAATCGAGCTGGTAAGGGAGACATAGATATGAACGATCCTATCGGCGATATGCTCACCCGTATCCGCAACGCGCAAATGCGCGGCAAGTCCACTGTAAACACTCCGGCGTCGAAACTGCGCGCCTGGGTTCTGGACGTGCTGGCGGACGAAGGTTACATCCGTGGCTACGAAAAGATGACCGGTGAAAACGGTCATCCGGCCATCGAAATCAGCCTGAAATACTACGAAGGCACCCCTGTCATTCGCGAGTTGAAGCGGGTTTCCAAGCCCGGTCGTCGCGTATACATGGGCGTCAATGACATCCCGCAGGTCCGTCAGGGTCTGGGTGTGTCGATTGTCAGCACTCCGAAAGGTGTGATGTCGGACCAGAATGCACGCTCCAACAATGTTGGCGGCGAAGTGCTCTGCACCGTCTTCTAAGGAGGTCTGTCAATGTCTCGTATTGGTAAACGTCCGGTCGAACTGCCCAGCGGTGTAACCGCCTCGGTTTCCGGCCAGACCATCGAAGTCAAAGGCCCGAAAGGTGCCCGTAGCTTCACTGCGACTGATGACGTTACGCTGTCGGTCGAAGACAATGTGGTTCAAATCAACCCGCGTGGCATGTCCAAACGTGCCCGTCAGCAATGGGGCATGAGCCGCACCATGGTTGCCAATCTGGTAACCGGTGTGACCGAAGGCTTCAAAAAAGAGCTGGAGATCCAGGGTGTTGGTTACCGGGCTCAGATGCAGGGTAACACCCTGAAGCTGAACCTGGGCTACAGCCACGACGTTGATTTCGTTGCTCCGGAAGGTGTCACCATCACCGCACCGAAGCAGACCGTGATCATTGTGGAAGGTAACGACCAGCAGCAGGTGGGCGAAGTCGCGGCGAAAATCCGCGAATGGCGCCGTCCCGAGCCGTATAAAGGCAAGGGTATCCGCTATAAGGGCGAATTCATCTTCCGCAAAGAAGGCAAGAAGAAGTAAGGACGCAAACAATGGCAAACAGCAAAAGAACCCTGTTTCTGAAGCGCCGCCTGCGCGTTCGGAACAAACTTCGCAAGGTCAATGCAGGTCGTGTACGCCTGTCGGTTCACCGTTCGAACAAGAACATCAGCGCTCAGCTGATCGACGACGTTCGTGGCGTGACCCTGGCCTCGGCCTCGACCCTGGAAAAAGATCTGGGTGTAGTTGGCACAAACAACGTCGAAGCGGCTACGAAAGTGGGCGCAGCCATCGCCGAGCGTGCCAAGAAGGCAGGCGTCGAAGAGGCTTATTTCGATCGTGGCGGCTTCCTGTTCCACGGCAAAGTGAAGGCTGTCGCCGACGCTGCGCGTGAAGGTGGTCTGAAGATCTAAGACTTGCGGGCAGCGCCTCAGCTGCCCCGATGATCCGGGGGCCTCGGCAATAGTCGAGGCTCACTTGGATTGAAACAACGGCGCCGCAATGCGCCACATGAGAAAAGGGATGCCAAATGGCAGAACGTGAAAACCGTCGGGGCCGTGGCCGCGACCGCGACGAAACTCCGGAATTCGCAGACCGTCTGGTCGCGATCAACCGCGTGTCGAAAACCGTAAAAGGTGGTAAGCGCTTTGGCTTCGCCGCTCTGGTGGTTGTCGGCGATCAGAAGGGCCGCGTCGGCTTTGGCAAGGGTAAAGCAAAAGAAGTACCCGAGGCCATCCGTAAGGCAACTGAACAAGCCAAACGTCAGATGATCCGCGTGCAGCTGCGCGAAGGTCGGACCCTGCACCACGATATCGAAGGCCGTCACGGCGCCGGTAAAGTGGTTATGCGCTCGGCACCTGAAGGTACTGGTATCATCGCCGGTGGTCCGATGCGTGCTGTGTTCGAAATGCTGGGCGTCAAGGACGTTGTGTCCAAGTCGTTGGGCTCGCAGAACCCGTACAACATGATCCGCGCCACCATCAACGGCCTGCAAAAAGAGCAGAGCCCGCGTTCGGTTGCACAGCGTCGCGGCAAGAAAGTTGCTGACATCCTGCCCAAGCGGGACGAAGCGCCTGTTGCTGCTGAAGCAGAAGCATAAGGAGAGCGACCCATGGCAAAAACCATCGTCGTCAAGCAGATCGGTTCCCCGATCCGCCGCCCCGCCGAACAGCGCGCGACCCTGATCGGTCTGGGCTTGAACAAGATGCACAAAACCCGTGAGCTGGAGGATACTCCTTCGGTCCGCGGCATGGTCAACAAGATCCCGCATCTGGTAGAGATCATCGAAGAACGCGGCTAATCGCGAGTTCTTTGAAGACTTAAAAACGCCTCCGATCTGATCGGGGGCGTTTTCTTGTTTGGCCGGTCGTCTTTTTTCCGGCTCGTCATATGGTGCTGTTCAGTGCCTCGGCGCAAACTCGGCTATGACCCGAGCGCCTTTTTTTCTGCAAACTCAATGTCGACTTCATGGCGCAACGGGGGTTCTCTGCCTGGTTTTTCGTACAGCCTGGGGCATCCATCGCAAAAACTGGCTGCTGCTTCGCGTTTGGAATGAGCACGCGGGTTCCAGACCTGCCGGCGCAGAGCTTTGTATTTTTCGTTGTTCCAGATGGTTTCAAGTGGTTCGTCGAAAACATTTCCCAACACATGCGGATCACGGTTCTTGTCGGAAACATATTGGCGGCCGGATCGCCAGAGACAGCAGGGAATCACATCGCCATCAAAGCGAATGACCGTGCTGCTGTGGGGCCAATGGCACCTTGGGGTGAGGGATGATGACAGGGGCGGGCCATTTTCAATCCGATCGGGATCGTCGTCTACGACGTTGTACAGATCTCCATTTGCATCGAACCGTAGCCCTTCAAACGTGGTAAAGGCGTCGATACCAATCTCGTCTACGATGGCCTTCACCTGAACCAGTTCATCCTCGGCGTGATGGGGGAAAGAGATATGCTGTATTTCTATGAACGGAGATTTCAGACCCTTCCTCTTTTTATAGCCAGCCAGTAGTCGCAGGTTGTTCAGAACGAAATTCAGGCGTCCGCGAACACGGGTAACCTGAAAGCTTTCCTGCGTCGCGCCATCAACTGAGATTGTGATATGGCTAAGCCCGGCATCGACCAGGTCATGAATCCGCTCGGCTTTTAGCCGATAGCTGAAATGGGTGGTGATATGGCTTTCCAAACCGGCTGCGGTCGTGGCCCGGATCATGTCGGTGAGGTCCGGGTGTGCCAGAGGATCGCCATAGTAGAACAGGCTTACACCAAGCGCGCGATCTTTGATCTGGTCAATGATATGCCGGTACTGCTGAATGCTGAGTTTGTCCTGTTTCCCGAACTTCTGATCGCTGAGCAAGGGTCGGTCACGACCTGCCGGATTCGCATGGACGCAATGTGGACAGGCTAGTGAGCACAGCGGCGAAATATCAATTTTCACCAAAGACGGCAGCGGGGCGGCTTGTTGAGAGTGAAGAAGATAGCCCCGAATGTTGCGCAACAGGTTTGCCGATTGCTTCAAGGAAGGACGGCGCTGAATCCAGCGCAACCTTCTAATAACGCTTGAAACCAATGGCATGGAGTATCCTCATTCATGAAGCCGAGGACGCCCTAAACGTGCGAGGCGAAAATGGTAAAACAGGCCGAAATAGCCCGATAGTTCACGGATACGTGATAGAATAGTGAAAATATGGGTCCGTAAAAGAAAAAAGATATTAAAATATATAAATTTGATAAATCTTATCTTTAGCCGAGAAATCCAAAGGACTATTTCAACGAAAGCCTGTAGTGGGATGTCTAAACAGTGTTTTCACTGCCATTCCCCCAATGCATACCGGCCAGACCGAATCTTCTGTTGTTAGCGTTATCTGGCGTTCTTATTTGAGCTTTGTCCCAAATAGGAACGCAAACGAAATCTGGAGAATACGCTCCGGTTTAGAAAGGAATATAGAAATGGCAAACACAGCAACTTTTTCCCGCGAAGGCTTTGGTCTGACCGCCCGCATCACAACTCTGATCGCCCGCGTGAAAGAGGCCTATGCCCTGCGCGCCGAATTCGGCCGCACCTATTCAGAGCTTCAGAACCTGACTGATCGTGAACTGAACGACATTGGTATCCGCCGGTGCGATATAAGTGATATTGCGCATAAGCACGTCTACTGCTGAGAACCTGGCAGGATGAACAACACCGAGGCGCCATTTGGCGCCTCTTTTGATTCTGCATGCTTGAAAGGCACAAGCACGGTGAAATTGGTCGCTCTGCATTGTGGATCGTTTGGAAATTTTCCATGAGAATTATTAGAGGAGGCTATGTCCCAATAACGCGATGACGAGGCTGACACAGTGCGAGACTACCAGATCGGCATGTTGTGGGTGGATGGCCCGCTGTGCTTTCTCGAGCAGCTCTGCATCAAATCCTATCTGGATGCCGGTCAATCCGTTCGCCTCTACACCCATGGGAATGTCTCAGGGATACCTGAAGGTGTGGATACCCGCGATGCGCGCGATGTGATGCCCGGCACAGAATTCATTGCGCATAGCCGTACTGGTAGCCCGGCGCCGCATTCGGATAAGTTCCGATACCGCATGTTGGCGCAGGAGCCCGATTTGATATGGGCGGATACGGACGCCTATTGCATGCGTCCATTCACAACGGAGACCGGGCATTTTTACGGAATGCTCGAAGGAGAGATTGCGATCGGCGTATTGGGCATTCCGTCAGACAGCCCGGCGCTGGCTCTGCACATCGAATATACAACGGACCCATATCGGATTCCGCCATGGCTGCCCAAACGATATCAGGAACCCCTTCGTGCGGCACAGGATGCAGGTGATCCGATCAATGTGCCCGCGCTATATTGGGGCGCATGGGGTCCGTCAGCCTTTGCCTCGGCTTTACGGCAAACCGGCGAACACCAATTTGTTCTGCCTGAGCATGTGTTCTATCCGGTGAACTTTACCAGACGGCGCGCTTTGGCACGCCCAAACGCCGATTTATCCAGGTTCTTCCACGAGGACACAGTTTCCATTCACTTTTATGGTCGCCGGATGCGTTCGATCCTGAGGAACAGGTATAATGGCCTGCCAGATCCAGATAGCCTGGTGGGTAAGCTTCTGGCCAAACACCGGATTAATCCACTGGACGCGCCAATCCAAAATGCTGAAGGTTAGACAGTTTGGGTGTTGTTCACTTCAAAACTTGCATCCTCAGCCACAAAGCTGTATCGGGCTCCGGTGGCGTACTGCGCCGCAAGAATCAAAACCAAGAAATGCCGTGTTTGACCCATCACGCTTCGGGGTCATTTCCGGCGAAGGAGAAGCGAAATGAAACTGAATGAATTGCGCGACAACCCAGGCGCCACACCGAAACGGACCCGCGTCGGCCGTGGTCCCGGTTCCGGTAAAGGTAAAATGGGTGGCCGTGGTATCAAAGGTCAGAAATCCCGTTCGGGTGTGGCCATCAATGGCTACGAAGGTGGCCAGATGCCGCTGTACCAACGCCTGCCCAAGCGTGGCTTTAACAAGCCGAACCGCAAGGCGTTTGCCGTTATCAACCTGGGCCTGATCCAGAAATTCGTCGACGCCGGTAAGCTGGACGCCAAAGCCGCGATCACCGAGGACGCACTGGTTGCATCCGGTCTGGTTCGCCGTAAACTGGACGGTATCCGCGTTCTGGCCAAAGGCGAAATCAGCGCCAAGGTGACCCTGGAAGTAACTGGTGCTTCGAAAGCTGCCGTTGAGGCAGTCGAAAAAGCGGGCGGTTCACTGACGGTCACAAAAGCCGCTGCGGCAGAGTAAGCGCTTGTGAGCGGGCCAAGACCCGCTTACATAGACCTCAGAGTTTTCCAAGACGCCGCCCGAGCCGGAAAACGGTTCCGGGCGGTGTTTTCATAAGAGAGACCGATTTATGGTATCAGCAGCAGAACAAATGGCAGCCAACACTAGCTGGGCTGCTTTGGGCAAAGCCACCGATCTGCGCAACCGCATCCTGTTCACACTGGGTTTGTTGATCGTCTATCGCCTTGGCACTTTTATACCGGTGCCGGGGATCGACGGACAGGCCCTGCGTGAGTTCATGGAGCAAGCGGGGCAGGGCATCGGCGGTATGGTTTCGATGTTCACCGGCGGGGCGCTTGGGCGGATGGGTATCTTTGCCCTCGGCATCATGCCTTACATCTCGGCCTCGATCATCATTCAGCTGCTGACCTCGATGGTTCCCGCGCTCGAACAGCTCAAGAAAGAGGGCGAGCAGGGTCGTAAGAAGATCAACCAATATACCCGTTTCGGCACCGTGGCGCTGGCCACTGTTCAGGCCTATGGCTTGGCCGTTTCGCTGGAGTCGGGCGATTTGGCGACCGATCCGGGCCTTTATTTCCGTCTGTCGACTATGATTACACTGGTTGGCGGCACCATGTTCCTGATGTGGCTGGGTGAGCAGATCACCGCGCGCGGCATCGGCAACGGTATCTCTCTGATTATTTTCGTTGGCATCATCGCCGAGGTTCCGGCAGCGTTGGCTCAGTTCTTCGCAAGTGGCCGCAGCGGCGCAATCAGCCCCGCAGTGATCATCGGAGTGATTGTCATGGTCATCGCCGTGATCACCTTTGTGGTGTTCATGGAGCGCGCTTTGCGCAAGATCCACATTCAATACCCGCGCCGTCAGGCCGGTATGAAGATCTATGAGGGCGGCTCGAGCCACCTGCCGGTCAAAGTGAACCCGGCCGGCGTTATCCCGGCGATCTTCGCCAGCTCTTTGCTGTTGCTGCCGGTCACGATCTCGACCTTCTCGTCGGGCGCCACCAACGGTCCGGTCATGTCCTGGCTGCTGGCCAACTTTGGTCCGGGTCAGCCGCTGTACCTGCTGTTCTTTGCGTCGATGATCGTGTTCTTTGCCTATTTCTACACGTTCAACGTGTCGTTCAAGCCGGATGACGTGGCGGATAACCTGAAAAAGCAGAACGGTTTTGTGCCGGGTATCCGTCCGGGCAAGAAAACCGCCGAGTATCTGGAATACGTGGTCAACCGCGTTCTGGTTCTGGGTTCGGCTTATCTGGCGGCGGTTTGTCTGCTGCCTGAAATCCTGCGGGGCCAGTTTGCCATTCCGTTCTATTTCGGTGGTACTTCGGTTCTGATTATCGTCTCTGTGACCATGGATACGATCCAACAGGTTCAGAGCCACCTGCTGGCGCATCAATACGAAGGGCTTATCGAAAAGTCCCAACTGCGCGGGAAGGGTAAGAAACGCGGCAGGAAGGGACCCGCTCGTCGATGAATATCATTCTTCTGGGCCCCCCGGGGGCGGGTAAAGGAACGCAAGCGCGTCATCTTGTTGAAACACGCGGCATGGTGCAGCTGAGCACCGGAGACATGCTGCGCGAAGCCAAAACCTCGGGCACCGAGATGGGCCTGAAGGTTGCAGCCATCATGGATGCCGGCAAGCTGGTCACCGATGAGATTGTCATCGGCCTGATCGAAGAGAAGCTGACCACCGAAACCGGTGCCGGTTTCATCTTTGACGGTTTTCCGCGCACATTGGCACAAGCCGACGCATTGGCGGCTTTGCTGACCAAGCTGGGCCAGTCACTGCACACTGTGATCGAGATGCGGGTGGATGACGATGCCCTAGTGGATCGGATCACCGCACGTTCGACCTGTTCGGGCTGTGGCGAGGTCTACAATGACAAGACCAAGCCGATTCCGGCAGATGGTCGCTGCACCAACTGTGGTGAGCAAAAAGAGTTCACGCGTCGCGCTGACGACAACGAAGACAGCCTGCGCACGCGGTTGATGGAGTACTACAAAAAGACGTCGCCGCTGATTGGTTATTACTACGCCAAAGGCGATCTTCGCCCGGTCAATGGGTTGGCCGATATCAAGGAAGTGACTGCGTCGATCGAGGCCGTACTCGGCTAGCTCCAATATGGCCTTGACGCCAAGCGCAAAAGCCCATATCGACCCCCATCCCTAAAGGGAATCAAGATCGCAGGCGGGATTCGTCCTAACTGCCCCGACCACCTCGAATAATACTGGGCCCTCTGGCGTCACTGCCACGGTCAAGTGTTGTGAAAAAAGGTTCCGGAGCTACGGAACCGCAACAAAAAGGAAAGTGACACGTGGCACGTATTGCCGGCGTAAACATCCCGACTGCAAAGCGGGTACCTATCGCCCTCACATATATCACCGGTATCGGCAACACCTCGGCGCAGGCCATCTGCGAAGCCGTAGGCATTGAAGCGCACCGTCGCGTCAATGAGCTGTCGGATTCCGAAGTTCTGGCCATCCGCGAACATATCGACGCAAACTTCACCGTCGAAGGTGACCTGCGTCGCGAAGTTCAGATGAACGTCAAGCGCCTGATGGATTTGGGCTGCTACCGCGGTCTGCGTCATCGTCGTAACCTGCCCGTTCGCGGTCAGCGTACCCATACCAACGCTCGTACCCGCAAAGGCCCCGCAAAGGCCATTGCTGGCAAGAAGAAATAAGGAGGGTCTGACCGATGGCACGCGAAAAGACTCGTACCAAGAAAAAAGAGCGCAAGAATATCGCATCGGGCGTGGCCCATGTGAATTCGACCTTCAACAACACCAAGATCCTGATCTCGGACGTGCAAGGCAACGCCATTGCATGGTCGTCGGCCGGGACCATGGGGTTCAAAGGGTCGCGTAAATCTACACCGTATGCTGCTCAGATGGCTGCGGAAGACGCAGGTAAAAAGGCGCAGGATCACGGCGTCAAGACGCTGGAAGTCGAAGTTCAGGGCCCCGGTTCGGGTCGTGAATCGGCTCTGCGCGCACTGGCTGCAGTGGGCTTCAACATCACGTCGATCCGCGACGTGACGCCGATCGCTCACAATGGCTGTCGCCCGCCGAAACGCCGCCGCGTCTAAGCGAATTAGAATTGAGCTGGGGCCCGCATTTTCGCACGGCCCCAGCACGTCATTTTGAACCTCGGGCGTCTGCACCTTGTTGGTCATGGGGCGCGGACAGGAATGGAGGGATTACATGATCCACAAGAATTGGGCAGAATTGATCAAGCCAACCCAGCTGGAAAGCAAGCCGGGCAACGACCCTGCGCGCCAGGCAACGCTGGTTGCAGAACCGCTGGAGCGTGGCTTTGGTCTGACTCTGGGCAACGCCCTGCGCCGCGTTCTGATGAGCTCGCTGCAAGGTGCGGCCATCACCAGCGTTCAGATCGACAACGTCCTGCACGAATTCAGTTCGGTTGCAGGCGTGCGTGAAGACGTCACCGACATCATTTTGAACCTTAAGCAAGTCGCCCTGCGCATGGAGGTCGAAGGCCCCAAGCGTCTGTCGATCAATGCTAAAGGCCCGGCAATCGTCACCGCAGGCGACATCAGCGAAAGCGCTGGCATCGAGGTTCTGAACCGCGATCACGTCATCTGTCACCTGGATGATGGTGCCGACCTGTTCATGGAACTGACCGTCAACACCGGTAAGGGCTATGTCTCGGCTGAAAAGAACAAACCAGAAGACGCACCTATCGGCCTGATCCCGATCGACGCGATCTATTCGCCGGTTAAAAAGGTCGCCTATGATGTTCAGCCGACGCGTGAAGGTCAGGTTCTTGACTATGACAAGCTGACCCTGAAGATTGAGACTGACGGTTCGATCACCCCCGAGGACGCGTTGGCCTATGCCGCACGCATCCTGCAGGATCAGCTGTCGATCTTCGTCAACTTCGATGAGCCGGAATCGGCTGGTCGTCAGGACGAAGATGATGGTCTGGAGTTCAACCCGCTGCTGCTGAAGAAGGTAGATGAGTTGGAACTGTCTGTCCGTTCGGCAAACTGTCTGAAGAACGACAATATCGTCTACATTGGCGACCTGATCCAGAAGACCGAAGCCGAGATGCTGCGCACCCCGAACTTCGGCCGCAAGTCGCTGAACGAGATCAAAGAAGTGCTGTCCGGCATGGGTCTGCACCTTGGCATGGATGTCGAGGATTGGCCACCTGACAACATCGAAGATCTGGCGAAGAAATTCGAAGACGCGTTTTAAGCGCGTCTTCCCAATGCCCGCGCTTGCGGGGAATGCACGGGCAATCATGCCCCAAGGAGAGCCGGTGACACGCATCGCCGGCCAGACAAAGCAAAACGCTGAAGAAGGAACTAGAAAATGCGTCACGCACGTGGTTACCGCCGCCTGAACCGTACTCATGAGCACCGCAAGGCTCTGTTTGCGAACATGGCTGGCTCGCTCATCGAACATGAGCAGATCAAAACAACTCTGCCCAAGGCAAAAGAACTGCGCCCGATCGTTGAAAAACTGATCACTCTAGGCAAGCGTGGGGACCTGCACGCCCGTCGTCAGGCCGCATCGCAGCTGAAAGAAGACAAAGACGTCGCAAAACTGTTCGAAATCCTGGGCCCCCGTTACGCCGAGCGTCAGGGCGGTTATGTCCGGATCCTGAAAGCAGGCTTCCGCTATGGCGACATGGCCCCGATGGCGATCATCGAATTCGTTGACCGCGATCTGGACGCCAAAGGCGCTGCAGACAAAGCGCGTACCGCCGCCGAAGAGGCCGCAGACGAAGAATAAGAAAGCCTGGCTTTCATGTGAAAACCCCCGTGTCTCGGACGCGGGGGTTTTTCTTTTTCACAACTCTATCTCTGGCCTAGTTGATCCAGCCGCGCTCTCGATAATATCGGGCCGCCCCTGGATGCAGTGGCGCTGGCAAGCCATCGCGGATCATATCAGCTGGTTGCAAACCTTTCAGCGCCGGGTGGCCGGCCGTCAGTTGCGGCAGGTTTTCAAAGGTGGATTTCACAAAGGCATAGACATCGTCATCGGGCACGTTGGCACTGCTTAGAAGAATGGCCTTATAGCCAAAAGTTTTGGTTGGTGACGTCACCCCTTTATACGTATTGGCAGGAATGGTCACTTCGCTGAGCGCGTCGGAGCCGGAAACCAGACGGTCGATATCGCGCCCGGAAAGTTCAACCAGTTGAATCGCACATGTCTGGGCTGTTTTTTGAATCAGACTTGACGGATAGCCGACGACACTGGCGACGGGGTCAATCTCGCCCTTACACAACGCCTTGCGCTGGTCGTCCATCTCTCCGAAACTGATTGTGCGAAATCCCGAGATATCCCAGCTTTCGGCATAGGGGAGCTTTCTGGCCAAGCGGGATGCCGACCCGCCCAAACGTACACGTTTGCCATTCAGGTCTTTGAGGGACGTAATCCCTGACCCCGTGCGCGCAATAACGGTCAAGGGTACGCTGTGAGTTGAGAAAAGCGAGCGTAAGGCAGCGTCCGGCTTCTTGTTCTCGAAAAAACCCGATCCATCCCGTGCATTTAGCGCCCAGTCAGACCGAACAACGACGATGTCATATTTACCGCGGCGCAGCTTTGCTAGGTTTTCCAGCGCGCCGTCCGTGGTTCGAGCTCTGCATTTATTACCGCTCATCGCTTTGACAAATGACTTGCACAGCAGATTGCCGACGCTGAAATAGTACCCAGTTTTCGCTCCGGTTCCCATGGCCAGTTTGGTATCCGCCTGTACCGCCGGGGCGACTATCCCAAGGGTTGTGATCAACGCGAGCGAGAAAAGCCGCCCGCGCGACAGGCATTTCAGAGTGAATGACCTCAAAACAATATTTCCTTCAAATGCACTTTCTGTTCGTCGGACATTCCCAGCCATTCCGCCCCAAGTCAACGCGCCCAGTGCCTTAAGATGCTTGCAATCCCTGCGCGGGCCTCGCATATCCGAAGGGCGCCCAATAGACGGATGGATCATGCGGAAAGTCTTGTGTTCACTCTTGCTGACTGTTGCTGCGGTTTCAGCCAAGGCCGAAACAAAAGTACCTCAAACGCAGGTCGAAATCAGCCTTGGATTTGCGCCCGTGGTGAAGCAAGCCGCGCCGGCTGTGGTGAATATCTACGCCAAGATCGTGCGCGAAGGGCGCTCGAATTCACTGTTCTCTGACCCGTTCTTTCAGGATTTCTTTGGCGGCGGCTTTGGCGAACCGCGACCGCGCGTTCAGAATTCGCTGGGGTCGGGTGTGATCCTGACGGATGACGGTTATGTGGTCTCAAACTACCATGTCGTGGGTTCGGCGACCGAAATACGGGTCGTCACGACGGACCGGCGCGAGTTTTCGGCTGAGGTGGTTCTGGGCGATCAGGAAAGCGACATCGCCATTCTACGTCTGAAAGATGCCGAGGCGTTGCCTTCGATCGACATGCGGGATTCCGATTTGGTTGAGGTGGGTGAACTGGCTCTGGCCATCGGCAACCCGTTCGGCGTCGGGCAGACGGTATCATCGGGCATTATCTCGGGGTTGGCGCGGACCGGTACGGCCACGGGCAATGCGCGGGGCTATTTCATTCAGACGGATGCGGCGATCAATCCCGGCAATTCGGGCGGGGCGCTGATCGATGTGAACGGTGATCTGATTGGCATCAACACCTCGATCCTGACACGTTCTGGCGGATCGAACGGGATCGGTTTTGCCATCCCTGCCAATCTGGTTGCCGAATTCCTGCGGCAAGCGCAGGCCGGCAATGACAGTTTTGTCAGCCCCTGGGCCGGAATGGCCGGGCAGCACATGAGCGCGGATATCGCTGAGTCTCTGGGCTTGGTCATCCCGCAGGGTGTGGTGATTTCGGATCTCCATGCGCTCAGCCCGTTGGCCGAGGCAGGGTTGCAGGTTGGGGACGTCGTGACCCATGTCGACGGGGATGAGGTGAACTCGCCGGCAGAGATGAAATTCCGCATGTCAGTGGCCGGTGTGGGCGGCACGTCGGTGGTGACGCGACTGCGCGGCGAGGACCGAGCTGAACTTGAGGTCGCTTTGGTCAAAGCGCCCGAGGTTCCGGCAGCGGAAGTGACGACGCTGAACGATGAAACCGTGATGCCAGGCCTGACCGTGTCGCGGATCAACCCTGCTGTTATCGCGCGGCTGGGGCTTTTGCTGTCGCAGACGGGGGTGGTTGTGGTCGACGCGGGCCGCTATGGCGGTCGGTCCGGGCTGCGTCCGGGCGATGTGGTCGATGGGATAAACGGCGCGCGGGTCGAGCGACCTGCTGATGTCGTGAAGGCGCTGACCGATCCGGGGCGTCGGATCAATCTGGATATCCTCAGGGGCGGCCGGCCGGTTTCCTTGCGGTTCAGGCTGTGACCGGATGAGTGACCTTTTCGATACCGGGTCACCTGACCCTGCGCCACCTGTACATCGCCCGCTGGCCGACAGATTGCGCCCGCAAACGCTGGCCGAGGTGATCGGGCAGGAACAGGTGTTGGGCCCGGATGCGCCTTTGGGCGTGATGCTGGCCTCGGGCAGTCTGTCGAGCCTGATATTCTGGGGGCCGCCCGGCGTCGGCAAGACCACGATCGCGCGGCTTCTAGCGCAAGAGACGGACCTGCATTTTGTGCAGATCAGTGCCATCTTTACTGGTGTTCCCGACCTGAAGAAAGTGTTCGAAGCTGCGAAGATCCGGCGTCAGAACGGGCAGGGGACGTTGCTGTTTGTTGACGAAATCCATCGCTTCAACAAGGCGCAGCAGGACGGGTTTCTGCCGCATATGGAGGATGGTACGATCCTCCTGGTCGGGGCGACCACGGAAAATCCATCGTTCGAGCTGAACGCTGCTGTGCTCAGCCGGGCGCAGGTGTTGGTGTTGGAAAGGCTCAGCCCTGCCGATCTAGAACGCCTGACGCAACGCGCTGAGCAGGAACTGGACCGTGGGTTGCCACTGGACTCTGCGGCCCGAGGTGCGCTGCAGGAAATGGCCGATGGCGACGGGCGCGCGCTGTTAAACCTGATCGAACAGGTGGCCGCGTGGAAAGTGGATGGCCCGCTAGACACTGACGCTTTGTCGACCCGGCTCATGCGCCGTGCTGCGAAATACGACAAGTCGGGGGATGAGCATTACAACCTGATCTCGGCCTTGCACAAATCGGTGCGAGGATCCGACCCCGATGCAGCCCTGTACTGGTTCGCGCGAATGCTGACGGGAGGCGAGGACCCAAGGTATCTTGCACGCCGGATCACGCGAATGGCGGTCGAGGACATTGGTCTGGCCGATCCGCAGGCTCAGGCGATCTGTCTGCAGTCCTGGGAAACCTATGAGCGGCTGGGCAGTCCCGAAGGCGAGTTGGCTTTGGCGCAGGCGCTGGTCTATCTGGCTCTGGCTCCGAAATCGAACGGAGCCTATGTGGGCTACAAGGCCGCGATGCGTCTGGCCAAGCAATCAGGTAGTGAGCCGCCGCCCAAACATATTCTGAATGCACCGACCTCTTTGATGAAAGATCAGGGCTATGGTTCGGGCTATGCTTATGATCACGATGCCGAGGATGGGTTTTCTGGGCAGAACTACTTTCCCGAGTCCATATCGCGCCCTGTTCTGTATCAACCTGTCGAGCGTGGGTTTGAACGTGAGCTGAAGAAACGGCTGGACTACTTTGCCAAGCTGCGTTCGCAACGGAAACCAGACTAGCACCGTCTTGACTCTTTGGCCGATGCGCGCGACAGACGCGCATGTTTTCTGGGACAATGTTTACAGCGTGGTCCGGGCGGGTCTGCCGCGCGGCGCAAGGGGCAATGGCATGAGTGGCGTGCAGATGATAACGGTTGCGGATGGGGATGGCGATCAGCGGGTGGACCGCTGGCTGCGGCGTCTGTTTCCGCATGTCAGCCAGGGGCGCATCGAGAAAATGTGCCGCAAGGGCGAACTGCGTGTGGATGGCGGACGGGCCAAGGCCTCGACCCGGCTTGAGGTCGGCCAGGTTGTACGCGTGCCACCTCTGCCGGATGCGGACCACAAACCGGTCGAGGTGAAACCGCGGATCACAGATGCGGATGCCAAGATGATGCAGGCTTGCGTGATTTATCGTGATGATCACGTGATCGCGCTGAACAAACCGCAAGGCTTGCCGGTGCAAGGCGGCAGCGGCCAGACCCGGCATGTGGACGGCCTGTCCGAGGCGCTGCGCTTTGGATATGACGAAAACCCCCGATTGGTGCACCGACTGGACAAGGATACCTCGGGCGTGCTGTTGCTGGCCCGCACACGCGAGGCCGCCAAAGCACTGACCGCCGCTTTCCGTCACCGGGACACGCGCAAGATATATTGGGCCCTGGTCGCTGGGGTGCCGACCCCTTATCTGGGCGAGATCAAGACCGGTTTGGTCAAGGCCCCGGGCCATGGCAGCCAGGGCGAGGGCGAAAAGATGATCCCCGTTCATCTGAACGAAATCAACGACACGCCAGGCGCGAAGCGGGCCCATACACTTTACGCTACGCTATACCGCGTGGCCGGACGCGCCGCCTGGGTCGCGATGGAGCCGATCACCGGCCGCACCCATCAGTTGCGTGCGCATATGGCAGCGATTGGGCACCCAATCATCGGGGATGGAAAATACGGCGGTTCGGGTCAAGAGAACCTTGGCGATGGCTGGGGTGCGCAGTTGGGCGGTGTGATCAGCAAAAAGCTGCACCTGCATGCACGGCAGGCTTCGTTTCAGCACCCGGTGACGCGTAAGAAGATCACTGTTACCGCACCCTTGCCTGATCATATGAAACACAGCTGGGACACATTCGGATGGGCCGAAGACCTGGCTGCGGATGATCCGTTCGAGTCTCTGCAATGAGCAGACCCTTGCGTCTGGTACTATTTGATGTGGACGGTACCCTGGTCGATAGCCAGGGCAGCATTATAGCGGCCATGACCGCCAGCTTTGATGCCTTGTCTCTTCCGGTACCGGATAGGGCGGGGATCTTGTCCATAGTCGGATTATCTCTACCACAAGCCATGGCACAGTTGGTGCCCGAGTGTTCTGCTGTGGATCAGGCGCGGTTGGTAGACGGCTATAAACAGGCCTATCACGCACATCGGCTGGAACAGGGAATGGCCAGTTCGCCGCTCTACCCCGGAGCCCGTGAGGTTATCGAGGCACTGCATGCAATCCCCGAGATGTTGCTGGGCGTGGCGACAGGCAAATCGCAACGTGGTCTGGATGCTTTGATCGAAGGTCACGGTCTGCAAGGCTATTTCGTGACCCGGCAGGTCGCAGATCACCACCCGTCAAAACCGCATCCTTCGATGATCGACACGGCAAGGGCCGAAACCTGCGTCGATGCGGTTGATACGGTCATGATCGGGGATACCCGATTCGACATGGATATGGCCGCCGCCGCCGGTGTCACGGGAATTGGCGTCACCTGGGGGTATCACGAACAGCCTGCCTTGGCCGCTGCCTCTCGTATTATCGAAACGTTTGACCAGTTGCCGGGCGCACTGGACGATATCTGGACCTGAAGACATGAGTGACTGGAAACCGAAACGATTTTGGACTGCATGTCAGGTGGTCGAGGCCGATGGCGGATTTACGGTCGAATTGGACGGTCGTAGGGTCAAAACACCTGCGCGGGCCGGACTTATCCTGCCGACCTTGCCGATGGCTCAGGCCATTGCGGCCGAATGGGACGCGCAGGAAGAACAGGTTGACCCAGGGACGATGCCCTACACGCGTTCGGCCAATGCAGCCATCGACAAGGTACTGATTCAGCACGCCGAAGTTGCAGACATGCTGGCCGATTATGGCGATTCGGATTTGCTGTGCTATCGCGCCGCTCACCCGCAAGAGTTGCAGCAGCGGCAAGCTGAGCAGTGGGACCCGGTGTTGGACTGGGCCGCGGAAGCCATGTCGGTTCGCCTGCAGCCCGTCACAGGTATCCTGCATCAGCCGCAAGACGTGGCGGCGCTGGATCAGTTGCGCCGGCGAGTGCATGATTTCAACAACTTCCAACTGGCTGCCTTCCACGATCTGGTCAGCCTTTCGGGCTCGTTGATCCTTGGGTTTGCGGCCACTTCCGATTGGTGTGATGCGCAAGAGATCTGGCGGATTTCGCGGTTGGACGAGCAGTGGCAAATCGAACAATGGGGCCATGACGACGAGGCGCATGAAGCAGCCGAAGTCAAACGTTCTGCCTTTTTACACGCTAAACGCTTCTACGACGTCTCTGATTGATCTTAGATTTCTGAATTTTTACCGCTCTGATGGACATCTGTGAGTTGATCCATCGTTTTCCCTGATCCGACCCTTGACGTTTGTTTATGAATGCGACCAAACTCGTGCGCACTAAAGGGGAGACACCTTTGGGGAAACCTTTCTGGTACCTGAGGTGCCGGATAGAACCGTCCCTGAACGGGATGGACAATCAGGAAGAGGTAAAAATGAAAAAATCCGTAATCTTGGGCGCGGCCACAGTTGCCGGTCTGGCCGCAGGCGCAGCCATGGCGGGAACCGTGGACGACGTCAAGGCGCGCGGTAAGCTGAACTGCGGTGTGACCACCGGTCTGGTCGGCTTTGCCGCGCCCGACGCAAATGGTGAATGGCAGGGCTTTGACGTTTCGTTGTGCCGCGCCGTTGCCGCTGCGGTTCTGGGTGACGCAAGCGCCGTTGAATTCGTTCCGACCACAGGTAAGACACGCTTTACCGCGCTGGCTTCGGGCGAAATCGACATGCTGGCCCGGAACACCACCTGGACCTTCAGCCGCGACGTAGACCTGAAGTTCGAATTCGTCGGTGTAAACTATTACGACGGTCAGGGCTTTATGGTTCCCAAAGCGCTGGGCGTAAGCTCGGCCAAGGAACTGGACGGCGCGACTGTCTGCATCCAGACCGGCACCACCACCGAGCTGAACCTGGCGGATTTCTTCCGCTCGAACAACATCAGCTACGAGCCGGTTCCGATCGAAACCAACGCAGAAGCGCAGCAGCAGTATCTGGCTGGCGCATGTGACGTCTACACCACCGACGCATCGGGCCTGGCCGCAACGCGCGCCACGTTCGAAAACCCCGGTGATCACATCCTGCTGCCCGAAATCATCTCGAAAGAGCCGCTGGGCCCTCTGGTCCGTCATGGCGACCACGAGTGGGGCGACGTTGTTCGCTGGACACTGAACGCACTGGTTTCGGCTGAAGAGCTGGGTGTGACCTCGGCGAACATCGACGAGATGTCTGCTGGCACCGACAACCCCGAAGTGAACCGTCTGCTGGGCAGCGAAGGCACTCTGGGTGAGATGCTGGGTCTGGACGCACAGTGGGCAATGCGCGCTATCAAGGCGGGTGGTAACTATGGTGAGGTCTTTGCCAAGAACATCGGTGAAGAAACCCCAATCGGTCTGGCACGCGGCCTGAACGGTCAGTGGACCGATGGCGGCCTGCTGTACTCGCCGCCGTTCCGCTAATATCCATTGAAGAGGGCGCAGTTCATCCTGCGCCCTTTTTCAATCCATAAGAAACAGTCCCGGTTAGATTGAACAGAGATCAACTCTGTCTGCGAATAACGGGATGACACGGGGATATACATAGGTCATGTCGACTCTCACTGACCCGCCAAAGGAGCAGTTCCGGCTGTCCATGCTCCTTTACGATACGCGGTACCGATCTGCGACCATCCAGGTCATTGCAATGATCGGTTTCATGCTTTTGGCAGCCTGGATCATTTCCAACACCATTCAGAACCTCGAAGCACTTGGTAAACCCGTAGAATTCGGGTTCTTCGGCGAACCTGCAAGTTACGATATCAACCAACGCCTGCTGGAATACGATTCTCGAGACAGCCACTTGCGTGCTGGGTTTATCGGATTGCTTAACACACTTGTTGTTGCAGTTCTCGGCTGTATCACGGCGACAATTATCGGTGTTTTCGTTGGTGTATTACGACTTTCCAACAACTGGTTGATCGCGCGGATCATGACTGTTTATGTCGAGATGTTCCGTAACGTGCCTGTGCTGCTTTGGATCGTTCTGGCTATGGCCATTCTGATCGAAGGTTTACCGGCACCCAATGCATTCCGAGGCGAAACCCCGACGGCCACGATGGATTTTTTCAACTCTGTCGCCGTCACCAATCGCGGTGTCTATATCCCAGAGCTCCTGTTTTCACGCAGTCTTGGCGATATCCACTTGTTTGGTGCGTCCAGCTTACGCTTCGACATTTCATTGGATCTGGTCGCCTTTCTGGTCGTTTTGGCGGGCAGCATTTTTGTGATGCGCAAAGTATCCGCTAATGCCGCTGCAAAACAGGAAGCAACTGGTGATCGCCCAACCATCTGGCACATTCAGTTGGGTATACTGTTTGTGCCGATGTTGATCCTGCTAACTGCGTTGGGATTCCATTTGGGATACCCGGAACTGAAAGGGTTCAACTTCAAAGGCGGCACCCATTTGCGGAACTCGCTTATCGCATTGTGGTTGGCCCTGTCCCTTTACACTGCAGCTTTCATCGCTGAGATCGTGCGGGCCGGAATTCTCGCCATTTCCAAGGGGCAGACCGAGGCCGCCGCCGCGCTGGGTATACGCCCGAGCCGGATTATGCGTCTGGTGATCCTGCCGCAAGCGTTGCGCGTGATCATCCCGCCAATGATCTCGAACTACCTGAACCTGACCAAGAACTCGTCTCTGGCGATTGCGGTGGGATATATGGATATCACAGGTACCCTGGGTGGCATCACCATGAACCAAACCGGCCGCGAGCTGGAATGCGTTCTACTGCTGATGCTGGTCTATCTGTGCATCTCGCTGAGCATCTCGGCAGTGATGAACTGGTACAACAATAGTGTCAAATTGGTGGAGCGGTAATATGAGTGATGTTTCATTTGTCCGCGCGGAAATGTTGCCGGAGAAAGCGCCACCAGCGTCCGAAGTGGGAATAGTAGGTTGGGTTAAGCACAATCTGTTTTCTGGTTGGTTCAATTCGATCCTGACTTTGGTTTCGCTCTATGCGATCTACTATGTGTTGTCGGGCGTTCTGCCATGGACGTTCCAATCCGTCTGGAATGCCAATTCACTGACAGAGTGCCGTGAGATCATGATGGCAACCTGGGGAGACACCCATGGTCATGCTTGCTGGGCTGTCATCAATGATCGCTGGCTGCAGCTGTTGTTCGGATTCTACCCGAGCCATCTGTACTGGCGGCCGATTCTGGCGCTTGTTCTGTTGCTGGTTGCGCTGGCACCAGTGCTGTATTCGGACCGTGTTCCGAGCAAGTTGCTGATCTTTAGCGCGATCTACCCCTTCCTGATGCCTTGGTTGATGTGGGGTGGTACCATCTGGGGGCCATTGTCGGCGGCACTTGGATTTGTTGCCGGCTGGGCTGTCTACACCGTCGTCAGCAAGCAACAAAGCGAATTGCTCGGGATGATCGGTGGTGCAGTGGCTGCGTTGATCTGGTGGCTGTTTCTATCGAGCTACTTCGTTGGTGCCATGGATTCGATCCTGCCGATCGGTATCGAAGCCGTGCAAAGTCGTCAGTTCGGTGGTTTCATGCTGGCGATCCTGCTGGGTGTTGTCGCCATCGGTGTCTCGCTGCCGATCGGTATCGTGTTGGCGCTGGGCCGTCAGTCGGACCTTCTTATCGTCAAATACATGTGTGTGGGCTTTATCGAGTTCATTCGCGGCGTGCCGCTGATCACGCTACTGTTCGTGGCCTCGCTGCTGTTGAACCTGTTCCTGCCACCAGGCACCAATTTTGACATCATCCTGCGGGTGATGATCATGATGACCCTGTTCTCAGCCGCCTATATGGCCGAAGTGATCCGGGGTGGCCTGGCTGCATTGCCACGAGGTCAGTACGAGGGCGCCGACAGTTTGGGCCTGAACTACTGGCAGGCACAGCGACTGATCATCATGCCGCAAGCCCTGAAAATCTCAATTCCGGGCATCGTGAGCACATTCATCGGGATCTTCAAGGATACGGTTCTGGTGTCGATCATCGGACTGTTCGACGTGCTTGGCCTTGCCAACGCGATCCGCGCTGATACCGCTTGGAACGGCATCTACTGGGAACTGTTTGCTTTTATCGGCGCGCTGTTCTTCGTCGTCTGCTTCTCCATGTCCCGTTATTCCATGTATCTGGAGCGCAAGCTTCAGACTGGCCATCGTTAAGGAGTTCAACACATGTCTGAACTTGCAATAGACCGCGAAATCGACCGATCCAAGATGCAGGTGAGCGACGAGGTCGCCATCGAAATCAACAACATGAACAAGTGGTATGGGTCTTTCCATGTGCTGCGCGACATCAATTTGACCGTCAATCAGGGCGAGAGGATTGTTATCGCGGGGCCGTCAGGGTCGGGTAAGTCCACCCTGATCCGCTGTCTGAACGCGCTGGAGGAACACCAGCAAGGCACGATCATGGTGGATGGGACGGAACTGTCGAATGACCTGAAAAACATCGACAAGATCCGGTCCGAGGTCGGGATGGTGTTCCAGCACTTCAACCTGTTCCCGCATCTGACCATTCTGGAAAACTGTACGCTGGCCCCGATCTGGGTGCGCAAGACGCCCAGGAAAGAGGCTGAAGAGCGTGCGATGCACTTCCTAGAGAAGGTGAAAATCCCAGAACAGGCCGACAAGTATCCTGGCCAGCTTTCGGGTGGTCAGCAGCAGCGTGTTGCGATTGCCCGTTCGCTCTGCATGATGCCGCGGATCATGTTGTTCGACGAACCTACATCGGCGCTGGACCCTGAGATGATCAAAGAGGTGCTCGACACTATGATCGAGCTGGCCGAAGAAGGCATGACCATGCTTTGTGTGACCCACGAGATGGGTTTTGCCCGTCAGGTCGCCAACCGCGTGATCTTTATGGATGCCGGTCAGATTGTGGAACAGAACGAACCAGAAGAGTTCTTCAACAATCCGCAAAGCGAGCGGACCAAGCTGTTCCTGAGCCAGATTTTGGGTCACTGATCCCGATCGGAAGAACCATGAAAGGCGGGGTTTTTGCCCCGCCTTTTTTACTCCGGCAACTCGCGTGGAATGACGAACCCCAAGACATCCCCACTGTGCCACCGAAGCGCGGCCCAGGAGTTGATCTCGAACTGTATGACTGTTGTTGCGCAGGTCGGGTAGTCATCGAAACGGCCGTGATCTGGCGCCTGCCGCACAAGCTGTCTGGCGAATTCAGCGATCCCGGGGTTGTGGCCCAGCATCAGCACGGTTTGGCCAGAAGCCTGCGACAGGGCCCGCATCATGAGATCGGGACCGGCCAGATACAGCGAGCGTTCGAACTGGATCAGATCGGCCTGCAGCCCCATTCGATCCCACGTCTCGCGGGTTCTGAGGGCGGTAGAGCTGAGCACCTCATTCGGTAGCCAGCCATTCCTGTGTAGCCAGCCGGACACAGCAGGTGCCGAGCAGCGTCCACGTTTGTTCAGTGGCCGATCATGATCGCTGAGCGTCGGCTCATCCCAACTGGATTTGGCATGGCGGGTCAGGATCAGAGTGCGAGTCATGACGGGTGAAAAGACCTCATGTGGTGGGCGGACTGTTCTGGGTCCCGCCCGGCCCCGGGGCTGAGAGGGCAGGCCAGGCGCGCAAGGCAGCCACCGGTCATGCAGGTTTGGCCCTGCTCTGTGTTCAGATGCCCGTGGCAGGCCTCAACGTCATAGAAGCTGTGGGTGTTCAGGGCTCCGACTGGGCAGGTCTGAGCGCAAGGGGCATCGCATGTAACACAGGGCGATGAATTATGGGCACCGGGAATCTCGAATTCCTGATCAAAATGCAGCGCGCCGCGATACGAGATCATCATACCGACCGTGTCATGCACCAAGGTGCCAACCGGGCTGCTGAATGTACGCCCCGATTTCAGCGCCCAGTCGATAAACGGCACATAGGGTGGGCCACCGAATGGGAAATAGGCTTGACCCCCCAAATCCTGCGCCATCTGATTGACGACGCGGTACGACCACCGGTCAACAGGGTCGGGACCTTGCCATTCAGGGGCTGATTTCAAAACAGGCCAGAACGTGGGCCCTGCACCTAGCAGGATCAGGGTGCCGCTGTCCAATTGCTTGGCATTAGCGCGCCCAGGATGTAACGCACCCATCACGATAAGCCCAACCTCAGCAGCCGCGCTGTCGACACGTTGATAAATGTTCGGGGAAGGTGCGGTTTGAACTGTCATGTCACCTCCGTCGCAGTCGATCAATCGGGTCGGATCAGCGACCCAGCTCCGTGTTCGGTGAACAGTTCCAGTAGCACCGCATTGGGCGCGCGCCCATCCAGAATGACTACGGCCCGCACCCCACTATGCAGTGCGTCCAGCGCCGTTTCGGTCTTGGGGATCATTCCGCCTGCGATGGTCCCGTCCAGGGTCATCTCGCGGATCTGACCGGCTTTTAGCTCGGTCACGACCTCTCCGGCAGCGTTCTTGACGCCTGATACGTCGGTCAGCAACAGAAGACGGTCTGCCTTCAAGGCCGAGGCGATGGCACCGGCGGCGGTGTCACCGTTGACGTTGAACGTCTCACCTTCGCGCCCGGCGCCCAGAGGCGCAATTACCGGGATCACGTCATGCGTAAACAGATCGTGCAGGATTTCGGGTTTCATCTCGGAAGGAGAGCCAACAAACCCCAGCGAGGCATCGGTTTGATCACAGATCATCAAGTTGGCGTCCTTGCCCGACAGGCCAACCGCAGTCCCTCCCTGTCCGTTGATGGCCTGAACAATGCGTTTGTTCACGAGGCCCGAGAGCACCATCTCGACCACTTCGACAGTCGCCTTGTCCGTCACACGCTTACCGTTCACGAAATCGGATTGGATATCGAGCTTGTCCAGCATCGCGTTGATCATGGGACCGCCGCCATGTACCACAACCGGGTTGATGCCCACCTGGCGCATCAGAACCACGTCACGGGCAAAGCTTTCCATCGCTTCATCGCTGCCCATGGCGTGCCCGCCCAGCTTGATGACGACAATGGCCCCGTCATAGCGCTGCAGATAGGGCAGTGCGCTGTTCAATGTGGCGGCGGTGGCGATCCAATCCCGGTTCATATCTCTTGTCTTCATGGCTAAGGTCCCTCTGGCCCACCGTGTTAGGGCCTTTGAAAGGTGCTGCCAAGGGCCAAGCTATTCCAGATGCGTGATGATCGAGCGCAACGTTGGGATACCATCCCCTTTTTCGGACGACGTCAGCACGATTTCGGGAAAAGCGGCGGGGTGTTTTGACAGGGCCGAGCGGACCTGGTTCAGAACCTTTTCGCGTTCATTGGCCTTGACCTTGTCTGCCTTGGTCAGCACGCATTGAAAGGTTACGGCACTGGTGTCCAGCAGCTTCATAATCTCGGCATCAACAGGCTTTACCCCATGGCGCGCGTCAACCAGGACAAAGGCCCGGCGCAGGGTCTGTCGGCCACTGAGATATTGTTTCAGCAACCGCTGCCACTTTTCCACCACCTTAACCGGCGCATTGGCATAGCCATAGCCGGGAAGGTCGACCAGATATAGCTCAGGGCCCTGGGTGAAAAAGTTGATCTCCTGCGTCCGACCCGGCGTGTTCGACGCGCGCGCCAACCCCTTGGTTCCGGTCAGCGCATTGATCAAACTGGACTTGCCAACATTTGAACGGCCTGCGAAACAGACCTCAAGCCGGTCGGGGTCGGGCAGCCCGCTCATGGCGACAACGCCTTTGACGAACTCGGAAGGCCCCGCAAACAGCTTGCGTCCGCGCTCCAACGAGAATTCATCGGGATCTTGGGCCAGAGGGAAGGGTAGGGTGCTCATAACGGTATCACCTTGTCACCGACCGAGATTACCCCGCCGCGAACCACTTCGGTATAGATGCCGAAATCCTGATGGCCCCAGCTGTTCAGCGCGCCCAAAGTGTCGGCATCGCGGTCGCCGGTATCGGGGTTCGCAGTGGTCGCCAAACAGCGCACAATCCGCTCGCGGACGCGGAATACGGCCTCACCGATTTGCAACTCGCGGTCGAGCCAGTCGAATTCTTCCCACAGGGGCAGGCCATCGAACCAGATGTTACCACGCCAGCGTTTGATTGACAGGTCTTGCCCCAGTTTTTGTTCAACCGCCCGGTGAGAGGCCATGTTGCACAGGCTGATTGACGGGAAATCGCTGTCTGTCATCCCACGCCCTGTTATCCGAACGATCCGGGCAGATGCCGCCCTGTCCGCGGGCATCAGCGGGCGCACCCAATCCAGAAACACGTCCTGTTCCCGATCTGGGTCAAAGGTTAGATCGGGGCGATTGGGATGGGTCAGGGTCAGCATATCCCCGTCCAGCTTGGCGGAAATGGCCATCAGGTCTGGGGCTTTTGATCCGCGACTGAAATTGACGCAGGGCACCCATTTCGTGCCATCCGCCTTGGACGCTTCGTGCGCAACCGCCCAAACGCGATCCCCGGGCATGGTCTGCCCGGGGGTCACTGTCACGGTCTGCACGGCTTCGCGCCCATGGCTTTTCATAGGATGCCGCCAAATATGGGTGACTTCAGCCGTCATTTGTCATCCGTCTTAGCGGCGCGCTTGAAACCGGATTTGATGTTGCCAAATACATCCGGTTTATAACCCTGGCTGCGCATGATCAGATACTGTTGGGTAAAGGTGATCGTGTTGTTCGCGATCCAGTACACCACAAGGCCGCTGGCAAACCCACCGAGCATGAACATGAAGACCCAGGGCATCCAGGCAAAGATCATTGCCTGTGTCGCGTCTGTTGGTGCCGGGTTCAGCTTTTGCTGCAGCCACATCGAAATCCCCAGCAACAGTGGCAGGATGCCGATGAAGATCAGCGCCATAAGGGTGTCAGGTTGCGGCCCGGCCCAAGGCAGCCAGCCGAAGAAGTTCATGATTGACGTTGGATCCGGTGCGCTGAGATCCTGAAACGGGCCAAACCACGGTGCTTGACGCAGTTCGATGGTGACAAAGATCACCTTATACAGCGAGAAGAAGATCGGGATCTGCATCAGGATCGGCAAACAGCCCGCGGCGGGGTTAACCTTTTCCTTCTTGTACAGTTCCATCATACCTTGCTGCATTTTCTGACGATCGTCACCAGCGGCCTCTTTCAGGGCCTCCATCTGCGGCTGCAGTTCCTTCATCTTCGCCATCGAGACATAGGACTTGAACGCCAGCGGGAACAAGATCGCCTTGATGATCAGGGTCAGGCCGATGATCGACCAGCCCATGTTGCCGATCTGGGCGTTAATGTTGTGCAGCAGCCAGAAGATCGGCTTGGTCAGGAAATAGAACCAGCCCCAGTCGATGCTGTCGATGAACTTTTGAACGCCTTCGGCCTGATATTCACGAATGGTTTCCCATTCCTTGGCACCGGCAAACAGCTGGGTTGTGACCTCTTCAGTAGCCCCAGGTGCGATAAGCAATGTCGGCAGTACAGTTTCCGTCTGATAGATCTTGCGACGGGCATCGTATTTGGCTGCTGCCTTGAAGGTCGTGCCCTCAGCCGGGATCAGGGTGGTCATCCAATAGTGATCAGTAAAGCCGACCCAGCCACCGTCTTTGACCTGAAAGACCTCGGCTTGCGCCCGTTCGTTCGGATCAATGTCAAAGTCGCGCACATCGCCGTAGTCGATTTCATCCAGAACACCGTCGGCCATGACCATCACGCCTTCATGCAGGATGAAGAAATTCTTAAGTCCGGGCAGGTCGCCATCTTCGCCGATGCCATGGCGGGCGAGGATGCCATATGGCGCCATGCCGACCTCGGCTTGTGTGTTGTTTTCCACCGCTTGTGTGACTTCGAACATATAGTTCTCGTCCACCGAGATGGTACGGCGGAAGGTCAGGCCATTGCCATTCTCCCACTTCAACGTAACTGGAGCGTTCACCCCAAGTGTTTCACCATTTTCGACGATCCAGACCGTGTTCGGCCCGGGTACGTCCGTGCCGGTGACACCAGCGCCAGGCGCCCATCCGTAGAGCGCATAATATGCAGATTCAGATCCGACCGGAGAGAACAGCTCGACAATCGGTGCGTCGTCCTGGATCGAGACTTTATAATCCTTCAGGTACAATTCATCGATGCGGCCACCGGACAACGACAGGCTGCCCTCAAGGCGGGGCGTGTCGATCTTGATCCGCGCGGCCTCGGACCCGGGCAGCGTTTCTTCTGCGCTCGCCGTGGCTTCGCCTACGGTGCCCGCGCTAGAGGCGCTGGGGGTCTGAACCTCATCGCTTTCGATGGCGCTGATTTCAGCCTGATCAGTAATGGTGGTTTGCTCGGGCGGTGGAAACAGCACGAACCAAACCAGGATCACGACAAAGCTGAGCGCGGTTGCGAGGATGAGATTCTTGTTCTGATCGTCCATCTGGGACAGCCACCTTAAGCAGTGAAACACACCCGGTGGGTTCAACAGAGTGCAGCCCCAAAGGTCAAGCGGATTCGCCCGCCTTATGGTTCCAGATTGGGCTTTTGTGGTGAAAACCTGCGATCAGGAACCCGCTTGCCGTCCAATTTTGGGAATGCCTTTGACTTTGTTCTGATGGGCCGAGATCCAATCCATGGTCTTTTCGAACGGCATGGGCTTGCCAATGCCAAAGCCTTGAACGTGGTCACAACCAAGCTGTGCCATCAACGCGTGCTCACCGGTGGTTTCAACACCCTCGGCGAGTGTTTCCACATTCAACCTTTCGGCCATAGTCAGAATTGCGCTGACCAATTGTTGTTGCGATGCATCACTGTCTGCCTTGGCCACAAAAGTTCGGTCTATCTTGATCCGCGTCACATCAAACCGTTTGATCGAGGCTATCGAGGCATGTCCAGTGCCGAAATCATCCAGATCAATACAACAGCCAAGTGCTGCAAGGCTGGTCACGTTGCGGGTAATCACATCGTCCGGACGTCGCGAAAACACCGTTTCCAGAATTTCGACAGCCAGTCGGTCGGGCGTCAGGTCGTTTTGGTCCAGTTCCCATTTCAATCGGTCCAGCAGAGCGGGGTCTCGTAGCTCATCCGAAGAAAAATTGATTCCGATTCGTGGGACGTGAATCCCGTTCCGGTCCCAGCAGCACATCGCGGAAAATGCATGATGCCGCATCGTTTGGCCAAGCCTCTCCATCAGCTCGGCCTGTTCGGCAAAAGGCAGAAATATCTGTGGGTTCAAGATGCCTTTTTCCGGGTGCTCCCAGCGGGCCAGGGCTTCAAACCCCGTAACCCGCCCTGTATCTGTGGAAACCTGAGGCTGAAACCAGGGGCGGATTTGTCCGTTGTCCAGCGCAGCCTCGAACTCTTTGCGAAGGTTGGCCCTGATATTGGATCTACGGCGGGTTTCGTTTGAAAAGGCGCGGATCGTTGAGGGCCCATTACGCTGAGCTTCGCATAGCGCAGCAGATGCGGCATCAATCCAATTTTCAAACCCGGATCCGCGAACTGCGGATTGCAGGCAAAAACCGATTGAACACGAGACATAGGCAGTGGTGCCGTTTAGGGTGATCGGCTCTTCAACGGCGGATTGGATGCGGCCCGACATCTGAATACAGGCTTCGAGATTGAGATGCTGTGACGGGCGCAGGCCGATGGCTATTTTGCACTCGTCTAATCGTGTTGCAATATCGCCGGTTCGAATGACCGAGAAGATGCGGTCACAAAATTGGCTGGACAGATGGGTCGCGGCCGCATTTCCGTGCAGGTCAACAAATTCAGTGAACCCGTCTAAGGCTATAATCATACAAGCCGATCCCATGTTATTGTGATCGGTACGGTCAAAGAAGTTTTCAAGTTCGGCGGCAAACTTATCCGTTGGCGCCAGTCTTCCGTGTTGGTGCAGTGGAGAGATGCGTGCAGTTTGCGTGCGTCTGACTGAGGCGAAGGCGACGATCAGCAACGGAAGGCTTAGTGCCACAACGACAAGCGCACGTTCTCCACCGATCCAGAAAGCCGCAAGCGAAATGGCGGGAGCAAAGGCCAGCACCGGCGGGCCACTCAGATACGTGGTGAGAGTATCGAGAAATTGATCAACGGAAACAGATTTCCTCATCGGTTCGTCTTCGCCTTTACCCTGAGCATCTTGCGCTCAGGTCAAACCGTAGAAAATCAGTCTGAGTCACTCGTTAACGCAGCTGTGGAATATCATCCGTTTTTTCAGTTTTTTCGCTCGAATTGATGGAAAGATTAACAAAATCAAACAATTTCGGGTCCAAAAGGTGCGAAGGGCGCGCATTGGTTAAGGCGCGGAACATCACTTGCCGCCGTCCGGGGCTGTTTTTTTCCCACTGATCGAGAATCTGTTTGACCTGCTGGCGTTGTAACCCGTCCTGGCTGCCGCACAGGTCACAAGGAATGATCGGGTAGTTCATCGCATTGGCGAATTTCTCGCAATCCGCCTCGGCGACATGGGCAAGGGGGCGAAAGACGAACAGGTCGCCTTCTTCGTTCACCAGCTTTGGCGGCATCGTTGCTAGACGGCCGCCGTGGAACAGGTTCATGAAAAACGTCTCAAGGATGTCGTCACGGTGATGACCCAGCACCACGGCCGAGCAGCCCTCTTCCCGCGCGATGCGGTACAGGTTGCCCCGGCGCAGGCGCGAACATAGCGCGCAAAAGGTGCGGCCTTGGGGAACCTTGTCCATGACGACCGAGTAAGTGTCCTGATATTCGATGCGGTGCGGTACACCCATGCGTTCCAGAAACTCGGGTAGGACGGTAGCGGGAAAACCCGGCTGGCCCTGATCCAGATTGCAAGCCAGCAGATCGACCGGTAGTAGGCCGCGCCATTTCAGCTCGTACAGAACCGCTAGCAAGGTATAGCTGTCCTTACCGCCTGACAGGCAGACCAACCAGCGGGGTGGCTTGCCGTCTTTCTCATGCGCGGACGGGTCCACCATGCCATAGTGTTCGATGGCTTCGCGGGTGTGGCGAACGATGCGTTTGCGCAGCTTCTTGAACTCGGTGGTCGAAGGCGCGCCGGCAAACAGCGGATGGATATCGTCAGCTTCGTCAAACATGCGCTGCCCCTACAGCAGATGGCGTATCCGGGCAAGTGTGCGGGTCAGCCCAACCGCGCAAGCAGGGCACCAGTGTCCAGCCCGGACACCGAACCGGGGATGCGGCCATTGTTACCTGTCAACCGAGACGCCACAAATCCATCAGCGACCGGCCCGGGCGCTTGGCGTATCAGTTGAGAGGCCGTCAGCAGCAAAGCAGTGCGCTCCGCAAACCAGCGCGCCTCGGCTTCGGGTGGGATATTGGTCCAGCGGGCGCGGTGGTCCCTCAGCGCCGCATCATAGTGGCGGTTCACTCCGGTTGCCGCCTCAAGCTCGGCCTGCAGGACCTGGGCGGCCAAGGGGTCGCGGGTCAGGGTGCGCAGGATATCCAGACAGATCACATTGCCCGAACCTTCCCAGATGCCGTTTAAAGGGGCTTCACGGTAGAGCAGGGGCAGGGGGGTGTCCTCGACATAGCCCATGCCGCCCAACACCTCCATGGCTTCGACCACGACGACTGGACAGCGTTTATTGTTGAGGAATTTGGCGAGTGCAACAGCGATGCGGGAAAAGGCTTTATCCTCGGGTGTATGACCGTCAAAAGCCTGCGCCACACGCATTCCCAGTGTCAGCGCCCCCTCCCAGTCCAGCACGAGATCGGCTAGAACGATGCGCATCAGAGGGTGGTCAATCAACCGGCGCTGAAAGGCGCTGCGATGGCTGACCCAGTAATGCGCTTCGCTGAGGGCCGCCCGCATCAGACCTGCCGGGGCCATTGCAGTGTCGAGCCGTGTGTGATGCACCATCTCCAGGATTGTGCGCACACCCGCGCCCTCATCGCCAAGCTGATAGGCCAGCGCATCATGGTATTCAATCTCGGCCGAGGCGTTGGACCGATTGCCCAGCTTGTTCTTCAGCCGCATCAGGTGGATTGCATTGCGTTCGCCGTCCAGCCAGCGGGGCACAAGGAAACAGGTCAGACCGCCGGGGGTCTGGGCAAGTGTCAGGAAACCGTCGGACATCGGGGCCGAGCAGAACCATTTATGCCCGCGCAACCGCCAGTGATCTCCGTCGCGTGTGGCCGTCGTGGTATTGGTGCGAATGTCCGAGCCGCCCTGTTTCTCAGTCATCGCCATACCCAGCGTGGCGCTTTTTTTGGAGGCGATAGGAGCGATAGAGGAATCGTGGTTCCATTCCGTCAATCTGGGAACCCAGATCGAGGCAATCTCTTCATTCGCCGCAAGTGCTGGAACGGCTGCGTAAGTCATCGTCAGCGGGCAGCAATGTCCGGGTTCGACCTGACTGGCAAGGTAGACCATGGCGGCGTGGGTGGCGTGACCATTCGGGAGGTCAGACCAGGCAACGGCTGCGTATCCGGATGATTGACTGAGTTGCATCAGGTGATGGTATGAATGAGTGAAACGCACTTCATCCAGGCGGCGTCCACCTTGGTCAAACAGCACAAGTTCTGGGGAGTGGAAATTGGCCTCGCGCGCCATGTCTCTGACTGCAGCACGCCCAAGGTCTGCACCATAGTTGCGAAGAATAGAGCTTCGCGCGCCTGCCACATTTTGCAGTACTGGGTCAGAGGCCCAAAGGTCTAAATCTGCTCGCACAGGCGGCTGATTCAGAACGTCATGCGTGGGTAGGGAATGGCGCGCGTCAGATGTCATCTGGCCCTCGAATTGAACAGCACAACTGTTCAGCGAAGGTGCGCTCCGGTCAAGTCCGACGACGGGTCAGGAGGGATCTTCACGGTCCGGAACCGGATCATACCCGTCACCACCCAAAGGGTGGCAACGCCCAATCCGTCGCGCGGCCAGCCATGTGCCCTTGATGGCACCGTGTTTTTCCAGTGCCTCCAACGCATAGGCCGAGCATGTAGGCTGATAGCGGCAGTTGAACCCGACCCAAGGGCTGAACATCAACCGGTACGCCCGAATGGGTAAGGCAAGGATATGCGAGAGCAATGTCATTTCCGCGCAGCATGGACTTTACGCAGAGCATAGCGCAAATCATCCAGCAGCGCCGCATAGGGGCGTCCGGCTGTGACATCGGCGCGACCGATCAGCACGTAATCCCAGCCGTCCTGCCCCTTCTCAGGCAGTACCGCGCGCGCAGCTTCGCGCAGGCGTCGCTTGGCCCGGTTGCGAGCCACGGCATTGCCGACCTTTTTGGAACAGGTGAAGCCGACGCGAATCCCGTCCGCCTCGCCCTCGGCGCGTTTGCGCGCCTGCACCATCATTGATGATGTGCCCTGCCGACGCGCACGCGCAGCGTTCAGGAATTCGGATCGTTTCCTGAGAATGGTCAAAGTTTCGGATGCGCAAACGGACGCCGCCGGGGGCGTATCCCCAGGTTGGTTCTTACCATCCTCAGGGGCCTCCGGCGGCGTCATGTTCATAACCTGATCGGTGAGCGGTTTATGCGCTCAGCGACTTGCGGCCACGTGCGCGGCGCGAGTTCAGGATCTTGCGGCCGGCCTTGGTGGCCATGCGCGCGCGGAAACCGTGGCGGCGTTTGCGAACCAGGTTCGAAGGCTGATAGGTGCGTTTCATCGCTCCGTCTCCAATCTATTCGGTCGGGTGCAGCGCGGATTCGCCTGCCCGTGGTGTTCGAAGCCCGTCCTCTACTGCCAAGCGGGGGGTAAGTCAAACCCCTTGGTGGGGGTTTTGCAGCCTTTTGCAACAATTCTATAATCCCGCGCGTTAAAAGATTTCAAAAATACGGATTTTAGGCACAAAACCCTCACATTCACTGTCGAAAAGATCAAGGCAGCGTGAGGCCCCTGTTGCCCGGGCGCGTGACGTCGCATGTTGAGGCCAGAATGAGACGCACAAAACCGGACACCATTATGAGCGATACAACTCAGGCCCCGCGCAGCGGGCTTGCGCGACATATTCCTTTGCTGGTGATTCTTGCCGTAGCCGCTGTGGGTTACTTTACACTGGGTGAATACCTGACTTTTGAAACCCTGCGCGACAACCGAGAGGCCCTTTTGGGTTGGCGTGATGCCAATTACTGGGCAATGGCAGGAGCGTTCATAGCGATTTACATTGCCATCGTTGCGTTCTCGCTGCCCGGCGCTGCGGTGGCCTCGATGACCGGAGGGTTCCTGTTTGGCCTTTTCGCAGGCACGGTCTTCAACATCTTTTCAGCGACCATTGGGGCTTCTGCGATTTTTCTGGCGGCGCGCTGGGGGTTGGGGGCGTCGTTGACAGCACGGCTTGAAGCCTCGGAAGGCACGATCAAAAAGCTGAAGGACGGCCTGCGCGAGAATGAGATCTCGGTCCTGTTCTTGCTGCGCCTTGTCCCGGTGGTTCCGTTTTTTATGGCCAATCTGGTGCCGGCGCTGGTGGGGGTGAAGTTCCGCAACTTTCTGTTCACCACGGCGCTGGGCATCATTCCCGGCGGTATCGTCTATACTTGGATTGGCGTCGGGCTGGGCGGAGTGTTCGACCGGGGTGAGACGCCGGACGTCTCACTGCTGTGGGAGCCCTTCGTTATCGGCCCGATTGTTGGCTTGTGCGTGCTGGCGGCTCTGCCCATTCTGATCAAAACGCTGCGCGGCCAAAAGGACAGCTGATCATGCAAGAACTGAAATCCGATATCCTGGTGATCGGGGCCGGGTCAGGTGGGCTGTCGGTCGCCGCGGGGGCGAGCCAGATGGGTGCGGATGTGATCCTGCTGGAAGGTCACAAGATGGGCGGGGATTGTCTGAATTTCGGCTGCGTCCCGTCCAAGGCCCTGATTGCCAGCGGCAAGGCCGCCTATGGGCAAGCGCATGCCTCGGCGCTGGGTGTGGCGGATGTGGTGCCACAGGTGGATTACGCCGCCGCCAAGGACCACGTGCATGATGTGATTGCGCAGATCGAGCCGATGGACAGCCAAGAGCGGTTCGAAAGCTTCGGTGTCAAGGTGATCCGGGAATATGGCAGCTTTGTCTCTCCGACACAGGTTCAGGCGGGGGATCATCTGATCACCGCGAGGCGGGTTGTGATTGCAACAGGCTCTTCACCACTGATTCCGTCGATCCCCGGTTTGGACAAGGTGCCGTATTATACCAACGAGACTATCTTTGATCTGCGCGACAAGCCCGATCATCTGCTGATCATCGGCGGTGGCCCCCTCGGGATGGAGATGGCGCAGGCGCATATTCGGCTCGGTTGCAAGGTCACAGTCATCGAAGGGCAAAAGGCGCTGGGAAAGGATGACCCCGAGGCGGCAGAGGTCGTGCTGGACAGCCTGCGCGCCGAGGGCGTTGCGATCCATGAACAGGCGATGGTGGCACAGATTCGCGGCTCCGATGGCGCGGTTGAGGTGGTGACCGAGAACGGCGAGATCTTCTCGGGCACGCATCTGCTGCTGGCTGCGGGGCGAAAGGCCAATACCGACCGCCTCAACCTTGCCGCTGCCGGGATCGAGCCCATCCGAACCGGCATCAAGGTCGACGACACCCTGCGCACCACGAACCGCAGGGTCTATGCGATCGGAGATGTCGCGGGTGGGCTGCAATTCACTCATGTGGCGGGCTATCACGCGGGGATTATCATTCGTTCGGCGCTGTTTGGGCTGCCCTCCAAGGCGAAAACCGCACATATCCCCTGGGCGACCTACACCGACCCCGAGCTGGCGCAGGTTGGCCTGACCGAGGTGCAGGCGCGCGCCGAGCATGGCGATAAGATGGAAATTGCGCGGTTTGACTATCACCACAACGACCGCGCCATTTCCGAGCGTAAAACGAATGGTTTCATCAAGGTCATGGTCGTCAAAGGCCGTCCGGTGGGGGCCACAATCGTTGGTCATCAGGCGGGCGAACTGATCAACTTGTGGTCGCTGGCCTTGGCCAATAATCTGAAGATGGGGCAGGTCGCCGCGATGGTTTCGCCCTATCCGACGATTGGAGAGCTTAACAAACGGGTGGCGGGCGCTTATTTCTCTCCAAGGCTGTTTGAGAATCAAACGGTTAAACGCGTAGTCAGGTTCGTCCAGCGCTGGATGCCCTGACCTGGAAGGGAGAGCAATGTGAACTCGCTGTCAGGCCGATTTCTGATCCTGACGACGGTCTTCGTGATGTTGGCCGAGGTTCTGATTTTTGTCCCTTCGATTGCGCGATTCCGCGAAGATTTCCTGCTGAACCGGCTGGAGCGCGCTCAGATCGCATCGCTCGCTTTGTTGGCCGATGATATGCTGGCCGAGGACCTTGAGGCTGAACTGCTGGCCAATGCGGGCGTCTATAACGTGGTTCTACGGCGAGACGAGATGCGCCAGTTGATGCTGTCCTCTCCTATTCCAGGGCAGATCAGCAAGACCTATGACCTGCGTGACGCGCGACCATGGGTTTTGATCCGGGATGCTGTCGTGCGGTTGTTCACGCCGGAAAATGAAGTCATCCGTGTAATTGGCGAGCCTGTGAAAGGCGCAGGTCTGCTGATTGAGGTGACGACTGACAGCATGCCTTTGCGTATGGCGATGACGGATTATGGGTTACGCATTCTGGGCCTGTCATTTGTGATTTCGATCATCACGGCTTTTTTCCTGTTTCTTGCGGTTCGGGTGGTTCTGGTAAAGCCCATCAAAAGCGTTGTCGGATATATGCAGCGCTATGCCAGCGCCCCCGAAGATGCCCGTGGAATCATCTCACCGGATTCCAAAGTGACCGAGCTGCGCGAGGCCGAAGAGGCGCTGAAACAGTTGCAAACCGAACTGACCCAGGCCCTGAAACAGCGCGAGCGTCTGGCGCAGCTGGGCGGGGCTGTGGCCAAGGTGAGCCACGATCTGCGCAACATCCTGACCTCGGCCCAGCTGTTTACCGACCGGATCGAATCCAGCGAAGACCCGTTGGTGCGTCGCATGGCCCCTAAGCTGGTGAACTCGATCACCCGAGCGGTAACCCTGTGCGAAAGCACATTGGCATTTGGCCGCGCTGAAGAACCTGCACCGTCGCTTACACTGGTTCCGCTCCGCACTGTGGCCGAGGATGTGGTTGCGAGCGAGAAACTTGCCGTTGCCGATGCCTGTGTCGAGATCATCAATGATGTGCCGGAAGAGTTGGTCGTACGAGCTGATCCTGAACAGATTTTCCGTGTCATGATGAATCTCGTTCGAAATGCCCGTCAGGCGCTGGTTGCATCAGGAAAGCCCGGTCGGATCACCCTGTCCGGGCAAGAGCAGGACGCCAACTGGTGTATTCAGATCAGCGACACAGGGCCGGGCCTGCCGGCCAAAGCGCGTGAAAATCTGTTCACACCCTTTCAGGGTGGCGTCCGCAAAGGCGGGTCGGGTCTGGGTTTGGCGATCTCACAGGAACTGTTGCGGGGCCATGGGGGTGACCTTGTTCTGACCGAGACAGGGTCAACAGGTACCACCTTTGAAATTCGCCTCCCGCGGGGCGATGGGGCTTTTTGAATTATTTTTACAGAATCAACTTGCACGTCCCGAATACCGGGTCTACATAGCGCCTCACCAACGCGGACCGATAGCTCAGCTGGATAGAGTACTTGACTACGAATCAAGGGGTCGGGGGTTCGAATCCTCCTCGGTCCGCCACTGGTTTCCTGTTGAACGTCACACGAACCTGACCCAACCGTCATAGTTGGACCAGAAAAGCAGTGAACGTTCGACATCAGAAGGCGCCCCCAACGTTGGACATCGGTTGAATTTGACCTTTGCGTCATCAAATAGCACGCCGCCCCCATTTCATACTCCCGCAGACAGTTTGGTTTGATCTGATCGCCCCTCTTGGAAAATCAGAGCTGATTTGTAGGTCTGACAGCGAAGCTGCCTGTTCCTGCTAATCTGCCACGTGGCGAACGCGGGAGGGTGCGAGGCAATGCTATTCGACGGAGGTGGCGCGGCCCGCAGGCACGGTCGAGGACACGGTTTTGTCTAATAGGGTTGCCCGAGCGGGAAGGCAGCGTCTTTCCCCTGATGGCCAGGGGCGTTTGGCTAGTCCAAATCCGGCTGGCCCCAAAACAAGTGCGACGGTGTGGGCTGCGCCGTAACTCTTTGCGCCAGAACACGTTGTTTTTCGAAAAAATGGGCGGAATGCGGAAGTTCGCCGCGTATTCGAATTTCAAAAACCACAACGGTCAAAGTGGCCACTCGCTTGTATCGTTTCTTTGGCAGCTGGGCATGTTCGAGAGACGACTGCTGCCAAGATCAGGTGCTTAGGATGTAGCAGTTTTTGCGATAACGAAGCGTTTTGCGTGTGGGCTTCGTTTTTTTTCGGTCTGGCGAAGGGTGTGTAAGGGAAAATCAAGCCCTTCTGTTTAGGGGCGGCTTGCCATTTGGGATAGAGAGTGCAGCGGGAAAACTAGAAACTTAAAATGTCTTCAAGTTGTTTCCATATTTGCTCCGCATGATCTGGCTGCGCTTTTGCCAAGCGGACCATCCTGATTGCCAGAATTTGAGTGGGCAGCACATCTTCGATGCACATAAGCCTGCCGTCAGAAAGGTGGGTCGCGACCAGCGAGTGGGGCAGCCAGGCAATTCCGATTTCATTCAGGGCGTATTCTAGAATGGCCAATGTAAGCGCGGTTTCGGCCTTGGGTATTGCGGTTTTACCTTCAGGCAAACGCGGGGCGATCATCCGGGAATAGACCTGCCCGAGAAAAACCTCGGGCGGGTAGCTGATTGTTGGAATTGCGGCTTCCGTCACTTGCGGACGCACAGCAGGCGCGCAGACGGGAATTAACGTATCCATCCCCAGCGTTTTGGTTTCAAATACGTTGACGGGTTCTTGCATCTTGTCATCAGGCACCGCGTACATGATGGCAAAATCGACCTCCTTCGAAATCAGATGCAGTAGGCACTCGTCTTGATTTCCTGACCGCACGCGAACCGAGGTTTCGCCATCTTCAGTCAAAACACGCACAATTTCGGGGGAAACCGTCGTTGTGAGGGCGTGTTGGCAAACGAAAGACAGCGACTTGCCGGCCTGATCACTCGCGGTTTTTAGGCTGTGCCGAAGCCCATGCAGCCGGGTGCTGAGTTCACGTAATTCAAATTCCAGTTCCCGCACGCCTGGCATCAAAGAGACTGGCTTGCGGCGGCGATCAAACAGCGTTGCGCCGATGTTGTCTTCGATAAGCCGCACCCGTCGAGTAAACGCAGATTGCGTCAGCAATCGCTTTTCAGCGGCGCGGGCGAGAGAGCCGCTATCAAGCACGGCCAATATATCATCGATCCACTCAAGACGCATGGCGGATCGATAGTGCAGTTCGTGACAACATGCAATTCCTGCAATTTATGTACCGAAGTTCGAATTAGGAATGCGCCTCAGCGCGTAGTAAGTTGACAAAAGCAAATATTAGGAACCATGACATGCACCTTGCCCGTTTTCCCCGTCTGCATCTTGCCCATCTTCCAACACCGCTTGAACCCATGACGCGATTGTCAAAAGAGCTGGGGGTCGAAATATGGATCAAACGCGATGATTGCACCGGTATGTCGACCGGCGGCAACAAGACCCGCAAGCTTGAATTTCTAATGGCTGAGGCCGAGGCGCAGGGTGCCGACATGGTGATGACCCAAGGGGCCACGCAAACCAACCACGGTCGGCAGACGGCTGCATTTGCCGCCAAGCTGGGGCTTGCCTGTCACATCCTTTTGGAGGATCGCACCGGTTACCAGGATGGAAACTACAACACCAACGGCAACGTCCTGCTGGACCATTTGCATGGGGCCACGACTGAGAAATTTCCCGGCGGCCACGACATGCCGGGTGAGATGGAAAAAGCAGCCGAAAAGAAGCGCGCGGAAGGGCACAATGTCTATGTCATTCCCGGCGGTGGATCGAACCCGATCGGCGCACTCGGCTATGTGAACGCGGCCTTTGAGCTGTTGTCACAAGCAAATAACAGTGGTTTGCAAATTGACAGATTGGTGCATGCAACCGGCTCTTCGGGAACGCAAGCCGGATTGGTGACGGGCATGTGTGCCATGAATGCGCAGGTGCCCGTGCTGGGCATCGGCACAAGGGCACCGCAGCCCAAGCAGGAACAGATGGTATATGACCTGGCCTGTAAAACAGCCGAGAAACTGGGCTGTGCTGGTGTAGTCAAGCGCGAAGACGTGAAGGCCAATACTGACTATGTCGGCGAGGGCTATGGCCTGCCGACCAAAAGCGGCATTGAGGCGATCCGGATGTTTGCAGAGCTCGAAGGTATCCTTCTCGACCCGTGCTATTCGGCCAAGGGCGCAGCCGGTCTGATTGATCTTGCGCGCAAGGGTGAGTTCAATGGCGAACGGATTGTGTTCCTGCACACCGGGGGTGCCGCAGCCCTTGGGGGGTATGATTTTGCCTTTGATCATCAAAACCGCTGGGTGACTGTCTGAGCCATGACACTGCGCCCGGTTGGAATTCTTGGCGGTATGGGGCCCGAAGCGACGATCCTCCTCCAGCGCAAGCTGGTGGCGGCAGTACCCGCAACTGATGACCAAGACCACATACCTTTGTTGATCGACATGAACCCGCAGGTGCCGTCGCGGGTTCGTCATCTGCTCGACGGCGTCGGCGAGGATCCGGGGCCGACGCTTGCCGCTATGGCGCGTCGGCTAGAAGATGCTGGAGCCTTAGCGCTGGCGATGCCGTGCAACACCGCCCATCACTATGCCAAGGCGATTACGGATTCCGTGGACATCCCCTTGCTGAACTTGATCGAACTGGCAGCTGAATATGCAGCTCGGACGCTTGGGTCAGGGGGATGTATCGGAATGCTTGCCTCGCCAGCCGTACAACGTACTTATCTATTCGAGACAACGCTGCAAACGCGTGGGCTTTCGGTTGTTTGGCCGGCAGACGATGAAAAAATGCTTGCAGCGATCCGAAAAATTAAGACGGACGGCCCGTGCAATGAAGGGCGTGAAACACTAAGAGTTGCCTCGAAAGAACTTGTTGCCGCAGGAGCAGACCTGCAGCTTGTGGCTTGCTCAGAATTCTCGCTCATCGCTGATAGTGTTGCGGCCGAGGTCAATGCCATTGATACGATTGACCTGCTTGTCCAGGCGATTGTCGAATTTTCCCACGCAGGGCAAGTTTAGGCGATTGAATAAGTGCGCCACAGCGTTCGGAGGCAATCTGTAAGTCAACAGATACCTTTGTTCATAATTGGTCCCAAAGCTGTTGCGCTGTCTGATCAAAGGTCGCCGGATTGGCAAATGCGGAAATCGTCAAGGTGGCACACCACGCGTCATCGCCGATTGGCACCAGCAATCCCGCGTCCAGCTCTGGCGAAATCGCAGTTTCGGGCATCCAGGCAAAGCCGCTTCCGGTAATCAGGCGTCTCTTGATTGTCTCAACCAGACTATCAACATAAATCGTCTCGGCGTTCAGGGGTTTGCGGTCTATGGTATTTTCTACAACCATGCCTAAAAACGAAGAACGATCATATGCCAGATAGGGGATGGGTGGGCCATCCTGCTCTGCGAGACTCCAACCCATGGCACGCGCTGAATCAGCTGTAGCCACTGGCACCAGACGATCCTTTAACAGGTCTTTTCGCTCAAATGCGGTTTCATCAATCATCGGTGAAACCGAGTGGTGATTGTAACACAAGAGAATGTCCACTGCGCCCTCGACCAACAGGTCACAGCAGGTGCTTAGGGAATCGGACAATACTCGAGTGCGCAGATCGGGAATTTGCATCTGCAACTCTTCGATGCGACTTGCCAAAAAATTAACCGCGATCGTGTGGAGGACCGAAAACCGGATGAAACGGCTATCCCCACGATCGGCATCCCGCAGCGATTGACGGGATTCTGACAGTTGTGAGATCGCCGCTAAAGCGACCGGCAAGAATTGTTGACCTGCTTCTGTCAATTGAACAGGATAGGTGGCGCGATTGACCAGAGGCAGCCCGACCCAGCTCTCCAACGCTTTGATTCTACGACTGAATGCGGATTGTGTGATGTTGCGTTCATCGGAGGCTCGGGTGAAGTTCAGTGTCCGGGCGAGGCATTCAAAGTCGCGCAGCCAGTTCAAATCCAATGTGTGTACCTGCATTTCCAAGGAAGCATTGGTCGAGCATACTCAAAACTATGCATTGCGGGAATAGTTTGATGAAATGTTCGAATTGGCCCTCAGAAAACCTCATGCTCTAGACTTTAAGCTAGGGCCTGGCGGTTTGTCCCCCTTTTCCCCTTCCGTCCGAAGTCGCAGCCCGAGACGACTTTGTACGACACCGCCGAGCGATGGGAATGAGATTGACTAAAAAAACGACGCCAAAATACGGCGCAATTCAACAGAGGAGACTATCATGAGAAACAAGCTAAAGGCATTTGGTATGGCAGCGGCGGTAGGTATCTATGCGATGCCCGCATTCGCGGCGGAAGAGGTTAAAATCGGTGTGCCGTCTTGGACCGGGGCGCAGGCAATCGCTCATCTTCTGGGTGCCGTTGTTGAAACGCGCATCGGCGGGACGGTTGAATATGTGCCCGGTAACAATGCAACCATCTTTCAAGCCATGGATCAGGGCAAAGGTGACATCGACGTGCATCCAGATGTGTGGCTGCCCAATCAGGAGAGCTTTACCAAGAAGTATGTCGACGAGGCCGGTACGGTAACATTGTCCTCGAACCCCTACGAAGGCAATCAGGGTTTTTGCGTCAGCAAGGACTTTGGTGAGGCCAACAATATCACCGACATAGCTGATCTGGGCCGCCCTGATGTCGCCGCCCTGATGGACAGCGATGGCAACGGCAAGGGTGAGATGTGGATTGGCGCCCCCGGCTGGGCTTCGGCCAATGTGAACGAGGTGAAAACGCGCGACTACGGTCTGCTTGATTTCATCGAGCCCGTGCGTGCAGAAGAAAGTGTGAAGACCGCGCGTATCAAAGACAGCATCGCCAAAGGCGAGGGCTATGCCTTCTATTGCTACAAGCCACACGCGGTCTGGTACATGTTCGACGTTCAAATGCTGAGCGAGCCGACGTTCGACCCGGCAAAATACGTGATGGTGCAGCCATCGGACGATCCGGATTGGTATAGCAAATCCAGTGTAGCCACCAAAGACGCCCTGAAGAACGTCCAGATCGCATGGTCTAATACGTTGCCAGACCGCTCACCTGCGATTGCTGATTTCTTCGCGAATTTCGCATTGACTGCGGATGATGTCAGCGGTTTCGCCTATGAGATCAGCGGCAAAGGTCGCGATCCGGCAGAGGTTGCCCGCGAATGGGTCGAAGCGAACCCGGATCGCGTCGACGCTTGGCTGGGTCTCTGATCCCACTTCCAGAAACAGGGTGGCGGCATCTGTTGGCGCCACCCAAAAGCAGATCTCTGGAGGACCTATGAGCGACGACACCGTTATCGAAATTTCGAATGTCTGGAAAATTTTCGGAGGCAGACCCGAGGTGGCGCTGCAGGCGATCCGCGACCGCGGGTTGGACAAGTCCCAAGTGCTGGCCGAATACAACTGTGTTGTCGGCGTCGCTGATGTCAGCCTGTCGGTAAACCGGGGTGAGATTTTTTGCATCATGGGTCTGTCAGGCAGCGGTAAATCCACCCTGGTTCGCCATTTCAACCGACTGCTGGAGCCGACAGCTGGTAAGATCGAAATCGAAGGCACTGATGTCATGGCCTTGGGGCCAAAAGAGCTTCAGCAGTTTCGCAACAACAAAATCGGTATGGTGTTTCAGAACTTTGCGCTGATGCCGCATCGGTCGGTGTTGGATAACGTGGCAATGCCACTGGAAATCCGACAGGTCAGCAAGAATGAACGCATGCGTCAGGCTGCTGCTATTCTCGATATTGTCGAACTGGGCGCCTGGGGGTCAAAGTTCGCACACGAGCTGTCCGGTGGCATGCAACAACGTGTGGGTCTGGCCCGCGCCTTGGCCGCCAACCCCGACGTGCTTTTGATGGATGAACCGTTTTCGGCCCTTGATCCGCTGATCCGGCGACAATTACAGGATGAATTCATCCGGCTGAGCAAGATTCTCAAGAAGACTACGATCTTCATTACCCATGACCTTGATGAAGCCGTCCGCATCGGCAATCGGATCGCCATCATGCGGGACGGCAAGGTGGTGCAGATCGGGACAGCCGAAGACATCGTGATGAACCCCGCTGATGACTATGTGGCTGATTTCGTTGCGGGTATTTCACGCCTCAAAGTTGTGCGCGCCCATGCGGTCATGCGGCCAATTCCAGAACATATTGCGGCCCATGGACCGCTACCGTCGGATGCCCCGCGCGTGAATGAAGACGAAAATCTGAGCACGCTGATCAATCTGGCGATCGACAACAGTAGCGCAATCCTTGTGGAGGACGGCGGCGTGGATGTTGGCGTCATAACCCGTGCCGATCTGTTGCGCACCGTGATCGAAGGGACCGAAGTGTCATGAGCATTTCTGATGTGAACCCGCTGGAAGATACCGAAAGCGAAGCGGCCCTTGCCTATGCCGAAGAGCGGCGTGAAAACATTCGCACATTTGTGCGCACCAGCCCTGACTACTACATCCGTAATTTCGACAAGATTGGTGCATCGTCCCGCTTTACACCAACTTTCAATCTGATGGCCGGATTGTTTGGTCCGGTCTGGTTCGGTGCGCGAGGTCTGTGGTCATGGGCGTTACCATTTCTGATCCTCGAAACAATAGCCTTTGTGCAGATTGCGCGAGGGTTGTTCGGCGATCTGGCAGCCGAGGCAATGGAGCGTATTGCATCGATTGAAGGGACGCTTGAACTGCGCCGTCAGCAATTGGCGGCGGCTATCGAAAACAATTCGGACAAGATCGATGTCTATCAGCGAACGGTGGACTCGCTTGAAGAAAACATAGGGGGTATCCGTGCCGAGGCCGAGGCGATGGCAGCTGAAGGTCCTTACATCATTCTAACCGGCCTGATCATACTGATCATCATCAAATTCATACAGTCACAGGTGGCGAACTGGGCGCTTGAGGCGCGTTTCTCGGAGTGGCTATCGGATCGTTCGATCCGTTCGGCCATGCCGGTGTCGCAGATCGTGTTCAGCGCAATCTTCATGGCGTTAATCGTCGCCGCGGCAATGTTGCATTACAGCTTCCCAGGGCGCTTTTCACTGCTTAGCCATTTTCCGACAGACCCAAACATCCGCCTGACCAGTATCACTTGGGTAGAAGATTTCATCGCCTGGTGCGTACGCAACAGCGAGACCTTCTTTGATGGGCTGACATTCGGCATCCGCACTCTGTTGGATGCGCTAGAAGTCATACTGGTTCAGACGCCATGGATCGTGATTGCGAGCTTGATTATTCTGCTGACCTGGCTGACAGCGGGCATCAGCACGGCGATCTATTCGGGCGCATTTCTGGCCTATATGGGTCTGCTGGGTTTCTGGGAAGGTGCCATGACGACGCTGGCCTTGTTGGGGACAGCGGCGTGTCTGTCGATTGTTATCGGAATTCCGCTCGGCATGTTTGCTGCCCGTCGCCCACGGTTCTATGCGTTTATCCAGCCGATCATGGATTTCATGCAAACCATGCCAGCCTTCGTGTTCATGGTGCCTGTGATTGCGTTCTTCGGCGTTGGAAAGCCAGCGGCGGTTGTGGTCACGATGATTTTTGGCGGCACACCGGTGGTACGATTGACCGTTCTTGGTCTGCGTGGTGTACCAGAAAGCGTGCGCGAAGCAGCTATTAGTTTCGGTGCCAATAAGTGGTACTTGCTCACTAAAGTAGATCTTCCATTAGCAAGCCCATCGATCCGCGCGGGGATCAACCAGACGATTATGTTGTCGCTGGCGATGGTCGTCGTGGCCTCGCTGATTGGCGCCAAGGGGCTGGGTGAGGACGTGCTGGAAGCGTTGCAATATGCCAATGTGGGCCAAGGCATCCTCGCCGGGTTTGCGATCCTTTTCTGCGCCATGATCCTTGATCGCATTGTACAGGGTGGGCGCAAATGACACCTGTCGTATTCGTCCATGGATTTTTGGGCGGCAGTCAGCATTGGTTGGGGCAAGTCGATGCTCTGGCCGGTTTCAATGTCGTGGCCCTGGATCTACCAGGATTTGGTGAAAACGCACATCTCGAGGCCCCCGCCAGTATTGCGGGCTTTGCCGAGTGGGCGCTGAGAGAATTAAGCGCGCGTGGGATTGAGCGGTTTATCCTGATCGGCCATTCAATGGGCGGGATGATCGTTCAGGAAATGGTTGCCCGTGCACCCGACCGCATCGACCAGTTGGTGCTGTACGGAACCGGAACAATCGGCATTTTACCCGGCCGGTTTGAGACAATCGACACCTCAAAGCATCGGGCCAATACAGAAGGACCAAGAGCCACGGCCAGACGTATTGCGGCAACCTGGTTTCTTGATCGGGGAAAAGCTGCGGCCTATGAGGACTGTGCTATGATTGCAGAACAATGCAGCCTGCAAACCATGCTAATTGGGCTCGACGCAATGGAAAGTTGGAGCGGCGCCAAACATTTGGCGGATATCATGACCCGTACGTTGGTGATTTGGGGTGACCGGGATCGGACCTATCCATGGAGCCAAACCGAACAATTGTGGCAATCAATTCCCGACGCCAACCTCGCCGTGATACCTGGATGTGCTCACGCGACGCATTTAGAGAAGCCGGGGCTCTTTAATTCGATACTGCGAGATTTTTGTACCGCCTGACAGCTTGTCTGCAGCCAAAATGTTAGAACGACCGCTGTCGTGACCAATTCCGGTCTTTCCCGGATAGTGTAGATATTGCTGCGAATGGGTATGCACTGGCAGCAAACGCCGGTTTGCAACGCTGTATTTCAGTAATCCGCTCGGTTGTAGAATGTCTCTTATGGGCCGTTCTGCCACGATGCTGGTTCTGCGAAACTGGCAGATGCCGCGCCGCATCTGAGGTCGGCTCTGAGCCCAAAGTCACGAATGCTGAGCTTTGCGCATCGGACAGCTCCCATGTCTACGACCCCGGAACTCACCGCCTATATTGCGGCAGGCGGGCAGTTGAGCGGCATCTGCGGAAATATAGATGGCGACAGCGCACCAGTGACCGTTGATTGCGAAGCTTGCCGCATCAGCAACACGTCCGTTCTGATTCAAGACAGTTGTCCACGCTTCGTACAGACCACAGCAACGCAAACTTTCGAATTTATCGCCAAGCGCGTTGCCGAGCGCAATGATCTCGATCCCGCGCGTTTGACCCGCGACCTGCCTCACGCCTGATTTCATTACCTTCTATTGAAATCAAAGATGCCCGTATCCCGCTGGATGCGGCGCGATTGTGCTTGGAGGCCACTAGATGACTATTACCGATACACCTGCGCTGTCCGAGGGCGGCGCAAACAAACTCTACTTCGCGGCATGGCGCTGGCATTTTTACGCTGGTCTTTATGTCATTCCAATCTAAGCAAATTGATTGTGACACATCCTACTGCGTAGAATCAGGGCCTGACGGTTCCTGACCAACCCGCAGCCTTCATTGCACTGATCAGCTCTTGAACTGGCTGCGGGTCTACAAACACTCGAGCCTTCAGTGCTTCGAGAGGGAAGCTTGGCCAAGTGTCCGAAAATACTTTTGCAAGCCGCTGTGCCTCTGCTTGTTCTCCGTTCCTCCAGTGGGCTGCCATAAGGTAAGCTGCGGAAATTGGTCCGAACGGCCCACCACGCGATATTGTTTCATCAAACGTCCTGATTGCGGCAGCATAGTCTCCCGTATGGAACTGAGCCGCACCCAATGCATTGTCAAATACAAGTCCCCCTCCTTGTGAGGCCAGGACTCTATATCGCGCTGATTGAGACAAAACTCGTTCAAAATCAGATGTATAAAGGGAAATCAAGGCATCGAATTCAGCAACATGTGAATCATCGGGTGCCAAACCTACGGCCCGTTGGGATAATCGAACTGCGCTATCGTAATTGCCCACCCCAAATTCAAACCAGGCTCGCGCTGAAAGCGGCCATGCTGCATCCGGAGCCAATTCCAAAGCATAAGCACTATTCTTGTCGGCCGCGTGCAAAAACTCATCAGAACCGGGATCGCCAGATTTCATGATGGCGAACATGGTTTCGACCTGAGAAGCGCCAGCATACCCCCCGTAATAAAACGGATCTCGTTCAATTGCTGTTTGGAATATCAACAACGCAGGTTGAAGGCGTGCCAAATCTGTAACCGGAAAAATCAGATCCCGGCCAGCGTTGCTTAGGTTCATTGCTTCGACGCGGGCTGGCGACACGTCGTAGATCGCAGTTTTGCCAGTTATTGGAGCAACAGATTGCGAACCGCGGCCGATCAGAACACCGACTAGAATACCGGCTACTAGAAGTGAAAGCGAGATAACGGCTGCGTAAGCCTGTCGCCTTCCGCGTAATGGTTGTCTGCTTCGATTGGAGCCCGGCAAAAACTCGGGTGCGTAACTTCCGACAGGCAATGAGATTACCAATTCGTCAGCGATCCCATTACTTTCATAATAAGCTTGGAGTTTTCGCCGAACACGTCCCGCATCCACGCGTACGACGCCTTCGCGTTTCAATAGCTCATCCGCGTCGTATCCATAAACATCCATCGCAATGGTTTTGGCGCGTATCTCGTTGGAACGACCCTCGAGCGATTCCATCACAACATAAGACAGAAAAGATCGCATGCGGGCGGACCCTTTGAATTCATCTGACTTCTGAACCCTATCCAACGCATCGCGCACCTGCTCGGCCGAGAACTGTTGAGTGTCATTCTGTTCCTGATCGTCCATGCTGACGGTCAAAGAACTATCCTTTCGCAATAAGGGTTTGTCGCCATGGTGCTACGGTAGCATGCGGCTTTATACGTTCAATACATATTCTGTTGGATGCATGCTTGGCAAACGAATGCCTGAAGGGCGCTGCCAATGACGGATGATGAGTTCTTTGAATCCCAATTTCCCGAAGCGGGTCGCCTGCTGCAGGACCTGCGGGCAAAAGACCAAGAGTTTGATCGAATTTGCCGCGACTACAAAGAGGTCTTCGCCGAACTGGCGGTGCCGCCAAGGTCGCAGTCTGTTCTTCAGATGCGCTATCTCGCCGATCTGGCAGAAAGCCTTTCGGACCTGCGCAGCAGTATTGACGGACGGTTGCAGGCGCATGGCCTTGATTCGGAATCGGTACGGAACAAAGATTTGGAGGTTTGACATGAGACTTAGATACATTTTGCCTGCGTTGTTGATTGGTGCCGGCTCCGCGCTTGCTCAGGAAACCCCGATTGTTCATGACGGCGAGTTCGAATTCCTTCGCGCGCAGTTTGGTGAGGCATGGGATGCGCAAGACGTTGAAGTCGACGCCAAGCTGACCGAAATTCGTGCGGCCAATGGCGGCAAGCCTCCTAATTTCCTCTACATCTTGATCGATGATGTAAGCTTTGGTCAGATGGGTGACCGCAAGATGAATTACGTCATGGGGATCGAGACACCCAGCATCAATCAGTTGGCTACCGAAGGCATGTCGCTGATGCGCATGTATACCGAACCCTCTTGTACTCCCACACGTACCGCCATGCTGACAGGGCGCCACCCAATACGCGCCGGTGTCGAAGAGGTGAAAGTGGCTTTGGTCGGAGAAGGTCTTCCGACCAGCGAGGTGACACTGCCGGAGATACTGAAACAAGTCGGCTACAATACGGCGCATATCGGCAAATGGCACCAAGGTGACATTGAGCAATCATACCCACACAATCAGGGATTCGACTGGGCCGCATTTCCACTACACCAGCAAGTGCAGCTGAGCCTCATGATCCCCGAGGCAATGAGGTCCAACGCCATGCTCGGCTACGTGCCCGAGGGGCAGAACAATCAGTTCCTGCTGGATGAGCGCTTCAAGCCATATGGTCTTGTCACCGGTGTCGAGGCCGAAGCCGGTGGGCCCGCCCTGGAAGTAGACATGTCAGCCGGTGAGGTTTGGACGCAGGCCAAATATGAAGAGATGAACGAACGATATCAACGGCAGGCGCTGGAGCAACTCGAACGTGTAGCCTCCGAGGATGCGCCGTTCTTCTTGCAATACTGGCCGCTGTACCCGTTGAACTTCGTCTACCCGGATCAGGCAATTTCACGAAATGGCGGGTTTCATGCCGACAAGCTGCAACTGCTTGATGGATGGATTGGAGATCTCTTGGCCAAGCTTGAAGAAACCGGCACGGCAGACAACACAATTGTTGTTCTGATGGCAGATAATGGTCTGATGTATCACTATGAAGGCTCATCCGGCCTGAACCAACTAATCTATCGCGGAGGCAAAACTCAGCATCTTGAAGGCGGAGTAAGAACCGATGCGTTCATTCGCTGGCCCGGTGTGATCGAACCCAACACTGCAGCTGGCGACATCGTTCATGTTTCAGATATCTTCACCACAATGGCGCGAATTGCCGGAGCCACCGCCTTTATCCCAAGGGACCGTGTGATAGACGGCATTGACCAGACGGCGTTACTGTTGAACGGCGAGGGGAACGGTCGGCGCGACTATGTCTATGTCTACGAAGGCCCTGTCTTGCGCTCGGTCGTTAAACAAGAATTCAAGATGCACCTTCCTGCCCCTGGTCAACCCGGCGCGGCTGCTCCAACCTATAACATCTATCGGGACCCTCGTGAGGAACACCCGTTGGTTGGCTACTCGCTTTGGGCCGGTGCATCTTTTCAGGATATGATAAAGCGCCACCAGAAGATGATCGCCAAATATCCACATTCAGAGATCGGCAAAGGTACCCCCTATGAGGGCATCGAAAACCTGCGTCCGGAAACTGAACTGACCCGTGATGTATTCATGAGCTGGCAGTGACGTCGCAAATTTAAGTAAATATCTGAATATAACGATGTTACAATTGGTTAACGCATCAAAGATCAAACACCGAAGCTCGGCTTCAAACCTGGGGGAGACGGAATGAAACTACAATGGCTTCTGGTTTTTTGTGCAGGCGTTACGGCACCACCTTTGCAAGCGCAGGAAGACCCAATTCAACACGATGCCGAATTCTATATTCTGCAGGCACAACATGCAGAACAATGGGCACAGGATGATACCGCTGTTGATGATGCTCTGGCCGCTTTTCGTGACGGTAACAATGGGCAGCCCCCAAACATAGTCAGCGTTCTGATCGACGATATGGGCTTCGGCGACATGGGCATCCCCGAGCTAAACGCTGTGCGAGGTTATGAAACGCCGAATATCAACGACTTTTCCGATCAGGCGATGCGAATGGTGCGCATGTATACTGAACCTTCGTGCACGCCGACCCGCGTGGCACAAATGACCGGGCGGTTGCCCGTACGCATGGGTATGGGCGACACAACGGTGGACATTGCCGGGTTTGGCTTACCGGAAAACGAGGTCACCTTGGCCGAAATTCTGAAACAGGCGGGTTATGCGACCAGCCATGTCGGCAAATGGCACATGGGCGATATCGCCGAAAGCTGGGCGATGAATCAGGGTTTTGACTATGCCCAGCACGCCATCCACCAACAGGGCCAGCTGACGATCTTCAATGATGATGCGATCAAAGAACAGGTCTCGGTCGCGATCCGTGACTATGACGACAAATATACGCTGGACGGCTGGTTCCGGCCGGACTCTGCCGCGATGATGACAGTCATCGAAGGGGAAACCGGCGGGCCCATCCGCGAAATTCGCATGGAAACCGGCGAACGCTGGAACGCTGCGAAGTACGATGAGATGAACCAGGGGTTTCAGGACAAGACGATGGAAGAATTGGATCGCCTAGCAAGTGGTGAAGACCCGTTTTTCTTACAATACTGGCCGATGATCCCGCTGGACAACACCCGTGCCGGGCGGTCGGGGCCAGAGAGCGTTAATGGTGGCCTGTATGTGGACAAAATGCAGTTGCTCGATCAGTGGTTGGGCGACTTGTTCGCGCGGCTGGAAGAGTTGGGCTTGACGGAAAACACTGTGGTTGTGGTCATGGGTGACAATGGCCATTTCACCAAATACGCGCCGCAATCCGGGTTCACCCCGCTGATCTATGCTGGCGGCAAAGGTGACACGACTGAAGGCGGTATACGAGTTGACGCCTTCATCCGCTGGCCCGGTATGATCGAGGCTGACGGGTTGCTTAACAGCATCATCCATGTCTCGGACCTCTATACCACTTTGTCGCGCTTTGCCGGAGCAGATCAGTATATTCCGCGGGATCGCCTTGTGGATGGGGTGGACCAGTCGGCCGCCTTGTTGTTCACCGATGAATCCAAATCTCGCCGCGATCACGTCATCGTCTATTCGGTGAACAAGCCCGAGGCGGTCGTGAAAGACCAGCTAAAGCTGAAACTGCCGGGACCAGGCGAAAGCGCCATTCTTGCAAAGTTCTTTGATCTCTATCGGGACACGCGCGAAGAATACTCGGTCTCGACCGAGGTTGGCGCCTGGGGAGGGCAGGAATTCGCACGGATTTTGGGCCGCCACATGGCCCGCAAAGAAAAATTCCCCGATACCGCGCCCGCCTATGGCGTGCCCTATGAAGGGATCGAGAACATCCGCCCCGAAACCCAACAGGCAGTTGAGGCTTTCATGATCAAGCGCGCGTCACCACAGAAGTAAGCCTAATCCTTCGCAATAAACCTGTGAAGGACTGTGTTAATCAAGGTCGAGGGTCACAGCATGTTTGGTAGCATAATATTCGCACTGGGATTGATTGTGTCTCTCGGCATCGGGTTTGTCTATTTTCGCGATCTGGGCGACGTCTCTCAAATGCTGCTGAAAGTAAAGCGCGAGAATATGGTGCGCTTTATCCGCAATGAATATCGCCTGATCGGTATCGGACTTGGCGGGTTTGCAGCGGCAACACTTGCGCATTTCCTTTTGGGCGGTGGCCCTTTCTGGCTTTGGCTCATAGCGGCTGTGCTTACTCTTCTTCTTTATGGGTTTCCCTACGTTTGGGTGCATTTGGGTCTAAGGAACCAGCTCAATGACGCACAGTACTTTCCAATTGAAGAAGCCCGCAAATATGTCGGACCAACTGCGCCCGTCATAGTCATCGAAAACAACGGCCAAGCCCGCGCGCACCCGGATGCGCAGATTATGCGCCCTCATCTGGCCGGGAATGTAGATGGCTTGGGTGGTGAAGACGTGGTCATGACCTATTGCGCTATGGCCAATCTGGGTCAGGGTTACATTCCGCGAATAGAAGGACGACGGTTGAATCTCGAGGTTTTGGCCCAGCATGGCAATAACCTAATCCTGCGCGATAACGACACGGGCGAGCCGATCCAGCACATCTATGGTTTCCGCGAGGCGGACCGCGACCCTAACTCCGACGGTCCTGCCTGCCCCCTTCGACCCGAAGCGCAAATGGAGCCCTGGCCAACCTTTCGAATGACGTTCCGCGGGTTTCAGAAGGCCTATCCTGACGGTGAGGTATTTCTGAACAAGCCATCCCCGAACCCATTTTTGCGCCTGCTGGATATGATGACCGAGATCACGTTTGGCTGGGGCATCGGACGCCAGCATCAGGAAGACGCGCCCGTGATGGACAACATGGATCGTTCGGACGATCGGTTACCAAATAAAACCTACGTTTGGGGAATTACGATCGGTAAGGATGCGGTTTGCTGGACTGATGATTTCATCGTCGAGAACGAGTGGATCGTGAATTCCAATGTCGGCGGACGAGATGTCGTGGTCAGCTTGGATCCAAAGTATGAAAGCCTAGGCGTTTGGTACAACGACTTTGGTCAACCTGTGAGCCATTGCGATTTTTGGGGCCATTCAGATCAGGGTCAGCTAAAACGTGTCGAAACCCTGCGCGCAGGCGCATTCTGGCATGTCTGGTCCGAGTTCTTCCCGAACACAGATATTAATCGTGTCGGCAGCGGTTCCATGGCAACCGAAGGAGCTGTAGAATGAGGCCCATGGCTAAACAACTACAAACCAAAGACCATTTATTCAAACTTGATTGTTTGACGGGAGGGACAGAATGACTTCGTCAATTTGGGTGAAAAGCTGCGCTTGCGGAGTAGCTTTTTTTGCATCTGTGGCCACAGTGGCTTCGGCTCAACAATCCGATTGGTCATATGAGGCCACAATCTACCTGTTCATGCCGGAAACAGAGACTACATTGGACACACCTTTGGGCACTCTGGACGGTACTCTCAGCTTTTCGGATGCGTTGGAAAACCTCGATTTTGCCTTTATGAGTGCGTTCTCGGCCACCAACGGACGTTGGCTGATACTTGCAGATTACAACTACACAGACTTATCTTTCAGTAACAGCGCTCCTGGACCTGTCGGCTCGGGTCTGGAGACATCATTTACCACACAATACCTAAGTGGCTATGTTGGCTACAGAGTGTATGAAGCGCCAACTATCACCGTTGACGTCGCCGGGGGTTTCCGGTGGTTCAGCACTGAAACGGAATTTACCCTTCTACCCGGCGCGGCACCGGGGCGCACAACAACGGCAGATGATAGCTGGACCGACCCTGTCATCGGCGCCAGAGCACGGGTACAGTTCTCGGATAAGTGGTCGGGCTCCGGTTTTGTCGACTACGGAGGCTTCCGCAGTGACAGTGAAACCTGGCAGATTCTGCTGACGGCAGATTACGCAATCAACGACAGGTGGCTGATCCGCGGTGGCTATCGCTATATCTCATTCGATCATGAAATCAACGGCAACGATTTTACATTTGATCAGTCGGGGCCTGTGCTAGGCGCGACTTATCGGTTCTAAAATTCTTTGTTGGCGAACCCGAGACAAGGTTGTGATGTTACGAACGTCGTTTGATTGGCGCGATTCAATTGTAAAAAGTTTTAGAGAATCAAATTCGCATGTGCCCTCAGATTTGTTTTCGTGCCTGGCCCCAGATCTTGACCCCCGGCATCGATAGCTGGCTGGAGTTTGTTGTAGCCATAGAAATCTAGCAATGAATGAGACAAGTCTGAGGTAGCGATTCCACTGTCGAACGCGGAGTGAGAATTCACCTAGACTAGCTTTCGCAATCGCAGCGAATGTCTGAAATGCGGGCTGCTAACGCAGTATTTCAAAGGGCTGATGGATGTCGGCTATGGGCCGTTCAAATTGATGGCGAGTGGTTCTTGAACCGAAATGCTGCGCTGCACCCAAGGTCTTGAAAGAGCCCACACCTACCAATGCTGCGCGCGCCACAAATGGGGGATAAGTTCACTAAGCTCCCATTGTCAATCAAACGAACAAACCTTGGTCGCCCTTCTCGACACTGCGATGTGGATCATTTCTGCAACTGCGTCAACGTAGAGCCTGACGCATTCAAGGGCGATTGAACCCCGAGCATCTGATCATCGAATGGTCCTAATCCATGGCCACTTCCAACGTTGGGCTTTGACCCGCCAGTTCCCTAACCACATCGCGCAAAACTGTTTCAAAGCGGCAAAGAGCTTCAGTTCTGTCCTGCGAGACGGGGTACAACAGCCCGAATGTCATCCATTTTTCGGGAACAACCGGCACCAGAATCAAGTTTTCGAGACCAATCTGAGCTGAGACCAATTCATCTGCGATAGTTATACCTGCCCCTTCTGCAACAAGTGAACACGCCAGTTGGGAAGACGCAACTTCGCAAGACTGGCCAGGAGAAACGCCAGCAGAATGAAAGATGTCATCCAGTTGATCTCGCAGTAGCAACCCCTGCATCAAACGGATGATAGGTTCATTCACAAGCTCAGTCGCTGAGAGTTCCTGTCGTTTGGCAAGTTTGTGATCTGCAGGCAGGATCGCCTGTGCCCGAACTCTCAATAACGGTTGTGTGCGAATTCCCGGATGTTCAACGGGCAATGCTCCAATACCGATGTCGTATTCGCGCCCTGCTAACCACTTTCCGGCTTCGCGCCGTGCTCGGACATCCAGGCTGATGTTGATGTCAGGGTGTTCTTTGAAAAACCTTGCCACTGCGCGGGCCGATAGGGTTTGCGCAATTCGGGGCATAGTGACAATGCGCAGTGATTCCGTTCGCCCAGCACGAATTTCCGCCGCGATCCTGGGCACTTCATCCAGATTTTCCAGAATTCGACCTGCCTCGCGGTAGAATGCGAACCCTTCTGGAGTAGGTGTAAGGTTGCGGCCGCTTCGATCAAATAATGTAAGCCTTAGTTCTGCTTCCAATCCCGATATCAATCGGCTGACAGCGGGTTGGCTCAGGTGCAATATTTCCGAGGCGGCAATCAGAGAGCCTTCGGACAACGTGATACTGAATGCGCGCAAAGCTTTGATGTTCATTCACCCAGTCTTTCGTTTTTTGCAAGAGTAGATGTTATCTTTGCATTTTTATCAACACCCAAACTTAGATAGTTTAGGGTCGAGCTTATGGGAGGACCCGATGAAACGCAGAACACTACTTAACGCGGCCATTGCCGCCGTTGCCGTAGCGACAACAGCCACAGCCAGCTTTGCTGCCGACTGGCCCAAGCGCCCCATCAACCTCATCGTGCCGTACAAGGCCGGTGGTGGTACAGATGCTTATGCACGTGCCATCTCGGCGGCAGCCGAGGGCATATTGGAGGTACCAGTTGTAGTCGTGAACAAGCCCGGTTCGGGCGGTCTGAACGGCGCCAACTCGGTCGTCGGTGCGCGTCCGGATGGATACACGATGATGATGACGTCGGGTGGGTCGTTCCTTTTGTCGACCATGGCGCGGGACACCGACATTGACGCATTGGAAAGTTTCAATTTTGTCGCTCAGGTCGGTCAGTTGCAGACATCGCTGATGGTGCCAAAGGACAGCCCATTCCAAAGCGTGCAAGACGTGATCGACGCGGCAAAGGCTGATCCAGGATCGCTTCGTTGGGCGCATTCGGGACGCGGCGGGTTTCACCATGTTGGCGGCCTGGGCTTTCTGGCCAACAACGGCATCGAGGCACAGGATGTACCATTCAAAGGTGGTGGTCCGACCCGTGCAGCACTAATTGGCGAACAAGCTGATTTCGGTTTCCTTGGCGTGCAGCAATTGGCCGGTTTTGAGGATCAGCTGCGCGCTGGCGGTCAACAGTCAGGACCGCGACGGGATTATGTCGGATGTGCCATCATTTGGTGAACTAGGGATACCCTTCGCTGCCGTATCGTCCCCGGTGATTGTATTCGCACCAAAAGACACGCCGCCCGAGGTGGTTGCGGCCATGGAAGACGCACTGGAACAGATCGCAGCGAAACCTGAGTTTGCCGAACTCCTGGCCTCACGCGGAACCGGACCGGTCTATCAAAACGGCGCAGATGCCAAGGCAACACTTTCGGCGATGAAAGAAGACGCCGCGCCTTTGGTGGATAGCCTGACGAACTGAGACTGACAGGATCAGGTGGCGATATCGCCACCCGATCTCTCTCAACGACCAATGTGTGACGGAGGGAATTATGCGTGCTTATGCCGAAGGGCTTGTTCTGGCAGCCATTTCATGTGTTGCCATCTGGAGTGCCTGGCAAGTGCCAGCGGCCTCGCCCGGTGATACATGGGCTGGCATTGTGCCTTTTGCTGCAGCTGTTGCGCTGCTTGCTCTGTCCGGATTCCTGATCATCGGGGTCACACGTCAGAACGCAGGTGGAGCACAAGGCGAACCCGACAATGGGGCCACGCTTGAGATCATCGGCCTTTTCATCATTGCGCTGATCTATCAGCAATCTTTCCGATGGTTCGGATACCTTGTTCCGACTGCGATTGTTGCTCCACTGGTTCTCTACATTTTTGGCGTCCGTAGTCGGACCGGATTGGCGCTATCAGTCATTCTGTGCCCGCTGGTCTTTCACATCATTTTCTTTGTGCTGCTCGGCGTATTCCCACCCTATGGCGAGGTCTTTGATCTGCTGAACTGGATTCAGGGGTAACAAAATATGGAAATCTTTCCCGCTCTTCTTTCGGTGATTACAGATCCGATGCTGCTTTTCGCCATCGTATTGGCGGCGTTTGTTGGCATGATCGTGGGTGCGACCCCCGGACTGACCGCATCAGCCGCCATCGCAATGCTGTTGCCGATCACTTTCTATATGTCGCCCCTTTTCGCCTTGGCGTTTCTTTACGTGATTGGCAAATCCGGACGCTATGGTGGATCAATCGCGGCCATTCTGTTCAATACGCCGGGCACAGCTGCCAGTGCTGCCACCCAGATCGACGGCTATCCGCTGGCGCGCGCGGGAAAGGCAGGAAAGGCGATGAAGGTTGCCACCATCTCGTCAGTCATTGGCGATCTGATGGGGGATATCATGTTGGTCATCGGTGTAGGGTTCATCGCGTCCATCGCATTGAAACTGGGACCGCCGGAAACCTTTGCAATCTATTTTGCCGCTTTTGTTGTGATTGGATCGGTAATCGGCAAATCCGTAGTCAAAGGACTGGCGTCGGCCCTGATGGGAATTCTGGTCGCCATGGTTGGGCTTGATCCGATTTCGAGCGAGGAACGCTACACCTTTGGCTCCTTCGACTTGTCCAATGGCATTGGACTGGTTCCCCTGATGATCGGTGTCTTTGTTCTAGGCGAAGTAATTGCCCAATTGGAAGAGCGTCGGAAAACCCATGGTGAGACTAAAGAGAACGACAGCACGCAAGACGGCAATGATCTGACCTGGGAGGAATACAAACCCTGCCTGCCGCACGCCTTGCGTGGTGGCTTTATCGGGGCAGGTATCGGCGTCCTGCCGGGGCTGGGCTCAGCGATTGCCGCTTTCATATCCTACGGTGAAGGGAAGCGCCGGGCGAAGAACCCCGAGCGATGGGGCAAGGGCGCATTGGAAGGTGTCGCAGCACCCGAAGCAGCAAACAATGCGGTTTCCGGCCCATCTATGGCTCCCCTGTTGACGTTGGGAATACCGGGGTCGACCATTGGCGCCATTCTTCTGGGTGTCTTCCTGATCCATGGCATTCAGGTTGGACCAACACTTTTCCTGACCGACAAGGAATTGGTCTATAAGCTGTTCGCGTGCGGTATGCTGGGGGTCATTGCGTATGGCGTGATCGGCTATTTCGGGGCGACGCAAGTGGCCCGGTTGATCCTGAAGATCCCGACCAACGTCCTCTATCCGATGATCTTCATGACCGCCTTTGTCGCCGCCTATTCGGCACGCGGGTCGATGTTCGACGTGACCGTGATGACCGTGGCAGGGTTTGTTGGTTGGCTGATGCGAAAGCACGACTTTAACATCGCCGCCTTTGTCATCTCATTTGTACTGGCAAAAGGCGCCGAAGAGACCTTTCGCCAATCGCTTTTGATGTCGGATGGGGGCGCACTGATTTTTGTCGAGCGCCCAATCGCGCTGGCTTTCATAATCATCGGTGCAGGCGCGATAGCATTCCGCATCCGGGGTATCCTGAAAGACCGAAAGCTGACGCAGGGAGGGCTGGGTGATGCTTGATTTTGGCCTTTACCGCGACTGTTTCTCGACCCTCGACATGCGCGTCATTTGGTCAGAACACAGCACGATCTCAGCCTGGTTGAAGGTTGAGCAAACCCTGGCTCGATGTCAGGCCGAGGCGGGGCTTATTCCTAATGATGCAGCCCGTGCGATTGAGGCTTTGTCGCCTCAGATGCTCGACAAGGACCAAATGCAGGCGGACTTGTTGATTGTGGGTCGACCTATTGTTGGGCTTATTCAGCAGATGCGCGAAGCGCTTGGCGATCATGCGAAGTACTTTCATTTCCGTGCAACGACGCAAGACATCATGGACACAGCTCTTGCAATGCAAATGAAGGCTGGACTCACAGAGATCGGTCTGGACGTGCAGCGGCTCCTTACATTGCTGGATCAGCAGATCGATCATCATGGGGGCACGATGATGATGGGCCGCACCAACGGCCAGCACGCCGTTCCGATGTGCTTCGCCACCAAACTGCAGGTCTGGAAATCTGAGCTGGTGCGTCGACAGAACGCAATTGATGACGCCGCGCTGCGAGGGTTGAATGTTCAAATCGGAGGACCAGTTGGGGATCTGAGAGCCTATGATAATGATGATGGGTTACAGATCAAACGGGCTGTTGCACAGGCGTTGGGGCTGAGGGTCGTAGACCCACACTGGCAAAATGCAAGGGATGGAATAGCGGACATCGTGACAGCGCTTGGTGCGCTGTGTGCAACCATCTGCAAAATCTCACATAACGTGAATTTGTTGTCCTCAACCGACATTGCCGAAATCGCGGAAACTCACGAAACGGGTCGGGGCGCCTCATCTGCGATGGCGCATAAGCAGAACCAACGGGCATCAGAGTTTGGCGAGGCTGTCGGAAGACTGGGACGTCAACGCGCCGAGCAGATTGGCGAATTGACTTTACACCAGCATGAGCGTTCCGGCGGTGTGTGGATTGGCGAGTGGATTGTGGTGCCGGAGGTTTTTCTTTTGACATCCGGGGCCGTCCATTGGGTCGACAAACTTTTTGGCAAACTTGAGGTCGACACGGATTCAATGCGGCGAAAGCTACCTGTGGCGGCAACAAACACTGAAACCTTAATACATTGAAATGACCTCTCGGGGCTTTGGGCGCACCGGCTCTTGCAGAGATTTATTAATTGTCATTATTGACAATATACTTTGAATAGTTATTTGTCAGATGTGACAATAAACGAGATAAGCGATGCCCCGTCCCAGTCTTAAAGACCAGCGATCAGAACAGATTCTTGATGCATATCTCACATGTGTGTCCCGTTTCGGATTGGAGGGGGCCACCCAAGAGCGCGTCGCGACTGAGGCTGGTGTCAAACGACCCATCCTGCGTCATTATTTGGGCAACAAGGACGAGATGACCGGGGCCCTTATAAGCCATGTCGTAGACAGGTTTGCGCAGGCGACAACCGCCCTTCGGGACGCGTTGGAACCAACGGGCACAACAGCTGATCTGATCGATCTGCTGTTTGATAAATCTGTCCCTAATGATCCGCGCGTAATGCTGGCCTACCAGTCGCTTGTCACATCCGTCGCCAATCATCCGTCAATGCGACAACCCCTTGTCGACAGCTTGGAGCAGTTCTTTGAGGTGATCGAAGCCGTGTTGAAACGCGCCTTTCCGAACGCCCCTCCTGCCCAGATCCGTGCCGTTTCGCAGGGGATTTCCGCAACATATGTGAACCTGGATTCGCTGACCCCGCTAAATCCGCCCGAGGTCTGGCGCGAAGAGCTGAAACAGGCTGCAACGATCCTTGCCGCCAGTTTGGAGCCGAACGTATGAGCACCCGACGCCTTGTCAATCATATGGCATTACCAGTTCTTTTGGTTGCGGCTGTGCTGGGGCTCTACTGGGTTTGGGGCCTGCTGTTTCTGTGGTGGTTGGTGCCATCGATTATGACGGGTCAGACCGCACTTGTCTTTGATATCTCGCGCGAACACGATCCGATCCTTTTCTGGGCAGTTGCGATCCTTTGGGCTGTGTTCGGCCTGATGATGATCGCGGCCAGCCTATTTCCGACCTACGCCATCTGGCTTGTTTAAGAGGTTGCCATGACCCAAATGTACCACCGCCTTCCCGTTGACGCCTATACGTCGCAAGACTGGTTCGACCGCGAGCAAAGGCAGATCTTCTCGCGCACTTGGCGCTATGCCGGGTTGGCCGAAGACGTGCCAGGGCCCGGTCATTTTGTGTCGGTTCAGGCGGGGCTTAACAACATCTTTATCGTGATGGGGCGCGATCACCGTTTGCGGGCGTTTCATAACATCTGCCGTCACCGTGGCACGCAATTGATCCGGGCCGTTGGGAAAACACAAAAGGCGCTGACGTGCCCCTATCATGACTGGACATACGACCTGGAGGGCAACTTGATTTCTGTTCCGGATGAGGCAAAGGAATACCCTAATGGTGTCGACAAATCCTGCCTCAGCCTCAAACCCGCCAGTGTGGATATCTGGCGCGGTATGCTCTTTGTGCATCCTGATCCGAATCCGCCAAGCCTTGCTGAATGGTTTGGTGCGGTTGATCCGCTGTTGGGGCCACACACGCCGGAAGACCTGATGGAATATTCCGATGCGCGGCAAAGCTATGAGATCAAGGCCAACTGGAAGATCGTGGTTGAAAACTATATCGACGTCTATCACCTGAGCCATCTTCATTCGAATACGCTGCACATGTATGATCATGCGCGGGCGGAATACGGCTGGAAAGGTCCGCACTATCACTTCTGGGAACCGCCAGCGCCAGATTATGCCAAGGATTTGGAGAAAAACCTGCCTACACCACGGGCAATACCAGAACCCCATATTGGGGCCTGGGTGCCAATGCTGTTTCCCGGTATCGGGCTTGGCGCGGGCGAGGATAGCTGGAACATTTTCATTATCACGCCCTTGGGTCCTGATCTGACGCGCGTGGAAAACCGCACCAAACTGGCGAATGCCTCAGGGTGGGAATTTCAGAAACAGGAATGGAGCAGTTGGAGTTTCTGGAAGGATTTCGGCGGCCCAAAATATCCTGACAGCGACGCAATCGGCGAAGATGATCCAATGGCGTCGGGTGATTTCACAGCCGAAGATATTTACGCCTGTGAGCAACAGCAGAAATCACTGACCAGCCCGTTTTTTGAGGTCGGCCCTGCCGCCAACGGGGAAAGCCCCGTGGTCAGGCACCAACAAGAAATCCTGGACTTCCTTGAGACACAAGAAGCCGAAACTTAGCCAGATGCCTTGGGTCAATATCGGATCACTCCTTCAATTGCCCGGTCGTACACTTCCATCCACTCCGCCAAATTTGGAAAGTAAATGAAACGCATTCTTGCAACCTTGATCGGTACGATCCTGGCAACCGGACTGGTCTTGGCCAACCCGTCAGACGAACCCAAGGACCTGACGGCGCGCTATCTCAATGCAACAGATGAGGCAGCGATCGCCGCAACGTGGAAAGACTGGCACCCGAAGGCAGTACATACTGTCACAATCAAATTCGGGCTTGGGCAGCCAGATGAGACGTTTTCCTATCCGGTGGCCGATTGGGAAACACTTCCTGATTGGCATCAGGATACCACATTGGCCGACGCGATGCAGGGATACAGGGAAACAAGGCGCGGTGCGCCCACGTTTTCCTCGGAATTCACCGACGGCGGCACGCGTGTCACCGCCAAGACCCGTGTTGATTACATCTGGGACGACACAACTGGAACGATGAACCAGACGGATAGGTTTTTCATCGCCCCGCAAGCTGGTCAGCTGGCAATCCGAGCTCTCGACACCACGTTTGATTATCGTTGAGGAAACCATGAACCCAGATTTCTTTTCCCTGAAAATTTCTGAAATCCGGCCTGAGATCAACGGCAAAGCCACAAGCGTGACCTTTGATCTACCGACCAGTCTGGCAGAAACCTTTTGCTGGCAAGCCGGTCAGCATGTCACTCTTCGATTCCACCTCAACGAGAAAGAGCAACGCCGCAGCTACACCATTTCCAACCCGCCGGGTGCCCTTTTGCGCATCACGGTAAAACGGGTGGCCGGTGGGCTGGTGTCCAATCATATCGGAGACCATCTAAAGCCCGGCGATACGGTCGATGTCATGCCGCCGTTCGGTCAATTTTCTCTGACGCCGGACCCGTTGAAGCGCCGCACCCACTATTTCTTTGGCGCAGGCAGTGGCATCACGCCGCTCTTTGCAATGATCAACGCTGTCCTCGAAAAAGAACCTCATTCAGTTGCTCATCTGATTTATGGCAACGCCGATTGCGAAAGCATCATCTTTGGCGAAGAATTGGACATATTGAAAACTGATCACGTCGTCCGGTTCACATTGCGCCATGTCCTGTCTGCACCCTCGCTGTGGAGTTGGTCCAGCTCGTGGCGAAAAGGTCGCGTGGATGCAGATGCCACAAAAGCCGCCGTGAAGGAAACCCCACCTGTGGCGCAAGATGTCCACTACTGGATTTGCGGACCCGGAGCTATGAATGCGGACGTGAGCAACGCGCTGATGGCACTGGACGTACCTGCGAGCCGAATTCATATGGAAAGCTTCGGCGGGGCTACAGTCACAGCCTCCAGTGTGACGGGTATCGCCGCCAATGCACAAGTTGAACTGGGCGGGGCGACACACGAGGTTCCTGTTGCCGCAGATCAAACGCTACTGAATGCAATATTGTCGGCGGGCTTAACACCACCTTTCAGTTGCCAGTCCGGAGTATGCGGCGCCTGCAAAGCGCGTCTAACAAAAGGTCAGGTCCATATGCATGCTCGAATGGCCCTTGAAGACAGCGATGTCACCCGAGGAGATATATTAACCTGCCAGAGTATCGCTACCTCAGATAAACTGAGCATTAGCTTCGACAATTAGAGGCGCGGTTCTAGGGTCAGGACTCATAGCCAATAGATGACGAGAGCTGCGATGGCGATTGCTGAGAGGAAGACCTTCGGGCACCTGTCGTAACGGGTTGCCACACGGCGCCAATCCTTGAGCCTGCCAAA
>NZ_FXTE01000015.1 GCF_900182615.1 Ruegeria faecimaris | reverse complement strand
GCTTCAGAATGTCTTCGTCCGAGTATCGCTTCCGAGCCATCTCTTGTTCCCCCTTCTCGGCCAAAGTAGTGGCCCAATTTTAGGGGGCAAAGACAGTCTGACCGACCGAATACATGTTTAGCTAAAATAAGGTTCGAAGCATTTGTTCTCAGTGCTCGCCTGCGCCATCCGAAAAGAACACCACTGAAATGCGCTGTCCAATTGCGGGTTCGTGGTCGCGTGAAACCTGCTCAGCTTCCTCGATGACCCGGACCATCTTTTCATGGATCTCAGCGGATGCCTGATGATCGCTTTCGAGCTTTTCCAGGATAACCTGAAGCGCGATGTACCCCTTGGGAAGGTCCTCATAGGCGAAGCTGTCGCGCACTTCGTGTTTCGCTTGTTCCCAGAAAGGATCAAGCTCACGGCTCCACGCCTCGCACACCATTTCCACGGCCGGCAGTGAAAGATGGCCAAACCACTCTTGGTCACTGAGTTCGACACCACCTTTGCGTCCCATGAACTCGGCGCAGGCTTTCATGAGGCTCTCAACGCGCGCCGGGCGCAAGTCCCATTCGGTCAAATTGCCGATCTGCTCTGAAATCGTCTCTAGCGCTTCAGAGAGACCTTCCAGTGACATGTGGGCGTGTTCCATGCCAAGGCTTCTGGTCCGTTCGTATGCAGTCTCCAGAGTTTGGACGCAGGCCAGCTGGTCGCGTTCCAATATCAGGCCTGGCGCAGTATCTTTAAGAAGCAGCAGGCGAGGCGGAAAGAAGCTGTTGCTCTTGCTAAGTCCTTTGAGATGTAGCGCCGTGAATTTCTCACGGGCCGATAGGAGCGCCAACTCCGCGCCCCAGGTTCCCTGGATTTTGGCTTTGTCGATGAGTTTGTAGCGGTCTTCGGGGATTGTTTGCTTGGTGCGTTCCAGCACGTCGTGAAAGTTATTGTCGCGAAGCGGCCTTGGGGATCGCAGATACTCAACAACACTTGCGAGGATCACTTCTGCGTCTTCTGTACTTTCTTCCAGGACAGCATCGATAAAAGCGTCCCCAGCCAAAGTCTTATAGTTCTCTATGCGCTGGGCGATTTTTTCATCGGACGCAAATTGCCCGACGGGTACGTCAACCAGGTGGTAGTTGACGATCCCAAACTCGCTGTCGATCCTGTCGATCCTACCCAGACCTTGGATGAGCTCTTTCAGGTTCGAGGTCAGGCCAAGCAACACCAGCGTGTCTGACGACTGAAGGTTGATACCTTCAGCCATCTTGTAAGTCATAAAAACCGATGCAGATCCTTTTGGTTCGTTCTTTCCCCCAGGTCGGAAGTAAGACTCCACGGACTTGCCCTGTTTGATACGCTTGAAGCTGTCGGGGCAATCTCCAAAGATTGCCTTCACGGCGCGATCTTCACCCTTGGTTTGGTTTCCCACGACATAGTTGGTGTGGTGGCCTCTGCGCGACAGTGCTTCTGCAAATATCTCGAGTGTATCCGTCCGTTCTGCGAGAAAGACGACCCTGTCTTTTTCATTTTGTATTCTCAAGCACGCCTCATACCGCTTCTCATCAAGCTCCTTGAAAACACTGAGACCCAGTTTTTGGTTTAGAGCGTCGCATTTCTTTGTGGGCTCAGGCGCTTCTATTCCCAATGCTGCGAACATGTCGGACTGGTCGCGGTGGGATACCTTTTTCTTCGATTTCTCACCACGCTCGAAGTCGCGAAGCGATTTGCCAATAGCTCCATGAGACATCTCCCAATGGGCCTGGGCGGCGCTCACGCGCAGAATGTTCAAAAGGTTGCGGATGTAGAGTTGGTCCTGCGTGCTTTGTTGCGTGCTGACGTGCCCGAACCGGCTTTTCTCGACAGCGGTCACCCTACCGCCAGGCGCAAGCTCTTTACAGAGGGCCACAATCTCATCCAGGCGCGTTTGCTGAGGCTTTGTCACCTTAAGTTTCTTCGGGCGCCCGTGGTTTTCAAGTTTCGGGTAACTGTGCTTCTTGGGATCTTCGTCCTCGCCGATGCATCGCCTTTGTCTACGTGTCAAAAACGGCGAAACAAGTTGAGCGAGTTCGGTGCGAGCCTCTCGCGTGAGCGTCGTGTCGGGTTCTGACAAAACGGCCAGTTGTGTATCCTGATTGAAGATGTCCTTGGGAACGTGGGTTTCGCGCTCGAACAACTCACCCATGGCCTGAATGAAGGTTGGGGTCATGAAAATGGACGCCCGCTTCTCCTGCATATGGGTCAACCAGTCGACATCCCGGTTCCCGAGCAGCGTTGCCGACAGACAGACATTCCAGCTTGGCGGGGCAAGTTCGATGGCTGAGGCCATTTGAGATGCTTGTTCAAAGCCCGGAGTAACTGTGTGGCTTTCATCGATTATCAGAATGCCAAACTGATCGAGCCTGAGCCCAGATTTTTCTTCATCGCCAGCACCACGGAGGTGTTGTTTGGCAAGTTTGCTATTTGCGACAGGTTGGAGCGAGTTTGTCGAGTACTTGCGCCAACTGGGAATAACTTTGGGCGGGGCAATTACAGCTGCATTTTTTCGCGCAACGCCATGGACGGGGGAGCGGGGAACGACTTCTGAGAATGTTTCTGACAATGCTTCAGCCAGGTGACAGCCGATCTCTGTCTTTCCCGCACCGGTTGGCGCTTCTACGAAGGCGATCCCATGGTCATAGACGATGGAACACGCCTCATAGGTCAGCTCCTGTTGATACCCAAACAGCGTGTGGCTCGTGATATCTTTTCGGTCTCCGGTGAGCCAGGGTTCGAACCCCTTTTGCTCCGAGATAGTTCGCGCCATCGCATCTTCAGCGGTCACCGGTTTGATGAGCTTTTCGAGTATCTCCAGCGCTTCGGTATTCCAATCGACAGACACATCCCAAGCCTGCTCAGCGGCTTCTGTGCGTTCGACCTGAAGTTCATGAGTGCCCGCATCCAGGTCATCGGCATACTCGATGTTTCTGTAGAGCCCTGAGTAGGAAAAGTTTGCGGATCCGGCGACGGCACCTTTTGGCGAGCTGACGATTTTTGAGTGTAGCCGCCGATCCCCAGATATCCCCAACTTGCATTTGGCGAGCTCCGGATCGAAGACACGCAGATCAATTTTCCCGGTTTTGATGGCGTGTTTTGCCAGCACTGCGATGAGATCGTGATCCTCCTCCACTTGAAGCCCGGAGCGCTCCAGCCAGTAGAGTTTCATTTCTTCGGTGACTGGTTTGGGGTTGGTCAGCCTTTTGGTATTCGCTGTGTCGATCCCGAACGATATCCGGATTCGGATATCGCTGTCGTTTTCCAGATCCCTCAGCTCGGGCAATTCCTTCATCAAAATCGACAGCGACGACAAGAAGTCCTGATACCCGGTGACAATCAGACAATCCCCAGAGGTGATATGGGGCCGATAAAGATTGATGACCGGCCGGTCGATATTGGTGCCGACCTTCGCAACCGGTTCGGCATCAAGCTCGTTTTCGGGCTTTTGATTTGCTTCGGTAAGCTGCTTTGGCTTGGAACGCAGCCAATCAGGGAGTGAAAACAATGAACAAGACTTGGTTTTAGGACGCTTAGTCTAATATTGATACCGCGGGCATCGTCCTTCAAGACATCACCGGAAGAAACATTCGTTTTCCTGAAACTGTCGGAAATTCGCACCGGTTTTGTGGCAGAAAGCCGGGATTTCGAGATTTAACATAAGTCGCAATTATAGAGCGGTTGCAGCTTTTGCGCCTTTGTCAGCCAACCGCTGGCTAATCCGAACTTCGGACACTCGTGAAATCTAGATCAGTGGCAGCCTTGAGTCCAAAGTTCAAAATGCTTTTTAGCACTCAAATGTCAGCGATGCGCAGAAAGCGGACTTTGCAAATTTACGAGAACCGCACGAAATTACCTTTCACGAAGTGACGAACACGCTGCCACACAATCATGCAAACTCGCCGTCCGCAGTATTCCAACAGAATCTCTGCGCGAAACCCGGAATTGCTTTAAGGTTGCGCAAACAACGTTGGTTCCTCACTTTGAGGCGAAGTTGTTCAAAACAAGATTGAAAGAAAATTGAATGAAACGCCTGTTTCCATCTCTGCCGGAGAACGCGACACTTGGAAGTGTCTATCAAGCCTTTCCAGACAAGCTATCTCCGCTTTGCGCGTACGAAAGCCTTGTGATGAGGGGCGAGAGCGATCTCTCGGTTGCTGAACGTGAACTAATCGCAGCTTATGTCTCTGGCTTGAATGCTTGTGCGTATTGCCATGGGGCGCACATCGTTTTCGCCAAAGCATACGGTATTGAAGTCGAGACAATCGAGGCACTGATGGAAAACCGCGATACGGCTCCCGTCGAGGATCGTCTCAAACCGTTGCTGGCATACATCGAAAAGCTTACTGTTTCTCCATCCCGAATGACGGAAGCAGACGCAATAGCAGTCTACGCGGCAGGCTGGTCAGAGAGCGCGCTGTTCGATGCTATCCAGGTCTGCGGTGTCTTCAATCTCGTGAACCGCTTCATAGAAGGTACAGGTGTTCAAAGCCCTGGCAACGACCCAAGACAAGCAGACGAAGCCACATTGAACCGATACCGCAGTGACAGCTTCTATACCGATTTCGGACGGGAGAATGGCCTCGACATCCCTTGAATTGATGTTGTTCGAACTCTCGAACCGCTCCGAAAGGCTGGTCCGATATCGCGGCAGAAGCGTCCTCCGCTCTCGGGGATAAATCAATCTTCGGATCAAGTCGACGCATTCATTTAATGTTGGTGGATCCATGCTCAAGACTCAACGATCCATCCTGCTTTTCGTAGATAACCCATTTTCTGATAAGGTTTTTGGAAACTTGTGGGCTTTGTAAGGGGGGAGAGTTGCTTAAGTTTGAAGCGGAGACAACGAGATTACTTGAAATCGCCTATCAGGGAGCTGAATTGACACGGCGAAGACAGGCTTCATTTGATGCGCTGCGCCCGGCTCCTGGTGAGACTATTTTGGATGTCGGTTGTGGCAACGGGATGTTAACAGCGGAGTTGGCCCGCGCAGTTGGCTCGGATGGCTATGTCATCGGGATCGACCCAAGCAAGGATATGACAGCAGCTGCAAAAGAACGATGCAGCGACTACGCAAACGTGGAGTTTCGTGCAGGTGCCGCAAATAGCTTGCCCATTGAGGATGAGAGTGCTGACAAGGCCGTCTCGGTACAGGTCTTTGAGTATATCGAAGACGTAGACGGTGCACTGGATGACACGCTACGGTGCGTCAAGCCCGGCGGGCGGCTTGTCATCAGCGATCTGCACTTTGGCAGCTTGATCTGGTTCAGCGAAGAGCCCGACAGAATGCAAAAGATGCTGACATCCTGGAACCAGCACTTTGTGAGTGGTTCCGTCCCGGAAAGACTGCCTGCACTGATAAAAGCGCGTGGCGACCATGTGGAAGATGTCGTGTCGTTCACAATGACGGATCACCAGCTAAAGCCCGATGGCCTCGCAATCATGATGATGCACCTTATCAAGCAATACGCTGTCGCAAATGACCATGTTGATCCCGCTGTTGCGCAATCGTGGTTTGACGAACAGTTCAGCCTTGCAAAAGTTGGACGCTTCTTCTTTTCGATGACCCAATTTATCGTCGTGGTGCGCAAAAAGGGTTGATCGTTCTACAACGCGCCCCTTGACCTCGGTCGCGCTCGTTACCCCGCACCACCTCTTCGCTTACACTATGTGGGCGTCTATTGGTTACCATGCTTGGTCTCCGCTTCGAAAAATCTGACTTTGTCATAGCCAGACCGACGCCTCACAAAAGCGATTAGGAATAGGGCGAATAGCAGAACTATGGATTCAATGGATCAGGATGGATAGTCTTGCGTGCAGGGGAGGACGGGAGTGGAACGTCGCCTTACTACCATCTTGAGTATTGACGTCGTGGGCTACTCGCGGCTGATGGAACGCGACGAGTCAGCGACCTTGGCAGCACTAAAGTCGCACCGGTTGGAACTCATTGACCCCTTTGCAGCGAGTTTTGGTGGCAAGACGATCAAGTTGATGGGTGATGGCGGACTGCTGGAGTTTGAGAGCACCGTACAGGCAATGAGATTTGCCATTTCTGTACAAAACGAAATGCTTTCTCGAAACTCGGACGTTCCAGAAAACGAAAGAATTGTGTTTCGGATCGGCATAAATATCGGAGATGTGATTGCCGAGGACGGAGACATTTATGGTGATGGCGTTAATGTCGCTGCCCGCATTGAAGGCTTGGCTGAGCCCGGAGGTATTTGCATTCACCGCAGCGTGCGGGATCAGGTGCAGGACAAACTGGATCTGAATTTCGAGGATCTGGGTGAGACCGAAGTCAAAAACATAGAGAGACCAGTCCGAGCCTTCGAAGTCGTTCTGGATGACAAGGCCAAGGCTTTGGCGATATCCGAGCCAGTTGCGCATACGAAATCACAGATATCCAAGTGGGCGCCAACTCTGGTCGGTGCGGTATGCATCTGTTTGGTGTTGGCTGCGGCCATTTGGTGGCGATCAAGAGATGTGGTGCCCCTGACCGACCAAGAGGAGTTGGCGCTTGCCATCCCGGACGAACCTTCCATTGTCGTTTTACCATTTAAGAACCGCTCAACAGTTGAAGAGGTCGGCTATATGGCAGAAGGTTTTGGAACAGCAATAACGACGCAGCTTTCGAAGTTTCCACAGCTATTTGTGATTGCCGGTTCGACTTCGATTACCTTTGCGGACAGCTTGGTCAAACCGCGAGAAATTGGTCGAGAGCTCGGTGTGCGATATGTTCTGTCAGGTAGCGCTCAGAGCGTTGGCGAGAATATTTCGATTAACGCAACACTTATAGAGACAGAGTCGGGGCACGCTCTATGGTCGGAACAATATGACGTTGGCGTCGAAGAAGTGTTTTCTGCTCAGGCCGACCTTGTACGGGAAATCGCATCAACCCTGAAAATAGTCGTTGAGGAAGAAGAAGTCGCTTCGCTGAAGAAACGACAGACTGATGACCCAGAAGCGTATGAACTTTTTCTGAAGGCTGTGGCTAAGAGCAAGCTGTTAAACACTGTAAGTCGGCAAGAGGCAATTGAACTACTGGAGCGAGCCGTAGTTCTCGATCCAGACTATCTTTCTGCCCATATTGAACTGAGCGGTCGCTATCTTAGCCTCTGGCGCTTTGGCGGCTCAGACGATCCGAAAACTGCACTGAATAAAGCTCGTCGACACGCAGAGCGCGCATTGGAACTGGATCAATCTGACTATCGTGTTCAACATCGCTTAGGACAGCTACACTTGTTTGCCGACCACGATCACCAACTCGCGTACCAGGCTTATCAGCGCGCAATTCGGGAGAACTCGAATGACCCGGAAGTCTTGTATGACATGGGCTTTTTGCGCTCGCTCATGGGTGAGCCATCCGAAGCGATTGAATGGAACAACAAGGCAAAAAGGGTCAACCCGCGTTATCCCGGCTGGTACAATTTCAATGCGGCACTTTCCCATTTCTTGATTGAGGACTACCAACAAGCACTTTTGCTGGCAAAGACTGGTATTTCAACATATCCAAAGTCGCTTCCTCCGCGTCGTATCTTGGTCGCAACCCTCGCTGAAATGGGACGTCTGGAAGATGCTCAGATTGAAGCAGACAAATTACTCGAAATCAGGCCGGACTTCCGTGTTTCTACACACAGAAACACGCCCTTTTTGCGTTCAGAGGATCAGGACCGGTATTTTGGTGCGATGATTGCTGGCGGGTTGCCTGAATAGCGCAGTTTTCAAGTCCCTGAATTCCGGCTGTATGTGCAGAGTCCGACTTTTGCAAAGTTGTGCGCGCGAAACGCGCCCGCTTTAGGTAGGTGTCGAATACCAGATTGAATTTAGGCGTTTCTTGGAATGACAAACCTTTCTGGCGTAAGCTCCACCAATGGAACGTCGACTTGCCGCTATCATGGCCGCCGATGTGGTTGGCTACTCACGCTTGATGGGCGCAGACGAGATTGGCGTTTTGAACGCTCTTAAAGCGCTTCGTTCGGAGCTGTTCGATCCGCAGGTCGAGAAACATCATGGTCGCATCGTCAAGCTAATGGGTGACGGAACGCTCGTCGAGTTTGCTTCGGTCGTTGATGCAGTGAACTGCGCGACTGATATCCAAGCGGAACTGACGAAGCGAAACGGAGACCTGCCTCCTGAAGAGCGGCTTGAACTGAGGATCGGCATAAACCTTGGCGACGTGATGATCGACGGCGATGATCTTTACGGTGACGGTGTCAATGTCGCAGCACGGCTTGAGGAGTCGGCAGAGCCGGGCGGCGTTTGCGTGTCTGAAGTTGTTGCAACTCAAGCTACCGGCAAAGCAAACGTTGGTTTCGAATACTTGGGTGAAACCCGCTTGAAGAACATTTCTGAGCCGGTGCGAATTTATCATGTGAACCCTCAGAGCCGTGCAATCAGCCACCGGAGCTGGAATAGGAGCCGCGGCGTCCAGGTGGCATTAGGTGCAGCGCTTCTGATCGTTGCGACATTTGTGGTCTGGCAAGGCATCCATCGTTGGGGTGCCAATAATGCCGTTGCTTTTGACGAAGCGACGGCTCTGACCCGACCTACAGGACCGACGATTGCGGTTTTGGCTTTCGAGAATCTGAGTGGCGACCCGTCTAAAGATTACTTGTCCGACGGCATTAGCGAGGATGTGATTATTGAGCTCGGGCGATACCGCGACCTCAACGTGTTGTCGCGGCACACCACCTTCTCCTACCGCGGGCAGCACCTGGATGTGCGCAGTATCGGTAAGTCCTTGGGTGCCGATTTCGTTCTTGAAGGTACGGTACGGCAGGCGGGTGAACGTCTGCGCGTAACGGCGCGCCTGATTGACACCGATAGCAGAGCGCAGGTTTGGTCGGAGGCATTCGATGAGAAACTTACGACCGCCAATCTCTTCGATGTGCAATCTCGGATCACCGAACGTGTTGCAGTTGCGATTGGCGACACGCGCGGTGCCATCAGGCGAACAGACGAACGGCGGGCACGAGCGAAACCGCCGGAACGACTGTCGTCGTATGAATGCACCATGTTTTACGACGATCTGTACGATAGACCGGATGTGCAGAAACGGGTCCACGGCTGCATAGAAAGGGTCGTCAAAGAAGAGCCAGACTACTGGCGCGCCTGGGCGCAGCTGGCCGAGGCACTGCGCGTAGACCTAAGCTTTTTCGGGAATCGCTACTCCGGCACCTATGAAGAAAAACTCAACCGGGCATTATCTGCCGCCAACCAAGCCAAGGAACTGAACCCAAACTCAGCACGTGTCCGACTTATCTTGGGTATTCTTCTGCTCATGAACGGTGATCGCGACGGTTTTTATGCCGAGGCTGAAGACGCTCTCGCGGTCGGTGGTGATCGCAGTGTGGAGGCGGAAATCGGTTATTGGCTGATCTGGACCGGGCGATTTGATCTGGGTGCGGCGCTCCTGAGGCGGGCTATCGACCTCGACCCAGGATCGACCATCAAGGACTGGCATCAAGCGCTCTCTGAGCACCACTTTCATAAGGGTGAGTACGAACTTGCGCTTGCTGAAGCGCGAAAGGGCGTGCTTCTGGATTATTGGTGGTCGATGATTCCCGAAGTTACCGCTCTCGCCAAACTTGGGCGCGCTGACGAACTTGAGCGCGCCCGTAACCGGCTTGAAGCCGCACGACCCGGCGTGAAAGTCGCCGACATTGTGTGGGTGTATCGCCGTTACCAGCGTCCGGACGCTCTTATAGCACCCTATGTTGATGCCTTCCGGAAAGCAGGCTTTCCGGAAGGCAAGTACCGACCACTGGATATGAATGATCTAGGTTGAATTTTTGTCGACCGCGGAAGCAGATTGTGCTGGCAAGAATGACTTTCTCTTGGCTTGATAAAGCCAATCTCCAACAGAGTTATTCCTATGGCCACGCGGTTCCGCTCCTCGAAAACTAATGGACGCCGCCAATTGTAGTAGGTCGCATCGCTGACACCAACACCACGACAGGCTGTCCGAACATCGTCGCCATCTGCCAGCTTCAGTTCAATCTCACGCAGCAGCTTCAGAATGTCTTCGTCCGAGTATCGCTTCCGAGCCATCTCTTGTTCCCCCTTCTCGGCCAAAGTAGTGGCCCAATTTTAGGGGGCAAAGACAATGCGCCCTGACCGATCAAAAGCCAACTGACCGGCAAACGTTAACAGCTCATCCGTATCATATACCGTTACGCCGCTGACAGAGTGCTGTGATGCGATGTCCCAGGTTTGGGCAATGCTGTATTTTGGAACTGCAACAAAGGCCACTAAAGTGCAAATGATCGCAATTACAACCGAATTGGATACGGGCATTATCGATAACCTTAAGGTGACTGAGCATGTTGAAGCCCAACGTTATTACATGGTTCGCATGTGTGAACCTGACGCTATTCGAATATATTGATGGGTGATGTTTTTTAGAAACATATCGAACAGAGCGCAGATTTACTTAATATGCTGCACATAAGACGGCACTCATTTACACAACCCCGCTTTTCAACCACGCAGAGTAGAGAACTAGTAGGACAGTCCTCACAACTCCGGTTGCTCAAAAACATAAAGCCGCGATTTCTTGGCATCATCTGTCAGGATATAGAGAAGCCCTCTGATCTCATCGAGAGCGATCCCTTCGGGATGTTTAACTTCTTTTTGTTTTCCATCTTCTGTGAACGTCAAACTGATAGACTTTACGGACTTGGATTCTGGATTGTAGATGAAGATCTGACGGCCTTTGTCACTCACAATCCAAAGAGAACGCGAGGACCGGGACCATGCCAGGCCGCTCAAATCCAGTTCATCATCATCTACACGCTCGGAGATAAAACCTGCATCGCGGGCTAAAGGAATGATCTCAATAATTTCGTCTAGCTCTGGCGATAACACCATTAACAACCTTGGTTGTCCCTCAATGCCAACGAAGACCCGCCCGGATTCCGGGTCAACGGCGATACCTTCGGGTCCCTTATTCAAAGGGTTGCCGACGAGTAATTCAGCGGCGGTCGGGTAACCTTTAAGAGATGCGAGAGGTATTGTCGTCAGTTGAATGGGGTCAGTTGGGTGAACGACTAGGATTGATCGGTCAGTTTCTTGAAGCACCAAAACAGACCCATCTTTTCGAGGTGCAACACCCTCCAAATCTGATCCTGCCAATGCTGGCAACTTGAAAGAGTTTCCTAATACCCCGTCGACTCCGAGTAGGTGCAGTTTAGGTTCGGCATCACTTACAGACCACAAGAAGCCTTCAGTGTTAGACATTGCCAAACCGGAAGGCTCTGAAAATCCCTCTGATTTGTCTGCCACCTTGAATTTATCGACCAGAACCAAACCAGCACTTTCGGCGTAGGCAAAATCGGTCCAAGGCAAGAAGGCTGCCGCAACCAAGCTGGCCGTAAAAGCGAGTCGTCTAAGTTTGCAGAAACACCGTGAAATTGTAGGTTTTGACGGAAACACTTTGTTTTCTGCCATTCAATTTTCTCGCGCTTGGACCATATCCTTGTATCAGCGTTCGTATCACAGTCCGGACGCGATGTCCGAAGAATGCACGGTAATCTCTTTACCTGATCCCGCCTGTTGCGATTGAATTGAATAGGGCACGATGTGCCTTTGGTGAAGCGTAAGCCTTTGGCGTGAGCAGGAAGGAAGACAAGTTGAATACGACCCTCACATTTGTGACCGTGTTGTTGATGCTGCTGTTGCCAGGTGCTGCGGTGTCACAAGTCGACCCTGCGACGATGCTGGCCGGGGCTTCGGAATCGGAAATTCTCATCGAACGCCAGTGGACGCAGTTTCGTGGCAAACAGGAACTGTATTTCTTTACTCTCGATGTGATCGTCACGATCATTCTGGCTGGCTTGATCGTCTATCATCCGGTGAGACGTAAAGCCCGTAGAAGTGTCAGCGATATCGTCATGCCGCGACTGTTCTTCCTTTATGCGCTTGTCGGCATGGCGGTTGGGTTTCTGGTCGTACAGCACGGATCGATGATCGGGTTCGTGATTTTTGGAATAGGAGCTCTGTTAAGGTTCCGATCAAATATGGATGACCCGGTCGACACGGTGGAAATGATTATAGTCACCGTGCTTGGGCTGGCGGTAGGGCTGGGCTTACCCTTGATGGCCACACTGGTGGCGGTTGTATGTTGGTGTTTCATTTGGCTCGGTGGGCGAAACAAGGGCGTGGAAATTTCGCTCAAGGCTTCAAACGAAGAGCACTCATTGAAAGTCAGCGGGGACATTGAAGCCATGGCCGCAGACGCTGGCTGGAAGCTGGTCAGAAAACACCACGTCCCCGGAAAGTCTCGCGTCTCATTGCTTTTCATCACCTCGGGAGGGCTTTCAGAAGCCCGGATAGAAGAGATGATAAACGATCTGGTCCCTGATAAAGTTGAGCTGAAACTCAACCTCTAGTCATTTCACAAGGTCCAAACGTTTCAACACTGCATTCGGGGATCTGATCTCTTCCGGAAGCGACTTGAAATTTACCGACCTTTCGAAGTCAGGTCCTCGATATACTGCTATCCCAAATTTTCCGTTTGGCTGGAACGTAACATGAGTGAAGCTGTGAGGTGATCTGGCTTTTGATCCGATAAGCCGTCGCGGGCCACCTCCCAAACAAGCTTGGGAGACGTAAGTAACACCATCTTTCCAACCCGGATAGAAGGCATGATGGTGGCCTGACAGATGCAGAACCACACCGCTTTCCAAATAGATTTTTTCAAGTGTTGGGTCACCGATGATTTCGCGTTCACGCTTGATCGCGAAGGGCCAAAGTGGGAGGTGACTGAAAGTGACAATCGGGTCTCCACTTGTACCCAGTTCCACAAGTCGGTCCTGCTGATCGCCGGACAGCGGCCCTAGGGTCGTAGCATCCAGAGACGCAAACGTAATGCCTTGCATCTCAAATGCGTAGAAGAACGGGTAGTCATCTGAAACCAGGAAGTCGACGTCTGGCTTTCTCGGCGTCCATTCCTCTGCGTATATTTTTCTTTCACGCTCGAACCCTCGGTAAGCGGAGGCGTCATGGTTTCCCGGCGTGACCGCAAACGGAATTCCGGCAGCCGTTAAAGGATCTGATACCGCCTCATGAAACGCTTTCCACATTTCCCTGACCTGTTTGTCGGACAAGTTGGGAATGCGCTGTCCCGCAACCATATCTCCGGTCGAAATAACCAGATCTGGATCAATCTCGACTATCCGCTCAATCGCCTTGTCGACGCGGGCATCGTATTTTACCGAACCGTAGCTTCCGTTCAGATCCGATATGACGATGACATCCAATGCCGCGGCCTTGCAGGCTAGCAGAGCTGTCCAAATGCACGCCGCAAAAAGGGTAGAAAGGTTACGGGTCACTACAGTCTAAGGCCTCTTGCTCGGCGTCGCTTGTCAGAAAAAATGCGGCGGGATCCAAATCGAATATCAATTCACCATTTGAACAATTGCTCTGGAGGATGGACGTTGCCAGCGCGGTATTTTTGACGACTTGTGCAATCTGACTGTCTGACAGCCCAAGGCTTTGCGACAGCCAGTTATAAACCGGGCCTTGAGTTTGAAGCTCACTATTCAGCGCAACCAAGCGTCGGTATGTGCTTGGAGAGAAATGCCGCATTTTCTCTAGCATTTGAGTAGATTTCGCGAAGTTGGCATACTCAACCCGCCCACCAGCATCGTTGTCGTTTAGATTGCTGCGACGGATCAATAATGCGTCGGCGGGAACGTCTCCATCGTTTGGCTGATGGTGCTTGGCCTTCCTATGCTTCAGGTCTCCGTCTTCGACCCAATACCAATAGGGTGTGAAGTCTATGTTTCCTACGCGGTCCTGCTGGCTAAAGATGAAATCTAGGAGAACAATCTCGGTAAGTTCTTGCATCCAAAATGCCATCTGTTGGTCGCTGACATCGGGGCCGAGATCCTTGTTGATCATCCGGTCTCTTCGACCTTCTCTGACGCCCTCTGCGATTGCCTCTGACAATGGTTTTGAAGACCGCAAAGCTAAGAAAGCGGGCGTTTCCTGAAAATCGCGGTTCTGACCTTTCCCCCAACCAGATTTACGGGTGCCGTTGATTTCCGAGCCGTATCGATGCCCAGGGCTATCAAGCAGCACGCCGTATATTTGCGTTCGATCCGATGTGAACAGATCATCTGTCGGTTGGTATGAGTTCGGGTCGGCATCCGCAGCTGCGAAGACCCGCCAGCCTTCATGGTTCATGCGCCCGCCATGAGAGCCGCCAGAAATCGCAAGGCCAGGCTCTGCGACCTCGGAAAAATGCGCCTGGGCGTCCATGCTACGCCAAACGGCGACTGGAACTTTGACAGTCGTGTCGAAATATCTGGAGAAATGATAGTAAAGCAGCGACGAGGTTGAAAACGTTCCACTGGTGCCCTTTTGGTTCATGGTGGACTTGAACTTAGCCACCCTGTCCTTGGCCAGATCTTTTGCTGCCTTCCCCTCTTTGCAAGCGTTTCTCTCGAATTCGGAACGGTTCCCCGTGTAGGGTCCTTCCGAAATATCGTAGACGGCCATTCCTGGGCTGGTGCTCCAAGTTTTTGGGCAAATCGCAATTTCGGAGGCATAGAAATCGATCTCGCAATAGGTTGTTTCTTCCTCAAGGTCGCTGTTCTTATACTCGCCCATTGGAATTTTTTCGATCCGAATACAGCGTTCAGTACCGCCGTTGGGACTATCAAATGTCGTGGCTTCACCTAGAACATCGTCGTTCGCCCATAAGACGGTGGGTGCAATGAAAGCAAGTGACCCCAGAAGGTTGAACTTCATTTGGATAGTCCTCCCAATATCATTTGGGGCAAATCGCTGCCTGTTGTTCGGTGGAGATTTTCAACTTGGGGTCGACGCTGAAGTTGGAGAATTTTGAGTCAATCCACGGGTCGCACCCGCCTGAACATGGGGCCCCGTTTCGGGCATCATTCCAATATTCCTTGGCCCTTTCTTCCGTCCAACCACAAAACTGAACGAGCGCCATTGCCGACAATGCTCCCGAGGAATGAACACCCCACATGCAGTGGACCAGGACAGGGCCTTTTCCAGGGTTTTGAATCACCTCGTGTATGGAAGCCATGACAGCACTGGGTCGGGAGGATCTGGCACTTTGATAGTCAAAGGATCCGTTTCCACAACTGGTGCGACCGTATTCAGTGTTTTTGCCAAAGTCGGCATAAAACCCGGTTGAAAACCCTTCACCGCACAGAGTTTCGCGTTGACCCTCACTTAGGCCAGTTCGATCCTTGTCGCCACCCTTGAAACCGGATCGATACAACACTCCGCTTAAGACTGGGCGAAAGAAAGCGACACCATCAATGCCTCCGTCACCACCCTTTGAAAGCATTTGACTGTTGCTTGGACCGCCATTTCGACTGGTCACGTCAGAATTCGCAGCGGTTGCGAGAACACCAATGAATATGAGGGACGCCAAAAACCGCATGCCATCTCCTTTCTATACTTGAACCTTTGATGCTCAAACTCTTGCGACCTGATAGTCTCTCGGAAAGGCTAGTTCACGACAACCATATCAAGTGGGCAGTTAGCTTTCCGCTGTGAAACTTTAAATGGGCCACACCAGATTGATGATAACGACGACTACGAAGTAAGCTAGAACAACTTTCCAGTTCCATTGGTGCTTGTTTTCTTCATTGATCACGCCAGCCGATTTCAATGCCAGGTTAGTGATGATTAAGGCGACAACGATGACCGCCGCGTGTGCCAGGTCGAATTGCAAGTTTGAACACCTTCTTTCAGATTTGGGATTGATGGAAGTCTGTCAGCAGTCACCTGATGGCAGCATAGCTACATCTGAGTACCTTCCCTCGGAGGTCGTGATCCGAGCGCATGCACCGGTATCCTTGTTAAACCAGTACGAGGTTAGCCCCTCGCTTCGGATGAGTTCAAACCCGAGACTTTGAATACCCATTTCAGCTTGGCCCGCTCTTGCCCCTTCAAATGACGAAAGATCGCTAGAGCTGCCCACAGTTGGTGCGCTTGCATCCACTGATCCACCACTGTCGTCGCATGCTGCAAGCGCAGTAATACACGCTGTGCCGATCACCAATAGGACGTTGGGTTTCATCTGTTTTTCCTTCGCTTTTTGGATTTGTGTTCCAGGGTTTCTGATTGATCACCTATTCAATTCCGAAAATTACGTTGTAGCCGACGGAAGAGTTGCTGCGATTGATGACCTCCACAACATGATCACCAGATTGCCAAAGCTGTCCTCGATACTCCTTGTCCACCGACATCAATCCCAACAGTTCAGAACCATCGGGGTTGCGAATAACGTAGTCCAAGGTGCCATTTCGCGGAGCAACGCGAACGTAGAGGAACTGTTCGTTTTTGGCACCCAGAACGTATTGCTGCGACGCTCCGGGCGCGAGTTCACCAACAAGTTCTGCGCCAGTGGAACCAGAATCAAATTTGACACGTTGGCTACCAGTAGACCCGGCGGCGCCTGCCATGGCTCCACTGCCATCATCCATCGCTTCGACAACCGACATCTCGCCGATGCTTCCATCCTTGTACGCGATGCAGCGCCAAAGTGTTCCACCTGCATCTCGCAGCATGACGAGCGTGCCCGCTTCTGAGAACTCTGAGCTTTCAATCGTACCGGACTGACCGTCTGGTCCACCAACCTGCCGCAAATGGTCGATACACGCGTCGTCGGCTTCTGACATTGCAAAGGCAGCTGCGCCCGCGATTGCGAACATGGGCGTGAGAAGTTTGAATAAAACGAGTTTCATCAGATGGTTCCCTGTTGGCTTGTCCTTAGAGATTTGTTCCTTACAAAGCGGAACCTCACTTCGCTTCTCGTAACTTTGACAGAAATTCATCGCATGCCTGTGCGCTGCCGACGATCTCGCCCGTCGTTTCAATTCCTTGCAGTGACGCCATTTCGGAATTTACGCGGTTGAGGATCTGATCCGCTTGCTCGGCGGTGATCAGGTTCTCGGCTTGTGCTCCTTTCAATGTGGTGCAGACACCGGCGGACAAGCCTGTCGCAACGCCGACACCCACCGCGGCCCCGCCACCCAAGGTCATCGCCCCAACCACGCCTAGGACGAGCCCGATCACAATTCCCAAGATTACTTTTCCCATGTTTTCCTCCCTTTTGGTGAGAAAGAGTTCAGCCACCACTACTGGCGCAATCTGCGTGCCCAACTGCAAATCAAAACCAGCGCTAACAGGTTGAGCGCCGGTGCAATCGCCGCGAACCACGGCTTGGCGGACTCCGAAACTAAGTCCGCAACAAATATCCAAGGCAGTCCCAACGGCAAAAGAAACACCCCGGACAAAGGGTCTCGTTCCTGTCCAAACCAGCCAAATGTACCCGTCAAAAACGCAACCAACGCCAACAGGTACAGGACCGCGAATACGATGGTGGTTATTCTACAAACCAAGTCGAGCCTCAGCAGATCAAGCCAGTGCTGCGCAGCCGTTATTGGCTACGCAGCAGACAAGTCATAATGCGCCTTCGTCGCCCAGGAACTCGATACCAGCTGTCGCGCCATCACTGTAAGCTATGCAATTCCAAGGAGCACGATCCTCGCCAACGCCGACTGTGACCTGTGTTCCCGCCTCGCTAAACGCGGATGAGAGCACCACGACTTGCGAATTGTTCGTTGTTTTGGCTACATCTCGCAAACACGCCTGCTGAGCCGGCGTGAGCTCGGCGGACGCGCTTGATGTATTCGTATCGTCGCAGGCCGCAAGCAGTGCGAAACATGTCGCGCCTGCAATCATCACCATCTTGTTAGACATTTTCTTCTCCCTCTGGTTCCCTTGAAATTAGTGAAATTGGATGGCTTGTTGGAAGTTCTCGCGTCAGAGCAGGCTATGAAACATACTTCGGCCCTGTAACTTCCCTTCCCAACAACTTGTCGCGGGGGGGGCGGAGCGATATTTCTTTGACAACCGAAACCGCCGACAGCGTGTGAAGGCTTAATGACGACACTGGCATAAGCTCGAGCGAATTCTGGAGGGAGGCCGAGTACACTAAGTCTAAGCATCGCGTCCTCCCAACGCTCAATCATTGTAAAGTGCCTTCCGACCGCCAGCACTCACTCCAGCCGTCGGAAGGGCCGGCACAGCGAGCAGCAACGACAACAACGGAGGTAAAGTAAACTTATGTTGAATTCGCATGTTTGAATCTAATTTTTAATAAATCAATACTTTTTTCCGCGCGTAAATTTCTCTACGCTCTCGTACGATAGGCCTCTGCGTTCAAACAAAAAAGTAAGTGGGAGCTACGAGTGTGTTCCCCTGAGCGGCGAAGCGATTTGAGGCCGCACAGAAACAATGAAGGGATTGAAAAATGGGATTTGGTGAAGCCGTTAAAACGTGTTTCTCGAAATACTTCCAGTTCTTCGGTCGGGCTATTCGCTCAGAATACTGGTGGTTCTTCTTGTTTGTGGTTCTCGTGAGTGCTGGTTTGGCTGTGCTGGATACGATCCTATTCGGGACCGACCCAGAAACAGGGCAGGGATCTCGGGTTCTGTCCTCTGTTTTCCAACTAGCCGTTCTCATACCTATGCTGGCCGCCGGTTGGCGGAGGCTGCATGATACAGGACGACCTGGCTGGTATTTGCTGCTGCCGATGGCGCTCAGCATTACAACGCTTTTTGTTATGCTGGGTGGGGTGGCGTTCTTCTCGGTGTTGGAGCAAGGGACAGAAAACCCCGATGCATTGCGAGGACCTGCGGCCGTCCTGGGCGTGACCGGTATTGTTGTTGTCTCAATTCTTCAATTGGTTCTGTCCATTCTGATGATCTGGTGGTTGACGCGCCCTTCGGAAGAAGGCGCAAACGAATACGGCGAACTTGTTTCCTGACCTGGCTGTCCGGGCAATTGGCTGGAATCTCTGCCGAATGACAGTGCGAACCGTAACTCAATGGAGAGAAAAATGAGCTTAAAAACCATTTCCATTGGAATGCTACTGATGGCAGGAGCGACCACAGCATCAGCGGAGTGGTCGTTCAGTTCCGGGCCTAATCCCAATGCATTTATTCAGACCGGAAACATGACCCTGGAGCTTCAGTGTAACCGTATCCGCTTTGCTCCGGCTGGTTATGAGGACAGCCAGGACATTGTGGACAAGCAAGGGCTTTCCATTCGTTTTTTGAAGAACGGAACGACCGAAGTTGGGGCATTTCAGGTTGGCGCAGAAAACGCTGCCGTGCAGATCGTCGACAACTATCCTGTCGAGGTTAGTTTCAATAGCCAGCAGGACTATGGTTTTGTACTAGACCAGCTTGCGGCCAATGCATCGGTAAACTTGTCGATGGTTGATCAAGATATCAGCTATGGTATCTTTGACTTGAGAGGTTCCGGCGCGGCAATTCGGTCCCTTCGTTCCGCGTGCGATTCAGATGATGGTCAGGGGGCCTCCTACGAAGCACCCGAAGGCATCGTCTATTGTGGTGGCGGGGCGATAGAGCGCGTGATCGAACCCGTAATTTTGGACAATCCAGAGGGGGAGTGGGACGCGCGAGTGACGGTCAACGGCGAGTCGATCAGAGCCATGACCGCCTACAGCTACTTCGGAAACTCTGAGCCGCCGACCGGATTTTTCGTCGCCCTGCTTGGGGAAGACAGGTCCGAGTTTCTGATTTTTAGCGACGGCTCGGAAAACTGGCTGGAATATGGGGACTACAGGTATGATCAGTGCAATTGATACCTCCTGCGTACCAGCTTTCCAAATAGCGCGTCAGATGAAATGTTTGGTCGCCGGGATTGTGCTTGCTTCGGGCCTTGCTTGGACCTCACCAGCTGTTGCGGCTGATGTTTCGCAACTTCCGCCCGGTTTGCGGGCAAAGGTTGATCTGGCGGAACAGGCCTGCGGGGAGTTCAACGACGGTCAGTTTGACATAGCCTGGGGCGCGGTTGAAAGGGTCGATCTCGACGGAGATCTTCAACACGACTGGGTTCTTAATGAGTTTGGATTCGCGTGTTCAAGCGCCGCATCTCTTTATTGCGGTACTGGCGGATGCATGTCGCACTTTTGGGTTAGTGAAGAGGTGCACTCCTTGCTTAACCAAGGCTGGAAGGTCGTTGATTTTGGGCGTCAACGCGTTGTTGTGGCAGATATTCATGGATCCAATTGCGATGGAATAAACCCAACGCCTTGCGTCACCGCCAGTGTTTGGGATGCGGACGCTAAGACGTGGCGCTCGTCTGCTGGCGATTGGGAATAAGTTGCATTTGAGAATTGCAGATAAGCCATAGGAGCTGGTTTGTTCGATGGGTTCTCTGTGGCACGCAAACTTATGGGCAAATCGTGCAAAGTTATGCGCAAATGCTGCGCAGAGTTATGGGCAAGCTTCCAAGATTTTCTTCAATGAAATCAATGTTGGGAATGCATCGTTATGAGCGTCCCTACAATTTTTGTAGGTGCGCCCAAAGCTTTGCATTTCGCCTAAAGATTTGCATCTTTGGCCCAAAACATTGGGCGCAAAAGCCACGCACAGAATTTAGAATTCAAAGCTAATTGCGCACAGCGCAAATTTTGGTTGGTCCCATGCCATAGACGTGGCCTCCGTGAAGCTTGAAGTTTGCCGCTTCCAACCCAAAGTGGACAAAAATGCTCTACGTCAAGAGCGGAATGCGGACTTCCGCCGTAGTTTTCTCAGATGGCGGCTGTAGGCTACAAGATAAGCGGGTGCTATTGCTTAAGGTCAGCGATGCGCAGGAATCCGGACTTTGCAAAATTCAGCGGACGGCCCAATTCGGACGTGGCCCGATGGGCGTCGTTGCTGCGGTGCAGCCCGCCAAGCCAGCCATTCGCCGCGAGCGCAACGCTAGAAACTAATTCGACGCGAGCACATGACCTTGCCGAAACCACCTGCCAAGAGGCCGGAGATTGTTCCATTGTCGATTTCCAGATCGACTTTTATCAGGCTCGGACTCGCCGGGTTCATAAACACCCCTTGTTCGATTTGAAATGATCGTTGAGATGATACGACAAAGTCGTGCAATACACATGCTAAGGGCCCCGCAGCCATCCCCGTCGCGGCTTCTTCCTCAATCGCGTATCGGGGCGCAAACATGCGGGTTGTAGCGTCTCGGTCGGTCGCCGATGGGTCTCTTGTGAAGACGTAGTAGCCGATCAAATCCAGTCGTTCGCTGATTTGCGTGATTTTGGCAAAATCTGGTTTCACATTGGCAAGACCATCGGCATCAGCGAGGCCGATGACAATGAAACTGTTACCGGTATTGACTAAAACCGGTGGTATTTCCTGATCAAGATGATGTCTGTTGATCCCAAGGGAGTTCAGTACATCGTCGATGCTTACACCTTTTTCCACCCATTCCTCTGGTATCGCGTATTTTGGGGCCAGCTGTTCCATATAGGCGGCACCCTCTTTCATTAGTATGCGCCTTGGCCCATCAACTGTCTCCTTCGAGGTGTTGGGATTGGGAATCCGGCCCAGCGCGTCAAGGTGAGAGAAGGCGGCAATTGTTGCATGACCGCAATGAGCGATGCGCCTGTTCGGTGTGAAGAAATCCAGTTTGAAGCCCTCTGTCTTGGACTGCGACACAAAGGCCGTTTCGGACAATCCAACCCTTGCCGCGACGGTTTGCATATCCTGTTCGCCCAATTCATCAGCATCCAGGACGACGCCTGCGGGATTTCCACCGGCGCCACCGTCGACAAAGCCGTGTACGATTTCAACCGTTACCTTTCTGACAGTATTTGCTTGCGTATTCATTGGTTTTCTCCATGCGTCGGCCGCACCTTTGAGCATGGTGCGGCCAGTTTTACGTCAGTTGCTGGCGGCGGTGATGCGGTTCAGAAAGGCGGTCATTTGCGCCGCAATCTCGGGCCCATATTCTTCCAGCGCGAAGTGACCCGTATCGAGCAGATGAAACTCGAGATCATTCAGATCGCGTTCATAGGGATAGGCGCCTTCGACCGGAAAGATGTGATCATTCTTACCCCACATCAGTAGCGCCGGGGGTTGATGCTTCCGAAACAGCGCTTGCCATTTTGGGTACTCGGCAACATTGGTGCCGTAGTCTAGGAAGAGTTCAAGTTGCACCTCTTGATTACCTTCGCGGTCGAGCAGGTATTGGACATGCCAATAATTGTCGGGACTGATCAGTTCCGGTTTTTTAACGCCGTGGGTGAACTGCCATTTGGTTGCATCCAGAGTGAGGAATCCACGAAGCTGGTCGCCGTTCTCTTGCGATGGCTCGGCCCAATAGGCTTTGATTGGATCCCAGAACTCGCGCAGCCCTTCCTCGTAAGCATTCCCGTTTTGAATGATGAAGCCGGTTACCCGCTCGGGCTGTTCCGCAAACATTCGGAAACCAACCGGGGCACCATAGTCCATCAAATAGACCGAGTACTGTTCGACTCCCTTCCGGTCGAGCAGCGATGTCATCATTTCGGAGATATTCGCGAAGGAATACTCGAAGCCTTCGGCCTTTGGCATCTCCGACGCTCCAAATCCGGGAAAATCGGGTGCGATCACGTGGTAGTGCTTGGCCAGTTCAGGGATAAGGTTGCGGAACATATGTGATGAGGTCGGAAAGCCGTGAAGCAGCAGGACAGTAGGTCTGTTTGGATCTCCTGCTTCACGATAGGCGATAGCGATGTCGCCGATTTCTTCCGTGCGGAAGCTGACAGCCTGCTTAGCTTCAATTCCAGTCTCTGCGGCGATTGCTGGCGCCGGTGTAAATGGCGCAGCAATGGAAAGTGCGAGAATGCTGGCGCTCAGGACGGATTTCAGATTGCGCGACATGGATGTTTCCTTTCTTCAGGTTACGGCGTGCGTGCTTGAACGCGCGGGGCTTGATATCGGTCAGTTTTGCTGACCCAGTGCCTCTTCGAGCCTTGCGTTTCGAGCTTTCAGTGCTTCCAGCTCAGTGCGAAGCGGGACGAGGTAATCTTCAAATTCTTCAAGGGTCGGGCGTTGGGGGATGTGCTGCGGGCAGTTCCAGTCCATCGCCTCAAGCTTGATCACAATCGCCCGCTCAGGATGAGCGCGATAGCCCGGCTCACTCAGGCGTTGCATCAGCGCCGGATCGGCATTGGCATCAATGAGTTTCGCCCGACCCCAGATCTTGAGGCGTCGCTGATTGGGATAATCCATCAGGATCAGCGAGATTCGGTCATTGCCCAGCAGATTCCCAGTGCTGAGATATTGCCGGTTGCCGAGGAAATCGGCGTAGGCAAGTGTCCGTTCATCCAATACTTTCAGAAAACCCGCTGGTCCACCGCGAAATTGTACATAGGGCCAGCCGGTTTCCGAGACTGTTGCCTGATAGAAGCCGTCTCTTTGCCCGATGAACCTGGCCTCGACCGGGCTGATTGAGTCCTCCTGACGCGTGCCGTCCAGAAACTTCGCGTAGCCGTTAGCTGACCCGTTTTTGGCCTGCGTTTCGCGAACGGAGGGCGTGAAGCTGATCTCTGCAAAGGGTCGTGCCATTGAATTCTCCATCTCGGCCTGGGCGATGCCCTGGGACTGAGGTGAAGTTAATTGGAGCTTTCAAGTTGCGGAATTTGGATACTTGGCAATATATTATTCAAAAATATGGAATAATATCTTGGACAGATTTCACGCGTTAAAAGTCTTTGTGAAGGTCGCCGAACTAAAAGGTTTCGCTGCTGCGGCCCGCGACCTCAACATGTCACCACCGACAGTGACCCGAATGGTTTCTATGCTTGAGGACAGCCTCGGGCTACGTCTTTTTGTACGCACAACGCGCTCAGTGATGCTGACTGATAGCGGGCAAAGGTTTTTTGAGGATGCCAGACGTATTCTGGCTGACCTTGAAGAGGCCGAGCGCGCCGCTGTCGGTTCCTATGCCGAACCGACCGGGGAAATTAGTGTTACTGCATCAGTCCTGTTTGGCCGTATGTTCGTCACTCCAATTTTGGGCGAATTTCTGGATCTGTATCCAAAGCTCTCAGCGCGCACGCTCTATGTGGACCGAGTGGTCAATCTGATTGATGAGGGTCTCGACGTCGGGATCAGAATTGGCAACCTCGCTGATTCCAGTTTGATGGCTGTCAGGTGTGGTACTGTGAGGCAGGTCGCGTTTGCTTCCCGTAAATATCTTGACCAATATGGCGAACCAGATACGCCCGATGATTTATCCTGCCATGCAATCATTAATTCAACTGCCTTGAATGCATCGGCCCAATGGCATTTTCAACGGGGCAGAAAGACTGTCACCAAACGCATGAGCCCACGCATCAGCATGAACACAAATGACGCTGTGATCGAGTTGGCCTTGCAAGGTCATGGTGTCGGGCGGCTTCTGTCCTATCAAGTCGCACCCTACATTGCAGATGGGCGGCTCAAGACTGTTCTAAAGTCGTATGAACCACCCGAAGTCCCCATCCATCTTGTGCATCAAGAGGGACGAACCGTGTCTGCGAAGGTGCGCACCTTTGTTGACTTTGCTGTCGGACGTCTAAAATCAGATCCCCTTCTTGTCGGGAATCAAACACAGGTCCAAAAGCAAGATTAACAAATGGGCGGGCGTCGCGCTATTCAGCCACTGCCGCGACCGAGGCGATCCATGCATTTGGCACAAAGGCATCATCCAACGCGGTTTCCGCCACATGGTTCGTATAGTTCGACAGGGTTTTCAACGCTGTGCCGAGGATGACTTCCAGCATAGATCGGCGTGTGTAACCAGCCGTCAGAAACGCTTCGACCTGTGCGTCGCTGGGCCAGCCTCGGCTTTCGTTGATCACGATGGCGAATTTGCGCAGTGCTTCCAATTTGGGGTCGGCGATAGGGCTGCCATCGCGTAACGCTGCGATCACGTCTTCGGGGACACCGGCCATCTGTGAAAGAGTGGTATGGGCGGCCATGCAGTACTTGCACCCGTTCAACCGGTTGTTAGTCATAAGGATGATCTGGCGCTCAGTCTCTGACAGGCTGGTCTTTCCAAAGATGCTGGAAAGTGTCGTATAGCCTTCCAAAATTGCGGGCGCTTCGGCCATGGCCGCATAAAGGTTGGGTACAAAACCATATCCTTTCAGCGATGCTTCCAGAATTGGTTTCGCGGCATCAGGGGCTGAGGCGATTGTATATGTCTCAAAATCAGTCATGTCTGGTTTCCTTTGGGAAGAGTTTTCGACACACGCGAATTGTCATTGCGGACAGGGTGTCTTGGAGAAATGCCGGCCTTTTGGGGAGGGGAGAGGCAGCGGTGGCTCCGACCGGCAAAAGCCACCAAATTCCTCGATCAAAGGCTGCCGACAGGCGTGTGGTGGATGTCTGCCCACTTGGCATGGGCGCCTTGGATCACGGTCTCTTTGTCCTCAAGGTACTTCTTGAAGATTTCTTCATTCACAAAGAGATAGAGCTTGTCGTCCACGATATCGGCATACCGAACATCGCCATCAAGCTTCTTGCCTACATAGACGCCAAAGGCGCAGAACCCGCCGAATTGAGGCAGATGTGCCGTCGGATCCGCCTCGAATGTGGCTTTCGCTGCCTGCGACGCAAAATAGTAGTCCACTCCATCATGGGCCGATGTAAAAGTGGCGTTGCCCATTTCGGGTATTTCGGCTTCAAACATCGATACAGGATCGACGCCATGCATGCCGAGGGGCTGCCCAGTCAAGGTAAGACTGTTCGAAACGTTGTATTCATCGTCAGCCAATGCCGCCGCCGCCAGGGCGAGAGTCAACGCTGTTGTAAGCGTGGGAAATGTAAAGATGCGTGTCATGATATGTCCTTTCAGGATGCTAGGATCAAATTTGAAGATCGATTTGGGTCAGGCCGATTGGCCAATGCGCTCAACCGCGTCGTCGGTCCACCAGACGCCGTTGGCGACCATGCGGAAGTTGATGATGGCGGCGAGATACCCGTCACCTTCAGGCACCTTGGCCCCGGCTGTGGCATCGCGAACGACAGCGACTTCGTAGCCCAGCTCCAGCAGCTCGTAGAGATGCGCCTGCGTACACAGGTTCGCCGACATCCCCGCGAGGATCACCTTGTCGATCTTGCGTTTACGCAATTGCAGGTTCAGGTCATTCTGAGCAGGGCTGTAAACCTTGTGTGGCGAGCAAATGATGGTTTCGCCATCCTCGATGTACTTCTTGTATTGCGGCATCCAGTCGGCACCTGAGCCCTCGAAGTTGTCCAAATTGAGCGGTCCCAGGCGGTCAAACATGCCGATGCTGTGCATCGTCGCTTCCAGAGTGCCCTCGAACTCCCATTTGTGGTCATGTGGGTAGTAATAGTGGGGCGAGATGAAGACCGGCATCCCCGCAGCCTTGGCGGCAATGAAAAGCCGTTCGATATTGTCGACCGTGCCCTGTTCGGTCACGCTTTCGCCAACGACGCCCCACGTCACACCGTCCTCTGACAAAAAATCAATCTGGGGGTCGGTCACCACAAGCGCAGTACGCCCCGGCTCGATGGTCATGTCGATTTGGGGAAGGCCTGGATTTTCCGGGTCAGCATAGTAGGCGCGTGCTTCGTCGGTCGCGGCAAGGGCCTGCCCGCCAGCCACTATTGTTGTACCTGCCGCGGCCGCACCGGCGGCTTGTTGCAAGAGTCGCCGGCGCGCCATATCAACGCGTTCGGGCGTGACGTCGCAAGCGCAGCTTGCTCCATGTTTGTGGTCATGATTGCTCATTGCAAATTTCCTTTGTCTGAGAGGGGCAAATGGGTTTGCTTTACTCGGCAGCGCCCCAGGTGGATCTGACAAAGAAGAAGTTATGCACCACATCGATTGAGGTATCGGCCCGCCCTGCCAAGGTTTTGGCCGAACCTGCCATGTGGTCTTGAGGTGTGTGCCTAGTCGGAGGTCGCTTGCTGCCTGAATCGTGCTGGAGCCTGGCCAACCCAGCGCTTGAAGGCGCGGCTGAACGTGCTCTGTTCCGAAAACCCGGTCATAAAGGCGATCTCGGCTATGGAAGCCTTACCGTCACGGAGCAGGTCACGAGCAAGTGCAACTTGTGCCTGACCAAGAACGTCGCGATAGGTCAGCCCTTCCTCGGCCAACCTGCGGTAAAGCGTGCGCTCGCTCATTCCCATCTCTTGTGCGACATGCGCTGCTTGCGGCGCGCCGTTACTCAGGGCCGGTGTAAGCCGGTGGACAATTGCTTGGCTCAGTGAGGTGTCGTCATCGCGAGAGTTGAACTCCTCATCCAGGTGCTTCGTCATGAAATCTGACAAGCCCGGATCGCCAAGACGATTTTCGCTTTCCAGCATAGCAGGGCGCATAGCAATGGCGTTGTGGGCGCTCCCAAATCGAACCGGGCACCCGAAATATTCGGCGTAACGCTCTGGTTCTTGTCTGCATGGATGCTGAAACGTGACATATGCGAGCGACAACCCATCACCCACAAACCGATGCATGTTCCTCGCAAAGGCCGCAAGCGCGCATTCGTTGCGCAGCTCCAAGGCAGCGCGATGTGATGTTTGTCCCTCAAAAATCCAAAGGACCGGATCGCCGGTTTCATCAAGTCTGTAAACTGCGGTGTCCGTTACGAGACGAAAATAACGCTCGATCCGTTGCAAAGATTGCCGCAAGGTCGGAGCTGTCTTTACGGCTAGGCCAAGGACGCCGAGATCATCGGTCGCAATCGCGTTCGCATAGGCCTCAACCAACGCGGCCTCGTCCGCTTGTTGCGTACGAATCCAATCGATCAGATCGAAATACGCATCATCCGCCAATTGGCCGTCTTGAGCTTCTGGTAGACGCAGCACGACAGCGCCATTCGAAATCAGGGCGCCATCGTCGTTTAGCGTCATCCCGGCGGCGTTGGCCATCGCGCGGGCGAATGCGTAAGTTACACTTGCCATACAGTGAGATTAGCACTGGAAAGCTCTTTCACGCCAGATCGTCCAACCCTGTGATAGGTATAATAAATAGAGACAGCCTCGATCTTCGGGCGCTTGAGGATAAATGCGCCAAACTGATAACACTCGTCATCAGGTTTTCTGAACGGTATCGTCCGAAAGCGTGCGGAAGCATGCAGCCATAGAGGTCATGGTAGATGGGCGAAATTTTCATATCTGTGCTGCTGCCGCTCGCAGTTGTTGTCATCATGTTCTGCCTTGGCCTCGGACTCACAGCGGCTGACTTTCAACGCATCGGACGACGTCCACGGGCCTTTTGCGTCGGCGCTCTCAACCAGATCATTTTGCTGCCTTGCATCGCTTTGATGGTGACTTTTATCTTTGGGATTTCCGCTGAGGCAGCCGTTGGCATCATGATTTTAGCGGCCTGTCCGGGCGGGGTGATCAGTAACATCGTGACCAAGCTTTCGAATTGGGATGTCGCTTTGTCCGTTACTCTTACAGCAGTCTTCAGTCTGACTTGTGTCGTTACCGTACCGCTCATCCTGGGGTTTTCGATGCAGATGTTCATGGGAGCAACTGCGCCCGCTATCGACATTTCTTCGACGGCTTTAGCAATGTTTTTTTTAACAGCTTCACCGATCCTAGCCGGGGTGATCGCGCGATCCTTGGCGCCGCGAATTGTAGCTGCGGTCGAACCAATCTTTAGCAAGGTCTCTATGCTACTTTTTGCGATGGTCATCGGAGGCGCTATCATTTCAAACTGGGTGGTGGTCGCGGATAACTACCTTAGGCTTGGACCCGCACTTTTTGTTGTAGGTGCGTCACTCACGTTTATTGGCATCATGAGTTCAGGGATGCTCGGATGCACAGACATCGAGGCGAAGACGATTTCAATTGAGACCGGCGTTCAAAACGGAGCTTTGGGAATCGCAATTGCCACTTTGCTGTTGCCTAACACCAATGGTTTAAGCGAATATGCCATACCATCCGCAATTTATAGCGTGGTCTGGATCGTAACAATGTTGCCTGTCTTCGCCCTGCTTGCGCGAAGAAGCCCAATTTCATGATCCTGACGCCTATTCGCTAGCTTTGGTTATGCGCTGAGCCAAGCCCCTTTGTTTCCATGCCAGAGCGCCGTCTGGTCAAAGAGCGATCAAGGAGCTCCAAAGCCCGTTGTGGAACGGCCGCTTTGGCGATTTTCCCTGTTGAAGGGAAGAGCTGTTGCTGCCAGTGCGGTGGATCCTGCGTCAGCGAAGGTGTAGACGCCAAGGTCAGTTTTGTCCGCAAGTCGGAATTGCAAAGTCTTGGATTAAGTGTCCGGATTGGGCTGGACCTGCCAAACATGCAAGCCGCGGAGAATGGCCGCATCGAGCCCACTTTGACCGATGCTGATCGATGCCCCAATGACAGAAATGCGCAGAAAGCTGACTTTGCACAGTATTGCGTACAGGTCGCAACAGAAGTCTATGTTCTCAGTATTCTGGGCCTAAGCTTCGCTGGCTCGGAAGTAGAGCAAGGGTTAAGATCAAAAAACTGATTGGAATATGGCGCGCTGGAGAGCTTTGAGCACCTACAAGACTTCTTGGCCATTTGCCCGCATCCGCCATGCGGTCATTCTCCGAAGAAGATGTTGGGGGTATCAAAAAAGGGGGAAGATTTGCGGTTTTAGTTTTCGGAACGACTTTCGATCAGTTCCCAACACCAACTGATCAGGAATGATAGCCCTCCGACTACGAAGACTACCATTGCTGCCGCTTCTATTCGGAAGACCGCAAACTCAAGCGTTGGGGCCGTCACCAACAGTGTGGCAATAGTAAAGAACATCGCGGTCCATAACGTGTTACCACCTATTCTGTGCACGCCTATGACAGCGGAAGCAAACCCAAGGTTCAATAGGCCTTGATGAGACAAGCCGCTGAACTCCAAACATAGGGCTGCCAAAGACCCAAGCGCCACGCCAACACCAAACCGCAATGCAGCATCAGGCACTTTTTGAAGTGGAGCCAAGACGCGGAATACGAACAACAACGAAAGCCAATAGGATTTTTGGTTTCCGATTACGTGAGCGAGAAACGACGTTAGACTCATGCCGACAATTAAGAATAGCCAAACAGAAATTGCTTCCTTGAAAGTCATGGGAGATCGTATTGCTGAACCCGCCAAGTTAAGCCAAGCGCTGAGCAAACTACCGACTGTTGCCGCGGCCAGAAAAACCAAAACATGAACGGCAATACGCTCGTCGGGTGGGATCAGTAAGTACAAGAGCAATCCGTTCAATGCAGGAACTGTCGCAAAACCACCGTTCTTGTACCCTTCAAAAGCAGCCCAACTAATCAAGACAAAACCACACAGAAAGGCGATCCACTGAAGCGGGAAGAGTGTGCATAACAGTATGCTCACCAGCACCATCGCAAACGTTCTGGCGTTAGAAACAAGACTAGAAAAGACAGACCCTAAAAAACCAGCTGAATAACCCCCGACTGCCGCGATACCACCAAACGCAACGACCTGACCGCCGAGCAGTATGACGAGTACGGCTGTTGTACATATTGCCAACGCCGTACTCCAAGAGAGCAATCTTCCATCGAACTTAGTCGGCACCCTTGCTCCTCCAACTAGAGGCTCTTCGTCGTGAGTTCACTGTAGTCCATACGAAGCAGACCCTTTGAATATTCTGAGAATTTTCACTGGTCCCAAGTTTTTAACAGGTCAGTGTAATGCCATAACAGCTCGCATAGTATTGCGATGGGAGGCAGTCGGTCTGCACTATTTTTTGGCAACAGAAGCCCATTGGGTAATCCATTGATTGAATTCTCAGCCTTGTGCTATTGGGCGACGGGCGCCCAACCAGCTCTCTCTAAACCTTCAATAAATACCGCGCTTATCCGACGGCGAAGATTGAAATGATCTGATCAGGCTGCTCTGAAATTGAACCCAGACTTCTGAAAGGTCTACGCGGTCACCACGTCTTGTATCGGTTGGAGTGGCAAGATTGAGTATTTCGGTTGCCTCAACGCCGACAGATCACACAGATACCCCGCAGAGCTCAGTCGCAAAAGTCTTGCGGTATGCGCCACAGCTCACATCGCCAGCAATTCCTGATGAATTGCGACCATTGCCCAAGTGTCGCGCGTGCAATACGCCACAAGATCAGCATATACCTTAGGGCTGCAAGCGCAGTGGGAGAATTGAATTTGATGTGTCCTTGAAGTGAATTAGACTAAGAGCCAACTGTTCAGATAGCTCATTAAGAGGACATCATGGCAGCTCCTTTAGTCCAAAACTGGGAACTGACTGCCGCCATCCAGGACATAGCAGATTGGCTGGTTCAACAGGGCTTAGAGAATGCGCCTGTGGAGCTCTGGCTTGAAGCATTCTGCAACCGTCTTGTTTCGGCAGGAATTCCGCTTCAAAGAGCAAACATCACTGTTCGCGCTCATCATCCCGAGATTGGGACTGTCGCTTTTCGCTGGCACAGGGATGGCGGTCATGAGCGAGAGAACTTTGTCCGAAGAACGGATGCGCCTGAGGAATACGTTCTAAGCCCAATTTATTATCTTTTGGCAAACAACGTTGAAGAGATCAGACAAGATCTGACAGTCGAAGAACCCGCGCTCAACTTTCCGATCTTCGACGAACTTCGCGAGCGCGGTGCCACAGACTACTTCGCTGTTAAACGGTTCTTCCTTATACAGGATAACGCTATGCCTGTTGACCCAATGCAGGCCGAGGAAGGTGCCATTATTTCATTGACGACCGACGTGAGCGGGGGCTTCACGAGCCAGCAACTTGACGGTTTGCGTCAACTGATATCTCCGCTTTGCCTGACGCTAAAATGTGGGGCAAACAGGCTGATGGCTGAAGACATAACCGCCGCTTATTTGGGCAAAGACGCCAGCAGGCGCGTTCTTTCTGGGGACATCACACGAGGTTCATCCGAAACGATTTCGGCGGTGATTTGGTATTTTGATTTGCAAGGATTTACCAAATTATCAGAAGCGCTTCCGGGAGATTCAATCATAGAATTGCTAAACGATTACTTCGCAGAAGCTGTTGACGTGGTCGAACGGAATGGCGGTAACGTTCTGAAATTCATGGGAGACGGTATGCTTGCCATCTTCGATATCAATCAAGTTCCGGACGCGCGCCGGCTCGCAATTCACGCGGCAGCGGAGTTGCGAGATACCTTTGAGGAACTCAACCAACGACGACAAGCGGATGGTTTGCCAACGACCGGCTTCACTCTTTCGTTGCACGCAGGCGATGTTCTTTACGGCAATATTGGCGGTAGGTCTCGCTTAGATTTCACAGTGGTCGGCCCAGCGGTAAATACAACTTCGCGCATTTTAGGTATGTGCAGTGCGCTTGATCAGAACATTGTTATTTCCGACAAGGTGGCGGGTGACTTGGCGGGCTCCATTCCAAGTCTTGTTTCCCTGGGGCAATACAGATTGCGCGGTGTTGCTGAAAGACAGGAGCTGTTCACGATAGACTAACTGCCGCTATTTGGAAGCTGCCGCAATGGGGTGTTGACCTGCGTCAAAGCAAAGGTAGCCGGATTGTTACTAGGTTGGTTTGCACATGGAACAGAACTGTTGGATCAAGCACCCGCGCAGAGCGGCATTCTTGGTCATAGTGATTGCATTGTCAGGGTGCATGGGCAGGCACCATCAAGGCAATTGGCATGGCCACGGCTTAGAAGGTTGCTATGGACCTCACCACGACGTTGATCGCGAGGTCCATTGCCGAGCGCTCGAGTGAACTTGAGCCATATTCTTGCTTGTTAGCTACAAGGATGGAGACGCCAACGTGCGATCAGTCTGGTTATGCTCGCGGAACGACGCCATCGGCAACGTAGCTGTTATGATTGCCGCGTTAGGCGTCTGGGGCACGGCAACAGGTTGGCCTGACCTAATAGTTGCTGCGATCATGGCAAGCCTCTTCTTGTCATCTTCGTACCAGATCATTCGTCAGGCTCTTGAGGAACGGCACGAGGAAGCAGCGCATGAGCATAGAACAGCTGGGACAAGCTGACATTCGCTGCGGAGGGCAAACTACACAGGTATGGGCTCCACGCGGTCATTTGCAATATCGCGATGTATGTCCACTTTGCGGACTTTTCTGCCGACGCTTAAAGCCTTGCGCATAACACTCAAGCGCGGCAAAGCAGTCTTTGGTTCAGCGCTATTGGTCTATTTGGTCATTGCCAAGCTTGGTTTGCCCGGACGAGACAGATGAAGATCGCATCTGTTGGCTCGCGGCGTCGAGGGCACCTCCGCTCGCCGGGCCGCGCAGCGGCTGAATCAGCATTCGGTCGAGCCAGAGGTCTCGGCGTGTGCGAAACTGCTTGATGCCGATTTCCATGCTTTTGTGCCCCTTCTTGGGTTGCGCAACGTAAGTGCCTAGAAGTCGGTCCCACCACGGTAGATTAAAGCCAAAGTTCGAGTTGGTCTCGCTTGGATCGACTGAATGGTGGACTCGGTGCATGTCTGGAGTGACGACGATCCATCTGAGAATTCGATCCACCGGACGCGGCAATTCAATGTTTGCGTGATTGAAGAGCGCGGTAGCGTTCAGGGTCACCTCGAAAAGGAGCACGGCGACAGCGGGCGGCCCCAAGGTTGCTACGACCGCTAGCTTGATCCCCATCGAGATGAGGATTTCTACCGGATGGAAACGCAAGCCAGTAGTCGCGTCAAAATCAAGGTCGGCGTGATGCATCCGGTGCAGACGCCAAAGCCCCGGTACGGCGTGGAACATCACATGCTGAAGATAAATAGCGAGATCTAGAAGCAGCATGGAGACCACGATGGCAACCCAAACCGGCGCCTCGATGTTATTGAAGAGCCCCCATCCGCGATCCTCGGCCATGGCTGCGAGACCAACTGCGAGGATTGGAAAGGTCAGCCGCAGGATGGCGGTGTCGAGCACCACGAGCGCAAGGTTGTTTGTCCATCGGATAACGCGCGGAATATCCCGACTTCGCCGGGGTGCGGCCACTTCCCAAAGTGCCATCGCCGCCAGGACGGATAGGAAGGCAATAATGCGGATAGTTGGTTCAGCAGCTAGGATTGTGTCGGACATGGACATCCACTATTCGGGTTTCCGTCGCGATAGAATTGCAAGCTGTTCTAGGCGACGACCGTTCCAATGTAACGCAGACATGCAAGCGATACCATCTGAGGGCGGCTTGGTCCGCAAGGCGGACATTCAGCGGAATTAACCGAACGTCTGCTTCGAGCCCAAAGCAGAAACGCCATGCGATTAAGCAGAAGAACCTGCTAGCACCAAAAATCAGTGGTCAACAATCTTACTCAATTTCCGAGGATCGCGCCCAGAGATTGATTTCCTCTTCCGAGCTTACCTCGTCAATCTTAGCGAGTTCCGCTTCGGTAAATTCCAAATTCTGGACCGCGCCTACGCAATCCACGATCTGCTCAGGTCGCGAAGCGCCAACAAGGGCTGTCGTAATCCGGTCACCTCTCAGCACCCAAGCAAGCGCCATCTGAGCTAATGATTGACCGCGTGACGCCGCTATGTCGTTTAGAGCCCTGACACTCGTCAATGAACGTTCGTTGATCATGCCGTCCAATAAAGACTTGCCTTGGGTCGCACGACTGTCTTCGGGAATGCCGTTCAGATACTTCGATGTCAAAATACCCTGGGCAAGTGGCGTGAACGCAATCGATCCCACGTTCAATTCGTCAAGCGTATCCAACAGCCCGTCCCGCTCAACCCAACGGTTGAGTAGGTTATACGACGGCTGATGAATCAGGCACGGCGTGCCAAGGTCTTTCAAGATGGCCAGCGCTTCGCGCGTTCGTTGCGAGTTGTAGCTTGAAACTCCGACGTAAAGTGCGCGCCCAGAGCGCACTATATAGTCTAAGGCCCCCATAGTTTCTTCCAGAGGGGTATCTGGATCGTAACGGTGGGAATAAAAGATATCTGCGTATTCTAACCCCATCCGCTTGAGCGACTGATCACAAGAGGCCACAAGATACTTTCGTGATCCCCACTCCCCATAGGGGCCCGGCCACATATCATACCCTGCCTTGGTAGATATGATGAGTTCGTCCCGATAGCCTGCGAAATCAGTTTTTAAAATTTCACCGAATGCTTCTTCCGCCGATCCCGGTGGTGGGCCATAGTTATTTGCTAAATCAAAGTGCGTTACACCCAAGTCAAAAGCAGTGCGGCAGAGATCGCGCTTTGTCTGGTGCGGGGTATCCCCACCAAAGTTGTGCCATAGCCCAAGGCTTATCGCGGGTAGCTTTATGCCAGACTGCCCACAACGGCGATAGACCATTTGCTCGTAGCGGTCCGGATTAGGAAGAAATGGGCGTGGCCGAGGCTTCGGGGGGCGTTGTAATTTGCTCATCTGTCCATAATCCGAGATCATCACCCCGTGTCAATTCAACGAGATAGTAATCGGCTATCAGCGAAGCCTGACGTATAGACGGAACATGCCTAAGGCATTGCCAGCGCAGATTGTCAAACTGCAAACTAGTCCTCGAATAACGCGCGAACCTTCGACATGTCATAGGCATGTTCCGTCAGGTTTTCAGGATCCCATTCGCTTCGCTCAGCTTCAAAAAAATCCCCGCCGTATACGTGGATTGCTCCGGTCAACTTGGGGATAGGGTTTGTAACCGAGTGAATGAGGTCCTTACCAAGCGGAGCATATTCACCCGTCGACAATGCTCGAGCCCCCGCCGCTTCAATGCGTCCGTTAGGGTCATCTGCTACGCGCCGCCAAAAAATGTTATCTTCTCGGCCACCATAAATACCGATCACGGCCCACATTTCGTGATTGTGGGGCATTATGGTCATTCCTGGCTTCCATACGACGTTGACGATTGTCAGATCACCTGACTTGTAAATGGGAAAGATACCGCTTTCGGTCGGCTCTCCCAAGGCTTGCGTCACGCCCGCGGGATCGCGCATCGCCCGGTCCACCACCTCAGCCACCGATTTGTGAGACGCGTCCTGATCTACTGCGGTCCGGCAGTCCGCTACAAACTGTTCCATGTTCCACATATCTTCAGCCCTCAATTGCATACGATAAATGCAACAGGGTAGCACATGCTGTAAAATAGACGAAATTGGGACCCAGATTGCAGCTGCATGTATCGGGCATCTAAGACTTCCAATGACTGCTTGGCTTGCTTAGCGTTCTTTCGCCAGATCGGGGCGGATGTCTAATTTGCGGAACCATCCGTCGATTGCATCGCATAAATTAGGCTGTCTGTTTGCTTAATCGAAAATGCGGTTGCCCTGCTCGTCGATCACCTGTTTCGCCTTTGCGATGCTGAAGCTTTCGCCCTGATCCCGGGTCTCAAAAACATCCGCCCGGATCACTGTATGGGTCTTGCGATTTCCGCCGATGGTCTTTTCGATACGGGCTAGAAGGCGGTACTTGCCACCTTCGGGCATCAGGTCCGGAAAGATTTCGAACCCTCTGTAAGAGACTGGCTCCGGCTCCGACTTTTCACCACCACCGAAGATTTTAGAGAAGAGGGACATTGGGCGGCTCCTTTCAGCGTTGCTATGACGGGAGACTAGCGCCGCTTAGGACAGGCGTGAAGCATGTCGTGCTATCACAACATTTGCCTTCGATCCGTTGGCACGCTCCTTGCGTTGCCTAGTACGTCCAGATCCGCGGTAGAAGTCCATTCCCCACACCACGCTCCCTCGTAAGACTGTCCAGACCGCCATTCTGACACGCCGCCGCCGACGACCGCTTTGAGCCCAAAACCGACACCGAAGAAAATGCAAGACGACGCCAAAAAGTAGCGTCGCCCGATAGTCGCGGCTGTCGCTTTATTCTACCAGTTCCAGATCACCAGGACGCCAGGTCTTGTCGAACCAAGGCTCGAGCGGTCCGTAGAGGCGCATCATCACGTTGAAGCTTTGCCCGGGCATGGTTTGCGTCCAGTTGTTCTCCCAACCTTCTGGGGCTTCCGGGCCAAAATAGATGCTGGTACTCCCATCCTCATTCGGCTTTATCCCCGGTCGATTAGAGTCGATACCACCGGATTCCAGGTCAGTTTCAAGGATCGACCGTGTCTGTCCGCTATACAACATAAACGACGCAAAGTTTTTCGCGGGAACGGGTGCCGGGAGAGTTACCTTGTAGGTTTTTGAGCCATCCAGGTACTGTCCGTTGTTGTCTCGCGCCGTCATCGCATAGACAGACCCCGTACCGACCGGTGGCGAGGTCATCGCAGGCGTTATGCCCGTCGCCATATAGAAAAAGTATGAACGGTCATCGAGTATGCGTGCACCGTCCTCAAGAAACAGATAGCTCTGACGTTGAAACGGTGAGTTCCATTGCCGGTCTTCATAAAAGAAAACTCCCGGATCGCGCGAGGCATACGTAATCGCTCGCGCCGTGGCGTTTGCTATCGCTGCTGCCTCCTTGAAAATGGCCTGCATACGGGCTTCGGGTTCGAAGGGCTCGCCCTTCCTGATCCCTATGGAAGCAAACGTTCCTACAATTTCCGGACTGAACGCACCAATTGGATTGTTTTCGAGCGCGACGTGGATCTCTTCAAAAAAGTCTTCGTTGTTCGCGTGAACGGTGTTGTGTTGGACGCCTGAGATATTCAGGAAAGTTTCCGCGGGTGGATTATCTGCTTCACTAAGCGGATATACATTCAGACCCGCCTTGATCTCGGCAACGGGCCCAGCTGTATCTCCGTCTGCGTCCGGTGAGCGTCTCAGCAACAACCAGTGCTCGTTTGTCTTGGTGCGAAGCTCGAAGAACCCGTCGGGCACCGGCGTTTCATCATCGTTGTGCAAGAGTAGGTATTTGCCGCCTTCTCCCTTATCCGCGCCGAGCGCCCCGATATCCGTCACGTAGTCAAATGCGGCATCATCCAGCAACCCAAGCAGACCTGCCGGAACCTCAATCACCATCGGGCCATCAGAGATATCGACATTCGAACCAATGTAGATTGTGGTGGTATTGGGCGTCAGCCAGATGGATCGCGCGTCCAGCAGGTCTTCTGCAATCACGACGTCATTAGGATTGACGCCTAAGTCCTCGTACCCCTGAAACATAGCCCGAAGCGAAGCGATTTTCATACCATCTAAGAACGCCGTCGTAGCCCTAATCAGATCAAGGTTATCGAAGACCTTCTCCACCGTCTCGGGCGATGGCATACCATCGAAGAATTCAAGATCACCAAGCGTCTGGGTCTCGACTCGGTCTGGAGTTAGAATATTGTCAGGCACGTCGGCTTTGAACTCTTGGGCTGTAGATTGCGATCCGACTACTAGTGCGAACAGCAAGGCAACTGACTTTGCTTTCACTATTACCTCCATTGGTTTTTTTGGTTTTGTGGTCAGTTTACTTTTTCGAGATCTCCCAACATCCAGCCACTTTCCAACCAACCGTCTTGCGGCCCGTAAAGGCGGAATAACAGGAAGTACGGCTCTGTGGTTGGTATCCAGTTGCTTTCCTTTCCGTCCGGAGCCTCTGGGCCAAAATAAATGTCGTAGGAGCCGTCTTCATTAGCCTGCATCGCATCAGTGTCGCGCTCGGACAAACCGACAGGATCAACGTTCCGAATGAAGCTCTTGGTCTCCATCGAATAAACAATCACGGACCAAAAATCGTCGGCAGGTGTGTCCGCTGGGACGTTCAGTCTATAGGTCTGATTGTGATCGTACATTTCTCCGTCGCTGTCGCGCAGACCTGTCAGATAAAATGTACCTCCGCCCAGTTGTTTCGGCAGGTATGTAATCCAGAAATAACTGCCGCCCGCACGCGCATCCACAAGGACTTCGGTCTCTGTCTCATACGGGAAACCAGCCTCCGGTTGACCTTCGGCGAATTCCCAAATCAGCCACTGGCTCCTCATCTCGCCGCTATCGTCGACCCAAAGTGGGATCATGGCTTTCCCAGGCGTCACAAAGTAATTCTGCATCGAGGCATATGCGAGCAGCAAGCCCTCGTTCATTGCCTGCATCTGAAGTTCACTTGGCTCGAAAGGCTTTCCCTTTTCGATCCCGAGATCTTTCAAAAAATTTACCATAACCTTGTCTTGTGGACGTATCGGGTTGTTTTGAACGTAATCGTTCAAGTCCTGAAAGAAGGTCTCGTTGTAGTAAGGAAGCGAGTCGTACGGGACTTCGGACGCTTCGAAATAGTTGTTTGGCGGTGGATTGTCGGCCTCAGACAAATAGTAGACCTTTATTGTCTGAGCGTAGTCGGCCGCATCGGCGTCCGTTCCGCCATTCGTCAGTTTTGGCCGGAACGAAAAACCATACTCGTAGGTATCTGTTTCAAAGGGAAGGTATCCCGCCTCAGTTAATTCCTCTAGGGACATATCCCCTTCGTAGCCTGGGGGTAGCATGAGGTACTTGCCGCCGGCACCTTCATCGAAACCATCGGGACCAACGTCCACGATAGGAACATCCCAAGCATTCACGATTGTACCGAAGTAGTTCACCTTGTCGGTAGCTGCGGGCACTTCAATGACAAGGGGACCGGGTTCGGAGGTCATTGAAGCCCAAGCATAGGCCGTAACATCGTTAGCCGTAAGAAACCCATGTTTGGAATCGAACGGCTTGTTGAGATAAATGATGTCGTTGTAGTCGCCACCGAGGTCGCGGCGAATACCCTTCAGAAAATCGATCATACCAGCGGCGGGCATTCCCCAGATGGCCGTCTGAGTGGCGCGCTGCACCATGATCTTGTACTCGATGTCCTCGACCTCGGCTGATCGTGCAAGGATGTCGCCCGTGTCGTTGAAGGACTGGGAGAAAACTGGTGAAGCAGAAATCCCTGCGCCGAGCACCATTCCCAAAAAATGCATCGAAAAACCGCCGTGTAATGGCCGAAGTATTTTCATATTGCAATGCTCCCTGCTGTTTAGGGAAAGCTTGCACATCCGTTCAGCCGATGCGTATCATTTCACGACACGCGGGCGAACAAGCGGGTTGACGGATTGAACCTACCACCGATGATTTCGGCCAAGGCCTTGGGCGCGATGCCCCAGTTTGTGCTTGAGGCCGCAGGGGAAAGGCGCCTGTTGCGTGCTTTTGACTCGGCCGATCTTCCTGTTCACTTCATTGAGGAAAGAGGCGGTTACATCTCGGAGCATGCCTTGGCGACCTTTGTGCACGAAGCCGCACGATCCGCGGGACAACAAAACATCGGATTGTTGTGGTCACCGTATCTCACCGTCGCTGATTACGGCGCCTGGGGGAGCTACGTTCTTTCTGCTCCAATGCTGGGGGCAGCGCTAATACGAGCTTCTGCCGTCATGCCATTTCATTCGTCCGCGGATCGCGCGTGGCTTGAAACTTCGGGCACTAGCGCGCGTTACTGTTATCGTTTTGGACTTCGCTCGCATTTCGCGTATCCGGACATCGGTTTCTCGGCCGTTGGGGTTTTTCTGAGCATATTCCGCGCGTATTTAGGAAACGACTGGAAGCCATCGGCCGTGCTCTTGGACTTCCCGAAGGTTCCTGGATTTGTCGAGGCAGAAGACACCTACGCTTGTCCTGTAATCTGGAACGCCACCCGGCTTGGGGTTGAGTTTGATGCATCGACTTTGCGAGCCGAAGCCACGCCCAAAAAACTTAGCGGCGGCTCGACAACTGTCGGAGATATTTCTCGTGAACGATTGGGCGGCCCCCCCCAAACACTTCGAGGACAAGTCGAAGAGGTGGTTTGGCAACAAATTCATCGGGAGGAAATGTCGATTGATGCCACCGCGCGTTCGCTCGATCTTGGCGTTCGCACACTACAACGGAAGTTAGCAAGCGAAGGGGTTCGTTTTCGCGAAATCGTCAACGATGTTAGGGTAGCAAGGGCCGAGGAACTCCTAACGGATACGCGCGAGGCAGTCTCCAGTATCTCCTCCATGCTAGGATATGAAACCGCAAACAATTTCAGCCGTGCATTTAGGAAGTTGACGGGACTGGCGCCCTCTGACTATCGCAAGATGAACTCCGACCATAGTTGACTTGTGGGTCGCGAGACCAGTCTTCGAATTCCTGCTTTGTCCGCTTCTTTTTTTCCTTGACCCAATTTATCGTCGTGGTGCGCAAAAAGGGGTGATTGAGCGAAGTAAGTCGGCCTAGGTTCTTTCGCGGGCTTCATGAAAGTCGCGGTTGAAGAGACCCCCATTGGTGTCACAGTCGCCCCAATTGGTGCTGCAAATCTTTTGTCCATACTTAATTGTCGTCGGTGATGCCCCAAGGAAGTGCCAGACGTGCAGGCATTGATCAGACGTTCGAACGACCGCAGCGATAGGTGTGATGACAGAAGGTCTCGTGTTGCTACTTACTCTATGGCGACAACACAGGTGCGTGGCTGTCACTTCCAGCTTGCAGCTGCATTTTGGTGCGATCTAATCGCCTTATTCGGCCGATTGTCACCAAGTGTTGTCAGAACTTTCCTGGATACAGGTTCATCATGTTATGCACGTCAAGCTCACTCGAAAACGCATCGGGATTACTCCAGATCACGTCATTAATATAGTCGCGTTCCGCGTGAAGATCGTTGGCTGTAGGCCGCAGCTTCCGGGTTTCGGGGAAGGCTCTTTTGGTCCAACCGAACAGTCCACCAAATACGGCCCAGAGGCTGGGTGACATTGTATGGGAAGCCATCTCATGGTCCTTTCCGAGTTAATTGCGCTGTCGCAACAACAGTAACTGTTCTCCCGTTTTTCTGGTATCCGGCACAAAATTGTGCTGTTCTACAAAAATGAAGAACGGGTTCCGAAATTGGTCGGATATTCGTGTGTTCCTCTCTGTCTTCAGAGAAGGGTCGACGCTTGCGGCCTCTAGAAAGCTAAAGGTCTCCCAACCAACGGTTGCCCGACGCATTGATGTTCTCGAAAGAGAAACAGGCTTGACGCTTTTTGAGCGCGGTACGCACGGGTTCAAACCAACCCCAGAAGCCCTTCGCCTCGTTCCCCTCGCCGAAGCAATCGAGACTTCAGTCCTTGAATTTGCCGATTGCGCGAAAGAATTGACGTCGACACAACCCATCCGTATCACCGCTTACTCAGCAAACTTCTCTGCACGCATGATTGAAATCGTAAACGAGTTTTCCGCCGACAATCAGGATGTCGCATTCGAGTTTTTGTCCAGCGTTCGGGCGCTGGACCTGATGGCGGGCGAGGCCGACATTGCTTTGCGCCTTGCAAGAACTGAACCTGATCCTGACCTGATCTGTCGTAAGATCAGCACGGCCCGCTGGTCTTTGTTCGGCAGCAGAAATTACGCGGACAAATTTGGCTTACCGGGGTCAACGAATGATCTGGCCGGGCATCAGTTTGTTACCTTTCAGCGGGACGATGTACCAAATGTATTCCACGAATGGTTGACCAATCACGTGGAGCCGGACCAGATCGTCATGTCTTTCACTGAACTGGAGCTAATGCATGCGGCGATCAGGTCAGGGCAAGGCCTTGGGATCAGCAATGTCAAGCTGGTGGAAACAGACATGTCTTTTATCCGATGTTTCGACGAAATCCCCGAACTTGCGGTGCCGCACCTAATGCTCATTTCGCCGGAAGCCTATCGTCGGCCAGAGGTTAGAGCCTTCGTTAAGTTCTTCGCACCTCGCTATGCGGCAATCTACAAGTAGTTATTTAGGCAAAAAAGGATTGAGAACACGCGAACAAGCTAGTTTGCATGTACGCCACGACCGCAATTGCGAATAGAAGCCTTATGTGGCGAGCCCAAGGATACTTTTGAAGATGACAAAGGGAGGTCGAATTGATCGCCGCGCCCAAGTCGCTGCAAACCGCCTTAACTCCGACATGCCATCACGTGGTGCATGACCAGGTTAAGAACTTCAACATCGTTCTGGTTAAATGTCTGGTATCGGAATTTGACCGTTCCCCGGTCTGGCTTCGAACGTGATGGTGTAATTGCCTCAACCGTGACGCGCACGCTGATCGTGTCACCGGAATACACCGGAGCCAGCCACCGTACCTCGTCCATACCATGTCCACCCAGATTGGTGCCGGTAAGTACACCAGTGTCGCGGAACAACCTGAAAGTAAGCGCTATTGTTTGAAATCCACTGGCGATGAGGCCGCCGAAAATCGACTCTGCGGCAGCCACTTTGTTAACGTGGAAGGGCTGCGGGTCATGAACCAGTGCGAAGTCAACAATCGCTCCCTCGGTCAGCGTAACGCCACCGGTTTCGAAAGTTTCGCCAACCGACAAATCGTCGATGTATTTTCCGCTGGCCATGGCAAAAGTATAGTTTGATGCACACTCAACCGTCAACGCGGAGCCACGCTCGGCAGCCACTAATGCCGCATTGTCATTCGACTATGGCAAAGATCGTAATTGAGAACTGAGCCAGTGGTCGTTGACCTATGCCGCGGCGACAAAAAGGTGCGCTTCTTGCGGTACGTGCAATACGCCTTCATTGTCATATCTAGACAAAACGTCTGCAACCTCTTCCACGACCTTGTTGGTGACGTCATCACCTGCATCCCTAAGATCAGTTTCGATTGGCAGCGCCATGATTTGCGCACGAAGGTCAATAAATCTTCGCTCTAGTACCAATGGCTCGTGACGAGCTATCTTAAAGCCTGCATCGACCAACAAGTTCGAAATGAGGTCCCCATCTCGAAACGAAAAAGGCGCTCTGGCCTTGATTGCGGCATCTGTTCCAACATGCTGTTCGAGAGCTTTTGCAAGTGCTCCATTGAAGGGCGACACAGCGCGCCAACATGTCAAAAACAGCTGACCGTCATTGCGCAAGATCCTATGAACTTCTTTCAACGCGGCGGATTTGTCGGGGAAGAACTGAAGCCCCTGTTGTATGAAGGCATAGTCAAACGTAGCGTCTCCGAAAGGTAACTCGGTTACATCTGCTGCATACCACTCGAGCACATGACGACAATCCAGCTGATTGGACTGCGCGACCTCAATCATGGTTTCGTTCAGATCTACGCCAACAACCCGGCCTTCGCCCGTCAGTTTCCTTGCAATCTCTCGCGTCAAAGCCCCGGTGCCGCATGCAATGTCGATAACACAAGTGCCGCTTCGAAGCTGAACCTTCTGCATTGTTGCTTCAGCCAATGGGCCGAACATCGCAGGCACACTATGGTTGTTGTACTTCTGCGCAGCTTCTTTGGTCAGCCGGAAATTGTCCGTCATCAAAAATATCCTCCTAGCAACGCGTCAATAATTGGATCACCCAAAGTGACCCAAAATCGTAGTCTCACGAGGTTTCAACCGGCAGGCTCTCATCGGCGCTCCATTCAGCCCAGGAACCATCATAGAGGCGCGACTTGTCGAACCCCATGTGGCGAAGCGCAAGGAGACCGCAAGAGGCGGCAATACCGCGACCGCAATACGCGATAACCTCGTCGTCGGTTTGAATTCCCTTGTCCTGATAGTGCTGAAGGAGGCGGAGGCGATCCGCCAACCTGAATGAGCCTCGTTCCTTTAGTTTCGCTGCCCGCTCAGCAATGGGTGTGTGTGCCAAATCCGGATCGATGTTCGATATCGCCGGTATGTTAACTGCACCGGGGATATGTCCCGAGCGACCTCCCCATGTGTGAACACCGTCGCCTCGGAAGAGGTCGTTTGGCAGAAAGTCCACAACTCTGACCTCAGGCATTCCTATCGCGTCCAGAACGTCAGTTTTGCTGGCAATCCAATTGCTCTGCACCTTGGGAGCGAAGTCGCCAGGCTCAACGGATGGATCGCCAGTTTCAGTGGGTCGACCTTCGAGTTTCCATTGCTGCAAGCCGCCGTCCAAGACCTGCGCGTTTTTATGGCCATAGTGCGAAAGTGCCCACCAAAGACGCGCTGAAGCCAACGGAAGCCCGGAATCATCGTAGACCAAGACATGACTGTCGTTGGAAACACCCAACTCGCGCATCTTTTTCCCAAAATCCTCTGGCCCGAGCATCATATCGGGAACGTTCTGATTGCTGTCTGCAAGCTCCGTCGACATGCCTACATACACGGCGCCGGGAATGTGCTCGGCTTGGAACTCGCTCCTATCGTCATAGGCCAAGCCTTTGCCGTTTTCCTCCCTAAACTTCCAGCGAACATCAATGATGCGTAGTTTCGGGTCAGTCAGGTTATCTGCCAACCAAGCCGTATCAATGAGCGGGCGAGTTTGGGTTGTCATACCTACGTTCTCCTCTAACCGGACGCGGGCCGGGCCGTATGGAATAATCCCCAAAATTGCTTTCGGAGTCCAATTTTAGGAAATTGGGATTTGATGAAGCAACTATGGTTTGAATGGCATTTCGATGATTTCATGAGACTTCTGAAAGAAACGGATGCTGAAATCAGGGCGCCTCGCAACGTCGATTTCCTTTGACTCGTTTATGGCTAGGCATGCTCATATAGCTCACTGACGGACAGGTTTGGTACAGATAGTGGAAGGTTTGGATGCTTGAAGATCGGTACGGAAGCCCGCTAACGACCACATCACAAGCTGCGCGAGACGCCTACGTTGAAGGCATCGACCGTTTTCTGGGTGCTTTTGATGATGTTGAAGAAGCTTACCGTTCTGCAATGCAGGCAGATGATAGTTTTGCCATGCCCCATGTTGGGCTTGCGCGATACCTTGTTACCGTCGGGCGTGGACAAGATGCAAAGCGTGAAATAGCCGTCGCAAAGGAACTGTCGCATGGCGTCAGCTCGCGCGAAGCCGCCCAGATCGACATTATCAGCGACCTCATTGAGGGGCGTGCACCGCAGGCTTACAGGCGCATCCGGGATCACGTCGCTGACCATCCACGAGATATTTTGCTTGCTCAGACCTGTACCAGCGTATTTGGCTTAATAGGGTTTTCAGGTCAGGCTGGACGCGAGGCGGAGCAGCTTGCGTACACGACCATGTTAAAGCCACACTATGGCGACGACTGGTGGTTTCTCTGTCAGCATGCATTTGCCCAGATGGAGGCCGGACAGATTGGCCCGGCCGCGGAAAACATCGAGTGCGCACTTGAGTTGAAGCCAGACAGCGCACACACTGCACATGTCAGGGCCCATCTCTACTATGAGAACGGTGAGACGGACGCTGGCTACGCTTATCTGCGCGAGTTTTGGCAAGACTATCCCTCCACAGCGTATCTGCACTGCCATCTCAGTTGGCACGTCGCTCTGTGGGCGCTTGAGAGCGGCGATGTGGCGGGTATGTGGAAGCTGTTCGATGATTATGTTTCCCCCGACCGACCTCCTGCGCCACCACTGAACGTTCTGACTGATAGTGTGGCAATTGTTCACCGCGCCTTTTTGGCTGGCGAGCAAATTCCCCAGGAGCGTTGGCAACAACTCAGCGACTATGCTGTTGAGTTCTTTCCTTCACCTGGCTTGGCTTTTGCGGATGTTCACGCTGCTCTTGCGCATGCGATGGCTGGAAACAGAGAGCGTCTGGAATCAACCATTGACGGCGCAAAGGGACCCGCAGGCCCCACCGTTGTTTCTGTCGCAGGCGCATTCCGTGCGTTGGCGGATGGAAATGCGGATGAAGCGATTGAGAAATTCGTAAGTGTCATGTCTGAGCACGAACGCCTTGGTGGTAGCCGGGCGCAACGCGACATTATTGAGTTTTCATTGGCGCATGCGCTGGCAATTTCGGGACAATCGAATGAAGCTCAACGCATTCTCAACATGCATCGACCGCATACCTCTCACGACCATGCAGTTGCCACGCTAGAAGAATAGGGTCCCCCGTATTTTTGACGCCCGCAATGAGCGCAAATTACAGGTTTTCAACGCCACTTTGAACGTAAGCTGTCGCACGACGCTACTAGGTCCCAAAAGTGTTAGTTGGCGGAAAAGAACAATCTGACTGCTGACATCAGCTTTCTCAAATGCCCGTCTTAGGTGTGCAAGCGGTGATTGTGGTCTTGTCGGCGGGCTACTGTGGAGGGATTGGACCGCCCGTCACTCACGCGGCCGACAAGTTGATCAGTTGCCAAGAAGAGTGCTTCGATCAAATGGGGCTCATATAAGTCGGGTCTATGCCTTTGGTCGGCTTTGATGTCGCCAGTATCGAGAAACAGCCCATTGTGGTAAACTCCTCCCTTTAATTAGGGGGTTATTGTGATGGAATACTATGATCTCGGTCGCTACAGCCGAAAGATCACAACCTCGTCGGACGAAGCCCAGCTTTGGTTTGATCGTGGTTTGGCTTGGACTTACGCGTACAACCACGAAGAAGCGATTGTATGCTTTCAGAATGCCGTGGCTGCGGATCCAAATTGCGCAATGGCGCACTGGGGCATCGCGTATTGTATTGGGCCGAACTACAACAAGCCCTGGGAAACATTCGAAGAAGACGAGAAGCCTGACTGTATCGCCTTGGCGAAAGCGTCAATCGAGGCTGCTGCCTCGTTAAAGGACCGGCTGACGCCTGTTGAACGCGCGCTAATCGATGCCATTCCAGCGCGTTATCCATCCTCGTCGGATATTGAGGATTTCAGCCCGTGGAATTACGCCTTCGCTGATGCGATGCGAAAGGTTCACACCGAATTCGATCAGGACCTGGACGTGTCTGCGATTCTGGCCGAGTCGCTCATGAACCGGACACCCTGGCAACTTTGGGATTTGCCGACCGGAAAGCCCGCCGAAGGGGCCGATACGCTCGAGGCAATATCCGTGCTCGAAAATGCGTTCGATACACTTTCCGGAGCATGGGAGCACGCAGGACTATTGCACATGTACATTCACCTTATGGAAATGTCGCCCCACCCCGAACGGGCACTGCGTCAGGGCGATGTGCTCAGCACGCTGGTGCCCGAGGCCGGGCATTTGTTGCACATGCCGACCCATATCGACGTGTTGTGCGGAGACTATATGAACGTGGTACTGCGCAATCACAAAGCCATATTGGCAGATCGCAAGTATCTGAAGCGCGAAGGCCCTGACAATTTCTATTCCGTCTATCGGTGCCACAACTATCACTTTAAAATATACGGTGCGATGTTCTTGGGGCAACCATCGGCAGCAATCGAAGCTGCCGATGAGCTGATCGACACCTTGCCGTCAGACACTCTTCAGCCGATGGCGGACTGGTTTGAAGGCTTCATTCCAATGAAGCAACATGTGCTGATCAGGTTTGGTCGCTGGCAGGATATTCTCAATCAGGATCTGCCAGAGGATGAAGAGCTTTACAGCGTGACCATTGCCATGATGCGGTATGCAAGGACGGTTGCCTTGGCCAACCTACACAGGGTCGCCGAAGCCGAGAGTGAAAAAGCCAAGTTCTATGATGCTCTGGCCAGAGTTCCTGAGACCCGAATGCTGTTCAACAACACATGCCGGGACATTCTGAAGGTCGCTGAGCAAATGATGCTGGGTGAGTTGGCCTATCACACAGGAGAGCACGAAACGGCCTTTGACCACCTGCGAAAGTCAGTCGAGATCGACGACAACTTACCATACGACGAGCCCTGGGGCTGGATGCAACCCACCCGTCATGCGCTGGGTGCTCTTCTTCTTGAACAAGGCCAGATGGAGGAAGCCGAATCTGTTTACCGTGCAGACCTTGGCCTGGATGCAACGCTTAGCCGGGCCTGTCAGCATCCGGGCAACGTCTGGAGCCTGCATGGTTTGCACGAATGTCTCACCCGGCGCGGTGAAACGGTCGAAGCCGCCCATATTAAGCTACAACTGGACAAGGCCGCTGCCCGCGCCGAGGTGCCGATAAAGGCGTCGTGTTATTGCAGGCAGAAGGCTTTGGCCGCCGAGTAATCTCGGATCAACAGCAATGGCTGGGGCATTTGCGAGGCCCGCTTCTGCCGTTGATCGGGACTTGTTTAACTTCGTTGATGGCAACCGTCTGGGCGACCAGAAGACTGCCAAGCATCGCTTGGATGCCGTTTTGCGGTAAATCAGCCGCATGGTAGCATAGCGTAAGATTTGCAGTCGGGGGGCAACATGGTCTTAACACTCGCACAAATGGAAGCTCAGGAAATATCCAAAGCAAATCCGATTTCAGCAACTGACGCGCTGGCAGTACTGATCGAAGACCCCAACGCACTTGTGGTGGACGTGAGGGATAGCGCTGAAACGGCGGCCACAGGTATCAGCCCCAGAGCCATTCCGGCTCCAGGTCGAGCCGTCGCTTGGATGGCAGTCCTTGAAAGTGAATACAGATCTCAAGAGTTACAGGATCGTGGAAGGCGAATTTTCACCACTTGTGGCGGAACTCCAAGCTACCGAGGCGCGGCAGCGGCAAATGTATTGGCTGCTATGGGTTTTCAAAACGTGCAGTTCATCGATGGAGGGATGGCGGCTCTGATCGCTGCCGGCTCCTCCACAGAGCAGCCTTAAGAAACGGCGAAACCAACGGTCTTGAGCAAACAGAGCAGGGGGGGGAATTAGATACGTCTCAGCTTCCAGAGTTGTGTCTCGATACGACTTGCGACTGAGATATAAGCCAGTTGACGAACACCTTAGCCTCGGGACGCTGAAATTCTGCTTGAGTCTGGATGTAATAGACGCCGAAGAGTGGCTCAGAGAACAACTCAATCATCCGACCAGATGACAGATCGTCCTCGAAAAAAGCTCGGGCAGAATACGTGATACCGTCACCCCGGCGAACCGCAGTCATGATCAGGTTCCCAGGCATGTGATTTATGGTCAATGGCTCGGGAGGTACGACCCCATGATAGGTGAGCCAGTCGGCCGCCTCGTTGGTGCCTAGTTCCTGCAACCAGGGCAGCTTCGTTAATGAGGCCGGGTCACGCAGATCTTGGCCTTCCACCAGTGAAGGTGCTCCGATCACGACCATGTCGGATACAAGGACAGTATCCTCTTCTTTTCTTGGCATGCGTCTATCGTGATACCGAATGGCGACATCGATACCACCTGGCTTAATCTGAACCAGTTCAGAAGTTGGGTTCAGCATCAAAGTGATCTCTGGATGTTGTTGTTGAAACTCTGCCATTCTCGGCAATAGCCACTCCACCGCGAATGCTGGTGACATGGTCACTTGAACGGGACGGTGTGCTGCATGTTCCGCCAGTCGTTCGACACCCCTTCCGATAATTTCAAAGCCGATACCCAGTTCACGTGAAAGAATGATGCCTGGCTCTGTCAATTCAATGCTGCGCCCACGTCTGGCAACGAGAGCTACACCCAAATGTCTTTCCAACGATTTCACCTGCTGGCTGACAGCCGCTTGGGTCACGTTCAAGCGTTCAGCCGCCACTGTGTAACTCCCTGCTTCCGCAACTGCTGAGAAAGCGCGCAAAGCGTTCATCGGGGGAAGGTGCAACCAATCCATACTGTAGATTTTCTATTGTTTAGTCAGACTATTTGAGTCGCATGATATCGGCATTCTTGACATTATTCACAGTGTAATCTGCGCTTCTATTATAAAATATTGGAGCGGATACTTTAGTGCCCATGTCAACCTAGCCGCATGCCAGGAGATTTTGATACGATGGAAAAACTTCAAGGTGGATGTTACTGTGGTGCTGTTCGATACCAGATCGCGACACCACCTGTCTGGTCGGGACATTGCCATTGTCGTTCATGCCAAATGGCCCTTGGTGGCGCCTTTGCAACTTGGGCTAAGGTAGCCGCCGAAGACTTCGCCGTTATCAAAGGCGAAATCCAACACATGGAGAAAACTCCGGGTATTCGTCGCGGGTTTTGTCGGGACTGTGGAACGACGTTGACCTATGCCGCCCTAAATGAAGTTGAGGGCCAAGACTGGAGCGCTGACGCTTGGTTTTCTGCTGTAACGTTGGACGACCCATCGATTGCGAAACCCAAGGCCCACGTCTTCGTGTCACATCAGCAGCCATGGATAAAACTCGACGACGGTCTGCCGACGTTTCTTGAGTTCTAACCAACTTTCCGAGCGCACGGAGGAGAAAGCGATGAACACTGCATACTCATATGCCTGCAAGGATTGCGAGGGTATGGAGGCCTGCCCAGGCAAAGTGGTTGCAGCGACTAAGGACGAAGTATGGAAACTCATGGAACTGCACACGGTAGTCGCCCATGGAGAAGATCCTAGTTCGTGGGACGCCGATACTCGAGAATATCTGGAAACACTGATAAAGCCCGCGTGATCAAATAAATTAGGCTTCAAATTCCTGCGGATACGCGCCACAGCTCACATCGCCAGCAATTCCTGATGAATTGCGACCATTGCCCAGGTGTCGCGCGTGCAATACGCCACAAGATCAGCATATACCTTAGGGCTGCAGCCGGACGCACCTGCGGACTGCCGTTGAAGACAAGTATTCGGAGCGCCTTTAATGCCGAAAATAGGCAGTTATTTTAGGTGATTAACGACCGGATACGAGAAGATCAGAGGCTATTGAGCCGATGCTTTTCGAGTATCCCGCAAAGCATAGCCTGTGCTTGCAGCCTGTGTTCTCGATGACGTTCACGGGCGGCATCTGGACGACCTTCACTGATCGCTTGAAAAACAACCCGGTGATCTTCATTAGATTTAACGGGCAGGGGCCTGATGAACAACGTCGTTGCGCGCGCGCGACGTACCTGGTCGCTCATCATGGCGACAATCGCTTCGACTCGTTTGTTGCCGCCTAACCGAACGAGCTCCTGGTGAAACAACTCGTCGGCCTCGGCCCAGGCTTCAAGGTCTTCGGCTTCGATGGCTTGGTCCATCTTTGCAATTGATCCGGCAAGTACCGCCAGTTCATCTTCGCAGTAGCCCGCTTCGGCAGCGCGCTGTGCTGCGAGACTCTCGAGTTCCGTTAGGATGTCGTAGATTTCGCGCATATCATCTGATGAAACAGGCAGTATCCGAACGCCCTTTCGGGGCCGCATTTCAAGCAACCCTTTACTTTCCAACATCAGCGCAGCTTCCCGTATCGGGGTGCGGGACATGCCAAGGGTTTCGGCGAGTTCCGATTCCAGATGATCAGTTCCGGCTGCAAGTTCGCCGGACAGGATCATCTGTCGCAAATCCCTGACAGCGCGTTGTGTATTAGAAAGAGTTTTTGCGTCCTGATCCTTCACGGGGTCTCCAGGTTGATTTTTCGTCCTTCCGCAGCTGAGAGATAGATATTCTCTTCAATGCGGATCACATCCAAATATTCTCGGGCCGTGTTTTCCAGCGGCGTGCCCCGTAGAAGGCCCGAAATGACGTGACTTTGCAAGGCGTGGACGCAGTCTCCTCCAAATCCATCATGATCGCTTGGAGGTAGAATCTGCTGTCGCTCCTGTTTTCCAAAACCGCGGAGTTCTACTGAACCATCGCCATTAAGAACCAGTGATCCTTCCGTTCCTTCGATGAGCGCTTCGCCCATGGTCTGACGCAGGTTTTTGGCGCTGTGGTCAAGGCATCTGTTGCCATCGAACAGAGCATTCAAACCGTTTGGGTGGTCAAACAGGATGAAACCTGCATCCTCGCCCGCGATAACGGGGTTAATTTGGCGCAAGTCCGCATAAACGGCGCTTGGCGCATCGAATAGAAACCGGAACGTGTCTACCCAGTGAACCGCTGTTTCATGAACCAGGAAACGCGGCATTTCCTGAAAGTACGGCTGCCGGTCTAGGTAGGCTCGTGGTCCCTGTCCGTCGCCGGGCCGAAGCCGGAAAGTAGCTTGGAGAGGTGTACCAATTCGACCCTCGGTCATCGCCACCTTGATCGCACGATACCAGGGCTGAAAGCGAAAATTCTCATGCACGACAATAGTTGCACCTACCGCCTCAGCCTCTGAAACAATCTTCTCAGCTTCATCCAGAGATAAGCAAAATGGCTTTTGGCAGATCAGCCACTTGATACCAAACCGCAATGCCGAGCGGATTGCCTCGGCCTGCGCCACAGGTGGAAGGATGATGTCCACGAGATCTGGTTTTTCCGCCTCCAACATTCTTGACAGATCATCGTAAGCGGCCAGTCCTGTTTCTTTCGCCTTGTTGATATCACGGTTGCAGGATGCAATCGGAACCGCTCCGGGCATTCGGGACCAGCTTTCGTAGTGGAACCTGCTGAAATACCCCGCACCCACACACGCGACACTGATGGCTTGTTGAGTATTCATGCCCGCATTGCTTCCAATACCGATGCGGCGGCACCCTTCGTTCCGGCCGTTCCACCTAGGTCACGGGTCAGGTTCTGTCCGTTCGCCGTCACCTTTTCCACGGCTTCACGCAATCGTTCGCCGTCGCTGGACAGGTCTGGATGATCATGGGTGAACCCCAACCATTCAAGCATCATTGCTGCGGACAGGATCATCGCAAAAGGGTTTGCAATACCCTGTCCCGCAATGTCCGGGGCGGAACCATGGCAGGGTTGGAATACAGCGTGATTCAACCCGATATCCGCTGATGGCGCCAGTCCTAGTCCACCCATGAGACCCGCACCAAGGTCTGAGAGGATGTCTCCGAACATGTTCTCAGTGACCAAAACGTCAAATTCCCAAGGCTTTTGAACCATCCATAGAGCGGTGGCATCAACATAGGCATGGTCAGCTTTCAAATCGGGATGGCGTGCGGCCTCCATGTCAAAGATAGATCTGAAGAATGCAAAGGCCCTAAAAACATTGGCTTTGTCGACACATGTAACCCGTCCTTGGCCGCGACCGGATGCCTTGCGGTTCTTGGCGAGTTCAAACGCGAAACGGAACAGTTTTTCGGACACCTCACGAGTGATCAGCAGAGTTTCACGTGCTTCGTGTTCCGTAACTTCGCCAGCGCCTTGGGTGAAGAACAGTCCTTCTGTGCTTTCGCGTATCAAGACAAAGTCGATCTCTTTTCCGGGGGGCAGCGCCAAGGGGGTAATTTGTCCGCTGCTTACTTTTACAGGACGCACACCAGCGAAAAGTCCCAGTTTCTTTCGCAAATCAATCTGCGGTGAAATCTCGGTTCCGTCAGGGTATCGAACATCCGGCAAGCCCATTGCAGACAGCAGAATCGCGTCGGCGTTGCGTGCAGTTTCGAGTGACCCAGCCGGAAACGATTCTCCAGTTTTGGTGTAGTGGCCTGCGCCTGCTGGTGCGTCTGTAAACGCCAGTTCGTAGGAAGGACTGCCGCGCGAAAGCTGGCGCAGAATTTCAAGCGTAGGGGCCATGATTTCCGGGCCGATTCCGTCCCCTTGGAACACTGCCACATCATAATTTTTCTTCATCTTAGCCCGCTTCCTTCCCGTTTCGCATTCATAGCGCGATTGCAGCTCTCACTACAGTCCGTTGACAACGCATTCTTTAATGTATACGCAAATAAATGCAATAATAAACGCAAAGTTGTTTGGGAGGACTTGGAAATGAAACTAAAGCTAGGGCGGTTGGCGGCCGCAGCCGTGATGGCGACCGGGATTACAGGGGCAGCTATTGCGCAGGATTATCCCTATCGTGACATTACTACAGCTGTGGTCTGGGGGGCCGGTGGCGGCACGGACACGATCAACCGAATGATCATGGCCGAGATGGAAAAACACCTTCCGGTCTCGATCAATGTGATCAATCAAACAGGTGGTGTCGCAGGCTCCAACGGGATGGTCTATGTCATGAACCAACCAGACGATGGTTATACATTGGTTGGTCTGTCAGAGTCGAACGTCACCGCTGCTGTGCAGGGTGGTTGGGATAAGAAATTTGATTTTTGGTATCCGTTCATTGTTGGTGGATCACCTGATCTGATCTCGGTCCCGGCGGACAGCCCTTACAATACGCTGGAAGAATTGGTTGACGCTGCAAAAGCTGCTCCTGGCACTATTCCAGCCGCGGCTTCCGGCGCGGGTTCGATCCACCACTTGAATCTTCTGGCCATCGAAAAAGGGGCCGGTGCAGAATTCAAGTTTGTTCCATACAAAGGCTCAGCGCCCGGTCAGGAAGCTGCGATAGCGGGCGAAGTCGCGTTGGTTGTGACGTCACTGGCTGAACAGGCTCCATTGATTGAAGGCGGTCAACTTAAACCGCTCGCGATGTTGACGCCCGAAGATGCGCAGATTGCAGGGGCTACAGTGCCTTCTGCCTTTGGCATCTATGACGGTCTTGATCAGTATTTGCCGCTCAAACAGGCCATCGGGTTTGCAGTTCACAGTTCAGCCGGGGACGATGTAAAGGCCGCGCTTGGTGATGCCTTCGAGCAAGCTATTGCCTCCGACACCGTCGCCGAATGGGCCTCTGCAAACAATTATGATGTCGGTGGTCAACACGGTGAAGAAGCTCAAGAACTGTTTGCGAACCTCGAGGCTACTTTTGCCTATACCTTGCAAGACCTTGGCGCTGCCACAGTGGATCCGGCCTCGCTGGGTATCGAGCAGCCCTAATCCGATCAATTTTGAAGGGGCGCGCTTGATCGCGCCCTTTCCCTCAGGAGGCAGGCAATGGACAAACCTGACGAAACACTGGTCATGCGGTCGCGCGACTTTTGGGCAGCAATTGTTCTTATAACAGTGTCCGTCTTTTTTCTTTGGAAGACATCGGACATTCCACTTTGGGGCGAAAACCGCGCAGGTGTAAGTGGATCGGATTGGTACAACTCGGCTGCAATTGTACCGCTGTTCATCTTCGGTGGATTGCTTGGCTTGTCCTTCGTTTTGCTTGCTATTTCAATCCGCTCAGGTGGTGCCCAAAACGCGCTTAGTGCTTTGGGCATCGGATGGGATAAGTCGGAAGCCTATCGAGCTTCTACAATAGGCCTGATCCTTCTTGCATATGTCGTCGGACTGGTTCCCAGAGTGGACTTCATTCTGTGTTCTGGGTTGCTGATTACAGCTTTGACTTACGGCTACTACGGGGGTCATGCGCGGCGTGCTTTGGTGGCCTGTAGCGCGGTTGTCTCTGCCGGGCTATTTGCGTTTGCTGTTTTCCCCGCGCAGGCGGACTGGAACGCACTCAGTGATGATTGGTTTACACTGGCTCTATGGGTCTCGCTTACACTTTTGGTGTTGAGCAAGGCGGTTTCCGAACACGTTTTGCGGTTCGTTCCGTTGGTGGCAATACTTGCCCCGCTCATCCTCGTTTGTGCGATGGCCTTTGTTTTCCGGCAGAACGTGCCCGCGCGCGGCGGGCTGATCTTCAAGCAAATCGAGTACCACTACTACGTGACGCTTCGTCCGCTATGGAAAGATTGACCGGATGGACTTTATCCTTTCGCAACTGGCTGGATTTGGGACCACATTCGTGGGCCTGGCAGTAGACCCGCTGACCTATCTGTATTTGATTGCATCCGTGTTCCTGGGTATAACGTTTGGCGCATTGCCCGGCCTGACCGCAACGCTGGCAGTGACGATCCTGACGGGTTTCTTCGGCAACAAGATCCCATTGGACTATTCGCTGATCGCTTTGCTCGGGGCCTATGTCGGCGCGATTTACGGTGGCTCTTATCCGTCAATCCTGCTGAACATTCCGGGCACGGCGGCCAGTGCGGCGACGGCCATGGATGGATACCCTCTGGCTAAAGCGGGTCGAGGGGGCGAAGCACTAGGGCTGACCACAACGGCCAGTTTCATTGGTACAGTTATCGGGACCATCACGCTTTTGATCTTTGTCTGGGCGTTGCTTTTGGTTTCAAAAAACATCGCAAGCCCGGAGAAAGCACTGCTTGCCCTGTTCGGCATTCTGCTTTCTGGCACTTTGATGAGCGAAGACCTGGTGATCAAGGGATGGATCGCCGGTCTGATCGGCCTTGCGATGTCCATGGTGGGGCTTGACCCTCTGTTGTCTGAACCGCGCTATACCTTCGGCTGGTCTTACTTGATGAGCGGGTTTCAGGTCGTGCCGGTTTTGATGGGGGCATTTGCCATTCCCCAAATCATCGACGGTTTAAGGCACGTTGAGGCCGGGAAAGCTCTGGCCCTGAAAGGTCGCATCCTTCCGAATCTACGCTCCATCCGACGCTACCTGCCCACCATTGGCCGGTCAGGGGTGATCGGGACAGGGGTAGGAGCACTTCCCGGCGTCGGCGAAGATGTCGCCGGTTGGGTCAGCTACGGTGTCGGTAAGACCGTATCTGCTGAGGGCGATAAGTTTGGAAAAGGGTCATTGGAAGGTCTGCTGTGCTCTGAAACGGCAAACAACGCCTGCATTGGGGGCGCACTAATCCCGCTTTTGGTGTTGGGCATTCCCGGTTCACCACCCGCCGCGGCTTTGATGGGGGCTTTCAAGATCAACAACGTGATCCCAGGTCCGACGATAGACCCCGAGATCATTCTGCGCGTGGTTGCAATACTTGTTTTGGCCTCCCTAACAATGTTCCTGATGGGCCTGTTCACTGCTCGGGTTTTCATCAGAATACTCGCCATCCCGCAGACTATCTTCTTGCCGGTTGTGATGGTTCTAACAACAATTGGGTCTTTCAGCGTCGGTGGTGGCATCAATGATCTTTACCTGATGCTTGGCGTCGGCGCCGTTGCCTATTTCATGAACCTGATGAAATACCCAATCGCGCCATTGGTTATCGGGGTTATTCTGGGCAGCCTGTTTGACGAAACCTTCCGCCGGTCGCTGTTCTTGTCGGACGGGGATCTTTCGGTCTTCTTTTCACGCCCGGGTGCGGCCATTCTGCTGGTGCTCAACATTGGCCTGATCCTCAGCCAACTGCCCGTTGCGAAGCGCGCTTTCTCACGTCTGAAAGGATTTTCCGTCTGATGTTTGTGGTTACTGTCACCTTCACTCTCAAGCCCGGTACGAGAGACACCTTTTTGCCGCTGATGGTCGAAAACGCTTCGACCTCTTTGTGTGAAGAAGCCGGATGCCAGCAGTTTGACGTTTGCCTCGGCGGCAATCCCGATACAGTTTTTCTCTATGAGGTTTATGATGACAGCGCTGCGTTCTCCGCCCACCTGGAAAGCGCGCATTTTCAGGCCTTCGATACGGCAGTGGCTGATATGATCGCTACCAAGGTAGTTCACCAGTACTCCGAGGTCATCCGATGAACGATTGGGAAATCCACGCCGTGAAATACGCGGATCGAAATGCGCGGACGCGAGCAGATAGTTTCATCATCGATGATAATCACAGCGCGCCTCATGCGATGGATTACTTCGTTTGGGTGCTCAAACGCGGCAACAAAGTCATTCTGGTCGATACTGGCTACGACTCCGATGAGGCCGCCGCCCGTGGTCGTCCCATTGCGATGGATCCTCGCGAGGCTCTGCGGCCCCTAGGCATTTCACCGGAAGCGGTAACCGAGGTTATCGTGACCCATCTTCATTATGATCACGCGGGGGGGCTGCATATGTTCCCGAACGCGAAGTTGCATATGCAATCGGCGGAGATGGCCTTCGCCACAGGCCCCTGCATGTGCCACGACCATCTGCGCGCACCTTTCACGGCTAGCCATATTTGCGAGGTCGTAAAGCGTCTCTATTCAGGGAACGTCGTGTTCTACGATGGAGAAGCCGAGATTATAGATGGGGTCACGGTGCACTGCATTGGTGGGCATTCGCGAGGGTTGCAATGCGTTCGCGTAAGGACGGAAGCCGGGTGGATGGTGCTCGCCTCTGATGCCTCGCATTACTATGAGAATTTCATGGCGCGCAAAGCCTTTCCCATTGTCGTCGACCTACAGGACATGATGGATGGTTTCGAGACACTCGAGAGGTTGGCCTCGCATCCTCGACTTATCGTGCCCGGCCATGATCCACTTGTGCGTGAGGTTTTTCCAGTCGGTGCAGCGCCGCATATCTATAGGCTAGACCCAGGGCCGACGAGGGACATCGAACTATGAAAATTGGTGTCATAGCGGATGATTTTACTGGTGCGAGTGATATTGCGAACACCTTGGCGAAGGGCATGGAGCCAGAAGGTGGGATACGAACCGCGCAGTTTCCGGGTGTTCCTAATATCCCGGTCGACGAAGAGATCGAAGCGGGTGTGATCTCACTCAAAAGCCGCACTGCACCGGTTGAAGAAGCCATTGCAGACAGTCTGAGTGCTTTGCGGTGGCTCGCGGATCAAGGATGCCAGCAGTTCATCTTCAAGTATTGTTCGACCTTCGATTCCACGACGAAAGGAAATATCGGCCCAGTTGCGAAAGCGCTTGCCGACGAGCTGGACGCGCAAAAGGTGGTTTTCTGCCCGGCCTTTCCGACAACCGGGCGCACCGTCTATCACGGTCACCTATTTGTGCTCGGTAAGCTGTTGCACGAGTCTGGGATGGAAAATCACCCTCTTACTCCGATGACGGATGCTAACATCAGGCGATGGTTGCAGTATCAGACCCAAGAAGCGGTCGGGTTGGTGTCAATTGACGCCGTGGAGCAAGGATCAGAGGCGATTGCTGATGCTTTGCAGAAGGCCGGCGAACGATTTGTAATTGGCGATGCGATTTCGGATGAAGATTTGTTGGCCTGGGGAGAAGCTCTAAAGGATGCCAAGCTCATTACTGGGGGATCGGGTATAGCACTGGGACTACCAAGAAACTTCCTGAGAGAGACTTCATCCAAAAGTGCTGGCACTGTGTTCACTGGTATCGCAGGGCCTGCCGCGATCCTTGCGGGTTCTTGTTCAGGTGCGACCCGCAGGCAGATTGAAATTCACGCGAAGTCCCATCCGACTTTCGCAATTGATGTTTCAGGTGTTATGTTCGGGGATGTGACCACGCAAACGCTTCTGGATTTCTTTGAAGAGCATTCGGGTCAGGCGCCGCTCGCGTATTCATCGGGGAGCCCGGATGATGTGCGTGCGATCCAAGGTCAGTTTGGTCAGGAAGCCGTAGCGGAAAAGCTGGACAATCTCTTTGAAGATACCGCGCGAGAACTTGTCCAAAAGGGCTACAAGCGGTTGGTTGTAGCTGGAGGTGAGACGTCGGGAGCTGTCGCCCAGGCTGTCTCTGAGGCACTGGGGTCACCGGCTATGTCAATCGGGCCAGAGATTGACCCGGGCGTACCTGTCCTGAGCGTTGGAAAAACTGAACCCATTACAATGGCTTTGAAATCCGGCAACTTTGGCGCTCCAGATTTCTTCTCGAAGGCACTGAGAATGATGGAGGCAGGCAAATGAGTTCTGAAGAACAGGCACTGCGAAGGCAGATGTCCGAGCTGTGCGCCTCGCTGTTTGTGCGTGGCTTTTCCGTTGGCACTGCGGGCAATGTCTCTGCGCGTTTACCGGACGGGATTCTCATGACGCCAACGAATTCGACTTTGGGCAATGTTGACCCCGAGCGAATTGCCAAGATTGATTTGGATGGCAACCACCTGTCCGGTGACAAGCCGACCAAGGAGATCTTTCTGCACCAAGCCTTCTATGAGACGCGACCTGAAGTGGGCGCCGTGGTTCATCTGCACTCGACTTGGGCGACCGCGCTGTCGTGTCTGGAAGACACCGATCCCAATGACTGTATTCCGCCGCTTACACCATACGTGGTCATGCGCGTAGGCACGGTTAAACTGGTTCCATACATTAAGCCGGGTGATCCAAAATCCGGTGATTTGATCCGCGAACTGGGCGGCAAGTATAGTGCTGTTCTGCTGGCCAACCACGGTCCCGTCGTATCAGGAAAGGATCTCTTTTCAGCAGTCTGTGCAGCGGAAGAGTTGGAAGAAACAGCCAAGCTGCTCGTGGCACTGCAGGGTATGTCAAACCGGATGTTGGATGTAGAACAAGTCGCAGAACTCAAAGAGGCTTTCGGAAGGATGTAGTTGGACACAGATAGGGAGGGTGTGCAAACTTTTGGGTAAATCGTGCAAAATTATGCGCAAATACCACGCAAAGTTATGGGCAAGAACATCTGAATTTAATGATTGAAATCAATAGCAGAAGCGCAGCGTTATGCGCGTCCCTACAATTTTTGTTGGTGCGCCCATAGCTTTGCAACTCGCCCAAAACATTGGGCGCATTAACCTACAACTTTTTTGGTTTGAGGTTCGATATCTTCGGGTCTCATTCTTGGCTGGTTTCGCAGCATAATCGTAGTACCGGGGAAGATTTTCGGATAGCCGCTACTAGCCCGAAGCGGACATCCAAAACTAGTCTTTGCAGTTTCCGAGATGCGGACTTTTCTGCGGTTCGTGGCAATCTGCCGAACTGGTGTTTCGGCCCTTACCGGACATTCACCCTTCTATCGGAATGGTGCAGCGCGGCCCGTCGAAGCGAACAGCCAACTCACGCGGGGAAAGCTCACTTTCCTTCAGGGCCAGATCCCTGATCTTCTCGCGCACTGGCGTGGGAATGCGGTTCCAGACCCGTGACGGCCGGGGGCAGCGGTCTTCAAGCGCCTCAGGACCACCGGAAAGATATTGGTCGTACCAGCGTTAGAATGTAGTCTTCGGGATACCCAGCTTTTCCAAAGTGCGTTTGGTCGGCAGATGGGATTGTTCGACCAGCTGGATGATCTCCAGCTTCTCAGATGCGGGGTATCTCATTCGTCGTCGTCCCCATCCGCGATCATGCTTTTTTTGAGAAGCCGCAGCTCAAGGGCCTGTTCAACAACAACCTCCTTCAGATCGCGCGCCTCACGGCGCAGATCCTTGACCTCGGTTGATGTCGCAGCACGTGCCGTGTCGCCAGCCAAACGTTTCTTTCCGGCTTCCGGGAACTCCTTGGACCAGCTGAAATACAGGCTCTGAGCAATGCCTTCGCGACGACATAGCTCTGCAATGCTGTCCTCGCCCTTCAGGCCATCCAGAACGACCCTGATCTTCTCTTCGGCAGAATACTGTTTGTGCGTCGCGCGGCGGATGTCTTTAACAACCTTCTCGCCGTGGCTCTGCTTGGTTCTGGGTTTCTTTCCCATCTCCACTCCTTGGCGGTTACGATGAGCCAGAAACCCTCTCTTATCAAATCAACCTAAACTGTCCCATTGGCGCTGACGTCAGACACTCAGTTAAGTACGCTAAAGAGTGCTGCATTGAGTGCCCTGATCTTGCTTTTCTTGCCGGTGGCAGAAAAAGCAGGGGAGTCACGAATTTGCCAGATGTTGTACGACGTATGAGTGACCAAAAGCTAAAACTAAGCTGCCATCAGACAACCAGCTTCGCCTGCGATATCGACTATGCAGTCATCGCCGGTCTGAATGCGAATTGCCGGGCTTTCCCCTCCGAGTTCCAATTTGGGTGAGGTTAACCAGAACGCGCATTGCCACGGCGTCATTTCACGTGGCAGGGCTTTCAACACTTTTTCCATCAAAGGAAGCGGGGTTCCATCCTCAGCAAACTGGAAAGATGGATAGGCGTTGGCCCCTTTGTAAGGCAAAGAAAGTACCTTCCCGGTTCTTGTCCAGATATCGGCTATCCGCGTGATTTGCCAGGAGCCATTTTGCCATTGTGCGTGCACGCCGGCATCGTCCAACAACGGATACTCAAGCGCAAAATCATCCATCCGGATGTCATTGACTGCGCTACAATGTCCCTCGAAACTATGCAAATACATCTACTTACTCACCGAACTCACTAACAACTCATGAAACGATACTGACAAGAAATCGTTCTAGCCAAAGTTAAGAAGTTCACATTGGGCGAATTAAACTTCAGCTAACCTCGCTATTTTAACCTAGCGCGCTGAAATTATTGTTGGTTTGCTTACAACGGCCCGCCGTACTGAGGCTCATAAAACCAGTTCTGAATTCGTGGCTTTGTTACTCATTGGGGTAGTAATCCTCACAATTTGAGGGCATTGGCCATGGATCTACCGAACCAATCTCTGGTTTGTGAGTGATCAACATCTACGTATTGGACAAAGCCGCCAGTCACTCTGTCAAGTATTGGAAACGAGTACCGAGCGTGGCCTCTCTTTTCTACGAACACGATCCTCTTCGTCTGACACTCCCGCAAGAAGACTAACAGTCCTGATCCTAAGATTAGCGTGACACCAAGCGCGCCGGGGAGGTTTTGCATTTCCACGGACCTAAAATCCTTTCTCTGGTCACAATACGGACTGACCATTCCAAAAATTCCCTACCGCCACCTTGAATTTCTGGGCCAACCATTCCACATCTTGCTCATGAGCAAAGAAACTCTCGCAGTTGGCGACATCAAATCACCCGCAGGCCCGGGTAGGCCTCGCGCCTTTGACGAAGCTGAGGCTTTGGAAAAAGCCTTGTGCGTTTTTTGGCACAAGGGCTACGAGGCCGCATCTGTGGATGATCTGACCAAGGCCATGGGTTTGAGCCGGTCCAGCTTCTATGGAACGTTCGTCAACAAGCAGACTTTGTTTCACAAAGCCCTCAGGCACTATTCAAGGCGTGGTTTGAAAAATCTGCGTGACGTTGCAGATGCGGGCGGAAATGACCCCGTTGGTGCGATTATGGAAGCTTTGGCGAACCCGCAAGGCGGTCGTGACGGCTGCATGCTGATCAATTGCCTTACGGAACTTGCCCCGCATGACAATGAAGTGGCGGCTCTCGGGCGACAGCATTTGGAGAGTATTGACGAGATTATTGCAAGAGCGCTTGAGCCTTCGGATCCGGGACAGGTACTCAACAAGGCACGCGCCTTTGCCTCCCTTGCAATCGGCACACTAGCCTTGCGCAAAGCGGGTGTTCCCGCGGATCAGATATCACAAACCCTGAAACAAGCCCGGTTGGTGATTTCGCCATAAGGCCTCCCCTAAAAATAAGGGTATGAAACGTAACACAAACTCAAACAAGAGACGGTGACCCTAATATTGGACTAATTGGTCCAATAATATCTGAACGAAGTTTACCAAAGAAGGAAGCAGCAATGGCTGATGAAAAACTGTTCTCCGGCATCAAAGCTGGTGCAATCGAGCTGAAAAACCGCGTTGTCATGGCGCCACTGACCCGCAACCGGGCAAGAGCCGAAGATGACAGCGTCCATGAATTGCAGACCAAGTACTACGTGCAACGGGCGGGTGCTGGATTGATCATCACGGAAGCTTCGCAAATCTCGCCCCAAGGCAAAGGCTATGCCTGGACGCCTGGCATTTATTCCGAAACGCAGATCGACGGCTGGAGAAAAGTGACTGAGGCCGTCCATGCTGAGGGTGGCAAGATTGTGATCCAGCTTTGGCATGTGGGCCGGATTTCGCATACAAGCTTACAGCCGGATGGCGGTGCCCCTGTTGCGCCATCTGCGATCGGCGCTAAGGCCAAGACCTTTGATGGTGAGCAGTTCGTCGAAACATCTGAGCCGCGGGCTCTGGCCGTCGAAGAAATTGCTGGCATTGTTGCCGACTACCGGAGGGCCGCGGAAAACGCCAAGGAGGCCGGTTTCGACGGTGTCGAGGTCCATGCAGCCAACGGATACCTCATCGATCAGTTCCTGCGGGACGAGTCCAACAAGCGTGAAGACGAATACGGCGGTCCTGTCGAGAACAGAGCACGGTTTCTGAAAGAGGTCATGGACGCAGTTGTTGACGTGTGGGGCGCCGACCGTGTTGGTGTCCGCCTAAGCCCGTTCTCGGACGCCAACAACATCTCCGACAGCGACCCGCAGGCGACATTCACTCATGCGGTCAAATTGCTGAATGGGTATGGGCTGGCCTATCTCCATCTCGTGGAAGGACAGACCGGCGGCCCGCGCGATATTCCGGAAGGTGGCGATCTGAAGATGCTCTATGATCTGTTTGATGGCGCGAAAATGGGCAACAACGCTTATGACCGAGACATGGCGATTGAAGCGGTTGAAACCGGAGCCGTCGATCTGGTGGCCTTTGGCCGGCCGTTTATTTCCAACCCTGATCTTGTCAACCGGTTGGAGAAAGGCGCCGCTCTGAATGAGCTCGATCCAACCACGCTCTACGGCGGCAATGAAAAAGGGTACACCGACTACCCGGTACTGGAAGAGAAAGCTGTTGCCGCAGAGTGATACATCGCTCTTAACTCCGTAGTGACAAGCAATACCAAGCAAAGTGAGCGCGTCGGTTTGGACGCGCTCACTTGGCAATTACGGGAATATCCATTCTTGAAGCGAGGATCTATCACAAGCCCTCGAAAGAACTGCTTCCCTATGATCAGGGTCGAATATTTCCAATAAGAATTTACTCTTGATTGAGAAACGCCCGGTTCTAGTTGAAGAAGATGTGTGGTGACTACGATCAATTGAGCGCGTTTCTCGAACCGCGCAATGTTATGGGCAAATCGTGCAAACTTGTGCGCAAAAGTCTTCAATTTTTGTGAGTAAAATCGATGGCGGCGATGCAGCGTTATGAGAACACCTACAATTTTTATGGGTGCGCGCCAATTTGCAGTGTCAGAACCCCTGCGCCGCGTTTGCACGTGATACGTCACGGAACTGCGCGGTCTTGGCCCGCGACTGATCTCCATGTGTTTTGACCGGTTACTCTGACGTGGACGTCTGCGCGACGTAGTCTGCTATCGCAGCGCGGCTACCATGTCTCCAGATCTTGGTCAGCCAAAAAGAAAAGTCCTGACCAAAGCGGGTATCACGGCCAATCTCGCCGTAATATTGATCCTGCTCGATCCACAGTTTCGGATCATCTCTGGACGCCAGCGCGATGTGCTGAAGAGCGTCCCAATGGGGGTCGTTTGGCGCAATTTCAGACCCATCCTCGCGCCTGCCTGCACACATCCGGCACCAGAATGCCTCGGCCAGGGCCAGCCCGCTGGGGGCAGGGCCCGAGGCAACTGCGTCACGCAGCGAAGGCAGCAAGAACCCGGGATGCCGTGAGGATCCGTCAAACGCGACACGGCGCGTGGTGTCATGGATGGCAGTGTTTGCAAATCGCTTTTCGACCAGATCAAGATATTCACTTGGTTTAGCGCCGGGGACAGCAGCGACATGCGGGAGGATTTCTTCTGCCTGAACTTTAGCGAAAAACGCTAGGATATCAGAGTCCTGCATGCATCGTGAAATCGTCGGGACGTTCAGGATTTCTCCGACATTCGCAAGCAGCTGATGACCGCCGTTCAAAATACGCAGTTTCATCGTCTCATAGCTATGAACATCGTGGGTCAGTATGACACCGACTTGTTCGAGCGGCGGACGCCCTGCGCAAAAATTGTCCTCGATCACCCATTGGCGAAAGTTTTCATGTGAGACAGGGACGCGGTCATCGATTCCAAGTCCGTGGCATTGCGAAACAACCTGCTCTGTCGTAGCGGGTACAATGCAATCCACCATCGAATTGGGAAATGCGCCATATTGGTCGATCCATGTGGCTAGATTCGGGTCAGACATACGCGCCAAACCAACAATGCAGTTTCGCAGGATCACCCCGTTGCCCTGAAGGTTGTCGCAGCTGAGCGTGGTAAAGGGTTTCAAACCCTCCTTCTTGCGCTGTCGAAGAGCTGCGACAATGGCGCCAAACGCGGTTCGCGGCTGGTCTGGATGGGCGGCATCGTATCGAATGTCTTCGTGATCGGCGTTGAACGCGCCGGTATTGGCGTCCAGAAAATAGCCGCCCTCGGTCACTGTAAGCGACACAATCCGGATGGACGGATCGGCCATCTGCCGGATCAGCGTCGCATTGCCCTCTTCGATTGGCAGGTAGTCGATCATGGCTCCGACAATTTCGGCGGATATTCCCTTTGGGTCCAGCTCGATCAGTGTTGTCAGACAGTCCTGCGCCAGCAACCTCTCTCGCATTTCGGCATCATAGCTGCGGACACCGGCCCCGATGATCGCCCAGTCCAGTGCTTGGCCCTGTTGCATCAACTGGTGGATATACCAGGCCTGATGCGCGCGGTGAAAATTGCCCAGCCCGATATGGACGATGCCGGGTTTCAGGTCTGTGGGCAGGTAATTCGGTGTCCTGACAGTCGCAGGCATATCTGCAAGGCTGTCGCGCCGCAGCCGCACCGGGGGATTTGCGTTTGCCAGAGGATCCATCAGCTCATCCAGTTCCCGCCGTCGACATTATAGGTTTGCGCGACAATATACTGCGCCTCATCTGAGGCCAGAAACACGGCCATTCCGGTCAGGTCCTCGGCACGGCCCATCCGACCGTGCGGCACCGCTGCGGCTACTTCGCGTTTTTTCTGCCCGGGCTCTTTGCCCTCATGCTTTGCAAAAAAGGCGTCCACACCATCCCAGTGTTCGCCATCGACAACCCCCGGAGCAATGGCATTTACGTTGATGCCGTGTTGGATCAGGTTCAGCCCTGCAGATTGGGTAAGCGAAATGATAGCGGCTTTGCTTGCGCAATAGACGGCGACCAGAGGCTCGCCCCGTCGTCCGGCTTGCGATGCCATGTTGATGATCCGGCCTTTGGTCCCGTGTTCGATCATGTGGCGCGCGACGGCCTGCATCGTGAACAAGGCGCCTGAGACATTGATGTCGAAAACTCGGTTGTAGTCGGCACGCTCGATTTCAACCATTGGTGCTGCAGTAAAGATGGCGGCGTTATTGATCAGAATGTCGATGGGACCGAAATGTGAAGCCGTCTTTGCCACCGCTGCATCGATGCTCTGCTGGTTGGTCACATCCATCTCGATAGCCAAAGCGGCCTCACCGATTTCGGCGGCCGCGGCTTGCACGCGCGCGCCGTCAATGTCGGCCAGCGCGACACGGGCCCCTTCGGCAGCATAGGCTTTGGCAAAGGCCAGTCCGATGCCACGCGCGGCCCCGGTAATCAGGGCGGTTTTACCGACCAGACGTGTCATTCGATCCGCAGGCCCTTTGCGTCAAACCGATGGATCACATCCGCGCGTGGCGTCAGATAGATACGGTCGCCATGGTTGAAGCCAACTTCACCCCCCGCTCGTACGGTGATCGTGTCCGCAAGGCCGGTTTCGTGAATGTGGAAGAACGTGTCCGAGCCCAGATGTTCGGAAACCCCAACCACCCCGGACCAGGTGCCGGAACTGTCGGATACCTCCAGATGCTCGGGGCGGACCCCGATCGTATGGGCGTCATGTTTCGCGGCCTCTTCGCCCGCAATGAAGTTCATTTTGGGTGAGCCGATAAAGCCCGCGACAAACAGGTTTCGCGGAGTCTTATACAGCTCGAGCGGGCTGCCTACCTGTTCGATCACACCGGCCTGCAGCACGACGATCTTGTCGGCCATCGTCATCGCCTCGACCTGATCATGGGTCACATAGATCATCGTGGTTGCAAGACGCTTGTGTAGCTCGCTGATTTCAAGCCGCATTCCAACGCGCAAGGCGGCGTCGAGGTTCGAGAGTGGCTCGTCAAACAGAAACGCCGCAGGCTCACGTACGATGGCGCGGCCAATGGCAACGCGCTGGCGTTGACCGCCGGACAGTTGGCCCGGTCGGCGATCCAGGTAATCGGTCAGGTTCAGAACATCGGCAGCGCCCTCGACGCGGCGGTCAATCTCGGCCTGATCCAGTTTGGCCATACGCAGCGGAAAGGCGATGTTCTTGCGCACCGTCATATGCGGGTAGAGCGCGTAGGATTGGAACACCATGGCCAGACCGCGCTTTGCGGGCGGGACATCGGTGGCGTCCGCCCCGTCAATGTCGATATTGCCCGAGGTGATATCCTCCAGCCCGGCAATCAGCCGCAACAAGGTGGATTTACCACAGCCCGAGGGGCCGACGAAGACAGTGAACTCGCCATCTTGAATGGTCAGGTCCAGCGGCGGAATGACTTCAACGTCGCCAAATTTCTTGGTCACGGATTTGAGTTGAATGCGTCCCATGCGGAGTTTTCCTTATTTCACGGCGCCGAAGGTCAGGCCGCGGACAAGTTGTTTCTGGCTGAACCAGCCAAGGATCAGGATTGGTGCGATTGCCATGGTCGATGCCGCGCTGAGTTTGGCAAAGAACAGGCCCTCGGGGCTGGAGTAGCTGGCGATGAAGGCCGTCAGCGGTGCCGCGTCAACTGCGGTCAGGTTGAGGGTCCAGAACGCCTCGTTCCAGGCGAGGATAAAGTTCAACAGGATGGTCGAGGCGATACCGGGCACCGCCATCGGCGTCAGCACGTAAAGGATTTCTTCCTTCAGCGTTGCCCCGTCCATGCGGGCGGCTTCCAGGATCTCGCCGGGGATTTCGCGGAAATAGGTGTAGAGCATCCATACAATGATCGGCAGGTTGATCAGCATCAGAACCACAACCAGACCTGCGCGACTGTCCAAAAGCCCAAGCCGGATGAACAGCAGGTAGATCGGGTATAGAACACCGACCGCAGGCAGCATCTTGGTGGACAGCATCCACAGCAGGATGTCCTTGGTGCGTTTTGATGGCACAAAGGCCATCGCCCAGGCGGCGGGCACCGCGATGATCACGCCCAATATGGTCGAACCACCCGCGATGATCACCGAATTCCACAGGAACCGCATATAGTCCGAGCGTTCCTGAACGATGGCATAGTTTTCCAGCGTCCAGTCAAAGTTCAGAAACAGCGGCGGGCTGGCGATGGCCTGTGCTTCGGTCTTGAAGCTGGTCAGGATGGTCCAGAGGATCGGGAAAAAGATCAGCAGACCAACGGCCCATGCCAGGGCGGTGTTAAGCGACTTGCGACGGGGTGTAACTGAGCGGCTCATATCGTTACCTCCTCACGCGTCCAGGTTCTTGCCGACGATGCGCATCAGGAAGATCGCAACGATATTGGCAAGGATGATTGCATAGACACCTCCGGCTGATCCAAGGCCGACGTTCTGGCCCTCTAGCACGCGCTGGAAGATCAGGTAGGTGAGTGTACGGGTGCCGAAGGCGCCGCCGGTGGTCACGAAGATTTCGGCGAAGATCGACAACAGGAAAATCGTCTGGATCAGGATCACGATGGTAATCGCGCGGCTTAGATGCGGCAGGATGATATGGTAAAAGCGCTTGAGCGGTGGCGCGCCGTCCATTTCTGCGGCCTCCAACTGTTCACTGTCCAGCGACTGGATCGCGGTCAGCAGGATCAGCGTCGCAAACGGCAGCCATTGCCACGATACGATCATGATGATTGACGTCATCGACGCCTCGGATAGCCAGGAAACTGGCTCAGCCCCGAAAAAGCGCCACAGATGAGCCAGCAACCCGTTGACCGGGTCCATGAACATGTTTTTCCAGACCAATGCGGAAACGGTCGGCATCACAAAGAACGGTGCGATCACTAGGATGCGGACAACGCCTTGGCCCCACATCGGCTGATCCAGCAGCATTGCCAGAAGGATGCCCAGAACAACCGTGATGGCAAGCACGCCGCCGACGATCATCAGCGTGGCCTGAACCGCGGGCCAGAAGGAACTGGAGGAGACGAACCGGACGTAGTTGTCCAAGCCGACCCATCCCAGATCACCGCCGCGCAGGGGCAGGTATTTCTTGAAGGAAAAATACAGCGTCATCGTCAGAGGCACGAGCATCCAGCCAAGAAGCAGGATCACTGCAGGTGCCATCATCAGGCGTGCAACTGATCGGGAATGTTGAGTAGCCATGACGCAAAACCTCTCTGTTCAGGCATAGCTCAGCCTGCGAGAAAAACGCGAGTTGTGGAAGGGTGAAGCGGGGGACAGACCTCTGTCCACCCGCAGGGAAGGAGGCCTTAGTAGCCTGCGGCTTCCATTTCTTCGGCAGTGAAGGCTTGCGCTTTGGCAAGAGCTTCTTCTACCGTTTGCTGCCCGGCATAAACTGCTGAGAACTCCTGGCTCACCTGCGTGGCGATACCTGCGAATTCCGGGATCGCTGCAAACTGAATACCAACGTAAGGCACTGGCTTTACAGTTGGATTGTTCGGATCAGCCGACAGGATCGAGTCCAATGTCATCTTGGCGAACGGAACCGCCTGATAGTCCGGATTTTCGTACAGCGACGTACGTGCACCCGGAGGCACGTTGGCCCAGCCTTCGTTTTCGGCTACGAGTTCGATGTAGTCTTTGGATGTTGCCCACTCGATGAACTGTTTGGCCGAGTCTGCCTGTTCCGTACCAGCCGGAATTGCCAGAGCCCACGCCCACAACCAATTCGAGCGCTTGCCAAGCCCCGTGTCGGGTGCAAGTGCAAAGCTGACGCTATCCGCGACTGTCGAGTCTGTCGGGTTGGTCACGAAAGAAGCCGCAACCGTTGCGTCGATCCACATGCCGCATTTGCCCTGCTGGAACAACGACAGGTTTTCGTTAAATCCGTTAGTGGCGTAACCTGCGGGGCCGGACTCGTTCATCATACCTACGTAGAAGTTCAACGTGTCAGCCCATTCAGGCTGATCGAACTGCGGCTTCCAATCTTCATCAAACCAGCGCGCACCAAAGGAATTGGACATCGCTGTGATGAAAGCACCGCCTTCGCCCCAACCGGCCTTGCCGCGCAGGCAGATACCGTTGATATCAGCGTCGCGATCGGTCATCGCAGCAGCCGCTTCGCGGATGAACTCCCAAGTCGGAGCGTCCGGCATTTCCATACCCGCTTTTTCCATCAGGTCAGTGCGATACATGATCATCGAGCTTTCGCCGTAGAACGGAGCCGCGTAGAGCGTTCCATCATGGCTAAGGCCGCCTGACATGGCGGGCAGGATGTCACCTACGTCGTATTCATCCGACAGCCCGTCTAGGGGAACCAACCAGCCGTTCGCGCCCCAGATCGGCGTCTCGTACATTCCGATGGTCATGATGTCGAATTGGCCACCTTTGGTGGTGATATCCGTTGTCACGCGCTGGCGCAGCACGTTCTCTTCCAACGTAACCCACTCGACATCGATGCCGGTCGCTTCGGTGAATTTATCGGTATAGCCCTGCATCCGGATCATGTCGCCGTTGTTCACGGTCGCTATTGTTAAGGTATCCGCTTGGGCTGCTGCCGTGGCGACGAAAGTCATTGCTGTCGCCGCACGAAGTGCGTTCTTGAGATACATCCCTGTCCTCCCTGAGCTTGGATGTCGTGCAGAGAAGGTAGTTTTAAAATTGTCGCGCCGTCAATAAAAACTTTACGCGCGTTAAAAATATGAGGTCACGCGGAATCCCTTAAAACCAACCTTGCGGGGAAAAGAGTCTCGGTTCGAGTGTCAAATTTCCCCCCGTTTTCAATGAGTTCAAACAAAGTCTCCACACTGCGCCCGGCTACGTTGTCATAATCATGTGCTGCTGTAGTCAGGGATGGGCATGTGAATTTTGCAAAGGGATGGTCATCATTTGAGGCCAAGCGCAGCGTAGAATCGTCTTTGCGACCGACCCGAATCCCCTGTTCATAGCAAGCAGCAAGAAAGCCGATGGCCAAACGGTCGTTGCTGCACAAGACCGAGTCCGTCCTCAGCTCGCGATCTGACAGAACTTTCAGCGCCCCCCTGTGACCGATTTCCTCAAATGCCCAACCCTTGCCGTCGACTTTGATGATATGAGGATCGAACCCAAGGCGCTCCATCACTTCGATATAGGCCTTCCGTCGCTTGTTGGCGTTTGGGTTGGCGGGGGTGCGCATTTCGAAGAATGAAGGCGGTTCGCCGGTGCGGGTCATGTATTCGACTGTCTGCGAGACAAAACTGAAATTGTCCGATCCAATAAAGGCTGCACCCAAACCTTCAAGATTGCTGTCAAACAGGACTGTTGGAACATTGGCGCAGAATTTCTCGATCGCCGTCCGATCCGAGGTGCGCCCCAAAGGTGCCAACAGCACTCCGGCGGGCTTCATGGATTTCAGGCCGTCGAGAATTTCGTTTTCCAGCTTGGGATCGCCATGCGAGCTAAACAGGGACGGGCGATACCCCGCAGCAATACAGCTTTGTTCAAGATAGCGTGCGATTTCGGCAAAAAACGGATCGGCAAGATAGGGGACCACGATGCCGATATTCTTGGTCAGTTTCCGGTTCTGGTTCACCGCATAGATGTTGGGGCGATAGTCGAACCGTTCAAGCGCCTCTTCGATACGGAGCCGTGTTGTGGGCCGAACACTGTCTGGGTCCTGGAAATATTTCGATACTGTGGGCCGAGAGATGCCGCTGAGGGCCGCAAACTCTTCCATGTTCCTGATCTTCGTCATGCCAGTCTGTTCGTCCGCCTTGATCTTATCATAGTTTTACATATTCTTTGCGCGCGCAAAAAAAATCAATAGCCTGGCCGGTGATATCGGAATTATGCAAGGCAAGGGGTGTGAATGTATCTTGGGATCGACATCGGAACGTCAGCGGTCAAACTTGTCTGCGCGGATGCCGGCCGAATTCTTGCGACCTCGTCAGTCGGCATCGGGACGTCGTCGCCACAGCCCGGCTGGTCCGAGCAGAACCCGGAGATTTGGTGGCAGGCGACGCGCGATGCGTTGGGCCTGCTTGCTGGCGAAATCTCCCTGTCGGATGTGAAAGCAGTCGGATTGTCGGGGCAGATGCACGGGGCCGTGCTGTTGGACCGCGACCAATGCCCCATCCGTCCGGCAATTCTGTGGAATGACAGCCGCGCGGTCCGCGAATGCGACGACATTCGCGCGGCACAGCCACAGGTTGGTCACATCGCAGGCGTCCTGCCTTTGCCCGGCTTTACGGCCCCCAAGATTGCCTGGCTGAAACGGCATGAACCGCACAATTATGCCCGACTCTCCCATATCCTGCTGCCCAAGGATTATGTCGGCCTACGTCTGCATGGAGAGCTTGCAACCGATACTTCCGATGCCGCAGGAACAATGTGGCTCGATCAGGCTTCACGCCGCTGGCATACCGGAATGGCGGAAGCCACGGATGTCGCTGTTGACTGGCTGCCGCAGATGTTCGACGGCCACAATGTCGTTGGCACGGTAACAGTTCGGGCTGCAGCTGAGACCGGATTGAACTCGGGCGTGCCTGTCGTGGCCGGGGGAGGGGATGCGGCAACCGGTGCGGTGTCATTGGGCGCAACCGAACCTGGACGTGGGTTTATCTCGTTGGGGACATCTGGTCAGTTGTTTGTTGCGGATCGTAAATACAAGCCCAACCCCGAACGCTATGTCCATGCGTTTGCGCATACATTGCCCGACCGCTGGTATCAAATGGCGGCGATGCTGAACGGGGCAAGGCCCATTTCGTGGATTGGTGATCAGCTGGGGCTGTCCGCTGCCGAGGTTGTCGGGCTTGCTGAAACCGTCAGTGGTGATCGTGTGCCCATATTCCTGCCCTACCTGACAGGTGAGCGCAGCCCCCTGGGGGACCCGCATATCCGAGCCTGTTTCTTTGGCCTTGAGGACGCCACAACGCGTGCCGAGATCTGCCGCTCGGTGGTCGAGGCAATTGCCTTTTGTTTTGCTGATGCGGCACAGAGTTTTGGCGACACCATTGGCAGTTTGCCAGAGCTTGCAGCGATTGGCGGGGGCAGTCGATCTGATCTGTTGCTGGGTCTGATTTCAGCCGTAACCGAGAAGCCCATAGTGCGATCAGTGGGGGCGGAATCCGGCCCGGCCTATGGTGCCGCCCGGCTGGCGGCCTGTGCTGACGGTGCGCTGACCATAGCTGATTTGGCCGAGCAACCTGCGACGACGGACAGGTTCGAGCCTGTTGAAATGTATGCGTTATTTGAACGCCTGGGGCGGTTTCGGCGGCTTTATACTGCCGTTAGCACCGTGGACTGATCGCCCTCTCAGCTAAGGTCTTTGAACATGAAGGTTGTTGGTTCCAGCCGATCATTTTCCGGGCTGCGGCAGTAGTTCGGAATCTCTCCGGCAATTTCAAACCCAAGGCTTTGATAGAGGAGGAGCGACGGGTCCGTGCTGCGCGTGTCCAGCACCAAAAGGGACCGCCCCAGTTCGCGTGCCCGCGCCTCAACCGCCGCCATAAGCGCCCGCCCAATGCCCCGCCGTCGCGCGCGGGGATGAACAAGCAGCTTGGACACGTCGGCGCGATGCGCTTGGTTGGGCATCGCGGCAGGCACCAGCTGTGCGGTGCCGACAATCCGTTCGCCATCACGATAGACGAATATCTCGGCCGCGCCGGTCTGGATGTTTGGCCAGACATGGGACTGCCAATAGCGCTGCGCGTCGTCCGACAGAAATGGCTGAATGAACCCGATACTCGCCCCGTCATGCACGCAGGCGTGCAGTATCTCTGTCAGGTCATCCAGGGCGTTGTTCAGGTCATTGGCTGTCAGTCGCGATATCATATCAGCACCATCAAATACCGCGCACCGCGCTCGGCGTGGGTTTCGAAACGTGTCGGGCCAGACAGGTGATAGCGCAGGCAATCCCCGCTGGTCAGATGATGCGCGGTTCCATCCACGGTCAGGGTCAGGCCACCGTCCAGCATGATCAGATGATGCTCCTGCCCGTGTTTTGGCGGCGTGTCATAAGTGATCACAACGCCAGGGGGCAGATGGCCTTCCATGACCTCTCCGCTCAGGCCCGCGGCCGGAGGGGAGACGGATCGGCGGGTAAAGCCGGTTTCGGGGTCGCGCCATTCGGGTTGATTTTCGAAGGGAACGCGGGGGGCGAAACTGTCCTCGACCATCATCAATAGACGCGACATCGGCAGCCCATAGGCCGCACATAACCGGCCCAGAGTTTCTGCGGTTGGGCTGACATCCCCCTTTTCCAAGCGCGACAGAGTGGCCCGGCTGACACCGCTGTGTTCCGCCAACTGATCCAGCGACCATCTCCGCGTTTGGCGAAGTTGATTCAGGTGGTTTGCAAGGCGGCCGGATAGGGTATTAGGCATAGCTCGTATATGGGAAACATTTCCGTATATGAGATTATTGACCAGAAAACATAATTTCACAATAGAAAAAGGGCGCAGAAAACTGCGCCCTTCTGCTCGATAGAATGAAAGATTACTTCCAGCCGGCCTCGTTAAAGATCTTCTGTGCCTCGGGGATGTTCTTGGCAACCTCGGACAGGTTGATCTCGTCGGCTTTGAACTCACCCAGCGCTGCCACGTTATCCGCAAGGGCGACGCCTTCGACCGCCGGGAATTCGTCATTGCCATTCGAGAAATAAACCTGTGCCTGATCGCTGGCGAGGTATTCCAGAAACTTGATCGCGTTGTCCTTGTTCGGAGCATTTGCGGCAACGCCAGCACCGGACAAGTTCATATGTGCGCCTTCGGCTTCTTGCGCTGGGAACTGGACGCCGATCATGTCAATCTCAGCGCTCAGGCCTTTGACGTCTTTACGCATTGCACGGGCAAAGTAGTAGGAGTTCGAAACGGCGATCTCGCATTCACCCGAAACAATGCCGCGCAGCTGGTCAGTGTCGCCGCCTTGCGGTTCGCGCGCCATGTTCGCGACCATGCCTTCGGCCCAGGTCTTGGCGGTTTCCGTGCCGTGGTTTGTGATGATCGAGGCCAGCAGGGTCTGGTTATAGGTGTTGCTGGACGACCGGATGCAGACCAAACCTTTGTATTCGGGCTTGGCCAGATCCAGATAAGACGCGGGCGGGTTGGTCACATCGGCCTTGTCAAAGAAGATGATCCGCGCGCGCTGCGAAAAGCCATACCACTGGTTGTCTTCGTCCTGCAGGTTGGCGGGAATACGTTCTTCCAGAACCGCGCTTTCGACCGGCTGCAGGATACCCGCGTTCTTGGCACGCGCCAGACGCGAGGTATCAACGGTCAGCAAGATATCTGCGGGTGAGTTCGCGCCCTCGGCCTCCATCCGAGCAATCAGCTCGTCCGCTTTGCCTTCGATGCGGTTGATGGTGATACCGGTGGCCTCTTCGAAATCGGAATAGAGGCGTTCGTCAGTGTCGTAGTGGCGCGAAGAATAAAGGTTCAGTTCGCCCTCGGCAGCGGCAGAGGTCGCGATCAGGGCCGTCAGGGCGGCGGCAACGCAGGTAGAGGATTTCAGCATCATGTGTCCCAACATTGAAAATCGGCGCGGGTAATAACCCGACTGAAATGGTCAATTAAACGATTCTCAGGGGGATGCAAGAAATTCCGACAAAATTAGTTGGTCAAATCACTGCCAACATGTCGCTGGCCCCGACCAAGTGGTACTGCACAGCGGGGCCTGAGGGTCGGCAAAGCCGATCCTGGCTACGCCGTCATGGCTGACCTAGTCGTGTTGATTTAAGAACTGAAAGATCGAGAGATGCTGCTTAGCGCTTTCGCTGTCTTTTTTCAGGTTCAGGTGGAGACGGGTCCGGGACAGGTGCGGGGGCCGGCTCAGGGTCTGGGTCGTCGGTCAACACCGGTTCTTTTTTCAGCATGACCTGTGTGACAGCTTCCATGTATTTCTGCAGCAAGACCGGAGGATCGGCCGGGGCCAGTTTGATGGTCAGCCTGCTTGCGCCTTCTTGGTTGTAAGCATAGCGCGAGGAATAGCTGGCATTGACCTGCGCTGCGACAGGGCCCCAACCACCTTTGACCGAAGCGCTGCCCGCTTTTTCGGTTTGCTTAGTCATTGAGATCGCCATTTTGACCTCAATTTCGGCTTCTTGCACCGCGTAGAATGCGGGTAGAAAGCCCATGGAAACCAAACTGAATTCTTTGGGGGGGCCATTGGGATTGGACAGGTCCGGAAGCTGGATCTTCTGATCGGCCATATATTTGGCGACATCTGTAGAATGTCGATCCAACTCGGTCTGCGACTCGGCAACGGAAAGCGCAAGCTTTTGAACCATTTCCGCAAACGGGACGTTTAGCAGTTCCTGCCCGATACTCATTTCCAATCTCCTCTGTTAATTCAGTCTTTCTCAATAATTTGCGTGGCGGTCCGCCTCCTGACGGAAAAAGTGACTTTGGATGCGTTCTGGCTGATCGCCTGCTTTCGGGCATTCGTCGCGATTTGGGCTTTGGTGCCGTCCTGACCCAACCCAACAACCGCTTCGACTTTGACGTTGTCGATGGTGAAATCACTGCTCCCATCAGACCCGGCGAGGATCTGTTCACCCAGGGCTTGCGAGAATTCCTGCGCGTTGACGACCTGTGTGTCAGGATCGTCCGCTCCCATTGCCGCGCGGCCCTCGGCCATCGGGTTCATCACCGGGTTACCCGCGCCCATCAACATGCCGCCGCTGCCTTCTTCCAGATCGTCGATCCGTTCTTGGAGGTCGTTGATCGTCTCGAGCAGCGCGACTTCGCGCGCCTCCATTGCCGTCATGCGGTTTTCAAGTGACTGAAGCAGAGTGGTGAATGCCTCGGGCATCTCGGTGACGCGGACATCTATGGGCGCTCTTTTGGGGGCTTTGACTTTCTTAGTTGCCATCATTGCCATCCAAAGATCTGCTCTCATCTACGGGACCGGGCGCGAAACGCATTCGCATCGTGGACGCGCTTTTGGAATCGAGCGTGTCTGTCTGAGTCAGCTTTGGGCCAAAAATAAAGGTGCCAATCCTGCTGCGTTGGCCTTCTTCGGTGGAACTGCTCATCTCCATGACAACCTTCAGTTCCACGTCGACATCCTGCATGTGGTAAAAGACCGGCGGGATGCCCAGATCGCGCAGTTCCTGGGGGTAGTTCTTCAGCGCTTTCAGCTGATCAACGCTAAGCTGTTCGGCCGCCTGGGCCACACTGCGGCCTATATCGGCTACCATGTCGGTCAGAGTTGTTCCGAATATCTTGTCCAGATCATCGTTGGCCAATCCGACCTCCCGTCATAAAATCACGGAAAGCGTAGCACGAGATCGTCCTATCACAACGTTGAATCTCAGAACCGAACTTTCTGAGCGAATTCCTGCAGTTCCGTCCGCATTACATCTGGTTGAAATGCCGGACAAAAAAAACCGCACCCGAAGGCGCGGTTCTTTGAATTCAGTATGTGCAGTTCTTAGCCCTGACGAGCTTTGAACCGACGCTGCGTCTTGTTGATCACGTAGACGCGGCCTTTGCGACGCACAACCCGGCAATCACGGTGCCGGTTCTTGAGCGAGCGGAGCGAGTTCTTGACCTTCATGGGTCTGTCTCCAATCTGCGGCGCCTTCATCAAGGACGTGGCCAGCGCCTGGGTTTGCGGGTGCCCCGGAAATCCGAAGCAGTGAGTTCATGGTGGGCGGTACAAGGATCGAACTTGTGACCCCTTCGATGTCAACGAAGTGCTCTACCGCTGAGCTAACCGCCCATGAAACCGTCGCGTGGCCAACCCCATAACGAAATGGGGCGCGGAACCCCGCGCCGGTAGCGGGGTCTATAAAAGGAGTCGCAAAAGGGTTCAAGGGGTTTGGTAGAACTATTTTCCGGTCTATGTTTGGTGCGAACAAGGAGTCGCCATGCAAAACGCTGCTTACCTACTGGATATGCCTGCCAAGCGCACGTCCTGTGTGGTTTTTTCCTCTCCGCATAGCGGTCGAAACTATCCAAATGGGCTGATGAAGCGATCGATTCTCAGCCAAGATGTGATTCGTTCTTCCGAGGATGCTTTTGTGGATCAGTTGTTTTCATCAGCGGCGGACCATGGTGCGCCACTGATTTCGGCGATGATGCCACGCGCCTATGTCGATCTGAACCGCAGCGCAGAAGAGCTGGATCCAGCCCTTATTCAGGGCGCGCGCCGCCAAGGCCATAACCCGCGGGTAGCGTCCGGGCTGGGGGTGATTCCGCGTGTGGTCGCCAATGGTCGAGAAATCTATCGCGGTAAGCTGACCATGGATGAGGCGCGTCTGCGAATCGATACCTGTTGGCGTCCCTATCATGCCCGGATCAAATCGTTGTTGGCAGAGTCGCATCAGGAATTCGGGCAGGCGATTCTGATCGACTGTCATTCGATGCCGCACGAAGCCGTGGCCCTTGCGTCAACAGTCAATTCCAGACGTCCCGAGATCGTGCTGGGGGATCGGTTCGGTGCCTCTGCAGCGCCAGAGGTCGTCGAACAGATAGAGGCCGCTTTCGTCTCGGCGGGTCTGAGTGTGGCCCGAAATACGCCGTTTGCCGGGGCCTATGTGACCCAGACCTATGGACGCCCCAGCCGCCACCAGCATGCTGTACAGATCGAGATCGACAGATCCCTGTATATGGATGAAAGCAGGATCGAGCCGAATGACAATTTCGCTGCCTTCAAAGAGACCCTGGGCGAAATCATCATGGATATTGCGCGGATCGGGCCTGAGCCGCTGCAGCTTGCAGCCGAATAACCTCAGCGAAGGGCACGTCCTTTGACGATGGCATCCGTCCCAAAGCGGCGGCGAATCTCATCCGTTGCGCGTTCGGCCTGCGATCTGCGCGAGGCATCCGGGTCCAGCAGATCCCCTGAAATATCCGCCTGATCCTCGGGGCACAGATCCGACAGGCCACACCCCAACAGCCGATAGGGGCCCTGATCACCAACCTGATCGAACAGCGCCCGTGCTGTGCGATAGATCCGATCGGCGATCTGCGTCGCATCGCGAAGAGAAACGCGTCGTGTAATGAGTTTGTGATTGGCCCGTTTCAGTTTGAGCGTCACAACCCGCCCGGCCACCCCCTTGGCCTTGGCCCGATCCGAGACTTTTTCGGCCATCCGCCAAAGGTGCCCATCCAGAATGTCGGCATTGGCCGTATCTTCAAAAAAGGTCGTTTCGTTGCTGATGGACTTCATCGGTTCATGTGCCGAAACCCGGCGCTTGTCCTGACCGCGGGCCAGATGCCACAGCCGGTAGCCCATGGAGCCAAACCGCGCGGTCAGATCCTCTTGGTCCCAGCGCAGTAGGTCCGAGAACAAGCGTATGCCTGCGCGGTCCAGCGATTCCTGCGCCGCAGGGCCTATGCCCCAGATCAGGCGCACTGGCTTGTCGTTCAAAAACGCGGATGTCTCTTCCTCGCCGATCACCGAAAATCCGCGCGGCTTGTCCAGATCGGATGCGACCTTGGCCAGAAACTTGTTATGTGACAGCCCGATTGACCCGGTCAGCCCCAACTCGTCCTTCATCCGCTTGACCAATCTTGCAAGCATGACGGCGGGTGGAGCGCCGTGCAGACGTTGCGTGCCGGATAGGTCCATGAACGCTTCGTCCAGGGACAGCGGTTCAACAATCGGAGTCAGCTCGTCCATCATCGACCTGATTTGGCGCGAAGCCTCGGCATAGACCGACATGCGCGGTTTGATCACGACAGCGTCGGGGCATAGTTGCAACGCCTTGAACATCGGCATTGCCGAACGGACGCCGCGAATCCGGGCTACATAACAAGCCGTAGACACAACACCGCGCTTGCCGCCCCCGATAATGACAGGTTTGTCGGCCAGCTCCGGATTGTCCCGTTTTTCGACAGAGGCGTAGAAGGCATCGCAATCCATATGTGCGATGGACAGGTCAAACAATTCAGGATGCGTTTTGACGCGCGGGCTGCCGCAGTCCGGGCAGCGGCGTTCCTTCGTCAGTTCTGTCAGGCAATCTCGGCAGAGGCCGGGCATTTTCTTTTCCCGTCTTCCATGCGGTCCGTAAGGTTCGGTGACTATATCATTCGCATGCCACGGGCAAAACCCGCACAGTGAGGGTAGGAACCAGATCTGCCAAAAGAAGGCCCCCCGCAAAGTGGCGGGGGGAGGTGACGGACCTCAGGAAGAGATGGTCCGCGGGGAGTATCACCTACTTAGATTCTCTCAAAATCGAATTTTTCGATAGAACCCAGTTCACACAGTGGAAACTCGTGTTTTGCATGTGTGTTTTGGGGCACAGGGACGATTTGGCGCGGATCAGGTGAAAAGTGACCTAAGGTCAACTGTTTGCGGGTTGTTCTTGCGAAAATTTAGCCTGATTTAGCCGGATTGCCCTAGTGTCGGGATAAGGAATTTAACTCTGCAAGCACCGCCTCTGCGGCGGCTTTAGGGTCTTGCGCCTGATAGATTGGGCGCCCGACGACGATGTGATCGGCACCATCACCGATGGCATTTGCCGGGGTTGCGACCCGTTTCTGATCTCCCAGAGCGGCACCGGCGGGCCGAACGCCGGGTGTCACGATCAAGCGGTTTTCGGCTTGGGGCAGGGCACGGATCAGCGCGGCCTCTTGCGGGCTGGCGATGACGCCATCGGCACCCGCCTCCAACGCTTTGGCTGCGCGTTCGACAACCAGGTCCCGGACATCGCCCGACTTCAGCAGGCTGGCATCCAGATCATCCCGGTTCAACGAGGTCAGGATGGTCACGGCCAGTATCTTGAGGTCTTTGCCAGACGCACCCTCTTTGGCGGCCCGCACCACGTGCGGGTCACCATGTACGGTCAGGAAATCCAAATCGAACTGTGCCAGACCGCGCACCGCATTTTCCACCGTATTACCGATGTCGAACAGTTTCATGTCCAGAAAGATGCGCTTGCCCTGATCCTGCTTTAACTCGTTCGCCAGGGCTAGCCCGCCCCCTGTCAGCATTCCCAGACCGATCTTGTAGAATGAGACACTGTCCCCCAACCTCTCGGCCAAGGCCAGACCGTCCAGGGCGTTGGGGACATCAAGGGCTACAATCAGGCGGTCATCGGACATTGGGGGCTCCTTTTTGGCAAACGTCTGCGTCCTAACGGTTTCGTGCGCTTCTGTCCATGCGCGCCTTGCGTGATTCAGATCACGGCAGAGGTTTCCAACTGTGCTATTATCGCGTTGTGCAACTGGGACGGAATTCGGAATGAGACAGTTTACGAAACCCACTATCGCAATCTGCGCGGGGCTGATGCTGGCCGGGTGTCAGGACATGGCGCTGGAAAAAGAGGCTGCCGATACAGTCCTGAGGTCTCCGACAAACGACAACCTCCGGCTGATTGGCGGTTATCGTTCGATGGATGATGACTGTCAGGTTACAGGGGAATCCGCCTTTACCGTGGATTTTCTGGATGACGCCGCCGATCTGGTTTCCTGCCCGACGGGCAGCGATGCGGCGCAATCGCTTGTCGATATGTACGGCGCGCGTTCTGTCGCGAAAACTGGGGGGTATACAGTTTATTCTGTGCCGCGTCGGTAGGTTGGATTCTGTTGGCAGACCCCTTGAACCGAGCAAGATATTTCCCAGATTGAATGTGAGGCCCAGACCGACGCGCGCTGCCAGGCGGGCGCGTCAAAACAGGGCGCTTAGAGAAGGAGCAAAAAATGGACTTGAACAAGTTCACCGAGCGGGCACGAGGTTTCGTGCAGGCAGCGCAAACGATTGCGATGCGCGAGGGGCACCAGAGGTTGACCCCTGAACATATACTCAAAGCCTTGATGGACGATGATCAGGGGCTGGCCAGCAATCTGATCACCCGCGCAGGCGGAGCGCCCAGCCGTGTCGTTAACGCACTGGATGCGTCCATGGCCAAAATTCCCAAGGTCAGCGGCGATGCGGGCCAGGTTTATCTGGATGGTCAGACCGCCAAAGTTCTGGATGAAGCTGAAAAGATCGCCACCAAGGCAGGCGATAGTTTCGTGCCGGTTGAACGAATTCTGATGGCGCTGTGCATGGTGAAATCCAAAGCCAAGGATGCTTTGGAAGATGGCGCGGTGACGGCGCAGAAACTGAACGAAGCCATCAATGACATCCGCAAAGGGCGCACCGCTGACACCGCCTCGGCGGAAGAGGGCTATGATGCGCTCAAGAAATACGCGCGTGACCTGACCGAAGCGGCGGCTGAGGGCAAGATCGACCCGATTATCGGGCGGGATGAGGAAATCCGCCGCTCGATGCAGGTTCTGTCGCGCCGCACCAAGAACAACCCCGTTCTGATCGGCGAGCCCGGCGTGGGTAAAACCGCGATTGCCGAAGGTATGGCCCTGCGCATCATCAATGGGGATGTGCCGGAATCGCTAAAGGATAAAAAGCTGCTCGCTCTCGACATGGGTGCGCTGATCGCAGGTGCGAAATACCGTGGTGAGTTCGAAGAACGTCTCAAGGCGGTTTTGACCGAAGTGACTGAAGCCGCCGGTGAGATCATCTTGTTCATTGATGAGATGCACACGCTAGTGGGTGCGGGCAAATCCGACGGCGCGATGGATGCTGCCAACCTGATCAAGCCTGCGCTTGCCCGGGGTGAGCTGCATTGTATCGGTGCCACCACGCTGGATGAGTATCGCAAATACGTGGAAAAAGACGCGGCTTTGGCGCGCCGGTTCCAGCCGGTTGTTGTGCAGGAACCGACTGTCGAGGACACGATCAGCATCCTGCGCGGTATCAAGGAAAAGTACGAGCTGCACCATGGCGTGCGCATCTCGGACTCGGCTTTGGTGTCGGCAGCGACCCTGTCGCATCGCTACATCACTGATCGCTTCCTGCCCGATAAAGCTATCGACCTTGTCGATGAAGCGTCGGCTCGCTTGCGGATGGAAGTGGACAGCAAGCCCGAAGAACTCGATCAGCTGGATCGCCAGATTCTGCAGATGCAGATCGAGGAACAGGCGCTGAAGCTCGAAGATGATGCGGCATCGAAGGATCGTCTGGAAACCTTGCAAAAGGATCTGGCCGATCTGCAGGAGCAATCTGCCGAGATGACTGCCCAGTGGCAAGCCGAACGTGACAAGCTGGCTGGTGCGCGCGATCTGAAGGAACAGCTCGACAAGGCACGGGCCGATCTAGAAATCGCCAAGCGCGAAGGCAACCTCGCCAAGGCGGGTGAGCTGTCCTATGGCGTCATCCCCGAGCTTGAGAAGAAGCTGACCGAAGCCGAAAACGCCGAAAGCAGCCAGATGATGGCCGAGGAAACGGTGCGTCCGGAACAGATCGCTTCGGTGGTCGAACGCTGGACCGGTATCCCGACCTCGAAAATGCTGGAAGGCGAGCGCGAAAAGCTGCTGCGGATGGAAGACGATCTGCATTCACGCGTGATCGGTCAGGATGCAGCGGTGACCGCCGTGTCCAACGCTGTGCGCCGTGCTCGTGCAGGTTTGAACGACGAAGGCCGTCCGCTGGGTTCGTTCCTGTTCCTCGGACCAACCGGCGTGGGGAAAACCGAGCTGACCAAGGCGGTGGCGAACTTCCTGTTCGACGACGACAACGCGATGGTGCGCATCGACATGTCCGAGTTCATGGAGAAACACGCGGTTGCCCGTCTGATCGGCGCCCCTCCAGGCTATGTCGGCTATGACGAAGGCGGTGTGCTGACCGAAGCCGTGCGGCGCAGGCCCTATCAAGTCGTGCTGTTTGACGAGGTCGAAAAGGCGCATCCGGATGTGTTCAACGTGCTGTTGCAGGTACTGGATGATGGTGTGCTGACCGATGGTCAGGGCCGTACCGTGGACTTCAAGCAAACGCTGATCATCCTGACCTCGAACCTCGGCTCTCAGGCGCTCAGCCAGTTGCCCGACGGTGCCGACAGTGCACAAGCGCGGCGGGATGTGATGGATGCGGTCCGGGCGCATTTCCGGCCCGAATTCCTGAACCGTCTGGACGAAACGATCATCTTCGACCGCCTGAAACGGGGTGATATGGATGGCATTGTCGATATCCAAATGGCACGCCTGCAAAAACGCCTGGCCGCGCGGAAGATCGAGCTGGTTCTGGACGACGGGGCTAAGGAATGGCTGGCCAACGAGGGCTATGACCCGGTCTTCGGTGCTCGCCCACTGAAACGCGTGATCCAACGCGCCTTGCAGAACCCGCTGGCCGAGGCGCTGCTGGCGGGTGAGATCAAGGATGGCGAGTCTATTCCGGTCACCGCCGGGGCCGAGGGCCTGATCATAGGCGATCGGCTGGGCACGTCTGAGCGACCACGACCGGATGATGCCGTGGTGCATTGAACCTAAACTGATTGTTGAATGGACCCGCTTGACTGGTGGGTCCATTCTTGAATTTACCCGCGTTTTTTTGCGACTAACCCCCGGCTTGTCCGAGAGGGTGGGCCAGATGGGAAAGAATAGACCGTTTCGCAATCAAAATCTGCTTCATCTAGCAGCTTTAAGATTTCCGCGCACTGAAACGTTCTATGTCGCCATTGCAACCAGATGATGGCGTTACACCAATGTGGCTTTGATACTACCAAAAACAGGCGACCACCCGGGCGCAGCAGTCTGTGAATGTCTTGCAAGGCTTGGGACGGATCTGCGCAATGTTCAATCACATGGGCCGCAAGAGCTACGCTCACGGGGTCTAGATTGACATTACCTAGCACCCCTTGGGCTAGTTCTGGTTCGACCCCCCGCGCCCGCAGAGCCTTTTGGCCTTGCCTGATCATCCCCGCGCTGGGTTCAAGTAAGGTTAACCTGGCCGGTTTTCCGTGGACCGCTACCCAGGCCTCGGCGAAGGACGCAGTGCCAGCCCCAATATCGACCACATGTGTCGCTTCGTCAGCGACAGGCAATCCCGAGGTCAGGAATTCTAGGTAGCCATCATAGTACCCAAGCGCGCGCATCTTGTCCCGCCACCGGGGCGCGGCTGTATCGTAACGATGCGTGATTTCGGCAATGGGTTTGGGCATCGGTCCGTGCTTTGAAGGTATGCTGCATCACTAGTGCATCGTGGCTTTAGACCAACGCGAATATCCGTGCCGGACCTCCGGTGCCGCCAGCATGTTTCGGTGCGCCGATGACCAGCGTGGCCCCCGCGGCCGGAACCCGATCCAGGCCCGCAAGGCATTCGATGCCAAACCGGCCCGAGGGCAGCCAGGCATAGTGGGTGGCGAAATCAGCAGACATGCCGTGATCCAGCGACAGGGTATCCACCGCAATCGACCGCGCGCCGGTGTCTTCCATTAACATCTGCGCCGCTTCGACGTGAAACCCGGGATAGTGCTGCACCTCACCGTCGAAATTGCGGAACCCGTCCGTGGCGGTCTTGCCGGACCAACCGGAATGCATCGCTACGCAAGCGCCGTCGGGGATGTCTCCGTTGGCCGCAATCCACGCCTTCAGATCGTCCGGGGTAACGCGGGTGTCGGCGTCTTCGACCGCGCGGGCGGCGATATTGACGACACAAAGCGGCGCGACCAGATCGGTCACCGGGATCTCATCAACTGACATGCCATCTGCGGAGAAATGCAGGGGCGCATCTATATGCGTGCCGGTATGTTCGTTGATCGACAGATTGAACAGGTTAAAGCCGTGATCCGCGAAGTTGAACGCCTGTTCGGCGGAAATGCCGGGTTCGCCTCCCCAGGTCGGAAAGTCGGGGCTGAGCGTATGGGTCATGTCCTCGACCCCGCCATGACCTGCGGCCAGCGCTGCTGGTGCAATCGCTCCGGTGGTCGCAGCCGCAACGCTCGTGGCGGCAGCAGCTTTGAAGAAACTCCGCCGCGACAGCATTCTGTCTTTGACGGCATTCATAACGCAGATGTCACACATTCTTCTTCTCCCACTGGTGGATTTCAATCGTTGGATGGGTCGTCCATCTTTTCCCTTGTTGGTAATACCTGCGGCCCAGCCTGCATTTTTGAGGCCTGCGTTGTAAAGGTGGTGACCACAGGTGGTGCCGCGGCAACAGCCTCACCCCCTTGATACGTTACAAACTGGTCGCTCAATCGTGAGGCCTGTTTCCTTGGCTCTGTGCTATCAGCGGACTACCTCACCTCAGAGGATGTATGAAGACGGAGACTTAGATGGCGCATCGCTGGACCAACACATTGACACATGCCGACGTCACCCCCCGGGCGGCGTTTCTGAACCGGCGCCAGATGATGGTCGGGATGGCGGGTGTCGGATTGGCAGGGCTGGCGCAGGGGGCAGCCGCGCAAGAGGCGCTGGAGCCGAATATCTGGGAAGAGATCACCGGTTATAACAATTATTACGAGTTTGGTACGCGGAAAGAAGATCCTGCAAAATACGCCTATACTCTTGTTACTGAGCCGTGGAGCATCAAGATTGACGGTCTGGTGGACAAGCCCGGCGATTACAATTTCAAGGACATCCTGTCCGAAATGACCGTCGAAGAACGGATATACCGGTTTCGCTGTGTCGAGGCATGGTCGATGGTGATCCCTTGGAACGGGTTTGAACTGGCCGACCTGCTGAACATGGCCGGTGTTCAGGAAGGCGCCAAATACGTGGCCTTTGAAACCGCTTATCGTCCAGATGAAATGCCGGGTGTTCAGTATCCGGTTCTGGACTGGCCGTACCGTGAAGGTCTGCGGCTGGACGAAGCAATGCACCCGCTGACCCTGATGGCCACTGGTATTTATGGCCGGCCGATCCCGAACCAGAACGGCGCACCGTTGCGTCTGGTGGTTCCGTGGAAATACGGGTTCAAATCCATCAAGTCGATCGTGCGCATTACGGTGTCAGATGTTGAGCCGCCGACAAGCTGGAACATGGCCGGTCCGCGCGAATATGGTTTCTATAGTAACGTGAACCCCAATGTGGATCACCCGCGCTGGTCGCAGGCCTCGGAGCGCCAAATCGGCGGTGGGCTGTTTGCCAAGCGCATCCCGACGCTCATGTTCAATGGCTACGAGGACGAGGTCGCCGGGCTTTACGAAGGCATGGATCTGTCCAAGCATTATTGAGAGTATGAGCGCGCTGAACCAGATATTCCGTCGGATCCCTGATTGGGCCGTCTATTTGCTGGGGGTCCTGCCGGCACCCTGGCTGTTCTATCAAGGGCTGACCGGAGGTTTGGGTGCCGACCCGATTGAGGCTCTTGAGCATAAGTACGGCAAACTGGCATTGCAGTTTTTGATTGTTGTTCTGGCTATATCGCCCCTGCGCAGGTTTGTCGGCGTGAACCTGATCAAGTTCAGGCGGGCGCTGGGCGTTTTGACATTTATATATATCAGTCTGCATCTTTTGGTTTGGCTGGTATTGGATGTGCAGGCCCCCGGGCAGATCTGGGCGGACATCCTGAAGCGCCCCTATATAACTGTGGGTATGGCGGCATTTGTTCTGACGCTGCCACTGGCCGTGACGTCGAACAACTTTTCAGTACGGCAGCTTGGCCCGGGCTGGCGCGCGCTTCAGCGTTTGGTCTATCCGGCAGCAGTTCTGGGGGGCGTGCATTATGTAATGCAGGCCAAAGGATTTCAGATCGAACCCTTGATCTATTTGTCCGTGATTTTGGCTTTGCTTGCTTTGCGCCTACCGATCTCGACCCTGATGAGCCGATTCCGAGGTGCGATTCCGCCCGACTCGGCCTGAGTCTGCCAGCAAGCCTGTGCGAAACACAATTTTTCGTACGCATCTTGGCGGTTGGTCGCCGTATTTGGGCGCGGTTCTATTTGTAAGCATTTGTTTTATTTCAGTAAATAATTGTTTTGAAGATTTTCGAGAGTTTCGGGAATTTTCTGCTTGCGGTGTATGTTTGTAATGCTTAGAACCCCCTTCACCGGCGCTGCTGAGGCGCTTGTGACACACTGGAGAGACGGTGGGACGGGTTGGAGAGACGGCCGGACACACTGGAGAGACGGTGGGC
>NZ_FXTE01000014.1 GCF_900182615.1 Ruegeria faecimaris | reverse complement strand
TAATCCCCAAGGGATACTGAACAGGCATCTCCCAGCCCGCAAAATCAACCAACTTCCCACCCAACTCAACATGCAAACCATGCAAAGGCGTGCGCCTAATATCCGTCATTTCAGGTACCTTTCGATCAGCGGGACTGGTCACGAACTACCATGACGGTGCAATGCGCATTGCGCACCACGCGTGCCAGGTTCGGACCAATTTCATAATTCGGGAAATCGCCCTTGGTCGACGCCATGACGATCATGTCGAAGCCCTCTTTGTGAGCGAGCTTCAGAATTTCGCGGTAGACGCTGCCCTCTTGGACATGGACAGCAACGCCCGCGGCGTCACCATTGTCCAAGATGGCCTGAACCGCGTTGCGCACATGCTCTTTGGCACCGGCGCCATAATTGGCGGGCAGGTTCGGCAGCTGGATGATCTCGGGGATGACGGCGACCGCGTGCAGTTCGGCACCGTAGAATTTCGCCTGTTCCAATGCGACCGGCAATGCCTGTTTCCAGGAACGGTCGTCAGAGTGATCAATCGGCAGCAGGATTTTCGTGGCCATCACGCCTCTCCTCGAGATAGGAATTCTGTTTCAAGTCGGGGGGCCGGAATGGCCCCCCGTAGGTTTTCAGTGCCCGGATTATTCGGCAGGCGTGCCGCCCGGCTCTTCGGACCTACCACCGGAGGCAAAGAACTCTTTCGTCAATTTGAAGACGATTGGGCTCAGCAATGCCAAGGCGATCAGGTTCGGGATAGCCATCATGGCGTTCAGCGTATCTGCAAGCAGCCAGATAAAGCCCAGATCCGCGGTTGCGCCGAAGTAGATCATGATAATCCACAAGACGCGGTACGGCACCAAAGATTTCACACCCAACAGGAACTCGACGCATTTTTCGCCATAGAACGACCAACCGAGGATGGTGGTAAAGGCAAAGATCGACAGCGCGATGGCGATCAGATAGCCACCAATGCCCGGCAGCGACATTTCGAAGGCGGCCGAAGTCAACGCGGCACCGGATTCACCCGTGGTCCACGCACCTGAGGCGATGATTGCCAAACCGGTGATCGAGCAGACGATGATAGTGTCGATGAACGTTCCCAGCATCGCGATCAGGCCCTGGTTTACCGGACCTTTGGTTTCTGCTGCTGCGTGCGCGATCGGGGCGGAACCCAGACCGGCTTCGTTCGAGAAGACACCGCGCGCCACACCAAAGCGGATGGCGGCCCAAACGGCGGCGCCCGCAAAACCACCTTCGGCGGCCGAGGGTGTGAAGGCGTAGGTGAAGACCAGCGACAGCGCATTGCCGATTTCACCGATGTTGATCAGCAGCACGATGAGACCGGCAGCGATATAGGCAATCGCCATTAACGGAACCAGCTTACCGGCAACAGCGCCGATACGAGTGATACCGCCTAGGATTACGGCTGCGGTCAGGACCATCAGCACCACACCGGTGACCGAAGTATTCAGGCCGAAGTTGGCTTCGAGAACCTGTGCCACACCGTTGGCTTGCACACCGTTGCCGATGCCAAAAGCTGCGACCGCACCGAACAAGGCAAATGCAACGCCCAGCCAGGCCCATTTCGCACCCAGACCGTTCTTGATGTAGTACATCGGACCACCGACAAAGTTGCCCAGCTCGTCCTTCTCACGGTATTTCACCGCCAGAACAGCCTCGGCATATTTGGTGGCCATGCCCACCAGGGCGGTCATCCACATCCAGAACAAAGCGCCCGGACCGCCCAGGAAGACAGCAGTAGCAACACCGGCGATGTTACCCGTACCGATTGTCGCCGACAGCGACGTCATCAGAGCGTTAAACGGGCTGATCTGCCCATCGCCCTGACTTTCTCGACCGGCGAACAGCAGCTTAAAGCCCGTGCCGATACGCAGGATCGGCATGAATTTCAGCCCCACCTGCAGGAAGAAGCCAACGCCAAGAATGAGGACCAGCATCAGCGGCCCCCACACGACGCCATTGATGGCCCCTACGATTGAATTTAACGCTTCCATGGTATTCCTCCCTAGCGCGTTTGGATTATGCCCCGGCAGCAATCGCCCTTTGGCGAGCTTGCTTGAGGGCGGCAAAGTCTTCGTCCGCGTGGAACGACGAACGAGTCAGCGGCGTGGCTGACACGTGCAGAAAGCCCTTTGAGCGTGCGATCTGCTCAAGCTGGGCGAATTCTTCCGGTGTCCAGAACCGGTCAATCGGGTGATGTTTTGCGGTCGGCTGCAGATATTGCCCCACTGTCAGAAAATCGACATTCGCGGCGCGCAGGTCATCCATCACCTGCCGTACATCGCTCAGGCTTTCACCCAGCCCGACCATCAGGCCGGATTTGGTAAAGATCTCGGGGTTGGCGCGCTTGGCATCGTCCAACAGACGCAGCGAAGTGTAATACCGCGCGCCCGGACGCACCGTGGGATACAGATGCGGAACCGTTTCGAGATTGTGATTGAATACGTCGGGGGCGGCCGCAAATACCAGATCGGCCGCGTCCCCTTTGCCCAGAAAGTCGGGGGTCAGAACTTCTACCGTTGTGCCGGGATTCTGGTGGCGCACAGCACGGATGGTTTGGGCAATATGTTCAGCGCCGCCATCAGCCAGATCATCCCGGTCAACCGAGGTGATCACGACATGACGCAGGCCCAGCTTTTTCACCGCAACGGCCACACGGCCGGGTTCGAACTGGTCCAGAGCGTCGGGGCGGCCAGTGGCAACGTTGCAGAAGGAACAGCCGCGGGTACAGACCTCGCCCATGATCATCATGGTGGCGTGGCGCTTGGACCAGCATTCGCCGATATTTGGGCAAGCAGCCTCTTCGCAAACGGTAGCCAGATTATGGTCACGCATCAGGCGGCGGGTTTCGTAAAATTCTGCGCTTTCAACCCGTTTCTTCCGAATCCATTTCGGTTTACGCGGAATGACACTGTCAGCCTTTTTGGCTTTTTCCGGGTGGCGAGGGCGAAGCTGGATGGTCATCTGGCTGATCCTCGTTAAGCGTGAATCGCACGGCCCAGGGCGTCAAGGCAGGCCTCTTTGACCGCCTCGCCCATTGCAGGGTGCGCATGACAGGTTGCGGCAACTTCGGAAACGGTAGCGCATTTGGTCATTGCCAGAACCAGCTCGGCAATCAGGTCGCCGCCATGCGCGCCGCAGATATGCGCGCCCAGGATTTGACCGTCATCGCCAGCCAGAACCTTGACCGCACCATCCGTTTCACCGATCGAACGCGCCCGAGAATTGGCCATGAAGGCGAACTTGCCCACGGAATATTCTGTCCCCGCTTCTTTAAGCGCTTCTTCGGTCAATCCGACCGAGGCAACTTCGGGGTCGGTATAAACCACGCCCGGAACGGTATTGTAATCCACATGCCCGGCCTGACCGGCCAGGATTTCGACACAGGCGACGCCGTCTTCTTCGGCCTTATGCGCCAGCATTGGTCCGGGCACACAGTCACCGATTGCATAGATGCCGGGGACCGAGGTTTGGAATGTGCCATCAACCTCGATGAAGCCGCGCGCGCTCAGGGCAACGCCAAGCGCGTCCAACCCTAGTCCGCGCGTCACAGGGCGACGGCCTACGGCGATCAGGACCTTGTCGGCCTCGATCACTTCTTCCTTGTCCTTGCCAACCCGGTCCACGATCAGGGACAGGCCCGCGTCGGTTTTCCCGACCGATTTCAGCGCCCTGCCCAGTTGGAATTTCAGCCCGCGCTTTGACAGGGCGCGCTGTGCCAGCTTGGCGATCTCTCCATCAATGCCGGGCAGAACACGGTCGAGATATTCAACCACCGTGACTTTGGCACCCAGACGCGCCCAGACCTGACCCAGTTCCAATCCGATGACACCGGCACCGATCACCACCAGATGATCCGGCACGGTGTCCAGCGCAATCGCCCCGGTCGAGCTGAGGATATCTTGCTCGTCAATCTCGATCCCCGGCAGCGAGGTCGGCTCGGACCCGGTGGCGATCAGGATGTTCTTTGCCTCATGGATCGTGTCGCCGACCTGAACCTGTCCTGCAGCCGGAATACTGGCCCAACCTTCGATCAGGTCGATACCGTTCTTTTTGAACAGGAATCCGATCCCTTTGGTCAGGTCACCAACGATCTTGTCCTTGCGCCCCATCATCGCGCCGATGTCGATGCTGGCCCCCTCGACCTCAATGCCATGGGAGGAGAGATGGCTGATCTCGGCATATTTGGCCGAGGAGGTCAGCAACGCTTTGGAGGGTATGCACCCCACATTCAGACAGGTTCCGCCAAGAGCACCCCGCCCCTCGACGCAAGCGACATTCATGCCCAGCTGAGCGGCACGAATGGCCGCTACATATCCGCCGGGGCCACCGCCAATAACGATCAGGTCATAGGTGCTCATGATTTAACCTCAGTAGATCGGATGGCTCGCGCACAGGGCGCGGACTTTTTCACGAGTTTCTTTTTCGACGGTCGCATCCCCCTCAGACGACTGAGCCAAAGCGTCCAGCACGTTGCCAATCAGATGACCGATCGTCGTAAACTCTTCGGGGCCAAATCCACGGCTGCATCCGGCAGCGGTGCCCAGACGAATACCACTGGTAATCGTTGGCTTTTGCGGATCGCCGGGAACACTGTTTTTGTTGCAAGTAAAACCTGCACGCTCAAGCGCGGCCTCGGCATCTTTGCCAGTCACGCCGATGGGGCGCAGATCGACCAACATCAGATGGTTCTCAGTTCCGCCGGAAACGATGTCACAGCCTCGCGCCATCATCACATTCGCCAAAGCCGCCGCGCTGTCGACTACGCGCTGCATGTAGGTTTTGAACTCAGGCTTCAAAGCTTCACCAAAGGCTACAGCCTTGCCCGCGATCACATGCATCAGCGGGCCACCCTGCAGACCCGGAAACACTGCCGAGTTGATCTTCTTGGCCAGTGTTTCATCATTGGTCAGGATGATCCCGCCGCGTGGTCCACGTAGGGTCTTATGAGTGGTCGACGTCACCACATGAGCGTGCCCAACAGGCGACGGATGCAGCCCAGTCGCCACCAGCCCCGCGATATGCGCCATATCTGCCAGCAGCCAGGCCCCAACCTTGTCAGCGATTGCCCGAAAGCGCGCAAAGTCGATTTTCTGCGAATAGGCCGATGCGCCCGCGATGATCAGCTTGGGCTTCTCAGCTTCTGCCAATGCCTCGACCTGATCATAATCAATCAGCCCGGCATCGTTCAGACCGTATTGCACCGGACGGAACCATTTGCCCGATTGTGCGGGTTTCGCGCCGTGGGTCAGGTGCCCGCCAGCATCCAGCGACATTCCCAATATCGTGTCACCGGGGCTAAGCAGCGCCAGCTTGACCGCTCCATTCGCCTGAGCGCCGGAATGAGGTTGTACGTTTGCGTATTCGCACCCAAACAGTTTCTTCAACCGCTCGATAGCTTCGGATTCGACCTCGTCGACATATTCGCAGCCACCGTAATACCGGCGACCGGGATACCCTTCGGCGTATTTGTTGGTCAGCACAGACCCCTGCGCATCAATCACCGCCTGCGAGACGATGTTTTCAGATGCGATCAGTTCGATCTGATCCGCCTGACGGGCACCCTCACGGGAAATCGACGCAGAGATTACCGGATCGGCCTCAGCCAGCGACGTTTTAAACATGGTCTCCTCCCAAGGTTCCGAATCCAATTCGCGAAACTTTGTTTCCTATAGTGGAATTTTCATCCTTAAGGCAACATTTTTCTTACAATGGTGAATTTGATTTTGATTGGAAATTATGCAAGCATCGATAAAACAGGGGGATTTCACGTGGCAGAAGAGAACTTAACGGATGTTTCCGGAATGGACGAACAGGACGAGGGTATGGCTCTGGGCCGCTCGATCCGCGACGCGCGCCGTGCAAAAGGCTGGACTTTGGAAGAAGCCGGTCGTGCTGCCGGGATCGGTCGATCAACCCTGTCAAAAATCGAAAACAACCAGACAAAGCCCAGCTTTGATATTGTTCGGCGGCTCACACAGGCGCTTGACCTCAGCACACCGCAGCTGTTTCTACAGTCCGGTCAATCGGGTATATCAGGCCGTCGCGATTATACGCCCAAGGGCGACGGTGAGATCAAGGACACCTCCACATATATCCATGAATTGCTGTGTTCAGAGCTGACCAGCAAACGAATGCTGCCCTATATCGCGACAATCAAGGCGCGCGACATTTCCGAATTTGAAAACTGGATTCGCCATTCTGGAGAAGAGTTCATGTTTGTCCTCAGCGGAGAGCTGACTTTTGTGTCGGAACACTACCGACCGCTGCCGATGAAAGCCGGGGACTCGCTCTATTATGACAGTGGAATGGGGCACGGCTGTATTTCAACCAGTACCGAAGATGCCCGTGTGCTTTGGGTATCGCTGGAATAGCCCACTAATAGAGTGACGTCACCCAACTTGCGAAAACCTGTACCTCGATGCGGTCTTCAGCGCCTTTGCGCTTAACCAGATAGTGCGAAGGTTGAATGGGCAGGCGGTAATCAAAAGGTGCCACCAGCAAACCCTGCTTAATGTACTCATGGGCAAAGCTTTCTAATACCATGGCCGCGCCCTGCCCCGCCGTGACGGCCTGCAAGGCCAAAAATGACGAATCCATTCGAAGCGTTCTGGAGGGCGCGCCCAAATTGAGCGTGTATTGATCAGACAATCTCATCCAGTCATTCTCGGACCCTTTGATTGCGACGACCCGGCCCTGGGCCAGATTTTGAATGCTCAGATCTGCGCCAAAAGATGCCGCATAATCGGGATGGCAGACCGGCACCGCACATTCATGGCCCAGATGCGAGACGATCCCGTCATCCCAGTCACCATAGCCGAACCGGATATCAATATCGCTTTCTTCCTCTCCAAACCGGTTCGCCCAGACGAAGGTGGAGAGGTCCACTTTGATGTCGGGGTGCAGGTTTTCAAACTCAACCAGTCTTGGTGCGATTACCAGCCCCGCACATGAGATGGAGGCCCGTATTTTGACCACCCGCCTGCGGGAATTGGTGAAAAGGCCGCTGGTTGCGTCTCTTAACTCGGAAAACGTCTTTTGAACCGGCATCGCATAGGCCCGCCCGATTTCGGTCAGGGCAACCCCGCGCGGCAAGCGTTCGAACAGGGATACGTTTAGGTGCTTCTCTAACAACCGTATCTGCTGACTGACGGCGGCTGATGTCAGCCCCAGCTCTTCTGCTGCCGCAGAGAAACTGTTGTGACGCGCGGCAACTTCAAAAGCCCTCAACCAGGTGACATGGGGCAGTTTCGCCATTTCTTACCTTCAATGAAAATTATGCCTAATGGGTAATATACATTGTTTGAATTGACAATCTTTGCGTGCAAATCATGGGGCCTATTACCCAAAACGGTTCGAGATGACGCAGACCTTCGACTATATCATCGTGGGCGCCGGATCTGCCGGCTGCGTGCTGGCAAGCAAGCTGAGCGCGTGTGGCAGCCATAAAGTGTTGCTGATAGAAGCCGGTGGAACCGATCGCCGTTTCTGGATCAATGTACCGCTGGGATACGGCAAAACCTTCAACGATCCCAAGGTGAACTGGTGTTACTCTGCCCAGGCTGATCCCGGGTTGAACAACCGTCAGGCCTATTGGCCGCGCGGGCGGGTTATTGGCGGATCAAGCTCGATCAACGCCATGGCATATTTGCGAGGCCTCTCGCATGATTTTGATGACTGGGCCAAGGCAGGCGCAGAGGGTTGGAACTGGGAAACGGTTCGCCAGACATATGAGGCGATCGAGACCCATGTCGAAAGAGGCCAAACACCTTCGTCAACGGACGGACCCCTTGTGGTCAGTGATGTCAGTGAGGGCATGCACCCGTTTTCGCGCCACTTTCTGGAGGCCTCACGGCAGATGGGCTGGCATGTTTCGGACAATCTGAACGGTCAGGACGCCGAAGGGATGATGAACCTGCGCAGCACCGTCAAAAACGGCCGCCGCTGGTCATCAGCAGCCGCGTTCCTGCACCCCGCCCTGAAACGTGGTAATCTACGGGTGGTATCCAATGCTCTGGTGCAGAACGTAATTCTGGATCAAGGCAAAGCCACCGGTGTTCGCTATCGTGTCGGGGGTCAAATGGCCGAGGCCATGGCGACCCGTGAAGTTATCCTATCTGCCGGAGCCGTAAACTCGCCACAGCTCTTGCAGCTTTCAGGGATCGGGCCTGCGAACCTGTTGAAAAGGCACGGCATCAAAGTGCGCCATAACCTGTCGCAGGTTGGACAGGGATTGCAGGATCATCTTGGCATATCCCATTTCTTTCATGCGACCGAGCCGACATTGAATAATACGCTTGGCAATCGGTTGGGACAGATGTTGTCCGGTATTCGTTATCTGTTGACCCGCAGCGGGCCACTCAGCGTCCCCGTCAACCAGGTCAGCGGCTTTGTGCGTTCGGACGAAACCGCCGAATTTGCTGATATGCAAATCTATTGCAATCCGATGTCCTATAAGACCGAAACCAAAGGACAACCGGGCGTTGATACCGAAGCAGGCTTTCTTCTGTGCGCCCAGCCCTGCAGGCCGACAAGCAGAGGGGAGATCAACATCCGTTCGGCAGATCCCATGGATGCACCCGCCATCCAACCGAATTCTCTCTCCACAAACCATGACTGCGACATGGCTATCAAAGCGGGTCGGGTGTTACAGAAGCTGGCGCAGACTGAGGCGATCCGCAGTGTTACGCGGACCCGGATAGAACCAGATGTTACGCGGATGAATGACGACCAGATGTTAGAGAATTTCCGCGCCAACGCCGGAACTATATTTCATCCAAGCTGTACATGTCGCATGGGGACATCGGAACAGGATTCAGTTCTGGATTCTCGACTGCGGGTGCATGGGGTGGCAGGCCTTAGGGTGGTCGACGCGTCCTCGTTTCCAAGCATCACCTCAGGCAACACCAATGCGCCTGTGATGATGCTGGCCGCGCGCGGCGCGGACCTCATTCTGGAAGATGCCACAAAGCGCATGAACGCTTGAAGCAGAGGGAAAGAAGACCGTCTTACAGAATATTTGGTCTGGAAAGGGGCCTCATTCCCTGATCAGGAAAAGTGCAACGCATAGACGTTGTTCAAATACTTCTGATCGTCGATCTGAAAGTGGGTCTCTCCAATGAACTCAAAACCCTTGGCCAGATAGAACTTGATGGCCGAGGTGTTCTCAGCATTGGTCATCAGCCAGACCACATCTGCCCCCTGATCCCGGCAATGTTCCAGCGCGGCTGCCAAAAGACGCCTTCCGATACCTTTTCCGTGATGGCGCGGCTGGACGTAGAATGTCGATATCTCCATGCCCCACCACCCGGAAACAGGGGCGATGCGTGCAGGGGAAACACGGATGAACCCGTCAATCCCCTGATTATTGTCGGACACCAGAATGAATTCATCCGGGTTTTGAATCTGTTCTAATACTTTGCTTGTTGTGAATTCCGACAAGGCGAAATCTGCAAAAATCCCACTGACACCATGTTTGAGGTAGGTTCCGATCCATACTTCAATCGAGATGGCAGCGATACTGGACGCATCTGACTTTTCTGCAGTTCGCAATGCCAAGGCGCTTAGGTATTAAACAAGAAGTGCATCACATCGCCATCCTTGACGACATAGCCCTTGCCTTCGGCGCGCATCTTGCCTGCCTCTTTGGCGCCTTGCTCTCCGTTTGCCGAAACATAGTCGTCATAGGCGATCGTTTCAGCACGGATGAAACCCTTTTCGAAATCGCCATGGATGACGCCAGCAGCCTGCGGCGCGGCGGTGCCGGTGCGGATGGTCCAGGCACGGGCTTCTTTCGGGCCGACGGTGAAATAGGTTTCCAGCTTCAGCAGGTCGTAGCCTGCGCGGATCAGACGGTCGAGACCTGGCTCTTCCAGCCCCATTTCCTCGAGGAACATCTGCGCTTCGTCCTCTTCCAGCAGGCTAATCTCTTCTTCGATCTTGGCACTGATAATGACGTGCGAGTTGCCTTGCGCTGCGGCCATTTCAGCCACACGGGCTGAATATTCATTGCCCTCGGCGGCCTCTTCTTCCGAGACGTTGCAGACATAGAGAACCGGTTTGGTGGTCAGCAGTTGCAGCATCTTCCAGGCCTTGTCGTCTTCGTCGCTAACTTCGACCAGACGCGCGGGTTTGCCGTCTTCCAGCATGGCCTGCGCTTTGGCAAGCAAACGTTCCTGTTGCTGTGCCTCTTTGTCGTTGCCCTTCAGCTTGCGCACCAGATTGGCACGGCGCTTTTCGATGCTTTCCAGATCGGCCAGCATCAGTTCGGTCTCAATCGTATCGGCATCCGCCACGGGATCGACGCGGCCATCGACATGGGTCACATCACCATCTTCGAAGCAGCGCAACACATGAGCGATGGCGTCAGTCTCACGGATGTTGGCCAGAAACTGGTTGCCCAACCCCTCGCCCTTTGACGCGCCCTTTACCAGGCCCGCGATATCCACAAACGTCATTCGCGTCGGGATGATCTGCTTTGAACTTGCAATCGCCGCCAGCTTGTCCAGCCGGTCATCGGGCACCGCCACATCACCCACATTGGGTTCAATGGTGCAGAACGGGAAATTCGCCGCCTGAGCAGCCGCTGTCTTGGTCAGCGCATTGAAGAGAGTCGACTTGCCCACATTCGGCAAACCCACGATTCCCATTTTAAAGCCCATCTCGGCCTCCTGAAGCGATACGACGGCGTCTTCTATTCACGTCCGGGCAAATGCGCAACCCGGACGGCGGCAACAGGTCGAGTCCCAGTTGCAACATCACTTATCTGTTAATCAAACGTGTACTTCGAATACTTGATTCTGCCACTGCCACGTCACCAACTGACAGGGAGTTGAGAAAACCAAGAAGTACCGAGATGAAAACACTTTTCTTAATGAGCACTTTGCTGGCCACCACGACCATGGCACACGGGCAGTCCATCGTATTGGGAGCAGGATATGCGGATTTCACCCACACCAGCAGCAATGATCAGGCGGTCGTGTCACTGGAATACCAGCACAGCCCGTTTCACGAAGCCACGCGCCTCAGTGCTGGCTGGGGTGTGGCTCTGACGGTGGATGCAGATGCCGACACGCATATTGGCGCCGGTTTGGTCGGTCTCTATACGATCTCTGATCGGTGGTTCGCAGAGGCCAGCGTGATGCCTGGCTACTACAACGCCTCAAATGATGACAATGATCTCGGCGGAAATTTCCAGATCCGCAGCCTTTTCGGAATTGGATATGCCCTGGAAAACGGAAACAAGCTCTCGCTGGCCATCACCCATAATTCGAACGCGAGCACGGACAGTTTCAATCCCGGCGTCAACTCAGTGTTCATGCGTTATCACTACGGGTTCTGAAGCAATCTGGCCCAGCGGGATTGATTTCCGGGCAAAGTTTCTGCACATCAGGTTCAAATCCGTATGCAAGGACCGCAGATGACCCGTATCGACGCCAAGTTCGCCGCCCTCAAGGCCGAGGGCAAAAAGGCCTTCGTATCCTACATCATGGCCGGTGACCCCGATTTCGACACCTCGCTTGAGATCGTCAGGGGCTTGCCCGGTGCCGGTGTCGACGTGATCGAACTTGGGCTGCCGTTCACTGACCCGATGGCGGATGGTCCGACCATCCAGGCAGCAGGACAACGCGCCCTAGAGGGCGGGATGACCTTGCAACGCACACTGGATCTTGCACGTGCTTTTCGGGAAACGGATGATACAACGCCTATTGTGCTAATGGGGTATTACAATCCCATCTACAGCCGCGGTGTGGAAAGGTTTCTGGCGGACGCTACTGAGGCTGGCATCGACGGCCTGATCGTCGTTGACCTGCCCCCCGAAGAAGATGACGAACTTTGCCTGCCTGCACAGGCGGCTGGATTGAACTTTATCCGCCTCGCCACGCCGACAACGGATGACAAACGGCTTCCGCGCGTTCTTCAGAACACTTCGGGATTTGTGTATTACGTCTCGATCACGGGGATCACAGGCGCAGCCGAAGCCCAGGCCACGAATGTAGGCCCCGAGGTCTCTCGGATCAAATCCGCCACGGATTTGCCAGTGATCGTGGGCTTTGGAATCAATACCCCGGAAAAATCGCGGGCAATCGCAACTGTTGCCGATGGCGCTGTGGTCGGCTCGGCCATTGTCAGCCAGATCGCCGCCGGGAAGTCGGTTGGTGAAGTTCTGGATTTTGTCAAATCGCTGGCAGATGGGGCACATTCGGCCTGATCCAACGACCGGTTTCGCAATCTTGACCGCAGTCGGCGCAACCCGGCTGCGGTTTTTCTATTGCACCTAACGTTGCGCACAGAAACGTGGCGTTGCGAGGCTTTCGAAAAATTGGTAAAGAAAAAGGACCAATCTTTCGAAAGCCGCATCTCATGCCCGTCATCACCAATATCCAAGACCTCAAACACATCTATGAACGACGCGTCCCGCGCATGTTCTTTGACTATGCCGAAAGCGGCAGCTGGACCGAGCAGACCTTTCGCGATAACAGCTCGGATTTCGAAGATATCCGCCTGCGCCAGCGAGTAGCGGTTGATATGACCGGGCGCACGACGGCGTCGCAGATGATCGGACAGGATGTTACCATGCCTGTTGCCCTTGCCCCCGTTGGTCTGACCGGCATGCAGCACGCGGATGGTGAGATCAAAGCCGCCAAAGCAGCCGAGGCTTTTGGCGTCCCCTTTACCCTGTCCACGATGTCAATCAATTCTATCGAGGAGGTGGCCGAGAACACCACTGCGCCCTTCTGGTTCCAACTCTACACCATGAAGGATCAGGACTATGTCTCTCGGCTGATCCAACGCGCCAAGGATGCAAAATGTTCGGCCCTAGTGATCACCCTGGACTTGCAAATACTCGGGCAGCGCCACAAGGACCTAAAGAATGGTCTGTCCGCGCCGCCGAAGCTGACGCCTAGGACCATCGCCAATCTGATGACAAAATGGACCTGGGGCATCGAAATGTTAGGCGCCAAACGGCGGAACTTCGGCAATATTGTTGGCCATGTTGATAATATCACTGATACAAGATCGCTGGGCACATGGACGGCGGAACAATTCGACCCCAGCCTGGATTGGGGCAAAGTTGAAAAGCTGATGGACCAATGGGGCGGCAAGGTGATCCTCAAGGGTATCCTGGATTCCGAGGATGCCAAGATGGCCGCCAAGCTGGGCGCCGATGCCATCGTGGTTTCAAACCACGGCGGACGCCAGTTGGACGGGGCGCTCAGTTCCATTCGTGTCCTGCCCGAGATTATGGACGCTGTCGGGAACGACATCGAAGTGCATCTGGACAGTGGCATCCGATCTGGTCAGGACGTTCTGAAAGCACTGGCACTTGGCGCGAAGGGCACCTTTATCGGGCGCGCCTTTGTTTACGGTCTTGGCGCAATGGGCCAGAAAGGCGTGACCACGGCACTTGAGATCATTCAGAAAGAACTTGATACGACCATGGCACTTTGCGGTGAACGCAATGTGAGCGATCTGGGCCGGCACAATTTGCTTGTCCCGAAAGACTTCGGAGGGAGCTGGACAGATTGATCGCGCGCATGGGGGCTCTGTCCTTGTCGCCGATTGGCCGCCTCCCCCGAGATATTTAGAGCCAGTTGAAGAAAGGATTCCCTGCTTCATCTGGCCGAAAATACCTCGGAGCGCGGGACAGAGCCTCGCAAAATAGACGAGCTGCAAAAACCCCTTTCCAAACTCAATGAATCAAGCTAAGGACGCGGCTTCACGCGGGTATACAGCCTTGGAGGATACCCGCCCTAACATTGGAGAAATATCATGGCTGGAGAGATTCCTGATCTCGTAGCTCTGGAACGGACGGGGACAGGCAAGGGCGCCGCTCGTCAGGCACGCCGCGACGGCATGGTTCCGGGCATTGTTTTTGGTGGCGACAAAGAGCCGCTGCCGATCCAGATCCCGTTCAACGAACTGTTCAAGCGCCTGAAAGCGGGCCGGTTCAAGTCGACATTGTGGAACCTGAAGGTTGAAGGCCAGGAAGACGTTCGCGTCATCTGCCGCGACGTTCAGCGTGACGTTGTCAAAGACCTGCCGACCCACCTGGACCTGATGCGCCTGCGTCGGACCACCAAGATCGCACTGTTTATTCCGGTTGATTTCATCAACGAGGAAGAGGCCCCCGGCATCAAGAAAGGCGGCGTTCTGACCGTTGTCCGTCCTGAGGTCGAGCTGATGTGTACCGCTGGTGAGATTCCTGAGAAGATCACCGTTGATCTTACCGGTCTGAACATCAACGACGTTGTCACCATTTCGTCGGTCGATCTGCCTGCTGGCACCAAGCCGACCATCGACCGTGACTTTGTGATCGCCAACATCTCGGCCCCAACCGGCCTGGCCACAAGCGATGACGAAGAGGGCGAAGAGGGTGATGTTGCACCCGATGAAGTCGAAGTCGTCGGAAGCGAAGAAGAATAAGGCCGGACCCAAAGTTTCGGTTTTGTGACGGGGCCCCATTGGGGTCCCGTTTTCTTTTGCCCGTTGGGCTGGAAAATCGGCCCCGATCCGTGCCATCAACCAGTTGCGATATCGCGCTTGAGACAAGGACATGACGATGAAGCTGTTTGTCGGCCTGGGAAATCCCGGATCAAAATATGCTCGAAACCGGCACAATATTGGCTTTATGGCCGTTGACCGGATCGCCGAGGATTGCGGCTTTGGTCCTTGGAAATCCAAATTTCAGGCCGAAATCGCCGAAGGGCGGCTTGGTCAAGAAAAGGTTTTGCTTATCAAGCCTCAGACCTTCATGAACCGGTCCGGTCAATCGGTGGGCGAGGCCATGCGGTTTTACAAGTTGGATTCGACCGACGTCACTGTCCTACATGATGAATTGGATCTGGCGCCGGGTAAGGTCCGCGTCAAGGCAGGCGGAGGCCATGCCGGTCACAACGGGCTTCGGTCGATCCACGAACATATCAGCCCAGCCTATGATCGGGTGCGCCTTGGGATCGGTCATCCCGGGCGGAAAGAATTGGTTTCGCCATATGTCTTGGGCGATTTCGCAAAGGCTGACAGCGACTGGTTGGAAGATGTCCTGCGCGGCGTTGCAGATGGCGCAAGGCACCTGGCCAATGGCGATGGCGGTAAGTTCATGAACGCCGTTGCCCTGCGAACGGCACCGCCGCGTTCGTCCAAGTCACCGTCCGAGCACCCAAAACCAGCGGCCCAGACCATTACCGAACCCGCCGGGGACAGCAGGTCTGCCATGCAGAAGCTGATGGACAAGTTCAAATAGCGCCCTTTGCCGTTGCCCCTACGTCCGGATTGCGGAATTTTCCCGGGCAGGCTCCAATACCGGCAATCATGGGAGGCGACAAATGAGAGCTTTGTTTAAATGGGTGCTGCGTATCGCGCTGATGCTTGTGCTGGCAGCCGCCGTTGTCGGGTTCTGGAAACGCGAGGAAATTCAACGCTTGATGGCGGTGAACTCATTGTTTTCCCCCGAAAAGATCGTTCACAATTTCTCGCATATGGATGCAGCTTTCAAAACCGTCAACTTGCCGCGCGGGGATGGGGCCACATGGGAATTGCCTTACGGGCCCGGGTTTGACCTGCCAGCAGGCACGGATCAATGGATCGAAGACCGGTCGGTCACATCCTTGCTTGTGATGCAGGGCGGGCAGATCCGGTTTGAGGAATACTATCTGGGCACCACACCAGACGATCGACGCATTTCGTGGTCGGTTGCCAAAAGCTATCTTTCTGCATTGTTCGGCATATTGCTGGACGAAGGCGCAATCGCCTCATTGGACGATCCTGTCGTGCAATACGTACCCAAACTGCAAGGCACGGCCTATGATGGTACGACGATCCGCAACGTGCTGAACATGGCCAGCGGTGTGACCTTCAACGAGGATTATCTGGATTACAATTCTGACATCAACCGGATGGGTCGAGTGGTCGCCTTAGGCCGAGAACTGGACGATTTTGCCGCCTCGCTGCAGGACAGTTTCGCAACACCCGGAGAAATCTGGAAATACGTGTCAATCGACACCCATGTTATCGGTATGGTGGTCCGAGGAGCAACCGGTCGCAGCGTGGCCGAACTGCTTACAGAGCGCATTGTACAGCCACTTGGGCTGGAGCGGGATGGCTATTACGTGACCGACGGGGCCGGAGTTGCCTTTGTTCTGGGGGGCTTGAATTTCACCACCCGCGATTATGCGCGTTTCGGTCAGATGATCCTGCAAAACGGGGTTCATGATGGGCAGCAACTGGTACCGGCTGAATGGATCGCCGCTTCGGTCCTGCCCAGTGCCCCGACCGCATCGGGCAAGATCGGCTATGGATATCAGTGGTGGATTCCCGTGGGCGCGCATGAGGGCGAGTTCATGGCCCGCGGCGTCTATGGTCAGTATATCTATTTCGACCAGCCGCGCGGGGTGCTGATCGTGTCCACCGGGGCCGATCGCAAGTTTCGAGACCCTGGCGTGAATGAGATTAACATAGAAATGTTCCGCAAGATTGCGCAAAGCCTGTAAGATGCTCTTATGCAGAAACAGGAAAGCATAAATGTTCTGGGGGGCGTGCTCGCCCCTTGCTCCCGCGATCCGCTGACTGGGTTCTTTCGCGATGGCGCCTGCAATACCTGCCCCGAGGATCAGGGCAGCCACACGGTTTGCGCGGTAATGACGGTCGAGTTTCTGGCCTATTCGAAATATGTCGGCAATGACCTCAGCACGCCGCGCCCCGAGTTTAATTTTCCAGGGCTGCGTGCCGGTGACAGCTGGTGTTTATGTGCGGGTCGCTTCCTGCAAGCCCATGACGAAGGATGCGCGCCCAAGGTTCATCTTGAGGCGACACATCAACGGGCGCTGGACATCGTGCCTCTGCGCATTCTCAACCAACACGCGGTTCAGGACTAGGCAGACCGGCCCGGGATCACCCGGACCAGCCCTTATTCGGGATCAATCCCGCAATTTCACAAGGTCAGACATCAGACCCTCGGTTCCGTTATGAACCGTCAGCCGCTCGACCTTGCCGGCGATGGTTTCCAGCGCTTCCAGCTCTTTCAGTCGCAGCATCACCGGGTTTTCCGCCATAACTTTCGCGGTGTTCAGCAAAGACCGCGTGGCGTTGGTTTCTTCCCTCCGCCGGATGACGTTGGCCTCGGCCTGTTTCTCGGCAGCGACTACGGCGGTCAGGATTTCGCGCATCTCGCCGGGCAGGATGACGTCTTTCAACGCGATCTCACCCACTTCGATGCCGATCCCGGCCATTTGTGTCCGCACCCGATCTGCAGCCTCGGTGTCAACGCCCACCTTCTCGGCAAGTAGCCGGTCAAGCGTCATCGACCCAAGGGTCTTCCGGAACGCCAGTTGCAGGGCCCGGTGCAGGGCCTGATCAAAATCCTTCACCGCCCCCATCGCCTTGACCGGATCGACGACCCGGTAATCGGCGCTGAGGTTGACCCGGATGGTCACCCGGTCCTTGGTCAGTATCTCTTGACCCGTTACCTCATGGGTTCGTTGCCGCAGGTCGATCTGCTTGACCTCGACGTTCCGGCCCACCTTCCAGAAGGCATGGGCGCCGGGGTTCAGCCGATCCACCAGCACGCCATCCACGGTCAGCAAACCGACATGCCCTTCGGCAATCTCGACCCGCGTCAAGTGGATCTGCAGCCCCACCCGAACCAGCCGCTGCGCGACCGCTTTGAGCACAACCATGGACTCGGTTAGCGCGTGTTGCTCAACGGCCCAGGGGCCGGCATCCTTCCAAACTAGCGCCCGTACTTCGGGAATCAGCACTCGAGCGGGCACGCCATCCCGAAGCAGAACCAGAACCTCGTCGGGCCCTGCCCGAAACTCGGTCAGGTGCGCCTCGGCCAGTTCGGGCCGGTTCTGCATCAGCGCCCGCTCATAGGGCGACACGAAAAAGAGAGCCTCCAGATCGTGCAGCTCGGTCAGCACATCCCTGCGTGGCAGCCGGTGTTTCCCGGGGCCGAGGATGGTGTTAATTACCCCCTTGCGCAAAACCAGCATCCGCTGGGTCTCGGTCAGGGTCAGCCGTTGATGACCGGTCAGCCGGTCGATCAGATCTTGGAATAGTGTCATTTCATTTCTCCTTTTCGTCTCGCTCTATCGTCGTCGCAAAAGCGAACTCCTTTTCATGTTTTCAGTGGGTTGCACCCCGATTGAGTGACAGGTGTGAAGCCTTCGGATAAAGGCTGTGAAAGACCGGGCATCCCCCGCGCCGTGCCCTTTTGCGAGAGGGTCAGAGAGAGGGGCGCGGGACCAATGCGCCGCCTGTTCCCAAGGGATCAAGCGGGGCGCCAATCCGGCGACACCGTCATCTGCCCTCCGGCCCAAGACCAGAGCAGCGAAGACCCCTGCCCCGCCCGGCCAAAGCCTGACGTAGCGCGGTGCCACCCCTGCTGGGGAACACCCGGACCTTAATGATTTGGACCGTTTTCACGGACCGGCGTTGAAGGCCGGTGCTGACCTAACAGCGTTTGTTCAAATGGCGGGACTCGAACCCGCTACACATCGATTAACAGTCGATTGCTCTAACCAAAATGAGCTACATTTGGAGCTTTGGAAGGTGTCGAACCTTCGCTCACAGACTTGCCATCTGCCGCTCTTCCACCTGAGCTACAAAGCATGTACCAATCCCCGGTTTCGGCCCTGGCATACGGTTTCGGCAGCGCCGTCCGCACCGAGAGAGTGATCACCTCTGCTCGCTAGGGTCCGGCCCGTTTTGACCGGTAACGGCGGGTTTAGGCGAAGGGGCAGGATTCGCTCAATGATATTCTGAGAGGTGGAAATGCACCTGTGGCGGGTGCGCAACAAAATTACCCAGCTGCGCAACATTCGAAAAGCCGCAGGCTGGAAACCAAAGCTGCACACCGTTCAAAGGCACACAGCTTTTGTCAGAAATTTCAAATTTTACCGCCTGGTCAATCGGCGCTGCGGCCTTCGGTATCCGACATGTCGAAGTTCAGATATTTCGCCACAGTCTGAACATCCTTGTCACCACGTCCACACATATTCATGCAGATCAGGTGATCCTTGGGCAGATCCGGCGCGATCTTCATCACATGAGCCAGCGCATGGCTAGGTTCAAGCGCCGGGATGATGCCTTCGGTTGCACAGCAAAGCTGGAACGCCTCAAGCGCCTCTTTGTCGGTGATCGACACATATTGCGCGCGGCCGATATCATTCAGCCATGAATGTTCAGGGCCAATGCCCGGGTAATCCAGACCAGCCGAGATCGAGTATCCTTCGAGGATTTGCCCGTCATCATCCTGCAGCAGATAGGTGCGGTTGCCATGCAGAACACCCGGGCGGCCGCCGGTCAGCGAGGCGCAATGTTCCATCTTGTCGTTCACGCCCTTACCACCGGCTTCGACACCGATGATGTTGACGGATTTATCATCCAGGAACGGGTAGAACAGACCCATTGCGTTCGATCCACCACCGATGGCGGCGATGAGCGTGTCGGGTAAACGGCCCTCAGCCTTGTGCATCTGTTCCTTGGCTTCCTTGCCGATGATCGACTGAAAGTCGCGCACCATCGCCGGATACGGGTGCGGGCCAGCAACTGTACCGATGCAATAAAACGTATCGCGCACGTTGGTCACCCAGTCACGTAACGCATCGTTCATCGCGTCTTTCAATGTGCCACGACCTGACGTCACAGGGATCACTTCGGCCCCCAGCAGGCGCATGCGGAACACGTTCGGGGCCTGTCGCTGCACATCATGCGCGCCCATATAGACCACGCATTTCAAACCGAACTTGGCGCAAACGGTGGCTGTGGCCACGCCATGCTGTCCGGCGCCGGTCTCGGCAATGATCCGGGTCTTGCCCATGCGCCGCGCCAGAATGATCTGGCCCAATACGTTATTGATCTTGTGCGCGCCGGTGTGGTTCAGCTCATCGCGCTTCAGATAGATTTTGGCGCCACCCAGATGCTCGGTCAGGCGCTCGGCATAATATAGTGGCGAGGGGCGTCCCACATAGTTGGCCCACAGATCATCCATCTCGGCCCAAAATGAGGCATCGTCCTTGGCCTTTTCATATTCCTCTTCCAGCGCCAGGATCAGCGGCATCAGCGTTTCGCTGACAAAACGCCCGCCGAAAATGCCGAAACGGCCCTGCTCGTCTGGGCCGGACATGAAGGAATTGAAAAGATCGTTGGCCATGGGTGTCTCCATCGTCGTACCCGTTGTTCATAGGAGGTAGCGGCGGGATTTGCCATGGCAAAACGCACATGGGAATCCTTAGATGTGATACCTTAACCGGCCCGAATTGCAGCGTCTACAAACGCACGAACCATCGCGGCATCCTTGATGCCCGGTGCACTTTCCACGCCCGAGGCGACATCGACCTGACGCGCGCCCGTCATACGGATGGCCTCGGCCACATTGCCGGGGTTCAACCCACCGGCCAGCATCCAGGGCTTGCGCCAGTATTTGCGCCCAGCCAGCAAACGCCAGTCAAACGCCAGCCCGTTTCCACCCGGCAGAACCGAGCTCTTTGGCGCCTTGGCATCTATCAGCAACTGATCGGCAACATCGCAATAAGTATCAATGGCGGCCAGGTCTTCGGCATCTGCAACACCAACCACCTTGATAACAGGCAACCCATAGCGCGCCTTGATTTCCTGCACCCGCTCGACAGATTCTGAGCCATGCAGCTGCAACATGTCAAAAGGGGCGACTGCGGTGATACTGTCCAACAACTCATCCGTGGCGTTCACAACCAAGGCGACCTTTGCAACCCCAACGGGGACATGCTCGAACAAAGCTGCTGCCTGTTGAGGCGAAACATATCGAGGCGATTTCGGAAAGAAGTTGAAACCAAGATACCGTGCACCCGCATCAGCTGCTGCGCGCACGTGATCTGGTGCAGTCAGGCCGCAGATTTTAACCGATACATCCGACATTCCGGGCCTCAGCTGGCCTCATCCAACAGGGCGAGAACTTCGTCCTGTCCTTCGTTCTGCGCTTTCTTGAGCTTCTTGATCTCACGCTCAAGCTTGCGCACTTCACCTTTGCTGGCGGTAGCATCGCGGCGGTGCTTGTGTTCGCGCAGCCATTCCCAAAGAAAGCCAATGACCAGGCCAGCGACGATGCCACCCAGAACCACCACGAACAGCGGCAAGGAAGCGCTGAAGTTGAAGCCAAGCAAATCGGCAATAGCCGAAGGAATAAGTGTCAGCTCAACCGCTTCGCGGTTGGCCAGAGAGACTGAAATCAAGACGATCCCGAGGACCGCGAGAAAAGCATATCGAAGGTAGCGCATCATGGCCTAGGCTTTACCGTTCAACCGGTCCCTTAGCAACTTGCCAGTTTTGAAAAACGGAACACATTTTTCTTCGACCTGCACAGTTTCGCCGGTGCGTGGGTTACGACCCACACGGGCATCGCGCTGTTTCACTGAAAACGCACCAAAGCCTCTCAGTTCAACCCGATCCCCTCGCGCCATCGCATCCGTTACTTCTTCGAACACGGTATTCACGATTCGCTCGACGTCACGCTGATAAAGATGCGGGTTCTCGTCGGCGATTTTCTGAATCAGTTCTGAACGGATCATGTGCGTTACCCTCCCAGGCGACCGGTTAACCATGCCTATTATTCTGAACAGTATAGGAAAAAACTGGGTTCGGGGGAACGTAAACTCTGCGGGCAAAGGCTGAAAATTACAGTTAAGTAACGCGAATTTTTGCCAGTTCATGTAATTTGCCCGACAAATGCATGAACCTAAGCCCCAATTAGCCTGAAAATGCGAACATGTTGATTCGCAACAAAAACGGCCCCGCGCTTTCACGCGGGGCCGCAAATTCGGCTTGGCAGAGGCTCGGACTTAGTCGCCCGACTTCAGCGCTGCACCCAAGATATCGCCCAGCGATGCGCCCGAGTCGGAAGAACCGTACTGTTCCACGGCCTCTTTCTCTTCGGCGATCTCACGTGCCTTGATCGACAGACCCAGACGACGGGTCTTGCTGTCGACATTGGTGACGCGGACGTCGACCTTGTTACCGACCGAGAAACGCTCGGGGCGCTGTTCGGCACGGTCACGCGACAGGTCGGACCGACGGATGAACGACTTCATACCTTCGTACTCGACCTCGATGCCGCCATCTTCGATCGCGGTGACCTCAACGGTGATGATCGAGCCACGCTTCACGCCGCCCACGGCTTCGGCGAACTTGTCACCGCCCAGGGCTTTGATCGACAGCGAGATACGCTCTTTCTCGACATCCACTTCAGACACTACGGCCTGTACCACGTCGTTCTTGTGGTAGTTCTGGATGGCATCCTCGCCACGCTCGTCCCAGGACAGATCGCTGAGATGAACCATGCCGTCGATGTCGCCTTCGAGGCCAATGAACAGACCGAATTCGGTGATGTTCTTGACTTCGCCTTCGACTTCGGTGCCCTCGGGGTGTGTTTCTGCAAACACTTCCCACGGGTTGCGCTGAGTCTGCTTCAGGCCCAGAGACACGCGACGCTTGGCGCCATCGATTTCCAGAACCATGACGTCGACTTCCTGACTGGTCGAAACGATCTTGCCGGGGTGGACGTTTTTCTTGGTCCAGGACATCTCGGACACGTGCACCAGACCTTCGACACCGGCTTCCAGCTCGACGAACGCGCCGTAGTCGGTGATGTTGGTGACGCGACCCTGATGAACCGAGCTCAGCGGATACTTGGCTGCAACCAGATCCCACGGATCTTCCTGCAGCTGCTTCATGCCCAGGCTGATACGGTGGGTCTCTTTGTTGATCTTGATGACCTGAACGTTGATGGTCTCGCCGATCGTCAGGATCTCGGACGGGTGGTTCACACGACGCCATGCCATGTCGGTGACGTGCAGAAGGCCGTCAACGCCGCCCAGGTCAACAAACGCACCGTACTCGGTGATGTTCTTGACGACGCCTTCGACGGTCTGACCTTCGGTCAGGTTGCCGATTACCTCGGCGCGCTGTTCGGCACGCGATTCTTCCAGGATTGCGCGGCGCGAAACAACGATGTTGCCACGGCGACGGTCCATTTTCAGAATCTGGAACGGCTGCTTCAGACCCATCAGAGGGCCAGCGTCGCGTACGGGGCGCACGTCAACCTGCGAGCCGGGCAGGAACGCAACTGCACCACCCAGATCGACGGTGAAGCCACCTTTGACACGACCAAAGATTGCACCTTCGACGCGCTGGTCGTCGGCATATGCTTTTTCCAGACGATCCCATGCCTCTTCACGGCGGGCCATCTCACGTGAGATGACAGCTTCGCCACGGGCGTTTTCTGCGGCGCGCAGGTAAACTTCAACCTCGTCACCAACAGTGATTTCAGGGGCTTCGCCAGGATTTGCGAATTCTTTCAGATCAACGCGGCCTTCCATTTTGTAGCCGACGTCGATGATGGCTTGGCCGGCTTCGATCGCCAGAACCTTACCTTTGACAACAGAACCCTCTTCGGGCGTGTCCATTTCGAAGCTTTCATTAAGGAGGGCTTCGAATTCCTCCATGGTTGTATCAGCCATCTGGCAGTGTTTTCCTTTACATAACGTTTTTGCTGGCCGAGCGGTTGTCTCCGCCGGTCTTCGTGGATTGGTCAGACGACCTGACATATACCGCAAAACAAAGAGGGCCGGTTGGTCCGACCCTGCTCGTCTCATTGTTTTATGGCTCAAATCGCCTTGTCGACGCGCGCTCTATAACGGGTTCGCACAGGCGCTGCAAGTTTTACCGTGCGTATCACAAAATAACACGCAAACCCCAGCCTTGCATGGCTGAGGTCGGGTCGATTTGTATTCTTCTTCAGCTCCGAAAGGACAGAGCGCCTAAAACAGTTGCAGATCTTTTGAGCCGCTTTGGATTTCGGCAAAATTCGGCATGTTCTGGACCGCCAAAGGTACCGGGGCCGCGCCCGGCATCGCGACTGTTGGCTTCGCTGCTGCGGCCTTTCCAAAGGCCGGGCGCTCTAGCTCGCCCCGGATATCGCGCAGCAGGGTTTTGTGATCAGGCATTGATCTGAGTATCTGCGCAAGATCCACTTTCGCGCCTTTCCACCACTGGAACCAGATCGGTTTCTTCAACGGCCGCAAGCGATCGCGGATGCCGGCACCATAGCCCGTATCATAGACCTGCTTACCCAAAAGAACCGTTTGATAGACGCGGAAATCGAAAAGCGTTGCAAACTCGATATCTCGTTCCAAAGGCAGGCGGTGCTGCCACAGCTCAAGGTTCTCGGCCAGCCGATCCGGTATCTTCATTTCGGTCCGCGCGTCGATCCAATATTGATCATCCGTGCGGTTGCCCAAGCGGTAGTGCAGACAAATGAAATCCAGAACCTCGTCATAGAGCTTGTCCATTTGCTTGTTATATCTCGCCCGCAGCGACGGTTCGATGTCCCGCGTGGGCAGATGCTCGGCGAACCAGCGCACCGCATGATCAATCATGTGGATCGCTGTACTTTCCAGCGGTTCGATGAACCCTCCGGCCAGTCCGATCGCCACGCAATTCTTGACCCAGGCATTGCGCACTCGTCCGATACGCATCGGGATCACACGCGGCGTCGCACCTTTGCCGCTATCGCCCAGCCATTCGAGGTATTCATCCGCCGCCTGTTCATCCGTGCGATGCGCGGATGAGTAGACATAGCCCGTGCCCACACGGTTAAAGAGCGGCACCCGCCAGGTCCACCCCGCACCAAGTGCGGTGGACCGTGTGACGCTTTCAATTTTTTCTGGATCCGGGTGCTCGATCTGCAACGCCATGGCGCGGTCGTTGGGCAGATAGTCAGAATAATCCATGAATGGCTCGCCCAGCGCCTTGTTGATAATCAAGCCGCGAAACCCGGTGCAATCCACGACCATCTCAATGTCATGGCGGCCTTTCTTTTCTAGCATCAGATGACTGACATTGCCCTGCTCATCCAGCTCGACCGATTTCACCTCGTCCTGGATGTGCTCAACGCCGCGCTTGGTGCAAACCCTGGTCAACATGCCTGCAAACTTCACAGCATCCAGATGATAGGCATAGCCGAACCGCTGCTCAAACTCTGGCTGACCCAGTGGCCGCCCACCTTTGCACAGGCGCGCCAGATCATCATGGGGCGAGATGGACTGCGTGAAATCCCTATCGCCATTGCCAAAGCGCAGGAAGTATTCTGCGGGCTCTAACCCCTCTAACAACTGGCCATGCGCAAAAGGGTTCACGTAATCAATGCGATTGCCCTTGGCGTCCTTGTTCCAATTACAAAACTTCACGCCCAGCTTGAACGAGGCGTTGGTCTCACGGAAGAAATCCCGCTCTGAAATGCCGGCCTGGCGCAGCGTGACCGGCATCCGTGGAACCGTGGCCTCGCCGACGCCCACAGTCGAGATATTGGGGCTTTCGATCAGGCAGATACGCGGGCGATCCTTGGGTGCTGACGTGCGTGAAAACACCATTTCCAGGATCAGCGCGGTCATCCAACCTGCCGTGCCGCCACCCACAATGGTGATCTTGCGCAAACGATTATTCATATTTTCTGTCCCTGTTGGTTTTGGGGTTTTTTAGCCGCCTGCCCTTTTTGATTTTGGGGCTTGTAAAGCAGCTTTCCCTTTTTGCCTGAGAGAAACTATAACAGCTTTCCTGCATCCAGCTAGGCACTATGACGGCCGAACCTGCATACATGTCGGGTCATCAGACCCGGCAACACAGGCCGCTCGCCACTGCGCGAATTTCTTTAGGATGGTGGATGCTACGAGAGAGGATATGCGCAAGTACCGGCCCTGCGTCAGATATCCTCGCCTTTTTTCAGAAGCTCTTCGATCAGAGCGCGCTGAAGATCATTGCTATCGCCGCCGCCAAATTCCGCAACTCCGCTGGAATACAAGGTGCCGTAGGTGTTGGCGATGTTCACCGTCTGGGCCAGCCCCGAGATCAACTGATCCCTTTCCAGCCGCGACAAGGGGTGGATGAACGCAGCCCACAAGGTGCCATTGGCAATCGCATATCGCGCATCCAGGGTACTGTCGAAATTCGCCTGCATCATCCGTTGCATGTCCTGAGCACTCAGATCTTCGACACTTTGGATCGACACCATGGCCCGCATCCGGTCCGCATTGACGTCGGTAATCACCAGAACGGGAACCTCCGCGATGGTAAGCTGAAAGCCTGGCCCAAGAGGCTCTGTCTCGGGGTCAAGCGCAAACAATATCTTGCCCAAACGCTCGTAGGTCATTGGCGGTTCTGCCTCTTGCGCTGAAAGCCCACTGGCGAGAAAGGTAAAAATCAAAATCAGGCGGAACATCGATTACCTCCGGCAGATGTCGATACAAAGGTAATCGACGCCTCGGGCGCTGGCCAAACAAAGCTTAGTGAACAAAGTTGTGTTTGCTCTGGCAAACGGCCCTAGGGCAGAACTGGTTCGATGACCTCAATCGCGCGGGCGAGAGCTGCGTCAATGCTCAGGTCCGAGGTATCCAGTATGACCGCATCCTCAGCTGGCTTCATAGGTGCCGTGCTGCGTTCGGCATCCCGAGCGTCCCGCTCACGCACATCGGCCAACACCTGTGAGCGTGTAACCTCATGGCCCTTGGCGTCCAGTTCCAGAAACCGTCTCTCAGCGCGCACTTCGGCGCTGGCGGTGACAAACAGTTTAACCTCGGCCCGCGGGCAAATAACGGTTCCGATGTCACGACCGTCCAACACTGCACCGCCCGCGCGGCGCGCAAAGGCGCGCTGAAAATCGACCAATGCAGCCCGCACCTCGGGGATAACTGCAACTTTCGAGGCCGCTTGCGCGATTTCAGCCGTGCGCAGATCACCCTGATCCAGGTCCTCGGCAGTCAGCGTTTGCGCGGCACTAACCGGGTCGGCACCTTCCAGCGTTCTGCGGCCAACCGCACGGTAAAGCAGGCCGGTATCGAGGTGCGCAAACCCGAAATGGGCGGCAACGGCATTGGAAATCGTGCCCTTCCCCGCTGCTGCCGGGCCATCGATTGCTATGGTGAAACTGGCAACTGCCATCGCATTTACCGGTTGTTTCGCTGCAGCCGCGCACCAAGGCCAGCCATCAACGGTTCGAAGATCGGGAAAGACGTTGCGATCGGGCCGCCATCGTCGACTCCGACCGGATTTTTCGCCCCCATACCCATAACCATAAAGGACATCGCGATCCGGTGATCCAGAAAGCTCTCACAGGTGCCGCCGCCGGGAACATTGCCAATTCCCAAACCATCCACAGACCACCAATCATCGCCCTCATCGACGGTGACGCCATTAACGCGCAGGCCGCGGGCCATCGCATCAATACGGTCGCTTTCCTTGACGCGCAGTTCTTTTACGCCACCCATCATTGTGGTGCCTGTGGCATTTGCCGCGACCACAGATAGAACCGGGTATTCGTCAATCATCGAGGCCGCTCGTTCCGGAGGAACCGAGATTCCTTTCATATCGGGGGAATACCGGGCACGTAGATCCGCGACCGGTTCACCACCCTCTTCGCGCTCATTTTCATAGGTCAAGTCAGCACCCATCTCACGCAGAGTGGTAAACAGACCCGCGCGGGTCGGGTTCAGGCCGATGCCCGGAACCAGAACATCAGATCCGGGCGTGATCAGCGCAGCACAGACCGGAAAGGCCGCGCTGGAGGGATCACGGGGCACAACGATGATCTGCGGTTTCAACTCAGGGCGACCGGTCAGGGTGATCACCCGCCCCTCATCGGTATCCTCGACCGTGATTTCAGCCCCGAATCCGGCCAGCATCCGCTCGGAATGGTCCCGGGTCGCTTCGGCCTCAATCACCACGGTCTTGCCCGGTGCGTTCAGACCTGCCAACAAAACGGCAGATTTCACCTGTGCGGAGGGAACAGGAACCTCGTACTTTACTGGGACAGGGTCTGCTGCACCCACAATCGTCATAGGTAGGCGCCCCCCGGTGCGTCCCACAGATTGCGCACCAAACAACGCCAGAGGATCGGTTACCCGCGCCATAGGGCGTTTGTTGAGGCTGGCATCCCCCGTGAATGTCGCGGAAATCGCAGAGGTCGCCATCGCACCCATGATCAACCGAACGCCGGTGCCCGAGTTGCCGCAGTCAATAACCTGATCGGGTTCGGCAAAGCCACCGACGCCCACACCATGGACTGACCATTCGCCACCCCCGTGATCTGTCACCTCAGCCCCAAAGGCACGCATCGCCTTTGCGGTGTCCAGAACGTCCTCACCCTCCAACAGACCGGTGATCCGGGTTTCACCCACGGCCATCGCGCCCAGGATCAGCGATCGGTGCGAGATCGACTTGTCACCAGGCACCTCGGCCGTTCCGGTCAGCGGACCGCAAGGGTGCGAGGTCATCGGGATGGGCGTGCCGTGTCCGGACATGGGGGCTCCTGTTTTCGCTATCAGTTCCCAAGCCGATTAGCGAATTGGGGCCGCTTGGTCCAGCCGCAATCAGTCGTTGCGGCGGAAGGTCAGGTAATGCGGTGTCCGCCCTTCGCGCAGGGCCTTCTGCTCATAGCGCGTGGAAATCCAGTCTTCCCAGGGCTCACGCCAATCGGTGGGGCGCTCCGCCAACCATTCGAAACCAGCGCCCGGCACCTCTTCCAACGTTTGGCGGACATAGTCGGGAATATCTGTGGCAACACGAAAGATCGCGCCCGGTTTCAACGACCGCGCCAACGGCTCCAGATGCTCTGGGGTCACGAACCGACGGCGGTGATGCCGGGTTTTGGGCCAGGGATCGGGGTACAGAAGAAAGGCGCGTGATATGCTGGCTTCGGGCAAGACATCAAAAAGATCGCGCGCATCGCCGGGATGCACCGCCAGATTCTCGACCCCAGCCTTGCGAATCTTACCCAACAGCATGGCGACACCGTTGATATAGGGTTCTGCCCCAATGATACCGATATCGGGATTGCTGGCCGCCTGATGCACCAGATGCTCGCCGCCGCCAAAGCCGATCTCAAGCCAGACATCCTTGCCACCGAACAGGGCCTTCAGATCCAGCGGACTGCGTTCAGGATTGCTTTCCCAGTCCACAGCACCCGGAGACAGCGCATCGAGGTCTTCGCTTAGATACGTCTTTTGGCTTTGCTTCAGGGTCTTGCCTTTGAACCGGCCATAAAAGTTTCTGCGGGGGCGTTGGGGGGTCTGGGTGCTCATGGCGGTGCCCATACTGCGGGGACGGCTCAGAGGCAAGGGGCGGCGGCAGAGCAGAATAGCCGCCGCCTCTCATACATTTCCCAAGAAATAGGCGCGCCCGCAAGGGCGCACCTATTAATACCAGTCAGATCAAACCGCCGCTTTCAACGCGTCTGCTAGATCTGTGCGCTCCCAGCTGAAACCCCCATCCGCTTCCGGCTGGCGACCAAAATGGCCATAGGCTGCTGTGCGCTGATAGATCGGCTTGTTCAGCTCCAGATGCTGACGGATGCCACGTGGGGTCAGGTCCATCACCTGGCCGACGGCTTTTTCAATCCGATCATCCGCGATCTGCCCCGTGCCATGCGTATCCGCATAGATCGACAGAGGCCGGGAAACGCCAATGGCATAGCTCAGCTGGATCGTGCAACGCTCGGCCATTCCCGCGGCTACGACATTCTTGGCCAGATAGCGCGCGGCATAAGCCGCCGAACGGTCTACCTTGGTCGGGTCTTTGCCCGAAAACGCTCCGCCACCATGAGGCGCTGCACCACCATAAGTGTCCACGATGATCTTACGACCGGTCAGACCCGCATCGCCATCCGGACCGCCAATGACGAACTTGCCGGTGGGGTTCACGTGCCAATCGGTCTGATCGGTCAGCCAACCCTCGGGCAAGGTTTCGGTGATATACGGCTCAACAATGGCGCGAATATCGGCCGAGCTCAGCGTCTCATCCAGATGCTGGGTCGACAGAACGATCGAGCTGACGCCAACCGGCTTGCCATCCTGGTAGATCACTGACAGCTGCGATTTCGCATCCGGGCCCAGCGCAGGCTCGGTCCCGTTCTTGCGCACCTCGGCCAGACGGCGCAGGATTGCATGGGAATACTGGATCGGCGCAGGCATAAGCGCGGGTGTCTCGGTGGTGGCATAGCCGAACATGATGCCCTGATCACCAGCACCTTCGTCCTTGTCACCCGACGCATCTACGCCCTGCGCAATATGTGCAGATTGCTCATGCAGCAGGTTCGTAACTTCTACCGTCTCGTGGTGGAACTTATCCTGCTCATAGCCGATATCCTTGATACAGGCGCGGGCGATCTCGTCGATGCGGCCCATATAGTCATGCAGCTTGTCCTGATCAGACAGCCCCACTTCGCCGCCGATCACCACGCGATCCGTTGTCGCAAAGGTCTCGCATGCAACGCGTGCCTCGGGTTCTTCGTTCAGAAATGCGTCAAGTACAGCATCGGAAATACGGTCACAAACCTTATCCGGATGCCCTTCGGAAACGGATTCCGAAGTAAAGGTATAGTTCTGTCGGGACATACAAGTGCTCCATTAAGATTACCCCGTCACGCCAGGAAGCCGTTGTGATGGGCACAAGAGGGGATAAGCCCCCCGAAACTGAGGGTCAATGCGAAATCATAGGTTTCGCCGCCGCAGCCCGTACCAAAACAGGCTAAACAGCACCAATAACACGGCAAAGACAGTATTATCCCCCATCCGGGAATAAGCCGTCGGAGAATGAGGCGCCGGAAGTCCGGCATCAATATAGCCCGCCTGCCCAAGCGGCAGGGCCTCGGTGATCCGGCCCAGCGGGTCAATCATGGCGGAGACGCCGGTATTGGCCGAACGCATCATGGGCAGCCCCTGCTCGATGGCGCGCATCTGTGCCTGAGCCAGGTGCTGATACGGTCCTGAGCGCGTTCCGAACCACGCATCATTGGTGATTTGCAGAAGGAAATCAGCGCGCCCCGGCGCGGATAGGACATCCTGGGTGAACACAGCTTCGTAGCAGATCAACGGCAGCGCTTTACCCAATGGGCCGGCATCCAGCAGCGCCGCCCCCGACCCGGCGCTGAACCCATGTCCGGTGGTTGCAGCCATGCCATAGATCCCGAACCGCGCCATCACGTCGCCAAACGGAACATATTCGCCAAAAGGCGCCAGATGATGTTTGTCGTACAGCCCCTGCTGAGCCCCATCCACATCAAGGTAGATCATCGAGTTGTAGATACGCGGCCCGTCGCCTCGTTGAATTCCCAGAACAACCGGCGTGCCTTGCGCCGCCTCGGCGATGGCATCCAGATACGGCTGCGCGCTGCCCAGCCAGGCGGGAACCGAGGTTTCAGGCCAAACGATCAGGTCTGGCTGCGGTTCGGCGGCAGTAAACTCAATCTGACGTGCGAAGAAAAGAGGTGCAAACTCTGGATCCCATTTCTGATGTTGCAACGCATTGGGCTGAACCAAGCGAACGATATGTCCCGTTTCGACCACAGCGGGCCGCGTCCCTGCATAGCCCAAAGCCAATGCGACCGATGCCACACTGATGCCCAAGGGCACGAATACTCTGGAACGCAGCGCCAAAGCCGCCCCTAGTGGCAGAGTCGCCACCAAGGTCAGCGCCCCAAGCCCGTAAGGCCCAAAAAGTGACAGTAGCTGCGCAATAGGGGTCTCGACCCAGACCTGCGCCAGCCCGGCCCAGGGGAACCCGGTCAGAACATAACCCCGGGCACATTCCGCCAACGAGATTGCCAAGGCGAGAAACAACGCCTGTGAAACCCCGCGCGCGCCGTGCCTGCGAGCAACCCAGAATGCCAGCGCCCAGAACAGCGCCAAACCACCAGCCATGAAGACCAAAGCAAACGGAGCCATCCAAGCGTGACGATCGGCGTCCACCAGAAACGGCTCGACAATCCAGCTGAGTGCATGGGCGAAATACCCGGTCCCAAACGCCCAACCGATCCACGCCGCACGCGCACGTGTCTCGGTGCTCTGAAATATCGGTGCGACCAACACCAACGCCAATACAGAAGCCACCCAATACCCAAAGGGAGCCAGACCAAATGCAGCCAGTCCTCCCAACAAACCAGAAAGGACAAATCTAAGCCAAATGGGCCAAGCCCGTATCAGGCTCATGCAACGATATCCGGCAGCATGACACGCAGCCGTTTGATGCGCCGCGGATCCGCATCAATCACCTCAAATTCAGGCCCTTCCGGATGCAGAACAACCTCTCCTCGTGCAGGAACCCGTCCGGACAACATGAAGACCAACCCGCCAAGCGTGTCGATCTCTTCCTCATCGACATCCTCGTGGCTGGTCAAGGAACGCCCGATCTCGGCTTCGAAATCTTCAAGGGGTATCCGCGCCTGCACCACATAACATCCAGGTTTTTCCTGAACCCAAAGTTGGCTTTCATCCGCATCATGTTCGTCCGCGATCTCACCAACAACCTGTTCGATCAGGTCTTCGATCGTCAGCAACCCGTCGACACCACCATATTCGTCGATCACCAATGCCATGTGGCGGCGCTCGGTTTGCATTTTGGTCATCAGCACACCGATCGGCATCGATGGCGGCACGAACAGCAATGTCCGCAACATCGACACCAGATCAAACTCAGTCGAGCCGCCGTTGAACCCGTGCGTCAAAGCGAAATCTTTCAGGTGGATAAAGCCCAAAGGCGTATCCAGCGTTCCTTCATATACAGGTATCCTGGACAGACCGCTTTCCCGGAAAACCTGGGCCAGCTCATCTTTAGATATCGTCGACGGTACTGACACGATCTCGACCGTAGGAATCGCCACGTCCTCGACCCGCATCCGGCGCAGGTTAATCATGCCGCGAGGTTGAGCCGGATCGACCTCTTGCCCATTGACCTCAGAAGCCGAGTCTTCACTCTGCGTTGAGAACGCATCCACTATTCGAGAGAAAAGTCCTGGTCTCTCAGTGACATTTTCGTTGCCGTCCTTCGGTTGCGCGCCCTGCGCCGCCATAGAACTGCCGTCTGTTTCGCCCATTTTCCCATTCCAAATGATAAGCCGAAAGGCTCGCTCTAAGCATTATATGGGTCATCAATACCCAGTTTGCCAAGTATCTCCACCTCAACACCCTCCATCAGCGTGGCGTCGAGATCACGAATGTGATCATAACCCAGCAAATGCAACAGGCCGTGAACGATCAGATGTGTGACATGATCATCCATGTTTTTCCCTGCCTCCGCCGCCTCGCGAGCACAAGTATCATAAGAAATCGCGATATCGCCCAGAGCAATTTCCCCTGAGAAATCGGGTTCAGGGAGTATCGGAGTCTGCCCGGCGGAATCCGCAGCCAAATCTTCGGCTGGCCAGCTAAGCACATTGGTCGGTGACGCCTTTTCGCGGAATTCCGTGTTCAACTGGGCGATCCGTGCATCGTCGCATCCCAGCAGGCTAACCTCACACTGGTCCGCATCAAGATCGCAATGATCCAAAACCGCCCTTGTGGCGCGCTCTGCCAAAAATTCGAGCCCGTCCCAGCGCGGGTCTTCAACCGATAGTTCCAGGTTCATGCCACCATGTCCAAAATCCCGATACCGGGACCCAGAAGATCAACCCGTTTCACGGCCCGTATCGGCCTCATACGCCTCGATGATCGCGGCGACAAGTGGGTGCCGAACAACATCCTTGGAGGTGAAATAGTTGAAGCTGATATTTGGTATCGTGCTCAACAGCCGTTCTGCATCCGCCAATCCCGACTGAACCCCGCGCGGCAGGTCAACCTGTGACCGGTCGCCTGTTATGACCATGCGGCTGCCTTCGCCCAAACGGGTCAGGAACATTTTCATCTGCATGGTCGTGGCGTTCTGCGCCTCATCCAGCACAACGAAGGCGTTCGCGAGCGTACGACCACGCATGAACGCCAGAGGTGCAATCTCGATGCGCTTTTCCTCGATCAGCTTGGCCAGTTGTTTCCCGGGCAAAAAATCATTCAGCGCATCATAGAGCGGCTGCATATAGGGATCGACCTTGTCCTTCATGTCGCCAGGTAGATATCCCAGCTTTTCGCCCGCTTCGACGGCGGGACGACTGAGGATGATGCGGTCGACATGCCCGCCGATAAACATCGATACGCCAACGGCCACGGCCAGATAGGTCTTACCTGTGCCCGCCGGACCTATGCCAAAGGCCAGCTCATTGTTGAACAAGGACTGAACATAGACCTTCTGGGCGTCAGTACGCGGCTCGACCAGCTTTTTGCGGGTTTTGATCTCAACCGAACCACCCTTGAACATCTCAAGCTGATCGCCATCCCGGCTGCCGGTTCCTGTTTCCGACCCGCCCATGCGAAGTTCGCGGTCTACATCCGCTGCTTCTACGTCACGACCACCTTCCAGGCGGGTATACAGCGCTTGCAGAACTTCGATCGCCTGTTTTTGGGATTCGTCGTCACCCATGACAACCAGTTGGTTGCCACGGCGCACGATCTGCACGGTCAGCTTCTGTTCGATTTCGGTCAGGTTGCGGTCATATTCGCCGCAAAGATCTATCAATAACCGATTGTCTGGAAATTCAACAAACGCTTCCCGCTGGGGCGTTTCATTTTGCGGTGGGTTCAGGGCACCAATGGCCAATCCGCTCTCCTGTCTGGGCGTTTCACCCCAAGCGTAGACAACATTTCTTGGTGGGCGCAAGCCAGAGATTCAAATTTTCCGTGCAGAATGGTAAAACCGCCGATCAAGTTGGAGGCACCGCGAACGTTCTATACAGGCAAACCTAGAACTGATAGTTCAGGCCAAACCGCAAACCACGGTAACGGGGCGTCGATTTGGTCGTAAACCCGTTGTCAAATTCGACGGTTTCAGAATCGAACCGGACGTATTCATATTCCCCAGTGATCGACCAGTTCTCATTCAATTTGTGCTCGGCGCCAATGCTGGCCGAGAACCCTTTTCGACTGTCTTTATCCTGAAAGGACTGGGTTGTTGCCCCGGATGTAATCGAACTGGTCGTGGTTATATCGCCATGCACGTAACCAACGGAAATAAAGTATAACACTCTGCCACTTGGGTTTGTCAGACCGTTCCGAAAGCGAATTGAGATGACATCCGAAATCTCTGAACCGCCATTGACGACCGAGGTTCCGATCTGCGTCGACACTTCATCGTCCAGAGATCCGAAATCATAGCCCAACTCGACACCATAGACGTAGTCACGGCCGCCTTTTGCGGGCAGAAGACCGCGCCAACCGCCCCGAATACCACCGTAACTGCCGGTGAGGTCCAATTCGCCGACAGCAAACGTATCTGTAGGTGTCGTCAGGCCAAAGCGGTCCGAGCCGCTGGTCGAATAGCCGGCTGTCAAGCCCAGATAGAAGGCGCTGACATCGCTGCCATACCGTGCTGACGATATTACCGGCGGTTCAGATAAATCCGGATCCAGATTCCCTGCGGCAGCGGAATTGAGTACCAGAAACAACGTGGCCATTGCGGGAAGGGCAACCCTGATATTAGGCCCTGCACTAACTTTCAAATTTTTCACTCGCACCCTCCGTCATCCCGATCCGACACCAGGATCAGCACTGATATGCCGTTTCAGGAGGCGTTAGCCTAGGCCCCGAAAAAACCTGACTTTTCTCGGAACATAATTCCAAGTGATAAATCAAGGGTAAATCTTGGAAACAAATACCAGCGATGGTATCCGCATCACAGATAAAGGACGGGTCAGAGCAACTGCCCCGCCAGAGAATTCGCACCTGATCCGATGATCAAAACGTCCCGCAACGCGCCGATTTCCACATCCGCATCAGAGACGTGAACCGAATGAAGATATTCAGATTTTCCCACCATCTGTCCCGGCAACCGACCGGTTTTTTCGAACAGAACGCGGACTTTGCGTCCAACCATGGCATCCTGAATTTCGCGCTGATGACGCGTGATCAATCCCTGCAGCCGCTGTAGGCGGTCATCCGCCACCCCAGGATCAACCTGAGACCGCTCGGCTGCGGGCGTTCCCGGGCGCGTCGAATACTTGAACGAATAGGCATAGCCGTATTTGATCTGTTCGACCAAATCCATGGTGGCCTGAAAATCTTCGTCGGTTTCTTCAGGGAACCCAACGATGAAATCACCAGACATGACAATATCCGGACGCGCAGCGCGGATACGCTCGATCAGGCGCAAATAGCTTTCGGCTGTGTGACTGCGGTTCATCCGCTTCAGAATGCGATCCGAACCCGACTGGACCGGTAAATGAAGATAGGGCATCAGTTTTTCGCAGGTGCCGTGCGCCTCGATCAGGTCGTCGGCCATGTCGTTCGGGTGCGACGTGGTAAAGCGGATGCGCTCTAGCCCGTCGACCTTGTTCAACTCCCAGATCAGTCCCGCCAGCGTCATGTCGCCGTTCGGTCCAGCACCGTGATAGGCGTTGACGTTCTGACCCAGCAGAGTGATCTCACGCACGCCACGTTCGACCAGATCCTGTGCCTCGCGGACGATACGGTCCACCGGACGGCTGACTTCGGCGCCTCGGGTATAGGGCACGACACAGAAGGCACAGAATTTATCGCAGCCTTCCTGAACGGTCAGAAAAGCGGTGGGGCCACGTTTGGCTTTGGGACGATTCTTGAGCTTTTCGAACTTGTCCTCTTCGGGGAAATCCGTGTCCAGTGCCTTGGCGCCTTCGCGCGTCTTGGCTTCCATCTCAGGCAGACGGTGATAGCTTTGCGGGCCAACCACCAGATCGACCAGGGGCTGACGGCGCATGATTTCTTCGCCCTCGGCCTGCGCGACGCAGCCCGCGACCCCGATCTTGAGATCGGGTTTTTCGGCTTTCAACCCTTTGAAACGCCCCAGCTCGGAATAGACCTTTTCGGCTGCTTTTTCCCGGATGTGACAGGTGTTCAGCAGAATCATATCCGCGTCATCCGGGCTCTGGGTTTCGACATAGCCCTGCCCCCCCAGGGTCTCGGCCATACGCTCGCTGTCATAGACGTTCATCTGGCAACCATAGGTCTTGATGTACAGCTTTTTGGGTTCTGACATGGGGTTGGGCCTTTGCGTTCGCGGGATCGGCGTCATCTATACCCAACGAACGCCGCTTGCAATGCCAGCGCGATTACCCGATTTTGGCCGAAAACTCCAGATGGACGGGGCCGGACAGGCAATGCAGTACGACAGTCTCACTTCTTTCCTTCAATCCGGCAAGGCCGCGTTGGCCAAAGGTCCGGTTGCGATGATCTTCGCCGAAGACGATGTCGAGATCGACGGTACCATCTGGCACCATCTGAACCTTGGCTTCAAGTCACTGATCGTGTTCATGCCCGAAGCCTTTACGCTGGATCCTAAACTGACCGAGCGTATCCACAGAGTGACACTGACCTGCGCACCGAGAACCGTCGTCTTTGACACGGTTAATCAGGTCATCCAGGCCGCTCCTGACCTTTGGATGTATTACTGCTATAACGCTGAATACCTGTTCTTCCCCTTCTGCGAAACGCGCACGATTGGCGAGTTGCTGGCCTTTCACACCGAAGAACGCCGAAACGCCATGCTAACCCATGTGATCGACCTGTATGCTGATGACTTGGGCGCCTTTCCAAACGGGGTTGCCCCTGACCAAGCCATGCTGGACAGCACCGGGTATTACGCACATGCCCGACACAACGCTGAAGGACACCCGCTGGAAAGACAGCTGGACATATCCGGCGGTTTGCGCTGGCGGTTCGAAGATCACATCCCCTATGAACGCCGCCGCATCGACAGAATCGGGCTGTTCAAATCGCGAAATGATCTGTTGTTACTGCCCGACCACACGTTCAATGAGCCCGAGTACAACACCTATTCCTGCCCCTGGCACCACAATCTGACGGCGGCGATCTGTTCTTTCCGCGCAGCCAAGGCGCTTAAAAGCAACGCGGGGTCGACCTTCGACATCCCCAGTTTCCGCTGGCGCAACTCGGCTCGGTTCCAGTGGTCATCCCAGCAGCTGTTGGAACTGGGGCTCATCGAATCGGGGCAGTGGTTCTAGGCAGCTCAGCGTCGCAGCAGAACCGGGAACCAATCTTCCCGCAAACGCTGCCCGGGCTGCATGTCGTGGCCCGGAAACGGAGGCGAGGTGCGCCCCGGACGTTCCACATATCGCGCATCCTCCCCAACCAACCGCAAGGAAAAAGCACGGCGGCGGCTGTCAGACTGGTTTCCACGCGCGCCATGCAGCGTACGGTAGTTGAAGGCAACCGCGTCACCGGGTTCCATTTCGAATTCAACCACCCTCATACCTTCGGCATCGGGGTCGGGAATGGGGATGTACTGGCCTTCATCCGCGAAAAACCCTTCTTCCGAGACCCAGCGCGTGGGCAGAACCTCTTTCTCCCATCTATGTGAACCTGCCACACAACGAAGGGTGGCCTGTGTCACTGGGTCCAATGGCGACCAGAAACTGATCGTCTGACGGCCCTCGACGAAATAATATGGCCCATCCTGGTGCCACGGCGTTGCCATCGACGTGCCTGGTTCTTTCACCAGAACATGGTCATGGAACATTTGTACGGTTTGCGACTGCATCAGATCCGCTGCGACCTCGGCTGCCGGTGAATTGTGTATCACGTTCTGGAACTGTTCGATACGCGACCAGTTGCAGTAATCATCAAAGAACAGACCGGTTTCGCCCTGTTTTTGGTTGTCCGACGCATATGGTCCGGGTTCAGCCATATTGGCCGCGATGCCGTCACGCAACGTATCCACGTAGTCGGCGAACAAACCTTTGATCAGAACCACGCCGTCCTGTTGGTATGTGTCAATCATCTCTTGCGTAACCAGGGGGTGTGCCATCTGCGCCTCCGTTCGAATTTAACCTGAATTTGCTCATGAAATTTTCATCTATTCAAATAATATCTTTGAAATGTATAGTTAATCTTATGTTATACGTTACCCTGCGCCAATATGAATATGTCTGCGCCATCGGACGGCATGGCAGCCTGTCTGCTGCAGCGTTGCATCTAAATGTTTCGCAGCCAGCCCTGTCGAATGCGCTAACCCGGGTCGAAGACCAGTTGGGCTATCCGCTGTTTATCCGAAAGCGCGGAGCGGCTATGGCGCTGACACCGCAGGGACGCAGCTTTATTGAAAACGCAGAGGCTCTGCTGACACGTGCCGCACGTTTGGAAAATTCTGGAACAGACGGGACCGCAACCACGCGCCTGCGTCTGGGCTGTTTCGACGACCTCGCGCCTTTCCTGCTGGCAAAAGCTCTGCATAGCCTGCGACAGAACATGCCCGAAGTTGATATCACGTATCGCGTAGACGAATTTCAGGGCCTGATTTCCGGCCTCGTCAATGGTGAGATCGACCTTGCCTTGACTTATGGTCTGACACTGGATGCGGCCTTTTCCACGACCACCTTGTTCACCAATCGACCAATCGCGGTTATGACAAAAGGCCACCCCTTGGCCAATCGGGCGCAGGTATCATTGCAGGATGTAATGGCCTACCCCCTGATCCTATCGAACGAGGGACTATCTGCGCAGCATTTCCTGAGTCTCTTCCGTCAACTTGGGCAGAACCCCAATGTCGCACATCGGGCCGCGTCGCCCGAGATCCAACGCAGCCTCGCGGCGCATGGAGAAGGCGTTGCCATCAGCTATGCCAACATTCCTGCCAAGACCAGCTATGACGGGATGCCGTTGGTCAGCATACCTGTGTCAGATGAAATCGCAGCAGAACCCGTTGTTGTGGCACGGCATGGAACAGGCCCTATGGATCCGCATAGCGAAAAGGCACAGCACATCCTAACTGGACTGATGACGTAAGCTTACTTTTTACGCAGACGGATCACAACGTCGACTGACGCGATCTCAACCCCTTCAGGCGCGTCGGGCAGTCGCTGGATGACCAGCTGTTCGGACGGAGCATCGCTGAGCCGGCCCTCATCTTCCCAATAGAAATGCGGATGATCATGCGTGTTGGTGTCGAAATAGCTTTTCGATCCGTCAACGGTAATTTCTTGCAGAACCCCGGCATCGCAAAAGGCGCGCAACGTGTTGTAAACCGTCGCCAGAGAAACAGCATCTCCGTTCTGTTTGGCCGACTCAAACAGGCTTTCGGCGGTGACGTGGCGATGGCGGCCATCACCGACCAGCAGCTCTGCCAAAGCTACGCGCTGACGCGTCGGACGCAATCCGGCGTGAACCAACCAACCTGTGGCTATGCTCTGGCAATCTGCTGTCATCAGTCCAATACCAATTTGTTGCTGAGGTATATATAAGTGCTGTAGTCAGGTAATTTCAAATGAATTTCATTCGCAGAGAATAATGTAAACACAACATGATGTAGGCCACTGCTCTTGCAGGACCTTGCATACGGGTGCTAGACGAGACCAAATTAGATGGAAAGACCCCTGGCAGGAGAGGCGCAGAATGGCCCAATTCCCAAGCAGCTTTGACAAGGACGATCTGCTGAAATGCGCCCGCGGCGAACTATTCGGCCCCGGGAACGCACAGTTGCCCGCCCCGCCGATGTTGATGATGGATCGGATCACCGAGATTTCGGCCGATGGTGGCGCCCATGGCAAAGGTCATATTCTTGCTGAATTCGACATTACGCCCGACCTTTGGTTCTTTGATTGCCATTTCCCCGGCAACCCGATCATGCCCGGCTGCTTGGGCCTGGACGGTTTGTGGCAGCTGACCGGATTCAACCTGGGCTGGCGCGGCTGGCAAGGGCGCGGCATGGCCGTTGGAGTGGGCGAAGTCAAGCTGACAGGTATGGTACGCCCGGACCGCAAGATGCTGACCTATAAAATCGACTTCAAGAAAGCGATCCAGACCCGCCGCCTGACTATGGGTGTCGCAGATGGTATCGTCGAAGCCGACGGTGAGATGATTTACGATGTCAAGGACATGAAAGTAGTTTTGTCCGAAGCCTGAGCCTGACCGGCCCCAAATAAGGAGCACGCACATGCGTCGAGTAGTTGTCACCGGCTTGGGAGTTGTCTCTTCCATCGGGAACAATGCCGAAGAGGTTCTAACCTCACTCAAGGCCGGCAAGTCCGGCATCGTGGCCAATGACCAGATGGTCGAACATGGCTTTCGCAGCCAGATCGCCGGGTCGCTCAAAATCGACGTTAGCGAACATGTGGACAAGCGCACCCTGCGCTTTATGGGTCCCGGAGCGGCCTATGCGCATATCGCAATGAGCCAGGCGATTGCCGATTCAGGATTGACCGAAGACCAGGTTGCCAACCCACGTACCGGCCTTGTCGCCGGATCGGGCGGACCGTCGACCAGCGCCATGCTGACGGCGCATCAGACCGTTCTGAAAAACGGGGCAACCAAGCGAATCGGTCCGTTTGCAGTTCCTAAATGCATGTGCTCAACCATTTCGGCCAACCTTGCGACCGCCTTCAAGATCAAGGGCATCAATTACTCGATCACTTCGGCCTGTTCGACCTCGCTGCATTGCATCGGCAATGCCGCAGAGCAGATCATGATGGGCAAACAAGATGTAATGTTCGCGGGCGGCGGGGAAGAGCTGGACTGGACCTTGTCCTGTCTGTTCGATGCAATGGGTGCGATGTCGTCGAAATACAACGATGCGCCCGAAAAAGCTTCTCGTGCATTCGACCAAGACCGCGACGGGTTCGTGATATCCGGCGGAGGCGGTATTGTCGTGCTGGAAGATCTGGAACACGCATTGGCACGCGGCGCCAAAATCTATGCTGAAGTGACGGGTTTTGCAGCAACCTCCGACGGTCACGACATGGTAGCCCCATCTGGCGAAGGTGGCGAACGCGCCATGCGTCTGGCGCTGGACACCCTGCCCGAAGGACGCAAGGTCGACTACATCAATGCCCATGGCACCTCGACCCCGGTCGGAGATGTCGGCGAAGTCGAAGCTGTACGCCGTATTTTTGGCGAGGGTAGCGTGCCGCCGATTTCCTCGACCAAGTCGATGACAGGCCATGCACAAGGTGCGGCTGGCGCGCTGGAGGCTATTTTCTGCCTTTTGATGCTGGAACATGATTTTATAACGCCGTCGATCAACGTCGACACGCTTGCCGAGGGCATCCAGCCCGGAGAAATTGCAACTCAGCTAGTTGAAAATGCAGGTTTGGACAGCGTCATGACCAACAGCTTCGGCTTTGGTGGGACGAACGGGTCCATGGTTCTTTCAAAGTATAACGGGTGAATGGAATGTCAGATCTAATGAAAGGCAAACGCGGCCTCGTTATGGGCGTGGCGAATGACCGTTCGATTGCATGGGGCATCGCAAAAGCCATGCACGAAGCGGGCGCCGAATTGGCATTCACCTATCAGGGCGAGGCATTCGGAAAGCGGCTGGAACCGCTGGCGCAGAGCCTTGGCAGCGATTTCATGGTCGATGCGGACGTCACCGATGACGAGTCGTTGGATCGCGCTTTTGACGAGCTTGCCCAGCGCTGGCCCACCATAGATTTTGTGGTCCACGCCGTCGCCTATTCCGACAAGTCCGAACTAACCGGACGGTTCCTGGACACCAGCCGGGCTAATTTCAAGAATTCGATGGATATTTCGGCCTATTCGCTGATCGAAGTGGCCCGCCGCGCCTATCCGATGATGAAAGAAAACGGCGGCACGATCCTGACGCTGACCTATCAGGGGTCTAACCGGGTTGTGCCCAACTACAACGTAATGGGTGTGGCCAAAGCTGCGCTGGAATCAGCGACCCGTTATCTGGCCAACGATCTTGGACCTGACGGAATCCGGGTGAACGCAATCTCTCCGGGTCCGATGAAAACTCTGGCCGGTGCGGCCATCGGTGGGGCCCGCAAGACCTTCAAGTTCTGCGACCAGAACGCACCGATGCGCAGCAATGCCACGCTTGAGGCTGTCGGCGGCACCGCGGTTTATCTGGCTTCGGATGCGGGGGCCTGCACCTCGGGCGAAGTTATTCGTGTTGATGGTGGCTTCCACGTTCTGGGAATGCCTCAACCGGACCATATGTGACCATTTCTTTCCCTGTCAGTGCCAAGATTTGACCATCTTTCGCAGGCAGGGATAGTTGCATGAACAAAGCAGAGCAAATCATCGCCAGCAGCAAGCGGGTTTCCCGCCGAAAACCGGGTTTTCTGGGGTTTAGGGGCCGCGTCGCCTTGATGACCCTAACAATGCTGCTGATGCTGTTTGTATTCTTCACTCAGCCGCATGTACGCGAGATCTTTGCATCATGGACCAGCCTGTTTTCAGGCTGATCCAGATCACGAAACTCAATTCACCGAAACCACTTCGATTTCGAAAATCAGGTCCCTTCCGGCCAGAGGATGGTTCGCGTCCAGCGTGACGGTCACCTCATCAGCCTCGACAACAGTTACCGGCAATGCGTGCCCTTCGGGCGTTTGCATCTGTAACTGGGTGCCGGGTTCAAGCGGGATGTCGTCCGGAATACCTTCGCGTGGAATGCTCTGGCGCATTTCGGGATTGATCGGCCCATAAGCATCAACGCAGGCGATCTCGACACGTTTTTTGTCCCCGGCCACCAGACCAGGCATAGCACTGTCCAATCCGGGAATGATCTGCCCGGACCCCACCTCGAATTCCAGCGGATCGCGCCCTTGTGAACTGTCAAAGACATTCCCGTCCTGCAACGTACCGGTATAGTGGATGCGAACTGTGTCGCCCTGTTTTATCGCTGTCATTTTGGCCTCCGGCCGATAAAAAATTGAGCGGTCAAACCTAGGCAATGAAGCAACATTGTAAACCCTTAGCACTTTTGCAAACCTGCACCGAATGAACGGAGGGGAATTGATGCCGATCACAACCTGCATTTTTGATGCATACGGCACGTTGTTCGATGTGGCCGCAGCCGCAAGGCAAGCTGCATCAGAACCCGGCTTTGAGGCGTTACAGCAGAAATGGCCGGATCTGGCCAATCACTGGCGCCTGAAACAGTTGCAATACACCTGGCTGCGTGCGGTGGCCGATGCACATGCAGATTTCTGGGACATCACCCAAGACGGTCTGGATTGGGCACTAGAGGCAACGGGGCTGGACCAGCACCCTGCCCTACGCCAGCGCCTGCTTGATCTCTACTGGGAATTGCAGGCCTATCCCGAGGTTCCCGAAATGCTGGCCACCCTGAAGGCCGGCGGGATGCAGACTGCGATCTTGTCGAACGGATCACCGCCGATGCTGGATGGTGCGGTTCAATCAGCAGGTATAAGCGGCGTTCTGGATGATATTCTGTCGGTCGAAAGCGTCGGCGTCTTCAAACCGCATGCCAAGGTTTATGATCTGGTCGCCCAGAGGTTCGGCTGCCAGCGCGACGAAGTCTTGTTCGTCAGCTCAAATGGCTGGGACGCGGCGGGGGCCAGTGGCTATGGTTTCGTCACCGCCTGGGTCAACCGTGCGAACGAACCAATGGATCGATTGCCATGGCAGCCAACGCATGTACTGTCCGACCTGACATCCATTCCGGAACTTGCAGGACTCTGATGCCCTTTTTTTCGACCAACGACGGCAAACGCCTCTATTTCGAAGACACCGGGAGCGGCAGGCCGGTCCTGTGTCTGGCAGGCCTTACCCGAAACAGCCGGGATTTCTCATTTCTTGCCCCGCACATGACCGATTGGCGGATGATCGCGATGGATTATCGCGGGCGCGGGCAATCCGAGCATGACTCGGATCACGGGAACTATAGCCTGTTACGCGAATCTCAAGACGTGATCGATCTGCTGGATCATCTTGACCTGGATCAAGTGACCGTGATTGGGACCTCACGTGGAGGCCTGATCGCGATGACCTTGGCCACCACCCACCCAAAGCGGCTGGCGGCTGTTGTGCTCAATGATGTTGGTCCAGTCTTTAACCCATCGGGCATCGCCAAAATAATGGAATATGTCGGCAAGCAACCGGTCTCGAAAACCTATGACGAGGCCGCGCAGGCGCTTCAGCACATGATGGGCCCGCAGTTTCCAGGGATTTCACTGAAAAGATGGCGGCAGATGGCTGAATTTCAAAATCAGGAAACGACAGAAGGTTTGACCCTGCGCTATGACCCGGCCCTGCGCACAGCGCTGCTGGAACAGGCCGCAGCCGGGGCAATCCCGGATATGTGGATTTTCTTCGAGGCCCTGCAAGACATCCCAACGGGTGTCATTCGCGGTGAAAATTCCGATCTTCTGAGCGCGCAGACATTGGCCGAGATGCAGAACCGGCACCCGGGGTTGATCTCGGCTACCGTGCCCGATCGCGGACACGTGCCGTTTCTGGACGAACCTCAATCATTGGGCGTTATTCGCAAAGTACTGGACGCGGCATGAGCACACTTGAAATGATCGAAGCCGCAGCCCTGCGTCTGCAAGGGCACGTCAGAGAAACACCAATCCTGACCTCTCCGTTTTTGGATGAAATCGCGGGTCGCCGCGTGTTGGTAAAACCGGAATGCCTGCAGCACACCGGCAGTTTCAAGTTTCGCGGGGCGTGGTCGGCCATTTCGGGCCTCAGTGAAGCAGACCGAAAGAAAGGTGTGATCGCCTATTCCTCGGGCAATCATGCTCAGGGCGTGGCTTATGCCGCCGCACGGCATGGTATTTCGGCTGTTATCATCATGCCCTCGGATGCCCCAAAGCTCAAAATCGACAACACGCGCGCTCTGGGGGCCGAGGTGGTTCTGTACGACCGCTCCAATGAAAGCCGCGAAGAAATCGGGGAGGCCGTGGCGGCCAAGCGTGGCCTGACCCTGATCCGCCCCTATGATGAACCGCTTGTGATAGCCGGGCAAGGCACAACCGGGTTGGAAATCGCGCGCCAGGCGGCTGTGCTGGGCGTCGAACAGGCTGATGTGCTGGTCTGTTGCGGCGGCGGGGGGTTGACCTCGGGTATTGCGCTTGCGCTCGAGGGGCACGCACCCGGTCTGCGCGCCCGCCCCTGCGAGCCCGAAGGGTTTGACGACGTCAAACACTCGTTGGCGCTGGGACGAATACAGAACAACGCGGCCACATCTGGCAATATCTGCGACGCCATTCTGACCCCGCAACCCGGCGATATCACCTTCCCGATCCTGCAACGGCTGTGCGGTCCCGGCCTGTCTGTGACCGAAGAAGAGGCGATGCGCGCCATGGCTTTGGCCTTTCTGCGCCTGAAGATAGTGCTTGAACCGGGTGGTGCGGTTTCCCTGGCCGCAGCGCTGTTTCGCAGGTCCGAAATTCAAGGAGACGCCGTTATCATTGTCGCATCGGGTGGCAATGCGGACCCGGACGTTTTTGCCAAAGCTATGGAGTTCCTGACCTGACAACCGCCGTCGGTTCCGGCAGCGTGTCAGTTCAGCATGCAAAGACAAAGGATTTTTATGCAGATAGCTGACCTTGGGGATGTACAGCTTCATTACCGGATCGACGGCGACCCACAAGGCGCGCCGATCGTGTTCGCGAACTCGCTGGGCACCGATCTGCGCCTGTGGGATGCGATGCTGCCATACCTGCCTGAGGGGCTGCGAGTCATTCGATACGACAAACGCGGGCATGGCCTGTCCTCGGCGCCTCAGGCGCCCTATTCGATGGGGGCGCTGATCCGCGATGCCGAAGGCCTTCTGGATCACCTAAAGGTCCGAGATTGCGTTTTTGTCGGTCTGTCCATCGGCGGGATGGTCGCGCAGGGTCTGGCCGTCAAACGCCTGGATTTGATTCGCGGGCTGGTTCTGTCAAATACAGCGGCCAAAATAGCCACCCCGGCGATTTGGGCGGACCGTATAGAAGCCGTCCGGATCGGCGGCATCGAAATGTTAGCCGACTCAACTATGGAGCGCTGGTTCTCGCGGGCTTTCCACGCGTCGCCCCAGCACCTGCTATGGCGCAACATGATGGTGCGGCAACCTGTTGAAGGTTATCTGGGATGTTGCGCCGCCATTTCCGGAACCGATTTTTACACGCCGACAAGTGGCCTGCGTTTGCCGACTTTGGGCATTGCGGGCAGCGAGGATGGCTCTACCCCGCCGGATCTAGTAAAAGAAACCATTGATCTTATTCCCGGTGCCCGTTTCGAATTGATACGCAAAGCGGGCCATCTGCCCTGCGTCGAACAACCCATTGAATACGCGGCCCTACTAAAAGACTTTTTGACTGGCATCGGTCATATCTGAAGGAGCATTGCTTTGGCGGATTTTCTGTTGGTCCATGGCTCATGCCATGGTGCCTGGTGTTGGAGAGATTTGATCCCAGCACTTGAAACACGCGGCCATTCGGTCCGCGCAATTGATATGCCCAGCCACGGATCTGACCCGACGTCGATCGACCAGGTGACCCTGGACAGTTGCCGGAACGCCGTTCTGGCTGCGAGCAGATCGGATACGATCATCGTCGGCCATTCTTGGGGGGGATACCCCATTAGTGCCGCCGCCGAATTGAGACCGGATGCGATGCGCGGACTTATTTTCCTGTCCGCCTACGTCCCCGAGAACGGATTGTCGATGGTCGAGATGCGCCGGAAATCACCGCGGCAAACAATAGTTGATGCCGTCGAAAAATCGACTGACGGGCTGTCCTATACGGTCAAACCCGATAGCGTGAAGGCCTTGTTTTACCACGACTGCCCGGAAGAGGTCCTGCTCTATGCGCTGGCTCGGCTTTGCCCGCAGGCCATTGCACCTCAGGAGACACGGCTTACCCTGACAGCACATTTTCAGGATATGCCCAAAGCATATATCCGAACACTCGACGACCATACCATCCCGCCTGAATACCAGCACATCATGAGCCTCAGCATGCCCGAGGGAATGCGCCATTCCATCCAAAGCTCTCATTCGCCATTCTTTTCGCACCCTGAAAAACTGGCCGATCTATTGGACGACATCGCGCAGGGCTTTGATACTCTTGACTGATCTGCGAAATCTTGCGGCTTTCCTCTGAACCTGACCCCCGATAGGGTGCCCGAAACTTTCTTTGTCGGTTCCCATGCGCTTACCTTTCCTGTTTGTTCTTGCCACTGTCATGATTGATGCAATGGGGATTGGCCTTGTGCTGCCCATTATGCCCGAGCTCATTATTGATGTTCAGGGTGGTACGCTGGCCAGCGCGGCGATCTGGGGCGGCGTCCTAAGCACCGCTTTTGCAGCGATGCAATTTATCTTTGGACCGATCCTGGGCAACCTGTCTGACGCTTTCGGGCGCAGGGGTGTATTGTTGGTATCGCTGTTTGTTATGTCGCTGGACTATGTGGTCATGGCGCTTGCTGGCAGTATTTGGCTATTACTTGCCGGTCGGATCGTCGGCGGGATCACAGCCGCAACTCATTCCACCGCCGCGGCGTTCATGGCGGATGTGTCGAAACCCCACGAAAAAGCTGCGAACTTCGGTCTGTTAGGGGCGGCATTCGGGGTTGGCTTTGTCCTGGGTCCGGTCATCGGCGGATTGCTGAGCGAATATGGAACCCGTGCGCCCTTCTGGGCTGCCGCAGCGCTTTCGGCCATAACATTCGGCGTCGGTTTGATGGTGATGCCTGAAACGGTGACCGATAAGAACCGGCGCCCGTTCAGCCTGCGCCGCGCTAACCCCGTGAATTCATTGCGTGCCATCGCGGCGCTGCCGGGAATCCGTCCGATGTTGTGGGTCTATTTCCTCTATTCAGTCTCAATCTACGTCTATCCGGCCATTTGGGCCTATTTCACCGCCGAGCGTTTTGGATGGTCACCCCAGATGATTGGTGTGTCGCTGGGTCTTTATGGAATTGGAATGGCCGCGGTTCAGGGCGGATTGATACGCCCCGCCACACGTTTTCTCGGCGAACGCGTAACAATCCTTCTCGGGATGGTGTTCGAGATTGTCAGCTTTCTGCTTCTGGCTTTTCTGACTAATGGAATAATCGCGCTGATGCTGATCCCGATCACGGCTATCGGCGCAGTCGCAACCCCGGCAATCCAGGCTCTGGCCTCGCGCGCAACACCAGATTCGCAACAAGGAGAGCTTCAGGGCGTGCTAACTTCACTGCACGCGCTTTCCATGGTGATTTCCCCTCTGGTCATGAGCAGCGTATTTGCCTGGTTCGCAAAGCCCGGCTCCGCCATCTATTTTCCCGGCGCGCCGTTTCTTCTGGCCATGTGCCTTATGATTGTCGGCCTTATCCTCTTTTACAGATCTCGCCCCATTTCTGCATAACAACGACATGACGATGACGGTTTCGGCCTTGCAGGTCATTCCGAACCGCGCCACCGTGATTAAAACCGAATACGAGGACATCATGCAATCCATCAAGGCGGCCGTATGTCGGGCATTCGACAAACCCCTGGTCATAGAAGACGTGCTGATCGCCCCGCCCGCCGCCGGCGAAGTCGAGGTCACCCTGGATGCGGTTGCGATCTGCCATTCCGACATTTCTTTCGCCAGCGGCGCCTGGGGTGGATTCCTGCCCGCTGTTTATGGCCATGAGGCCGCGGGTGTGATCACCGCAACGGGCGGCATGACCGAAGGGTTCGAGGTTGGCGATTCCGTCGTGGTGACGCTGATCCGTGCATGCGGTTCCTGCCCCTCCTGCGCGGGTGGCAAGCCAACCTTATGTGAAACACCCCACGACACTGTAAAAGGTCCGTTGCGCACCGCTGACGGGGGCCCGCTGGAGCAAGCAATGGCGTGCGGGGCTTTTGCCGAAAAAGTCGTGGTCAGCCACCGGCAGATCGTGAGAATTCCCGAGGCCCTGCCAAAGGATGTGGCCAGTCTGCTGTCTTGCGGGGTAATCACCGGTGTGGGCGCTGCCGTGAATGCCGCCGGTCTGCGCCCGGGTCAGGATGTCGTCGTGATCGGGGCCGGAGGCGTTGGCCTGAACGCCATACAAGGCGCACGGATTGCGGGTGCCCGGCGTATCGTTGCGGTCGACATAACCGAGGACAAACTGGCCATTGCAAAGGAATTTGGTGCAACCCACGGCGTTCTGGCCACTTTGGACGCACCATGGAAGGCAGCTTACCGCGCACTTGGCGGTCGAGGGGCCGATGCCGTGCTGATCACAGTCGGTGCAATCCCGGCCTATGACCAGGCCGTTCGCTATCTTGGCCGAGGCGGTAAGGCCATCATGATCGGGATGCCCCATTCCGGCGACATGGCAAGCTATGAACCTGTTGTCCTGGCCGCACTTGGTCAGGGGCTGATCGGGTCAAAGATGGGGGATGTGGTGATCCAACGTGATATTCCCTGGATGATCGACCTGTATGAACAGGGGCGGCTGAGGCTGGATGAACTGATCTCGGGCCGCTGGTCCTTGTCGCAAATCAACGAGGCGATTGCGGATACCAAAACCGGATCGGCCAAACGAAACGTCATCATGTTTGACAGGGCCTAAGCAGCCCCGGCTGGAGTATATCCTATGAAACTGCAGGATCTCGATATCATTGTCACGGCCCCCCCTGCTCCGGGTTGGGGTGGCCGGTACTGGATACTGGTAAAGGTTACCACCGACACAGGCGTCACCGGTTGGGGCGAATGCTATGCTTCATCCATTGGACCTGAAGCTATGTGTCACGTAATCCGGGATGTCTTTGAACGGCATATGCTCGGCGAGAACCCCGAGAACATCGAGCTTATGTTCCGCCGCGTCTATTCCAGCGGTTTTACCCAGCGCCCCGACCTGACCGTAATGGGTGCGTTTTCAGGGCTAGAAATCGCGTGTTGGGACATTCTGGGTAAAGATCGCGACCGTCCGGTTTATGCGCTTTTGGGTGGGCTGGTTAATCAACGCATCCGGGCCTACACCTACCTTTACCCCCTGCCCCGGCATGACCTGGCCGACTTTTGGACTTCGCCCGACCAGGCCGCGGAATGTGCAGCTGAAATGGTGAGCCGCGGCTTCACGGCAGTAAAATTTGATCCCGCTGGTCCCTACACGATCCGTGGCGGGCATATGCCTGCTATGTCCGACATCTCGATGTCAGTTGCCTTTTGCAAAGCGATCCGTGAAGCGGTCGGCGACAAGGCCGACCTGTTGTTTGGCACCCACGGTCAGTTCAACACCGCAGGCGCAATCCGGCTGGGTCAGGCGCTGGAACCCTATTCACCGCTTTGGTTCGAAGAACCTACCCCACCTGACATGATCGAAGACATGGCCCGCGTCGCTCGCAACGTGCGAATACCCGTGGCAACCGGGGAACGCATGACCACCAAAGCCGAATTCGGTGCAGTTTTGCGCGCAGGTGCAGCAGAAATCCTGCAACCCGCCCTTGGGCGTGCAGGTGGGATATGGGAGATGAAGAAAGTCGCAGCCATGGCCGAGATATTCAACGCCCAAATGGCTCCGCATCTCTATGCTGGTCCAGTTGAATGGGCCGCCAACATCCATCTGGCAGCCTCAATCCCAAATCTGCTGTTGCTGGAAACCATTGATACGCCGTATCACGACGCTTTGATCAAAGGTTCACTGCGCGTTGAAAATGGCTTTGTCGTGGCACCTAATGCGCCAGGGTTGGGGATCGAAGTGGACGAAGATCTGGCCCGCTCACACCCCTATACCGGCGATGGGTTGCACCTTCAGATGCAGGAAGAACCTTGCGACTATGCCAACGGCAACGCCTTTCAGGGCGGTGCCCCTGCTGCAAAGGGGTGACAAGTACTGAAATTCTGAGTCATATTGCGCCAAAGCCAAGTTTGGAACCAATACGCACGTGACAGTTCAAGACCACGAAACACTGAATTCGGACGAAACTCCGCCCGGCATGCAGGAAAGTGCAGCACGTGCCGCCGCGTACCTTAAGACGCTGGCGCATGAAGGCCGCCTGATGATTTTGTGCCATCTGGGTGATGGCGAGAAATCGGTTGGTGAGCTGGAAAAACTGCTGCAAATCCGGCAGGCCGCAGTCAGTCAGATGTTGGCACGCCTACGAGAAGAACAGCTGGTGTCGACACGGCGCGATGGCAAAACCATCTACTATTCCCTGCAGGACGGAAATACAGCGAAAGTCATCCAGCTGCTATACGACCTGTTCTGCAAACCTGAAGCCAACCCCTAGTTCGAAACATAGCCGGCGATCACCTGCATCAGCTTGAAAGCGGTTGCGGCATCGTTTTCGACCACGGCCAGGAATTCTTCCTCACCGATACGCAGACAAGACAGGTCGGTTTCCGCAATCATGCTCAGGGCGCGGGGTTCCTTTCGGATCAACCCCAACTCTCCGACCAATGCGCCGGAGCCAACCGTTGCGATCAGTTGATCGGGACCTTCTGGTTGCGGCAAATACAGGCCTGCCTCGCCTTCCAAAACGACATAGGCCCCATCGGTGGGCTGGTCGTCTTTCAGGAACACCACCTCTCCCGGTTGAGCCTGGAACCAGCGCGCACCAAATGCCAGAAGGCGCAGCTGCCTGCGGTCAAGACCGGAAAACAGCGGCGTCTGTTCCAGCGCACGAAGCTTGCGCGCCAAATCGGCTGATGCTGCGCTATCTTCTTCCACGTCGGCGGGTCCTTCGTCTGAAACCACACGACCTTGCCTTATTTCTATGAACATGTCGAATACGTCAGGGTTTTCGTACTGATCGTTCAGATAAATCACCGTCGCATTTGGCAACAGGGCGCGCAGGTTCTTATAGACCGCAATCTGAGTTTCCATGTCATAGCTTGCCAAGGCATTATCCAGGATCAGAATGTCGGGTTTCTTGATCGTAGCCCGCGTAAAGGCCAAAGGTTCGGCGAAAACCGCAGGCAGGTTCTGCCCGCCCAGCGAGACCGGTACATCGTAAATCAGCTCGACCACCAAAGGTCGGGCTCCGTTTTCAGAAAGGACATCAACGATCAGCTTACGGACCTCATCTGATCGCGCGCCGCCGATCTGGCTGACCTTACCAAATAGAGCGTTCTCCATCACGGTCAGACCGGGGGCAAACTCGGTTTCCTTCAGCGGCACGAAGACATCATTCAGATGTTGCAGCAGCTTTTCGGAGTGGCTTTGCCGCAATTCAAGTATGCGGTTTTTCAATTCATCCGTAAACGCGGGGCCAATCTGTTCTGCCGAGATGACAAACGGAACCGCCAGAAGGTTGGCCAGTTGCCCATCATCCAGACCGCTGACACCTTCGTTTCGGGTGCGCTCTACCAGTTCGACTGCAGCTTCGTAGACTTCGGCCTGCAGGCCAAGCTTGCGGAACAACGGGTGGTCCGTGCCGTCCAACCCAAATATCTGGCGCAACATATCAATGACATCGCGCGTCAGGCTGACCAGGGTTTCGTCCAAGCCCAGCTCGCGCAGCTGCCCCAAAAACACGCCCTGACGGGTCAGTATTTCCTGAGTGACCGGAACGCAGGGTGTCGCGAAAAGCAGGTTTTCCGCGACCGGCAAGGCGGCATTATATGCATTGCGGTCAAAGATCAGAGCCTGCTGTTGCAGCCCAGCCTTGACCACCGCCTCCTGAACTTTGGGCCGTAGTTCAACCAGTTTTCTGACCAACTCGGGGTGCTCGTTGGCTTCGAATGTCTGTTCAGCACCGCGCTGAAACAGGGCAGCGCCCGAACCTAGACCGTCGATCAGTTGTAACCACCAGTCGCGCAGGTCTTCCACGGTGTTCAAACCAGCCAGCGACGGGTCCAGCCAATCAACTCTAAACGGGTCGGTACTGTTGCCCGCTCGTCTTGTTTCAGCAAAGCCGGGGTCGTCTGATTCTGTCGACAGAGGACGAAGACGCATCGGCATCATCACATTGTCGCCCAAAGTTCCCTGGAACATAACCGGTCGCGATGAGGCAAAACCGATCCGCGCAGCAATGACTCCCTGATGCAGCTTTGACAAATCTTCCTGCCCGACCGTTACCCTGCCGGAACTGGGCAGGATCTCTCGGGTCAGCAATTCCGAAATCGCGCGCCGGTCTTCTTCGCTGGGCGCAGCGATTCCGATGGTTTTACCGCCTGGGAATGTCAGATCGAGGTCGTCCAGAACCAGATTCCCGTCCATGTCACGAACAGACGCATGTTTCAGAACAATATCCCCGTCCAGCCTGGGATGTTTGTCGGGCTCGCCTTCGAACAGGCTTTCGTCCTGCATTCCAGAGGGTGCAAAGCGTTCGATCACAACATCCCAGCGCAGGGACATATCCTGTGTCTGGTTGTAATATGTGAGCAACTCTTTCCAAGGCGAACTGAGGTCCTTGTAAGCCGCCAAAGCCGCAACCAACGCCCCCAACGAGACCGAGCCCTGCAAGACCAGAATGCCGCCAACCAGATAGAACAGGAATGGGGTAAGCTGCGAAATGAAGTTGTTGATGAACTTCATAAAGAACTTTTTCTGGTAGATATCGAAGCGGATTTCAAACAACCGGCCCAGCTGATCCGAGATCATGGCCCGGCGATACCGCCAGCCGCCATTTGCCCGCAGCGTTGACGCACCTGCTGCGTTTTCACCAATCTGTGCAGCCAGCACGCGCACTTCCTGGATGCGGCTTTTGTTCAACAGATTGATCTGGCGCTGCAGCTTTGGGATCAACCAGGCCTGTAACGGGATCAGGGAAACGGCAGCAAGCCCGAACCAAAAGCTCTGTAGGAACAGGAAGGACAGTATCGTGATCATCTGTCCCGCCTGCAATACCGGCTGGCTGATCGCATCGCCCATCAGCCCACCCATCGGCTCGCTTTCAGCGGTGATCATCGACACCATTTCGCCTTGGCTGACCCGTTCGAAATAGGGTTGCGGAAATCTCAAGGCGCGGCTGATCATCTGATACCGGAATCGGCGCAGCATCCGTTCGCTCAGGACGCCTTTCATGGTGTTGATGCGCATTTTCATCAAACCATGCGCCAGAACGGCGAGCAGAAACCCAATGCATAATATGATCAGAAAATTCGTTTGCGACAGGCTGTAGCCCAGCACATCAACAACAGGGGTCGCAGCCCCGATCGCGTCATTGATGATGCGCTTGGGCAGTTCCAGCGTCAGGTATAGCAGCGGAAACAAAGACGTGGTTACGGCCAGCAAAATCAGCTGGTCGCGCTTTGAATATTTCCAGATAAAACGGAAAATCGTGCGTTCTATGGAACCTGCCCCTGCTGCGGATCACTGACCCGGTCTTTACGAAATTCTCGTAAATTCAACAGTCTGAATTTACCGCAATCAAGCCTGCAGACGCAAATAGTTTCCGAATTGAACAGATATTTGCCGAATGTGAACAAGTTCATTTGCGCAACCTCACATTAGCCCCTACTGTTTGCTTCAGGACGATATCGGGAGGATTCATTTGCCTGCCACTCTAGGCACTGTGTTATTGATGCTCTGCTTATTGCAGATCAAACATATGTTTGCAGATTTTTACCTCCAGACGCCTAAGATGCTGTCCGGCCGAGGCGAATATTTTCACTGGGGACGCGCCCAACATGCCGCTGTGCATGTTATTGGGTCGGTGTTGGTTTTCTTGGTATTCGGCACCCCGCTGCCGTTTATCGTAATCATTGCCGGGCTAGAGTGGATCGTTCATTTCAATATCGACTTTGCCAAAGCCAGCTATTCCGACAAAAAACAGCTTATGCCAACCCAGGCAGCCTTTTGGCGGGCAGCCGGGCTGGATCAGTGCATGCATAATCTGACCTATGTGGCAATGGTCTGGGCCTGGGCGACATTCGCGGCCTGAACCAGAATTACCACAGCAATTCAGAGCTGAGTGGCCGATGGATAGAGCGATAGCCACCGCTGGTCTATGGCATCGATTTTCTGCGGGTCGAACTCGGTCTCAACTTCCCAGTACCGGCCAGACTCCACGAAATATCCAAGATCCGACTCCGACCGTATGATCTCAGCCATCCCCGATGTAGAAGGCATCTCGACCGAAGACAAATCTTCGCTGTCGACCGAGGGGTAAACCAGTCGGCTTGGCCCTTCGAACAATCGCACTGTGCGACAGCCCTGCGCCGCAGCAAACAATCCTAGTCGCGCCGACTTCGCCTCAAGCAGTCGCAAGGTCACATCGGATCGCAACGGATCTGCGGCTCCGTTGCCGTAGAAATGCGTCCGACCCTGTCCGGAATAGATCATATCGCAACCGCAATAAGCCAGAACCGAGGGCTGTAATGCAGACAAAGCCCAGTATCCGGCGGTAAAGGCCATCGTTCCCCCGGCATAGACAAACCCACCGAAACCATTCTGTATCGGAACGTATTCATTTGCAGTGACTATACGCTGGATGTCACTGACAGATGTGGGCATGTTCTTGGTCGGGAAATCCTCGGGGTGGATCAGAAAATCCCAGTCTGCGCGGACCCGCCAGGCATTGTTGATAGCGACGATATGCGTGAACGGCGTACGCGCCCAGTCCCGCGCACGCAGCGCGGTGGGGGCGCTGCCGAGGATCAGAACCTTGTTCTTCGATTTGGTCATTATGCGTCCGGGCTCAACTCGATCCCGTGAATGCTAGTGCATCAGGACGCGTCGGCTAGCCCAAAACGGAAAAACTGCTTTCTTTGTTGATCGGGCGCTTGCGGGAATAGAAACCGACATCGATTGTGCGTCCAATATAGGGCAGTTCAAATTGTAGCGGCGCACTGTCATGATCCGCGCCGTCTTCGCAATACCCGATCAGCGCCGTCATCATCTTGCCTGCAATCGGCGCGTTCTTGTACTGATTTCCACTGGATCCGCAGGCCATATAAAAACCGGGAAGGCTGGATTTGTCATAGATCGGAATCCAATCCGTAGACGCATCATACAGGTCCACCACACCGCGGGTCTTGGAAGGAATGCCAAGACTGGGCACTCTCTGGGCATAGCGCATCGCTTGCGTCGTCCACTGGTCGGTAAAGTCACGATTATAGGTTACGTCATCTTCGCACCATTGATGTGGGTCGCATTCGGGGTCTTCCGAGCCCACCAGGATGTGGTTGCCATGCTCTGGCCGGCAATAGCAGGCGATATCGCTGTCCGACACGATTGTCCCGTCATTTTCAAAGTCAAACCCCTCGGGCGCAGGGACGTGAACGACCTCTTGGCGCAAGGGGCGGGTCTGAATGGTCATGTCATCCAGAACATCTGCCATCCCGTTGATGATGGCCGAACCCGGCCCGGCTACGTTAACCACAACTTTCGCATGAATGTCTTCTCCCGATGCCAACCTGACACCAGAAACTCGCCCGTCATCAGTCAAAATCTCGACCACTTCGGCCCCGGTCCGCACTTCGGCCCCGTGCTGTTTGGCGGCATCCATCAGGTTCTGTGCGGATAGGGCCGGATCGGTGACATACCCGGCTTGAGGCCAGTAAACGCCGCCTTGCATCTTGCGTCCGTTGGGCTGCCCAAACTCGGGGTCATCCATGTGACGAGCGGGGGCAAAACTGTCCTGCGAATAGACCGGCAGCCGGTCGGTGACCTGTTCGGGGGACCATTCCTCGAACGGGCAATTCAGCGCGGAGCTGTTCCTCATGTGTTTTTCCAGCAGCCCGTTCGCCTCGGTCTTCATGACCAGACAGCCGGTTTCGCGGAATTGGGCCAGATCGGCGCCTTGCGGCAGGCCAAGATACTCGGCCCAGTCGCGCCAATAATGATAGCCTTCCCAGGCGAATGCCGTGCCGTCAAAGGTGGAATAATGCATCCGAATGATCGCGCAGGATCCGGCGGTTGAGCCATGGCCAACCTGAGCGTTTCGGTCAAGAGATACGGTTTTCCACCCGACCTTGGCCATTTCAAATGCGATGGCCGCCCCGATCACACCGGTTCCGATGATGATTGCATCTGGTTGACTCATGATGGCTCTCCTTTCCAGTGATGGCGCGAATAGGCGCTGAATTCTTCTACTTCCTCTGGCCTCGGCTCGACCCCGGTGAAGACATATAGATAATGCGGCACCATTGATATCCGTGTGGACATCGGTTCATTCAGCTGCGCCAGATCGTATCCTATCTGCATGTAATACAGCACGCGCCCACGGGTTTCCGCCTCGACCTCGGAATAGCCAAAGCGGGCAAACATGGCGTGCAGCGCTAGCAACCGTCGGGCGTCAGACTGGTCCAGCGCGCGCCGCACCTTGCCCGATTTGCGCGCCCAGTCGCGCACCGCGAAATCCAGCGCGGTGTCAAACAGGTCGGTATTGACGACACAGCGATGCACATTGCACACCGCACCGGTTATCGTCTTTGCCGGAGCTTCGGCCTGCGCGACCAATGCCGCGGTATTGGTGGCCTGCCACCGTGCCAGAAGAGCATCCAGCAGTTCCTGGCGCGATTTGAAGTACCAATAGAAGGACGACCGAGACACGGCCATCCGTTCCGCCAGATTCATCACCTTGATCTGATCGACCCCGTCCGAGATTAGCACATCCAACGCCACGTTCAGCCAGTCGTCGCGCGTGACCTTGACATTTCCGATCAGCGGTTCAGCTTCCGGGTCGTCCCGGTGCAGGATGGGTTTCGTATTCATTTAACTCTCCGGCGGCGCGCCGCCCTCTTCGGTACGTTTGGCAATAAAGTCCTTCAGCGCGCCAATCTGGTCGCTGTTTTGCTCAGGTGGCTGAAAATTGGCCAAAATCTCCTTCCATACACCGGTCGCACGACTGTTTGCGTCCAACGATCCACGCTCGGCCCAGGTGCCGAAATTGGCATAATCATGGACATGCGGCTCATAGAATTCGGTATTATAGCGGTCCATCGTCTGGCTGGATGCAAAGAAATGTCCGCTGGGCTCGACCTCGCTTAGCGCGGTGTCGAACCCAATTTCAGCCTCGCCAGCCTGCGCCCCGGTGCAGAGCTCGGCCACCATGTTCAGCACTTCGGCGTCGCAGACCAGTTTTTCAAAGGACACGGTCAATCCGCCCTCTAGCCATCCCGCCGAGTGAATGATCACCGTCGCCCCGGCCATCAGGCACCCCCACAGGCCAAACTGGTTTTCATTTGCCGCCTGCACATCATTGATGTTTGAAGCCGACCCCGCAGCCGAGCGCCACGGCAGGCCCAGATGCCGCGCCAACTGCCCGGCCGCCAGTGAGGCCTGAAAATGCGAGGGCGTTCCAAAGGCCGGAGCACCGGATTTCATATCCACATTGCTGGTGAAAGTGCCATAGCACACAGGCGCACCGGGACGTGCCAATTGCGTCAGGGTCAGTGCGGCCAACGCCTCGGCATGGGACAGGGTGATGGCCCCCGCCACCGTGATCGGTGCCATCGCCCCCATCAGCGTGAAGGGCGTGATGATTGACATCTGCCCGTGCCGAGCAAAGTCGATCAGCCCCTGCGCCATCGGAATGTCCAGCGTGCGCGGGCTGTTCGTGTTGATGATCGTATAGCTGTGCGGGTGGGTCCTAAATTCGTCATCCGACAGGCCCCGCGCGGTCGTCAGCATCTCAAAGCAATCCATCACCTGCGGTGTCCCGCGCGAGAAGAAGAATGGGAACTTGTCTGTCAGCTCCATCTGCGCCTGCGTGGTGAAATAGTGCCGCAGAGGGGTTGGGACATCCTGCGGTTCGACCTGCGGCGAGATCATTTGAAAGACGTCGAAATGATGGGTGAGTTTCAGGAACTCCAGATAATCCTGCCCCGTCGCCGGGCGACGCCCGCGCACCAGATCGGTGGCATTGGGGGCCCCTGCCCCCGGTTGAAACACAAGGCTACCCAGTTCCAATGTGAAATCCCTCTGCCGAGCACCGGCCCGGCAGGCAATGGATTTCGGCGCCGAGGCCACCGCAGCCTCGACCATATCGCGACCGATATAGACCATCTCGCTATCGGCATCTACGCGCGCGCCGGCTTTGGCAAAGATATTCCGCGCCTCGGGCAGCAGAACTTTCACACCCAGCTCTTGCAAGATGCGCAGCGCGGTTTCGTGCATGTCGGCGATCTGGTCTGCGGGAAAGACCTCCATCAGTGGAAAAGGATTTTTCAGCTGGCGATAGTTGATATCCCGACCGGGCGGCGGCGCGGCATCCACGCCGCGCCGTCTGCGCCTGCGTCCCTGATCGCTGGCCGACACGCTCAACCCCGCATCGCTTTGCCCTGTGGATCATAGGGCGACGGCGCGATGACCCGCGCAGGTCGTTCGACCCCAACCACATGGACAGACAGTTCAGTGCCTGGTGCGGCCTTGTCACGATTGACCAGCGCCATCGCCAGGGACTTGCCGGTGTAGTGGCCATAGCCGCCCGAGGTGACAAAACCCACGTGCTCTGCCCCTGACCAGACAGGTTCGTATCCGCTGGCATCTGCGTCCAGAGCATCGACCTCAAGCGTCACCTGAACCTGCGCAGGACCATTGCCATCGCGTTCGGCCAAGGCGGCCTCTTTACCGACGAAATCCTTGTCCCAATCGATCCAGCGATCCATACCCGTCATGCCCGGCGTGTAAAGCTGAGTGAATTCAGCCGACCAGATGCCAAAGCTTTTCTCAAGCCGCGTGGACAGCATCGCGTTGAACCCACATTCACGAATGCCCTCATCAGCCCCGGCCTCAAGCAACATCCGACGCAGCTTGATGTGATCGCCATAGCGGCAGTTGATCTCATAGCCTTTTTCACCTGTGACTGACATGCGCGCAACGCGAGCCCTGACAAGACCGATATCAAAATCACTACAGCCCATGAATCTCAGGCCGGAGATGTCTTGCTCGGCCAGTTTTTCGATTACCTCCTGCGATTTTGGCCCGACCAGACCGAACCCGCAATACTCCTCGCCCAGATCGCGAACCTCGACTCCGTCGATCATATGATCGTCGAACCAGCGCATATGCCAGGCGCGCAGGTAATAGCTGCCCATGATCCACCAGGTGCCATCGCCCCAATTCAGAACGGTCAGATCCCCTTTTAGCCGCCCATTCTCACCCAGCATTGGTGCCAACTTGGCCCGTCCCGGCGCGGGCAGTTTCGAAGCCATCACGCGATCCAGCCACAGCTCGGCATTTGGCCCGGTGACCTCGAACCGGGAAAAGCCAGAGATGTCCATCAGGCCGACGCCCTCGCGGATCACCTTGCATTCCTTGGCCACGATGTCATGCGCGTTTGATCGCTTGAGGGTCGGCGTTTCTTCGAACCCTTTCGGCGCGAAGTACAGCGGCACCTCAAGGTCCCAGCTGACACCCCATTTGCATCCCGCTCCAGTCATCGCGTCATGAGCTGGCGCCATCTTCAGCGGACGGCCGGCAGGCAGCTGTTCGTTCGGATAAGTCATCACGAAACGGCGGGAATAGAATTGCCCGGTGGTTTCACGAATATAGCGTTTGTTCTGGGCAAAATCGCCATAGCGGGCAATGTCCATCGGCCATGCATCGGCCTCGGGCTCGCCATGGATCATCCACTCAGCCAGCGTTTTGCCAACGCCGCCGCCCTGCAGGAACCCGGCCATGACAGCGCAGGCGGTCCAATACCCGCGTTTGCCTGGAACCGGCCCGACCAGCGGGTTACCATCAGGCGAGAATGTAAACGCCCCGTTGACCCAGGTTTTGATACCGACATTCTGGATCGACGGATAGCGTTCAAAGCCCAGCGTCAGTTCATTCTCAATCCGGTCAAGCTGCTCCTGAAACAGTTCCTCGCCATAATTCCACGGAGCGCCGTCCATGGCCCAATGTTCATGGTCGACCTCATAGATACCGACCAGAACGCCCTTTTGGTCTTGCCGCATATAGGTGAACCCCTCGAGGTCCACGGTCATTGGCATCTCAAAATCCGCCGCCGCCACTTCGGGCACTGTATCCGTGATCAGATAGTGATGTTTCAGCGGCGACACTGGCAGCTCAACCCCCGCCATGCGCCCGACCTGCTTGGCCCAAAGCCCCGCGGCATTAACCACGTGCTCACAAGTTATTGTGCCCCTGTCCGTCACGACCTGCCAGCCATCATCGGTTTGGATCAATTCCTCGACCTTGGTCTCCTCGTAATACTCGGCACCGCGTTTCTTGGCGGCGGTTGCATAGGCCTGAACCGTACCGGTCGTGTCGATATAGCCCTCTCGATCGGCCCACATCGCGCCCAGAACGCCGTCAGTCGACATGATGGGACAGCGCTTTTGCGCCTCTTGTGGAGTCAGCAATTCGCAGTCTTCGATACCGATAGACTGGAAGATACGATAGTTGGCCTGCAGCCACTCCCACCGCTCGGGCGTTCCAGCCAAAGTCAGACCACCGGTCATGTGCAGGCCGATATTCTGCCCGGATTCCTTTTCGATCTCGCTGAGAAGGTCGATTGTATAGGCCTGCAGCGATGCCATGTTCGGATCCGCGTTCAGCGCGTGAATACCGCCCGCCGCGTGCCAGGACGATCCCGACGCCAACCGCCGCCGTTCCAGCATGACCACATCTGACCAGCCGAATTTGGCCAAGTGATACAGAACCGAGGCGCCCACAACGCCGCCACCGATGACCACAACGCGATACTGAGATTTCATTATGCTCTCCCCTGCATGACTCGAGGGAGACGCTAGTGATACTGTTCACACCTGTCTAGACATTTCTGTACAGTGCAAGTGAGCAAGTTCAGACACTCAATTTCAACGCATTAAAGCTGTGCGCTTGGACGCGATGCGATCTTGTCGAACCAAGACAGCGTCGCGGTATTTTCCTGTGGAATCCGCATCTTGATCACGCGGGCAAAGTCAACGAACACAAAGGTCGAGATATCGGCCAGCGTGAACTCAGCCCCCGCAACAAACGCGCTATCCTTCAGCCGCGTTTCAAGCAAATCGAAAAACCGGCCCACCCGAGCCGTGCCGCGCTGAGCCAGCTCGGGAATCTGGGCATAGTTCGCAGGGCCTGGAATCGCCCGATCCTTGAACGCGGGATGGGTGTTGCGCAGAGCCTCGGCAATAGGCACTCCACCCTGCTGCTCGACAATGCTGTTCCACATCAGGACCAGCCCCTTTTCATCTGGCGTACGTCCCATCAAAGGTGGTTCGGGAAAGCGCGCCTCAAGATAGGCGGCAATGCCCAGGTTTTCGGTCAGCGTTGCACCCTCATCCGTCACCAGAACAGGGATCGTCGCATTGGGGTTTACCGCAAGGAAAGCGCCATCCAACTGTTCCGCCTTTGCTATCGAGATATTGCGCGTTTCAATCTCCAGCCCTTTTTCTGCGATGAACATGCGCGCGCGGCGCGGGTTTGGAGCGGTCGTGCAATCATAGAAAAGCATTTGGTATCCTTCTCGCGCTTAGCGGCGGTAGATAAAGCAACGTCCGTCCACCGCATGTTCAGGCAGCGGGATTTCGGTCAGGTTTTCGAAATACATCCGGTCGCTGGACACCATCAGCCCACCTTCTGCCAACAACGGTTCTATCAGGGGGGAAACCAACCGCGCGAAAGCATCGTTCTTGTCCCTGTTATGGCCGCCAAGATCCGCATGGATCAAACTGGCCGTCGCCCCAAACCGTTCCAGCGCCGCAGGCAGAGTCTCACGCACATCCCCCAGAATCACCAGATCCTCGGGCGGGGTAGAGTCCGGATGGGAGGCCACGGCGCGCTCGAACACATAGACCGGACGGTTTTGAATGTACTGAACCATGTGATGATAAGTACGACCATTCCCTAATCCCAGCTCGAACACCGGACCGGACATGGTGCTTGTCTGTGCAATGGCATGGTCCAGGCAGGCACGCTGCGACACCATACGGTCGATGAACAGGTCAAGACGGCTTTGGGGATCGGGCACTGGGAAATCTCTCCTTGATATTTGACGACACATAACCTGTGACCGACATCGCATGTGATGACAAATCCTCAAGGCATTGTGTAGGCAAATCGGCCTCAGTTTCACGTTTTCGCGACATTTCACCCTAAGAACGGGTTTGACTATACAGGCACAACCGCGCGAAACTGCGACAAAAAACACAGGGAGTTGATCAAGCCTATGCCGAGCTACGGCCTAACGGGTGGAATACCCGCATGACTGCGTTGTTGTCTGTCCGGGACCTCAGCATCGGATTTGGTGCCGGAGAGTCTGTGGTTCAAGGCGTCAACTTCGACGTCGAAGCGGGACAGACACTTGCGCTTGTGGGTGAATCAGGGTCGGGGAAAACGATCTCATGCCGGGCTGCGTTGCGCATTCTTCCCCGAGCAGCCCAAATTCGAAGCGGCACGATTACTCTGAATGATTCTAAAGGCATGGAGGAACTGACCCAGATCAGCGAACGTCAGATGCGCGGCATTCGTGGCAATCGGATCTCGATGATCTTTCAAGAGCCGATGCGCTCGCTCTCTCCCCTGCACAAAATTGGCAATCAGGTCAGCGAAGTTCTTTGGCTGCATCGCAATGCCTCCGAGGCACAGGCCCGCAAAACGGTTCTGGAACAGTTCGAACGCGTGGGTTTTCCAGACCCTCAGCGCGCCTATGATTCTTACCCGTTCGAGCTGTCCGGCGGGATGCGCCAACGCGCCATGATCGCTATGGCCATGGTTTCCAAACCGGAATTACTGATCGCGGACGAGCCGACGACAGCATTGGACGTTACGACACAGGCCCAGGTGCTGGGGCTGATCAAAGAGCTTCAGCGTGAAACGGGAATGGCACTGATCCTTGTGACCCATGATTTGGGGGTCGTCGCCAATATGGCCGAACAGGTCGTGGTCATGCACAAAGGCCGCGTGATGGAGGCTGGAGCTGCGGCACCGATCCTGACCAGCCCTGCTCACCCCTATACCCAACAGTTGTTCAACGCCGCGCCCGAGATTCCGGATCAGGACGCGGTTGGCATCCCGATGCCCGACGAAGATCTGATCCTTCAGATGAAGGCCGTGTCGAAAACCTATACGATGCGATCCAGCAAGGGCTGGCAGGGCGAACGCCTGATCTATGCCTGCCGCGGAGTCGATCTGAACCTCGCGCGGGGCAAGACGCTGGCGATCGTCGGCGAAAGCGGCTCGGGCAAAACTACGGCCGCCCGCATCGCACTAGGGGCTGAGCCGCCTGATCCGGGCGGAGAGGTTCTGTTTCGATCCTCCCCCGATGAAGAAGCAATCACCGTTCACAAGATGACCCGGACCCAGCGCACCGCGTTTCAGCGCAAGGCGCAGATGGTGTTTCAGGATCCCTACAGCTCTCTCAGCCCTCGCATGCGCATTCAGGATGCGATGACCGAACCGTTGGAGATTCACCGTATCGGATCGACCGCCGAGCAGCGCGAAAAAGCGGCCGAGATGCTGACACGTGTTGGCCTGAACGCCGATATGCTGAAACGCTATCCCCATGCTTTTTCCGGCGGCCAAAGACAGCGCCTGTCGATTGCCCGCGCAATGATGCTCGACCCTCAGCTTATTGTCTGTGACGAACCCACTTCGGCTCTGGACGTGTCGGTTCAGGAACAAATCCTGACATTGCTGGAACATTTGCAGGACAGCCTGAATTTGTCGTATTTCTTCATCTCGCACGACCTTGCGGTTGTTGCACGCATTGCCGACGAAGTTGCTGTGATGCGTCGTGGGCTTGTCGTGGAACAGGCCCCGCCCGAGACACTGTTTTACAACCCTCGTCACCCTTACACCAAGGCACTGATTGCAGCGCAACCAGAGCCCGACATCAACCGCCCCATCGACCTGAATTTGGTTGCTTTGGGTGCTGGTTCACCTGACAGTTGGGATGACGCCTTCCGATTTACCGACTCCGTGGTACCTTCATTGGTAGAGATGGAGCCCGGCCATAAGGTACGATGCCATGTTTAAGACCACTCGCCCGCTGTTACTGGCCGTTGCGCTGGCCGCAACATGGGCCCTGCCCGCCACGGCAGACATGCCCGAGTTGCAAGAAAGTACTTTCTGGGAAACCGAAGTGAATGCGGGGAACCTTCCCCCCATACAGGACCGAATTCCCGCCGAACCCCTGATTGTGGATCTTGCTGCAAAAGGCAGGGAATTCGGCAAACAGGGCGGCACTTTGCGCACAATGATTACTCGGTCCAAAGACATCCGGCAGATGGTCGTTTACGGATACGCCCGCCTTGTTGGGTTCGACCAGACCTATCAGGTCGTTCCAGACCTGCTTGAATCCTTCCAGAACGACGACAACCGCAAATACACCCTCAACCTGCGTGAAGGTCACAAATGGTCGAATGGCTCTCCGTTCACTTCCGAGGACTTCCGATACTGGTGGGAGGATGTGGCAAATAATGAACTGCTCAGCCCGTCGGGACCACCGGATTTTCTGATCGTCGAAGGCAAGACTCCGACCGTGACCTTCCCCGATGAAACGACCGTTGTGTTTGAATGGGAAGATCCCAACCCCGGCTTCCTGCAGGCTCTGGCACAAGCGCGCCCGCCTTTCATCTACCGCCCTTCCGAGTTCCTGAAACAGTACCACGAGAAATACGCTGACGCAGAAAAGCTTGCCTTTCAGGTTGAAGATGCCCGCGTCAAAAGCTGGGCAGCTTTACACAACAAACTCGACAACCTTTACAAGTTTGACAACCACGAGTTGCCAACCTTGCAGCCCTGGTTGAATGCAAGTTCGGGCAAAAAGATCCGTCACAACTTTGTTCGCAATCCCTATTTTCATCGCATCGATAGCCATGGGGTGCAGCTTCCCTATATCGACGTGGTCGAGATGGAGATCGTGGCCGGGGGTCTGGTTGCTGCAAAAACCAATGCTGGCGAATCCGATCTACAGGGGCGCGGACTGGCGTTCCGCGACGCTTCGATCTTGAAAAAAGGCGAGGCCGGTGGAGACTACAAAACCTTGCTGTGGAAAACCGGGGTTGCCTCACAGATCGCGATTTACCCCAATCTGAACTACGAAGACGAAGCATGGCGTGCCGTTTTGCGTGACGCGCGTGTTCGCCGTGCGCTGTCTCTGGCAATCGACCGCAAAACGATAAATCAGGCGCTGTATTTCAAACTGGCCCATCCCGCCGCGATGTCGGTCTTGCCTGCTTCGCCCTTCTTCAACGAAGAAAACGCAAAGGCATGGGCACAGTACGACATCGAATTGGCGAATGCGCTGCTGGACGAGGCCGGCCTGACCGAACGTGACAAGAACGGCACGCGGCTGTTGCCGGATGGCCGCCCGATGGAACTGGTCATCGAAACTGCAGGTGAGCGGCAAGAGGTCGAAAACGCCTTGCAAATCGTCACGGACACATGGCGCGACATTGGCGTCGATCTTATCATGCGCCCATTGGACAGGGACATTCTGCGCAACCGGGTGTTTGCCGGCAGCACAATGGCGTCCGTCTGGTTCGGCTGGGATGACGGCATCCCGCAACACCACACCTCACCAGCTTATCTTGCCCCTACCGATCAGGTGTTTTTGGCCTGGCCAAAATGGGGGCAGTACTATCAGACCGGAGGCGATGTTGGCGAGAAACCCGATATGCCTGAGGCCGAGCGCCTGATGGAACTGGCCCATAACTGGGAGGTCGCCTCGACTGATGAGGAACGCAAGGCCGCATGGGATGAGATGCTGAAAATCCACGCTGACCAACTTTATGCCATTGGCATTCTGAACGGTGCGCCTCAGCCTATCGTCGTATCGAACCGCCTGCGCAACGTCCCCGAGCAGGCCATGTGGGCCTGGGAACCCGGCGCACATTTCGGCATTCACCGGCCGGACGAATTCTTTTTCGCCGACTGATCAGGAGCAGCCACATGGTCATGCTGCGCTATGCAGTCTATCGCTTTTTCACGATGCTGCTGACCCTTCTTGTGGTGTCGGTTCTGGTATTCGTGATTATCAACCTGCCCCCGGGCGACTATCTCAGCAATCAGATCGCTGAACTGCAGGCGTCCGGACAATCGGCGGGTGTGGCCAAGGCAGAATTCCTGCGCGCGGAATATGCGCTGGATCGCCCCATGTGGGAACAATATATGATCTGGATCGGTTTCTGGCCTGGCCCGCATGGGTTCGATGGGCTGGTGCAAGGCAACTACGGCTGGTCCTTTGAATTTGACCGCCCTGTCGCAGAAATCGTGGGCGACACGCTGTGGCTGACCGTCGTGGTCAATCTGGCCGCCATCCTGTTCGTATATGCGGTGGCCTTGCCACTGGGTGTCCTTGCAGCCGCGAAGTCGCGGACCTGGATCGACTATACCTCGGCCTTTGTGGGCTATTTGGGTCTGGCAACGCCGAACTTTCTACTGGCACTAATCCTGTTTTACTATGGGCACCGCTATTTCAACCTACCAATCGGAGGCCTGATGGACCCGTCCTTTGAAGGGCTGCCAATGAGTTGGGAAAAGCTGAAATCCATCCTCGTCCATTTGATCGTACCGACCTTTGTGATCGGCACATCTGGCGCTTCGGCGATGATGCAGCGATTACGGGCGAATATGCTGGATGAGCTGGGCAAACCCTATGTGGAAACCGCCATTGCCAAAGGCATGGCCCCGTCACGGATGCTGACCAAATATCCGCTGCGTGTGGCCTTCAACCCCTTTGTCGCGGATATCGGAAACCTGCTGCCTTCGATGGTCTCCGGCTCTGTTCTGGTATCGGTTGTTCTGGGCCTTCAGACAATCGGCCCGACATTGCTGACCGCGCTGAAAACCCAGGACCAGTTCCTGTCCGCCTTCATCCTAATGTTTGTGGCTTTGCTGACACTGATCGGTACGATGATCTCTGACATTCTGCTGGTCATGCTGGACCCGCGCATCCGATATGAGGGGCGTGAAGCATGACCCAACATCCTGATGGTCGCTATGTCGACGACGCCCCATTCGATCCCGATGCCGCCCTGCAACAGCTTGAGCGCGCCGATTTGGATGCTCCGAACTGGATTCTGGTCTGGCGCAAATTCCGAACCCACAAGCTGGGCCTGATTTCCGGCGTCTTCCTATTGCTGTGCTATCTCATGCTGCCCTTTGCGGGTTTCATCGCGCCTTATGGCCCGAATGAACGTAATGACGAGCATCTCTATGCCCCGCCGCAAAGCATCAACTGGTTCCATGAGGGCGAATTCATCGGGCCTTATGTCTATTCGATGGTGGCCGAGGCGGATCTGGAGACCTTCCAGTGGAAGTTTGTCGCCGACACCGACACCCCGCGGCCAATCAAGTTTTTCTGCGAAGGGGCCGAGTACAAGCTGGCGGGTCTGATCAAGTCCGACACCCATCTGTTCTGCGCACCTGAAGACGCGACTTTGTTCCTTTGGGGGTCGGATCGTCTGGGCCGTGATGTATTCAGCCGTATCCTCTTTGGCGCCCAGCTGTCATTGACGGTGGGTCTGATCGGGATTTCAGTGTCCTTCTTTCTTGGTATCCTGTTCGGCTCGATTGCGGGATATTTTGGCGGCAGAATCGACTGGGTGATTAACCGTATAATCGAAATTCTGCGCTCACTACCTGAATTGCCCCTTTGGCTCGCGCTATCAGCGGCGGTCCCCTCGAATTGGAGCCCGGTCGCGGTATTCTTCATCATCTCGATTATCCTGGGGATTCTCGACTGGCCTGGCCTTGCGCGATCCGTTCGTGCCAAATTCCTATCGTTGCGCGAAGAAGAATATGTACGTGCAGCCGAAATGATGGGAGCAAGCTCGGGCCGGGTGATCCGCAAGCACCTGCTACCCAACTTCATGTCGCACCTGATCGCATCGGCAACCCTGTCGATCCCGGCAATGATCCTGGGCGAAACGGCGCTCAGCTTCCTTGGGCTTGGGCTGCGCGCCCCGGCCGTCAGCTGGGGTGTGATGCTGAACGATGCGCAGAACCTTGCCTCGATCGAGATCTACCCCTGGACGGCCATCCCGATGCTGCCGATCATTGTCATCGTGCTGGCATTCAACTTTCTGGGTGACGGGCTTCGTGACAGCCTGGATCCGTATCAGCAATGACACTGCTATCCGTACTGCCATCACCCGAAGGGTATCGGACAACCGGCACCGGAGCCCGACCCAGCGTGTATGCAGTCTCCGAATTGGCGACCGCCAGCTTTGCGGCTGTTGGCCAGGAACTGGCACACCTGATGGGCGCGCTGAACCTGACACAAAACCCGCCCGAGATTTTGGTCGATCACCGGTTGGCGTCTCTCTGGTACGGATATTCTTTCAAACCCGATGGCTGGGAAATGCCCAACCTCTGGGACAGCATCGCCGGTGACTACCTTGCTAATGACGGTTGGATCAGGTTGCACACGAACCTGCCTCTGCACCGTGCGGCCGCCCTGAAAGTCCTGAAGGTCAAAGGAGATCGGGACGCAGTTACAAAGGCTGTTGCAACCTTGTCGGCGGCCAGTCTTGAAAACGCTATCGTGGCCGAGGGCGGTGTCGCTGCCGCCATGCGCAGCCGTGGGGAATGGCAGGATCATCCACAGGGGCGCGCGGTTTCACGGGACCCGCTGATCGGGTGGCACAAACCCCGACAGATTAAGCTTCGCGACCGGCCACAGGCAACGGCCAAGCGCCCGCTGGCAGGTCTGCGCGTGCTTGATCTGACCCGCGTTCTGGCCGGTCCGGTTTCAACTAGAACTCTGGCCGGGTTCGGGGCAGAGGTCCTGCGCATTGATCCTCCGGGTTGGGATGAACCCGGTGTGATCCCGGACATTTCCCTGGGCAAGCGCTGCGCCTATCTTGACCTGAAATCGCCGGAAGGTGCCGAGACACTTCACGCGTTGCTGACCCAGGCGGATGTCTTCATTCACGGCTATCGCCCTGGCGCATTGGACGCGCTGGGCCTCACCCAAGCCAAACGGGACGAGATTGCCCCGAACAGAGTAGAAGTCACACTGAATGCCTATGGCTGGCAAGGTCCTTGGTCTTCGCGGCGCGGATTTGACAGCCTCGTACAGATGAGCAGCGGGATTGCCGATGCAGGTCGGGTATGGGCCGGTGCAGACAAGCCGACACCCCTGCCGGTGCAGGCGCTGGACCACGCGACTGGATATCTGATGGCTGCCGCCGTCCTGTCAGCATTGTCCGAAGCCGCGAAGGGTGCGCCGATCATGCAGGCCCGATTGTCGCTGGCACGCACGGCTGACCTGCTGACCATTCTAGGCAAGTTCGACACCAAGACAGAAATTGGCGCTTCGGTTCCTGCTGATTTCACGACCAAGACCGAAACCTCTGGATGGGGACCGGGCCACAGGTTGAAGCCCGCGCTCTCGGTTGGTCCGGCCCAGATGTCGTGGGACCTGCCCGCAAGCAAGCTGGGCACGTCGAGCGCCACCTGGTCATAGCCCTACGCCTACACCCTCGCCGGCAGCCGCGCGGTCCGGCCCAACGCTTTGGAAGGGGTCTCGTCAGAGACGCAGCCCAAAGAGGCGGGAGCGGTCCCTAGCGGTCGTCGCCTCCAGGACCGATATCGTCCAGATAATCCTCGTCGATGGCCGCATGCACTGCACCGGTCACCGCTTCGCGTTCCTGCGGTGTCAGGTTTTCGGCCTCTTTTCCGTCAGCAAGCCTGACGGTCACCTCACGATGCGCAAACTTGATCCCTTCGCGGGCAAACAATTCGCGGATATCCTGATAGACCTTCTTACGCACCAGCCACTGATCGCCCGGCTTGGTCATGAACTTGACCCGAATAATCATCGCCGAATCCTGCATTTCGATCACGCCCTGCGATTTCAACGGCTGGATAAAGTTATCCCCAATCACCGGATCGCTCAAAAGCTCTTGGCCCAAATTCTTGATGAGTTTCCGTACTTTTTCGACATCGGTGTCATAGGTCACCCGCAGGGGCAGCTTCATGATCACCCAATCACGCGAATAGTTGGTAAGAACCTTGATCTCGCCAAAGGGGATCGTATTCAGTGCGCCCAGATGGTGCCGCAACTGGAACGACCGGACCGAGATTTTCTCGACCGTCCCCTTCACATCGCCAATGTCGATATATTCGCCTTTGCGGAAGGCATCATCCATCAGGAAGAACGCGCCCGAGAAGATATCCCGGACAAGCGTTTGCGACCCGAACCCAACGGCCAGACCCACGACACCGGCACCGGCGAACAGCGGGCTGACATTGATACCCAATTCCATCAGGACAATCAGAACGATGGTCACAACAACAACCGCCAGAATTGCGCCACGGAACAATGGAAGCAGTGTCGCAAGACGGCTTTGCCCGCCTTCCCCGCCCTCGTCGCCCAGTTCAACCTCTCCACCGGCTACGTCTTCTTCCTCAGCAATCTTGGTATCAATCCAGACACGGAAGAAATGGAACAAGATGTAGCCCATGAACAGGATAACCATCACGTCCAGAGCCCGTTCAATAGGCAGGTCTTCGCTCCAGCTTGCGTCCGGATTCCAGATTACGACCAGAGCATATAACCCGACGACAAATGCCAGGATACCGGCCACACGTCGCGCCAGATCCTCATAGGTGACGATCGAGTGCTTTCTCTTTTCCGCTTGTGGGGTTTGAGGAACCTCATCCTCTTCAACACCGGCACCAGTCTCTGCGTTCAGCTCTTCAATCTGGCGATTGCGGACGAAGTAGCGTTCAAGCAGATAGTTCATCGCGCCATAGGCAATTACCACAGACATGAAGATGGCATAGCTGCTGGCAACAATCGGAATGGAATTCTCGTTCTCAAGCACCAGATCAACAGCCAGTTTGAACCAGCTGAACACGATATAAACTGCCAAGACCGGAGCCCAGGCAATCGATATCAGGCGCAAAATCCAGGATACCTGTTCCTTTGACCGCCCGCCTCGGATCGCGTTCGAGATGGCGCGCGCGTTGAACAGAATCATCAGAACATTGCCCAAGGCGCCAAACATGGTCAGGCCGCCATAGACCATCGCATAGACATTGTAGTTCAGACCAAAATCCGCAACCCAGGTAGAAAACAATACCACCGAGATATCATATGTCGCGATTGCCGAGGCCCAGACGTAAAGGCGTTTTGCCTCCCGGTCGGAAAAGGGCGGCAGCCGGTACTGACTGAGGTAAGGAGACAACACCATACGCCAAAGATCGGAAACTGTGCGTGCAAGAAAGAATGCCGTAAATATGGCGGTGGTCGTGAACTGAATCGAAAGATCTTCAGCCTCGCCAAAGATCAGATAGCCCACGATCAGGGCCATCAGCATCGCGAAGATCGTGGCCCCAACACCCATGAAAAAGCGAAAGACCAGAAAGGGCATTTTTTCGCGATAGCCCTGCGGATCTTCTTTTGACCGCGCCACCACCAGCCTTTTTGCAAGACGCTTGCCGTAGATTTCTATCGACAGCCAGCGCCCCAGAAGAAGGAAGAGTATATTCCAGCCCAACACTTCGACATAGGTCTGTATTCGGCCGTCCGGGCTGGTCTCTCGCAAAACATATTGCACTTCGAAGATCGAATACGGCAAAGCCTGCAGGCGCGACTCCATCGACTCGCGGAACTTCGAGAACCGCTCTTGCGCCTTCATCAACTGTGACCCTTCGGACATCGGGTCATGGGCGATATCGTCGTGCGTCGAGGCGGTATTGCCACCAGATGAGACAAGCTGACCGGCGCTGTCGATGACGATGACGCTTGCACCCGCTTCGGTGGCTGATCGGATCGCGTCAGCCAGATCGCTTTCCTTGTCTGCTTCGGATGTCGTGCCAGACCCCGAACCATACCCGGGTATAAGCGAAGTCTGCGCCGTCGCTTCCGACCCCAGAGATAGCATAGCCACCCAGACGAACAGGGCCATTGCAGCCAATAGGTTAAATCTCATGAATTCTCGCTTCCGGGTCGCATGTTGTCGCAGGTTACAGAAGCTTTCCGAACACTTCAATTTGTGCGCCGCTGCGGTCCCGATAAAGTGCACAGGCGTGTTCCGGGTGCAATGAGTTGGAATCGGATGTTTTCATCCGCTTCAAAACTGAATATGACGGGCTGGGCATACACTTTCGGGCAAGCAGCTAAGGTCTTTGCGCAAAAACGAAAAGGCACCTTGCGGCTTACCAGGGGAATGGCTGACGTTTTACGCAGTCCCTTCCAGTCGGCGGGTCACAAGGCCCTTTGGCAAGACGGGTGAAAGACGATAAGCTAACAGGTGCCGATGCGCGGACCGACACCAAGACACTTAAGACAGGCGAAGGCATGAGCCTAGGAAGACAAAACGATACTACTGGCCGCGCGCCACGGATCCTGTTCTACAGCCATGACACGTTCGGGCTGGGGCATCTGCGCAGGTCTCGTGCACTGGCCGCCGCAATTACGCAGGCGGATCCAACGGCATCATCCCTGATCCTGACCGGATCGCCCGTCGCTGGCCGGTTCACATTTCCGCGCAGGGTCGACCACGTGCGTCTGCCTGGCGTGACCAAACGGGCGGACGGGTCATACGCGTCTCAGACAATCGGGATGGGGATCGACGAGGTGACCGAGTTGCGATCGGGGTTGATTCAGACCGCCGTTCAGCAGTTTGACCCGGACATTCTGATCGTAGACAAAGAACCCACCGGGTTCCGCGGCGAGCTATTGCCAACACTCGAAAACCTGTTGCTCTCGCAGCGCACCAAACTGGTGCTGGGTTTGCGTGATGTTCTGGATGAACCCGAAGTTCTGGCCGCAGAGTGGGAACGGAAAGAGGCAACTGCAGCGACCGAAAGATTCTATCATGAAATCTGGGTTTACGGGCTGCGTTCGATCTATGATCCGACCAAGGGGCTGCCTCTGAATCACGCGGCCCAGTCGCGCATTCACTGGACTGGCTACTTGCGTCGTGATCTGGGGCCAATCGGTACCCCACCGGAACAGCCCTATATCTTGATTACCCCAGGTGGTGGTGGGGACGGCAAGGCGATGGTGAACCTGGTTCTTTCGGCTTACGAAAAGGACCCCGACCTGTCACCACGCGCGGTATTGGTCTATGGCCCGTTCCTGTCTGGTGATCTGCGGGACGAATTCGAAACACGTGTGGCCGCCTTGAACGGGCGTGTGACCGCCGTCGGCTTTGAATCCCAGATCGAAACGCTGTTCCACGGCGCGGCTGGCGTCGTCTGTATGGGTGGGTATAATACGTTCTGCGAGGTCCTGTCCTTTGACAAACGCGCCGTCATTGTTCCACGGACCAGTCCGCGTATGGAACAGTGGATCCGTGCCTCACGCGCCGAGGATCTAGGACTGATCCGGATGTTGGACGAGTTCCGTGACGGGCTAACAACCGATTCCATGGTCCGTGCCATTCGCGATCTACCACATCAGCCATTGCCGTCTCAGGCCATTGAACAGGGCCTGCTGGACGGGTTGGACTATGTCACCGGGCGCATTGAGGTATTGCTGAATCAGGAACAGGAACGGGCAACCGGATGACCGCAGGCGCGCCCAATCTGGCGGTGTTGGTCAAAGGGTGGCCGCGCCTGTCCGAAACGTTCATCGCGCAGGAACTTGTTGCTCTGCAAGAGGCCGGCCATCAGTTCGACATCTGGTCCCTGCGTCATCCAACCGATATGAAACGGCATCCGCTGCACGACAGGTTTCGTGGCCAGGTTCGGTACTTGCCGGAATATCTGTATCAAGAACCTCAGCGCATATGGGCTGCCAGCGAACAAGCGCAGCGTCTGCCGGGATACGGCGCGGCCTATAAGGTCTGGCGCGCTGATTTGCGCCGCGATCCCACGCACAACCGCATCCGTCGGTTCGGTCAGGCCTGCGTTCTGGCTGCGGAATTGCCCGCCAGCACACAGGTTCTCTATGCGCATTTCATGCATACGCCCTCGTCGGTCGCGCGCTATGCCGCGATCATGCGCGGCCTTCCGTGGAGCTTTTCAGCCCATGCAAAAGATATCTGGACGTCACCGGACTGGGAAAAATCGGAAAAGTTGCACTCCGACACTTACGGAGCAGCTTTTGGTGCAACCTGCACCGCGATCGGCGCCCAGCATCTGCGCAGCCTCGCCGACGATCCGGCACGGGTTGAACTGATCTATCACGGGCTGGACCTGGGCCGCTTTCCAGCCCCGCCGGAACGCGGCTTACGCCCCGCTGACAGCCCTTTTCATATGCTGTCCGTTGGGAGGTTGGTCGAAAAGAAAGGCTTCGATCGCCTGATTGATGCACTCGCCATGCTGCCGGACGATCTTGACTGGCACTGGACGCATATCGGCGGAGGAAGCCTGAGTGATACTTTGCAGAACCGGGCCGCATCGGCCGGGTTGTCCGGGCGCATCACCTGGAAAGGGGCCTGTGACCAACCTGAGGTCATCGCCGCGATGCGCACAGCAGACCTGTTTGTTCTGCCCAGCCGGATTGCCACAGATGGGGACCGGGATGGCTTGCCCAATGTGTTGATGGAAGCCGCCTCGCAATATCTGCCGATCCTGTCGACCCCCGTTTCTGCGATTCCTGAGTTTATCGAGACAGGCACGCATGGCGTCCTGACGGATGACGATCCGGTCGCGCTGGCAAATGCGATTGCACAGCTGGCGGCCAACCCCGCGCAGGCTGCTGGTATGGCGGGCGCTGCCTATGATCGCCTGATCGCCGACTTCCGCATGGACCCGGGCATAGCGCTTTTGTCTGCCAGGTTAAGCGCGCTGGGCGCGCATAAGAGCTGATGCCGCGCATCGCCTTCTATGCCCCGATGAAATCCCCCAACAGCCCGGTGCCGTCGGGGGACCGGGAAATGGCACGAAATCTTCTTCTTGCAATCCAAGCCCGAGGGGATGCGGTGGATCTGGCCTCGGACCTGCGCGTATTCGACAAGCACGGCGACAAAGAGGTCCAGGCCAAGCTGCGCCATGAGGCTGATGCCGAGGTGCTGCGCCTGACCTGCGACCTGCCTGCTGACACTGCACTATGGGTGACCTATCACAATTATTACAAGGCCCCTGATCTGATTGGGCCCCGTGTAAGTACGGCGCGAAACATACCCTATGTTCAGCTTGAAAGCACCCGTGCCTACAGCCGCCTTCAGGGGCCATGGTTAGGGTTTGCCCAAGCGGCCCATCAGGCCTGCGACGCGGCCCGGGTGATCTTTTATCACACCGCCAATGACCTCATCACGCTGGAACGCGAGCAGTTTGGAAATCAGGCGCTTGTCGAGCTTCCGCCGTTTCTTCCCGCCTCCTCACTGCCGCAGGCCTCTAGCTGCGATGGCCCGATGCTGGCCGTGGGCATGATGCGACACGGCGACAAGCTGGCCTCTTACCGGGTGCTTGAACAGGCACTGCGCCACCTGCAGGGCGATTGGTCCCTGTCTATTGCGGGCGATGGTCCCGCCCGCGCCGAAATCGAAGCGCTGATGGCCAAGTTTGGCACGAAAGTCCGGTTTCTGGGGCAGCTTGATCGCGACGCGCTGCGCAAGGCTTATGCTACCGCATCCCTGATGGTCTGGCCCGGAGTGAATGAGGCCTATGGCATGATCTATCTAGAGGCTCAGGCACATGGTATCCCCGTGGTCGCGCAAGACAGGCCGGGCGTCCGGGATGTGCTTATGCCGTCCGACTATCCTTCGGTTGCTGAAGGGGCCAAGGGGCTGGCCGCAAGGCTGCGCACTCTTCTGGACAATCCGGCACTGCGGTCTTCTCAAGGCAGCCAATCGGCCGCATATATAGCCGCGCGCCACCTGATGCCCGATGCAACTGATCGGTTCTGGACGGCTGTTGATCCTTTGCTGGAGGCATCCACATGAGCAAGCTCGCCCTATTGCGCCACGGGCATACGGCGTGGAACCGCGCCGGGCGCATTCAGGGGCGCAGCGATATTCCATTAGATGAACAGGCACTGACAGAACTGGCATGCTATTCCCTGCCCTCCCCTTGGGATCAGGCTATGGTCTGGTCCAGTCCCTTGGCGCGTGCGGCCCAGACGGCACAACTGGTTTCAGGGCGCGAACCGTTGAAGTCCGAGGCCCTCATGGAAATGAACTGGGGCGCTTGGGAGGGGCAGCACGGCACCGATCTCATTGCCGATCCCGCAAGCGGTTATCGCCATATCGAGGATTGGGGTTGGGATTTCCTACCCCCCGGAGGTGAAAGCCCCGCCGAAATCTGGCAGCGGCTGGAACCTTGGCTTGCCAGTCTTGGTGAAAATACCGTAGCCGTTTGCCATATCGGTATCATGCGGGTCATTCTGGCCCGCGCCTGGGGATGGGATTTTGACGGCCCCGCCCCCTTTAAGATCAAGCGCAACCGCCTCTATATCGTGGACATGGAGTCCATGCGCCCCGAAACTGACCCTATCCGTTTGATCCGGCAGGAGACCCGCATATGAGGGTGATGATCGTTGTGACCCATCTGCTGGGCACCGGACATCTGAGCCGCGCGCTTACATTGGGCCGGGCCTTTGCCGCAGAGGGTCACAAGGTATTGCTGGTCTCAGGTGGAATGCCCGCGCCGCAGCTGGACCATACCGGGATCGACTTGCTAGGGCTGCCGCCACTGCGCTCGGACGGCACCAATTTTACGCGGTTGCTGACGCAAACGGATGAGGTCGCAGATGCTGCCTATTTCGACGCTCGCAAGGTTGCCCTGACAGAGGCGCTGCGGAGCTTTGCTCCGGATGTATTGATAACCGAGCTTTACCCCTTTGGCCGCAGATCCCTGGCGGATGAGTTTGACGCCCTGTTGGATGCTGCCCACGCACAGCACCCGCGCCCGGTTATTTTGGGATCTGTCAGGGACATACTGGCGCCCCCATCCAAACCTGCCAAAGCCCAGCGCACCGTGGAAATCATTCTTGACCTCTTTGACGGTGTCCTTGTCCATTCAGACCAGAACATGATCCCGCTGGATGTAAGCTGGCCAGTCTCGGAACGTCTGGCGCATCGCCTGTTCTATACCGGGTTCGTGGCCCCTACGGCACCGACCCCGCATCCCGAAGGGATTGGTAAAGGTGAGATTCTGGTAAGCGCTGGCGGTGGGTCGGTGGGCGAACCTATCTTTCAGGCGGCCATCGAGGCCGCACCAAAGATGCCCAACAGGCGCTGGCGCCTGTTGGTAGGCGGGCTGGACTCCGCAGCACGCATAGAACGCCTGACAGCAGGTGTTGGCGACGCCCCTGTCACGCTGGAACCGGTGCGTCCGGACTTTCGACAGATGCTGCCCTTGGCCGCCGCGTCGGTCAGCATGTGCGGCTACAACACTGCGTTGGACATCCTGCAGTCTGGCGTACCCTCGGTTTTCATACCCTTCGACGACGGAAGCGAAGTCGAGCAGACCTTGCGCGGCCAAAGCCTGTCGAAGCTGAGCGCAATAGACGTATTGCCAAGCGACCAGTTGACCGGTGAAACCCTCGCGAAGGCTGTCGAGGCCGTCCTGGCGGCCCCCGCACGGCCAATCGCCGGTCAGGGTTTTGACGGGGCTGCAAAATCTGTCGAGATTGTACAATCACTTTTGGATCACGCCCATGACCGGTGATTGGCACCCCCTGATGACCGAGCTTGATCTGTGGCGGCGGGACGGGCTGTCTCTGCCGCTGTGGTGGAGGGATGATGACGCGGTCTGTGTCACGCCACAGTTGGAACGTTTGGAGGCGCTGTCCGCATCACTGGAACTGCCGGTTCATCTGGCGATTATTCCGCGTGACGCAGATGAAGATCTGGTTACCCATGTCGAAGGCTCGCCCGCATTGATACCGGTGGTCCATGGCTGGGCCCATCAAAACCACGCTCCGACAAACGAGAAGAAATCAGAGTTTCGACTGCATCGCCCCTTTCAGGACATCCGCAACGATGCACGGGCCGGGCTGACCCGGTTACAGAGCCTGTTCCCAGACAAGCTGTGCCCTATGTTTGTGCCACCCTGGAACCGGATCGCGTCAGAGATGGTTCAGGAATTGCCGGGCCTGGGATATCGCATCCTGTCCACCGCCACCCCCCGAAAGGCAAAGATGGCGGCACCTGGCCTTATGCAGGTCAACACGCATCTGGACCCGATCGACTGGCGCGGGTCACGGGGGTTGGCCCCTCGGGACAAGCTGATCGCTCAGGCCACAGATCTGCTGCGGGACAGGCGCGAAGGGCCTGCGGACAATACCGAGCCGTTTGGGATCCTGACGCATCACCTGGTGCATGACGAGGAAATCTGGTCCTTTACGCAGGACCTTCTGACGCGGTTTCTGAATGGTCCGGCGACCGTCTGGACCGCCCCAAAAAACGATAAATCACGGAGACCCGAATGAGCCGATTGGATTCAATGCTGCGCCGCCTGACGGCCCAACGCGACGGGCTGAACTGGGCGGTTGATCAGATTACAGATACGAGCGGCGATATACTGGACATGGGTTTGGGGAATGGCCGCACCTATGATCACCTACGTGAAATTCTACCAGACCGGCGCATCTGGGTCATGGACAGGGTTTTACAGTGCCACCCGTCGAGCACCCCTCCGGCCGAGGATTTTCTGCAGGGCGAAGCGGTTCCTATGTTAAAGAAACTAGCAGCCGGTGGCCCAAAAATAGCATTGGCACATTACGATTTCGGGCGCGGTATCAAGCAGGATGACGTGGCAGAGGCGGCAATGCTCAGCCCGTTGATCGCTCAGGTCATGCTGCCCGGTGGGCTGCTGATATCCGGCCAACCACTGGTTGGGTTTCAACAGATCACCGGACCGGAGACCATCGCACCCGACCGATACCTTTTTTACAGGGCCTGATCAGGCCACACGTCGCCCTCGCGACCACACTCCGTTCAGGGCAGGCGCGCCTTCACGCATCCGGAACCGTATGACGTCGGCGCGTGCGCCTGCGCGCAGCTCGCCACGGTCTTCCAGCCCGACCACCTGCGCCGGGGACATCGTTACGGTCCGCAGTCCACGGGCCATGTTGCCCCACATCTCGCCCAGCCGTGCCGCCGACAGCAACAACGCGGCCGGCACATAGTCCGAAGACAGAATATCCAGATGTCCCAGCTCGGCCAGTTCTTTGGCGGCCACATTCCCCGAATGTGACCCGCCCCGGATTACATTTGGCGCCCCCATCATCACCTTGATCCCGTGATCGTGGCAAGCCCGCGCCGCTTCGACGGTAGTGGGGAATTCGGCCAGCCGGATACCGTGGCCCGCTGACACATGTACTTGTTCCTGGGTGGTGTCGTCATGGCTGGCCAGCATGGCCCCAAAACGTTTGGCCGCCTTTACGGTTTCCACCTCGTGCTTTTCGCCGTTCCTGTCCCGCATCGCCTTGAGGTCCGCGACATGCTGCTGGAATTCCTTGCCCTCCAACCCCAGCTTTCCTTTCAGATAGCTTTCGAGCTTTGAGATATCGCGGAATTGACGCTGACCGGGCGTGTGGTCCATCAGTGACACCAGCCCGACACGGTCCTCGAGGCCGAATTCATCCAGTTCTTCGACCAGCGTTTCTGAACACAACTCGGCCCGCAAATGCAGGAAATGGCTGATTTTTAAGGCGTCTTGCTCTCGTAACTGCCACAGCTCGCGGGACAGGCCACGTGCGTATTTGTTGTATCGCGGACCAGTCGGGATCGACCCGACGCGCATCGCATCGAACACGGTTGTGATGCCCGTGCTGGCCAGTTCGGCGTCATGGGCAAGAATTGCCGCCGCATGGGGCCAGTCGACCTTGGGGCGGGGCTGGATATGACGTTCCAGATTGTCTGTGTGCAGCTCGACCAGACCGGGGCTGACATAGTCACCCTCACAATCGATTGCACCGCTTGGAACCGCCGCGCCTGTATCGATCTCGGTGATGCTGTCGCCCTGAACCCGGACGCTGCCGTTAATGGTTTCGTCGGGCAGGATCAGCGTGGCATTGGCAAGGATCAATTCTTCTGTCATCTGAACTTCACACAGTTTGAGGTATTGGAAGGCCACGCAATAGGAGGCCAATGTGACATTCACGCGATACGCGATCTATTTTGCGCCACCCGCCACGGCGGAGTGGACGCAATTCGCAACCCGTTGGCTGGGCTGGGACATGGAGGCTGGCACCGAGGTCGCCCATCCTGGGCTGGATGGTGTGGATGTTGCAGCGGTTACGGAGGTACCGCGAAAATACGGGCTGCACGCGACCATGAAACCCCCGTTCCGCCTGCGCGAGGGGCAATCCGTCACAGCGTTGCAAGAGGCCTGCGCCACCCTTGCTGCCAGCCAATGCGCAATCATGATGGAAGGTCTTGAGATTGCCCGCCTTGGCCGGTTTCTTGCCCTGCGACCACTGGGCGACACAGCCGCGCTGAACGCGTTGGCCGCCGCCTGTGTTCAAGAGCTTGATATGTTCCGGTCCCCACCGTCGGCGGCTGAACTTGAACATCGCCGCGCCTCCAGACTGACACCGGATCAGGACGCCAACCTGGTCAAATGGGGATACCCTTATGTGCTGAACGCGTTTCGGTTTCACATCACCCTGAGCGGCAGGTTGGGCAAGCCCGTGCTTGCTTCGGTCCAGCGCACCCTGGAAAACCATCTGGGGCCGCTTTTGCCAAAACCCTTTCGAATTGCGGATCTGGCCCTGATGGGCGAGGCCGAGGATGGACGGTTTCACCTGATCCATCGCTATGCGCTTTCCAACTGAAGGCGGGACAAAATTTTGGCCACCGTATCCTGCAGAGCACCAGAATTGTCGACCTCGATCACCCGGACCAGCCCCTTAGGCAAAGGGGTCTTGGCCTGGCCCAACCGACGCGCCTGTTCGCTGTCACTTTCGCGCCCGCGCAATGACAAGCGTTGCTCTAGAACGCTCGCGTCTGCAGTCAACGAGATAACAATCAGGTCGCCAAAGATCTCTTGCGCCTGCAACAACACAGCACGCGACAGGTTGACCAGAACTGCCTCCGCCACCTGACGTTGCTGCGCGATCTCTTTCGGCACACCATAGAGCAACCCATGTGCATGCCAGCTGAGCGCGAATGCGCCCTCACCTTCCATCTGTCGAAACGCGTCATCTGTGACCCGTCTGAAATCTTCCCCCGCTTCGCCTTCGGGGCGGGTGACGACACGGCGCAGCCGCTGGATACCTTTTGCGCGGGCTTCCAACGCCTCAATCACACTGTCTTTGCCGACACCTGACGGACCGACAACCGCTATGACCGGGGCAAGCGTCATGCCGCAATTCCCGGCGTGAATTGCGAAACGTTGATCTCGCGATCGCAAACCTGCTTCCGCCCGTCAACATCATGGAAGATGCCGATAATCGCCGTTCCGCGCTCTTTCGCCTCAAGGATCAGGGACAGGACGGTTTCGCGATTCAGCGCATCCAAACTGGCTGTGGGTTCATCCAGCAGCATGGCCGGGTATTCATGGGCAAAGCCGCGCGCGATGTTCACGCGCTGCTGTTCGCCGCCCGAAAAAGTCGTCGGACTAAGGGGCCAGAGCCGTTCAGGAATATTCAGACGCTCGAGCAGACCCGCAGCCTTGTCCAGTGCCTTCTGTTTATCGCAACCAACGGCAAGAAGCGGCTCGGCCACGACCTCAAGCGTCGGCACTCTGGGCACAACACGCAGGAACTGGCTGACATAGCCCAGCGTTTCGCGCCGCAGGGTCAAGATCTCGCGCGGTTCAGCCTTGGCAACGTCTAAACCACCGACCAGAACCTGGCCCGAGGCAGCCAGATAGTTGCCATAGATCACCCGCATCAAGGTGGATTTACCTGCCCCCGACGCGCCGGTCAGCGCCACACACTCACCCGGTTCAACCCTGAGCGTAGCGCCCTGCATGACCGGGATCACCGCGCTCCCCTGATTGTGCAGGGTAAAGCTTTTGCTGACATTGTTCAGTTCAATCATTGTCCCGGCCCTCATACCTGCAACACGCTGGACACCAGCAGTTGCGTATAGGCATGCTGCGGATCGTCCAGAACCTGATCAGTCAATCCGGCCTCGACCACATGACCGCTTTTCATCACCATCAGCCGATCCGCCAGCAGACGGACAACGGCAAGATCATGGGTGACAATGATGGCGCTCAGCCCCATTTCCCGAACCAACCCGCGCAACAGGTCCAACAGGCGAGCCTGTACCGAGACGTCCAGACCACCAGTCGGTTCATCCATGAAGACCAGCCTGGGGCCGGTCACCAGATTCCGCGCGATCTGCAGGCGCTGCTGCATGCCACCGGAAAACGCGGTCGGACGATCATCAACCCGCTCCGCTTCGATCTCAACCCGGCCCAGCCAGTCGATCGCCTTGTCGCGGATATCGCCATAGTGGCGGCCACCTACGGCCATCAGTCGTTCGCCGATATTTCCGCCTGCACTGACAGACATACGCAAGCCATCGCGCGCATGTTGGTGCACGAATGCCCAATCGGTGCGGCTCAGCATCCGGCGTTCAGGTTCCGACATGGTCACGGTATCCACCGGACCGTCTGCACGAGTGTCAAAGATCACCCGCCCCGCATCCGGCACCAGATGACCCGCCAGACAGTTCAGCAGGGTTGACTTGCCCGAACCACTCTCACCCACGATCCCCATCACCTCGCCGGGATAGAGATCAAAACTCACATCGGTACAGCCGATACGGGCCCCGTAGGATTTTCTGATATCCTGTACACTCAGCAGCGGTGTCATTTCATTCACCTTGGGTCATATGAAAACTCGATCCGATTGCCGCCCGGCTCTAGGATCATGAAATGGAGTTTCGGACCTGAACCCGAGGGTTCAGGTGCAAACTCGACAACGACGGCAGGCCAGTCTTTGACCGCATCGAAAACCGCAGTCAGCGCTTCTTCATCGGGAACCTTCAAGGCAACATGATGCAACCCGACGTTCTTGTGCCGGTCAAACCCCTGTAACCCCGTGCCTTTTTGCTGCCAAAGCGTCAGCTTCGCCGCGCCATTGGTCACATAAACCGCCGGATAATCCGGATTGCTGCCGAAGACCTCCCAACCCAGCGCATCGACAAAGAACGTCCGCGTGGCGTCGAGGTCCGAAACCGTAAGGCCAAGGTGGTCAATTCCAAGCACATCTTCTCGTTTCATGCGGCATCCTCTCTGGCCAAACGGCCCACATGGCCCGCCTCGCGGCGCGACCGGCAATAATCAGTGTCCGAGCAAACAAACATGCGAGTGCCTGCATCATCCATGATGACTTCATCCAGATAGCTGTCCTCGGCCCCGCACAGATCACAGGGATGGTCGGCCTTGGTGGCCTCGAACGGGTAGTCCTGGAAATCGAGGCTGACGACCTTGGTATGCGGTGGCACCGCGTAGATACGTTGCTCGCGGCCCGCGCCAAACAGCTGGATCGCGTCCATCTCAAGCTTTGGGTTGTCGAATTTCGGGATGGGGGACGGGTCCATCACATAACGGTCCGAGACCATCACAGGATAAGCATAAGCGGTTGAGATCGCACCATGCTGGCTGATGTCTTCGTACAGTTTCACGTGCATCAACCCGTATTCTTCGAGGCTGTGCATCTTGCGTGTCTCGGTCTCGCGCGGTTCCAGAAACCGCAGCGGTTCCGGGATCGGCACTTGATAGACAAGAATCTGATCCGCGCGCAGCTTCGCCTCGGGGATGCGGTGGCGGGTCTGGATGACCGTCGCCTTCTCGGTTTCCTCGGTGGTGGCGACGCCCGCCGTATTCTCGAAAAACTTACGGATAGACACGGCATTGGTCGTATCATCCGCGCCCTGATCAATCACCTTGAACGTATCGTCCGGGGTCAAAGTTGCGGCAGATACCTGCACGCCTCCGGTACCCCAGCCATAAGGCATCGGCATCTCTCGGCTGGCAAATGGCACCTGATATCCGGGAATAGCCAACCCCTTGAGGATCGCCCGACGGATCATCCGCTTGGTTTGTTCGTCCAGATATGCGAAGTTATATTCAGTCATTTGATGTAACTATTTTGTTTCTGGTGTTTTTATGGACGTACTTGGTATTTGTTCGCTCTTTTTGGCGATTATGCTCTATTTTATCTGGCGCAATTTTCGCGCAAAGTGGCGCCTCGGGGCTATGGCCCGCGACCTTTCGTGCGAATGGGAATCGCTTGAAATCGTGAATTCGCGCGAAGCATTCGGCAGGAAATCGCCCAATCAGGGCAACGACTGGTTTTTGAACCGTAGGACGAGCCTGTAGGGCAAAGCGTACAGAGCTCATTCCGCAGCCTCCCTCGATGCAGTCCGTTCCTCGGCCTCGCGGCGCAGCTTGCGCACCAGTTCCAGTTCGGATTGAAAATCCACGTAATGCGGCAGCTTGATATGTTCGAGGAAACCGGTTGCCTGAATATTGTCTGAGTGGCTCAGGACAAATTCCTCGTCCTGTGCAGGTGCGCCCAGATTGTCCTCGCCCAGCTCCTCCCACCGCAGCGCTCGGTCGACCAGAGCCATGGCGATGGATTTACGTTCAGACTGGCCAAAGACGAGCCCATAGCCGCGTGTAAACTGTGGCGGCTCAGTCTTTGAGCCTTGGAACTGGTTCACCGTCTCACATTCGGTCAACTCGACTTCGCCGATCTCGATGGCAAAGCCCAGTTCGGGAATGTCCATTTCGACCGCGACCTTGCCGATCCGCAGCTCGCCAACAAAGGCGTGGTTGCGGGCATAGCCGCGCTGAGTCGAATAGGCCATGCCCAGCACAAACCCCTCATCCCCGCGCGCCAGCGATTGCAACCGCAGCGGACGGTCCGCCGGAAACTCCAGCGGTTCGCGGGTCAGGTCGCCGGGCGTAGCATCGCTGACCGGCTCGTCCTGAATAATATCCTCACCCTTGAGAAATTCGGTGATATGCGGGGTCGGCTCGTGTCGCGCCGTACCTTCGGGCGCGGGTAGAGTTTCGCCATCCGCAGCCAGTTTGAAATCTAGCAGGCGGTGGGTGTAGTCGAATGTCGGGCCCAGCACCTGCCCGCCCGGCGCATCCTTGAACGTCGCCGATATCCGACGGTCACAGGCCATATTGCCCGTTTCAACCGGTTCGGAATAACCGAAACGCGGCAACGTCGTGCGATAGGCGCGGATCAGAAAGATCGCTTCGATCAGATCGCCACGCGCCTGTTTGATCGCCAGTGCGGCAAGGTCCGGATCATACAGCGATCCTTCTGCCATCACCCGGTTCACCGCCAGGCTCAGCTGCTCCCGGATCTGGACCAGGCTAAGCTCGGCCACATCCGGGGCGCCTCGGCGCTCTTCGGCCAACCAGGCATGGGCATTCTCAATCGCCTTTTCGCCTCCTTTGACGGCAACATACATCGCTTAACCCTCCGCGCTGATCTGGGTACTGCGCGGCAGGGCCGCGACCTTGTCACCGCAGGTAAAGAAGAAGTCACATCCCAAAGGGAAAAGAGCCGCATTACGTTGCAACGCAGGGATATCGGGTAGGTTCAAGCCTGCGCACTGCTTGATACCGGGACCGTGCAAAATGGCACCGGACTGATCCAGGCTGTCACGCTCAACAATCAGAGTGGTTGACCGATCCGGATACTCGGCAGTTCCGATACGATAGCGATCCAGCCCACCAATTTCGCCCCAAGTGCCGACGGCGAAATCTGCCTCGGCAGCAGGAACCAGCGGCGCGCCGGTGTGGAAGGTCAGCCATTCGCGCAGAGCGTCGGTGTCGAGCTCACCCGCCAGATGTACCTTGGTTTCCGGGTCGCATAAAGTCAGCAACAAGGTGCCCGCTGCTACCGACAAAGGCGCTGGGGGCACGGCCCCTGACAGGCTGCGGATTTCGCCTGGGCGTGCCATCACCGTCATCGCCTCGCGAAAAGCATGTGCGGAATCAACCGGTATGTTCTGGAACCCGCCCGAGAATTGAGTTTGCGCAGTCATCAATCTTCTCCCCGAACCAGCGTGAAGAATTCTACTTTGGTTGCCGCCGCCTTTGCCGCCCGCGCGATTTTGACCGCCTGCATTTTCTGTTCCAGCGGACCGAGCAGGTTTTCCTGCACATGGTCTGCTGCCGCAGTCTGCATCATCGCATCAATCACAGCTGCAGCTTCGGCCTTGGGCTTTGACCGGCCCTGAACATAGCCATGTCCAACCGTGCCATCCTGCAAGACCACCGAGCAGCGCGTGACCGTCATTTCACCCAGGTTGAACGGCGCCCCGGTGGCGCCGGTACGTCCGCGCACCATCACGCCGCCCACTTCGGGGCTGCGCAGCCATTCAAAGCCGGGACGGTCCGTGAGGCCCTCCCACAGCGCCAACGTGGCGTCATCTGGCGCGCGGGCCAGCAGGCCCATCCAGGTCTTACGCGCCTCGGTCGCGGAATCTCTCTGTTGTGTCATCAAAGCCTCTTGGCGGGGTTGTCTACTTATCCTATACAACTATACAAATCATAGACCGCCGCCCGGCGACTCGCAATCGCAACTGTATGAATTTTTGGTGACATGAACAAAACGCCGATCTGGAAAAGCATAGCCCTAAGCCTGACGTCGGACATTGCCGAAGGGCGATATCAAACCGGTGACCGGCTGCCGACCGAAGCGCAACTGGCCGCAACGCATGGCGTTAACCGCCACACGGTTCGTCGGGCGCTGTCTGACATGGCCGACCAGGGGCTGGTCCATTCTAGGCGCGGGGCCGGTGTATTCGTCGCCACCCGACCAACCGAGTATCCGATTGGTAAGCGGGTGCGATACCACAAGAGCATCTCGGCCAGCGGCAAGATGCCCGGCAAGAAGATCCTCGCCCTGACCACACGGGCCGCGGATGAAGCCGAGGCCGATGCATTGGGGCTTGAAACCGGCGACACGGTGCATGTCTATGACGGTCTGTCTCTGGCCGACGGGCAACCCATCGGCCTGTTTCAAAGCGTTTTTCCGGCCAAGCGATTTCCTGATATTCTGCAGATTCTGACCGAAACCCAATCCGTCACCAAAGCCCTGCAAAGATGCGATGTGCCGGATTACACGCGCATCTCAACCCGCCTGACCGCGCGCGCGGCCACGGCAACTCAAGCTCTGCACCTGCACCTGTCCGAGGGCGCACCAGTCTTGTTTTCGATCGGCATCAATGCAGACCCCGAGGGCAATCCTGTCGAGTACGGAAGAACAACCTTTGCCGGGGAACGAGTTACGCTGACCCTGAACGAGGATTGATCCCGTAAGCCTCCCGCCCGTCTTCAACCTCCTATCGGAGGTTTCATCCCATTGGGCGTAGCGCCGCGCAAAGCGCGGCGCCCGGCCCAAGGCCCCAAAGGGGGATCGGCGAAACCGATGCTTCTGCGGGCGCGGAGCACCTGGGGTCACAGGGCCAGCTATTCGTATTTCTCCAAAAACGCCTCGGCCTCTAGTTTGCGAAAATCCGGCAATGCGTCACGCAAGCGGCTGTTGTCCCAGTCCCACCAGGCCAACTGCTCCATCCGATCCGCAACCGCTTGTGGGAACCTGGGGCGGAGTGGTTGGGCCGCCACCCCAGCAACGATCATGTAGGGCGGTACGTCTTTGGTCACCAGCGCCCCGGATGCGATGACCGCACCATTACCGATTGTCACCTCGGGCTTGATGATCGCTCCGTGACCGATCCATGTGTCATGCCCGATATATGCGATCCGGCTTGCGCGATGGGCAAACCACTCGGCATCATCCTCGGCATCGTCCCAATAGTCAGCCGACCGATAGCTAAAATGATGCAGCGAGGCCTTTTGCAACGGGTGATCCGTGGCGCCGATCCGGGTAAAGCTGGCAATGTTCGAAAACTTGCCGATCTGGGCGTTGGCGATGTCGCAGGTCCGGTCGCAATAGGAATAGTCGCCCCAGACCGCGTTGGCGATCCGACTGCCGGTGCCAATCTCGACAAATGCACCAAAGCTGCTGTTGGTAATCTGGCAATCGGGATGGATGAACGGTTCATCCGTGCGCAATCGTGCCATGAATCTGACCTTTCAAGCTGCGCTCACGGCAGAATAAAATCTTTGGTTTTCGCGTTGCTCGGCCTGCTCTTCTTGCCGCTGTCGCCCTGGATCAGACGACGCCGTAACCAGCCCGAGAACCAATCCATCAACATCACCATGAGAATGATCAGAACGATGTAATAGGCGACCTCTTCCCAATCTTTCTGAGTGATGATCGCCTGCGTCAGCAACAGACCAATGCCGCCGCCAGTAATCGCGCCAATTATGGTCGCGCTGCGGGTGTTGGATTCGAGAAAGTACAAAAGCTGGCTCAACAGCACGGGAGTGATCTGTGGGATCACGCCAAAGCGATAGCGCTGCGGCGCATTCGCACCGGTCGACTGCACGCCCTCGATCTGCTTCTCATCCACATTCTCCAGCGCTTCTGAGAATATCTTGCCGAATGTCCCGGTATCGGTCACCAGAATTGCCAGCGCTCCGGTCAACGGCCCTGGGCCGAAGGCCCGTGCCAGAACAACGGTCCAGATCAAGGCGTCCACACCGCGTACAAAGTCGAACACCCGCCGTGTGGCAAAGCGCACCGACCGCAAGGGGTTAAAGTTCCGCGTCGCCAGGAACGCCAGTGGCAAGGCGATAAACCCTGCCCCCATGGTGCCCAGAAACGCCATCAGGATCGTCTCGAAGATGGCCCAGGCCACATCCTGATGCCGCCAGATCTTGTTGGTCCAGAAATCGTTGAAAATGGCACCGGCCTCACCGGCGGTGGCGCGGCTGACCAACTCGGGGAAAGATTTGCCATAATACGGGCTGTCGAGGGTGAACCAGAACAGCTCCCATCCTGGAAAATAGCGGAACACTTCGGACCGGTTGCGGGTCACGGTCAGACGCCCCGCATCGGTGGTGATCGCCAGCCGGTTTTTCGAGACGTTGATCCAGTCTGGAACCTCGCCCGCCGGTAGCTCGGCCTGCACCCCAGAGGCGCGGGTGGGTGTGGCGCGCACGACGCCATAGCCGGGGATATCATATTCGATTGTCTCAGGGCCGAAACGCACCACGTGACCATCCTCCAGGTCAATGATCGTGGTTTCGCCCAGCGCCACCCAATCGGGTGCGGTTCCGTCGGGATAGGTGCCTTTGCGGTCCCCTTCGACCGCAACGGACACCTCTCCATTGCGATTGTCTCGCGTGACATGGGTTTTGTAACTGTAGGTGTCGGCAACAAGCGTCTTGCCGTTTTCCCAGTTTGCGCGCCCTGCCAAGCCCGGCACGTCAAAGGCAAAGAACACGTAGATCAGGTAAACAGCGACAAGGCCGGGCAACCCGAAATTCACGATCCGTTTGCGGTTGAACAGACGACCGGCCTCGGCCTTGAGGTCATCTGTCGACAGATCAGTGGCAAAGGTCGTCATGCCGAAGCTCCTTTTTCAGACCCGTGGGTCAGGCGATCCCGCAGATAGCCGGACAGCTGATCCACGACCATGATTGTGACAAAAAGCAGAAGGAAGATGGCCGCGGCCTCGTCGTAGCGCCCCTGCCCCCATGACATCGCGTTGCGCAGCTCATAGCCCAGCCCGCCAGCACCGACGAAGCCAAGGATGGCCGAGGCACGGATGTTGATCTCGAACCGCAGCAAGGCATAGCTGACATAGTTCGGTCCTACCTGTGGGATCACGCCCAAATACATCCGTTGCGACCAGTTCGCGCCCACCGAATGCAGCCCCTCAATCGGCTTCAGCGAAGCGTTCTCGTTCACTTCCGAGAACAGCTTGCCCAATGCACCGGCGGTATGGATGGCAATCGCAATCATTGCCGGAACCGGACCGCCGCCGAGAATAAAGATCAAAACCAGCGCGATAACGATTTCAGGGATGGCCCTGCAGATATCGGAAATCCGACGAAACAATGGGATCAGAGATGGCCACTGCGCCATGCCCCGTGTCGACATCAGGGCAAGAAATGTCCCCGCAATCGTACCGATCAGGGTTGATGCTGCCGCGATATTGATCGTTTCGATCAAGGCCGGAAAGAACCGGATCAGATTTTCCGGCATCGCGCCGATCTTTTCCCACGCTTCCGAGAGGACCTCTGCCGGATAGTCGAAAATCCTGTGCCAGCCCTCGACAAAACTGCCTGCGTTTCGATCATCGGCGGTGCGGAACCCTGCGGCCATCAGGGCCACAAACAGGATCAGGAGAATGCCACCATAGGCCCGTTTGCGCCGGGTCATTGCTGAGTATTCGTCGCGGATTTGGTCGACGCTGTGGGACCCTGCGGTCAGGTCTGTCATGGAATGCTCCTGAGAAAACGGGGTCCGGTATAACACCGGACCCCGATCATGTGAGTTGCGGGCTTAGTTGGATTTCAGCTTGCGGGCTTCAATGATGACCTCGTAGGCCTCATGCGTGATGGGATCAAAGCTCTTGGCTTCGCCTGCTGCCACGCCGTAGAAACACTCGCGGTCTTTTTCATCCAGCGTGTTCCACAGTTCAGTGACCTGAACTTTGACATCTTCGGGCAAGGCCTTGCGCAGAACGACCGGGCCTTCCGGGATCGGCGCCGATTTCCAGATCTCGACCAGATCGTTCATGTCGACCAGACCGGCATCAACAGCGCGGCGCAGCGCGCCCGACTGATAGCCATCTTCCCAATCACCCAGGCCGTCGGCCCAGGTCACGCCACCGTCAACGTCACCGTTGTTTACCGCAACGATAGTCTGTTCGTGACCGCCGGTGAACTTGACCTCACCGAAGTAATCGCCCGAGTCCATGGTGGCGCCGGTGGCCTGTGGAATCTCGATCGAAGGGATCAGGTATCCTGAGGTCGAGTTCGGATCACCAAAACCAAAGGCCTTACCCTTCATGTCTTCCAGCGAGGCGATGCCGCTGTCTTTGCGGGCAAAGCCTACCGAGTAATAGCCATAACCACCGTCGGTGTTGACCTTGACCAGAACCGGCTCAACCGCTTCGGGATCGCTCAGATAGGTTTTGGCGTAACCCGACGCACCCAACCAAGCGACGTCAATCGTGCCACCCAGCAGGCCCTGAATCACACCGTTATAATCGGCAGGGGCGAACAGCTTGGTCGGAACGCCCAGCAACTCTTCGGTGTATTCGCGCAGGCATTCGTTTTTGCTCATTCGGTCTTGGGCGTTTTCGCCGCCCAGAATACCAATGCGGAATTCGCTGATTTCCTGCGCCATAGCGGGCGCGGCCATGGCAGTGGTCGCAACAAGGGCAGCAATTAGGTTTTTCATCTGTCTCTCTCCAGGTTGATGTCCCCGACCTCTCATCGGGTCGGGCGATGAAAGGTGGTTGGGGTGGCTCAGATGGTGGCTTCGGCTTCCATCAGGGCCTTCTGGGTGGCGTCGAGCGTTTCGATCTCGGTCGAGGTTGCCTCTTCCGAGAAACTCGCATCGGCCCCATAGATCTCGCGGGCGACGCCGGTGGTCAGTTGTTCGGGCAACCCGTCAAAGACGATGCGGCCGTCGCGCATGCCGACAACGCGGTCGCAATAGCGGCGCGCGGTGTCCAGCGTGTGCAGGTTGGCGATGACCGTGCGGCCGTCCTCTTCGTGGATACGGCGCAGGGCCTGCATCACCACCTGGGCATTCATCGGGTCCAGCGATGCGATCGGCTCATCCGCTAGAATGATTTTGGGGTCCTGCATCAAAGCCCGCGCGATGGCGACACGCTGCTGCTGTCCACCCGACAGCGCCTCGGCCCGTTTCGGCGCATGTTCGGCGATGCCCAGACGATCCAGAATGTCGATGGCGCGGTGGATGTCCTCCATCGGGAACAGGTTGAACATGGTGGCCAGTGTCGATTGGCGGTTCAGTGTGCCATGCAGCACGTTCGACACCACATCCATGCGCGGCACCAGATTGAACTGCTGAAAGATCATGGCGCATTCGGCCTGCCACGCCCGCTTCTCTCGCCCCTTCAACTGGGTGACATCGCGGCCTTCGAACAGGATCTTGCCTTCGCTGGAATCGGTCAGGCGATTGACCATCCGCAAAAGGGTGGATTTCCCGGCGCCGGATCGCCCGATGATGCCGATCATGCACGGCTTGTCTACATCCAAAGTCGCCGCATCCACGGCTATGTTTTCGCCGAAGCGTTTGGTCAGTTTGTCGATACGCAGCACAGGCCACCCCCAATTCGTCTTGGCGGTCAGCTACAGCCACTGTTCAACGGCTGTGTGTCAGTAAGGTGAAAGTTTTGTTACGGCGCGATTGTCGCGGGGGCTATCCATCATCTGACCTCAACGCTATACGCATCCTCAACTGTTCAGATGACACGAGGCCACCATGAGCTTTGACCGCACTATCAAGATCGCCCCGTCGATCCTGTCCGCCGATTTCGCCAATTTCGGTGCCGAGATTCAGGCCATCGAGGCGCAGGGCGCCGACTGGGTGCATATCGACGTGATGGATGGCCATTTTGTCCCGAACTTGACCTTTGGCCCGCCCGCCGTCAAAGCCTTCCGCCCGCATGTCAAAACGGTGATGGACGTGCATCTGATGATCGCGCCGGTCGATCCCTACATTCAGGCCTATGCGGATGCCGGAGCCGATGTCCTGACCGCCCATATCGAGGCAGGGCCGCATTCGCACCGCACCTTGCAGGCCATCCGCGCTGCAGGAATGAAGGCCGGTATCGCGCTGAACCCGGGCACTCCGGCCGAAGCGGTGGAGCACCTGTTGGATCTGACCGATCTCATCTGCGTTATGACCGTAAACCCCGGCTTTGGCGGCCAGAAGTTCATCGACATGACCAGCAAAATCCGCCGCCTGCGCCAGATGATTGGCGACCGTCCCGTCCATATTGAGATTGATGGCGGCGTTGATCCAAACACCGCCCCGCTGGTCGCGGCCGCAGGCGCCGACGTTCTGGTTGCAGGCTCAGCTGTGTTCAAAGGTGGATCGGTAGATCAGCCCGGGGTCTATGGCGACAACATCCGCGCCGTGCGGGCCGCTGCGAATTCCGCGCTGTAACTCATTATTCCTGGCGCATGCCCGAAATCACCCTGTGCATGAGGTCCAGAAACTGACGTTGTTCCTCGGCGCTCAGCCCCGCAAGCGCCTGCGCGTTTACGGTCTGGGCGGCCTCATATGCCTCCGCGCGTATCCCTGACGCCTTTTCGGTCAACCAGATCAGCTGAGCTCTGGCATCGGTTGGGTTTTTGGTTCTCTTGACCAAACTGTCCCGCTCCATCCGGTTGAGCGTGTTGGCCAACGTCGCCTGCTCGACGTCGATTTTGCCAAGCAGCTCTTTTTGCGACACGCCGTCCTTTTGCCAAAGCTCTAGCAAAATGGGGAATTGCCCAACGACGATCCCCAAAGGAGAGATACGCTGCTGCAGGTCCCGGGCAAACAAGCGTGCCATGTGATTGACCAGATATCCGGCAGAGTCTTCTTTCGTGAAATCCATGTCGGATAAATACACTTGCATAGCATGCTATGCAATATTATATAGCTTGCTATGTTATTTTCTGAAAGAGGATCAAAGAATGGCACGCATCGTAGAACTGGACGAAATCGCAACCCTGGCTGACCAGATGGAAACCGAGGAAGGCCCCGTCGTTCTGATCAACCTGTTCACGGTTGACGCCAAGGACGAAGACGCCCTGCTGACCGCCTGGTCCCACGACGCGGATTTCATGAAATCGCAACCGGGATACATCTCGACGCAACTGCACAAAGGCATCGCCAACAGCGCGACCTTCGTGAACTATGCTGTCTGGCAAGATGTGAAGAGTTTCCGTCAGGCCTTTACCAATCCTGAATTCCAAAGCCGTATCGCCGACTACCCGGACAGCGCAGTGACGCGACCACATCTTCTGCGCAAGCTGACGGTCGACAACCACTGTGTTGCCTAAGGCAAAAAGTGGAGGCGACCCATGATCAGAACAATCCACCCCATCGCTGGAGTTATCGGATTTCTAACAATCCTGACATTCTGGACATCTACTTTGTACAGCGAGATCTTCGCTTCCCACGCGACCGTGGCATCAGTAAAAACCATGATCGTCTATGGCCTGTTCTTGCTGGTCCCGGCCATGGTAATTGTCGGCGCTACAGGAATGTCGATGGGAAGCCGGCGCAAAGATGCTTCGGCATTGGCCAAAAAGAAAAGAATGCCGATCATCGCAGCCAACGGCCTGCTTATTCTGGTACCCGCAGCACTCTACCTGAAAGCAAAGGCCGGAGCCGGGGCCTTCGACACCAGCTTCTACCTTGTTCAGGTCATCGAATTGGTCGCTGGTGCCACCAATCTGACATTGATGGGTATGAGTATCCGTGACGGCCGGGCAATGACCGCGCGCAGGCGCAGTCAGTCCCAGAAATAAAGATGCATTCCAAACAGAAAAAGCCCGCCCCGTTTGGGGCGGGCTTTTTTTGTTTCGACGGTTAGGTCTGAGACTATTCGACGAACGATCTCATCACCGCCTCCG
>NZ_FXTE01000013.1 GCF_900182615.1 Ruegeria faecimaris | reverse complement strand
ATTGCTGCGGTCAGCGTCGTCTTGCCGTGGTCAACGTGGCCAATCGTGCCGATGTTGACGTGCGGCTTATTACGCTCAAACTTTTCCTTTGCCATTCCTCAGGCGCCCTTTTGTGCTTTGGGGGACCCTTGGTCCCGTGGTTACATCTGCGCGCGCGAGATATTGGGTTCAAAGGAGAAAATCAAGCACATCCTGCGGGAAATGCCGTTCTTTAAGCCGGATTTTGCGTTGCTACACCTGAATCGAGTGGCTGGATCAGTTCGGGACGCCGGTCGAACCAACCGTTTTCCAAATGTTCCTCGGCCAACCATTCTTCGACTCGGTCCGCAACTTTCAGAGCCAGCCCGCTCATTTGCTCTTGCTTTGTCCGTTCATGGCCCGACCCTTTCAGGGCACTGCCGCCGGTTGTGTCTTCCAGCACCTGGAATTGCTTACCTTTGGCAAGAAACTCTTTCTTGTTCACGTCATAAACGTTGACCAGAACAATCGCAGTGCTCTTGGGGTTATAGATCACCGGAATGCCGGGAGGGGCCAGCATGTAGCCCTCGAGGCTGATGCCGATGTCGTATTCCTGAGCGCCCGTATAGCGCCCAAGGCGGATGTCCAACGCGTTTTGAATGGCAGCAGTCCATTCGTCGGGCGTCGCATCCCGGCTTACCGGTCCCTGCACCGCCTTATCGGCAAAGGCATAGTTTACCCGCAACTTGAATTCGCCCAGCGACTCAGGCTCTTCGTAAACCTGCGTTTGGGTGCAGGCGCCCATCAGGGCCAATCCGGTGATCAGTGTCAAAATGCGCAACATATCTCGTCTCGATAGGCCTGTTTTTCTTTGATCTAACGCACCGATACGGCTTGTGCCAAGCGGTATCGGCATAAATCCTCTGTGACCGGGCCTGATCAGGAGAATTTAAAATCACGCGGGAAGCCGTATGGCGGCTTTTTCCCGACGCTGGCGCGCTTGGCCAGCCATTGCGAAAGATCTGCCTCGTGCCGGGTTTTGTCGCCACCCATGGACCATTTCAGGCCCTCTTCCCAGTTGAAGGTGGTGATATCTGACAGCCCGCCGTCCAATTCCAGCGTCCCCTGCCGCCCGCGCGCCATATTGTATTTTTGCAGGCGAACGCCCTTGCCGCGGGTCATTTCAGGCAGTTCCTCGGTCGGGAAGACCAGAAACTTGCCGTTCTGAGAAACCACTGCAACGTGGTCACCTTCGATCGGTTTACAGATAATCGCTGTTTCGTCGCCTTTGACGTTCAGCACCTGTTTGCCGTTTCGGGTCTGCGCCAGCACATCATCCTCGGGCACGGTGAAGCCGTTACCCGCATCCGAGGCCACCAGCAGCTTGCGCCCCGGCTTGTGGATCAGGATGTCGATTATCTGCGCCTCATTCGGCAGGTCGACCATCAGGCGCAGCGGTTCGCCCATACCCCGACCGCCGGGCAGATTCGCGGCACTGATCGTATAGAATCGACCGTTCGAGGCAAAGACCAGCAGCCGATCGGTGGTTTCCGCATGGAAGATGAACCGTGGCCCATCGCCATCCTTGAACTTCAACTCGCGGTTCAGGTCGATATGGCCGGTCATGGCGCGAATCCAGCCCATCTGAGAGCAGACAACCGTGATCGGTTCGCGGTCGATCATCGCCTCAAGCGGGACCTCTTCGACCTGACCGGCTTCGGCAAACTGGGTGCGCCGCGCTCCGCCCTCATAGTCCTTGCCGAAGGTTTTCTTGGTCTCTTTCAGTTGCTCGGCGATGCTGGCCCATTGCAGGCTTTCGTCGGCTAGCAGATCTTCGAGATTGGCACGTTCCAACATCAGCTCATCGCGTTCGCGAACCAGCTCCATCTCTTCCAGACGGCGCAAGCTGCGCAGACGCATGTTGAGAATTGCGTCGACCTGGACCTCGGACAGCTCGCCCTCGCCCGGTTTGGGCGAGACATAGTCGGCCTCATTGGTGGCGCGGACATGGTCGATGCCCCAGTCTTCGCGCATCAGCGCAGCCTTGGGGTCATCGTCATAGCGGATAATGTCGATCACGCGGTCAAGATTCAGGAAGGCAACGATAAAGCCCTCCAACACCTCCAGCCGATGGTCGATCTTGGCCATCCGGTGGCGCGACCGGCGCAGCAGAACCTCTTGCCGGTGATCAAGGAAGGCGCGAAGCACTTCTTTCATCGAGCAGACTTTGGGTGTCACCCCGTCGATCAGCACGTTCATGTTCAGGCTGAACCGCACCTCAAGGTCCGAGTTGCGATAGAGCATGCCCATCAGAACCTCGGGGTCCACATTCTTGGAACGCGGCTCAAGGATCAGGCGGATGTCATCTGCGGATTCGTCACGAACGTCGCCAAGGATCGGGATTTTCTTGGTCTGAATCAGCTCGGCGATCTTTTCGATCAGCTTCGATTTCTGAACCTGATAGGGAATCTCGGTGACGACGATCTGCCACTGACCGCGGCCCAGATCCTCGACCTCGAACTTACAGCGCAGGCGGAATGACCCGCGCCCGGTGCGATAGGCCTGCGCGATATTCGCAGGCGGTTCAACGATTACGCCGCCGGTTGGGAAATCCGGTCCGGGCACGTAGTTCAGAAGCGTATCGTCGCGCGCATCCGGCGTCTTGATCAGATGCAAACAGGCGTCACACAGTTCCGAGATGTTATGTGGCGGGATATTCGTCGCCATGCCCACCGCAATACCGCTGGAGCCATTGGCCAGCAGATTCGGAAATAGCGCGGGCAGAACCACCGGTTCGGTCAGCGTGCCGTCATAGTTGTCACGGAAATCGACAGCATCCTCGTTCAGACCCTCAAGCAGAGCCTCGGCCACGATGGTCATCCGAGCTTCGGTATAACGAGAGGCCGCCGGGTTATCGCCGTCGATATTGCCGAAATTCCCCTGCCCGTCGACCAGCGGATAGCGCACATTAAAATCCTGCGCCAAACGCGCCATCGCGTCATAAATCGCGGCATCGCCGTGCGGGTGATAGTTACCCATCACATCGCCCGAGATTTTCGCCGACTTACGGAACCCGCCCGTTGCACTGAGTCGCAGTTCGCGCATCGCATAGAGGATTCGCCGATGCACCGGCTTCAGACCATCCCGTGCATCGGGCAAGGCCCGGTGCATGATGGTGGACAGCGCATAGGTCAGATAACGTTCACCAATCGCGCGGCGCAGCGGTTCGGCTACTTCGCCCCCGTTCTCGGGGGCCACCATATTGGGGTCGTCGATCGTATCATTCATAGATGATGTGATACGACGCAAGGGCGCGCGGGTAAAGCAAGCAAGACATATTTTACTGGGGACAAGTGGCGCTTTTTGCAACAGGGGGAGGCAACCCCCCGATTTCCCCCGTTTTTCGACTTGGGTCGCGAATTATGCTAGGATGTCTGACATTAGTCTGCTGCCTTTTTTTGTTTTGATTGATCGACCGGGGGATGCGCCATGACGCGCCTGATTGTAATGAGTTTCGCTGCACTTGGCTGGTGCTTTTACGTCATGAGTGGCGGGCCTAATTTCGAGCCGCGCGGTGTGCGGTCAGAACAGCCTGTGCGAGTCGCCTCGAAAGCGGCCCCCAAAACCGTAGCACCGTCTCCGGCAAAAGAGCTTGTGACAAATGTCGCTATGCGCTCGCCGGTCGTGCGCGAGCGCCCGATTGATCCCCAGCCAGCAGTCGCAGCGATTGTCGCAGAACCCGCCAGTCTGGACACTTTCAACGCGCTTTCGGTGTTTGACGATCAGACTGCCAGCATCACGCTTGCGTCCCTGGAAGACGGTGTAACTGGCCTGAAGCAAATCACCAAGGACGTGCAGCCTGAACCCGCCGCCCAGCCTGAACCCAGGAAAGATATCCGGGAAATCTCCGGGACCCGCGTGAACATGCGTGACGGCCCTGGAACGATCTACCCGATTGTTGGCAAAGCGCGCATCGGCCAGAAGGTCGAGGTGCTAAGTGACTCGGGCACCGGATGGTTGCGACTGCGCGTGTTGCCGCAGCAACAGGTGGGGTGGATTTCGACCTCTTTGGTCAGAAAAACACCAGACTGACGTGGAGCAATGATTGTCCCCATACTCTGTGCACCCTAGCTTGGGGCTGGTTCAGAATCGGGAAAATCATGCAGAAAACCATTCTAATTACTGGCTGCTCATCGGGCATCGGACTGGATGCGGCGCATGGGATGCGCGCGCGGGGCTGGCGCGTGTTTGCCTCGTGCAAACAACAGCGCGATTGCGACCGGTTGCGGGCGCAGGGGTTTGAAAGCCCGTGCATTGATTATACCGACACGGCCAGCATATCCTCGGGTTTGAACGAAGTGTTGGAGGCCACCGGAGGCACCCTGGACGCGCTGTTCAACAATGGCGCACATGGCCTGCCCGGCGCGGTCGAGGACCTGCCGACCGAAGGCCTGCGTCAGATTTTCGAGGCGAACTTCTTTGGCTGGCACGAACTGACCAGGCAGGTCATCCCGATTATGCGCAGTCAAGGACACGGGCGAATCGTTCAGAACTCTTCGGTGCTGGGTCTGGTGGCCTATCCGTGGCGCGGCGCCTATGTGGCCACGAAATATGCAATCGAAGGGCTGACGGATACACTGCGCCTGGAACTGGCTGATACGGGGATCAAGGTCATTTTGATCGAACCTGGCCCGATCACATCTAAAATCCGCGAAAACTCAATCCCATTCTTCGAGCGGTTCATCAACTGGCAAAACTCGGCCCTGCGCGAGCGGTATGAGTCCTCTTTGTTGAAAAGACTGTACGAATCGTCGGGGCCGGATCGGTTTGAACTGCCCGCATCAGCGGTTACGACCAAGCTGGCCCACGCCGTAGAATCCAAGCGCCCGCGCCCCCGATACTATGTGACAACACCTACATTTATCGCCGGTTGTTTGCGCCGCATTCTATCGACACGTGCGATTGACCGCATCCTTGCAGGGGTCTGAGGCGAAATAACCCGTTCGCTTTTGGCACGCACGGGGCTAGATGATAGCCCTAGGCAAACAGAAACACGGACGGTGTACTCATGGACCTAATGATGGTCATTTTGCTTTTGGCCATGGCGGCGGTTGTCGTCGTATTGGCGCTTGGCATCTCGAATTTTGGCAAAAGCGGCAGGGACGCGGCACTGAAAAGCAACAAGTATATGCGCCTGCGTATCCTGTTTCAGTTCATCGCCGTGATTCTGATCGTGCTTTACGTCTGGCTGCGCGGTCAGGGAGGTCAGTAAATGGTCGTATTGAACAAGATTTACACCCGCACCGGTGATGATGGCAAAACCGCACTCGGCAATGGCGAACGCGTCGCCAAATACTCGGGCCGCGTGACCGCTTATGGCACCGTGGACGAGTTGAACGCCTTTGTCGGCGTCGCCCGGACCGAGGCAGATGGGGATGTCGAAGCTGCACTCGCCCGCATTCAGAATGACCTGTTTGATCTGGGCGCAGATTTCTGTCGTCCCGACATGGAAAAGGATGCCGAAGCAGACTATCCGCCTCTGCGCATCGTGCCCTCGCAGATTGACCGGCTGGAGGTTGAAATCGACGCGATGAACGAAGCCTTGGAACCGCTGCGCAGTTTCATCCTGCCCGGTGGCTCGCGTCTTGCGGCGCATCTGCATGTATGTCGAACCGTATCGCGCCGGGCCGAACGGCTTGCGGTTGAGCTGACCAACATGGAGCCGGTCAACGAAACCGCAGTCAAGTACCTGAACCGTCTGAGCGACTGGTTCTTCGTCGCAGCCCGTTGTGCCAATGAAAACGGAACCCAAGATGTTCTGTGGGTTCCGGGCGCGAACCGCTGAAAGCGGCGTCGCGTCCAGTGGACGCGGCGGCGACCGGAAGGGCGAAGCCCCGGCCCGACGGGCGGGCGCAAACCGATAGCTTTCTGCCTTTTGGGTGGATGTCTGGTGCTTGGTCACGTCAAAAATAGCAAAACGCGACGTCCGTTGCAGATGACGTGACGATTTTGCCCTGTTGCCGCCTGAATTGAATCGCTATTCAAGCCCTCATGAACATTGGTGGAGTCGCGACGCGGCTTGCCGTTTTTTGTGAGGAGCTAGCGCAAAATGAAGGTACTCGTGCCTGTCAAACGCGTGATTGACTATAACGTTAAAGTTCGCGTCAAAGCGGATGGCAGCGGTGTCGATCTCGCCAATGTCAAAATGTCGATGAACCCGTTCGACGAAATTTCTGTCGAAGAGGCAATCCGCCTGAAAGAAGCAGGCAAGGCAGACGAAGTCGTCGTTGTTTCTATCGGCGTAAAACAAGCCCAGGAAACACTGCGCACTGCGCTGGCCATGGGCGCGGACCGTGCCATCCTGGTCGTTGCTGCAGATGATGTCCATCAGGACATAGAACCTCTGGCCGTTGCCAAGATCCTGGCCAAAGTGGTCGAGGAAGAGCAGCCCGGTATCGTTCTGTGCGGCAAGCAGTCTATCGACAACGACATGAATGCAACTGGTCAGATGTTGTCAGCTCTTTTGGGCTGGTCACAAGGCACCTTTGCGTCCGACATCGACATCGACGGCGACAGCGCAAAGATCACCCGCGAAGTCGATGGCGGCATGCAAACCATCAGCGTCAAAATGCCGACAATCGTGACCGTGGACCTGCGCCTGAACGAGCCCCGTTACGCGTCGCTGCCCAATATCATGAAGGCGAAGAAAAAGCCGCTGGACGAGAAAACCGCCGCTGATTACGGCGTCGACGTCTCGCCGCGCCTGGAAGTCGTCAAAACCGAAGAACCACAGGCACGTGCCGCTGGCATCATCGTCGGCTCGGTAGACGAGCTTGTCGCGAAACTCAAAGAAGCGGGGGCTGTGTAATGGCTGTTCTTCTTCTCGCCGAAGTCAACAATGGTGAACTGGCGCTAGACGCAACCGCCAAAGCTGTAAACGCAGCAAAGGCACTGGGTGATGTAACCGTTCTGGCCGCAGGCGGTTCCGCTGCTGCTGCCGGTGAAGCTGCCGCCAAGATCACCGGCGTCTCAAAGGTTCTGGTCGCCGAGGACGAATCGCTGGGCCATCGCCTGGCAGAATCCACTGCTGCGCTGATCGTAGGTCTGGCTGATGGTTATGAACACATCGTTGCCCCCGCCACCACCGATGCCAAGAACGTTATGCCGCGCGTTGCCGCGCTGCTGGACGTCATGGTCATCTCGGACGCGTCCGGTGTCGTCGACGGCTCGACCTTCGAACGCCCAATCTATGCGGGCAACGCGATCCAGACCGTCAAATCTGTGGACGCCAAAAAAGTCGTCACTTTTCGAACCGCAAGTTTTGATGCTGCGGGCGAAGATGGCTCGGCAGCCGTTGAGACCATCTCGGTCGGCGAGAACCCCGGTCTATCGTCCTGGGTCGAAGACAAGGTAGCTACAAGCGACCGCCCCGAGCTGACTTCGGCTGGCGTTGTTGTGTCGGGTGGCCGTGGTGTCGGTTCTGAAGAGGACTTCAAGCTGATCGAAGGTCTCGCTGACAAGCTGGGGGCCGCAGTTGGCGCATCGCGCGCCGCAGTCGACTCGGGCTATGCTCCGAACGATTGGCAGGTGGGTCAGACCGGCAAGGTTGTTGCCCCGGATCTGTATGTCGCTGTCGGCATCTCGGGTGCGATTCAGCATCTGGCCGGTATGAAAGACTCGAAAATCATCGTGGCGATCAACAAAGACGAAGAAGCGCCGATCTTCCAGGTTGCCGATTACGGTCTGGTCGCCGACCTGTTCCAGGCCGTTCCGGAACTGACCGAGAAACTCGGCTGATCAACGGGATAGACTTTTCCACGAAGAATCTTGCATTGGGCCCGCCATCGGCGGGCCCTTTTCATTGCAGGTTTCTGATCGGACCGACCAAGGCGTCAGCAATCGACCTGTGTGCTGCAGGACCTATCATATATTCCGCCATGGGCTGTTGCAGTGTTCCAAACAGCATATCTTCAAGCTCATCGGACTGCCCCGACACGCTGACCGTCACCTCAACGATCTCGGCGCTGAGAGGGCGCAGGGCCTCGATCATCTGTGGCGTGATCCGAATATCAGCACCGTGCTTGGGCTGATCACTTTCTGCCTCACGCAGGACCTGCAAATTCAACAAGACAACAGGCGCTTCAAGCGCCTCAACAAGCCCCCCAATGCGGTCGATCCAATTCCGCCGCAGCTCTTCTGCGATTACCTCGAACCGCGCATCATTGCGGCCCTGCAACAAAATCATCAGGTGATGTACGAAATGGACATCGGCAAAGTCGATCTCGGGATAGAGAGATTTCAGATCCTCTGTCGGAGCCAGAAAACGGTCGTTGCGTCGGGGATGAACCCGGTAGAATCGATTGGACTGCCCCAATATGTCGCTAAGCTGCACCACGCAGAGCTCTGCTTGGTTCAGTAAACCCCTCAACTCCGTGTCATCGCACAGCGCATCTACGCCGCAAAAAAGGCTTCCGAAATTCAGGCACCGTCTGTCCAACCTCTCTTCGAGAACTGCCGCGAATGGCTGCTCGACGAATCGCCCGAATGTTTCGGTCCCACCTGCGCAGGCCACAAATGACTTCTCCAGCGAACGCATTGGCCCACGAAACCACAATCGTGACTCACCGTATTGGCACACGTCATGCTCGAGTCTTCCTGAGCCAGCTTGATGATAGCTCATATCACTCACCCAATTTTCACCCGGATGCCATCTTGCAGCCGCAAGCCTTGAGAATCTCCTAATGTGCGCATTTGAAGCAAAGTCGAACGGCCTGATCCCCTTGCCGCCCGCCCCGATCTGCCGATAGTGTCATCCTACCCCGTGGCACAGAGGCATCAAAAAATGGATGTAAAATCAGTCGGAGTGATTGGCGCAGGCCAAATGGGCAATGGTATCGCCCACGTACTGGCTTTGGCGGAATATGACGTTCTGCTGAACGACGTTAGCCAGGACGCGCTGAACAGCGCCATGGCGACGATTGAAGGAAATATGGCGCGCCAGGCATCGCGCGGAAAAATTTCGGATGAGGAGATGCAATCCGCGCTGAAACGCATCACGACCACAATGGAGCTGCCACAGCTGGGCCAGACTGACCTGGTGATCGAGGCCGCAACCGAGCGTGAAACCGTCAAACAAGCCATTTTCGAAAGTTTGCTGCCACATCTGCAACCGCATACAATCCTGACGTCAAATACGTCATCTATTTCGATCACACGTTTGGCGAGCCGAACAGACCGGCCCGAACGCTTTATGGGTTTTCACTTCATGAACCCAGTTCCGGTGATGCAACTGGTTGAACTGATCCGGGGCATTGCTACGGATCAACCAACATTTGCTGCCTGTAAGGCCGTTGTAGACCGCCTGGGCAAAACCGCCGCCAGCGCCGAAGATTTCCCGGCTTTCATTGTCAACCGCATCCTGATGCCGATGATCAACGAGGCCGTATACACCCTGTATGAAGGCGTGGGGAATGTTCAGTCGATTGACCAATCGATGAAATTGGGCGCAAACCACCCGATGGGACCACTAGAACTGGCTGACTTTATCGGTCTGGACACCTGTTTAGCCATTATGAACGTGCTGCATGATGGATTGGCCGATACCAAATATCGCCCTTGTCCGCTGTTGACGAAATATGTCGAAGCGGGCTGGCTGGGACGTAAAACGCAGCGTGGTTTTTATGACTATCGGGGCGAGGCGCCAGTGCCGACCCGGTAAAGGCCACCGCCCGGAATTCATCCGGGCGCAGCCACGAGATTGTCCTGATCAGGTGAAATTGCAGGTCAGAGCTTGGTTGCCTGCCCAAGACCCAGCGTGTGCTTTCTGAGCCAAGCCATAAAGCCGCGCGGATCTCGCTCCAGCAGCTGCATATCCTCATTCGAGATCGGTTCTCCGATCACCGGGGATTGCGGTTTGTTGCAGGATCGAACGATCTCGTGCAGCAACAAACCCTGGCGCAGAATCGCAGAAAGTTTGTTGGCGATCTGGTAGGCACGCGAATTCCTGCCAGGGAAAAAGATCGGCAGGACCTGCGCGCCGGATCGACGGATCATTTTGGCCGTGAACACGTTCCACTCACGCTCGATCACCGGCCCGAACCAGTCATCCGAAGACATCACAACGCCTGAAGGGAACAAGGCCACAACGCCCCCGTTTTTCAGATGCTCCATCGCATTGCCGCGCATCTCAAGCATCTTGGCCTGTGCCTCGGGATCGTGCGGGAAGGGCACCGGAATCATGAACGACGTCGCCGCCTCGTCCAAACCTGTCAGAACCGAACGGGTCAAGATCCGATAGTCGCTGCGGACCCTGCCGATCAGCTCTGCCAAAATCATGCCGTCGACCATGCCATGGGGATGGTTGGCTACGACGACCACGGGCCCCGTTTTCGGAATACGCGCGATCTGTTCCTCTGGCGTGGTCAGGTCGATGCCCATTATGTTAAGCGCACCTGCCCAGAACCGTTGGCCGCGGAATTGTTCATTCTGCTTCTCGAACTTGTTAACCATACCCAAAATGGTCAACTTACCCGTACACCATTCAATGGTGCGAATCGCTGTTGCAGTCCAAGGGTCGTCGAACGAGTTTGCGTAGGTCAGGGTCTTACGATCATAGATCTCGCCCTGGTCCTTGGTCCCATCCACCACCGGGCCTGTCTTGGTCTCGTGCGTTGTTTCCGCCAATTCCTGGTTATCCCGTTCTTCGTATCACGGCGGGTGCGGTCAGAAACCTTCTCCGAACTTGTCGTTCACCAGAGTCTCCAACGCATCAGCCAACGCCTCAGCATCCGGTCCGGACGTCTCGACGTCAATAGTCGTTCCGCGAGACGCTGCCAACATCAAAAGACCCATAATGCTGTCGCCGGATGCGGAAAGCCCGTCTTTCGACACCTCGGCCTGAGCGTCGAACCCTTCTACCAACTCAACCAGCTTGGCCGAGGCGCGGGCATGCAGGCCCTTTTCATTGATAATTTTCAAGCTTCGGGTGGTCATTCTTTATCTGTCCGGTTCTCGTCAAACGTCACATTTTGCGCATTGATATACTTACGTCCAGCTTCCATTGCCTGCCGCACGGCTTCGCCAATCGGCAGGTGGCGGGATTTGGCCAGTTTTATCAACATGGGAAGATTTGCGCCGTAAAGGATACGGCGATCCTGCGGCGCGCAGGCACGCAGGCTGAGATTCGACGGGCTTCCGCCAAACAGATCGGTCACGACGACAACACCGTCACCAACATCAACACTGTCGGCGGCCGCACAGATTTCCGATTGCTTCGCTTCGCGATCATGATCGGCCTCGATCGAGATCGCGGCCAGGCCGGGCTGATTGCCGACCACATGCTGCATCGCGGCCAAATATTCTTTGGCCAGCCCACCATGTGCTACGAGTACGATCCCGATCAATCCGGCCTCACATTCAACGATCGTCTTTCCATTTCGCGATGCCTAATTGCCACTTGCTGCCCCCCCTCTGCAAGGGCCCTTGCAACCGCTTCGGCCATTGCAACCGATCTGTGTTGCCCTCCGGTACAGCCAAAGGCCACGGACAGGTAGGCTTTGCCCTCGGCCCGGTAGGCGGGCAACAACAAAGTCAGCAGGTCAACCACCCTTTCGAAGAAAGGCGCATAGTTCGCGTCGGTTTGAATATAGCTCGCCACATCCGAATTGCGACCATCTTCGGCCCGAAGCTCGGGACGCCAGTACGGGTTGGTGAGAAAACGGCAGTCAAAGACCATATCCAATCCGCGAGGCAAACCACGCTTATAGGAAAATGATTCGATGGTTACCGCCAGATGCCGCCCACCCTGAGGTGCAAACCAACGCTCTACCTCTTCGCGCAGTTGGTGAACATTCAGTGGCGTGGTATCGATCAACGTATCTGCAAGTTCACGAATTGGGGCCAGCGACTCTTTTTCCTGGCGCACGCCGGTTTCAGGGCTGGCATCCGCAGACACCGGGTGACGTCTGCGGGTTTCCGAATACCGGCGCAGCAGGACTTCATCGCTGCAATCGAGATAAAGCGTGGTCAGGTCAACCTGTTCCATCCACCGAAGCTTAGCCAGCAATTCGATGACGCCAATCGTGGAAAAATCGCGGTTGCGCGCATCAATACCAAGCGCCATGGGACGGTCGGTTTTTGGCCCGTCTAATAGACGCAGCAAAAGACCCATGGGAAGGTTGTCGATGGCCTCGAACCCCAGATCCTCTAAGACACGGATTGCGGTGGACCGGCCTGCGCCGGATGGGCCGGTGACAAGTACGATGCGTCTTTGGGTCGTCATTGATTGGGCCATTCCGGGTCTGCGCACCCGTTTTTCATCAGTAGCAATAGCGCTGCTGGTAAATTGGAGACGCCAGCGCCCCGAAGCAAGGGAACAGTTTGCCTCAGGATAAGAATTGAACGGGGTTCTGGCAGGCGCTCGGGTTCTTCTTGCGCCATGTCCACCACAAAGCCAACCGGCACCGGCCCAACCGAGACTGCCCGCAACAGGCCAAGACCTCTTGCCTCGATCAGTCCACCGATATTTGGAGCCGCCTCTGCCAAGGCGAGATTGCCATCCATATACAACCGAACCCGATCGTCCGCGACCAGATCGGCCCCCAACGCCATCATCTGCAAAGACAGCGCTGACTTCCCGGTGCCCGAAGGCCCCACGATCAAAACAGCACGGTCTGCTATCGCGACGCAAGAGGCGTGAACGATGGCAGTATCTTTGTGTTCAACAGAGGAGAGTGCGGACGTGCTCACCGCGTCAAACCGGCAGGCCCACGACGAATCGCGCGCCCTGAGGGTCTGAAGTTATGTCCGCTTCGGTCGGGCGGATATTCTCGGCCCAAATCACCCCGCCATGCGCCTCGACAATCTGTTTCGAGATCGCCAGACCCAACCCCGAGTTATTGCCGAAATGCTCAACGGGACGTTGGGAATAGAACCGTTTGAACACTTTGGTCAGGGCCTGCTCGGGGATGCCTGGGCCGGTGTCTTCAACAACAACCAGAACCCGATCCTCGCGCCGGCGTACCCACACACGTATGGCATCGCTTTCTTCGCAGAAGGAAATCGCATTGGTGATCAGGTTTACGAACACCTGCGCCAATCGCGCCTCAAGCCCGGTCACGGTGATTGGTTCGGGCGGCAGATCAGTGATGTAATCGATTCCCTTGGCGCGCGCATCCTCGCCCAGATACTGACCGAGGTTTCCGATCAGGTTCAACAAATCAAATGGCTGTTCTTCCTCCTTGACCAGTTCGGCGTCCAGGCGCGAGGCGTTCGAAATGTCGCTGACCAGACGATCCAGCCGACGGACATCATGTTCGATCACCCCCAACAGCTTGTCGCGCTGGTCGTCTCTTTTAACCATGCGCAACGTGCCCACAGCAGATTGAAGGCTGGCTAGGGGGTTTTTGATCTCATGCGCCACATCTGCCGCGAATTGTTCGTTTGCATCAATCCGGTTGTACAGCGCTGTAACCATGCCGCGCAAAGCTCGGCTGAGTCGTCCGATTTCGTCCGGTCGCGCGCTCAGATCGGGGATGCGGATGCGGCCCGGGTTGACCCCCGCACCGCGGTCTTTGCCCATCTCGGCGGCGGATGCCAGATCGGCCAGCGGGTTGGCGATGGTCGATGCAAGGACAAGGCTCAAGCCAACGGAAACCAAAAGCGCCACGACGAACATGCGCAGGATCCGCTCTTGATCACGGCGGGCCAATGCGTCGATTTCTCCGGCGGGACCGGCCATGGCAACTGCGCCAACGGGCTTTCCATCCAGTTGGATCGGGGCCGCAGCAACGATAACCGTTTCGCCTGCGTCATCCTGAACCGCCTGAACCTGAATATGCCCGGTCAGCGCCTGTGGAATGATGGCCTGAACGCGTTGGGCCAAGGTTGGCGCTTCGCTGGTTTCATCTTGCTTGAACACTTTGGACAGCCCGGTCCAAACCGCGTTCAAGGCATCACTGATCAGTGTGCTTCCAGTCTGCGCATCAGCTTCTGAGCGCAGCATGACCGGCATCTCTGAGACCGCAGGCGCGCCGCGCGTCCAACCAATCAGCGTCCCACGAGCATCGTAAACAAAGACTTCACCGCCGACCGGCAGGCTGAGACCAGCCAACGTATCTTTGACATCCAGGATGGCCGCGTCGCGGGTAATGCCAGTCACATTCTGTCGCAGTTGGGTTTCAAATACGTTGCTGACCAACTGCGCATCCCCAACTAGGTTCCGGGCGGTCTGCTGCACCTGTTCTTCTCGCGAATTATCCAGATATAGCAATCCGGTGACCAGAATCACCAATGCAATCATGTTGAATGTGATGATCTTGCGCGCCAGAGGCGAGCCCCGCAGGGAAAACAGATTGCGGCGGCCGCGTGTGGCCCTGAGTTCGGCGGCATCGTCGCTCTGGGGGATGACCCAGTCATCCCCCAGAACGACGTCACCGTCGCGTAACTCGTTTTCTTGCTCAGTATCGCGCACGAGACCCAGTAACCCCTTAACTTAGGCCACGCTTATTCTTCGTTGTACCGATACCCAATACCATACAACGTTTCGATGGCCGAAAACTCCGGATCAGCAGCGCGCATCTTTTTGCGCAGACGCTTGATGTGGCTGTCGATCGTGCGGTCATCTACATAGACCTGATCGTCATAGGCAACATCCATCAGCTGATCGCGGCTTTTGACAAATCCCGGACGCTGCGCCAAGGCCTGCAGCAGCAGGAACTCGGTCACTGTCAAAGAGACATCCGATCCCTTCCAGCTCACCGCGTGGCGCAAGGGGTCCATCCGCAATTCGCCCCGTTCCATCACCTTGGCGTCGCCTGTGTTGGCAGCCACGGGATCACCCGAGGTCGCTTCCTGACGGCGCAGCAAGGCCCGTATCCGTTCTACCAGCAACCGTTGCGAAAAGGGCTTTTTGACATAATCATCAGCACCCATACGCAAACCCAGAACTTCGTCGATCTCGTCATCTTTCGAAGTCAGAAAGATCACCGGCATCTGGGTCTTCTGCCGCAGTCGCTGCAGCAAATCCATGCCATCCATACGCGGCATCTTGATATCCAGCACTGCCATATCGGGCAGCTTCTTGTTAAACGCATCCAGAGCAGCCTGCCCGTCGTTATACGTTTCTACCTCGAAACCCTCGGCTTCGAGCGTCATGGATACGGACGTCAGAATGTTCCTGTCGTCATCCACCAGTGCAATCTTTGACATCGGGTTAACCCCTATTCCTGCTCTCATACGAAACAATTCGCTTATTTGTAGAGCATTTTTGTCGTTTTTATGGCCGCGAATCAATCACCATCTACGAATCGTGCGATTGTTGTCACACACATGCGGCAAAAAAGCCGTTAATGGTCTTCGAAAAGTGTCTGTATTTCCGGCAGAAAAAACATGGTGGCGCTAAACCTGAACTTGGTTGCGCTAACTGCGCCAAACCGTCCTGTTCACGCCCTAAACGACCATGATAAGACCCGCCCAATCGCCGGTTTTCCCGGTACACTGCCCCAAGAGCGCACCTTGGCCAATCTGCCGCCGCGCCGCCACAGGAGAAGACACACATGACATCTGGACGGGTGAACCCGCAATTCCGCCTCGAAGATCAGGGCATCGAGGGTCTGGGCAATGTCTATTACAACTTCATGGAACCGGCACTGATTGAAGAAGCTCTCAAGCGGGGTGAAGGTACACTTGGCAATGGCGGAGCTTTTCTTGTCAGTACCGGCAAGTTCACTGGCCGTTCTCCCAAGGACAAGCATGTTGTCCGCACCGACAGTGTCGCCGATTCGATCTGGTGGGAAAACAACGCCGAGATGAGCCCCGAGGGTTTCGAAACGCTTTATGCCGATATGATCGAGCACATGAAGGGTCGTGACTATTTTGTGCAGGATCTGGTCGGTGGCGCCGACCCCGCTTATTCGATCAACGTGCGCATGGTCACCGAACTGGCATGGCATAATCTGTTCATCCGTCACTTGCTGCGCCGCCCGGATCGTGAAGACCTGGATGAGTTCATCGCGGATTTCACAATCATCAACTGTCCCAGCTTCCAGGCTGATCCGGCCAAGCACAACTGCCGTAGCGAGACAGTGATCGCACTGAACTTCGACCGCAAATTGATTCTGATCGGCGGCACAGAATATGCCGGTGAAAACAAGAAATCCGTCTTCACCCTGCTGAATTACATGCTGCCCGAAAAAGGCGTGATGCCGATGCATTGCTCGGCGAACCATGCGGTCGGCAATCCCGTTGATACCGCAGTCTTCTTTGGCCTCTCGGGAACTGGCAAGACCACCCTGTCCGCTGATCCGGCCCGCACCTTGATTGGCGATGACGAACATGGATGGTCAGACCGTGGCACTTTCAACTTCGAGGGCGGGTGCTATGCCAAGACGATCAACCTGAACGCCGAGGCCGAACCCGAGATCTATGCAACCACCAGCAAATTCGGCACCGTGATCGAGAATATGGTTTTCGATCCCGAGACCAAGGAGCTGGATTTCGAAGATGACTCGCTGACCGCAAACATGCGTTGCGCCTATCCGCTCGAGTATATCTCCAATGCCTCGAAAAGCGCGTTGGGCGGGCATCCGAAGAACATCATCATGCTGACTTGTGACGCGTTTGGTGTTCTGCCCCCGATTGCGCGGCTGACCCCCGCTCAGGCGATGTACCACTTCCTGTCGGGCTTCACCTCGAAGGTTGCTGGCACAGAGCGCGGCGTGACCGAGCCCCAACCCACATTCTCGACATGCTTTGGCGCGCCGTTCATGCCGCGTCGCCCAGAAGTCTATGGCAACCTGCTGCGCGACAAGATCGCCCAGCACGGCGCGACCTGCTGGCTGGTGAATACCGGCTGGACTGGCGGCGCCTATGGCGTTGGCAGCCGGATGCCGATCCGTGCGACCCGCGGTTTGCTGACTGCCGCTCTGGATGGATCGCTTCGGGATGCGGAATTCCGCAAGGATGCGAATTTTGGCTTTGATGTGCCGGTTTCCGTCCCCGGTGTCGCCGAAGTTCTGCTGGATCCGCGACGCACCTGGGACGACCAGGCCGCTTTCGATAAACAGGCTGAGAAGCTGGTTCAGATGTTTGCTGAAAACTTTGAGCAGTATCTGCCTTTTATCGATGAAGACATCAAAGCCGTAGCAATCGGTTAATGTTGCAAAAGGGGGGCAAACCTCTCCCCTTTTTTCGGACAGCACATCTGTTGGCAATCGTCCTTATACGTCTAACGTAAGGTGTCCTTACAAATTCGTTGCCCGATTTGCCGGTTTAAGCTATCCAATGATGTCATTAAGACAAATTCGCCCGACGCAATCGCGCCGGGCGTTGTTTAAAAATACCTTGGGTAACTCAGCCGCGCACTCACATTCGCGAATTGAGAAACCTAATCAGATAGCAAGTGTATGCCAATGGGGATGAGTGTCAATATGAGACTTTCTGAACATTCAGATTTCAGTTCGTCTCATACCGCTGCTTTGTCGCAGCGCGTGACATGGGAAACGACAGGTAACGAAATGACTGAAATCTTGAAACTGACCGAACTGCGCAAACTGATGCAAAGCATGGAGCGCACGCTGGGGCTGGAACAACTCTCACCGGTAGAGCGCGATATCTATTACGCCGCCGAAGAACTGTCCAAAGCTGACCAGGAAGTTCGGACATTTGGGTTGATTGAACACACGCTTGTGCAAAGCGTCTCGCGCCCGACCTTTTTTCGTGCGCTGAAGTCGCTGGTGCAGAAGGGGTATTTGTCACAAAGCGGTAGCGCGAACCGTGGACGGTATGTTGTGCATGCGCCTAAGTAGTAAAGCGTTTGATCTGCGCATTGCTGGCTGACCGCCGTGCGCAGATGGGCCTCTGAAACGTTCTTTGCCTCACTGGCCTACGTGATTGCCTCGTTCCTTACGTTCGAGGTTCTGATGCCACTGCAGAACGTATTCTTCCCCGAATATCCCAGCAAGGCCAGCTTGCTGTTTCTCCCGCATGGTGTGCGTGTGCTCTCTGCTTGGTTGTTGGGGTGGCGGGCGATTTTTGCGCTCTTGCCCGGTGTCTTTCTTGTGTTTGCCTTTCTCGGCGGAAGCGACGTCTTCCTGCCCAACCGTCTGGCCGCCATTGCAATCGCCGTCACAACCGTTCCTGCTGTATTTTACCTATGCAAATGGGTCGGCTTCGATCTGTTTCCCCACCCGGACCGCAAACCATGCTGGTCCTGCGTCATGGGGGTCGGGATCGTCACGTCAATATTGGTGTCCGTGCTGACCAACCTGGCTTTTGGCAGCGGTGGGTTGGAATATATCGCCTTCCTGATCGGCGATATCTCGGGCCTGTTCTTTCTGATGCTGGGGCTCTATTTCACGCTGCGCGCGATAGATCGGCATGCCTAGCCCATCAGCCCGCGCCGCAACAGGTTCAGCCCTGCGATAAGCAGCACGAACAGGGTGATCTTGCGAAACAGCGCCTGATCTATGCGCGACTGCAGTTGCAACCCCACCCACATGCCCGCCAGCCCCGGCAGCACCAGAGCAGCCGAGAACGGAGCGGTTTCGGCGCGGAAAATCCCGGAGCCCATATGCGCGAACAGCAACGCCAGCGCCCCCAAACCATAGATGACCCCCTGCACACGCATCTGCACCGCTTTCGGGGTGTTTAAGGCGGTCAGATAAGCCACGGTTGGTGGTCCCCAAATTCCAGACATCCCCCCGACAAAGCCTGCAACCGCGGCGATCATGCCCTCTATTCGGGCAGATGGGCTGGCCAATTTCAGACGCAGCCCCAATACCTGGATCAATGCAAAGACTGTCACCGGGATGCCAATCATCAACAAAAAAGTTGATGCTGGCACTGCGCTGACCAACTGAGCACCAATCAGCAGAAACACCAACCCGACAACCAGAAATACACGGAACTGACGGATCGAGGACACGGCGGCCGGAACACCCCCGCGCAATGCCTGCACCCCATTTGTCACCAGGGTTGGCAGGATAAGCCCCGCGATCGCCATATCCGGCGAAAGGAACATGCTCAGCCCCGAGATCAGAACCATTGGCATGGCGAACCCGACCATGCCTTTGACCCAACCGGCAATGAAGGCAACCCCACAGGCCAGCAGCAGTTCTTGGGCAGAGAGCATAGAAAACAACGTCATGTCCCCCTGATATCACTCCTGACAGGTGCTGCACTGCAAAAATGATCAAGCAACTTTAGAACTTTTTAGTCGCATAATTCGTATTTTTGTTGCGCTGCACGTGCAGCATGGTATGACCAGACGACTTTAGGAGAAAGCTGATTCATGGCCCATGACGGACAGGATATGACCCAGATGATTGCATCCGCGATTTTGCCCGAGCTTCTGACGCTGACACGTGCGGCTCTGCCGGCTGTGGACACCGTATTCGAACGCGCCCGCGAGTCGGTCCGCGCGATGGTGACAGAAGATGGTCGCGTGTCCGGCGCTCTGATCGAGGCCAATCAGACCGCCGCTCATGGGTTGGCATGGCTGGCGACATACAACCAGTCGCTGCAGCAAATGCAACGCTGGGCCGATGCTTTGGAGGCAGAAGGCAAATTCGGCGAGATCGAGCAGCTGCTGCACCAAATCGCCTTTGGTGAATACTTGCATCAGGTCGCGGGCGGCATCCCAATGAACCAGGGTGAGATTTTGCGTCTTCAGGACATGGGTCTGGGCTGGGACGCGCTGTCCGGTTTCCAATGCGCTGAAGTTCAGACACTGATGGCACAGGCCAATTCACAGGCTGCACGCAGTCGCTTGGTTGAACTGATGGAAGAACAGGCCGGTGCCACGATGTTCGGAATGTCGGGCCTGGACGAAGAACTGGAAATGATCCGCGACCAGTTCCGCCGCTATGCCCAGGAAAAGGTCGAACCAAACGCCCATGATTGGCACCTCAAGGATGAGCTGATCCCGATGGAGATCATCGAGGAACTTGCCGAGATGGGTGTATTTGGCCTGACCATCCCCGAAGAGTTCGGAGGGCTTGGCCTTTCCAAGGCCTCGATGTGCGTGGTGTCCGAAGAATTGTCGCGCGGCTATATCGGCGTCGGATCGCTGGGCACCCGGTCCGAGATCGCGGCCGAGCTGATCATTGCCGGTGGAACGGATGAGCAAAAAGCGCAGTGGCTGCCCAAGATCGCCAGCGCCGAGATGCTGCCGACAGCAGTTTTCACTGAACCCAACACAGGCTCTGATCTGGGCAGCTTGCGCGCCCGAGCAGTCAAGAATGCCGAAGGTGATTACGAGATCACCGGCAACAAAACCTGGATCACCCATGCGGCCCGGACCCATGTGATGACTTTGCTGGCGCGCACCAACTCTGAAACTTCCGATCATCGCGGCCTGTCGATGTTCCTGGCGGAAAAGACGCCCGGCACGGACGACAACCCCTTCCCCACCCCTGGCATGACCGGTGGCGAGATCGAAGTTCTGGGTTATCGCGGGATGAAAGAATACGAGCTGGGCTTTGATGGCTTCAAGGTCAAGGGTGAGAACCTACTGGGCGGCGAAGAAGGCAAAGGCTTTAAGCAGCTCATGGAAACCTTCGAATCCGCCCGTATCCAGACCGCAGCCCGCGCCATCGGTGTGGCCCAAAGCGCGCTGGACATCGCCATGCAATATGCGCAGGACCGCAAACAGTTCGGCAAGTCGCTGATCAACTTCCCCCGCGTGTCCGGCAAGCTGGCGATGATGGCAGTCGAGATCATGATCGCACGACAGCTGACCTATTTCTCGGCTTGGGAAAAAGACAACGGTCATCGCTGCGATCTTGAGGCCGGGATGGCCAAGCTGCTGGGCGCCCGCGTGGCCTGGGCTGCTGCCGATAACGGCCTGCAGATCCACGGCGGCAACGGCTTTGCACTGGAATACAAGATCAGTCGCGTGCTGTGTGACGCACGTATTCTCAATATTTTTGAAGGGGCTGCCGAAATTCAGGCACAGGTGATCGCGCGGCGTTTGCTGAGCTAACCTGTAACGGCAACCCTGTTTCCCCGACTTGACCCGGCGCGCGCGCCGGGTCTTTTTTTGCCCAAACTACTGCAGCCCTCAGTTCCTCGAAATCCTGCCCTTACCTTCCCTGCTGTCTACGTTCAGCCATGACCAGCCACGGCAGAAACTTCCCCCTATCGCAGCGCCGATATTCCCGGTAGATCAGCGTGCGATCACGAACCAGCGGCGAACCACATGACCCGATCCATTCTTGCCCTTCTGGCCACGCTTGCGGCCTTGGCCCTTGCTGGCTGTGCCACCACCTCTCAGCCGACAGCAACGCAGAACGACATAGACGAACTGGCGTTGGCCATCCGTTCCATGGGTCCCGCGGTTGATCCAGCCGAGGCACAGAAGGCGGCCAACATTGCCTATACCTATTCGCAGCGTCTGGCCCGAGAATGGCAGGTCACCGACCCGGCCATCATCCACAACGCCAAGGTCATTAACGGATTTCGTGAGCGCGGCCTGTGCAACGACTGGGCCGAAGCGATGACCAGCCGTTTAAGGGCCGAAAACTTCCGCACCCTGGAAATGCACTGGGCTACATCACCGCCAACGCCGCTGAGGATCATCCACCATTCCGCAGTGATCAGCGCAAAGGGCGACACGATGTTCGAAGGCATCATCCTTGACCCATGGCGCAACAGTGGCGCGCTGACATGGGCGCCAACGCGCGAAGATACGCGATACAACTGGCGTACCCGCATGGAGGTGCGCACCGCTTTGCTAAACGGAGAGCAACCCTACTGAGGTCAGGACGGGGTCTTACACTGGCTGATCCGTTCCGCCACCACCGGCAGCATCCGCGCAGCCACCAGCTTTGACCCTTCGGGCGTCAGATGCGTGTAATCGACATACAGCACCTTGTCTTTGTGGAGGGGACCGCCGATCTCGGCAATATCGGTGAAAGGCACATTGGCCTCTTCAAACAAAGCAGGGAAATCGACCCGCGCGCGATGCATCAGATCTTCGCGTCCCGGCTTGTACCAATCCCGCGTGAGCTGGGCGATTTCGCGGTCGGTCTCGCTTAGGACATTGGTGTCCTCATAGACGACCTCAGGCTGCAAAAAGACGTGATAGCAAAACCCGTGGTAGTCGCCGAATGTTTCGATCAGCTTGTAATTGCGCAAAAATCCGACCTTTGCAGTCTGCGCAAGCTCTGCTGAAAAGTCTCTTTGCAAGGCGGTAACATCCCCATACGTGATATTTTTGGGGATTTCATAGCGGTCGAACAAGCCTTGCGTAAATTTCGAAGCCAGTTTGAAGGTATAGGAATACTGCGCCGGGTACCGCAGGAACGCATAGGCTGAAAAGAAGGGTTTGCGATCATTCAAGGCGTCAATCATGCGTGCGGACGAGTAAGCATAACTTTGGACCGGATTATCGACCCCAACATTGTAAAAATCATTGTGGCCATCCAGAAACACAATCATGTCCGGGCTGTACTCATATAGCGTCTCGTACAGGTACAACACATGTTGAAAACTGTGATACGCAACAACTCCGGCGTTGATCACCTCAATCGTCACACCGGGCATCTGATCGCCCAACCGCTCGCGCAGGTCCTGCTGCAGGAAATACGCAACCGTTTCCTGATTGGTGAGCGTTGGGTGGTCAGGATAAATACTGCCCTGCGATCCGATGGCATAAGCAGTTGAGCCACCCATCAGAAAAATGCGGAACGTGTCGTCGGGTTTTGGCTGTTCAATCAGCGTATCGTGGCGGAACCCTTGATCGGAATGGATACGCTGTCCGCCAGTATCAAATCCTCGCTGATAGTCTGGGTTCAGTTTGTGACCACGGATCGAAGAGTATAGATGTCGCTCTGCCGTATTGCCCAGCGTGTTGTCATACACATAAACCACGGTGAAATACGAAAGCAGTTCAACCAGCAGGAAGAGAAAGAGGGCATAGATCAAAATCATAAAAAACTTGGTTACAGGTCGCATCCGCCCCATGCCAACATCATCATTTCCGCTCACTACGAAGCTCCAATTCTATCAGGTCAAAATCAAATAAACCTGGCGTATATACCGGTGTAAAAATTCCACCTAACTGCCCAAATCTTAGGAAAGGCCCGTTATTCGCTTTCAATATGTCCAAGATGTTTTGCAAGTCAACGGTCACCATTGTATCCGATCCTTTACCTAGTCGGTTCAAAACAATGCGTCCAAGCCCAGGAAACTGTTCTTCGCTGATTTCAGGAATTCTGCCATGTTGCGTTACATAATGCTGCTTTCCCTTTCCGGATTACTCCAATGTCAGAAGGATGAAACCGTTGCGGCCTATGGTGCTGCCGAACGGGAATGGGCCCTGCAAGAGATCAACGGTCAACCCTACAATGCCAGTGCCTTATTGCGATTTCTGGAAGAAGGCAAAGTAGCGGGCAACGCCCCCTGCAACAGCTACACGGGCAGGCTTAACGCGCCCTATCCATGGTTTGAGCTGACCGGCCTGACAGCAACCCGTGCCGCCTGTGCCGGGCTTGAGGCAGAAGGGATCTATTTCGCCGCCCTGCTTGCCATGACCCAATCCGAAGTATCAGGGAACCTGCTGATATTGCGCAATGAGGACGGGCAGGAAATGGTGTTCAAAGCTGCCGATTGATCTGATCAATAAACCGCGCCCGTGCGCCGGGCAGAGGGTTGTTCCCCAACGAAGGAGCGACATGATTCTCTAGAAAATGTCCGGTGGTCAACAATCCTTGCACCAATTCGGTATCCGGAGCGTCGCCCACGCCACGCAGGCAAGGTGGCAAGGGAAGCAACCTATCCACCCAGTCCCCTGCCCCATCAACGCTGACCGCACGACCTGTTTTCGGAGAAACATAATCCAAACCTTCTGTTACACCCGTCACGGCACAGCGTGTCAGGTCAAGGCCAAACCCCAGCTCTTCCAGCAGCGACAATTCCCACCGCAGATAGGCAAGCACCCAAATTTCGTCCTGACCCAGCAGATCCATCAACTGTTCGGTTTGTTTATAGATGCGCGGATGCGCTTCGCGCTCAGGCAAACAGAACGAGAGCAGGGCCACCACCGCATTCAATCCGGCCAGCGCAAGCCTACCCGAAAACGCCGCCGCCGCCCGCGACCGCAGGGGCTCGACCTGAAAAGTGCCGATATGCTCCTCGAGCCGTGCGCGCCAAAGCACATCTAATTGCGCCCCGGGCTGCAGGATCGGCGCGATCTTGCGGCTGGTTCCACCACGTACGACGCCGGCATGACGACCGTGGCCTTCGGTAAAGACCTCGATAATTGCCGCCGTTTCGCCATGGCGGCGTGAGGTCAGAAGTATGCCGTGGTCGCGCCAGTCCAAAGCGTGTCCAATCTTGTGGGGTCAGTCCTGCCCGAGCAAAAGAACGCAAAGCCGGGACCACTGCAAGAGAGACCGGGAAATCGTCGACCTATTGTCAGAACGTGACCCCCGCGTGGATCAGGATACCCAGGACCATAAGAAGGTTCAGCACCATAGAAATGCCGTTGCCAACATAGATGGGCAACTTCTTGACGATCAGACCGTAGATGAACCAAAGCAAAGACAACGCCGCATAGAGCGACCATGTTAACAGCGATTGGCCCGACGCATGTTGAGAGTGGGTAAAGAAGAGCTTCACAAGCTGTGGAAGCGTGGCAAACGGGCCTAAAATGCCGACAAATACCATGAAACCCTCGAAGTGCTTCATCACAAGACCAAGGTTTGACTTTATGAACTTCTGACCAAATGTTTCAGCCAACGTAAGACCTCTATCCTTGCCATAGGCCGCAACAACCCGTTTCAGCACCATCCGATAAATACGCATACAAATAGCGAAAATGGGCCATCTTACCTAGACCTATGACATAACTTTGGCAGAGGCCTGCACCGCGTCTGTGCTACTACCGCTAATCCAGACCGTCCTCACCCAGCAAATGGCGCCCCTGCCGGTCTTCGACCTCAATCACCCAGAGGTCAGGGTCAAAGCTGCGCTGGCGTTGGATAGCCTCGTCCACATCGACCTCGGGACCAGAGGAGAGTTCAACCCACTTGCGCTCACCGCTCATCAGATCAAAGCTGCGCTGAAAGGCTGTGGCCTGACCGTCCAACGTGTTGAGCTTGATCAAAACCGCGCCGGCTGTGTCGTCACCATGGGCCACAACAAAGGCCGGTATTTCCTGAAATCGCAACCGTGCCAGATAGGCGTGAACCCAGAAGTCTGCCGTCAGTCGCGTCATGCGTTTCCGTCTTTGAATTCCAGACCCATTTCCGAATAGCGCTCAGATTCCTCCAGCCAGTTTGGCCGGACTTTGACCTGCAGGAACAGGTGGATCTTGCGATCAAGGAACTCTTCCAGCTCGGCCCGTGCCGCCTGGCTGACGGCCTTGATGGTCTCGCCCTTTTTGCCCAGAACGATACCTTTATGGCCGTCGCGCATGACATAGATGATCTGGTCGATCTTTGCCGACCCGTCCTTGCGCTCTTCCCAATTCTCGGTCTCGACGGTCAGCTGATAGGGCAGTTCCTGATGCAGCCTCAGGGTCAGCTTTTCGCGTGTCATTTCCGCCGCAATCATACGCAATGGCAGATCAGCGATCTGGTCTTCGGGATACAGCCACGGGCTTTCGGGCAATTCGCCTGCCAGCCATTTACGCAGATCGTCAACCCCATGGCCTTTCTCGGCCGAGATCATGAAGGTCTCGGCAAACGCGTAGCGCGAATTGAGGTCGCTGGTCAGGGCCAGCAGAACTTCGGACTGCACCCTGTCGATCTTGTTGATGGCCAGCGCGACGGTGCGGCCCGGACCGATCTCGTTCAGACCTTCAAGGATGCGCTCTACGCCCTCGGTGATGCCACGATGCGCTTCGACCATCAGGACAACCACATCGGCATCCGCGGCCCCGCCCCATGCGGCGGCCACCATTGCCCGATCCAGACGGCGGCGCGGTTTGAAAAGGCCCGGCGTGTCCACAAAGACCAGCTGTGCATCACCTTCCATCGCCACGCCCCGGATGCGGGCGCGGGTCGTCTGAACCTTATGTGTCACGATCGAGACCTTGGCCCCGACCATGCGATTCAGAAGGGTGGATTTGCCTGCGTTGGGCTCTCCGATCAGGGCGATAAATCCGGCGCGTGTCGTCATCTGGGGTTTGATCCTGTTTGCAGATGGGCCTCCCTATCGCAGAAAGAGGCAGCGGACCAGAGCGATTTGCAGCTTTGGCACTTGCGTTCAGGATGGCATTGGGTGGGGTATGGTGAGCGACCCATCACCGGATAGGATCCGTGTTCGACCAATAGGCATCTCCGGCCAGCCCTCAGGAGACCGACTATTTTTACCCGGTAGACTAATTCTGCAAACGGTCCAGCAACGACTTGGCAGCCGCCTGTTCGGCCTGACGCTTTGACCCTGCTGTTGCCTGCTCTTCTGCCCCGTCCTGAAGACGCGCAGCAATGGTGAAGACCGGCGCATGGTCCGGGCCAGAGCGTCTGACTTCGACATAGCTGGGCGGTTTCTGGCCCCGTGCCTGCGCCCATTCCTGAAGCGCCGTTTTGGCGTCACGGGCGTCGGCCTCGACATCGTGGATGCGATCACCCCAGAGTTTTAGGATAACGGCGCTGGCGACCTCGAACCCGGCGTCGCGATAAACTGCAGCGATGACCGCCTCCATCGCGTCGCCAAGCAAAGCTTGTTTGCGCCGCCCACCGGACAGCATTTCAGACCGGCCCAGTTTCAGTACAGCACCCAAATCAATCTGCAGCGCCACATCTGCACAGGCCTCTTTGCGCACAAGCGCATTGAACCGGGGTGCAAGCTGACCTTCGCTGGCCTTTTTGTCCGCCTCCAGCAAGGCCGTTGCCATCACCAGACCCAGCACCCGGTCGCCCAGAAACTCGAGCCGCTGGTTGTCCGGGCGCGTAGCCGAGGATACCGATCCATGGGTCAACGCGCGCACCAACAGCTCGGGGTTGGCAAATTCATGCCCCAGACGCTTTTGAAACGCCTTTATTTCGGCGGAAAGCTTCAATTCACAGCCTTAAAGAAGCGGTCTCCGCGCCAGGTCCAGAAGAACAGCATCGACCGGCCAGCGGATGAGAACATGATACGATCTGCACGACCAATCAGGTTTTCATAGGGTACATATCCGACACCCCCGGCCGATTGCGGCAGGCGGCTGTCGCTAGAATTGTCGCGGTTATCGCCCATAAAGAAGAATTCGCCTTCGGGCACTGTATAGACGCCGGTATTGTCCGACCCCTGATTGCCGATATTCAGCACATCATAGGACACCCCGTTGGGCAGGGTTTCAATCATGCGGGATTTCTCACAAATGCCACCACGGCCAACCGGGCCATTTTCACAGCGCGGGCGCAACCCTTGCGGACCTTGCGGCGCCGCTACCTCGGTGAAGACGCCATCGGGTTGCTGCGGAACCGGAGTACCGTTCAGGATGATCTGGCCCTCGATGATCTGGATACGATCGCCGGGCAGGCCGATCAGGCGTTTGATATAATCGCGACCCGTTACCGGATGACGGAATACGATCACATCACCGCGCTCGGGATCGCCGGCCCAGATACGGGTGTTGTCATCACTTTGCATCCAGCCACAAACATCCTCGGCGTCGATATTGAGGCCGACGCTAGGAATAATCAGACTGGGGCAAGAGGCATAGGAATAGCCATAGGCCATTTTGTTGACGAACAGGAAATCCCCGATCAACAAGGTCTGTTTCATCGACCCCGACGGAATCCAGAACGGCTGAAAGAACAGGGTACGGAAAACGCCCGCGATCAACAGCGCATAGACGATGGTTTTGATCGTCTCCCACACGGGATTTCCGGTTTTGACGTCCTCGGCCATACTGCTCTCCGGTCCTTGGTTTGTTGGGGTGCTACATGCGCGGCGCGGCGGGGTTAGTCAAGACAGAGCGCTGCGTTCGCGAATTGGGCGCGCCTCGATCACCACGAAGGCCTGCGCCCAGGGGTGGTCATCGGTTAGGGTGACGTGGATGATCGCCGCATGACCCTCGGGGGTCATATCGTTGAGCCGTTCCGCCGCCCAACCGGTCACATGCATCACTGGCTGGCCGGTTTTAAGGTTGGTGACAGCCATGTCCTTCCAGGAAATCCCCATACGAAGCCCGGTGCCCAGCGCCTTGGAGCACGCCTCTTTCGCGGCCCAGCGCTTGGCGTATGTGCCTGCTGTGTCGGCGCGGCGTTCGGCCTTGCGTTGTTCAGTGTCGGTAAAAACGCGGTTACGGAATCGGTCACCAAACCTGTCGAGCGTGCCCTGAATGCGGTCTATGTTTGCGAGGTCTGTGCCGATGCCTAGGATCATGACAACCGCACCGTCAAAATCTTGTAACTTGCCACCCCAAAGAACCCGGCAAAGGCAAAATCGAACCAGCGGCGGGCGCGGCGGTAGGCGCGGACTGTGCGTTCGGAAGAGAACAGGAATGCATAGCTGATGAAAATGAGAAGCGAGCCCGCGTAAAGTAGGCCGAAATAGCCAAGCAGCATCGGCAAGCTGGCGTCATTCGGGGCAACGATAGCGTAGATCGAGCCCCAGCTGAGGATCGCCTTGGGGTTGGTCAGGTGGATCGCCGCGCCTTTGGCAAAGATGGCGCGTAGCGAGCCGGTGACCGGGTTGCCCAACGCCATCTCATCCGACGACAGCGCCCGTTTCAGGGCCTTGAGCGCCAGCCAGCCCAGATAGGCTACACCGACATAGCGGATCATTTCGAACACCCAGACATTGGCCAGCATGATCGCCGACAGGCCCAGCGCGGCGGCGATGCCCCAGGCAGCGGACCCAGCACAGATGCCCAGTGCAAAGACCAGACCGGCGCGGCGGCCTTCGTTCATTGCAGTTCCGGCGATGCCCATGGTTGCCGGACCGGGTGAGCCTCCGGCCATCAACCAGGCGATCCAGATTGCTATGAAACCCGAGGTTATCATCCCCGCGCCTCATCCATCAGGCGGCGCATTTCCTGAATGGCGGGGGTCATGCCCAAAAAGATCGATTCGCCAATCAGAAAGTGACCAATGTTCAACTCGCGCACCTCGGGAAAAGCAGCGACAGGTTTGACCGTGTCGTATGTCAGACCATGTCCGGCATGCACTTCGAGGCCAAGCGAATGGGCAAAGGCGGACATGTCGCGCAGGCCTTCCAGCTCTTGCGCTGCCTCATCCAGTTTGCCTTCGGCATGGGCGTCACAATAGGCGCCTGTGTGCAGTTCGATCACTTCGGCGCCGATGCGATGCGCGGCCTCGATCTGGCGACGGTCGGCGGCGATAAAGATCGACACGCGACAGCCCGCATCACGCAAAGGTGCAATGAAATGGGCCAGTTTGTTTTCTTCGCGCGCGACTTCCAGCCCGCCTTCGGTGGTCCGTTCCTCGCGCTTTTCGGGGACGATGCAGACCGCGTGCGGCTTATGGCGCAAAGCGATTTGTTGCATCTCGGGCGTGGCTGCCATTTCAAAATTCAGAGGTACCGAAAGAACCTCCATCAACCCGTCAATATCTGCGTCCGAAATATGCCTGCGATCTTCGCGCAGATGGGCAGTAATGCCATCTGCACCGGCCTGCTCGGCCAGCGTGGCCGCGCGCAAAGGGTCGGGATAGACCCCACCACGTGCATTCCGCACTGTGGCCACATGGTCGATATTCACACCGAGACGCAAACGGTTCTCAGACATCCTTTGATTCCTTTCCCAAATCCTGGCTCGAGCCTAGTTGGTTTGACTCTGGAACGGCAGCCTCGGATTCAGCCAGACGTTTGATTTCTTCAAACTTCTTTTTGATCCTGTCGCGACGCCGTTGCTGATAGGTGTGGACCAGCGGCAGGCTGAGATAGTAGCAAACCACCCCAGCCAGCAATCCGGGAAGAATGCCGCCAATCAGGTACGGAAAGAAAACCTCGTCGTAGAAAATTCCCAGCCCGTGCCAGTCAGCTACCCGGTCAGTGAATACTGCAATCAGGTTGTCTTTGAGATCACCGATCGCATTGGCAAACTTCCCCATAAGCCCATGGGTGTCGCCCTCTTCAAACTCGGTGCCCAACAGGAAATGCCCGGTCTGAAGGCAAACCACCCCGATGGGCACATAGGTCAAAGGGTTTCCGAAAAACGTACCGCTGAGTGCAGCCAGCATATTGCCGTTGAACAATCGCGCAGCCAGGGCGGCAATGCCAAAATGCAGCCCGTAAAAAGGTGTAAAGGCCGCAAACACTCCAAACCCTACCCCGCGGGCGATGCGTTCAGGTGAATCCGGCAATCGCCGGACGCGGTGTTTCACATAGTGAAAGGCCCGGGTCCAGCCACCACGAGGATAGACGAATTCCGATGCGATCTGGACAGGCGAGCGTCGATCTCGGCGCTTGAATACCACTCCTGATCACCCCTTCTCAGCCAGCCGCAACTGCGGATTTAGCTCTGTCTCTGAAACGTTCAACCGCTGCAACATCGCTTTCGGCCTCAAGCATCAACATCAACGAATGCAACTGCTCAAGGTCGCGCAGCTCTACGTTGACCAGCAGGCGGTAAAAATCCGGTTTGCGATCCACAAATTCTAGGTTCGAGATATTGGCCTTTTTCTCGCCGATCAATGTACAAATGCGACCCAGCACACCTGCGTCATTGCCAATCGTAACATCAATCGTTGCCCCGTAAACAGCCGGGTGAGTTCCCGAGTGCCAGTGCAGATCGACCCAGCGTTTGGGCTCACTCTCGTATTCGCTCAGGCGATCACAGTCGATTGCATGCACGACAACACCTTTGCCGCGATAAGTGATCCCGACGATCCGTTCACCCGGCAATGGCTGGCAGCAAGGGGCGCGGTCAAACTTCTGCCCCGGCTCAAGACCGATCACGGCCCGGCGCATCGGAATGGCATCACCATCATCTTGCGTCAGTTCCGGGTAGACGGCGCTGACCACATCATGGGCAGTTAGTTCTGCACTGCCCAGGCGCGCCAGCAGCTCATGCCGGTCTTTCAGGCGCAGATGCTTGGCAGCAGTGTCCAGCGCCTTGTCGGTCGCTTTGCGCCCGACATGTTCAAATCCCGATCGCGCGAGTTCTTTGCCCAGCTTGATGAACCGCTCTCGGTCAACCTCGCGCAGGGCGCGACGAATGGCTGTACGGGCTTTGCCGGTGACGGCAATTTCCAACCACGTGACTTGGGGAGTCTGACCGTCAGCTGTTATGATATCCACCGACTGACCGTTTTTGATCCGGGTCCAAAGTGGCACGCGAATACCATCAACCTTGGCCCCTACACAGGCGTGCCCGATGCGCGTGTGGATGGCATAGGCAAAGTCAATCGGCGTCGCACCACGCGGCAGTTTCACCACGTCCCCCTTAGGCGTGAAACAAAAGACCTGGTCCGAATACATCTCGAGCTTGACTGCCTCGAGGAAATCCTCGTGATCCTCTTCGCTGTCGAATTGTTCAGTCAGGTTGGCGATCCACTTAGCCGGGTCGACGGCAAAGGGGTTTTCCGAACGCACGCCATCCCGATAGGACCAGTGCGCGGCCACGCCGGTTTCGGCGACATCATGCATCTGACGGGTGCGGATCTGAACCTCGACCCGCTTGCCGTCACGGCCTGAAACGGTGGTGTGGATCGACCGATAACCGTTCGATTTCGGCTGACTGATATAATCCTTGAACCGCCCCGGTACGGCGCGCCAACGCTGGTGGATCGCTCCAAGGGTTCGATAGCAGTCTTCTTCGCTTTGCGTAATGATGCGGAACCCGTAAATGTCGGACAGACGCGAGAACCCCTGGTCCTTTTCCTGCATTTTACGCCAAATCGAATAGGGTTTCTTGGCACGGCCAAAAACCTCGGCTTCAATCCCGGCCTTTTCAAGTTCGTGCCGCATGTCGCCGGTGATCCGGTGGATCACGTCACCCGTTTCGCGCTGCAGCGTGATGAAGCGGCGGATGATGGACTGGCGGCCTTCAGAGTTGAGAACGCGGAAAGCGAGGTCTTCCAGCTCTTCCCGCATCCATTGCATACCCATACGGCCTGCGAGCGGCGCGTAGATATCCATCGTCTCGCGCGCTTTGACGATCTGCTTTTCGGGCCGCATCGCCTTGATTGTGCGCATATTGTGCAGACGGTCTGCGAGCTTAACCAGAATGACCCGCAAATCCTTGGACATCGCCATGAACAGCTTGCGGAAGTTCTCGGCCTGTTTGGTTTCGCGGCTGGACAGCTGAAGGTTTGTCAGTTTGGTGACCCCATCAACCAGCTTGGCGACTTCTTCGCCAAACAGCTCAGACACTTTGCCGTAATTGGCCTTGGTGTCTTCGATCGTATCGTGCAGTAGCGCCGTGATAATAGTCGCATCATCCAGACGCTGTTCGGTCAGGATGGCGGCAACGGCAACGGGGTGGGTGAAATAGGGCTCGCCAGAATGGCGGAACTGCCCATCATGCATCTGCTTGCCGAACTCATACGCCTTGGCAATGCGGTCTGCATTCGTTTTTGGATTGTAGTTGCGGACCAGCGCAATCAGGTCTTCAGCAGAAATCATCCGGTCCGCACCTTCATTTGTGGGGATTACCCCTGGCCTTGAGCCTCCATCAGAGCGCGCAGCAGCTTTTCTTCGGACATGTCGTCATCCGCAGGCTTGTCTGTTTCCGCACCCATCAGCAGCGCCATCTGGTCTTCTTCAGGCTCGTCGACCTCGATTTGGGTCTGGTTGGCCTCAATCAGCCGCTCGCGCAGCTCATCAGCGCTTTGAGTCTCGTCAGCGATCTCACGCAGAGAAACAACCGGGTTTTTGTCGTTGTCACGGTCAACGGTGATCGGACCACCGGCGGAAATCTCGCGCGCACGATGGGCGGCAAGCATCACCAGTTCAAACCGGTTCGGGACCTTGTCTACGCAATCTTCAACCGTCACGCGGGCCATGGGGCGCTCTCCGTTACTGAATCCATGTCAGGAAGAGGTTTATCTAAGGGCGAATCCCTGCCTTGACAAGCAGGAAATGCTGCAAATGCACCAATCATAACGGGGTAACTGCCGCAATATCGTCCGAAGGAAGCCCCGCAAGCATTTCCATGACGGTCTGGTCCAGTATCGGATGCCGCCAGTTCGGGGCAACATCCGCCATGGGAACAAGCACAAACGCACGATCCTGTACCCTTGGGTGCGGCAGGATCAACTGATCCGGCGCCTGCTGTTTCTGATCTTCGGGTGGCAGAGATAACCAGCTTTGAAAAACCTCGCGGTCGGGCAGAACCAGATCATCGTAACAGACCAGGTCCAGATCCAACGTCCGCATTCCCCAGCGCTGAATCCTCTCACGCCCGTAATCATGTTCAATTCCATGCAATATCTGCAGCAACTCAAAGGGTGACCTTTCAGTCTCGATCAACACGGCCGCATTCACATAGTCCGGGCCCGCGCCCTCAGGAAAACAAGGGGTCGCATAAAAGCGGCTTTCAGCCCGAATCAACAGCCCCTGGCGCAAAATCGCGTCAATGGCATGCCGTAGCGTCAGATGGGGCTCAAAACCTCTCACTTTGAGATTTGCGCCGAGGGCAAGCACTGCTTTTGAGGTGGTTTTGCGCATCCTACTCCCTATATTCGGCGAATTGCATACTTGCGATACACCATAAAACCCCTAATTATGGGGATATCAATGCGCTGTATTTTCCCAAGCCTCACTCACGTAACACGCAGCGCGCTGATTTGTACCGGAAGGATCTATTTATGTTTTATAAAGACGAACGGCTAGCGCTGTTCATCGACGGCTCGAATCTTTATGCAGCCGCAAAAGCACTGGGGTTTGACATTGACTATAAACTGCTGCGCCAGGAATTCATGCGCCGCGGTAAGATGCTCAGAGCTTTCTATTACACAGCGCTACTTGAAAATGACGAGTATTCGCCCATCCGTCCACTGGTTGATTGGCTGCATTACAATGGCTTCACCATGGTTACGAAACCGGCAAAAGAATACACCGACAGCATGGGGCGTCGGAAAGTCAAAGGTAACATGGATATCGAACTGACCGTCGATGCCATGGAGCTTGCACCACGTGTAGACCATATCGTGCTGTTTTCCGGCGATGGGGATTTCCGCCCGCTGATTGCAAGCCTGCAACGTCAGGGGGTACGCGTTTCTGTGGTGTCGACCATCCGCAGCCAGCCACCCATGATCTCGGACGAATTGCGCCGCCAGGCCGACAACTTCATCGAGCTGGAAGATCTCCGCGACGTGATCGGTCGCCCGCCGCGCGAAATGCCGATGGAACCGCGCACCGTTGCCGCAGGCGGGTAATAACCTGGCCCCAAAGCAAACTCGGTTGAAAATAAGCGCGGTCAGGGGAAACCCTGGCCGCGCTTTTTAAACAAAGATCAGGTGCTGAAAACACCTATTGGCTAGCATTGAACCATGTCGGATCAATGACATTGTCCTGACTGGACCATGGCCGTGAAAAGACTTACCTGTGTCGGTAAGGAGAACGCGACATGACCAAGCCCCCCCTGACCCTCTATCTTGCCGCCCCGCGCGGGTTCTGTGCTGGTGTCGACAGGGCCATAAAGATTGTCGAGATGGCGCTGCAGAAATGGGGCGCCCCGGTCTATGTTCGGCACGAGATTGTCCATAACAAATTCGTGGTCGATGGATTGCGCGCCAAAGGTGCGATCTTTGTCGATGAACTGGAAGACTGCCCCGACGATCGCCCGGTAATATTCTCGGCGCACGGGGTTCCCAAATCGATACCCGCGACGGCGGCGCAGCGCCAGATGGTCTATGTCGACGCCACCTGCCCGCTGGTCTCCAAAGTCCATGTCGAAGCACAGCGCCACGCCGAAGCCGGGCTGCAGATGATCATGATCGGACATAAGGGCCATCCCGAAACTATCGGAACGATGGGACAGCTACCGGAAGGAGAGGTTTTGCTGGTCGAAACCGTTGCAGACGTCGCAGACGTCCAGGTCCGCGACCCTGACAAACTGGCCTTTGTCACTCAGACGACCCTGTCGGTTGACGATACAAAGGATATCATTGCAGCGCTTCAGACCCGATTTCCATCTATCGTCGGCCCTCACAAAGAAGATATCTGTTACGCTACAACCAACCGGCAAGAAGCAGTCAAGGTTGTGGCCCGGAAGTCCGATGCCCTGTTGGTTGTGGGGGCGCCGAATTCATCTAACTCACGCCGTTTGGTCGAGGTCGCGGCACGCGCTGGATGCAGCTATGCCCAACTGGTGCAGCGCGCGACCGACATCGACTGGCGCGCACTCGAAGGTATCTCTTCGATCGCTCTGACAGCAGGCGCTTCTGCCCCCGAGGTTCTGATCAACGAAGTTATCGATGCGTTCAGGCAGCATTACGATGTGACGGTCGAAATGGTTGAAACAGCGACCGAGAATGTCGAATTCAAAGTCCCGCGCGTCCTGCGCCAACCCGCATGAGCGGCATACCAAGGGCGCCGCTGTTTCTGGGGTTGGCCGGGCTGATCCCCTTCATCTGGGGCGCGCTGACCTATCTGAACGGCGATCTGAACGACTGGGGCCGACAGGCGCTGGGCGCACGTTTTGTCGGTCCGTATATCCAGTTGTATTATGGGGCGATCATCCTCAGCTTTATGTCCGGCGTGCTGTGGGGGTTTTCCAGTAAAACCTCTGGCAGCAAGGCCGCGACCTGTTATGCGCTGTCCACATTACCCGCCCTGTGGGCCTTTCTCAAAACCGGCAGCGGGCCTGTCAGCACTGGCACAAATCTGATGTGGGGGTTTGGCGGGCTACTGATGTTGGATGCCATCTTTTCGTATTGGCGGCTTACACCGGTCTGGTGGATGCGGTTGCGCATTTTGCTGACCGCAGTCGTATTGGCCTGCCTTGCCGTCGGAGTCTATCTGTGAGCGATCCCAAAACTATCAACGCCTATACCAACAACGTGGCCGAATACCTCAAGGTTCCTCTACCACCGGAGCAGCTGACATCGCGTCAGGAATTTGCCGATGCCGTCGGTAAGGGGCATGTGTTGGATCTGGGCTCGGGCCCCGGGTCAGACAGCGCGTTCTTTCTACGCCAGGGCCTGAGCGTGCATGCGCTGGATGCGACGCCCGCTTTTGTTGACTATGCGCGCGCCAATGGCGTGGACGCGCATCTGGGTACTTTCGACGACGTGACCGAAGTGGCCGCATATGACGGCATCTACGCCAGCTTCTCGCTGCTGCACGCGCCTCGCAAGGATTTCCCACGCCATTTGGCGGCCATCCACCGGGCGCTGAAACCGCAGGGCGTTTTTTTCCTGGGCCTCAAACTGGGCACGGGCGAACATCGCGATCATCTGGATCGCTATTATAGCTACTTCTCGCAGACAGAGATCGAGGAGGCCCTGGCAGATGCCGGCTTTACCATCGACGGGATTAGGACCGGGATCGGCGAAGGTCTGGCGGGTTCTTACGATGGCTTCATTCTGGTGCTGGCCCATGCCTGAACTGTTTGCCTATACTGACGGTGCTTGTTCCGGCAATCCAGGCCCGGGTGGCTGGGGCGTGTTGCTGCGTGCAATGGAAGGCGACACCGTCCTGAAACAGCGTGAACTGAGCGGCGGCGAAGCTGAAACCACCAACAACCGAATGGAACTGCTGGCCGCGATCAGCGCGCTTGAAACGCTTGAACGTGCCTCTAAAATCACCGTAATCACTGACAGCGCCTATGTGAAAAACGGCGTCACCGGTTGGATCTTCGGCTGGAAAAAGAATGGCTGGAAGACCTCGAACAAGAAGCCGGTTAAGAATGTCGATCTGTGGCAACGGCTGGATGAGGCGCAGATGCGCCATGATGTGACTTGGGAATGGGTCAAGGGCCATGCGGGTCACCCGGAAAACGAAAAGGCCGATGAACTTGCCCGCGCAGGCATGGCCCCATTCAAACCAAAGAAGGCACAGACATGAGCGGTTTGGACCTGCTCGATTATGCCTCGGTTCTGGTTTTTGCGCTGACTGGCGCATTGGTCGCCAGTCGCGCGCAGCTTGATCTTGTAGGGTTTGCCTTTATCGCCTGCCTGACCGCCGTTGGCGGCGGCACGGTGCGTGACCTGCTGTTGGATCGGAATCCGGTGTTCTGGGTTGGCCAGCCCAGCTATGTCCTGATGGCCTGCAGTGCGGCGGTGCTTGTGTTCTTTACAGCCCATCTGGTCGAAAGCCGATATAACTGGCTGGTTTGGTTGGACAGTTTCGCCCTGTCCATTGCAGTAGCTGCCGGCACGGGCGTCGCATTATCCTTGGACCAATCCGGCACGATCGTGGTATTGATGGGTGTCACCACCGGATGCTTTGGCGGCCTGATGCGGGACGTGGTCTGCAACGAGGTTCCGCTGGTGCTGAAACAGGGTGAGCTTTATGTGTCTTGCGCCCTTGCAGGCTCGGTAGCGGCCGTTATTGCCAAACGGATGGGGTTCGAGGAGCTGACCGTGCTTGCCGCCTGCGCCCTGATCTGCTGGGCATTGCGGGCAGGATCGCTGCTGTTCGGCTGGAAACTGCCCGTCTACAAAAGCCGCCCGCCACGCAGTCGGCCTTGATCAAGGCTTAGCGGCGCATATAGGTCTGCCAGATCCAGATCACCAGAAGCGCCCCCAGCACAGCGCCGACAAACCCGGACAGCCAGCCCATCATCGTGAGCAATGCCCGCAGGAGAAACCCACCAACCAAGGCACCAATGATACCGATCAGCATGGTGGTGGGAATATCTGCCTCAATCCGCATCAGGCGGGTGGCCAGAAAACCCGCAGCGGCGCCGATGACGATCAGGGCGATGACGGGCATGTCACTTCCTCCAATGGGTCGGAACGATGATCAGCGCCCCGATCGAGGACAGCACTGCATCCAGACCGGGCGGGCCAAAGCTGACCCCGAACATGATGCGCACGAAATAGAACAGGAATGCACCACCTACGCAGATGATGATCGACTGCAGAATGCCATTATGGGTAAAGCCGGATTTCTCGGACAGATAGCCGACAATCCCAGCAATAACGACAGTCCCCATCAGGATCATGAACATGGCGGCCTACTCCGATGACAGGCGGGTACCAACGGCAATCGGCCACCCCCGCAGAAAAGTTTCCCTATCCTGCGCCCCTTTACCCGCCCGTTGCAAGCGCAGCAGCTCGATCGCGTCATCGTCACAGGCAACCTTCAGTTGGTCGTCAAGAACCTCTCCTGCAACACCCTGCCCCTCGGCCAATTTGGAACCAAGCAGCTTGATCCGCTCGCCATTCATCTCGGTCCAGGCGCCGGGAAAGGGGGACAGGCCACGGATCTGACGGTCAATTTCGACCGCGGGTCTGGCCCAGTCAACACGCGCCTCAGCCTTGTCGATCTTGGCGGCATAGGTCACGCCGACGTCGGGTTGAGGCTCGGGCGTCAGGTTCGGCAGTTTGGACAGTGCCTCGACGATCAGAGAAGCGCCCATTTCAGACAGCCGGTCATGCAACTGCCCTGTGGTCTCCTGCGCACCAATGTCGGTGGCCCGCCGCAACAGGACTGGCCCGGTATCCAGACCAGCCTCCATCTGCATGATGCAAATACCGGTTTGCGCATCACCCGCCATGATCGCCCGATGGATCGGCGCAGCCCCCCGCCAGCGCGGCAACAGGCTTGCATGAATGTTCAGACATCCCTGCGTAGGCGCATCCAGAATCGGTTGTGGCAACAACAGACCATAGGCCACGACGACAGCCACATCCGCATTCAACGCGGCAAAGGCGTCCTGTTCTTCCGCTGATTTCAATGAGACCGGATGCCGAACGGTCAGTCCCAATGCCTCGGCCCGAGCATGAACGGGGGTTGGACGATCCTTTTTGCCTCTGCCCGCTGGGCGCGGAGGCTGGCAGTAGACGGCGGCAACCTCATGCCCCGCATCAATCAGCGCGTCCAGCACCGGAACCGAGAAATCGGGTGTCCCCAAAAAGATCAGCCGCATGCCTACCCCAGCTTTTTAGCTTTGCGCAGCAGAATGTCTCGTTTGACCTTGCTGAGCCTGTCGAAATACATCTGCCCGTTTAGATGGTCGATCTGGTGCTGCACGCTGGTGGCTTCGATCCCGACAAAGTCACGGCGGTCGATGATGCCTTTTTCGTTGAGAAACTTTACCGTCACAGCCCGGGGACGTTTCACATTGGCCGACACGCCAGGCAAGTTTGGGCTGGCTTCTTCATGCTCGCGCAATTCGACCGATCTGTGCAGGATCTCAGGGTTTGCCAGCCGCACAGCCCGCCCCCTCTCGGTCGAGCCATCGACCACCGCCAGCCGGAGCATCACGCCGATCTGCGGTGCGGCAAGGCCGACGCCGGGCATCGCCTCCATTGTGTCGATCATGTCATCCCAGATGGCACGAACCTCGTCAGTAATTTCGGTGATATCTTCGGCTTTAGTCCGCAGACGCTTATCAGGCCATGGCAGGCAGGTACGAACGGTCATTCGCGCGCCTGCTCGCGTTTCAGCTTTTGCATTTTTCGGGTGATCATCTGGCGTTTCATAGGCTTAAGATAATCGATGAACAGCTTCCCGTTCAGGTGGTCAATCTCATGCTGGACACAGGTTGCCCAAAGGCCATCGAATGTTTCCCGCTGCGCGTTACCATCACGATCGATCCAAGCCACGTCCACGATCTTTGGGCGCGTGACTTCGGCGAATTGTTCGGGGATCGAAAGACAACCTTCTTCATAGACATTCGTCTCGTCCGACGATGCGACCACTTCGGGGTTGAACATAATCAGCGGGCGTGGAGCCTCGCCCTCTTCCTTGACACAGTCCATAACGATCAGCCGGTCCAGCATCCCAATCTGAGGCGCTGCCAGCCCGATACCAGGCGCATCATACATCGTCTCAAGCATGTCATCAGCCAGCTGGCGCAATTCGTCCGTCAGATCCACTACGGGAGAGCAGATCTTTTTCAGGCGGGGGTCGGGATGGATCAGTATATTGCGTTTCATGAGGTTGATTTAGGCCATCACGCCCTAAGCCGCAACGCCCCCCTTGCACCTGCCGAATTTGCGGCTAGCTTTCATCCGGACAGATGGAGCAGATATGACATTCAACGACCTGATCGACCGCCGCGGCACTAACAGTTCGAAATGGGACAAGCTTGAAAAGCTGTATGGCCTTTCGCCGGATGACGGTCTGGCAATGTGGACGGCCGATTCCGACTATTCTACGGCGCCTTGTGTGATCGACGCTGTGCGTAACGCGGCGGATCACGGTGTTTTCGGATATTCCTGGATGCACCCGGACTACCTGAATTCCATCCAATGGTGGATGAAGAACCGCCACGGGTGGGAGATCGATTCTGATTGGATTCTGACGTCGCAGGGTCTGGGAAATGCGATTGCGCTCTGCCTCGATGTCTGGACCAGTCCGGGCGACGGAGTGGTCATCTTTACACCCGTCTACCATGAGTTTGCACATAAGGTGAAAAAGTCGGGTCGGCGCGTGGTGGAATGCCCCTTGATGCGCGACGGCGACGGCTATGGCCTTGATCTGGAAGACGCGCAGTCGCGGCTGGATGGAACCGAGAAGATGCTTTTGTGGTGTTCGCCTCAGAACCCCTCGGGCCGGGTCTGGACGCCAGAGGAATTGCGCGCAGTCGCGGCATTTGCGGAACGGAACGACCTTATTCTGGTTTCGGACGAGATTCACCACGATCTGGTCTATCCCGGCACGACCTTTGTTCCGATGGATGTCGCCGCGCCGGATGCGCGGCCCTGGACCGTGACACTGACGGCAGCGTCCAAGACTTTCAACATCGCCGGTCAACGGACGGGGAATATGATCATCCCCGACCCGGATCTGCGCGCCGCGATGCGTCGCCGAATCCAGACACTGGATTATGATCCCAGCGCATTGGGAGTCGCAATGATCACCGCTGCCTATTCGACTGAAGGGGCCGCTTGGGTGGATGAACAGATCGCCCATCTTGATAGCAATCGAAAAATCTTTGACGCTGCAATCGCAGAAATCCCTGGCCTGTGGTCAATGCCCCTACAGGCAACCTATTTGGCTTGGATTGATTTCTCGGGCACCGGAATGGACCACGCAGAATTTACCCGACGTCTGCGCGAGGATGCAAAAATCGCCACCTCGCCCGGCCCCGGCTTTGGTGCGGGTGGAGAGACATTCGAGCGGTTCAATCTTGCGACGCAACGCGGGCGTGTCGAAGAGGCCAGCAAACGGCTGAAACACGCGTTTTCCGATCTGCAATAGCGGGATGCCCATCGGCAGACCCGATGGGCAAAAGCCTAGTCCTTGTTTCCAAGCAGCGCGATGGGCGCGTCCGGAGATCGATAGAAATCCAATGGGGCCTTGTCGGAGGCGGCCGTGCTGCGCTTGAATTCATAACGCATTTCGCCTGCCTCACATTCATCGGCAATGATCAGGCATTGATATAAGTGACGCGCGCCATCGTAGATATCGACCAAACCGCGCAATCGAGGCGTGGTCGCGGCCTCTACGGTGAAGCCATCCTTCCACAATCGGAGAATTTTGTAGGTATTGTCACCCAATTCGACACGAAGTCGGCTGGTTTTCTTCAGACTCGCGATTCGCGCAGCATCCAATTCGGCGCTGATTTCTTTGGAAACATAGGTACTCATATCAAAACTCCCCCGCAGCGGACTCTATTTTGGAACGTAGACTGTAAAAATCCAGTGAAGCCGATCACTCAACGCGGTCGAATCCAAACCTGTTGCACGGAAATCCCATTCCAACCTGTGCGAAAACGCAGGCACAATGCGCGGCGGCTCGCATAGGATCGGTCCCCTTCAAAGCGTATGTTCCGGGAAACCGCATTACGGAGGATCCAAGCATGGGCTTATTGGTCGACGGCAAATGGCACGACACATGGTATGATACCAAATCCACAGGCGGCGCTTTCAAGCGTAGCGCGGCGCAATTTCGCAACTGGTTGACCGCTGATGGCAGCGCCGGACCCTCGGGCACGGGCGGCTTCAAAGCCGAACCTGACCGGTACCATCTTTATGTCAGCCATGCCTGCCCCTGGGCCCACAGGACACTGATATTCCGCGAACTGAAAGAGCTGTCCGATCTGATCCCGGTTTCGGTTGTACACCCAGACATGCTGAACAAGGGATGGACATTTGCAACCGACGAACACGGGGCGGCGGGCGACGTACTGTACGGAATGGACTATGCCCACCAAATCTATACCAAGGCTGACCCGACCTATTCGGGGCGCGTAACCGTTCCGATCCTGTGGGACAAGGAACAGGAAACCATCGTCTCAAACGAAAGTTCGGAAATCATCCGGATGTTCAACTCGGCCTTTGACGGGATCACCGGGAACACCGATGATTACTGGCCCGAGGCGATGCGTGACGAAATCGAACAGGTCAATGCCCGCGTCTATTCCGACATCAATAACGGGGTCTACAAATCCGGCTTTGCCACCAGCCAGGCGGCATATGACGCAGCCGTTGGCCCGCTCTTTGACACGCTGGACTGGCTCGAAGACCGGCTGTCCACCAGCCGCTATCTGATGGGCGACCGCATCACCGAGGCCGACTGGCGGTTGTTCACCACGCTGATCCGGTTTGATCCGGTCTACCATCTGCATTTCAAATGCAACCGGCGGCGTCTGATCGACTATCCCAACCTGTGGGCCTATACCCGCGAGCTGTACCAGTGGCCGGGTGTCGCGCGGACCGTGAACTTAAACCATATCGTGCGCCACTATCACTACAGCCATGAGAGCATTAACCCGCACCGGATCATCCCGACGAACCCGATCCTGAACTATCTGGAGCCCCATGGGCGCGATCAGCGCCCCGCCGCGTAATGCTCAACCATCGCCGCCAGATCCTCTGGCGGCGTGCCGCTTTGCACATAAGCGCAGGCATTCGGGCTATGGGCAAAGATCGAGCCATCCGAAAAGAAAGTGGTGTTGGTCACGAAGATCACCCGGGCCTCGGGCCTGCGATAGCTGGCAAAGTCAGCCACAGCCAAGGCGCTACCGGTTTCCAGCACCAGATCCATCACGATGATCTCAAATTCGGCACCATAAAGGGCAAGGATCGCATCCTCTTGCCCGGTCACAAGCGTGACCTCGGCACCCTGTCGCTCAAGATGCCTTTTCCAGACCCGACCTAAATCAGGGTTACTCTCAACAATCAGTACATTCATCATCAACAACCTCGGCACTTATATTGGTGAGTGGTGCCGACCCCTAAGGTTTGTGTTCACGCGAATTCATTAACAAAGTGTTAACCAGGCCTGAGCACACCTCTGATCACGCGGATTTGCTTGTAAAACCGGCAGAAATCCGCTTGAAACAAGCAAATTTTGGTGATTCCGGCGAGGGGCCCGATGGCGCGCGAAAACAGAGATTTGAATCCGCGGGCCGCCCGGGACCATGGCGGTGGGCTGGATGGGGCCATGTCTGTCTATGGCGGCAAGCGCAACGATTGGATCGACCTGTCCACCGGAATCAACCCGGTTCCCTACGAGGTTGCCGGGCTCACCCCATCGGATTGGACGGAACTGCCAGACCATGGCGCATTTGAACGGCTGACCGATGCGGCCCGCAGTTTCTGGTCTGTTCCCGAAGGTGCAGAGATCCTGCCTGCACCCGGCGCATCTGCTCTGATCGCCCGCATTCCTGCGCTGGCTGCAACCGGCCGGGTTCAGATTACCACTCCGACCTATAACGAACATGCCGCCGCCTTTGCCGCGCAGGGCTGGGCGCTACAGAACTCCGGCCCAGTTGAGGCACGCGTGATCGTGCACCCCAACAACCCAGATGGGCGCATCTGGAGCGTGGGCGATGTGGATGCCCCCCTGACGATTATCGACGAGAGCTTTTGCGACGTCACGCCCGATGCCTCGCTGATCCATCTTGCCGACCGGCCCGGTGTTATCGTGCTAAAAAGCTTTGGCAAGTTCTGGGGGCTGGCGGGGGTTCGGCTGGGATTTGCCATCGCACGCTCCGGTCTAATCGCACGTTTGAACGATCTGACCGGGCCTTGGGCGGTCTCAGGTCCCGCCTTGCGGATCGGAGAGCAAGCGCTGCGCGACACGGCCTGGGCTGACGAGACCCGCCTGCTTTTGGCGGCCGATGCCGCCCGGATGGATCGGATGGTAACGCAGAAAGGCGCGCAGCTGATCGGCGGCACCAGCCTGTTCCGGCTCTATCAGGTCAACGACGCCAGCGCCTGGCAAGACCGTCTGGCCCGCGCACATATCTGGAGTCGTGTATTCCCCTATTCGCAAACCTATCTGCGCCTTGGCCTGCCACCGGCAGATGGCTGGGCGCGGCTTGAGGCGGCCCTGTGAGCACCGCCTTTATCTTGATCTGTGCGATGTGTCTGGATGCGGCACTGGGCGAGCCGGATTGGCTGTGGTCGCGCGTCCGGCACCCCGCCGTTATGATCGGTAAACTTATCGGGTGGCTTGACGACCGCCTGAACCATGGCTCGTACCGTCGCCTTAAGGGCACAGCTGTTGCCGCGCTGCTGGTCGCAGGTGCCGCTGGGCTTGGGGGGCTTCTGTCTTTGCTTGGCCCGATCATCGGCACCATCATCTGCGCTGTGCTGTTGGCACAAAAATCGCTGGTGGAACATGTTCGCGCTGTTGGCGAGGGTTTGCAGACCTCGCTGGTCGATGGGCGCGCGAAGGTCGCCATGATCGTGTCACGCGACACCAAGGACATGACCGAAGCACAGGTCGCCCGATCCGCGATCGAGAGCGCGGCTGAAAACCTCAGCGACGGAGTCATCGCGCCGGCCTTCTGGTTTCTGGTGGGTGGCCTGCCAGGGCTTCTGGTCTACAAGGCGATCAATACCGCCGACAGCATGGTCGGCTATCGCACGGATAAATACCGTGATTTCGGATGGGCAGCTGCGCGGTTGGACGATGTCCTGAACCTGGTCCCGGCACGACTGACATTTCTATTGATCGTCATCTTGTCAAACCAATGGGCGAAATGGGAGCAGATGGTGGGCGATGCGCGCCGCCATATCTCTCCCAACGCTGGCTGGCCCGAGGCGGCAATGGCACGCGCGCTGAGCGTGGCCCTTGCCGGGCCGCGCAGTTATGACGGAAAGCTCCGTGATCTGGCCTGGGTCAACGGCAATGCCCCGCGCGAAATTGGTGCGCCAGAGGTTTTCCGCGCATGTGACATGCTTTGGAGGATATGGGGGCTTGCGCTTGGCCTCGTGTCAGTGTGGGTTGGGGTCAGCTTCATAATCTGACGGACCTGTCCATGCGTTTTCTTTCCGGCCTTGTTGCCGCCGCCTTGTTTGCTTCACCTGCGTTTGCCCAATGTGGCGGGGGTTTCAATTCCTTCGTGAAGGGGTTGAAGGCCGAGGCCGTTCAGCAAGGCTTTGACAAATCCACCGTCAATGCCTTCTTCAAAGGTGTGCAACAAGACAACGCGGTATTGAAAGCCGACCGGGCACAGGGCGTGTTCCAGAAACCGTTCATTGATTTTTCGCGACACCTGATTTCACAAAACCGGATCGACCGGGGTCAGGCCATGTCGCGCAAATACGACGCGGTGTTTGACCGGATCGAGCAACAATATGGTGTCTCGCGCGGGGTGCTGTTGGCATTTTGGGCGTTCGAAACGGATTACGGGGCGTTTCAGGGGGATTTCAACACCCGCAACGCGCTGGTGACGCTGGCGCATGATTGCCGTCGTCCAGAATTGTTCCGGCCTCAGGTGTTCGCCGCGATTGAGCTGTACAGCCGGGGAAATTTCGACCCGGCCCGCACGTCAGGTGCTTGGGCTGGCGAGATTGGAATGGTACAGATGCTGCCCCGAGACATTCTGGAAAACGGGGTCGATGGCGATGGTGACGGCAAGGTTTCGCTAAAGACCTCTGCGCCCGATGCGCTTATGTCGGGCGCCAAGATGCTGTCGCATCTGGGCTGGCAACCGGGGCAGCCTTGGCTGCAAGAGGTCACTGTACCCGCACGGATAGATTGGTCGCTATCGGGCCCGGGCAAACCGCGTTCGGTTTCTGACTGGCAGGCGATGGGCGTTCAGGCACGCAACGGGTCCCTCACCAACCTGCCCGCCTCGCTGATCCTACCGCAAGGGCATAACGGGCCTGCCTTTCTGGCCTATCCAAATTTTGATGTGTATTTCGAATGGAACCAGAGCTTTGTCTATGTGCTGACCGCAGCCTATTTCGGCACCCGGCTTGAAGGGGCACAGGTCTATGACGCGGGCAACGCGGCCCAAGGCTTATCTGGTGCACAGATGAAGCAGCTGCAAAGCAAGCTGCACGCGCGCGGCCATAATGTGGGCAAGATCGACGGGATTCTGGGCGCAGGGACCCGCGCGGCTGTCCAGTCAGAGCAAGCACGACTAGGCCTGCCTGCGGATGCCTGGCCAACGGCTGAGTTGTTGAACCGGCTCTAGTCGCTCTTCGATACGGCGATCTAGGCGACTTCGGCGTCCAAAGATCGCCCGTTCGGCTCAAACACATGCATCTGCAGCCTATCGCCGCGTGTCTCGATGGCGGTATTTGCCGGGATCTCGGCCCAATCGCCATTCTTCGCATCCAGCGGCTCAGACGCGATAATGATCCCATCATCGCAGGGCCTGTAATGCAGGCTGGGTGCGAAACGGTCCGAGGCATAGCGCGCAGCAAACAGGCGATCTCCATCGGACCAGCAGGCGGCAAAGCGCATATGGGGTAGGCTTCCTTTGGCGCGGGCAAGCACTTCGACACGGTGCACCGCACGCTCCATCGCGGCGATGGGTTCGGCGTCCAACCCTTCGCCATGGGCAATCAGAAAAATCGCCTCGCTTTCAGTTGCGCCAAGGCGATGATCGTACAGGTGGCCCGGTATCATCCCGTCAAGCTGTTGGCGGATACGGTCATGGCCACCTGCCTGCCCGTTATGCATAAAGCTCCACTTACCACAGCCAAAAGGATGGCAGTTGTTCCGCGACGTGGCAGTCCCAGTTGAGGCACGTACATGCGCCAGGAACAGGTGCGATTTCGTGTGATGGGTCAACTGTTTCAAGTTGGCATCCGACCAAGCCGGGTTGGTGTCTTTGTAAAAACACGGCGTTTCGCGCCCGGAATACCAGGCCAACCCAAAACCATCCGCGTTGATCGGCGTTTTGCCAATCAGGGCGTTTCTGCTTTGATGCACCAGCGACTGTTCCTGGTCCATGACAAGTTCGTCCAGAAACCGTTTCGCACCCGCCCAAGCCAGAAATCTGCACATCGACCCGCCTCTTTTGATCCGTTGTTGATACGGGAACTTACAACAACGCGGGGTGAGAATTCGCCCCTGATCCCCATCTAATTTTGAAATATTACGATTAAATGACCACCAAAGATCCAAATTTTCAGATCATTTTCAACAGATGCCGCGGTTTCTTGAATGTCACTCGGGCCGTACCGGGAAACGCTCTCCCTTTTCCGTGATCAGGATCAGGCGTCCAGCACTCAGGACATAAAGATCACATCGACCGAACCCGTTTCTGTATTGCACGCAGATACTGCCATCCTCCGCGATGGAATAGGTTCCGAACGCGGATTCTCCGTTGGCATAGGTATAGGAATAGGCCCCGCCAGCCGAGTATCGCGACTGCCCGTCATCATAAAAGGTCAGCGTCCGACCCGCCAGCGCCGTCAACTCTTGTTGGGTCAGAGGGAGGTCATCGGGCTTGGTCGTCCATTCCGCGGCCCCTAAAGGGGTAGCAGTCAGTAGGGCGATGATCAGGAAACGGGTCATGGCAGCAGCCTAACCCAATTCTTACGAAACCGCTCATAACGTTGCAGTGAGAGGTCAGGCGACCATCTGTTCGGCTTTCTTCAGATCAACCGAGACCAGCTGGCTGACACCCTGTTCTTGCATGGTGACGCCGAACAGACGATCCATCCGCGCCATGGTCACCGCGTGGTGGGTGATGATCAGGAACCGTGTGTCGGTCTGGCGGCACATCTCGTCCAGAAGGTCGCAGAACCGGGTCACGTTGGCATCATCCAGCGGCGCATCGACCTCGTCCAGAACACAGATCGGAGCCGGGTTCGCCAGAAAGACGCCAAAGATCAGGGCCGTCGCGGTCAGGGTCTGTTCACCGCCCGAAAGCAGGCTGAGCGTCGACAATTTCTTGCCCGGCGGCTGGCACATGATTTCAAGGCCGGCATCCAGAGGGTCGTCGCTTTCGACCATGACCAGATTGGCCTCGCCACCACCAAAGAGATGCTTGAACAACATGGCGAAGTTCGAATTCACCTGTTCAAACGCGGTCAGTAGCCGTTCGCGTCCTTCGCGGTTGAGGCTGGAGATGCCGCTGCGCAGCGCTTTGATCGCCTCTTCGAGATCGGCCTTTTCGCCGTTCAGCGTGTCGAATTCTTCCTGAACATCTTTGCTGTCCTCTTCGGCACGCAGGTTTACCGCGCCCATCGCATCGCGCTGGCGTTTGTGGCGGTTGACCTCGGCCTCAAGAGCATCAGCAGCTGGCATCTGGTCGGGATTCACATCCAGCTGGTTCAGCAACTGGTTCGGGGTTAGCTGTTGATCCTCAGCGATACGCTCGGCCGCTGCCGATACGGCCTCTTTGGCGGCATCACAGCGCGCCTCAGCGGCGGCACGGCTTTCGCGCGCTTCCGAAGCCAAACGTTCCGCTTCGCGCTCAGCCAGCACAATCTCTCGCTGGCGGGACTCGGCGGCAGCCAGCTTGTCGGCGGCCTCGGCCCGGCGGGCTTCGGCAGTTTCGATTAATTCGTTCAACTCTTCACGCGCCTCGGCGATTTCGCCCGGAGCAGCCATCGCTTCGGATAGCTCTTCCTCGGAACTTTCCTTGCGCTCGGCCAGTTCCGAGATCCGCTTTTCGGCGCTGTCCAGGCGGTGCCGCCAACCGCTGAGGTCCTTGGTGACCTCTTGTGTACGGCGGGTACGGGCCTCGCCCTCGCGGCGCAGCTCGTCATGGGACGAGCGGTGAGTCAGCATCGTGATCCGCGCCGCCTCGACCGTCTGTTTGATGTCTTCGACCTGCGCGCGGGCATTGTCGAGATTGCCCAGACCGGTTAAGGCGCCCTCGGCCTCGCGCAGTTGGGCGCGGGCGGACATCGCATCCTCTTTGTGGCGATCAACGGCAAGCGCCAGCGTTTCCAGCCTGCCCTGCGCCAGATTGCGATCGGCCTCGGCCCTGCTGAGCAGACGCGCGGTTTCAGCCATGCGCTGATCGGCGGCGCGGCGTGCCTCGCGGGCGCGGCGGTCAGCCTCGGTCACGTCGGCCAGTTGTTGCGACAGCGTCTCGTGCGCGGCGCGGGCCCCGTCGGCCTGCGCCTCGGTCCTGGCCAGTTCCTGTTTCAGTGCCTCAAGTTTGTTGAGCTGTTCAAGCCGCAGGGCGGCCGCACTTGGCGCATCCTCGGCCCAGGCACGGAATCCGTCCCACCGCCACAGGTCGCCCGAACGCGAAACCAGCCGTTGACCGGGTTTAAGCGAGGCTTGCAAGCGTGCGCCCTGATCCGCGTCAACCAAACCGATCTGCGCGATCCGGCGGCTGAGGCGATCAGGACCGGATACATGCAAGGCCAGCGGCTCGGCCCCATTGGGCAGCGATTGATCGGCATCATAGCCAGCAACCGGTACCCAGCCTGATGGCCCGTCGCCCTCGACCAAGGGTGCCCTCAGATCATCCGCAAGCGCAGCGCCCAATGCCTTTTCATAACCCGGAGCCACACGCAGCATGTCGAGCACCTGCCCGCCTTCTGCGGTATCCCGTTCAACCAGCTTGGCCAGAGCTGTGGTCTCGGCGCGGATCGCACCCAGCTCACCTTCAGCTTCGGATCTTTTCGCACGGGCCTCGGCCTCGCGGCCCTGGGTTTCATTGCGTAACTCGTCAGCGGCGGCCAGTGCCTCTTCGGCGGCTTCAGAGGCCTCGCGAGCCTCTTCTTCACCCTCTTGCGCTGCCTCAAATGCCTCGGCGGCGCGGGTCAGGGCTGTTTTCGCCTCATCCACCGCTGCGCGGGCCTTTTCCTCTTCACCTTCCGACCTGGCCAGCGTTTTGCGGCTGTCGTCGACCAATCGCTGGCCGGACTGGTGGCGCGCAACCAGACGCGCCATATCCTCAGTCTCTTGTGACAAGTGGTCTTCGCGGTCTTGCAGGACAGCGGCCGCTTCGCGCGCGACCTCGGCGGCCTCGGCGACTTTTTCGTCGTGGCCATCGGCAGCTTTGGCCAATTCACGAGCTTCCCATTCCAGCCGTTCGATCATCTGCCCCGCATCGCGGTTCAGCCCGGCCTCGCGCTCGATATCGTTACCAAGCTGCTGAATGCGATTAGTCAATGTTTCAATCGTCTGACGGGCGCGGGTTTCCTGATCCGACAGCTGATCCCGCTGCACCTGTTGGCGCTGCAGGACGGCGGCGGCAATGGCCTCTTCCTCGCGCAGGGGCGGCAGGGTTTCTTCGATTTCGGCCCGATTGGCGACGGCAGAGCGTGCTTCAGCTTCGGCGCGCGACGCCTCGGTCAGGCGTTCGCGCAGCTTTTCCTCGGCCTGCTGGCGGGCCATGTCGGCCTCTTTCCAGCGACGATAGAGCAACATGCCTTCGGCTTGGCGCAGCTGCTCTCCGATTTCGCGATAGCGGGCGGCCTGACGCGCCTGACGGGCCAGCTGCGCCAGCTGTCCGCCCAGTTGTTCCAGCACGTCATCCACACGGGTCAGGTTGGCCTCGGTACCCTTCAGCTTCAACTCGGCCTCGTGTCGGCGCTGATAGAGGCCCGAAATTCCGGCCGCCTCTTCCAGAATGCGGCGGCGAGAGCGGGGTTTGGCGTTAATCAGTTCGGCAATGCGGTTCTGTCCGACCAGCGCCGGAGAATGTGCACCCGTTGACGCGTCGGCGAACAACATCTGCACATCACGCGCCCGCACATCCTTGCCATTGGTCTTATAGGCGCTGCCGACATCTCGGGTGATGCGGCGGACAATCTCAAGCTGGTCGCTGTCATTGAAACCCGAGGGCGCGAGCCGCTCGGAGTTGTCCATGGTCAACACAACTTCGGCAAAATTGCGGGCCGGCCGCGTGGCGGCCCCGGCGAAAATCACATCTTCCATCGCGCCACCGCGCATGGATTTGGGTCGGTTTTCCCCCATCACCCAACGCAGAGCTTCCAGCAGATTGGATTTGCCACAACCATTAGGCCCCACAACACCGGTCAACCCATCCGCGATAATCAAATCGGTCGGATCAACAAAGCTTTTGAAGCCGGTGAGTTTGAGTTTGCTAAAGCGCAAAGGCAATGGGTCCCGTGATTCCTATACCTTCGAAGTCTGCGCAACGGATTGGGGGTGAGTCAACGGAGTCGCGCAGGATATGGGATATATGGCCCACTTATCCACAACATCTTGCCTAAATCCGCAAGAAAAAGCACGATTCAGTAGGCTGTACACTCAAAGACCTGATAGCCGTCGCCGTCACCAAGGTCATGAAACAGCCCGGTATCAATGCATTCGTAATTCGGGACCGAAACCGCCGTCAGCAGCAACTGCTTGCCCATTGCGCGGTCACAACCCAAAACCCCAACGGTCACGGCCGCGTCGCCCAGGACATCCAGTATCGGGCACCCCGAGACCTGAGCCATCGCCATGGCCGCTCGTTCGCGGATCGGGCCAAGACGCGGAGCGTATTGCGAATTGACCCGAACGGCTTCGGCCAGATCTCCGCGCACGCGAACATCAAATACGCTGCCATTCACAGCGATACGCTTCGCCTGAACATCGCGAAAGTGAGGGGTCCCAGCCGAGCATGCTGCCAGCATCAGAAAAGACAAAATCCGGATCATATCCGCATCATTGCCAAAACTGGTTAACAGAACCTTTCCTTCGCTCAGGCCCTAAGTACTATCCCCAAGCGGCGAATACCTTCGCGGATCGTATCCTCATCCGAGTTCGAGAAACTCAACCGGATCGTATTGGCGCCCGAACCGTCCGCGAAAAAGGCCCGGCCCGGCACAAAGGCCAGTTTCACTGTGTCGAGCGCACGGGCCAGCAGGTCTGCCCCGTTCATACCAGTAGGCAGAGTCACCCAGATGAACATGCCACCCTGGGGATGCGTCCACTGAACGCCATCGGGCATGTTCTGTTGTAACGCCTCCAGCATCGCGTCGCGCCTGGCACCATAGGCCTTGCGCAACAATGGGATATGCGTGGCAAAATGCGTGCGCGCAACCTGCTCAACCGCCATCTGGTTCAATGTGGGCGAATGCAAATCCGCCGCTTGCTTGACCAACACCAGTTGCGAGATAATGGGCTTGGCGGCCACCACCCAGCCAACGCGCAAACCGGGAGACAGCGTTTTCGAGAAGCTACCGCAATAGATCGTACGGCAGGCCTCGATCGACCCTTTTCGCGCCTGTTCTAACGACAAAACCGGAGGGATGGCATCTCCTTCATAGCGCAGAGCCTGATAGGCGCCGTCCTCAATCACTGCGATATTCAGATCATCGGCAAGATCCAGCAGGTATTCTCGACCACGTAGGTCAACGGTCTCACCGGTTGGATTTGCGAAATCAGGCGACAGATAAGCGAATTTGACTGCGCCCTCGCCAGCAGCTTCGGAATATTCGGCGGCACCTCTATTGCCATTAAGCATAAGACGGTCGAACCGGGGCTCGTAGGCATCAAAGGCGTTGATCGCCCCCAGATAGGTCGGCCAGCCGATCAACGCAGTATCCCCTGGCGACAAATAGAGCTTGCCCAGATAATCCAAGGCCTGTTGCGATCCCGAGGTGATCAGGATGTTATCGACACTACAATCGACGCCGATCTCGCGCATATGCTGCACAAGCCATTCGCGCAATGGACCATAGCCCTCGCTGACTGAATATTGCAGCGCCTGCGGCCCAGCATTCAAAGCGGCCTGACAAGCTTGGGCAAAGGCCTCGGTGGGAAACAGGTTTGGGTCTGGGATGCCGCCGGCGAACGAGATGATTCCCGGCTGATCAAGAAGTTTCAACAACTCGCGAATTTCCGATGCTTTCATCCGGGACGCGCGCGTTGCAAACAGATTCTGGGTCATCCTTGGCCTCCTCCTGCCCTGTTGCGACCCACCCTAGGTGCAAATTTTATAATGTCAATATTGCTGACCTAAATTCAACTCCACCCCCCTGCTTGAACCAGGCCCGGATACGTGGTCATATGAATTGACCAATTTCGAAAACGCGCCGCCATGCCCTTCCAAAAGATCCAAACTGAAAAGCTGTCCATTGCGGTGGTCAAACAAATCGAGTTGCTGATTCTGCGCGGGATCCTGCGACCCGGCGAACGTTTGCCTGCAGAACGGGAACTGGCCGACCGTCTGGGCGTTTCACGCCCCTCACTGCGCGAAGCGATCTCTGATCTTCAGCATCAGGGTTTGCTGACAGCCAAGGCGGGGTCAGGAATCTATGTTGCCGAAGTCTTAGGTTCGGCTTTTTCACCGGCTCTGATCCGGTTGTTCAGCAGCCATGACGAGGCGGTTTTCGACTATCTGTCCTTCCGCCGGGACATGGAAGGGCTTGCAGCAGAACGCGCGGCAAGACTGGGGTCGGAAAGCGACCTGAAGGTCGTACAGGCGATCTTTGACAAGATGGAAGCCGCCCATGCCCGCAATGCGGCCGAGGAAGAGGCCCATCTGGATGCGCAGTTCCACATGGCCATCATTGAAGCCAGTCACAACGTGGTCATGCTGCATATGATGCGGTCGATGTTTGACCTGCTACGACAGGGTGTCTTCTACAATCGGCAGATGATGTTCCGGCAGCGTACGACGCGAGACGCCATTCTGGATCAGCACCGGGAAATCAATTCAGCGCTGCAGGCTCGCGACCCTGAGGCGGCGCGCGTTGCAGTCCAGGAGCATCTGGGCTTTGTTCGCATCTGCATGGAAGACCACCAGAAAGCCCTGCGGAACGAAGCCATTGCGCAGCAGCGCCTGGACCATGAGACAGGACAGCACTGATGTTCATTGGGCACCTACCTGGTGCGTATCTGGTCTTTCGCACTGCGACGCCCGGATTGGATAAAGCTGCGTTTGCCGCTGCGATGATTGGTTCCATCGCCCCGGATATCGATTTGCTGTGGTTCTATTTCGTAGACAATCGCAGCCACCACCATCACGAATACCTCACACACCGCCCTCTGCTCTGGCTCGGCATCCTGACGCTCGGCCTGCTGCTGCGGCTAAGATTCCCGCGCGCAGGTCTCATTACTGCAGCCTTCGGCGCCGGGGGTCTGGTGCATATGACCTTGGATTCGATTGTTGGCGAAGTGGCATGGGCTTGGCCAATTTCCGAATTCACCCACCCGCTGGTGATTGTTCAGGCCACGCATTCTCATTGGATTTTATCTTTTCTAAGCCATTGGACCTTCAAGATCGAAATCGCAATCACTCTCCTGGCGGCCTATGTGTGGTGGACCAGCAGGCGGGAGAAACAGCAGGGCCTTGAGGTTTAAATTCCGCTCAACCGCCGCTTAAGACTGTGAACCCACAAATTTGGCCGTTTCATTGCCTTCGGGTCCTGACTGGACAGCGACGGAAACAACCCTTCAGCTTCGGTCCGAGAGCGCAATTCCAACGGCGTGTCCAATATCGCCCCGATCAGGTCATCCGACCGGCTCTGCGCCTGACGCTCGACCTCAATCGCCTGAAGCATTTCCGCATGGTAAGCCTCAGCCGCTTCGGACCGCTGGCCCTTGCGGAACCGGAAAGCCCCGACCTGAGCATGCACGGGCACCAAATCGGTATGTCGCGAAAACCGCAGCCATAACTCTCCGTCGACGGCAAGCTTGAGGTTCTCGTTTAGTTGGCCCCCGACCTGATCCCAAAGGTCACGCCGCCAATAGGTCGATTCCTGCTGAACCCACTGATAATCCCCGGCAAGCAGTCTTACCCGTGAAACAGGCTTTGGGCGCCGTACAGTCAGGACATTGTCTTCTTCGTCAATGCACGTGACCCGCCCGGTCATCCAATTCATGTTTTTGTTCAACGCAAACAGCGATCCTACCGTGGCAAGGCCGCCGGGAATAAGAACATCGTCCGAATTGATCCAACCCATTACGTCGCCCGTGGCCACTGCAAAGCCTTTGTTTACAGCGTTGGCCTGCCCGGTATCCGGGCCCGAGATGATATGTGAAAACGAATCGCGGTACTTTTCGACCACCTCCATCGAACCATCGGTGCTACCGCCGTCCGACAGGATCAGGTCCAGCTTGGGATATTCCTGCTCGAGCACAGAGAGGATTGTCCGTTCGATGAAATCGACGCAGTTCAGGTTGGGAATAACGACACTGATCGTCGGCAATTCGGTCATAAAGGGCTCTTATCCAGTCCGGTTTCGGCATATGCCGTCGCACGGGCGCTAAATTTGGTTGGAGTGTTTCCGAATATGTAACGCAGACAATCGGTCCCCGGTCAAATCGGGAAGCGGGGCGCGAGATTCGCAGCCCAATGTCCGGACCCGGCAGATGTGCTGCCGGGCCGGAATTGTCTTAGTGAAGCCTTTCGTTCACATCCGCAATGGATGCGTCGATCAACTTGTTGGCCTGCGTGGCGGTCATCTGCTTGGCCAGCACAGCATTGGCTGCAGAAATAGCAACGGTGATGGCCTGATCGCGGACTTCCTTGACAGCCGACGCTTCAGCCGATGCAATCTGGTCCTGCGCGGTCGCCAGACGGCGCGCGATGGATTTCTCCAGATCGACCTTGGCTTGCTCAGCTGCCAGAACCGCATCTTCCTTTGCGGCGGCCACGATGGCATCCGCCTGACCCTGAACCTCGCGTTGCTTGCGCTCGTACGAGGCAAGCAGGCTACGCGCTTCTTCATGCAGGGCGCGAGCTTCGTCCAGTTCGGACTTGATGCCTTCGGCACGCTTATCCAGCGCTCCACCGATCATGCCCGGGACCTTGAAGTAGAACAGGACTGCGATGAAAACGATGAAGCCCAGCAGAACCACAAAGTCGGTGTTGCCAAGCGAGAAAAACGGGCCACTTGCGGCCAGCGCGGGGCTGGCGGCAGCAAATGTCAGGATAAGGGCAAGAGTGTTCCGCATGTCACTTATCCTTTTGTCTGCGCGTCAACCGCACCGTTGATGGTTTTGGCATCAGCCTCGCCACCCAGAGCGGTAACTAGTTCTACTGCCGTATCCTTGGCAACGATTTGAATGCTTTCCAGCGCACCTGCACGGATGTCGGCAATAGCCTTTTCCGATTCAGCCGCTTTTGCAGCGATTTCAGCATCTGCCTTGGCAACCGCGTCATCCAGACCAGACTGGATTTCGGCGCGTGCTTCGGCAGCGATACGCTGTGCCTCAGAACGGGCATCGGCCAGCGCCTTGTTATAGGCCTCTTCAGCCTCGACCGCTTTGGCCTTTAGATCTTCGGCCGCAGCCAGGTCATTTGTAATGGTCCCCTGACGTTCCGCCAGGATTGCCGCGATGCGGGGCAGAGCCACGCGGGACAGGACCAGAAAGATGACGACCAGCGTGATGACCAGCCAGAAAATCTGGTTGGGGAACCAATCGAAGCAAAGCTGAGGCATACCAATCGCCGACCCATGAGAGTCAACGCAGGTGCCAGCCACCTCTTCGTATACGGGTTCTGTCGCCATGATGTCCTCCGTCGGAACGTTGTCTTTACAACAGGCGGGCCGCTATGGCTTGGGCCCACCTGCGCGTAAGGATCAGGTTCCGCAGATTAGACGGCGAACATCAGCAGCAGCGAAACTAGGAATGCAAAGATCCCCAGGGCTTCTGCAAATGCGATACCGATGAACAGGGTTGCGGTCTGCGAAGCAGCCGCCGAAGGGTTGCGCAGAGCGCCAGCCAGGAAGTTGCCTGCTACGTTGCCCACCCCGATTGCGGCTGCGCCGGAACCGATTGCTGCCAGGCCTGCGCCGATGTGTGCGAGATCGCCTTCCATGATGTTTCTCCTTACGAATTGGAAGTTTCGATGTTTGGGTATCGGACCTTAGTGCGACGGATGCAGTGCATCCTTCAGATATACACAGGTCAGAATGGTGAATACGTAGGCCTGGATAAAGGCCACTAGGACCTCAAGACCGTACATTGCGGTGATCGCCAGAACGGACACAGGCGAGATCACTGCAATCGCGGCAAAGCCTGCGAAAACCTTGATAACCGCGTGGCCTGCCATGACGTTACCGGCAAGACGAATAGAGTGGCTGACCGGGCGAACGAAATACGAGATCAGCTCGATAATCGCCAGGATCGGGCGCAGCGCCAGCGGCGCGCTGGAGACCCAGAACAGGCCCAGGAATCCGGCGCCGTTCTTGACAAAACCCAGAATGGTCACAGTCAGGAACACGGCCAGCGCCAGTGGGATGGTCACGGCGAAATGCGATGTAGTTGTGAACGAGGTCGGGATCAGACCCAGGAAGTTCGCGGTCACGATGAACATGAACAGGGTCATGACATAGGGGAAGTATTTGACGCCATCCTTGCCGCAGATGTCTTCAAGCATCTTGTAGATAAAGCCATAGGCCAGTTCGGCCACCGACTGCATGCGCGTCGGGACAATGGCGCGCTTGGACGTGCTGAGCACCAGCAGGCCGATCACGGCGAGAATTGCGAAAAACAGCCACAGAGTGACGTTAGTGGGCGTGTACCAAGCAATCGCACCGTCGCCAAAAAGCGGTTTGACGATGAACTGATCCATCGGATGGAAAACCAGGCTGCTGCCTTCTGCTGCGGTGGTCTCGGTTGCCACGTTCAGTCCCTCTCGTCTTCGTCGGCCTTGTCGGCCATCTGTTTCTCTTGCGCCTGTTGTGCGCTGCGGAGCATAACCTTTACCCCGGCGACCAGACCCAGCAATGTGAACAGCACCAGAAAGATCGGGATTGTCCCGAACAGGCTGTCCAGCCCGTATCCGATGCCAAATCCGATCCCCAGACCGGATACCATTTCGATGACCATCCGCCAGGCAAGCTCGCCTCCCGAATAATCGGCGTCCGCACGGGCCTCAGGCTTTGACTTGGCCTTTTTCGCCGCCGTGATCTTAGCCTCAAGCTGCGCCATACGCTGCTTTTGGTCATCATCAGTCACGGGCGTTTCCCTCGTACAGTCTTGGGCACGGTGCTAAGGGGCGGAGAGCGCAGAGTCAACGGCGTTGGCAGCTCGAATTGCCGCACTTTACTCTGTTGTTTTTAAAGGTATTTATTCTGAGTCAGCATAGGCGTGATCAGCCCGAACCACAGGAAGCGGGTACAAAGGTACGGAATCCGCATATTCAACCTTTTGGTTGATCTTTGCCCGACACCCCCTGCCAGATACGTCTGATCACGCGCCCGTCGATCAGCAGCAGACCGGCGAAGATCGCTGCCATTCCCAGTAGATGCTCGGGCCGCAGGGTTTCCCCCAGCACCCATGTTCCAAGCACCAGCGCTGAAACAGGCGCAATCAATGTCACTGTCGAGATATTGGTCGGGCCAACTTTGGGCAGCAGCCAGTAGAACGCGATAAAGGCGGCGGATGTCAGCACAAACCCAATCATCGCCAGCGAGGCCCAAGTCTCGGCCCGGGTTATATGGGGTAGTCCTTCTTGCCAAAGCGCCAAGGGCGTGATGGCCAGCGTAGCACCCGTCAATGCAAGGGCGGTCAGAACCACAGGCTGCATATCCCGGAAGGCCCGCGCGATGTTGACTGAGAACGCATAGCAGATCGGTGCGCAAAGTGTCAGAAGGATCGCCCAAAATTCGGACGACGCGCCACCGCCCAGTACAGGCAGGGACAGCGCAACGATACCGGTGAAGCCGCAAACCACGCCCAGAGACTTTAACAGGGTGGCACGTTCGCTTCCGGGCCAGAAATGCGAAACAATGACGGCAAAGGCCGGTGTCGTTGCATTGACGATCCCTGCCACACCCGAAGCGATATGCTGTTGCCCAAGCGCATAGAAGGCAAAGGGCGCGGCATAGCTGAGCGCACCAAATCCCAACAACCCAAACGCACGTGCCAGTGTCAGATTGACTGGCAATCGCGCCCCGATCACATAGACCCAGCACCCCAGCGCCCCAAATGCAACCCGTCCCATCGACACCGAAAGCGGCCCAAGTTCCCGCAGCAAAATGGCATTAAACATGAAGGACATGCCCCAGCCGATGCCAAGAATACAAATCACCAGCCAGTATTTTAGTGACATCCCAACCCCCGAAACACATGCCGGGGCACAGTGACCTCATACCGAAAATTGTCAAACCGGTTCTTGCGCTTTAGGAAAGGAGTATGTCCAACGATCTCGATACCGTTTTTGCGGCCCTTGCCGACCCCACACGCCGCGCCATCCTTGCGATGCTGCTGGAGGATGACATGGCTGTGACGGATGTCGCCGAACCGTTCGAGATGTCGCTTGCCGCGATTTCAAAACACCTGGTGATCCTGACCAGAGCCGGTCTGATCAGCCAAGAAAAGCGCGGACGGGTGAAGTGGTGCAAGCTGGAGCCTGACGCGCTGCGATCCGCATCCGTCTGGATGCAAGGGTTCGGGCAGTTCGAGCCGGTCAATCTGGACGCGTTCGAACGATTTCTTGAGGTTGAACTGCCCGCAGCCGAGGAATGATCCGCCTACCTGACTACAAAAACAGAGACACTGGCATGTTTCGCCAAATACCCCGCATGGCTCGAGAATATATAGTCGGTAATACGCGGCGCATGGGTGCCGACGACGATAAGGTCAGCTTCGATTTCTTCGGCAGTCCGTGTCAAGTCACCGTCAACTTCGGCGGCGACATCAACCGAATGGATATTGCGATACGCCACTTCAGTCCCGCTGCTTTCAGCCAACTGTTTGGCAAAATCACGTAGGTTCTTGTCAATCGCAGCATCTGACTGAACAGGGTCACCCGGTTGGGTGCCGGTGACACTGACCAAAGTAATCTTGGCCCCCTGCCATTCGGCTATAGCTGCTGCAACTTTGGCGGCCTTGCGCACCTCGGGTGGCAGATGAAGATCAACCGGGATCATGATATGACTGTACATGGGACGTTCCTCCTTGGCCTGAAGCATAGAGAAATCAGAGGGTGCCAGGCCTTGATCTGCCTCAACACCGTCGCCCGCTTGGTCAAACATTGAAACGGGCTAGCCTTCCTGACTGTATTCAACACCGGTCACGACCCCCGAAGGGTCCGCCCGACACAACCACGGGGCCTGGGCCCCGGTAACGGAAACCGTCGTGACCGACCCGCCCGGTTCGGTATCGGTGGACAATGCCCGAACATCCCCGGGCCGCGTTCCAGTTTCGGCTGCGACCAGCGCCTCGCAACTGGCTTGTAAATCCGTTTCAGATGACCCGGCACAGGCGCCGCAAGCCACCAATATCATTATGGAAAGAACTGGTTTCATGTCGTCCCCTTGGACGTTTCATATTCTGGTCTAGGACCAAGCCTGACACAATTTGGTCGTTTCACAAGTTCAATCAGCTTGCGGCAAAGGACGCGCGGGTTTGCCCTCCTCGGATTTCAGCAGCAAAACCAGGGCCAGGATCGTCAGACCGGCACCAAAATAGACGACAGGGCCAACCGCCTGCTGCCCCAGAGAGATTTCCCACAGAATGACCCAACTGGGAACCAGATAAGTATAAGCCATCACCTTTGCCGATGGCAGGCGCAGCGTTGAATACTGAACCAGCACGAAACTTGCCGCGGTTGCAAAGACCGAAACATAAATCAAACCCACCCAGACGATTGCTGGCAGGTTCGTCCAGTCGGTAGCACGGATCTCGGACCAGCCGTAGATCGTCAGCATCAGGCATCCCGCCAGAAGCGTACCAAAGGTAAACACCACTGCAGGCTCTCCACGGTTCAGCTTGCGTACAAGGGGGGTATACAAAGCATGCGCGACACAGCCCCAGAAATAGATGATTTCCCCCTGCCCGATATCGAACGCGCGCACGGCTTGCCAATCGGCGCGAAAGATCACCCACAGCGCGCCGACTGCCCCAAGGGTCAGTGCAAGCGCCATCCTTGGTGTGGTGATCTGGCGCAACAAGATCCAACCGGCGAATGCGGCCATAACCGGAGTCAGCGTAAAGACCGCTGCCGCGTTGACAGGCGGTGCAGTTTTCAACCCGTAGAACATCAACACGAAATAGGCCGCGAATACTCCGCCCAGAACCAAATAGCGCCACGGGGCTTGTGCCGCGCTGCGCGGCAGACCGGTGGTCATAAGGGCGGCACCCCCAATCACCACGGATGCGATGCCGAACCGGGCCGCGGTAATGGCTTCGGGCGCGATCTGATTGGCGATCAGTGACCCCAGCGAGAAACTCCCTGCAACCAGGGCCGAAAAAATCAGCATGGCCAGATGGCCACGCGCCTGTTGACTCATTTTGCCCAGCTCTTGGATTGCTCTTTCAGATAGGTCAGAAAGGCCTGCACCTTGGTCGTGCGATGCAGATCCACATGGGTAACAAGCCACAGATCACCAAACCACTCCGGCATCGGGTCGATCACTTCGACCAGATTCGGATCTCCTGCAGCTGACCAACGTGGCATGAAACCGATACCCGCGCCGGACAGGACCGCCTCGCGGATACAGAAGTTGTTGGTACAACGGAAGGTGATGCGCTCGGCTGGCACGGTCTGGCGCAACCAGCGGGAAAACGGCGCTCGGCTGTTTTCGTCATCGGTACTGATGAAAGAATGATCCGCAAAGTCATCCAGGCTGCCAGGCTTGCCGTGCAGCGCGACATAATCGGTGCTGGCGTATAACCCGACCTCTTGCTTCATAAAGGACTGAACCACGTTGTCGGGCTGATCAGGCGCTGACCCGGCACGGATCGCCACGTGCGCCTCGCCATATTCCAGACGAAACAGCCGATCACCGGTCAGATACCGGACGATCAGTTCAGGGTGCCGTCGCTGAAACTCGGCAAGAACCGGCACCACCAAAGACGCCAGAGAGGACAGCGACGTCACGACCAACTCGCCCGACACGTCATCACCCCGACCCTTCATCCGGCCGATCAGTTGATTGAACTGATCCTCAGTCGCCTGTGCCACACGCAACAGGTCCTCTCCGGCTTCTGTCGGGGTATAGCCGCGCGCATGGCGCTGGAACAGCTTGACCGCCAGCCGGGCCTCAATTGCATCAATGTGGCGAATGACGGTGGCATGATGCACACCCAGGACCTCCGCCGCGCCACTGACCGTTCCCATACGCGCCACCTGATAGGCGGTTCTTACCTCGTCCCAGTTGTCCACTGCGGTTTTCCATTGTGCAAATTCTAACAGACCCTGTTGACTTACCAGAGTTTTGTTCGCTCGCGCAACGCTCATATCGGGCCAAGACACATCCTGTACACCAAAGGAAATTGAACCATGACCAAAACTATCCTGCATATCGACGCATCGGCCCGCCGCGAAGGCTCGACCACTCGTGACCTGTCGGCACGCATCGTCAATCACCTGGGCGCTGACCGCATAATTCGCCGTGACCTTGCCACTCCCCTGCCGCTGCTGACCGAAGCCTGGGTCAGCGCAAATTTCACCCCTGCCGATCAGCGCAGTGCCATGCAACAGGACCAGTTATCCCTGTCTGACGAGCTGGTAACCGAACTGCAGCAGGCCGATACGCTTGTCATAGGCCTGCCGATCTACAATTTCTCGGTGCCCGCGGCGTTCAAAGCCTGGATCGACCTGATTGCCCGCGTCGGAGTGACCTTTTCGTATTCCGAAAGCGGTCCAAAAGGCTTGTTGGATGGAAAGCGCGCGGTTTTAGCCGTGGCGTCGGGTGGCACAGCTGTCGGGTCTGATGTCGATTTTGCCACCTCCTATGCCAAGCATGTACTTGGCTTTATCGGTATCCATGACGTCGAAATCGTCGCCGCCGACCAGTTGGCGCTGGATGCCGAAGGTTCTCTCAGCAATGCACGAAATGCGGTTTCGCAACTGGCAGCCTGATTGACCTTCACCTCAGAAAGCGTCCAGTCTGTCCTGGATACCAAATGGGCAGACTGGACGCACGCAATGAAAAAGATCGGCATTCTGGGCGGCGTGGGCTGGGCCTCGACCGTTGATTATTACCGCGCGATTGCCGAAGGCTCGGGGCGGTTTTTCGCCCAGCGCGGACATGGATCCACTCTGCCCATCCCACCCATGACCATCGAGTCCGTGACCCAGGCTAAAACCCGTGCCCTACGCGGCGTCGCTGGCGATGAGGGCAGTTGGACCGGATTTGATGCTGTATTTCGGGAAGCTTTGTTAACTCTTGAAGCCGCTGGCTGTGACTTTGGGATTATCGCCTCGAACACACCCCACGCGCGGCTGCATGCAATCCGACAGGGCGTTACGATGCCCATTCTCAGCATCTTCGATGCAACCGCCGAGGTTACGGCCTCGACAGACGCCACGCGCGCGCTGGTTCTGGGCACCACGGTAACGATGCAGGCGACGCACTATGCCAACAAGCTGGGCGAGATTGGCATCAGCGCAAACGCCCGCCTGCCCGAAAGCGAAATTGCAAAGATGCAAGCGATGATCGACGGTGATTTCTACGGCGGCGCGTCAGAAAGCGCCCGTGCGCGCCTGCTGGCCTTTTGTAACCGGCATGCCGAACACGGAACCGCAATCCTTCTGGCCTGTACGGAACTGCCGCTGGCCTTTCCCGATCATCTGGACGACCCTGTGTTCGAGGCTGACGGGCATCTGTTCATCAACCCGTCCGCTGCACATGTGGCCGCGGCCCTGGAGGAGGCGTTAGTGCCCTGATCAGGGCAGCCAGTTCACCGCGCATGTAATCCGATCGAAGAAGGCCATCAAATCAGCGCGCGAGATGGCAACTGTGCGGTCGTTGACCAAGGGATGCATGTTGATCACATCGGCCTGTTGTGCGGCAGCATCCATGTAAAAGCGTACATCATTCTGCACCCCGTTGATCATCGCCAGCGGGCTGACAGCCCCAGGGCGGATGCCGAGGTTTTGCAACAGCCGATCCGCCGAGCCAAAGGACAGGCTGCCGACACCCAGCTCGGCGCCCAGCGCCTTGAGGTCGATGTCGCGGCTCTGTTCCAGCGTCACCAGATAGTTCCGCTTTTTCTTATCGCGCAGATAGAGGTTCTTGAGGCGCAGGGTACGCTCACCCGGCACAAGAAACTGGTCTTCGACGCCTTTCGCATCCTCAACCGTGCGCAGCGGGATGTGGGTATGCAGCCTATAGGTCAGGCCCCACGCATCCAGCTGCGCCAACAGCCCATCGGAACTGAGCGGCAATGTGTCTTGAAAAGCGGATGATGCGTCCATGGGAACCTCCTGTCTGCCTCGCTCATCGCCCAACACGGGTACGATTTCAAGCCGAGACAAACCGCAAAACGGGTGCTAGCGTGCCGCCATGAAAGTGACGCGCAATTCCTCTAACCAGTTGATCCTTTCCGGTACCCCTTGGTTTATCGGCATCATGCTGGTCTTCTTCATTCTGGCATTTGTCGGCGCAGGCCTGTTCTTGGCCAGCGAAGGCGGTGAGGGCATCTTGTTCGGCATCTTCTTTGCACTGTTCGGCGGTGGAATGGGTTTTGGAGCATTCTGCGCATTTGTCCGTCGTGTTCAGGTCATCCTGGACCGAAAGGAAGACCGCATTATGATCCGCAGGCAGTCCGTTTTTGGCTATGAGACTGTCGAGCATGTGCTTTCAAACCTATCCCATGCGGAGATTGAAAGCACGATATCTAGAAGCGACAAGGGGTCATCCACCCTCTATCGCCCTGTGCTAATATTGGACAAGGGGATGAGCGCGGGACGTCATCCCATCGTCGAAGCGTTCTCGAACGGTCGTGGCGCGCATCGGCTGGTTGATGCGGTCAATAACTGGCTTCCTGCGCGCAAGGTTGACACCGCTAGCCGTTCAGCTTAAATCCCTGCCCAACATCCGGAAGCGTCTGATCTTCCGGTCCCTTGAGTCGTTCAGGGATCGCCCCCCACCAGCGAGTTTCGCCCGTGGGGGCAATTGTGTATTTAACCGGTGTTTCTTATCTGAGAAGCGCCACCAGATAACCGGCTAAGGAGGCCGCAGGCATGTTTGAAAATCTATCCGAACGCCTCTCTGGCGTCTTTGACCGGCTGACCAAACAGGGTGCGCTGTCTGAAGAGGACGTCAAGACCGCCCTGCGCGAAGTACGGGTTGCCTTGCTTGAGGCTGACGTCTCGCTGCCGGTCGCGCGTGAGTTCGTAAAGAAGGTGCAGGACCAAGCCACCGGACAAGCGGTGACCAAGTCGATCACCCCCGGCCAGCAGGTCGTCAAGATCGTGCATGACACGCTGGTTGACGTGCTGCGCGGTGAGCAAGACCCCGGTGCGCTCAAGATCGACAACCCGCCTGCCCCGATCCTGATGGTCGGTTTGCAGGGTTCGGGTAAGACGACAACCACCGGTAAGCTGGCCAAACGCCTGAAAGAGAAAGAGGGCAAGAAGGTCCTGATGGCCTCGCTGGATGTTTATCGCCCGGCGGCGATGGATCAGCTGGCCGTTCTGGGCACACAGATCGGCGTCGATACGCTGCCGATTGTTCCCGGACAGAAGCCCGTCGACATCGCCAAACGCGCCAAGCAGCAAGCGACGCTGGGTGGTTATGACGTCTATATGCTCGACACTGCGGGCCGTCTGCACATCGACGAAGTGCTGATGAACGAGGTCGAGCAGGTTCGCAACGCGGTCGACCCGCGCGAAACCCTGCTGGTCGTCGACGGTCTGACCGGTCAGGTCGCCGTTGAGGTCGCCGAGGAATTCGAAGCCAAGGTCGGTATCTCGGGCGTGGTTCTGACCCGTATGGATGGCGATGGGCGCGGCGGTGCGGCGCTGTCGATGCGCGCGGTCACCGGCAAACCGATCCGCTTTGTGGGCTTGGGCGAAAAGATGGACGCGCTTGAGACGTTCGAGCCGGACCGGATTGCAGGACGTATTCTGGGAATGGGCGACATCGTTGCCTTGGTCGAAAAGGCCCAGGAAACAATGGAGATCGAACAGACCGAGCGCATGATGAAGCGCATGGTCAAAGGTCAGTTCAACATGAACGACCTGAAGATGCAGCTGGAACAGATGATCCAGATGGGCGGCATGCAAGGCATGATGGGCATGATGCCCGGCATGGGCAAGATGGCCAAACAGGTCGAAGAATCGGGCATGGATGATAAGGTGCTCAAGCGCCAGATCGCCTTGATCCAATCCATGACCAAGCGTGAACGCGCCAACCCGCAACTGCTGCAAGCCAGCCGCAAGAAACGTATCGCGGCGGGTTCGGGTATGGAGGTCAGCGACCTCAACAAGCTGCTCAAGATGCACCGGCAGATGTCGGACATGATGAAGAAGATGGGCAAGATGGGCAAAGGCAAGATGCTGAAACAGGCCATGAAGGGCATGTTTGGCAAAGGCGGCCCCTCGCCAGAAGACATGGCGGCAGGCATGGACCCCAAGGCGCTGGAGCAGGCGGCCAAAGCGATGGGTGGCAAGATGCCCGGAATGGGCGGAGGCATGGCCCTGCCTCCGGGCCTCAGCGGATTTGGCAAAAAGAAGTAAATGACCGCCGCTGCACCTCATATCCCCCGGCTTGAAACCGAACGCCTGATCCTGCGCGCCCCGTGCGAGGACGATTTCAGCGCGCTGGAAGCATTCTTTGCCAGCGACGCATCGAAATTCGTCGGCGGTCCCAAACGTGCGGATGAGACATGGCGGACACTTGCCCTACTGCTGGGTCACTGGACCCTTCGCGGCTATGGGTATTGGGCGGTAGAGGAAAAAGGCGCCGGCAAATACATCGGCCATGTAGGGCTGTGGTTTCCGCATAGCTGGCCTGAGCCGGAAATCGGCTGGACACTGATGAGCAGCGCAACAGGCAAAGGATACGCGACCGAGGCGGCGCTCGCAGCACGGACATATGCCTATGACGTACTGGGCTGGGATACTGCTATTTCTCTGATCGACCCCGACAATCTGGCGAGCAGAGCCGTGGCCGATCGATTGGGTGCGCGGTTTGACAGCATCTATAAACACCCGGCCTATGGCGAGATGCAGGTTTGGCGGCATCCGGCTCCATCAGACCTTGAGAACGGTGGAGTGGAGGCATACGCATGACGACGTTCTCCATCCCGATCATCGAAACTGAACGCCTTGTTCTGCGGGCCCCGCATGCGGATGACTTGCCTGAGTTGACTGCCTTCTATGCATCCGAGCGCAGCCATATGGTTGGCGGTCCGCGGGATCAGGTGGGCAGCTGGAGCTCTCTGGCAACGCGTCTGGGTCACTGGGCGCTGAAAGGCTACGGCCTTTGGCATCTGACCGAGAATTCCAGCGGTCGCTTTGTTGGCGCGGTTGGCATCATTGATGTACCTGGCTGGGACGAACCCGAACTCGGCTGGACCCTGATGGACGGGGCGGAAGGCAAAGGTCTGGCTTTCGAGGCAGCCCTTGCAGCTCGCGACTATGCTGCGCGCCAACAGGGTTTGAATGGCGTCATCAGCTATATCGCGCATGAAAACACGCGCTCTCGTGCCTTGGCCGAGCGTATGGGGGCCAGCTTCGAGCGCGAAGGCGAAGTGATGGGCAAGCCCTGCCAGGTCTGGCGCCATCCCACGCTCGATTTATCCGAACCTGCTTTGACCACCGAAAGGACCGGCCAATGACCAATCCCGTGACTCAGGCTGCCGCGTTGCTCAAGGACCACCGCGAAAGCATCGATCGCTTGGACGCGATTCTGGTTTACACACTGGGCGAGCGGTTCAAGCACACACAAGCCGTTGGCAAACTGAAAGCGGCACACGACCTTCCCCCGTCCGATCCCACGCGCGAAGCTGCGCAGATCGCACGGTTAGAAGACCTGGCGAAAGAGGCCGATCTTGACCCCGATTTCGCCAAGGCTTTTCTGAATTTCATCATTCAGGAAGTCATCCGACACCATAAGAAACACCAGAATTGACCGGGCCGTTCCCGGCACACGCCATCTAAAGGAGATACCACCATGGCAATGAAAATTCGTCTCGCCCGCGGCGGCTCGAAAAAGCGTCCCTTCTACCGCATCGTGGCTGCCGACAGCCGCATGCCGCGCGACGGCCGTTTCATCGAAAAGCTGGGCACCTACAACCCGCTGCTGCCGAAAGACAACGAAGAGCGCGTTAAAATGGACATGGAGCGCATCCAGTACTGGCTGGACCAGGGCGCCCAGCCCACCGACCGGATCGCCCGCATGCTGGAAGCAGCCGGCGCCAAGGAAAAAGCTGAGCGTAGCAACCCCAACAAGGGTACCCCGGGCAAGAAAGCTCAGGAGCGCGCGGAAGAAAAAGCTGCAAAGGCCGCTGAAGCTGCCGAAGCTGCTGCTGCGCCTGCTGAAGAAGCAGCAGCAGAAGAGTAAGCAGGGCGGCGCGTGCGGGATCAGACCTTTACCGACGATTTTCGCACGCAGTTCGATCTGTTGCTGCGACTCCGGCGCGATGTGCGCCGGTTTCGCGACGAAGCTGTGGACGAGGCAGTGCTGACGCGCTGCCTCGACGCGTTTCGACTGGCACCTTCTGTGGGGCTAAGCGAGCCCTGGCGAGTGGTCCGTGTCGAAAGCACGGCCGCGCGCGAAGCGGCGCTAAAGAATTTTCAGGCTGCGAATGCCCAGGCCCTACAGGGATACTCGGGCGATAATGCGCGGCTGTATAGTCAGTTGAAGCTGACGGGAATGCAGGAAGCACCGGTGCAGCTGGCCGTGTTCTGCGACGATTCCACCGACAAGGGACGCGGTTTGGGTGCAGGTTCGATGCCCGAGATGCGGCGCTATTCCGTGGTCTCGGCTGTCACGTTGTTCTGGCTTGCGTTGCGGGCCGAAGGGATGGGGTTGGGATGGGTGTCTATTCTGGACCCCGAACAAATGGCGCGTGATCTGAACGTGTCGGATAGCTGGCGGTTGATCGGTTACTTCTGTGTCGGATGGCCCGAAGAGCACTCGGAAACCCCCGAGTTGCAGCAATCTGGCTGGGAATTCCGCGACAACAACCTGCTTGTGGAGGTACGATAGACGTATGTTCGGACTATTACGGCTTCCTATCCTGTTGATGATCGCCTTTATTGTGGGCGTGTTTTTCGAACGCTCGAACCAGCGCGAAGCGTGTGAGGCACGCGGGTTATGGCAAGACGGGCTATGTGTGACGGTGGATGGACCAAATGAATGACCTGATCTGCGTAGGAAGTGTTGCGGGCTCATACGGGGTGCGCGGCGAAGTGCGCCTGAAAAGCTATTGCGCGATCCCTGAGGATATCGAAGCCTATTCGCCGCTGACGGATGAGCAGGGCGCGGAACGCTATCCGCTGGTCCTGACTCGTCCGATCAAGAATGGCTTTGCCGCCAGATTGGGCGGAGTTGAAACCAAGGAACAGGCAGATGACCTGAAGGGGCTGCGCCTGTTTGCGCGGCGCGATCAGTTGCCTTCGCTACCTGATGACGAGTTCTACCACACAGATCTGATCGGGCTTGCGGTCTATGACACAGGGGGCGCGTTGCTGGGTCAGGTTAAATCTGTCCAGAACCACGGTGCAGCGGACCTGTTGGAATTGCACGGGCCGGGCCTGAATGCCACTGTTTTGCTACCGTTCACACTCGAGTCGGTTCCAACAGTTGATCTGGAACAGGGCCGCATCGTCGCCGACCCGCCCGAAGGGCTGATCTGATGCGTCGGGTCCTGCTGCATCTGGGCCTGCACAAAACTGGCACAACAGCGGCGCAATCCTTCCTCTATGAAAATCGCGAGCTGATTTGGCCGCATTTTGCGCTGGTCCTACCGTATCGCACCCGCAATTCCGGCCTGTCCCGCGCGGCCACCAACCATTCCGTCTATGGAACGGTGGGAACCCTCTCAGAGTTTGGCAGTCAGCTGCGCGAATTTCTGGACAGCCTGGATTTCGGCGACAAGCGGGGACTGATCCTGAGCGAAGAAAACTTCGCCGGCCTCAGGCCCAGCCGCAATATCGACCAAGGCTATGCTGCGGCCCCCGATCTGGCTGCCTGTCTGGTGGATTCAATTCGCCAGCGATTTTCAGGGCAAGAGGTTGAGATCACGATATACCTGTCTCTGCGCCAGCGCGGAGGCTGGTTGCGCAGTCTGTGGGCACATGATCTGGAACGGATGCGACAGGTTTTTGACTTTGAAACCTTTCGCGACAACCTGGACCACCTGCCGCCGCTGCAAGACACCGTCAGCCGCATCAGGGAAAAGCTGCCTTCCGTCTCTGTTACGACTGAATGGCTGGAAGATTTGCAACTGCGACGGCTTGGACCTGGCGACCCCTTTGCCGAATTTATGGACCTATCGCGTGACAAGGCCAACCTTCTGGTGCCTCCGACTCAGGTCAATACCCGGCTCCCCGAAGACGTCCTGTCCGAGTTGCTGGACCTGAACCGTTCGCGCCTGGACGAGGCGGCTCTGGTGGCGCAAAAGACTGCCGTGATTGAACGCGCGCAGACAGGCCTGATTGGTATATCATGACTGATACGTCCCCGAAATCTCATGGTCGCAAGGCGATCCGTCCTACGCTGAAACCGCGCGAACTGCTTACGCCCACGCCCGATTTGCATGGGGTGTGGAAGGCCAAGATCATCACCTTGTTTCCGTCGGCCTTTCCCGGAGTTCTTGGCGAAAGCCTGACTGGAAAAGCCCTGCAAGAAGGGTTGTGGCAGCTTGAAACCGTTGACCTGCGTCAGTTCGGTGTCGGCAAGCATCGCAATGTGGACGACACCCCGGCCGGCGGCGGAGCGGGGATGGTGTTGCGCTCTGATGTATTGGGCGAAGCAATCGAGCACACGATGACCGAGGCGCAAGGAAACTGGCCTCTGATCTACCTTAGCCCGCGCGGTCGCCGCATGGACCAGCGCATGATGCAGAACCTCGCGCGCTGTGATGGCATGACCCTGCTTTGTGGGCGGTTTGAAGGTGTTGATGAACGGGTGCTGGAGCATTACGGCGTCCAAGAGGTCTCGCTGGGGGATTTCGTGATGACCGGAGGCGAGATTGCCGCGCAAGCGCTGATCGACGCCACGGTGCGTCTGATCCCCGGCGTTCTGGGCAATCAGGCCTCGGCCGAAGAAGAGAGTTTTTCGTCGGGCCTGCTGGAGCACCCCCAGTACACCCGCCCGGCCGAATGGAAAGGCCGCCCAATCCCCGAGATTTTGATGTCAGGCCATCATGGTCGCATCGCCGAATGGCGTCACGATATGTCCGAACAGATCACCCGCGAACGGCGACCCGATCTGTGGGAGGCCTATCTGGGTGAACCGGAAGAGACGTCTGAATGACATCCCCCGTGTGATATGAGCCCCGCAACTGAGCGGTCCCGGCTGCAGAATTTTTCGGGGGGGAAGCGCGAATGCACGCTTGGTCACTTCGTCGTGGGCGACACCGTCGAAACCTATGGGGTGCCCAAAGTCTAAGGGCTACCAGATTTCCAGCGCGCCCAGATTTCCGGTGGCCCGTTGAAGACATTGATATCAACCCTCCCCTGAACACCGGGCACCAGCCCGGTGCCGGTGTATTGCCAGAGCCGCCACACCGCTTTGGGATACACATTTCGCGGATGACCGGCGACCGAACGCAACCAGAACTCAGTCTTGGGCAGCCGCCCGATATTCGTATCACCATAGAAATCCACCGTCGTATAGACGATCGGACGGCGCCCATAGTGGCGTTCGAGGATATCCAGGAACTGTTGAGCCTCGGCCCGGACCGTCGCACCATCGGGGCGCAAGGTGCAGGTCTTAGAATGCGGGGTCCACTCCATGTCCAGCACATGTGGCAGATCCGATCCCTTGGGTACGTTCTGGATGAACCAGCGGGCCTGTTCCCGCGCCGACCGGCAGAAATAGTAGTAATGATATGCCCCCCACGGCACGCCCGCAGCCTGCGCACCTTGCCGATGGCTGGCAAACATGGGGTCGGCGACATCGCCCCCTTCGGTCGCTTTGATAAAGACGAAACTAACGCCGGACTGCTTGGCGGTGCGCCAGTCTATCGCTCCTTGCCAGCGCGATACGTCCAGCCCGTGCACCGGGTAATGCCCCGGATGTCTCCCTTCCCATTCGTGGGGGTCTGCATCTGCAAAGGCTGGGAAGATCACAGAGGGCGGCGTAGCATCTGGAAACGACTGGGCCTCGACCAGTTGCGGCGGCGGGCTGCTGCGACCGCAGGACAGGGTCGCAAAGGCCATGACGGCGAGCATCAATGCGGTGCGCATGATCTAATCCTGTATCAAATGACTGCTCTTATAATTACGTCCAGTTTGCCTGATCAGCCCCGCAAGGCAATGGTTCTGTTTGCGTGCGGCGGAAACCCACCGTTTTCCCCGCCTTGCATGGCGATTTAGGCTTGATCCCTGCCCCCGATGCCCGTAAATGACCGCAATCCGGTGCCGCAACTTCGCGACTCCGGTGTTTTGGTTTGCATCATGTCGTGACGCCCGGCTTTCTTCAGCCACGGCGCGGCGGGCAGGCCAGAGACCAAGTGAACATTCGATCTGACCTCTGGCGGGCTGTACGCAGGACCCGGTGAAGACCAAGAGCTCTCAGGCCGTGCCCAAACTTCGTGGACCAACCACGAGCAGATAGGAGAACCTGCGATGGACCTGATCGCACAGCTTGAGGCGGAACAGATTGCCGCCCTGGGGAAAGACATCCCTGATTTCAAAGCCGGTGACACCATTCGTGTCGGCTTTAAAGTGACCGAAGGGTCGCGCACCCGTGTTCAGAACTACGAAGGCGTCTGCATCGCCCGTAAAGGTGGCAACACCATCGCCGGTGCGTTCACCGTGCGTAAGATTTCCTTTGGTGAAGGCGTGGAGCGTGTGTTCCCGCTGTATTCAACCAATATCGACAGCATCACCGTTGTCCGCCGTGGCCGCGTTCGTCGCGCCAAACTGTATTATCTGCGCACTCGTCGCGGTAAATCCGCACGTATCGCAGAGGTCACCAACTACAAGCCCAAAGCTGGCGCCGAAGCGTAAGGAACGGAAAGATGAAAAAAGACATCCATCCCGATTATCACGTCATCGACGTCAAAATGACCGATGGCACCATAGTTCAGATGAAATCCACCTGGGGCTCCGAAGGCGATCAGCTGGCTCTGGAAATCGACCCCTCCGTGCACCCCGCATGGACCGGTGGCGGCGCGCGTCTGATGGACGCCGGTGGCCGTGTGTCGAAGTTCAAAAAGAAATACGAAGGTCTGGGCTTCTAAGCCTGACCCGTTTCGAATGCGAAAGGCCGCCCTTCTGGGCGGCCTTTTTCGTTTTACCCGAAACCTCTGACACCGCCCTGACAAGAAACGGGTCAGGATCAATCCCTCAGGGTTTCGTCGCGCGTGTCAGATCCGCCGCGCTGTGCACCGGGGGCACAGGGCCGCGCAGCAACATCAACCCCAGCGTCACGCCGATCAGCGCCGCAATCGCCGTCACCATCATGGCGCTGTCAAAAGCGTTGTCCTGCAGGTCGCGCAAAGCCTTTGACAGAGCACTTCCCGACGTCGGATCCATGCCGGCGATCAGTTGCTGGATTTGACTGGGCGTTCCGTGGGTCAGCGCATGAGCCAGATCATCGCGGGGGGCCGAGCCGGCCGGTAACGCGTCGATCACTTCGGTAAGACCCCGACGAGAGGTGATGGCTTCGGCAAGCCCGCAGACCACAGCCCCCAACGTAGCCCCGAAATAGAGGCAGGCATTGATTACACCTGATCCTTGCCCCACATGCTCATCAGGCAAAAGCCGCAACCCAAGACGCGGTAGCAGCGAGAAACAGATACCAAGACCAATGCCGACGATCATCAACTTCCACCAGATCTGCGCATATTGAGTGGGAACTGTAATCGTGGTCAGCAACAAAAACCCAGCGGCCATTGCGCCCAGCCCGATCACAACAGGCCATTGAAAGCTGTAGGGCGCAAGAAATCGGGGCGCGATGACCGAGATCGCGAACATGCTTAGGCTCAACGGCATAATCGCAAGCCCAGCCCCGACAGACGTGTATCCGAATGTATCAGGCGATTGGACGAATGTGTTGAAGTAGACGAAAAAACCAAACAGCATAAAGCCGGTAAGGAACATCCCCGCTGCCGCCATGAAATAGCGCGGATGAAGGAAATAGCGCAGCTCGACCAACGGATCTTCACTGCGGCGCGAAGCCAGCACAAGGCCGACCATGGCCAGCATGGCCACACCCAACGGCACCAGCGTCAACGGTGCCTGCCATCCTCCACTTTCCCCATTGCTCAGGGCAAATGACAGCGGCCCCAGAAACAGCACAAGAGCCACAGCGCCGAGATAATCGAACCGGGCACCGGCCAGTCGCGTGTTCGGTACATAGTTCCGTTTTCTCACGGTCAAGCCAATGATAAACGCGGTGGTCAGCAGGATCAGATCGGTGGCGAATACGGCTCTCCAACTGATGTAATGGGCGAATGCGCCGCCAAGGATAGGGCCGATCCCGATCGACAGTCCGACGATGGCGCCCCATGCTCCGGTAACGCTGGCGCGTTTTTCCTCCGGGGTCGCTGCCGTCAACAAGGGCAACGACGTGCCAAACAGCGCTGCGGCCCCTGCCCCCTGCGCCCCACGGCCAAACAGCATCATCGCCCCGTCCTGCGCGAACAAGGCCGAGGCAGAGCCTATGGCAAAAACGATCATGCCAACCAGAAACACGCCCAGCTTGCCCGTGATATCACCCAGCCGACTGATAATCGTCACCAACGTGGCACTGACCACGGTATAGATGGCCATGACCCATTGCAGGTCCGAAGGCGACAGATCGAACTCATTCTTAAGATCAGGCAGGATGGTCGCAACCGCCGTGGAATTGAAGCCAACAACAACCATGCAAATCGCCGTCATGACCAATACAACGCGTGCGCCGACATCAGATGAATTCGTTTGTAACATCAAATACGTCCTAAAATACGGGCGGCGACTATGGAGCGCCACACCGACAGCTTAGCAGGAATGTGCAAACCGCCTAGCCTTAGATCCAGTAGGACAGCGCCAGCGGCAAAGCGATGATCGTTGTCAGGGTCGAAACCAGTATGAACCCGGCAACATCGGGGCCGTATTCCGGCACATGCTGGTCTATGAACAGATAGGTCGCCACCGATGACGGCATCAAACAGCACAGGATCACCGCGCCGCGCTCAGCGCCTGTAAAGCCGAAGGCCCAGACCAACCCGCTGGCGATTGCAACTGCCATCACCAGGTGCAAAGCGGTCAGCGTCACCGCACGCCCAAGGCGGTTGACCCGAAGGCTGGCCAATGTGTGGCCCAATGTCAGCAGCATCAGCGGGATGGAAAGCCCACCCAGGATATCGAATGACTTCGCAACAGGCTGAGGCAGGCTATAGCCGCTGGCCATCAGCACCAGCGATAGGACCACCGCATATATGATCGGCGAGGTGGCGAGCTTTCTGGGCGAAAACTCTTTGGCTGGTATCCACATCCCTACAGTGAAGATGCTGACAAGAACGACCACTACAAAAGCCATCGTATAGGCCATCCCCGCATCGCCTAACGCAAGCAAGGTGATTGGCAATCCGATATTGCCCACATTCCCATGCATCAGAGGCGTCAGAAAGGCCCGCGCCGGTAGGCGCATAACCTTCAGCGCCGCAAATCCCAGAACACCAAACCCGGCAATCGCCAAAACCGCAGCGGCCATCACGTCCAGAAACGTTCCAACAGCGATCTTTGTGGCCGACAGATGAGAGATGATCAGTGTGGGATATCCAACCCGCGAAACGATCGCGCCAATTACCTTGTTGTCAAAGGGCGTTTTGGTCAACGCCAGTACATACCCAGCCCCGGCACAGATCAGCACCGGCAGCACCACATTCAGTACGTTCAGAAACAGATGCTCCAAGCCATGTCTTTCTCACAGTCCTTAAGCCTGGAGATTGAAACATAGTCCTGGCTTTCGCAAGTCAGCGGTCTGTGGGCAGGCTGAGATTTCCGCAACACCGCCTTTTTATGCCGCCATACATTGCTTCGGGTTCTTCCCTTCCCGCTTTCCACAACATATAGTGGCCTGCAACAACGTGTACGCAAACACGGTGAGACTTGGGAATACAGGCATGGCACATATTATCGTAGTGGGGAACGAGAAGGGCGGCGCGGGCAAATCGACTGTGTCCATGCATGTGGCCACCGCACTCGCCCGCCTGGGTCACAAGGTCAGCACCCTGGATCTGGACCTGCGGCAACGCAGCTTGGGACGGTATTTCGAGAACCGGAATAGCTTTCTGAAAAGCGCGGACCTGACCCTTCCCAGCCCCCGCCACCATGACCTGCCCGAGATTGATGCAAGCACGCTGAAACCGGGAGAAAACATCTATGACCACCGCCTCTCAGCGGCCGTGTCCGAGCTGGAAAGCGATAGCGATTTCATCCTGATCGACTGCCCCGGCTCTCATACCCGTCTCAGCCAGGTGGCGCATTCGCTGGCTGATACGCTGATCACTCCCCTGAACGACAGTTTTATCGATTTTGACCTGCTGGCACGCATCGATTCAAAGGGTGAGAAAATTCTGGGCCCGTCGGTCTATTCCGAGATGGTCTGGAACGCACGCCAGCTGCGCGCGCAAGCCGGCCTGAAGCCCATCGACTGGGTCGTTGTGCGCAACCGCGTCGGTACCCAACGCATGGTCAACAAGGAAAAGATGCAGCGCGCGATCGAGATGCTGTCGCAGCGGATCGGCTTCCGGGTTGCTTCGGGCTTTTCCGAACGCGTTATTTTCCGAGAGCTGTTCCCGCGCGGGCTGACCCTATTGGACCTCAAGGATATCGGGATCAAACAGCTGAACATTTCGAACATCGCAGCACGTCAGGAATTGCGCGACATGATGAAAGAGCTGAACCTGCCGGGTGTTGAGATCGATTTTTAGAAGCTTTTTACGACGGGTAGACGGACTATACTGCCGCTCACCTGGAAAAACGAAAGTCCGTTTCTGGCAATCGTTTTAGCTTTAGAGCCCTTGTTGGGCCTAAGCTATCACTGCTTTCCAATACTCAGGGTAAACTCGAACGAAACCAAATCCATCGACAGTCAAATTTGCTTCGTATCCACTATTGATCGAAGTGTACCTATAGGTATTCTCGTTCAGCCGCTCATATCGTTGCTTCAGCGGTTTGAATGTCCAGGTTTCATCATCCAACCAAACAGCAGTGAACTCTGCCTGATCTCCAATCCCTAGCTGGAGTCGCTTGATCGCATTCGTGTTCGTGTTCGTGGCCGGTGTAAACCCAAGATCGATGTCGAGCAATTCATCAACAGCATCCACAACTTTGTCATTCGAGGTCCATGTACCATCGTCTTGCTTCACTAAAACAAGATCAACCCTATCTGCCCCAATCCAACGCTGTACGGTGGCGGCGCTACACACCCATTCGTCATTACAGGTCACGGAATAAGCTATTCTGACAGGAGAATTTTCAACTACGTAGACAGCCATGCCCGAGATTACGCGAGACGTTCCGTTACGGTTAACCGAACAGGCTTCTGTGCCCACGACATCAATCCGTCGCCACATTGTACTTCGCATCATCGCCTCAACCATCGCTATTGCTTTGCTTGCCCCATAGCGGACATTCATGCGTGTATCAGCATAGGTCAATCAGGGCTCTCTCCAGCCGTTCTCGGCGGCGTGCATGAACGGCTGGGTCAGTGTTGTCAGATGTCGAACGACTAACCGCTGTTCCTTGCGATGATGAAAGCAGTCGAACCCGTTTCGGGACGCCACTTTTGTTCAATTTCGAACCCATGAGCTTGCATACGCTCTACAAGGATTTCTTGCGTCAGGGCGCGGATCTTGGGCAATAGGCCGATGGTCCCGAGAGCTGGTATGACGAACTTCTCGAGACCTTCCAGGCAGACCGTCGAGCTGAAGAACAGGCCACCTTCCTTCAAGGAACTACGAACACGGTCCAGTGTCGCGTCAAGATCCAGTACCAAGTGCAGGATCGACATAGCCAGTACGGCATCATACTGTTGACCCTTCGCCGGAATAGGCCAGCACTCGAACGCGCTAACTTCAAAGTTGATGTTCTTGCTACCCTGCGCGTCGGCTTTTTCCCGGGCGATTGAGATCATTTCGGATGAATAGTCGATGGCGTCGATATGGGCGACTTTTGGGGCGTGAATGAGCGCCGTCGTACCTGTGCCACAGCCAAATTCCAGGATGCGGTCTTGGGGGGACAGGTGTCTTGCAGTTATGTCCAGTTTGTATTCATAGGCGGCTTGGTTTTGGACCGGACGGCGGGCATAGGATCTCGCCATCAGATTCCAGAACCGGGTGGGTTTGATGAACATATCTAATCCTTTGGTAGGGTGCAGCAGACGCGATGATTTAGCTGGCGTCTTGGATGTCGAAGACTTTTTCGAGGGGCTTGTCGAATACACGAGAAATCAAGATCGCCAGTTCGAGCGTTGGTGAATATTTGGCGTTTTCAATGGCAACGATGGTTTGTCGGGTGACTCCAACCTTTTCGGCGAGTTCTTTTTGCGTCATTTCATCTGCGTCAAAGCGTAGACGTCTAATATTGTTGGTGATCCTGAGTTTGCCCATGGATCAGTACCCCCGCCGATAGCTAGCAAATTTGACAATATCTGCTGACAGGGATCCGAAGGCCATTCCGAAATAAATGATGTTGAAGCCAGTGAGCGCTGATGCGTTGAGAGCCATGGCGACGACAGCTGAGATAAAACCCGCACCGGCGAAGATAATGATGGCGTAGCTGCCTCGGCGCTCGAACATCTTGTCACGTTCATCAACGACGAAGCTGGGTTTGGGTTCGTGTGTAACAATCGCAAACCCAATGTTGAACAGTATGGTGCCGATGATGGTGGCCACGACGCCCAAGGGGATCAGCCAGATCACCATGCGGGCCCAGTTGTTTACAGCGTCTGGGCCATCAAACAATCCAGAGGCATTCATATCCAGAAGCCGTGAAACAACAAATGCACTAACGGCGAGGTTCACGAAGATCGAGACGACCGTATTGCGATCTTGGTAGGTCATTTCTGAAATCCTTTCTGGACAAATCACTTCTAGTGAGTCGATTATTACTTACATCTTGTATGAAATATTATACCTAGTGTCAAAAATAATGTACTTCACTATCGAAGCGTAGTTGCAGCTTGTGCTCGATGAAGGGCATCTACGCCTTCAACTGGAGCGCTGCGCGTTTGCGACTGGGTCCAAAGGTTGTGTGCCAACTTCTTCACCGCCAATTGTTTCGCTTCAGCAGCGGCAACTTTGGACGGCATCGAAGTCCCTCACATAATCCGCAAGGGGCAATTCACACCCGGATTCTGTCCGTTTCGGCAGTTCGCCGAGCTCGCGGCCTAACTCACGAGCGATTGCTGAAACCGCTCGGCAGGTTCAGAACTTTGCAACAGAACCGTTCGAGTGCCCGAAATAGTTAAGAATCACCTGGGTCAAAGGCTGCGAATGCGTGGCAAGAAAGGTATGAGGTTCGTTCTGGGAAATCTCAGGGAAAACCTGAGCCCCTAAAATCACGACTCAATTCGACGTTGAATCGCGTCAGCTTCGGATACAAGCTAAGAAAGAGCGCCAACTGTGGTCAGAATCTGCCTCAAACGTGTCCATAAGTGGGGGGAAGCAAGGCAATTTTATGTATCCCCGCTGCAGCCTTGACTAAACTTCCCGCTTACCGCTACGTCATTAAGAAATTATGAAGGTTGTATCAGTTTTTGCGAAACAACCTTGAGTAAAACGAGAATCAATAATCAGAAGTTTGAGGTTAGGAAAATGTTAAATCGGGTCCTGAAAACTACCTCTGGTGCGTTGATGTTGTCCGTCGCGACCATGGCAAACGCTGAAACTGTTCAGTTGAACAGTTTAGACGGCGGAATGACTCTGACCGGAGAGCTAATAGATTTTGATGGCGCCAATTACGAACTCCGAACGGTGGTTGGTACAATCACGGTTGACGCTTTCAAAGTTGAATGCATTGGCGAAGCCTGCCCCAGTCGGAACGAAGGTCCAGTCGAATATGGCATTTCAGGTTCTTCTCGCCTGGTCGATGTCTTATTCGCCGATCTTACGACGCAATTCGGTGAGGAGATTGGCGGCACTGCTTTGCGCTCTGAGGAAGAAGGTGTTGATAAGCTACTGCTCCGCAACGAACTAGGCGAGTTTTTGGCCGAAGTCTCCTTGATGGGTGGTGACTCCGCAGACGGGATCAAACAACTGGTCGATGGAAACTCAGCACTGGCAGTGACCACACGCCCGGCTCAACCCGACGAGCTGGCAAGCGCATCGCAGGCTGGACTCGGGGATATCACCTCGAGTGAAAACGAGAAAATTTTTGCGCTGGACGGTCTAGTTGTTATTACATCGCAAAGTAACCAACTGCGGGCAGTCGCCGAACAGGATCTAGCGCGAATATTTTCCGGAGCCATTTCCAACTGGAGCCAGATTGGTGGGCCCGATGCCCCGATCCAGCTTTACATGCGAGTGCCTGAAAGCGGAACTGCGTTGGTTTTCAATGACCTGATCATGAACCCCGTGGGCGCAACATACGCGAGCGATACAAGCTTTTTCGAAACAGACACGGAATTGGTTGCAGCAGTTGCTTCTGATCCGCTTGGCATCGGAATTACCAGCCTCGCAAGTGCTGATGAGGCCAAGGTTCTTGCAATTCGCGGTGTTTGTGGAATTCAGGTTCCAGCGACACCTTTCACCATCAAGACAGAAGAATACCCGCTTAGCCGACGCTTGTATGCATATACCGGCAAAACTGCGCCAGCACAGTTGAACCGCTTCATGCAATTCCTCGAAAGCGAAAAGGCGCAAGAGACAATTGATGCTTCGGGCTTTGTGTCACTTGGGGAATCCCTGCAAGGCCCCAATGAGCAGGGACTACGCTATCTTGGCGCAGTTATGCCAACCGATGCAGAGGTTACTCTGAAACAGTTGCAGGAAATGTCGGCTGAGCTGTCGGGTGCCGACCGTAGTTCTATAACCTTTCGGTTTGCATTCGGATCCTCTCGCCTGGATACGCGGGCACAGGACGACATAAGGCGCCTTGCTTCGTTGCTTGCCAAGGAAGAAACCACAAACAAAGAACTTCTTTTGATCGGATACACAGACTCTGTCGGTGCTGGCGGATCCAACCGGTCACTCAGTCAGCAGCGTGCCAAACAAGTTAGCAATGCGTTGCTACAAGCAGCGCCTACCAACAGCCTGGACGGGTTAACCATCCGAACTCTGGGTTATGGTGAGATCTCGCCGCTAAGTTGCAACGACACTGAGAATGGTCGCCGTATCAACCGCCGAGTGGAAGTCTGGTTGCGAGACGTTGTCACCACATCCCAGTAGCGAAGCGCCAACTCAGCTTCGGAACGGGAATACAACGGTCAGTGACCAAGACGATAATTCAATGGAGTAACGTCGTATGAGAATGCTCGCAGTATTGGCCAATGTTTTCCTACTGCAATTGTCAGGGGCGGCTGTCGCGCAGGAAGACCCATACAAATCCGCAGTAGACAGCTGGCTCAATGGTAGCGAGGCCGTAGGCCTGCAAGGTTTGTCGGAAGCGGCCAGTCAGGGGAACACGTCGGCGCAAATGATCCTTGGTCAGATCGATCGCGATACTGTACCTGGAGGATTTTCCGATTACTTGATCAATCATCAGGCACGAGACCAGCTTCTTCGTGCACCGGATCCCGATAAGGGAACCGTAAACTGGTTGCTTGCTCTGAGCAATCCTGCCCTACAAAAACACGGCGAGGCCATCTTTGGATATCGGGTTGGTCGTCAGCCAATCAGCAATGCGATAGCACTGCAAACTCATGGTGAGATTGAAGGCGCCGAGTATGTATTGTGGAATACACTGAATAACGGCCGCTTTGATCTGATCAATTCCATGCCTTCAGAAAACTACGGCCTGTCCGAAGCCGGTTTTCTCAAGTGGATCGAAGCTTATATGGCGCGGGAAAACAAGGCGATCACGATGCGGGCCTTTGTGGAAGAATCCAATCCCAAACGTGTTTCGGGGTTGTTGGGTCTCAAACGACTGGCACGGCTGTTGAACCTCAATCAGCATTTTTCCGACGAAGCCAACCAGTTCACGACAGTGATGCTGGGCCGGGGCTCGGACTTACCTGAAAGTGTCGATTTGGTTCGATTGAACGAAAGCATTTCCCGCATCAGTGAAACCGATAAATACTTGAACATCGTAAAACGCTACTGCGACTCATGCGAAGGTGAAACAGTAGACTACGATTGCGTGGTTCAGGCTCTGGAAATCATAGGTGGCTACAAGACGCTGATGTCCATCCGCACCCCAGTTGAGGGGTCAATTGACCAGGCTACATTCATGAATTCTAATCGTTCGGTCGAAATCTTCGCGCAGTTGGTAAACAACATGCGCCGCCACTACTCTCGTGGCATTCGATCGTCTTGCATTGCCGCTAATCTGAAAGCCAAGATCTAACATATAGCTAAAACAAGGTTTGATTGAGATTATCACATGTTTGAAGGCGTCGTAAACCTTTGCAAAATAGCTTAACCGTTCAATGGTTCCAGTTCCGGTAAAGCAAAAGTAAAACGTTTGTATGTACTGACTTCCTACGCTGACCAACTTGGATCGAACAGTGTGCATACTGGAAATCACGAAACAAACGGACTCGCGTAAAGAGTGTGTATAACTGAGAAACGTTTTGTGATTGGAAATTGGATAATTCCTGATGTGCAAGGGACGATAACGGACGGGACGAGGCATGGGCAACGTAATGAAACTAGTAACGACTGGTGATGAAGATACGGGTCAGATGATCGGAGCCTCTTCCGCAGATGATCTCCCTGCCGGCGCCCGGTTGTTGCATGGTCAGTACAAAATTGACCACTACCTGAACAGCGGCGGCTTCGGCATTACCTATCTGGCCAATGACAGTCTCAACCGCAAGGTGGTCATCAAAGAGTGTTTTCCAGCCATGTTCGCGCGCCGACAGAATCTGCTGGTGAAGGCTCGTGTGCAAAAACACAAAGAAGATCTTCGCCAGATTGTGCGGCACTTCATCAACGAAGCACAGCGCCTGGCAACTATGGATCACCCCAATATCGTTGGCGTGCACCAAGTCTTTGAGGACAATGACACCGCCTATATGGCACTGGACTTCGTTGAAGGCCCGGATCTTTTGGACGCAATCGACGACGCTGAAACCCAGCTGGACGAAGCCGATGTCATGTCGATCCTGCGGCAGATTCTGGATGCGGTCGCATTTATGCACAAGCAAGGGATGTTGCATCGGGACATATCGCCTGACAACATTCTGGTCGGACCAAACAAGATACCTGTATTGATTGATTTTGGTGCTGCGCGCGAGCAAAATAGGAAAACAAACCGAGTTTTTTCTGCCTTACGCGCAGTCAAGGATGGCTATTCCCCACAGGAATTTTATGTCACTGACGGCGTGCAAGGACCGTTTAGCGACCTCTATTCCTTGGCGGCAACATTCTATCATGTGATCACCGGAGAGCGCGCGCCAGACAGCCAGACTCGGGTCTCTGCGATTGCCGAGCAAAAGCCCGATCCTTGCAAACCTTTGCAGGGGCGCTTTGATAAGTATGATGACGTCTTTCTCGAAGCGCTCGACAAGGCTATGTCGGCGATGCCAAAGGATCGCTTTCAAACCGCTGATGAGTGGCTCGAGGCGATAGATCACTTGACCGAACCGACCGCCGTTGAACAGGATGTTAGAGTTGCGGTCTCTTCATCCGGCGGAATCAACCGTGTCGCAATAACCGGCGGGCTGCTGGCATTTGGAGTTGTAGGTGCCGTAGTCGGCGTGCTGGCCATCGGAGCATTTTCACCATCCTCCGAGCCACAAGCAACGCAAGAGGACGTTTTGGCTGCCGAAGCTGAAGCCCGCGCCCAAGCTGAGATCGAAGCAGCGGCGACAGCAGAAGCAATCGCAGATGCCACCGCACGGGTCGCAGAAGCCGAGGCACGACTGGCCCAAGCCGAAGCCCGCGCGCAGGCAGAGACCATAGCGCGTGCTGAGGCCGAAGCCGCAGCTCAGGCAGCGGCTCAGGCCGAAGCCGAAGCCCGCGCCAAAGCGGCAACCGAATCGGAAGCTCGTGCACAGGCTGAGGCCGAAGCGGCTGCTCAGGCGGCGGCCCAAGCCGAAGCCGAAGCACGTGCTAAAGCCGCTGTCGAGGCAGAAGCACGCGCGCAAGCCGAGGTTGAAGCGGCCGCCAAAGCCGCGGCAGAGGCAGAAGCCCGCGCGCAGGCCGAAGTCGAAGCGGCAGCCAAAGCCGCAGCAGAAGCGCAAGCCCGAGCACAGGCTGAGATCGAAGCAGTCGCAATGGCGATGGCAGAGGCAGAATCGCGCGCGCAGGCTAACGATGAAGTTGCTGCTAAAGTGAGCACTGGCGACACAGATCAGGCGAATGTCGAAGCTGATACTACCACTCAAATCGTTCAGGATTTAGGGCCGACTTCAGTGAAATCTGAATGGAAGGTTCTTCTGCCTTTTGTAGCGTCGGCGGATAGTCCCGATACTGTGGAATACGTCGCTAGCGAGGCCCCGGTTTGGGTTCACGCGGGGCTGCGTATTGACTCTGTCAATGGGATTGAAATCAATGATCTGAACTCCATCGCTGCCGTTCTACTTCAATCTGGGGCTACTCCTTCCCAAGAGGGAACCATGGATGTGACCATCGGGCTTTCAAACCCAAGAGACGGTGTAGAAGTGCGGGACGTTACACTGGGTGTCGTACAAGACACGACCTTGTCGAATGGCGTCGTTTTTCAAACTCAATATGCAGAGAATGGAAAATGGGTTACGAGCGTGGTTCATGTCCCAGAAGATGTAGGCCCAGGCACAACTCTGAAACCGAACGACCAGCTGACAGCATATTTTCCGACAGATGAAAATATCGATGGGCAAGATACGATTGCCGATCTTCTGCGAGCAGGTTTGAATGACGGCCAGACTGACTTCAAGTTCACGGTCAGAAGAGGCACTTCTTTGTGGCTGGCGGACTTGCACTACGTGGGCAAGTAATAGAGAGATCATGGCTGAACGCAGTATGCGAGTTGACCACGCCACATTGAATAGGTGGGTTGTGAAAAAGCATAACACTGGTTCTAGTCTTTCGAAAAGTTTGCGACACTACTGTCTGGGCGTACGTAACAGACAAAGATAACGAAACCGGTATGTTTCATTTCACCCTATATGGTGAAAGTGAGCCAAAGTTCTCTGAACAAGCCGGTGTTCTAAGCAGCGGTATGGTTACTCGTCGGTTGTTTCTGTGAACCAACGGTATTTAATTTCAGTAGGACAATATGGCTCGCAGAGATGAAAAGCGCATATATAGAATATGAACGTTGGATGAACGGTATTTCCATGCGAAAAGATGGCTTGGCTTTATTGTTTGGAAGCCTCTCGGTATCAGGTCCGGATACTAGAGACTCAGGAACTGAAAATGCAGTGTTTTCAGTTTCCTACCAGAGAAATTCGGAATGCAGGTGCTGGGCAATTGCCGCCTTTGGTCCTCACGGAAAAACCTTCTTGGCCTCTTAACCTTGGTTTGGTCCATCAATCAGTACTCGAAGCCAACAACGTGGGTTCGTTTCAAACAGATCAAAAGGACTTCGATAATCTTGCAATTTACATAACTCAATCAGAGGCTTTCTCCACAGAAAGAAGTCTACTGTTTCTGTCAGATTGAAGGTTTGATCTTATCCAGCAACCGTTCAGTTTTACACCACCACCGAAGGCCTACTTCCCGCCAGAGATGTTTTTCACCGCGATCACAAAGCGTACAAAGCGGTCATTCGAGCGGAAAATACCAGGGGCATGTTTGTCCGCACAGCAGACATCGACCACCACTTCTGATCGTTTGAACCATACAAAAACTGTCAGATGACGGCTTTGAGCCCAATCTGTACCTTCGGTATTTTTGCTGCGCGCGCTCGCGCACGAAAATCTCCGTAAGAGGTCAGGTTCCGCCGCCGCAAGACAGCGGCAAAATCTGCCATTCGCCGATTGCGCAGAATTTCTAATACGACATATTCACAGGTTACGGGACAAGACCGCCATCGGCTTCAATCGCGCCAACAGCCGCTGACAAATTTAAGAACCGGATTTCCCAGTCAGCATAAATTGATTTGAAGGTGCGCCTGCCCGTCGCTTGTCCGTTCAACAGAATGTCCTTTGGGACCAATTACACCACGAATGCGCGAGCGGAAATTTGAGAAGCCTTCGGATGTGACAACGTCTACGGCTTCATCCATGTGCAGCTCTAACCGGAACCATCCTGGTTTCATGATCGAAATAGAGACCACATGCCCCGTGAACGGTTGCGATAGATACGTTCCGCTGACCTTGTCCCAGATGGCCCATCCATTGGGTGGTCCGTTTCCGATGGCTGCAAACATCGTGTTCCAATCGCGGAACCCGTGTTGGTGGGCGACCAACTCGAGGGACTTGGCATGGCCAATCGATGCCCCTTCTTCGGTCAATTTTGTGCGCAAACGCTTAGCTTGATCCTTGGCTTGCGTAGCTGACGGAAATTGCGTGTTCATGACGCCACTCCTTTTTTGGTGTGGAAAATACCCCATTTTAACTCTGGGTCTTGGGCGGAGAGCCACAACACTACAACAGTGAGACCCATCATCATCACTTCGGCCAGCGGGCCCGCATACCAAATGCCAACTTCGCCAAACCAGAGGGGCAACAGGAACGTCAACGGGATCGCAAAGGCATAAGGTTTTGTCAGCCCTAGAAGGGCTGCCTTTCCTGCAGATCCAATCGCCTGAAAATAGGTCGCAATCATCATCAACGGGCCCAACAGGAAAAAGACACATGTCATTACCGGCAAGATGCGCGCAACCTCTGCAATGACCGACGTGTCGTCTACAAACGCGCTGGCGATCCGGCTAGGCATGCTAATCACAACGACCTGCACGATTGCGCAATAAACAAACGCGACCCAAAGTGCCATGCGCAGGCTTGCATCTGACCTTTGCCAAAGTTCAGCACCATAGTTGTTGCCCGTGATCGTCTGCATTGCAAACGACAAGCCCAGAAGAGGCAGGAAAGCAAAGGTGATGACTCGCGTGATGATCCCGTAAGCAGTAATTGTGTCGGCATAACCCGGACGACCAATCCATTGCAGGGCTGAGATAATCGCGGCCGACCCGAGAGCTAGTCCAATGAAATTGAGGCTTTGTGGTGCACCCAGTGCGAGGATCCGCCGCCATTTTCCGCATGCGGAATGGGACAGCAAGGTCGCAGGACGCAGCGATGTTTCCCCAAACAATCGGAACGCAAAAATGATCGCAAACGCGAGCGCTTGTGCCGCCGCAGTTCCATAGGCTGACCCGGCGACGCCCATGTCCAGAACGGCTATTAGTACGTAGTTGAACCCGATGTTTGCAATCGAAACCAACAGACTCATCGCCGCCATGAAGCCCACGCGCCCTTCGTTGCGCAACGCATCAGAATTGACTGACAACACGAACAACAGTGGCGAGAAAAACACCGTAATCCGCAGGTAGACCAACCCCATCTGCGCCAAAGTCTCTGACCCACCAGCGGCCAGCAATGCAACTGGCTGGCCCAATAGAAGGAACAACACTATCAGAACTGCGCCCAATCCAATTGCCAGCCCATGTGCGCCTGCAAACGTGGCACGCGCGCCGTTCATGTCACCCGCGCCAAGGGATCGCGCCAGAAGGCTCGACATGCCGTTCGCCACAAGCGTGGAAAGCGCCACAATCAGCATGTAGATCGGGAACATCAACGTGACCGCAGCCAGCGCATCAGGGCCTACATAAATGCCCAGAAACAGCGCATCTGCAACAGACAGAAGCCCATTCATCCCCATCACGAAAATGATCGGGAGTGCGGTCCTAAAGTAGATGGTGCCAAGCGGCCCATCGGTGAATGTATTGGTGGGGGTATCAGTCATGTCCCATATCTCTCTTGCCTGATCGCGCAATTTGAGATGGGACCCGCATTACCATCCGCGCGATATGCGGAAAGAGGTAGATAGAGAATTAAGTCGCAGAACTTAACCAAGACAAAAGTCAGCGGGAGGCAGGCGTCCACAGCCTGTACGTTGGCTAATCTGAAATTTTTCTGTCGTCAAGCGGTTAGACTGCATCCGATTTTGCGGAAGCTGGTTTTCGCCGCGTTGCAGAAAATCGCTAATATGGGCTCAAACCGGACGCTCAAACGCCTGATTGCGTTCCGGCAACATTATAAACCGTAAACAGCTCTTTCGGCTCGGCCACACCGCGCAGCATATAGCGCCCGACCGAGATCAGATCCTGATCGTAGGGCTGCGCCGCGCGGGCTACGTCATCCGAGATCAGTATCCGTTGCCCCAAGGACCGATGCATCCCAGCGATACGCGCGGCCTGATTCACCGCTGGGCCGATCACTGTGAAATCCAAACGTGTCTCAGAACCGATATTGCCATACAGAATTTCGCCCGCATGCAAGGCCAGTGTGAAGTTGGCCACCGGCAGTCCAGCGGATTCGCGCTGCGCATTCAGTTCGGCGATCCGGTCCTGCAACATGGGAACCGCCTGCAGGGCCGCCTGCACGTCCTCTTCAATCTCGCCGACATTGAACATAGCCATCAGTCCATCGCCCATGAACTTCAGAATATTGCCGCCATTATCGTGCACGACGCCAACGGCAACCGCCAGATAGTCGTTCAACATATCGATGATCTCGATTCCGGGCAGATTCTCGGAGAGGCTGGTAAAGCCTTCAAGGTCGAAATTCCATATCACGGCGTCGATCTGCTGTAGGGATCCGCGACGAATTTCACCCGACAAAACACGCCGTCCAGCATCCCGACCTAAGTAGACGCGCATCAGATCTTTGGATATCCGCGCGTTCGAGGCTGACTTTAGTGCCAGGCCCAAATGGGGCAGAGCCGTATTGATAAGGTCAAGATCCTGTTCCCGAAACCCATCCGGCGCGTTCGAGGCCCACGACAACAGGACTCCATCTACGGCTTTTTTTGAGGTCTGCGACCGCGGATCGAAATTCACACCTTTAGCGTAATACTCGGTCGCACCAGCTTCGCGTAATTCATTGATCAATGGATAGCGGCTGGGCTCGTTCTGATCGACCATGCGTTCATGGACGCCGTCAAGATCGTGATGTAAAATCGCATATAGAGGACTGCTCATCCAGTCTTCTCTGGTCTCTTCTGAATACTCGAATTTCTGATAGTCACCGCCTGTGTCTTGATACCAGCTGTATCCGGTGCCGCCATATACCGGGTGCAGCGCCGATTGCGCCGCGTGAAATCGCATCAGGGGCACACCAAGTTCAATCAGACGGGTACAATAGCCGTCCAGCAATTCTTCTTTTTCGGCACCTTCAAGGCCCCGCGTCACCAGCCAGTTGATAAGATCATTTGATTTTGCCGCGTTTTGGTTCGGGGCTGTCATTTCACATTCCTGTGTCCGCTCTGGCTTCCATCTGGGAGCGAAGGGTTCGAATTACCAGAGGTCAATTCATATCAGCCAGCTTTCGCAACATTTTGCGCAACAAGGTAGCCTCGTTTTCTGTGAACATTGCGGCAAGCTGAGCATCATATTGCTGCGCAATACCGCGCAATTCGCGATAAACCGACCGTCCGGCCGTGGTCAATGCAAGATGTTCAACGCGGCGATCCGTCTGGCTGACGGTTCTGACAAGAAATCGGCGCTGCTCAAGCCTGCTGACCGCGCGACTTATCTTTGTTTTGTGAATCCGGGCGCGTTGACCGATTTCTTTCGCGCTCAATTCTCCGTAATTGCCCAGATGAAACAACACTCTCCATTCCGTGCGCAGCATCCCATAACGGTCTTTGTATACACGCTGAAATTCCAGTGCGCTTTCCTCGGCTGCCCGGTTCAGCAGATAGGGCAGGAAATCCAGCAGATCAAACCCGTCTCTTTCGGTACTTTCTGTCTTTGTCATGCTTGTTAGTTACAAAATCAACTATTATCTCACAAGCAGAAAACAGCAGGAGCCAAGGATGAACCATCCGACAGACCCGCATAAAATGATCCAGGCCAGTACGCCCGCTGGCACCAATCCGGGCTATATGCCCGGCTTTGGCAATGATTTCGAAACCGAGGCCCTACCCGGTGCGCTGCCGCAGGGCATGAACAGCCCGCAACGCTGCAACTATGGGCTATACGGCGAACAACTGAGCGGCACTGCCTTTACCGCCAACCCACCCGAGCGCACCTGGTGCTATCGTATCCGCCCTTCGGTGAAGCATTCGCATCGCTACGATAAGATCAACCTGCCCTATTGGAAATCGGCACCTTGTGTTGACCCAGATGTTACCAGCCTGGGCCAGTATCGCTGGGACCCCGTCGCTCATACCCAAGATGGGCTGACATGGCTGACAGGCATGCGCACGATGACCACAGCAGGGGATGTGAATACGCAGGTCGGGATGGCCAGCCACATCTATCTGGTCACCGAATCGATGGTGGATGACTATTTCTTCTCGGCCGATTCCGAATTGCTGGTGGTGCCGCAAGAAGGCCGCCTGCGCTTTGCGACCGAGTTGGGGATCATCGACCTTGAGCCCAAGGAAATCGCCATTCTGCCGCGCGGGTTGGTCTATCGGGTTGAGGTTCTTGAGGGCCCTGCCCGCGGCTTTGTCTGCGAGAATTACGGGCAAAAATTCGAACTGCCCGGACGCGGGCCGATCGGCGCCAACTGCATGGCCAACCCACGCGATTTCAAGGCACCTATCGCGGCCTATGAAGACCGTGAGGTACCATCGACCGTCACTGTCAAATGGTGCGGGCAGTTCCACACCACAAAGATTGGGCAAAGCCCGCTGGATGTAGTCGCCTGGCACGGCAATTATGCCCCGTACAAATACGACCTGCGCACATATTGCCCGGTGGGGGCGATCCTGTTTGACCACCCTGACCCGTCGATCTTCACCGTACTCACCGCGCCGTCTGGACAACCGGGCACGGCCAATATCGACTTTGTCCTGTTCCGCGAACGCTGGATGGTGGCCGAAGATACGTTCCGCCCCCCTTGGTATCACAAGAACATCATGTCTGAGCTGATGGGGAACATCTATGGCCAGTATGACGCCAAACCACAGGGCTTTGTTCCCGGCGGCATGAGTCTGCACAACATGATGTTGCCGCACGGACCTGACCAGGATGCCTTTGACAACGCGTCGAATTCGAACCTTGGACCGGATAAGTTGGATAATACGATGTCCTTCATGATCGAAACCCGGTTCCCGCAGCATCTGACATCATTTGCAGCGACCGAGGCCCCGCTGCAGGATGATTACATTGACTGCTGGACGTCGCTTGAGAAAAAGTTCGACGGTACACCGGGCAAGAAATAATTCCGATTGAGGTCGCAGATTTTTCGACGAAAAATCTTGGCCCCTGACAGAGGTTTGGAGACAAAATGCCATTGAAGAAATCCTGGGTGAGCTCGGCCAATTCTGCCGATCACCCTTTTCCTTTGAACAACCTGCCTTATGGCGTGTTTTCGACAGGCGGCGAAGACCCGCATTGTGGTGTTGCAATCGGCGACATGATCCTTGATGTCACAGCTGCCGAGGCTGAGGGACTGGTCGTTCTGGACGACGAACCGCTGTTCGACCTGCCTTTCTGGAACCCGCTGATGGAGCAAGGCCCCGCCGTTTGGGCCGCCCTGCGCAACCGTCTGATGGATCTGCTGGCCGAAGGCAGCGCGGCACAAGAGGACGTCGCGCCTTTGCTTGTGGCGCAGGCAGATGCCGAGCTGCACATGCCTTTTGCCGTCAGCGAATATACCGATTTCTACGCCGGCCGGCACCATGCCCAAAATGTCGGCACCATGTTCCGTGGACCAGAGAATGCATTGCCCCCTAACTGGCTGCATATTCCCATCGGGTATAATGGCCGGGCGTCTTCGGTCGTGGTGTCGGGAACAGATATCCGCCGCCCCTGGGGCCAGTTGAAATCCCCCGATCAGGACCTTCCGGCCTTCCTTCCCAGCCGTCGTTTCGACATCGAGCTTGAGATGGGCGCCATCGTGGGCACGCCCTCTGACGGACCAATTTCCGTACAAGAGGCAGACGACAATATCTTTGGCTATGTCCTTCTGAATGACTGGTCCGCCCGCGATATTCAGGCGTGGGAGTATCAGCCGCTTGGGCCGTTTCAGGCCAAGGCCACCGCAACGTCGATCAGCCCATGGATCGTGACCAAGGCGGCGCTGGAGCCTTTCCGCTGTGACACGCCCGAGCGGGATTTTGAGTTGCTGGATCACCTTAAAGAGACCGGCCCGATGCTGTATGACATTGATCTGTCGATCACAATGGCTCCGGACGGCAAGGTCGCAACCACAATCGCGCGAACAAACTATAGTCAGATGTACTATTCCGCCGCACAGCAGTTGGCCCATCACACGACGTCGGGCTGCCCGATGAACACCGGTGATCTGCTGGGGTCCGGCACCATCTCTGGCCCGACAAAGCCCGAGCGCGGTTCGATGCTGGAGCTCAGCTGGGGCGGGAAAGAGCCGCTAACGCTGGAGACCGGCGAAAGCCGCAGCTTTATCGAGGATGGCGACACGCTGACCCTGACAGGGGCGGCCAAGGGGAAAGGGTACACGATCGGATTTGGCGAATGTGCCGGAACCGTGCTGCCCGCGCTTGAAAACCCATATTCGCGATAAGGAACCAGAAATGGCCAAGGCATTTGCGTCCCAAGGGGACATGTCGGAAAAGAAAATCTCGTTCACCGAGGTAGGAGACGGGCTTTATGCCTTTACCGCCGAAGGGGATCCAAATTCGGGCGTCATCATCGGTGATGACAGTGTCATGATTGTCGAGGCACAGGCGACGCCCCGTTTGGCCAACAAGGTAATCGAATGCGTGCGCTCGGTCACCGACAAGCCGATCACGCATGTGGCGCTGACCCATTATCACGCCGTCCGTGTTCTCGGTGCCAGCGCCTTTGGGGCGCAGCAGATCCTGATGTCAGACATGGCCCGCGCGATGGTGGTGGAACGGGGACAGGAAGATTGGGACAGTGAGTTCCAGCGTTTCCCGCGCCTGTTCGAAGGGCACGAAAGCATTCCCGGTCTGACCTGGCCCACGACCACGTTCAACGACACCATGACGGTGTATCTGGGCAAACGTCGGATTGACCTGATGCATCTGGGCCGCGCACATACAGCAGGCGATATCGTGATCCATGTACCCGATCAGAATGTGATGTTTACCGGTGACATCGTCGAGTATCACTCGGCCTGCTACTGCGGCGATGGGCATTTCGGCGACTGGGGCGATACACTGGATGAGATCAAGTGGTTTGATGTCGACGCCATTGCGCCAGGCCGTGGCGATGCCCTGGTCGGCAAGGACATGGTCAATGCAGCCATCGAAAACACCCGCGATTTTGTCGACAGCACCTATCGTCCAGCAGCCAAGGTCGCGGCGCGCGGAGGAAGCCTGAAAGAAGCATGGGACGCGGTGCGCGCCGAATGCGACCCGAAATTCGCCGATTACGCGATCTATGAACACTGCCTGCCCTTCAACGTCGCCCGTGCCTATGACGAGGCGCGCGGGATCGACACCCCACGCATCTGGACCGCCCAACGAGATCTGGAGATGTGGGAAGCCTTGCAGAGTTAAGGACATACGGTCGCATTTGATCCAGATCGTTTTTCGCAGGACGGATTGGTGAGACCCTGGGATCGGGACCACTGAGCCTGAACGGCTGGTGGAAAGGACCCTCAGCGCAGCGCAATGGGAGAGCCCCATGAACAAGATCTTCGAAATACCGCTTTACACCTACGCGCGAAATCCCGATCAGGACGCCGTAGCCCCAATACGCCACAAGGTGATCGTCATCGGCGCCGGGCCAATCGGCTTGGCCACAGCTATTGATCTGGCACAACAGGGCGTTGAGGTTGTCGTTCTGGACGAAAATGACAAGGTCAGCTTTGGCAGCCGGGCCATCTGTTTTTCACAGCGCACGCTGGACATAGCCGACAGGCTTGGATGCGCAGAGCCCTTGGTCCGGAAAGGTGTTCTTTGGGATACCGGCAAGGTCTTTTTCGACACAAGACAGATCTATGAGTTCAATTTGCAGCCAGAACAAGGCTATGCCAATCCGGCATTTATCAATCTGCAGCAATATCACCTAGAACAGATCCTTGTGGACCGCTTGCGCGCACTCCAAGCTGAAGGCGCGCCAATCGATATTCGCGGCCGCAATAGGGTCGAGGCGATCGGCACCCATGAGGACCATGTCACGCTTGAGGTAGAGACCCCCGAAGGCCCCTACAACATCGAAGCCGACTGGTTGATCGCCTGTGACGGCGCGCACTCTCCGGCCCGCAGGATGCTCGGGCTGGATTTCGACGGGCGCGTGTTCGAAGATAACTTCCTGATAGCTGATGTCGTGATGGAGGCTGACTTTCCTTCCGAACGCTGGTTCTGGTTTGATCCACCGTTCAACAGGGGGCAATCCGCCCTGCTGCACAAACAGCCCGACAATGTCTGGCGCATTGACCTGCAACTGGGTTGGGATATCGACAAGGAACGGGAAAAACGGCCCGAGAATGTGATCCCGCGCCTCAAGGAGATGCTGGGCGAAGATGTCGAATTCGATTTAGAATGGGTCTCGATCTATACCTTCCAGTGTCGCCGGATGGAGCGATTCCGGTATGGCCGGGTCCTGTTTGCCGGCGACAGCGCCCATCAGGTTAGCCCGTTTGGTGCGCGTGGGGCCAATTCGGGTGTGCAGGATTCGGACAACCTGTGTTGGAAGCTGAAGCTGGTTATCGACGGAAAAGCGCCCGATTATTTGCTGGATAGCTACAGCCATGAACGGGTGCAGGCCGCTGATGAGAATATTGCCTGTTCCAGTCGCTCGACCGACTTCATCACGCCGAAATCCCAGATGTCCCGCCTGTTGCGCGACGCCGTTCTTGACCTGGGCGAGCACTACGAATTCGCGCGCCCTCTGGTGAATTCCGGCCGTCTGAGCACACCTTGTACCTATGCGGGCTCGTCGTTGAATTCCGCAGATGCGCTGAACGGGCCAGATATTACCCGTCCCGGCGCTGCGTGCCCGGATGCCCCCCTCGGCGCCGCGTTCCTGCTGCCGAAACTCGCGGGCAAGTTTACCCTTTTGACGATTGACGCCGACGCACCAGACACTCTTGAGGAAGACGGGGTTCAGGCAACCCGCTTGGCGTTGTCCGTTAAGGACGATCCGACCCTGGCGCTCAAGCGCCGCTATCTGGGGGATGCCACCAGCGCGGTTTATCTGATCCGTCCCGATCAACACGTGGCCGCCCGCCGTGATACGTACGAAGAAAACGCATTCCGGCAGGCGATCCGCAGGGCCACCGGTAAGGAGTAAGCGAGATGACCCAACTGATCCTCACCCCTAATCTGGACAATGCAGATGATTTCTATTTTGAACTGATCGCCGCCCATGACGGGCTGGATAAAACCGACAGCGACGCGTTGAATGCGCGGCTGGTACTGGTGCTAGCCAACCATATCGGAAATGCCGAGGTGTTGTCTGAAGCCCTAAAAGCCGCCAAGCTGAACGAGAATTGACGTAAACAGGAGGCCAGCGATGAGTGGCGTAGTTCTGTATGATTATTGGCGCTCGTCGGCCAGCTACCGGGTGCGGATCGCATTAAACTTGGCTGGCATCACCTATCGTGCGGTGTCTGTCGATCTTGTCGCCGGAGATCACAAATCTGACGCTCATCTGAGGCGCAACCCGCAGGGGCTGGTTCCTGTGCTTGAGATTGACGGGCTGCGGCTGACGCAATCTTTGGCAATCATCGACTATCTGGACACGACACGGGGTCTGGGGTTGCTTCCTGCGGAACCCGGTATTCGCGCACAAGCACTGGCGCTGGCACAAACCATCGCCATTGATCTTCACCCAGTCTGCAATTTGTCTGTCGCACGCCATGCAACCGCGCTCAGTGGGAATGCAGAAGGCATGCCTGGCAACTGGATGAACCATTTCATACGACCGGGTCTACTGGCGTTCGAAGCCCAGTTGGGCGGTTTCCAACAGACCCCATATTGCACTGGGCCGCAGCCAGGGCTGGCTGATCTGTGCCTGGTCCCACAGATGTACAATGCCCGCCGCTATCAGGTCGATCTGACCGACCTGACCCGTATCCTGGGCGTAGCGGCCGCCTGCGCCAAACACCCAGCCTTTGCCGCAGCGCATCCCGATCAACACGCCCCCACCTGATCCTCTGCACAGGGTCTGTGTGCCGATGCGAATGGGAATTGCCTGACCCCTGCCTTACGTTCTTCAAAACAAAATGCAGGAGGCCCCAATGCCCGAAATCATCGGCTATCACGCCCATGTCTATTTCGATGCAGAAACGCAGGATACAGCCCGGCAGCTCTGTGAAGAAGCAGTGCGCCTGTTCCCAGTTGCAATGGGGCGGATGCACGCCCGCAATGTAGGCCCACATCCAAGGTGGAGCTGCCAGTTGGGCTTTGCAGCCGACGCATTTGATCAGGTCATTCCCTGGCTGACGCTGAATCGGCAAGGGTTGACGATATTCACCCATCCCGAAACCGGCGAGCATCTGGCAGACCACCGCGACCGCGCCATTTGGATGGGTGAGATGCTGGATCTGGATCTGTCGATCTTCGACCAGCTTTAACCCAACGCCTTCGCCTGATCTCTCAGCTTGAACTTCTGAATCTTGCCGGTCGAAGTCTTTGGCAAAGGACCGAAGACCACCGTCTTAGGCACCTTGAAATGGGCCATGTTGTCCCGGCAGAACGCGATGATCTCTGCTTCTGTCGCTTGCCCATCTGGTTTGAGTTCAACAAAGGCGCAGGGTGTTTCGCCCCATTTGTCATCGGGGCGGGCGACCACGGCGGCCTCCATCACGGCGGGGTGCTTGTACAAGATATCCTCAACCTCAACCGATGAGATATTCTCACCTCCCGAGATGATGATATCTTTGGACCGGTCCTTGAGTGCGACATATCCATCCGCATGCATCACCCCAAGATCGCCCGAGGCGAACCAGCCGCCCCGGAACGCCTTGTCCGTGGCATCGGAGTTTTTGAGATACCCTTTCATGACAACATTGCCCTGCATGAAAATCTCACCCAGCGTCTCGCCATCCGCAGGCACGGGTTCCAACGTATCCGGGTCGGCCACCATAAGGCCGGACAGGGCCGAATACCGCACACCCTGACGAACCTTCAAAGCGGCGCGTTCTTCGCCTTCTTTGCTGTTCCATTCATCCTTCCAGGCGCAGACCACGGACGGACCATAAGTCTCGGTCAGGCCATAGACATGGGTAACTTCGATCCCCATATCCTCCATCTTCTTAACCACAGCCGCCGGAGGTGGTGCGCCTGCGGTCATCACTTTGATCTCGTGATCGAAATCCTTAAGGTTATCAGGCGCGTTGGCCAACATGTTCAGAACAATCGGCGCACCGCAGAAATGCGTGACCTTCTCATCCCGGAAGGCGGCATAGATCGGCTCATCCCGCACCGCCCGCAGGCACACCGAGACCCCTGCATTTGCCGCCATGGCCCAAGGGAAACACCAGCCGTTGCAGTGGAACATCGGCAAGGTCCACAGATAGACAGAATGCCGAGGCATGCCCCAGTCCAGCAGATCAGATTGGGCATTCAGGGCCGCACCGCGGTGATGATACACAACCCCTTTTGGATTGCCTGTGGTGCCCGAGGTATAATTCAGCGTGATCGCATCCCATTCATCCGCTGGCAGGGACCATGCGAACTCGGGATCGCCCTCGGCCAAGAGCGCATCGTAAGTCAGACTGCCCAGTTTCTCGCCACTGTCAAAGCTGGGATCTTCGATATCGATGACGAGAATATCGTGATCAACCTGTTCCAATGCGTCTTGCACAATCGCAGAAAATTCCGGATCGACCAGCAGCACCTTGGATTCAGCATGGTTCAGGATGAAGGCAATGATCGGCGCGTCCAGCCGGGTGTTAATCGCGTTCAGCACGGCGCCGGCCATGGGAATGCCAAAATGGGCCTCGTACAGTTCGGGGATGTTTGCTGCGATGATCGAAACTGTATCTCCTCGCCCTATTCCACGCCTATCCAGAGCGCTCGCCAGTCGACGACAACGGGTATAGGTTTCGGCCCAGGAATACCGGCGGACGCCATAAACAACTGATGGGTAATCAGGGTAGACCTGCGCCGTCCGTTCGATAAAGCTTAGCGGTGACAGCGGCGTATAATTCGCCTGGCATTGATCCAAGTGGCGTTCATATATGTTGGCCCCTGTCATCTGCGGATCCTCCCAAATCGCAAGTTGCGCGAATTGAACACAAACATAGTCCCATGACAAACCCGTAGAAATACGGGCTGAGGCGGCCAAATAACTGTGCTGTGCCCGACTGGCGATACCAACCTACCCGATCTGGCCCTATCTTGTACTGGCCATTCACGCTGATCTGAGCCATCGAATATACAAGCCGAGGCAACACCGCCTCTGCAAGATGTGCACACGCTAATTTTGAAAGGACATGTCATGGACGGCACGTTCAACGAAAACGATCTTTCCCGCGTCGTCGAAGCCGACCGCGCCCATATTTGGCACCACTTGATCCAGCATAAACCCTTTGAAACCAACGACCCGCGCATCATTGTCGAAGGTAAGGGCATGCGTGTCTGGGATCAAAAAGGCAAAGAGCATCTGGACGCTGTATCGGGCGGCGTATGGACTGTGAATGTCGGCTATGGCCGCGAATCGATCTGTAAGGCGGTTTACGACCAGCTGATGAAGCTGTGCTATTTCGCCAACTCGGCAGGCTCGATCCCAGGTGCTTTGTTCGCCGAAAAGCTGATCGAGAAAATGCCTGGCATGAGCCGCGTGTATTACACCAACTCGGGCAGCGAGGCGAATGAGAAGGCGTTCAAGATGGTTCGCCAAATCGCCCACAAGAAATACGGCGGCAAGAAGACCAAGATTTTGTACCGTGACCGCGACTATCACGGCTCGACCCTGGCAGCGATGTCGGCAGGTGGTCAGGACGAGCGCAACGCGCAGTACGGGCCTTTCGCCCCCGGTTTCATCCGCGTGCCGCATTGCATGGAATACCGCAAGCACGAGCTGGACGGCGCGCCCGAAGAGAATTTCGGCGAATGGGCCGCGGATCAGATCGAAGAGGTGATCCTGCGCGAAGGCCCCGATACGGTTGGCGCCTTGTGCCTTGAGCCCGTGACCGCCGGTGGCGGCGTGATCGAAGCGCCCGAAGGGTATTGGCAGCGCGTACAGGAAATCTGCAAGAAATACGATATCCTGCTGCATATCGACGAGGTCGTCTGCGGCGTGGGCCGCACCGGCACCTGGTTCGGGTATCAGCAATATGGTGTGAAGCCGGATTTCGTGACCATGGCCAAGGGTGTCGCCTCGGGCTATGCCGCCATCGCCTGCATGGTAACTACTGAGGAAGTCTTTGACATGTTCAAAGAAGACGCCTCGGACCCGATGGGCTATTTCCGCGACATCTCGACCTTTGGGGGCTGCACCGCCGGTCCAGCGGCCGCGATCGAGAATATGCGGATCATCGAGGATGAGAACCTGCTGGCCAACTGTGTCGCTATGGGTGACCGGATGACGGGCAACCTTCAGGCGCTGATGGAAAAGCACAAGGTCGTCGGCGACGTCCGCGGCAAGGGCCTGTTCCTGGGTGCTGAGCTGGTCGCAGACCGCGCGTCCCGTGAGCCAGTTGATGAGAAGCTTGCCCAGGCCGTTGTGGCCGACTGCATGGCGCAAGGCGTGATCATCGGCGTCACCAACCGCTCGGTCCCCGGTCGGAACAACACTCTGTGCTTCTCACCAGCGCTGATTGCCACCGCGGATGACATCGACCAAATCACCGATGCTGTCGATGGCGCACTGGGGCGTGTATTCGGCTGACACCGTTAGCAGTCTCTTAGGATGAGACTATGAAAACCGGCGCTGCTTGCGTCGGTTTTTTCTCAATACGGATGCCCGAACCCTCAATATGCGACCGGATGTTCCCGCTCAGTGCTGAATGTCTGCGGCCCGGATTGTAGAATCCGTTGATGTATCCGTTGAGTGTTAGCGTTGCAACTGACCCCCGAATTAGCCCCTGATCTGCCTCTTGTTTCCATGGCATATTGTCTAGGGTCAGGACCCATTGATTTCCGTTTTGCGGCGTGATTCACGGTTCAAAAACGAGCGGTGGACATGTCTGATCTCTTCTGGCTTACGGATGCG
>NZ_FXTE01000012.1 GCF_900182615.1 Ruegeria faecimaris | reverse complement strand
ACCCGATATGACAGATGCCCAAAGGTATTCCTCTCGGCCATCGCTCTCGCTGCTACAGTCCTATTCTGGCTGTAAATCAATGAGTCTGGAGCCTACGGCTTTTCAAAATCTGACGAATGGGCTGACAGAAGCAACCCACCGAGCTAACTTCATTGCAAAGAGGAGGGGTGAATGGGAAGACGTCTCACGACGGTATTGGCCGCCGACATTGTGGGCTATTCCGCGCTGATGGATCAGGACCGTACTGGCACAGTCGCTGCATTAAAGACCTTCCGCGAGGGCACGTTTCTCCCGATCGTGGAAGATACCAATGGTTCACTGATCAAAAGCATGGGCGACGGCTGGATCGTCGAGTTTCAATCACCATCTGAAGCAGCAGCTTGCGCGATCGCAGTTCAATCCGCCCACAAACCTGACCACATCAAACTGCGCATCGGGGTTCACACAGGGGAAGTGGTATCTGACGGCGATGACATTTTCGGCGACGGCATCAATGTTGCCGCGCGTCTGGAGGCTCTCGCGAAGCCGGGACAAGTGCTCTTTTCAGATACGTCACATAACAGCCTTGACCGTAACGATGCGGGATTATTCGACGGCGGAGAGCAAACCGAACTGAAAAACATCACGCGGCATGTTGGAATCTGGTGTTGGCCAAAGGGTACGAAAGCCAATCTCGCGATCAAAGCGGATGTGAGGCCGGGAATCGCAGTGCTCCCATTCGACAATATGTCGGGTGATCCGGAGCAGGAGTTCTTTGCCGATGGCATAACGGAAGACATCATAACTGAGCTATCTCGGTTTCGTTGGTTGATGGTCGTCGCACGAAACTCTTCTTTTGCTTATAAGGGGAAAAGCACGGACATCCGCGACGTGGGCCGCGACTTAGGGGTTCGGTATGTACTGGAAGGCTCCGTTCGGCGTTCCGGGCAGCGCGTCCGCATCACGGGACAACTCATAGATACCGAAAATGGGAGCCATTTGTGGGCGGACCGCTTTGACGGTGTGCTCGACGACATCTTTGATCTTCAAGATCAAGTCACCGAAGACGTAGTTACAGCTATTGAACCATCGGTGCGGCACGCTGAAACAAATCGTGCGCGTGCAAAACCCACCAAGGACTTACAGGCATACGAGCTCTACCTCCGAGCATTATCACATTTCCACTTGCTGACTGACCAAGACAACATAGAGGCAATACGACTGACAAAACTGGCTTTGGATCGAGATCCGGAATACGCCTCCGCAGCGGGCTTGCTAGCATGGCTTCATATCCAACGTCTTGTGCAAGGTTTGGAACCTGTAGATCAGGGACCCAAGTCAGCTGTCGCGGCCGCAGAGCAGGTGCTGCGGAGCGATCGCGCGGACGGCATTGCAAAGGCTTATGCCGCACATTCGATCTCTATGCTGGCACAAGACCTGTCCCGTGCGCGGACAGCCTTTAAGGAAGCATTGTCGGAAAATCCCAACGCGGCGACGGTCCACATGCTCGCCGCTGCAAATCTTTATTTGCTGAATCGCCCTGACAAGGCGCTGGAACATGCAGTCCGGTCTGTCGAACTCAGCCCGGGTGATCCATTGCGGCACGCCGCTTTCATGGGACAGGGTGCCGCCTTGTTTCACTTGGGACGTTATGAGGAAGCCGCGCAGGCCTGTCGCGAAGCCTTGTCTGTGCGTGCAACCTTCCTGATGAGCCACCTGATGCTGATTGCCTCGCTTGCTGAGCTCGATGACATAGATGCGGCAAAAACAGCGGCTGTCAAATTGAACGAAATCGCTCCGAATGCGGCTTCGATAACCGAGACAACACGTTTACCATTATTCTCTATTCCAACCTGCGCTGATCGCTGGCGCAGCGGGTGGAAAAAAGCAGGGTTGCAAGTGTGAAGGCAAACGGCACCCCCCCGGTTCCGACAACCATGCATTCGGTAAAGGATGTTTCGCCTTTGTCTTGAAAATCAGTCGCTGACCAAAACTCTGCCTGGCTGGCCCTCCTCATGGACACGGAACACCAAAATGGTTGCCCCTTCGTCCCCTGAGCGAGCGGTGTGCACTTTCTTCAACGGAACGACGCCAACGTCACCTGAAAAAGCTTCTTGTTCGCCTTCGCCGTCTAGGATGAGGGTGACGCTGCCCCGCAGAATGTAGGCAAATTCTTCACCGGGATGCCAATGCATTGGTAAAGTGAGGTTTGGTGGTAGGGCAACATGGCTCACGACAACCTCCAAGCCCTCAGTGCTTTTGAGCGACTCGGTTAGCAAGTCCTGAATAAGCGGTTTTTGCAAAGCCGCTGGATCCCGCACATCGTGCGACATAGCCGCTGCGGCACCAGTCACGACAATCAAAAAAGCAAATATGATTGGTTTCCACATCTAATCCCCTCCTACTTTTAGAAGATGATGGCATTGGGACCTTTTCGAAATCAATGCTGGTGTGCACGCGGTTAACTGCGGCGTTCCAAATTGTTGTGTCAAAGGCTGTTCCAGGGTCCGCAAAGTTCGCGGAGCGCTTCTTAGTGGACGGTGCGGCGAGTGGCGGCTTAGTCCGCTCACCTACCATTTGCCGCTCGGGTCTGAACGTCCGGAATGTGCGGTTCGCTACGTGCCGCACATGCAAAAGTCCGAAGCTCGGTCGACAGCAGGTAAGGGCTCTTACCACCAATCGATGACCACCGCGGAGAATGGCGGCAGCGTGCCCAACCTGTACCTCGGGTTTTTTCGCTGCGTACGCTCGCAACACGGAAATCTCTGCGCACGCACGAATTCTTGTGTTACGGCACAGCGCTGAATTCGGCCATTCACATATTGCCTAGCAAGAATGTGCGCCCGGATTCACAGGTTGTGGACTGAAGCAGTGATCCGTGAAAATCCGTGCAAGCGTCGGCCCACCGGACCGGTGCTTCCACGGTGGGGCTGACGCGCCTTGATTCCGTTCTGGGGTGCATCACAACCTATGTCCGCCAACGAACTCAAAGCGGTTCAATGCATGCACCGAGAACTCAAGTAGAGTGGGCTTCGGACAGCAGGCATCCGATTCGATTGTACAATTGTCTCGTTGGCGTGGTGCCGATGATTGGATGCGGAGGGCGGATTGGAGGGAACATTATGCCTAGAGTTCAACTTCCCGCAGTCACCCCAAAGCGCAGAGCATGAAACAAGGGGCGGATCATCGGCCAGAAACGACCCTTGCTTCCCAAGCAGGTCTGGGCGATCCGTGCTCGAGAACGGGTTTCAGTGGTCCAGAGCAAAACCAAGAAACCAGTACAATTCGAACTGACGGAAAACACACAGGATACGGTTCATGCTTGGGTCAAGTCGCCAAAGATGATGGGCTGTAGCTTCATGTTTCCGAGCCGTTTCCTCGAGCGACCCCATATCTCAACGCGTCAGCATGGTCGGCTTGTCAGAGATTGGGTGACTGCGATTGGATTGGAGTCGAGCGGTTACGGGACCCATTCACTCCGCCGAACCAAAGCAGCGGAGATTTACCGTAAGACAGGGAATCTCCGCGCAGTGCAGCTTTTGCTGGGTCACACTAAGATTGACAGTAGAGTGCGTTACCTTGGCGTTGAGTTGGAAGATGCTCTCACTATTGCGGAGCAGATTGAAATCTGACCCGCGTCGGCGAATGGCACTTGCCGTTCGCCGGTTTGGAACAGACTTACGGCCTTGAAGCGGTAAAACCGGTTATGAAGGGAAGAATAGTATACAGATCACCCTGCCATTGCGTACTACAAAGACGTGCTGGCGGTCAGCTTTTCGAGTGATAGTTCCGGCTTTCGCGCGCTCAGTTTGACGGCACCGCGCTCCATCACGACGAAGGCATCCCCAAGATCATAGGCGAAGGACAGATACTGTTCGACTAGGACGATCGCGATGTTCCCGCGTTCCTTCAGAATGCGGATGGTGCCGCCGATCTGCTGGATCACGTTCGGCTGGATACCTTCGGTCGGTTCATCCAGAAGAAGCACTTTCGGGTTCGACACCAGCGCGCGCGCGATCGCCAGTTGCTGTTGCTGGCCGCCTGAAAGGTCACCGCCCCGCCGTTGCAGGAACTTCTTCAGAATGGGGAACAGATCAAAAATCTCGTCCTTCACCTTGCGTTCGCCACTTGGCAGGCAGGCAAATCCCGTCTCAAGGTTTTCCTGCACCGTCAAAAACGGAAAGATCTCGCGCCCCTGGGGCACATAGGCAACGCCCTTCCGCGCAAGGTCAAAGGCCTTCAGCTTTCCGATGCTTTGGCCGTCCAGATCATAGTCGCCCCCCGACCGGGGATGGGTGCCCGCCAGTGCCTTTAACAGCGACGTCTTGCCTACGCCATTAGTGCCCATCAAGCAGGTGACCTCGCCCTGGGCCGCGTCGAAATCCACGCCGTTCAGAATTTGGCTGCCGCCATAGTGCAGCGTCAGATCGCGGATGCTGAGGAAACTATCGGCCAAGGTACACCTCGATGACTTGCTGGTTCTTGGTGACGTGATCGATCGAGCCTTCGGCCAGAACCGAGCCTTCGTGCAGCACGGTCACTTTGCAATCCAAACGCCGCACGAAATCCATGTCGTGTTCCACTACGACGACAGCGCGGGTCTTCGCCGCGTCCCGCAGAATTTGCGTGGTCTTCTGACGTTCTGCGGTCGTCATGCCTGCCGCAGGTTCGTCCACTAGCAACAGCTTCGGTTCCTGTGCCAAGAGCATCCCGATCTCCAACCATTGCTTTTGCCCGTGGGACAGCTCGCCAGATTTCCGTGACAGAACCGCGTCCAGCCCAATGACATCCGCCAGTTCTTCGACCCGGGCAAAGTCCGGTGTTTCGGGTTTGAACAGCAGCACGGCCAGCGGCGACCGCGACTTTTTCAGCGCCATCATCAGGTTGTCTTGAACCGTCTGATCCTCAAACACCGTGGGTCGCTGGAACTTGCGCCCGACCCCTTCCATGGCGATCTTGCTTTCCGATTTGCCCAGCAAGGACACGGGCGGTTCGCCCCAAAGCACATGGCCCTCGTCAGGCCGGGTTTTACCGGTCACCACATCCATGAAGGTGGTCTTGCCCGCGCCGTTCGGGCCGATGACCGCCCGCAATTCGGCCCTGTCAATGCTGAACGACAGGTTGTTCAGCGCCTTGAACCCGTCAAAGCTGACCGACACGCCCGAGACTTCAAGAAGCGCGCTCATGCATCTGCCTCCTTTTCTCTCAAAGAACCGTGGCCCGGCCCCAGGTCGCGCCCATGCCGATTGGGGTTGCGACGCGCTGCCAAGGCGTCGAACAGCCCTCCAATGCCTTTCGGTGCGAAAAGCGTAACCGCCACGAAGGACAGCCCCAACAGGACGGTCCACCAATCGACCCATTGAATGCGATACCCGGCGATGTTCAGGTCAGGGGCTTGCCCGCCGGTAAACCAGGTCGACAAGAGCGAGACGAAAGCCGCGCCGATCACGGCTCCGTACAATCTCCCACGCCCGCCGATGGCCACCCAGACCGCCAGATAGATCGAGGCAATCGGCGCCAGTTCCGCCGGGTTGATGATGCCCGCCTGTGGGTAGTAGATTGCGCCTGCAATGCCAGCGAGCACGGCCGATACGGTGAAGACAAACAGCTTGAACGCCTCGACTGGATAGCCAAGGAAGCGCACCCGCGCTTCGTCGTCCCGAATGCCGCGCAGGACCGAGCCGAACTTGCCCGATACCATCCAAGTCGCCAGCACGTATCCAAGTCCCAGAGCCAGGGCCGAGGCCCAAAGGAACCAGACCGAAACGATGGCCTGACTAGTGCTCTCCAACCCCGGCAGGTTCTGCAGGCCTGACAGACCGTTGTTGCCGCGCAATCCGCTGTCGTTTTGGAACAGGTACAGTGACAGCGCCAGCGTCATCGCCTGCGTCAGGATCGAAAGGTACACACCTGTCACCCGGCTGCGGAAGGCCAGCCAGCCAAAGACCAGCGCCAGAAGCCCCGGCGCCAGTACGACGGCGGCCAGTTGCAGCGGCAGAGAATGGGCAAAGGCCCAGATCGGCGGAAATTCCGAGGCTCCGACGACACCGAAGATCTGGCCAGCGATCCCGCTGGAGACCTCTTCGGGCGTTGGCGGCAGCCCTCCGGCGGCGAGGCTCTCGACGACGATCAGACGCGTCCGCTCGTACATCAGCCACATGCCTATCGCGTAACCGCCCATTCCGAAGAAGGCCATATGCCCAAGGGACAGGATACCGCAATAGCCCCAGACCAGATCCATCGCCAGCGCGACGAGGCAGAGGCACAGGGTCTTGCCCAGGGTCTTGACGAAACTGGTCGAGATGACGCCGATACCGAACCCTTCGGACAGGATCGTCACGCCCAGGGTGAACAGCCCCAGACAGGCCAGAAAGATAAGCACCGACGGATAACGCACCACGAAAGGTGTGCGACGCACAGGGCCTGCTGTCAGTTCCGCCATGCTCATGCCTCCGCCGCCCGGCCTTTAAGCGCGATGATCCCGCGCGGCCGGAATTGGATGAAGAGGATGATGAAGAGGATCATATAGGTCTGTGCGGCCAGTGTGTTCGAGGGGTTCAGCCATTCGATCCCTTTTTGCAGCGAGCCAACCATGGTCGCGCCCAGAAGCGTGCCCCAGATGTTGCCAACGCCGCCCACGACCACGGTCATGAAGCTTTGCACGATATAGTCCGCGCCCATCTCGCTGGTCACTTTGGCGTAAAGCCCAATCGCCACACCCGCAATCCCGGCAATACCCGAGCCGAAGCCGAAGGTTAGCATGTTGATCCTGTCAGGGTTGATCCCCATCGAGGCCGCCATGCGGGGGTTCTGCGTCACCGCCCGCACTTCCAGCCCCAATCGAGTGCGGTTCATGACGAAAAGGAATAGCGCCATGAACAAAAGCGCCAAAACGAAAATTGCGATCCGGATATAGCTGATCGACACGATGTCATTGAACACCAGCGATCCGTCCAGCCAGCCGGGCGAGGTGAGGGGCCGCGCTTGCGTGCCGAAGATGTTCTTGGCGATCTGTTGCAGGGCAATGGAAATCCCGAAAGTCGCCAGAAGCGTCTCCAGCGGGCGATGGTAGAGGTGGCGGATCACTAGCCGTTCCATCGTGACCCCTGCGCCGAAGGTGACGGCAAAGGCCAGCGGCAAGGCGACGATAATGGAAATCGTGTAATCCGGGATGATCTGCTGGACGACGTAGCCGGTGTAGGCGCCCATCATGATGAACTCGCCATGGGCCATGTTGATCACGCGCATCACGCCAAAGGTGATAGCAAGACCGATGGCGGCAAGAAAGTAGATCGAAGCGAGCGACAGGGCGTCAAGGCCAAGGTCAAATGCCTGGTTGAATGCCACCTTGTTTTCGATGCCCGTCAGCACCGCCGCCGCGGCAACGGCCACTGAAGGCGAGCCGCTGTAGCGTTCGTAGAACGTGAAGCCTGCCAGCGTTTCATCCACCTCGGCTTCGGTGGCCACAGGGTCTACCACGCCCTGTTCGGCCAAAGCTTCATAAGCAAGGTCGCGTGCGTCTTCGCTGTTCAGGGTCGCCACCTGAACCCCCGCGACCGATCCCTCCGAGATGTTGGCCAAAAGCGCGTTCCGCTTGTCGTACCGGCTGATCCGGGGTTTCGCCAGATCAGCGGCAACCAGAAGGTCATAAGCGGACTCGCGCGGCAGGTCGTCGCTGCCGACGGTCAGGATGCGGGCGATGTCATCGCCCTCGGGTGCTTGTGCAGAAGCCTCGACCTTCACGGCCAAAAGCGGGTTCAATACGGCCCGGACATCGACACCAAGATCGCCGTCAAACTGCTGGATGGCAGCAATCCTCTCCTCGTCGGTCGCGCCGAAGCGGATTGTCAAAAGTCCCTGAAGGCGTTCCATGCGACTTTGCACAGACTGGTCCGTTTCGTCGGGCAGAACTTTGGTCAGGGCCACAAGATGGGACGCCTCCGAGTCACGCTCGATCGCATTCAGGGCCTGCATCTTTTCGGCAAAGGACCCAGATAGTTGGAATTGCACCAGGGCCGCGCCGATCATGCCGCGAATGCCGCTGTTGGGTTTCAACTGTTTGAAGTCACGGGCAACGAAAGTGCCAAGTTCCGCGCCATCGGCAAAGTCGAACGCCGTCAATTCCTTGTCCGAGGCTTCGCCATAGACGAAAAGCCCGGTGTCCTTGTCGCGCCACATCTCTTTGTTTTGCCAGCGTTCCAGCACGACCTGGGCCTCGGCCAGACCACTGGCGGCAAGCGCGTCGATGGCAGGACCGATGGTCTTGCGCGAGGATTTGGCGATGATTTCGCCATGTTCTTGCAAAAGTTGCTGGATCGGCGCCTCGGCGTTCTGCGCCGAAAGTGGCAAGGCAAGAGCGCACAGAAGCACCGACATGAAACCGATGTTGAACCGACGTATAAGCGACATGGATAGTTCAGCCCCCGTAAGGCGTTCTGGGGGCGACATGCGCCGCACCCGTTGGGTGGGTTTTCAACCCACCATGCTTAGTAGTTCGACTTGATCTGAACGCAGGACGACGTTTCGGTGTTGTACATCCCGCAATCGAGTTCCGCCCAATCGGATTTCAGCACCGCCGATTCCGGCAGGAAATCCGTCCAGGCATCGCCCGGCACTTCCTCCGTCTGGCTGATGATGTCGAACTGACCATCCTCGGTGATCTCACCGATCAGAACCGGCTTGGCCAAGTGGTGGTTCGGCAGCATGACCGCGGTGCCACCAGTCAGGTTCGGGAATTCCTGCCCGTACAAGGCGGTGCGCACAGCATCGACATCGGTGGTGCCTGCTTCGGTCGCCGCATTCACCCACATGTTGAAGCCGATGTAATGCGCCTCCATCGGGTCATTCGTCACACGCTCGTCGCCCATGCGGGCTTTCCAGGCCTCGACCCATTCGGCGTTGGCATCGGTATCTGCTGACTGGAAGTAATTCCAGGCTGCGAGGTGACCAACAAGGTTGGAGGTGTCGAGACCCGACAATTCTTCCTCGCCGACCGAGAAGGCCACGACGGGAATGTCGTCGGCGCTGATGCCAGCAGCCGCGAGTTCCTTGTAGAAGCCCACGTTTGCGTCGCCGTTGATCGTTGAAATCACGCCGACTTTCTTGCCATCCGCACCAAGAGCCACGACGTCCGAGACGATCTTGGACCAGTCAGAATGACCAAAGGGCGTGTAGTTGACGAAGATGTCGTCCTCGGCGATGCCCTTCTGCTGAAGATAGCTTTCCAGGATGTTGTTCGTCGTCCGGGGGTAAACATAGTCGGTGCCCAGAAGCGCGAATTTCTCAACGCCAAGTTCTTCCAGAAAGTAATCCGTCGCCGGGATTGCCTGCTGGTTGGGGGCGGCACCGGTGTAGAAGACGTTTTTTGAGGATTCCTCGCCTTCATATTGAACCGGATAGAACAGAAGTCCGTTCAATTCTTCGATCACAGGTAGAACCGATTTCCGCGACACGGATGTCCAGTTGCCGAAAATCACGTCAACCTCGTGTACCGAAATCAGCTCGCGCGCTTTTTCGGCAAAGAGCGGCCAGTCCGACGCCGGGTCGACCACGACGGCCTCCAACTCGCAGCCCAGAACGCCGCCTTTGGCGTTTTGCTGTTCGATCAGCATTTCCATCGTGTCTTTTAGTGTTGTTTCTGAAATCGCCATGGTTCCGGACAGGGAGTGCAGCACTCCCACCTTGATCGGGCAGTCTTGCGCCATGGCCGGCAGCATCGAAGCGGCCAGGACGGCAGCAGAACTAAGAAGTGTCTTTTTCATCGCAGTTTTCCTTCAGGCACTGCGCGGGGAAGCGTTGCTTTCAAGGGTGTGATCCCCCATATGCCCCCCACGCAATCTAATTGCGGAGTGCGGTGGTGTTTTGGAATTGCAAGGCCAGCACCATCGCACGTTCAACGGGATTTGTGTGATCCCGGAAGAAGTCGTTCCATGGAAATTGCTGCGACTGCGAGATCAGCGGGGGTTGGAAAACGGCCCCTGGCGTCAATCCGTCAAAAATTGCGCAGACTTTCGCGGGTTCGCCATTTTATTGTGCGAAAGAAACGCCAAATCTTTGGGCGCTTCAGCTTTCAAGCAAGAATCCTGTGCAATAGACGATCTCGGCCCGGGCACGCCGCACCGCCCATTTGGAGCGATCCGCATCGTGTGAGAATCTGGCGGCGGACAGCAATTTCGCATGCGCCATCTTGGCGTCGATACGCAGGTGAAGGGCATGACGTCGTTGATCGTCGGGCACCGTCGTGTTCAGAAGGTCGATGAACTGCGCCCGGCGATGCGCGATCTGATCCGTGCGGTCATCATTCATAAGCCAGGCATGTTCCAACTCGGCCGAGAACCGTCCTGCACATGCCGCGAATGAAGACATCAGGGGATCATCTGCCGCCGGACTTTGCTTCGGCAGGATAAGAAGCAGGACCAGAAAGGTTTTCAAACTGCTCATGATCCGATCATGAACGACCTAAGAGTCAGCAATCAAGCTTTCTGCCGCCTTATGGCTAACGCACACTTAACAGACGAAGTCCCTGTCACCCGTTCGACACGTCATTCAGGCATTTCCGTGTCGGCATCTCATCATTGCTGAACTTCTGGGCGAGTGGGGTCACTTTCGCACAGCAAATAGGCAGAACTCCGGGATTGGTCTTTTTCCCGGCGCGCAGCGGTGGATCACCCCCCAATCTGCATGGTGAACCATGCGGGTCGAGTACCGGGGGCGACAAACGCATGGGTCAACTACATCTGGCATCACGAGAGGCGAACACCGCCCCGAGATCCATCGGTGCCATGACCTTGTCGACCAAATGCCGTGACGGACGTACGGGCATAGACCGCTTCAGAACCTCGGGCGCTAGCAAGGTGGCTTTTCCGCGTCGCAAGGATGCCGTCGAAGCCATTGTGCTGAACACTTCGGGCGGATTAACAGGCGGCGACCGGTTTGAGGCTTCGGCCAGCGCCGGGCCGGACAGCCACCTGATCCTGACAACCCAAGCCGCAGAACGTGCCTATCGCAGCACATCTGGCGCTGCGTGTGTCAGCACGCGCCTGTCTGTCGCCATGGGCGCGGTACTGCATTGGTTGCCGCAAGAGTTGATCATGTTTGACGGTGGTTGTCTCAACCGTCGCCTTGACGTGGACGTCACCGACGGAGCCGAGGCCGTGCTGGTCGAACCCGTCGTCTTCGGTCGCCGCGCCATGGGCGAAACCCGTATCTCGGGCAGTTTTCGCGACCGGATCACCCTGCGCCACGATGGTCGCCCGATCTATTGGGACCGCATTAACCTGACCGGATCAATCAGCGCCAGTCTTGACCGTCCGGCCATCGCAGGCGGCATGACCGCCCTTGCCAGCGCCCTTTACTTCGGCCCGCGTGCCGAGGCGCTTTTGCCTATTGTCCGGCAACTTTTGCCAAAGACCGGCGGCGCAAGCCTTGTCGCGCCCGATCTTTTGACCATCCGACTTCTTGCCGCCGATTCCTATCTGTTGCGCCAATGGCTGGTGCCGGTGCTGGAACGCCTGACCGAAACCACCCTGCCGAAATCCTGGAGACTCTGACCCATGCAACTCAGCCCCCGCGAAAAAGACAAACTGCTGATCGCCATGGCTGCCGAAGTGGCCCGCAAGCGCCTTGCCCGTGGCGTCAAGCTGAACCACCCCGAGGCCATCGCGCTGATCACCGACACGGTCGTCGAAGGCGCTCGCGATGGCCGCTCGGTCGCCGACATGATGGAGGTAGGCGCCGAGGTCATCACCCGCGACGACTGCATGGCCGGCATTCCCGAGATGATCCACGAAGTGCAGGTCGAAGCCACCTTTCCGGACGGCACCAAGCTAGTCACCGTCCACAATCCCATCCGATAGGAGTCTCTCATGCGTTACGCTATTCCCGCTTTGTTTCTGGCTTCCCCCGCCTTGGCCCATCCTGCCAGCCTGCCGCATGGGCATTCAGCAGATTGGGCCGTACCCGTCGCATTGCTGTTGATTGGCGCGGCGGCCTTCATGGCCAAGCGCAAGGCAATCCGGGTTCGGAGACGCCAATGATCCCCGGCGAACTCTTTCCGGCGGAGGGTGAGGTCACTCTGAACGCAGGGGCGGAGCCGATCACGCTAATGGTCGCCAATACGGGCGACCGACCGGTGCAGGTCGGCTCACACTACCATTTCGGCGAGGCCAACGCGGCGCTCGATTTCGACCGCGACGCCGCACGCGGCATGCGTCTGGATATCGCAGCCGGGACAGCCGTGCGGTTTGAACCCGGTCAACGGCGCGAGGTGCAACTGATCCAGATTGGCGGCGCACGGCGTGTCTTCGGGTTCAACCAGCTTGTGATGGGAGATCTCTGATGCCCACCCAAATCCCCCGCTCTGACTACGCCGCCATGTTCGGCCCCACCACCGGCGACAAGTTGCGACTGGCCGATACTGACCTGATCATTGAAGTGGAAAAGGACCTGACAGGTCCCTACGGCGAAGAAGTCAAATTCGGCGGCGGCAAGGTGATCCGTGACGGCATGGGTCAGGCTCAGACCACACGCGCCGAGGGTGCGGTGGATACCGTCATCACCAACGCGCTGATCGTGGACGCAACCGGCATCTACAAAGCGGACGTCGGTTTGAAAGACGGCAAGATCCACAAGATCGGCAAGGCGGGCAACCCAGACACACAACCCGGCGTCGACATCATCGTCGGCCCTGGCACTGAAGCCATCGCTGGCGAAGGCAAGATCCTGACGGCCGGTGGGTTCGACAGCCACATTCATTTCATCTGCCCGCAACAGATCGAGGATGCTCTGTATTCTGGTCTAACCACAATGCTGGGCGGCGGCACTGGCCCGGCCCATGGCACGCTGGCCACGACCTGCACACCGGGACCGTGGCACATTGGGCGGATGCTGCAGGCGGCGGATGCGTTTCCGATGAACCTCGCCTTTGCGGGAAAGGGGAATGCGTCGCTCCCCGCCGCTTTAGAGGAACAGGTCAAGGGCGGTGCCTGCGCGTTGAAGCTGCATGAGGATTGGGGCACGACGCCCGGCGCTATCGACTGTTGCCTATCTGTGGCGGACGACATGGACGTTCAGGTGATGATCCATACCGACACGCTGAACGAATCCGGCTTTGTCGAAAACACCATTGCCGCCATAAGGGGCCGCACCATCCACGCCTTCCACACCGAAGGCGCAGGGGGCGGCCATGCCCCTGACATCATTAAGATCTGTGGCGAGGCCCATGTTCTGCCGTCGTCGACCAACCCGACCCGACCTTTTACGGTCAATACAGTAGACGAACATCTGGACATGCTGATGGTCTGCCATCACCTGGACAAATCCATCCCAGAGGATGTGGCTTTCGCCGAAAGCCGCATCCGGCGCGAGACCATCGCCGCCGAAGACATCCTGCACGACATGGGGGCGTTCTCGATCATCGCTTCAGACAGCCAGGCCATGGGGCGTGTGGGCGAAGTGATCATTCGCACCTGGCAAACCGCTGACAAGATGAAGAAACAGCGGGGCGCCTTGGCCGAGGAGGTCGGCGACAACGACAATTTCCGCGTCCGTCGCTATATCGCGAAATACACGATCAACCCGGCCATTGCGCACGGGCTGTCAAAGCACATCGGTTCGATCGAAGAAGGCAAACGCGCCGATCTGGTCCTATGGAACCCGGCGTTTTTCGGTGTGAAGCCTGAGATGATCCTTATGGGCGGCAGCATTGTGTGTGCGCAGATGGGCGATCCAAACGCTTCGATCCCGACACCGCAGCCGGTCTATACCCGCCCGATGTTCGGGGCCTTTGGCCGGTCGCTGGAAGCCAATGCCGTGACCTTTGTTTCCGAGGCGGCACACTCCGAAGGACTGGGAGATGCGCTTGGATTGGCCAAGACAAGTTTGCCGGTGGAGAACACGCGCGGTATCGGCAAAGCGGATCTTGTCCTGAACGACGCCATGCCCGAGGTCGAGGTGCACCCCGAAACCTATGAGGTGCGGGCTGATGGCGAATTGCTGACCTGCCAACCTGCAACCGAGCTGCCCATGGCGCAGCGGTATTTTCTATATTGAGGCCCCATGACCGATCTTCCACTTGCACAAACGCTCCATCCCGTTGGCACATCAGACAATGCGATAGCGGACTGCGCGTTGACCTACGACGCCCGATTTTTCCGGCGAAAGAAACTGACAACGACCGAAGGCTGGTCCTTTGTCGCGGACTTCGAACAGACCGTATCTCTGAACGATGGCGACGTGCTGGAACTGGGCGATGGACGTCTGGTTAAAGTGACGGCGGCACCCGAAAACCTCTTGGCCGTTTCCGGGCAAGACCTGCCCCGCCTCGCCTGGCACATCGGCAACCGCCACACACCTTGTCAGATCGAGGCGACCCGCCTTTTGATCCAGGATGATCCCGTCATCGCTCATATGCTGAGCCACCTCGGTGCCACAGTGACCCAAGTCACCGAACCCTTCACTCCGGAAGGCGGCGCCTATGGTCACGGGCGCACCCATGCGCACGATCACGGACACTCGGCCCATGCCCACGCCCATTGATGCGCACTTACTGACGCTGACCCAATGGCTGTCGCCCGCGTTTCCAGTGGGGGCCTTCGCCTATTCGCACGGACTTGAAACAGCGATCAACGAGGGTTGGATTGCCGACGCGACCAGTTTGGAAGACTGGCTGAGAGATTGCCTGAGTGATGGCTCAGGCCGCGCTGATGCGATCTGGATGCGGCTGGCTTATGCTGCCGACGACCCATTGGAGATGGACGCGAAAGCACGATCCTTTGCCACCGCTCAAGAGCGTCTGCGCGAAGCTGAAAGGCAGGGCGCTGCCTTTGTTGCGACGGTTAATGCTGTCTGGGGTTTGGCGCTGCCTGACATGCTGTTGCCCGTTTCCGTCGGTCGCGCCGCTAGATTGGCAGAGCTGGATATCGATACGACTGCCGTTCTCTATCTGCAGGCCTTTGTCGCAAACCTGACCTCCTCGGCCATCCGCCTGAGCCCCATCGGGCAGACGGCCGGTCAACGGGTGATCCTGAACTTGCAGCCCTTTTGCCTTCAGGTCGCCGAAGACACGAGAAATGCGGACACCACGGACGTTTTTGGCAATGCCTTTTTCTCAGACATCTCCGCGATGGCCCACGAAACTCTTGAACCGAGGCTCTTCCAATCATGACACAACTCAACGGCCCCTTGCGCATCGGTATCGGCGGCCCGGTCGGTGCAGGAAAGACGACCCTGACCGCGAGGCTTGCCGAACTTTTGAAAGACGATCACTCGATCGGCGTCATCACCAACGACATCTACACACAAGAAGACGCCGAAGCTCTGATGCGCATGCAAATCCTGCCTTCGGATCGCGTGATTGGAGTGGAAACCGGCGGCTGTCCTCATACGGCGATTCGCGAAGACGCGTCGATCAACCTGGCTGCCGTGGCCGAGATGCGGCTGCGTCACCCCGACGTAGAGGTCGTCCTGATCGAATCCGGTGGCGACAACCTATCGGCCACCTTCAGCCCGGAGTTGGCGGACCTGACAATCTATGTGATCGACGTGGCCGCAGGCGAGGAAATCCCACGCAAGGGTGGCCCCGCAATCACCAGGTCAGACATCCTAGTCATCAATAAAACCGACCTTGCCCCTCATGTGGGGGCATCTTTGGACGTCATGCGCCGAGACGCCGCGAGAATGCGGGGCGATCTGCCGGTGGTATTTGCCTGCCTGAAAGCCGGCCACGGTTCGGACGAGGTCGTGTCGCACCTTAGATCTCTTTCGGGCATTTGATGAGAGCCTAGCCGGCAAGAACGGTGCTTGGTCCACTTTGCGGGACTTTGAGAGTTTTCGAGTATGTGCTAACGCAACGTTTCGGGACGTTTGCTTCTCCCCCCACTCAAATGAACAAGCGAAATCCCCTGACTTCACCAACGATTTCTGCGGCTTGGGAGGAGGGCGATGACCAGTTTGGATGCAAAACGGCTTTAGCAACGCCCTGATCGATGCACAGCCGAGCATTGTGCTTTGCTGCAAGATACCTCATGCGGCGGTTCTCTCGCAGGCACATCAATTCAATTGAACTGATACCCCACTTCCGCGCGATTGCGATAATGCGCTCGAACAGCGCATCACCAATTCCGATGTTTTGCCAATCAGGTTCGACAGAAAAGGCGGCTTCCGTCTTTGTAGATCCGGTCTGGTCGTCACCGCGGAGTTCGGCGACGCCCCTCTGACGCCCTTTTGCAAACGCGCCACAGAGAATGCTGTCATAATGAGGAATGCTCTGAACTTAGGTCGTCAGACGCTCGTCGCTGACAGTCCACCAGAACCGCGCGTGTCGAGCTTCGGCGTCGAGCCGTCGAAAGTGATCGCAGATCTCGTTTTGGTCGGCTGGATAGAGTCGGCGAATGGCAAAGTCTTGATGATGTCCGAGATGGACCATCGCCTTGTCGCTCCGATTGCAGACGTGGGTTGGGCCAGCACCTTCGGGAGGAGGTGAAGGTGCTGGCCCAAAAGCATTGGCGGTCCCTGTTGATATTTTTCGTCGCCGCTGCTTTTGCTGGCTTACTCTGGGAGGAGCGAGGACCAGCAATTCTTGTTCAAGTTCGCAAGCAATCCTCGGATTGGGGCCCGCCGCATTGGTCTTGGTTTTTTCCGTCTGTTTCCTGCGCTATGAGCCGTTCCGCGTACTGCAGAATCTCGGAGCGCGTGATGCCGATCGCGGCCAATTGCTGATCGCTCATGTTCGCCAAAACCGACTTCGTCCGGGCTGCATGTATTGCCTTCAGAACGGATTTCGCCATTGCTGTGGATCTTGCCGCAAATCTGTAAATCGCGTTGGACACCGTGCCCAAGTTGGCTTTGTCAGGTCGGATCGTCGCGGTTGAGTGGACACTAAACGCCATAAGCCGCCTCCAGCGCCAGTTTTTGGATGCCGTTGCGCTCGCAGCACGAATTCTGCTGCACATGCTTGCTTTATGATGCTACTCGGCGGCGGCGATACCTGCCATTTGATCCTGGCGCAGCAAGAATTTAGAAGGCAAGGATCAAGTCGCGGGCCAAACCGGACTCTTGTAGGTGCGGTAATTGCCGATGCAGCATTTTCTCGCAATCGCTGCGATATTTTTTGCCAACTCTGATTTATTCACCAGTTTTGCTACTCAAACGAGTCAACCGCGCTGGATCATGATCCTCCTCTTTCCCACTGCTTTCTGGCACGTCACGCCATCACTACGCTCCTTCGATGTTCCGGCTGCAAAGACAGGAACCTCAGACTGTTTTAGGCGGTTCAATGCTTGCCGCACGTACCAATAACGTTGCGCTTGCCGGGTTGATGGCCAGAGCCGTGTTATAAAGTGTGGCTAGCCGCAAAAGCGACTTCACATCCACATCGTGGGGCAAGGCAGAAAGCGGATCAATAAGGAAGACCAAAGCATCTAAACGCTCTTCTGCTATCAACGCCCCAATCTGGGCGTCGCCTCCCAACGGGCCGCTCTTTAAGCAAGTGATTTGCAATCCCGCTTCTTTGGCTATCCGGCCCCCGGTCGTGCCGGTACCGAATAGTTCTAATCTTTCCAGTTCAGGCTTATGCGCATTCGCCCATTCGATCATGGGATCTTTCATTTGATCATGGGCAACTAGCGCCATCGAGCGGATCGTGGGCACAATTCTAGCGTCGTTTGACATGGCTTTGTTCGATCTCTGAATGGTTGTCCGCCGCCCAACTCCAAGCCAGTGGCGATTTGCGTTTCAATGCTCCGCTAAGGTGCTGGCGCATCCGGTACGAGGCATCGGCAACACTTCCGCGTTCAAGAAGTGAAAGAATCTCTAGATGCTCTGAGCATTGCTCAATCAGGCGATCGCGGTTAATTTCAGCCTTGTATTCCATCAAACGGCGCATCCGGTTAACCCTCTGCAATGACATCAGGAAAAACGGGTTACCGGAGAGTTTGATCAGTTCTTCATGGAACAGCGAACCGTTTTTCAGCAATGACTCGTCCGGAGCGGAGTTGAGGTCCATGTTTAACATACCTTCCTGAATCCGCCGTTGCTCAGACAGAACTCTGTGGTCGAGTTCGAAGGTGGGTTCGAGCATTGCAACAGGTTCGATTGCCATCCGAAAACGGTAGATTTGGTCGAAGGCTTCCGGAGTCTTGGCAACAGGCAAAAAGCGCCATCCATACCCCTCCTTGCGTTCGATCCATCCTTCCCGTGACGCCCTGACCAAAAGGTCGTTAACCTTGGTTTTGGTCCAGCCGTATCGTTGTCGTAGAAATTGTTCTGTGACGTCCTCGGGGATCTGGTTTGTCAGCCAGTCATTAGCCAGTGCTTGATAGTCTTCATGTCCATCAGGTGGCGTATCAACTAAGGTTGCGTTGACTTTGGAAGGAATTTTGTCTGCAACAAAATACCCGCGATTTGTTTGCCGGATGAGGACGCTCTGGTTTTCTAGGTTGATCAGAGCCTCGCGCACTGGCGTGCGTGAAACACCGTATCTGTCGGCAACCTGTTGAGCGCTGATATGTTGTCCCGCAAGAATAGAGCCAGACACGATATCATGCAGAAGTCGGTTTGAAATTTTTTTTGAAAGCTCGCTTGTCCGTCCAGGCACCCTTATCACCAATCGACTGTTTGTTGGCATTTCCCAGATTGGATTCACGCCAAGAGTGCGCTCCAAGATTCTGGCTTTATAGCGAATAAAAAGCAAAAAATTGCATTTTCGTCTACATCTTTTTTCAGATCCCGCGTGGTAATTATTGGTTTTTGGTGGTGCGGCAAAAAAGCAAGTAGGGTTCAGAAACTTCGAGGTTGCGGTAAAAAGCACAATTTAACAGCATGTTATGCGTCAGGTCGTCATCTGAGCTTAGCTTGACGCTCATCCAGAAGTGGATTTTTGCCTGTATAAAAGCAAAGTAGGATTGGCTTTTGGTGCCTTAATGTGCAATCACTGACGCTAGTGCGAGAATCGCGCTATCGAACAACGAACAAATGGGAGGAATTACTCGTGTTCATGAAACTTACTCGTGCAAGCGCGTTCGCAACCGTTGCCTTGCTGGCCGGTGTGGGCACAGCATCGGCTGAATTCAAAGCTGAAAGCCCGCAATGCATCGCACCTTCTAATCCGGGCGGCGGTTGGGATTTCATCTGCCGTACGACTGCTAAATATCTGTTTGATCTGGGTGTCATCGAAGACTCGATGCAAGTCACCAATATGTCCGGCGGCGGCGGCGGTGTTGCCTTCGCGCACGTCACCAAAGAGCGCAACGAAGACAACAATCTGATCGTAGCTGCATCAATGTCCACTAGCGCACGTATCGCGCAGGGCATTTATGAGGGGGCCGTGCAAGACGATGTGCACTTCCTCGCGACCTTCGGTGCTGAGTACGGTGCCATCGCAGTGCGTGCAGACTCACCATTTCAAGACCTCAGCGACATGATGGACGCGATCCTTGAAGATCCGCGTTCTGTTGGTATTGCTGGCGGCTCTTCTGTCGGCAGTTTTGACCACATTAAACCGATGCTCGTTGCTCAGGAAGCTGGCATGGAAGACGTTACGCAACTGAAGTACGTCTCGTTTGATGGTGGCGGTGAAGCAATGACCGGGTTGCTTTCAGGTGCGACAGAAGCTCTGTCGGGCGATTTCTCTGAGATGCTGGGCTTCCTAGAGTCGGGTGACATTCGTATCATCGGCATCATGGCGCCAGAGCGTTTGGCCAACTACCCAGACATCCCGACTGCAAAGGAACTGGGCTATGATGTCGTAGGTGCAAACTGGCGCGGACTTTACATGCCTGCAGGTGCCTCGGACGAAGCGAAAGAGTTCTGGTCAAATGCGATCCAGACCATGGTTGCTGACCCGGGCTTCCAAGAGACCCTCGAAGCCGCCGCAATCGCGCCGTTCAACAACTTTGGCGACGACATGCACAACTTCGTAGCTGGTAGCATCGCAGATGTAACCAAGCTGTCGAAAGAGATTGGCATCATCGACTAATGCCATCAGGGCTGACCCGCTGCATCGGGTCAGCCCACTTCACTTAATTCTTGGGAGGGAAACATGAGTGACCGCATTTTTGGCGGCTTCGGCTTGGCTTTGGCCATCTTTTACATCTGGGCTGCATCAACAATCAAAGACAGCTTTATGGTTGATGTGGTTGGGCCCCGTGCTTTTCCTTACATCGTTGGCACTATCGTGGCCATCTGCTCGCTCTATTTCATTTTACGTCCCGATGACGAACCGGAATGGCCGCATATGCGCGAGTTCGCTGAAATCGTCTTCGCCGCTGTTGTCATGCTCATTTACAGCTGGGCGCTTCCCGAATTTGGCTTCTTGATTTCTACTGTATTTGCAACCGCTTACTTGACATGGCGCTTAGGGACGCAACCCCTTTGGTCCCTCGTCACAGGCGTCGGCACATCGGTAAGTATCTATGTCGTTTTCCACCTGATCCTCGGCCTTGCCTTGGCCAAAGGTCCACTTGGTTTCTGAGGAGCACTAGGCATGGAAATCCTTTCTCTTCTTGGTGATGGTTTTGCAATCGCACTCACCCCGCAAAACCTCCTACTGGCGGTTGTCGGGTGTTTTCTGGGGACGCTGATGGGTGCGCTGCCGGGTCTTGGCCCAGCAAATGGTGTCGCGATCTTGATTCCGATCGCGTTCTCACTGGGTCTGGACCCGACGGGGTCGCTGATCTTGCTTGTCAGTGTTTACTACGGCGCAATGTATGGCGGTCGTATCTCTTCGATCCTCTTGAATATCCCCGGCGATGAACCGGCCATGATGACCTGTTTGGATGGCTATCCAATGGCTCAGCAGGGCAAGGCAGGCGAGGCGCTGTCTTTGTCGGGCGTTGCGTCATTTGTTGGCGCATTCGTGGCAACTTGCGGTCTGGTCATTCTGGCTCCCCAGCTGGTTAAGATTGCGCTGTTGTTCGGTCCCGCGGAGTATTTTGTGTTGTTCACTGTTGCCTTCGCAACGCTTGGTGGGATCTCATCGACGAACCAAGCGAAGTCAGCCTTTGCAGCAGCGCTTGGTCTTGGCATTGCTATGATCGGCAGTGACAGCCAAACTGGCTCCCAACGTTTCACGTTCGACCACATTCATCTCTACGATGGTATCGACTTCCTGATCGCAATCGTCGGCCTGTTCGCGCTGAGTGAAGTGTTCATTTTCCTTGAACATCATCGCGGTGGTGCCGTTGGCTCGGCCGGAGTGACCAAGGTTGGCCGCATCATGCCCGATTTCGGAATGATCAAGCGCTGCATCCCCTCGATGGCACGCGGCACGGGTCTGGGTTTTTTCTCGGGCGTTCTGCCGGGAGCAGGCGCATCGCTGGGCTCGTTTCTGGCTTACTCGCTAGAAAAGCAAGCAGTTGACCGTGACGGCAAAACCTTTGGCAAAGGTGATCCAAGGGGCGTTGCGGCACCTGAAGCTGGCAACAATGCTGCCTCCGGTGGCGCGCTTGTACCGATGTTGGCATTAGGTGTACCGGGGTCGGGAACCACAGCGGTTTTGCTCGCAGTACTGCTACAGTTGAACATTACACCGGGTCCGCTTTTGTTCCAGAAAAGCCCGGACATTGTCTGGGGCCTAATCGCATCGCTGTTCCTCGCCAACTTCATTCTGCTGGCGATGAACATCCCGCTGGTTGGCATCTTTACCCGAGTATTGATGGTTCCGACCCGGATCCTGATGCCGATCGTCGCGATGATTTCCTTCGTGGGCATCTATTCGATCACAGGCTCGACATTTGATGTGATGTTGATGGTTGGCTTCGGTGTCGCTGGTTGGGTTTTGCGCAAGCTGGACGTGTCGTTGGTGCCGGTGATCCTCGGCATCCTTTTGGGCAACCAGATGGAAGTGAACCTGCGCCGCGCCATGACAATCTCCGATGGTGACTGGTTCATCCTTGTTGGCAGCCCTCTGGCGATCATCCTGTGGCTTATCGCAATTGCTGGCTTCGTTCTGCCCATGCTGATGGGTCGCAGAATGAAGAAGCGTATGGAAGCCGCCCGCAACGAAGAAGAATTCGTCGGCGACTAAGCCGGCGCCCCCCAAAGAATTTGGCTAACTGGCCAATCATAGGAGACTGATATGCGTATTATGACACTGCCTTGCGATGGTATTGGGCCGGAAATCATGGCAGCGACCCTTGAGGTTGTCGAAGCTGCAAACAATCGCTTTGATTTAGGGCTGACTTTTGAGGAAGCGATCTCAGGCTTCGACAGTCTGAAAAAGCACGGTATCACCTTGCAAGAAAGCGTGTTGGACCGGGCACGCACGGAATTCGACGGCGTGATCCTGGGCACTCAGTCCCACATGGACTACCCACCCTTGGCCGAAGGAGGTCGCAACGTTTCTGCTGGTTTCCGCATTGGCCTTGACCTCTATGCAAACGTGCGCCCTGCACGCACCCGAAGCTTCATCCCGAACAAAGCACCCGGTATGGATTTGGTTATTATGCGTGAGGCGACCGAGGGATTCTACCCCGATCGCAACATGTTTAGAGGCGTTGGTGAGATGATGCCCGATCCCGACATGGCGTTGTCGGTGCGCAAGATCACACGACATGGCTCTATGCGTATCTGTCGCGAAGGCTTCAAACTGGCGATGCAGCGCAACAAGAAAATCGCTGCCATCCACAAGGCGAACTCTTTTCTGATGACCGACGGGCTGTTCTTGGATTGCTTCCGCGAGGTGGCAAAAGACTTCCCAGAGGTCGAAACCGAGGAGTTGATCGTCGACGCCTTCGCCGCTTTACTGGTGCGCAAACCAGAAGTGTATGACGTTGTGGTCGCTACCAACTTCTACGGCGATATCTTGTCGGATCTGGCGTCGGAACTGTCTGGATCCCTCGGTCTTGCCGGGTCGATCAATGCCAATGCAGAAACTGGACTGTGCTGCGCCCAGGCACAACACGGATCGGCACCAGATATCCAGGGACAGAACGTGGCCAACCCGACATCTTTGATCTTGTCAGCTGCCATGATGCTGACCTGGCTGGGTGAACAGCGCGGCATCCAGAAGTTGATGGATGCTGGTAACGCGATTGCAGAGGCGGTTGATACAGTGATTGATGATCCAGCGAAGCGAACGCGCGATTTGGGTGGTTCCGTTAACTGTGATTCTTTCGGCTCCCTTGTCGCCGAGACGGTGGCGAGAGAAAGCATCGCTGCCTAGAGTTCCTCCCTGCGGGCAAATCGTCCGCATTTACCGGCGGCGCTGCACTCTTACAGCGTCGCCGAGTTATCAAGAGAAATCCAATGGCTGACCATCCTCGAGTTGCCCTGATACACGCCACGAAAGTGGCAATAGACCCGATCGAAGAAGCGGCGGCGAAGCTGTGGCCCGAAGCTGAGACAATTTCGATACTCGAAGAGGGGTTGTCTGTTGATCGGGCGAAATCGGCCGAGTTGTCAGGTGATCTCGTTCGCCGGATCGTCGATTTGTCGCGTTATGCAGAAGCAGCTGGAGCAGACGGAGTTTTGTTTACCTGTTCGGCATTTGGCTCGGCCATCGAGCGAGCAGACTTTGAATCTAACATCCCTGTCATGAAACCCAACGAAGCTATGTTCGATACGGCGTTTTCCTACGGGGACTGTGTTGTGATGCTCTATACCTTCCCACCAGCCGCCGGTGGGATGGAGGATGAATTCCGCGAGGCGGCCCGCGAAAAGGGCAGCACTGCGCAGATCTCGTCGATTTTCTGCGATGGTGCGCTTGATGCAAAGAAAGCAGGCGATGATGGTGCCCATAATCGTTTGATTGCCGACACTGCCGCCACAGTTGAAGACGCCGATGTCATTCTGCTGGCCCAGTTTTCCATGGCTGGTGCCGTGGATGCGGTGCGTGCTCGCACGGATATTCCAGTATTGACCAGCCCGGAGGCTGCGATTGAAGAAATCCGCCGCCGGATCGAACAGAAATAAGAGGTTCAGCCATGTTGATCGGCGTTATCGCGGATGATTTCACGGGTGGCAGCGATGTCGCCAACACGCTGGCCAAGGGCGTTGACGCTGAAGGTGGGCTACGTACCGCCCAATATCCTGGTGTGCCGACGGGGGCCGCAGCATCGGATATCGACGCCGGGATTGTCAGCTTGAAGTCGCGCTCGAATGCGGTAGAAGATGCAGTAAGCGAAAGCCTCGAGGCGCTTGGCTGGCTATTGGATCAGGGCTGTAAACAAATCCTTTTTAAGTACTGCTCCACCTTCGATTCTACGCCCAAGGGCAATATAGGCCCGGTTGCCGACGCCTTGAGCGCTGCGCTGGATGCGCAGAGAGTTGTCGTCTGTCCGGCCTTTCCGGCAACCGGACGCACGGTCTACCAGGGGCACCTCTTCGTGGGCGACGTGTTGCTGAGCGAAAGCGGGATGCAGAACCACCCGTTGACCCCAATGACCGATCCTGACTTACGTCGCTGGTTGCGTCAGCAAACCAAAAATTCGGTCGGGCACGTGCCACTTTCAACTGTATCGATGGGGTCTGAGCAGGTGCGGGCCGCAATTGTTGGCGCATCTGAAAAATTTCTCGTGGCCGATGCCGTGACGGATCAGCATCTTCTGATCTTAGCCGAAGCGCTTCAGGGGGCATCTTTGGTAACGGGCGGCTCCGGCATTGCATTGGGCTTGCCGCGCAACTTCATTCGCAACGGGATGGCCGAACCCAACGCGCCGACTGCCGAGGGTACATCAGGACCCGAAGCCATTCTGGCGGGCTCTTGTTCTGGGGCCACGCGAGGCCAGCTGGCCGAACACCAGAAGTCTCATCCGACCTTTGCCATCGACGTGCCCGGTGTCATGAACGATACTATCACCAAGGATGACCTGTTGACCTTCATCGTCGACAATACGGGAAACGCTCCTCTGATCTATTCCTCTGGCACACCCAAAGAGGTGAAAGATATCCAGACCAAGTTTGGTCGCGAGGCCGTAGCTACGAAACTGGACGATCTGTTTGCCGATACGGCACGTGCACTGGTGCAGCGCGGGTATCGCCGAATCGTGGTTGCAGGAGGCGAAACTTCTGGAGCAGTGGCGCAGGCCGTAGCCGACGAACTAGGCGCACCCGCGATGCGCATCGGCGCAGAGATCGATCCGGGTGTTCCGGTTCTGACCTTGGGCGACGATCAACCGATCTCGCTTGCGCTGAAATCAGGCAATTTTGGCGCGCCCGATTTTTTCACCAAAGCACTGCGCATGATGGAGGGGCAAAAGTGAACACCGAAGCAGAACTCCGCCAACAGATGTCGGACCTTTGTGCGTCGCTGTTCAACCGGGGCTTCTCTGTCGGCACGGCAGGCAATGTTTCGGCCCGTCTGCCTGATGGCATCCTGATGACTCCGACTAACTCCACCTTGGGCGCGATTGACCTCGACCGGATCAGCAAGATCGACCTAGAGGGCAACCATGTCGCAGGCGACCGGCCTACCAAAGAGGTCTTTTTGCATCAGGCCTTTTATGAAACCCGCCAGCAGGCTGGTGCCGTGGTGCACCTTCATTCGACTTGGGCGACCGCGCTATCTTGTTTGGAAGACACCAATCCTGATGACTGCATCCCACCGCTGACACCCTATGTTGTGATGCGGGTCGGCACGGTGAAATTAGTGCCCTATGTCAAGCCGGGCGATCCGAAATCAGGTGATCTGATCCGCGATCTGAAGGGTGCCTACAGCGCTGTTCTGCTCGCCAACCACGGCCCTGTGGTGTCGGCCAAAGATCTGTTCTCTGCAGTGTGCGCAGCAGAAGAGCTGGAAGAAACCGCCAAGCTTCTTGTGGCGTTGCGCGGTCGAAAGACGCGCTTTTTGAGCGAGGCCGACGTGGCCGACCTAAGAGCAACTTACTCAAATATGTGAGGCCGATATGAAAACCGCTGATCTGATTGATAACCATGCGAACGACCTTGCATTAGTGCATCTGCCTTTTCGCCGTTTCGGGACCCGCACCAATTTTGCGGCTCAGGTGCAGACGGTGAAGTGTTTCGAGGACAATACTGAAGTGCGCGCTCAGCTGGAAACTCCGGGTGAGGGGCGCGTGCTGGTTGTCGATGGAGGCGCGTCCACCCGTATTGCAATTCTGGGCGACATTCTGGCCGGGTTGGCAATCAAGAATGGCTGGACCGGTCTGATTTTGAATGCAGCGATACGTGACAGTATCGAGATTGACCAGATGGATACGCTGGTATTTGCGCTTGGGACAAGCCCGGTAAAAAGCGCAAAAGAAGGCTGGGGCAAAGTTGGTCAAAAGATTGGATTTGGTGGCGTCACGTTTGAGCCGAACGATTGGGTTTATGGTGATGCGGACGGGGTGTTGCTCAGCAAAGAGCAACTGGTCTGATTTTGCGACAAAGCTCATATTGCTTTCTCTTTGCGACGATAGCCGCTGCAAGCATCGCTGGATGGGTGGTTTCGCGCACCGGCCTGCCTCTGGGCTGGATGATCGGGTCTATGTTGGCGACGGCGGCGGCCTCGCTGGCCCGTTTGCCAGTTCAAACCCCCAGTTTGCTGCTCAATATCATACGCGCCTCCATCGGCGTGATGCTGGGGGCCGCTTTTACCAGTGAATTGATTTCATCCGTTGGAACCTGGTGGCCGACATTACTTTGTTTGATCCTGTCTCTTGCGGTGATGTTTGCGGCAGGATTCCTTTTCCTGCGCAAGATCTTGCGGTTTGAGGCGACAACCGCTGCCCTTTGCGCGATGCCCGGAGGCATTGCAGAGATGGTGTTGCTGTCTGACCGAGAGGGCGCAGATCAGACCCGCGTTGCAATTATACACGCGCTTCGGATTGCCCTTGCGATCCTGTTCATCCCCGTGTTGATCAGCCAGATTGCGACGATTGAACCAGCCGCAGGCAACGCATCGATGAATGTTGCGACCCTGACGGGACAGGACTGGCTGTGGATTGTGATCTGCATTCTCGCGGGACTCTTCGCGCGCGGCTGGCGAAGGTTGCCCGCGCCCATCGTGATTGTGCCGATGCTGATCAGCGCGGCGCTGCACCTCTCGGGGGCGTCGGATTTCAACGTTCCAGGGTCAATTACAATCGTCATCCAGGTTTTCATCGGAATCAACGTAGGTGGGCGTTTCGCAGGTGCCCCGCTCAAGAGCCTGACTGCTTCGTTTGGCGCGGCCTTCATAGTCGTCGGCGTTCAAATCGGCACGGCCTTCACCGCAGCGCTTCTGGTCGCACAAGGGGTTGGTGTTGATCCGGTTTCGTTGGTTCTTGCCTATGCGCCCGGCGGGCTGGCGGAAATGTCAATTATCGCGCTGAGCTATGATCGTGACGTGGCTTTTGTCGGTGTGCATCATGTCTTTCGGGTCATGCTTGCCCTCGCTTTGGCACCGCTTTTGTTGTCATGGCTCATCAGATCTCCGAAGGACGCAAAATGAGATATTTGCCGGTAGAGACCGGTGGCAAACCGCTTCAGGTGACCGATCAGCCGGGCATGCTTGGGGTTGAGACGACTACGCGAAACCGAAAGAGCAGCTGGTCACTTAGTCCTCTGTTGCGCCATTGCAACGAAAGTGCAGTTTTGAACCAGGCCTCTAAGACCACTCGGCAATGGCCGCTTTGGCGATATCAGCTGCATCGCAGCGACGTGTCCGCCGCACATGCGAGCAAATTCTGCGTCAGCAATAGCCGCACATGCACAAGTCCGCTTTGTCCCGCAATGCGGACATAAAATCAAATTTCCTGAACGTCCGCTATTGGTGCGAAGGGATACTCGAACCCAAAACTCTAGTTCGACGGGCTCCAACCAACAGATAGTGGACCTACCCCAATAAAAGTAGCCTTGGAAAAACGCGTCACAGAAAGTGTGAGAGGCTCACAGGCTTGCGTTCGATCAGCTGAAGGGGTGCCAAGGGGCGGGGGGTGGAGCTCGTCTATGAAGGCAAGGCCCCGACCATGCGACGTTAACAACGGACGTATTTTGCTAAGGCGTGGTCGCCATGTGGTCGCCACTTATGTGGTGCCAGCAGAGTAAATCTCGTAAATTATTGATTTTATGGTGCTGCTGGAGAGAATTGAACTCTCGACCTCTCCCTTACCAAGGGAGTGCTCTACCTCTGAGCTACAGCAGCGCTGTGGGCGGGTGATTAGACTCAAACGAAACGCGGCGCAAGGGTGTCTGGACGGTTTTTTTCGCCTCCTGTAGAGAAAGGTTATGGCAGAAAAAAATACACCTAAAAAACACGGCAGATCCGGCGATGTGCGCGAAGAGCGGCTGAAAGCGGCGCTCAAGGCGAATATGGCGCGGCGTAAGGCGCAGGCTAAGGCGCGGGCAACCCAGAACGGCAAAGCCGACAAAGACGAGGGATAAGAGCAGATGGATTCGATTCTGGTGACAGGCAACGGGCCGCTTAAAGGTCAGATACCGATTGCAGGGGCAAAAAACGCGTGTCTGACGCTGATGCCGGCGACCTTGCTCAGCGAAGAACCGCTGACGCTGACCAATGCGCCTCGGCTGAGCGACATCAAGACGATGACGGCTTTGCTGCGGTCCTTGGGGGCCGAGGTGTCGTCATTGCAGGATGGTCAGGTGATCGCAATGTCCAGCCACGACCTGACCAGTCAGACGGCGGACTATGACATCGTGCGAAAGATGCGCGCGTCAAACCTTGTGCTGGGTCCTTTGCTGGCGCGGTTCGGGCAGGCAGTCGTCTCGCTGCCCGGAGGCTGTGCAATCGGCGCGCGTCCGATGGATCTGCACGTCGAAGGGCTCGAGGCGCTGGGCGCTGAGATTGAGCTTAAGGACGGGTATCTGCATGCCAAAGCTGTGGGCGGGTTGAAAGGTGCCGTGCATGAGATGCGATTTGCATCCGTGGGCGCGACCGAGAACATTGTCATGGCGGCCACGCTGGCTAAAGGCACAACGGTTCTGAAGAACGCGGCGCGCGAACCTGAAATCGTCGATTTGGTCGAGTGTCTGAGGAAGATGGGTGCCCAGATTTCCGGTGAAGGCACGCCGACCATCGAAATTCAAGGCGTAGACCGGTTGCATGGCGCCACCCATCAAGTAGTCACTGACCGGATCGAGCTGGGCACCTATATGCTGGCGCCGGCGATTTGTGGTGGAGAAGTCGAACTGTTGGGCGGGCGGATGTCTCTGGTGGAATCATTTGCCGGGAAACTGGATGCGGCGGGCGTGAATGTCTCGGAAACAGCAAACGGTCTTTTGGTCGCCCGCAAGAACGGGCGCGTCAAAGCCGTGGATGTCGTGACCGAGCCGTTCCCGGGTTTTCCGACCGACCTGCAGGCCCAGATGATGGCGCTGATGTGCACGGCCGAAGGTATCTCGGTGCTTGAAGAACGCATTTTCGAGAACCGTTTCATGCACGCCCCCGAATTGGTGCGGATGGGCGCGAATATCGAAGTGCACGGTGGCACGGCAACCGTGACTGGTGTCGAACGTCTGAAGGGCGCGCCGGTTATGGCGACAGATCTGCGTGCTTCGGTTTCGCTGATACTGGCGGGGCTGGCTGCTGAAGGTGAAACAACTGTCAGCAGGGTCTATCATCTGGATCGTGGGTATGAGCATGTTGTGCGCAAGTTGGAAGGCGTGGGCGCCAAAATTGAACGGATCAAAGACCAATGACAGACGCAAGTTTCCACGATGGGCGTGAGGCTCCACTGAATCTGGGTGCAGAGGATGGGGATGACCTTCGGGTGATCTCGACTTTGACACAGGATGCAGTGTTCCCCGTATCCGAAATGACCTGGCATCCGTCGCAGCGCCGCTTTGGCCTGTTGCTGAACCGTTTCCGCTGGGAGGACAAGGATGCGGCCACGCGCCGGGGCCGTCCATTCGAAAGGGTGCAGTCTGTGCTGGTGTTCGCTTCCGTTCTAACCGTGGCCAGCCAGGGTATCGACCGTAGCGAGAAGGATTTGGTGATGTCCTTGCTTTCGGTCGATTTTGAACCCGGCGAAGACGGCGCGGGTCAGATTTTGCTGACATTGGCCGGTGATGGCGCGATCCGCCTGTCGGTCGAGGCAATAGACGTCACGCTCAAAGATGTGACCCGCCCGTATCAGGCGCCGTCGGGGCAAGCACCGCATCATGCAGAATAAGCGCGGTATCGCGCAGGCCTTCTCAGAACCACCCGCTGGTCTGATGTTGCGCCGCGCGACCGTGTTTGATGTCTTTGATTTAAGCCGCGTACTGATCCGTTCGATCACGCAGCTGTGCCGGGTGGATCATGGCGATGATCCACAGGCCGTTGCGGAATGGACCGCCAATAAAGACCCGGAGACCATTCGGGGTTGGATCAAGGCCGGAGCGCAGATTTGGCTGGCCGAGCGCGCAGGTCAGGTTGCGGCTGTCGGCGGATTGCGTGAGGGCGGCGAGATCACGCTGCTCTATATCGACCCGGCTCATACCGGTCTTGGGGTGGGAAGCGCGTTGTTGGCCCGGCTGGAACAGGAACTGGCCGCTGCCGGTTGCACCGAGGCACAGCTTGAGGGGACACGGACGGCCCAGGCGTTTTATATCCGGCATGGCTGGAAACCGACTGGCGGCTGCGCGGCGCGCAAAAGCATATCCTGTTTTGAGATGCGCAAATCGCTGCACCCGGTGGACTCAGGGTTGAGGACAGCCCATCCCGGCGATATGACCCGGTGAAACGCCACGGAGTGCCAGATCATGCCCGTTTTTCTAGACACCACGTCGCCCGAGTTTGAAGCCGCTTTTCAAACCCTGCTGTCGGCCAAGCGCGAAGACAGCCCGGATGTGGATGCCATCGTCGCGCAGATCATTGACGATGTGCGGGTCCGTGGGGATGAGGCGGTAATCGAACTGACGGCCAAATTCGACCGGTTAGAGCTGACACCGGATACGCTGGCCTTTTCGGCAGAGGAAATCGACGCCGCCATTGCGCAGGTCTCGGACGCGGATCGTCAGGCGCTCGAACTGGCAGCCGAACGCATCCGGGCCTATCACGAGAAACAGATGCCCGCCGATCACCAATGGACGGATGAGGCCGGGGCGACCCTTGGCTGGCGCTGGTCCGCAGTGTCTGCGGCGGGGCTGTATGTGCCGGGAGGGCTGGCCTCGTATCCGTCGTCGGTTCTGATGAACGCGATCCCGGCCAATGTCGCAGGGGTCGAGCGTCTGGCCATCGCCGTGCCCACCCCAGACGGTCAGGCGAACCCTCTGGTCCTTTTGGCCGCGCGCCTGTCAGGCGTGACTACGGTCTATCGCATCGGCGGGGCGCAGGCGATTGCGGCACTGGCCTATGGAACAGATACCATTGCAGCGGTGGACAAGATCACAGGCCCCGGAAACGCCTTTGTCGCCGCAGCCAAGCGCCGTGTCTTTGGCAAGGTCGGCATCGACATGATTGCGGGCCCGTCCGAGATTCTGGTCATTGCCGACAAGGATAACGATCCGGATTGGATCGCGCTGGACCTGCTCAGCCAGGCTGAGCATGACGAAAGTGCTCAGTCGATCCTGATCACGGATAGTGCTGAATTTGGGCGGGCTGTGGCGCAAGCCGTAGACAAACGTCTTGAAACTCTGCAGCGCCGGGCGATTGCAGGTGCCAGCTGGCGCGATTTTGGTGCGGTGATCACTGTGGGCAGTCTGGATGAGGCAGCCTCTCTGTCGAACCGAATTGCCCCGGAACACCTTGAGCTATGCGTCGCAGATCCCGTCGCTCTGAGCGAAAAGACAATTCACGCAGGTGCAATCTTTCTTGGTCAATACACACCCGAGGCAATCGGGGATTATGTTGGTGGGCCTAATCACGTCCTACCCACTGCTCGGTCGGCGCGTTTTTCTTCCGGTCTGAGTGTGATGGATTTCCTGAAACGCACGACGCTCAGCCAGATGACACCCGAAGCCCTGCGGGCAATCGGGCCAGCGGCAGAGCAACTTGCGCAGTCGGAAAGCCTCGAGGCGCACGGGCTGTCCGTGACCGCACGGTTGAAGCGATTGAACGGTTGATCACCTATGGTCAGAGGGTCACACCTGCAATTACCTCATCCGATTTTCCCCGATAGGGCTTGAAATCAAGGGGCAAATTGCGGCGCTCTTTATGTGCGACCGGATCTAAAGGAGGTTGATTTGGAACGTGTGGCGACCCTCTGGATCGGTAAGCGCTTTAGCTTTTTGGAACATCTGTGCCTGAAGTCCTTCGCCGATGTCGACCAGAAGCCAATCGTCTATCACTATGGCGATCTTGAAGACATTCCGGATTATATCGAGCCGCGCGATGCCCGCGAAATTTATGATACTCCCGAGATCTACCGCGATCCGATAACCCGATCCGTGGCCGTTCATGCAGATCTTTTCCGTCTGCAGTTGATGCAAAAAACCAACTATATCTGGGCCGATGCGGATGCTTATGCGGTCCGGCCATTCGAGACAAAGAACGGGTATCTTTTTCCGAATGCGAACCTCAAGAAACAACGGATCATGAACGGTGTACTTGCGTTGCCCAGCGACAGTCCGGGGCTGCAGGCCATGTGCAAATATGCTTTTGACAGCGATCTGGTGCCGCCATGGTGGACACAAGAGCAAAAGGAAACCTACCGCCAAATGTTCAACGGGTCGACTTATTGGAGCCTGCCAATTTTCAGCTTTGGTCCGCCCATGCTGTTTCACTTTCTTTATGGCACACCAGAGCATGAGATGGCTGTGCACAGGTCGGTCCTCTATCCTATCCCATTGCGATATCGCGGCCTTTGGAATGACCCCGACCTTTCCAAACTGGATTTTCTGAAGTGGGACCAACAGATGTCTGTCCATTTTTTTGGATCCTGGTTCCGAAAGATCTTTCTTGGCCGCCAAATCAACTCTGGTTCACTGGTCGATACGCTGTTGCGCAAACACGGAATAGATCCGTCCGAACACCCGCTTTGACGATTTTCGTCGGACGGGCGGTCACTGCGTTGCCCATTTATTTCCATTGGGATAAGTCTGTCCCGACCTGAACGGACCAAACGACCATGACCCGAATTTCGCACATCGAACTGGATGATAGAAACTTGCCCCCGCCGACTCCCGAGATCGAGCAGGAGCGCAAAGTGGCAATCTATGATCTGCTTGAGGATAACGCTTTCGCGCTGCCCAAACGCGATGATCGTGTGGTTCCGGAAGGGCCGTATCATGTGCAACTCTCGATCCGTGACAAGCGTTTGGTCTTCGACATTGCCACCGAAGCCGAAGAAAAAGCGGCCGAGTTCCATCTGTCCCTTGGACCATTCAGGCAGGTGGTCAAGGACTACTTCCAGATCTGTGAAAGCTATTTCGACGCCGTAAAGACTTTGCCGCCCAGCCAGATCGAAACCATCGATATGGCCCGGCGCGGTATCCACAATGAAGGCAGTCGGGTGTTGCAGGAACGTCTGGAAGGCAAGGCCGAAGTTGATTCAGACACAGCCCGTCGCCTGTTCACGTTGATCTGCGTATTGCATTTCGGGGGGTGACGGGTGACGTCTCTGCCGCAGTCCATCTTGTTCTGTTGCGACCACAATTCGGTCCGATCTCCGATGGCCGAAGGCATCATGAAGAAGTTTTATGGCACCGGCACCTATGTGCAATCCGCCGGGGTGCACAACGATCTTGAGATCGATGGCTTTTGCATTTCGGTCTGTCATGAAATTGACGTCGAGCTTTCACGTCACCGGTCCCGGTCGTTCGATGAAATGCAGGAATGGGGCGACGACCTCAGCTCGTTCGATCTGATTGTAGCGCTGTCGCCGGCCAGCCAGCGCCGTGCGCTGGATTTGACGCGGGTTTTTCATCTGGATGTCGATTATTGGCCAATAATGGACCCTACCGGGCTGGGCGAAAGCCGCGAGGAAAAGTTACATCACTACCGACAGACCCGCGATCAGATCATTCAGCATCTGAAGGACCGCTGGGGCGAACCAACGGAGTGACCATGAACGAAACCGTCAAAACCTATTTCGAAGCCTTCAACGCCGGGGACGTAACCGGCATGCTGGCCTGTTTGTCCGACGACGTGGCCCATCATGTGAACGAAGGGCAGATACGAGTGGGCAAAGAGAGATTCGCAGCTTTTTGTGACCACATGAACCGCTGCTATCGCGAGAACCTCACCGATATCGTAGTGTTCGCGGCCGAGGGCGGTACTCGTGCCGCCGCTGAATTCATCGTGAACGGCACCTATCTTGAGACGGATGAAGGCCTGCCCAAAGCACGCGGGCAGACCTACCACCTACCAGCCGGGTCGTTCTTTGACCTGAAGGATGGCAAGATCACGCGGGTCACCACCTATTACAACCTGGCCGACTGGACCAAGCAGGTCTCGAATGGCTGAGGTCACAGGCGTTCGCGCCTTGACCGGGGCGGCGCTTGAGGCGGTTCTGGATGACGTCGCTCGCTTGCGGATCGAGGTGTTTCGGGCATGGCCGTATCTTTATGACGGCGATCTGGAATACGAGCGGAAATACCTGCAATCCTACCGTGACAGCGACAGATCCATCGTTGTTGGTGCCTTTGACGGGGATCGTCTGATCGGCGCATCGACCGGTGCCCCGCTAGCCGACCATGCCGCCGATTTCGCGGCGGCCTTCGATGGCTCTGGGCTGGACTTGTCCCAGATCTTCTACTGCGCGGAATCCGTCTTGCTGCCCAACTATCGCGGGCAGGGCGTGGGGCATAGGTTCTTTGACTTGCGCGAAGCCCATGCGCGCAGCTTTGGCTTCACGAAATGCGCCTTTTGCGGTGTGCAACGCACGACCGATCACCCGATGCGGCCTGATACCTACCGCCCGCTGGATGCTTTTTGGAGCGCGCGGAAGTATGAGCCGTTGCCCGGCGCTATTGCGCAGTTTTCGTGGAGGGATATCGGTGAAGAAGGCGAGACGCTGAAGCCTTTGCAATTCTGGATCAGGGATTTGTAGGTGGTTTTGCCCGCTGTGCGGAGAAAGCCGAAATCAACGTCTACCGGCCCTCATCCATCATGATTTTCTACGCACCTGATCACAGACGCTTCAAGAAGCTCGCGATTGAAGGGCATGCTTTTGGCTGGCGTGCCTAGAAGGACAAAAGATGTTTTCCAAGTCGCTTCGCAAAATCCAGCGGCGCCCATCCATGCGACATAGGCTGAGAATCGCATACCGCTGAGCTCTAGTTCGACCGGGTCATAGACAGGTTCAGTCGGTAACAGCTCCAGGTCCGGTTGCTGGCCTCGGATTACGTTCAGAGCAACCTTTACTCCAGTGCTGTCAATCCAATCCTCTGACTCGGCACCTGTTCTTTCCGACTCCAGATAATCCAAAAACTCTTGAAGAGTTTCTTCTTTGGTGTCCGGGCTCTCAAGCAGCTTTGCAAAAGTAATTAGTCTTTTTTGATGGTATCCGCCCGGCTCCAGGCGTTGCGCTAGGCTGCGAAGTAACTCGGCATCTCCGGTGGCTATTGGCATATAGTATTGGCTTGTCAGCGAGTTGTTCGTCGAGGCAAGTAATTCAAGCGCTTCCTCGACGCACCCGTTTAACCAGTAAGCGGAGATGATCCTGCTTTGATCCCTCGGGTTCGAACGGGAGAAGTCAGTCAGTTGAATGACATCATAAAGCGAACCATCTTGCAGTTTCTTCCTGAGCGCCCCTTTGTCGCCATCGAATTGCATTAATGCCGTCCGCATCAAATAGAACTTTAACTCATCCCGCTGTTCGCGGGCGGGTTCTTTGGACATAAGCAACATGGTCAAACTGGCTCGTCTAACGTCTTGCTCTTTGCCATCACCCAAACCATCCAAAAACAACTGAGTAAGCGGTTCGTCGTGCCATGTTGGCGTATCAAAACAGTCCGCAAGCGCGGGCACAGATAAGCACGTTGTTCCTAAAACCAAGCAAAGGATTCTAAAATTCATCACTGGAAAATCCTCAATTTTCTTGCTCTCATTTACCAGTGCTGAAGTTCGTATGCCATGGGCTTACAAATGAACTAGCTGTCCTAAATTCAATGTGTCACGGTTGGGCTATACAGTCCACGAACGCACACTTAGATTTCAGCCGAGTTAAGACTGCAAGGAATGCCCCATGAGACTTGCCACCGCCGCCTATAACCTCGACTGGCTCGAAAACTGGGCGCAGTATGAAGATAAGCTGGCCCGCTGGGTCTCGGATGCCGCAGGGCAGGGGGCAGATCTTCTCGTTTTCCCCGAGTATGGCGCGATGGAATTGTCGACTTTGGACGGGGCCGAAGTAGCGGGTGATCTAGAGCGTTCGATCCGTGCTGTTTCAGATCGGATGGGGGACGTGCAGGCCCTGCATTCGCGTTTGGCTCAAGAGCATGAGACCTACATCCTGGGCGCATCCGCTCCAGTGATTGACGGGTCAGGCCGTCCGGTAAACCGGGCTGTGCTCTACGCTCCGAACGGGACGTTTGACCATCAGGACAAACAGATCATGACCCGCTTTGAACGCGAAGACTGGGATATCGCGCCGGGCGGACCACTGAAATTGTTTGATACCCCACTTGGAAAAATCGGAATCCTGATCTGCTATGACAGTGAATTCCCCCTGCTGGGCAGAGCCCTAAGTGAGGCGGATATAATCCTGGTTCCCTCATGCACCGAGGCGTTGGCAGGATACTGGCGTGTCCGCATCGGGGCTATGTCGCGTGCGCTGGAAAACCAATGTGTTACGGTCATGGCGTCTCTGGTGGGCAAAAACGAATGGTCCGATGCGGTGGATATGAATACAGGAACGGGCGGTATTTTTGGTCCACCTGACAAGGGTTTTCCCGCGACCGGAGTGTTAGCAGAGGGTGCGCTGAACCAACCTGGCTGGACCTATGCCGACGTCGACTTGACTACGATCGCCAATGTGCGCCGGGATGGCCATGTGTTGAACCGCGCCCATTGGGACGAGCAGTGCGGTCGAGTCGAAACAGTCACAATATCCTCTCTTTAGGTGAATACGCCCTTGAAATAAGCCCCAAATAGGCTCATTTAGGCGCACATCCCCGTAGATTCTGCGGGTGCAACGTAATTATGGAGACAACATGGCCAAGGAAGATACGCTCGAATTTCCCGGTGTCGTGAAGGAACTCCTGCCTAATGCGACGTTTCGGGTCGAGCTGGAAAACGGCCATGAGATCATCGCACATACGGCAGGCAAGATGCGCAAAAACCGCATCCGTGTTCTGGCTGGCGACAAAGTTCAAGTCGAGATGACCCCCTACGATCTGACCAAAGGTCGGATCAACTATCGCTTTAAGTAACGCCCGACACATGGCGTTTATTCTCGGATCGGGCAGTCCAAGGCGGCTGGACCTGCTGGCGCAGCTTGGTGTGCAGCCCGACGCCATCCGCGCCCCGGACATTGACGAAACGCCTTTGAAAGGTGAGCTGCCGGTGCCCTACTGCCACCGGATCACACGCGCCAAGGTGCAAGCTGTTCCCGCCGAAAGCGATGATGTCACACTTTGTGCGGACACCACGGTCGCGCTGGGTCGGCGCATCTTGGGAAAGCCTGAAGATGCAGGTCAGGCGGCCGAGTTTCTGCACGCTCTGTCTGGACGGCGGCACCGGGTGATTACCTCGGTTGCAGTTCGGCGCGGAGACCGCATATCGCAACGCGATGTGGTGTCTCAGGTCAAGGTCAAGTGCCTATCGGATGTTGAGATCAATGCCTATCTGGCAACGGGTGACTGGCAAGGCAAAGCCGGTGCATATGCAATCCAGGGGCCTGCAGGGGCGTTCATCCCATGGATTTCCGGCTCATTTACCGGCATCGTGGGACTACCATTATCCGAGACCGCCGCTTTGCTGCAGGGCATCGGCTATCCTTTGTATCGTGAGGCACCATGAAGGGGCGTACCATCGTTTTAGACCACATCAACAACCGCGAGGCAGCGGCGTTGATGGTGGACGGAAAGCTTGACGATTTCCTGATTGCTTCCGAAGCCCCGGCCCCCGGTACCATCTACCGGGCGCGGGCGGATCGCCCGGTCAAGGGGCAGGGCGGGATGTTTCTGGCCACGCCGGACGGCCAGGCCTTTTTGCGACAGGTCAAAGGATTGGCCCCCGGAGAGCTTAAACTGGTCCAGGTGACCGGTTTTGTCGAACCCGGAAAGGCGCTGCCGGTGACGGATCGCGTGCTGTTCAAAAGCCGCTTTGCGATTGTCACTCCGGATGCACCGGGCCTGAATATATCGCGCAGTATCCGGGATGAGGATGAACGCGACCGCTTGCTGGAAATCGCACATGAGGCCATGGCAGGCAGCGAACACGGGTTGATCCTGCGGTCCTGCTGTCAGGGCGAGAATGCCCAAGAGATTGCCGAGGATATCGGCGTCATGCTGGCTCATGCCGATGCTGTGATGAACGATCCCGGTACCGAGCCTGAGGTTCTGCTCGCAGGTGATGGGCCGCATGTTTTGGCCTGGCGCGACTGGACCGACCCGGCCGAGGTCGTCACCGAGCCCGGCGCCTTTGAGGCGCATGGTGTCTTGGATGCATTGGATCAGGCGGGCGGAATATCAGAACCATTGGCCGGGGGCGGACACATCTATATCCAGCCCACCCGCGCCCTGGTGGCCGTAGATGTAAACACGGGTTCAGACACCTCGATGGCCGCCGGAACCAAGGCCAATTTCGCCTGCGCAAAAGCACTGCCACGTGCATTGCGTGTCCGTGGGTTGGGGGGGCAGATCACGCTCGACCTCGCTCCAATGCCCAAGAAAGACCGGCGCGGTTTCGAAGCCGCTTTGCGATCTGCATTCAAGTCTGATCCGATCGAGACGATTCTGGCAGGATGGACCCCGTTGGGTCACTATGAGTTGCAACGCAAACGCGGCCGGATTTCCCTTGCGGAAGTGCTGAAATGAGCTGTCCGATCTGTCACGAACCAACGGTGTCTCAATTCCGTCCTTTTTGTTCGAAACGCTGTGCAGACATTGATTTGGCCAAGTGGCTGAACGGGTCTTACGCGGTTCCTTCGCAGCGTGAAGAAGACGTTGAACAGAATGTTTCTTCAACTGAAACTGAGATGACGCGCCCACATTGAAAAAATGTAAAAAAGCCTCTGGACACTGCCAGTAGCAAGTCATAGAACGCCTCCACCCAACGGCAGAAGCCGTATCCGTGCCCGGGTAGCTCAGGGGTAGAGCAGTGGATTGAAAATCCTCGTGTCGGTGGTTCGATTCCGCCCCCGGGCACCATTTATCCAGGATCAGATTGTAGCTAACAATCTGTTTTATAAGCCTTAAATGTAGACTGCGTCTGCTTGATTGAATGGGCAAGGGGCTGTTTGCTCCACAACTTGCTCCACAATTTGCTCCGCTCAAGATGTGTACTTCACATGGAAATGTTGGGGGTGTCCGAAAACAGTGTTGGCCCGCCATGCGGACAAAGCTGCCAATAATCCATCTTGTTGGAATGTGTGATAACGGCCCTGAGCAGTCCTTAGTGGCAAGTGCAGCGAACGATTGCTTGACCGCCCCACTTGCCATTCTGATCTTATACTGCCCCCTTGGCCTCTTCGAAAACCAGTTCAGGCACTACGACTTCCCAATTGGCGCGTTTAATCAGGTGATGAAAACGCTCATCGGCATCTTCCTTACGCCAGTGTATGATGGCCGCGATCTCGCCGGTGACAAATTTCGTGCCAATCGGGGGCGTAAATGCTCTTGCCATCCGCCCGAGGACCCGCCCTTGAATATCCTCGATCTGCCAGCGATCTCCAACACTGGCGAGCTTGATTGGCGCGCCGACCTGCGCTTCAGCGATCGCGTCATGAACAATGTGCCGATCACCTTGGCGCCCTGCAAATGACAGGTCGACCATCTTCATTTCTGGCGATTGAAAGAACCGGCGCGGGCCAGGGACTGTCGCCAAGTCGGGCACCACGTTCTGCTTGACGACGGAAGGAGACTCGGTGGGAAGGTATTCGTGATTGTCGTTACTCATGACGATCAAATTGCGCCGCGCACGTGTCATGGCGACATAGAACAAACGCCTCGGCGCGTCCTGATCTTCGTTTCGCGAGGGCCGCTCCCAACCACCATCCAGGATCACGACATCGTCGAATTCGAGGCCTTTCGCGCGATGCGCCGTCAACAACTTGAGGCCACGCTGCTCGCCCCATGAGTCTTTCGACCATTCAGCAAACCATTCGATCACGTCAGGGCTCGGAAGCGCTTTGCCATCAACTTCACGCGCAAGTTGGCCAAGTCCCTCGCCGATCCGGTCAGTCCAACGGCTCGTGGGTATCGCATTCAGAGTTTCGGTAAGGTCGCCCAAGCTGACCAAGGCAACGTGCCTCTCGCACAGGCCACCAATGAACCTCCGCATCTCACGGGTGCGCCACACACTTGGCAAGTTTTCGTTCGCCATTTCGACTGGAATTCCATGCGCCTCGGCAAAATCGCGGACTGGCAGAAGCTTGCGCCAATCACGAGAAATGATTGCCGCGCCCTTCCAGCTCCAATCCGGGATCAGTTTTGACAGGCGGATCATCTCGTTGACCGCCGCAAGGGCCTGAGCGTCATTTCCGGCCGGGCAGCCAAGGATTTGGACCCGCCCCTGCGCAACCGGGTCGAGGCTTTCCATGATCCCCCCGGCCGGGTCCTTTTGCCTCGATTTGTCGACTGTAATCCCATGGCCAGTTTTCATACGTTCCCGAGATCCTTCGATCACGGCATTCGCTGCGCTGATGATGTTTTTCGACGAGCGATAATTGTCGGTCAGAAAGACCGGCTTGGCTGAATAATCCTGTTCGAATTGCCGGATGTGGCGCACCGATGCGCCGGCAAACGCATAGATATTCTGGTCGTCATCGCCGACCGCGAACAGGCTGATGCGTTGATCGGGGTCGTCGATACTGCGACCGGCCACCGCTGCGATCAAGGCGTATTCCTCGGGCCCAACGTCCTGATATTCGTCCACGAGAATCCATCGGAACCCTTGGATCAAGGTCTCTCGTAAGGCTTCGGCCTCGATTTTGTCCAGCCCGTCGCCACGCAAAAGACGTGCCGCATCGATCAGAAGCGTCTCGAAATCAGGCTCATCGGCCGTTTCCCGTCCGGCGAAGCTCGCGCCAATCAACCGCATGGCTAAGGCATGGATGGTCAAGACGGTCACAAAGCGAGCATCTTCGCCAATCAGCAGACGCAAGCGTTCCCGGATCTCGGCGGCCGCGTGACGATTGTAGGCGAGCACCAGTATACCGTTTGGATCTTCGCGCTTGATCCGGAACAGATAAGCGACGCGATGGACCAGCACGCGTGTCTTGCCCGACCCCGGCCCCGCGAGGACAAGGACATTGGTCTGTTCGCGGTCGTCACGCACGATCTGCTCTTGTGTCGAATTCCCCAGATTGTCGACGATCTCGGCGTAAGACTGAGGTGTTGCCTGCCGTCTGAACTCCGAAATTTTCCCTGGCATCCAAGTTTTCATGAAGTCGGACTGATCCATTGCGAAATAGTCATGCGCGAGCCGCTGGGCCTGATCGATATCGTCGATACCTTTGCCCGCATATGCCGCCATCACGTGGGTCTGGATGGTTTGTTCAGTGTAGTGGTCTTCGAGCGGCGCGAAATGCTGGGTGGTAAAAGCGCCGCCCTTCTGATTGATGTGCAACGTCATGGCCGAGCGGAACACGGACAAACCCTTGCCCAGAGTCACCACCTGCTGTTCGTGCAACCACAGAAGCGCCCGGTCCATCAGCTTTGCAGGGTGATTGACAGATGTCCGCAATAGCGCATCGCTGTTGATTGCTGCAAGAAGGTCGCCAAGCGTGGTCTCGACGGGAACATCTTTCCCACGCAGGCCAGCCTGAACCTTGTTGATCAAGAATGAAACCAATCGCTCTGCGGCCTGCCTGCGAAGCTGAGCGGTCTGTTCGATTGTCCCCCATGATCTTTGCGTTCGCACCATTACACTGCCTTTAGACACCTTGCGCAGGCCAATATTGCCTCTGCCGCCATCCATGTCGCGGCCATCCTGCGCAATCCCACGGAGCAAACCCTCGACAATATCGGGCCGCACGGAGGCGTGTCCCCGCTCCCGCAGGTCCTGCGCCACTGAGGCCAGATGGCAGGGCACAGCCTCATTGATGTCCGCGTCTGGCGCGTGCTCTCTAAGGATCGCAATCAGGTCAGCTTCCAACCGGGACGCCGCTTGGAATCGTTTCGGCGAGGCATTCTCGACGCGCACATGCACGAAGATGGTGATGTTTGTATCATCTTTTGCAATCCCCAAGGCCTCGAGGTCCGCCAAAGCTTTGCGAACGCCCGACATCGTCAGCCCACTGACCCCGCAGAGCTCGTCCGTGGTGATGCCCTCTTCCTGCGGCGCGTTGATGATATGCTGCACGATGGCGGCCAGATCCTCGCGCCGCCGCTCGGTGATCTCAGCGGATGCAAGGATTTCACGGACCTCCTTCATGCTTCTTACTCGGAGCGAGGCGGGGAACACCTGCACCCGGTTTTCTTCGCGGTTCAGAAGGTGTGCTTCTTCCAGCCAGGCGACGGCCGTCTTCACTCGCGTATCGTCGGTATTGCTGTCCCGCTGGAAATCTCGCTCTTTCTCCTCATGAACGATCTCACCGGGTGTAGCGACTATTTCACCGCCTTTTCCGGTCCGAGCATCAAGGCGCCGAAGCGCCTTCAGGATCGCGCCGATTTCGTGCCGCGCGAGTCGAGAACGCGCGCTGAGGTTGAACTGACGATCAACGTCTTCGGTATTGAACAACAGGACGCAGTTTGCAGGTTCGCGGTCTCGCCCGGCGCGACCCGCCTCTTGCAGGTAGTTTTCCAGCGACCCCGGCACGTCCCCGTGAACCACCAGACGGATGTCCGGCTTGTCGACCCCCATCCCAAAGGCATTGGTGGCCGCGATCACGCGCAGATTGCCAACGCGGAAATCTTCCTGGATCTCACGTTTGTCATCGGCGCTGAGGCCCGCATGATAGCGTTCAGCGGCGATGCCTTGTTGTTTTAAGAACTCCGCCACGCGCTCGGTTGCGTTTCGGGTCGCACAGTAGACGACGGCCCCTGACACGCCCTCGCGCGGAAGCTGGGCTTCGATCGTGTCGAGGATATCGGTCATCTTGGTGGCACGCTGCGTTGGCAGCACCTGGAAGCTCAGGTTCGACCGCGATGCGCCACCGTCGATCAACACCAGTTCGGACCCCAAACGCTCTTTGAAATGATTGCGGATGTCTTGCACGACGTCTGGCTTCGCTGTCGCGGTCAAGCAAAGCACCGGAGCCGGTTCGTCGCCTGAGCTCTCCTTGATAAACCGCGAAACGTAGCGATAGTCGGGTCTGAAATCGTGTCCCCATTTGGACACGCAGTGCGCCTCGTCCAACACCCACAGCCCTATCTCGCGCTGTGCCAGAACGGACCGAACTGTTGTGCTGCGCAGTTGTTCGGGCGAAATCAAAAGGATCGCAGCATCCCCGAGCCGCACCTTGTCAAGCGCATCCTGACGCTCGGGCAATGACAATAGCCCGTTAATAGTCACTGCCGAGGAAATTCCGGCCCGAACCAGGCCCTGAACTTGGTCCGCCATCAGCGCCACAAGCGGCGATATTACGACGGTCAAGGCCCCGGTCTTGTCGAACCGAGACAGCGCGGGGATCTGGTAACAGATGGATTTACCCGTGCCCGTCGGAAGGATGCCCAACAAATTGTCGCCTTCCATGGCCGTCGCCACAATCTTTTCTTGAAGCGGGCGTCCGTTCTCGTCGATTGGTTCCGGGCGGAAACTTGGAAAACCGAACCATCGTTCGAGCGCACGAGTGGGATCATTGTGCTCTGCGCAATAGGCACAGTGCTGATCACGACAATTCGTATCTCTCAGGTCTTTGACCAGCCGTGCTGCGTCACGGAATTGCGCCCGCACCCAAGGCGGCATAACAGAATCCCCACCAGCGACCGAAATCCAGGCAAGGGCATATGCCATCGGCCAGCCCAGCCCAGTGTCCGAGAGCCGCTCGAGCAAGGCGTCCACCTGCGCGCCGCAGGCCAAGTCTTTAAGCAACTTCCGAATGGCCTCGTGCGCTTCTGCTTCTGTCGGGATAGGCGCCCCGCGCACGTCGCTGAACAACCGATCAAACCCGTCGCTACCGGGACCTCGGCAGCACAACCAGTGATAGGCCATCATCGTTTCTGGCGACAACGTGTTCAGCGATACCAAGGCGTCGATCTGATTGCGAAGAACCTCGAACACAAGACGCGCGTCGAGCTCGGGATCGTTGACGTGACCACTTTGAAGCCGCCCATCGCGGTAGTGCTTGACCAGATGATGGTAGGGATTGCGCGGGAACGCCAAGGGGTTGAGCCACAGCGTGTCAATCGGTCCGTCCGCGAGCTTTGCGAAGCGCGGCGAGACCGCCATGAGATGCGGCAGGTCATGGCGCAGAATATTGTGTCCAATGACATGTGCGAAACCGGCGCAAAACAAGTCGAGCTTTTCAAGCGCGGCCTTCGGATCGCCTTTACGATGAATTATCCCCTCTCCATCACCGTCTGGCACGGCTGCAAAGGCGAACAACTTGGCTTCCTTGGGATCAACCTCCAGATCAATCGACAGACAACGCGACAATACGTTGGCTTGTTCCCGCGGCATTTGAATATGCTTATTTCCCGGCGGAATAGCCTCGGGGCTTTCAAGTGGCTGTTGTTTGCCACGGCCAAGGGCCTTCGATATGCCGCGGGAAATTAAGTTTTTCATATTCGCAGGCTAATAATTATTCACAAGGAGCGGAACCTTCGGCGGCCATTTGACAAAATATGTTGTCCCGATGCCATGCCAAGTTTGCGAGGTGCGGCCAGTGTCTTTTTCTTCGGATTTGAAGATCTTCCCATCCGGAGCCAACAGCCGGTCGACAAAATCACTCGGCACCTCTATGTGAGACCGGTGCTGGCAGGTTTCAGACAGGTTTGTTGATCAAAGTTCGACTGTTCTCCGCCCCGCCGATCTTTTACGAATGCAGAATACCCCCGGTTCCCGCCCAAACGACAAATGCTGCGCTCATCCCCTAAGTCGCCTTTGGTCCCGAAACCGACCTCTGTGCGGCGCCCGGTCTACGATGCGCGCACATCCTGCATTCTCGTGCCGACGGTCGCTCCGCCGTCAAATCCGCCGCCTACACCGCGCGCACCACCTTCCGGGATGCGCGGGTTAGACGACGGTTTTCGCCGGGCAGAAAGGGTGGCCTCCTGTCTCATGAATTGATCAACTGGACAGGAAACGCCGAGGAGCTCTGGAACGCTGCTGAGCGTTCGGAACGCCGAAAGAATGCAAGAGTCATCCGCGAACTGCGCCCATCCCTGCCGCGCGAGCTACCGCTTCCCGAGCAGGTCCGGCTTGTCCGCGGCTTCTGCCTCTGGCTTCGCGATGAATACGGCGTTGCCGTTCAAGCCGACATTCACGCGCCGCGTTTCCTGTGCCCTGAGGAAGAGAAACGGCACAGCGCGGGCAAAGCTGACTTTGCAAAGTTGCCGTTCAAAGTTTCGCTTGCCTAATTTGACCGGCCCAGATGGTCGGAGGCTCTTCGTGGAAGTGCGGCACTTTAGATTGTTGGCCTATTTGAAGTAAATATAGGTACGGAGCATTGTTGGGCTACGTCAGCCAACGTAAACGCCAGGGAATAAGGGCAATACGAAAGCCAGTTAACCAGGTGACAATTGACGAACTATTGGTCGATTAATCTCAATGTCCGAGCAAAACCTACCCAGCGAGCTTCAGCGCTGCTTTCGTTTGACCGAGATAATGCATCCGGAATGCTTCGGGTGCCGTGCTGGTACATCACGAGCCATCGCATCCACATTTCCAAGGTGTCGTAGTGCCCCGCTGTTCAGCAACACGCCGCGCCCGGCATCATACCGACGTTGCCCAAATCCGCTGGCAACGCATTCCCAGTTTTCCTTGGCCGCTGCGCTGCGGAACCTCGGCAGGTCGTGCGGGTCATGCCGTCCAGGAGTTGCTGCGACGTGATCGTGTTTCTTAGAATTACGTTGGTGGGTTAAATGGTGGGTCACTTGTGTTGTGCCAGGTTGCTGAACAGTACCGGTTGTCGGCCTCGGCTTTGGGCGCATGATTGTCACGACGCCTTGTGGCTTCGGATGTCCTGGGACGGCCACGTGAGTTGCCGTAGGTTTTGGTGTCAACTGTGGAACCTGGCCAGGAACCGCCGTGGGAACCTGATTGGGGGTTGCGGTTGGGACAAGCGGTGGCGTCGCTGTAGTGCCGCTGGGTTGCGGAACACGGCCTGGCACTGCGACTGGTATTTGGTTGGGTATTGCTGTTGGCACAAGGGGCGGCACAGCTGTTGGGCCGGTAGGTTGAGGCGGAACCTGGCCAGGGATAGCTATCGGAACTTGATTGGGAGTTGCAGTCGGAACTTGCGGCGGCACCGCGGTAGGCCCGGTAGCCAATGGCGGAACCTGATTTGGAACGGCTGTCGGAACCCGGTTTGGAGTCGCATTTGGAGTCAAAGGCGGAGCTAGGGTCGGCGCTAGGACCGGCGTGGGAACCTGACCGGGAACCGCTATTGGTGTCGCGATAGGAACCTGACCGGGAATTGCGTTCGGAACCGCGCCCGGCGCAAGGACTGGAACAGTAACGGATGTGGGCGTTTGCTGGGTTCCCTTAGGCGGCAACTGATTTGCTACCGGCTGAGTTGGGCCGGTAATTTGATTACCTGTTCCTTGCCCACCGGCCTGCCCGCATCCTTGGCTTGACTGGTGAGGATTCCCCACGCCACGGCACCACCCGTACTGATTTCCGCCGGCAACGACCTGTGTAGCGGCCAGTTCTGCAATCAAACAAGCTGTTGTAAGTAACGCAATTCTGTTCAGTTTCATAACATCCTCACCAACTTGTTGTCAGAGCAAGATACGCGCCTGGGTCGCCCGAGTCGGTCAGAGGACCGTCTCTCAAAGGGACGCCAACGTATCCGGATAGGAATAAGTTTCGCTTAAACTCGATGTCCAGCCCCAACCCGGTCGATGCCAGTGTTGCACTTCCCACTTCGAAACTGGCGGGATCATTATTCGAGATGTAACCAACGTCGAAAAAAGCGAAGGGCGTCAGACGATTTACGCTCTGCGAGCTTGGGAAATAGGAGTGAGATACTTCGAAGATTGCTGAGATCCCTGAATCACCGTCTACTTCGTCAAAGCGGTATCCACGCAACGCATAACGATCACCAAGGAAGTACTCTTCGACAGAGGGTAACCGGTCTGTTGTGTACTGACCCCAGATCTCTGTCCGCCAAGCTGTGTTGGGCGATAAGCCCGGTAGGGGGCTTTCATATCCGATGCCGCCCCTCAAATGCCAGAACGAAGAGTCCCCGTCATCAAAATTCGCGTCTGTCGTGTCGTTGTCATTGTCACCAAAAGATAAGGTTAGCCCCGCTTCCAGAGCTTGTCCCTTTGGATAGTTTTGCCCGTAAAGATATGTAAGGCCAACGACACTCGCGTCACTGGATAGTGGAACGCCACCACTGACTGAATCCGCTTTTGAAAGGCGATAGTCCAGCAGAAGATATCCATAACGGGCCACATCGCGGATCACGGGGTAACCCATCGCGACTGTGAAGTTCTCGCCGTCAATATCTGTTCTCGCAAAGTCCCCTGAGAGGTCACGTTTTGCGTTTATGTTCCCGTAGAAGATCTCACCGTACAGACCATTGCTGTTCAGCGGCGTGCGATAGGTAAGAGCGCCCCATAAAGAGTGCTCATCGTCTTTGTCCCAATTGTAATTGCCTGATCCCTCAAATCGCAGCATATCCCCGACGGTCAGCGTTGAATAAAACTCTTGCACGACATAGAAGCTTAGCGCTTCTCCAAGCTCACGCGGAGGGTTGTCGAGTGTCGCACTACCGGCTTGTTTTCGCAGTGGCTCTCCCAATACTCTCAGCCGAGCACCAGCCTGATCCGGGTAATCAAGTTCGGTCGACAACTCCAAGTCAGGTATGTCCTCGGCTAGCATAACCGCCCGCTCAAATCGTTTCAGCGTTATGGGATAGGAGGTGGTGAGGGGCTGAAAAATCTTCTCTAGGGTTTGGAACGTGCGCGTATCTACACCTTCAATTTCGATGGTTTGAATGCGCCCTTCATCAACAATTATGCTCTGCCCATCGGGGCCGGGCCAGGCCTCAGCCAAGAAGTAACCGTCTTCTCGGTAGATCTGCGTGATCGTTGATGCGACATCCACTGCTGTGATGCGCCCTGACCGATCAAAAGCCAACTGACCGGCAAACGTTAACAGCTCATCCGTATCATATACCGTTACGCCGCTGACAGAGTGCTGTGATGCGATGTCCCAGGTTTGGGCAATGCTGTATTTTGGAACTGCAACAAAGGCCACTAAAGTGCAAATGATCGCAATTACAACCGAATTGGATACGGGCATTTTCTACAACCTTAGCATGATTGAGCATGTTAAAACCCAATCCTATTACGAGGTTTGAATGTCTAAGCTTGCCGTTATTCAAATTTGATCACGACTGGTGCTTTCGAGATACACAGCGAACAGACTACAATGCGCCTTCGTCGCCAAGGAACTCGATACCAGCTGTCGCGCCATCACTGTAGGCAATGCAATTCCACGGAGCGCGATCCTCACCAACGCCTACAGTGACTTGTGTTCCCGCCTCGCTAAACGCGGATGAGAGCACCACGACTTGCGAATTGTTTGTCGTGTTGGCTACATCCCGTAAACATGCCTGCTGAGCGGGCGTGAGCTCGGCGGACGCGCTGGACGTACTCGTGTCGTCGCAGGCTGCAAGCAATGCGAAACATGTCGCGCCTGCGATCATCACCTTCTTGTTAGTCATTTTCTTCTCCCTCTGGTTCCTTTGAAATTTGTGAAATTGGATGCGCATGTTTGAAGCTTTTGCGTCTGTGCAGCCAACAGAACACACCTCGATCCTTTGACTACCTTTCCCAAAAACTTGCCGCGGGGGGCTTGTGGGGCAGAACGACATTACGTTGACTACTGAGACCGCCAACAACGCGTGATGGCCGAATGACGTCACTGGCAAAAGCTAGAGCGAACTTGGGAGAGAGGACGAGTACGTTAAGTCCGAGCATCGGGTTCTCCCAAGCCAGATTATTGTGAAGTGCCTTCCGACCGCCGGCACTCACTCCAGCAGTCGGAAGGGCCCGGTAGATCGGGCGACAGCGACAACAACGGAGGTAAAAAAAGTTGTGTCGAATTCGTATGTTCGAATATATTTTTTCATAAATCAATACTTTTTCCGCGCGTAAACTTCTTTACGCTCTCGTACGATAGGCTTCTGCTTTCAAACAAAAAAGTAAGTGGGAGTCCCCAGAGGGGAGAGTGTGTTCTCCTGAGCGGCGAAATGTTTTGAGGCCGCACAGAAACTGAGAAAGGAATGAAAGATGGGATTCGGTGAAGCAGTTAAAACGTGTTTCTCGAAATACTTCCAGTTCTCCGGGCGGGCTATACGCTCAGAATACTGGTGGTTCTTCTTGTTTGTGGTTCTCGTAAGTGCCGTTTTTGCCGGGTTGGATTCGATCCTGTTCGGGACAAACCCCGAAACAGGCCAAGGATCTCGGGTTCTGTCCTCTGTTTTTCAACTGGCCGTTCTCATTCCAATGCTAGCCGCCGGTTGGCGGAGGCTGCATGATACAGGACGACCTGGTTGGTACTTGCTGCTGCCGATGGCGCTCAGCATTACAACGCTTTTTGTTATGCTGGGTGGGGTGGCGTTCTTTTCGGTATTGGAGCAAGGGACCGAAAACCCCGATGCATTGCGAGGACCCGCGGCAGTCCTGGGCTTGACCGGTATTGTCGTTGTCTCAATTCTGCAATTCGTTCTGTCCATTCTGATGATCTGGTGGCTGACACGACCTTCCCAAGAAGGCGCAAACGAATACGGCGCACCTGCTTCCTGACCTCGCTGTGGGGGCAACAGGTCGGAATCTCTGCTGAATGAAAGTGCAAACCGCAACACCATGGAGAGAGAAAATGAGTTTCAGACCGATTTCCATTGGAACGCTAATGATGGCAATGGCGACCACAGCATCGGCGGAGTGGTCGTTCAGTTCCGGGCCTAATCCCAATGCATTTATTCAGACCGGAAACATGACGCTAGAGCTTCAGTGTAACCGTATTCGCTTTGCTCCAGCTGGATATGAGGACAGCCAGGACATTGCGGAGAAGCAAGGGCTTTCCTTTCGTTTTTTGAAGAACGGCACCACCGAGGTTGGGGCATTTCAGGTTGGCGCTGAAAACGCTGTGTTGCAGATCGTTGACAATTATCCCGTCGAGATCAGTTTCAATAGTCAGCAGGACTATGGTTTTGTATTGGACCAGCTTGCGGCCAATGCATCGGTTAATTTGTCGATGATTGATCAAGATGTCAGCTATGGAATCTTCGACTTAAAAGGTTCCAGCGCGGCAATTCGGTCCCTTCGTTCTGAATGTGCTTCGGATGCCAGCCAGGGAGCCTCCTACGAAGCACCCGAAGGCATCGTCTATTGTGGAGGCGGAGCGATAGAACGCGTGATCGAACCCATGATTTTGGAAAACCCGGAGGGGGAGTGGGACGCACGAGTAACGGTCAACGGCGAGTTAATCAGAGCCATGACGGCCTACAGTTACTTCGGAAACTCCGAGCCACCGGCCGGATTTGTCGTCGCCCTGCTTGGGGAAGACAGGTCCGAATTTCTGATTTTTAGCGAAGGCTCGGCAAACTGGCTGGAGTACGGGGACTACAGGTATGATCAGTGCAATTGATGCCACCCTCCAACCAGCTTCCCAAATAGTGCGCCAGTCGAAAGGTTTGGTTTCCGCGATTGTACTTGCTTCGGGCCTTGTTTGGACCTCACCAGCTGTCGCGGCTGATGTTTCGCAACTTCCGCCCGGTTTTGCGGGCCCGTGAGGCAGTATTGTCGAAGTCGATTATTATAAATGGGTTACCGCTGATGACCCAAGAAGGTATGGGGAGTCAGTGGCACTTCGACGATCTTGAAGTCTACTACCAGAACTGTGTGACAGGCGGACCTGGTTTATTCGTAGTCCCGGTGCTTGACTAGCAGGGCTTTGCGGAGGCCGTACGACGAAAATTGGTACTGGAAATTGGGTCAGCGCCTGCAACAGGAGAGGTTATGAAGGCGCAATACACCTCACCCTCAGACTATGACTGCCTGATTGGCGAGAAGATCTGGGAACGGAACCAACAAATCTGGAGCGAACCCTAGAAGCGGCCTTTGCATCAACCACCCGAGGCTCGATACAAAAAGCCAGCAGCAATTATCTGAGGAAAACTAGTGTTCTGCGCTTTCAATAGAAATGCACAGATGGTGGTAGCATCTTCGATGCAGTGTGAGTAGACAAACTTATTTACGTCGATTTGCACGAACCGAGTGAAATTTGCACGCTTATGGTTAATTCGCAATCATAGAACGACAACAGGCTCTTGGGGCTATACCCTCCGAGAAACTGGGGCGGTTTCGGGGGCATTTTGCGAAGCGCGGAACGAGGACAAAGGACGAGTGAGCACGGGGCATTTCTGACCGCTAGAGAGGCCGCTGCGAGACCACTAGAGACCCGCCCACTGGTGCTGAGACGACCGCTGGCGAGTCTCGTTCCGGGGGCTGACGGGGGTCGCTGGTGCTGGCGGGTTGGGGGTGTCCGCTACTCAAAAATAGACCCGACGCTTGGCCGGGTCAGTTGGTGACGGCGAGGATCGTCACTCCGTAATGTGGTGGTCAATAGTATTCTAGAAAGCGCCTCATTCTGCTTGTTGGGGCTTGCGCCTGACAAAGCGGGAGAAAAGCCGGCCGTCGGTTACAGCAAAGCCAATGGCAATGATGGCGAACCCGACCCAAGCCTCTGGCTCCATCTTTTCACCCAGGAATGAAACGCCAAGGCCGATAGCGAACGGTGGAATCAGTAAGGTTACCAAAAGAAGGTTGGCAGCACCTGCGCGCGCAAGGATTGCGAAATAGAGAACATAGGCCAGTGCTGTTGATAGTGCGGCCATCCCAAGAAGCGCAGCCCATACGCCAGAAGACAGAGCCAAGTTTGGGGGGCCATCCATCACGAGAACAATCGGGATCATAAGCACTGTGCTGCCGATCAGCATACCAAGCGCATTCACCAGCGGTGGTTGGCCCGAAAGAGCAGTCCTGCCCCATACACCGGCAAATGCATAAGAGAGCGTCGCCCCAAGAATAGCCAGCTGTGCCAGATTGCTCGGATTGAACTCGGTCAATGCGCTTGGCCCCATAATGAAGGCCACCCCCAAAATACCCAGTGCAGCACCTGCTATCTTCTTCGGAGTCAAGGGCTCGTCCTTAAGAAGCAAACCCGCCACGACCGCTGCAAACATTGCTGTCGTTGCATTTAGGATTGAAGCCAGCCCGCTGTCGATTTGCGTTTGCCCCCAGAAGATCAGCGAGAACGGAATGGCATTATTGAGCGCCCCCATTACGAGGTAAGCGCCCCATGCCCGAGGGGTGCGTGGAACACTCAGTCCTTTGAATATGACGATTAGCGCAAGAATAGGAACCGCCCAAAAAACCCTGTGCAATGTAATTGTAAGTGGTGGCACCTCTGACAGGGCTACTTCACCAAAAAAGAACGACCCGCCCCAAACCGCGGCGAGCAAAAGCAGCATGACGCCGGCTGTTAAATCCATTGCTGGCATGGGTTGGTTTGTCATGTCTTCTGAATCCGTCACTAACTATTACCTAACGGATTAGCTTACGTGACCGCGACACCGCGACCCGTTTCTTGCGGAAATCCAATACAAAGCCAACTTTCATCTATCCAATTGTGAACGGCTGCGTTCGCCTATCGGTGGAGTGCCTCAGCAATCATTTCCGCAAGCCTTTTGGGCTGATCTACGCTCGCCCAGTGAGTGGCGTTTTCGAGAATAATCCGATCCATCTTGTTTTCTTCCAGCCACCGGACGGTGCTGTCCGGACAGTTGTCAGGATTGTAGAGATAAATCACATTTGCCGCGCTTTGCAAAAGCTCGCCGGGCACGCAGCCTGCTGAAAAATGCCGTGCGTCGGTGCCGAGTTGCCACAGCGCCAGAGTATCGGCCTTCGATACTTCATTACGATACCGTCGGATGATTGGTGCCGTTTTCGCCATTTCATCAAGCCGCTCAAGAAAAGCTGCACGAAACGCAACCGGATCACTGTAGTCCGCGGCAGTTCCAGAAAAATAGGCATCCTCGGCGGTGATATTACCCTCTAGAGAAATAATGGTTGTCAAAGGACAGTCGGCCCTTTTGGCGGCCAGGGAGGCTATGATTGAAGCAACCGAATGAGCGACAATGATCTCAGCTCCGTGCTTGATCGCTTTGTCGGCGACGGTTTGTGCAAGTGCTTCAAGAGTTGTTGCCTTTGCCAGAGGCTGAGCGCCAAATCCCGGAAGATTGATGGGTAGCAAACGATAGCTGTTGGCGAGGTGGGTGTCAGCCAATCCTTCAAACATGCTCGCATTGTCACCAAAGCCTGCAACACAGAGAATGGCGGGTCTTTCATCGTTCACTTGACTGGGGTGTTTGGTCATTTTGGCTTCCAGAGCATCGTATGCAGACATTAACACGGCTCCGCAGTATTCGACAATTTGGGCTCACTCCCTGGTTTCGCCGCCTGAAGCGCGAACTATGGCTCCTGATTTCCCAACGTCCGTGCATTGAACGACATGACACAAGATCAAAGACTTGACCCGATCCTCCTATGGCCGGTCTCGATCAGCCGATCACAACGGTATTGCCGCGCGAGCATCGGGCCGAGCTGAGCCCAAAGCGGGCTGAAATGTGCTCGCAAAAAATGAAGTGCGGCGATAGACATTCTCTTGAGTGGTCCAACCCATCACTAAATGCATTCACCGCCATCGATAACCAAGGCTTGCCCAGTCATAAAAGCGGATTCATCTGAAGCTAGATAGACGATCCCATGGCCAATCTCTTCAACTGTCGCCCACCGGCTCATAGGGATCGCCTGCTCGATGTAGCTTTCCAGTTTGGCACGGCCACCCATCTGCTTCTCGAAGCCTGCATTGAAGGGGGTGTCCACAAATCCTGGACAAAGGGCATTGAAACGGATTGCATGGACAGCGTAATCGGCTGCCATCTGCCGGACCATCGCAACAGCTGCGTGCTTTGTGGTCGCATAGGCGATCATACCCCGGTCGTATTGAACGCCAGAATTGGAAGCAGTGACGATCACGCTGCCTCCACCTTGTGATTTCATATGGGGGACGGCTGCACGCGCGGCAATGAAGTGGGCGCGGACGTTCAATGCCCAAGAAGCATCCATTCCAACCGGTTCCACTTCTTCCAGCGTTCCTTCGATCTGTAACCCAGCATGAGAGTGCAACACGTCAAGCCGACCGAAGTTTTTAACTGCTTCGTCTATGGTTTTGGTAAGGGCATCGTCATCGGTTACATCAAGCTGTAAGGCAGATGCTTGATTTCCCTGTGCAATGATCTCGGCCACAGTGGCGTCAGCAAGTGTTGCATCGCGATCCGTTACCATGACATGCGCACCCTCTTGCGCCATTGCCATTGAACCCGCCCGACCAATTCCTGATCCCGCGCCCGTCACGAGCGCGACTTTACCTGCAAGCCGCATGTCACTTGGCTCCTTTATTTAACTATTCGATTTTGAGGCGCCTCGGCGCAAAAGAAGTTGCGCTGTAACGAGAAGCAAGAGCGACGCGCCCATAACCATAGTGCCTATGGCATTGATCTCGGGCGTTACGCCGCGCCGGATGGATGAGAATATGTAGATTGGCAGGGTTGTTTCTGAGCCAGCTACGAAGAACGCGATGATGAAATCATCAAATGAGAAAGTGAAGCTGAGCAGGAAGCCCGCCAAAATTGCCGGGGCTATCAACGGCAGTGTCACCTGCCGAAAGGTGCCCCAGGGCGTCGCAAAGAGGTCCGCCGAAGCTTCCATGAGCGCGCGGTCCATACCCGATAGCCTTGCACGTACGATGATTATGACCAGCGCCATTGTGAACATGGTGTGCGCAGCGACAAGCGTGGGCATCCCCATGGAAAGTTGCGGGGGATTTGCTCCATCGGGCCATAGGCTGGCAAGAACTGGGTTAAGCCAGCCGAATACGGTAACCAAGGCAATGAGCGTCGCGATACCAATGACGATACCGGGTATCATTATCGCAACATAAATCATCGCGTCGAACAAAGTTCGGAGCCATCCCTTAACCCCTTGTAAAGCGATGGCAGCCATAGTTCCGAGAGTGGATGCGAGGCAAGCAGTTATGAATGCTGCAAGCAGACTGGTCTCGAGCGCGTCCATAACAAATGGGTTGTTGAGCGCTTTGCCATACCATTGGGTCGAGAAACCCATGAACTGGCTTGCGTGTCGTCCGGCATTGAAGCTGAAAAGCGCGATGATGCCGATGGGAATATAGAGAAAAAGGTAGACGCAAATCGCGTATAAGCGCATCGGATCCTCACATCAGCGAGACATCTTCGCGCTGGCCACCCAGACGCGAGATGAATTTCATGTAAATTGAGACAGTGACAAGCATTACGACAACCAGAGTCATTGCGACCGCCGATCCGTACGCCCAGTTTCGAGACTGCAGGAACAGGTCCACCAGCGCATTTCCGACGAAAAAGACCTTTCCGCCACCTAAGATCGCTGGGATCAGAAACTCGCCCATCAGCAAGATGAAGACCAGCATGCAGCCAGTTGCGATACCAGGTACCGACAAAGGAAGTGTCACCTGACGGAACGTACGCCATGGGGTAGAGCCGAGATCAGCCGAGGCTTCCAGAAGGCGTTTATCCAGTTTGTCCAAGCTTACAAAAATTGGGAAAACCATCAAAGGTAGATACCCATAGACAATCCCCACAAGCACGGCGAACGGCGTATTTATCAGGCGGACATCATCGATGCCGATCGACTCCAGTAAAGCGGGCAAGCCACGCCCCCCAAGGATGAAAATCCATGCGTATGACCGGATCAGGATCGATGTCCAGAACGGCACGATCACCAGGATCAACAGCGAAGTTCTCCACTTTGGTGAACAACGCACCGCAAGAAAGTAGGCGAGCGGGTAGGCAATTACCAACGCAGCGATAGTCCCCAGAGGTGCAAGGATCAAAGTGTTCTTAAACGCCGTCCATCGCGCAGGAAGGTTGGCATATTGTTCCAACGTGAACGCTGGAACATAGCCTCCGGCGGCACCCCGTTCGCCAAATGAAAAGACGAAGACGACCAGCAGAGGAAGGGCAAGCATTACCAAAAGCCATATTCCTGCCGGTGCCAGCAACAGTGCTTTTCTGCCTCGTTCGGTCATATTGTCCTCGTCTTTTCCGATATTGGCGGCCTTGCCGCTTAGGCCGACTTGAAGCGGGCGAGCAACTCGGCACGGTTTGGATCGGTTAGCGTAGCCGCCGCGCCGAACTCGAGCGCACTCAGAAGGTCAGCTGCCGGATAAAGGATCGGATCTTCCAGCAATTCCTTCGGCAGCAACGCATTGGTGCGAGCATCAGCCGATGGATAGCCATGAGCGAGGACTTCTTTCGCATTAACTTCCGGGTTCAGCAGGAAGTCGATCAAGGCATAAGCGGCATCCATATGGGGTGCGCCCTTAGGAATAGCGTAGTAGTCGGACCAGAGTTCACCGCCCTCAGCTCCCAGAACGTAGGCGATTTCAGGCATGTCGACATTCATCTGCTTGCCGTCACCTGTCCAGCACATCGTCATCCAGGCGTCACCGTTACGCATCGGTGGCTGATAGTCCGACGAGATTGCAAACAGATGCGGTTTAGCATCCAGCAACAATTTCTCGGCATCGGCCAGTTCCTTCTCATCGACCGAGTTGAAGGAGTAGCCGAAGTATTTCAGGGCATTACCGATGGTGGTGAGTTGGTAATCATGCACCATTGTCCGACCTGAGTAACCTTCCATAGTAAGGTCCCAGAACTCTTTCCATGTGGTTGGAGTCGGAGCGCCGTCAAGCTTGCTAGTATTCACTGCAAAGCCGGTCGTGCCCCAGTTTTTCGGCACCGCGTAAAGTTGGCCATCGACAGAGCCGGCATCCGAAAAGCGTTGTTCGAATGAACCTGCGTCGTAGTTTGGCAGTTTGGACGTATCGAGCGGGATGATCAGATCTTCGCCCACATACGTAGTGATCGTGTAGTTCGTCGGTACGAAAACGTCCCAACCAGACCCACCTGCCTGCAGTTTTGCCAACATCTCTTCGTTCGAGCCAAAAACATTGACCTGAACATGAGCGCCAGTGGCTTCCGTGAAGGCTTCGAAGTTCATCTCGTCATGGTAGTTCGGCCACGTGGCGAGGATCACTCGGTCGCCAATGTCTCCGGCAGCAAATGCCGGGCGTGGACGCAACCCAGGCATAGCCGTGCCCAGAACGGCCGTTGCCATCCCAAGACCTGTCACGCCCAAAAAATGTCGCCGTGTGACGGAACCCTTTTGGTACCGGCGAAGCTCTTCCATGAACTTTTGCTTGGAAATAGTCCCATTATCCTTGGTCATTGTGAACCTCTCTGTTGTTGGATTGCGGGATTTGTTAATTTTCCAGGATCAGCAGTGCGCCTTCGCCCCATGAAACAAAGGCCTGCTCTCCCGCATTGAACGTCCCCTCGTTCAATTCCGCTTGCCTTGGCACAAGTACGTGGAAATCACCCAGTGCTTCGTTGCGCGCAAGGTATTCTGTGTGCTCCCCAAGGAAGATCCGATTTTGAATGGTAACTGGCAGAGCGATTTCAGCTGCGGGTAGCGCGCGGGTCAGCGTGATCTGTTCAGGACGGATACTGACGCACACTACCTGCCCTACATCGATTGGGATCTCCGGAGTTCCGTGCACCTTTTGGCCACTCGCTAAACGCACAGTGATTTGCTCGGCTGCTGCGTCAGTTACGGTTGCATCAAAGAAATTCGAGGTGCCTACAAATCCTGCCACATAGCGGCTGCGGGGCATGTCATAGAGTTCACGTGGGCTGCCTACCTGCACAATACTGCCGCCTTCCATCACACAAATTCGGTCGGACATTGAAAGCGCTTCTTCTTGGTCGTGCGTGACGAGGACAAAAGTTATTCCTAGTTGTCGTTGCAGGTTCTGCAGTTCAAACTGCATTTCTTTTCGAAGCTTTCGATCCAGAGCAGCCATTGGTTCATCGAGCAGCAAAAGCTTGGGCTCGTTTACGATCGCACGCGCCAAAGCGACGCGTTGCTGCTGACCACCAGACATCTCCCAGATGCGACGTGGGCCAAATCCACCAAGACGGACAGTTTCCAGCGCTTGCTCAACCTTTGTAGCGATTGTTTGTTTGTCTACGCGTGGTCGTTGTTGGCGCAGGCCGTACGCGATGTTGTCGAACACACTCAGGTGAGGAAAAAGAGCGTAGTGCTGAAACACCATGTTGACTGGGCGATGGTGCGCATCCAAGTCGTTGACGACTTCTCCATCGAGCAACACCTGACCTTCGGTTGGCTTCTCGAAACCTGCCAGCATTCTAAGTGCAGTGGTTTTGCCGCAACCAGATGGGCCTAAGAATGACAGGAACTCTCCTTTCCCAATGGAAAGATTCAGGTCTTTGGCAGCGACCACATTCCCGAAGGTCTTGGTCACTCCTCGGAGTTCCGCAATCGTCTGCATGGTGACGCTCATGTCAAAGCTCATATACTGCCGTTTTCCTTTTGCTTGATTTTTTGGCATTTACTGGCATACCACTCAAACAAGGAAAAAGTAACAATAACTCGGAATAACTGTATATACCACAATTGGGGTATAGGGGTGCTTTTCGAAAATCTGGAGCTGCGTGTGTACGATTGGATGGAGGAGGCCGGCAGGGTCGTGGAGAAGATCGGAACCCCAGAGTTTCCCTGTGTTTTAGCAGATGGCTTACGGCAGGTCGCGCCATTCGATTTTACTGTAGTGTTTGGCCATGTCGGAACCGAAGCACCAATAGACCTTCACGACGATTTCCCCAAAAGCAAACGGCGTATTTTTGTTGAGGACTACCAAGCCGGGCCCTACGTACTTGATCCATTTTTTTTGGCCGCGACAAAACCGATAACACCGGGTCTGTACCGCATGCGCGATATCGCACCGGACAGGTTCTATCAGGGCGAATACTATCGCAGCTATTACAAAAGGACTGGGTTAGCAGAGGAGATTGGCTACTTTATAGATATCCCAGGCGCTGGGATGGTTGTGGTCTCGCTCATGCGAGCAGAGAAGCCTTTTTCCGCCAAGGAAATTCGCCATTTGCACGCTCTATGGCCGCTCGTTCGGGCAGCCTGTTGCAAACATTGGAGTGACTTTCCATCGATGGCCCGCGGCGCCGCAGCGAATGGCGTTAGTCGTCGCGTCGATCTAGCATTCCAGGCATTTGGCGATGGCGTTCTGACACCACGAGAACGAGAAGTTGTTGAGTTCACATTGAAGGGCCATTCGGCAGAAGCTGTCGGCACAATTCTCGGCATCTCTCCAGGCACAGTCCGCATCCACAGACGCAACATTTACGCGAAACTTAGGATCAATTCGCAGGGTGAGCTTTTTTCAAAGTTCATTGAAAAGGCACTTTAAAAGGTTCCTTGAACACCCACTTTGTCCGTATTGTCGACCTTGCTACCGTGTGATCCGGAACGCCCCAACTCTACCTGAGGCGGCAACTGATATCGAAAAGGACGTGACATTACTTGCTCGGCAGATCAGCAAGTGGGTTGTCCGCTATAAAAATCAGTTCTATCTACCTGAACGTCCCTCACATCCTCTGTCGCAGGCGGAGGCCAAACGTATCTGCTTGGGTAGGATGCGGAGCAACTACCCCACGATGGAGTTTACTCCAGGCCATGTGCGAGCGGTGTTTCAGCGGGCTTTCGAAGAAATCCACGATGATCCTAGCCAGAATGTTCGGATATGGAACGGAACTACGAAATGCCGCCCCGACATCAAAGAGCCGATCATACCTGAGGGCGATACAGTTGCTCTCAACGCTTGGAATGAACCGGCCTATCGCGACCTTGCAGTGGCCGACGCTGATACGACTATGTTCGATCGGTTTCTTGAGCGTATCTTCGGCCACGAGGCTGACCGCCGCGTCGTCAAGGATTGGGTTTCGTGGGGTCTTCAGAATGAGGCTGAGAAACTAGCTTGGGCTTTGTTCTTTTACTCCCGATATAAAGGGACAGGTAAATGCACCCTCTGCACCCTGATCACCAAGCTGTTCGGGGAAGAAAACTCGATCACGCAAAACAGCGTTGCCAAGCTGACCGGGAAGTTCAACAAGCCGATTCTGGACAGTAAGCTTGTGGTATCAGAGGAACTTCAACTGAAGCCGGATTCAGGTCGCTGGTGGACGGGTGAGAGGTTCGGTTGGTTATGACCGCCGTGATAACCTTGAGGATGAGCGTGACCGGCAGGCGAACGGGGTCGATTGGGATATGCTATAGACCTGTGGCTATGCAGAAACCTCGACTTCGGAACAGCTAACCCGTTCCTCCCGCAACGTGGGAGGGGCACCCCCGCAGAACCCGCTATGATTGTTAACGGGTGGTTCGGGTGGCTGGGGCATAAACGGGGGCATTTCTCGGAGGGTTTAGCCCCAAGAGCCTGTTGTCGTTCTATGATCTGATGAACTGGCTGGGGTGGTAGGATTCGAACCTACGATACACAGTACCAAAAACTGCTGCCTTACCACTTGGCTACACCCCAACGGTGAGGCGCTATCTACGATTGTTGTTGGTAGGGTTCAAGAGCTTTCAGGCAAAAAAATTAGGCCAGTTATAAAAAAAATTCAGAGCATCTTTCACGGGTCATGTTAGCAGCACCTCTTCCTGCCCGAAGGTGTTGAACATGGTTTGACGGCAACGGCTGTGAATTGGCTCTTCCGCCAAAGAAGCATGACTCTGCGGACAGATGTTGAACGGCTGGGCCGGGCGAGGATTCGTCTGGCAGGCGGACAGGAAGCAGGTTTTCGATTGGTTTAACGAGGGCGAGTGGCAGTCGCGAATGTGGTCTTTCTGGCGCTGCACCCCTTTGTTGCGCCTCCTGCTTACGTAGGGCCGCCCAATGCCGAAGCAGATAACAAGAATAAGCAAGTTCGAGAGTGGCGGATCGGGAACTTCATTGCCGGTTGCTCTGAGATCAGCGCTACTCGCGAATCTCTGAGGGATCGACGCCCCAAAGGTTGGATTTCAGGGCCCAGCCACGATATCCACCTGCAGAGATGCGACACCACTCGATCGTGCAGGTTCCAAGCCGCGCGACAACGCCGGTTTCAAACCGCGCACTGACCTGCGAGTTTGGGTCCGGGTTGGAATAGACCGGCAGCAAGTCGGATTCGATCAGTACTGTGCGCACGCCAGACAACAAGGCGTAATGGACCCAACCCCCTGCGCCATCGCGGTCCTGAACCTTTCTCCAGTTGCCATATTCCGCCGTCACCTGCAAAGGCATCCCGCGCCGTTTGAACACCCAGTCGATTCGATGCGACAGGGATGGTCCTCTGCGCACGTTTCCCTCGGCCGCTTTCATGGAAACATACCGTGGCAAAGGCAGATTCGTGACCTGGCCGCGCTTATCCTGTGCGCTGGCCACAAAGGGACCAAGCACAAGCAAAATTACTGAAAAAAGCGCCAGAATCCGGCGATTTACTGGTAGGAGAACACTCACTGACAGTCTGCTCTTATGCCTGTTAATTTTGCTTCGAAAAAAGGTTGGATCAATGCCCAGGGGTTCTTGTGCCCCGCCTTATCCTGCGCCACGATGCCATGACGCGCGAAAGTTTGCAAAGCAGTGGGAGTACACAGGTGCCTAGAGAACGTCTGAGTGTTGTCGTTACGCGACGGTTGCCCGAGGCTGTTGAAACCCGATTGAGCGAGCTTTTCGATGTCCGGTTGCGTGCGGACGACGCACCCATGACCCGAGAAGAGCTTGTAGCGGCCGTACAAGAAGCGGATGTACTTGTACCAACGGTTACAGACTCGATTGATGGCGGGTTGCTGGGGCAGGCGGGTGAAAGGCTGCGACTGATCGCCAACTATGGGGCAGGGGTTGACAATATCGATGTCGCAACCGCCCGTCAGCGCGGCATCCTTGTGTCGAATACGCCCGGTGTGCTGACCGACGATACTGCGGATATGACCATGGCGCTGATATTGGCCGTGACCCGCCGCATCCCCGAGGGGCTGTCCGTCATGCAAAAGGGGGACTGGCAAGGATGGTCACCCAACGCGTTGCTGGGTGGGCGGATCGGTGGGCGGCGTCTTGGCATTTTGGGGATGGGCCGGATTGGTCAGGCGGTTGCCCGTCGTGCCAGTGCCTTCGGAATGCAGATACATTACCACAACCGTCGTAGGTTGAGGCCGGAGACAGAGCAAGAGCTTGAGGCGACCTTTTGGGAAAGCCTTGATCAGATGGTCGCGCGGATGGATGTGATCTCGGTCAACTGCCCGTCTACGCCTTCGACTTTCCACCTGATGAATGCCCGGCGGCTAAAGCTGATGAAGCCCAGTGCAGTGCTCGTCAATACGTCACGTGGCGAAGTGGTCGATGAAAACGCGCTAACCCGCCAAATCCGGTCAGGCGATATCGCAGGTGCAGGTCTTGACGTTTATGAACACGGAACGAAGGTGAACCCTCGCCTACGGCAGTTGCCGAACGTGGTTCTGTTGCCGCATATGGGATCTGCCACGCTTGAGGGGCGGATCGAAATGGGCGAAAAAGTTATCATAAATATCAAGACATTCGAAGACGGCCACCGACCACCGGACCAGGTTGTTCCGTCCATGTTATAGTACGCGGCTTGGTGGCCGGACGATACAAAGTCAATTTTTCAGGAGGATACTATGAAACGAAGTCTGATTTCGGGATTGCTTTTGGCAACCATGACCTTTGCCGGGCCGTTGGCCTCTCAGGAAGCTGCGGATGCAGTTGCACCCGAGGGTGGTACTGACGGGCAGGTTCAAGGCCTGACCGCAGAAGTCATAGCCTCACTCGAAGCGAAATTGGCCGGTGAACCCGTGACGTCGCAGAACTGGATGGTGGCCGCGGCCAACCCTCTGGCGGTTGAGGCCGGGGCCAAGGTGCTGCGGGCAGGCGGTTCGGCGGCTGATGCGATGGTTGCCGTGCAGGTTGTACTTGGTTTGGTCGAGCCGCAATCCTCAGGCCTTGGTGGTGGTGCATTTCTGGTCTGGTATGATGCGGCCTCTGGCAAGTTGACAACACTGGACGGACGTGAATCCGCCCCGCTTGAGGCCACCCATCGTCTGTTTCAGGACGAGAATGGCGAACCGCTGAAATTCTTTGATGCGGTTGTCGGAGGACTTTCCGTCGGCACACCCGGCACCCCGGCTTTGTTGGAAGAGGCGCATCGCCGCTGGGGCCGCAGCCCGTGGCCCGGCCTGTTTTCTGACGGCATTAATTTGGCTGATGAGGGTTTTTTGGTTTCCCCTCGATTGGCCAGCCTTGTTGAGAATGACGCGGAACGCCTGTCGCGATTTCCCGAGACAGCCGCGTATTTCCTGCCGGATGGACAGCCGCTTGCACAGGGGCAGCGGTTGACGAACCAGGCCTATGCGGAAACGCTGCGCATCATGGCTGCGGAAGGATCAGCTGGATTCTACGGAGGAGAGATTGCCGCCGGGATCGTCAGCGCGGTTCGCAACGCGCCTGGGAATCCGGGCGTGCTGTCTGGTACAGATCTGGCGCTTTATCAGGTCATCGAACGTGACCCCGTCTGCGCCACCTACCGCGTTTATGAAGTCTGCGGAATGGGCCCGCCATCCTCAGGGGCGCTGACGGTCGGGCAGATTCTGGGCATGTTGAACGGCTATGATCTGGCAGCGTCAGGCCCCGAAGATATCAGATCCTGGCGGCTGATCGGGGATGCTTCGCGTTTGGCTTTTGCCGACCGTGGGCGCTATATGGCTGACCATGATTTTGTCCCGATGCCGACACAGGGGCTGGTCGATCCTGCCTATTTGTCCGAACGGGGCGCGTTGCTGAGCGGTGAGGCCGCATTGATCGACGCCGGTCCGGGGAATCCCGAATTTGACCATGCCTCGAACTGGGCGGATGATATCTCGCTGGAACTTCCGTCGACCTCGCATATTTCGATCGTGGACCAGTATGGCAATGTGCTGTCCATGACCACGACGATCGAAAACGGCTTTGGATCGCGGCTGATGACCAACGGGTTCCTGTTGAACAATGAGCTGACGGATTTCTCGTTCAAAACCCACAGCGATGGCGTTCCGATTGCCAACCGTCTGGAACCGGGCAAACGCCCGCGCTCATCCATGAGCCCGACCATTGTGATGCAGGACGGTGCACCGGTTCTGGCCATCGGATCGCCGGGTGGAAGCCGGATTATCGGCTATGTTGCCAAGTCGATCATCGCCTGGGCAGATTGGGATATGGATGTGCAACAGGCCTTGGCACTGCCGCATCTGGTCAATCGTTTCGGAACGTTCGACGTGGAACAGGGCACCGGGGCCGAAGGGCTTTCGGATGCGCTGACCGAACTTGGCTATGAGGTCAACGCACGTGATCTGACATCAGGTCTTCATGCCATCGAGATCGGGGACATGCTGACAGGCGGTGCCGATCCGCGACGTGAGGGCATTGCGCTGGGCGAATAGTCTAGCGGCCAGTCAGAAAGGGAAAGCATGGTGCAAGCAAAGTCGCTTCGGCGAAACGAGGCGGGGATTGAAACGGTCGTCGGCATTCTGAAACAGCAATTCGGCGACCGTTTGCAAACGGGTCAGGCGATCCGCGAGCAGCACGGGCATACGACCACATGGATCGAAAACCAGCCCCCTGATGCAGTGGTGTTTCCGCATTCGACCCAGGAAGTCTCGGAAATCGTCAAGGCCTGCGCCACGCATAAGGCCCCTGTGATTGCCTTTGGCACCGGAACCTCGCTGGAAGGGCATGTGAACGCGCCAGCCGGTGGCATTTCGGTTGATCTGTCTCAGATGAACAAGGTACTGGCCGTTCATTCCGGTGATTTGGATTGTGTCGTGCAACCAGGTGTAACGCGAGAGGAGCTGAACACTCATCTGCGTGATCAGGGTCTGTTCTTTCCGATTGATCCCGGTGCGAACGCCTCGCTGGGCGGTATGGCGGCGACCCGTGCCTCGGGAACCAATGCGGTGCGCTATGGCACGATGAAGGACAATATCCTTAGCCTTGAGGCCGTGATGCCGGACGGGCAAATCATCCGGACCGGGCAGCGGGCCAGAAAGTCGTCGGCCGGGTATGACTTGACCCGCCTGATGGTAGGCGCAGAGGGCACGCTGGGCATCATCACAGAACTCACTCTGCGTCTGCAAGGCATCCCCGAAGCGATCACCTCGGCGCGTTGTGTTTTTCCTTCTGTCGACGCGGCATGTCAGGCTGTAATGATGACGATCCAGTACGGCGTTCCCGTGGCCCGGATCGAGTTGTTGGACGAGGTGTCGGTGAAGGCCGCAAACGCCTATTCGGGACTGGCCTTACCGGAAACCCCGCTTTTGCTATTGGAGTTTCATGGATCGACTGGTGGTGCGGTCGAGCAGGCTGAGACATTTGGTCAGATCGCCGAAGAGTTCGGCGGCACAGATTTCGCGGCCACTTCGACAACCGAAGAACGCAACAAACTCTGGCAGGCACGCCATGATATGTATTGGGCCAGCTTGCAGTTGCGCCCCGGTGCGCGGGGCATATCAACCGATGTTTGCGTACCGATCTCGCGACTGGCAGAATGCGTGACTGCGACCCGGAACAAGGCCAAGGAACTTGAGCTTTTGGCGCCGATTGTCGGGCATGTAGGGGACGGTAATTTTCACACCTTGCTGTTGATCGATATGGAAAACGCCGACGAAGTGGCCAAGGCGGACGGGTTTGTTGGGTGGTTGAATGACCTTGCGATCGAGATGGAGGGAACCTGTACCGGGGAACATGGGATCGGGCAAGGAAAGCGGTCATACCTGGCCAAGGAGCTAGGGGCAGCGCTGACCTTTATGGAGGCGGTGAAAAAGGCGCTTGATCCCGACAATATCATGAACCCGGGAAAAATATTTCCGGCTCGGGACGGGTAAAAAACCGCGCGGATTATTCCGTATCTAGGCCACAAGGATGCCTCAATTTTCAAAGATTCTGCGCGAAATAAGCAGTGAATGAATATTGAGGTAATTTGATGGACGCGTTGCGGCTGATCGGGTTTGCGCTGATTGTTGGATTGGTTGTCGCCGGGCTGGATTACTACCAGCAGGATAAGAAACACGAAGGTACGCTGTCGGCAAACGGCTATGTGGAAACGCTCAAAACGCGGTTCGCCCTTTATCATGAAGAACTGGATGCCGAAGCGGCAGAACGCGACCGCCAGAAGCGTTGGCGCGCAGGGGGCAAGCCCTATATGCCGGTCCCGGATTCAGAGCTTTCGCGTCGGGCAATAATGGACAGTGACTTCACGCTCGATGCGCGTGAAGGGGGGGGCTTGAAATCAGTCAGTGAGGCCGCGCGCCCGCTTGCCAGTAAGGTGGCGGTTCAAAAAGCTGAAATACAGGCTAAAAAACTGGATAAGCTAAGCTGGGTTTATGAAAAAGCTGGTCACACTTACTGGATTGAGATCAAACTGCGGCAGGAGGCTTCCGCGGATTCACTTGCGGGCAATATCGCAAGATCGATCGACTCGATGGATTTCGGTGCCAGCAACTATGCTCCGTTCGGTGTGATCGGGGGCGTTGCCTATTTTCAGTTCGTCGAAGCAGAGTACAGCCCGATCCATCTCGATGTCCGTAAAGTCTGGTCGATGATCACTGCCAAAGTGACGGATCTGACACAGCCGGTTGGGTTCCAGATCTATACGGGCACCCTGGGTCTGGGTGAGGAAATCCGTGTTGAGATGTACACGGATGCCCCGGAGCAGGATGTGCGCATATTCCTCAGCCAGCTTGACTATGATGGGATGAACGCGTTGCTTAGCCGGCCGGTGCCTGGTGTAGGAAACGAGGCGGTTACCGACCCCGATGGCGGCATTGAGCGCGCCTTGCAAATGGCCGAAGTCCGGGCCGAGTTCACCCGGCTGCGCAGCGAGATTGCTCAGTTGCGGATCGAAAACATCAACGGGTTGGCCTTGCTTGCCAATACAATGGCGGCACAACACGGGTTGCCATCTGATGCTTTCGATCTGACGGCAAACAATATCCAATCCCCGGATGATTTGATCCAGATCGGGTATCGCAAAGGGTTGGCTGGCCTGGAAATTGAAAACGCAGATGCGGATGGATCTGGCGGCAGTGTTTTTGGGCGACTTTTCGGGAAGCTAACGGGTGGGTCGGAAGAAAAAGAGGTCGAACCGAAAAGCTCGAGCGGTTTGTTCGGCGGCCTGAAGTCGTTTTTTAAAGGTTCAGAAACTGCCGATGCTTCTGGGAAACGTGTGAACGAAGCATCTGAGATTCGTGTGAACAAGGGTGGAGCAGGGTCTTCGGGCAAATGCGCCTTCAAAGATGCGCGCAAGACCTGCTCGCTGTCTGGCGGCTGAGAAAGTTCAAAACTTTTAGGAAAAACGACCCCCAGATGTCTGAGGGTCGTTTTTTTTATATCACTGGTCGGATGAATGTCGCGCGGTGGGCGCTGATTGCGCCATATGGTGGCAACAGATTCCAAGGGGAGACACCCGGCTATGAAAACCCAAGTCAAAGCACTGGTCGTTGGCGGCGGCGCCGTCGGCACTTCGATTGCCTATCATCTGGCCAAGGCAGGCTGGGACGATGTCATGCTAATTGAGCGGGACGAACTGACATCAGGTTCGACCTGGCATGCGGCGGGTTTGCTGCCGCTGTTCAACATGTCCTATGCGACCACGCATATCCACAAATACTCGGTCGATTTCTACAAGCAGCTTGAAGATGAGACCGGCCTGAACGCGGGTTTCGCCGTGGTTGGCAACCTGCGCATGGCGCAGACCCAGGAGCGCATGGACGAATACATGCTGTACGCGTCCACCGCCGAAACCTGTGACGTTGCCTATGAATGGCTGACTCCGGACCAGATTAAGGAACGCTGGCCGCTGATCGAGACCTCGGACCTGAAGGGCGCGATCTATCACACCGAGGACGGCTATATTAACCCAGCAGACGTGACACAGGCGATGGCCAAGGGTGCGCGTCAACGCGGTGTTGAGATCGTTCGCAAGCTGCAGGCCGATGCCTTCCATTGGAATGGCACTCATTGGGAAGTCACCTGCACCAAAATGGTCGAGAAGGGCGGTAACCTCATTCCGTCGGATGAGCAGGTGGTTATCACCGCCGAGCATGTCGTGACCGCATCGGGCAACCACGCACAGCGGACCGCGAAAATGCTGGGCATCAAGATGCCCGCGATCCCGGTCGAACACACCTTCATCGTCATGGACAAAGACCCTGAGCTGGTCAAATGGCGTGAAGCGGGCAACCCCGAACACCCTGTTGTCCGCGATGCCGACAACGAATCCTACGCACGCGAGGAACGCGGCGGCTGGATTTTGGGGATCTATGAACATGGTGCGCCGGCGCAGTTCGAACACGGCGTGCCGGACAGCTTCCGTGCTGATCTGTTCCCGCTCGATCTCGACCGGATTGCAGATCAGTATATGGCAATGGCCGAGCGCGTGCCGTCCTGTGCCGAATCCGGCCTGAAAGACGATTTCAACGGCCCGATCTGCTACACACCCGACGGTAACCCGCTGGTTGGACCCGCGCCGGGTCTGCGCAATATGTGGCTGGCCGAGGGCTTCAGCTTTGGTATCACCGCTGCGGGTGGCACCGGTTATTATCTGGCCCAGATGATGGTCGATGGAGAAGCCGAGATCGACATGGCCTCGCTGGACCCCAAACGCTATAGCAGCAACTGGATGACCACCGAGTTCGCGGCGCGCAAGAACGAAGAGTGCTATGAGCACGTCTATATCCTGCACCACCCCGATGAAGAACGTGCTGCCTGCCGCCCGCTGCGGACTGTTCCGGCCTATGACCGTCAGAAAGCGCGTGGCGCACAGTTTGGCTGGGTTAACGGCTGGGAGCGCCCGAACTATTTCGGTCCGCTGGATGCACCCGAAAACTTCGACCATGATGCCCGCTCGTTCCGCCGCGGTGGCTGGTGGCAGCATGCCGTTGACGAAGCAAAGGCGATCCGCGAAGGCGTTGGCCTGATCGACGCATCGGCCTTCACAAAGCATGTCGTCAAAGGCCCCGGTGCGACCCAGTTCCTGGATTGGTTCACCTGCAACAAGCTGCCCAAGGTCGGTCGTATCAACCTGACCTACGCGCTGACCTCGCACGGTACCACCCGCACCGAATACACCATCGTCCGTAACGGCGAGAACAACTACTACATCGTCTCTGCTGGTGCCTGGACTGAGTACGACGCCGATTACCTGCGCAAGGCGGCCGAGGACAAGATGGAGGAGTTCGGTTACATCGAGATCCAAGATGTGACCACTCAGTGGGGCGTTTTTGCCATCGCCGGACCCAAATCGCGGGACGTTCTGAAAGAGGTCATCAAAGACGCCGATCCGGAAACCGCACTGTCCAACAAGCGCTTCCCATGGCTGTCGGCCCGTCAGATCGAACTGGGCATGTGCCCGGTCAACGCGATCCGCGTGGCCTATACCGGTGAGCTGGGTTGGGAACTTCACCACCCGATTGAGATGCAGAACTACCTGTTCGACCTGCTGGAAAAAGCCGGTGAGAAGCATGGCATGAAGCTGGTTGGTGCCCGCGCCCAAAACTGGCTGCGTCAGGAGAAATCCTATCGCGCGTTTGGTACCGAACTGGGCCGCGACGCGACCCCGCTGGAAGCCGACCTGCCGCGCTTTGTCGATCTGTCCAAAGACTTCTATGGCAAGGCCAAGCTGGAAGAGACTGGCGTACGCGTGAAATGCTGCACCCTGCTGATCGACGGACCGGAGGATGCCGATCCGTGGGGCCGTGAAGTGCTGTATACGCCGGAAGGTGAACGCGTCGGTCGTCTGACCTCGGGCGGTTATTCGGTGGCCTTCGAGAAATCCATCGGCATGGGCTATGTGAAGCCCGATCTGGCGGTCGAAGGCACCAAGCTGAAGGTCAAGCTTCAGGACAAATTGTGGGATGCAGTCGTAACATGCGACAGCCCCTATGATCCGAAAAACGAGGTCATCCGCAAGGACGGCTGATCTGGATAAGAACGGCGGCACCTTTTTGGTGCCGCCTTCAAATGCCCGCAGCACGCGGGCTTTTTTCATGCACTCAGCTCGTCGAAGCAGTCCAGCGCCTTAGAGGCGTACATCATCGACGGCCCGCCCCCCATCTGAACCGCCATGGACAGAACGTCCGAAACCTCGTCACGTGACGCGCCGGCTTTGATCAAAGCTTCGGTGTGCAGCATGATACAGGGTTCGCATCGGTCCGCTATGGATATGCCAAGAGCGATGAATTCTTTGGTCTTGTAGTCCAGCGTTCCGCCTTGCTTGACCGCCGCGCCAAGCGCACCGAAGGCGCGGGCGGTATCAGGGATTGCGCCGTTCAAATTGCGAAGACCTTTTCGCGTGTCGTTGATCTTTTCCTGCCAGGGCATGCTACATTCCATTTAACATCGTGTGTTTGGAATATGTTTAGTTGGCCTCGGTCGGGCTTTGATCTGGATCAGGTGTCAGATTTTTCCACGATGAAGGCCAGGTTATTTGCAGGCATCTCCGCGACTTCCAGGATTTTCAGGTCGTGATTGGCCAAAAGCTCAGAAACGTCTCCGTCGTTTTTATATCCGATTTCAGCATCCTGCTGGACCAGAGCTGTATGAAATCGTTGATCCCCCGCGCTGGTCAGGCGATTGTTGCGCATGAAAGGACCATAAAGGATCAACCGGCCATTCGCGTTCAGTGCTTGCGCTGCCTCACCGACAAGCGTTTCCACTTCGGCCCAGCTGATCAGGTGCAAGAGATTGATCAGAACGATCAGATCCCTGCCGCCAAACGGCTGATGCCAACCCTCGATGGTTGCATCCAGAACTTCTGCTTTAGACACATTCGGCAGGCCCGCGGTGTAGGCATTGATGCTGGCCCGCCGTTCGGATTCAACCTCACTGGGTTGCCAATGCATGCCGGGGCGGCACTCGGCAAAGGCTGCGATGTGCTGACCGGTGCCACTTGCCAGTTCCAGCGCTTGTCCGGTCAAAGGGGCGAACTGGTCCAGAAGATCACACAAAGCCCCGACGTTACGGCTGGCTGCCGGAGCGACCAACTGACCGTTCTCTCCTACAGTCGCGACGCTGGCGTTGGAGGGTAACGGGCGCTTGTTCATCTGTGCAACCTGTCTGGTCTCAGAGAGGCGATGGTCGCCGTGTCCAGACTTGATTGGTTGCCGACTGTCAGATCCGCTACCAGTTGGGATGCAGCAGGGGCCGTCTGAAACCCGTAACCACCCTGACCGGCAGACCAGATAAACGTAGGATCGGTCGGATCGGGCCCCAAAACCAGGCTGCCATCCGGTGCGAAACTGCGCAAGCCCGCCCAGTTGGTTTCGACCCGTGTCACAGGCTCGGTGACCATTGCCTCGTACCGGGCCAAGCCCTCGGCCAGAACCATGTCATCGGCAAACGCATCATGGGCGGCGGTCGGATCGGCATCGGCAGGTGAGACCAGCAATTTGCCCGCGTCGGGTTTAGCATACCAGCTTTCGCCCGCACCCAACATCATGGGCCAGGCGCGCAAGTCATGCCCGCCGGGGGCCGGGATACGGGCCATTGAGCGGCGGCGCGGCTGGATACCAATCGGCGCGATACCGGCCATCGCCGCGATTTCGTCAACCCAGGCGCCGGCTGCATTGACGATGTGTCGTGCCTCAAAGCTCTCGGTGGCCTCGACGATCCAGTGCCTATGTTTGCGAATTGCCGTGACGCTTTGCCGGGTCAGAACGGATCCACCATTCCCACGGATCGTCCGGGCGAAATCCTGCATCATGCGGTCGGTATCTATATCTTGTTCACTGTCGCTGTGCGCCGCGAACCCGACGGTTTCGGGGTTCAGGATCGGGATAAGGGATTGTGCCGCGTCAAAGGAAATCTGTCGGCCGCCAAGTTGATCGGCATCCCGGTGAAACACATCGTGTTGGTCTTTCCCGCCGATCAGAACCCAGCCGCGTGGCGACAGATAGTCATTCGTCTCAAAATGTGCTGCGCTGGCAAAGTTGAGGGCAATAACAGCAGGCGGACCATAGGCGGGTGCAAACATAGCCGCGGACCGGCCTGATGCGTGATAGCCCAGCGCCTCTTCGCCTTCGAGCACGGTGACCTGGCCGCGCTCTGACAACCGCGCGCCCACGCTAAGCCCGGCAATACCGCCGCCGATAATCAGGAAATCTATCATGTCGCCCCTTTGCTGGCCGCAGTCGTGATTTTCTGACGTCGAATGCGTCGTGCACGACCGTAGAATTCTAATTGAGACTTTAAGCAGGGTTGAATTTGCGCATCAACCCATCCAAAGAAGTGGAAAGCAATTAGAGGAGGGCAGGGTGAGCACAGCAGATTTACACCCATTGGCCACGGGGCACATTCCGTCTTACGTGACCCAGGCGGATGGCAGCGATTTTCTTTTGACGGTCATGTTCATTTTCACGGTTGTGGTGATCATCCTGATCGGCGTTGGCTATTTCACCCTGCATTCGATCCCCGAAAAGCTCGCGCATGAATCCAACCACCCGCAGTTTCAGCTTGTGGGAATTCTTGCGCTGCTGGCTTTGTTCACTCATAACGGATTGTTCTGGATTGCAGCCATTCTGGTCGCCGGATTCCAGTTTCCCGACATAGGTGCGCCCTTGCGTGCCATTGCCGATGCGATCCGATCTTTAGCGCCGCAACCGCCTGCTGATCCCGATCCCGTTCCATCCCCCGAACCCGTCGCGCAGCAGGAGCAATAGGACATGCTTGAAACACTGATGTGCGCGCTGGTTACAGTGCTGCCTGATTATCTGTTCCGCCGCTTTGTGCAGGGAAAACGTATCGGGCACGAGATCACATTATTCACCATGTGGTACGAGCTGCGCTGGGGTCTGACAACCTGTGCCATTATGGCGCTGACCGTGATCACCACTCTGTTCTATTTTCACCCGGCCAGCAAAACTGCGGCCTCGTATTTCCGCACAGTAACGATCTTACCGCAACTGGGTGGGCGAGTGTCCGAGGTCTATGTCTCCAACAATCAACAGGTTGTTGCTGGGCAGCCAATCTTCCGGATCGAGGACTTTACTCAGACTGCAATGGTTGAGGCAGCGCATGCGCAGATCGCGCAAGTTCAGGCATCACTGAAAGTTGCGGAGACCGATCTGGCCGAGGCCGCCGCCGGGATCGCGGGCGCAAAAGCGGCGCTGGATCAGGCGCTAGAGGACTTGCAACGCAATACGACCCTGCGGGACGAAGGGTCAAGCGCCGTCCGCCTGGCCGAGATTGACCGGCTGGAAAACCTTGTCGCTGAACGAGAGGCCAAGCTGGTTGCGGCTGAATCGCAACGCGCTGCCGTCGTACAGCAAATCGAAGAGCTGATCCCGGCCCAACTGGCCAGCGCCAATGCGAACCTGGATGCTGCTTTGACCGAGCTGGACAAGACTGTGATCAACGCGGGTGTGACGGGGAGGATCGAACAGTTCGGCCTTCAGGTTGGCGATTACGTCAGTCCTCTGCTGCGTCCAGCAGGTATTCTTGTGCCGTCAAACTCCGGGCATGACCGCTTTCAGGCTGCGTTCAATCAGATGTCGGCGCAGGTTATCAAGCCCGGCATGGTCGGAGAGCTGGGCTGCATGACCAAGCCGTTCACGGTTATTCCGGTTGTGGTGGTCGAAGTTCAGGATGTGATCCCATCGGGACAAATTCGCCCGTCAGACGAGCTGAGAGACGTGCAGTCCAACAAGGTGCCGGGCTCGATCCTGGTTTATTTTGAACCGCTTTATAAGGGCATGGCGGATGATATCCCGCCCGGCAGCAACTGTCTGGCGAATGTCTACACCGATAACCACGAGCGGCTGGAGCATGAAGATTTGGGCTTTTGGCACTCTGCTTTCCTGCATGTGGTCGACACGATCGGCGTGGTTCATGCGGCGGGTCTGCGCCTGCGTTTGATCCTGATGCCGGTGAACACGCTGGTTCTGACTGGGCATTAACGGCCCTTACTTAGATCAAAATTTGCCGTTGTCATTCTTCCACTCGCTACGGGGCGCTATGGTTTCCATAGTGCCCCACTGCTCGACGATCACTCCGTCTGCGACCCGAAACAGATCATAAAAGCTGGTATGTTTTCCGTGACTGGCACCTTCGCTCATGCACAGGACGAAATTCCCTTCTGCCAGCACACGATGGACGCGGTGATACTGAACGATCAACTCCGCGTCTGATCTAGCTTCAAGCACCATGCGATAGGCGTCGATGCCGTCAACACCATCGGGATCGTGTTGTATCAGGTTCGCATCAACAAACGCCTTCATCCGCTCGGTTTTCCGGTCTATCAGGACCGTTTGCGAGAAGTTGTCGACCAATTCCCGGTTCTGTTCGGTTCTGTCAATATCCGTGATTTCAGTTGGCCCATCAAGCATGCCGCGTCCCGAAGCGTTTGGGCCGCGCAGGGGCTGAATGTTATCCCAGTGCTCAACAGCTTTGCTGTCTTCAAACCGAAAGACCTCGAACGCGGCCTTAACTTTGGCAAAATCATATTCGTTATGGGCAAAAGCGAATTCGCCATCTTCAAAAACGCGAACAAATTTAACCTTGGGATTTGTTTTCGACAGGCGGGCAAACAACGTGGCCAGCCCCTCGCTGCCTTCATGGGTCTGGGGATTGTGCTGGATGTATTTTTCTTCGTTGACGACGGCTGCGGCCTCGGCATCCCCGGTTTCGATACCTTTCAACAGTTTCTGCAGCAATTCGCGTTTTGAATTCATCTGGTCCTCGTTGATCGGTAGAGCCGCGGATCAATGTGCTTGGCGCTGGTTTCGGGCTATCGAAGATCAAGAGTGGCATAAAACAGGTGGCAAAATCAAAAAAGGCCCGCACATGGCGGGCCTTTCTGCGTTATCCTGTGCCGCCTTACTGCGGAATCTCACCTTGCAAGCCTTCGACATAGAAGTTCATGCCGGCCAGTGTACCGTCGTCTGCAGTCTCGCCTTCGGCCAGCCAGTCACTACCGTCCTGCTTTTTCAGCGGTCCGGTGAAGGGGTGGTATTCACCCGCGGCCATGGCCGCTTTCAGCGCCAGTGCCTCTGCTTTGACGTCAGCGGGAACCGCGTCCGAGATATCGCCGATTGCAACCATGCCTTCGCGGATGCCATCCCATGTATTGGCGCTTTCCCATGTGCCATCCATGACGGCCTGGGTCCGTGCAATATAGTAAGGCGCCCAGTCATCGATGATCGACGAGACGCGCGGGTACGGAGCGTATTCGCTCATGTCCGAGGCCTGGCCGAAAGTGATGACGTTGCCCGCCTCTTGCGCAGCTGCTTGCGGTGCGGTCGAGTCGGTGTGCTGCAGGATAACGTCCGCGCCCTGTTCGATCAGAACAGTGGCGGCATCTGCTTCTTTCGCCGGATCGAACCAAGTGTAGGCCCAGATGATCTTGAACTCGACATCCGGGTTGACCTTCTTGGCGTGGATATAGGCCGAGTTGATTCCGCGGACCACTTCGGGGATCGGATAGGACCCGATATAGCCAACAATGTTCGACTTGGTCATCTTGCCCGCGATATGACCCTGTACCGCACGACCTTCATAGAAACGTGCCGAATAAACCGAAACGTTGTCGGCTGTTTTATAGCCGGTCGCGTGTTCGAACTTCACGTTCGGGAATTTCTTGGCCACGTTGATGGTCGGATCCATGTATCCGAACGAGGTGGTAAAGATCAGGTCTGCACCTTCCAGCGCCATCTGGGTCATCACCCGCTCTGCATCCGGGCCTTCGGGCACGGATTCAACAAACACGGTTTCGACCTTGTCGCCGAACTCTTCTTCAACCGCCAGACGGCCCTTGTTATGTTCATAGGTCCAGCCGCCGTCGCCCACCGGGCCGACAAATACAAAGCCGACCTTGGTTTTGTCTTCAGCTATGGCAGTAGTTGCCAAACCCAGCGCCATGGCGGCGCTTGCCAGAAATGTAGTAATTTTCATGTGTTACTCCCCAAGTTGGTTCAGTTGTCCCCGTCTAATGCGAGGCATGGAATATCCGGCCGAGTGAGGCAGGTGCGCTGCTTTTGTCGGCGGAAAGGATCACAAGCACAAGGATCGTGATGATGTAGGGCGACATTGCCAGATACTCGACCGGGATGGCAACGCCCGCTGCCTGCAAATTCAGCTGCAACACGGTGATACCGCCGAACAAATAGGCACCCAGCAGGGCGCGCCATGGCTTCCAACTGGCGAAGACGACCAAGGCCAGGGCGATCCAGCCGACACCGGCTGTCATGCCCTCGGTCCACTGTGGCACCCGGATCAAGCTGATATAAGCCCCACCCAGCCCGGCACAGGCACCGCCGAACAGGATCGCCATGATGCGTATCTTGATCACCTTATAGCCAAGCGCATGCGCCGCATCGTGGTTTTCACCTACCGCGCGCAGGATCAGTCCGACGCGAGTGTATTTAAGCGTAGCCCAGACGGCCGCTGTCAAAGCGATGCCGACATAAAGGATCGGGTCATGCTGAAACAGGATCGGGCCAATCACCGGAATATCGCTGATCACCGGGATATGGATATCGCCCATGCTGGGGGGTTTGACCCCCACATAGCTTTGACCGAGCAGGGCGCTGAACCCTAAACCAAACAGAGTCAGCGCCAGGCCGCTGGCAACCTGATTGGCCAGCGCCACCTGCGTCAGCAGCACAAACAGCAGGGACAGTACTGCACCGCCTATGGCCGCGGCGACAAAGCCCAGCCAGGGCGACCCAGTCTCGACCGAGATCGCAAAACCGCTGATCGCGCCAACGATCATCATGCCCTCTACGCCAAGGTTCAGAACTCCTGCTTTTTCGACGACCAATTCACCGATCGCGGCCAGAAGCAGGGGAGTTGCAGCCACCATCAGTGACGCGACCAGAAGTACGGGATTAATCTCACCTAGGTCCATGATTACGCCACCTCGCTACGGGCCGCACGGATGCGGTAGTTGGTCAAAAGGTCGAAGGCCAGCAGGAAGAACAGCAGCATCCCCTGGAATACTTGAATAGCCGCGGCAGGAAGACCCATTTGGGACTGCGCAATTTCACCACCGATATAGGTCAACGCCATTAGGCCACCGGCTAGCAGGATGCCCACCGGATGCAGTCGACCCAGAAAGGCCACGATGATCGCGGTAAAGCCATAGCCGACGTTAAAGTCGATGCTGACAACACCCGAGGGGCCCGAGACTTCGAACATCCCCGCCAGCCCGGCCAGTGCGCCTGACAGGCCAAGACAGAACAGGATCAGTCGTGCTGGGTTTACCCCGGCGAATTTGGCTGCGCGCGGTGCCTCACCCGTCAGGCGGATGTGAAAGCCCAGCATGTGCCGGTTCAGCAGGATATAGGAAAAGATCACGGCTATCAGTGCGGTCACAACGCCCCAATGCATCCCCGATCCTGCGATCAGCTCGGCATTATGCGCACTCTCATAGGATTGCAGATTGCGTGAACCCGGAAAACCGAACCCTTCGGGGTTTTTCAGTAGTCCCAGCGAGACCGAGGCCATCATCTGTTCAGCCACATAGACCAGCATCAGCGAGACCAGAATTTCATTGGTGCCAAAGCGCACCTTCAGAAAGGCCGGAATAGAGGCCCAGAGCCAACCGCCAAGCGCACCTGCCATCACCATGATCGGAAAGACATACCAGGCATCCAGCGGGTAAAAGGCCAGCCCGGCCCCCGCACCAAAGATGGCGCCCATGATATACTGACCCTCGGCGCCGATGTTCCAGATACCGGCTCGGAAGCCTAACGACAGGCCAATCGCAATCAGCACCAACGGCGCGCCCTTCACCAGCAGCTGCGGGCGGTAATAAAAGGCGAATTCACCGAACAGAGGCTCCCAGAAAATGGTGCCGATGGCCTGAACCGGGTTTTTACCCAGGACGGCAAACAATATGCCGCCAAACAGCATCGTCGCCAATACCGCCACAAGCGGGGTCGCATAAGACCACGCCTTGGACGGCTGTGGCCGTTTCTCCAATACAATCATCTGCTCACACCCCCGTCGTCATATTTTGTTTTGCATCAGACATGGGCTACCTCCATGCCATGTGCACCGCCCATCATCAGGCCGATCTCATCCACGGTCAGACCCGTGGTTGTGCGTGGCGCGCTGAGCCTGCCTTCGTTCAGGGCGGCAAAGCTGTCCGAGATTTCCATCAATTCGTCCAGATCCTGGCTGATGCAGACCACCGCCGTGCCCTTGGCGGCAAGGTCCAGAATGGCCTGTCGGATCGACGCAGCGGCAGCGGCGTCCACCCCCCATGTGGGTTGGTTCACGACCAGTACATCGGGGTTCTGCAACACTTCGCGTCCGATCACGAATTTCTGTAGGTTGCCGCCTGACAATGACCGGGCCGCATTCTCGGGCCCTGGCGTGCGCACATCAAAGGCGCTGATGATCTTTTCAGCAAAGCTTTTGGTATCTGCCCATTTCAAGAACCCGTTGCTTTCCAACCCTTCGCGGACCGATCCGGTCAGCAGGGCGTTTTCGGTCAGGCTCATGTCTGGGGCGGCTGCATGTCCCAACCGCTCTTCGGGGGCGGTCAGTACGCCCAGCTTGCGCCGTGCGGTTGGGCCCAGTTTGCCAATCGGCTGGCCATCGAACTTGATCGCATCGGCAGCTGTCTGGATTTCGCCAGACAGGACACCCAGCAGTTCGTCCTGTCCGTTGCCGGCAACACCGCCAATTCCCAGCACTTCGCCTTTGCGAACTGTCATGTGGACATTCTTCAGCGCGGTGCCGAATTCAGACGGTGAGGGCACGGAAAGCCCGCTGACATCCAGCGCGACCTCGCCGAACTCGCGGCCTCCGCGCTCAGGTGTTTGCAGGGTTGAACCGACCATCAACTCGGCCATCTCCCGGGCCGAGGTTTCAGATGGAACGCATTCGCCCACATTCTTGCCCAAACGCAAGATCGTAGCGTGGTCGCATAGGGTGCGGATTTCTTCAAGCTTGTGCGAGATATACAGGATCGATGTGCCTTCAGACCGCAATTTATTCAGCGTTTCGAAAAGGATATCGACTTCTTGCGGAGTCAGAACACTGGTTGGTTCGTCCATGATCAAAAGCTTTGGATCCTGCAGAAGGCAGCGAATGATCTCAACCCGTTGGCGTTCCCCCGCGGACAGGTCACCGACTGTACGAAAGGGGTCCAGCGGTAGACCGTAGGTTTCCGAAACTTCCCGAATTCGCGAGGCCAGGTCGCCCATTGGTGGCGGGTTCTCCATCCCCAATGCGATGTTCTCGGCCACGTTTAGCGCGTCGAACAGCGAAAAATGCTGAAATACCATCGCGATTCCGTCAGCACGCGCGGCGCGCGGCTCGGGCGGAGCAAAGGGTTGGCCACGCAACAGCATGGTGCCGCTGTCGGGCTTCACCAAGCCATAGATCATTTTGACCAGCGTGGATTTTCCCGCGCCGTTTTCGCCCAACAGGGCATGAACTTCGCCCTCACCGATGTCAAAGGACACCTGATCATTGGCCACGACGCCGGGATAGGCTTTGGTCAGTCCTTGCAAACTTAGCAGTGGAGTGGTCACGCGCTCAGATCCTTCTTCAAATTGTTTTGCCCGATCGGGCGCAGCAGTTGTGATGCGACGCCCACGGCAATCATCTGCGGGTGCTTGCCCAGGCCCGGGTCGCCAATCGGGCAGGTGATCCGGCTGATCCGCTCGGGCGAGTGCCCCAGCGCCGCCAGCCGAGACCGGAACCGCGCCCATTTCGTAGCCGAGCCGATCAGCCCCGCAAAGCGGAAATCGTGCGAAAGCAGACGGTTGCACAATTCCAAGTCCAGATTGTGTGAATAAGTCAGCACCAGATGTTCAGCATCACGCGGCGCATGCCGAACCAGTTCCGCTGGTTTCGCGGCAGGGACGGCGGTGACTCCGTTCGGTACGGTTTCTGGAAACCGCTTGGATCCTGTATCGACCCAAGTGATTGCGAGATCGGGCAGCGGTGACAGGACATCCACCAGGGCGCGACCGACGTGACCCGCGCCCCAGACCCACAGTGCACGCGCTGGTTTGTGGACCGACTCGACCATCCAGCCTTCGATCAGCTGTGCCTCTGGTGCAATCCCTTGTCCGCGGGCTTCGGTCAACAGGCGTTTGACCGACAGTGGCATGTTCTGGCCCGATGTTGGGCGCGCAATGATGCTGTCGCCCAGATCGTTGATGTTGTTGCGGTCATAGACCTCGCTTAGCAAGGAAACAGCGCCACCGCAGCACTGGCCCATGTCGGGGCCAAGCGCGTGATGGGTCAGGCGCGATTGGGCGGTTTGTATCCGCGCCGCTTCGGCTGCCTGAAACTCAAGTGTGCCGCCGCCGATCGTGCCGGATTGCCCGTCCTGCCAGACCAGCATTGCGGCACCAACCTCGCGTGGGGACGAGCCCTTGATCCCGGCGATGACTACCCGGATCACGCGCCCATGGGTTTTGACCGCCTCCCTCAAAGTCTCAAGGTCAAATCCCATCAGTCGTCCCCCTTCATCCTTTGGACACCATGCCAGACTTCTTCTGCCGTGGCGGGGGCATCCAATGCGGGGTAGCTGTTTCCGCAGGCCGCCACCGCATTCGACAGTGCCAGCCAGGCGGATATCCCAAGCATGAATGGAGGTTCGCCTACCGCTTTCGAGCGATAGATCGTGTCCTCACGGTTTTCAGCCTCCCAAAGCGCAACGTTGAAGATGTCGGGGCGGTCGGAACAAGCCGGGATCTTGTAGGTCGATGGCGCATGGGTGCGCAGATTGCCTGTGCCATCCCAGACGAGTTCTTCGGTCGTCAACCAACCCGCGCCCTGCACATAGCCACCTTCGACCTGACCGATATCCAGCGCAGGGTTCAGCGACGCGCCCGCGTCATGCAAGATATCCGTGCGCAAGATGCGGTTCTCACCGGTTAGTGTGTCCACGGCAACTTCGGTGATCGAGGCGCCATAGGCGAAGTAGAAAAACGGACGACCTTGGCCTTTGATCCGGTCCCATTCGATCTTGGGTGTCTTATAGAAGCCGGTGGCCGAAAGGCTGATGCGGCCCTGATAGGTCAGCGCAGCCGCTTCGGCAAAGGTATAGCGTTCCTCACCAACCGATACATGACCATCCCCGAAGCTGACAGCCGACGGGTCGGCCTGATGTCGCTCAGCCAGATACTCTGCCATCCGGTCGCGGATCGTGTCACAGGCGGCTTTCACCGCCATGCCGTTGAGATCGCTTCCCGAGGATGCCGCCGTTGCCGAGGTGTTCGGCACTTTGGCCGTGTCTGTGGCGGTGATCTTCACCATCTCTAGCGGAATACCAAAGCGTGAGGCGGCAACCTGGGCCACTTTTTGAAACAGGCCTTGACCCATCTCGGTACCGCCATGGTTCAGGTGCACGGACCCGTCCTGGTACACATGCACCAGCGCGCCGGCCTGATTCAGATGGGTCAGGGTGAAGGAAATGCCGAACTTGACCGGAGAGAAGGCGATGCCCTTTTTGATCACGCTGTTCTCGGCATTCCATTTCTGAATTGCTGCCTTGCGCGCGGCATAGTCGCTGGAATTCAACAAGGCTTCGGTCATGCCGTGAAGTTCGAAATCTTCGACTTCCATGCCATAAGGGGTGGTGTTTGGCGTATCGCCGCCACTGCGATCAGGGGCATGGTCATCGGTACCCGCCGGGGCAGCGTAATAGTTCCTGCGGCGCAGCTCGACCGGGTCCAGACCCAGCTCATGCGCGGCGTGGTCCATGACGCGTTCGATTCCAACCATACCCTGAGGGCCTCCAAACCCCCGATAGGCGGTGGCAGATTGGGTGTTGGTTTTCAGCCGGTGACTTTCGATCCGCGCATTGGGCAGCAGATAAGCATTGTCGGAATGCAGCATCGCCCGATCCGCGACGGGCAGCGACAGGTCTTGTGCCCATCCGCATATGGCGTGGTGCAGAAAGGATACCCCCTGAATATGCCCGTCCTGATCGAACCCGGCCCTATAGCCAATGCGAAAGGCATGCCGCTTACCGGTGATGATCATGTCGTCATCGCGGTCATAGCGCATCTTGCAGGCCTTGCCGGTTGCCCGCGCAGCCACTGCGCAGGAAACAGCCAGAGCGTTGCCCTGGCTTTCCTTGCCCCCGAACCCGCCGCCCATGCGCCGGGTTTCAACGCGCACAGCATGCATGGGAACGCCCAGAGCCTCTGCCACTTTGTGCTGAATCTCAGTCGGGTGCTGGGTCGAGCTGTGGACCAGCATATCAGCACCCTCATTCGGCACCGCCAGTGCAGCCTGACCTTCCAGATAGAAATGCTCTTGTCCGCCAAGCTCAAAACTGCCTTCGATCACATGCGCCGCGCCTGCGATGGCGGCGTCTGCATCACCTTTGGTGTAGATGCGCGGGCCGTCCTCGAACCGACTGTCGGCGGCCAGCGCCTGCTCAATCGTCAGGATCGCGGTTTCTTCGGCATAGTCGATCTTGCCCAGTCGCGCGGCTTTGCGCGCTGCCAGATGGCTGGTGGCGACAACCAGAAACACGGGCTGGCCGATATAGTGGACGGTGCCGTCTGACAGCAAGGGCTCGTCATGAATGGACGGTGAGACATCATTGGCAAAAGGCAGGTCTTCGGCGGTCATCACCATGACCACGCCGTCGGCCGCCTTGACCGCTGACAGGTCCATCGCGGCAATCCGACCCTTGGCGATGGGGCTGAGGCCAAAGGCCAGATGCAACGTGCCTTTTGGTGTTGGGATATCGTCCACATAGCGGGCCGAACCGGAGACATGCAGCGGCGCGGCGTCATGAGGCAGTGGTTTTGTCACGCTCATGCCGACACCTCCAGCACATTGGTTGCCTGGCCCTGATCTTCAAGGAAATAACGCTCCAGCATCGCTTTCGCCGTCTCAAGGCGGTAATGAGCCGAGGCGCGCATATCTGACATTGGCGCGTAATCCTCGGCAAACATCGTCAGAGCGGATTGAACGGTAGCAGCTGTCCATGGCTTGCCGGTCAACGAAGCTTCGACTTGAGTGGCGCGTTTCGGAACGCCCGCCATGCCGCCAAATGCGATGCGCGCCTGAGTGACGGTACCTTCTGCAACGGTAATGTTGAAACACCCACAAACGGCCGAAATATCCTGATCAAACCGTTTGCTGAGCTTGTAGCATTTCAACCGATCCGCCTGGCGCGGGAAGCTTACGGCTTCGACGAATTCTCCGGGTACGCGATCCTGTTTTCCATAGTCGATGAAGAACTTTTCCAAGGGCAGCGTTCGCCTTGTGTCGCCTTTGCGCAGGTGCAGGCTGGCGCCCAGGGCAATCAGTGCAGGCGGGTTGTCACCGATTGGTGACCCATTGGCGATATTACCGCCTACGGTTGCGGCGTGCCGCACCTGTACGCTGGCATAGCGGCGGATCATTTCAGCATAAGAGGGGTGCAGATCCCCCAGCGCTTCGCCCATGCGGTTCATATCGACCATGGCACCAAGGCGAATTTCATTGTCAGTAACCGTGATCTGTTTCAGATCATCGCAACCGTTCATGAAGATTACTGTTTTCAGGTCGCGCAACTGTTTGGTGACCCAAAGGCCTACATCGGTCGCGCCAGCGACCAGGGTGGCCTCTGGGTGTTCGGCATAAATGGCGGCAAGCTCGTCCGAGGACCGCGGCAGCATAGGAGACGCGGCGGGTGCTGCGTCAGGCTTGTCCTTGACCCAGACGGGAACAGGGTGCTTTTCGACGGCTTTGGCGGCACGGATAATCGGCGCATAGCCCGTGCATCGGCACAGGTTCCCGGCCAGCTGTGTGTCGTGATCGGTTGCACCATTCGCATGCCCGGCCACCATCGACATTACAAAGCCGGGGGTGCAAAAGCCACATTGCGACCCGTGCAGATCAACCATTGCCTGCTGTACCGGGTGGGCCTTCCCGTCCGGGCTGCTGGCGCCTTCGACGGTGCGCACCGCTTTGCCGTGGAGCTGAGGCAGGAACAGAATGCAGGAGTTCAGAGCTTTGGCTCCTCCCTGATCCGTCACCATGACAGTGCAGGCACCGCAATCACCTTCGTTGCAGCCTTCTTTGGTGCCGGTCAGAGAGCGATCCTCGCGCAGCCAATCCAACAAGGTGACTGCCGGATTGACATTCGCCAACTCCACTGTCTCTCCGTTCAGAAGAAACGTGATATCCATTCGTGAAACCCGTCGCGTTACCGAATTGCGCCTCTGAATGCTCTCCTTCGATGCGACGTAGAAAGAGTGCGGGCGGATAGCTTGCCACTAGATGTTAGAAACAGCGCAGCCAATCTGGCAAGAAAAACCGCGCTTCTGATGTATCATTTCATTGGTCCGATCCTTGTGTTTCATGTGGTTTCGATGTTCATCACATTGAAAATAAAAGGTTTTGTAGCATGTTTCACCCTCAGAGTCCGAAGCACCTTATGGATTTCCCGAACAATCAGCGCCTGTTTTTTTGGCAATCCGAACCTAAGGTTCAGGCTTTTGTACCACCACTGGCTGCGATAGCGTGGGCGGCATGAGCAGCACTCCACGATTCATCCACCTCCGCGTTCACACCGAATATTCCCTGCTGGAAGGCGCCGTGCGGCTGAAAAAGCTGCCTGGTCTGTGTGAAAAGCTTGAGATGCCCGCCGTCGCCGTCACGGACACCAACAGCATGTTCTCTGCGTTGGAGTTTTCGGTCACCGCCAGCGGAGCGGGCGTTCAGCCGATCATGGGGTGCCAGATCGATCTGACCTATCTGCGGGCGCAACCGGGCGAGAAAGCGAAAGCCCCCGCGCCGCTGGTGCTGCTGGCGCAGTCAGAGGTCGGGTATGAAAACCTAATGAAGCTCAGCTCTTGCCTGTATGTGGACAAGGGCGGGCAGTTGCCGCAGGTGACATTGGATGAACTGGCAGAGCGCTCGGATGGTCTGATCTGCCTGTCTGGCGGCCCCGACGGACCGGTGGGTCGCTTGTTGCAGCAAGGGCAGCGCCCAGCGGCCGAGGTCTTGGTGGATCGCCTTGCAACCATGTTCCCGGATCGTCTGTATGTCGAATTACAGCGCCATCCAGGCGAGGGTGGTCAGCCCGAGGCCGAACGTCTGACCGAGCGCGGCCATGTTGAAATGGCCTATGCCAAGAACCTTCCGCTGGTGGCTACCAACGATGTCTACTTCCCGACCACGGACATGTACGAAGCGCATGATGCGTTGATCTGTATTGCCGAGGGCGCTTATGTCGATCAGCAGGATGGCCGCCGCCGTCTGACCGCACAGCATTATTTCAAGTCGCAGCAGGAAATGGCGACCCTGTTCGCCGATCTGCCCGAAGCAATCGAAAACACGGTCGAGATCGCCAGGCGCTGTGCGTTCATGGCCTATCGCCGTGATCCGATCCTGCCGAAATTCGCCGATGACGAGGTGGCCGAGCTGCGCCGCATCGCCAATGAAGGTCTGCAGAAACGTCTGGCCGTGATCCCGCATGCGGTAACCCCTGAAGAGTATCAGAAGCGGCTGGATTTCGAACTGGACATCATCGAGGGCATGGGGTTTCCCGGTTATTTCCTGATTGTTGCCGATTTTATTCAGTGGTCCAAGGATCACGATATCCCGGTTGGGCCGGGGCGGGGCTCGGGCGCGGGGTCGCTGGTGGCCTATGCGCTGACGATCACCGACCTTGATCCGTTGCGTTATTCGCTGCTGTTCGAACGCTTCCTGAACCCCGAACGGGTATCGATGCCTGACTTCGATATCGACTTCTGCATGGACCGCCGCGAAGAGGTGATCCGCTACGTGCAGCAGAAATATGGGCGCGACAAGGTTGGGCAGATCATAACTTTTGGCGCGCTGCTGTCGAAGGCCGCCGTGCGTGACATCGGGCGGGTTTTGCAGATGCCATATGGGCAGGTGGACCGTCTGTCCAAGATGATCCCGGTCGAAGGGGTGAAACCCGTCTCGATTGAAAAGGCGCTTAAAGACGAACCGCGTCTGCGTGAAGAGGCGCGTAACGAGGAGGTTGTGGACCGTCTGCTGACTTATGGCCAGCAGGTCGAGGGGCTGTTGCGAAACGCGTCGACCCACGCGGCTGGTGTGGTGATTGGCGACCGTCCGCTGGATGCGCTGGTGCCGCTGTATCAGGATCCGCGTTCCGACATGCCTGCGACCCAATTCAACATGAAATGGGTAGAACAGGCCGGTCTGGTTAAATTCGACTTTCTGGGTCTGAAAACCCTGACCGTGATCCAGAATGCGATGGATCTGATCTTCAAATCCGGGCGCGACCTGCACATCGCTGCTGACGGAACCGAGCTGTACGAAGCCGCCGAGGGGGCCGCGAACCAGATCAACGCCATCCCGCTGGATGATGAAGCGACTTACAAACTCTACTCAGCGGCCAAGACCGTAGCGGTGTTCCAGGTGGAATCCTCGGGCATGATGGATGCGCTCAAGCGGATGAAACCGGATTGTATCGAGGATATCATCGCCCTCGTCGCGCTATACCGTCCGGGCCCGATGGAGAACATCCCCAAGTTCTGCGAGGTCAAGAACAAGCTGAGCGAACGGGACACGCTGCATCCTTCCATCGACCATATCCTGGACGAAACCCAAGGCATTATCGTCTACCAGGAACAGGTTATGCAGATCGCTCAGGAAATGGCGGGCTATAGCCTTGGCGGAGCGGATTTGCTGCGCCGCGCGATGGGTAAGAAAATTCAGGAGGCGATGGATGCCGAGCGGCCTAAGTTCCTCAAAGGCGCTGCTGAGAATGACGTGGACGAGGCTAAGGCGACCGAGGTCTGGAACCTGTTGGATAAATTCGCCAACTATGGCTTCAACAAATCCCACGCTGCCGCCTATGCCGTGGTCAGCTATCAGACCGGCTGGTTGAAGGCGAACCACCCGGTCGAGTTCATGGCCGGGGTCATGAACTGCGATATCCATCTGACTGACAAGCTGGCCGTTTACTTCGAGGAAGTCCGCAAAGGGCTGGAACTGCCTTACATACCGCCCTGCGTGAACCGCTCGCAATCCACGTTTGACGTGGTGGATCAGCATCTGGTTTACGCGCTGGGCGCGTTGAAAAACGTCGGCGTTGAGGCGATGAATTTGGTAGTAGAAGGACGTGCAGGCAAACCGTTCGTCAACCTCTTCGACTTTGCCCGCCGCGTTGATCTGAAGAAGGTCGGCAAGCGGCCCTTGGAAATGCTGGCGCGTGCTGGCGCGTTTGATGAACTCGACAAGAACCGCCGCCGCGTCTTCGAAAGCCTTGATCCGCTGGTGCAATATTCAACTGCGATCCACGATCAGAAGAACTCGAACCAGGTATCGCTGTTCGGCGAGGCGGGCGACGACCTGCCCGAGCCACGCCTTTCGCCGACGCCGGACTGGTTGCCTGCCGAGCGTTTGAGCGAAGAGTTCAAGGCCATCGGATTTTACCTGTCCGGCCACCCGCTGGATGATTATATGCCCGCCCTAAAACGCAAGCAGGTACTGACACTGGATGAGGTGATGGAAAAGGCACGCTCGGGTCCGCTGATCGCCAAGATGGCCGGTGTAGTGGCTGGGCGGCAGGAACGGAAATCTGCGCGCGGAAACCGGTTTGCCTTTGCCCAACTTTCTGACCCTACAGGTGCCTATGAGGTCACACTGTTTTCCGAAACGCTGGAGAAATCCCGTGAGTTTCTGGAAACCGGTGCACAGGTGGTGCTGACCGCCGAAGCAACGATGGAGGCCGATCAACTCAAACTTCTAGGCCGGTCCGTCGGGCCGGTAGATGCGGTCGTGGCCGAGGCAGGGGCGACCGGGCTGCGCATTTTTGTTGATCAGCCGCAGGTTCTGCCCACAGTTGCCAAAGTTCTGGAAGATGCCGCTGGCGCAGCCAAGGGGGCTGCGAAAGGGCCTATCCATCTGTGCCTGCTTGATCCTGGCCTGCCGGGAGATGTCGAGATGGACCTTGGCCAGGAATTCCCGATCAACCCGCAGATCAAAGGGGCGATCAAATCGCTGGACGGCGTGATGTCGGTCGAGGAAATCTGACCGCCCCGGAAAAGTTGCCTGACATTCGCCCGCCGGGTAGGCTGAGGACTGAAAGAGATTTTCTGGTGATGCCACAGGAGGGCAACCATATGACGATCCCACATTTCGGTTTTCGAACATTGATATTGGCCGCGTCGATGGCCTTGGTCACCGCCGGGTCGGCGGTGGCGGACGACAAGAAGAAAAAGAACACCATCGAAGGCGCGTTGATCGGGGCGGGCGTCGGTGCTTTGATTGGTGATGGCAAGGGCGCGGCAATCGGCGGCGTGGCCGGGGCCTTTATTGGACATAACTGGAAATGACTGCGTTGCGTTTGACCCAAATGAAAACCGCTCTCGCAAGCCTGTGCATGATCGTTCCGGGCATGGCCATCGCCGACGAAGCTGCTGAACAAATGGTTCAGGACGCATTGCCCGTCATGTATCATACCTGTGCAACGGTGGTAGAAGAGTCGGACGGTGATGAGGCCTATATCTTTGCGGTTGTAGAGAAGATGACAGCACTGTCGATCTATAACCGCCAGATTGATATCAATGATCACGCAAGCACGGACGAGGACAAAGCGAAACTGCGCGAGACCTTCATAGCCGCATTGAGAGAGGGCTGCGCCGAGGACCAGCATGCCCTGTTGGGCGGGGTTATCGACAATGCGGTGAAGACGACGCTGGGCTTGTGATCGCTCAATAATGCGGCGGGCGTTCGTCTCCGAGGATGATGCCGCCTGATCCTTCTTGTGCCCGTTCACCTTCGCGGCGCATCAGCACCTCAACCCGGCGGGTCAAGTTGTCGATCTCATCCTGCTGGCGCGTGACGATTGTGTTCAGATCTTCGACCGTGCGGGTCAGATGGGCGATCTGCTCTTCCAGATGTTGCATTGGAAACTCCTGTCTCGCGCAGGTCATAGCGGCCCCGGCCGTGCAAGGCCAGCGAAAGCGCGCCTTGCCCCGAAACGGGCCATGGGATAGACCGCGCGCGGAACACTTAACGCCCAAGGACGCCCCAAATGGCCAAGCCCAAGAAACAGCCCCGCCCCAAGGCCGTAACGCCGAAAGGGTTTCGCGACTATTTTGGCGAGGAAGTCACGCAGCGCACCGAGATGCTGCGGACTATCGCGGGTGTCTATCATCGCTATGGCTTTGATGCTTTGGAGAGCAGCGCGGTCGAAACGGTCGAAGCGCTGGGCAAGTTCCTGCCTGACGTAGATCGTCCGAACGAAGGCGTCTTTGCCTGGCAGGAATTTGATGAGAACGACAAGGGCGATTGGATGGCCCTGCGCTATGATCTGACCGCGCCATTGGCCCGCGTCTATGCGCAACACCGCAACGATCTGCCGACACCTTATCGCCGCTATGCGATGGGTCCGGTCTGGCGCAACGAAAAGCCAGGCCCGGGGCGGTATCGCCAGTTTTATCAATGTGATGCGGATACGGTGGGTACCGCATCAATGGCGGCGGATGCCGAGATTTGCGCCATGTTGTCGGATACGCTGGAAACCGTGGGCATCCCGCGCGGTGACTATCTGGTGCGGGTGAATAATCGGAAGGTTCTGAACGGGCTTGTTAAGGATATGTTCAGTTCAGAAAGTGATGCCTCGGAAGAACTAGTTGCAGGCATTCTCCGAACCGCAGACAAGTTTGACAAAGTTGGCGTTGAAGGCGTCAAGCAACTTCTTACAAAAGGTAGAGAAGATGCTTCAGGCGCGTTCATTGAAGGGCTCTATTTGACCTCACTTCAGGCTGACCGGGTAATTGAGTTTCTACTAGCAAAAGCAGATACTGATGAAGAAACACTGCGAAACCTGAGGGCCGTAGTGGGTGGTTCGCCTGAAGGCAGCGAAGGTGTCGCGGAGTTGGAATCGATTTCAGAACTCCTAAAAGCTCAAGGTTACGGTGGCGACCAAATTTCAATCGACCCATCGGTCGTGCGTGGGTTGGGCTATTACACCGGTCCAGTCTATGAGGCCGAGTTGACCTTTGATATCTTTGACGAGAAAGGCCGCAAGCGGCAGTTCGGCTCTGTCGCAGGCGGCGGGCGCTATGACGATCTGGTCAAGCGTTTCACTGGACAGGAAGTGCCCGCGACCGGCGTCTCGATCGGGGTTGACCGTCTTTTGGCCGCCCTGCGCGAAAAGGGGCGGATCAGCGCACAGGCCAAGGGGCCGGTGGTTGTCACCGTCATGGATCGCGACCGCATGGCGGATTATCAGGCCATGGTGGCCGAGCTGCGCAATGCAGGTATCCGGGCCGAGGTCTATCTGGGGAACCCCAAGAACTTTGGCAATCAGCTGAAATATGCGGACAAGCGGAACTCACCCATTGCGGTCATCGAAGGTGGTGATGAAAAGGCGAACGGGATCGTGCAGATCAAGGACCTGATCCTTGGCGCCAAGATTGCAGAAAGCGCCACGCTTGAGGAATGGAAAGAACGCCCAAGTCAGTTTGAGGTTCCGCGCGGTGATCTGGTCGCCAAGGTGCGCGAAATTCTGGACAATCAGGACTGAGCCATGGCCAACCGTACTCAGATACAGACGCGCGCCGCGATGATGCGGGTGCGTTTCGAGACCGCAGGTGCCCGGGTTGTTGATCCGCCTCTGTTGCAACCGGCTGAAACGTTGCTGGACCTCTATGGGGAAGACATTCGCGCCCGTGCTTACGTGACCTCGGATGCGCTGCATGGTGAACAAATGCTGCGCCCGGATTTCACGCTGCCGGTGGTGCAGATGCACATGTCCGACGGTGCCGAACCGGCGCGCTATACCTATTCGGGTGAGGTGTTTCGGCGGCAGGAACACGATCCGGATCGCGCGAATGAATATATCCAGGTCGGGTATGAGGTGTTTGATCGCACCGATCCGGCCAGTGCCGATGCCGAAGTGTTTTCGCTGTTCGCGTTGCAACTGCGTGGGTTGCCCCTGCGGGCGGCAACCGGCGATATCGGTATTCTGACCGCTGCTGTCCAGGGACTGAGGACTTCCGACCGGCGCAAGGCGGCGCTGATGCGCCATCTGTGGCGGCCCCGCCGTTTTCGCGTCTTGCTGGACCGTTTCGCTGGGCGCAAGCCGGGGCCTGAAGGACGCAAGACCTTACTCGAGGCTGCTGACCCTTTGGCAACCGACGCGCCTATGATCGGCAAGCGCCGCGCCTCTGAAATTCAGGCGCGGATCGAAGCCCTGCGTGAGGATCGTGATACCCCACCGATTTCCGACAACGAACTGGCCGGGTTGGAAACCCTGCTGAACGTCCGCGAAACCATGCCCTTTGCGCTTGAACAGCTGCGCGACGTGGCGGTGGACTTGCCGCAGATCACCCCGGCACTGGACCGGCTTGAGGCGCGGATCGCGGCCTTGCAAGCGCGCGGCGTGGATGTGGACAGGTTGGATTTCGAAGCGTCTTATGGCCGGACCTCGATGGAGTATTATGATGGGTTTGTCTTTGGTTTCTACGCCGAGGGCCGGCCGGATTTGCCGCCTATTGCCACTGGGGGGCGCTATGATGCACTGACCCGCCACTTGGGCAAAGGGGCAGAAATCCCCGCAGTTGGCGGCGTGCTGCGCCCGGACCTGATGCTGGAGATAGAGGAGGACGCCCAATGAGCCTGAAACTGGGCGTGCCTTCAAAGGGCCGGTTGATGGAAAAGACCTTTTCGTGGTTCGAAAAGCGCGGCATCAGCCTGTCTCGCAGTGGGTCGGACCGCGAATATGCCGGTAAGGTGGAAGGGATCGAGGGTGTCTCGCTGATCCTGTTATCGGCGGGGGAAATTCCGCGTGAATTGGCTGCTGGTCGCATTCATCTTGGCGTCACTGGAATTGATCTGGTGCATGAAAAACTGCCACGCTGGGAACAGCAGGTCGAAGAAGTATCTCCGCTTGGGTTTGGTAAGGCCGATCTGATCATCGCTACGCCAGCCTGCTGGGTCGACGTGGACACGCTTGATGACCTTGACGCGGCGGCAGCGGCTTTTCGCAAGACCCACGGCCACCGCCTGCGGATTGCCACCAAATACCACCGGTTGGTGCGTGAATTTCTGACAGATGCGGGCGTGGCCGATTATACGCTGGTCGACAGCCAGGGGGCGACCGAAGGCACGGTAATGAATGAAACCGCCGAAGCGATTGCCGATATCACGTCAACGGGGGAAACCCTGCGCGCCAACCACCTGAAAATCCTGACAGACGGGCTGATCCTGCAATCGCAAGCAACCCTATGGCGCAGCCGGGTGGCCAAGTATACGGACGAAGACAAGGATGTTCTGACTGAGGTGCTCGACCGTCTGGCCTGACTACAGCACGCCGATATCCGCCAGCGCGCGGTTTAGATCATCGGGCAGGGCATCGTCCTGCGCGCGGGTTTTTGGCAGATCGGCGGGGGTGTCGTCGGGCTTGAGATAACGCCACCCCTGAAAGGGGCGCTTCAGGGCGTTCTGGGTGCGATGAACCTCAGGATCCAGAATCATGGCGCAGCGGCGAATGCCGTCATCCCCGATCACTTCGTCCATACGTAGGATGCGCTGACGGCATTGCACAACGCCTTTGATCACCCAATAGATTGATCCGCCATTCAGAATCTCTGCCTCGCGTTTGGGCCACATGCGTGTCACGTGGCGCGGCAATCCGTCCTCGTACAGAGGCATGCGACTCTCCTGCCATGCGATCAGCGTGTCGACGCTTTCTGATCCGACGGACAGTTTTATGAGGTTTACGTACTTATCCACAGCTTTCCCACAGAGTCGTCCCAAGGCTACCTTTATATTGTAGCCTTCTGCACCGCTTCATCAAGGTGTTGTGGTGAAGGTGCGAATTGGGCTAATCTGGATACCTCTTTCAAGACAGGGAATCACCAATGAGCCGCTTTGCCGCCCCCATCGCCGAGCAGATCTGGGACATGAAATACCGCTTTAAACAGGCGGATGGAACACCCATCGACCAAACGGTTGAAGACAGCTGGCGCCGTATCGCTCGCGATCTGGCCCGCGTGGAACAGGACCCTGCTCATTGGGAAGACAAGTTCTTTGAGGCGTTGGAGGATTTCAAATATCTGCCCGCCGGACGCATCACCGCCGGTGCGGGCACTGCACGCCGGGTGACCCTGTTCAACTGTTTTGTCATGGGAACCATACCAGACAGCATGGGCGGTATTTTCGATATGTTGAAAGAGGCCGCCCTGACCATGCAGCAGGGTGGGGGGATCGGCTATGATTTCTCAACCATTCGTCCGCGTGGGGCGGATGTACACGGGGTGGCGGCGGACGCCTCGGGGCCGCTGAGCTTTATGGATGTGTGGGACGCGATGTGCCGCACGATCATGTCTGCGGGGTCGCGCCGCGGGGCGATGATGGCGACCATGCGCTGCGATCATCCCGATATCGAACAGTTCATCACCGCCAAATCCGACCCGGCCCGTCTGCGCATGTTCAACATGTCGGTTCTGGTGACAGATCCGTTCATGGAGGCAGTCAAGGCCGATGGCCCGTGGGAACTGGTGTTTGATGGCAAGGTCTATCACACCATCCAGGCCCGCGATCTATGGAACAAGATCATGCAGGCCACTTACGACTATGCCGAGCCAGGTGTGATCTTCATCGATCGGATCAATGCGGCCAACAACCTCAGCTATGTCGAGACCATCGCGGCGACGAACCCCTGCGGTGAACAGCCCCTGCCGCCGTATGGCGCCTGTCTGTTGGGCTCGATCAACCTGGCGCGTCTGGTGGCCGGACCGTTCGAGGATGCCGCACATCTCGATGAGGCCGCGCTGCAAGAGCTGGTCGCCACCGCCGTTCGCATGATGGACAATGTGGTCGACGCCTCGAAATTCCCGCTGGCCGAACAAGAGGCCGAGGCGCAAGATAAACGCCGCATTGGTTTGGGTGTCACCGGGCTGGCCGATGCACTGTTGATGCTGGGTCTACGCTATGGCTCTGACGAGGCGGCGCGTCAGACCGAGCGCTGGTTGCACGCAATCGCCCGCGCCGCGTATCTGGCGTCGGTCGATTTGGCAAAGGAAAAGGGGGCGTTTCCCTTGTTCGAAGCCGAGAAGTACCTGGCCAGCGGCACAATGCTGCAGATGGATGACGACGTACGCGATGCGATCCGCGAACACGGCATCCGCAACGCGCTGCTGACGTCGATTGCCCCGACGGGGACGATTTCCCTGTACGCGGGCAACGTCTCTTCGGGGATCGAACCGGTCTTTGCCTATGCGTATACGCGCAAGGTCCTGCAAAAAGATGGCTCACGCACCGAAGAAGAAGTCGTGGATTACGCCGTTCAGATGTGGCGCGACAAGTTTGGTGATAAGGACCTGCCCGACTATTTCGTCAACGCGCAGACGCTGCCTCCGTCTGATCATGTCAAGATGCAGGCGGCGGCACAGAAATGGATCGACAGCTCGATTTCCAAGACGATCAACTGCCCCGAGGATATCAGCTTTGACGCTTTCAAAGATGTCTACATGCAGGCCTGGGATCAGGGCTGCAAAGGGTGCACGACCTATCGCCCCAACGATGTGACGGGGTCGGTTCTGACCGTATCAGAGAGTGCCGACAAAGCTCCTGGAGAAAGTGCGGATGCGCCGCACGAGGTTGATGGCGGTGATGTCATCTATATGTCCGAACCGCTGGACCGCCCACAATCGCTAGAGGGGTCAACATATAAGTTGAAATGGCCCGACAGCGAGCATGCGATTTACCTGACCATAAATGACATTGTCATTGGCGGCCGCCGTCGTCCGTTCGAGGTATTCATCAACTCCAAGAACATGGAGCATTATGCATGGACGCTTGCGCTGACCCGCATGATCTCGGCCGTGTTCCGTCGGGGCGGCGATGTGTCCTTTGTGGTCGAGGAACTCAAGGCGGTGTTCGACCCGCGTGGTGGGGCCTGGGTGAAAGGCAAATACATCCCCTCGATCCTGGCCGCGATTGGCGGAGTGATCGAGCAGCACCTGATCAATATAGGCTTCCTTGAGGGCGAAGGGATGGGGCTGAAATCCGACCCTCAGGCGCAAGTGGTCAACCTCGACGGCCCCCGCGGCAAAGCCTGCCCGTCCTGCGGTCAGTTCGACATGGTGATGATCGAAGGATGCATGACCTGCCGTAGCTGCGGTCACTCTAAATGCGGGTGAGCTGAAGTAGTGGATTCTGTTGTTGGTACACCAAGCAATTGAGACCCAAATCAGCGATTTTTTCGCCCAAAGACAAGGTCTTTGTCGGCCTAGTATCAAAATCCCCTTGTTATCATAGGAGTGGGAAAGCGTTTTATTTTCTTAACAGATGCTTTCTCAGCCAGTATCAATAGTACGAAGGTATTGACGTGCGTCCGGCAATAGGGCTGTTTCATTCTATGACGACATCACAGCATATCTTTCTCATACGATTTCTCTGATCTGCCCCTGTTAGTGCCGACCGTTGGCTGCTTCTCAATTCTACTCTTCTTCGCACGTTGTCGGTCGGTTTTTCTCACTGGATAGATGAGGGAACTGCTATGAAGACCATCAAACTCCTACTCGCCACTGATCCCAATTTTAAAAAAGATGCTCTTACGCATCGGTTCACTGAATATTTGAAGAAATAGCGCAAAACGCGGCTGGCCAGAGAATTCATCGGAGACGATGAACATTCGGTCGATCTCGGCGGAGATGATTTCGATAAAGTTGCTCGCGAACTATCGGATGGTGTCGCGCTAACTTGAGATGACAAGCGGCGCATCAAAAATCTAGTTCAGCGCATCCCAAAACACAGGGCTGAAGCCTCAGGTCTTGAGCATCTTTCGGAGAAAGAAATCTAACGACTGCGCCCACTAATGAATGAGGTTCGCTTGGTGGAGCCGAGAGACGAGCACTGGGTGGACGAGACAGTATCTTCTTTACATGAAGAAATGCCGTGGATGTCTGCCGACACCAATGAGGGCTGGCACGCGTTGCGGCGCATCTCTAGTATCAAAGATACAATCTCGTTGCCGAAGGACAGGTCCGTGTACATATAGTCGGTGAGAAAGCTCCATTTCCCGTTACTGGCGGCAAAGGCTCCCATAAAGGCAAAGTCCAGATTCTCAAGAGCGTCGCCAAACATGAGTGCGCCCTTGATCTGCCCTGAGGGTGTATCGATTGCGGTTTTGGTCTCGGGCGCGAACAGGTAGATCGTTGCCTCGTAGTTCCAGTCAGTATTCTGAGCAGACGCGGGCCCGGATGCCGGCAACTGCCGGCACGATTGCGGTCAAGATCGTTTTCATAGGCAGTGCCTTTTGAGCTAACGTTTCATTGTGTGCAGGGTGGCTTCAGGGATAGCAGAAGCTGAGCAGCTCAGCGGTCCGCTCTGAGGTTCCGGATTCTGGCAAGAGCAGTCACTCGCTATCTCCTTGCGGCGCAGGTTTTCCTTCCAGCTCTGCCTGTGCGGCCAGAAGTGCGGGATGTTCCGGATTGGCTGACAGAGCTTCTGCCACAACCGCGGCGGCAGCAACGCGTCCTTGGGTTGCCGCTGTGATCCTGGCCAGTATCATCCATGCATCCAGCCGTTGCGGATCCAGCCGCACCACCTCGCGGAACGCGGATGTGGCCATGCCCATGTTGCGCATGGTCAGTGCCACACCGCCCAGTTGGAGGTGGGTTTCAGGAAAATCGAGCCGGTTTGCCATGGCATCCTGCCATTCAGCCATGGCGGCTTGCAGCTCTCTGGCGGTTCCGTTCTGGAGGCGGTTCTCCGTATCACCCAGCATCGCGCGGGCAGCGGCCATGCGCACATTGCGAGCAGGGTCGGCAAAGACAGCGGCCAGGCGCTTGCCCCTTTCCTGAAGCGGTGCAAGGCGCTGCAGAGAGGCCGCGGCAGCGCGGACAAGCGGATCCGGGTCCCGCAGCAGGTCCGTCAGCCTAGCGGCGAACAGCGGGTCGTTGGACTGCTCCAGAAGCCAGAGCGCAGTGGCCCGCACGATGCCCGGCTGGCTGGTATCCTGCGCGAGCGCGGTCAAGTCGCTGGCCGCCGCTGCCGCATCGGCACGTCCCCGCGCCAGCACCTCCCCGTAATGTCGGCCACGATTTCTGTCGTCCGGATACCAAGCGGAAATCTGTGCAGCTGCCCAGGCTGCGTCCTGGCCGCCGTGGCAGGCGGTGCAGGCATCCGGTGCTCCCGTCACCGGCGAAAGATCCGGCCGGGGAATGCGGAAGGAGTGATCGGCGCGCCAGTCGTTGCCCATGTAGACGCGTTCTGGCATGTGGCAGGACTGGCACTTCGCTCCGGCGCTGTTTTCCGGGTGGAAGTGATGTGCAGGGCTGTCGTAGTCCGCTGCTGTGAGTGTTGGGAAATCCGGATTGCCCGCCGCGCTGTGGCATTGGGTGCAAAGGCCGTTGCCTTCTGCCTTCAGCTCCAGATTGTGCGCGCCGTGGCAATTCAGGCAAGTCACGCCCCGAGCATGCATCTTAGATTGCAGAAAGGAGCCGTAGACATAGACCTCGTCCTGGATCTGCCCGTCCGCGTGGTAAAGTCCTGGGCGCAAAAGTGCGAGCGTGTAGGCATCATGAAAACGCGTGCCTGGCACCGGGTTGCCGTCCAAGTTGGCCTCGCGTCTGGAATGGCACGTCGCACATTGTTCAACTGCCTGCCGAGGATCGGCGAAATCCACAGGAAATCCATGGTTTGCGGGCGGCGGTGTCCTTGTCGTTTCCCATGTATCAGCCCAATCAACGTGGTCCTTTCCCGGTCCGTGGCAGGCCTCGCAGCCAACGCCTATTTCTACCTGGGTTGATGCATAGCTTAAACGGCTTGCGTCGTAGTTTTTGAGGAACCCGGTGGCGTGGCACTCTGCACAGCGCGCATTCCAGGTCTTGTAGGGACCTGTCCAATGCAGACCATCCAACGGAGGCAGGGTCTGGTCCGGATAAAGGTGGAACCACTTCTCCTCTTCGGTGTCCCAGGCCACGTCAAAACTCTGCAGTTGCCCCGGTTCGGTCTCGAGAAGATATTGCTGCAGCGGTTCGATCCCCGCAACCGAATGCACTTTGTATTCCGCCTGCGATCCATCCTTTTCGATCACCTCGACGTAGTATTCGCCCTCCGCTCCTGTCTGAAACCGGGCAGTCATACCGTCATGGTGAAAGGCCGTTCCGCCGAAGTCACCTGCGACCGTCTCCTGCGACGGCGTTGTCCAGGCCTGAGCGTGATGCGATCCTGCCCAGCCTGCGGCACTGTCCTTATGGCAACCGGTGCAACGATCCGACCCCAAGTAGCCGTCAAGGCTCTGGGCCATCGCTGGCAGATCCAGCAGCAAGAGAAGGATCAAGACTACAATCTGCATTTTCAGAGGGCCATCCGATTTTCTGGGTCGTTCATGGACAGGGATGGTGCAGGGCTTCATTCGCGGCTCGGCCAGATCCGCTCCCAATCACGGGCCATGTCGATTACCAGCCAACCGCGGCTGGCTGCTTCATCAAGTCCGCGTGCAAGCTGCCCGATATGGCTTTCACGGCCGTAAGCGTATTCGCGTTCGCTGTCAGTATGGTGCAGCAGGATGCCCAGCCGCGCACCATCGCCCGCAGTAGTCCACTCAAGCATCTGGAAGTCTCCATCGGAATTTCCCACTGCGATCACCGGCCGGCGCCCGATGCGGGCCTCGATAGCAACGGGCTTACCTGCCTTGTCGTCGATGAAGAATAAACCGGGGTCCTTCATCACCCGCGGCGGTCCGTCCCCGGCGGAATAACTGCCATTTCCGATGGATCCGATGACCTGCTCGGGAGGAATGTTATAGGCGCTTTCAGAGAACACCCGGATGAAATGCAGGCCGCCGCCTGAGGCGATGTAGGTACGGAAGCCTTCATCGCGTAGATAGGTCAAGAGCTCCAGCATGGGTTGATAGACCATTTGGTCATAGGCCAGGCCTGTGCCGGAATGCCTGGCCGTGTCCAGCCAGCTGCGCACGACCGCCTGGAACTCGTCCACCGTCAGGCCGGAGTGGGTGGTGGAGACGATTTCCAACAGTCCCTCAGTGCCCGAGGCGGCCACTGTCTCCATGTCGCCTTCGACTGCGGCCCGCAGCACGTCAGACGTGAGCACCCCGGGATCAGCGGCAGCCATTTCTTTCAATCGGTCGATGGCAAATAGCAGTTGAAAGTAGACCGGCTGTTCTGCCCAGAGCGTGCCGTCATTGTCGAAGGTCGCAATACGCGCGGCCGGGGTGACATAATCAGGTGAATCCGGGTCCGTTATGCCTTCGACAAACGCAATGATCCGATCCTTGGTGGCCGTATCCGTCCAAGACGGCAAAGGGTCAGCGAGCGGAGCTGATGCAAACAGAATTGTCAAAGGAATTGAAATTAGCAGAGCACGCATAGGGACAACCTCCGCAAATGCAGGGAAAGGGATGCCGAGGCAACCGGAAAATTAGGCGCCCCGACGGAATACTCCGTCGGGACGAAGCGGGATGAGTCTACTGCGAGCCGCCCGGCTGCGACAGCTTCTCCATTACCTTGTCGAGGCTGAACGAAGCCGCCTCCTGCCGCGGTGGGTATTCTTCGAAGGTTGCCAGGAACTGCCCAACATAAGCCTGGGCCGGCACCAGCATGAAGGCGTGGTCCATCAGCCAGTCGTAATAGGTGTTCGACGTCCGGTAACCGCGTTCATAAGGGTCGCGGCGCAGGTTGAAGATCAGCGGCACGCGCAGCGGCGTCAGCGGCTCCATCCAGGCCCGGAGAGTTCCCCAGGCCTTCTGCTCGAGGAAGGTGATCTTCCAGTTGTTGAGCCGGATCGCCGCGAGGTCGCCGTCGTCAGTGAAGTAGAAGATCTCATTACGCGGGCTCTTGTCCGTGTCACCCTTGAGCATTGGCAATAGGTTGTAGCCGTCGAGATGGACGCGATACTCGCGGCCTGCCATTTCCGGAACGGTGATGCCTTCGAGCAAATCTTCCTTGATGGTTTCATTGCCTGCAGCGGCCAGGAATGTTGGCAGCCAATCCATGTGATGCACGATCTCGTTCGAGATAGTTCCGGGCGCGATATTACTGGGCCAGCGGACCATAGCAGGCACCCGCCAGGCGCCTTCCCACTGGGTGTTCTTCTCGCCCCAGAACGGGGTCATTCCGGCATCCGGCCATGTGTTCATATGGACGCCGTTATCAGTGGAATAGAACACGATGGTGTTATCGGCGATGCCGAGCTCGTCAAGCTTTTCGAGGAACTTGCCGATATCCATGTCGTGTTCGATCATGCCGGCAGTGTATTCATCAGCTTTTTCCCCATTGTATAACTCATCCGCGAGCGCGCGGTTCTCTTCGCTGACGTGGGTACGGAAATGCATCCGTGTGCCGCTCCACCACAGGAACCAAGGGGTGCCGGCGTTGGTCTGTTCCTCCATCCAGGCAATTGCAGCATCTGATGTCTCGTCGTCCACAATCTCCATCCGCTTCCGGGTCAGAGCCCCGGTATCCTCGATATTCTGCGTGATTTCATTTTCGCCGTAGGTCGCTGTCACGTTCAAAACACCACGCGGACCGAACCGTTCAAGGAACGTCGTGCCGTCTGCGAACACCATATCCTTCGGGTAGTCCTCGTTTTCCGGCTCTTCTTCGGCGTTCAGATGGTAGAGATTTCCGAAAAACACATCGAAACCGTGGTTCGTCGGAAGGTGTTCATCCCGGTCTCCCAGATGGTTCTTGCCGAATTGACCGGTGGCATAGCCTTCGGCTTTGAGGAGGCCGGCAATGGTGGGATCTTCGATCTGCATACCTTCCTTGGCACCGGGCAGGCCGACCTTGGAAAGGCCGGTGCGGAAGACCGACTGGCCCATGATAAAGGATGACCGGCCAGCCGTGCAGGATTGTTCACCGTAGTAGTCGGTGAAGATCATACCTTCTCTGGCAACCCGGTCGATATTCGGCGTTTGATAACCCATCAACCCCATTGTGTATGCGGAGATATTGGACTGGCCGATGTCGTCGCCCCAAATGACGAGAACGTTCGGCTTGCCGCCCGCGCTGCCTTCCTGGGCAAGCGCCGGCGCAATCCCAATGCTTAAAATCAGGAACCCGGCCGCGACGGCCCTGTTCAAATACGAAACTGGCATAATCGGTCACTCCCTCACATTCGCTAACAGTGAAACTTGAGTTGGTCGCAGACAAGCACCAAGCGAGAGGCTTTGTCCGCCCGTAGAACATTTCGAGTGGGATCAACTATCCATAAGTTGAATGTATGGCGCAACACTTTCTTTTTTTTGGGCAATCTTTCGGTTGTCGGCCATTGTGTCTAGGCCGTTGCGGACCGGCACGTCATCAGGAACTGCCATGGCCTGCAAGCGGAGTCCTTGGCGCACGAGCCGGAGGCCCACGCGCACTGCAGGCTTTCCGGTCATCTTTGTCGATGAAGGTCAGGACACAGACCCGGCCTTTGTGGATGCGCTCCGCGAAGTGGCACAGGCGGTTTCACTAGGCTTCTGTCTCGGCTTCTTCGGCGATCCGGAGCAGAAAATTTACATGCAAGGTGCCGGACAAATTCCGCCTGAAGAGGGATGGGAGATGTCTGACGTCAGCGCCAACCTGACGTTGACGTATTACAATATCATCGAATGCTGCGTTTGCTTCGATGGCCGCTATGAGCCGATTGTGTTGAAAAACTCGAGTATCTGACGGCTGCATTTGCGTCGCCGCTGGCGACATACACGCCTCCCAAAGCAATGTGCCCCCACGCAAAATCCCTGTCGAGCGTCATCCGAATGCCGTGACGGGCGACTAAACTTCTGAAAGTGGCGCATCCTTCCAGTAGCCCGAATGGCAGATTTCGGGATCAGCCGAGAAGATCGAACCTTTGGCTCAACTGCAGCTTTGGGCCGTTACTTTGACGATGGAACCATCCAAAGAACGATGCAATGTCTGGCTGCGTGTCCGGCTAACCAACTTTTACGACCATCTTTCCAAAGTTTCCGCCGGCCAGCAGTTGATTGAATGCTTCCGGAGCATTTTCCAGCCCCTCAACCATATGTTCCTTGTAGCTTATTGAACCGTTTTTGAGCCAAGCCGTCATATCGCGGACAAACTCCTGATACACGTCGGCACCAAAGTTGTCGAAGATTATGAAACCCTGCATTCTGACTTTCATCCGCAGGATCGTGCCCATGATCGCAGGGCCCATATCCGGGCCGTCCGGTAGGCCGGGCAGGTTGTACCAGGATACAATCCCGCAGACGGGCACCCGTGCAAACGGGTTCAAGAGCGGCAATACGGCATAGAGAACTTTGCCGCCAACGTTTTCGAAATACACGTCAATTCCACTTGGACAAGCCTCGCGCAGTTGCGCCGCCAGATCATCAGATCGATGGTCCAAACACGCGTCAAATCCAAGGTTTTTGACTACATGAGCACATTTTTCAGAACCGCCTGCGATGCCCACTACGCGACATCCTTTTAGCTTTGCGATCTGACCGACTGTTGCGCCTACCGGGCCGGCTGCGGCAGCCACAACAACTGTTTCACCGGCTTTTGGCTCCCCGATTTTCAGAAGCCCGGCATAAGCCGTGTAGCCTGGCATTCCGAGAATTCCGAGCGACCAAGACGGGTTGTCCGGGGATTTCCCCAACTTAACGACCTGCGTTCCGTCTGAGACAGCAAAATCCTGCCACCCGCTTGTATTGAGCACATACTCTCCGACTTCGTATCCTTCGATGTTGGATTTGACCACCTGCCCGACGACCTGCGCCGTCATAACACCGCCAATCGGAACGGGTTCGGCATAGGATTTTGCGTCATTCATTCGGCCACGCATATAAGGATCCAACGACAGGTACACCGTACGTACCAGCATTTCGTCTGGTCCAGGTTCAGGAACGCTCGTGGTTTCCAGGCGCAATGTATTCTCGTCCGGTTGTCCGGTTGGGCGATTGGCGAGAACAATACGACGATTGGTGGCGGATGCTTGGGGCATTGTGACCTCTCATAAGACGGCTTTCTTGCAACAGAGACCAAATTCCGCTGCAGAGCAACACGACAGCACCAACGAGTTCGAAAAACCTATAGACTTGGCCCAATCACGCACGATCTGCGCATTGAAATGCCCAAACGCTCATGGAAACGCCCTGCTAAAAAGTAATCAAACCCGACCCTAGGTTCGTCTTCCATTCACCTCTCGACTGAGGTTCTGGTTCCTTCAAGAATCTCGAAATGGAGGGGTCTCCGAGTCTTGCTTTGCAGGTCTGAAGCCTGCTCATGGGGCTGACCAGAAGCCAGGACATAAAAGACTTCAATCGTGACCAAGTCACAGCCGCACAATTTACTGTCGATGGTCATATCGAAGAGAGCGAGATCGCGTTGGTGAGCTGCAAGCGCACGCAGCGTCTCAAATGCAGCGCGAGTGGAGGATCTGGTGCCGCTGTTCAGCGGAAAGGATAACCATTCATGCAGACCGTAGCGACGATTAGTGGTCGAATTTCCAGGTCGCAGGACAAAGCCAACTGTTGTCTCTATTGACCAAATGACTGGTTTTGGCCCAAGCAGTTAGGTCAGATCTGTGGGCTTTTCCGAATGCCATTATCCGTTGCTTTGTGTCAAAAGCAATTCTCGCAATAGTGATAGCTGGCCAACAATCACCAAGTAATTCGTATTGGCGACATCGCCCAGACCATTGTGGCCTCTTTGTCAGTCCGGTTGCGGAACCGATGCGCGATCATTGAAGGGTAGGAAAAGCTGTCGCCTTTGCGAAGAACTATGATTTCTTCACCAAGGCGCAGCTCCACTTCGCCACTCAAGACGATCGCATGTTGCTCGCCCTCGAAAGAATAACCTTCCTGGGGTTCAGGCGGTGTACCGGCTCCTGGGCGGAACCGTGACAGGATCAGATAGCATTGTCCGGATAGTGTGCTGGATAGCAGTTCGTCTTCGAATCCCAACTCTTGGGTTGTTCGCGTGTACATGTTGGAAAGCGCCCTGCGATTTTCTTTGCGTACGACGTGTTTGCGCTCCAATGGTCCGGCACCCGATTGCTTGGGAAAGAACCAGTTGGGATCGACCGAGAGCGCTTCGCTGATCTCTCGCAGAAGCTCCGCCGATGCTTTTGCTGATCCCAGCTCGATCCGGCTCAGATACGCCGTCGAACAGGATACCGTTTCCGAAAGGTCTTGTAACGTCAGGCCACGCGCCTTGCGCACTTCGCGGATTTCGCTGCCAAGCCGTTGAGTGTCAGTATCAGTAACGTTGCTATTCATGCATTCGGGATAAGAGATTTTTGTTGATTTTTCGAGTAAAATTCAACTTAGTTGAAAATTGGGTAATAATTCAACTTACCACATCTGTCCGGGAGATCGCTATGCGCTTTGATTTGATTGCCAATTTCAGTCCTGGTGAGACGATTCCCTGGACCCGGACATTGGAGATGATCCTCGAACAATGTTCGCTGGCAGAGCAGGCTGGATTCACGACCGCCTGGTTCACAGAACATCACTTTGCCCATAACGGCTATATGAACGCGCCGCCCAACCCGATCCAGATGGGTACGCATGTGGCTGCTCATTGCACAAAACTGCGGGTTGGAACGGCGCCCATCATCTTGCCGGACTGGCACCCATTGCGCGTGGCCGAAGACGCGGCGATGCTGGATAACATGTCGCTGGGCCGGTTCGATTTTGGTGTCGCCAAGGGCATCAATGAGCGCTCGACCATCCAGTTCAACTCGGATGCGGATCGGCGCGACAACGCCAAGGTGATGCGCCTCTATCAAGAGAGCCTGGATATTATTCTGAAGGCGTGGACCAACGACGCCTTCACCCATCAAGGTGAGTTCTATGAGTTCCCAGTTCCAGGCTGGAAAGAAACCAACCGTTTTTTTGAACCGCTGGACCCGCGCTATCACGACGAGAATGGCGAGTACAAAGCGATATACGTGCATCCACGCCCGTATTCTGATCCGCACCCGCCGGTCTGGCTCATGTCGAATGCGCCTCCCACATTCAAGCTTGCTGGTGAAAAAGGGTGGGGTGTGATCTCGATGGCCGCTGGACCCAAGGCGACACTGGCCTGCTGGGAACCCTACCGCGAGGCGCTGTCCAAAAGTGAAGGGCGCAATGTGAAACCAGGGGAAGGCGTTGGCGTCTGCACGGCCTTCTATGTTGGTGCAAGCATGGAGGAGGCTGTGAACACCATTCGTGGCCCGATCAATGCCTATTACGAATTCCTCGGCGGGTCGCGCCCCAAGGGCGAGTGGACAAAACATGGCTATCTTGATGTCGGCGAAGAGATGACTTCTGAGGACGAAGAGATGGATTGGTTCGATTTCCTCAATAAACGCGGGATCATTGTGGTTGGTGACGCCGAATATGTAGCGGATCGTTTTGCCGAGCGGCAGGAAACCATCGGCCTCGACCACCTCATGTTGATGCAGCAATACACTGGCGTTCCCTATGAGAAAATCCTGTCCAGTTGGCATCGACTGTTTGAGCATGTCGTTCCAAAATTCGGGACACAATCCATCGCGCAGAAAAGGATGTTGGAACATGCTTGAAATTTGGGGGCGGCCCTATTCATCAAACGTTATTCCGGTGATTTGGACAGCCAATGAGTTGGGATTGGACTATACGCTGCAACTGGCCGGGGGCAGCTTTGGCAAGCTCGACACTGATATGTACGCGCAGATCAATCCCAACAAAATGATCCCGGCGATCCGCGATGGGGATTTCGCGCTTTGGGAAAGCCTCGCCATTGTGCGGTATCTCTGCGACCGGTACGGCGCGGGAACGTTTAGCCCCTCTGACCTACAGACCCGCGCCATCGCGGATCAATGGATGGAGTGGTCCGCCAGCCGTGCCTTCGGGCCGGTGATTTACCTGTTTTTTGCAACTGTGCGCACCCAATCCGACCAACGGGACCCGGAACAGATCGCCAAACTTCGCGATGAGGCGCATGAAGCGCTGACCATTCTGGATCAGCACCTTGCGGATAAGGCCTATGTCTGTGGCGACAGCTTTACCATGGCGGATATTCCGCTGGGTTGCGTGGCGTATCGCTATTTCAATGTCGAGGTCGACCGCCCACCGTTGCCCAATGTCGAAGCGTGGTACGAACGATTGGCGGAACGCCCCGCATACCGGGGTCACGTCATGCGCCATTTTGGCACTAACCCGGATGAGTGGGCCGACCTTGAAAAGGCCTGTGTCAGCGAAGGAGTTCTGTGATGGACCTGCGTGACTTTCGCCGTGCGCTTGGCGCTTTTCCGACAGGGGTCACAATCGTGGCCACTTATGACCCCGAGGGCATGCCATGGGGCCTGACCGCCAACTCCTTCACCTCGGTCTCACTCGAACCGCCTGTGATCTCTGTCTGTGTCGCAAAATCGGGTCGCGTGTTCCCGACGCTGTCCAGGTCAGATCATTTCGCGGTCAACATCCTGTCCGCGGATCAGAAAGCTTTGGCGTTGCATTTTGCCAGCAATGTGGAAAACCGGTTTGCCGATACGGAATGGACTCCTGGGGCCAAGACGCCTTTGGTCCCCGGTGCATCTGCGTATCTGGAATGTACCGTGCACAACCGGGTTGATGCGGGTGATCATGAAATCCTCTTGGGACGTGTCGTGAACTATGCCCATGCACCCGTTCCTCCTCTGGTCTTTTGTCGCGGCGCGTTCTTTTCCGCGCCCCAATCGGAGGCAGTATCATGAGTGATCACCTGACTTTCCACACTCGGTTCAGCCCTGACGAATTCGACGCGCAGTACAATTTGCGGGCTGGGCGGCCGGACTATGAAGTGACCGTCATTCCCGGGTGGAGCCGCGACAGCGCGCACGCGCGTGCAACATCCGATTGCAGCCTAGATATCCGCTATGGAGAAGGCGAAAAACAAAAGCTGGATGTCTTCCGCTGCGCGGACACTGCCGCACCGACATTGGTCTATTTCCACGGCGGCTATTGGCAGCGTGGCGACAAATCGATCTACAGCTTCATTGCGCCGCCGTTTGTTGAGGCGGGGTTCAATGTTGTTGTCATCGGATACGATCTTTGCCCGTCTGTGACCATCACGAGAATTTCGGAAGAAGCGCGTGAGGCCATGTCCTTTGTCTGGCGCAACGCGGGCGCATTGGGCATCAATCCAGACCGTTTCTGCGTCATGGGCCATTCCGCTGGCGGCCATATTACCCAGATGATGATGGCGACCGATTGGCCGGCATTTGACGATGACTTGCCATCAGACCTGATTAAATCTGGCATTCCGGTCTCACCGCTCAGCTATCTTGAGCCGGTCCGCCTGACCGAGGCTTTGAATGCGGGCATCCGAATGGATCCGGCAGAAGCCCAGGCCGAAAGCCCGATGACCAAGCACCCTCCGGGTACCAATGCCCCTCAGCTGGTCGTCGTCGGCGGCGCGGAAACCGATGAGTTCCACAGGCAGGCACGAATGTATGTCGAAAAATACGAAACAGCAGACCGCAAGATGGGTCTCTATTTCGTGCCCGATGTGGATCACTTTGACGAACTGAATGTGCTGGTTGACCCGGCGAGCCCCTTCTTCAAACACACTTGCGATATGCTTCAAGGAAAAGGACCGAAATCATGACCGCTTTGACCCGAGACCTAGTCGACTCTGTCGGTGACGCGTTTAACGCCAATGACATTGATTCTGTAATGAGACACTTCGCAACCGACGCTACATTTGATCACGCTGTTGGCCCCGAAGAACATGGCGTGCGTCTGGAAGGAGCCGAAACCATTCGTGGTGCTTTTGCAGCCCTGTTCGAAAAGGTCGCGAACGTGCATTGGGAAACGCTCGACTGCGCTATTTCCGGCAACAAGGCTTATTGCGAATATCGCCGTACAGCCGTGCACAAGGATGGTTCAAAAGAAGAGTTTCTAAGCGTTGACATCCTGACCTACCGAGACGGGCTGATTGTCCATAAAGACACGTATTACAAGCAACGTACAAGCTGACCCGACAGCCTTTGATGCAGCCAAGCACGCAGCAGTTTTGTAAGAGGGAACCTATCTCGCTTTGACAAACCGCTGCGTCGGCAATCAAGTTCCGTTTCGCGCAATCCGTTATTGCGTAATGAAAAGATGCGAAAACATCTAGGGTCAGGACCCATTGATTTCCGTTTTGCGGCGTGATTCACGGTTCAAAAACGAGCGGTGGACATGTCTGATCTCTTCTGGCTTACGGATGCG
>NZ_FXTE01000011.1 GCF_900182615.1 Ruegeria faecimaris | reverse complement strand
CGCTGTCTCCGGCGACCGAGATTTCGAGGACATGGCAGCCCAACGGGATCGCGAAATAGTTGCTGTGCTGAATGCCCTGCGTCAGTCTCGCGGGGGATGACCCTGCGCCGGGATGTTGTTCAAAATGGACAAGAAATCCGAAAGTGATCCGGGCCAGCTGGGTGCCGGCTCGCTTTTCGGCCATGCCTCACGGTATTCGGATGGGCGCCGGCCGAAGAATTTACCGAATGAATAGGCAAAATGTGACAGTGTATTGAACCCTGATGCGGTGGCAATCTCGCGTACACTGAGGTCGGTCGAAATCAACAGCAGGCGAGCATTCTGCAATCGGCGCAACAAGCCGAATTGCACGACGGTACAACCCACATTCTTCTTGAACTGACGTTCGAGCTGGCGTTGAGAAACACCCAGAACATCAGCGATTTGGGGCACTTTGAGCGGCTCTTCTATGTTTTCTTCGATCAGGGTCATCGCTTCTCGGATTAACGGCAGCATGGTTTCCGTGCTTCGACCCATGGTGCTGCGCTGGGGTGAGGCGGCGTCGCGAATGGGGTGATGCAGCATCTGGTCTGCAATCTCCCCCGAAAAGCCGCTGTCGCTGATGGATTCAATCAGCCTTAGCATCAGATCGACCCCGGCCAACCCGCCCGCGCACGTCATTACCTTGCCGTCAATAGTGAACAGACACTCGTGGACATCGACCCGATCAAAGGATTCCCGGAACCCGCTTAACCAGGACCAGTGAATAGTTGCAGGTTTGCCGTCCAACAAGCCTGCCCGCGCGACGATGTAGCTGCCCAATTCAACACCGCAAACAGTTTCGCCTGCGCGTGCGCGTTTTCGCAACCAGGAAAGTAAAGTGGTGTTTTCGTAGTACTCAGTGCCCCAACTGCCCAATACAAACACAAAATCCGCCGGAGTGAGGCTGCTGCAATCAGTGTCAACTGCGGTCGTCATGCCATTGCTGGCAACAATCTCAGGACCGTCGAACGAGACGATGTCCCAGGAAAACATCGGTTCTGGCGCCAGGTAATTTGCGATCCGCATGGTTTCGATCATGGTGATCAGCGTGGTCAGGTTGAAGCGCGGGACAACGACAAATACGGCATGCCGTTTAGCCCGAGCCATATGCGTTGTGATGTCGACATGCATTGGTTTTGCCTAGCAGACTTTGGTCAGATTTTTCGTCACTCTAACCCAATCTGTGGCGGATAATCGACATCTTTGTCTGTCAATCGCGCTTCAATCTATGTGTAAAGGGGGGCTCGGATATGACCTACGATGTTGTGCTGACCTGCGCGGTTACCGGAGCAGGAGATACGACCGGCAAGAGCCCGCACGTGCCGGTTACTCCGAAAGAAATCGCTGATGCGGCAATCGAAGCCGCCAGGGCAGGGGCCTCTGCTGCCCATGTGCATGCGCGTGATCCTGAAACGGGGCAGGGCTCGCGCGATCCGGCGCTCTTCAAGGAAATCGTGGATCGAATACGTGAAAGCGATACCGATGTGGTCATCAACGTTACGGCAGGTATGGGGGGCGATTGGATTTCAGATCCTTCAAACCCCGCCATGCCCGGTCCGGGCACCGACATGATCGGCCCAGAAGAACGGTTGGCCCATATCAAGGAATGCCTGCCTGAAATCTGCTCTCTCGATTGTGGCACGCTGAATTTTTCCGACACGGACATGATCTATATTTCCACGCCACCGACACTGCGCCGGATGGCGGCGCTGGTTCAGGAATGGGGCGTAAAGCCCGAGCTTGAGGTCTTCGATCTCGGCCATATCCGATTTGCCAAGGCAATGGTGGAGGAGGGGCTGATTGATGCGCCGCCAATGTTTCAGTTGTGCCTTGGGATTCCATGGGGGGCTGATCAAACGGTGGAAACCATGGCGGCCATGAAGGCGCAACTGCCCGTAGGCGCCAGCTGGGCCAGTTTTGGGATCGGGCGGGGGCAGATGCCGATGGCCGCTGCCGCTGTCGCGCTTGGGGGGAATGTGCGTGTCGGTCTTGAGGACAACATCTACCTTGACCGCGGGGTTCTGGCGACAAACGGCCAGCTTGTCACCCGCGCCCGAGAGATTATCGAACGGATGGGTGGGCGGATCCTGACACCGCAAGAGGCGCGCAACAAACTGAACCTGAGGGGGGCGGATGGCTGATCCAACCCAAACCGGTAGCTTGCAAATTCGCAATGTCTCCAAGTTTTTTGGTCAGTTCCGCGCTGTCAACGACATCTGCCTGGATATCCGAAACGGAGAGTTCCTGACGCTGTTAGGCCCGTCGGGATCGGGCAAAACCACCTTGTTGATGATGATCGCCGGGTTTCTCGACATATCGAAAGGTGAGATTGCGCTGGACGGTGCGTCCATCTCGGATGTGCCGGCCGAAAAGCGCAATTTCGGCATGGTGTTTCAAGGATATGCTCTGTTCCCCCATATGACTGTTCGCGACAACGTGGGTTATGCGCTAAGCGTGCGTAAACGCCCCGCCGACGAAATTCGGAACCGTGTCGACGAGATGCTGGAGCTGGTTCAGCTTCAGGAGTTTGCAGATCGCAAACCGGGGCAGTTGTCTGGTGGTCAGCAACAACGCGTGGCCCTTGCACGTGCCTTGTGCTTTGCGCCGCCTGTGCTGTTGCTGGACGAACCGCTGGGAGCGCTGGACAAAAAGCTGCGTGTCGAAGTGCAGGAGCAGCTCAAGGACATTCATCGCCGCGTTGGCACTACCTTCATCTATGTCACTCATGATCAGGAAGAGGCACTGTCGATGTCTGACCGCATTGTGATCATGCGCGACGGCGCGATCGAGCAGGTCGGAACGCCAAAAGAGCTGTACGAGCGCCCGATCAATCAGTTCACCGCCAGTTTCCTCGGGAAATCGAACTTTATTCATCAAAACGGAAAGGTCTTTGCCCTGCGCCCGGAAAAAATTGATCTGATGCCTGGCAACGAAAACGCCGAGGCCCGGATGAGGGGTGCCATTCGCAACATAACCTATTTTGGCTCGATGCAGAGGATCATCGTGGATACCGACGAAGGGGCCGAGATCGAGGTCGATATCGACGTCTGGCGCAACGCCTCTGATCTGGCAGAGGGGTTGCGTGTGGATTTGCTTTGGAAAGATTCAGCAGCAGTGGAGCTACAAACGGGCTAGGCACCCCAACACAGAACGCCCAGAGGCGTCACGACCGAAAGCCGGGTCAAATCCCGGATCAAATGGGAGGAAGAAAATGCACGATAAACAATTCAAAAAGGAAATGCTTGCCGAAAGTGCCCAGGCGTTCCGGGCTGGCCGTATGGACCGGCGCACGTTTCTGGCGCTTTGCGGTGCTTCGGGTGTTGCAATGAATGCGGTACTGGCAGGCGACGCCCAAGCGGCGGCAGACCATGTCGTGATGTGGAATTGGGGCGGCCAATCCGAAGAATGCCATGGCTCGGCCATCGGTGAGGCCTTTACCGCCAAAACCGGCAAAGGTTTGAAATTTGACACCTCTGGTCCGTTGGAAGGTAAGATCAAGGAAATGGTCGACAGTGGCAATGTGACTGCCGACGTGGCGGATGCGGACTTGTTCAACGCCGTGTCACTTGGACCAACCGGCCACCTGGAGCCGATTGACTATTCCGTGGTGTCCAAGGAGAAAACGCTGCCCGGCTATGCGTTGGAATATGGGGTGTCGATCATCCTCTACGGGTATGCCTTTGTGTATGACACCGAAGCCTACGGCGACAATCCACCGCAAAACTGGGCCGATTTCTTTGATACCGAGAAATTCCCCGGGACCCGAGCGCTCTACAAATGGGCAAATGGGTCGCTCGAGGCCGCATTGATGGCGGATGGAGTCGCTGGCAGCGATCTCTATCCGCTCGATATGGATCGGGCCCTGAACAAGATCCAGTCAATCAAGGATGACAGCCTCTATTGGGGCTCGGGATCGGAAGTTCACTCTATGGTGGTCAACAACGAGGTCTCGATGGCGATCATCTGGCAGAACCGGGGTCGCAACATCGAAAACGACACCGATGGTCAATACAAGCTGGTGAACAATCAGGCGATGGCGATGCCAGGGGCATATATCGTGCCCAAGGGCAACCCGGCGGGTGCCGCTGTCATGGAGTTCATCGCCACGGCGCAAGACATTCCGGCGCAGTTGGCACTGTTGGATTGCCTAGGCATGACACCATCGAACCCCGAAGCCTTTGGTCAGATTCCTGAAGACCAGCAACCTTATGCGATCACCTCGGCCATGAACATCGACAAGATCGTCTACAATGATCCGGAGTGGTGGGGCAAAAACGGCGGCGACGCGGTGAATGCCTTCCTCGAAGCGATTAGCTGACGACTCAACCTTCTGGTCGCCTGATCCGCAGTATCGGGCGGCCAAACCCCTCTCGAAAGCTTTGGATGCAAGCCTTAAACCGTCATATCCACCCAGGATGGCTGATCATCGCGCCCTTGATGCTGATGGTCGTCGCGCTCTATCTCGGGCCGATCTTGAATATCCTTTGGCTGAGCGTAACAGACCCTGAGCCCGGGTTCAGCAACTATGCCAAGCTGACGGAGGGTGATGCGTTGATCCGGATTGTCTGGACCACGGTTCGCATTTGCATCATCACAACGCTCTTCAGCGTCATATTCGGCTATTCCATCGCCTATGCGATGGTCCACTGCCACCAGCGCCAGAAGACCTATATGCTAACGCTGCTATTGGTGTCCTTCTGGATATCCATTCTCGTACGCACCTTCGCCTGGCTCATGCTGCTGGGACGCAAAGGATTGGTCAATGTCACGCTTGAGGACATCGGCCTGATTGCCGAACCCGTCGCCTTCATGCGCAATGAGTTGGGTGTTCTGATCGGAATGGTGCATTACATGATCCCCTATGCGGTGTTGCCACTGCTGGTCTCGATGCAATCCATTGATCAGAGGGTGATGGACGCTTCGCGCAACCTGGGGGCCAGCGGAAGCCAGACATTCTGGCGCGTCTACCTGCCGATGACCATGCCGGGGCTTGTGGCTTCGACCCTGTTGGTCTTCATCCTCAGCCTTGGGTTTTATGTGACCCCGGCGGTATTGGGCGGCGGCAAGGTGCTGATGGTGGCGGAATACATCTCGGTTCAGTTGCTGGTGACCTTGAAATGGGGCACGGCGGCGATGTTGGCGGCCATTATGCTGATTGGTGTTTTGGTGATGCTTTGGATCATGTCGCGGTTCATGAAACTGAGCACGGTGTTCGGGGGGGCAGCGCGATGAAGCCGGGCCTTTTCTCGTTTTTCAACCGCGTGGGAGCCTGGGTGCTGCTGTTGTTTCTGGTGACCCCGGCCCTGATTGCCATCCCTGTCTCACTTACGCCGAAACGCTTTTTGTCCATGCCACAGGGAGAGTATTCTCTGCGCCATTTCGAGAAGCTGTTCACCAGTGAGGAATGGCTTTCGAGCTTTTTCCAAAGTGGCGTAATTGCCGTTTCCTGTTCCGCGCTGGCTACGCTTTTGGGCACGCTATGTGCGATCGGGCTGTGGCGGGTTTCGTCGCGATATAGTGAATTGGTTCGCGCCTTTCTGCTGCTTCCATTGATCATACCGCAGATTATTTCCGCCATGGCGTTTTATCGGCTATGGATCCCTCTGGGTCTATTGGACAGCTACGCCGGTTTGATACTTGCACATACGATCCTGGCGGCCCCTATGGTGCTGATCACGGTCAGCGCGTCCTTGGCAACGTTTGATCCTAAGCTTGAACAAGCCTCCAAGAATCTCGGGGCCTCTAACTGGACCACCATGCGCCGGGTGATCCTGCCTTCGATCAGGCCGGGGGTTTTTGCCGGGGCGCTTTTTGCCTTTATCCTCAGCTGGGATGAAATCGTGGTGACCTTGTTCATCTCGAAATACAGCGTCTACACGCTGCCGCGCCGCATGTGGAACGGCATCCGTGAAAACACCGATCCGACAGTGGCTGCCGCTGCCGTGATCCTGATTGCCATCACCCTGATTGCCTTTGCCGTCTCTGCGGTACTGTCGCGGCGAAACGCACGGGCTCAGGCAGAATGAATGAGGCTGCCATGAATCTGGAAACCAGTCACGAAACAGACCTGCTGGTCAAAACGGTTCGCCGATTTGTCGAAACAGAGATGTATCCGCATGAAGAAAAGGTGGATCGCCTAGGCTATGTGCCCGAGGAGATCGGCCGCCAGATCGAGGCGAAGTCGCATGAATTGGGCCTCTTCGCCTGCAACCTGCCCGAAGAGGTCGGCGGCGGAGGGCTGGGATATGGGCCGATGTCGCTGATCGAGCGGGAATACGGCCGCACAAGCCATGCGCTACAAAGCTGGGCGGCACGCCCCACGGAATTGCTGATGGCCTGCGAAGGGGATCAGCGCGAGCGATACTTGTATCCTGCCGTGCGCGGTGAAAAGCGTGAGCTCTTTGCCCTGACAGAGCCTGACGCAGGTTCGGATGTCATGGGGATGAAAACCAATGCGATACGCGATGGGGACGACTGGATCCTGAATGGATCCAAGCACTTTATCTCCGGTCCCTGCATGCCGGATTTCGCGATTGTCTTTGCGGCAACTGGTACAGATGAAACACCACACGGCCCACGCAAACGGGTGACGGCTTTTCTGGTCGATGTGGGCCTTCCGGGGTTCGACTGCCGCGAAGGGACGCATTGCGTCAGCTATCGCGGTTACAAGACTTTTGAGTTGAGTTTCGACAATGTGCGCCTTGGTCCAGACCAGATCCTGGGCGAAGAGGGTCGCGGGCTCGAGCTGTCGGGAAAGTGGCTCGGCATGGGGCGCATCTGGGTCGGCACGACCTGCTGCGGAAAGGCCGAGCGCATCCTCGACCTGGCGACCGACTGGGCCGCAACGCGCAAGCAATTCGGCAAACCGATCGGTACGTTTCAGGCCACCGGCTTCCGTCTGGCAGACGGTGCAATGACTTTGCGCGCGGCCGATCTGATGGTGCAAGACGCCGTTGCGCGCGCCGAAGCGGGTGTCATGGGTGATGCAGATGCGGCAATGGTCAAGGTTTATTGCTCAGAGATGCTCAACAAGATTGCCGATGATGCCGTGCAGATATTTGGTGGTATGGGACTGATGGAGGAAATGCCGATCCAAAGGTTTTGGCGCGATAGCCGATTGGAGCGGATTTGGGACGGCACCAGCGAAATCCAGCGCCATATCATCACCAGGTCCATCCTGAGGCCTCTTGGCGCATGACACCGGCGCGGCGCGAAAACCTCGAGCGTCTTTTAAAGCCGCGCCATATCGCATTTATTGGCGGACGCGATGCGACTATTGCCGTGCGCGAAGCGCGTCGGCGTGGATTTCAAGGGAAAATGTGGGCCGTTAATCCCAAACGCGCCGATCTGGATGGCGTGGGCTGTGTTCCCTGCATCTCGGACCTGCCGGAGCCACCTGATGCCGTCTATCTCGCTATCCCTGCGGCCGGGGTGACTGATGCCCTGAGAGAATTGGAACAGATGGGTGCAGGTGGTGTCGTTTGTTTTTCCGCGGGCTTCAAGGAAACTGGCGACATACAATCGGAACGAGATCTGATCGAAGCCGCCGGTGATATGGCTCTGATCGGCCCAAACTGTTATGGCATGATCAACTATGTCGACAATGCCGCTCTTTGGTCATTTGAACATGGCGGCTGGTCGCCGGGATACGGTGCAGCGATCGTTACCCAGTCCGGTATGTTCTCATCCGACATCACCATGAGTGCGCGTTCATTGCCAATGGCCTACATGGTTTCTGCAGGCAATCAGGCGGTCTTGGGGATTGAGGAATTCCTGGATGCCTTTGCTGAAGACCCGGCTGTGCGCGCCATTGGATTGCACGTCGAAGGGTTGCGTGACATTGCTGCTTTTGAACGCGCCGCGCTGAAAGCCCTGGATCGGGGGGTTCCGGTTGTCGCACTAAAGACCGGCAATTCCGCCATTGGGGCGACTCTGACGGTCAGTCACACCGGCTCTCTGTCCGGTTCGAGCGAGCTTTATCAGGCACTGTTTGATCGCACCGGGGTGATCGACGTCACCAGCCCGTCGCAGTTTCTGGAAACGCTGAAGTACCTCTGCGTAGCAGGCGCGCCGCAAGGCAGGCGTGTCGCTGGCTTTACCTGTTCTGGGGGCGGGGCGACGATGCTCGCAGATCACTCGGAAAGGATTGGTGTGTGCTTTCCCAAAGTGGGCTCTGCAGGGCAGGAAAGCCTGACCAGTTTGCTGCCTGAGATTGCGACGGTTTCCAACCCGCTGGATTATACGACCCCGATCTGGGGACAGGGCGATAAGACTTACCCGGTTTTTGCCACGGCGCTATCGGCCCTTAACGCGGATCTGGCTGTTCTGGTACAGGACTACCCGGCAGAAGGGTTGGACGCGTCCAAGATCTACTACCAGAACGATGCTGCAGCTTTTGCGCAGGCCGCTCAGGAACACTCCGTCCCGGCAGCGATCTGCGCGACCTTACCTGAAAATCTTGATCGTGGAACCCGCAGGCATCTCATAGAACTGGGGGTTGCACCTATGCAGGGTATTCATGAGACGTTGAATGCCATGCGCGACGCAATTTGGTGGTCCGAAGCAAGGGCGCGGACAAGGATTGACCGGCCTGCTGCCTTGCGACCCGGTGCAACTATCCCGAACCCAGTAGTATTGACCGAAGACAAAGGTAAATCCTGGCTCAGGCAAAGGGCTGTTGCTGTGCCAAACGGACATGTCTGCAACGCGGCCGAGGCAGCTGGCGTTGCGCAGGATATCGGCTATCCGGTCGCGCTGAAAATGATGTCACCAAGCTTACCTCACAAGACCGAAGCGGGCGCGGTCGCTTTGGGGATCAAGGATGCGGAGGGGCTGTCCTCGGCGATCAAGGCAATGACGGCAACGGTTGCGGCTTATGACCGCGCGGCGGTGACGGATCGCTTCCTGATCGAAGCCATGTCGCCCAAGCCGCTTGCAGAGCTGATCGTCACGCTGCGTGCTGATCCGCAATTTGGTCCCAGCTTGGTGATTGGTAGCGGCGGAGTTTTGACCGAGTTGGTCCGAGACGCGCGCACTGTATTGTTGCCTGCCTCAAAAGACGAAATCGAGCGCGCATTGTGTTCGCTCCGTGTAGCTCGATTGTTGGAAGGGTACCGGGGCAGTCAAAAGGCGGACATTCCGCGAATTTCGGATGCGCTGCACCGGTTTTGTGCGGCGTTCCTAGAGGCGCGCAGCCAGGTCGCAGAGGTCGAGATCAACCCGATGTTTGTCTACCCAGATCACATCGTCGCTGTTGATGCCTTGATCCAGGTGCCTCGGTCATGAGCAGGAATAGGATCATACCCAATCCCGATCTGGCTGTTGGAGACGACAACAAGCAACGGTGGAACCAGCCGGAATTTCGCCGGCATGGGTTCCACAACGCATATCGGCTGTTCCGCCGATGTCTCATGGTGCGTTCCAGAGAGGTTTTGCAGCTGGAAGCCGCCGAGCAAAATCTGTGCGCCCGTGTGCCTGAACTGGAACAAATGCTTGCCCATCCGGCGTTCTCTGCGTTCTGCTGTTTAAAGAACGACAAGATCATTCTGGAAAAAGCCGCAGATGATTTTTCGACTTCAGCGCCGCATTCCATCCAGTCGGTGACAAAGCTACACATCCACTTAATCATGGGTCGTCTGCTTGCACAGGGGCTGTTGTCATTGGACGCGCAGGTCCGCGACTATCTGCCGGGTATCGGCAGCGGGTATGCCGAGGCCAGCATTCAATCTTTGCTCGATATGAATGTCGATAACGACTTCACCGAGGATTATGCGGACCCCGATGCCGACTGCTATACTGAAGAGGTCGCTCTGGGTTGGCGCTTGCCCGGCGAGGGTGAGAAGGAAATCACGCTTGCGGAATTTGCGGCCTCGATCACTGGTTTCAGGGCAAACTCGGGGGTGCGACAAGCCGACTATAAATCCGCGAACACGGATGTCCTGACCCTGATAGCGGCCGAGGTTTCGCCCATTCCAATGGCTGAACAAATTGAAGAGATTGCTGATGCCGCAGGATACGAGGGCGCGTTGCACATCAGCCTCAGCAAGGACGGGCACCCAGCTTTTTCCGGTGGCGGTTGTCTAAGCGTGCGCGACCTCGCGCGGTTCGGGTTGCTACTGGCGCGGGAAGGCCGCGACCTGCACGGTCGACCTATGGCCAACATCGGTTTCCTGCAAGAAACTCTGATCCGCCGCGCGCCAGCGATGACATCACCCAAGAATTGGCTCAAGTACTCAAACCAGACCATGACCGACGGTCGATTTATCGGTCATGCTGGCTATGGAGGGCAGTTCCTCATGGTGGATATGGTCACCGGCACCAGCTGTGCATTCTTAAGTGTGCTGGAGAATGACTCGGGTTACGATGACACCTATATGGGAGAGCTGGCCACAACGCTTCGAGACGTCTGCCTTTCTGTCATTTGACGGGTTTGCAGTTGCCGAGCTAAGTGTCAGCGGGGAAGGCACGGAATGGCCGCTTTGCAGTCCTTGACCTGGGCCGAATCTTTTAGAGCGATCCGACCCACTCTTCGATCATCCAGTTTCGATCACCTAAACTGAACTTCTTCTCAGCGCGGCATTTGCGTCTGACGGGATATCTTGCCGAAGTTGTCAACAAGGCGTGTCGCGGGTGTGACAAAACCCGCCTGAAGTTGCTTATCGCGGAGCAATTGTTCGAAACAACAGCGCAGGTTTGTGACCCGACCGTCCCGACGTATTGCACTGCACGCGGAGGCAAAGTGTTTTTTGGTTGGCCAAAGGGTAAATAGAACTTCGATGTTTACCTTCTGGTTCTGGGTTAAGAAGTTCTGAACAAACGGAGATTATCACGCATGGATATTGAAGGACTATCTGCGATCGTGACCGGGGCAGGATCAGGACTGGGGCTTGCTACTGCACAGGCGCTCAGCAAAGCCGGAGCACGAGTTACCTTGCTGGACCTCGATGAAGTTCGGGTAAAAAACGCGGCAGCGGAAATCGGCGCGCTTGGCGTAGGTTGTGATGTTATCAACAGTTCTGCGGTCGAGGCCGCTTTGGATCTGGCCGAAGACCGGAGCGGACCAATTCGCATAGTTGTCAACTGTGCGGGCATCCCCGGCGGTATGCGACTTGTCGGACGGGACGGTCCAGTTGATATGGAAGCTTTCGCGAGGGTGATCAACGTCAACCTGATGGGAACCGTCAGCGTCATGACGAAATGCGCAGCCCGGATGATGCAGCAGGAGCCGCTCAATCAAGATGGCGAGCGCGGGATTATCATCAACACAGGCTCGATTACTTCAATCGAGGGTCAAATTGGGCAGGGGGCTTATGTGGCTTCAAAGGGCGCGATTGCCAGTCTGACATTGCAGGCCGCCCGTGAATTCATGCCCCGCGGAGTGCGGGTCATGACAATTGCGCCCGGATTGTTTCGCACTCCGATCGCTGATCATATTCCGCAGGAGGTAATCGACGGGATGCTAGATGGCCGGATGTTTCCAAACAGGTTTGGCGAGCCCGCGGAATTTGGGCGCCTTGCCGTTAACATCATACAAAACCCAATGCTGAACGGCGAGACCATTCGTCTTGACGCAGGCGTGCGGCTTCAAGCCGGATAGGTCTCTCGAATGCGCTTGTTTTCGAGGTCGTTTTCTGACGTCTCGATCAGCCACTCGCGAAAATTTTGGGCATCAGGATGGTCGCGATCCGCTTCCGGTGCGATCAAGTAGAAAGCCTCCTGCAGGGGCGCTTCGAGCTCGAAGGGTTCAACAAGTCGTCCGCGCTCGATCTCGACGCCGCACATTGAGGACCGTGCTAAAGCTACACCGCCACCACGAGAGGCAAACTCGAAAGCAAGCAGCGAGGTGTCGAACTGTAACCCCTGGCCCGAGTTGACACCTCTTGCCTTTGCATAACGCAACCAGTCAGCCCAACCCTCCTCGTAACCGAGCACGTGTAGCAGGCGATGGTGGGCAAGATCATCTGGTTTGCGGATCGCTTTGGAACCCTCAAGCAAAATTGGAGAGCAAACCGGTTTGATCACCTCCCAAGTTAACCGGTCGGCTTTGTATCCTGGCCACTTCCCTGTGCCGTATTGGATATCGAGATCAAACCGCTCATTGTCGAACTGATCTCCCCATACACTTGAGACCAGACGCACTTCAGTGTCCGGGTGGCAGTCAAAGAATCCCTGAAGTCGCGGCGCGATCCAGTTAACTGAATACCCGACCGGCGCCCGCACGGTCAGGACTTCGGAGCGCCGCAGGCCAAACACTTCCTCGGTTCCCGCGGCCAGGCGCTCAAAGCCGTCTCTGACCTTCGGTAGATAGGCGGCGCCCACTTTGGTCAGGACCAGACTTCTGGGTTTGCGCTCAAAAAGTGGCTCGCGCAAGTAATGCTCCAGCAATTTCACTTGTTTGCTGATCGCTGCTTGTGTCAGGTTCAGTTCCTGCGCCGCATGGGTAAAGCTCAGATGCCTGGCCGACGCTTCGAATGCGCGCAGCCAGGTCAGGTGGGGAAGTCGCCGTGTACTCATGGCCAACTCAAGCATAATTTCAGTTAGGTTATAGATAGATTATCTATCGCTTGAACGCCAAGAGAATCTCGGTGCAGATTGACGTTGAGACAATATGGAGCTGACGACTTGCAACCAGAAGATACCTTGGGATTAGACCCGATTAAGCTGTCGCGCATCACCAATTGGATGAACGCCCATGTGCATGACGGACGCCTTTCTGGTCTGGCTGTGCAAATATTTCGCCGGGGAAAGATATGTTTTTCGGAGCGTGCGGGATTTGCCGATGCAAAGTCGAAGCGGCCTGTATTACCTGATACTATTTGGCGCATCTATTCGATGACCAAACCTGTGACCTCGCTCGCCCTGCTTATGCTCTATGAAGAAGGGGCGTTTCAACTGGATCAGCCTGTTTGCGACTTTCTCCCAGATTTCGCAAACCCGCAGGTCTGGAAGGGTCCTGGTCACACTCTGAACGAGACCGAGCCAGCTGACCGGGGTATTACAATCCATGATCTTCTCACACACCAGGCGGGGATCGTCTATGGTGATCCGCAGGGAAACGAGCTGGAGCGTGCCCTTTCGGATAGCGGTCTCGACTTTGACAGAGGTCTTACGACGATGGCGGAAGCTGTTGAAGTGCTAGCGAGTTTTCCCTTGGCCTTTCAGCCGGGTGACCGTTGGTTTTATGGCCTTTCGACGGATGTTCTCGGCCATTTGATCGAGGTTATCAGTGGTCAGCCTCTCGGCGAATTTCTTAAGACACGGATCTTTGATCCGCTCGGAATGGTGGACACAGGCTTCGCCGTATCGGCCGATAAGTCTGGCCGCTTGGCCACGCTCTATGACCGCGCGCCAGGCGGCTTTGTTGCTTCTGATGATCAGAAAGGTTTCATTGCGCCGGTTACCTTGGAAAGCGGGGGCGGTGGGTTGCTCTCCACAATGGACGACTACCAGCGTTTTGCAACGATGCTTCTTCGGCGCGGCAGATGTGACGGAGGCAGGTTACTGGGGCGCAAAGCTTTTGATCTAATGGTATGCAATCACATGGGCGGCGATTTGGCGAGCCGGGGACAGGCTCATTTCAGCGAAACTACCTTTGAGGGGGTTGGCTTCGGACTCGGTGTGTCGGTGATGTTAGACCCGGCGCGGGCCAAGATCATCGGCTCACCCGGTGAATTTGCCTGGGGCGGTATGGCCTCGACCGCCTTTTGGGTGGACCCGATCGAGGAGATGACTGTGATACTTATGACGCAGCTAATTCCTTCGAGCGCCTATACCCTGCGCCGTGAGCTGAGAGTTCTGAGTTACCAGGCGCTGGCGGACTGAGGCGACGTCAGTCCAGGGGCAGGTTCGTCTGGGTCAAATGGCAAGCGATGCTCAATCCACCGGGTAGGTCATGCAAAGGTGGAGTCCGAGTATCACATGTTCCCGCAATGATATGGGTGCAGCGGTTGGCGAAGGGGCAGCCCCGCGCACCGATTTCGACGCTGCCAGCGCTAGCCGCCTTTGCCTCGCTTGTATCTGCCACGCCTTCCAGCCAGCCTTGGCGCATCTCGGGCACCGAAGATAGCAACAGCTTTGTGTAGGGGTGAAAAGGCGGGCGAAAAACCGCTTTTGATGGTCCCTTTTCGACGACACGTCCGGCATATAGTACAACCACCTCATCGGCGAAAGAAGCTACGGTGGAAAGATCGTGACTGATGAACATGTAGGCGACGCCCAGTTTGTCCTTCAGCGATTTCAGGAGTTCGATCACACCTGCGGCCACCACGGTGTCCAGCGCCGAAGTCACCTCGTCACAAAGGATCACCTTGGGCTCGGCGGCAAGCGCGCGAGCGAGATTAATGCGTTGCTTTTGCCCACCAGACAGCTCTCCGGGATAGCGGGAGGCGAAATCGCGAGGAAGATCGACCAGTTCCAAAAGGTCGCCGACCTTCTGCGCGCGTGCGCGCCCCTTGAGGTTCAGATAGAATTCCAGAGGACGGCCCAGGATATCGCTGATCCGTTGCCGAGGATTTAGCGCCGTGTCAGCCATTTGAAAGACGATCTGGCAATCCTTGAGCGTTTCGATCGACCGATCCTTCACTGCTGGAGCGGCGGTATTGCCATCGAGTTGGACTTCTCCGCCCTTTAACGGTGTGAGGCCCGCAACAACTCGGGCAAGTGTGCTTTTTCCACAACCACTTTCGCCAATTACGCCCACGACCGAAGCGGCAGGTACATCGACGGATACATCAGAGAGAATGGTCAGAGCTCCATAACCCGCAGTCACGTTCCGTGCCGAAATCACCGGCCTCTGAGTCAGATCTGTCTCCACGTGATCCACCAAGTGTGGAGCAGGACGGACAGCCTCCATCAGTGTGCGAGTGTACTCGTGCTGTGGGTGATGCAAGATCTGATCCGTTGTGCCTTCCTCGACCATCTCGCCGTTTTTTAGCACTAGAATTCGGTCAGCCACCTGCGAGACTACGGCGAGATCATGTGTGACATAAATCGCGGCGGTACCCTGATCGCGGATAATGTCCTTAAAGGCTTTCAGCACCTCGATCTGGGTCGTTACGTCAAGCGCAGTGGTGGGTTCGTCGAGTATCAGAAGGTCGGGTCCACAGGACATGGCCATTGCAGCCATCAAGCGCTGCAACTGACCGCCCGAAACCTGATGTGGAAACTTGTCGCCGACGGTTTCCGCGGCGGGCAAGTCAAGTTTGCGGTAAAGCTCTATTGCATTCGCGGTCAGAGTTTCGGCATCTCCGGTGCCATGCCAAAGAGGTGCCTCGACAACTTGCTTGCCGATCCTAAGCGCAGGATTGAAGCTGGCTGCCGCCGATTGTGCCACGTAAGACACTTCGTCCCCGCGCAAGCTGTGGCGGTCGCGTGGGGGTAATTTCATAATGTCCCGTCCGTTCAGCCAGACTTCACCCCCTGAGATGCGACAGCCGGGGCGGGCAAAGCCCATTGATGCCAGAGAGATCGTAGATTTGCCCGAGCCGCTTTCGCCAATGAGTGCCAACACCTCGCCCTTGGCGACGCTCATGGACACGCCCTTGACAATTGGCACATAGTTACCGCCTGGGGGGCGTCCCTCGACGCGCAGGTCCTTAATGGTCAGAATGTCGGTCATTGGTCGATCTTCTCCAGAACAGTTTCGCCTTGCTGGCGCTGTTGGAACCAGTCAACAAGCAGGTTCATGGAAACGGTCAAGGAGGCAATGCATGCAGCTGGTATAAGCGCTGCGGACGAACCGAGGAACAGCCCACCCACGTTTTCCTGCACCATGAGCCCCCAGTCGGCCGCAGGTTCTTGCACTCCTAGGCCAAGAAACGACAGGCCCGAAAGGAACAGGATCGAAAAGGTGAATCGAAGGCCAAACTCGGCAATCAAGGGGGCCATGGAATTGGGTAAGATCTCACGTGTCAGAATCCACCAGGTGCCTTCGCCCCGCGCACGGGCAGCCTCGACAAAATCCATAACGCCGATGTCATAACCAAGTGCTCGAGAGACACGGAATACGCTGGTCGAGAGGACCAACCCAACAGTCAGAACAAGCACTGTGATAGAAGTACCGAAGGCGCCTATGACAACCAAAGCCAATAGGGTGGAGGGGAAAGCCATGAATGCCTCGACAACGCGGCTTACTACGATATCGAACCAGCCTCTCAGAATCGCGGCGGCAAAACCGAGTGCGACGCCGAATAAAAAAGAGATCATGGTGGTGACAAGCGCCAGCAACAGCGTTGTACGTACTCCATAGATCAGGCGGGACAATACATCTCGTCCCAGCTTGTCAGTACCCAGCAAACCGCCTTCGCCTATTGGTGCAAAGGTCTGGCCTGAGATGATTTCGGCTTCACCATGGGGTGCGATCCATGGCCCAAAAAACGCAAGGATGAGCCAGAACAGCAGCACCGCGCCGGCAATACCTGCAGTCCAGGTCAGGCGCAGGCCCGCAAAGACGGAGGCCCGGGGAGTGGGGATATCGGTTGCTTCGCTCATTTTGGGTACCTTAAGCGCGGGTTCGCCATGATGGACAGGACGTCGGCCAGTAGATTCAGAAGGATATAGACAGTGCCAAAAATCATTGCACAGGCCTGGATGAGTGGAATGTCCCTCAGAGTGACACCGTCGACCAGAAGCCGCGTTAAGCCGGGTACGCCAAACACGGTTTCAACGATAATGACACCAGACACCATGTAACTCAGATTAAGTGCAATAACCGTGAAGATCGGCGACAGCGCGTTAGGCAGCGCGTGGCGCAAAACCAGCCTACGCTTGGGCAAGCCCTTGAGTGCTGCCATCTCCAAGTATGGGGAGGTGAAGATGTTGATGACGGACGAACGTGTCATCCGCATCATGTGCGCCAGAACGGCAAAACTGAGGGTGGCCACGGGGAGAGCCAAGGCCCGGACATTCTGCCAGAAATCAAAGTAGGGCCGCGTGTTGGCCGACGCGGAGAGCCACTTTAGTTCGACTGCAAAAACTTTCATCAGAATGAGACCAATGAAGAATTCAGGCACTGCAATCAACGCAAGTGTGGTCATGGCAAGAGTTTTGTCGATCCGGCCACCGGCGCGCATCGCAGACCAAAGGCCAAGAGCCAAAGACATCGGAACCGAGATTGCCGCTGCCAAAAGCGCAAGCCGCAGAGTGTTCCACATACGGCTTTCTATCATGTCAGCCACAGGTCGCTTGGTGGCCAATGATGTCCCCAGATCCCCTTGAATCATACCGCCCAGCCAATCGAGATAACGCACTACTGCAGGGCGGTTGAGTCCCATCTCTTCGCGAAGCGCGGCAAGCGATTCTTCGGTGCGGCTTTGTCCTAGAATGGCTTCAGCAACGTCGCCCGGAAGGATTTCCGTCGCGCCGAAGATAATGATGGAAGCAAGGAGCAAGGTTAGTAAACCCTGAGCCAGGCGGGTCAGAATAATTCGGTACACCTTGGTCCTCCCTTCAAGGCTTCCGGCATATTCGGCGCAAGCTTGAAGCGAGACAAACAACCATAGCGACCAGATTGGGGTCGTTTTGGTTATAGCAAAGGCATGTGTATTCTTTTGTTTGGGCAAAGACCGAGATTTTGTTGTTTGTTCCGCAGGGCTGGAGAACGCAAAGACTGGGGCGATCGGAGATGCCCATGACTGCCTATTCCTACCCATTGTTGATCAAGCAAATCCTCGCCACGCCGCTGGCAAACACGCCAGATCAGGAGATCGTACACGCCGATACGAAGCGGTATGACTACCGCACTTTTGCCAGGCGCGTCGGCCAGGCTGCAGGGGCGTTGCGCTCACTTGGCGTGGGTGAGGGTAGCGTTGTGGCCGTTCTGGATTGGGACAGCCATCGGTATCTCGAGTGTTTCTTTGCTATTCCGATGATCGGGGCCACGCTGCATACCGTGAACATCCGATTGTCGCCGGATCAGATCCTCTACACGATCAACCATGCAGAGGACGACGTAATCCTGTGCCACGTCGACTTTTTGCCACTTCTACTCGAGATCTCTGAGCGGATCGAGCGGCCTTGGCGGTTGGTAATCCTCAGCGACGATGGGGTGTTCCCCGAGGTGGAGTCCTCGGAAGGCGAGTACGAGGCCCTGCTGCAGCAGTGCGAACCGGAGCAAGAATTCCCGGATTTTGACGAGAATATCCGAGCGACGCTTTTCTACACGACCGGTACCACAGGTGATCCCAAGGGGGTCAGCTACTCCCAGCGCCAACTGGTTTTGCACACAATGGCGGTCGCGGCCGGGTTAGGCCCGGTACCTGGCGGCGGGCTGAACCGGAGCGATGTCTACATGCCGATAACCCCGCTGTTTCATGTGCATGGTTGGGGCATACCCTATGTCGCCACATTGATGGGCCTTAAACAAGTCTATCCTGGTCGTTACGATCCCGCCCGCCTGTTGGGGCTAATCGAAAAGCACGGTGTTACGTTCTCGCATTGTGTACCGACGATACTTGCGATGCTTCTGAATGCACCTGAAGTCGCGCAAACAGATCTCAGCAACTGGAAGGTCATCATAGGCGGTTCTGCTCTGTCCGAAGGTCTGGCAAGGCAGGCATTAGAGCACGGAGTTGACGTGCACGCTGCCTATGGCATGTCAGAGACCTGTCCGTTCCTGACAGTGGCGGACATGATGGCCACGCGGGACCCGCAAACACCGCTGAGCGCTCGGATTGCAACAGGAAAACCCGCGCCATTTGTGCAAATCCGTGTGGTTGATGGGGATATGAACGATGCCCCTCGCGATGGAAGGACGACGGGAGAAATTGTGGCGCGCGCGCCCTGGCTAACTCAAGGTTATCTGAAAAACGAGGCCGGGACGGAGGCACTTTGGCAAGGCGGCTGGCTGCATACTGGAGATGTCGGGTTCATCGACGAAACGGGCACGTTGCGGATCTCCGACCGGGTTAAAGATGTGATCAAGACCGGAGGCGAATGGGTGTCTTCGCTTGAATTGGAAAACCTAGCGAGCACCGTTGAAGGTGTGAGTGAAGCGGCCGCCATTGGCGTTCCAGACACGAAATGGGGGGAACGCCCTATGCTGATTGTTACCTGCTGTGATGAAACCGAAAAAACCTACGACCGTCTTCGTATGGCGTTCGATGTGGCGGTTGACCAAGGGGCGATTTCGAAATGGGCGATCCCAGACCGGATTGAATTTACCGACAGCTTGCCAAGAACGTCGGTTGGCAAACTGGACAAGAAGGCCCTTAGGGCCCGGTTCATCTAATAGGAAGGTTCGTGATATGAAAGATGTCGTTGTCGTATCAACCGCTCGAACACCCATAGGGTTGGCTTTCAAGGGTGCCTTCAATAACTCGAAGTCGCCGACACTCGCTGGACACGCCATACGAGCCGCCGTCAGTCGGGCCGGTATCGATCCAGCAGAGGTAGAAGATGTGGTGCTGGGATCGGTCCTGACCGCTGGGACTGCCGGCCTGAACATCGCCCGCCTGGCAGCGCTTGCAGGTGGTCTCCCGGCAACGGCTGCAGCCCAGACTCTCGATCGTCAATGTGCCTCGGGCCTGATGGCCATTGCCACAGCGGCAAAACAGATTTCGGTCGACGGAATGGGCATTGTCGTGGCGGGAGGACAAGAGAACATTTCCGCGGTGCAGGCCAGGTATTTCGACTGGGTCATGGACGAAAAAGACCCAGCCGTAGTCCAAGCCTCAGAGCACGCGTATATGCCGATGCTTGTAACCGCCGAAAATGTAGCGCGTCTGCACGGGGTAACTCGTGAGGCACAGGATGAATTCGCGGCACTGTCGCAAACACGCACGGCCGCCGCCCAGGCTGCAGGAGCATTCGACGATGAAATCGTACCTGTAACAGCGACCAAGCTGGTCAAAAACCGTGAATCTGGCGAAATTACCGAAGAATCCGTTACGGTTAGGCAGGACGAAGGCAACCGGCCGGGAACGACAATCGAAACGCTTGCGGGGCTGAAGCCGGTTGTTGAAGCCGGTGTCGTGACCGCAGGAAACGCGAGCCAATTGTCCGACGGGGCATCGGCCTGTGTGCTGATGTCGGCCCGTATGGCCGAACGGCGCGGCGTCGCTCCACTAGGCGTATACCGGGGCCTTGCTGTGGCAGGTTGCGCTCCGGAGGAGATGGGCATGGGACCAGTTTATGCTGTTCCAAAGCTACTGGAGCGTGCCGGATTGAAAGTGGATGACGTTGGTCTTTGGGAATTGAACGAGGCATTCGCAGCCCAGGCCATTCCCTGCCGGGATCAGCTGGGTGTTGACCCCGAAAGGCTAAACGTGAATGGCGGCGCGATTTCCGTCGGTCACCCCTATGGAATGACTGGCTCCCGGTTGGTTGGCCACGCGTTGATTGAGGCGAAGCGGCGCGGGGTTCGATATGTGGTCGTCACCATGTGCGTTGGCGGTGGTATGGGTGCGGCTGGGCTTTTCGAAGTCTGCTGACATTTCCATAACCTCAGTTATGGCAATGTCATGGAATCGGTTGTTTGTGTACAGGGTGCCGTCCGCTCAAACTTCGATGAACAGCGGGTGCAACCCGCATCGGTCATCTGGGAGGAAAAAATGTCCGACATCGATAGCTTGGTACGCCAATATAAGGCGGGATCGCTCAGTCGTCGCGGTTTTTTCAAACGCGCAGGCGCTTTTGGTTTATTGGTGCCCACAGCCAGCAGCATTCTTGCCCAGGCTGGTCCCGCATACGCTCAGTCGCCAACACGCGGTGGCTGGCTGCGGATCGCGCAGGGCAACACCGATGATACCCTAGAGCCCGTCAGGATGACGGATACTTCGGATGCAGTCTACGGCAATTGCGTCTACCAGCGATTGACTCGTTTGCTACCCTCGCTTGAGGTCGAAGGCGACGCTGCAGAGGAATGGAGTGTCAACGATGCAGCGACCGAATGGACATTCAAGTTGCGCGCTGGCCTAGTTTTCCACAACGGTCAGAACGTCACCTCAGCCGATGTAGTCGAAAGCCTGTCGCGCCACATTGCCGAGGGTTCGGAATCGCCTGCCAAGGCTCTGCTTTCGACAGTCACTGCAATCGATGCACCCGATGCTATGACCGTAAAGATCACCTTGTCCTCCGGCAATGCAGACCTGCCGGTGATCATGTCAGACTACCATCTGTCCATCCATCCAGCCGGGCACAGCGATTTCACGAATGCAATTGGCTCCGGCCCGTTCAAGGTGATGGAATTCATTCCCGGCGAGCGAGTGGTTTTCGAACGTTTCGAAAACTACTATGAGGACGGTAAGCCTTACCTAGATGGCTTGGATTTCATCCCTGTTCCGGACGCAAACGCAATGTTGAGCGCGTTGTTAGCGGGGGATGTAGACTCCGTATACGACGTTCCGGCCTTCGCTGTTGATCAGCTCAACTCCAACGACGCTGTGACGCTTCACAATACGCCGACTGGTTCGTTTACCAACATGGTGATGATGGTGGACCGCGCTCCGACAAATGACGCGAATTTCCGTAAAGGTGTCAAACACGCGTTGGACCGCGAACTTGTTTTGAACCAGGTGTTCAAGGGAATAGGTACTATTTCAGCAGACACACCGATTGGCCCGACCTACAAGTACTGGTGCCCGGACGTAAAGCCTGCCGAATACGATCCCGACAAGGCAAAGTTCTACTTCGACAAGGCAGGGGTTTCGGGCTTCGACCTCCATACGTCCGAGACTGCTGGGAATTCGGCAAACGACATTGCCTTGACTTTCCAGCAATCTGCAAAGGGAGCGGTAGATGTAAATGTGATAAAAACCCCATCGGACGGGTACTGGACCCACACCTGGATGCAGAAACCAATGACCATGTCGGGCTGGAACGCTCGACCTACTGTCGATGCCTTCCTGACCATCGCTCACATGAAGGGTGGCAGTTGGAACGAGACCATGTGGGGTTCTGACGAATTCGATTCCATGATCCTGGCGGCCCGCGCCGAATTGGATGAGGCAAAACGCGCGCAGATGTATTGCGACATGTTGCATATGATGAACGACGATGGCGGCTTTGTGAACGCCGTGTTCCAGAACCAACTTGAGGCAACAGCACAAAACGTTATGGGGTACACACCCCATCCGGTTGGAACTCTTGGTGGGTTTGGTCAGACTCTACGCAATATCTGGCTTACCTAAGGCTGCTTTCTCCCCGTCAGTGGCACCAGTCAACTGAACTTGGGTCGCCGGTTCCACCCGGACCGGCGGCCTTCTCTTGTCTCCCTTAAATCGCGATCAAGCCATGTTCTCTATTTCTCCGTCCACGCGTCTGCGCACATCACCCTTCTATGAGGCCACCTTGGTCGATGGTGTGTGTGCCATGACAACTTACAATCACATGTTGATGCCGACCTCCTATGGCAGCCCAGAGGAGGAGTACTGGCGCATCATCAACGATGTCTCGATGTGGGATGTTGCGGTAGAGCGGCAAGTGCAGCTAAAGGGCCCAGATGCCGGGCGTCTGGCGCAAATCCTTGCGCCGCGAGACCTGTCAAAATGCAAGATGGGCCAAGGCAAGTATGTTCCACTTTGCAACCATCATGGCGTGCTTATCAACGATCCAATCCTGCTGAAGCTGGACCAAGACCGCTACTGGCTGTCTATCGCGGACAGCAATATCTGGTTCTGGGCCGAAGCCGTCGCACGGGAGCGCGGATTGGATGTGGAAGTCAGTGAGCCTGATGTCTCACCTCTGGCCGTGCAGGGTCCCAAGGCGGAAACTGTGGTTGCCTCGATCTTTGGTGATTGGGTGCGAGACCTGAAATACTTCTGGTTCCGGGAAACCGAAATTGACGGTATTCCGGTCGCCGTCGCCCGGTCGGGCTGGTCCAAACAAGGTGGGTTCGAGATTTACCTGATGGATAGTGCCAAAGGCACTGCACTCTGGAACATCGTCAAAGAGGCCGGCCAGCCACACGGTATTGGTCCAGGGAACCCCAACTGGAGTGAGCGAGTCGAGAGCGGTCTCGTTTCCTATGGAGGCGACACCGATGGACAGACCAATCCCTACGAAGTCCGCATGGGCAAATATGTGGACTTGCATGTGCCTGACGACACGATTGGGATCGATGCGTTGCGCCGTATTGCGGATGAGGGGCCGAAACGGCATCAGTTGGGGGTTGTACTGGACGCTGGCAGTCCTGCAAATCCAGAATTCACTTGGAACGACATAGAGAAAGGGGGGGTAAAAATTGGTGATTTGACGACGTGCGCCTGGTCTTTCCGGATGAAAAAGAATATCGGCTTTGCTTTGGTCTCGGTCGATGCCGAACCCGGCGACAGGGTCACGGTAAAACGTGGCGCTGGACCGGTTGGCGGAACGCTTTGCGAGTTGCCTTTTCTCTGAGAGCACGACGGACCTGGTCACCAAAACGAAAGGGCAAATTCCGATTATTCAATGAACCGATGTGCTTTTCGTCGGGTCGCCCAACCCTTGTTGTCCCACACACTCATGTGGCCGAAGAACTCATCCAGATCTGCTCCATCGCCAGTGGTGCAGATCACCACGTCTAGGTAGAATTTTTCGACCACTAGCAAGTTCAATGGCGCGGAGCGAGAAGCCGACGGGTCGCTAACGGCGCTGACTGACCAGTTTTTAGCCCAGAGACAAAACCAACACCCAGACCGTACGTTTTTGCGTCTTTCAGGATCGGGAAACCACCAACCATCTCATGACCAAAGCTCACCAATCGCGCAGATCCAGCTCTGAGTGGACCACTCTCCTCCATGACCCTGATGGCAACCAGACTGAAATCCTTGGCTAGGTCTTAGTTTTGAACCGCAGGAATGCACTCGAGATTCAGCACTGTTCGGCTATTAAAAGGTAGCCGACTTATGAGAACTGCCGGCCGATCGCTCGGCCAATGGATGCGTGGGGTCAGGACAATAGGCGCAGCAGAATGTGCGCATCGTGGTTTTGACCACTATAGAAGACAGCGAGTACGCGTACGATCAGTTTGTCATCGTCGACTTCAAAATAAATGATCGCTTTGATCTTGGTTACGTTCCGAATGTTATTGCCGAGATGTGGTCTTAGGGTGCCTTGATGTGGAACGTTCGCCAGGCTTTCGAGGCTCTCCTGAATCTCTATGACGCGCTTCTCAGCGCGCAGAAAAGCGGTTTCCAGATCTTCGCCAAAGTGCTCAGCGGTTTCAACAAGATAGTCAAATATGAGATCGAGATCTGAGGTGACTTCTTCGGCGCGAACGACTTTATAGACCACGCGCAGCCCGCTTGCGTGCGATCATGTCTTTGGTACGCTCCTTGCCCTCTTCGAGAGTAGTGAAGGTTCCGTTTCGACGCTGATCCAGCAGCTCTCGCAGTGCGTCAGTGTTTTGCGATTGCTCACGCATCAGTTCAAGCCCATGCTGAAGCACGGCGGACAGGCTGGCGTAATGACCTTGGGCGACAAGCTTCCGCGCGTAGGCGTCTTGTGACTCAGTCAGCGATATTGATGCTTTAACGCTCATATCAAGCCTCATGTATACTACTGAGTAGTATAAGCTGCTGCAAACAACAGTCAATATTGGGCGCGAAAGAACGTGTTTTATTGCCATTACTATCCAGAAACAAACTTCCCTGCATATCCCGCTATATCGTATTGGCACGCCAACGCCGTTCAAAGGAATCTGATCCCCGCGCATTGATATCGGTTGAGCCCAAGTTCTTCGGTTCGAGGATGAGCTTTTGTCCAGCACCCTATCGGGGCAATGCTATCTGACCCAGTCTCGCTTACGTTTTGGGTGCGGGCACCCCGCTAGAGCCGTTTGAAAGATATTCCGTTGAAGGTGAACAACAAACGATTGTCCTGACCGTAGAAGTCGAGCCGCGTCTTGACAACGAAGTCGTCTTCCTGCGCAAGGGTAACAGCTTTTCTTACCCTTCGATGATCGCACACCGGCTTCACAATTAAATAAACAAAGAGGCCTCGATGGTCTGGGGATACTGCCGGTACGTATCATCTGGTAAGGCCAAGCGCATGTTCGCCATCTGGGGTACGGATAACTATGGTTATGAAGTCATTCTAAAACGCAGAAGCGAAATTATGTGAAAATTGCGCCTTCGGTCTTTTCAAAGACGAAGCAGTGCGTTTTAGCCGAATTCAGAGATACCTGATCCACAATCTTTGATCACGGTTACACCCAAGTTCCTCGACCACCTCGTTTGCACTCAAGTTGAATTCTCTCGCGAGCTTCGTGATCTGGACCGGCTGAAAACTATCAGTGTTTCGAACCAGTCTGCCGTCTTCAAAGTTGATCAACTCGTGGGACCTGCCACCCCAACGGACGATCCCACCGCAAAGCTGCTGACTTTCCATATTGACCAGTTCGGCCACCGGGTCGGCAAAGAAATCACTCCACTTAAGAAAACCGGTACTGACTGCCCGCGCAACCGCCTGTTCGATCGTCCGGCTTTTGAGCTTGGTGGTGATCGAAGCAGTCAGCGCATCGACCGTTCGGGAAGCGTGCCCCAATTGCCTGGCAATGACAGACGGTATCAAACCCGACGCGAGCATCTTCAACACATCCAACTCATCACCAGAGAGGGAATCCGACGGAAAGTTGAACACGGTTTCAATGACATCAAGGGCGAGCAGATGCAGAACCTGTGCTTCATGACGTAGGGCAGGGAGCATTTTCGCGATCATAGCATCCCATTCTGTGCGAGGCGCATTGGACGTGACGGTAAACACGCCGCGCTCGCCAAAAGGGTTGATAACCGGAATGGAAAGACCGTGCTGACCCACTCCAAATTTTCTGGCGGCATCAAACAGCGGCGCGTGTTCCTGCTGGCTGTCGAACACTGCCCAGTCGATTGGTGCAATCATGGTGGCGCCGAACCGAATGAGGGGATCGGCCAGAACCAGATTGTTGTCGACGTAATACCTGACCCACTCCTCTGGAAACGTGGTGCAGCCGTGGACAACGTTTTGATGCTTATCGATATGGGCGTAGGACGCATTCTCCAATCCAAACCTGGAGCAAATTTCCTGGAGGCGCGCTTCGCCTGTTTGCCTGAAATCCAGTTCAGAATTGCCAATATCCGCAATTTTCATAGATCGTCTTTCTGTTCCGCGTTGCCGTCGAGGCCGCTTAGCAACCTAAAGCTGAACAAACTACTCGGGAATTCCCGTAGCCAATCACAGATTTGAATACAGTTCTGTCCCGGAGACGGAAACAGAGCGGAAACTTGCTGATGAGACGCGTAAATTGAGCAGCTGGCGGGCATAATCCGACACGGCTAAATCCGGTTCTTGTGATCCTGCGGAAGCCCGTCCTCCTCCTCTCGGGCTCTTCGTGCCAGCAGCCCCATGAAACTGGAAATCAGGTTCAGTTCACCTCGTTCATCGGCCTTAACCATGCCCCGGAGATATCCACCCGGATTAACCACCGGCGGTAGCTTTGGGTCACTCAGCCTTGCATCCGTGATCACTCCAGCCAGGATCGCCCCCATTATGGTCAACCGATCGATAGCTGCATGCCAGCCGGAGATATTGGTGCCGATTTCCGAGAGCCGGGAGCAAACGCCGGTCTCGATCGCATAGAGGGTAGGGTTGGGATTCTGTTCACCGTCTCCAGCACTATCGATATGCATGCGCAGATCGGGGGATGCCAATTCATACAGGATGCGATTGTTCACCCGAGGCAGTTTTTTGGCCTTGTGCGGTTCAGTTTCCGTCGGATGATTGCTTTCTAAGCAATGCGCAGGGCCGTTAGGCCCGGAGCCAGAACAATCTGGGTCCGAGGCATTGGCCGAGGGCATTGTCACTTCGCCACCGGCGTTACAGGACAGAATTTTTTCTTCAATTTGATCTTGTATATGGCACCCGAAACTGGCTTCGGGTTCACCCGAAATTTCACCTCGTTTAGCGACGTGCCCTTCGATCCTTTTCCAAAGGTCGTGAGCTGCCTGAACATGTGCCCTGAGCTCATCCAACGACAGGTATTTCAGTTTGTCGGCACGGGGCCAGGACCCAAACTCATCCATCATGTCACTGGCGCCGTCAGGCGGGCAGGGGAGTGACGCAAGCACCGCCAGGCTGTGTTTCACATATTGATAAAGCCGTGATCGATCACCGCGCAACTCATCATGCTCTTTCTTCTCAGCCTTGCTTTGCACCTCCGCGTCGAGCATTTCAGAAATGAGGTTCAGGGCGGGGGTCAGGAACAGGCCAAGTCCCTTACGCTTACATCGCGACCCATTTGCGCCAAGCCTGCGTTCGATCAATCCAATGGCTTCCAGTTCGCGTTCATGGTTGTGGATTGTCCGATCTGTCACGCCGCGCCCGGCAATGAGAGTTTCCTGGCGCGCGTAGCAAAAGGGTTCTTGGGACGGGTCGCGGAATGCACTTGGTGAGATCATGTCGATGATGATCTCAAAAGTGCGAATACACTGGGCGGATACGCCTCTGATCTGGGCATAACTCACGCAGAGCTGCCGAAACCTGTCACGGTTCCAGCCCTCGGGAAGACCGTCGTGGAAGCGCATTTTTTGGTGATTTCGGGCGGATGAGATTTGCCGGAAGCTCATGGTTTCGACCTCACCTGGCAAAGGTAAAAGTTGTTGTCGCAGCTTCGCGGGGCGGAACACTCGGTATGGTTCATTGGTTTCATTGTGTGCTTCTCATTGAGGAAGCAAGGCGGGTCGAACCTCAGCGAAAGACAAAGAAAAACCGTTCGCACGAATGCGTTTATGCTTGTCAGATTTTAGGGAACTTCCTATAATTCAGGTGATCAAACGTGACTTAAGAAGATCCCCGCTGAGGCCCCGCCTTGCGGGGTTTTTTTGTTTCTGGGGCTAGGTTGTCCTCTAGGCCAAACGGGCTGGTTGCCTATACCGCTGGCAAGTCCACTGGCCTTTGCAGGAGCAAAGTGTTCACCCGCGAGCCGGCACGTCAGTATCGAATGAGTTCGTAATCGCTGAACCCGAATATGTCGGTCCACTCGACACCAACGCCGCGGAAGTAGCTGGGAGGTACACAGCGATTGCCAAGGGGCAGCCAGGCTGGGATTGGCGCGGGAGCGTGATCGGACCATTGAAAGCTTACGTTGTCGTCATAGCTGCCAACCACAAGATCAAGCGAGCGCTCACAATCGCCCTCTCGCGAACGACGGCGATAGCTATAGTGGCGCACATCCCAAACTCTGATGGACCTGACAACGTCGAAATCTGGTGAGGAAAGATCGACGCTGATCGGAGTAACTTGCGACGTCGTATTGCTTTGCCCGTAGACGGCTCGGGCAGCTTCCGAAGAAATTGAAACGTCCACCACCCTTGGCTCAAAAGCACTGTCAGATGGAAGCTCTGGAACAGGACTGGCACTGTTGCGCTTGATTGTTTCCAGCCTTTCCATTGGACCCTGACCTGAGGAGTTGAGTGACGCGTTCATTGGACAACGCCAGAGTTGGAGCGGCGGTTCGACCGGGTAGGGTGTGATGCGCCGAATGAACTCCGCCTTGGCAGCGACGCAATCAGGCGAACCTGGCCAACCTCCGGCGAGGCAAAGGAATATGGCACAGTCAATTGGATAGGCACTGGCCTGCGTGGCCGGCAGTGCAGCGAGTGCAATTGCAAGGGCCTTTGCGCGAGTTCGATTTCCGGATTTTGAGTGTTTCAAGATGGTCTCTCCTGCTTGCGAATCGCCTAAGCAATATCCGGCCAATATATTTCTGACAATCCAATATCGTATATTGGCGTACTTTCTTATATTGACGTAGATTGTGTTTTAGTCCACAACTTTTGGATGTAGAAGACGGTCCATAGGGGGTCGTCATGGCGGACAACAAGAGACAATACACTGTGGTAACCATCGAGATGGTCCGGGGCCTGAAAGAAGATCAGGTTCCCTTTACATGCCGCTACGAATTTATCGGACTCGCTTCCCTTGGACGACCTAAGTACCACTGCATTTACAGCTCGCCGAACTATGTCGGAGCCTTGTGCAAGTCGAAGATTTCTCGAGCGGGCGCTGAGCCCAGAGAGTTCGATCTTTGGCCGGGGCTTTTTAAGCATCACCAGGAATTTGGCGACGGTCGCATTCTCTGCGTCAAATCAGATTACACGATCGAGTCGATTACCCCAGAGGGTCTCGAAGCAGCTCAGGCCCTGGACGCGAAATCCAAAACCTGATCGGTCACGTTCGAGAACCTGGCTCATCAAAATACTGGGGCAGGGCACATGAAACGGCTCTTGTTTCTCAGCGCTACACTCGCGTCCTTGTTCTTTGCTGCGGTCTGGATTGAACCATCAAAACAAACAAAGACTCTGAGCGCGTCCGAGGTGATTGCCATTGATGGTGACACGATCGACCACGGCGACGACCGCTACCGGCTCGTTGGCTTCGATACGCCTGAGACCTACCGGCCGCAATGCCGTGCGGAAAAGACTCTGGGATTGGAAGCGAAAGCAAGGCTGACAGAGCTCATCCAGACGGCGGACCAGATAGAGCTGGTCATCCAACCAGATCTGGACGTGCATGACCGCTTCCTAGCGGTTGGGCGTGTGGCTGGGCAGGACGTCGGGGCCATCCTGATTTCCGAAGGTCTCGCCCGACCATACCACGGCGGCAAACGCCAGTCCTGGTGCGGCTGAAGGAAAGGATCAAACAACGACTTGATGACCAAAAAACGAAACTAATGAGAAGTGAGCCGTCCTGTCGATTGCGCCAACAATCGACAGGACAAGAAACGCCCCAAATCCATCCGGGCATTCCTCCAACATCAAGAGAGAACTGTACTATGGTAAAAACAGTAACCCTAGATGCCGATCCTAGATTGGACAGCGCCGCGCCAGAGTCAATGGGTGCGGACCCAGACAACGTGCCTGAGCTTTCGGCCGCACAGCACTGACCGGCCACAGCGCAGAGCAGGACATCCCCGACACTTTGGTCAGACCTTCAGGCTGATTGATTCAAGCTGAACGCTGGCTGTCTACGAAGCCCGCGAAGGGCTCAGTGCTGTGTCCCGGCATCGAATTTCCTGCTGCTCAGATGATCTGACTCCGAGCCTCATAATGGTAATTATGTAAACTTTACTGACCTAATTTGGAGAGCAAACTAGTGACCAGCTCCATCAAAAGCTTCACCGAAATCAGATGTCGGATCAACGCCGTCTGGTCTTTGTTGGTGCTCTTGGCGACCAGCGCAAACGCCCAGGTCATCGAGTACGAACCCGATGGCAGCGTGTTCCTAAACGGCGCGCGGGCAGAAATCGTTGATGGCGTGGTTAAGCCAATACGGATGCGGGAATACGAGTTGGACGAACAGGCGCCAGCGTCCACAGCCAAACCGCAGAAAAAGATCGAGATTGCGGGAAAAGCACCGCGGCCTCGCAAAGCCTCGGGTGGCTGGTCGCAGGAACGGATCGTCAAGGAAATTCACGCAGCGGCGGAACGGCATGACGTTCCGACCGAGCTGTTCATGGCACTGGTCTGGCAAGAAAGCCGGTATCGCGCGGACGCTTTGTCGCCCAAGGGTGCCATCGGTTTTGCTCAGCTCATGCCGGGAACGGCAAAAGACCTGGGCGTGAACCCAAAGAACCCTGCAGAAAATCTCGACGGTGGCGCTCGCTATTTGGCAGCGCAGTACCGTGAGTTTGGAGACTGGAAACTGGCGCTCGCCGCCTACAACGCCGGTCCCCATCGCGTCGTCCAGTATGGCGGCATCCCCCCGTTCACCGAAACCCGCGACTACGTGCGGATCATCCTAAGCAAAGTGAGTAAGGAACTATGAAAAGACCCCCCATGAAACGGCACCCCTTCATCCAACAAGTGGCATTCTTTGCGCTGACGATGACCATCGTCAGCGCAGCACCGGCCTCCGCTGGCTGGCTGCAGGATGCCATTGGCGATTTCATCAACGAGACACTGGCCGACTCGAAGGTCGTTGGCGTCAGCCTTGCCGCTGTTGGCTTTATCTGGGGATGTCTGGCCTATGTGTTCGGCTGGGGATCACTGAAGGGACCGGTGGTCGCAATCGTTGTTGGTGCAGTTATCGGCCTTGCTGACACTTTCATCGGAGCCTGATTGATGGCGCGCCGCAATACGGTCTTTCGCGGCCTGAGCCGCCCCGCAGAATGGGGCGGTCTACCCGTGATCTATCTCTTGGTGATCGCGGGTATGACCATGCTTTCGTTCTTCATGTTCGGGATAGCGCCAGCAATCATTGCGGGCTTTGTTTTCTATACCGGGCTGCGCCTCTTTTACGAATGGGAACCGGCATTCTTCCGCATCCTGTCCGTGACGCTCTCCAAGACACCACGCACCAAAAACCGTCAGCACCACGGGGGAGATTTCTATAGTGCCTAAGCCTGCTTCAAAGGATCTGTTTACCCTGGCCCGCTCGTTGCTTGAGCCGAGCTGGCGTAAGGATGAAATGCACCTCTTTCAGATGTTGCCATATGGCTATGTCGTGGACGATGAGGTCATTTCTACACGCAACGGCGGGCTGATCGCCGCTGCCGAGATTACCGGAATCAACGCAAACACTCTGGACGAAAACGAATTCGAGTTTTTGGCCGAGCGTTTTGAACGTGTATTGCGGACCACTCCAAATGAGGTCGCATTCTACGTTCATCGAGTGACCGTTCCCGCTGAGACAGGGCATGTCATCACGGACACAACTGGCTTTGCCGGTGCAGTGGCGCAGGCCATGCGCTCAGCGTCCGTCGATGCAGAGCTGAAAGAACGCAAAATCATCATCAGCGCCATTCTGCAGAAGCGTCAGGATGAACGCGCCAAGCAAATATTCGGCATGTCGTCAGGAACGATCGACGAGGAACGCCGCGAAATGATGGAACAGCTCGACGGTGTGTTCACCACACTGGCGGGCACGCTGGGCGAGGCCCGCGTTAGCCGGCTGAAGCTCAGCGATGGGCGGTGGCTGGGTTACTATGGAACGCTGCTAGACGGGCGCTATCAGCCAATCGTTCATACTAACATTGCAGAGCCGATTGCCTTCAACATGCCGCAAGAGGACGTGCTGTTTCAGGGCAAGACGGGCAAACTCCTGTCTGGCGATGACCAGGAGCGGTCAATTCGCGTCTATTCCCTGAAGAACTATCCGATGGCGTCATTCCCCGGCATTTTCGACGGGCTGGACCTGCCGGTTGATGTTGTGATTTCGCAATCGTTCCTGCCGATCAACCGGTCGCAAGCACAAGAAATGGAACGCCGCAAATCGGGTCAGATGCGCTCGGCTGGTGACAAAGCGAAGTCGCTGGAAGAGGACTTGTCCATCCTGGCCGATGGCATTGCTTCGGGCACGATGTCTCTGGGCAAGCACCACCTTTCGATCTGCGTGTTCGGGACTGAGGAAGATCTGAAAACCGCTGAAAAGCATATCATCGGTGAAATTCAGATTTCAGGCGGCACGGTCAAACGCGAAGCGATGTCGGCGCGGGCGGTGTATTTCGCGCAGCACCCCGGCAATTTTGCGTTCCGTGCCCGTGAAGAACTGATCACAGATCAGAACTTTGCAGACATGGTTGCGTTTCACATGCGGCCAAAGGGTCTGCCTGAGAACAAGCTGCCTTGGCCTGGGCCTCTGGCGACGTTCCCGACAACGCATGGCGACAGCTACGATGTTTCGTTGCACCTGCCCAAGACCAGCTCAGACGCTGAAAACCTTCCTTCCGGCCATACCATCGTTCTGGGTCCAAACGGGTCAGGTAAGACCGTGATTGCGATGTTGCTGGCGACATGCGCTGTCGCTCAGGGCGCGCGGATCATTGCGTTTGATAAAGACCGGGCGATGGAAGCCCCCATGCGAGCGCTTGGGGCACAGTACACGCGCGTTCGGGTGGGCGAACCCACTGGCATGAACCCGTTTCAATCCGAGGCGGATGAAGCGGGGCAAAGCTGGCTGGCGAATTGGGTCACAGCTTTGATGAGCTATGACGAAAAGCTGACCGCCGAACAGAAAGACGAGATCACTCAAGCCTGCCAAGCCAACGCGACCCTGCCCCCACAGCTTCAGAACTTCGATTCACTGGTGGATCGGTTCAGAGCCTTTGATGACGGCAAAAACCTGTTCAAGCGGGCCAGCGAATGGGCCGGTGACGGGCGATTGTCGTGGATGTTTGGCGAAGGTGGCTCAGATCCCTTTGCGTCTGGCGACCGGCATCTTGTGTTCGACATTTCCGAGGTTCTGGATGACGCGTTGGTCCGGCTGGCGTGGATCAGCTACGTCATGCGCCAGATCGAGCGCCGGTGTGCCTCTAAGGTGCCAACTGTCTTTGTCATTGATGAAGCATGGGTGATCGCTGGCAATCCCTACGGCGCGGACATCCTCAAGAACGCCTACACCACATATCGGAAGCTGAACGTCATGATGATGATGATGACGCAGATCCCGGATCACATCCTGTCATCGGCGGCCAGTAAGTCGATCCTGGAAAACACCAGCACGCAGCTCTTGTTCCCGTCCCGATCCGGCAATGAAGCAGATTACCGGGCAATCGGTTTGAACGATGCAGAGCTGGGCGCATTGCGGGCGCATTTTGGCGACCGCGTAATGCTCATGAAAAAGGGTGATGAGAGTGTCTGGCTCGATGTCGATGTCGGCGCACTCGGTCCCTTGCTTCGTGTTCTGAGTGGATCAGACGGCAAGTCTTTCCCTGATCCTGAATGGCGTCAAAACCCCAACTTCTGGAAGGAAATCACATGAAATCACGTCTTATCCTCGCCCTCGTTGTTCTGGCCGCTGTTGCCGCCTGCACCAACACCTATTCGGGCTATCGCAGCAAATGCGCCTGCGACTTTGAGCGCATGACCCTCCCTGAAAACATGGAGCTTGTCTAATGAACGTCCTGAAAACCCTTCGCACCACTGTAGCCGTCACCGTTCTGGCCGCCCTGCCCGTCATGACGTCGGCCCAGGGTGTTCCGACCATCGACGCCACAGCCATTACACAAGACGCCGCCAACTCGGCAAAAGAAGTTGCTGAAATGGTTCGCCAGTATGAGCAACTGTTGCAGCAGTATGAAAAGCTCGAACAGCAGCGCGCCATGCTGGAAAACTCCTTCAAGGCCATTACTGGATTGACTGACCTGGATGAGTTCAACAGCCGCAGCTTTTTGAAACTGGCTACAGCAGCCGACACTTTCAGTTACGCGCTGGACGCGGCAGAGGGTGGTATCTCCGGCCTGCCCGATGTCGCCGCGCATGCGATGGAACGTCGCTCCATCAATCTGGGTTTGGGCGATGGCATCTTGTCGGAGTTCAGCGGGTCAGACGTTCAAGCTCGTCGCATTCTCTCAGAACGTGGTGGTGCTGGCCTGATGGCGTCCGCTCTGGGCGAACAGGGCTACGACATGGCCGGTCAGTTGGCCGAGGATGCGGAAAAACTGCGTGGTGAAGTCGGCCAGCAGGAAGATCTGAAGGATGCAATCGACTACAACACGGCGGTTCTTCTGAAACTCCTGCAAGTTGAAATTGAAATCTTGCGCGCAACCTCAGCTAATGCTCTGGCGTCGGGCACGGATCTGGCTGCAACCGCAGCGGACCTGACCACGCTGAGCAATTACGTAAGAGGAACCTCACAATGAAACTTCGCACCACTTTCGCCCTGACCATTGCAGCCGCCGCCGTTTTAGCGGGGGCTGCGTCGGCTCAGGTAAAACTGCGTCCCACGCCAAATGTTGATTGGCCCTTTGGCGAGTATCGGGTGTGTTTCGGGAATACAGGCGTCAACAACGTCGCCAAACAGTTTGTCGATGAAGATCAAGCCCGTATGGCCGATGCGGGCCAACCCGCAGGCAAACAATATCTGGTGAACAATTGGTCAGTCGCGATCCTCAATGAACAGATAATCGCTGCACATGAGTACACGGCAGAACAATGCCGGTTGCGAAAAGCCGGTGAAAAGTTTGATACGGAATGCCCGCTCGGAAACATGAGCCGTACCGCCGCAATGAATGTTGTTGGTGCGGATAAACCCGAATTCTGGAGTCAACCTTCATCGCAAAATGCGGACCTAAAGAAGGAGCAAAAGGCTAGGCTGAACAATCTCGGTCCCGTGTTACAGGAGGCATGTGGGCCGTGATCCAAGATTTTGTCAGCTCGATTGAAACTGCGATCAACAACTTTTCGCAGCAAGCTTATAACAGCCTGGCGGCGGATCTTGCATCCGCCCTCTGGGCAATTGCCGCGCTGATCTTCGTTGCGATGTTGATCAACGGCGTACTTCAAATCAGAGAAATCGGGTTCGGTGGTTATGTCGGCTGGATCATTCGAGCGACAATCATCATTGTTATGGCATCAAGTTGGTCGTACTTCCAACCGGTCTACAATGGCATTCAAAGCCTGCCAGACAGTATTGCCGGAGCCCTGACCGGGACCACGAACGTATGGCAGGCGCTTGATGATATAGCCGACCAATGCTTCACGATGGGGCAAACCGCCATTGAAAATGCCACGTGGGGCCTAAGCATAACCGGCGCTGTTCTCTGGGTGGTCGGAGCAATCATTGTCGCCTTCGGTACAGGGATCGCCTTGATTGCCAAAGGAGGCATGGCGGTACTCCTTGGTTTAGCGCCGATCTTCATTGCAACACTGCTCAGCTCGGCAACGGCTAATATCTTTGCCGCCTGGGCGAAAACGACTGTGGGCCTCGTCATGGTCATAGTTGTGCTGACAGGGATCGTATCCCTGATTCAAACGCTGTTTGTTGCTGAACTAAGCACGGTAGAAGACGTGAACAACATGACGGCGAGTGGTCGTTTTCTGGCTGTGTGCATTATCTCAATAGTGATGCTCACACAGATACCTTCAGTAGCTGGGGGTATATCGGGAGCAATCGTATCTGCTTCTTCAGGACTGGCCGTGGCCTCCGGGATGGCGGCGGCTGCTAGAAACGTAATGGGCACGACTGTTGATGCCGGACGCAGCACAGTTGCAGGGGGCAAGACTGCAGCCGCGATGGCCTCCGCAGCCCGAGACGGCACCGGGGTTCGTGACAGCGCATCCCGAGCAATGCAGGCGCGTCGGGACATTGCACACAGATCCCGCAATCAGGATAGCGCAGCGCGCCAGAGCTATGCCGCTGACCGTTACCGGCAGAGCATACAAGCCGCTCGCGCAAACCCCAAGAAATCTTCGTAAACTGAGGTACAGAGCAAATGTCACATGTGACAGATCACGAGAAAGAACTTTTTTTGGGCGCTCGACGCGATGCCTTTAAATGGCAGGTGTTTGGTGCTGTCGGAATGGCAATGGGTGTTGCCTCGATGGTCGGTTGGGCGTTGATCCTGCCCTTGAAGGAAATCCGCGCGGTGCCCTTTTCAATCGACCCGGATTCCAAACTGCCGGTCCTGCTGACGGAGAAAGTCCAGGAACTCGAACCCTCCGAGGCAATGGCTTTCCGCGAAGTCGCAAACTACGTGCAGGATCGTGAAACCTATGACGTTCAGGACAACAACGAGCGCCTGAAGTCAGTTTTGCGCCGCTCTGATGAGCTGGCCGAAACGTCTTATCGCGATCTTTGGGACGGTTCGAACGACAACCATCCGGACGAAATCTATACGCCTAAGACAAAGGTGCAGACCGAAATTCTCGGCGTGTCTCTCGTCAACGACGAAACGGTCCAGGTGGAGATCCGCAAGTCGCTGGTCATTCCAAACCAACCAATCGCCTCCGCTCGGTATGTGGTCACAGTGACCTACGGGTTTGAGGAAAAAATCGTGACGTCGATGGATGAGCTTCTGGAAAATCCATTTGGCTTCACTGTCACCAACTACCGCGTAGACGCAATGGGAGACATCTGATGCAGCGTACCATTAAGACACTTACAACCGCCACCGCCGCTGTCCTGGCTCTCTCGATGCCCGTTCTGGCGGAAATCACGCCGACGCCGGACGGGAAGAACGCGGATCATCGCATAACGCATTTCCACTATGTCGAGAACCAAGTGTACAGCATCCCCGTGGGTGAACGCCTGATCACGTATGTTCATTTTCCGCAGGGTGAAACCGTGCGCAGCATCGGTGCTGGCGACACGGAAAGCTTTCAGATCACCCGTCTGCAGGAAGGCCGCGTGATTGCGTTCAAGCCGGAAATCCTCAACTCGGATTCAAACCTGACGGTTCTGACCAATCGCGGATCGTACAACTTCTATCTGGTTCCGGCTGAGACGACCGCTGAACGCAAAAGGGTGCCGTTCCGTGTCACCTTCTATAACAACAACAAAGGTGGAACCACGACGACCCGTGGCAAGGTAGCGCGAAGCGAACCCAAGCCAACCGGGCGGTTTGTGAACCAAAACTATTCGCGGTCGGGCAAAGCAGATTTCGCACCCACGGCGGTTTGGGACGATGGCGTTCATACGTACATGCAAATCCCGCAGGACGAGGAATTGCCGGGTATTTTCCGAGTGCTGCCTGACGGTCGGGAGCTGATGGTGAACACCACAGTGAAAGAGCGCGGCATTATCCAGGTGCAGGGTCTTTCCGATCTTTGGACGCTGCGCATCGAGGATGACTCGATCTGCGTCCGCAACGATGGCGACGATTACCAACAGGCAAGCGCACGCGGCCAGACTGGTAGACCTATCACCTCGCAAACAGTCAAACCGGGGGGCAGCAAGTAATGAACCGCGAAAACACAATTGCGGCACGCGCGGCGGCTGAACAGCCGCCCCAACGTGCCCGAAAGAAACTTGAGCCGAAAAAGCTCATGGGCGTTGCCCTCGCAGGTGCCGTGATCGTGGGTTTTGCGTGGTTTGTGTTGGGCGATGACAGCAAGGGCTCCCGTACTGGCGTAACAGTTGATGCCCTGAGACAAAGTGGTGGCGAACGCTACGGGCTTATCACAGCTCGGGGACCAGAAGTAGACGAACCGGAACCCGAAGCACTGCCCGAGACAATTGCAGTTGCCACCCCGGACGCTGCGCCAGTCCAGATCGACTCCGAAGGATTGAAGCAAGCTCTGAAAACTATCGAACAGCAGAATGGCCGGATCTCCGATCTTCAAGGCGAGCTGACCGACGCAAAAGTTTCGCTGTCCGAAAAAGGCAGTGAAATCGCTTCGCTCAATCTGACCAACGAGCGTTTGGAGGTCAGATATGACGAGCGCGAGAAGAAGTTTCAGACAGAACTTGCCCAAGCTGTTGCTGATGCTGAGGCGCGGGCACTCGCCAGCATGAGCCATCTGCAAACCCAAGGTCTGACCGAGGACGAACGGCGCAGGCTCGAAGAACTCAAGCGGATGCGCGAGCGCCAGAACCAGTCGGACGGCATTGTGTTCGATGAAAACCCTTATGGCAGAAACTAATGGAGCTGACGATGAACAGAACAGCACTCTCCCTCGCCCTGGTCACGTTGGCCTCAAGTGCAATGGCTCAGGAACAGAATTACCAGCCAATCAACAGCGGGTCACAGCCGATCATTTTCCAGCCCGTGCAACCGACACCGCAGCCTGTGCAGGTTCAGCCGGAAAGCACTCGCCTGCCTGAAGAACAGCGAGGCTATCAGGAAAACCCGAACACGACATGGCAAAACAATCTGGTCGAAGAATATCCGCCCATCGTGGGGGCCTCGATCATTGACGATCCTTCGCGCACATTGACTCAGGGCACGGTTTTAACTGCCGTGTTTGGTGGGGCAGTAAGCTCGGAGCTGCCGGGTAGTGTTGTGGCAACAATCACGCGGGGCGTCTATTCGATGGATGGGACAAGACTGCTCTTGCCACGCGGATCTAAACTCTATGGCGAATACCGCGCTGATACAAAGCTGGCGCAAACGCGGATCGCTGTCGTTTGGAGCCGGGTTATCACGCCGGATGGCTTGTCTGCGCAAATCGGCTCAGCCGGGACGGATGGTCAGGGCCGGTCTGGTGCAACCGGACGTGTCGATACGCATTTCGGTGAACGGTTTGGGACTGCCGCGTTGCTCTCGATCATCGGGATCGCGCCGGTCGCGCTGGTGGCCGACAACGATAGCAGCAATTCGGTGCAAACGGATCTGGCAACACAGGTTGGTTCGAATTTGCAGAATGCCACAGCAGCGGCGTTGGAGGACTATTTGCGGATTACGCCAACTATCTACGTGGATCAGGGAAGCCGTATCAACGCCATCCTGCAGCGTGACGTGGTGTTCGACAACTTCTGAGACAGAACCATTGAGGCGGCCGTATCGTCGGCCTTTCCGGCCGCTCCCCGCACAATTGATTGCGGTAGCGGCCTTTTTTGACGCCAATAACAAGGAAAAAATATGAGCGGGCGAAACGGCAATGGCCTTCTGGAATACTACACCGAACAGATCGAGCATCTGTTACATGACGAAAACCTGAGCGAAATTTCCGTAAACCCAGACGGAACGGTCTGGGTTGAGGAAATGGGCACAACCCACATGACCAAGACAAACATCACTCTGACCAAGGATGATGTTGGCAATATCGGGCGGTGTGTGGCTGGGTTCAGCGACGTAACTTTCGGAGAAAAGAAGCCGATTGCGACGGCCAATGTCCCGACAAGGGAGGGCAAAGCTCGGGTGCAGGTTGTTATCCCACCTGCGACAACCGGCGTGGGGTCCGTTGCGATCCGCCTGCTCCGCGTGAAAAGCGTTGACCTGGGCGCGTTCAGCTTTGCCAGCAAAGAGGCCGCATTGGCAGAAAACAACGATCACAGCGCGCTCGGGAATGCGCGGCAGGCTCTCGCTGCCGGAACAATGAGCTTTGACGAGTTGGGCGACCTCGCGATGCAGAGCAAATGGAACGTGATTATTGCTGGCGGTACATCGTCGGGCAAAACAACTGTTTTGAATGCGATGATGAAGCGCGCCGATCCAGGCGAACGGATCGTGACAATTGAGGAAGTGGCAGAGTTGGACATCGAGCAGCCGAACTTCGTGGGCTTGCTTGCTGATCGTTCCGAGGACAACGGGCCTCGATCCCCAACCAAGCTGCTTGAATCTGCGCTACGCCTCCGGCCTGATCGGCTGGTTTGCGGTGAAATCCGAGGCGACGACGCGAATATGTTCCTCGAACTGGTGAACACCGGCCATGACGGATCTGTCTGCACCATGCACGCAAACTCACCTGTCGATGCCATCGGACGGATGAGCAAAATGGTGCGGCGCGGATCTCCGACTGTCCAAAAGTCAGAGGTGGTTGATGACATTAGAGCCACCATTCACATGATCGTTCACATGAAGAAAATCGGAGACGAGCGGAAGGTCAACGGCGTGATTTTCCCGCCCTTGATGACCGCTGACCAACTTATCTGAAGGAGAAATAGAATGAAAAAATTTGAGTATCGTAATGTCTTGATGCGGGTAGAGGAAAAAGCAAGCGTGAAGTTTGCGGAGCTTGGGCAAGACGGTTGGGAGATGGTCGGCGTCGTGCCTGCCGAGTTTGGTATCGTGTGTTTCTTTAAACGCGAGCTGACGGATGGCTGAGTTTCAGGATCTCCCAAAAGGCAAGAAGGTAGCGATAGCCGGCACAATGGGCTTTATCGCTACTTCGGCCTGTGCGGTGTTGGTAGTCGGTCTGGTTATCGAATACCTCAACACGAAAGGCTTCCGGGGGCTGGACATCTGGGCGATACCGGAAAAGTTCATGGCACGGCCTGCAGAAGAACAACAGGTCATCGGGCTTGTGGCTGTTGTGGCCGTCTGCGTTCTGACATTTGCGTTTGTGGCCGCTGCTCTGCGCGGCCCCTCGACCAAATACGGGGATGCCGTTTTTGCGAAAGCGCCTCAGCTCGTGACAGAAGGATACGCGGCACCGCTGAAGCTGAAATCTAAGCTGGACAGTGAAATCGTTTTTGCCAAGTTCGGCCCACCAAAAGAGAAGAACGCGATTTTCTATAAGCCCGGTCCAAGCGTACAGAAACCACATGCGATGTTCATTGCTCCGTCTGGCTCGGGTAAAACAAGCGGCTTTGTGATCCCCAACATTCTGCGTTTCAACGGCTCCTGCGTTGTTCTGGACATCAAAGGCGAGATATTCCAAGCGACCGGCGCACGGCGGGCAGCAATGGGGGATGAGGTCTTTGTGTTCGACCCTGAGAACCCAGAAAAAAGCCATAGCTATAACCCGCTGAGGCGCGCAGCTCGCGCAGACAATCTGGATCGGCGTTGGGAAGAAGTAATTCAGGTCGCAACGCAGATGTTCGACACGCCCAGCTCGTCCGCTCAGGGCTTTTTGGGCGGCGTCGAGGGCATGTTCTGCGCAATGGCGATGTTGGCAATCAAGCGGAACCGTCCGTACATTTCCGAGATCCTGCGCCTGGTCAAAACGACCAAGCAAAAGGATTACGAAAAGATGGCCGAAGAAGTGGGCTATGCCCGGGCAGCAGATGAGTTTCTGAATCTTGCAGCCGAAGAATCCAAAATCCTGCGGTCAACGATTTCGGTTATGAACAACTCCGGCCTTCAGCTCTGGCGCAACCCTTCTGTAGCAAGAGCTACGCAGGGCAATGACATCAACTTTGAGGATCTGCGTCGGCGCCCCACCTCGATCTACTTTTCTGTGCCGGGGAAAAAGGTCAAAGAGTTCCGGACACTCATTCGCCTGTTCTTCCTCGATCTGGTGAACACAATCGAAACCCACGAACCGGGCCCAGATGAGCCGTTCAAGGTTTTGATGCTGCTCGATGAGTTTCAGCGTCTCGGCCACCTTGAGCGCGTCGTTGAGGCGTATGACACCATGCGATCGTTCGGCGGTCGGATCATCGTGATTTCTCAAACGCTGTCACGCCTGCAGGACATCTATGGGCATGAAGGTGTACGGGCGATGCTGGCAAACGCCGGAACGCAGATGTTTGCGGCCTCCGAGGACTCTGAGGTGCGTGAACATGTGTCCAGGTCCATCGGGGACAAAACAGTTATGAGCAAGTCGAAGTCTCGGGCGCTCGGCAAAATGGAAATGGGCAGCATATCGGAACGCGAGGAAGGCATTCGCCTGCTCCGGCCGGAACACGTTGGCCGATTGCCTGAAAATGAGGTTGTGCTGATCCGCGAAGGCAGGATGCCGGTGATTGCAAACAAAATCCGGTACTTTGAAGATCCCTATTTCATGCAGTTCTTGGGTGGTGAAAGTCCGAAGATCAAAGGAACCCACCTCGATCTGGCTGCAGAGCAAGCCAGAGACACAGCAAAGGCGCTGGCTGATGCGAAACCGGCCTCTGCACCGGTGAAAGAGGTTTCGGAAAAAGATCAGGAACTTCAGGCTGCTTTTGATGCGCAGCGCACCGTAGCGAAACGAAAAAGCCGGTCAGCGAAAGATATGGCGATGGATAAGATGAGAACCACGCGACCAGGCAGCAGCGCCCCCGCTTGACGGGGGTGCAGTTTATCTAAATCTCTGTTTAATCCCATATGTGGCATTACAGCGGTCTAACAAACTAAAGGTTATTAGAGATGAGATTAATTTTAGCGATTGTGCTGCCCTTCGTCGTGTTCTTCACGATCCGGCGACCATTTCAGGGCTTTTTCTGCCTGCTCCTGCAATTGACGCTTATTGGCTGGATTCCGGCCGCTATTTGGGCCGTGTACTCGCTGAGTCAGTACAACACAGACAAGAAAATTAAAGCAGCGACCAAGGATAAGGTGTAAAAAATGAATGAAATCGAGCTGAACAAGCACGTTGCGGAAATCAACCGAGGCGCGCAGATGATAGATGCCCAGACTGAGGACAACAAGAAACTCCCCGGGTCTTCGGTGGTATCACGAGTGGGCCGGATTTTAGTTGAGACGGGCAGTGTAGAACTACTTCACAAGGCTCACCAACGAGTTGATGCGAGATATCAAAGAACTGTAGAGCTTCAGTGGTACGGCCTCACTGATGGCGATAAGCAATGGCTGCCATAGTGTCCAGAAACAATCTGCGAAGGAAGGAAAGGCCGCCAGCAGGCGGCTTTTCTCATCGGGTAATCTTTAACGCTTGCATGTCGCTAGGCACATCTATCGCATGCTTTAAGAGCCGTAGCCGCCATTGATCCTACGTGCAGAGAACAACCACTTCACGCGCACAGCAGAAGTGTTGAATTCTCGCTGCGTGCGCTCGCGGTAGGAAATTCGTCGCAGATGCAAGAATTTCAGCGCCGCCACATGGCGGCCGGACCGGTTGTTCGTGCTGGCCGCAGCAAGTGTTCGCACTCGAACTCAAAGGTGGCGGACAAAGCCGATCTCGGCACGCCCTCAATCTCGCCAAATGGATGGTTTTACGGGGCGGTTACCTTTTCTAGAAGTCAGATCCTAATACCACCAACGGGCGCCTGCGTGGCGCCGCAGCCAGCCTCCGATGCTGAAGTGATCGCGGTGAATCAGGAGCAGAAGCGCGACGAACGCGGCCATCGCCGCAAGAGCGATCACTGGGTTTCGGTTGATTGGAAAGCCGCGGTCGTTCAGAGCAAAGGGATCTAGGTATCGCTCCCATTGTCGGGTGATGGTAAAGAAATGCATCGCCGCAAGACCGCCATAGCTGAAAACGCGAAAAACGCCCAGAGCTGCCAGCAAACAAAGTGCAATTTGAACGCATCCCACGGCGTATATCTGGGAAAAGGACATCTCGACCCCGTCGATATTCTTGGCCAAGTTTTGATATTGCTGGGGCGTAATGATCTTGTGGACGGCCCAGAGAAACATGAACCACACGAGCCCTAGGCGCAGGATAAAGACGGCGGCGGCGTCTTTGCGGTCATAAAACGTCATGATCACTCCTGCACTTGCAAAACTATGAAGCGACAGACCGTAGGCAGAGGCCATCCGAAATCGTCGCGGCACCAACAGATGGCACGCTGGAATGAATGGCGCAATGAACGAGCGCTTCCGACCTTACCTATTGTCGGTGGTCGTAAGGGAAAAAAGGTCCGCCATGGGCTCGGAGCCGTCGAATGCCAGTGCAGAATGCGTCGGCCTTCAGACCTCACTGGAGCGGGCGTTCGCCACCAGGGCCATACTCTTGATTCTACGCCGTTTGGTTCGATACGCAGTCATTCGCAGTTCAGCAGCCGTAGTTCGTGTCACCGGCAGCGAAACCGGGCTTGGAGCCCAACCTGTTCCTTGGATTTTCTCGCTGCTTGCACTCGCAGCGTCAGGAATGCCAAGTGAGCAACAAGTTCGGTGCCGCTATGCAGCGGAAGCAACGGTCATTCATACAGGCTGCAGCGAGAATCACACGTGGAATTCACAAGTCGCGGACGAAGCCGAAACTGGACAACTGCGTGGTTAACCCTAAGCTTTGGTACCTAGGGCCAAAAGATCAAGCAGTTGTCATGGGAAGTCTCCTGTACGTGGTTCCGCCGCGGTCGCAGTAGCGGCGGGTTAGTTCAGAAAGTAAGCCGATATTTCAAAGGGCCGAACGGGCGGCAGTCTCCAAAGCATGGTGCAGAGAGCGCGCGTAAGAGCGCGGGCCAAGAACCGCGTAGTGGCTGGCAGTTTCAAAGCAGATGATCACACAGCTAAGGTGCTCCAGCAGCGCGCGTGTGGCGCTCCCGGGCTCCATCGCAGCCAGATTGACGCCGCTCAAACGTTCAAACACACCCCGGCACGCACCCTCCAGATCAAAACGGCACCAGCCGTCTGTTTGCTCTGTTACCGAGGCTAGGCCCTCCACGGCATCCGCGAGTTGGTAGGACATAAGTTCATGCTCCGGGATTTCTGCGGAGATCAGCCACTGATCCTGCGCAAACCAGCTAGCCGCGTATGAGCCCGCTGCGGCGTGCTTCCCGACCGCAGGCAAAGCTAATCCCAGCATGGCCTCGGCCGCTTTCCGGCCTTCGTCTTCGCGCCCCCTACGCAATGCAAGCGAGGCAAGCGCCCGGTTCGGAACCTCAGTGATTGTCAGCCCATTGAATCGGTCGACACGCGGCGTTTCTCCCCAAAGCGGGGTGATGGATTGAAGATCAAGCACGCAGGCGCCCTCCTTCCGGGTCAAAGAAATGTGTGGGAATGACCTGAGCCTTTACATCGGTTCCCCGCACGGGATCGACTACGCGGATAATCTCGCCCATGCGCTGATCACCGCCTTTGAGAAAGGCCATTCCGATGGAGTGCCCCAGATGTGGCGAGATACAGGCTGATGTCACATGCCCCTGTTCGCTGTCGATATGAACAGGCGCAGTTTCATTCACCAACTGGGAACCGGCGGTTATCACTTCGCTTTGGTTCACGGGCTTCAGGCCGACAAGGCGCAATCCATTGGGATCAGTCAGCCCCTCCCGCTGGTCCAGTGTACTGCCGATGCTGTCTTTTTTGCGGGATACCATGCGCCCCATACCCAGCATCAGTGCGGTGGCCCTGCCGTCGAGTTCGCGACCCGTCGGGTGGCCTTTCTCAATGCGCATGATGTCGAGCGCCTCAAGACCATAGGGAGCTACTCCAAGATCTTGCCCCAACTCTAGCATTCGGCGCCACAGCGCATCACCATAACGGGTGGGAACAGCCAGCTCGTAGGCCAGCTCGCCCGAGAATGAGATCCGAAACAGACGTGCCCTCAGGCCGCCGCACAGCGTCACGGAATCGCAGGCCATGAACGGGAATGCCTCGTTTGAGATATCAAACTCGGAATCCACAATCCTCTGCAGCAGTTCGCGCGATTTCGGTCCGGCAACAGCAAACTGCGCCCAGGCCTCGGTGGTTGAGATCAGCTGCACGTCCATGTCCGGCCACAGGCATTGACGGGCAAATTCCATGTTTCTCAGAACCGCCCCGGCATTGGCTGTTGTGGTCGTGATGACGAAGTGTTCTTCCGCCAATCGTGCAGCGGTGCCGTCATCGTAACAGGCGCCATCTTCGCGCAGCATGATGCCATAGCGCACCTTACCCACTGCCAGCTTGGCAAATCCATTGGCATAGACCCTGTTCAGGAATGACGCGGCATCCGCGCCCTGAACGTCGATTTTTCCCAGTGTGGTCACATCGCAGATGCCCACATTCTTGCGCACGTTACAGGCCTCTCGGTCAGCGGACTGGCGCCAATGGGTCTCGCCCGGCTGCGGAAACCAACGCGCCCGCATCCAGTCGCCAGCAGTGTCAAAGGGCGCATTGTGTTCCCTGGCCCATTTGTCAGTCGGGGTTTCGCGCGTCGGGTGGAAGTGTTTGCCCACCGTACGCCCGCCGATTGTGCCCAGTGCAACCGGTGTATAGGGCGGCCGGAAAATTGTCGTTCCCGTTTCGGGGATCGATTTGCCGGTCAGCTCGGCCATTATTGCCAAAGCATTGACGTTAGCGGTCTTGCCCTGGTCAGTGCCCATGCCGAGAGTAGTGTAGCGTTTGAGATGCTCGACCGATCGGTAGTTCTCCTGATGTGCCAGCTTAACGTCCTTGACGGTCACGTCGTTCTGCAGGTCCAGCCAAGCCCGGCCCTTGCCATGGGGCACATGGTAAAGTGGCTGGAGGTTATAGGCGCTGTTAACGGCGCGCGGCAGCTTCAATGCGCTGGCGGCGATACCCAGGCTTTGCAGTGCAGCCACGGCTTCTTCCGCCCCGCTGCGCAATGCGTCTTCAGTCGAAAACAGGCCTTTGGCCGCCCCCGCCACCGACATGCCAACTGGGATGTTCTGGTCGGGAACGAAAGCTGCAATACTCTCATTCCAGACAGGCCGGCCGCCCTGGTGGCAGGTCAGGTGGACGTTGGGATTCCAGCCGCCAGACACACCCAGGGCGCCACAGGCTAGCGTTTCCTCGCGGCCATCCGCTTGACGGACCCGGATGCTGCTCAGGCCATGCCGCCCCTTGGTGCCGATAACATGCGCGCCACTGATCAGTCGCACACCCGTCAGTGTCGGCGCATCCAGCCGGGCATCGACGATAACTGTGACATCAACACCTTTTGCCATCAGGTCTACCGCAGTGCGATGGCCATCATCATTGTTGGTGAAGACCGCCACCATCCGCGCGGGCGTCGCAGCCCAGCGGTTGGCATAGGCCCGCATCGATCCTGCCAGCATCACCCCCGGACGGTCGTTGTCCGGAAAAACAATTGGACGCTCGGTTGCCCCGGCACAAAGGATCGCGCGCTTGGAATATACCCGCCACAATGTCTGCCGCGGCTTGCCTTCCACAGGGGTGTGCAGATGGTCCTGCACCCGCTCGACCACACCGTAAATCCCGTGGTCAAAGGCCCCCATCGCCGTGCTTCGCGGCATCATGCGCACATTGTCCATCGCGGTTAGCTCGGCCACAGCCTGCTCAACCCATTCGACCGCAGGCTTTCCGCCGACATCTTCCTGTTCGACGTTCAGGCGCCCGCCAAAACGGCAATCTTCATCCGCGAGGATGACGTTTGCGCCTGCACGGCCCGCGGTCAGTGCTGCCATCAGGCCAGCGGGCCCACCCCCAATCACCAGCAGATCGCAATGGAGAAAGCCCTTTTCATATTCATCCGGGTCATCTTCCCCAGACAGGCGACCAAGGCCTGCAGCTGAGCGGATGATGGGTTCATAGACTTTCTCCCAGAAAGCCGCCGGCCACATGAACGTCTTGTAATAGAAACCGGCGCTCAGAATATCCGAGAACAAATCGTTCAGGGCAAGCAGGTCGTAACGTAAGCTGCCCTTGTAGTTCTGTGAGCAAGCAACCAGCCCTTCGTACAGCTCCGCTACTGTAGCGCGTGTGTTTGGTTCCTGCCGGGCTCCACTGCGCAATTCGACCAGCGCGTTTGGCTCCTCGGAACCAGCGGTGAAGATACCACGCGGACGGTGATACTTGAACGATCGACCCAGAAAACGCACGCCATTGGCCATCAGGGCAGACGCAAGCGTGTCGCCCTCATACCCCTGATAGGCACGCCCATCGAAATTAAAGTTCAGTGGCTTTCCGCGGTTGATCAGGCCGCCATTCAAACGGTTGGATTGGGTCATTTGCTGCGCCCCTTCTTGCGGGCCACATCGCTGGCCAGTTCGACATTAGTGATTTCATGCGTCACCGTGTTGCGTGTTACGACTAACCACGAGCGGTCGCCATGCTCGTGATACCAAAGCTCGCGGTGCTCCCCGGCTGGATCATCACGCAGGTAGACGTATTCGAAAAACTGATCCATCGCGTCCTCGGCCTGCCAGCCGGGACGGTCAATCAGGCAAGCATCACCGAGATAGGTGAATTCCTGCCGGTCACGCGGCCCCAAAAGAGGGTGATTGATAATCATTTGACCGCTCCTTACTGCCGGTTGGGGTTCGGGCCTTGGCCCTTTTCATCAAGCAGGTAACCGGTCCGGAACCGGTCAAGACGATAGGGCTTGGCAAGTTTATGCGGCTGTTCGGTGCTTAGAAGATGAGCAAAGCATTCGCCGGCTGCGGGAGTTGCTTTGAATCCGCCGTAGCACCAGCCGCCGTTCAAATAGAGACCCTTGATCGGCGTTTCGTCGATCACCGCATGGCCATCCATGGACATATCCTGCAAACCGCCCCATGCCCGCAAAAGACGAGCGCGCGACAGCATTGGGAACAAGGTCACAGCGGCTTCAATCACCGATTCAAAGACCGGCAGGTTGCCCCGCTGCGCGCAGGAATTGTACTGATCCAGGTCGCCTCCCATAACCAGGCCGCCTTTGTCCGACTGCGAAATATAGAAGTGACCTGCGCCATAATTGACTTGGCCGGGAATGATGGGCTTCAGCCCTTCAGACACGAAAGCCTGAAGAACATGGCTTTCGATTGGGGTGCGAATGCCTGCCATGTCCATCACTCGGCTGGTATTTCCAGCTACCGAGACACCAACCTTCTTTGCGCCGATGGACCCGCGGGTTGTCTCAATCCCCAGGACCTTACCTTGCTCAATCCGGAACCCCGTCACTTCGCAATTTTGAAGGATATCTACTCCGCGCCTGTCGGCCGACCGCGCATATCCCCAGACCACTGCGTCATGGCGGGCGGTGCCACCGCGCCGGTGAAGATAGGCACCCGTGATAGGGAAACGTCCGTCGAAATTCATCGAGGGGTACATCTTGCGCAGCTTCTCAGGCCCCAAAATCTCGCCATCTGTGCCTTGCATCCGCATGATGTTGGTTTTGCGATAGTGGTCGTCCCTCTCTGAGTCGTTGTGGTGCAGGAACAGCAAGCCACGCTGTGAGTGCATGACATTGAAGTTCAACTCCCGCTCCATCTTTTCCCACAGGCCAACACTGTGATCATAGAAGCGGGTATTTGGAGGCAAAGTGTAGTCACCACGCACAATTGTCGTGTTACGCCCAGCATTGCCGGACCCAATCCAGCCTTTCTCGACCACTGCGATGCTTTTCTCACCATATTTCGTCACCAGGTAATGTGCAGTGGCCAACCCGTGGCCTCCGCCGCCAATGACAATGATGTCGTAATTGGGCTTGGGTTCCGGATTGCGCCAAGCAGGCTTCCAACCTCTTTGGCCATTCAAGGCCTCTCTGATGACTCTTAGTCCTGAGTACCTCATGGCATTCTTTTCCTTTATGGCACGGGTGCCCATTTGGCACCCAGTTCGTGGAACCGGCCAGTTTCAACGCTGATGTGGGCAATGCCGAATCCCATGTTCTGGAACGCTTAATGCTCATAAGTTAATCGATTAACTTTCAATTCGTCAATCACCTTCAACGCCAATAGGAGTCGCAGTTCAAGTATCGCTTACAGTGCTGGGCGTTCGCCCGGGTGGGCGGACGCGTGCCCGATACTTGCGTATCGGGCGGGTGAACGCGATCAAACGCGACACGCTCTAAAAGGTAACTCAGGCAACCAAATGGCGATCTTGTGCCTGATTCACGAATCGGGACGACTACAAAGCTCTTGAATTGTGGCGATAAGTTTCGCGTCTACGGCACGGTTGGTTGTATCATTGCGGTTGTTGTGGCGCCTTGCGCCCGGCAGACGCGATCCCGGAATTGCCTCGTATTTGTCAAAAAACTTTTCGCAATGGTCCTCCCAACCTTCACCGGCCAGTAGTGATGGCGAAAATGCCAGGAAAAACTCTCCCCCACGGGGAGGGCCACCATCACCGTTGTCGGCATCTTGCGCTTCAAAGCTAAACCGTTCACCGGTCGCACCAGCCGCCAAGAGTTCAACCATCGTTGCAATAGCAGAACCCTTGTGCCCTCCGAAGGGAAGCAAAACGCCTTTCAAGATTGCTGCCGGATCGGTGGTTTCATTGCCATTTTCATCCAATCCGGTTCCAAGGGGGACCGAATGGCCATCTCTTGCGGCAATTGCAACATCGCCGCCGGCCATTGCGGAGGTTGCCATGTCGAATACAAATGGTGGTTTATTTTTCCGTGGCCAGGCAAATGCGAGCGGATTGGTACCAAATAAGGGCTTGTTTGAACCATGAGGTGCGACATTTGGCATATAACTTACACAAGCCATCCCTGCCAAATTTTGTTCGGCCAATGCCTCAACTTCTGGCCAAAGGGCCGCAAAATGATGCGTGTGGGTAAGAGTCATTACTGCGATACCGAACTCACTCGCTGCTTTCGCCAGCGCTGGAATACCTCGCTCGATTGCTAAGGGGGCATACCCTTCGTCGCCATTCGCGTTAACAATTACAGGTGATTTGTTGGAAATCTGCGGATCGGCGGCGCCGTTGACCTTCCCACTACGCAGGGATGCCACATATCCGGGCACTCTGAACAAGCCGTGGGAATGAGACCCGTCTCGCTCTGCAGCAACAACCGTCCGGGTCAGGGCCCCGGCGTTTTGAGGGTCGCATCCATTTTGGGTGAATGCTTCTAGTGCGAGATCATGTATCTCACTCAGCGATAGGTTTACGACGGTCATTAGAAAAGCCTCCTCAGCCGGGCAAGGAACGAAATCGAGTTGTGTAGCGCAGTATTATTCATGACTTTCTTCTTTTGGTGTCTGGGCCATTGTTTATGGCGGGTGATGTTGCGGAATATCTCAATTCAACGGCCCCAAGTGTTTCGAGAACCGTCGGATGCATGCTGCGCCAAAATCAGTCGCTGGCAATGAGGGTTCTCGGCTGCCGCCAAGCTCAATTCCCAAACGCGCTGCGGCCAGCATCTTTCCATAGGTCAGGAAATGTGGAATTCCCTGCATGATAAAGCAGAGAACCGGCAATAGATCGGCATATAGCTTATCGGCCCGCTCTTCGGTCCCAGCAGTGAATTCAGCGAAAATTTCGCTGGTCTTATCTACCGTATCAATCGCCGGGATCAGCCCACTGGCACCCGCGCGCAGGTTGTCAGGTAATTCCAGTCCGCAGCGACCATTGAAAAGCATCACGCTATCCCCGAGCTCTGACGCAACAGACTCAAGATTGACGGCGTTGCATTCCAGTTTCGCGATGGTGAAATTTTCGTGGTCATTCGCAAGCGCGATCAAGCTCTGGTTACTTAGTCCGAAGCCAAGGAACTCCGGCGCGTTCTGAATCCCAACCGGGCAATCGACCGCCGAGATAATCTCGGAGAAAAAGCCCGCCAGCTTTGCATCGTCCATTTTCTGCGAGGGAGGCTGGAGCATCAGTGCCGACACGCCGCTTTGAATTGCTCGCTTCGAAAACTCAATCTGCTCGGTGATCGTATCGCCATAGACGGTCGCCAAGAGCGGTTTGCGTCCTTCAATGCGCTCCGCGACGACTTCAAGGACCTCGATGCGCTCATCGAATGTCAGCTTCGAGACCTCCGTACCCAGCCCCAGAATCGCAACTCCGGCAGCCTGGGTGCCCAAAGCCGCATCCACCTGACGCCGAAACGGATCCTGGCGCAATACACCGCGATCGTCAAAGAACGCATAGAGCATTGGATAAATGCCGGGCGATACGACCGCAGGTGAATTGTCTTGCAATGCTATCATGTTACCTCCAAACCATTCTTCTTGTCGTAGGCTTCTGCGGCCCGACCAACGGCGTCCTCGTTCAGGGTAAATCCAAGACCAGGGGCGGACATGACCGGAATTTTCCCGACATTTGGCGCCAGATCCGGGCTTTCGACGATGTCCTCTTGCAGGAGCTGCCACATGATCTGATTGCCATCATCCAAATTAGGAACACCCGACGCAGCTTGTATCGAGGCGCAGGTGGTAATTCCGGTCTCCCAAACACCGTGAATACACACGTTGATGTCGAACACCTGAGCTATCGCAGCGACGCGGCGGAACCCAAGAATACCTCCAGTTTCGTGCAGACCCACAGTCAGCAGGCTTGCCGCACCGCTGGAGCACATCGCGTGAGCCTCTTCTGGTGTAAACACAGACTGGTCGGCGGCAATTGGAACTGAGCAAGACTGTTTCAATGCCTTCAATGCCGGAACGCCGGCAATCGCCGACACCGGCTGTTCAACCATCTCGAGATCGTACTTGGCGAGCTTATTGATCATCACCTGGGCCTCCATCAAATCCCAGGCCTCATTCGGGTCGATACGCAACCGCCTGTTGCCAATTGCCTTTCTGACAGCTTCGACATTGGCCATATCTTTATCGTTGGTGTATCCGGCCTTGAGGTAAATCACTTCAAAGCCGTCCTGCGCCAACTGACCGGCATGTGCAGCAACCTCTTCCGTACTGTCTCCCTGGACAAACCCCATGAAACTCACCGTGTCATGGATCTTCCCACCCAACAGGGCATGAACTGGCAGGCCCACCGATTTGCCAAGTGCATCCCAAAGGGCCAATTCAACACCCGCAAACGCAATATTGCCTATTCTTGGATGAGATTGGCTGGCGTAGTGATGTCCAAAATTTTGCGTAAAGAGCTGCTTCATCAAATTGATGATTTGAGTGATGGGCTGCCCCAGCAGGACCGTTTTGGCGGTTAGTAAGAGCGTCTGGATCGCCTCTGGTGACGTCATCGTCGGGGCGGTTTCGCCGTAGCCGACGACACCCGCATCCGTTTCGATCTCAACCAGGATTGTTGTTTGACCAAGATTCTTGCCCATGGCCCAGACATAGGGTGTCTTGAACTTGGAAAAGAGCGGCGTGAAGCGAATATCTTTTATTTTCATGATCTTGTCTTCCAGTAGGTTTATCTTCGGTCTAGTGTGATCGAGTTACTGCATAGCTGGATGCGTCCAAGGGTGTGGGCTTGCCCATGATGAGATCAGCAAGCAACTCTGCCGACCCGGTGGCGAGGGTCCAACCCAGATGGCCGTGCCCGGTATTGACCCAAAGCCCCTTGCTGGATGTTTCGCCGATATAGGGCAGACCGTCAGCACTCATCGGGCGGAATCCAGTCCACGGCTCTCGCTTGCAGCCGTCAAGCGTCTGCGCAAGGTTGGGGTAAATGGATTTGGTCAGGCGATCGAGTTGCCGGATTATTTTGGGGCTTAGAGTGTCGTCATGCCCGGCGAATTCGGCAATTCCAACTGCGCGCAATTTGCCATTAATTGGAACAATCCCAACATGCATCCCTTCGTCGATAACGGGATACGAAGGCAGGTCGTTGACGCCGGTTGTATCGTATGTGACCGAGTACCCTTTGACGGGGCGCACCAAGATTGATCTTGCGTCGTTTGCAGCCAATTTTCTTGTATTGGCCCCAAGGGCCAGAATGGTATTCTTCGCCCGAATATCTCCGATTGTTGTACGCGCGCCGATGACCCTGTCGCCTGACATCAGCAGTTCATTGGCTTGGCAACTAACATGTATTATCTGACCAGAAGCGACGAGGTCATCGCGGAGGATTTGACAGAATTTTCGCGAGTCCGCCACCACATCAGCGGAAAAACGAATTCCGCCTGCCAGCTGCGGGGCCAGCGCTTGAAGGTGCGGCTCAGCCTCAACAGTTTGATCAGGCGTTAGTGCCTCCCAATCTAGCCCAACCTCACTGAGGTGACGATTGGATCTGATCTGGGCTTCCAGACCTGGTTGGTCGCGGTAGATTTTGATGGTGCCACATTTTTTGGCTTCGAATTGGTCTGCGTATCCTTTGTAGTATTCCTCAAAGATATCCATGGAGAAGAGCGCCAGTTCGAGCAACCGGCGCGTATGGAGTTCGTGCAGATACGGCTTTGAGTTCTTCAGAAAGTGCAGGCCCCATTTGAACAGGGACGGGATAGCTTTCGGCTTGATCCGCAGTGCGGAATTTTGTGTCACGATTGACCTCAAAAGCGTGGGTAATATCCCTGGCGAATTCCATGGCATGGTCTGTGAAGGCACCAGCATCGCACCGTTTGCAAAGTTGGCACCGAGACCGACATCTTCGTTGGCCTCCACCAACACGACCGAGCAGCCGCGTTTGGCCAATCGGTGGGCCGTTGTGATGCCAATCAGCCCACCGCCGATTATGAGCGCGTCCGCTTTCACGGCTTGTCCGTGATATGAGCGTGGGCCGCGAAGTCAAAATTGGCTTTCGGAGCCAGAATTTCAGCAACGACGACCGTCGCCCGGTTTGAAGGAACAGAGTTTTGCATACCAACTTCTTTCTATTCTGGCTGGTGTTTTCGCGGCGCTAGGAGCCGAAGAACATGTTCGGCAACCACAGAGCGATCCCAGGGATAAACGTGGTGATCAGCAAAGTTGGCAGCCAAGCAAACACGATGAAAATCAGTGTCGGCCAGATCAGTTGTCGGACCGGCACGTCTGTCACTTGCGATCCGAGATACAGAAGCGGTGCCGTTGGCGGCGTGATGTTGCCCATGCCAAGATTAACACCAAGAACTGCGGCAAAGTGGATTGGATCCATTCCAGCTCCAACAGCGATGGGTAGCAGAAGCGATGCGCTCAGGATGATTCCGCTGATATCGTCCATCAGCATACCAATCAGAAGCATGACCAGATTGAGCATCAGGAAAATCACTATTGGGTTATCTGAAATGGAATAGATCAGATCCTCGGCGAGACCGGGAATATCTTCGAAAATCAGGAAGCGGCTGGCGATTAAGACTGTGAAGATCATGACCATGACCACGCCGATCGTGATCGCCGAGTGTTTCATACTTTCATAGAAGGTTTTGAGTGTCAGGCCGCGGTAGACAAAGAAGCCCACCGGAATGGCATAAATTACGGCGACGCCAGCGGCTTCGGTGGGCGTCATGATGCCACCATAAATGCCGCCCAGAATGATCAGTGGCATCAGGATCGCCGGTGTTGCGATGGCTGTTTTACCAGCAAGTGCACGGAAGAAACGGTCCGGAACTTCGGTAACCTGAATTTCGGTATCCTTCCGAAGGATCACGAAATTCACGATGATCAACAGGGTCGTAAGGATCAGCCCTGGTACGACCGTTGCGAGGAAACATTCAAGAACGTTCAACTGACCGACCCAGGCATAGAGCAACTGCGCGCCGCTTGGCGGGATCAATAGGCCTAAGGGGCTTGCACAGATCACCAATGCGCCGGAAATGCCTGCGGGATACCGTGCCTTGCGCAGATGCGGCATGATGATCGAACCGATGCAAGTCAATGTGGCCGCACCACTGCCCGAGATTGCGCCGAACATCGCACTGGCCACGACCGAGGCAGCACTTAGCCCGCCGCGGAGATGGCCGAACATGAGCTCGGCAATCTCAACGATCGGTTTTGCAATTTTGCCCCGCTGCATAATATCGCCAGCCATGATGAAAAGAGGAATGGCCAGCAGGATAACTGAATTCATCTTCCAGTGGCCCGTCGCGAAGAACCCAGAGACATCGTACCCTCCGGTATAGGCCAGAAGGATCAGCACACCGCCAAAGGCCAATGGAACCGAGACGCCGATTGCCAGCAGAACGCAGATAAGGATTATGGCGATGAGGATTACCATGTCACAACCTCCTCCTCATCGGGCTCTGCCCGTCGCGCATTCTCCATGGCCTCGGCATATCGATCGGGGCCCACGCGCAGCATCAGGAAGATCGACAAGGCGCTGTAGAACGCCATGAACACGAACCCCACGAAAATTCCAAAGCGTGGAACAATAAACGGAATCTTCAGGGCGATGGTGGTTTTCCATCCAGGATATGCCGCGATCTCATCCGCAATCATCAGCCAGGCCCAGTAAACAAGTACCAGCGTTATCGACAACTCGATGATCTGGATCACGAGCTTGCGAAGCCACAGCAGTGTTGAATTTTCGGTGACTGTATCAAGAAGATCAGCATTGATCTGCTTGTCGTAGTAAGTGCCAAGCGCACTGCCCAAGAAGAAGATCCAGAAGCAGATCGGCATGAGCCATTCTTCGTAGGCAAAAAGATCGCGTTCCAGAACATAGCGAAACAGCACAACGAAAAAGAATGTGATCGGCAGTATCGGGAGAGCGACGCTCACCAGGACCGACTTGATCCAAACCATCAGCCGAACGAGCCGGCTCAGACCGGGTGGCAATGTATCTTCAAATAGCACCATCGAAAGTTCACTCCCCGTTAAGAGGGGGATGCCAGACAATCACGGCATCCCCAATTAATGAGCAACCAAAGAAAATCTTGGTTACTTGGCTGTCAGCTCGTCGATAAGGTCCTGCCCAACCACGTCCGCCAGTTCCGGCCAGACGTTTTCCTGTATGTGGGCGACCATCGCAGCGCGCTCTTCAGGGCTGTACTCAAGGATTTCCCAGCCGGCTTCTTTCAACTGCTCGACGAAGCCTTGATTGCGCTCCCAGGCTGTGTTGATCGCAACGTTGGCGGCTCTCTCGGCGGCGGCCCGGATAACGTCACGCTGTTCCTGGTTCAACTTCTCCCAGGACTTGCCACTGGCATAGAATGATGACGCTTCGATAGCCGTGTTCACGGGAATAAAGTATTTCCCAACTCCGGCGGCCGCGAAGGTCGAATAGGCCCATTCCGGCGTACAGCAGATCGCTCCGTCGATGACGCCAGATTGGAGCGCTGGCAGAACCTCCGCCCAGTTCATCGTTGTCGTCCGGTACCCGAGGCTTTCGGTGGTCTTTTTGGCGACCTCTGAACTCCAGACGCGGATGTTCACGCCCTTATCACCGAAACCGGCATAATCGGTAGGTTTTTCGTTCGCGACAATACCGACCAACCCTTCGCCGGTATTGGCAAGATAGACCAGCCCCAGGTCGTCCATGATCCCGGCCAGAATCGTATTCAGCTTGGACTCCGGGTTTCCATAGACCGCTTTCAAATCGTCAAAAGTTGTCACCAACCCTGGCAGGTTCATGATTTCCAGCCGAGGATCGGCCTGAGCGTAGATGAACGCTTGTACAAGGTCGATATTGCCGCGAACGGCATCCTCGATCAGCTCTTCGCCGGATCCCAATTGTGCGGCCGGGAAATAGGAGATTTTCACGCCTACGTCTGCGTCTTCAATCTCTTTGATCATGTTTTCGACAATCTCGTGGCCAAAGTGGTTGACTGGATAGGTCCCGGCCAATTTCAGCCTGACCGTGTCGGCGAGGGCTGTTGTTGCAAGTAGGCCTGACAACGCCAGCCCCGAGATTATGCCGAATGCATATTTTCCGAGTTTCATAGTTTTCCTCCCGTTGAAACTGCGCTTGCGCTCCGGAATGCGTAAACTGCTTTCCGTCGGTGCCGCTTCAAGTTAATCGATTAACTTTTACAAATCAAATTAAATCGATTAACTCTGACTTCTCATGGGCAACTTGCCCGAAAGAACGTTGGAAATTACTACCCTAGGCAACCATAACCATAGGAAAAATAATAAGAATGCAGAAGCCGACCCTTAGTCAAATCGCAAAACAGTTAGGACTTTCCACCGCAACTGTCTCTTTGGCGATGAAGGAAAACAGCCGAATCTCGGACCAGACGCGCGCCAGGGTCAAAGAAGCACTGCGCGAATCTGGCTATGTCTATCAGCGTTCCGCGGCAGGATTGAGGAAGTCAAAGACCGACACGGTGGGTATCGTGCTTAACAACGTGTCCGACCCGTCCTTCAGCGAGATTTTGAGAGCGATTGAAGGTGAACTTGCCAAGGAAGGAAAAACGGTCTTCTTGTGCAATACGGATGAAAAAGTGGAGAGACAATCCGAATTCATCAGGAAAATGTCTGAGTACAATGCAGATGGCATCGTCCTAGTTCCTGCGATGGGAACTCAGGCGACCGACCTGGAAGAGATGAAGAAATTCAGCCCCCCAATAGTGTGTGTCTCGCGAGAGATCAGTGGCTATCCCATCGATTCAGTCGTGGCTGATGAGACAATTGCGGGTTACACGGCGGCAAAACATCTGCTTAAACTTGGTCACAGACGCATTGCCGTTGTTGGCGGCACAGTCAATATTTCCCCATTTAACCGTCGCATGAAAGGCATCAGGCAAGCATTTGACGAAGCGGGGCAAGAGTTTGATCGTGCGCTTGTTTTCGAATGCCGCCCTGTTCGTGCTCAGGGATACGAAGCAGCGGCGAGAATTCTGGATGTCGAAGATCCGCCGACTGCTGCCATCGGATATAATGCTATCGTCACCCTTGGACTGAAAGCCGGTTTGCAGAGGTTGGGAAAAAAAATCGGAGTAGATTTCTCGTTGATCGCGAACGAGGGGATCGATGAGTTGCAACACTCCAATCCGCCGCTGAGTACGACAAGCATTGATCTGCAAGAGATGGGGAGAGTTGTCATTCAACATCTGCTAAGCCGTATCTCGGATCCGACAGCGCCAACTAAACTCACTCTCATCCCGACTGAGTTGATCCTGACTGATAGCGTTAGCCCACATCGTTAGAGCGTGTCGTATTTGATCGTATTGATTTCGACCAAGTGCAGTATACGGTCTCGTTGGGTTGAGAAGAATGTGGGAGCGGCCTATGTCGCGAACGTGAAAATCACCGGCTCCTCCCGCAAGGCACCAATCCAAGAACTGTTCTCATCATGCCATAGTTGGCCGAGCGGGGCAGTTGCGGCCTATGTTTTTGGTTCAACGATGCAACCGCCCAGTCTTACTTCACTTGCCCCAGGACAGGACGAGCGGATCAATCGGCCGAAGAATATCCAAGAGCCCCGCAAGGGTCTCAGGATGCAACGGTGCAATCGGGTGGCGGCAGCAGTCGGAATTGATCACCCCCCCCTCCATCATCGCGGCCTTTGAGGCGCGCCAAAGGCACTGGCGGTTTTCGAAGTTGATCACCGGCAGCACCTGACGGTAGACTTCGGATGCACCTTCGCGGTTGCCTTCGGCGTGCAAAGCCAGAATGGGCTTGATCTTGTCGGGAATTGTGGCAGAGGTCATGGTGCCAGTAGCTCCGGCATCCAAGTCGGCCATCAATGTGATACCTTCTTCACCGTCGAAGGGGCCTTGAATCGCGTCACCGCCTGCAGCAATAAGCTCGCGCAGCTTACCGGTTGCCGGAATGCACTCGATCTTAAAGAGCTTCACCATCTCGATTTCGCGGGCCATCCTGACCAGAAGCGGCACAGTCAGATCATTGCCGGCCATCGGCGCATCCTGCACCATGATCGGGATGCCCACCTCGCCGACCGCTTCAAACTGCTGAAAAATTTGCTCCGGCGTCCCCCGCAGCGTTGTCCCGTGATAGGGGGGCATCAGCATCACCATGCTGGCGCCAAGCGATTTCGCGAGACGCGCGCGCTCCACCGCAATCTGGGTTGCGAAGTGGCTGACAGTCACGATCACCGGCACCCGGTGCGCCACATGTTCCAGCGACAATCGAGTCAGCACTTCGCGCTCTTCATCAGACAGCACAAACTGCTCGGAGTAATTCGCAAGGATGCAGATGCCATCGACGCCCGCATCGATCATGAAGTCGAGCACGCGCTTCATACCCTCAAGGTCGAGTGTTCCATCGTCATGAAAAGGAGTCGGGGCAACCGGCCAGATGCCTTTGTACATTTTAGCCATAATATTATCCTTGGACGTTCATTTCAGATCTTGAGGCAGCAGTGCCTCTGGCATGTTTTGGAAGCATACAGGCCGAAGGAAACGTCGGATCGACAGAGTACCCACCGAGGTCGCACCAAAATTTGTCGAGGCCGGATAGGGGCCGCCATGGACCATCGTGTCAGATACTTCGACGCCGGTCGGAAAGCCGTTGACCAAAACTCGCCCCGCCTTGCGCTCAAGGATTGGCATCAAGGCCTGCGCCTGGGCGGTGTCGTCTTCACTCATATGGACGGTGCAGGTCAGCTGCCCTTTAAGTCCCTTCGCAACAGCAGTCATTTCGGCCGCATCTTCTGCTTCGACAACCAGGCCCAGCGGACCGAAGACTTCCTCGGCCAACGCATCATTTGCCAACCACTCACGCGCAGTGACGCGGAAAAGGTACGGCGTTGCATTGCGCAGGACGCAGGTGGTGGTGAGGATTCCCTGCACGCTGGAATTGGCGCGGATCCGGTCGCGCCCATCGCGATAGGCTGCGGCGATCCCGTCAGTCAGCATTGTCTGCGCGCCAACCTGCTCCAATGCCTTGGTAGCTGCCGCAACAAAACGTTCGGCATCTGCGCCCGACTGCACGACGGCAATCCCTGGATTGGTGCAGAACTGGCCGGCTCCCATAGTCAAGGAGCCGGACCAGCCCTCGCCCATTGCCTCAGCACGGGAGGAGAGAGATCGTGGCAGCAGGAACATCGGATTGACTGAGCCAAGTTCGCCAAAGAACGGGATAGGCTCTTCGCGGGATGCGCACAGATCGAACAGGGCCCGCCCGCCACCCAGCGAACCGGTAAAGCCAACCGCCCTAACCAATGGATGCTGAACCAGCGCAGCTCCTACGTTCCGCTTGCCTCCTTGGATCAGGTTGAACACGCCAGGGTGCAGATCCATCGCCTTCACGGCCTTGTCGATGGCTTGAGCCACCAGCTCCCCCGTTCCCGGGTGCGCTGAGTGGCCTTTGACCACTACAGGGCAGCCTGCGGCCAATGCTGCTGCGGTGTCACCCCCTGCGGTCGAGAAGGCCAGTGGAAAATTCGAAGCACCAAAGACCGCAACCGGGCCAATGGGCCGCTGAACCATATACAGCTCAGGCCGCGGCAGCGGCTGCCGGTCAGGCAAGGCGCTGTCATGGCGACGGTCCAGATAATCGCCTTTCAGGATATGCTCTGCGAACAAGCGCAGCTGGCCGACAGTCCGACCGCGCTCACCGGTCAAGCGAGCCTCGGGCAAACCTGTCTCCTGGCTTCCGATCTCAGTGATTTCATCTCCAAGGGCGTCAATTTCATCCGCAATCCGGTGCAGGAACGCCGCACGTTTTTCCACGCCAGAGTAGCCATAGGACCAGAAAGCCTCTTCAGCCGCCTCACAGGCACGTCCGACAAGATCCACCGTTCCGACAGCAAAGTTATGGGCGGAGCCGTGAGCAGGCTGTGATGAAAAAGTGCTGGCGCTGCCTAGCCATTCGCCGGCAATCAGATGTTTTCCGTTTAGCATGAGTGTCTCCGTTCAGAGCAGGCCACGGCGGGCCAAATTGCGCATCAGATGCGAGGCTGCGAAGTCCCAGGGCGGGCATTCGGTAGAAAGGCGCACGGTATTGACCAAAGCACCCAGATCAGAGTTTGAAATGGTCACGACGTCGCCCATTTTGTGCGTGAAACCACCCCCGGGGTGATCACGGTCCTGGGTTGGAGCGAAAAGGGTTCCCATCATCAGCATGAAACCATCGGGATACTGGTGGTGCGCACCATAAGCCTGCCCAACCAGGTCAAGCGGGTCGCGGCTGATCTCGGCCATTGTGCTGTGACCGTCCATCACAAAGCCATCCTCCCCGGTAACCCGCAAATCAAGTTCCGCTTTACGCACATCCGCGATCGAATAGGTTCCATCAAAGAGGCGAATGGCAGGTCCTACCGAGCTGGCAGCATTGTTGTCTTTTGCCTTTCCAAGCAGCAGCGCCGAGCGGCCTTCGACATCGCGAAGGTTCACGTCGTTGCCGAGCGTGGCACCCTTGACCTCACCCCGGCTGTTTATCGCCAGAACCACCTCCGGTTCCGGGTTATTCCAGCGCGACATTGGATGCAGGCCGACGCTTGCACCCCAGCCAACCGAAGACAGCGCTTGAGCCTTGGAGAAAACTTCTGCATCCGGGCCAATTCCGACTTCAAGGTATTGCGACCAGGCTTCCTCGGCGAGAAGCGCGTTCTTCAATTGAATTGCTTGGTCTGACCCGGGAACAATCCCGGTCAGGCTATCGCCTAAAATAGTCTCGCAGCGCCCGCGGATCACCTTGGCCTTGGTAGGATCACCGAGTGCCTGCTCTTCAATCACCCGCTCCAACATTGAGGATACAAAGGTCACGCCACATGCTTTAACTGGCTGCAGATCGCAGGGCGCCAGAAAATAGGGTAATTTAGGATCAGGCCGTTCGACGGAACTCTCCTCGAGCTCGCCCAGCGTGCAAACTGCTTCGCCTGAGGCAGACTTGATCCAGCCCGCCGGATCGTCCTGCTCAAGCAGGTCGCGTACTGTTGCCACTTCACGCGAGGTCACATCGACAATGCATCCGTCGCGCAAGTGGCAAACCGAAGGCCCTGAAACCGCTGGATTCCAGACCCGCAAAACAAAACAGCCCTGGTCAGGCAAACCGATATGCATATTCGTATCTCCAAGTGCTGTTACGCCAGTTTGACCGCTCAGAAGCGCCCGTAGGTCAGGTAGGCTTCTTTCGGATCCGTCCCGCTACGGATAGCCGAGCGGACCTTGTTCTCGGTGTTCATCACTTCCTCGACCTCAACCACGATCTCTTCTGCGATTTCACCTGGGATAAGGATGGCCCCATCAATGTCGGCAATCAGAAAATCCCCGGGCTTAACGACAACGTCACCGATCTGCACAGGGACTTCCATTTTGTCGACCGACCATGCGCCCACCACATCGCGGGCGGTGTAGAAGCGATGGAAAACGGGGAAACCGATGTTACGAATGAAATTGCTGTCCCGACACCCGCCATTGGTCACATATCCGCGCACACCGCGCATCTGGAGCGTCTCGGCAGACAGTTCCCCCATCATCGCGATGTCGTCAGTGTGGCCATTGCAAACTACGACATGGCCAGACGGCGCTGTTGAAAGGAAACCCGTCCAAGCCAGCAGAGCATCATCAGCACTAATCCCAGGTTTTGGTGTTCCTGAAATTGTGAAAACGGGACCAGCAAGAACATGAGTATCGTCAATCGGCCGGATGTCTTTGGGCAGAACAGTATTGTCTATCCCTCTCTCGCGCAGGGCGTCATAAACTGCACCGCTGTAGCATTTTGCAAGGCGTTCGGTGAGAGCGGCTTTTTTGTCATTATCTGTCATGGGTTTTCCTCCAAGTGACTTAATTTACAAGAGTTAGTAGGTGGCCCGGCCGCCAGACAGATCGAATACAGCTCCAGTGGTGAAGGAGTTTTCAGGTGAAACCGCCCAAACGATCATCTTCGCGGCCTCTTCGACTTCCAGGAACCGGCCACGAGGGATTTTGGAAAGCATATAGTCAATGTGCTCCTGGCTCATCTGGTCGAAAATCCGGGTCCGGGCCGCAGCCGGCGTCACGCAGTTTACTGCAATATCGTAGCCAGCCAGTTCCTTGCCCAAGGACTTAGTCAAGCCGATCACCGCGGCCTTGGAAGCCGAATAGGCGGAAGCATTAGGATTGCCGTCTTTGCCTGCGATGGACGCGACATTCAGGATGCGTCCATAGCCTTGCTCTCGCATTCCAGGAACGCAGACGCGGTTCACATAGAATGTGCCGTTCAGGTTAATGTCGATGATCTTGCGCCAAGCTTCGGGATCGTAGGTGTCCAGCGGTTCGTTGGGACCTGCGATCCCAGCACTGTTGATCAAAATCGAAGGAATTCCCGCTGCCTCGCAAGTACGCTTGTAGGCCGCTTCCACCGAAGACAGATCGGTGATATCGCAGTCCACCGCGAAAGCATTGCCGCCCAGAGCAGCCATTGCGTCCCCGTTGCTTGCATCAATGTCCCAGCTGACGACCTTCGCACCTTTTTCGATCAGAAGCCGAGCCGCAGCCAGGCCTATTCCCTGCGCACCGCCGGTTACGATTGCAACTTGGTTTTCCATCACTTTGTCCTCCTGATGAAAATCACGGCTACAGGCAGCCTTCATTCACTGGGCTTGCCTTTTGAGACCGATATGGATGTAGGCCTCGGGAAAAGATGGACCGGGCAACCAATATAGCTGGCCCAGGAACAGCGCCAATGGGGTGAACGGCCTGGCGCCGGGGAGAAGGTCAGCACTGCACAACGTCCTGGCGCTGCACGCCCAGGCCTTCGATGCCGAGTTCCATCTTGTCGCCCGCCTTAAGGTATACGGGCTCAGGCTTGATCCCCATGCCCACACCCGGAGGTGTGCCGGTGGAGATGATGTCGCCTGGCTGCAGGCTCATGAACTGTGACAGGTAAGAGACGATGTGAGCCACCCCGAACACCATTGTGTTCGTGCTTCCGTCCTGGCGGCGCTCTCCGTTCACTTCCAGATACATCGGCAGATTCTGCGGGTCAGAAACCTCGTCGCGGGTCACCAGCCAAGGTCCAATAGGACCGAACGTGTCGGCAGATTTGCCCTTGGTCCACTGCCCTGCGCGCTTGTTCTGGAAATCACGTTCGGAAATGTCGTTGATCACGCAGTAGCCCGCAACATGTTCGAGAGCTTCTGCCTCATCGACATATTTTGCCTCTTTGCCAATTACGACGCCCAGTTCAACTTCCCAGTCGGTGGCCTTCGAGCCGCGGGGGATTTCTACCGTGTCGTTGGGACCGCAAATTGCCGAAGTCGCCTTGGCAAAGATCACCGGCTCCGGCGGCACCTCCAGCCCACTTTCCTCGGCATGGTCGGAGTAATTGAGCCCAATACAGATGAACTTGCCAACACCGCCGACGCAGGGCCCATAACGGTCGACCTCAACGGCAGGCAGCGACGACAGGTCAGCTTCGGCAATGCCGGCCAGGCCTTGATCCGTCAGAACCTCACCGGCAATGTCATCCACCAAGCCGGACAGATCGCGGACAACACCGTCAGCGTCGACGATACCGGGTTTTTCGTGCCCTTTCGGGCCATAACGCAAAAGTTTCATGATAGTCTCCGTTCAGAGGGCCCAGCCGCCGTCGATGATATGGGCCTGGCCCGTGGTGAATCCGCTGGCATCCGAGGCAAGGTAAACTGCAAGCGCTGCAATTTCGTCTGCATCGCCAACGCGCCCCATAGGCTGGCGCGCGATGAATTGCTCCCGCGCCGCCTCGTAATCGCCCGTGGCCCGCAACCGGTCGTGCAGCGATGGGCTATCTACGGTGCCAGGGCAGATCGCATTGCAACGGATGCCTTGGGTTACGTAGTCAGCAGCGATCGCCTTGGTCATGCCGATGACCGCTGCCTTGGACGCGCAATAAACAAAGCGGTTTGGAACGCCCTTCAAGGAGGATGCCACCGAGGACATGTTGATGATCGACCCCTTGCCCTGTTCAAGCATGCCCGGAAGGACTGCCTTACACAGGCGGTACATGGCCTTGGCATTCAGATCGAAGGCAAAGTCCCAATCTTCCTCGGTGCTATCCAGGATGCTGCCGGTATGGACAAATCCAGCGCAATTGAACAGCACATCCAGCCTACCAGCTTCAGGCAGTACCCGCTTGATGTCTTCGGGATCGGTTGCATCCAGTTTCCATGCGGTAATGCCGTCAATCGCATTGAGCTCAGCTAGCGAAGTCTCATTGATGTCTGTGGCAATGACCGAGGCGCCAGCCTGGGCAAAGGCCTCGGCGCTGGCACGCCCGATACCCTGCCCAGCGGCAGTAATCAGCGCGGTTTTGCCCTCAAGGCTGAGTTGATACGTCATGTCTTTCCTCCCCGATATTGAGGCATCACTTCGAGAGGAACGGCTCGAGCCGCTTGAAGGCCTCTTCCAGCACTTCTGCCGGCTGCGCGTAGCAGAGCCGCAAATAACCTTCTCCCTGCGGACCGAACGCCACGCCCGGCGCTAGCCCGACCTTGGTCTGCTCAAGGATTTCACCAGCCGCAGCGAAGCTGTCAGTCAGCCCGTCAACTCGGAAGAAGCAGTAGAAAGCACCATCAGGCTCAATGAACTCCACCCGCGAGAAGGTGTTGAGGCGCTCAGCAGTGATTTCATACCCTGCCTGGATTTTGCTCAACAGGCTGGCAATTTCCTCTTCGCCGCCGCGCAGGGCTGCAATACCCGCCTCCTGGACAAAGCCGGCTGTGCAGGACGTGTTGAACTCGGTCAACTGACCCAGCTTCCCCTCGAACGCGGCGGGAGCCACGATCCAGCCAAGCCGCCATCCGGTCATCGACCAGCATTTTGAAAACGAGTTCACAGAGATCAGCTGATCCTCAGGCTCTGCAATCGACAGGAATGAGGGCGCGTGACGCCCATGGCGGTAGAGCCGGGAATAAACGTCATCGGCAACGATCCAGATGCCGTGCCGGCGGCAATGCTCCAACACCAGACACTGCTCCTCGGCCGACATGGTCCAGCCGGTGGGGTTGTTGGGCGAGTTAATCACCACCGCTTTGGTGCCCGGTGTCAGCGCCGCGATCAGCTCTTCCACGTCGAGCGCCCAATGACCGCCCTTCGGCACGATTGCCACGCTCGCAATCTCTGCACCGGTCGCCTTGAAAGCACCGATGATATTGGGCCAGCCCGGCTCCACTGCGATAACCCGGTCGCCGGGAGTCACAAGAAATTCAGCCGTCAGCATGAGGCCTTGCATTCCGGAAGGGGTGACTGTGACCTGAGCCGGTTTCAGACGGCTGCCCAGAAGTTCGTTGCTATAAGCACAAATCGCTTGCCGCAGCGCCATCGCGCCATTGTTCGGCTGGTACATATGATTGCCAGCCTTGAGCGCGGCAATTGCAGCGTCCACAATCAGTGAATTGGTCGGCCAGGCGCCTTCACCGAACCAGAGCGGCAACACGCCGTCTTGCTTCATGCCAAGCTCTGCAACCTCGCGGATCTTGGAGGCTTCCAAAGCCTGCGCACGGGACGAAATCGAATTGAACAGAGCTGCGTTTTCCATAACAGAAATGTCCGTCAATACCGCTAGCTTTGTCGCCTGTTAAAACGATTGAAATCATAGGCAATCTGCCTATAACGTAGACAATCTGCTTTCCGGGAACGGCTTGAAAAATGCGTGATGAGATCGACGAGCAAATTCTTGAGACGCTGCGCCGGGACTCGCGTACTCCAATCACTGAACTGGCCAGGAAGGTGGGACGCTCCCGTACAGCGGTGCAAGCACGGCTAACGAAACTAGAGCAAACGCAGCAAATTCTAGGATACACCATCAAGGAACCCTCGACTGTTGAAACAGGCGGCCTAGGCGCAATTGTCCTGATAAGTATGGAGATCCGCAGTAAGGGAGAAGCAGCGGCACGCGAGTTTGCGAGCATGCCAGAAGTTGCAAGCTGTCTAAGAGTCATAGGAGACCACGACTTCGCGCTGCTCATCAAGCCAATCGAAAAGCCGCGTCTGAATTTCATGTTGGAGCAGATCTATAAAATCGATGGCGTCAAGCGCACCGAAACGATCATGTCACTTTCCAAAGAGTTCTAAACGACTACCGGCTTCTAAGGTTGCTGAATTATACTGGTTTAACCGAGTTGCACACCGATGAATGTCCCCAAACAGAAAGTCGTCTGCGATGCAACAAATAGCGTGCCGCGCCTGCGAGCAGATGCTGTGTCAGCAAACACCCGGAAGGGCAACGGCGGAAAAGTCCGCGTCTTGCCTATTCAAATGTGGTGCAGCGAAAGCCCGAAATGTCCAAGGACAAGAGTCCGTCCCAATCGGAACAGACCCCACATTACTCCAACCCGGTGTTCTCGCTGTTCCCGGCAACACATTCACCAGCGCGAACAATAATCAATAATGTCCTCCGTGGTTAAAGGCTGTGTCCATCATCTTCATGGACGTGGGTGGCCTGTTCGCGGGTATGGACAATCTCTTGCACCACGGCGGCAATCTTGCTGGATGAAACTTGGTGCAGCTCACCGACAACGGCCTCGGCGCGCTCGTAGCTGTCCGGAACGCCTTGGCTGTCAAAGTGGGCGGCGGCGGTGGAAATGTCCGCGTCTCGCCAAGTCGCCGTGGTGCCGACTGAAACGCTGTCGTGGTCGTTGTAGCGAGCAAGGAATTTGTTTCCATCGAGTCCGAAGCTGTTGGCGGTTGCAACAATGTCGTCACGCACTGCCAGCCACTTTTCGGCCTCTGTCGGGTCCAGGTTGTCCAACTCGGCCGCATTCATGGATGTGGTGTAACTGTCGTCAGCAACAGTGTACGCCTGCAGGTCGGTGTCGCATGGGCGTAGCTCGGCAACATCGCCCTTCAGCTCTCCGATCTGCACGTCCAATGCAGCACGCAGATGCGGATCTTCGACCTCTCGTGCAAGAGCCTCCATGTTCTCGATGGAGTTCACAATATCCTTGGTCTGCTGTTCGTAGTTCTCGAAACCGGCCTGCCCCAAAGCTGATTGCATATACTGAACATAGCGATCACCGGGCGACTGGTAGTCGTCGGAATCCTGAAAACCTTTGTCGCCGGACAGATCCGCAAGGGACGAATAATAGGGGTGATACAGGTCGTATTCCTGAGCATCGTTCATGTGCTGAGAAACCAAAGCCTGCATATCGTTCAGATCAACCGGCTCCCCTGACCGCTCGGCAGCCTCCAATTCGATTTTCAGTTCTTCGACCAGATCTTGTTGCGCCGTATGTTCGTCAACACGGCGGTTGGCCTGGTCCTCGATGTCAAAGCTCTTTGAAGCGATGGCGGCACGATCATAGCCCATTGCCTGCTGCTCTTTCATGATGATGTCGATCTGCTCAGAAACGCGATCCTCGCGCGAGGCGGATTGATCAAATTGGGAATAGGGTGCGAAGTGTTCGACTTCGTTCAAAAGATAGTCTGTACGCGAAACCATAGTTTTCCTTTGCGAGTTGATGGATAACTCAGTGATGGATCTGCTCAGAGCATTGGCGCACTCTTCAGGCAGACCGGGTGAAGTCCTATAGGCTGTGACCGTCATCGTCACCGTGCCCTTGCAAGAGCGGGTGCGTTGCGTGGGCGTGAACGTCCGAAAGTTCTTCTGAGATTGCGATGATCTTGGAAGAAGCAAGCTGGTGCAGCTCGTCGACAACGGCCTCTGCCCGGTCGTGGCTATCCGACAATCCTTGAGCCTGGAAGTGGGCTGTGGCGGTCGAAATGTCGTCGCTGCGCCATCCCATTGTTGTGCCCAAAGTGACGTTCTGATGATCGCCAAAGCGGGCAACGAACGCCTCGCCATCGAGGCCGTAGCTGCTGGCTGTGTCGGTGACTTCCTTGCGGATCGCCGCCCACTTGTCGGCCTCTGGATAGTCCAGGACATCCATTTCAGCGGTGCCCATTCCCATCATCGTTGAATAGCGGCGGTCCTCGATGATGAAGGCTTGAAGGTCCGGATCGTTGGTGCGCAGATCCGCAACGTCGCCCTTCAGCTCGCCAATTTGAATATCCATAGCGACACGCAGATGAGGGTCGTCAACCTCACGGGCAAGCCCTTCCATCTTGTCCATGGATCGCAGCAATTCATTGGTCTGAGTCTGGAAGTCCTCATAGGCCCCCTCGCCCAAGGTGTCCTGCATATAGACATCGTAACGGCGTGATGCCGGGGCGTAATCTGCGGACCCCTGGAACTCCTTGTCATCCACAATGTCAGCAAGGGCAGACAGATACAGATGGCTCTGTTCGTTGTCCCGAACGTCGCTGATATGGGCAACAACCTGCGCCTTCAGCTCGGGCGCGATTGTTTCCTCAGAACCGCCTAATTCGATGTGTCGCCGCAAGTTACTCATGACTTCGGGCGACACATAAGACGGGTCTCCCGGCTCACCGTAATCATCAAAATGATGGGCTTGGTCCAATAGATGTTCCATTCTCGATACCATAGGTTCCTCTCCTTCAACGAGCTTGATGGCAAACTCTTCGATCCGGTCTTTGATGGCGTTGGCGCGCTCATCAAACAGATCCGACATTCTTGCGATGGATAGTGTCATCACATCGGCGGCCATGTCGCGGGCCGTAACTTCGACGTCCGGAGTGGTTTCAACAACCGACATTCCGGCCTGAACTTTCCACGTATCGGTCTCGACTTCCTGCCGCAAACCGCGCTCAAGGCGGGTCGTTGCGGTCAGCTCAATTCCGTATTCCTCAGCAACCTCGACCTGGATAGAGCGCTGGACGTCGATGTTCATTTCGCTGCTCATACCCATAGCCAACCACTGCCCATGTTCGACGCCTCGGTTGTTCACAACGATGTGGACATGGGGGTTGTCAGTGTCGTTGTGGAACACAGTCAGGTAGTCCCAGGTATCGCCAAAATCACCGCTGCCAAATAGCCGATCTGCGAACTCCAAACCGGCCTCATGAGCGGCGTCCGGATAGGTGCCTTCGGGAAAAGAAACGATCATGTGACGGGTGTAACCGTAGTTGGTTTTCCCGTTGAAATCCTCGGCCCAAGTCTCGATCAAATCACTGACCTGATCCGCATCGAGCGGGGTCACGCCATTGTCTCGGATGTCCAACACGCCCTCTGCCCTGACGGTCAGATAGTTGATCTGGCGGCGCAGCTCATGCGCGTTTTTCACCCCGCCTTTGCGGACGTGTTTCACAACCGCCTCGGGCTTTCCAACCACGGCACCAAGCCGTGCTTTGATGGATGAGGCCCGCGAAACCATGAACTTCATGCGTTTGGCGGTCTGCAATTGTTGACTGATGCGCTTAGAATGATCGACACCTTTCTGAGCCTCACGGAAGGCAAGTTCCAGGAAGTCTCCGGCTGTCAGACCGTGGGCTGCGGCGTTCATTCTTCAGGTGCCCAATCGTCGTCACGCAAGATCCGGCGAATGGCGGATTCTGGCTCTCGGTTTCGGCGGGCCGCTGTGATCATCGCCTTCAGGTCTTGCCGGTGCTGGATGATCGCGTGATGGAGATTTTCGACGTCGCGGCGGTCGTCATCCGTCCAGATCACCGTGCCGCGCTTGGCCGATTTCGCAAGCTGATTGAGGTTGGTGTACCCGCCCTGAACCTGCCGCAAATGCTTCTGCCAGAGATCCACAACAGCGGGGTCAGGATCGAGATAACCGATCAGGCGATAGATCAAACGCTGGATGATCTGGTTGCGGCTCTTGATCCCGAGCGCGTCCACGGCTGCCTCCAGACGCTCCAACGCATCCACGGGCAATCGCACGGAAAAGACGGTGGTGTCAGAGGGTCTGCGCTCGCTCATTCAAAATCTATCTCAGGTTGTATTTTGAGTTTGTAACACAACTACCTTATCCTGTCATACACTCCAAGAGGAAACCGGGGGTGATTTTAGAAATCCGCATTTTCTCAAATCGCCCTCGGAGCAGTTTTGCTCTTGGAGGCAATCTCCACGCCGGGAAAAGGGTCCCGCCCCTTTTCCAGCCAGCAGGCGTGGGTGCCGGTGGACCGGCGCAGGGCAATCATGCACCGCATGGGCTGCACGAACAGCGCCCGTCACATACCGGCACGTTCAAGTTCAGTATGGCATTTTCCGCGCGCCTCAGCGCGCTCAGTTTCCCGCCGCATGCGCGGCGGGTGTGGCAGGGTTGAGAGCTGCCGCACCGCGGAAGGTCACCGCCCCTGCCCGGTCCTTGGACCGCGCGCCACACGTGGCGCATCTGTGGTCCGGGTTTTGGCCGGAGCAGAAGAAAGGGCGGCTTGTGCCGCCCTGCCCTTATGTCATTCGGTGACGGGATCGTCATCGGTGCGCTTCGGGAAGGCCACCATCTCGACGCCGGGGAACATGCTGTGCTTGACCTGGATCGAGGTGATGTTGCCAGTCTCATCGGTGTTGACGAAGAGAACCCCGCAACGATCCCAGAAGTTTTTGCCTTCTTTTTCACCGGTCTTGACGTTCAGTTTCAGAGTTTGAGTTGCCATTGTTTGATCCTCGCTATGACGTGTTTCGGTGAACATGGGAAAAGCGGGCATCAAGGGGACGTCAGCAGGGAATTTGGTCCGCGCGGAATGCGCCGCAGGCGCAGGGGAAATCCCCTGTTGAAGCGCGATGCCCGGACCGGGCACCGCGCGTCTTCCCCGACTGCCCGCTTATGTTCATCCCTTCAGAAACACGGCAGCCTAGGATTTTCTGAGGCAACGAGTTTGAAACTGTCAGGCCAAGTGAAAAGGCAAAAATTTCTGGGATCGTTGCACGCGGGTCATTTGAACGTAGCGATGTAGTTTATGGCAGCAACATTGCTTCGGTCCGACGCAGGCGCGGCGCACAGTTTCGAGTGCGGAGTGCGGGGTGTCCTTTCTCAACCGGTATGACACTCGTCCTAAAGAATGGAGGGCCGCTAGCGGTGCAAGTCGCCCTGTTGAATTGGCGGAGGCCAAAGACCGGACGGTCCGGCCCTAGTCCGCGCTTGCGCGGATCAGGTGATCAGCCGGACTCAATTTGGCGGGGTGGAATCTGACCAAATAACTTCCGCCACCACTCAGACTTGAGCTTCGCTGCCAGAAGCAGAATTGCCTGGTCCAGGCTCATCGGGCGAACTGGAGCACGAAGCTTTCAAGGAAAGGGTACCTGTTCATCCGAAAGTCTTGAACGCACTTGAGCAATATCAATGGCCGGCTAACTGGACGCACTGGTTGTCACCCATCCACACTCAAATTCATTCCGGATTGCGAATGCCCGCTCCCATCAAAACCGGCATCGTCCGCGCATCAGAATTGATTTCGAATACTTGTTCGACCCGAATGGAGCCTAGTCGTGCCGCCTCCAGCGCGGCCTTCATTTGATTCAGCGTCAATCCAAAGCCGTCATCATCTGACGCTTGCCAATCCCACTGCACAAAATGCCCACCCTTGTTGAGCAAACCCGCCAGTACTGCCACGGCGCCACTGTAATCTGGAAGAAAGGCGCAAACGGAAGACGCGCAGATCAAATCGAATTCTGAAAACTCATTCCCTAATTCCGGAACATCTCCAGCCAGCATATCTCCGTGAACGGCCCTGACATTGTGCAGCTGTTTGTTCTGAAGGACGTCAATCATATTCTCCGAAGTATCAACCGCGAAAACTTCCGCCACATGCGGTGCAATTTTCTCCGCCAGCAATCCGGTACCACATCCAAAGTCGAGCACGCGTTTTGATCGCCAATCCTTCCCACGAAGATTCAAGTGGTCGTCGAGCGAGGCAAAAGCGTGGTTTGCGTAGCGTCTAACGTCGCTGTTGTCGTCCCAGCCATCCGCATAGTCGTTCCAGTCATCGGTCATGTTGCTTACGCTTCCTTGTGGGATTTCATCGGCTCCAACACATCTACGCTGAGGCAGACGCATCGATACGAACGCGCGACATTGGCTAGGTTGGCGACAACAGTCAACATGGGTTTGGAACGGCATATGGAAGGAATAGAGGCGACTTCGGCAAGCCTCTGCCGACAATCTTTCCCGCAAGAAAGAGGCCCACCGAAGCGGGCCACAAGTTTAACCGAAGGAAAGTCTCGAGGTATTGAAACCAGGCTAACGCTTGCGCGCGCGATCGACAACACCGTCGGCTGATATCGTAGCGATCCTATCCTCGGTGCGGCGGGTCATTTCCACCCCGTCACCCGTCATATGCGCCTCGGCAAACTCGGTGAACTTGAAGATACTGCCATCGGCTTCAACATGGGTTTCATCTTCCGCCGAGCGGCGTATGACCGACCCGTCATGTCGGATTTCGATGATCGTGTTGTCGGCCATGCGGACCGTCACAGAATGCTCATCCACGGCGACACCCTGCCACCACATTTCCGCATCGCGGCGCACAACAATACGGTTCGGATGCAGCTTGATCTGCACGTCCTGTGCCGCCTCTGGATCAGCCGCTTTCACAACAACGATGGCCTCTTGCGCGCTGGGGTCACCATGGATCGACGCGCTCCCGTTTTTCGGCGACCAGAGCTTTGGCTGTTCGCGCGGTTTGCCCTTCTGATCCGTATGAAACCCGACAAACATCTGCGCGGATTTCCAGACACGGCGAGCGGCTTTTTCGAGCTTGTTCGAAGTGGTGTCCATGGGTCTATCCAAATCCGTTTTGATCAAGTGATCGCTTTTGAGAATGAGCCGGGTGACCGACCTCTGTTAGCTATGCGCGACGGGGTGTTCACGCAATGCCACTTTGAGTTTTCCTCATTGAGGATGACACAGCCAGAGATTGATAGGCAGGGCGCTGTGCGCCCTGCCCCATTGGGTTCAGAAGCAATCCGGCACCCAAGCGTCGATGTTCGCTTTCTGTGCCTCTGACACACCCAATGCCACCTGATGTTCTGCATCGTTGAACAGCTTGTGCATCGCCTCGTTCTTCGCGCCTTTCTTGGATTTCGCAAAGGCTTTGAACATATCCGTGTCGCCATGCAGGTCCAGCAGGTCCTTGTAGAGATCATCCAGTTGCCAGCCTTTCAGCCGTTTGAAGCAGTTCTCAGCAGAGGGGGTCCAGATCGCGCGCATGCCGGCACCAATCTCAGCCTCGATCTCGCCCATGAACTCCGGGCGTTGGGTCAGGAACCGCCGGGCCAGAAAAGCTGTGATCTCTCCATTGCGGGTCTTCTTGCCCAGATCGCGAAACGCTTTGAACGCCTCTACGTTGCCTTGTGCGGCCATTTCGTGGAACTGATCATAGGCTGCCTCTGCTGCCGCATCCCGCTCCCCGCCAAGACGCGGGTCGAGGATGAACTGGTCGTCGATTTCCGGCGTATTCCGTTCAGCGCCGCCAAAGCCAAACAAGGTGCTGGTCAGACCGGAGGCCGGGGTGGTGAAGAACGCAAACAGGCTCAGCACATAGTCAGGCTTGTCCAGCAAAGCCGTTTGAACCGCCGCCAGCCGGATCGCCACCATGTCGTCGATGAACTTCTGCGAATAGGCAGGTTTTGGTTTCTCTTTGGCCTCGGACTCTTTGACCGGGGCCAGAATACCGGCCTCAATGGCGGCCTGGAGATGTTCCGCCGCGACATAGGCCGAGGATGTTTTGATCTCGCCAGTGTTGCCGACATAGACAAACACACCGGACAGCATGCGCTGATCGTCGGAGTAAAACGGCGCGGCATAGTCTTCGAGCGCTGCAAGCTCCTTTTCGCCATCTTCATCCAGAGCCTCAGCCTCATAGAGTTCGGCCAGTTCGTCATACCGCTCGGCCTGTTCTTCGGTGAAGTCCCGGCTCACCATCTCCAGACGGTGCATGCCTTCACTTCCCGAGAACCGATAGGGAATGTAGCTTTCGTCATGGGTGTCCACCCAGTCCCAGCCTTCCGCTTCGCGCAGCTTTTCTGCTTCTGTCGCCAGTTTCTCAGCAAAGAGACGGTCCAGTAGCTCACCTTCATTGAACAGGGTCTCATCGGCAAAGAGATCGGTGGTGACCGTGCCGCCGGCTTCAACATAAGCCTCCTGCCCGACAAACACAGCCTTGCGGTTGGTGCTGCTGACAGCCTCAGAGGTCAGGGCCTGTTTGACATCATGCTCACTAAACCACCGACACTCTTTGGCCTGTTCCAGCACCTCCAGAATTTTCTCTTCCTCGGTGCTGACTGTCATGGCCTTGGCCAGCCCCATGCTGATCTCATCGGCTTTGAGCGCGTCCAATACGGCGGCAGGCAGACCGGCCAATGCGAGGCGGCGGCGCACATGGGCTTCGGTCACGCCGAACGCGTTGCTGATCTTGGCAACAGACAGGGATTTCTCCGCCATCTTGCCATAGGCGCGGACCTCGTCCACCGGGTCCAGTTCTTCACGGGCGGTGTTTTCCGCATTCGCCCATTGCTCGGCCACAAACGGATTATCCGTGACTTTGACCGGCACCTGTGCCAGATCGGCACGTTCGGTCACGGCGATGTTCAGAGCTCGCAAGCGGCGGCCACCGGCGACGATGGCGACTTTGCCATCTGCGTCGCGCAGACCGCTGAGGTTCTGGATCAGGCCGCACATGACCAGACTGTCGGCCAGCAGGGCAATGCCTTCCTCAGAAACCTCCTGACGCGGGTTCAATTCAGACAGGTAGAGATCGGTCAGGGCGATGGCTTCGATGATTTCCGGTGCGGTGAATGTTTCGAGTTTGCTCATGGGGCAAATCCTTGTTTGAGTGTTTTGCTTTGTGTTAAGGGTGCCCTACCCCTCGTGGGGGTAGAGCGAGGCCGCTTAAACGGCTGCGTTTTGGATCAGGAAGCGGCGTCCGATGTCGAAGTCATCGCCCTTCCTGATTAGCGCCCACGCTTCTGCGATACGCTGCTGCAAGATTTCATTGCTCATGGTGTTCACCTCCTTTCTGGTTTGGGATTGGGATCAGTATTCGCTGGGGCACATGATGGTCAGGACGCGACGCGTCACTGCGGGGTCAAACGGGCGGTCGGAGCCGTATGTGTAATCCGCGTCGTAAAGATCGATTTTCCAGAACAGCTTTTGGCCGCTGACGATCACCGTCCCGAATGTGTGATCACCATAAGGGTCATTGCCTTCATCGAACTGGTCATCCGACGCCACCGCCTTCAAAGCTGCGGTCTGGAACTCCATCCCTTCGCCTGACACGCCGGGCGTGACAAACACCTGCCCCTGAATGCCTTTGGACTGCATCTCAATGGCTGCAGTCGGATCGATCAGGGCTTTCCGAAACAGGTCATTCTGGACCGCAATCTCTGCCGCCTGAAGGCTGGTGTCATTTTCGATGTCATTTGTCGTCTCAAGGTTCAAAACCGTCTCTCCTCTCATGGTGTGACCTCCGGGGCTGATCCCCTTTGGTGCTGGTTTTGAGCCGAGCCCTGAAAGGGCGTCGTCTCTAAAACCTGCCCCGTGGCGAACGCGGAGAGGGGCGAGACAGGACAAATCGACAAGAGTGGTGCGGCCCGCAGCGCAACGCGCGAGGACACGGTCTTGTCTATTTGTCTTGTCCGAGGGGGGAGGCCGCGCCTTCCCCCTGACGTCGGGGGGGCGTTTGGCTTGCCCAAATCCCGCCTGACCAACAAAAAAGAAGCCAAAGGATCTTTGATCCTGCGGGAGCGCAAAAGGGATCGTCACCCGAACGGGCAGATCACCACGGCATGGACCGACCATGACCCAAAGCCCCTGCCCGGCTCGCAAGAGACGGTTCAGGGGCTACTGGGACAGGGAGATCATTCTGGGGTGTTCTGGGTGGAAGCCGGCATGCCGACTGAAACCTAGAGCCCGGTCACGAGCCAGCTGGCTCGGGATTTGCCAAGGGACAAAGGCCGCAGCCCGAAATCACTCACCGACCGGAACATACCCTCGTCGGAGCTTTTGCTTTTCAAGGTTATGAAGCGCTTCACTAGCTTGGGCTGCGTCTTCGTACGTCACCAACATGGCTTGCCCGTTTGTGCCGATACGTCCCCAGGTACGAAGAACAGAAACTTCGCCAAACAACGTCGGCTGCAACTCTATTCCATAGAACCGCGCCATGTTAACGTCGGGGTCCACATGGATCAGGTGGACAGGTGTCGTTGCTGTCAGTTCCATGACGCGATTGTCGGTCAATTCAGCCCTTCTGTCCAATGACATTGCGAAATCAATTCCCGGGAAAGGACCCTGATCCTGAACGGAAAATGACATCGAATGCATCCGCTACTACTATAGCTGACCAATATGTAGGTAATAGGATCTGCCATGTTTCGTTTTCTACTATTTGCTTTCGTGATGGGTCTTGCCGCCAACGCGGGTGCGGCGCAGACACCGCCTTCGGCTGATGAGGTCGCGCAATACGACGGTCTCTTCGCAGCCGCTCACACCGGCAACGAAGAAATGATCCGGCAACTCGTTGCGGCAGGGGCAAACGTCAACGCGCGGGACTCGTGGGGTCGCACACCAGCCCATGTGGCCGCGTTTGCTTCAGAGGACGAGGCATTGAGTGCACTGGCTGAGGCTGGCGCCGACATGAATGCACTTGAAGATCAGGCCTACGACGTGGTCACGATTGCGGCCGTTGCAAATGATCCGGAACTGATGACGCTCGCCATTGAGCTCGGCAACGATCCCGGCCTCACGACCAGCCCTTATGACGGAACCGCTCTTATCGCGGCCGCGCATCTCGGTCATGTCGAGATTGTCAGACGGCTGATCGCCGCCGGCGCGCCTCTGGACCATGTGAACAATCTTCATTGGACAGCCGTTATCGAAGCCGTTGTGCTTGGCGACGGCGGCCCGGATCATCTTGCGGTTCTGGATGCCTTATTGGCTGCGGGTGCTGACAGATCGCTTGCCGATCGTAACGGAATTACCCCACTCGAACACGCCGAACTTCGCGGATTTTCCGAGATGGCAGAGCGGCTGAGAACAGAGGATTGAGGCCTGTCCGGCAGGCGGAAGCGGTGAGTTTCACCGGACAGGCACCGATGGCAGCTTGGATATGACCGACCTCGGGTCAAGGTCTCGGCGTGGTAGAGTGGCGACAAAGATGAAGACATCCCAAGGACAACGGCAAAATGAACAAGATCGGAAAAAGTAAACAGGTCGGCTACAGCGCGCTTGTTTGCGCGAGGCGCAGCTTTCTTGCTGCATCAGGCTTTGGCGCGCTGACGGTCGGCTTGAGTGGCTCTGTCCTGGGCCAAACTTCTTCGGGTGCGGACGACGCTATACCTCAGCCAAGTGATCCCAAAGATGCCTCATTCATGGAGCGCGCCTTCGAGATGCGTCAGTATGCGATTGACCATGGAGATCAAGGGTATGGCGCAGTTGTGGTGCGCGACAATGTCATTATTGGCCAGTCATGGAGCAGGGTCATCTTGGATCAAGACCCCACGGCCCACGCTGAAATGGCCGCGATCAGGGATGCCGCGCGACGCCTTAATCACCGAGATTTGACCGGATCGGTCATGTACTCATCCTCCCGACCATGTCCCATGTGTGAAGCCGCGGCATACTGGGCTGGAGTCCGCCTGATGTTCTACGGCCGGAAAATCACGAGCGCAAGTTCCCCGAAGCTTTGCAGTTAGTATGGTTCTCAGCCATCAGCAACGTTTCATTTTGCATTCGCCTCCCACGGTGGGAAGTCCGGCCCACAACCGCCGTTGACCACCGGTCTCCTCCGCTGCGGTGCGGCCCGTCGAACCTGCCGTTCGCTGCGAGAGCAAGATTAAGGTCATGCTGAATTCACACAGTGCGGACTTTCCCGCCTTTTGCTCACGCGGCTATTGCTGACGCAGCATCATTTTGCGGATGCGGTACGCTGGCCGCTGCGTTGCATCCAAAGTCGCCAGAGCGGTCATTCAACGCCCTGCTGAGTCACAAAATTCGATCCGTGCTTTCGCCGCAGGCGTTTCCAACGATTCAGTAGCGGACAAGTGTGAATTCGCTGCGGGTGCGTCAATGTCTGCTTTTCGAAACCCGTAGCTCTCGGAAACTTGTCTGACTTCAGTCCGACTTGTCATAAGCTTCATGTTCGGCATCAATATTGCTCAAGTGCACCAACGCCCAATAACCCAAAGTACTTACAGGCTCGCGGAACGATAGATACGTCATGGCCCAACTGGCCCGAGCATGCATATTCGGCGTTAAGGAGAACATATGATAACACGGATCGTTGTATCCAGACAGCTCTGTTTTAACCCGCCTGCGCAACGTTCTTTTTTGAACACCGCCTGCTCAGGCCAATAATCATCAGAACTCGGTGTCTATGAATTATGTCATTCGTGGGAATTGTTGCCCAAACGACTTCGCTTCAAAAGACCTGCCGTACACCGAGTTCTTTGATTTGCGGCCACTTATTGACTGCGGCAATTATTCGACGGCCTCGTCCGCGTCGTCAGCCAGATCGATCCAGATGGTTTTCAACTGGGTGTATTGATCGTGAGCATGAACTGAGTTGTCGCGCCCGCCAAAGCCGGATTGCTTGTAGCCGCCGAAGGGCGTGGTGATGTCGCCCTCACCAAAGCAGTTGACGGTCACCGTCCCCGCCCGGATGGCCCGCGCGCCCCGGATGGCGCGTTTGGCGTTGGCAGTGAAGATCGAGGCACAGAGGCCATAGTCGGTGTCGTTGGCCATCCTGATGGCCTCATCAAAGCCCGACACTTCGATCACCGACAGGACGGGTCCAAAGATTTCCTCGCGCGCCAGCGTGGCATCGTTGCCGGGCACCTCGACCACGGTGGCCTCGACATAGCCCCCGGCGGCTTTACCACCAGAGCTTACAGCGTCGGCCTTGCCACCGATCAAAACGTTTTCAGCCTGATCCAGATAGCCGCACACCTTGGTGTAATGCGCCTCGCTGACCAGTGCGCCCATACGGGTTTCCGGGTCCAGCGGGTCACCGATATTCCACTGTTTCGCGTGATGCGCAATGCGCTCCAACACTTCTGCCTTCACATCCTTATGCACAATCAACCGCGACGAGGCCGAGCAATTCTCGCCCATGTTCCAGAAAGCGCCATTGACGATATGCGCCGCCACCCGGTCCAGGTTCTCGGCGTCCTCCATCACGATGGCGGGGTTCTTGCCGCCCATCTCAAGCACCACTTCTTTGGCGTTGCTTTCCGCCGAATAGCTCAGGAACCGCTTGCCGGTGACTGTCGAGCCGGTGAAGGATACCATGTCGATATCCATGTGCCGCCCCATAGGTTCACCAACCTCGGCCCCACCGCCGGGAAGGATGTTCAGAACGCCGCGCGGCAACCCGGCTTCCATCGCCAGTTCGGCCAGTCGCAAAGCGGTCAGAGTCGTTTCCGCCGCCGGTTTCACCACCACCGAACACCCCGCCGCCAGCGCTGGGCCGATCTTCCACGCCAACATCAGCAATGGGAAATTCCACGGCAGCACCAGTCCGACAACGCCAATGGGTTCCCGCACCACCATGGCGATGTGGTCGTCGCTGGCAGGCGAAACCTGATCGTAGATCTTGTCGATCGCCTCGGCGTGCCATTGCAGGCAATGGATGGTTTCCGGCACATCGACCGTTTCGCAGTCATAGATGGTCTTGCCGCTGTCGATGCTCTCCATCACCGCAAGTTCACGGGCGTTGCGGGTCATCAGCTTGCACAGCCGGATCAGAACATCCTTGCGCTCGGACGGGTGCAGTTTCGACCAGCGGCCATCGTCAAACGCCTCACGCGCCTTTTCGACGGCAAAATCTACATCCGCTGCGTCGCAGGCCGCGATGTCGGCCAGCTTTTCACCTTTCGCGGGGTTCACTGTTTCAAATACGTTGCCCGAGATCGCCGGGCGGTACGCGCCATCAATGAAGGCACCGGTGGGCAGGGTCAGACCCGCGGCGATGGATTTGTATTCGTCCTGTGTCAGCAATTCCATGCCTTACTCCTCTGCCACGATATCTGCGATTGTCTTCTTCAGCACCCGCGTCACCTGTTCCAGCGCGCGTTTGTCGTCTTTGTTCAAACCCTTCAAAGGGGGCCGCATTGCGCCTGCGTCGATCCCGTTCATGGTCACGCCATGCTTGATGGTCTGGATGAACTTGCCACCCTGTTCCAGCACTCGCATCAGCGGCATCATGGCAGACATGATCCGGCGACCCTTGGCAAAATTGCCTTCGATCACACATGCATTGTACAGCGCCACATGTTCGGCGGGCAGGAAGTTCGACCCGCCGCACACCCAGAACGGCGCACCCCAGGCGAAGAACTCCAGCGCCTGATCGTCCATGCCGCAGCCCAGTTGGATATGCGAATAGTCGCGCGCCAACAGGTGTACCCGGTTGATATCCCCCGAGCTTTCCTTGATGCCGCAGAAGTTGCGACTGCGGCCCACACGATCAAGAAACTCCTCACTCATCATCGAACCGGTGCGGTGCGGGTAATTGTACAGCATCACCGGCAGGTCGGCGGCCTTGTCGATGGCCAGTGCGTTCAAGGCGTTCTCGCGGTCGGTCGGCACTGAATAGGGCGGGCTGGCCAGCAGGATCGCATCGGCGCCGATTTCACGCGCGCCCGAGGCCAGCGCCACGGAATCCGGTGTCAGCATCGCTCCGGTGCCCACGACCAGCGGCAGGCGGCCCTTCAGTTGCGCATGCGTGAACCGCGCCAGCTCCAGCCGTTCTTCTACGGTCTGGGCATAGTTCTCGCCGGTCGACCCCCCCGAGATCAGGCCGTGCACGCCATTCTCAATCAGGTATTCGATCTCATCCGACAGGGCGTCCCTATTGACGCTGCCATCGGCGCTATATGGGGTCACCACCGGGGTGTAGATCCCTTCAAATTTGAACAGGGGAGTCATGTTTCATGCAGCTTTCTGGTTATTAATCAACGGGCTGTTCATTGGGCTACATGTAACCCAATACCGTTGGGAGATAGAGAGACAGTGGCGGCCAGAACGTTACCGCGAGTTGTACCGGCAGTGCGGTGAAAACCACCAGCGACAAGGCTGGTTTTATCACCTGCGACATGCCAACATTGGTGACGCGGCAGGTCATAAACAGAATGGGCGCCATCGGCGGGGTATTGCACCCGATCACAACACTTACCCCGATAATCGCGGCGAATTGGATCGGGTCCACTCCGATTTGCACCATAACCGGCAACAGAAGCGGGCTGGTGATAGCGATGACCGAAATGTCATCCATGATCATGCCAAGCAAGATCAAGAAGATGTTTACCGCAATCAGAATGGCAATCTTGTTCTTGAATAACAAAAACAGCAGTTCGGTCATTTCCTGTGGAACCCGCTCCAGCGTAAATATCCGGCTGGCGATAAAGGAAAAGATCAGGATCACCAGGATCACACCCGTTGTCGCCGCGGCCTCAACGATACAGCGGAACAGTTTTTGGATATCCAGTTCCTTGTAGACAAAGAAACCGACAGGGATCGAATAGACCACGGCTATCGCGGCCGCTTCGGTGGGGGTAAATGTCCCTGAATAGATGCCTCCGAGAATGATGATCGGCATCATCAACGCCGGGATGGCGTACCAACCGGTGGTGCCGATTTCGCGCACACGTTCGTTCAGAGGCAGTCTGGGCGCTTCGAGCCCACCCACGCGACGCATCCGTATGGAGTTGTAGATGATCAGAACAACAATCAACAAAAGCCCGGGCCCCACTGTTGCCAGGAAACAGGCCGCCACCGATTGCCGCGTCACCACCGCATAAAGAATCATCGTGATGCTGGGCGGTATTAGCAAGCCAAGTAGTGACGATGCCCCCAAAAGCGAAGCGGTATACGGACGGTCATAGCCGTATTTTTCCATCGGGTCGGTCATAATCTTGCCGATCGATGCAACGGCGGCCGACGCGGTACCCGAAATCGCTCCGAAAATACCGCAGGCCACAACCATCGACGCCCCCATTCCGCTGCGCGATCCGCCAACGAGGGCCTCGACAAAGGCCACCAGGCGTTTGGCGATGCCTCCGACCTGCATGATATAGCCCGTCATAATGAAAAGCGGCAATGCAACCAGAATGATGGAATTGACTGACCAGAAACCTGTGGTCATCAGGCTGGAAATATCGACGTCATAAATCACGGAGAGTGTTAAAGCCATTGCCGCGAAGGAAAAGACAACGGGCACACCCAGGATCATGAGAATAACAACAACCGCAATGGCTAGCAGAGCACCCATTCAAACTTCCTTTCGATACCTGCCTCAAAGACAGTGCTGTGAGGATTGGGATGAATCGGCGTCCTGCGCATCATCCTCCTCCCCATAAATCAGCACCAAAAGGTCATGCAGAAAATCCCGTGTCAGATAGACGATAAACAGGATCGACCCTACAACCAGGCTGAATTGAGAAATGTACCAGGGCACACGGAAAACCGAAGTGGCCTGTCCTTTGGCGACACCCCAGCTAAACAGATCAAGGCTCCAGAGCAGGATGAATACCGACAGGACCAACGAGATGGTCGTCGCAAACAGCGCAATGGCCTGCACGATTTTCTTGTTTGTGAAAATCAGGGGAATGAAATCCGCCGACAAATGCGAGCGTTCACTAGACGCAAGGCCCGCGCCTATCAGATAGAACCACATCACACTGAGGAGGATGATCTCTTCAAGCCCGAATACCGGCGTACCCACAATCGAACGGAAGAATACTCCACCCGCAAAGGCAACGGCAATGACCATGCCCAGAACAAAGACAACCGGTTTTGCGATGGCCGTCAAAACCGAGTCAAAAAGGTCAATTGCGTTCAGCACCACACCCAAAATGCCGCTTGGTTTCTTGCTCATTGTGATCACCTCCCATAAATAGTCCTGTCTCCCGAACACGCTGGGAGACAGGGTATTTCACATCACGTCAGAGAGTCTTATTCGAACGCAGGTGCGCTTGCGCGAACCTTGTCCATGATCTCTGTGGTGATTACTGCCTCGGCTTCGCCCCAGACCTGTTCGCGGACCACCTTTGCCCATGATCCGATTTCCTCGTCAGTCGGAACAATGTATTCCATGCCGTTTTCCTGAGCGGTCTTGATCCACTTCTCGTCTTCGGCACGGGCTTCCGCGAATTGCTTGTCGATCACTTCTTGCGCCGCCTGCGAGACGATCGCCTGATCTTCCATATCAAGTGAATTCCAGACCTCGTTGCTCATCATTACACCGGAGAAGTTGAACCGGTGCTGTGTGGCCACGAAATAATCGAGCACGTCGCCGAAATACTCATAGTCCCAATAGATCACGTTGCCCGAGTCACCAGATACAACGCCGGTCTGGATCGAGGTGTAAACTTCGTTCCAATCAATCGGAACCGCCTGGAAGCCCATCGCGTTGATAGTTTGCGGGATCGGGAAGAAGGTTTGGGCGCGCACTTTCATGTTGAGATTTTTGGCGTCCTCATAGTTTGTCGCGTATCCACCTGCAGTCGCGACACCGCCAAACCCTTCGGGATAAGCACCGAACCACTTAACACCGGTATCGGCCAACAGCGGGTTCACGATCTCTTCGATCCAGCCGCCTTCCGAAAAGGCTTCATTGGCTTCTTCCCATGTGCTGACCAGATATGGCAGGTTCATAACGCCGATGCGTTCGTCATAGGACGTTTGGGGAACCTCCAGGAGCATGTCCACATTGCCGCGCAGCATCTGGTCATATACTTCCTGCTGGCCGCCTAGCTCGCCCTGAAAGAAAGTCTGCCCGGTGATCCGGCCATCCGACAGTTCCGACATACGCTCCGCCCACATGGTGATGGATTTGCCCTGAGGCGAATCCGCATCCCCGGCGGTGCTGACTATTTTGAATGTGAATTCTTCGTCGCTCGCGAATACGCTACCTGCCGACATCGCCGCCAGAGACGCAATCGCAACCGTTTTTTTGAACCGGTTCAACATGTTTCTCCTCCTGTTTCAGTTCTTCCAAGGCGGGCTGGCGACTCAACAGGGTTAGCAGGCACGCCGACGGCGCAGTGCAACCTTGTATAAGTTATCGGCCTTGTTTCCCCCCAAGGATCAGACGCGACTGAGAAACACTCATGAATCCCAACCTGCTACGTGTTTTTATCAAGCAGATGTTGGATCGTTAATTGTACGAAAGGGACAATTATTGGTAGGTTGTCAATGTACACCAATACGGCTGTTGCTGCGCCGTAGTGCCGTTGGGGTTAGTTTGTATCGCTTTTGAAACCACCGAATAAGATGCGAACTGTCGGTAAAGCCGCACTCATAAGCGATCTGCGTCACCGAGCGATCCGTATTAACAATCATCCAATGTGCCGAAGACAATCGGATGTCGCGCCAATAGGTGGCCGGAGGCACGCGCAGATGTCTGTTGAAAAGTCTTGTCAATTCTCGCTTGGTCGTCCCAACCTGCATGGCAATGTCGGAGATGTCACAACGTTCATACATCCGCTGACGCATGATCCCAATGGCATTCACAACACGGCGATCTGAGCATTGCTCGCCGATGAAGCTGTGGTGCTGATCGCCGGGGGTATCAAAAATGCTTCTCTTTTCCGCCATCAGGTAATGCAGAACTTTCTCGGCTCGCGCCGCCCCGCAATGGCGCGACACAAGGTGCGTCCCAAGGTTAATCGAAGCCAGCCCGCCCGGACAGGTGACAAATTGGCCATCATCTACCACTGGCTGGTCGGAAATTGGTGTAATTTCAGGAAAATGCCGCCGCAGCACTGGTTCCAGTGAAAAATGCACTGCGCAACGACGCTTGTCCAAAAGCCCCAACTCGGCGAACATAAATTGACCGGTGCACAGGCCAACAATCGGAACATTCAACCGCATCGCCGTCTCGATGGCCTCGTAAATATAAGCGGGCACCGCCCGTTCCGAATGGACAATGCCCCCATGAAAAACCAAAACATCATACGCTTCCAGATCGCCAATATTGGCCGTCGGAAGGATATATAATCCGCTGCTGGATCGGATCGGCGCATTGTCTGCGGCAAGGACATCCCAGGAACAATAAACTTGTCGGCTATAGTCGCTTTCATCCGCCGCCAGACGTAGATATTCGACAAGACATGAAAACGACATGAGCGTAAAGTCAGGAGTCGGGACAATGCCCACTTTCAGCGGCGTTTCAATATCTGGCTTCGGCATGGTTGGGCCGACCCATTGATAGCTCTCGCGGTTTCTCATGATTTCACGCCAACAAAAGATACAAGTTTTTGACCCTTACATACTATTCACTTCACTCGCATCTAGACAATACTTACTGGCGCACGGATCGGCACAACTTGGAAAAGGAAAAGACCATTGAAAATCACGCAGATAAACCTGTATCAGGTCAGCTTGCCGATGAAAGAGGGCCATTATTCCTGGGCCAATCAAAGTTTTGCTGCCTTTGACAGCACTGTCGTGCAAATCCTCACTGATGAAGGCGTGACCGGCGTCGGTGAGATCTGCCCTCTAGGCCCCGCGTATCTACCGGCTTATGCCGAGGGCGCGCGCACCGGGATCGTGACGATGGGACCGGGCCTGATCGGGCAGGATCCGACGAATGTCGGAGCAATCAACCTACTGATGGACAAGCTGCTCAAAGGGCACCCCTACGTGAAATCCGCTGTTGATGTCGCCTGTTATGACATTCTGGGTCAGGTTACGGGACGCCCGGTCTGTGACCTGCTGGGCGGGCGTGTTCAGGATGAGGTACGCCTGTTCAAGGTCGTGTCGCGCGCCGACCCGGACCAAATGGCCGAACGCATCACCGCCTATCAGGAACAAGGCTTTAACCAGTTTCAGATGAAAGTTGGCGAAAACGCCGACCAAGACATCCTGCGCATTCACAAGGTTGTCGACAAGCTGTGGGAAGGCAACCGCCTTGGCGCCGATGCCAATTGCGGCTGGCGGCAGCATGATGCCGTGCGCGTGACCGCAGCGGTGGCCGATCTCAACTTCTATCTGGAACAGCCCTGCGAAACCTACGAAGAATGCCGTGTGGTGCGCGATCATGCCCGGCAACCGATGATCCTTGATGAATGCATGGGCAGCCTGCAGGCCGTTCTAAGGGGTCACCAGGACCGAGCCATGGACGCGATCAACCTAAAGATCAGCCGCCTGGGCGGGCTCACCAAATCCCGCGTCATCCGTGATGTCTGCGCCACCCTTGGCATCATCATGACCATCGAAGACACATGGTGCGGCGAGATCGGCGATTCCGCCATCGCGCATCTGGCCCACGCCACACCACGCGATCTGCATTTCCAGTCTTCGACCTTCCACGAGTATCACACGCATGCCATTGCCGAAGGCGGGCCAGTGATCAAGGACGGGTTCATGTCGATGTCCGACAAACCCGGCCTGGGTGTCACTCCGGATTGGGACCTGCTGGGCGAGCCTATCGCCTCAATTCAGGCTTAGAGGCACTGAATGCGCTATATTGCTGCAGATGACATCCGCAGGGAGCTGACGTGGGATATTGCGATAGAAGCGCTTATTCGCGGCCATCGCTACCCACCGCCGCAGGTTCAGGATATTCTTCTCTCGGATATGCCGTATTCGCTTTTCGGACGCGGTGTTATTCTTCCTGGGGTTGGCGCGGGTATGAAAGTAGCCTCGATATTTCCGCCAAACCAGGACCGGTCGCCCCCCACCCCTGTCGAACATGCAATATTCGTCGTTGTGGATAACTGCAGCAAACAAATCGTCGCTGTTCTGGACGGCCCTGAACTGACCCGTTGGAAAACTGCTGCTGATTCCGCCCTCGGCTCCCGGCTTCTGTCGCGCGAGGACAGCAAGTCACTGCTGGTTATTGGCGCGGGGCCAATCGCGGCGGCGTTGGCCAATGCACATCTGGCCATGCGCCCGGGGGTGCAAAATGTATTGTTGTGGAACCGTCGACCGGAACGCTTGGCACCGCTCCAAGCGGCACTGTCCGGGCGCGGTCATACAACAACGATTGTCTCCAATCTTGAGGAGGCAGTCGCTTCCGCCGATATCATCACTTCTGCAACCGGCGCTCAGACGCCCCTGATTTGCGGCAACGATATCAGGCCCGGCTCCCATGTTGACCTTGTTGGCGGTTTCACCCCAACCATGCGCGAAGCAGATGATGAACTGATCTCCAAGGCCCGCGTTTTTGTGGATTACCGCCCTACCGCCGTTGACGGGTCGGGCGACCTATGCCAGCCGATCGCGAGCGGCGTTCTGACCACGGAAGACGTGCAAGGCGATCTGTACGATATGGCGATCAATGCTCCGGCGCGACAAAGCGAAGACATCACCCTCTACAAGAATGCCGGCGGCGCGCATTTGGATCTGATGGTTGCAGCGGCACTGTTGAAAAACATGCAATAAAAAATTAGTGCGAAGCGCGTTGCGGCCATTCATGCATCTCGCAGCATTTGCGAAATTGGGCTCTCAGCCGCCATGCGGCGGTGCAGAGAAATTCCTGGCTTGCAGCAAATGTGTATGTCGGCTTTCAACGTTGCACCATGATCGGCTCGCTCATGCAGAGAAAGTCCGGAATCCGCCGTCTGTGCAGAAGCTAGAGGTCGAATAACAAAACAGGTTCGGTTGCTTGCCCCCTACCCCGCTCGCTATATACCACCAGTATTCAAACCCTGGTTTCAGTAATCCGCGCCTTGGCGGGTATCCCAGAGACGCAGAATTTCTATCTGGGTGGGCATTACACGATAGATCAGCGTGAATGGGGTTCGCGGCACTGAAAGCTCCCGTATGTCTCGGCGTGTGTCACTCGGGTGACCTGCATAAGGGTTGGCTGCAAGAGTAAGCTGAATGGCTTTGAGCTGAGTTCGTGCCTTTTCGCTGCCTTCGGGAAAAACTGACGTGTAGTAGTAACGGAACCATTGAATGTCCCGGGCCGTATCTTCGAGAAATATAATCTTCATTGGCTATTTGATTGCCCGCTTGCTACCGGAGCCGAAAGTTCATTCTCGGTATCCCAGCTGTCTATCCAGGCATTCATTTCGTCTGCCGTGATGAACTTGCCTTGGTCTGCTTTTTCAACAGCCGCATCAATGGCTGCACGTTTAGCGGCTTTGGATTCTAACATCATTCTAATTGCCCGTACGGCGAGTTGTGCAGGCGGTCGATCTTCGATCGCAGCTTCCCGTTCCAGGGTCTTTCTCAGGTCTTCGTCGAGACGGATTGAATATGGGCTGGTACTCATCGCAATCACCTGTTTCCGCAGTGTAGTACAATGTAATACATTGGCATTCAATTCACAATAGACCGATGGCATGTACTGCACCTATTGTTCTGAACTCATGAGCGTGAGGAGATATCATGGGTATGGCCTGCACTTCCGCGGATTTTTGAACCATGCGCCAACAATGCAGTTGGTTGCATATCTCCCCGATCGATTTTCGAGATCAGTGAGATCAAATAGGCTTGGTGAGATTTTATGTTCTCAGCTCGTTGAAAGATATATCCGAGCACCATGAAACGGAGAGCTGGGCCATATGTAGATTTCATAGCATACCAGGTCTGACCAAATCGTAGGTACTCGGCGATATCGTCCATAAGCCGGTCACAATGCGACTGATCCCGGGCAAGGCGAAGTTCCGAGCACAAACGTGGAAAGCTGCGCTCCATTTGATCTGGAGAAACTTGAATCTGAGAATATTTTTCTTTCTTAACTATCGGATTCAAAGAGTCCTCTTTGTGCCCCTCATTTTCATGGTCATTGGCCCTCAAATTTTCTGTGTCTGCCTGTTTTATCTGGGAGATTTCCACAGAGATCTCCGCCAGAAGTTCGCCTAGTACATTTGCTTCTGGTTTGCGACGCAGAGCATTGCGTACGGTGGCCATCAAATCTGAGATCGCGGTGTCGTCTGCTACGAGCTCTCTGAGGCGCGCCAGAGCGGCCGATACCTTGTCGCGGAGTACAGTGAACTCGAGAACGCGATCAGCGTGCCTCTGGGCTTCCTGGATGAACTCAGAGTGCCGTTCAGATAAAGGCATCAAGGACAGTCCAGTTGCAGTGACCACCCTGCCCTGTCGGTTCCGACGTGCCCAACGTTTACCGTTTGCGCTCATGACGCGACGGATAAGCCCAAGCTCAACCAGCGCCGAGATATGGCGTTCAACAGTCTGCACGCTGACATGAGTTCGTTTGGCGATCGCTACGTTGGAAGCGAAGCAGATATGATGATCATCCTGATCCGCAGAAATCTGATCCCCACTCATAAAGGAAATCATCGCTCTCAGGACATTGAGAGTTGTGGATTTTACCCCAAGAGGTTCTCTGGCCTCTTCAACGGCCCGAAGAAGCATCCATTTTTTTGGCGTACAAATCCCCTGCCCTGCCGTTCCCGACAAGGTTGCTCCATTTGGAGCCAATGTTTGTAGTGTTTTCATAATTATCTATCGGCAGACAAAAATTACCCGTTCGCTCAAGAGCGTTTTTTCTTGTATGGCGATTCGGGTGCTGCTAGATTCTAGGTGTCTAATCTAAGAATTGCGCTTTGCGCAGCAGCCCTCGAAGCTCCGGTTTCGGGGGTTTTGTTTGTTTGCCTTCCTCCTTTCTGCTCGTCCTCAGTTCTTTTTCTCGGCGTTTACAGCTGTAAACTCAGCGTGTGAGCGCTTGATGATTTCAGCCATGTTTTTGTCCAACCAGTTAGCGAAGCCAGCGTTAGCTCCGGTTCTTTTGACCGAAACTGTTAGTGATCCGTTGGTGGATTTGATTGTAACGCCTTCGATTGGGCTGACTTCGGCTGCACCTTCTTTTTGTCGCGCACCACGTTTGGCAGCTGCTTTTAGAAGCATTTCCAGCCGATCATCTGACGACATTGATGGCTCAATGGTTGCAAGCAGGTTTGCAGCTTCATCTTCTGCCAGCTTGCCTGCAACGAAGTGTTCTGCAAGCACGGTCCATTTTGGGCGGCCAGATTTTGGGGCTGCGCCGATCATGTCACCAATCTTTGCAGGAACATGTTGCGTAACTTTTGTCAGGTGAGACAGCCCTGATTTCGAAAGGTTCAATACTTGCCGCACTGTTGCAGTGTCATGCCCGGAAGTCAGGATCGCCTCGGCGAAACGTGCTTTCTCGTAGAAGGAAAGATTGCGCCTCGCAGCATTCTCAAGCCCCTTGGCGAGAAGCGCTGAAGCATCGTCGATATCCTGAACATTAGCACGGACTTTTATGTCGAGTTCACGACAGGCTTTGAGCCTCCTCCTCCCATAAATTGCTTCGTATCGGCCGTCGGACTTTGATTTTCTGACAAGAATGGGAACTTGTTGGCCACCGTCTTGGATACTCGACTTCAAGCTCTCAAAGCTGTCATCATCTTCATCAGGGTTTACAGCTGTAAACTCACCAAGCCGATCAATCGGCCCCCAATCGTCTATAAGAGCCGGGTCAATTTCTCTGATTGCGGCAAGGGATCCTTGAAGCGCGCCGAGGGCAGGGGCGTTTGCCTTTACCGGCTTATCTGCAGTCTTAACTCCAGAACGCGCAATCGTGCTCGCTATACCCGACATTTCTTGAAGAGATTTTCTAGCCATCAGCTACGTCCCCATGCTTGGTGGATCATTTGCTCTACCTCAGAGCCGATCGCATCCATTGAATTCTTTGCCCGATCATAGGTTGCGCGTGTCATTTCCGAACGCACAACCTCGTAGATCGACTGCTTGAGCATTGTGGCGTCGCTGATTGCAGTGCTCTTCAGTGCCGTTGCTGACATAACGCGGTCCTGAAACAGTGCTCGCATGAACGAAGCTAGCTGTTGAGATGGAACGTCTGTTGGTTCGTCACGTGTTATCAGGAACTTGAAGCTGTCGTATTCAAGAGTGGCGCCGGCGTCTTCAATGACAGCCATATAAGCACCAGCAAGTTCGAGAAATTGTGCTGTCGAAGACACGTCCAACATGGAAGGTGTTAACGGCACGAGCAAAGAACTGGCGGCCGCCATCCCCGCGATGGTCAGGAATCCGAGTTGAGGTGGGCTATCAATAAGAACAAGGTCAAAATCGTCTTCCACTTGAGCCAGTGCATTCCGTATTCTCGTAAAAAACGGATGGTCAGGGTTGGAGTGGACGGCGGATTCCGTCTCAAATTCAGAAAGAACAAGCCGTGACGGTGCAACTGACAACCCGGGGAAATATGTCGGGAGCACGACATCTGCCATATTAACCGGATCTTCATAGCGAATGGCATCGTATATCGTTAGCCCATCGAACTCAATTTCAGGGCTGATGCCGCACATGGATGTAAGCGAGCCTTGGGGGTCTAGGTCAACGGCCAGCACACGGTATCCGCGAAGCGCGAAAAAATGAGCCAAGTGAATTGTTGTTGTGCTTTTGCTGCTGCCGCCCTTGAAGTTCATCAACTGCCAGACTTGAAGTTTTTCTCCTTCAGTCCGTCGAGGGATGTAGCGTCCTTGTTTGCGCGAGGTCTTCTCAAGCGTTTCGCGCGCCTCCCAAATCTCTTGGGCGGTATAATAACGGCGACCGCTTCGAACGTCTTTTGGTTCAGGAATTGTACCTTCTGAGTGGACTTTGCGCATGAATTGACCTGAGACGCCCAAAAGTTCGGCCGCTTCTGGTGCTGCGAACGTGCGCAGTGATTTTGTGTTGTCAGGTGCAAAGGCCGCAAGAAGATGCTCTCGGATAGCCGAGTTCAATCTCTCGGAAATTTCCGTGGCGAGTGCCGATGGTCGATCTGCCGTAAGTGGTGTCACGGGAATCATGTAGTTGCCTCAAATAAAAGAATGTGGTCATTTTCGCGCCACTTGAGACAAACAGCCGTGATTCACTGCCCTAAGTCAAGAATTTTCGCCTATATTGTGGGCTACGCCGACCGGTAGACTACATGCGCTTTGTATCAGAGCAGGGTGGTTTACAGTTGTAAACCCGGTAGATGAGAGTTCTGGGCTCTCAATTCAGAGGTATACTTTCCGCAAATCAAACAGGCATTCGCGTGAAACTTCTCTGTATGCTCCACTTTGAGTGGAGCCTGTCCTGCCGATAGCCGAGGTCATGAATGAGCGAGGTGCTTGATAAAAAGGGTATCAGGAAAGGGTAGGGGGTAGTTGAGCTGATTGGGTGAATGCTCACCCTAGTAGATCCGCCGCTGGATTTTCCGCAATATCGACATCATCATAATATTTCTGCGCCTGGGCCATCGAGCGGTGCAGAGACAGACGCATGGCCGCTTGGATTGGGGCACCGTCGAGCGCGGCCTGGGTCAGGAAGCCCGAGCGCAGCCCGTGGGGCGAGGCGAAGCCCTCTGGCAGGCCCGCCAGTTTCAATCGGTGTCTGACGATCTGGTAGATCGCATCCGGGGACAGGCGGCGCTTCAACACTCGATCGGCTTTTGACACCGGTCGAAACAACGCTCCATCCGTGATCTGCCCGACCTCGATCCAATGCACCAGCGCCTGAGCGGCACGGCCCTTCAGCACCAGTCGCGGGGTTTCGCCCTTTTGGGTGGTCTTGGTCTCCAGCAGTGAGATCCAGACTAGGCTTTTTTCGCCGAACTCCTTGAGAGACACGTCCTCGCGCATCAGTGCGGTAATCTCCGACCGCCGCCGACCGCCCGAGGCCCAGCCCAGCATCAGGATCGCCCGGTCGCGGCAGTCGCGGCGGGACCCCCGACAGGTGGCCAACAACTGTTCAAGGACATCACGGGTGATCGGATGTTGTGACTTCGGGGCAGAGGGCCGGGCGGCGGCACGTCTTGCCTTGGCGCGGGCCTGCTTGACCTGCGGCGCGTCAAAGGGCGAAGCGAGGTTCTTCATCCGGTGAAACGCCAGCCAGGAGGCGATGCGCCGGTCCAGGGTGGATGGGGCAGGGCAGGCCAGCGATTTGCGTAACCCTTGCGAGATGAGCGCTTCAGCCGCCTGCGGAGCACGATCCTCTGGCGCTGCATCGTTCAGATCACGCGCATGATCGAGAATGAAGGCAAGGGCAATGGCCTCGGCCTCAGGCCAGTCCAGTGCGGCGTCGAACCGTGCCTGTTTCCATGCTGTCACATAGAGCAAATCCCTCTCATAAGCCCGCAGCGTGTTGGCGGGTGTGCCACGGACATAGAGATCGGTGAGCGCCTCCTGATCCGCCTGTGACAGGGCAGGGGAGGGGCTGGGAAGATAGGGGGCTGGGGGTTTCATGCATGCAGTCTGCGCCGGATTCCGGGCAAAATCAATTACAAGTGATAAGGGATACTTATCAGATGTGATTGAAGTTTGACGTTACGATGGATGTAACGATTAAAAAAGCCAAATTTTGCGCAGCGAGAGGGTAGGCGCCTGCAGCACATCCCTGTTCGGCGGCTTTGTCGCAAATTGTGAACGTACCTGTTAGGTCGACTGAAGGGATGTGTCGCAAACTTTGGGTCTGGATTGACGAGCATATAGATTTTGACGTTTGTTGGGTTTTGTCAGAAGAACTTGGGTTGAGGCGGGTAGGGTGCTCTCGTAGCCTTCGTGCATGATTAAACAGTCACCATTCAAGTACTTCAAGACCAGTCCAGACGTCATTCGTTTGGCTGTAATGCTGTACGTTCGGTTCCCATTGTCGCTTCGAAACGTGGAAGATCTATTGAATGAACGGGGAATTGAAGTGAGCCACGAAACCGTCCGATATTGGTGGAACAGGTTCGGTCCGATGTTTGCTGCTGAGATCAGACGGAGGCGAGTTCAGCAGCTGCGCGCGTTCTCCAAATGGAAGTGGCACGTGGACGAGGTTTTCGTGAAGGTGAATGGCAAGCGGCATTATCTTTGGCGGGCTGTTGATCACGAAGGCGAGGTGCTGGAAGCCGTTGTCATCAAACGTCGAAACAAGCAGGCAGCATTGAAATTCCTCAAGAAATTGATGAAACGACACGGTACAGCGGATAAAGTTGTAACGGATCGCTTCGCGTCATACAGGGCCGCTCTCAGAGAGCTTGGTGCAACCGAAAAACAGCAGACGGGCAGGTGGCTCAACAACCGCGTCGAGAATTCACACCTTCTTTTCCGACGACGCGAACGCGCCATGCAACGTTTCAGGCGCATGCGAAGTTTACAGAAATTCGCCTCCATCCATTTCTCCATCTACAACCACTTCAACCAGGAAAGATCGCTAACCAGCAGAGATACCTTCAAGCTGGCACGCACCGCCGCTCTCGCTGAGTGGCGCGAACTTGGTGCGGCATAAATGGCAGCTATACTGGCCTAGCTGAGACTTGTTCGAATTTGTCTGACAGCACCTTCCAGGCGTTTTGAGATGCAAGTCCGGCGGATACTATGGTGAATAAAAATTTCCTGGCAAGACCAGCTACACAAAACGGTCGCTCTTATGTCATGGTTGGTTCAAACACCACAAGCGATCAAGAGGACCGCGATGGCGCAGGCGGAAACCACCGATGAAAAAGCGATCCTGTCGCAGGATCCGCATAAGGTTCGGGACATTGGTGAGAAGAATCTGGAAACCGCAATCGGACGCGAAATTAGGGCGTTGCGATTGCAGCAGGGGATCACGATAGCCGAATTATCCGCTCTGACTGGCCTGTCGATCAGCATGCTGTCCAAAATCGAAAACGGGGCGACCTCACCGTCGCTGACCACGCTGCAATCTTTAGCAGATGCGCTTAGCACGCCGATTACCTCTTTTTTTCGCCGCTATGAAGAAACCCGAAACGCAGTGCATACCAAAGCGGGTGAGGGGGTCGAAACCGAGCGGGCGGGCACACGGGCCGGGCATCAGTATAACCTTCTGGGCCATCTTGGGGCTAATGCCAGTGGCGTGGTGGTCGAGCCCTATCTGATCACGCTAACCGAGGAATCTGACCGGTTCCCGACATTCCAGCATGACGGGATCGAGATGCTTTATATGCTCGAAGGTGAGGTGGATTATCGCCACGGCGACAGCATTTATGCCCTGAAGCCCGGTGACACGCTTTTCTTTGATGCCGACGCGCCGCACGGGCCAGAAGTTCTGGTGAAGCTGCCAGCGAAATACCTGTCGATCATTTCTTATCGGCAGACCAGCTAAGTCTTGCCTATTGTTCTTCGAGCCGGGCGGCCATCGGTCCTAGCGGTTGGCGGATGTGAGTGTCTCGCGCGATAGTTTCCCCACATGAATATTTATTTCTTATAGTTGTTTTTCTCGCCTCGCGCTGTTAGCGTCGGGCTCGATGAAATTTCATAGGGCAAAAGCTGATGTGTGGAATTGTCGGTCTGTTTCTCAAGGACAAGACATTGGAGCCCAAGCTGGGCTCGATGCTGACGGATATGCTGGTCACAATGACCGACCGGGGCCCGGACAGCGCAGGGATCGCAATCTATGGGGCCGAGGCCGCCGGGGCCGCGAAGCTGACAGTGCAGTCGGACAAGCCTGAGGAGGACTTCGCCGCGCTTGCCGCTGATCTGGGGGCGGCGATCGAGGCGCAGGTTACTCTGCAGGCCAATGACACGCATGCGATTCTGGAACTGGACAGCACGAAGGTGGAACAGGCCCGCCAAGCGGTGCGCGATCTGCGTCCCGGTCTGCGCGTGATGTCAGACGGCGCCGCGATTGAGATCTACAAAGAGGTCGGCCTGCCCAAAGACGTGGCAGATCGCTTCAACCTGTCGACCATGGGCGGCAGCCACGGGATCGGTCATACGCGCATGGCAACGGAATCCGCTGTGACCACGGAAGGCGCGCACCCGTTCAACACCGGCGCGGATCAGTGTTTGGTTCACAATGGATCGCTGTCGAACCACAATGCACTGCGCCGCAAGCTCAAGCGCGAAGGCGTGCGGGTTGAGTCGATGAACGACACCGAAGTGGGCGCGGCGTACCTGACCTGGAGGATGCAGAACGGCGCGACTCTGGGTGAGGCGCTGGAAAGCAGCTTGGAGGATCTCGACGGGTTCTTCACATTCGTGGTCGGCACAAAGGATGGGTTCGGCGTGGTGCGCGATCCCATCGCTTGCAAACCTGCGGTTATGGCCGAGACTGATCAATACGTGGCCTTTGGCAGCGAATACCGCGCGCTAGTAAACCTGCCGGGCATCGAAGACGCCAAGGTCTGGGAACCCGAACCCGCAACCGTCTATTTCTGGAGCCACTGAGATGCAGACCTATGATGTTGCAGAAAACGGCCTGCGGGGTTTGAATGCGGCCCTTCAGGCGCAAAGCGACGAAACGAACCAAACCAGTTGGGAAGTGCAGAATCCAAAAGGCAGCCACGCGATTGCCGTGGGTTTGGACGCACCGATTGAAGTGACCGTGAAAGGCTCGACCGGGTACTATTGCGCAGGGATGAACCTACAGGCGACCATCCGGGTTGAGGGCTCGGTCGGGCCGGGAGTGGCCGAAAACATGATGTCTGGCACCGTTGTCGTCGAAGGCGACGCCAGCCAATATGCGGGCGCGACCGGGCATGGTGGGCTTCTGGTGATCAAAGGCAATGCCAGCTCGCGCTGCGGGATTTCGATGAAAGGCATCGACATCGTTGTGCATGGCAATATCGGCCATATGTCCGCGTTCATGGCACAAGCAGGCAATTTGGTTGTGTGCGGCGATGCAGGCGATGCGCTTGGAGACTCGCTGTACGAAGCACGGCTGTTTGTGCGTGGCTCGGTCAAGAGCCTGGGCGCGGATTGCATCGAAAAAGAGATGCGGCCTGAGCATATCGAAATTTTGACTGACCTACTGAAGCGTGCCGGATCGGACGCCAAGCCCGAAGAGTTCAAGCGCTATGGCTCGGCGCGTCAGCTCTATAACTTCGACGTCGACAACGCTGCCGCGTACTGAGGACATGGGAATGAAAGATATGGATCAGAACATCCCCCGCACCATGCCGATTCAGTCGGCGACCTTTACAAATCCGATCAACGCGGAAATCCGACGGGCGGCGGCCACAGGTATCTACGACATTCGTGGTGGCGGTGCGAAACGCAAGGTGCCGCATTTCGACGATCTGCTGTTTCTGGGGGCGTCCGTCTCGCGTTATCCGCTGGAAGGGTACCGTGAGCGGTGCGATACCTCGGTGACGCTCGGTACACGTTTTGCCAAAAAGCCGATTGAGCTGGATATCCCTATCACGATCGCGGGTATGAGCTTTGGTGCATTGTCCGGTCCGGCAAAAGAGGCTCTGGGCCGGGGCGCTTCGATGGCTGGGACGTCAACGACCACCGGTGACGGTGGCATGACACCTGAAGAGCGCGGGCATTCTTCGAAGCTGGTCTATCAGTATTTGCCGTCGCGCTATGGCATGAACCCCAATGATCTGCGCAAGGCGGATGCGATTGAGATCGTCGTAGGGCAGGGGGCCAAACCCGGCGGCGGCGGCATGCTGCTGGGTCAGAAGATCAGCGACCGCGTGGCTGAAATGCGTACCTTGCCCAAAGGGATTGACCAGCGTTCGGCCTGTCGTCACCCGGACTGGACCGGGCCGGATGATCTGGAGATCAAGATCCTCGAACTGCGTGAGATCACCGGCTGGCAGGTGCCGATCTATGTGAAGGTCGGCGCGACGCGGCCCTATTATGACACTGCGCTGGCGGTGAAAGCCGGGGCCGATGTCGTGGTGATGGACGGGATGCAGGGCGGCACCGCTGCCACGCAGGACGTGTTCATCGAACATGTCGGCATTCCGACGCTGGCCTGTATCCGCCCTGCTGTTCAGGCGTTGCAGGACCTGGGTGTGCACCGCGAGGTGCAACTGGTGATTTCGGGCGGTATCCGCACCGGGGCCGATGTGGCCAAGGCGATGGCATTGGGCGCGGACGCGGTGGCCATCGGTACTGCAGCCCTGATCGCTTTGGGCGACAATGACCCGAAATGGGAGGCCGAGTATCAGAAGCTGGGCACCACAACCGGGGCCTATGACGATTGGCACGAAGGGAAGGACCCTGCGGGCATCACCACGCAAGATCCGGCACTGGCTGCGCGTCTGGATCCGGTCGAGGCCGGTCGTCGCCTGCGCAACTATCTGAAGGTGATGACCTTGGAGGCGCAGACCATCGCACGCGCCTGCGGTCACAATCACCTGCACAATCTGGAGCCCGAGGACCTCTGCGCCTTGACGATGGAGGCGGCTGCGATGGCCAAAGTGCCGTTGGCGGGCACCGACTGGTATCCGGGCAAAGCCGTGTTCTGAACTGCAAACAATACGAAGGCGCGGCCCAAAAGGGCGGCGCCTTTCTTCTTTGAACCAACTGGGAAAGGGAAGGTGACCATGACAACAGATCTGGCAGCTTTCGCCAAGGAAAAAGGCGTCAAGTATTTCATGATTTCGTTCACCGATCTGTTCGGTGGGCAGCGGGCCAAATTGGTTCCTGCGCAAGCGATTGCCGACATGCAAGAGGAAGGGGCGGGTTTCGCGGGCTTCGCCACCTATCTCGACATGACCCCGGCGCATCCCGACATGCTGGCTGTGCCTGACCCGTCTTCGGTCATCCAACTGCCGTGGAAACCCGAGGTCGCCTGGGTTGCGGGCAATTGCGTTATGGAGGGCGAGGATGTCGCCCAAGCGCCCCGCAACGTCTTGCGCCGCCTGATCGACGAGGCCGCCGCCGAGGGCATGCATGTGAAAACCGGTATCGAGGCCGAATTCTTCCTACTGACCCCGGATGGTGAACAGATCAGCGACCCGTTCGATACCGCCGAAAAGCCCTGTTACGACCAGCAGGCGGTGATGCGCCGCTATGATGTCGTGCGTGAGATCTGCGACTACATGCTGGACCTGGGCTGGGGTCCGTATCAGAACGACCACGAGGATGCCAACGGCCAGTTCGAGATGAACTGGGAATTTGACGATGCACTGCGCACCGCCGACAAACACTCCTTCTTCAAGTTCATGACCAAATCGGTGGCCGAGAAGCACGGCTTCCGCGCTACTTTTATGCCTAAGCCGGTCGAAGGTCTGACGGGCAATGGCTGCCATGCCCATATCTCGGTTTGGGATGCGCCCGGTGCGGATGCCGCAACCAATGTGTTTGCCGGTAAAGGTGACGGTCCAACGGGCGAGGTTGGCCTGAGCGAGAGGGGCAAGCATTTCCTCGGCGGGATCATGAAGCACGCCAGTGCGCTGGCGGCGATCACCAACCCGACCGTGAACTCCTACAAACGCATCAACGCGCCGCGCACGATGTCAGGTGCCACGTGGGCTCCGAATACCGTAACATGGACGGGCAACAACCGCACCCATATGGTTCGCGTTCCCGGGCCGGGCCGGTTCGAGCTGCGTCTGGCCGATGGTGCGACAAACCCCTACCTGCTGCAGGCCGTGATCATCGCGGCGGGCCTGTCGGGTATCCGCTCAAAGGCGGATCCGGGCCGGCGCTATGACATCGACATGTACGCCGAGGGCCACACGGTCAAAGACGCGCCCAAGCTGCCGTCGAACATGCTGGATGCGCTGCGCGAATACGACAAAGATGCCGGGCTAAAAGCGGCCCTAGGCGAGGAATTCTCGGCCGCTTACCTGAAGATGAAGCATCAGGAGTGGAATTCGTTTGTCAGCCATTTCTCGCGATGGGAAAAAGAGCATACGCTGGATATCTAACCACGTTGTCAAGATTGCGGGAATAGACTTGGAGCCGGTTCTATTGCGAAATTTCGGTTGGGTGAATCCAATTACCTGATACGCACCATCATCGTAACAAACTAGACCCCAGCCGGATTCTCCACATCCCTTCCCAAGGCAGCGAGATCTGAGTATCGGTCGCCGATCCGGTGGTGCGGGCGACCACGGGTAGATGCCCCCAGAGCCACAACAAGCTCATCCACATCCGGCGCGTCGTAAATCGAGAACTGCACTGTCAGGTAATGCGACCGCCGCCCGGTATCATGTTTGTCCATCAGCGGGATCTGAATTTGGGTGTTCGCGGGCCCTCGCGTGTTTGTGAAACCGAGATAGCTTTTTGCACCCACTGCCTCACGATAATAATTTCCGTACTGCAGGGTGTGAATAAGCGCGGAGGCATGTTCAATCTCACAACTTGTCCCGGCGATACAGGCTTTTCCGTAGGCTTCTATCGCATCGCCTGACCCCGCCAGAGCGATCAGTCTGTTGGTGAGCATCTCTCCCAGAACTGGCGCCATGCGCTGAATCTCTGGTGAAAGATCATCGACAAAGCCACGTCCTGCCCAAGGGTTTCTGACCACCGCTGCCACGCCGATCATGCGCAACACGGGTTCCGAAGGTCGGCCTCCTTCTGTGTGAATATCCTCATCAAAGGTGACTACCTTGCGCAATTCGGGGATCATATTGCTTCTCCTGTCAAACGTGATAGCTGTGGTGCCCGGTCGGTGTGTGTACGACGCCTTCGACTTCAGTTCCGTGGTAGAAACCAAATGTACCGTGGCTGTTTTCCTTTGCGTAACGGCGCAACATCGAATTTTCAGCCCCGTCGCGTACGCGTTCCAGCGGCAAGTCGCCGAGATCAAAGTACTGCATGCCGTCAGGGGGCTGCCCATGAACGCTTCCGTGGTAGATGATCCGCTGCGTCCCGCTTTTGGATATTCGATAAACCGCATAAGGATGCGCCAGCTCTACAATCAAATCTCGGTTTGACAGATCAGTGATCAGCCCATCTGCAGAATTGTTATTTGCAGGAGCAACCGGCACTGAAATGTGCCCGCTTTTGTCAACGGAGAGTAGGACCCGATCTTCGTTGGCCAGTACCGCTCCGACGGTCACACCACCTGCAGTGGCGGCCTCTGTCAGGGCACTGTTGAGCCCCAAATCGAAATAGGCACCGCGAAAGTAGCCCAGCGGATGTCCCTCGCGCGTTTCGAAATCCTCCACGCGGCCGATCAGGATCAGATGGTCACCAGCATCGACCAAACGGTGTCGGGCACAGCTGAACCGGGCGAGCGCGCCGTCTATCGTGGGCATGTTCCGCGCGTCAGGTTGCCAGGCTGCAATGTCGAATTTTTTGGCTGATTGAGACGCGAAAAGGCCCGAGATTTCTTTTTGGTCGTCCGACAAGACGTTGACCGTGAAATGATCCGCCTGCAGGAAGGTTTCAAAGGACAAGGCCTGCTTGCCGACACAAACCAGGAGTAGAGGTGGGTCGAGAGAAACGGAGGTAAATGAGTTCGCCGTGAACCCGCGCGGGGTCCCGTCCGGCTGCCGGGTAGTTACCACTGTCACACCGGTGGCAAAGCGCCCGAAGGCGTCGCGCAGCGCCTTCCCGGCTAAGGGTTCCGTCGACTCCGGTGGGGGCAATCCTTCCAGAATGCTATTGTGCTCACCTAGCGCAGGAGGGGTCGTCAGTGCACCTTGGCGGTGCCGACCGAACCGCAACGGGTTTGCTGCCACGATCCAAGGTTCATGTCCCGCATCCGGATGCGGGACCTTCGCCAGCATGCCGCGGCTGGCTACATGAGGGTCGGCCGCGATGTCCGAGATAGTGTTCATCGGGCCGAACGGGACCTGGCCACCCAGTGTTGCCGTCAATTGCTCCTTAGTCCGTTGTCGGGTCCAATCGCTTACGATTTTGTTGACTTCGGAGGCATGGTTGGCCCGGGCCGCCCTTGTGGAGAAGCGGTCATCTTGTCCAAGTGACGGTTGCCCCATCAGCCGTGTCAAAAGCTGCCAAAACGCATCGTCGACAATTCCAAGAGCGATGTGGCCATCTGCTGCCGGGTAGAGGCCAAACGGGGAAAGGAATGGATGCCCGTTGCCTTCCGGTCCGGGCACCTCTCCTGTCACGTCATGCAAGTAAACCATTCTTTCGCAGAGCGAGATCATGGCATCATACATGGCCACATCCACAAACTGCCCTTTGCCCGTCGCTTCGGCCTCGCGCAGGGCGGCCATGATACCGAAAGCCATCATCATGCCGGTGAATATGTCACCCACCCCGGGTCCGGTCTTGGTGGGTGTGTCAGCATTCGGTCCGGTGACGGACATCAGACCGCCCATGGCCTGCGCAACCACATCGTACGAAGGCCAGTTGGCATAGGGGCTTTGGCCTGTGCGCGGGTCGCCAAAGCCACGGATCGCGGCATAGACGAGCCGGGGGTTGTCGGCAGCAAGGCTTTCATAAGACAGGCCAAGGCGATCCATTACGCCCGGGCGGAAATTCTCGACGATGACATCCGCCGTTGCCGCAAGTTCTCGAAAAGTCGCGCAGCCCTCCGGCGATTTCAGATCAAGCTGCACGCTTTTCTTGCCGCGGTTCAGACTTACAAAGTAGCCGGCCCAGGCATGATCCGGATCGTCTTGACGGAACGGTCCGTTGCCGCGGCTGGTGTCGCCATGCTTGCTTTCGATCTTGATCACCTCGGCCCCGTGATCCGCCAGATGCATTGTACAATAGGGACCTGAAAGCATCCGGCTCAAATCCAACACACGCAGGCCTTTGAGGATTTTGGTGCTCATGGCTTCAGATCCAGATTGTTGAGAAAGCTGCGGAGTAGCTTGTTCACTGCGTCCGGGTCTTCAGCAAGTGCCATATGCCGCAGTCCCGGGAGGATAAGTGCACTGCCCCCCGCAATCTCGCTTGCGATGGCAAAGGCCATGTCGGGCCCGTTGCCGAAATCCTCATCACCAGTAATCACCAGCGCAGGGCAAGAAATCGGCGGGCTTGGCGCAACAATTTCGTCGATACCATCGGCCAGCACGCGATAGATGGTGTGGTAAATTGCTTTGTCATTGGCTATGACCCAGTCACGAACCGTCTCCATCATACGAGGGTTGGACTGGCGGAACGCATCGGTGAACCACCGGTTCAGCGCAGCTTCGACCGTTGCCTTTGGTCCGTCCCGCCGTGCCTGTTCCACCCGTTTCAAGATTGCCTCTTGTGCGGCGTCGGTCCGTTTGTGAGGGGAATGAAGGATCACCAGAGCTGAAACCCGTTGCGGCACATCCTGAGCAAACCGACGCGCGATCATGCCACCCAACGAGAACCCTGCGATAACCGCGCTTTGGATGGCGCAGTGGTCCAGCAAGCTCTCTAGCTGGCGTGAAAACATTGAAAGGCTGGGGCGTTCGGGTGGCGGGGCACTTTGCCCATGACCATATAGATCATAGGTGAGAACGCGAAAGCGACCAGACAGTGCAGGGATCGTCCATTGCCAGCAATCCTGGTTCAGGCCCAGCCCATGGATCATTACCACAACAGGCGCACCTTCTTGTCCTGTCATTTTGAAATGGGTTCCGTCTGGTGTTATGCCCATCAGGATTGGTCCTTGAGGGGGCGATAGGCCACGACTTCGACCTCAACGCGGGCATCCACCAGAAGATCGCTGACCACAGCCGACCGGGTTGGAGGCTCAACTGGAAAATAGTCGGCGTAGACGGCGTTAAATCCAGGGAAATCGTTGCGCTCCCGCAGCCAGACCATGGCCTTGATGACATCGTCGCGGGTGCAGTCTGCCTCGGCCAGTGTCTTGGTGATGTCGTCCAAAACTGCGCGGGTCTGCTCTTCGACGGTGCCATCGGTCATAGGCACGCCGTCTCGCATAGGAATTTGCCCTGTCAGAAAAACGAAATCACCTGCCCGAATGGCGCGGGACAGCGACAGAACCCGTCCGCCAATTTCCAGTGGACCTCCGATAACCTGCTTTTTGCTACCCATTTTCAAGCCTCCCTTCGGAACAGCCTGCACCCATGATCGGATGCGAGACCCGGATTTTTCGACAGACTGCGTCGTATTTTCATAACCCTGAGGCGCGAAAGCAGACATGAATAGGGAGGCAACAATCAGGGGGGAGGCACGCCATGGCTGATGTCAAAAACTATCAGATGCTGATTGATGGCGACTGGGTCGACGCTGCGGATGGCGGTACTTTTGACAGCGTCAACCCAGCCAATGGTGAGGTCTGGAGCCGTGTACCAGAGGCAACCGAGGATGATATCAACCGCGCAGTCACCGCGGCGCACACTGCTTTTGTCGGCGGGCCGTGGGCGCGTATGACACCGACCGAGCGCGGCAAATGCCTGCGCAAGCTGGGCGATCTTCTGGCGGATCATTCCGAAGAGCTGGGACGAACTGAATCCATCGACACCGGCAAGATGCTCAAGGAAACGCGTTGGCAAGCCAAATACATTGCCGAGTTTTTCCAGTTTTTTGCTGGGTGTGCGGATAAGGTAAGCGGCGAGACACTGCCCATCGACAAACCTGACATGTTTGTCTTTACCAAGCGCGAGCCTCTGGGCGTGGTTGCTGCCGTGGTGCCCTGGAATTCGCAATTGTTCCTTGTAGCGGTCAAGATCGGCCCGGCATTGGCTGCCGGGAATACGGTTGTTCTGAAAGCATCCGAACATGCCAGCGCGGCCATGCTGGAGTTTGGGCGACTTGTCGAAATGGCCGGTATCCCGCCTGGTGTGGTCAACATCGTAACGGGTCATGGTGAGCCCTGTGGACGGGCTTTGACCGGGCATCCACTGGTGGCGCGCGTCTCTTTTACCGGTGGCCCAAATGCCGCGTGCCATGTGCTGGAAAACGTAAAACGCAACTTTGCCGAGGTCTCATTGGAACTGGGCGGCAAGTCGCCCTTCGTTGTTTTTGATGACGCCAATATCGAAAGTGCAGTCAATGCCTCGATTGCCGGTATCTTTGGCGCGACAGGGCAAAGCTGCGTCGCCGGATCGCGGCTCTACTTGCACGAGGACATCGCGGATGAGTTTCTCGACAGGATGGTGGCGCAGGCGCAGCAGATCCTCATTGGCGATCCACTGGCCGAGGAAACTCAGATGGGGCCGCTTTGCACCCCCGGACAGTTGGACCACATCCAACGCGAGGTTGCCTTCGCTCAGGAAGAGGGCGGCACAGTTCTGGTGGGGGGCAAGCAGCCGGAAGGCAAAGCAGGGCTATATTTCGAGCCAACCATCATCGACTGCCCACGGCAGGATCTGCGTATCGTCGATACAGAGCTTTTCGGCCCTGTACTTTGCGTCCAGCGTTTTAAGACCGAATCTGAGGTGCTGGAACTGGCCAACGATACCGAACATGGGCTGGCGGCGGGCATCTTTACCACCGACGGCGCGCGATCCTTGCGCATGGCAAATGCAGTGCGTGCCGGCATCGTCTGGGTGAACACCTACCGTGTTGTGTCGCCGATAGCGGAGTTTGGTGGCGTTAAAGGATCAGGCTATGGCCGCGAAAGCGGGTTCCAGGCGATCTACGATTACACCCGGCCCAAGACGGTCTGGATGAACACATCGGATGAGCCGATGGCGAACCCGTTTGTAATGCGCTGAGGGAGGTGAGCATGAAATTCCAACTTGCCGTAAACATGGAGCGGATCGACAACAGTCTTGATATGAAAGACGTCGCGCGCCACACATTGGAGATGGTGCAAATCGCCGAGGATGGCGGTTTCGATATCGTTTGGGCTGCTGAGCATCACGCGCTGGAAATGACGATTGCGCCCAACCCGTTCCAACTGCTGACTTGGTGGTCATCCGAGACCAGCCGGATCCGGCTTGGTACGGCGGTGGCGACCGCTGCGTACTGGCACCCGATTAACCTGGCCGGTGAAGCCGCGATGCTGGATCTTTTTAGCGGCGGTCGGTTGGAGTTTGGTATCGGGTCAGGTGCCTATCAGCGCGAGTTCGATCGCATGAAGCCGGGCCTCAAGCAATCTGATGCGTGGCGCTATATGCAAGAGATGCTGCCCACGGTGCGCGAGTTGTGGAAGGGCGATTATGCGCATGAAGGCGAATATTGGCAATTCCCGACATCAACCTCGGTGCCCAAACCATTGCAAGCCGAGGTTCCGGTTTGGGTCGCGGCGCGCTCGCCGATCACCTATGACTACGCCATGCGTGAACGCTGCCACGTGAATTGCTGGCCTTTCACCCGCCCGTTCGCTGAGGCCGAGCTGTACAAAAAGCAACTCGATGAGGCGATTGAAAAAGCGGATAATGGCTGGGTGCCACGTTTTGCGCTGATGCGCCATTCCTGCGTTTACGACAATGCGGCCGATGGCGAAAACGCGATGAAGGCGGTGCGACGATTGCTGAGCCAGTTCGAAAACCTCTATCGCAATTTGGGCGATGTCAAAGATGGTTTTCCTGCTTCCATTCCGTTGGATCAGTTGGAGGGCCGGGAACAGTATGATCCCTTGATGCTGGAAGAAAACCTAATGTTCGGTTCACCTGAGCGTGTGATTGGAAAGCTCAAGAAATATCAGGGGCTCGGTGTGAACGAGTTCATCTACTATGCCTCGATGGGGCTTGATCACGCGGCGCAGCAGCGATCCTTGCGCATGTTCTGCGACGAGGTCATGCCGGAATTCAAGGAGGACTGAAGCAATGGCAGAAGGGGTCAAAACACACCGTGACGGCCACGTTCTGGAAATCACACTAGAGCGGGGCAAAGTAAACGCCATCGACGTTCCCACCAGTCAGGCCTTGGCCGCGGCGTTTCAGGAGTTGCACGAGAACAAAGACTTGCGTTGCGCGATCCTGACCGGGGGAGGAGATCGGATTTTCTCGGCCGGTTGGGATTTGAAGGCCCTGAATGAGGGTGAGATGCAGCTCGACAACTGGTGGGAGAGTGATGACTACGGGTTCGGCGGGTTCACGGGTCTGACCGAGAATTGGGCGCTCAACAAGCCGGTTATCGCTGCCATCAACGGTCTGGCCATCGGCGGCGGGTTCGAAATGGCCATGGCCTGTGATCTGCTGATTGCGGCGGAACATGTGGAATTTGGCTTGCCTGAAATGCCTTTGGGCATCGTTCCGGATGCGGGGGCGCTACAACGCCTGCCTCGGAGAATACCACACAATATCGCGATGGAGATGTTTCTATTAGGCCGTCGCATGACTGCTACAGAGGCAGCGCATTACGGATTGGTCAACAAGGTGGTCCCAAAGGATCAATTGATGACAGCGGCCCGGGAATGGGCGGCCTCGATTGCCTGGTCAGCGCCTCTTGCGATGCAATCTGTCAAAGAAGTGCAGCGAGAGATCGAGTGCGTGCCGCTGGAACAGGCCTTTCACAAGATGCGAACCGATCCGATGCCGATCTACCGCAAGATGCTGAAATCTGACGACGCGGCAGAAGGTGTCGCGGCCTTTGTCGAAAAGCGTGAACCCAAATTCAAGGGTGAGTGATGTATCCTGACCCCTCCTCAATCACTCGCATCACCAGCATTGGAGCCGGCCCAATCGGCGGCGGCTGGGCAGCGCATTTTCTTGCGCGTGGCTATGATGTGACCGCCTATTTGCATGACGCAAGCGAATCCGATGCCTTTCACGCAATCTTACGCACTGCTTGGAAGAGCTTGACGGATTTGGGGCTTGCCGCCGGTGCGTCGCTTGACCGCTTGCGCATCGTTACAGATTTGGAGGCTGCGCTGGACGGCGCCGAATTTGTGCAGGAAAGCGCGCCCGAGCGTCTTGAGATCAAGCAGGCACTTTATCAACGACTCGGGCTCATTTTGCCAACAGACGTCGTGATTGGCTCTTCCACGTCCGGCTTGATGATGACCGACATCCAAGCGACTTGCGCGACCCCGGAACGCTGTGTGATCGGCCATCCCTTCAATCCACCCTATTTGTTACCGCTGGTCGAAATCGTGGGCGGCGAACAGACATCACCAGAGGCGGTGGCTTGGGCCGGGAAATTCTACGAAATCGCGGGCAAGGCCCCGTTGATGATGAAAAAAGAGATCCCCGGCTTTGTCGCGACCCGACTGCAAGAGGCGCTTTGGCGAGAGGCCCTGCATATGGTCGCCAATGGAGAGGCAACGCCGGAAGACATCGACATCGCACTCATGAACGGCCCGGCGCCTCGTATGGTCTCGCAGGGTCAGTGTATGGCTTTTCACGTGGCCTGTGGTGCCGGAGGCATGGCCACCAACCTGGATCAGTTCGGCCCGGCGCTGAAGTTGCCCTGGACCCGGTTGGAGGCACCTGAGCTGACGAAGGAATTGCGCGATCGCATGGTCGATGGCTGCAACGCTGTCTCCGGCGACCGAGATTTCGAGGACATGGCAGCCCAACGGGATCGCGAAATAGTTGCTGTGCTGAATGCCCTGCGTCAGTCTCGCGGGG
>NZ_FXTE01000010.1 GCF_900182615.1 Ruegeria faecimaris | reverse complement strand
CGCATCCGTAAGCCAGAAGAGATCAGACATGTCCACCGCTCGTTTTTGAACCGTGAATCACGCCGCAAAACGGAAATCAATGGGTCCTGACCCTAAGCCGACATTAGCGCCCCCCTCCGACTGGGCAATGTGCTCAGAAAAAGCACGCGCCCAACAAAGGCGATCCGACCAATCCTTGAAGCCACGGCATTGATCCCCATCTTAACCCGCGACCGTGCGCCCTCTGGTACTTTCTGCACAAGCAGCGTAAAAAGGGTGCTGCGCGAAATATTTGGAGCCTCGCACCGATGAAAGAACATCGTGGCCGTCTGACCAAGGACGGTATCCGTATCTATGAGCAGGGTGACTTTGCCGGCATGCAGGCGGCAGGGGCTTTGGCTGCGCAGATACTTGATGATATTGCCGATCATGTGTTCGTCGGCCAGACCACTGGCGCGATTGACGGGCTCATCACGCAGATGGTTGAGGATGCGGGCGCAACATCGGCCACGATTGGCTATAAGGGCTATCAGCATGCCAGCTGTATCAGCGTCAATCACGTGGTCTGCCACGGCATTCCCGGCGACAAAAAGCTGAAGGATGGCGATATCCTGAATATCGACGTGACCGTTATTGTCGACGGCTGGTTCGGGGATACCTCGCGCATGTATGTAGCGGGAAAGCTGCCGCGCAAAGCCGAACGGTTGATCCAGATCACTCATGATGCTCTGTTCAAGGGCATCGAGATGGTCAAACCCGGCAACACGTTCGGCGATATCGGCCACGCGATTCAATCATTTGTCGAGGCACACCGGATGAGCGTAGTCCGCGATTTTTGCGGCCACGGGCTGGGCCGAGTCTTCCATGCACCGCCAAACGTTCTGCACTATGGCCGTCCGGGCACTGGTGCGGTTCTGGAAGAGGGCATGTTCTTTACCATCGAACCGATGGTCAATCTGGGCCGCCCCGAGACCAAGACGCTGGCCGATGACTGGACCGCCGTGACGCGCGACAAATCACTGTCGGCACAGTTTGAACACTCGGTCGGTGTAACGGCAGATGGGGTCGAGATCTTTACCCTGTCGCCAGGCGGTAAGTACCACCCGACCTATTCTTCCTGATCCGCCGCCTGATCCCGTAACAGCTTTAGCAGCAAGGTTTCCGGCCCCCATGGCGTGACCGCATCATGGATGAAAACCGGCGCGCGCAGAGGCGTGCGCTGGGGATCGGTTGCGGTGTCAGCCTTTTGCGGAGGTGACCAATTCGACGGGGTCAGTGCACGGTCCATGCCCCGCAGGGTAACATGACCGGGTCAAATCCCCAAAAGCGCCGGGACCTGCGCCATGTCTGAAAAGACTTCGCCCCCCGCATCGGCCAGTTTTTTACCGCCACCATGCGGCACATAGGCCAAACAGCGCATATGTGCCCTGCTTGCTGCGGTCACACCGCTGAGGCTGTCCTCGATCACCACAGGGTTTACGGCGTTGAAACGCTCAGCCGTAGCCAGAAACAATGTCGGGTCCGGCTTGGCCGTTCCCAGAACATGAGCGGAAAAGGCGACATCGCGAAACCGATCCCATAACCCGTTCTGACCCAAAGTGATCTGCATCTTGTCCGGGCTGCCGTTCGAGGCGACACAGAAGGGCAGCCCGTTTGCCTCGAGAACCGCCAGCAGGTCCGCCACGCCGGGCATCAGCTGCACGCCAAGTCGGAGCCGGTCATAGGTTTCCGCATAGACCTCATCAACCCAGCCTGTGGGCAGCTCCGCGCCCAGCGCCCTTGCCTTGTCCCGCACCCCGGTCATGGTGCCCCCAACGAACAGCTTCATACTGTCTTCGATTGTCAGGTTCAGGCCATAACGGGCAAGATTGTCGACCAGTACCTGATTGGACAGCGGCTCACTGTCGACCAGGACTCCGTCGCAATCAAAGATCACCAGATCATGCATCCGGATCGCCATTCCACATCAGGGTGATATGCGTGTCGCCATATTTGCGGCTGTTATGCAACACGAACCCCTCGGGCGGCTGCATGGGCGCGTTTTCCTCCCAGACGACAAGGGCGCCTTGTGCGAACCAGCCGTCAGACAGAGCCGCAATCGCCTTTTGCCCAAGGGATTTGCCATAGGGCGGGTCCAGGAAGATCAGGTCATAAGGCGCTGCAGGATTGGCCCCCAGCCGCGTTGCGTCGCGACGGATCAGCTCGGTACAGTCAGAGCTGCGGGTCAGGTCGATATTCTTGCGGATCAGGCCCTGTGACACGCGGCCATCATCGACAAAGCTCACATGTGCCGCACCGCGCGACAAGGCCTCAAGCCCCAGCGCACCGGTGCCTGCGAACAGGTCCAACACGCGCAGCCCGTCAAAATCAATCTGATGGGCCAGTACGTTGAACAGGCTTTCGCGTACCCGGTCTGTGGTCGGGCGCAGATGCGCGCCGGCGTCCCCCTTGCCGACCGAGGCCAAAGCCCGACCTCGGAAGGCTCCGGCGATGATCCTCACGCTCTGAGCAGCGGTTTCAGGTCCGCATCCGGGTCGGCTACAATAGCAGGATCAGCTGTTTTTCCGCTTTCAATCAGACGCTTACCAACCATATAGGCACGCGGATCGTTCATCGCGTCGACAGCGATCAGCTGATCGCCCTTATAGTACCAGAAGGACACGGTCTGCCCGTCACCATTGCGGGTCACCACCCGGTCATACCCGGTGTTCAGGCCCGCGATCTGCAGTTTGACGTCATACTGATCCGACCAGAACCACGGGGTCGCAGTATAATCCTTTGCCGCGCCCAACATGTTCTGGGCAACAATCTCGGCCTGATCAATCGCGTTTGGCACGCTTTCCAGACGGATACGCCCGCCAGCATGCGGGAATGAGGCGCAATCGCCCGCCGCCCAGATCGACGGATCAGAGGTGCGCCCATGCGCATCGGTCTTGATGCCATTGTCCAGCTCAAGCCCGGCCATCTCGGCCAGTTGGGTTGCAGGAGCGATGCCAACGCCGACAACAACGAAATCGACCGCCAGTTCTGTTCCATCGGTCAGCACCGCGCCAGTGACCTTGCCGTTTTCACCCAGCAGTCGGTCCAACCCGACACCTTCGCGGATATCGGCGCCATATTCGGAATGCAGTGCTCGGAAATAGTCACTGGTTTCGGGGGCGGCGACCCGTTGCAAAATGCGGTCGGCCATTTCGACCAGGGTCACCTTGACCCCGCGCTTGGCGCAAACGGCTGCGGCCTCAAGCCCGATGTATCCCCCACCCACGATCAAAGCGCGCGCACCTTCAGAGACGAAGGGTTCCATTTCGTCCACATGGGCCAGATCACGCACCACATGCACCCCGTCCAAATCGCCGCCAATAGCGGCTGGAAGGCGGCGCGGATCCGATCCGGTGGTCAGGGCCAGCTCGTCGTAAGCAACAACCTGATCACCCAGCGTCACGGTCTTGGCCTGAGGGTCGATTCCGGTCACGCGCTGACCAAGGCGCAGGGTGATATTGTTATCGGTATAGAAGTTTTCGGGGCGCAGGAACAGGCGCTCTAGCCCCATCTCACCCAGAAGATAGGCTTTAGACAAAGGCGGTCTCTGATAGGGCAAATGCGGCTCTGCGCCGATCAGAGTAATCTCGCCGTCGAACCCATCTTTGCGCAGCCGGGCGACAAGCGAAGCACCTGCCTGGCCGGCGCCAATCACGACAATATGGCTCATATTCCCCTCACCCTGTCGAATTCCCGTGGTCACTTTTGTTGGCTCACCTATATTGCGGCTAGGCCCGACTCTGCAAATCCAAATGACAGGAGCGAAAAAATGATTTCAACAGGTGACACTCTGCCCGACGCCACATTGACCCAAATGGGGGCAAATGGCCCTGAAGAGGTCCGCGTTTCGGACAAGACCAAAGGGCGCAAGGTTGTCATTTTCGCCGTGCCCGGCGCCTATACCGGCACGTGCACAACGGCGCATGTTCCAAGCTTTATGCGTACCAAAGACCAGTTCGATGCAAAAGGCGTGGAAGAAATCATCTGCATCTCGGTCAACGACCCCTTTGTCATGAGCGCCTGGGGCGAGTCCACAGGCGCAACTGCGACTGGCCTAACCATGTTGGCCGATGCGGCGTCTGAATTCACCAAAGCCATCGGGATGGATTTCGACGCCCCGCCCGTTGGTCTGATCGGCAGGTCCAAGCGCTATGCGATGCTGGTCGAAGACGGCAAAGTGGTCGCCATGAACCTGGAGGAAAATCCCGGCGTCTGCGAGATTTCCGCAGGTGAAGGGCTGTTAGAGGTTATCTGACCTGATCTGGCCCCAGTGCTGCTGGGGCCATTTTCGCAATTTAACTTGCGGCACTCTCATGATGGGCGAATACTTGGTACATATTCATCAGGGAGTTTGTTTATGAACCTAAAGACATTTACCTTTCTTTTAGGTCTGACCGGCGCACTTGGCGCTTGTGGACCGGCCCCTACCCCGCAGCAACAGGCCGCACGACAGCATGAGATCGCCTGCCTGAGCGGCACAGTGGGTGGTGCCTTGCTGGGCGGTGTCATCGGCAATCAGTTTGGCGGCGGTTCCGGGAAAACCATCCTGACGGCAGCGGGTGCTGCGGTCGGCGGCGTTGAAGGTAAGAGGTTCGCATGTTGAGAGGGATGAAGATGAAAACCGCAATCGTCCTGTCGATGTTGTCCCTGGCGGGTGCCGCAACGGCCGAAACCGTGGCAGAGCTGCATGAGAATGAGCTTAAGGCCATCGACACCAATAATGACGGCTTCCTGTCGAAAGATGAGTTCGACGCCTTTTCCGACTATGCGTTCCAGACGATGGATGAGGACAAGAACGGCACATTGGGCCTGGATGAAGCCAAGCCGTTTCTGGATATAAAGCAATTCCAAAAGGTTGACCGGGACCGGGATAGTAATATTTCAAGAACGGAATACGATCAGCATATGACCGAAGATTTTATTTCTGCTGATCAGAACAGCAACGGTCAACTGGACTAGGCTCTGCGGCCTTGGGCCAGACAGGAGTATGCAATGACCAAATGGAGCGCTCTTTTTGCGCTGGGGTTGCTTGCGGCATGTGATGTGCCGCAGGCCCCTGTTGTGACCGGCCCTGATGGCCAATCGAGGATTGAGATCAGCGCCACTGGCCTGACCTGCTATGACCGGCGTTGTCTCGACATCAACCCCGCAGCACGGTCCGTGCGCATGATCGGCAACAGAACTACCCGGATACCTGCCGAAATCGACGTTAGTGACAACCTGGTCACCCCAGCCGAGTTCAGGCGGCTGGGTCAGGTTGCCAGCCTTGCCGGTGGTGTCGGATCACGCGGTGACAGCGGCTAGACCAGGCTGTCCATCTTGCGGGCCAGTTTGGCGTCAAGCGCCGAAAGCCCGCCGACATCATGGGTGGACAGCGTCACCTCGACCGTGCGGTAGACATTGAACCATTCGGGATGATGGTTCCATTTCTCGGCAAACATAGACACTTGGGTCATCCAACCAAAGGCGTGGACGAAGTCCTCGAACATAAAGGTCTTGGTGATCGCATCCCGGTCCTTGACCATGGTCCAGCCGCTTTTGAACAGCGGGTCCAGCAAGGGGCCACGGGTCTCGGTCGACAGAAGTTCAGTCATTGGTGTTCCTCCGGGTTCGACTTTCTGAACGGGCCATAATCAGTCAGAATCTCGATTTCTTCTCCCACTGCTTGGGCCTCGGCGTCCAGATATTTTTTGATCGCATCGGCAAAGCTGGGGTCATTGACCCAGTGCAGGCTGTGCGTGCGCGTGGGAAGATAGCCGCGCGCCAGCTTGTGTTCGCCCTGCGCCCCTGCCTCGACCCGAGCCAGGCCTTGGGCAATGGCAAAGTCGATTGCCCTATAATAGCACAGTTCGAAATGCAGGCAGGCATGATGTTCGACGCAGCCCCAGTAACGGCCATAAAGCGTTTCGCGCCCGATAAAGTTCAGCGCCCCCGCAATCGGATACCCGCCGCGCTCGGCCAGAACCAATGCCATGTCATCCGCCATGGTTTCCTGAGCGATATCAAAGAATTGCCGCGTCAGATAGGGCACGCCCCATTTCCGAGCGCCGGTATCCTGATAGAACTCCCAGAACGCGTCCCAATGTTCAGGGCGCAGGTCATCACCCGTCAACGCGCGGATTTCGCCGCCAAAGGCGCAGGCCTGCGCGCGTTCCTTGCGAATGTTCTTGCGTTTGCGCGAGGATAAAGCGGCCAGAAATCCATCGAAATTCGCATACCCGTCGTTCAGCCAGTGAAATTGCTGGGAATGGCGCAACATCAGGCCCATCTGTTCGCCCGCCAGCGCCTCATCTTCAGTGCAAAAGGTCGCATGGACCGACGATACCTGATTATCCGCGGCCAGCTGCACCGCCCCCTGCACCAAGGCGGACATTCCCACCGCCTGATATCCCGGCCGCAGCAGAAAGCGGCGCCCGGTGGCCGGGGTGAACGGCACGGCAATCTGCAGTTTGGGATAATACCGCCCGCCGGCGTTTTCATAGGCATGCGCCCAGTTGTGGTCGAAGATATATTCGCCCTGACTATGCGATTTGGCATACATCGGGGCGGCCCCGATCAACATTCCATCCAGATAAACCGTCAGGTATTGCGGCTGCCAGCCGGTACCCGGCCCGACCGACCCGCTCTCCTCCAAAGCCAAAAGAAAGCGATGAGTGGTAAAGGGATCAAGCGGACGGCCCCCATCCGCAGCCTCGGGGCAGGCACAGCTGTCCCACTCTGCCGCAGTAATCTGCGAGAGCGATCCAAGTACCCGAACCTCGATTTGTGCCTGATCCATGTGCCCTCTGCGTTTGATCTTTATCTGTGACGGAAGGGGCGCGGTTCAACCCGGATGCGCGGCTAAGTACCCTTCGAAAGTCACATTATCGGCAATCTTGCGAGCCTCGGCCTCTTGCGCGGCCGAGCGAACGGTCCAGCACAGGACCGGAACACCCTGAGCCTTCAGCTCGGCAACCCTTGGGCGGGACAAGTCTTCGGCTTCGTGGCTGATGAAACTGGCCCCGACCCTCGCGAAATCCGGGATGTCCCGCAGGTAATCGCACACCGCCGCAGGCAAAAGTTCGACTTTGGGCTGATACGAACAGGTCGTGATCCCCCTGGGCAAATGCGGCGCCAACCGCGCCAGTTCAGCCACCGAATTGGGGTTGAACGACATCAGCGCCACCGGACCTTCATAACCCTCAAGGGCTCGTACAGTATCGCGCTCGAGCGGGCCCACATTCGGGCCCATCACACCGTCCTGATCCTTAAGCTCGATCAGCAGGGGCACCTTGCCCGCCACGATTTCCAGCACATCATCCAGTGTCGGAATACCGTCATCAGCGTGCAACAGCTGTGTCTCGGACGCTACCTGCGCCGAAATCTGCCGAACTGGGCCCGGTCGCCCGGTCAGTCGCCCCAGGTCATAGTCGTGAAAGACCAAAGCCCGGTTGTCGGCGCTCAACTGCAGATCAATCTCAATCCCGTAACCGGCCTTAACAGCGGCACGAACCGCCGCCCGGCTGTTTTCCGGGCGGTTGTCCAATTTGTCGTGCAGGGCCCGATGCGTGATCGGGGCCTGTAGGAACGTAGCGGGCAGTACCGGGGTCATGCGATCTCGAAGATGCCTTCGATCTCAACCGCGACGCCCAACGGCAACGACGCTGCACTCACGGCCGAGCGCGAATGGCGACCAGCCTCGCCCAGCGCCTCGACCAGAAAGTCCGACGCACCATTGATCACCTGCGGCTGGTCGGTGAAATCGGCGGTTGAATTCACGAACCCTGTCAGTTTGATCACACGCACCAGCTTTTCTATATCGCCACCGCAAGCAGCCTTGACCTGCGCCAGAAGATTGATCGCGCAGACCTTGGCGGCCGCAGCACCCGCTGCAACATCCATGTTATCACCCAGCTTGCCGGTGATCAGTTCCGCATCCTTGGAAATCTGTCCTGAAACGTAGACGATATTGCCGACCCGCACGAAAGGCACATAGTTGGCGGCGGGCGCCGGCCCGTCCGGCAGACTGATTCCCAGGCTTTCCAGTTTTGCTGCGATACTCATCGGTTGATCCTCACCTGATATAGACTCGGCCGGACGCTATCCGGGATCGTTCGGCTGGAAAAGTGTGAAACCAGTAAAACTGCGGTCAGTGGCGTATTAAGCGTAACTTCTCTTATCCCGAGGTGTTGAACTTGTGTCACTTTACCTGATGCAGTCGGCCGGGTTAAACGCGAACTGTTTCAAAATGGGCCCAAAACCTTTATGTGACGACAGATTGAGCCGCAAAATGGCCGCAGGCATTATTGATTGAGCGTCCAGCCCCACTCACAAAACGGCTGGCGCGTTTGGAGTTGAAATACCGTGTTGAGCAAGATCAGATTCAAGCCCCTGATTGTCGTGACCCTGATGACCGTTCTTGGCGCTTGTGCGTCCCAACCCGCCGATCAGGCCGCGCGCGGCGATACTTTCGATCCCTACGAGAATACAAACCGCGGCATTCACAAGTTCAATCTGGGCGTCGACCGGTTCCTGTTCCGTCCGGCCTCGAAGGGCTATGTGAAGATCGTGCCCGATCCGATGGTGACCAGTTTCAACCATTTTGCCGAAAACCTGACTATGCCGGGTCAGGCTCTGGATTATCTGCTGCAGGGCAATCTGAAGCAGTCGGGCAATGCCCTGCTGCGGTTCCTCATCAATACGACCGTTGGTGGCGCGGGTCTGTCTGACCCGGCCAGCGAATTGAACCTGCCGCCCGTGGATACCGATTTCGGTGAAACCCTGCACGTCTGGGGTTTTGGCGAAGGCGCCTATGTGGAATTGCCCTTCTATGGCCCCTCAACATCCAGGGATGCGGTCGGCGTCGTCGTCAACCTGTTTTCGAACCCGATCAACTTCACACCGGTGCGCCCGGTCGAGAATATCGGCGTCTACGCCGAAATCGTAAGGCGGATGGGCGACCGTGGACGGTTCTCGGACACAGTCGATTCCATCCTCTATGAAAGTGCTGACAGCTATAAGCAGGCACAAACAATTTACCTGCAAAATCGACGTTTCGAACTGGCACGCGATGATGAGGACGCCTATCTGGGATTGTATGACGATCCCTATGCAGATATCGGGACCGACCCTGTCAGAGACCCCTACCTTGACCCCTACGAGGATCCATATGCCGAGTAATTATTTGAAGAGAAGAGAGTTTATTGCATCTGGCATCGCCGGCCTGGCGCTAGCCACCCTCCCTTTGCCAAGCTTTGCACAGACAGAGGCCAGTGCAAAAGCGTTGGTCGTTAGCGTTGTGGATGACATCAACCGCGTCATCAGTTCGGGAAAATCCGAAAAGAGCATGATCCGCGATTTTGAAAAGATCTTCGTGCAATATGCCGACGTTCCGATCATGGCCCGCTATGTGCTGGGGGCCGATGGCCGCTCGGCCAGTGCGTCACAGATAAAGCAGTTCACCGACGCGTTTCAGGGCTATATCTCGAACAAATACGGACGTCGCTTTCGCGAGTTCATTGGCGGCGAGGTGACCGTTCGAAATGCGCGCAAGATCAAAGCCGGATACGAGGTGCGTACCTCGGTCAAGCTGCAGGGCTCCTCGCCCTTTGAGGTGACCTTCCTGGTGTCCGACAAATCCGGCCGCGACAAATTCTTCAACATGTTTATCGAAGGCGTGAACATGCTGCTGACCGAACGTACCGAGATTGGCGCCATGCTGGACGCGCGCGGCGGTGATCTGAACCGTCTGATCAAGGATATGAAGCGAACCGGGTAAATTCACAGCGATTTGCTGCAGTCAAAACTTTCAAATCCGCTCGTAGTTTCGACCAGTTCGGCCTCATAGTGTGCGATCATTGGCATTGCAATGGGTTCGATCTGGTCATTCCAGACCGCCTCACCATAGAAGCTGTCCTTTATCCTGTCGCGTTCTTCCAACGAAGAAAACGCGCGCATCCAATGCACTTTGTCAGGATTTTCCAGGTCTCTGAGCGGCCCAAACACAAGCATTCCTGCATCCCGCAACGCAGCGCGATTGTGTTTCTCAAAGAATTCTACGAACGCTTCTCGGCGGCCCGGTTTTAGTGTGTAATGTCGAATTTCCAGTATCATCATATACCCCGGGCAATCTCGTTGGCCTGACATGGCGTCAGTACTTGGCGAAATTGCCCGAGTTTAGCAAGAACAAGTCCTGCGCAGTGCGCTAGTTCAACCGCTCGCCGGTTTCCTTGGCAAAATAGGACACTTTGCTCATGTCAAAGGCCAGGTTCAGCTCTTGCCCGGCCTGGGCGCTGGTTTCCGCGTGCAGGCGCGCAGTGACCTGTTTGCCGCCCAGTTCGGACACAACATAGGTGTCAGCCCCGGCAGGTTCGACCATGTCGACCATGCAAACCGCTTCCTGTACACCGTCTCCGGCGCGGAACCCGGCCTCGGCGATATCCTCTGGGCGCAGGCCCAGAATGACATCCTGCGGCAGTGACAGATCGCGGGCATCCTTCAGGACTAGCGTTTCACCGGATGACCGCTCAATGGCGATTTCGGTGCCCGTGCCGTTCTTGGTGGCCTTTGCAGGGATCAGGTTCATCGCAGGCGAGCCCATGAAATCAGCCACGAACAGGTTGGCGGGGTTGTTATAGATCTCGGCCGGGCTGCCGATCTGTTGCACGATCCCGCCTTTCAGAACCACAATCTTGGTGGCCAGCGTCATCGCCTCGATCTGGTCGTGGGTCACATAAACGATAGAGGCATCCAGCGTCTGGTGCAGCTTCTTGATTTCTGTCCGCATCTCGACCCGCAGCTTGGCGTCGAGGTTCGACAGCGGCTCGTCAAACAGGAACAGTTTGGGGTCGCGCACCAGCGCCCGACCCATCGCCACCCGCTGACGCTGTCCACCGGACAGCTGACTAGGACGGCGGTTCAGCAGCGGTTCGATTTGCAGCAGTGCGGCCACATCCTTTAGCTTAGCGTCCATCGTAGCCTGATCCACGCCGCGCACTTTCATGCCAAAGGTAATGTTCTTGGCCACCGACATGGTTGGGTACAGGGCGTAGGACTGAAACACCATGGCGATGTCCCGGTCCTTAGGGCTGACATGGGTCATGTCTTTGCCACCAATGGCCAGCGTACCGCCGGTGATCGGTTCCAGCCCGGCAATACAGTTCAGCAGGGTGGATTTCCCACAGCCCGATGGGCCGACCAGCACCAGAAAGTCGCCCGGTTCGATCGAGATGTTGATATCCTTCAGGATCTCGGTTGCGCCGTAGTTCTTGTACAGCTTGTTGATATCAAGGATGGGAGCCATCATTCTATCCCTTCACAGAGCCAGCGGTCAGGCCGCGGATGAAATACTTACCGGCAACGACATAGACGAGCAGCGTCGGCAGACCCGCGATGATCGCGGCGGCCATGTCGACATTGTATTCTTTGACACCGGTGGTGGAGTTTACGATGTTATTAAGCGCCACGGTCACAGGCTGTGTGCCCGCCTGGCTGAACGAGACGCCGAACAAGAAATCATTCCAGATCTGCGTGAATTGCCAGATCACGGTTACCACGATGATCGGCAGTGACAGTGGCAGGAAGATCGACCAGAAAATCCGCAGGAACCCGGCCCCATCGACGCGGGCGGCCTTGGTCAGCTCGGCCGGGATAGAGACATAATAGTTGCGGAAAAACAGCGTGGTGAAGCCAAGACCATAGATTACGTGGACAAAGATCAGGCCCGGAATGGTTCCGGCAATACCCATCATGCCCAGAAGGCGCGCCATCGGCAGCAGGACGACCTGAAACGGAATGAAGCAACCAAACAGCATCAGCGAGAAGATGATGTTAGCCCCTTTGAACCGCCACTGCGCGACAACGTAACCATTCAGAGCGCCCAGCAGGGTCGAGATAGCCACCGCAGGCACCGCAATCAGGACCGAGTTCCAGAAGTAAGGCCGCAGACCTTCGCATTGGATACCCGTGCAGGCGCCCGACCAAGCGGTTTGCCAGGCTTCGAAACTCACCTCACGCGGTAACGATATCAGGCTACCGGTACGGATTTCCTCGAGGCTTTTCAGCGATGTCGTCAACATCACAAATAATGGCATCAGATAGTACAGCGCGAACAGGCACAGCACCACGTAAAGCAGCCAGCGCAGGGCGATTTTGCTCATGTTACTTTGGCTGCGGGTTTGGGTGTGGGGCATCGACAGATCAGTCATTTTTAGCCCTCAATTCTGAGTAGAGATAAGGAACCACGATGGCAAAGACGACCAGCATCATGATCATTGCAGACGACGCCGCCTGACCGATATCGCCGCGCGAAAAGGCCATCGCATACATGTAGGTGGCGGGCAGATCGGTCGCATAGCCCGGACCGCCGCCAGTCAGGGCGATGACAAGGTCAAAGCTCTTGATTGCCAGATGCGCCAACACGATGAAAGCGGACAGGAAAATCGGGGCCATCGACGGGATGATGATCGCGGTATAGATACGCCATGTTGGAATACCATCGACCTGTGCGGCCTTGATGATCTCGCCATCAACCGAGCGCAGACCGGCCAGAAACAGCGCCATCACAAAGCCCGAGCTTTGCCAGAGTGCGGCAATGACGATGGTGTAGATCGCGTAATCGGGATTCACAAGCCAATCGAATTCGAAGTTGGGAAAGCCCCAACCCTGCACCATGGACTCAATCCCCAGACCGGGGTTCAGGATCCACTTCCACGCCGTGCCCGTGACGATCATCGACAGCGCCATGGGGTAGAGATAGATTGTTCGGATCGCTCCTTCGACGCGGATTTTCTGATCCAGCAGGATGGCCAGCAGCAGGCCCAGCAGCATCGCGATCACGATGAACAGAGTACCAAAGATATACAGGTTGCCAATCGCCGTATCCCAGCGAGGAGAGTCGAACAGGCGCTCATATTGGATGAAGCCATGGATCTCGTATTTCGGCAGCAGTTTTGAGCGTGTAAGCGACACCCATGCGGTCCATCCGATAAATCCGTAGACAAAGATCAATACGGCGATGAACGACGGTGCCAGCACCACCTTGGGCAGGTGGTTTTCCAGCCATTCGGACATGTTTTCCTCCGGGGAAAGATGCTCTGCCCCACACCTTGGGGGGCAGAGCGTATTGGATCAGTAGCTGTTGGCCACCGCGTCCGCCAGTTGCTGAACCGCGTCAGCCGAGGACATATCCGAGTTGAAATGCGCGGTCACAACATCGGTGATCGCACCAGCCTGCGACCCGCGCAGCGCCATGCCATGGGCATAAGACGGCAGCAGTGAACCACCTGCCGAGGTCGAGCCCATGTCTTCGGCCGAGATTTGCGCACAGATGTCAAAGGCATCCAGCGACACATCGGTCCGGGCCGGGATCGAACCCTTGTTCAGGTTGAACACTTCCTGAAAGTTCGGTGCAACAATCAGCTTGGCCAGCAATTCCTGACCGGCGCGATTGTCGTCGCCCTCAACCTCGAACATGGCAAAGCTGTCGACATTGTACAGATATCCATCGCCGGGGGTCGAGGCGCAGAGGAAATCCTCACCAGGCTTCTTGCCCGCTGCAAGGAATTCGCCCTTGGCCCAGTCACCCATGATCTGAAAGGCCGCTTCGCCGTTCATCACCATCGCGGTGGCAAGGTTCCAGTCGCGACCCGAGAAATTCTCGTCCACATAACCACGCAGGGTGCGCATTTGGTCAAAGACCTGGATCATTGTGTCCGAGGTCAACGCCTCGGGGTCCAGATCGACCAGGGCTTTCTGATAGAATTCCGGTCCGCCAAGACCCAGCGCGACGGCTTCGAAAACCGTAGCGTCCTGCCAGGCCTGACCGCCATGCGCCAGCGGGATCACACCGGCGGCCTGCAGTTTTTCGGCTGCGGCGTTGAACTCTTCCCATGTGGTCGGCATCTCGATTCCGTTTGCGGCCAGCACATCGGCATTGGCCCAGATCCAGTCGATGCGGTGAACGTTCACAGGCGCCGCGCACCAAGTGCCTTCGCACATCATGTGACCAGCGATCGACGCGGGCAGAACCTCGGCCCAGCCTTCGGCGGCGGCCACGTTCGAGATATCGGCCAGAACGCCCTCTTCATACCATTCCTGAATCGCCGGGCCTTTCAGCTGAACCGCTGTCGGCGCGTTGCCTGCCAGAACCCGCGCCCGCAGCGCTGTCATGGCCGCATCACCGCCGCCGCCTGCGACAGGCATATCGGTCCATGTGCCCCCGTTCGAGGCAAACTCTTCCTGAAGCACGGCCACCGATTTGGCCTCGCCACCGGATGTCCACCAATGCAAGACCTCCGCCTGTGGTTCAGCCACCACAGATGATCCGGCTGCGACGGCCAATGCGGACACAGTCGCAAAAGAAAATCGTTTCATGTTTTCTCCTCCCTGAGAATTCGGTGCCAGTCAAAATGGCAATGCCGCAATACTGTGTCTCTATCTGAGTCTGACAACGCTAAATCCGGGCCAATACCCGGGAATGGCGCAAATTTTCACCGCTTTTGTTACAGCGTGTTACGTTAGCATTGAATCTGTTTCCGTTCGTTACAATGGACGAAGTTTGGGGCCAGAGAACAGGAGGACGAACACTGTGAGCATTCCGCGGCTGTTGGTGGTGGATGACGACCCTGAAATGCGGTCGATGATGACCCAGTTCCTGCAACAGAATGGCTTCATTGCGCTGCCCGCCAGTTCCGAAAGCGAAATCCGCGCCCATCTCAAGTCGGGTCGGATCGACCTGATTCTGTTGGATGTGATGCTGGGGGATGAAAACGGCGTTGATATCTGTGCCCGCCTGCGGGCCGAACAGGACGTGCCGATCATTCTGGTCTCGGCCTTGTCCGCCGATCATCAACGCATGGCCGGGTATGAGGTGGGCGCCGACGATTACATCGCCAAGCCTTTTAATCCGCAACTGATGCTGGCTCGCGTACGCGCCGTCATGCAACGGGCGCGTCGTACACCTTCGCTTGCCTATCGCCGCCGCACCCGCTCCTTTAGGTTTGACGGCTGGCTCTATGACGGCAAACGGGACGAAGTGCATTCGCCCGACGGATATCTGGTATCCCTGTCGCAGCGAGAAACAGCAATGCTCAAGGTTTTTCTGGCCAACCCGCATATTCCCCTGACCCGGGATGAAATCGCCGCGGCCCTGGATGTAACAGGCGCTAATGACAAGAGCGAAGGCCAGGGACGCGCCATCGACATGCTGGTCGGGCGGCTGCGATCCAAGATCGAAGCCAACCCCAAAGACCCGCAAATGCTGAAGACCGAACGCGGTGTGGGCTATATCTTTGCCGCAGAGGTGTCTGTGGACGAAACCGCATGACCGTCCGCGCCACGCGCCTGCGCAGCCTGGGCTGGATCTGGACCTGCGCCGCTTTTACCTCGGGGTTGCTGGCCGCAGGCCTTTGGTTCGCCTCGGCCCGGGCATGGCAGGAATTCCAGACCCGTGCATATGTTGCCGGGTTCGCTATTTACGAGGATTTGCGCATCGGTAAATCCCCACCGCCAGGCATCTCCATCGTACCATTGCCGCCCAAAGCAGCCAGCCTGGCGGATGCCGGGCAGTTTGAGCAACTTCCCGGGTTTTCGGATCGCAGCTTTGTCACCAACCTGTCGATCCTGACTGACAGCTCAGCACCCGTTTCAGGCCGAGAGTTGACGCTGGCTGTGATGTCAGACCGGCTGGTTTACCCGGTGTCCGACATCCTCTCCGGCATCGACCAGACCGGCCCAGAGAAAATGGGCAATCTGACCCGGCTTTTGGCGACCTATTGCAGCGAACCGATACTGATCGCCCGCTATGGGCGCGGCGCATGGCAACAGGTGGACGGGACAGATATCTGGGGATGCCGTGCAGCCCCAACCGACCTGCGTCTGCCTACGATTCTGGTCGCTATTGTCGCGCTGGCGGTGATCCTGACCTCGGTGGGCAATGTATCAGACAGTTTCACCCGCTTTTCTACTGCCTTGCGCGACCGCAAAAGGCGGGGTGGGCCGAACAGTTATGAGGCCGATGGCCCGGCCGAACTGCGCGACATCGTCTCTGCCGTGAACGAGCATCTGGACGCAGAGCGCATGCAACTGGAAAAGCGCGCCACTGTTTTATCGGGTGTCAGCCACGATCTGGGCACCCCGGCCACCCGCGTCCGGCTGCGTGCCGCATTGATCCCAGATGCCGAGCTGCGCGAAAAACTTGAGGCCGATGTCGATCAGATGACCGGCATGATCGAAAGCGTTCTGACCTACACACGGTCCGAGCTGAGCATCGAAGAACCGCGGCAGATTTCACTGACGTCGCTGGTCGAGGCTCTGGTCGCGGACTATCAGGATATGGGACTGCCGGTGACCCTGAAAAAGCTGGCCCCAGTGGCGGTACAGGGCGGCACGTCCGTTTTCATGTCGCGCCGAGGGCATGGATCCCTGCCCGAGACCCGGCGGATACTGGTCGTTGGCAGGCCAATTTCGCTAAAGCGCGCCCTGACCAACCTGATCGACAATGCGCTGAAATATGGGCGCCATGCCGAGGTTCAGCTGGAAACCGATGCCAAAATAGCAACCATCACCGTCGAGGACAAAGGGGCCGATCTGTCCGTCTCGGATATCGAAGCCCTGATGGCCCCGTTCCGGCGCGGGTCAAACTCCGGGTCTTCGGATGGGTTTGGTCTGGGACTGACAATCGCGGCGACAATCGCGGAACAGCATGGCGGCACCCTCAGCTTCGAAGCCGGAGAGCAAGGCCTGCGCGCACGTCTGCAGATCACCAGGCAGTGACGATTCATGTCATATAGCTACGCACCAGAGCGCTTGCGATCAGCGACCAGCCGTCGGCAATGACAAAGAAGGCTAGTTTGAACGGCAGCGACACTGTTGCAGGCGGAACCATCATCATCCCCATCGACATCAGCACAGCGGCCACCACAAGATCAATGATCAGAAACGGCAGGAAGATCAGAAACCCGATCTGAAAGGCCCGCGCTATCTCAGAGAGCATGAAAGACGGCATCAAGATCGACAAGGATGCCTCGGCCGACAAGGAAACCGTATCACCCCCGGGTCGCAATGCTGCCATGGCGTGGAAAGTATCCGGATCAACTCGCCATGCCATAAAGGCGCGAAACGGCTGCAACGCGCGCTCCAACGCTGGTTCGACCTCCATCGTTTCTTCGACCATGGGGCGAATACCTGTGGTCCAGGCCTCCGAAAAGACCGGCTCCATGATGAAATAGGTCAGAAACAGTGCGAGGCTGACGATCAGCATGTTGGGGGGGGATTGCTGCAATCCGATCCCTTGCCGCAAGATGGCCAGAACGGTGATCAGGAAAGGGAAACAGGTGATCATGATCGCCAGCCCAGGCGCAAGGCTGAGCACGGTAATCAGCAAAATCAACTGAATGGTGCGCGCGGAGATCGAACCAGCTTCGCCCAGCGACAGCGACACCTCTTGTGCGGCGGTCAGAGACGGGGTCAGCGTCAGCAGCACCGCCACCCAAAACAGGAAACGCATTACCCGATCCCGTTCTGCAGATCCGCGATTTCGGTTAGGCGCACGGCCAGTTGCCCGGCCTGATCACCCTCCATCTCTTCCAGCAGACCACGCGCCACGAGTTGGTCGCCAACATAGAGGTCCACAGGGTCTTCGATCCGCTTGTCCAGGGTAAGAACAGCGTTTTCACCCATACTCAGCAGATCGCGGATGAGCGGGCGGGCGCGGCCGACTGACACGGTTACCTCGATCGGAACGGTATCAAACGGGCTGGCTTTTTCGGGTTTGGGGGATTGCGGGTCACTCATTGTTCAATGCCTCTTTTGCCTCATACACGTAAGCGTCAAATGCTGAACGGATTGTCTCTAGCAAGGCGCTGCTATCCACCTCTCGCTGCGAGGTACCAACCTGCAGACGTGCCTGACCGGCCCCAAGAGACGGGTCCTCGACAACGCGGGTCGGGGTGGCCAATTCAGGGGGCAACAGCCCTTCGACAACACTCGCGCACCCCGAAGGCACAAAGATTTGCATCGGTTGGCCAATCTGTTCACGGGCCATTTCTGTAAGCTGTTCGACCAGCCGCGTGGCCTGTCCCCTATCCAGGGTGTTCGGCAACACCAGATTGACGAGGCTCTGGAACATGGGCTCTAACGACATTGTCATCCGGCTCGTTGCCTCATGATAAGTAAAGGACATATCCTCGAGCGCGCGGGCAAGGTTGTCTGATACCTTTCCACGACCCTGTTCCTGGGCCTGAAGGGCATCGTCCCATCCGGCGCTATAGCCGTGTTCGAAGGCACCAAGCCGCTGTTCTTCCAGCGCCTCTTCGTCCAGCAAATGAACTTTGCCGCCGCCTGCCTGTACAGTGAAATCCTCAAGAAGATGAGCTATCGACATCACGCACGCTCCTCACTTTCTTCAAGCCAGCTGCGCAGAATTTCCACGGTTTCCTCCTGCTTGTCGCCGATCATGGCGCGCAGCCGATCAACCGGATCAGCGCCTGGATTTGCCGCCAATGCGGGTACGTCTGCTGGGGCGTGCCCCGGAATGGCGGCGAATTGCCCGCCCTCTTCGGTCGCAATCTCACCGGTCAGAACCGCCTCGGGCTCTGGCGGTGTTCCCGCCGGCAAAAGGGCGGGGGCAAGGGCCGGTTTCATCAAGATCGGGCGGATCACGAACAATCCCAGAACCAGCATCACGATCGCCAGAACGGCCATTTGGACCAGTGACATCGCGTCAAAATGAACCTGCTGCCAGATCGAGGACGAAACCACAGTTCCGCCAGGCTCTACTGCGGGCAGATCCAGCGATTTCAAGGTGATGACGTCGCCACGTTCGGCATCGAACCCAACGGCCGAGGCCACAAGCTCTCCCAATGCGTCAAGCTCGGTCTGAGGCAATGGCGCAAAGCTTTCTGCACCCGAGGCATCAACCGAGCGCATTCCATTCACCAGCACCGCCACTGTCAGGCGCTTGATCGCCCCGGGTGCGGTGTGAACCTCTAGCTCCGTCTCGGATACCTCATAGTTGACCCGCTCCCGCGTCTGTGTGGCATTTGAATTGGATGCATCCTCACCTGCGCCGTCGCCATCGGGCAGGTTCGACGCCACCGTGACATCGGACGATTGGTTCCGGGCGCTGTCAGACCGTTCCTCGACATCGGTGCTGATGGCTACGCGCCCCTTAGGATCAAAGCGCCTTTCACGGATGGATTCGGTTTTAGTGACCGTATCGACACTGACTTCGACGACTGCATTTCCGGCCCCCACTCGGGCCTCAATCAGACGCAGGACCCGTTCGCGCAGCTGGCGCGACTTGTCATCCGCAGAATCTGCCGCAACCGCAGTCTCTTTTGCGCCAATGACCGCACCATTTGAATCAATCACCGCCACATTCTCGGGTGCGAGGCCGCTGACGGCAGAAGAGACCAGAAAACGGATCGCCTTGGCCTGATCCGAAGTGATATCCGCACCCGAGGACACCAGATAGACCGAAGCCGTCGGCGCGACGCTGCGCTGAAACGGGTTCGTTGACCCATTGGCAATATGCACGCGCGCCTGACTTATGTGAGGGCTGCCGACAATCGTGCGCGCAAGCTCACCCTCTTTCGCACGCCAATAGGCCGCATCGAACATTTGCGAGGTGGTGCCAAAGCCGCTGAGTGAATCCAAAAGCTCATACCCGCGGTTTCCGTTCGCAGGCAGGCCTTCGCTGGCCAGAGTCATGCGCAATTCGTCCCGCTGCGAGCCGGGCACGTAAATCGAACCGCCTCGAATCTCATACTGTACGCCGCGCTGATCCAGTGATCGAACGATATCCCCCGCCGCGCCGCTTTCCAGCCCGGCATAGAGTAGGGTCATCGACGGCGCCGTCGCCAACCGCGACATCGCAAGGACCCCCAAAAACACCAGCACGACTGCACCGGCGACAATGATTTGCTTTCGCCTGTCCAAACTTGCCCAGACAGTTCCGATCTGCTGCACGCTCACCTCCGACTCGCCGACATTCTGCCCGGCGCAACCCCTGTTTGGACGATTGCCCTTAACAATCGGTTAGTCCCTGCCGGGTTATGACATCCCCAGACTGAATGAATGAGGACGTCATGACCGACGCGGCTGCGGAACAGGCAGAAGCCCCGGAAAAATCGGGGAAAAAAGGATTGATCATTGGGGTGATTCTGGCCGTTGCCGGGGCTACGGGCGGGTATTTCCTGACCACTTCGGGACTCCTGCCATTTGGCGGCCAACCAGCCGCGGAAGACGCCAAGGAAAAAGACAAAGGGACCGAGGTTAAAGCCCTGCCTGAGGTTGGTTTTATCGACCTGCCGGCGGTGATCGTCTCGGTCAGTGCCGGCGATTCGCGACACCTGAAATTCCATGCCCAGCTTGAGGTAAACAGCAGCTACGCCTCGGATGTCGAGAAGATGAAGCCTCGAATCATGGATGTTCTGAACGGGTATCTGCGGGCGGTCGAAGTGTCGGATCTGGAGGAGCCGCTCGCACTGATGCGCATCCGCGGTCACCTTTTGCGTCGCATTGAAATCGTCGTCGGGGAAGGGCGCGTGCGCGATGTCCTCGTGATGGAATTCGTATTGAATTAGGAGGCCGAGATGGAGCTGATTGCAGATATTTTGCTGGTCGCAGGTGCGCTGGGTGCGGGTCTTTACTGTTTCGTGCTGTCCCGTCGGCTAAAGCAGTTCACCAATCTGGAACAAGGGGTCGGTGGCGCGGTCGCTGTCCTGTCATCCCAGGCGGATGAGCTGAAGAAATCGCTTGATTCGGCACGAACTGCTTCGGACCAGTCGGGCCTTGTACTTGAGGCACTGACCCAAAGGGCGGAATCGGTTGCTCAGCGGCTCGAACTGATGATGGCTTCGATGCATGATGTCATTCCGGCCGAAGAACCCGCCAATGACATCAAGGTTGAAGATCCCAAGCCGCAAGAACCCAAGGCCGAGGAACCAACGACGGATCCTGAGCCTGAAGAGGTTCCAATCGAGGCGGTGGAAAAGTCAGAGGATCCTGCTGCGCCCAAATTTGAGGACACTCAGGAAAAGCGCCCGGGCGGGCTGATGTTTTTCCGCCACGACCGCAATAGCGAAGAGGCCGCGACATGAGCGGACGCGTTGTAGAGAAACGACCAAGAAGCGGTGTGCTGACAGTGATCTCACTGTTGATGCTTGGATCAGCCGCGATTCGGCTGGGGTTTGAGGCTGCACCAGCCCTGGCAAAAGGGGCCGAGCAGGCAGAATCAAAACCGAAAGAGACCCAAGCAGAACTGCCCGGTGCCCGAATATTGCTGACTGAATTGCTGCGGCGCGAAGAAGCGTTGAAAAGACGCGAAGCCACAGCCATTGATCGGGAAAAGGCGCTGGCCATTGCCGATGAGGCCATCGAGACCCGCCTGGCCGCCCTGCAGCAGGCCGAAGAGGCGCTGCGTGAGACGCTGGCCATTGCAGAAAAAGCGGCTGAGACAGACTTGACGCGCCTGACGGATGTCTATCAGAACATGAAGCCGAAAGATGCGGCCGCCCTGTTTGAAACGATGGACCCGACCTTTGCCGCCGGATTCCTGTCACGGATGCCGCCCGATGCCGCAGCCGGTGTTTTGGCAGGCCTGAACCCCGAGGCTGCCTATACAATCAGCGTGATTATGGCCGGGCGAAACGCTTCGGCCCCGCGGGAGTAACCCCCATGATTTTCAACCCTGCATCGGAATTCGCCGGAGACCTCTTATGATCGGAATTGTCGGAATTGTTGTTATTTTCGTCATGGTGTTCGGCGGCTATTTGGCGGCTGGCGGGAAAATGACCATCATCATGAAATCCCTGCCGTTTGAAATGATGATGATTGGTGGCGCTGCGGTCGGCGCATTTATGATCAGCAATGACCTGAGCGCCGTGAAGCACACTATCAAGGATATGGCAAAAGTATTCAAAGGTCCTAAATGGAAACCAGATGACTACCGTGACTTGCTGTGCCTGTTGTTTTCGCTGATCCGTATCGCCAAGGCCAACCCGGTCGAAGTCGAACAACATATTGAAGACCCCGAAAACTCACCTCTGTTTTCGACCTATCCGAAGATTCAGGTGGACAAAGAAGCCGTCGACTTGATCTGCGACACGATGCGGGCTGCCTCTTTGAATTATGACGATCCCCACCAGGTCGAAGAGGTGCTGGAAAAACGGATGGAGGCGAATTTTCACCACGCGATGCACTCTAGCCACGCGCTACAGACTGTTGCTGACGGCCTGCCCGCACTTGGAATTGTTGCGGCAGTTCTGGGCGTTATCAAAACGATGGGCTCGATTGATCAACCCCCAGAAGTGTTGGGAAAGCTGATCGGTGGAGCTTTGGTCGGGACGTTCCTGGGGGTCTTTCTGGCCTACGGGTTGGTCGGCCCATTTGCAGGAAAACTCAAATCCGTGGTGGAAGAAGACAATCATTTCTATCAGTTGATCAAAGAGGTTCTGGTTGCCAACCTGCACAACCACAACCCTGCCATGTGCATCGAAGTCGGCCGACAGAACACTCCCACCCATAACAGGCCGGGTTTCTCAGAACTTGAAGAGGCCTTGAAAGAGCTAAAGCAGGCAGCGGCATGATCCGATACGCCCTAATGATTTCAGCGGCGCTTACGGCTGCAGGACAGGCTGGCGCGCGCGACATTTCTGTGCGATCGGGCGAGCATGACGGATATACGCGTCTTGTTGTGCAGGTGCCCCCGGGGACGGAATGGGGTCTGAAACGAACGAAAAATGGCGCAAAACTCAACGTGGCGCTTCCTGATGCCGAATTTCAAACCGGAGCGGTATTTCAGCGGCTGTCGCAGAACCGTCTGTCTGCGATCTCACAGACCAACCCGGGTGATGCGTTAGAGATGGAATTCGGCTGCGACTGCTTTGCCACCGCATTTCTGCATCAAAACACGATGATCGTTGTGGATATTGCGCCGGGGGCAGCCCTTCCACCGATCAGCAGCGACATTCCACCCCCAACGCTGCCCAAAGCCGCTGTGGTAAACGCCCCGCTGCCCGGGCCACAGGCGCTTGATCCTCTGGTATTGCCGCTTTTGAATCTCAAAGCGCAGGTATTTGAGGACCAGCTATCGACGCGATTGTTGCAAGGCGCTGACCGAGATCTGGTTGATCTTGAACTATCTCAGATTGGGCCCAGGAACTCGAATGGCAATCAATCGCTCGACATGCCACCGCGTATGGACCTGAACATCGCAGTTACGTCGGTACTGGACGATCTGGATGGCTTGCTGGGACCATCCATTCCACAACTGGAAAAGAAACCAGCCTGCATTTCCAGCGCCGAGCTAGGTTTTGACAGCTGGTCCGATGAGCGCCTGTTCCCCGAACAGGTGGCAGAGCTGCGCACTGGCCTTTTTCAGGAGTTTGATCACCTTGACAAAGAACGAGCCATGAAGCTTGCCAAGCTCTATGCGTATTTCGGCTTCGGTGCCGAGGCGGTTCGCAGCCTTGGCTGGATGGGTGAAGAGACGCCGGAAACGAACCGGATTTCTGCGATTGCCGCTGTTCTGGACGACCGGCCACTGAAAGGGTCAAATCCATTCCGCGACCTACAGCGTTGCGAAAGTGACGCCGCAATCTGGGCCGCTCTGACCGAGGGTAAGCTCGCCGAAGATGCCCAGATAAGGGTTATGGAACATTCCTTTGCGCGACTACCGGATCATCTGCGCCGGCAAGTCGGACCTATGCTGTCCGACATTTTCGTTGCAGCCCAAAAACTTGAAGCCGCGCGGCGCGTCTTGCGGGCTGTTGATCGCATCGAAACCAAACCCAGCCCCGGCGCAACACAGGCCAAGGCCGGTGTTGCAAAGGCTGAAGGCGATCAGGAAAAATCCGAAACCTTGCTGAAAGACGTGGTGGGCAGCTCGGAAGCGGGGCTCGAAGCGCCTCTGGCGCTGGCGCGACTGATTGAACAGCGGTGGGCGGAACGCGGGTCAGCCTCCGCCCGGGAGCTCGAACTTGCCGCATCTTATACGGTCGAATTGCGCCGATCTGAGATCGGCCCACTTATGCAACGTACATATGCGCTGGCGCTGAGTTTGGGCCAAGAGTTCGACCAGTCTTTTGATCTGTTAGAAGATATTCCGAATTCAGCTGAAACGCTGGACCGGGCCGTTCAAGTACTGACTGCGCGCGCCGACGACGATACCTTTTTGCGGCGCATCTTCAACCTGCCCGAACCGATGGCACAATCGCTGACAACCGAAACAGCAATCTCCATTGCCGAAAGGTTGGCATCGCTGGGGTTTGCCCGTCCAACGTTATTTTGGTCCAACCGACCGCAGGACACTATCAGGCGAAAGGACCGAGCCCTTTTGCACGCGCAGGCCGCATTGTTGTCCGGCCAGCCACACAAAGCCTTGCTGGAGTTAGGGGATGAACCCTCGGACAAGGCCATGTCACTGCGGGCGCAGGCCAATCTGGATATAGGTGAGTTTGAAAATGCAGGGCGGGTACTGTTGCAGTTTGACAGGGTGAACGAAGCAGAAAGATTGTTCTGGCTTTCTGATATGGAAGACGTCCCGCAGCCTGCGGTCGACCAAAAATTCGGACAGGTCAGGCGGGCGACTCTGGCATTGGCAGAACCTGTAACCAGGATTGAAGAACAACCATTGGCGGATGCAACTGCCCTGCTTGAAAACAGCGCCAACGCCCGAGATAATATCGCTCAGCTTCTCGCACTTGTGAGGGCAGACTGAAACGTCTGGGCAAAACTCAGGGTGGCCACTCAGTCAGGGCTGATCTCCTGACGAACCGCGGCATCCAATGCTCTGTTCCAGAGGGAAAACCCCATGAACAGAGCCTGAATTGGTGGGTTTAGTCAGTAAGGCGCCTCGACGTCATTCATCGAGACATAGACCGTTTTCATCTCGCTGAAATGATTGATTGCCAATTTCGAGTTTTCCCGCCCGACCCCAGACATTTTTGACCCGCCAAACGGGGCTTCAACCGGTGCGAGGTTGTAAGTGTTGATATAGCAGGTGCCCGCCTCGAACGCGGCCACGATACGATGGGCTCGGGTCAGATCTTTGGTGAACACACCGGCTGCCAGACCGAATTCGGTGTTATTGGCGCGGGCCATCACCTCTTCCTCGGTTTCGAAATCCAACACTGACATAACCGGGCCGAAGATTTCCTCGCGCGCGATGGCCATTTCATCGGTCACATCGGCAAAGACGGCGGGCTGAATGTAGAACCCGTCGCCTTCGATACGCACACCGCCATAGACCAAACGGGCACCTTCTGCCTTGCCTTTTTCAACATAACCCAGAGCGATATTCATCTGGTTTTCGCTAACCATCGGACCGAAATTAACCTCTTCATCCATCGGGTCGCCGATTTTCACATTCGCCAGACGCTGGGACAGGCGATCGAGGAAGGCTTCTTTGATGCCTTTGTGTACAAAAACGCGGGTGCCGTTGGAACAGACCTGACCCGAGGAGTAGAAATTCCCCAAAATGGCGCCAGACACGGCGTTTTCGATATCTGCATCGTCGAACACGATTATGGGGGACTTGCCGCCCAGTTCCATCGTGACATGCTTCATGCCATCGGCTGCTGCGGCATAAACCTTGCGCCCTGTCGGTACCGATCCGGTCAGCGAGACCTTGGCAACACGGGGGTCCGTCACAAGTGATGCGCCCACATCGCCATAACCCTGAATTACGTTATAGACACCCTTTGGTGCCCCGGCCTCGACCAGGATTTCGGCCACTTGCAGAGCAGACAAGGGCGTGGTCTCGGAAGGCTTGAATACCATCGTGTTGCCGCAGGCCAAAGCAGGCGCGCCTTTCCAGCAGGCAATCTGGGTTGGATAGTTCCACGCGCCGATTCCGACGCAAACCCCAAGCGCCTCACGGATCGTATATACGAAATCCCCACCACCCAGCGGGATATGCTCGCCGGTCAGCGAGGCCGCCAGACCTCCGAAATATTCCAACGCATCGGCTCCGCTGGTAGCATCGGCAACCAACGTTTCCTGCAGCGGTTTTCCAGTATCGTGGGTTTCGATGATCGACAGATCACGATTGCGTTCGCGCATGATGTCCGCGGCGCGGCGCAGAACACGGCCCCTTTCGGTCCCAGACATCGCGGCCCAGTCTGCCTGTGCCGATTTTGCACTGTTTAGAGCCTGATCTATGATCTGCGGAGTAGCAGAATGCAGCCGTGCGATCACTTCCCCTGTTGCAGGGTAGATCACGTCTATGGGTGCTCCGGTCGTGTCGTCGACATATTCACCGTTGATGAAATGGCTCGCCTTGGGCTGAAATCTCATTGTGGGGATTCCCTGATCAGAAGCTGTTTCCTCCGCGTTTATATTTTATTGACTCAGCAGTCAATAAAACTGATCCAGAGCGATTTCCTGCCAATTCCAACAGGCCGTGGCTTGAAATTTTCGGTTAATGTTCTATTTATGTTCTACATAGTCAGAGGATCAACCGATGGCCCATTCATTGCGAAACACCGCCCCGCACGGCCCGACAAACGACTATCACCTGCTGCCCGCCACCGATCGGCAGATACGCTATGCCCGCGCCATCGCGGAGCAAACTGCTCTTGAGATTCCGGTCGAGGCGCAGCGCGACCGTCAGTCCATGTCTGCCTGGATTTCCAAACACAAACCTGATGATCCCTCGCCATTTGCAAATTACCCGACCGGCAAGCAGGTTACCTTTGCCGAACGTATCTCGCGCAGCAAACGCCGCCCAATCCCGTCGGAGTGCTTTCGCGACAAACAGATGATGTCGCGTTGGATAGATCAAAACAAATAGACGAAATCAGAGCCTAATCCGGACTATGATTGCGGGCATACAACGCCACCGCCGCCGCGACGAACAGGCCCAGTAGGATATAGCCGGTCACCGCCTCGGCCACGGCCAGGGCGCGGCACAGCCCGGTTGGGGACATATCGCCGTACCCAACGGTGGTGAATGTAACATAAGAAAAATACAGGATATCAGCGGGCCCTTGCGCCCCGATGACGCAATTATCCTGGTACCCGAATGCGCCATAGGCAGCGGCGAACAGGAACGGAACGACCTGAATAAAGGACACACCCATCAAAAGCAGAATGCGGCGCGGTGATTTCACCTGAGTCATATAAAACCAGGATTGAGACACCATCCACACAACCAGCCCCACAGAGGCGATCGTACCGATCGTGTCACCTGCGGTGCCTTCGCTCAGACGGGACAGACCGAACCATGCGAGGAAACTGGCAACCACCATTGCGGCTGCCGCCAGCAGCGTTGATTTCCATTCTTCCAAAGTCGTGGGTTTTCGGGACATGAAATCTCCAACGCGCTGAAATCTCCGGAATTATCCGGTGGACTGTCCTGCGTGGCAACCAGATTTCAGCAAATCAGTCTGCGCCCAGATGCTCCTGTCCCCGCTGACGTGCCAGCAGGATCTGTTTTTGACGTTCCCGGAACCGGGTTTTGTCGACCTCAGAGGTTTCCTCTATGCATTGATGGCAGGACACGCCGTGTTCGTATTCAGCACGTTTCACATCCTCAGGCAGGATCGGGCGACGGCAGCCATGGCACAGGTTGTGCGGCCCTTCGACCAGCCCATGCCCAACAGATACGCGGTTGTCGAACACAAAGCATTCGCCCTGCCAGGTGCTGTTCTCGACGGGCATTTCCTCGAGATACCGCAGGATGCCACCTTTCAGGTGATAGACATCCTCAACCCCCTGACCCAACAGGTAATTGGTGGATTTCTCACACCGGATGCCACCCGTGCAGAACATCGCCACACGCTTATTGTGGAACCGGTCTTTGTTTTCTTCCCACCAGGTGGGGAATTCACGAAAACTGCTTGTTTCAGGGTCTAACGCGCCCTCAAACGTACCGATTGCCACCTCGTAATCATTTCGGGTGTCGATCACCACCACATCATCCGAGCGGATCAGATCATTCCAGTCTTCGGGCTCGACATAATTGCCGACACGGGCTCGCGGATCGATATCCGGTTGGCCCATGGTCACGATCTCTTTTTTCAGGCGTACCTTGATCTTGCCAAATGGCGGTTGGTCAGACGTGGCCTCTTTCCACTCCAGATCAGCACAGCCGGGCAGCGCACGGATATGGGCCAGAACCGCGTCAATGCCAGCGCGGGGTCCGGCAATAGTGCCATTGATCCCTTCCTGTGCCAGCAAGAGCGTCCCCTTGACCGATTGCGCGCGGCACAGCTTAAGCAAGGGCGCACGAAGGGCTTCGTGGTTGGCGAACCGGGTGAAATGATAGAGAGCAGCGATCGTATACATGCGCGCGGTCTAAACCCGCGCGGACAGAGTCGCAAGAGACCGGATTGACGCCCCTTGTCGCGCCCACTACCGATAACGCAATCGAAGGAGGTCCCAATGACCCATGCCCTTATTGTGATCGATGTTCAGAACGATTTCTGTCCCGGCGGTGCGTTGGCGGTTCCCGGCGGGGATGAGATCGTGGCTCCGATCAACGCGATGATGCCAGATTTTGACGCGGTGATCCTGACTCAAGACTGGCACCCTGCGGGGCATTCGTCCTTTGCCAGCAGCCATGCGGGCAAAAACCCCTATGACATGACCGAGATGCCTTATGGGCCTCAGGTTTTGTGGCCAGATCACTGCGTGCAGGGAACAAATGGGGCAGCATTTCATGCGAACCTGCGTACGGATGGCGATCTGATCCTGCGCAAAGGGTTCCGCAGCAACATCGATAGCTATTCGGCGTTCTTTGAGAACGACCAGACCACGCCCACCGGGTTGGAAGGGTATCTGCGCACCCGTGAAATCGAGAGACTGACACTCGTCGGGCTGGCCACGGATTTCTGCGTCTACTACTCTGCGGTTGACGCAGCGCGGCTGGGTTTCGACGTGTCAGTTCAGATGAGAGCCTGCCGGGCAATTAACCTGGATGGGTCATTGGCCTCGGCAGAGACCGCGATGAAAGACGCAGGCGTTCGGCTGATTTAAGGGGTTGCCCCCGCAGCCGCCAGATACTTGAGCAGCGCAAAGATAATCACCGCCAACCCCAAAGCAAACCCAACCCGGCCTGGTACAGTTCGGCGATTTGGTCCGGCCGATTCCGCCTGCTGTGGCCTGGGTTTCCACATCGGAACCTCTTTGGGCAACCCGGCGCGCGGCTTGGCGGCTTTTACATCGTTCATGAACTTCAGGAAATCAAACTCGCCGCAATATTCGCCTTTGACTCCCGTCGTCCGGATATTGTGAAACAAGGCTCGCAGAATGCGATCCCTGTCCGCCGTATCCTGCGGACGGTAATATCCATGGGTAATCTCGCTGCGCGTCGAATCAAGACCAAAACCGGCATCATGAAAAATTTTGCGTATTTTGGGTGACGCTGCCCGCAATGCATCGGCTGTTTTCACATTCCGAAACAGCGCACGCACTTTGCGTCCGTTTTGCGCCCCTGACGAGGTCGCCTCCGGATCGTTTTCCCCCGAAGCGATCGTTACAATATCAAAGTCGTACTCGAGAACCATTCACTAACTAAACCTCGACTATCCATCCCCCTCTTTCCACTAACCGGTGAAAAGACCCCACAATATGCTCGCATTGTGACTTGACCTTGTCATTGTCATCAATTTAGCGACTCTTGCCATTCCACGCACCTATTGATCTAACAACGGAAATCGCAGGAGTTCCCAATGGTCGATATTGCGACGCGAGTATACAATCACAAATGGAAGATTGACCCGATTGTCCGGTCTTTAATCGACACAGACTTCTACAAACTGCTGATGTGCCAGTCAGTGTTTCGAAATAAGCCCCAAACGGATGTGGTGTTTTCACTAATTAACCGGTCGAATCACATTCCATTGGCTGAATTGATTGATGAGGGGGAGCTGCGCGAACAGCTGGACCACATTCGGTCACTCAGCCTGAGCCGGGGGGAAAGCACTTGGCTGCGCGGCAATACCTTTTATGGCAAACGTCAGATGTTCCGTTCGGATTTCATGGGGTGGTTCGAGAACCTGCGACTGCCGCCCTATCACCTTGAACGCAAAGGTGATCAGTACGAATTGACCTTTGAAGGCAAATGGCACGAGGTCATGCTGTGGGAAATTCCCGCATTGGCAGTCCTGATGGAGCTGCGATCCCGCTCGGTGCTGAATGCGATGCGGCGGTTCGAGCTACAAATTCTCTATGCTCGTGCGATGACCCGTGTATGGGAGAAAATCGAACACTTACGAGGGATTCAGGGGCTGGGCATCGCCGATTTCGGCACTAGGCGGCGGCATTCCTTTCTATGGCAGGACTGGTGCGTCCAAGCCATGATCGAAGGTCTGGGCCCTGCATTTACCGGCACCTCGAACTGCCTGATCGCCATGCGGCGCGAGGTCGAGGCCATCGGCACCAATGCCCACGAGTTGCCCATGGTTTACTCTGCGCTGGCTGATACTGATGAGAAACTGGCGCAGGCACCCTATGATGTGCTTAGCGATTGGCACGAGGAACATGACGGCAACCTACGGATCATCCTGCCTGATACCTATGGCACCAAGGGTTTTCTGGACGACGCGCCAGATTGGTTGGCGGGATGGACCGGCATCAGAATCGACAGCGGTGATCCGGCAACCGGTGCAGAAACTGCGATCAAATGGTGGCAATCGCGCGGTGAGGATCCCAAACAGAAACGCGTGATCTTTTCTGACGGTCTGGATGTCGGCAAAATCCGCGAACTGCAAAGTCAGTTTGCAGGCCGCACCAAAGTATCCTTCGGCTGGGGCACGCTGCTGACCAATGATTTCAGAGGGCTGGTTCCCGATGACGCGCTGGCACCCTTCTCGTTGGTCTGCAAGGCGGTTTCGGCCAATGGTCGCCCGACGGTCAAACTGTCGGACAACCCGGAAAAAGCGATGGGTCCGGCAGATCAGATCGAGCGCTACAAACGTGTCTTCGGCGTCGGCGTGCAACAGCCAATCGAGGTCATCGTTTAGGCCCTAACCATGGAACGCAGCTACCGTTTTCACCTGTGAGAACCCGTACAGCGCTTCGAACCCTTTTTCGCGACCATGGCCGGATTTCCCGACACCGCCAAAGGGCAGCTCCACGCCGCCGCCAGCGCCGTAATTGTTGATAAACACCTGCCCCGACCGCAACTTCTTCGCCAGCCGCATCTGCCGCGCGCCATCGCGTGTCCAAATGCTGGCAACCAGCCCGTAATCGGTGGAGTTGGCGATCTGCAGGGCCTCTTCCTCGGTCTCAAAGGGGATCAGCACTTGGACTGGGCCGAAAATCTCATCCTGTGCCAAAACATGATCAGGGGGTACGTCGGCAAACAGGGTCGGTTGCACATAGGCGCCAGACTCGGGTGCGTGGCCAACAATCGGCCCCTGGCCCACGATATTCAGATCTGCGCCTTTGTCGATAAATCCAGTCACGATGTCCTTCTGGCGCGCTGAAATCAGGGGCCCCAGGCGCAAATCTTCGGACGCGGGCCCAACGGTCAACTCGGAATAGGCCGAGGCCATGCGCGATTTGACCTGCTCATACACTCCGCGTTGCACCAGAACGCGGGAGGAGGCCGAACAGGTCTGCCCTGCGTTCTGAACGCCCGCATTCACCAGAAATGGCAGGGCCGCATCCAGATCTGCATCGTCGAACACCAGCTGCGGGGATTTCCCGCCCAGCTCCAGCGTCACTGGCACCACGTTATGCCCAGCGGCCTGTTGCACCAACGCGCCGGTGGCAACGGAGCCGGTGAAAGACACATGCTGAATCCCCGGATGCGCCGACAGCGCCGCCCCGGCCTCGGCCCCCAGCCCCGGAACCACGTTCAAAGCGCCCGCCGGCAACCCGGCCTGCTGCGCCAGATGGGCAAAGGCAAGCGCGGTCAAACAGGCCTCTTCCGCTGGTTTCAGCACACAGGCATTGCCCATCGCCAAAGCCGCCCCGACAGAGCGGCCGATGATCTGCATAGGGTAATTCCACGGCACAATGTGGCCCGTCACACCATGCGGTTCACGCAGGGTATAGACGGTATAGCCATCCAGATAAGGGATCGTTTCGCCCATCACCTTATCCGCCGCGCCTCCGTAAAACTCACAATACCGCGCCAGTGCCACCGCATCGGCGCGCGCCTGTGTCAGGGGTTTGCCGACATCCATCGCCTCCAACGCGGCCAGATCATCGACACGCTCCAGCACCATCTGACCCAACCGGGTCAGAATGCGCCCGCGCTCTAATGCGGATTTGCGGCCCCAGTCCCCATCCAACGCTTTTTGGGCCGCGGCCACGGCTGCGTCGATGTCACCGGCATCTCCGCGCGCGATCCGGCAAAGTTCAGATCCGTCCGAGGGGTTGATCAGCGGCAGATCGGCCTGCGAGGCTGGGCGCTGCCATGCGCCGCCAATCAGGCACAAGCTGGGATCGAACCACAAGGGGTTGGTCATGTCAGGCTCCATTTCGTCTCTAACATTGAAGTTTACGCCACATCCTGACCGATATCCGGCAGGATAGGTGCAGCGGCAATCAGAGTTTGGGTATAAACGTGCTGCGGGTTGGAAAAGACCTGTTCCGTCTCGCCCTGCTCGACAATCTGCCCTGCCTGCATCACCAAAACCCGGTCGGTGATCGTACGCACGACGCTTAGATCATGGCTGATGAACAGATAGGTTAGGTCATAAGCAGCGCAGAGCTCGGCCAGCAGATCCAGAATTTGCGCCCGGACAGAAACATCAAGGGCCGAGACCGCCTCATCAAACAGGATCAGCTCGGGCCGGATGATCAGGGCACGGGCGATGGCAATACGCTGCCTCTGCCCGCCCGAGAATTCGTGAATATACCGACCCGCGTCATCGGGGCTGAGACCTACGGCTGTCAGAATCTCGGCGATCCGATCCTGCCGCTCGAACCCGGTTGGGGGATGTTCGAGCAGGTGAAACGGCTCGGTGATCAGGCGCGTGACCCGGTGTCGGGGGTTGAAGCTGCCATAGGGGTCCTGGAACACAACCTGCATCTTACGCCGGACGGCCAGATTGGGTTTGTGCCCGGTGAATACTGGCTGCCCGTCCAGCAGAATCTGGCCGCTCTGCACCTCTTCCAGCCCCAGGATAGCCCGTGTTAGGGTCGATTTTCCGCACCCGGACTCTCCGACTAGGCCCAAGCGCTCGCCTTTGTTCAGTGTAAAGCTGACCCCAGCCACAGCCCTGTGGTGTCGCGGCGCATCAAACAAGCCCTTTCGGGGCAAACGGTAATCCCGGACCACCTGTGCAACCTCAAGCAAAGGCTGTGTCGGTTTGGGTTCCGGCAGGTTGACCTGATGGCCCGAAGCCCGGAACAGCATGCGTGTATAAGGGTGCTGCATGTTCCGCAGCAAGGGTTCGGTGGCGCCGGCCTCGACGACTTCGCCATAGCGCATGACGATGATCCAGTCGGCCATATCGGCCACAACCGCCAGATCATGGGTGATCATTAGCAATCCCATGTCGTATTCGCGCACCAACCCCGTGAGCAGGTCTAGAATCTGCGCCTGCGTAGTGACGTCCAGCGCCGTCGTAGGTTCGTCCGCGATCAGCAACCTTGGGCGCAACGCGATGGCCATGGCGATCACCACGCGCTGACGCTGACCACCGGACAGCTCATGCGGATACCTGGACAGAGGGAACCTTTCGGGCGGAAGGCCGACGCGCGTCAGCACTTCCTCGGCACGGGACCGGGCCTGTGCAGTAGGCATGGCTTTGTGGATCAGGATTGTCTCCATCACCTGATCCCCGATGGTTTTGACCGGGTTGAGCGCGGTCATGGGTTCCTGAAACACCATCCCGACCGAGGCGCCACGCAGGGCGCACATCTCATCCTCGGAACAGTTCAGCAGGTCCAGCCCGTCCAACCGGATCGCGCCCGCGGCATCCGCACCGTTTGGCAGCAGTTGCATCACCGCCAACGCCGTCATGGACTTGCCCGAACCGCTTTCACCGGTGACGGCGACGATCTCACCCGACGCAACAGACAGGCTGACCTGTTTGAGGATGTCCATGCCATGAATCGACAGGTTGAGATTTTCGATTTCCAGCAAGCTCATGCGCGCGCCACCCGTATTCTTGGGTCCAGCCAATCCCGCAAACCGTCGCCCAGCAGGTTCAGCCCCAAAACAGTGACAATGATTGCAAGCCCCGGAATCAGAGCCAAATGCGGGGCAAAACTGACCATCGTCTGCGCATCTGCCAACATCCGGCCCCAACTGGGCGTAGGCGGTTGCGCACCCAACCCGACATAGGACAGGCCCGCCTCGGCAAGAATGCCAAGGCTGAATTGGATGGTGCCCTGTACGATCAGCAAGTTCGCCACATTAGGCATGATATGTTCCGCCGATATCCGCGCCGCGCCCTTGCCCGAGACCCGGGCGGCCAGGATGAACTCTCGCTCCCACAGGGACAGCGCAGCGCCACGGGTGATACGGGCAAAGACCGGAATGTTGAAGATACCGATGGCAATGATGGCGTTGACCGCCCCGGCACCGAAAACGGCAGTGATCAGGATGGCGATGACCAACGACGGGAAAGCAAAAACCAGATCGTTGCCGCGCATGATCACCTCATCCAGCCACGTGCCTTTGCGCGCCGCTGCCGCCAGACCAAGTGGCACGCCCAATGTCATGCCGATCCCCACCGCCACCAAGGCCACAGCGATTGAAGTGCGCGCACCCACCATGATCATTGAGAACATGTCCCGCCCAAAATGATCGGTGCCAAACCAGTGCTGCGCGTTGGGTGGTTGCAGCTTGGCGGGAATATTCAGCGCGGCGTGCGCATAGGGCGTCCAGACAAAGGAAAGTGCGGCCGCCAAGACCACCAGCGAGGAGAGCACTGCACCAAGGATGAGGTTGCGGCTCATGTCCTGCTCCTTAAACGGGGATCAACTGCGGCATAGGCCAGATCGACCAGAAAATTCACCGTGATCACCGCAAAGACCAGCAGCATGACCACCGATTCCACCACGATCAGATCGCGGGCCGAGATCGCCTGAAACACCAGCCGCCCAAGGCCGGGCAGGTAAAACACCTGCTCGATGATGATCGACCCGGCCAATAGAAAGGAAAACTGCAGCCCGATGATGGTCAGCACCGGGATCAGCGCGTTGCGCACCCCATGCCGCCACAGCGCCTGTCGGCGGGACAGGCCCTTGGCCCGTGCGGTGCGCATGAAATCCTCACCCAGAATATCCAGCAGGGCCGACCGCATGACCCTTGCAAGAATTGCCGCCTGTGGCAGAGCCAGCGCTATGGCTGGCAGGGTCAGCGAGTGCAGACCGGTCCAAAACCCGCCGTCCCAGCCTGCGAACCCTCCAGCGTTGAACCAGCGCAGATTAATGGCAAAGACCAGCACCAGCATCATGGCAAACCAGAAATTTGGCACGGCGATGCCGAGCTGTGTGGCCCCCATGACCGCCACATCGCCGGGCCGCCCCCGGCGCGCAGCAGCGTAAATCCCTGCGGGAAAGGCAATCAGGGTTGAAAGGGTCAGTGCATAAAGCGCCAGCGGCAGCGACACCCAAAGTCGGTCCGCAATCATCTGAGACACCGGCGTGCGATAGGTGTATGAAGTGCCGAAATCCCCGACCAGCATTCCGCTGACCCAGTTGAAATATCGCCGCGGTTTGGACACATCCAACCCCAGCTCGACCCGCAGCGCGGCCAGCGTGTCAGCCTGCACGTTGACGCCAAGCATGAAGGATGCCGGATCGCCCGGCGCGACCTCGATCACTGCAAAAATGACCACCGAGGCGATAGCCAGGCTGATCACCAGTGAAATCAGACGTTTGAGGGCATAGCGTAGCATTACAAACAGGTTACGGGTGCGAGCCGCGCATACGCAACAGCTACTTGTAGGACTGCTGCTCTTGCCGGACCAAATCAGTCGCGCAGGTCGAAAGCTTCGCCGCGGGTGCGCTGTCCACCAGCGTTTCCAGATTTGTCTCGGTCCGGGCCAGTGCCGCCCGACGAAGGACCATCAGGCGCGCGCGAGGGCTGTCCAGAAACTGCTCCTGCGGGATCAGCGTTTCCAGCGGGCTGTCGATGCGGATGACCTCGAAATAGCCGCCAAACAGGGCAAGGAAGGCAAAGGCGCAGTTTGGTGCCTCGGCCCCGCATTGGTCAGAACAGAGCCGCGCGATGGGGCGGGTCGACTGGGATGTCATTAACCAGTTTTCCACCGCCGGGCGCCAGCTATTGTCCACAGACAGATCGCCATATCCCAGCCCCAGGGCCAGCAACCCCGCCATGCCCAGCGCCTGATCGGAATTCATGTCAACTGGATCAGGCTGAATGTGGCGCAGCGCGGCCAGACCGTCGCCACGCGGCTCGGGATTGACCGTCAGATAACTCAGGTAAGGTTTGAGGTCCTGCATAAGCTGCCCATCCGCCAAAAGATCGCCGCGCATTTCTGGATCGCCATAGAGCGCCACAATTCGCGTCGGGTAGTCCGTAGCTTGATGTTCTCCCAACGCATTGAGCTGTGCAATCAGCTTCGGGTCTGGTGTGGGGCGTTTGGCATCCAACAGCGCTTGGGCAAGCTCATTTCCACCTTTCGCCTCAACCAACAGCCAGGATCGGCCAAAGGCCGTCAGGTCTTTTTGACGAAACAGCTTGCGCGAACCCTTTCGGCCCAGCGATTGGCGGAACGGAGATGGTCCAAGATCGGCGGTTTCAATTCGCCCCAACAGCAGACGAGCCTGCGCGTCACCATCAGCCGCCAGTTCTGCCAGCAGTGGCAGAGCGCGTTCATCATCGCCCTCCAGCCACAGTGTCACCGCCTGTTCAAGCGGCGTATCCCCTTTGGCGACCGGCGCAATCACGGCTAAAACCGCGATCATCAACGCAACGAGGGTTGATCTTCTCATGCGCCGGTCTCCTCTCTGGAACTGGTCTTATTCCGCCCAACTGATGGCGGTCAGGTCGATGGCCGCTGTGGGTGCGTTTTCCCAAAGGCCCTGAACGCCAGCCTTGGCAACGCCAAGCTTGGCCAGCTGGAACAGATACCCGTTGACGTAATCATTTGCGATCAGACGCTGCGCTTCGCCCAACAGGCGGGTACGCTCATCAGGGTCGGTGGTGGCGTTCAACGTCTCCATCAGCGTCTGAAAGTCGATGCTGTCATACTGGAAATAATAGTCGGGCCGCGCATAGATGCCGATATCCATCGGCTCGGTATGGCTGACGATAGTCAGACCAAAATCCTTGCCCTTGAACACCGATTCCAGCCACTGCGCCCATTCGACATTGATGATTTCAGCCTCGATCCCGACCTCGGCCAGTTGCGCGGCGATGATCTCGCCTCCGCGGCGAGCATAAGAAGGCGGCGGCAGGTGCAGAGTGGTCTTGAACCCTTCGGCATAGCCCGCATCGGCCAGCAACTGCGCGGCCTTCTTGGGGTCATACGCCGAATTGCCGGTCAGATCGACATAGGCCGGGTTGTGCGGGGCAAAATGCGTTCCGATGGGCGTGCCATAGCCGAACATCGCGCCGTCAATAATTGCCTGACGGTCGATGGCATGGGCCAGCGCCTGCCGCACCCGGATGTCGTCAAAGGGCGGCTGTTTGTTGTTGGTGGACAGAATCGTCTCACCCTCGGTCGAGCCGACAAGCACCTGAAAGCGCGGATCAGCCTCGAACTGCGGCATGTTCTCAGGCGCCGGGAAAATGTCGAACACATCCACATCCTCGGCCATCATGGCGGCAAAGGCGGCGGTCGGGTCCGAGATGAACTTGAATGTAGCAGACTCTAACGCGGGCTGATCACCCCAATAGTCGGGGTTTCGCGTCAGCGTGATGCTGTCCCCCTGCACCCAGTCCCCAAAGGCAAACGCGCCGGTGCCGACCGGGTTGGTCTTGATCGCCTCTATGCTTTCGGGGGCGACAATCACCGCATCCCCCCAGGCCATATTGAACAGGAAATTCCCGTTTGGCCCTGACAGGGTGACCTTGACGGTCAGCGGATCCACGACCTCAACGCTTTCGATCCCGGCAAACAGGGCCTTTTGTGCATTGGCGCTGTCTTCAGCGCGGGCACGGTCAAGGCTGAATTTGACGTCCTCGGCATCCATGGTGGTGCCATCGTGGAAGGTCACACCATCGCGCAGCTTAAAGGTATAGACGGTGCCGTCGTCTGATATCTCCCAGCTTTCCGCCAGCCCGGGCACGACCGATCCGTCGCCCATGAACCGGGTCAGACCTTCGAAGATATTGGTATAGACAACCGAATCGATGGCCTGTGCCGCAGCGCTGGTCGGGTCCAGATGCGGCGGCTCAAGCTGCATTGCGATGGTGATGTCGGATTTGGCCAGGGCTTGGGTGGCTATCAAACTGGCTCCAATCGCCAGCGCCGATGCAAAAGACCGAAACATCTGCTTTGTCATATCGTTGTCTCCCCACTGAAACTGCGTGGTCCTGCATGTCGCGGACCGGTCTGCGGACCAATGTCCCTTTAAACCTTAGGTCAATCAAGGAAATGTTCGCGCAACCGGGCTATCTTTGGCCCGGTCCAATCTGCTATGCCGCACCGCAACATGAACCGCGAGGAGCGAGCATGAGCGCCACCGCCCGCAAAAGAGCCCCGAATGCCGTGGATATTCGCGCCCGAAAAGGTGGCGAGCCACTGGTCAGTCTGACCGCATATACAACTCCGATGGCCCGGCTGATGGATGATCATTGCGACTTTGTTCTGGTCGGTGACAGTGTCGGCATGGTGCTACACGGGTTGGAATCCACCCTTGGCGTGACGATGGAGATGATGATCCTGCATGGTCAGGCTGTTGCTCGCGGGCTGGACAAGGCGATGATGGTCATCGACATGCCCTTTGCCAGTTACGAGGAAAGCCCCGCACAGGCGTTCCGCAATGCCGCCCGCCTGATGGCCGAAACCGGTGCCGGTGCCGTCAAGCTTGAGGGCGGTGTCGAAATGGCCGAGACCATCCGCTTTCTGGTCAAGCGCGGCATCCCGGTGATGGCGCATATCGGCCTGACCCCACAGTCGATCAACACGCTAGGTGGATATAAGGTGCAGGGCCGTGATGATCAGGCACAGACGGTACTGGCCGATGCCCATGCCGTGGCTGATGCAGGCGCCTTTTCCCTTGTGTTAGAGAAGGTCCCGCAGGGTCTAGCCAACCAAATCACTGCCGAGGTCGCCATCCCTACTATCGGCATTGGCGCGTCCGCCGAATGTGACGGGCAAATACTTGTGGTGGACGACATGGTCGGCTTTTTCACCGCTTTCAAACCGAAATTCGTCAAACGATATGCCGAGCTGGGGCCACTGGCCGAGGCCGCCATCGCCGAGTACGCCGCCGAAGTGCGCGCACGCGCTTTCCCCGCCGATGAACATGTCTTTGCCAATCAGGCTCCGTCACAGGGCACAGCTAAATGACCGCTCCGATCCTGCGTCGCCTCTCCGATCTGCGCGCCTTGACCGCCAACTGGCGCAAGAATGGTGAGGCAATCGGCGTCGTCCCAACTATGGGCGCGTTGCATCCGGGGCATCTGTCTCTGGTTGAGGCGGCCAAAAATGGCACCGACCGAGTTATCGTGACGATTTTCGTGAACCCAACGCAGTTTAACAACCCCGAGGATCTGGCCAATTATCCGCGCACCGAAATCGAAGATGCTCAGAAACTGGCCCCCTATGGCGTTGATGCAATTTATGTGCCGGACCCGGACGAGATCTACCCGCAAGGCTTTGCCACCACCGTATCTGTAACTGGCCTGACGAGTGTGATGGAGGGCGAATTCCGCCCCGGCCATTTCGATGGCGTCGCCACTGTGGTCGCCAAACTGTTCCTGCAAACCCAGGCAGACAGAGCCTATTTTGGGGAAAAAGACTATCAACAGCTGCTGGTCGTGCGCCGCATGGCGCGCGATCTGGATATCCCGATCGAAGTGATCGGCTGCCCCACGGTGCGTGAACCCTCGGGTCTGGCCATGTCCTCGCGCAATCAGCGCCTCTCGCCCGAGGGGGTGGAGATTGCAGCGCACAAACACCGCATCATGCTGGATCTGGCCAACGCGCTAAAGAACGGCGCCCCGTTCGACACACTGGCAGCACAGGCCAGTACCGATCTTTTGGCCGCAGGTTTTACACAAGTGGAATATATCCAACTGCGCTGTGCGGAATCTCTGAACCCGCTGACACATGCCGACCGACCCGCCCGCCTGTTTGCCGCGGCCTGGGCGGATGGAGTGCGTCTAATCGACAATATTCCCGTCTGAACACTCTGGTACGCAACCGACTGTTTGCGCTAAAGTCTCGCAAAACCAAATGCGAAGGGGGGCGCAGGCGTGACCTATATTCTTGCCATTGATCAGGGCACCACATCATCACGGGCCATTCTGTTCGACGCGGACATGCAACGGGCAGGCACCGCGCAGCATGAATTCACGCAGCATTTCCCACAAGAAGGCTGGGTCGAACACGATCCCGAGGAAATCTGGGACAGCGTCCTACGTGTCTGCCGCGAGGTGATGCAGAGCGTTGGCGCAACCCCCGATCAGATTGCCGGTATCGGCATCACCAACCAGCGTGAAACAACCGTGGTCTGGGATAAACAGACCGGCGAGCCTATCCACAACGCAATCGTCTGGCAGGATCGACGCACCGCCGATATCTGCGCCCGCTACAAGCAGGCCGGTTGCGAGGATGACGTGACCCAGCAGACCGGGCTGTTGCTGGACCCGTATTTTTCGGGCACCAAAGTCAAATGGCTACTGGATAATGTCCCCGGCGCCCGCGACCGCGCCGAGGCAGGCGATCTACTGTTCGGCACCATCGACAGTTTCCTGATCTGGCGCCTGACCGAAGGCTGCAACCACGTGACAGACGCCACCAACGCTGCCCGCACACTGCTGTTCGACATCCACAAAGGCTGTTGGAGCACCGAGATCTGCGATCTGTTGGATGTGCCCATGTCCATGCTGCCCGAGGTACAGGATTGCGCCTCGGATTTCGGAAAAACGACTCTGATTGGGGGAAATATCCCGATTCTGGGTGTTGCGGGCGATCAGCAGGCCGCGACCATCGGGCAGGCCTGTTTTCAGCCCGGCATGATGAAATCAACCTATGGGACGGGGTGTTTTGCGCTGTTGAATACCGGGCCACAGCCGGTCGCGTCGAAGAACCGCCTGCTGACGACGATTGCCTATCAGTTGGACGGGCAAAAAACCTATGCGCTTGAGGGTTCGATTTTTGTCGCAGGGGCCGCGGTGCAATGGCTGCGCGATGCGCTGCAGATCATCGAAACCGCCCCGGAAAGCGGCGAGCTGGCGCAGCAGGCCGACCCCAACCAGCATGTTGTGCTGGTGCCCGCATTTACCGGATTGGGCGCGCCCTATTGGAAACCAGATTGTCGGGGCGCGGTCTTTGGCCTGACCCGCAATTCCGGGCGGGCAGAATTTGCCAAGGCAACACTGGAAAGCATCGCCTATCAGACTCGTGACCTTTGGCATGCCATGCAGGGCGACTGGGGTGCAGATACCGATGTCATCTTACGCGTCGACGGCGGTGCCAGCGCATCTGATTGGGCGATGCAAGGCCTGTCGGATTACCTCGGCGCCGAGGTCGACCGACCCGTGATGCAGGAAACCACTGCTCTGGGCGCGGCCTGGCTGGCGGGTATGCGCGCGGGCATCTACCCTGATCAACAACAATTCGCAGAAACCTGGGCGCTGGATCGCCGGTTTGAACCCAAACTATCCGCAAATGACCGCGATGCCGCCTATGCACGCTGGCAACGCGCTGTTCAGGCGGCCATGGCGTTCTGATCGCTGCCGCATTTGGGCTCTGCTTTGTTCAAAGTTGGGTTCTTATGGGGCCACCTGTGCGAACGGTGAATTTCTACGGCAAGTCAGTGCTGCGAGTTAGGCTGATGGTCAATGTCGGTAGAGCGGGACAAAGTGTGAATTCGCTGCGTTTGCACCAAGGTCTGCAATCTCGAGTAACCGGCCGCACGTGTGCGGCCGATCTTTCGATTTTACCGATCTGTGAGGAGATTTTCAGGTTGGTTCCGCTTCACCGGGGGGTGGAACGTTCAGCCGGTTTCACCAAATCCTTTCGGTACTGGCAAATCAGGCAAGGTTGCCGCTCGTTTTTGCAGGGCCCGCCCGATAACTACACGGCTGATTTCGGTTGTCCCGTCCACAATCCGCAGCATTTGTGCGAGGCGGGACAAACGATCCAGACCATAAGGCTGCAGCAGACCCATACCGCCCAACACTTGCGTACAGGTGTTCGCAACCTTCACTGCGGCATCTGGCACAAACCGTTTGGCATGAGCGGCCATCAGAGGGCCTTCGGGTGTGCCAAGGGATTCTGCCGCCTTTCGATAAAGCAGCTTGGAGGCTTCAAGATCGGTCGCAACCTCACCCAGCATCCACTGGATTCCGTCCAGATCGAGGTTCTTGCCGCCAAACATCTTGCGGTTCTTGGAATAGGACAGAGCCGTATCCAATGCGGCTTGCATCAATCCACAGCATCCTGACGCAATCGACACACGGGCGATATCGATCGCCATGAGCGAGCCTTGCAAGCCCTGACCGATCGGCAGGATGATGTTGTCTTCGCTCACCACCACCTTGTCCATGTACATCTCGGCCAGAGGCAAGAAGCTGTAGGACGGGGTATCATAGAGCGGTCCAAAGCTGAGGCCCGGCGCGTCGGCGGGAATGGCGATCATCGCCATATCCTTGTGGCCGGGTGCGTCACTGGTTTTGACCACGGTGAAATAGACATCAGCCTCACCGGCCAAGCTGACCCATGCCTTCGCACCGCTGATCGTCCAAGTGCCGTCATCATTGATCTGGGCGCGCGAATACATGTTTGTGGCATCCGAGCCGGATTGCGGTTCAGTCAGTGCAAAGTTCGCCAGTTTGCGCCCCGAAGTCAGATCCCGCGCCCATTTTTCCTTGAACGCATCCGTGCCATAACCGCAGCCCGCGAAGGTGCAGATGTTATGCATCGACAGGGCAAAGGCATAGGCACCATCGCCCAACCCCAGTTGTTCATAGACCTGAATGCCCTCTGCCAGTGGCAAGCCCTGACCACCAAACTCCTCGGGGGCGTAGAGCCCCGTCAGGCCAGCGGCCCCGGCCTTGTCAGACGCATCACGGGGCCACTTCTTTGCGGCGTTCCAGGCGTCCACATTGGGCAGGATGACCTGCTCGGCGTGGTCGCGTGCGGCTTGGAGTATGGTGGCGAGTTTGTCTGACATTGGTCGGTCCTTTCAGGGGCGATCATTCTCATATGACGCCATAACCCCGCAGCCACGGATGGCCGGATTGATGGGCTGTAAAGGCGAAAATTTAGATAAGAATGCTTTGTTGTAACAAGATTTAGCGATCGGGCTTGCTAAGCTCTATCTCTTGCGCTGACAGATCATTGTCCAAAAGTGACAAAAACGGCGCCTTACGTTTTTTCCTGCGGTAGGAGCTTGGCCTGCTGCCGGTCCAACGCTGAAAGGCCCGATGAAAGTTGGCAGCCGAGGAAAAGCCCACATCCTGCGCAATTGCCTCAACGCTTTTGCGCCCCGCCTGCAGGTCGCGGATCGCGGTGTCGCGGCGCAGGGCGTCTTTTATGGCCTGAAACGACGTGCCATCCGCCTGCAACCTGCGGATCAGGGTGCGCGGGGTCATGTGCATTGCGGATGCTGTCTGGGTCAGGGTGGCCGCGTCCCATCCCGCTTGGCCCAGATAGGTGCGCACGCGCAGCGATTGGGTGTGTTCACGCGACGAGGTGAAAATCCAGTCCCGCGGCGCGTTTTGCAAAAACCGGTCAAGGTCAGCGGTGCTGCGCGTCTGCACGGGACCCAGTGCATTCGGATCGAACGAGATTGCGGTGGCGGGCTGGCCAAACCGCAGCGATGCAGGAAAGATGATCGCGTAATCCTGATCAAAGTCCGGGCGATCAAACGCGAAATCAACGGCTTTAACCGGAACCTCATGCCCTGCCAGCCAAGACATGAGCCCGTGGGCAAGTTTGAGGATCAGCATGTGGCCAAACCGTTGCACAGGCGCATCTGTTTGCGGGTTCAGGCTCAGTGTGAGGGCGCTGTCAGTGTCATCCAGATCAAACTGATAGTCATCCAGCAGCAAATTCCAGAAGGTCGAAAACCGGTAAAGTGCAGATGGCAAGGATGTGGCTTCGCGCACTGTCGTCAGAAGGTGTTGCAGGGCACGCGGTCGCACGGGCCTGCTCCAAAGCCCCATCATCTCATCGCCGGTCTCAACTGCAGCAAGTTGATAGAGGCAAACGATCTGATCCAGCGTGACGCGACCATTCGGCGAGCGCGTATCCGCGTTCAGACCGGACCGGCTCAGCAGCGAAGCCATCTGCGCCTCTGGGCACAGGGCACGCAGCGCCGCCAGCCAGTCATCGACAAACTGGCTGGAAACCGTGGAAAGGATCGTTGGCGCGACATTGGTCATAACGCCTCAGGAGGTATCACCAATTCCGGTCGACATGAAACGCAGGCTTGCAGATGGCGACCCTCGCAGATGACAGAATGTCAATGTCTCAACCAGATAACGCTCTGCTTGAACTAATTTCAGTGGGGTCAGGCGACTTCGAACAGTGCTGCGGCGCCCATGCCTCCGCCGACACACATGGAGGTCACCACGTATTTCACGCCACGACGCCTCCCCTCAATCAGAGCATGCCCGACTTGTCTCGCACCTGTCATGCCGTAGGGGTGGCCAATCGATATTGCACCGCCGTTCACGTTGTAGATTTCGGGATCGATCCCAAGATGGTCACGGCAATACAGAACCTGGCAGGCAAAGGCTTCGTTAAGCTCCCAAAGGCCGATGTCTTCGATGCGAAGACCTGCATTCTTCAGCAGCTTTGGAATTGCAAAGATCGGGCCGACCCCCATCTCTTCCGGTGCGTTTCCTGCAACAGCCATGCCGCGATAGATACCTAGCGGTGTGAGGCCCTGCTGCTCAGCCACTTTGCCTTCCATGAGCACACAAGCCGAGGCCCCGTCAGAGAGTTGGCTTGCGTTTCCGGCAGTAATCACGCCTCCTTCGACAACTGGGTTCAATGCCCCGAGAGTTTCGGCCGTCGTGCCCGGCCGGTTGCCTTCGTCTTTTGACAAGGTCACCTCGTCCAGGGTTTCCTCTCCGGTTTCGCGGTTTTTGACCCGCTTTATCGCAGTGATCGGAACGATCTCGTCATCAAAGGCGCCAGCGGCCTGAGCCCGGGCCGTCCGACCTTGGGAAAGTGCAGCGTATTCATCCTGGGCGTCACGACTGATCCCATATACCTGCGCCACATTTTCCGCCGTCATCAGCATCGGCATATAGGCATGTTCAGATTGGGCGATAACGTTTGGATCTTTCTCATCGCCCGCCCATTTCAGATAGGCATTCTGCAGGATGGAAATATTTTCCTGCCCGCCTGCCACCGAGACATTCTGACCATCCACAATGACCTGCTTTGCGGCCGTCGCAATGGCCATCAATCCCGATGAACATTGCCTGTCGATCGTCTGTCCTGCCACCGTATTGGGAAGGCCCGCCGCCAGCGCCGACAAACGCGCGACATTCATGCCTGCGGTTCCCGCCGTAAGGACCGATCCGATGACGACATCTTCGATCGAACCGGGGTCCACGCCTGCACGTTCAACAGCGTGTTGAATGGCGTGCCCCATCATGGTAGGGGATTTGATGTTGTTCAGCGCACCTTTGAAGGCAGCCCCAATAGGGGTTCGTGCGGTTGAGACGACAACGGCTGCTCTCATGATTTTTCCTTTTTGGCATCAAAATGCGCGGCAAGTGTTACGCACGAGGTTGCGAGTTCTTCCAGCAAAGGCGCAGGCGTGAACCACATCTCACCATAGGCACCAAGCGACTGCCGATAGTGGTTCATGCGTTCCAGAATCTGGCTTAATCCAAACTCGTCGGCATAGTGCATTGGGCCGCCGCGCCAGTTCGGAAAGCCATAGCCGTTGGTCCAGATCAGGTCGCAATCACCCGGGCGCGTTGCAATGCCCTCTTCAAGGATCAAGAAGCCCTCGTTGATCAGGGGAAACAGACACCGTTCAAGGATTTCCTGATCGTCGATGTCCCTGCGCTTCACACCATGCAGGTCCGCCAGATCGGAACTGATTTGAACTATCTCAGGGTCTTCGACCCGTGTCCGTCCCTCGTAGACATAGCTTCCACGCCCGGTTTTCTGACCCAGTCGGCCCAGTTCAAACAACCTGTCCTGCACAGCCTGGTATGTCGGGTCATGCGCGATTTCACTACGCCGTTCCTGACGCACGCGTGCGCCCACATCGACTCCGGCCAGATCTGCCATCGCATGAATGCCCATGGCCATGCCGAAGCCTTCAAGGACGTCATCCACCTGTTTCGGCGTCACCCCCTCAAGAAGCAGACGAGATCCTTCGCGGAAGTATGGTTCCAGCATCCGGTTTCCAACAAAGCCGTAGCACACGCCAACCGTGACAGGGAGCTTCCGGATCTTCTTTGCGACCGTGATTGCCGTTGCAATGACATCGGGAGCGGTCTTGGCGCCGCGCACCACCTCCAGCAAGCGCATGACATTGGCCGGGCTGAAGAAATGGAGACCAATCACATCCTCCGGGCGGGACGTGACCGCGGCGATTTCATCAAGATCCAATGTCGATGTGTTTGAGGCCAGTATCGCGCCAGGTTTGGCGTGCTGGTCTAGGCTCGCGAAAATTTGGTGTTTGACATTCATGCTTTCAAACGCCGCTTCAATGATCAGGTCAGCCTTCGCAAGGTCTGCATAGCTGAGCGTCCCGGTGGCGTTGGCGGCGATTGCCTCTGCCCGATCGGCACTGAGCCGCCCTTTTTGAGCCGCACGCTGGAAATGCTCCCGGACCTTTTCCAGCCCCTGTTCCAGCGCAGTTTGTGTGGTTTCCAGAAGCGTGACCGGATATCCCGCCTGCAGAAAGGCGATGGCAATGCCGCGCCCCATCGTTCCGGCACCGATCACGGCGACCGATGAAATGCTACGTGGTTGGTCAGCACGGGTAACGCCGGGAACCTTGGTGCATTCACGCTCTGCGAAGAACAGATGCCGCCCCGCGCGCGATTGAGGTGTGTCGAGCAGTTCAGCGAAACCTGCCTTCTCTTGTGCCAACCCCTCGGCCAGCGGCAATTCGCACGCGGCCTCGATGGATACCAAGCAGCGTTCAGGGGCGACAAGGTTTTTGGACGTGTGCGCTATCTGGTCTCGGAAACCCGTCAGATATCCCTTCGGATCAGGGTGTGTGACGGTCATATCCATGCAACCGCGTTTCGGATCGCCCTCATGGCTGACACGGGTGGCGAAACCCAAAACATGCGCGCGAAAATCCTGGTCGTTCTCAAATAGTGCGTCGACCAGCCCACAAGACAGGGCATATTCGCCTTTCACGGGATCACCCGAGAGGATCATTTGCGTTGCCGCTTCCAGCCCGGCAATCCGGGGTAGTCGCTGGGTGCCTCCGGCACCAGGCAGCAGCCCCAGTTTGATCTCAGGTAGGCCCATCACGGCATCCGGCGTGGCGACACGGTAATCACAGGCAAGCGCGATCTCCAGCGCACCACCCATCGCGGGACCTGCTATCGCGACGATAATGGGTTTCTTGCTGGTTTCAATCGTTTCACACAGGTCTGGCAAGTCCGGCTTGTCCCAAACTGCCCCGGTACGGAACTCGACGATGTCAGCGCCGCCGCAAAAGAGCGGCAGAGCCGAACATAGAACGATGGCTTTGACCTGTTCATCGGCGTCCAACTCGTGGATGGCCGAGGAAAGCGCCAGTCGCATCTTGAGACCAAGAGCGTTCACTGGCGGGGCATTCAGCTCAATGAAAGCGACACCCTCGGTATGTTTAATGGAAATCATGTTTGGAAACCTCAATTGGACTGTTTGGCAAGATCTTGTTCGATCTCTGCCCAATCGTCGAAGTGGATTACATTGCAGGGTGAATTCACGTTCTCGAGCCAGACAAAGACGGAGATGAATGGCTGGTCATAGACCCGGGTGGCGTGGGGATCGCCCGCCGCGTTCCAGATAAGTGATCCAGCCGGATAATCCTGCCAGTCACGGGTGCCAAACCGCCAACCAGATTTCTCGGAAAGGTTCAGGTACAGTTCTGGCGCGTCGTGGTTGTGGTCGCGATACAGCGTCCTTGGTCCCAGCATGAAAATGCCAAGGTTGAAATCGAGATGGTGATATCCACATGCATCCGGCCCGATCAGCAGAGTATGCAGGTTGCACCTTGTGTATCCCTCTCCCAAATCGGCACCGGGGGGATAGAATTGGGCGTTGTCTTCGCGCCAGATCAGATCATCCTTGGCCGCTTTCAGACAGCCTGCGATTTCCTGCAATTCCGGGGCTGCAATCCCGGCGACAGCGTTCTTCAGAACCTCATCATGCCGGGTTCCATGGGGAGGTAAGTCAATGAGCTTCTCATCGGACAGATCCATGGCTGCCAGCTTGTCCAACGTCAGATCAACGCCGCGCGTGGCAGCTCTGTGAGCCTGCAGATAGGTGACAATCGATTGAATAAGCGCCTGAATACGACGTTGTTTGTCTGTCATGATTTTAGGTCCGAGCGCGTTGAAATATCTTGCCGCACGAGTTTCTTGTCGAGCTTGCCGACGCTGGTTTTAGGTAGGCGGTCGACAAAGATTAATTCGTCTGGAACTGCCCATTTTGAGATCTCGCCTGCGTCAACCCACGACTGGATTTCTTCCATGACTCTCAAGCGCACAAGATCCGGGTCGGCATCCTTTGCGGCTTGAGCGACCAACACTGGCCTTTCGCCCCATTTCGCGTGCGGCAGCCCGATTGCTGCGACGTCCTCAACGCCGCTGCAAGACGATGCTATGTTTTCCAGTGCCAGTGAGGATATCCATTCGCCGCCGGTCTTAATCACATCCTTGAGGCGGTCAGTAATCTGCAACGATCCATTCTCGCGGATATACCCAACATCCCCGGTATGCAGATACCCACCGTCCCAAAGCTCATCCGAGGCTTGCGCATTATCCAGATAGCCTTGTGTCAACCAGGGAGCCCGAGCAACAACTTCGCCGGTTGTTTCGCCGTCATGTGGGACGTCCTGCATATCCGGTGTCACAACACGAAGGTCGACAAGAGGGCCGGGAAAGCCGGTTTGCGCCTGCATCTCGGGGTCATTGCTGGACAAATCGGCCACCGTCAGAAACGGACAGGTTTCGGACATCCCATAGGCCGCATGTAAGGATATGCCTGCCGCCGCGGCGCGGTCCTGCAGGCCTCGCGGCAAAGCGGCCCCGCCAATGATCACTTTCCATCTGTCCAGGTCAATTTGTGGGCAGCCCGGATGGTCGAGCACCATTGACAGAACCGTGGGCACGCAGTGTGAAAAGGTGACGTTTTCGTCTGCAATCAATCGCAAGATTGTGTCAGGGTCATATCGACCGGGATAGACCTGACGCAGCCCCAGCATCGTTGCGGCATATGGAAATCCCCAGCCGTGGACGTGAAACAAGGGCGTCAGCGGCATGTAGACGTCGCCGCGATGAAATCCGGCATTCCCGGGCCATGCGCCGAAACCTGCGATCAAGCTCAATGTGTGAAGGACCAACTGCCGATGTGAATAGCTCACCCCCTTGGGATTGCCGGTGGTCCCGGTTGTATAAAACAAGGTTGCCGTTTGGTTTTCATCGAAGTCCGGGAAGTCAAAGCTGCCTGGGGCTTTGCCTATCCACTCTTCATATCCTTCTCCGTCTCCAATCGGCACGATGGTGATGTCCCGATCAAAGCCCGATTTGATACCCTCAATGAGCGGCATGAAATCGCGGTGCACGATGATCAGATCCGGTTGTCCATGGTTGATCGTATAAAGAACCTGAGCAGGAGACAGACGCACATTGATCGTGAAAAGGGACCCGCCCATCATCGGGATCGCGAAAAAACACTCAAGATAACGGTGCGTATCCCAATCCATGACACCAACGCGCATACCCTCATGTATCCCGCTCGCCTTTAAAGAATTGGCAAGTTGGCGCACGCGTTTGCCCAAGTCCGCATAGCTCAACCGCATTTCGGTGCCGCTGACGATCTCTTGGCTGGCTGACGCGAGCTGGGATCCGGCCAGCAAGTGTTTAATCAGCAACGGATAGCCATATGCATTTGGCGAGGGTGAAAGTGGTGGCATGAAGGTGGAATCCCATAACATCTCTATCTGCTAATCTGGCATTTCTCACCCCGTGGAAGAATTGAAAGAAATTTCCTTTCATCAAGAAATTCTAACCGATCACATCGCACCGCGAATTGCGTGCTACCCCCTGACAGGTTATGAAAAAGAGTATCAATACCCTGCTATGTTCGCGCCCGTCGTCGGATAACTCTGCTTGAGGGTAAGCAGAATTGATTTCATCGAGGAGATGCAGCAATGACCACTCACATGCCCACGCTGGTTTCACTGCGCGCTTTTGAGGCGGTGGCGCGTCACAAGAGTTTCCGAAAGGCCGCTGACGAGATTTGTGTGACGCATGCGGCAGTCAGCCACCAGGTCAAAGCATTAGAAACAACAATCGGTGTTAAACTACTGGAACGCACAAGCCGTTCGGTCGAGCTAACACCGGCTGGCGAGCAATATTACCCGCCAATACGCGAACACATTCAGGGAATCATCAAAGCCACTCGGCGCATCCAGACACCTGAGGAACCGGACGTGTTGCTCGTTCAGTCCTACGCAAGTTTCAATACAATGTGGTTACAGCCCAGATTGGCAGACTTTCTTCAGGATAATCCGGACACACGCGTGCGCATCGTCTCTACTTTTGAAGACGGTGATTATGACATGCACCGGTTCGATGTGGGCGTGTTCAACGCGCCACCATTTGACAAACGGTTTGACTATAGCCCCTTGTTCGAAACGGATATCTACCCGGTATGTGCTCCGGAGGCCTTGAAAACCGCAAGCGGTGGAATGCCGCTGGAAGAGCTAAGAAATTTCCTGTTGCTGAGTGTCCCAAACACATGGAATGAGCCGGATGACTGGGACTGCTGGTTGGATGCGGCGGGCTTAGATCGCGAAACGATGAAATTTGGCTCTGTTTTCGACAATTACCCGCTGGTCCGTGAAGCTGTTCTAAAAAATCACGGTATCAGCGTCGCAAGAGCACCGTTTTGCACGCGTGACCTTGAAAGGGAGCGCCTGGTCAAACCGTTTGATATTTCGGTGCCCGAGCCAGGCAGCTGGTATCTGGCGACGCAAAAAGAACGTGCACCCAACCCAAAGCTCGATACGTTTGTTGACTGGCTGTTCGAACAGATCGAAGCCGACCCAACCATGCGGCTATTTCGGGCCTGATCTGATGAATTCCAGCTTTGTCGTCAGCGCGCGTCAGGACTGACGTGCGCCTGCTTCGGATGCGACGCGAGGGACGAGTGCGCGAACCAGTTCAGTCATATCCAGTGAGCCGACTGTCTTCTCCCCATCCTTGACAACATAGGCGTGTGACGTATCCCCGCCGGACCGCGCGATCATGCTTTCGAGCGTGTCGTTCACGTCCACTTCGCCATGGGCATCTTCTGGCACTTGGCCACCGTCCAGCGGGGTCATGATCGAGCGGACCCGCAGAACCCGTGCTCGGTTGATGTCGCTCACGAAGTCTTCGATGTAAGGATCGTTGGGGTTCAACAGAATATGCTGCGGCTCGCCCTGCTGCACGACAAAGCCGTCTTTAAGGATCACAAGGTGATCGGCCAGCTTCAACGCCTCATCTAGATCGTGAGTGATGAAGATGATGGTCTTGTGCAGCTCTTTTTGCAGCTCGAGCAGCAGGTCCTGCATGTCTGTTCGGATCAGTGGGTCAAGAGCCGAGAAAGCCTCGTCCATCAGCATGATCGGTGTGTTCGCGGTCAGCGCCCGGGCAATGCCCACACGCTGTTGCATCCCACCGGACAATTGCGCTGGATAATGGTTCTCGAACCCGCTCAGACCCACGCGATCCAGCCACTTGGCGGCTTCACGGTCGCAAGTCGCCTCGTCCTCGCCGCGCACCGAGAGCGGCATGCCTGCGTTCTTCAGCACGGTTTTGTGCGGCAAAAGCGCGAACTTCTGGAACACCATCGACATCTTTTCCTGTCGAGCATGGCGCAACCCGTCCTCGGACAGTTGCATCACGTCCTCACCCTGCACGATGATCTCGCCCGCAGTGGGTTCGATCAACCGGTTCAGGTGGCGGATCAGAGTAGATTTCCCAGAGCCGGACAGGCCCATGACCACTGTGATTTCCCCCGCCTGCATATCGACGTTGATGTTGTTGAGCCCCAACACGTGCCCGTGCTGCGCCAGCAATTCTTCCTTGCCCATGCCTCCTTTGGCATGCTGCAACACGTCCTTGTCGCGGGCGCCAAAGATTTTATAGAGCCCGGACAGGCGGACCATTGGTTGTGTCATTGAACCGGCTCCTTAATGTTTGACTTGGGTCTTATCGACCCGTGTGAGAGCTGCCTTGGATACGCGGTCAAGGATCACGGCCAGCAGAACAATGCCGATGCCCGCGACGATGCCCACACCCAGTTCAAGGTTTCGGATACCGCGCAACACGTTCACGCCAAGGCCAGGGGCCGAAACAAGAGAGGCGATCACGACCATGGCAAGGCTCATCATGATGGTCTGGTTGATTCCGGCCATGATATTGGGCAGCGCTAAAGGGAGTTGCACCCGCATCAGTTTCTGGCGGTCCTTCATGCCAAAGGCATTGGCCGCCTCGATCACATCCCTGTCGACAAGCCGGATGCCAAGGTCGGTCAAACGGATCACCGGCACAATCGCGTAAAGGATGATCGCAATCCCGTACAGTTTGGATTCCGTGACCGAGAACAAGAAAATCAGAGGGATCAGGTACACGAATGTCGGCAGGGTCTGCAGCAGGTCGAGCAACGGAACGACGCCTTTTTGCAATCGGTCGGATTTCGACATGGCAATTCCAATGGGCACACCGAACAGCACCGAAATCGTCGTACACACAAAGACGATCGACAGGGTTTGCATCGCCACATCGTAGTGGTCTACGAGGGCCAGCATCATAATCGAGGCGGCCACGAAGATCGTCACAGGGCGCGAACGTGACGCGTACCAGGAAATCGCCACCAGAAGCGGTACCATGATGAACCATGGCGTCGCTTCAAACAGCCAAAGTGCGCCATCCAATATCCAGCTCAATGGCTGCGTGATCGGGTCCAGAACGGTTTTCAGGACCGGTTTGGCTGCCAGAAACCCTTCTTCGATCCCGTTGGTTACATCGCGCGACTGCCATATGCGGTTGCAGCTTTCGTGCAGATTATCAAACGAGGGAATTGGAATGAGCGGCTCAGAGGCCTCTTCTCCTCCTGCTTGCGCCGCAAGATCAGCCAGCGAAAGAGGCGCTTTGTCATCGGACGTGCCACACCATTCGCTCAAACCCAATGCGCTGAATAACTTGTCATAGAAGGCCATTTTTCCCACTTTCCGATCTACTTCAGTGCGTTAGGGGCATCGCTGAGGATGCCCCTGTCCATGCAGTTTACTGCAGCAAGGCGGAAAGTTTGTCGCGCGCAGCATCGTTAAGCCACGCCCCCCAGACATCCTTGTAGGTTGTTAGGAAATGCACCGCGCCTTCATCGTAGGAGGCATTGTTGTCTTCAACCCATGCCAGCGTTTCGCCCATCTGAGCGTTGGTGAAGGATAGATTTGTCATCAGGTCAGACACTGCTGCGTTTTCGGCCATGAATTCTTTCGACAGAACTGTAACGACTTCACTGCGGGGGAAGGCGCTCATTTCTGGCGTCGCGCATTCCGCTGTGATGTTGCAGGCGTGCTTTTCAGGGTCATGGGGGCCCATATCGACCAGGGTCATCGGGTATTTGCCCAGTACCGATGTTGGTGCCCAATAAAAGCCGAACCATGGCTCTTTGTTTTCGTAGGCGGCAGCGATCGAAGCCGCAAGGGTTTCGCCTGATCCATGCACGAAGTTTTCAATGCCTGCATCAATCAGCCCGCCTGCCTTCATCAGGTTGGTGCTGACATTTAGACAGGTCCATCCCTCGGGGCAGTTGTGAAAGCGATTTCCGACGAGTTCGGGGTTGGCTGCGATGCCTTCAATTGTTGCCAGTTCCGGATGCTCTTCCACAAGGTAGTTCGGAACAAAGAACCCTTCGACACCGCCATCTGACAAAACTTCGGTCACAGGAATGATCGCACCTGAAGCAACCAGCCCTTGGTAAGCCGGCGCGCCGTTTGTCCAGATTTCAGTCAGAATATCGGGCTCTCCGGTCTCGGATACGGATGCCAGCGCAGGGTTGCTCGAGAGCGGAACCGTGGTCACTTCGCAACCATAGCCTTGCTCCATCAGAAACTTCGAGACCGCGGTCACAATTTGCGCTGACCCCCAATCGGCCTGCATCAGTGATACTTCACCGCATTCGTTTGCCTGGGCCGCCGAAGCGGTGATTGCCGCAGCAAATACGCACCCGAGACCCGCTGAAATCTTGAACATTTCTTTCCTCCTTGTCATCGGCGAAACAGGGGCAGAGAAACGCTCCAAGCCAAAATTCGCCTTGTTTGTAGTGATGATTTGTACCGACAGGCCTAATGGCAAAAAACTGAAAAGAATTTTGGATCATGTACAATTGTTTACAGGTGGAGAGTTGAAGCCAGGCTCGAATTTAGTGACCTCCGTTCCAACGAAAGCTTCTTAGATGTAAATCCATAGGTGGCTTATGCGTGTGTATTATTGCCTCTTCTCAGGAGTCGGCAGGAGGAGTGATCAAACCCGGGGACGTCCGTTCTGTGCTCATCACGCCCATTCGAACTAGCTGCAGCATCGGTAGATTGGGCTCTAACCGGACATCTGCTGTATCTGTGACACAGCCCCGGTAGCCTGATTGAGAACGCGAGGATCAAATCTATCTGACAACCGATAATCGAGCGCCTTTAGCTGTGATCTTTCAGTAAGCGTTGCTTTTGCCGTGACCAGTCGCGCTTGGCCTGGGTTTCGCGCTTGTCGTGGTTTTTCTTACCCTTGGCGATGCCGATCTTAATCTTGGCCAGGCCCTTATGGTTGAAATACAGCACCAGCGGCACAAGGGTCATGCCCTTGCGCTGGGTCGCGTTCCACAGATTTGACAGTTCCTTGCGCGACACCAACAGCTTACGGCGACGGCGTTCCTCGTGCTTGAACACCTTGGCTTGTTCGTAGGGGGCGACATAGCTGTTGACCAGCCATAGCTCTCCGTCATCAACCGTGGCATAGCTTTCGGCGATGTTAGAGCCGCCTGCCCGCAGGGATTTGACCTCGGACCCATGCAACATGATGCCGCACTCGATATCCTCTTCGATCGCGTAATCGAAGCGGGCACGCCGGTTTTCGGCGATCACTTTGTAATTCGGGTCTGTCTTCTGCTTGGCCATGACGGGTTGATTTAGGCCCCTTGGGCGGGCCTTGCAAGCCCAGAGCGCTTTGCGTTCGAATTGAATCGAATTGCGCTGCCTCTCCCTTTGATCGAACGCGCAGCTCGATAGCCTTCTATCAGGAAACGCAAAGCGCCGAGGTGCATCAGGATTTGGCCGAGATAATCAGATCGGGGCCGAAAATTGTGTCGGCGTGGTTGTGCAGGTAGATCTTCAGCCAGGGTGTAAACCGGTCGGGATGGCGCTGCACTTCGGCCAGTAGATCGTGGTAGTCGATCCAGCGGATATCCATCACTTCCTCGGGGTTCGGCTCGATCTTCAATGGCCCGCGGACATGAGCGAGGAAAACATCCACCACCTCATGCTCGATCAGGGAATTGCCGACATCGGCATGATATTCCAGCCGGTGACGATATTCGGGATACAGCCCAGTGATCCCCAGTTCCTCATGCAGGCGACGCACTGCACAGACCGAGGGCATCTCACCCCAGTCAGGATGGGTGCAGCAGGTATTCGCCCAAAGACCCGGCGTGTGGTATTTGCCCATCGCCCGGCGCTGCAGCAAAATCTCGGTGCCGCGCACAACAAAGACCGACACCGCCTTGTGCCGCAGACCCTTTTCATGGGCTTCAAGCTTTTCAACGGGGGTCAATTCACCATCAACCCAGGCCGGGATCATGATTCCCATTTGTCGTCTCCTGCTGCCGATCCGCCTGTGCGACCGGGAATTCCGGAATAGCTTTGGCCTGATAGGCTTGGCTGTGGTGCAAAGCGGGCAATGCACCACGCGATTCCAAACTGGCGTCTATTGATCCGGTTATCAACCGCACGAAAGGCCGCAGGGGCTGCGGCCTTTTCTGGTCTTACCGATTGCGTGGTTTCCCAGGTTATTCGCCCGAAACACTGACGATATAGGCGTAAACGTCCTCAGCGCCCTTTTTCAGCTTGAAGGTCATTTTGGACTTGGCCGAGGTCTGATCCAGATAGGATTGCAGGAAGGCTTTGGGGTCCTGGGCATATTCGACAAAGGTTGCCTCGTCCCAGACCAAACCGTTTTCGCCGGCTTCGACAATGCTGTCACCGTATTTGAACCCTTCGACCGTCCCAGCAGTACGGCCTGCAACCCCATAGAGGTTCGGGCCGGTTTTTCCGCCCTTTACGATCACCTCGCCATCGGGATCAGCAATCAGATGGCAGGATTTGCATTTGTTGAAGGCTTTCTTGCCAGCTTCGGTGTCACCTTCAGCATAGACTGGAAGGGCCAGTAGGCCGGCAATTGCGGTCGCGAGGATACGATTCATAACTTTTGCTCCGATACGAATTGGCTGCACAGAAAGGACCTCTGGCGCAGCAGAGAGTCAACGCGCAGATTGCCGCGCGATGGCACTGTGTCACAGCCGGGATCGGGTCGTCCTTAACTTAAGTCATGTACGTCTGCCCAACAGGGCAGAAGATCGCCTGCACTGGGTGACGCCAGATAAATCGCACGGGCGATCGCCCGCGACAGGCAAACCGAGGCTGCATGCGCGATCATAGGCAGCACGCTTGGGTCAACAGCTTGACCGGAGGTGCTGATGCCGAAAACCAGATCACCATCTTGTGAAGTATGTGCAGGCACAATCGCGCGAGCGATGCCATCATGAGCTGTCACCGCCAGGCGGTGGCACTGTGTCTTGGTTAACGCTGCATCAGTTGCGACAATTGCAATGGCCGTGTTGGCCCGGTCCGGGTCAACCTGCCCCATAGCTAGAGCTTTGCGGCTTTGCTGAATCTGTGCTTGACCCGATGAGAGGTCTGGCCCCAGGCCGCCAAATTCGTTGTCGATCTCGAATGGCGCCGCCCAGAAGTGGCGATCCCCAGGTGTCGTGACGCTGCCAACCGGATTGGCTGCCACAAGCGCGCCTACAGTGATGCCGTCGTCCAGAACCAACGATGCAGAACCCAGGCCACCTTTTTGCATAGCCGCCAATGCGCCGGTTCCTGCCCCGACTGAACCGAGCGCAAAACGTTCTGCGGCAGCGTGGTAGGCTGCCTTTCCGAGAGCGCGGTATGGATTCTCGGACCAAGTTTTATCGCCGCCATTGAGTAAATCGAACAGAATTGCTCCCGGCACGATGGGCACAATCGCATTCCCGACAGCAAAGCCGCGCCCGTCGCCCCGCAAACCATCCGTAACCCCTGAGCAGGCGTCCAACCCGAAAGCCGAGCCACCAGACAGCGCGATCGCATCGATTTGATCAACGGTTTTGTCCGGTGCCAACAAGTCAGTTTCACGCGTGCCCGGCGCGCCCCCCATTACATGGACAGAAGCAACAAAGGGTTTGTCCGCCGTCAGAACAGTTGTGCCCGATTTCAACGCCTCGTCCTGCGCGTTGCCGACCTTCAGCCCTGGGACATCGGTGATCAGGTTTTTGGATCCGGGAGTCATCGAAACCTCTGACGTTGGGCAGGGAAGCGCGCCTCGGCGCGCTGCCTCTGGCGGAGATATTTTGAGCCAAATGAAGTCCGGATCAAATGCATCGGCCCCCGTCCACTTCGAGCGTGGTGCCCGTAATCATAGTGGCTTCATCCGAGCACAGAAAGCAGGCGGCGTTGGCCATGTCTTCGGGAGTCGAGAAGCGACCCAATGGGATGGTCGACAGGAATTTGGCGCGAATCTCGGGGGTGTCTTCGCCCATGAAGGATTTCAGCAATGGGGTTTCGCCCGCAACGGGGCAGATCGCGTTGACACGCACGCCGGACGGAGCAAGTTCCACCGCCATGGTCTTGGTTGCGGTGATCATCCAACCCTTGGACGCGTTATACCAGTTCAGGTTGGGGCGTGGGGACAGCCCGGCGGTTGAGGCGACGTTCAGGATCGCCCCGGTTCCGCGTGCCTTCATCATCGGCACAAAGGCGCGGGCGGTCAGATAGACGGATTTCATGTTCACGTTGAAGACACGGTCGAAATCCTCTTCGGAGACGTCCTCCAGCGGGGTCGGCAGATGGGTCACTCCGGCATTGTTGACCAGGATGTCGAGCCCGCCAAAGGCGTCGTGGGCGGTGCCCGCCATTTCCTGAACCGATGCCGTGCTGGCCACATCAACCTGCTGCGCGATGGCCTGCGCGCCCAGCGTTTCTGCCATTTCGCGGGCCGCAGCGCCGTTGATATCCGCGATCATAACGCGTGCGCCCTCTGCAATGAACTTCTGTGCGATACCGGCCCCGAACCCGGATGCGCCGCCGGTTACGATTGCGGTTTTTCCCTCCAACCTCATGGCTTTGCCTCCTTGTCGCCTGTCAGGGCAGAGTAGCAAGGCGCAAAGAAGTTACCAGATCAATCTTCGTCGACCCTGCCGCGCAGAGATTTGACATCCGAACGGGCCTTTTTGGCGGCCAATCGACGTTTGACCGAGCCATAGGTGGGCTTGGTGGCGATACGCCGTTTGGGTTTGACCAGCGCGCGGGTGATCAGTTCAGCCAATCGCACCCGCGCAATCTCGCGGTTGCGGGCCTGGCTACGCGTTTCCTCGCACTGGATGATGATCGCGCCCTCTTTGGTCCAGCGCCGCCCAGCCAACCGTTTCAGCCGCGCCTTGACCGGATCAGGCAGTGAGGGCGAGCGCGCCGCTTCGAACCGCAACTCGACTGCGGTCGAAACCTTGTTCACGTTCTGCCCGCCAGGGCCGGAAGAGCGCACAAAGCTTTCGGTCATTTCCCAGTCTTGCAGGGTGATATCGTCATTGATCCGCAACATGGGGCGGACCTTACAAGTGCTGTGCGGAAACAAAAAGGGCCGCCCTAGCAGGACGGCCCTTCGAAAGTTCAGGAGGTTGGGTCGGTTAGATCAATCGACCAGCCGGAGCGAGCGCTCCACCAAGGGCTGCCCTAACGGGCGATCCCCCCGGTTGTTCCAACACCTCTCTCCAATCTCTTTCTCGACACTGGATCACCTCCTTTTCTATCTGTTGCGGTTAACTAGGATGGTGACACAAGCTGTGCCATTCTCAAAGCGTTTTTTACACGGGCTGCGCGGTCAGGCGCGCAACGATCACCTTGAAGGGGATCAGCGCCACCAGCGCCAACGACAACTTTACCAGCCAGTCGGCAAAGGCCAGCGTGACCCACAGGGGTGCCATCGGGCCAGACAGCATGAAGGGAACAGGCTCCCACGCCCAGCTGATCGCAGCGTCGGCATTGGCGCCGAAGATCGCGATCGAGGCAGAAAAGGCGATAGTGAAGAACAATGCTGTATCCAGCGCCGAACCCACTAGGGTCGAGACCAGCGGTGCGCGCCACCAGCGACCCCCGCGCATTGCATTGAACACGGTGACATCGGTCAGCTGGGCGATCAGGAAAGCAGTGCCAGAGGCAACAGCGATCCGCAGCGGCACAGCGGCATAGGTGAACCCGTCGCCCTGCAGCATGATCTGGCTGCCGATCAGCGAGCAGACGATGCCGGTGACGAACCCGGCAAACACGACCTTGCGGGCGGTGGCCACGCCATAGACGCGGTTCATGATGTCGGTGACCAGAAAGGCCAGTGGATAGGTGAAAGCACCCCAAGTCAACAGCCCGTCAAGGATCAGGAACTGGACCAGAATGTTCGAAGCCACAACGATGGTGGCCATGGCAAGAATGCCGGGAATAAAAGCGCGTTGCATGTTTTGATGCCCGTTTTGACAAGGTAGCGGCGACTTGGCCAAGGGACCGTCCCAAGGCAAGCCGTGCGTTTAGACCTTTGTTTCGAGCCTGTCAATCGGGCAGCAGATATTCCACCAGTTCCGTCCGCTGAAGGGCCAGAAAATTGTCATCCGAAATCATCGTAACCCGCAACCTTCCCTGATCGTCACGCCAGACCGACAGGCCTTCGAGGTTGTCATGCGTCCCGCGCGCGGTTTGCAGCAAGATCTCTTCGGATTGCGGAGTGTCACCATTCAGTTCCCAACGCCTGAGCTGCGACCGAAAGCCTGTCAGGGACACCGATCGTTCCAGCACATAGAACCGCCCGTCGGGGCCGAAATCCGCGGCTACTGGCAGGAACTTGCCCCGTTGCGGCAGGACAAAAGGTGTCGACCACGACAGACCATCCCAACGATATACCGGTATGTCCCCCGATACGGTACGGCTCTTTTCGGTCAGGGTGTACAGCCGCCCAAGCCTGTCAATGGCCAGTGCCTCGAACGAGCCGTTATGGTCAAGAACCTCAAAGGCTTTGGGGCGTGGCAGAACCTGCGCCGGGCCGGTTGGATCGGAATAATAAGCCACCCGGTGCACACCCTCGAATGAGATATAGACCCCACCGTCAGGGGCGATTGCCAGGCCTTCGGAATCGCCCGCGGTGCCCACCAGAACCTTGCCGGTGCTGGACAGGATGGGCCAGTGCCGCTGGATCTCGATGCCAGTAATCTCATCCTCGTTTCGATCAATACGAGCGTCCAGCATCGTTGCACGATCACTCAGCGCGATCATGCGGGTCCCACCGTCAAAGATGTGAATTCCGGAATATCCGCCGAACCAATCCGCCTGATGTCGCCAGGCAAAATTGTTCAGCAAAGCGGCAGGCTTTGCTCCCTCGGCCCAGACACCCCCTGACAGCAGCAGCGCCGCGATCAGTTGGATTGCAAGACGTTTGTGCATTGCTTGGGCAGATCGGCCAGCCGGTATTCGCGTCGCTTCTTGGGTGCAGGCGCGTTTGGATCGGGCGGTGGCGGGTTGAGGATGTTGTTCACCCATTGCTGCGCTTCGGCGCAACCATCACCCTTGGGCGGCGGATCCTGATTCACGCAGCCGCTTGATCCTCTTGGACAGGCCAGCCGCACGTGGAAGTGATAGTGATGGCCCCACCACGGCCGGATTTTACGCAGGTAAGCGCGGTTTCCCTTTTCGTCATTGCACATCTGCACCTTGGCACCGGGAAAGACGAATATCCGAGCCACGCGCTTGTCTTTTGCGGCCTCACGCAGCACTGCGTGATGCTGTTTGGTCCAGCTGCCGTTGACAAAGGCACCGTTCGAGCGGCGCAGGGAAATCGAAGAGATATTCTCGCGCGCCTTGCGGGAAAGACGCATGTTGTCACCGGGCAGCATCCAGATATCGATGTCCAGACCCAGCTGATGGCTGCGGTGGCCCGATGTCATCGGCCCGCCGCGCGGCTGGCTGATATCGCCTATATAGAGACCATTCCATCCTGACTGCTTGGCCGCAAACCGGCTCAGATCCTGGACATAGTCGATCGCCTGCGGATGGCCCCAGTTGCGGTTGCGTGACAGGCGCATAGCCTGCCAGGTGGGTCCGGTTTCGGGCAGTTGTACCGCCCCCGCCGCACAGCCGCGCGAATAACTGCCGAAAGCGGCCGGTTTTTGTTGTGAACTTTGCTTTTGGCCTCCGAATAACTGCTTGGCCAGCGGCTCGGAACCTGCGGTACCGGCGAATGTGATTGCGGCAATGACCGCGAAAAAACGTAATAAAATCATCTGCTCTGATCCCCTTCCGGTTTCACCCAGCGCATTAGGAACAGTCCCAGAATAAACAACAGAACTATGGGTGACACCCCCAGTCGCGCACTACCGGTCAGGGTTGTGGCAATCCCGATCAACAAAGGGGCCGCAAATGCGGTGGCGCGGCCGGACAAGCCATACAGGCCAAAGCTCTCGACCGGGGCAGCGGGATCGGTGTGGCGCACCATCAGAGAACGGCTGGCCGATTGTAGGATACCCCCCATGCCGCCGATCAGAACACCGCAACCAAAGAACACCAGATCCGGCAGGCCCGACCCTTCGGGCAGGGCGATACCGTAGATCTGGGTCCGGTCCATCATCACGACGGTGATACAGACAAAGATCAGCACCCAGATCGCAACCAGAATGACAGGTTTGGGGCCGTATTTCTTGTCCAGCTTGCCGCCAAGCCAGGCAAAGGCTGCCGCGGCCAGAACGCTGACAATCCCGAATACGCCGATCTTGATCAGATCCCATTCCAGCACCAGCCGCGCATAAACGCCGCCAAAGGTATACAGACCGTTCAGCGCATCGCGATAGAACATGGACGAGCCCAGATAGCTGGCCAGACTGACGCGATTGCGCAGGTTAGAGACTGATTTGACCAGCAGCTGCAGCGCCTCTTTGACGCTGCCTTTCTTTTCGACATCTGGATCGTCGCGCACCCACAGGAAATAGGGGATCATGAACAGAATGAACCACACGGCGGTGAACGGCCCGACAAATCGCGTGCCTTCGCGTGCTGCGGCGTCCAGACCAAAAACAGGGTCCATGCCGATCAGGGTCTTGCCATTACCCTGCTCAACAAACAGGGCCAGCATGATTGCCAGCGAGATAAGCCCGCCGAAATAGCCAAAGGCAAAACCCGAACCCGATATCTCGCCCACCTCACTGTCATCACCCAGATCGGGCAGCTGAGAATTGGCGAAGATCAGCGCGTATTCCGCCCCGACAAAACCCAGGCCAAAGGCCGACAGCATCAGCCACATGTTTGACCCGTCCGGCAACGTGTACCACAGCGCAGCAGAGCCCACCGCGTACATGATGGAAAAGCCGAATATCCATGGTATACGACGGCCCGAAACATCCGCCATCGCCCCCATCAGCGGGGCACCAAAGGCGATGATCAGCCCCACGATGGTCATGCAGTTCGCCCACACCGTCTGCGCCCGTGCGTCTGCGGCATCGGAACCCAGACCGGCGTTCAGATAATACTCGGCGGCTACCCCGGCAAAATAGGGCCCAAAAACAAAGGTCACCAACAGCGTGTGATAGGGCTGACTTGCCCAGTCGAAGAACCACCAGCCCCAGATGCGTTTGCGCTTGGAAATCTCTGCCATACCTGCCCCGTTTTTTATTGTTGGCGTCATAAGACGGTTCTTTGGCCTATTTCGCAAGGGTTCTGTTAGCGCGCACTTGCTCTTTGCTGCGCTAGCCACTACCTCTCCCGAAACGTGACTTGGAGTATACGAATATGATGGCAATTTTCGGCCCGATCGACTTGGTATTGAGCATCGCCTATTGGTTCGTCTTGATTCAGGTCATAATGAGCTGGCTGATTAACTTTCAGGTTCTGAACCTTCACCAGCAATTCGTTGCCCAGATTTGGTACGGGTTGAATCGGATCCTGGAGCCGATTTATCGCCCTATTCGCAAAGTGCTGCCCGATCTTGGCGGCATCGATCTGACGCCTCTGGTCGTGTTGATCATCATCATTTCACTGCGAAGCTACGTCCTGCCGGAACTCTTTCTGGCCCTGAGCTGAGGCTGATCCCTCTTGTTCAGTGAATCTTAGTATGTGATTGTCCTGTCTTAAGAGCAGATAAACCTTAAAACAGGGCACCCCCGCACATGTTTGACGCCGCGCCTTTGCTGCGAGATGTCTTTGGATTCGACGATTTCCGCCCCGGTCAGGAAGAGATCGTCGATGCCGTCACGCTGGGCGAAAACGTGCTGGCCATCATGCCGACGGGCGGTGGTAAATCCCTGTGTTTCCAACTGCCTGCGCTGATGCGTGATGGGGTCACGGTAGTGATCTCTCCGCTGATTGCCCTGATGCGTGATCAGGTGCGCGGCTTGCAGGAAGCAGGCGTCGAGGCCGGCGCGCTGACCTCCGGCAATACCCCCGAAGAAACCGATGCCGTGTGGGAGGCGTTGGAGGCCGGGCGGCTCAAGCTGCTGTACATGGCTCCCGAACGTCTGGCCGCCGGATCGGCGCTGGGCATGTTGCGGCGGATCAATGTCAGCTTGATTGCGGTGGACGAGGCGCATTGCGTCAGTCAATGGGGCCATGATTTCCGCCCCGACTACCTTCGGATCGGAGAGCTGCGACGTGCGCTGGATGTGCCTTTGGCCGCTTTCACCGCCACAGCAGATGCGGAAACGCAGGACGAGATTGTCGAAAAGCTGTTTGACGGTACAGCCCCGCGCAAATTTCTGCGCGGGTTCGACCGACCCAACATCCACCTGGCCTTTGCCGCCAAGGATGGGCCCCGCAAACAGGTCCTGGATTTTGCCGCCGCGCGCAAAACCCAATCCGGCATTGTCTATTGCGGCACCCGTAACAAGACCGAGGTTCTGGCACAGGCCCTGCGTGCCGAAGGCCACACCGCCTGTCACTATCACGGCGGCATGGATCCCGAGGATCGCCGCATCGTCGAGACCCGCTTTGCGCGCGAGGATGGTCTGATCGTGGTGGCCACGGTTGCCTTTGGCATGGGCATAGACAAGCCCGATATCCGCTGGGTCGCCCATGCGGACCTGCCCAAATCCATCGAAGCTTATTATCAGGAAATCGGCCGCGCCGGGCGTGATGGCGCCCCGGCAGAAACCCTGACCCTGTTTGGGGCAGATGACATTCGCCTGCGCCGGTCACAGATAGACGAGGGGCTTGCTCCGTCTGACCGGCGGATGGCCGATCACGCCCGTTTGAACGCCCTGCTTGGCTTGGCCGAGGCGCTGGCCTGCCGCCGTCAGACTTTGCTGGGTTATTTCGGTGAACAGACCGAACCCTGTGGCAAATGCGATCTGTGTGACAGCCCGCCGGAAGTGTTCGATGGCACCACCCCGGTTCGTATGGCCCTGTCCGCGATCCTGCGCACCGAGGAATGGTTCGGCGCAGGCCATCTGATCGACATCCTGTTGGGCAATGAAACCGACAAGATCCGCGCCCGCCGACATGACAATCTGTCGACCTATGGCATTGGCAAGGACTGGTCCCGCCCGCAATGGCAGGCGATCTTCCGGCAGATGATGGGCCATGATCTGGTCCGTCCTGATCCCGACCGCCACGGTGCGCTGCGCATGACTGAGGCCGCCAAGCCGATCCTGAAAGGCGAGGCGCAGATCAACCTGCGTAAGGACACGATCCGCAAAGCAACCCGTCGGCCTGCGGTCAAAGAGATGGTATCCGAAGAAGACGCACCGCTGCTGAGCGCACTCAAGGCGAAACGCCGTGCGCTGGCCGAATCCGCGCGGGTCCCGGCCTATGTTATTTTTCCCGATCGCACGCTGATCGAAATGGCGGAAACCCGCCCTGCAACGCTGGATGATATGGCCCGGATCAGCGGGATCGGTGCTAAAAAGTTGGAACGATACGGGGCCACGTTTCTGGAGGTTCTGACCGGCGCGGTCGAAGAACTGCACCCGGCCCGCCGCAAACTGGCCGGGCGCGATCAGGGTGAGATTTACGACCGCCTGCTCGAAGTTCAGTCGCAACTGTCGCGCGGCCCTGATGGAATCGACAAGCCGCTGACCTGTACCGCCTCGCAACTGGCAAAGGTGGCGCAGTTGCGATCAGACGACCCGCGCGCCATCGAACAGGTTCTGGGTGACCGCCGTCACGAAAGGTTTGGAGCCGCCTTTCTGGACGTGCTGCGTATGGCAAGCTAGATACCCACCAACAGGCAAGAAACGAGGGCGACTATGCTGGTAGTGATTTCCCCGGCCAAACGGCTGGATTGGGCAGAACGGAATGTTGAGGTCACGCAACCCGACTTTCAGGATGACGCGATCCGCCTGTCGAAAACCGCCCGCAATCTGACGCTGGGCGACCTGAAAAAGCTGATGGATCTGAGCGATGATCTGGCCCGCCTGAACCGCGACCGTTATCGCGCCTTTTCGGACGCCCCCGATGCTGTGGCGACACGCCCGGCCGCACTGGCCTTTGCCGGAGACACCTATCAGGGGCTCGAAGCGACTTCGCTGGATGTGGAAGAGATGGCCTGGGCCCAGGATCACCTGCGCATCCTGTCCGGACTGTATGGCATATTGCGTCCGCTGGACGCCATTCAGCCCTATCGGCTTGAGATGGGCAGTAGGCTGAAGACCCGGCGCGGCAAGAACCTGTACGATTATTGGCGCGACCAACTAAGCAAGGCGCTGAACGCTCAGGCAGCCGGTACCGGTAGCGATGTGCTGTTGAATTGCGCCAGTCAGGAATATTTCGGTGCAGTAGACCCCAAAGCGCTGAAATTACGGGTCATCACGCCGGTCTTCATGGAAGACAAGGGCGGCACGCCAAAGATCGTCAGCTTCTTTGCCAAAAAGGCACGCGGGGCGATGGCCCGCTATGTTATTCAACACCGTCTGTCCGAACCCGCCAGCCTGACAGAGTTCGACTCGGGCGGCTATGAATACCGACCCGACCTGTCAGAGAACGACAAGCCGGTCTTTATCCGGCCCTATCAGGCCTCAGCCAGCATCGACGGGTCGTAAGAGACCAGTTCAACTGTGTTGCCTTCCGGGTCTTCGGTGAAAATACCGCGCCAACCAACCCATCCGAACTGCTCGACGCGATAGGGTTGGCCGATCTTGTCATACCAACTTATGACCGCCGCCTGCTCGTCGAAGGGCAGCGACAATGCGATATGATGCAGCGACGATCCCGCTCCTGTTACGGGACCTTCTGCACCGGCCCGATGTTGCCCCGGTCGTGGCGCGGTGCTGTGGTGAAACAGGGCCAGAACTTGCGTATGGCCGCCAAACCCCTCGGCTATCCGGAAGAAGGTTATAGCGCTGTCATGGTCACCGCTCAGACGCTGCAGGCCGACCACCTGTTCATAGAACTGCACCATAGCGGCCATATCTGCGCAGCGAATGGCAATCTCGCCCAGCGCGCGGGGGTGAAATCCACGGTCATCAGTCATGTCGGCAGCCTAGAACGCTCGGGTTTCGTCATCAAGAACCGGTTGCGTTCCGTCTGGCCGATGGTCAAGGATCATCTGGTGGATTTTCTGTTTTTGCAGCGGTTTGGTCAGGTAGTAGTCCAATCCAGCCGATAAAATACCCTGGTCATCTCCGCTCATTGCATGTGCGGTCAGGGCTACGATCGGGACGTGCTGATTGGTTTCAACCTCGCGGCGGCGGATTTCACCTGTGGCCTGTTTACCATCCATTCCGGGCATAGAGATATCCATGAATATCAAATCCGGGTCGAATTCCAGATGGGCGGCGACCGCCTCAAGCCCGTTGCCCGCAAAGCGAAGATCAATGTTCAGATCCTTGACCATCTTGCGCAGGATCAGCTGGTTGGTCTTGTTGTCCTCAGCAGCCAGAACCCGCATGAGCCTTTGATCCTCGGCAATCGGTCTGACCTGCGCAACCGTTGGGTTTTGCGTGTCGGAACCATTCGATATCGAATCCGCTGATCGTCCCAGAGCGGTCAGACGTGCATATAATTCTGAACGAGGGATCGGCTTTTGCAACACTCCGTCAATGAGCTGGCAGGCCGGATGAGCATGAATCACGCCGGGATTGGCCGACATGACCACGACAGAGGTATCCGTCCACCCCCGGCCCTTTATCGTGGCCGCCAAATCCAGCCCGTCCATGTCCGGCAGATCGTGATCGCACAGCACCAGATCTACGGTGTCATCAAGCGTAGCCAGCGCCTCGGTTCCGGTGGTACATTCGGTAACCTTGGCACCCAGACGACCAAGTTGCTTTGACAGGATCGCTCGATTGACAGCCAGATCTTCAACCACGACCACATGGCGCAGACATCCTTCCAGATTCGGGGGGGCGGGTTGCGGACCTTCGACCGTCGGCAGCGTTATCCGAAATCCAAAACAGGACCCCTGGCCCGGCTCGCTTTCGACCCAGATGGCACCGTCCATCAATTTGATCAGTCGTTTGGTGATGGCCAGGCCCAACCCGGTCCCTTCAAACTGTCGGTTTTGTTCATCCTCAACCTGATTGAATTCACCAAAGATATGCGCCGCTTTATCCTCGGCAATACCGATACCGGTATCTTCTATGGCAACATGAATATCACAGGCCTGGGCCTCCGCGCGGGGGACCCCCGTGACGCGGATCAAGACATGCCCTTCCGCCGTGAACTTGACCGCGTTGCCAACCAGATTGGTCAAGACCTGACGCACCCGGCCCGGATCGCCTACGAACAGGGTTGGCAAAAACAGGTCATAGTCGACTAAAAGGCTTAAACCCTTGTCACGAACACTGGGCTGCAGCAGCATCGCCACCTCAAGGATACAGCGTTCGAAATCGAACTGTTCGGGGTGCAAGACCAGCTTATCCGCCTCAATCTTCGAGTAATCCAGAACATCGTTGATGATCACCAGCAAGGCTTCACCGGAATTGCGGATCGTGTTGAGATAGAGCCGTTGTTCTTCATCCAGCGCGGTTTCGGTCATCAACTCGGTCATGCCAACAATACCGTTCATGGGCGTGCGGATTTCATGGCTCATATTGGCTAGGAATGCAGATTTCGCGCGGTTTGCAGCCTCGGCCCGTTCGCGCGCCGCGGTCAGTTCGGCCTGATGCCGGACCGAGGCGGTTATATCAAGCGCAAGGCTGACCACATCGCCACCGCCACCGCGTTGATCAATCAGCTTGATATAGAGCCCGTTCCACAGCTTGACGATTTCTGACGGCGGGTTGGACAACTTCCAACGGGCCAGCATCCTGGCGCGCCAATCATCCTGCGCCTCGTCCACGGTATCAATCAGACCCTCCTGCGTGAGGGTTTCCAGAATTCTGCCATAGCTGATACCGGGCGCTATTTCATCCAGCCCCTCAAACAGGCTGAAATATGAGGCATTTGCCCCGATCAACCGGCTCTCTTCGTCGAAGAATGCAAACCCGTCTGGGAAGGTCTGGATCGAATGCCATAGCCGCCGTTCGGCCACTTCGATCTTGGCATTGGCCAATGTCAGGTCCGATTTAACTTTTTCATTTTCATCGCGCACCGTCTCAACCTCGGCCCGCGTTTCACCAATGCGTTTAGTCAGAGCCATCGCGTGCAGGCCCAATTTCCGGTTGGCCGCTGATAGCTCGGCCTGTTTCATCTCCAGCAGACGTTCAGCGGCAAGCCGTGCGCGTCTTTCCTGTGCCAGTTTGGTTGCAAGACTCATCAAAGGTGATCCCGGTACAATCTGCCCACAGCATCCCAACAGAGCGTGAAAAAGTGTTTAAGCCGTGCCTGTTGCAACAGACCAATGGCAGGCTCAGAGGCCGCAAATGTCCAAAACTGCCTGCCTCGCCGGTACCTGCCTTTTCCTACTCAACGCAAAATCTGCGGTATCTGAATGCGCGAAAGGCGCTCAGATCAAAAAACTGTGTGGGATTACACGACAATCCTGACGCAGCAAAGCCGGTTCAAACGGTGCTTTACCATGACATGATGCTGGTGATTGGGGCCACAATCAGCGTTGTAGTCGAATGACCTAACGCCGACCTTCACGCAGCCAACCCGCCAGAAGGAACCCACCGGCCAGCAAAAGCACCAGCCAGGGCGGTAGAACACCAGCCTGTGTTACAGAGCTGGTCTGGTAGGCATCGCGCGGGGTCAGCCCGATCCAACCGCGCCCCGATGCTGGCCGCCCAGCGCGGACATTTCGGATCGAAGGCAAACCGTCCTCGACCCGGATCACACCGCCGCGCAATTCGGCCAGAACCGGCTCAAGGATCTGATCAGTAGCAATCGTGCGCTCAAATTCTTTGGGGGCCGCAGGGCCCAACCCAATTACCGCCGAATGTTCACCCTCTTGCAGCCGATAGAGGCCAATCTCGGGGCCGAAGATCTGAGCTTCGAACCGCCCCGGAGAAACTTCGTTCAGCGTCACCTCAAGTGTCTCGCCATTGGGCTGCGTGATGGTAACTGTTCCGACGTCATCCCCCAGGGTTTGACGGATGACGCGCATGATTTGACCATTTGCTTCGGCCCACAGAGCCTCTTCCTCAAGCTCGGGTTCTTTCATCATCCAATGTGCCAATCGCCGCAGCAGTTCAAGCTGCGGACCACCGCCGTCGAAGCCACGGCTCCAGAGCCAGGCGTGGTCAGAGGCCAGCATTGCCACGCGCCCCTCTCCGACCCGGTCTAGCACCAGCAGCGGCCGGTCATCGACGCCGGTCATCAGCGTTTCACCTGATCGGAACAGGACATCAACCTGGCGCAACCATGCTCCCCAATGCTCGGAATCGCCCAGATCCGTCGTCACCGGGTGCCGGTGCCCCATATCTGTAACTGTGGGGACAAAGCGTTCTTCGATGACCCGCGCGGTGGGTTGGGCCGGAAGAATCGGCGCCAGCGGCGAGCGGAAGATACTGTCGGCACTGGCAAAATCAGGGCCAGCCGCAATCAGAACCGCACCACCATCATTGATGTAATTGGTGACATTCTCCAGATAGACCGCAGGCAGAATACCGCGCCGCTTATAGCGATCAAAGATGATCAGATCGAAATCGTTGATCTTTTCCAGAAACAGTTCTCGAGTCGGAAAAGCGATCAAAGACAACTCGTCCACAGGCACACCATCCTGCTTTTCAGGCGGTCGCAGGATCGTGAAATGCACCAGATCGACCGAGCTGTCGGATTTCAGAAGGTTCCGCCAGGTCCGTCCACCGGGATGCGGTTCACCCGAAACCAGCAGCACCCGCAGACGGTCGCGCACACCATTCATCTGAATCAGTGCGGTGTTGTTGCGGTCGGTCAACTCTCCTTCGACGCCTGGTACGGTAAACTGGATGACATTCCGCCCGCCATGGGACAGCTTGACCGGTAGCTCGACATCGACACCGATTGGAATGGTGAAATGCTCTGGCGCATTGCCATCAACCGAAATTTCCAAAGGCGCATTCGCAGCCGCAACAGGAACTGCGCCGCTATCCTCAACCCGCAACGTCAGCGTGACCGGTTCTCCGATAATGGCAAAAGCCGGTGCATTGCGGACGATCAGACGGCGGTCCCAGTCGCTGGCCCGCCCAGTCTGCAACAAGTGCATCGGTGCAGGCAGGTCAGGGGCCTGATCAACGTCATGCACGATCCCATCCGAAACCACGAGGATCCCCGCAATGCGCGCACGGGGTTCCTCGGCCAGGACTTTGTTCAGCGCAGCCATGACCTGTGTGCCCTCATCCCCATCGCTGTCAGCCACCCGGATCCGGCGCAGCTCGGTATTGTCGCGCGTGTCGATCTCGGCCGCCAGTTCGGCAGCGGCCTGTGCTGTCTGTTCCGGGCGATCGGACAGGGTCTGGCTGGCGCTTTCATCCTCGATCATCACCACGATGTCGGTCAGCGGAGTGCGATCTTCGACCTGATAAACAGGCCCCGCCATGGCCGCGATCACGACCAGGGCGGCCAACCCGCGCAAGGCCCAGCCAGACAGGCCCCGCCACAGGGCTAGAACAACGCCTGATATGGCAATCGCGGTAACGACCATCAGAACGGGCCACGGAATCAGAGGGTCAAATATAACGGTTCCGGTCATTGTCCCAACCTGTCCAGCAGCGCAGGCACATGGACCTGATCCGATTTGTAATTCCCGGTCAGCACATGCATCACCAGATTGACGCCAAACCGATTGGCCAATTCCCGCTGCCGCTCACCGGCATATCCGCGCCCGACCGGCAACAGGGCCTGCCCGTTTCGGTCGACGGCCCAGGCTCCGGCCCAGTCATTCCCGCCGATCACTACCGGGGTCACATTGTCGTTGAGGTTGCGGAACGGCATGCCGTCGATTTGTTCCGCATCCGGCGGGGCGGCTTCGACCCAAATCTCGGTACCGGCATATCGGCCCGGGAAATCCTGCAGCAAATAGAAGGCCCGCGTCAGAACATGGTCATCCGGAACAGGCTCTAACGAAGGGATATTCAGCGGGGCGGCCAGTTGTTGCAGCTTGCGGCCATTGGGGCTGGCTGCACCGAAACGCGCCACATCCGCGTCGCGCGTGTCGAACAAGATCATGCCGCCCGAGCGGAGATAGGCATTCAGCTTGGCATAGGCTTCGTCCGAGGGTTGCGGCTGTTCCGGCGTGATCGGCCAGTACAGCAGCGGGAAAAACGCCAGCTCGTCCCGTTCCAGATCAACGCCGATGGGCTCTGCCGGTTCGACCGAAGTGCGGAAGAACAAAGTTTGCGCCAAGCCACGCATCCCGGCGCCCGCGATATCGTCAACCTGCGCGTTTCCAGTCATGACATGAGCCAGTACCAGCTCTTGCGTTGCCATCAGGGCAAAATCGGTTTCCTTGGACGTCTGTGCCTGAAGGTCAGGTGCAATCAGCAACGCACCCAGCGCCATCGCCGCGGCCCGGGCCAGCCCAAGTCGCCCCGACAACAGAAGTGACGCAATAACGTCCACCGTCAGCAAGATCAGCGCGAGGCTAAGCAAAATGCCCCCGATCGGCGTTTCGGCGCTGATTTCCTGCCCTTTGATGGGCACATCGGATGGCCAGACAGCGGGCATCAGAACCGAGTCCGCGTCCAGCACATTCAGTGCCAGCTTCTGCTTACCGCTTTCATACAGGCCGGGTCGCAGTTCTGGCCCGATAGCGCCGGCGGCAAGATCAACCCCATCGACGCCTGCTAGATTATCTGCATCCGATAAGCCTCCAAATCCGTCCATGACCTGCAGCGGTTCCCAAGTTGTGCCCTGCAACTGCGACTCCTCTCGGGATTTCGCAGCCGAGGCGACGGCCAGCCGATCCAGCATCTCGACAAACAGGCCCGAGAGGGGAAGGCTCGACCATTCGGCATCAGCGGTGACATGGAACAGCACCACCTGCCCCAGCCCCAAGGCCTTGCGCGTGACCAAAGGCGTGCCATCCGAGAGCGATGCAATCACCCGATCGGCCAAATTTGGGTCTGGTTGCGCCATGACCTGTGTGGTCACGGAAACATCCGATGGCACGCGCAGCCCGTAGAAGGGTGAGGTTTCGGGGAACGGGGCCAGACCTTTGGCCTCACCCCAGCTCATCGCGCCGCCGACCGAACGGCCACCGCTGCGCAGGCGCACCGGCAGCAAGGTATCCTCGACATCCCGCCCCAGATCGCTGGCGGCCATGCGCGGCCCGGCAAAGCGCAACAGCAGCCCGCCCTGTTCGACCCATTCGGTCACCGCCAGTTGTTCCGCTTCGGCCAATTTCGCCACATCCGCCAGAACAATCACATCCGGATTGGCGGGCAACACATCCATCAGGCCGCCCTCGACAAAATCCGCGGTCGGGACCAAAACCTGTGTCAGATAATGCAGCGGCGACAACAGCTCTAACCCTTCACGGTTCAAACTGCCCGCAAGCAAGGCCACCTCACGCCTGCGCAGGCTGTCATCGGTCAGCGTTACGGCACCCGCCGACCGCTGACCCTGAATCTCGAACCGGGTGATTCTGGCCCGTAGTTCCGAGGGCAGCGCCAGCTCCACCTGAGCAAGCGTTTCGCCTTCAGCAAAGACGATATTGGCGGATTGCAGAACCCGCATTGCGCCCGCCGGATCGCGCCCCTGTGCCAAAATGGTCAGGATGTTTTCCGGACCAGCAGTGGCGCGTTGGGCCGTCAGTTGAATGACACCATCCTGATAGGCGGCGGGCAGAATCGCATAAACAGGCGAGCCTGACTGGTACACGGTTACTTCCCCGCGCGATTGCAACGCAGCCAGAACCGTTTCCCGACCCGCAAATTCCAGACCGTCGCTGAACCAATATGTATCAAAACCACCATCAAGCTGATCCAGCATATCGAGCACCTGATCCATCTGCAGCTGAGTTGGTTGCCAGGGCATCGGAGTCACCCCCGGAAGCCGACCCCGCCACGCTTCGGCGGCCTGAAAGACTGGGGCTTCTGGCTCCGTCAAGTTGAGCAAGGCCACCGTGCGTCCGGCGCGTCCGGCCTCGGTCAGCTGCGTATCAAGCTGGTCCTGAAGCGATGGCCAGCCGCTTGCACCTGCCCAGCTGGCATCCAGCACCAACAACAGCGGCCCCGAACCCACCTGATCCCGCGAGGGATTCAAAACCGGCCCGGCCAGACCGATAATGATCGCCGCCGCCGCCAGCATTCGCAACAGCAGCAGCCACCATGGTGTCCGATCCGAAACACTCTCGTCGTCCTTCAGCCCCAGCAGCAGCGTTACGGCCGGAAACATTCGCCGGATCGGCGCAGGCGGCACAGCGCGCAGGACCAGCCACAGGATGGGCAGGGTCAACAATCCCAGCAACACCCAGGGCGCGGTAAAGCCTATCCCAGCCAAAACCGTCATACTCTGCCCCCGTCCAAAGCGCTATACAGCCATAACAGAGCCGCCTGTGCGCTGTCGCCAGTGTGGTGCAGCCCCAGTTGCCATCCCGTCACCCGACACAAGCGCATCAAGGTATCCTTTCGTTCGGCAAGGCGCGCAAGATACCGGTCACGAAGATCAGAAGCCTTTAGCGTTTCATGCCGGGCCGAGCCGCCCACGCTTTCGAAAATGGTGCGTCCACGATAGGGGAAATTCTCTTCACCGGGATCCAGCACCTGCAGGACCACCCCGCGCACGCCACGATCCGCAGCTTTGGACAGGGCCAGTTCAACCTCTTCCATCGGGCCAAGAAAATCGGAGATGAACACCGCCCGCGCATGGGGGATCATGGCGCGGTGTTCGGGTGGCGCATAGTCGGCTTGATCATCCTCGGACCAGGCCTGCGCAAGCCGGATGATCTGGGCATTGCCGCGCCGGGGCGGCAGAGTTGTGCCCGTCAGGCCCACACGCTCACCACCACGCGCCAGCAAGATCGAAGTTGCCAGGCCCAGCAACCGCGCCCGATCCGCCTTGGTGGGCAGCGAAGCGTCCGAGGCAAAGCGCATCGACGCGCCCTGATCCACCCACAGCATCACCGATTGGGCAATCTGCCACTCGCGTTCGCGCACAAATTGTTGATCGCCACGGGCCGAGCGGCGGTGGTCGATCATCCGGCGGCTGTCGCCAACCTGTGCCGGGCGGTATTGCCAGAAATCATCACCCATCCCGGATCGGCGACGCCCATGGTCACCCAGCAAGACGGTTCCGGCCAGATGTTCCGCCCGCGCCAACAGGGGCGGTAGCCGGGATGCCTCGGCCTCGGATCTTTCACGAAGAGTCAACCCGGCATTCACGCCGCAGCCTCGGTTCGGATCAGCCCAAGCGCGGTCGAGTCAATCAGATCAGCCAGGCTGTCACCGCGCGCCCGGGCCGCAAAGTTCAGCGCCATACGATGGCTGAGAACCGGGCGGGCCATCTCAAGAACATCCTCGGCATTGGGGGCCAGTCGCCCCTGTAACATGGCGTTGGCACGCACCGTCATCATCAACGCCTGCGCCGCGCGGGGGCCAGGGCCCCAGGCCACGGTTTCGGCCACACGATCGGACACGCCTGCCTCGCCGGGGCGGAACGCGCGGACCAGATCCAGTATCAATTCGACCACCGACTCGCCGACCGGCATCCGGCGCAACAAAAGCTGCGCCGCCAGCAATTCCTCTTTGGTGAAAATCTGATGAGCGTCGTCTTCTTCGACACCGGTCGTGGCCAGTAGGATATCCCGCTCGGTCTGACGATCCGGGTATTCGACGTCAATCTGCACCAAAAAGCGGTCCAACTGCGCCTCGGGCAGCGGATAGGTGCCTTCTTGTTCAATCGGGTTCTGCGTGGCCAGTACGTGAAACGGCTCATCCAGCGCACGATTCTCGCCCGCGACGGTGACGGTGCGTTCCTGCATCGCTTGCAGCAAGGCCGACTGTGTGCGCGGGCTGGCGCGGTTGATCTCATCCGCCATCAGCAATTCACAGAAGATTGGGCCGGGAATGAACCGGAAGTGGCGACTGCCATCCTCGGCCGTATCCAGAACCTCGGACCCCAGAATATCAGCTGGCATCAGATCCGGCGTGAACTGGATACGGTTGCCATGCAGGCCCATCACGGTCGACAAAGTCTCAACCAGCCGGGTCTTGCCCAGCCCTGGCAATCCGATCAGCAATGCGTGCCCGCCGCATAACAGCGCGGCCAGCGTCAGATCCACGACCCGCTCTTGCCCGATAAAGCGTCGGGTGATCGAGGCCTTGGCCTCTTGCAGTTTAGTTTCCAGCGCTTCGATCTCGGATACGAGGTCGGCAGGTTCGCTCATGACTTTCCCTTCCGTGGACGAGTATGGTTGAAGTGTATCGCGCGAAAAGGAAATGGCAAAAGTAATGAGCGGACAAATCCCTGTGACACCTTCTCCTGATGGCATTGCGGCATCAGTCAAAGCCGCGAAAACACGGGATTTACCCCCTGTTCACCTGTGGAATCCCCCGTTTTGTGGCGATCTGGACATCAGGATCGCAAAAGATGGTTCTTGGAGTTATTTAGGCTCGCCCATCAACAGGCTCGAGCTTGTGAAGCTTTTTTCCTCAATTCTTAAGAAAGAAGAAGGCAAATATTACCTGGTGACCCCGGTCGAAAAGGTGGGAATCACGGTCGAGGATGTCCCGTTCATGGCTGTCGACTTTGATGCCACAGGCTCAGGCGCGGCGCAGATTTTAACTTTCAGCACCCATGTGGGTGATACGGCCAAGGCCGGAGCGGATCACCCGATCCGTGTTGAGTTTGATCCGAAGACCCAGGAACCCTCGCCCTATATCCTGATCCGCGCAAATCTAGAGGCGCGCATTGACCGCAAAAGCTTTTACCGGCTGGTTGAGATCGGCACCGATCATGAAGACTGGTTCGGGGTGTGGTCGGGCGGTCAGTTCTTTCCGCTGATCCGCTCAGCCGATCTGGGCTGAGCGCGGCCTGCGATCCTGCGCCAGAACAACGGCGACCGCCACGATGCCCGCGCCCAGCGCGCGGGTTGAATTCCATTCATCCCCCAGCACAATCATGATCAGCATCACGTAAAATGGCGCGATGTTCATATGGAATGAGGCCAGCGCCACGCCCAGCTTGCCAACCGAAGCAACGAACAGGATCTGGCTCAGCCCCAGCGAAATCAGCGCATAGATCCCCAGCATCCCGATCTGCTGTCCGTCAATGGCAACCTCGGGGATCACCTCCATGCCCAGCAGCCCAGCGGCAAAGCACAAGATCACGGCCATGGCAAAGCCTCCGATCAACGTGATCGTCGCGCGCCCGGTCTGGCTGAGTTCGGGAAAATCGCGCGCTGTGGTCATGCTGCCCCAACTGAAAAAGACGACCGACACGACCGCGCATAAGGCCCCAAGGCCCAGCTGCGCCGGGGCGACGGCGCTGGTGGCGATCAGCCCGCCGATAATTGAAACCAGAACGCCTAGGCCAAAATTCCAGCTCAGCCGACGTGTGCCCGCCTTAAGCTCCAGCAGGGTTGCGATTAGTGGCGCGCAAGAGGCGATGATGACGACGGTTACCGGATCGGTCAGCTTTTGCGCCAGGATCAGCAGGAACATCGGGCAGCCAAAGCCAAACGCTCCGACGATCATGGCCCATCCCCATCTGGCCCTTAGAATACGGCTGGGACCGTCCAGCATCAGCCAGATCGGCAGCAGCACCAGAACCGCCAGACCCAGACGTGCCGCAAGCAAGCCCACCGGCGACCAGCTTTGCAACAAGACCTCCGCCGCCGGAAAACCTGCGGCCCATGCCAGCATCGAGGCAACCGCCAACCCGTTGCCAGACAACGCGGAGTTGCGGTCGGCAGACATAGAAATAGCGGTCCCGCGCACGGGGTCAGGGCTCAGTGCCATGGGTCATACCTCTGGTCAAAGCGACGCCAGAAATGATTCGCCGCATTGTCCCGAACGTCACTGAATTAAACTGGGTGATCTGGCCGATTTTCGACAATCTGTCGTTTTCAGTCCCTTTCGCTGAAATCACCCGACCGATATGGTCCGGCGAACAGACACGCAAAGGCCATCCATGCCCAAATTCGCTGCAAATATCTCATTGCTCTTTACCGAACTGCCCTATCTCGACAGGTTTCAAGCTGCCGCGCAGGCCGGGTTCAAGGCTGTTGAGGTTCTGTTTCCCTATGATCTGGCTACCAAGGAAACCCGCCGTGCTCTGCTGGCTAACGGGCTCGACCTGGTGCTGATCAACGCGCCACCACCCAACTACACCGGCGGCACTCCCGGATATGCCGCCATTCCGGGCGGTGAGGCGCGGTTCCAGTCCGACATCCGCCGTGTTCTACGCTATGCTCAGGCGCTACGGCCCGAAAAAATCCACATCATGTCCGGATATTCCTCGGGCGCGGATGCTATGGATTGCTTTGTTCAAAACCTGCAATGGGCAGCAGACCACGCGCCCCAACAGCCGTTCACGATCGAACCGCTCAACCCGGTGTCACAGCCTGAATATTTCCTGAACTCTTACGATCTGGCCGCCGAGGTTTTGGATCGCGTGAACCGGCCCAATGTCGGCCTGCAATATGACAGCTTCCACGCCCAGATGATCCATGGCAACGCGCTGCAAGTCTGGAAGGATTACCAAGACCGCATCGTGCATGCCCAGATCGGAGCGGCCCCGGATCGCTCAGAGCCCGGTCGAGGTGAGATGAATTTTGCCGAGTTGTTCCGAGCGATTGATGACAGCGGCTACACCGGCTGGGTCAGTGCCGAATATCAGCCCTCGATCCAACGTACCGCCGAGACGCTCGGCTGGATGCACCTTTGATTTTCCACTGGTACTGGTATTACCCGGAAAAATGGCGCAGATCAGTGCCACTCACACCAAGGATGTCCGGATGATCCCTGCCCGCTATGCCCGCGCCCTGTTCAGCCTGATCATGTCAGGCATGATGTCCTGCATCGTCACCGGTATCGCCACGGCCAAGGCCGTCGGCTTCGGTCCCGCGACGCTGGGCGACTGGATGGGCTCATGGGTTTTCTCCTGGCCCATCGCGTTCACAGTTATCCTACTGCTGGGCCCCAGCGTGCAACGGATGGTCAACCGCATGGTCAGACCACAGGGCTGACCCGCCGCGAAGAGGGCCCGCAGGGCTTGATGAACGGCGGCGCTAGTGCGCCTCGGCCCAATTCGCGCCTTGTCCCGCATCAACGCTGAGTTTCACATCCAGTTTCACCGCTGGGTCCGAGGCCCCCTCCATCACGTCGCGCGCCGCGTCGATCAGCGGTTCAACGGCGTCCTCGGATACTTCGAACAGCAATTCGTCATGCACTTGCAGCAACATTTTCGCAGGCAACCCATGGATCGCATCCGGCATCCGCACCATGGCGCGTCGGATCACGTCGGCCGCGGTGCCTTGAATCGGAGCGTTGATCGCCGCCCGACGCGAAAATCCCGCATGCGGCCCCTTGGCATTGATCTCGGGCGTATGGATTTTGCGCCCGAATAGAGTCTGCACATAGCCATTCTCTTTGGCAAAGGCGACGGTGTCGTCCATATAGGTCCGAATGCCGGGGAAGCGTTCGAAATAGCGGTCGATGAAGCCCTGCGCCTCGGCCCGTGGAATGCGCAGGTTGCGCGCCAGACCAAAACCCGAGATGCCATAGATCACACCGAAGTTGATCGCCTTGGCCTGACGGCGAATATCCGGCGTCATCTCATCCAGCGGCACTTCGAACATTTCCGACGCAGTCATGGCGTGAATGTCCAGCCCATCGGTAAACGCCTGCTTCAAGGCCGGAATATCGGCAATATGCGCCAGAATGCGCAGCTCGATCTGGCTATAGTCGAGGCTGACCAGCACATTTCCCGGTTCGGCAATGAACGCCTCGCGGATGCGACGGCCTTCCTCGGTGCGCACGGGGATGTTCTGCAGGTTCGGATCGGTCGAGGCCAAACGACCGGTGTTCGCCCCGGTGATCGAATAGGATGTATGTACCCGGCCCGTATCGGGGTTGATATGGGTCTGCAGCGCGTCCGTATAGGTCGATTTCAGTTTCGATAGCTGCCGCCAATCCAGCACCCGACGCGGCAATTCATGCTCGGTCGCCAGATCCTCAAGGATATCGGCCCCGGTTGAATATTTACCGGTCTTGCCCTTCTTGCCGCCTTCCAGACTCATCTTGTCGAACAGAATCTCGCCCAGCTGAGCGGGCGAGCCGACATTGAAGCTTTCACCAGCCAATTCGTGGATTTCAGCCTCTAACCCGGCCATTTTCTGGGCAAACGCGTTGGACATGCGGCTGAGGACATCGCGGTCAACCTTGATGCCATGCATCTCCATTTCGGCCAGAACCGGCACCAGAGGGCGCTCCAGCGTTTCATAGACGGTCGTTACCTGAACCTGATGCAGCTGAGGTTTGAACAGTTTCCACAGCCGCAGGGTGATATCAGCGTCCTCGGCGGCATAGGCCGTGGCCTCGTCAATCGGAACCTTGTCGAAGGTGATCGCGGATTTGCCGGATCCCAGCAGCGGTTTGATCGGAATCGGCGTGTGGTTCAGATAACGCTCGGACAGGGTGTCCATGCCATGCCCATGCTCGCCGCCATGCATCGCATAGGACATCAACATCGTGTCATCAATCGGCGCCACATCCACGCCATAGCGGGCAAAAATCTTGGCATCGTATTTCATGTTTTGCCCGATCTTGAGGATCGACGGGTCCTCTAACATCGGTTTTATCAGTGTTAGAGCCTGTTCAATCGGCATTTGCCCCTCGGCCAGAGCGTCCGAGCCGAACAGATCGTCGGTGGCGCTTTGACGATGGATCAATGGGATATAGCAGGCCTCGCCCGCCTCAATGCAGAGCGAAATGCCGACCAGATCTGCGATCATCTCGTTCAGCCCAGTGGTCTCGGTGTCCACTGCAACCCAGCCACGCTCATATGCCTGGTCTATCCATTTCTGCAAAGCCCCCGCGTCGCGGACGCATTCATACTTCGACGCGTCGAATGGAATGTCTTCAGCCTCGGCCACATCTGCAACGGGCGCAGGCGCGTCTGCAATCACCGGTGCCTCGGCCCCCAGCTTGTCCGCTATGCGCTTGGTGAGGGTGCGGAACTCCATCTCAGCAAGAAAGCCCAGCAGAGTGTCCGGTTCAGGGTCTTGCACCTCAAGATCGTCTAAGGTGAAATCCAGCGGCGTATTCTCATCCAACTGCACCAGTCTTTTCGACAGCTCAATCTGGGCGCGTTTGTCGATCAGGGTCTGGCGGCGTTTGGGTTGTTTGATCTCTTCGGCGCGGTCCAGCAGGGTTTCCAGATCCCCAAATTCATTGATCAAAAGCGCCGCCGTCTTGATCCCAATGCCCGGAGCCCCCGGCACATTGTCCACGCTGTCCCCGGCCAGCGCCTGCACGTCCACCACACGTTCAGGCCCGACGCCGAATTTCTCGAACACGCCATCGCGGTCGATGCGTTTGTTCTTCATCGCATCCAGCATTTCGACCCCATCGCCGACCAGCTGCATCAGGTCCTTGTCGGAACTGACGATCGTGACGCGACCACCCGCCTCACGCGCCTGTATGGCAAGGGTGGCAATGATGTCGTCGGCCTCATAGCCCTCAAGCTCTTTGCAGGCGATATTAAAAGCGCGGGTCGCCTCGCGTGTCAGGGGCATCTGAGGGCGCAGATCCTCGGGCATGGCCTCGCGGTTGGCCTTGTAGAGGTCATACATGTCATTGCGGAACGTATGAGAGCCCTTGTCAAAAATCACCGCCACATGCGTCGGCGCGTCTGGCCCGGTGTTTCCTTCGACATATTTCTGCAGCATGTTGCAAAAGCCCGACACGGCCCCAATCGGCAACCCATCCGACTTCCGCGTCAGCGGCGGCAGCGCGTGATAGGCCCTGAAGATAAAGGCCGATCCGTCAATAAGATGAAGGTGACACCCTTTTCCGAAATTGCTCATGCGCGCGCTCCCTGTCGGTCAGGGATGGTTCTGCCACAGGGGCGCACGGGTGACCAGTACAGAAGGTGAACTATCCGCCGAACAGGCCGCCAAATACATCCGAAAAGCTGTTGAGCAGCGCCATGATGACCAGCACACCGAGGAAAGCGAAAAACGCAAAAGCAAAGAACTGAAACAGGATTGCGCCGATGCCGATTGCGATACCCGCAATGGCCGGGCGCAGTTTTTCGTGGCGCAGAATGCCTATGGCCGACAGGACAATGGCCAACCCACCCAAGAGGGCGACGCCGATTTGCAGATAGTCATCCAGGTCCCGTGAGGGCGTTAGAGGCTCGGGTTGGTCCAGCCCGGCGGCCGAGCGCAAGGTGGATTTTCCAAGCTCGGCTGCAAGCTCTCCCAAAGACACGCCAGTCGATTGTTGCGGTGCGAATGGCCCGGCCCAGAACAGGAACAGGGCGCCCAACAGGGCCATCGCGGAAACACTAAAACCAATCCATCCGAAGACCGGTTGGTTGGTATTTTGGATACTGGCGTCCATCAACACACTTCCTCCATTGAGCCGGCGCAAAGCTATCGTCAGAACACGACATTAGTTGGGCAGGTTAGACCTTGCCTGATTGGTTTATCAAGCGGGACAAAGTGATCGAGTAAGGCAATGGCACCCATGTGCCGAAGTCTTCATTCGCGGACCACAGCACCTCACCGGCCCAGACATGGCAGGTTCGCAGCGCGTTGAAACACCCTTTGGCCTTAAAACTGATTGTGGTTGGAAAAACCCGGCAGCCAGGAGGCCTGTAGATCGGCCCGCTGACCAGGCGATTTCGATCGTATCATCGCCCTGCGCCCGATTTCCCGATCCGGTTAGAAGCATTCCGATAGCGGCGGCCAGAAAATAGCCAACAGCTCCAATGATTAGGCAGAGGTAAAACCTGCCCGCGGCTTTGCACATTCAGGCGCTGGCCTCGTGCCCTTTTAAGACAAATTTGCAGTCGCAATAGGGGCACTCGACCCAGCCGGTGTCTTCGGGGATCTGTAACCAAACACGTGGGTGGCCCAATGCACCTTCGCCGCCATCACAGGCGACACGAGAGGTTTCGACGATCTTGGTTTCCGGCGCTTCGATTGTCACGGCTGGCGATCCTTCACTGGTTGTCGGCCTCGCGGGCATGCATTAGGTGCGTTTATGAGCGATGAGCAAACCGGGGGCAAGAGCCACATGGACAATGCGGCAATCAGGATCGAAGGGCTGCGCAAGACCTATCGCGGCAGCAAGGGCCAGCCTGAAAAGCAGGCGCTGAAGGGTATCGACCTGACAATCCCGCGTGGTTCAGTCTTTGGATTGCTCGGGCCGAACGGGGCCGGGAAATCGACCCTGATCAACATTCTGGCCGGGCTGGTGGTTAAATCTGCAGGCCATGTGTCGATCTGGGGTCATGACCAAGACCGCAACCCGCGCCAATCTCGCGCTGCCATCGGCGTTATGCCGCAAGAGCTGAACCTGGACCCTTTCTTTACTCCGCGCGGTGCTTTGGAGGTTCAGGCTGGCCTATATGGTGTACCAAAGGCGCAGCGGCGCAGTGATGAAATCCTCGAACTGGTTGGCCTCAGCGACAAGGCCGAGGCCTATGCCCGCACCCTGTCCGGCGGTATGCGGCGCCGGTTGCTGTTGGCCAAGGCTTTGGTGCATAACCCCAAAGTGCTGGTTCTGGACGAACCCACAGCGGGCGTGGATATCGAGCTGCGCCAAATGCTCTGGGCCAACGTGCGCAAGCTGAACCAGCAGGGCATGACCATCATCCTGACGACGCATTACCTGGAAGAAGCACAGGAGATGTGCGACCAGATCGCCATCATCAATCATGGCGAAAAGATCGCACAGGACAGCACGGCAGACCTGCTGGGCCGCATGGATGGTCGGACGATGGTAATTATTCCGGATGGCCCCGTCACTGAACTGCCTGCGACCGAGGGAGTCGAGGCCACACTGCGCGACGATGGCAGCCTGGTGCTGCGCTATCGCAGTGCCCAGACCAGTGCCGAACAGGTTCTGGAATCCGTCAGGGCCGTGGGCATGCGTATCCGGGACGTTCGCACCGAAGAAGCAGATCTTGAGGATGTGTTCCTGGCCCTGACCTCGACCCGGGCGGGCGATGTCCCGGCAGCTGATCTTGATCAGCCGCGCCGGGGATTGCACCGGGTTAAGCTTTAGGCGCGGTCGATCCGCGCGTGATAGCAGTTATTCGACGCGGATCTGATGTGGATATAGGCGACATCCGCGCGGGCAAAGATATCCCCGGCAGCGTTTTGCAATTCCGCCTGCGGCGTAATGATCCCGGTGCCGTAAACAATCCTGTCGTCCGATCCGTACCCTTTAATCAGATAATTGGGTGAGGCGGTCAGCGCCTCGGGCAGGTTGGTGAGATCCTCATAGCGCTGACAATGCTCTACACAAAGGTAAATCGGCCCGGTTTCAGCAAAAGGTTGTGTCGCTGGAAAGGGCCGGTGGGCCAGCACCAGCATTTCCTTTCCCTTGGGAATATAGGTCAGGCAATGACGGCAGGGGTTTCCTTCCCCGTTCGATATCGCCCGTTCGGGCGGGTTGCCATAACCATCAGGCGCGCCTTGGCGATAGGCCTGAACCTGCGCGGTGGGGAGGGCAGATATTTTGTGCATGTTAGGTCTCCTTCTTTGTACAAAAGATGCCTGACCCGGCGAGGGGAACCGACCCGTTTCCTGCGCAAACGCTTCTTTGAGACAGCGCGACATATACGCGCCGTGGCTTGACAGCACGGGCTACAATCCGATCTGAACGGGACGCAATTCAGTTTCGGAACGCCCATGTCCAAACCTACCTCTCCTGCCCGCCCAGGAATTCCTCCGAGGTTTCCCGCCACCGCTGAACAGATCATGTCGCAGGTGAGCGCATTCTACGCCCGCGTCCGGCAGGACGAGGCACTGGCGCCGGTCTTTGCAAACCATGTCAGCGACTGGCCCCCGCACGAGAACAAGATCGCCGCGTTCTGGCGCAACGCCATTCTGCATGAGCGTTGTTATGACGGAAATCCGCAGCGTATTCACATCGAAAGGCCCGATATCAGGCCCGAATTGTTCGATCATTGGCTGGACCTGTTCGAGGAGGTGGCCCATAGCACCCTGCCCGCAGAAACCGCGCTGCCCTGGGTGGCGCTGGCCCGGCGCATCGGCGTAGGGATGAAAGTGGGTGTACAATCCGCGCGCCAGCCAAAGGACGCGCCACCGATCCTGCGATGATCTCAGATCATGGCCGGTTGCCATGTTAGCGGTAAAATAAGGGCTATCAGACTCTGAAAAATGGGTTTATGCAACGGATGAACCCACCATTCCGCTGCCCAAGGTCAGACCCATGAGCACTCAAAACACCACCCTCAGGGGCCTTGGCTATGCGTTTCTGGGATTTGCTGTCTTTGCCAGCCACGATGCGCTGATCAAGGTGCTGGGCGGAACCTATTCGGTGATGCAAATCATCTTTTTCGCCACGCTGTTTTCCTTTGTACCGATGGCCGTGACAATCCTGACAGACCGCTCTACCGGCAACTTCCTTCCGCACCATCCCTGGCTGGTCCTGCTGCGGTCGGGGTTGATGGTCACAGGCATGTCCTGCGCATTTTATTCCTTTTCGGTCCTGCCTTTGGCCGAGGTATATTCACTCCTGTTCTCTTTCCCGCTGATCGTCACGGTCCTGTCGATCCCCATATTGGGCGAGGTGGTCCGCGCCCAGCGTTGGGCCGCGGTTGGCGTGGGCCTGATCGGCGTGTTGATCGTTCTGCGCCCGGGTACCACGGACATCACGCTAGGCCATCTGGCGGCGCTGACGGCCGCATTCTGCAGCGCCTTCGCGTCGGTTCTGGTCCGTAAGATCGGCAATGAGGAACGCTCGGCCGTTCTGATCCTTTATCCGATGCTGCTGGCCATAGTGGTCATGAGCATCGCGCAACCGGCCGTTTATCAGCCTCCGTCCTTGTTGCATCTGGCCATGATGGCACTGGTCGGAGTATTTTCTGTCATTGCCCAACACCTGATTATTCTGGCTTATCGTGCCGCGCCAGCGGGGGTCATCGCCCCCAGCCAATACAGCCAGATCATCTGGGCCACGATCTTTGGCATGGCGTTTTTCGGCGAAAAGCCAGACGGCTGGGTTGCCGTCGGCGCCAGCATCATCATCGCATCTGGTGTCTTCGTCGTCTGGCGCGAGAGCCGGTCGAACACCACCTCGACCAATACCCCGGTTTTAAGGGTCCGCTCACCCCGATCGGATACAGGGGCGACGCGGCCGGGGGAATGACAAACGGCGCGCCAGAAGCGCGCCGTAACAACTTTTCCGTCTGGATTAGAGCCTTAGTAAACCACAACCGAGCGGATGCTTTCGCCCTTATGCATCAGGTCGAACCCATGGTTGATGTCGTCCAGTCCCATGGTGTGGGTGATCATCGGGTCGATCTCGATCTTACCTTCCATGTACCAGTCGACGATCTTGGGCACATCCGTGCGGCCACGGGCGCCGCCAAAGGCCGTACCGCGCCAGGAACGACCGGTGACCAGCTGGAACGGGCGGGTCGAGATCTCGGCCCCAGCAGGTGCCACGCCGATGATGATCGATTCACCCCAGCCCTTATGTGCAGATTCCAGCGCCGTGCGCATCACGCCGACATTGCCCGTTGCGTCAAAGGTGTAATCTGCGCCGCCCTTGGTCAGATTGACCAGATAAGGCACCAGATCGCCTTCGACCTCGGACGGGTTCACGAAATCGGTCATACCGAACCGGGTGGCCATTTCCACCTTGGAGGGGTTCAGGTCGACGCCGACGATCTGGTCGGCCCCTGCCAGTCGCAGGCCCTGGATCACGTTCAGGCCGATGCCACCCAGACCAAAGACAATGGCGCGGCTGCCGATCTCGACCTTGGCGGTGTTGATCACCGCGCCGATGCCGGTGGTCACGCCGCAACCGATATAGCAGATCTTGTCGAAAGGCGCGTCCGGGCGCACTTTGGCAAGCGCGATTTCCGGCAGGACCGTGTGGTTGGCAAAGGTCGAGCAGCCCATGTAATGCAGGATCGGATCACCATCCAGCGTCGAGAACCGCGAGGTGCCATCGGGCATCAACCCTTGGCCCTGCGTCGAACGGATCGCCTGACACAGGTTGGTTTTGGGATGCAGGCAGTATTCACATTCGCGACACTCGGGGGTGTAAAGCGGGATCACGTGATCGCCCGGCTTCAGGCTGGTCACGCCCGGGCCGACCTCGACCACCACACCTGCGCCTTCATGGCCCAGAATGGCGGGGAACAGGCCTTCGGGGTCTGCACCCGACAGGGTGAATTCGTCGGTGTGGCAAATGCCGGTCGCCTTGATCTCGACCAGAACCTCGCCCGCCTTGGGGCCTTCGAGGTTCACATCCATCACTTCCAAAGGTTTGCCGGCCTGCACGGCGACGGCGGCACGGGTGCGCATGATGTACTTCTCCCAGTCAAATTTGGCCTGACCCTGCGTTAAATGCAGGATTTTTTCAACTGCGCTTTGATGGCAGCAATGCTAAATATTTGATATTACAGAAACGACATTGCCAGAAAGAGGAGCGCCAATGCGCCGTTTGACCCCTGTTTTGATTTTGCTGGTCGCATGTACAGAGTCGCCCGCTCCTGAGGACGCGCCACTGCCACTTGAACCCACCCCGGTAGATTTGGCCTTTTGCAAAGGAGAGCCAATTGCCGATGCGATTGGCAAGCCTGTATCGACCATTCAGTCGCAATTACCCGAACGGTCGCGCGTTTTAGGCCCCGATGACATCGCCACACAGGATTATCGCATCGACCGGCTGAACGTCTTTGTAAACGGCTCGGGGATCATACAGAGCCTGACCTGCGGTTAAGCCTGGCAGAAGCTCAAAACCCCAATGTTAGGGCCTATCTTCCGCGATATATCACCCAATCCGGCAAATAGCCTACAAGGCGGATCAGCCATGAAAACGGCGCTGGGAAGTCTGTGCGGAATCTGTGGCGGGACATTGCCCGAACCACATGCTGGGCCGCGCCCTGAGGCGTCATCAGCATCGGCATCCGGAAACTGTTCTTTTCGGTCAGGCGAGTCTTGATGAAGCCGGGATTTACGATCCGAACCGTGACGCCCGAACCCGCCAGATCATGCCGCATGGTTTCTGCCAGTGAAATCAAAGCCGCCTTGCTGGCACCATACCCGACTGCAGATGGCAGGCCATGATAGCCGGACAGCGACCCGATCAGCGTGATCTCCCCCTGCCCGGCCTTAACAAACCCAGGAAGTATTTCGCCCAGAACCCGCAAAGCGCCCTGAAAATTCACATCGGACATCCGAAGAGCGGCCTCGGTGTTCCACTCAGTGCTGCGCATCGGGTCATAAGCTCCGGCATTATAGATAAGGCCATCCACTTTTCCGGCAGCGGAAGCGGCACGTCGAACAGAGTCTAAATCAGCGACATCGCAACGAATGGCTTTTGAATTTGGCAGAATGCTGCAGATTTCATCCAGGCGTTTCGCGTTTCGCGCCGACAGGATCACCCGGGCGCCGCGATTGCTTAGAGCTTGCGCCAATGCACGACCCAAACCTTCGCTTGCGCCAACTATCCAATAAGTTTTCCCGTCAAAGCTGTTCATGCCGACCATTTCTGAATTGTGTTATTTCAATACGGTTACACGGCCAGATTGGATCACCTTCGGTTGCTCGCGGTGAGGCCGCTAAATTGCAGCCGCACCTGAAAAACTCCTGTCTTGAATGATCCAATCCTGCTCCTACTGCGTATTCTTTATCAAAACGTCACGTAACGAGGCTATCATGTTCGACGAAACCCAAAGGGGCAGGAAAAAAATCGCCATAGTTGGCGCAGGCATTTCAGGCCTTTCAGCGGCTTATTATCTTTCCGAAAACAATGACGTGACACTCTTTGAGGCTGAACCCAGGCTTGGCGGGCATGCCCGCACGGTCATGGCGGGCAAAAATGGCGATCAACCCGTCGATACCGGTTTTATCGTCTTCAACTATGCCACCTACCCTTACCTGACACGGTTGTTCGATACGCTGAACGTGCCTGTCGAAAAATCCGAGATGAGCTTTGGTGCGACCATCGACAACGGGCGCATCGAATACGGGCTGAACAACCTGCGCACTCTTACGGCGCAGAAACGCAACCTTGCGCGGCCGGCCTATTACAAGATGATCGCCGACATCCTGCGTTTTGGCAGAGAGGCCCCGGACGCAGCCAAGGACGATGACACAACGATCGGAGAGCTGGTTGATCAGCTGCGGTTGGGGCACTGGTTTCGGCACAATTACCTTATGCCCATGTGCGGGGCGATCTGGTCGACCCCGGTTGAATTTGTGGATCAATTCCCAGCGCGGTCGCTGGTGCAGTTCTTTCGCAATCACGCTCTGCTGGCCAATGGCCGCGCCAATCAGCACCAATGGTACACGGTCAAGGGCGGCAGCATTGAATATGTCCGCCGGATTGACGCCACCCTGCGTGCCCGCGGGGCCGAAATACGTCTGGCCAGCCCCGTTCAGAGGGTGCAGCGCAATGAGATAGGCGTGACCGTTCACAGCCAAGGCCAGTCGGATCAGTATGATGAGATCATTCTGGCCACCCACTCGGATCAATCCCTTGCCATTCTGGGCCAGGATGCCACCCCAGCCGAAGCAGCCGCGCTTGGCGCGATCCAGTATCAGCCCAACACGGCCATCCTGCATTGCGATCCGTCGCAGATGCCCAAACGCCGGGCCTGTTGGTCCAGCTGGACCTATCGCTCGCAGGCCGGGAATGTCGGGGTGACCTACTGGATGAACAGGCTGCAGAATATTCCCGACAGTGACCCGCTGTTTGTGACGCTGAACGCCTCATCCGAGATCGCCGCCGACAAGATCTATGATCAGGTCGAATTCGCCCATCCGGTTTTTGACAAGGCCGCACTTTGGGCACAGGGGCAAATCCGCGAGATGCAGGGACAGAACCGCACCTGGTTTGCGGGCGCCTATAACCGGCACGGGTTTCACGAAGACGGGATTGCCAGCGCCATGCATGTCGTCGAGCGGATCGCTGGCGGCCCGCAAACCATCGGAGCAGACAATGGCACCCCCGAACAGATCGCGGCCATCCCTGTTGCGGCCGATCTCTGAGCTGATGCGCCCGGCCATTCTGGCGCTGGCGATGGTGCTGCCCTGCGGTTTAGCGGCGTCACCTTTGGCTGAACGGTTGGACGATCCAAAAGTTCTGGGCAGCTCTACGTTCCGGTTCCTGGGTTTGCCGGTTTACGATGCCAGGCTTTATACGCCCGGCGGCGCACCGTTTGACTGGAATCAAGAGTTCGGACTGAAACTGACATACCGCAAATCCATCGCGCAGAAGGCTCTGATCAAGTCGACGCTTGGCGAAATGGTGCGACAGGGCAACCCGCCTCCAACCGCCGATCAGTTGCAGGCCTGTTTTCAGGCCGTCAGCAAAGGCGACAGCTATCTTGCAATCCCGGAGGGTCCGGACAAGATCGGGTTCTGGCGCAATGGCAGCAGAACCTGCACCTTGTCGAGCCCGGGCATCACGCGCGCATTCATGTCGATCTTTCTTGGCAGCAACACTAGATCGGCCAACTTTACCCGGCAGTTGAAGGGTCAGTGATGCTGTATCCCCGGGTCAGTCTCTATGCGTTGATGCTCGCCGCTGCAGGCATCCCGCTTTACATTCACCTCCCGCGTTTTGCGGCGGTCAATCTGGGCATTGGCCTTGGGGTGATCGGCGCCGTCCTGTTGCTGATCCGTTTGGTTGACCTTGTGCAGGATCCCCTGATTGGCTGGGCGATTGACCGGTGGCCTGGTGGCCAGCTTTTGTTTGCTGCCCTCGCCGCACTTGGGCTGGCCGTTGGCTTCCCGCTGCTGTTCACTCTGTCTGAGGGCGCGTCCGTTGCCAGTTTGGTGGCCATCCTTATCCTGCTGTTTTCAGCCTACAGCCTGGGAACCATCCTGCTCTATGGCCGCAGCGCCACGTTGGCCAAAACGCCCACCCCGTCCGAGCTGATGACACTCGCCGCCTATCGCGAAGGCGGACAGCTAACCGGCGTGATACTTGCCGCAAGTGCCCCCGCGCTGTTTGTTGCCTTTGGCGCGCAGGCGCAGGGCTATCCTGCGTTCGGGCTGTTTTTGGGCCTCATCGCCATTCTGACCTTTGTCCTGACGGCCCCGATCTGGCGACGCGCGCCGATCACCGGACAGGCCCTGACCCTTGCAGGGCTGGGCGATGCCGGAGCCTTACGCCTGCTGGTTCTGGCGCTGATCAACAGCTTGCCGGTCGCCATCACCTCGACTCTGTTTCTGTTTTTTGTCGAAGACCGGCTGCAACTGCCAGGCATGGCAGGACCGCTGTTGATCTTGTTCTTCCTCAGCGCGGGGGCAAGCGTGCCCCTTTGGGCGCGGCTCAGCAATCGGATTGGCCCGAAACAGACCCTAATGATCGCCATGCCGCTCTCGATTGCGGCCTTTGTCAGCGCCGCGACGCTGTCAACCGGCAGCCTAGCCGGGTTCGCCCTGATCTGCATTGCATCGGGCGCCGCACTTGGGGCGGATATGGTGGTGCTGCCGGCCATGTTCTCGGTCGCTCTGACACGCGCAGGTCTGAACGCATCCGCCGCATTCGGCATCTGGTCATTCGCGGGCAAGCTGGGGCTGGCCCTGGCGGCCTTTTTCACCCTTCCATTGCTGGAACGCAGCGGATTCACTCCGGGACAGGCAAATTCAGCCGAGGCGCTGCGAACGCTCAACCTCGCCTATGCCATTTTGCCCTGCATCCTGAAACTCGGCGCGTTTGGAATGGTCCTGACGCTGCCAACTGAGGTCTCAGCCAAATGAAACTACTTGCTATAGCCCTGCTCATCATCTTCGCCCTGTCCATCGCAAAAGGGCGCTATCTCAGCTTTCGGGCCCAATCGCCTGAGGATTACAGCGGCACCGGCCCCGCGTTTAAGATGACGGAAAACCTGAACGGGGAGATCCTGTCCGAAGGGCTGATCTATGGCCCCGACGGTAAGATGTCGAACAGCTTTGTCGCCCGTATGGTCGGGGAATGGGACGGCAACACAGGCACTCTGACCGAGAATTTCATCTATTCCAACGGCAAGAAGATGGCCCGCAAATGGTATCTGACTCTGGGCACAGGAAACACATTCATCGCGACAGCAGATGACATCGTGGGCGAAGGGCGCGGCACGGTCTCGGGCTCGACCGTAAAGCTGACCTACAAGATCATCCTGCCCGAGGACGCAGGGGGACACACGCTGGACGTAACCGACTGGATGTACCTGACGGAAAGTGGCGTGATCATGAACCGGTCCGAGATGCGAAAGTTCGGCATCAAAGTCGCCGAGCTGATAGCCACCATGCGCCCGGCGCCCTCCACCAAATCGACCTATCTGGACCGGGCGAATGGCCATGACACCGCCGCTGAAACACGGGTGCTGCAATGAAACCACGTCGTCTTGTCATCGCGGGCCTTGCTGTTCTGGGGCTGACCGTTCTGGCTGCCTGCTCCGCGAAACCCCGAACCCCCAAGACCTTTTTGTCCGATCGGCAGTTGAACCTGGAAGAGTTCTTTGAGGGTCAGACTGTGGCCTATGGTCAATTTCAGGATGTTCTGGGCAATGTGCCACGCCGGTTCACTGTTGATATCAATGGTACATGGGATGGCGAGACGCTGACCCTGATCGAGGATTTCGTTTATGACGACGGCGCAACCGAGCAGCGCGTCTGGACCCTGACCAAAACCGGCGAGGATACCTGGACCGGCACAGCCCCCGGCGTGCTGGGCACCGCCAGCGGGATCGAGCGTGGCGATACCTTCAACTGGACCTACAAGATCGACCTGCCCGTCAAGGATGGGACCATGCGGGTCGATTTCGATGACTGGATGTGGCTGCTGAGCGATGACCGGCTGCTGAACCGGGCCTATGTCTCGCGCTATGGCATCCGGCTGGGTGAAGTCATTTTGTTCTTTGAAAAGAAATAGTCAGACAGAAAAAGGGCGGACCCGAAGGCCCGCCCTTAGATCAATATGGTTCAGATCGGCTTAGAAGTTGAACTGAGCACCAAAGTCGGCACGGATCTTGCCGTCGTCATCGCCGTCTTTGATCTCGCCAACTGCACCACGCAGCGATACACCGCCGCCCAGGTCATAGATGGCGCCAACACCGATGTTGCGGGTGTCGTCGTCAGCCGAACCGTCACCGTAAACCAGCTGCAGCGTGGTTGCCGCACCCAGATCATAGGCGACCGAGAAACCATAAGCGGTGCCGTCTTCGGCGTCGTTGTTGACGTCATCGTCAGCCACGAACAGGGTGCCGTAGAAATCGCCCAGTTCTGCACCCAGGGTCAGAACAGTCAGGCTTTCCTTGTCAACGCCTGCGCCTTCATCAGTTTCACCATATGCCAGCGAGGCGGTGAAGTTGTTGAAGGTGTAAGTTGCGCTTACGTCCCAGCGATCACGGTCGTCAGTGATGCCTGCGCCCAGGAATTTCGTGTCCTGGTCATAGGATGCCGAGAATGCCAGATCGCCAACGGTGTAGCGGAAGAACACAGCATTCGCGCCCGTGCCGGTTGAGCTGTATTCTAGGAAGGAATAGTTCACGCCCGAATACTGACCCAGGAATTCTTCCAGGCCCGGCTCGGTACCGAAGTAGTCATCCAGGTTGTCGAACGAACCCGAAACGTTACCGGCGTCAACACGCAGGCCGCCATAGATAACCGAGAAACGGGCGCCATTCAGGCCAGCTTCGTTCTGCTCGCCGGTGCTTGAATCGTCATCCGCCTGCAGACGAACACGGCCCTGGAATTCAACGCCGCCATCTGTTTCGGCACTGGCGTCGATGTTCAGACGAAAACGCGACACCAAAATGGTATCGTCGGTCGAGGCGTTGTTCGAATTGACCGCACCAGACGCGGTCGTTGTGGTGGTGGTTGCTGAACGGTCTTCTTCATAGCCCAGACCAAAGCGGCCATAGCCGCTGAATTTGACTTCCGCGGCAGCAACACTGGCGGTTGCAATCAGCGCGGTCGATGCGATGAGTACGTTTTTCATGGTTAATCCATAAGTTTTGAGAGGAGTAGTGCCACCGAAGCGGCGGCTAAATTCGTCGAATAATTTCAACATGGGCACAATAGCGAGACGGGATTTTCCACGCCCTCTGCCTGCAACGGTGTTGCCACTTTGCATCGGGCAAAAAGGCCGCAGGGCGTAGATATTCAAGCTTTTCGAGCACTTTGTTCGCTCATTGGAAACGTTACAAAAATTTGAACGCAAAAAAGCCAGACCACCTCTTTAAACCGGGAATTATTGACAGGTCGCATGATTCAGGGATTCTCGGTCCCTACCCCTGTTGTGACTGCAGCCCAATTTCAGGTGAGTCGCAATCTGAGAGTCCGCATTCCGGGAATTGCCACGCCCAAGAGCACGCCCAGTCACACAGCATAATGCCCAGCCGCGCTTCGGGTCGGATGCGATCCTGCTACGGCACCATATGCTAGTTGCTGTTATAGAAAAATGACAGGCTGCGGCTGACACCGCCAGGGGGCAACGGGAAAGGTGACGCCGCACGAACCTGCGCCTTGGCAGCGCGGTCGACTTCGGGGGATCCAGAGCTGTCGACCACATCGACAAAGGCCAAGGTGCCATCCGGGTTGATCTGAAAAAAGACTTGAGCGAAACCGCGTGCCGAAACATAGACCAAAGGCGCCCGGTTCAGATGCATGAGCACACGGCCAGCATAGTTGGTTTTGGTGGAATTGCCTGGCCCCCTTCCCCCTGAACCTGCACTGGTGTTGCCGCGTGTGAACGGGTCAATTCCCGCGCGTTTGTACTGCGACAGCGGGGATTCGACTTCTTTCTCTGGGAACCGCAGATCACTGAAATCGTTGGAGCCCGGCAAGACGCCCTGCGGTTTGGAACTAGGCCGTTGATCCGGTAGCTTCGGACGCACCGAAGAGGTCAGTGCCGTCTCTGTCTCTTCCTCCGCCTCAGGTTCGGGTTCGGGCTCGACAAGTGGGATGTCGACGTCGGGAATGTCAGCTATCAGCGGTATGTCGGGAACCGGCGATGGCTCGGGCGTGGGAACTTCAGCCGGGGCCGGGTCAACCGCTGCCTGTTCTTCGGCTTGCACCGGGCTGGCCTCGGGCACTCCTTCGGGTGTTTCGGCCTGCTCACTGGGTTCGGCCTGAGGCGTGGAATCTTCGTCCTGGCTGGCGGCTTCATTTGCGTCCGAAGGTGTCTCAGACGTGGTTTCCGACGGCTCAACCGTTTCCGTCACAACCGGGCGCACGATTTCGGACTTGCCCAGATCGGGTGAAGGGACCTGCTGAGGGTTATCAGAGGCGACCAATGCTTCGCTAACCGGCACTTCTTCGGGTTCGGGTGCCGGTTCGGGCTCCAGCGGCTCTTCCGGTTCCGGTTCGGATTCGGGGGCGGGCTCGGGCTCAACCGGGTCCGCAACGACATCGGCAATCTCTTCGAACTCATTGCCCAGCGCGATGGCATCGGCCGGGCCTGCAGGTTCCGTGGTTTCAGTCAGACGGGGCGCCGTCACGCTCAACCCGACTAAGTGAATTAACAGGGACACCAGGACCGCAATAGCCGCAATGACAACCGAGCGTCTGATCATTCCAGCGCCTTTTCGGTCACTACAAAGACCGACGTCGCCCCCAACCGCCGCAGAGTCCCCGTCACCTCAATCAGGCGGTGGCCCGGTGCTTCACGGTCGGGCACGATCCGCACCGGCGCGGGGTCGCGGCCGGTCATATAGGCTTCGGGGGTCATCGGCTGGCCCCGAAAGCTGAGCAATCCGTTCTTGTGCAGAACCAATGCGTCGGGAGGCTCACTGCCATCCAGTTCTGACGTATCCACAAGTTGCAGATCCGGATCCAGCGGCGGCGCTATCGTTCCGGTGATCAAAAAGAAGATCAGCATCAGAAACACGACATTGATCAAAGCAATGGTCGAATCGCGTTTGCGGCGGGGTCGAAGATTGCGGATCATCGCCTCACTCCAACACCAGAACGCTCAACCCGTCGCGCCCACGCAGCCGCACCAGCAGATTGACCAGCCTTTGCGAGGTTGTATCGGGGTCAAGGCTGACCAGGACTTGCCCGGTGTTCACCTGCTCGACCACCTCGTCCAATGTGACCGGAACGCCGTTCAGGATCAGGCGCTCTGATCCCAGCTGCAAAAACACCCGCTGACCCGTAACTTCGTCGGTCGAGGCGCCGCCGGTCGCACTGCTCAATTCGATCTCGGCATATTTCGAGAAGGTCGAAGTCAGCATGAAGAAAAGCAACAAAAGGAAAATGATGTCGATGAGCGGCGTCATCGACATTGGCCGTCGCACAAATGGTGCCCGATTACGCATGATCTGCTGTCGTTGGGACAGCGGCCATCTGGGCAGGGTCTGACGATCCCCGCCCCGGAACAAGAACGGTCCTCAAGGCCTTGTCGGCGAAAACCCGTTCGCGCGCAGTGCGACTTTCGAACCAGGACAGAACCATCGAGGTCGGCATCGCCACGGCCAGACCAACCGCTGTGGTGACCAGCGCTACCCAGATACCGCCCGCAAGCAGCGAGGGATCAACCGACGATCCGGCAGTCTGAAGGCTCTGGAACGCTTCGATCATGCCAAGGACGGTGCCGAACAGGCCCAGCAGAGGCGCCAGCTGTGCCACGGTGTCCAGCAGGCGAAAGCCGCGTTCAAGGCCCGCCAAGGCCAACCCGGCCTCGGCATCCAGCCTTTGGTCCAGCCCGGGCATGATGGGCGCATCCATGGCAGTTCTGACTAGCGGCGCAAGATAACTGCGGCTTTCCGCCAGCTTGGCCCTTGCGGCCTGCGTGTCACCTGCATCCCAGGCCGCAAGCGCCTGGGACAGGATCTTGTGCCGACCGACACCGGAAACGGTGAACTGCCAAAGCTTGTACAGCGTGACGGCCAGCGTCACGATCGACATGGCGATCAGGACCGCAACCACCGGCCCGCCAAGGGCAACAATTTCACGCAAAGCATCAAGCGGGCTCATCTGAGAAACTCCACATCTGTTCGGTTGTTCAGGGTCAGGGCCGCGTCGCACAGATCGCTCTCGGCGCCTTCGACCGTACATGTATTGGATCCGTTGATCAGAATCCGGCCGACATTGCCGCAGCTCATGTCCGCGATGGTGAACTGCCGCACCCGCAGACGTCCCGCAGGAATATCGCGGAAATTATACAGCGTCAGGCTGACAACATTGCCCTCCGCGTTAAAGATAACGGTTTCAAAATTGGCGGCCTCAATCTCGGCACCGGTCTGATTTTGCAACAGAAATGACAGTCGGCAGTTGCCATCGACCTGTTGCAGATTGTTCAGTTCCATCAACAGCCCAGCGCTTGGGTCCTCGGCGGATTGCGCAGGGGACATGGTTGGAATGCCAAGACAAAGGATCGCTAGTTTCGCCAGGCGGAAAGACGTCACAGGTATGCTCCCGGTAATTCAATGAAGACATCGAAGGCCGGCGTTTCGGTGCTGGCGCGTTATTCTTTTATCCAAGAGCTATGGCCCGCGAAAGGGCTCGCGACGCATTTGTGACCAACCGGCATATTTACAGCCATCCGGTCAGGCCACTGGTTTCCGCCCGGATTAACCTGAACCCCTGAGGCCTTGTACCTGGTGCCAATTAACCTCGGACCGACCGAAATTGCGTCTGAGTGGTGCGACCACACCGGGCTGGTTTCGATTTGACAACAAAACCATTCATTTGGGAGGCTTGACCGCAATATCATAGCAATTCGGCCCGACATCTGCCACACTTGTTACCAAATTGGTCTTATACCACGTCAATCTTTTGGATTCGGCGCGATATTGACGCGAATGAGGCATGCAACGATGTGCCGAAGAAGTACCAGGGGGCAAGCGCTGATCAATGACGACTGTCATCGGGAAATCCACACGCCTTTCAACTATTCTGCAAAACGCCGATCTACATGACTTCAGCGCGCGGTTTCTCGAAGAAGGGATAGACGACGTAATATTGGACGAATTGACAGACCCGGAACTTCGAGATCTGGGTTTGACTGTCGGTCAAAGGAAACGTTTTCGGCAAACACAGGCACAACTGAAGCTTCAGGAAGCGTCCGACAGACCCGCAATGTCCCGCGTGGCCGAACGGCGACAGCTGACGCTTGTATTCTGCGATCTGGTCGGGTCCACGCAATTAGCACAGCGGCATGATCCGGAAGAGCTGATGCAGATCATGAATCTGTATCTGGACACCGCCATCGGCACGATGAAACAACACGGATGCCACCTGGCTTATAAGCAGGGCGATGGCATCATGATGTATTTCGGATATCCGAAAGCCACTGAAGATGATACCGAGCGCGCGGTGCGTGCAGTTTTGGAAACCATCGAAGCGGTTCAGAATCTGGAAAACAAGTTCGGTGAAAACCTGGACCTGCGCGCGGGAATCGCAACCGGAGTTGTCGTTGTCGGGGTTGTTTCCTCTGCCAGCCTGGGAACACAGGATTTCATTGTTGGCGAAACGGCCAACCTTGCCTCACGCCTTCAGGGATTGGCCAATCCCGGTGAAGTTGTCGTCTCGTCCGAGACATGGCGCCTGACAAAAGGGGCCTTCAACTTTGAACCGCGCGGCAATCACGAATTGAAGGGATTTGATGGTGAGCGCTCGGTCTTCCGCGTTATTGACGAAAAGATCGCCGCCAGCCGGTTCGACGCGCGCACCGGCAAGTCCACGGTCAAATTGGTTGCCCGCGAAGACGACCTGACCGGCCTGACAGGGCTTTGGGATCATGTGCTGCGCGGATCGGGTCAGGTTGCGCTGGTTGGTGGCCCGGCCGGTATCGGGAAATCGCGGCTGATCAATTCCCTCAGCAAAACGCTGGGACAAAGGCCTATGACCCTGCAATGTGTCCCGCATCTTGCCAGTTTGCCCCTGCACCCGCTGCGTGCCGAGCTTCGGCGGTTTGCAGGGGATGAGACTGATACCGACAAGGTAACCGAGTCGATCAGGGAATACGCGAAAAACGCCTCTCGTTTGACCGAAGAAGATGCTGCGCTGCTATTGGATTTGGCCGGGTTTGAAACTGACGCTCCGGTCGAACCCGATCCGATCAAGAAAGCCCGCAAATCTTTGGACTTGCTGATCCGCTGTGCCGGGAGCATCTGCGATGAACGCGGGTCATTGCTGTTGGTATTCGAAGATGTGCACTGGGCGGACGCAACCACGCTGGATGCCTTGGACGCGCTGATCGACGCCTTGGACCAGTTGCCCATCCTTGTGGTTCTGACGCACCGCCCTGAATACGAGCCTCCGGAACATTTTGAAGGCCGCGCGTCAATCGTCGAATTGACACCTCTTTCGGTTCTCGAAGCGTCTGAACTGGTGCGCCGTGTTGCCGTACCGCGCAGCCTGCCGGTCACTTTGGTCAGACAGATTGTCGAAAAAGCCGATGGTGTGCCGCTTTATATCGAGGAAATGACCAAGGCGGTTCTGGATCAGCTGCCGCAGGACGTGCCCATCGATGCCGGGGTAATGGGAACACTCAGTATCCCCGCAACTCTTCATGACTCGCTGATGTCGCGGCTGGACCGGATGGAAAATGCGCGACCTGTAGCGCAGTTGGGATCCGTGATTGGCCGCAGCTTCACGTCGGCGATGATCCATGCGGTAGCGCCCAAGGACACGGATGTGGAATCGGCATTGATCCAACTGATCGGTGCAGGTCTGGTATCCATCACCAGCGAAGCCGGGGCGCCGACTTACACGTTCCACCATGCGCTGGTGCAGGATACAGCGTACCAGTCGCTTTTACTTGAAGACCGGGAACAGATTCACCTGAAAATCGCCAAAGAATTGCTGGCCGGTCACAAGGCTTTTGGTAACCCGACACCGGATACCGTGGCGCATCACTGTGATCTCGGTGGTCTGAAGGGCGAGGCTGTTACCCACTGGGTTTTGGCGGGTGAACAGGCCCTCAGCCGCCTTGCGAACCTACCGGCGATTGCCGCTTTTCAGGCCGCATTGCGCAATATCGAAACGATGCCCGGCGGTCCCGAACGAGATGGGGTAGAGCTTGGCGTTCAGATGAATGTGTTGCCTGCGTTCATGGCGATACACGGTTGGTCATCCACACAGGTTGGGCAGACCGCAGCCCGTGCGATGCATCTTGCACAGGCGCTGGGTGCGGGCGAAACCCTGTTTGCCGCGACCTTCTGCCGATGGACGCATTTCTTTGTGTCGGGCCAGATGAACCGCGCACTTGAGATGGCGCAGGCCCTTGACGGCATGGCCAGCCTTGCACCGGATCCGGTTACAAACGTCCTTGCTGCTCGAGCGCTCAGCTATACTCATTATTTCCGCGGCGAGTTCGCCGATTGCGAAAGACAGCTTGAACGGGGCCTTGCCCTGATCACGCCCGAGCTTGACATGGCCATGATGCCGATGACCCAGTCCTCGACCAGCGCGTCGTTCTTTGCCATTCAGGGCTGTCTTCTGTGGCAGCTTGGCAAATTCGACGAGGCCGAAGAGGCCCGCCTGAAGTCGATCGAAATCAGCAAGCCGTTCGAACACGCCCCCAACCTTGTCTACATTATGGGCGCGTCGTCGATGTTCCTTCCGTATGCGGGCGAATGGGACTTGCTGGACGATACGATGAACGAAGCGCGTCGGATCGCGGACGAAGAAGGGTTCCTGTATCTTCACGCAATGCAGGATATCTATCTGGGTCTGGCTCAGGCGGGCAAAGGTGACGTGATCGGGGGGGCTGCTCGTGTCGGGACCTATATGGACCTTGTGTCCCAAGCTGGCGGCAACTTTACCTTCCCGCAAAACCAGATTGTCCTGTCCGAGCTGTTGATCGATCAGGGTCATATCGAGGATGCCCTGAACCGGCTTGAACATGTTTGCACGCCCGGGTGGGAGCGTGGAGAGATGTTGAACAAGCCGGAATATCACCGTGTGCGCGCTAAAGCATTGGCCGCCCGTGGCGACCTTGACCAAGCTGTCACTGAGGCAAATCAAGCCCTGCAGCTTGCACGTGACATCGGGGCAGTTGTTCAAGAGAAACGCGCTCTGGATTGCCTGAACAAATTTGCTAAAACGTTATGAAATTAGATAGCTGCCAGATTTAACCGCGCAGTGCCATCCAGAAGGGGGAGACGATGACCGAAGCACTTGAATTGGACCAGCAGCAGTGGGATGCCGTGAACAAGGCCGTCCACGACGAAGCGTTGCGCGCGCGTATTGCTGCCAGTTTCCTGCCGCTCTACGGCCCGCTACCGGCTGATACCCAATCGGTTCCTCTGAACAAGCTCGAGCTGGTCCCAGAAGCGACCGGCCCAAGGATGCGCTTTGGCGTGAATGACTTTGACACGACGCGGCTGTCGACAGTGTCGGTGAACGTCCATGTCAAAGGTGCACAGCTTGCAGATCCCGAACTGGCCGCTGCGCTGATCATGTTCCGCCGGGCGGCTGCCATTGTCGCACGGGTCGAGGATGAGATCATCTTTAACGGTCAGGCCGGCACTGGTGAAGGCCCCCAACCCGCGCCCGGTGCACCTGTCACGCTGCCCCCGGTCTATACCGTCAGCGGCGGTGGACATTACGAAGGTCTGCTGGAAGCAGGTGAGGCCCAGCCGGTTTCCAGCGGCTCGAAGAAAAAGCCAACCGGCCCCGAGGTTTTCGAGGCCGTGGTTGCGGGGATCAGTCAACTGGAATCCCTGGGTCATCTTGGACCCTATGCCTGTGTGATGGGTAACGGCCTGTTCCAGGCGGTCACGACACCGATGGAAAACTCGATGGTCCTGCCCCGCGACAGCATTCTGCCATTTCTGGACGGGCCGCTGCTGCGGTCTGGCGCATTTCCGGTGAACAAGGCCGTGCTGGTGTCTTTGCAGGGCGCACCGGTTGAGATTGTTGTGCCTTCTGACATTGCGGTCAAATATCTGCAGACCTCGGCAGATGGCGATCATATCTTCCGCGTTCAGCAGAAATTCCGCCTCAGGATCAAAGAAGCTCAGGCTATCTCGACCATCACGTGCTGACCGGCGCGATGGGTATGCGGGAATTCAGCGACGGCGGGGTCACCCTGCGCTGGTCCGAGGCCGCCTTTCAGGCAGCCACCGGGGTACAGCGGGTTCTGGTTGAGGCCGGGCCTGCGATATCTCCGCATGACACGCTGCGCCTGTTCTATCGCGAAGGGGACGGACCTGAACGGGCTGTCCGTGGGTGGCCACTGGGTCAGGATCCACAATCGGGGTTGCAACAATTTGCAGCGGCCCTGCCGGTTCCCGCTGTGGGAAAACTGATGACCTGGCGGCCGGTTCTGACCTCGGGCGGGCGCGATTATGACCCCGGAAACGCGGTCGCGCCGAAACCAGAAGATCGCGCGCCAAAACACGAGACATCCAGCCCGGTGCTGGATCATATCGCCCATTTTGAGGTGCCGTTTTCGGGCAACTTCAACCCATCGGGTGAAACTCCCGATGGCATATGGCTGCATTTTGCGATCAAAGAAGGCGGTACCGTGACCGGCCCGAACCTGAACGGAACGATCGAGCCCGTGGGCGGAGACTGGATGCGCGTGCGCCCTGATGGTGTGGGTATTCTGCATGCCAAGGCGCTGATCAATCCGACAACCGGCGGTGCCCCGGTCATGTTCGACGATACCGGGATCTGCGATTTCGGTACGGATGGCTATGCCGCCCTTGCCAAGGGCAAGCTGCCACCCAGTGCCCCGGTTCGGCTGGCACCCCGGTATCTGACCTCGAATCCGCGTTATATGTGGATCAACCGTCTGCAGGGTTTCGGGATCGGAGAGGCCAGCCTGTCCGACATCACCCTGCGATTTGACGTCTATTCCGCGAAAGGAACATCCGATGGCTGAAAAGGTGGTCATATTAGGCGGAGGCGTCGGCGGGATGAGCGCCGCGCATGAGCTGATCGAACGGGGTTTCGAAGTCGAAGTGTATGAGCGTCAGCTTATCGCCGGCGGCAAGGCACGCAGCATTCCCGTGCTTGAAGGTGAAGACGATCACGGTTCGAAAGAGGAACATATCAGAGCGCTGAAAGACTGGATCGGGATGCACGGCTATGACCTGCCACCCGGTGTCAAACGCCCCTGGTTGCCCGGTGAACATGGGTTCCGGTTCTTCCCCAACTTCTACCGGCACATCACCAATACGATGTCGCGCACGCCCTATTATGACAAGGGCACCTGCTACGACAATCTGGTTCCGACAACCCAGGTATTGGTCAGCCAGTTCGACCACCCCGGTATCATCGTACCCGAGCGGTTTCCACAATCGCTAAAAGAGGTCGCCAATGCGCTCAAGACCTTTGCCTATACAATCTCGCCGCGCAACGAAATCGACTTTGAGGATATCGAACATTTCCTTGGTTGCATGTGGCGCATAGCGACCTCGTGCAAAGAGCGCCGGTTCGATGAGTATGAACGTATCGGCTGGTGGGAATTCATCGGCGCCGCGGAGCGGTCCGAAGCCTATCAGAAGTTTCTGGCAATCGGCCTGACCCGGTCACTGGTGGCGGCCAAAGCGACAACCGCAAGCACCAAGACCGTCGGCGATGTCGCCATTCAACTGCAGCTTGGGATCGCAACACCCGAGGCGACCAGCAACAGGCTGCTGAACGGGCCAACCAATCTGGTCTGGATTCAGCCTTGGCTGGAATATCTGAAAAGCCGGGGTGTGGTGTACCATTTCGATTCCAAGGTGACCGGGATTGAATGCCGAAACGGCCGAATTGCCAGCGCCACGGTTGAACAGGACGGCACGCAAAAGCAGGTCACCGGTGATTGGTTCATCAGCGCCTTGCCCATTGAACGCATTGCACCTTTGGTGACGCCGGCCATGACAAAGGTAGATCCGGGTCTGGCCAAGCTGCCATTGCTTGCCGAAGACGTGCAATGGATGAATGGCATACAGTTTTACCTGACCAAGGATGTTGAACTAGCCCATGGCCATGTGATCTTTATCGACAGCCCTTGGGCGCTGACGGCTGTTTCGCAAAAACAATTCTGGTCCCAGATAGATTTTGAAAACTGGGCCGATGGTAAGACCAAGGGATTACTCTCGGTCGATATTTCCGAATGGGACAAGCCGGGCACGAACGGAAAAACCGCGCGCGACAGCTCTCGTGAAGAAATCGCCAAAGAGGTCTGGGAACAGCTCAAACGCAGCCTGAACGTTGATGGCAACATCGTCCTCAGGGATGAAGAACTGCATTATTGGTTCCTGGATCCCGACATCGTTGAGGACCCCGATCATCCTGCCCGAGAAAGCAATGTCGAACCGCTGTTGGTAAACCGCATTAACAGCTGGCGGCTGCGGCCCGAAGCGGCGACGCTGATTCCGAACTTTATGCTTGCGTCCGACTACGTCCGGACCAACACCGACCTGGCCACCATGGAAGGCGCAAATGAGGCTGCCCGAAGAGCCGTCAATGCCATCCTACGGCGCAGTGGTTCTGAGGCGCAGCCCTGTGAAATCTGGGATCTGCATGAGCCCGACATCCTGCAACCCCTGCGGGCCTATGACTATGCCCGATATCAGGCGGGTGAGCCCTGGGATGAACGCTTTGCCATCGCTGTCGAGGCCGCTTTGCGCATGGGACAAGACGCCACCGGCACCAAACGTGGTGGGCAAGGACCGCTGGCCGCGATTGGTCCGCTGACGGCCGAATACTCCAAGCCCGGCGGAATTGTCGAAGACCCTGCGATCTCGGACGCGTTGCGCATGGTCGCGGCACCTCCTGAGCTCTATAATCTGATGGCCGCGCATCTGCCGGGCCGGGACACACCGATCCCCGGCGCGGACTTTGCCGAAGATCTGGCGATCGGCATTGTTGAGGCGACCTCACCGCCAACCGACACGTCCGGTCGCAAAGTCATCATCACACAGAAGGGCTGACAGGTGACTGTTCCCAAGGCGCAGCCGGCATCCGCGGCCACGCAAGGCTTCCTTGAGCAGCTGACGCGTTATGGCGATCAGGCGCGCAAGGTACTGTTGGACAAAATGCCAACGGGTGAGCCGCAAGCCTATCTCTATGGGCCTATGCGGGACTATATCGAAACCTCGGGCAAAGGGCTTAGACCTGCCCTTCTTCTGGCCACGTGTGAAGCATTCGGCGGAAAAGCCGAGGATGCCGAAATTGCTGCTGCGGTCATCGAATTGCTGCACAATGCATTTCTGGTTCATGACGATATCGAAGACCTCAGCGATTTCCGACGGGGTCGGGAATGTATGCACAAACGTCTTGGTGTGCCCTTGGCGATCAATATCGGCGACGGCATGCAATCTCTGGCGCTAAGCCTGCTGCGCCAGAACCTCGGCCCTCTGGGCCCGATGACCGGCGCGCGTGTGGTGGACGAATTTGATCACCTGCTGAAAGAGTCGATCGAGGGCCAAGCCCTTGAATTGGGATGGATAAAAGACAATCGCCTTGACCTCAGCCCGTCCGACTATCTGACCATGTGTCTGAAGAAAACCTGCTGGTACAGCTTCATTCACCCGATGCGTATAGGTGCCCTGATCGCGCGCCCGGACGATGTCGCCTCCGGGGCGCTGAATCTGGATGACTTCAACGCGTTCGGCTTTTTTCTGGGGGCCGCCTTTCAGATCCAGGATGACGTTCTGAATCTTGTGGGAAGCCAGGGTAAATACGGCAAAGAGATCGGTGGGGATATCTACGAAGGCAAACGCACGCTGATGCTGGGACGTCTTGGGGCGCAGGCGGATCGGCAGGAACAGTCCCGACTGTCAGAGTTTCTAGAAAAGCCAAGAACGGCCCGTTCGGAGCAAGAGGTCGAATGGGTATTGGCGCGGATGAACCACTATTCTTGCATTGAATATGCTCAGGCCGCAGCAAATGACCTGCTTGCGGCGGCCCGTCGGGAATTCGATGTTGTATTTGCAAATACCAACGCGGCGCCGCGCGCGTTTCTTGGTCAGTTCATGGATTATCTGGTGGCGCGTCAGGTCTAACACTCGCCCTATTTTTTTGTAGATATTCAATATCTTAAATTTCGAAATCCCGTGAATCCACCGCCGAATCCAATACGCATTCCTTTCAAGTTTGTCATTTACTAAACGCTGTAGGCTGTGCACATTGAGCTATGCCTTATTTCGAGCGAAAACCATTTGTCAGCGCTCTCCGCACGGCCACCAAGGCCGTTCCGGAGCAGGATACACTTCCGATATCTCAGATCGCACGGGGCATTCTGAATGCGGAAAACAGCACCACACAACAACTGGACGGACCCTTTCACTGCCGCAAGCCCTGCAGGCCCGGTGAGACAGGAACCATTCTGTTGTCCTTTGCTGCACCTGCCGGAGCAGACGTTGTCGACTTGCAGTTCGAACCGGGCGACATGATCAGCCGCGACGGCAACGTGTTGCCAACCGACAAGATGAGCATCCAACCTTCCGCAGTCCGTATTCCCCCGGGACAGGCCGTCGACGTTGCCGTAAGCCTCACCATTCATGATCTGGCAGAACCCGGCCAGTATCAGGGGCGCGTATACACCAAAGGCAGCGAAAACACCGCCATCGTTGTCACCTTTGAGGTTGTAGCTGACTAAAGTGATCCTGCCCCGAAGGTACGGTGCAGTATTGCCCGTGGTCGGAGTTTTCTATTTCGATTGCACATATGCAGAAAATAGCTTCGAAAAATATTTCGATTTGTAATCATCTGCCTCATACGAAGCTGGCACCGGGCGAGGCTAAACATGCGCCTCATAGATAACTTAACTATTCCTGCCATTGGGCTTTTAGGTGCCACAGCCAACGTGAATGCCGAGCAAGAACAAACAGCTTTTTAAATCGGGTGAGATGGGTCGCCTTGGCACAAAATTCGACCAAAAGATTACCGGCAAAACGATATAAACTGCTGAGCAACATCGACGCGCGAAGCGAAATGACCAGCCAGAATTGTCCCCTGTCTCTCGCATACGGAATCGAAGGCGGTCAGGCATCGCGCTTTGCTTCAGCCACCTCACGCAACCAAAAAAATGACGATGCCCTGAACCCAAATTGCGCGCACTCGGAATTGCCGCGATTGTCCGATTTGAGAACGCGCTTCTGCTTGATACTCAACCGCTCAAATCTTCTACGGCTTGGCGCACAGCAGCGATCATCTGCGGCGCCAAACCGTTGTGACCCAGTCTCTCAATCTCCTCAAATTGAAGCTTTCCAGCTTGGGCAAAGGCACGGGCAGGTTCAATCGGGCATATTAGGTCATCCGCCCCATGGATCAAACGATGTGGGAGTACGGCGATTGTATTTGGATCTCCGGGGCCGGTAGCAGGTAGGAAGAAATTATTAAGCCAGTACCAAAGGTACACGCGGGTGCGATTTATGTCGCTTTGGGTGACGGATGCCGGAAGCCGCACAGTGCCGGGTTGCGGTCCATGAAATGCATCTTCAAGCGCCATCACACGGCGGGCTGCCTCACGTGCTTGCGCGTCATTATCTTCCATACGGGCAAACCATGCTATGGCAGGATGGAGCTGTTCTGTCTCATCGAGAGGATCGAGAAACAGGCCGCGCGCACGCTGCCCGGCTTCGAAACGCTTTGCCCTATCGCGCAACATCCACTGGTCCATTGAAGGGCGGCAGATATGCGTGCTGCGCACGATCAATGCGCGTACCCGATCAGGATGAGCGGATGCGTAGGCCAATGCCAGTGCGCCACCCCATGAACCACCCAGCACTATCCAATCTTCATATCCCAGGGCCATCCGGATAGCCTCGGCATCGCGTAGGGTGTGCTGGGTCGTGTTTACAGTGACCCGACCAGCTCTGCCCGACAACCCTGTTCCGCGTTGGTCAAAAAGAACCACCCGATGGCGGTCGGCGTCGAAATAGGCTGTGTGCTGCGGGTTGAGACCCGACCCTGGCCCCCCATGGAAAATGAGCGCGGGCGTATCGCCATGCCCCCAAATCTGTACGTTCAAGCCGTCTATTGGGACAGGTTTAAAAGTGTTCATCGGTAGGACTGCGACCTCCTTTATCATTATCTCGCGACTGTCTTACTGGTGATGCTCTTCAACGAAGTTCGACGCGAAAGCCAATACGCCACGATGGCCAATACCCCGCAGATTACAAAGGTGAGCTGCATCCCGTTGGCAATCGCTTCAGCAGATGCTGCCTCGACGGTGCGGGCCCCGATCCCAAAGGAAAAGACCGTCCCCATGACAGAGGCGCCGAAAATAAGGCCCAGATTGCGCGACAAGCCAAGCAGCCCTGAAACTGTCCCCCGCTGATCTGCCCGAACCCCCACCATGATCATGGTGTTGTTGGCGGCCTGAAACAACTGGTATCCCGGTGTCAGGATGCTGATAGCGCCAATGTAACCAATGACACCGAATGCGACTGGCAGGACCGCAAGCGCAAAGGTCCCGGTGGTCAGAGCAATGAGCCCAAGCGACAGAACACGCGCCGCCACCCATGCATCCACTAGCCGACCCGATGGGACGCCGAGGAAGATCGATATGATTGGTCCGACCGACATGACAAGCCCCACTTTCGCCGCGCTCAGCCCAAGAGACTGCCCCAGAAAGAAGGGGCCTATCAGCAAAGTGGTCAACATCACATTTGCCACCAGAAAATTTGCCGCAAGGCCGGGGATTGCGCCGCTCTTTCGCAGTGCAGTTAGTCCGACCAGAGGTGTTATCCCAGAGGAAACACTTGCAGGCAAAAGCCGAACGGCCAAAATGGCCGTAGTCAGGCTCATCGGCACCAGGACAAAGAACACTCCTTGCCACCCGAGTTTTCCAATCAGCACGCCACCCAACGAAGGTCCCAGTGCGGTTCCGACCGCCGACATCGTGCCCAACAGGCCCATGGCTTGCCCGACACGCTCTGTTTGAAAAATATCGCGAACGAGTGCGACGGTCAGCACCATGAGGAATGCAGCGCCAATTCCTTGAAGAGACCGCGCGGCACTCAACACCTTAAGATTAGGCGCCAAGCCGCAAAACGCAGAGGCCAGCGCGAAAAGTATAAGCCCGAAGATCAGCATCTGCTGTCGTCCAAAGCGGTCCCCAAGTCGTCCAGCCAACACAGAGAACAGCGTCAGTGTCGCGAGATATGCGATCACCACCCATTGCACTTGATGTACCTGCGCCTTCAGGTCCTGGGCGATTGCAGGCAAGGCGATATTGGCAATGCTAGTGCCCAATGAGGCCAGCAGCATGGACAGGGAGAAACACAACAAAGCGCCGGGTCTCGTTGTCTTCAATGCATTTGATTTGATGTGCACGACTATTTTCCTCTTGTCGGAATCGCTACAGAAGGCGACGTTACGAGTTCAAGTCGACTTGAGGTCAAGCATGAAACTTTTGGATATAGGCGAGGTGTCGAAAAAGACCGGCACCCCAACTTCAACGCTGCGTTACTATGATGAGCTTGGCCTGATCTCGTCTGTTGCGCGGCACGGGCTTCGTCGGCAGTTCACGCCGGATGTCTTATTGCAACTAGCCCTGATCACGATGGGCAAATCTGCAGGGTTTTCACTTGAGGAAATCTCGGGGATGTTCGGCCTTGATGGAACTCCGAATATCCCCCGGCAAGAGTTTCACATTCGTGCGGATGCGCTGGATCGGCAAATCCGCGAGCTGACGGCGCTGCGCGATACCCTGCGACATGTGGCGGATTGCCCGGCGCCATCGCATTTGGAATGCCCAACATTCAGACGGCTCATCGACCTCGCCCATCACCGGGGCACGAAGAAAGCCAGTGGCAGGTAGCGGCAATCCAACTACGAATTTTTGGTATACCGCTGAGGGGTATGGTCGGCCCGCACCATTGGATGCAATGCCGATATGTAAGTGTCCGAAATACACTAATTCAGATCGAAGTGAGCGGCCAAACTGTCAATTATCATGTCAAGGACTTGGGCGCGGTCCGTTCCCACGGGATCAGTGCAAACAGGATCGTCCTGCTCTTCGATCAAAATCGCTTCACCGGCGGGCTTACATAATCCAAGCGCGGTGAAATGCATTGCGGGCGCGATCGTCATCACCGCGGCCTGAGGAACCAGCGCCTCAAAATTGCTTCCCAGAGCGCTCGTGTCTGTTGCATTCAGCCTGTCGGCCCCGTCACCCAATCCAATCAGAAAAAGCGAGGCTGTCACGTCCCGCACATCCTTATACGCAAGATCCCAAGTTAGTCCCGGATCAATGGCTGCGACGGCACTGACCCGTGGATCCTTGTAAGATGCCTCATATTTTTCTTGGTCGATTGCGGTTACATTGACGCCCTCTGCCGTCAGCTTTGCGCAAAATTGTGACCCTGCCCCTGCGGCCTCGCAATAATCGAAAAATCCGTCACGATTGCCCTGGACGCCCGCAAGCGAAAGGGCTGTCCAGCCACCATAAGAGAAGCCCGTGGCGTAGATCCGTGAAGTGTCGATGAGGGGGGCGAAAACCGGGTCTTGCAGCGCGTGATCCAACGCGGCGGACATGTCCTGGGCGCGGGTCCAATGATTAAATGCGGTAGCGAAATCCAAATCTAAGGTCGTGCTGCCTGGATGGTTTACTGCCACAACGATTGCACCTTGCGAGACCAACCCCGCACTAAGCCACGCCATTCGTGCATAATTGCCGCCCCATCCGTGTGAGAGAAGAACAACCGGATGTTGCCCTGGCACCGGCTTGGCGTTTTCGACTACTGCTGTTCCATAGAACACTGCATTTTCTGCAAACATAGTCTGGCGCTGACCTGCCGCAGGGAACATGACAGCCATTTGCATGTCCTGATCATGATGAGGTGCGGCAATCGTCAATTCGACGAGGCCGACATCTTGTGCAGCAATTTCCGTACCCGCCGAAAGGGTCATGACGAGGGTAAGAAGAGGAAGTTTCATGGCGCGCCTTTTTTGTAGGGTGGCATTAGTGTCGGCCTACATTCAGACGCTGTCGGGATTTCATACGACCTGAATCCGGTTTAAGGTCGCGCAGATCAGGATTTAGGTCCTATGACAGACGAAAACGGACCCCCCTGATGCCAGTTCTACCAATCCCAATGATTACTGCCCTGCTGCTTTCGGGCTTTCTTTTACATCGCTTTCTGACCCGCAAAACCCATCCCACGCTTTTGGTCCTCATCGGATGCTGCGCAGCACAAAGTGCGGTTATCGCGCTTGTGCAATATTATGGCTTTACGGGTCTCAGGGTCGTTCAGCCCATTCTTGCGACTGTAATTGCCGCATCCGCGTGGCTGTCCTTTCGTCAGGCCTCGGTGGGTTATCTGCGCAGACAGGACTTGTATTTGCATGCGGTAGGTCCGGCCCTTGCGATAAGTTTTCTGGCAACCCAACCCGAAGCGCTGGACGTGTTGATCCCCTTTCTCTTTGCGGCATACGGTATCGCCATCGCGTTTATGCTCTTGCGCGGCGAAGATTGTTTGCCCCATAGCCGCTTAGAAAACGGGCGCATGATTGTTTGGGTTTGGCGTGTTCTGGCCATCGCTTTGATCGCCTCAGCAGGCAGCGACATATTCATTGCAGTCCGCCTTGCATCAGGAGACACCGAGGTCTTGCTCTGGCTGCCAAGCCTGTTTTCCGCAATCACATTGCTCATATTAGGGGCGCTCAGCCTATCGCATGCAATCGAAAGCCAGAGCATTGGTTCTGACACGCGCGATGCGTATTCCAAGCAAGATAAAACCCGTGACACCGCTATTGTCGAAAAGCTCGACGCCTATATGGAAACACATAAGCCATATCTCGATCCCGATCTCACACTGGCCCGGTTGGCCCGAAAATTGCAGGTTCCAGAAAAGCAGCTTTCAAGCGCAATCAACAAAGGCAAAAGCGAGAATGTGTCTCGCTACATCAATAGGCATCGGATTTCTCACGCTTGCGCCGTAATGAAGACTGGAAAATCGGTGACCGAGGCGATGCTGGCCAGCGGGTTTAACACCAAGTCGAACTTCAACCGCGAGTTCTTAAGGGTGATCGGCGTCAATCCGCGTCGCTGGTTGAGGTCTCCTGTGGAAGTGCCCGATGAAAGGGTCAAAACCTAAGACGTTCTGGTGTACCAAGCATCCTTGCCACAGCTGCCGAACCTTGATTTAGGACATCGGCGTCAGAGCCGTGAAAGCCGTCAAACAGTGAGAATCCGATCTCTATTCTGTTTTCTGTCAGCATGATTATATTACTATCAGGAAAAACTGATGCTATGGTAATCCGAATAGAATTGGGTATTGCGCCGCGCCTGCTTGCAGAACCGGTTTGGACACGTGTAGCAAGACGTTGAAAGAATGAAATTGAAAAAACGCGACAAAGAAATGGCAGCAAACCTGACGCAGGACCCACATTCCGTTCGTTCGGGTGACAGAGAGAAAGTTCTTGAAGTTGCCATCGGCCGCGAGGTTCGTGCCTTTCGCAAACAGCAGAACATAACGGTCGCAGAGCTGGCCCAGTTGACCGGCCTGTCGATTGGCATGCTGTCCAAGATCGAAAACGGAAATACGTCGCCGTCATTGACGACTCTGCAATCGCTGGCGGATGCGCTTTCGGTTCCTTTGACAAGCTTTTTCCGGCAGTTTGAAGAACGCCGCGAGGCGGTTCATACAAAAGCAGGAGAAGGCGTCGAACTGGAGCGTGAAGGAACACGTGCGAACCATCAGTATAACCTGTTGGGACATATTGGTGCCAACGGATCCGGCGTGATCGTAGAACCGTATCTGATTACCCTGACCGCTGAATCAGATGTGTTCCCAACTTTCCAACATGGCGGGATCGAGACGATTTACATGCTGGACGGTGAGGTGGATTACCGCCACGGGGACCAGATTTACCCGCTAAAACCCGGCGATACCCTGTTCTTTGATGCAGATGCTCCGCATGGGCCCGAACGGCTTGTCAGTCTGCCGGCGCGGTATATATCAGTGATCAGCTATCCGCAGACAAACTGATCGGTTTGCGCAATAAGAAATCTGTGGGTCTGTCATAACCTTCGCGACTGCCCGTGCTTACGATCGTGAACCCCAGCCTCGAAAATACGCGATGGTTTTCAGTAAGTTCCACGCGTGTTTCCAGTTCCAGCGCAGGTAAGCCAAGCTCTGCAGCACGGCGTACAGCATGATCCACCAACCTGCGGCCGATACCCTGACCCCGCAATCCATCCTTCACCGCAAGCTTTCCAAGGTACAAACTGTCGGGCTTGGGCGTCAGAAACATACACGCGAAAAGTGGTCGCCCAACGGCCCAGATCTCGCCGCCACCCTGACAATGCACCTGCATTCCTTCCACGTTCAGACTATGGATAGAAGACGGAGGGTCGATCCGGGCATCCATGTACTGAAATGACGCGCGAAGCAGCGCAAGCACGTCATACAAAGCAAAATCGTCACTCGAGATGAGCCAAGGCGCTTCGACCGGATCAATCATATGAGTTGAGAAATTTCGCAAGTCTCGCTTACTTAGACAAAGGTGGTTCCGTTTCCAAATCCGGCCAGATCCCCGGAGACGTGGGCAACCCGTCGTCAAACTGGCTGAGATAGTCCAACATCATGGGGCGGTTATCGATGAACCCTTTATAGGTTGCCAGCTCGACCGGCAGGTCCCGGATGACCCGATGCAGACGACGGCCCCATTTGGGTACGGTCATCAGGTCCTGAAAACTACACAGGTAGCAGCGGATCGGGAACACCAGGGCGTTGGAACGCGGTAGGCGGAAAAAGGTTTGCAACTCGACCCGCAGATACTGTTTGTGCGCTATGTTTTCAGGTGTCAGCGTCGTCTTCTGGATACCCCATTTGTGATAGTTTTCCGGGCTGGTATCCAGCAGCGGATTCACTGTCATAGTCCAATTCAGACGCCGTGCCGGGGCACCCTGTTGAATGTTCAGCAGGAATTTCAGGGCGCGTTGGAAAATGCCCATTTCATGGGCTTTGGGAACCGGCGCGTGCCATTCGAAAAAGTTCATTCCGATGTCAAAATCCAGGCTCCAATCCGCTTGGGTCGTCACCATTCCCGCGTCCATCCACAGCATCTCGTCACGCTGATCCAGCACGGCGAAATCACCCTGTGCCTGACGGGTGATGTATTCCATCGGCCCGTACGGAAGCGTGGTTTCGTCCATGAAGGTAAAGCTGTGATCAATGCCCATCGGTTTGTTGACCCAGCGCCACTGGTTGCCATTGCGATGCAGTTCGAACAGATCGGGATAGTCTTCGGATTTGCTGACCATGATCAGCTCTAGCAAGTCCCAACCGGCCAAAGTCATATGCGGCAGTGACTGGCAGCGCAACGGATCCTGATCCAATACCATGGCGCGGTCTTTCATCTCGGACACATAGTGTTCGTCGACGTCGAACCGCATCTCGTAGACCGATCCTTTGGGCCCGCCGCGATGCTGTTCCATGTTGACCGAATACATATAGCTGTCTTCGTGAAACGGAAACGGAAAGCGTTTGATCGCCCAGTCCGAGTTGTGAAACGTATAGTCATCGCGGAAGGATTCGTCGTTGAATTGAATGGTCATGTTGGGCCTCCTCTCAACGGTCCAGCACGAGGGACTTGCCCTCGAAGCGCGATACACAGGGCATGATTTTCTTGCCCGCGGCCTTTTCTTCGCCGGTCAGCCAGTGATCGCGGTGAACGAAATTACCTTCATGGTCGAGCACAACGGTTTCGCACTGACCGCAGGCCCCACCGCGGCACAGATACGGTGCGTCCACGCCTTCACGTTCGATGGCCTCCAACAGGCTTTCGTTTTCACCCACATGAATGACCTTATCCGATGCCGCCAAGCGCACCTCGAACGGTTTGCCGGGCTGAGGCGCCAGGAACTCTTCGTAGTGCACGCAATCTTCGGGCCAGCCTTCGGCGGCAGCCGTGTTTCGGACCCAGTCGATCATGCCCTTTGGACCACACACATACACATGCGTTCCCAAGGGTTGCCCGCTGAGCAGATTTTTCAGATCGATCGCCTGGCTCTGATCGTCATAGTACAGATGGGTTTCGTTCGGATGCCTGTCTGTCAGTTGCTCAGCATAAGATGCCAAGGCAGTGTTTCGGCACGCGTAATGCAACTCCCAATGCCCGTGCAGCAATTCCAACTGTTTGATCTGCGCCAGAAACGGGGTGATCCCGATGCCACCGGCCAGAAACAGATGCTTGCGGGCGCGCAAGTCCAGTGAAAACAAGTTGACCGGATAGCTGATGGTCATCTCGTCGCCCAGCTTGACCTGGCGGTGCATGAACAGCGACCCCCCCCTGCCCTCATCATCGCGTCGAACCGAAATTGTATAAGATGACTGATCAAACGGATCCGACATCAACGAATAGGGGTTAAGCCGTGTAATGGCACCATCCTTCATTTCGACCACAGTATGTGCCCCGCCCGAAAAGGTTGGTAATGGCGTGCCGTCGATACGTTCGAACCGGAACCGCGTCACCAATTCGTTCAGCGGAGTGATCTCGGTCACCTTGACCTGAATTTTCTCAGCACCGCTCATTCGTAAATCCCCTTCGACTCGGGCACATTACCATGATCCTCGGCGTCGATACGGACGCCCTGATAGGCGGCAAGACGGCGGGAGTAGTGATCGCGCACAAACAGGTTTAAGCCGCAATGTGAACAGACAAACGGGTCAATCTCGACGTCTTCGGTGATGCCCTTGCAATGCACGCATTGCATCCGACGGGCGACCGATCCGCGATGTTCGGTCTGGATCGCCGTGTGTGGCAGACCCACAGCCATCACTTCATTCATGGCCTGCCCCATCATGCCTTCGGTGCCGGTCAGGTAGACCTGCAATCCCATATGCGCGTCCTCCAGAACCCGACGAATGCGCGGCAGAGACGCCTCGAAAGACGGGCCTTCATAGAACTGAGCAGGGTTCAATGCCCTTAGCTTTTCCGCGAAATCCGTGCCTTTCGGGATATAGATCAGATGGGTTTTGGCCATCAGGTCAGGTGTTGCGATGTCGAGAATGGCTTCGGCCCCTTCAGCCTCGGCTATCATGAGATGATGTTCGCCCTGGCGAACCTCTAGCGTGCCCCAGACCGGGCGGCTTGCGATTGACTTGGGAAATTCGAACTTTGACATTGTGCCCTCAATAGGAAAAGGGCGCCACGGTGTGTCCGTCGCGCCCCCTGAAACTCAGCCCTTTGCGGTTCTGATCGATTTGTCCTGATCGTAGAACGGCATCTCTTCCGCAGTTGCCGTTATTTCTGTCCCATCGCCGTTACGCACCGTCAGCTTGGTGCCGGGTGATGCACATGCGACCGGCATCCGCGCGATACCCACATTGTGACCATTGATATCAGAATACATGCCGAAGGTGACAACGCCGACTTTCTCGCCGTTTTGCAGCAGATCCGCGCCTTCATCCGCCGGCGTCGTGCCGTTCAGTTTGACGCCATAGATCTTAAACCGCTCTTTGCCTTGCGATGCATAGTGGTTCTCGGCGCCGATAAAGCCGGTTTTTCCAGGTGAGACAGTGAAATCCAGGCCCAGTTCCCACAGTGTATCGCCGCAGGTATCGCCATCGAACGGATAGGTTTCGGAATTGTCGCCGGGGTAAAACAGCAGGTAGCTTTCGGTGCGCAACAGGTCGAGCGTCGAGAACTGGACCGGGACGATGCCCATATCCTTGCCATCAGCCAGAATGCTGTCCCACAAGTGAACGGCGTGCTTGGCCTGACAGAAGATCTCATACCCGCGCTCACCGGTATAGCCGGTCCGCGAAATCATCACCGGGCAGCCATATAGCTTGGTCTGCATGATGCCGAAATAGGCCAGATCGCGAATTCCGGGGATGTGCTTAGCCAGGAAGTCTACAGCCACCGGACCCTGCAGCGACATGTCATGCATGTCATCATCGAAGATGACCGAACAATTCTTACCCGCCGCCACGGATGTCAGCTGCTCCATTCCTGTGCCTGTGCCATGCACCACCAGCCACGTGTTCACCGACAGGCGATAGATGATGCAATCATCAACAAACTTGCCTTCGGCATTCAGGATTGAGGCATAGGTCGACCGCCCCGGCATGATCTTTTCGACGTTCCGCGTGGTGACACGATCAATGACATAGGCGGCATCCTCACCAACCACGTGAACCTTTTTCAAGCCGGAAACATCCATAAGACCAGCTTTGGTTCGAATTGCTTCGTAGTCAGCTTTGGCACGTTCAGGGCTTTGGTCATAGAACCAAGCAGTCCCCATCCCGTTCCAGTCTTCAAGCTCGCCGCCGATCTGGGCGTGGCGCTGCGCAAGGGCCGACGTCCTCCAAAGAATGGCCATGGTTCGGTTCTCCCGTTGATCATTTTTGTTGCCCATATTGAGGCCGATGTTGGGTTGAAAATCAACACTTGTGTGCAGAATTTTTTCCTGTTGGGAATATTTGCCTGCAATTTTTGCACCCTAAGAACATTCGAGAATATTGATATTTCTTTTCTTTATCTGTGGCTTAGTGCGTTTTTTGACGTGTGAGGACATACATCAAGCACCGACCTTAAAGATGTTTGCCCCACATATCTATTGACAGGTCGCCAATGAGATTGTCCCCTTAGTATACAATTATTCCCAGCAGGAAATGCTTCGCAGAAAGACCTCCTGCTGCAACAACAGGGAGACTACGAAGTGGATGGCAATCTAAATGCACTTACGACGGTCTTTACCGAGTTTTATTACTGGGTAACGGTCGTCTTCATGTTCCTCATCCATGTGGGCTTTTGCATGTACGAAGTCGGCGCCAGCCGGGCCCGTAACCATATGCACACATTGATGAAAAACATCATGATCATCCCGCTGGTGACGGTCACGTTCTTCTTCTTTGGATGGTGGATCTACTGGGCGTTCCCGAACTTTCCGTTCTGGGGCGGTCTCGACACCGAAGCAGGTGCCGCAAATCTACCGTGGGCGAACACAATGGCAACCAATTTGGACGACAGAATCACAGGGGTCTTCTGGGCCGCGTTCCTTCTGTTCTCGTGGACGGCTGCCTCGATCGTTTCTGGTTCAGTGATCGAACGGATCAGGTCATCAGCTTTGTGGGTCCATGCAGTCATGATCGGGTCCGTCTGGTGGATCATCGACGCTGCTTGGGGCTGGCACTATGGTGGCTGGATGGTGCGCATCTTGGGATATCACGATGCATATGCGTCAGGCGTTATCCATGCAATCGCAGGTGGTTACGCACTTGGTGTGATCATGGTACTGGGTCCACGACTTGGCAAGTTCGCCAAAGATGGAACGCCGCGGGATATTCCTCCGCATAATCCATGGTTGCTGACCATCGGAATTTTCCTGATCTATACCGGGTTCTGGGGCTTCTATGCCGCCTGTAACGTTCCGGTAATCTCGCCCGAGGTTATCGACGGTCAGATCGTTGGCGCCACCTGGACTGCAACCAACATCTATCTGGCCCCGACCACGCTGTCGGCGATTACGTTCAACTTCCTGATGTCGCTGTCGGGCGGGTTGATGGCAGCCTATGTCGTCTCGAAGGGAGATGCCTTCTGGACCTTCTCGGGCGGTCTGGCCGGTATCATCACCGCGTCTGCTGGAAACGATTTGTATCACCCGATCCAAGCGATGATCATTGCCGCAATCGGCGTCGTGATCGTCTATAATCTGCACTACTGGGTAGAGCGTCGGTTCAAGCTGGATGATGCTGTCGGTGCTGTAGCCGTGCATGGCTATGCAGGTGTCGTCGGGCTGGTCATCGCGGGCTTTGTCCTGTGGGGCGTGCCTTCGTCACCATATGAAGGTTATGCAACCATCAACCCGATCGGTCAGATCACGGGTGCGGTCATCATGTTCTTTGTCCTTGGGTTCCTGCCAGGCTGGGCTCTAGCGAAAATGCAATCCGCTGCCGGCGTACTGCGCATCCCGGAAGAAGTTGAACTTCAGGGTCTCGATTACGCTGAACACCATGCCTATGAGGACGCCAAAGCTGCCATTATCGAAGCCGATAAAGAAGAACTGGCCGCCCGTGGCGTAGCAGTGAAATGAGGGAGTAAGATATGTCTACGAATGGTTATACAAACTGGGCCGTGGATCTGGCCGAAGTCGGGCCGGTCTATCCCTTCCAAGGTTACGAAGTTCTAATGGTCATCATTGGTGTCGTCTTCTGGGTTGGCTGGCATCGCATCCAATTCGTCCGCGAAGCTGAGCACCTGGAAAAGGCGCGCCATACCGGTGACGAAGAAAAGGTGAAAGCACAGTTGGAGCGATATTGATCCAGCCTTGAATGCTTGCAATGGGCGCGAAAAACACAGGTCGCGCCCATTGCCTCTTAGGAAAAAAACTTTCCTATGATTATTGATGTCCCACTGATTTGTTGGTACCGTCGAATCATAATGAAACACATAAGGAGATCTGCCAGCCATGTGCGGAATTGTTGGATTATTCCTCAAAGACCAGTCTCTTGCGCCCCAACTGGGCAATATGCTGACAGACATGCTGATCACGATGACAGATCGTGGCCCCGATAGTGCCGGTATTGCAATCTACGGCTCTGAGTCCGATGGCAAAACCAAGATTACAGTTCAGTCCCCCAACCCCGAAACGGACTTCGTCGACTTGGCTGATGAGCTAGGCAAAAGTCTTGGCGTGACGGTTGGTCAGGCAGACAATGATACACATGCCGTCTTGGAAATTCCCGCCCGTCAGTTCGAAGCCGCGCGCGCCGCGCTGGCTGAAATCCGGCCGACGGTTCGTATCATGAGTCGTGGCGAAAGCCTCGAAATCTACAAGGAAGTTGGCCTGCCCAAGGATGTTGCAGACCGCTTCAGCCTCAGCGGCATGAGCGGCACTCATGGCATTGGACACACACGCATGGCGACGGAATCCGCCGTGACAACAATGGGCGCACATCCGTTCAACACGGGGTCCGATCAATGTCTGGTTCACAACGGATCCCTGTCCAACCACAACTCGTTGCGCCGCAAGTTGCGCCGCGAAGGCGTTACCATCCAGACAGAGAACGACACCGAAGTTGGTGCCGCATACCTGACCTGGAAAATGATGAATGGCGCCACTTTAGGGGAAGCTCTGGAATCCAGCATTGATGATCTGGACGGGTTTTTCACCTTTGTAGTAGGGACCAAAGACGGGTTTGGCGTCGTACGTGACCCAATCGCTTGCAAGCCTGCAGTGATGGCAGAAACGGATCAATATGTTGCCTTTGGCAGCGAATACCGCGCCTTGGTGAACCTGCCGGGCATTGAAGACGCCCGAGTTTGGGAACCTGAACCAGCCACCGTTTATTTCTGGTCGCACAACGACAGTCCCACAACTCACGAAAAGGCCGCCTGAAATGCAGACCTATGATTTAGAGGCAGACGGACTGCGTGGATTGAACTCGTCCCTGCAGGCGCAAAACGCCGAGACCAACCAAACCAGCTGGGAAATTGTAAATCCAAAAGGCAGCCATGCGATTGCTGTCGGACTGGACGCGCCGATCGAAGTGACGGTCAAGGGGTCTACCGGATACTATTGTGCCGGCATGAACCAACAGGCGACCATCAAGGTTCAAGGCTCAGTTGGTCCGGGTGTGGCTGAGAATATGATGTCCGGCCAGGTCATCGTCGATGGCGACGCCAGCCAGTATGCCGGGGCCACAGGCCATGGTGGGTTGCTGGTCATCAAGGGCAACGCAAGCTCGCGCTGCGGTATTTCGATGAAAGGTATCGACATCGTGGTGCATGGCAATATCGGGCACATGTCCGCCTTCATGGCACAGGCAGGAAATCTGGTCGTCTGCGGAGATGCGGGCGATGCGCTGGGGGACTCACTCTACGAGGCACGGCTGTTCGTGCGTGGTTCGGTCAAAAGCCTCGGTGCTGATTGCATCGAGAAAGAAATGCGCCCTGAGCATCTGGATATTCTGAGGGATCTGCTGGACCGCGCTGGCAGCGACGCCAAGCCGGAAGAGTTCAAACGCTATGGCTCGGCTCGTCAGCTTTACAATTTCGACATCGACAATTCCGCAGCTTACTGAGGAAGAAGGGTATGAAAGATATGGACGATCAGATCCCCCGCACCCTGCCGATTCAGTCGGCGACATTTACCAATCCGATCAATGCTGAGATCCGTCGCGCCGCTGCGACAGGTATCTATGACATTCGTGGCGGTGGCGCCAAACGGAAAGTTCCTCATTTCGACGATCTACTCTTTCTGGGTGCGTCGGTGTCGCGCTATCCGTTGGAAGGCTATCGGGAACGTTGCGATACCTCAGTAACGTTGGGCACGCGCTTTGCCAAAAAGCCGATCGAGCTGGATATCCCGATCACCATTGCGGGTATGAGCTTTGGCGCGTTGTCCGGTCCGGCGAAAGAAGCTCTGGGCCGCGGCGCATCCGCAGCGGGCACGTCAACCACCACCGGTGATGGAGGCATGACGCCCGAGGAACGTGGCCACTCAACCAAGCTGGTGTATCAATACCTGCCCTCACGCTATGGCATGAATCCCAACGATCTGCGTAAGGCTGATGCGATTGAGATTGTGGTTGGCCAAGGCGCCAAACCCGGCGGGGGCGGCATGTTGTTGGGTCAAAAGATCAGTGACCGTGTGGCCGAGATGCGGACCCTGCCCAAAGGCATTGACCAACGGTCCGCTTGCCGCCATCCAGACTGGACAGGGCCGGACGACCTTGAGATCAAGATCCTCGAACTTCGGGAAATCACTGATTGGCAAGTGCCTATCTATGTGAAAGTTGGCGCCACGCGCCCCTACTACGACACTGCATTGGCAGTGAAAGCCGGGGCGGACGTTGTCGTCATGGATGGCATGCAGGGCGGCACCGCTGCGACGCAGGACGTATTCATTGAACATGTCGGGTTGCCAACACTGTCATGCATCCGCCCTGCCGTTCAGGCATTGCAGGATCTGGGCGTACATCGTGAGGTTCAGTTGGTCATCTCAGGCGGCATTCGCACCGGGGCCGATGTGGCCAAGGCATTGGCACTGGGTGCAGATGCAGTTGCCATTGGCACGGCTGCTCTGGTGGCCCTTGGGGACAACGATCCCAAATGGGAATCCGAATACCAGAAGCTGGGCACAACCACTGGCGCTTATGACGATTGGCACGAAGGTCAGGACCCGGCAGGGATCACCACGCAAGACCCCGACCTGGCTGCGCGTCTTGACCCGGTTGCTGCGGGTCGCAGGCTGCGCAACTACTTGAAGGTGATGGCGCTTGAGGCCCAAACCATCGCGCGTGCATGTGGCCACAATCACCTGCACAATCTCGAACCTGAAGACCTGTGTGCCCTGACAATGGAGGCGGCCGCCATGGCGCGTGTCCCCTTGGCGGGCACCAGTTGGTACCCGGGCAAGGAAGGGTTCTGAACCGATGCTGCGCGGCTCCCTGATGGGGGCCGCGTTTTTGCTTTGAAAAACTAGAATTCAACAGGGAAAGGAAAGCAATCGTGACGACAGATCTCGCAGCTTTCGCAAAAGAAAAAGGCGTCAAATACTTCATGATCTCGTTCACCGACCTGTTCGGTGGACAGAGGGCTAAACTGGTTCCTGCGCAGGCGATTGCCGACATGCAGCAAGATGGTGCAGGCTTTGCCGGGTTCGCCACCTGGCTGGATATGACACCGGCTCATCCTGACATGCTGGCAGTTCCAGACCCATCATCGGTCATTCAGCTGCCCTGGAAGCCCGAAGTGGCTTGGGTTGCTGGCAACTGCGTTATGGAAGGCAGCGATGTCGCGCAAGCCCCTCGTAATGTATTGCGCCGCCTGATCGACGAAGCTGCAAGCGAAGGAATGCATGTCAAAACCGGTATCGAAGCCGAGTTCTTCCTGATGACGCCGGACGGAGAACAGATTAGCGATCCTTTCGATACAGCTGAAAAGCCTTGCTATGACCAACAGGCCGTGATGCGCCGGTATGATGTCGTGCGTGAAATCTGTGACTACATGCTGGAACTGGGCTGGGGACCTTATCAGAACGACCACGAGGACGCCAACGGCCAGTTCGAGATGAATTGGGAATTTGACGACGTTCTGCGCACTGCTGATAAACACTCTTTCTTCAAGTTCATGACCAAATCGGTTGCTGAAAAACATGGGCTGCGTGCGACATTCATGCCGAAACCGGTGGAAGGCCTGACCGGTAATGGCTGTCATGCGCATATCTCGGTCTGGGATGCGCCAGGCGATGCGGCCAAGACCAACGTGTTTGCAGGCGAGGGCGACGGCCCGACCGGTGAGGTTGGTCTGGGAGAGCGTGGCAAGCACTTCCTCGGTGGCATCATGAAGCACGCGTCAGCACTGGCCGCGATCACCAACCCCACGGTGAACAGCTACAAACGCATCAACGCGCCGCGGACGATGTCGGGTGCAACATGGGCGCCCAACACCGTGACATGGACGGGCAACAACCGGACTCACATGGTGCGTGTGCCCGGCCCCGGGCGGTTTGAATTGCGTCTGCCGGACGGAGCAACCAACCCCTACCTGCTTCAGGCCGTGATCATTGCGGCTGGACTGTCAGGTATCCGATCCAAAGCAGACCCTGGCAAGCGCTGGGATATCGATATGTATGCCGAAGGCCATAAAGTGCGCGGAGCACCAAAGTTGCCGTTGAACATGCTTGATGCACTGCGCGAATACGACAAAGACAAAGACCTGAAGGGCATGATGGGCGCCGAATTCTCGTCTGCTTTCCTGAAGATGAAGCATCAGGAGTGGAATTCCTTCGTGTCGCATTTCTCGCGCTGGGAAAAGGAAAACACGCTGGATATCTGATCCGGTAAAACTGGAAGACATCGAGGTTGCGGCCTGTGCCGCGGCCTTGTTGTTCATTAACCAACAACGATCACGCCGGGATGTTTTTTCAGTCAACACGCGCCGGGCGAAGATCGCGGCGCGTCTTTTGCACACATATCGTCAAACGGGGATTCCGTTGAAATTGTGCGCCTTTAAGACGGGAACCCAATCCCCGCATTGCACAGCTGCTTTGGGCAGCCCCTTGGTTGTCTGGGAAATCGGAACCATCCCTGGCTTGCGGCCGAAAAGCAGTCAATCAGGGCATGGGCTAAGGGTGCTGTGCAAAAGATGACACCTAAACGACGATATCGCGATCGAGCAAATCTCTATGACGTTCAATACTTAAGACCGCTTCATCTAATCTGAACGGTTGGTTGTTTGACGACTGATTTCGAGACCCTGCAAATAGCCTATTCTGGGACTTCTTGTCCTTTTTTCCTATCCACCTCGATGCGCCAGTCGGGAACGTCGTTAACAAGCATCAATGCCGCACGTCGCAGGGAGGTTCGCATCTTATCCACCGCCGGGCCGCGCAGTTCACAATCTTCCAAAGCGGCGTCAAAGGTTTCCAGCCAAAGCTCTGCATCGGCCTCGCGAATAGGCACATGGGCATGTATTTCCCGTAAATCCATGTGGCCAAATCGTTCCCGGTAATAAGCTCGGCCGCCCAAAAAACCGCTGAGGAACTCGAACTGTGCTTGCCTTGTATGGTTCAATCCGTGACCCCGAAAATGCAGCCGGTGCAAGGAATACACAGCCGGATCGGCCTCCATTCGATCATAAAATTGTTCGACAAGCGCGCGCAGGCTCTCTTCGCCTCCAAGTTGATCCAAAGCCGAGGACATAGTGGATTCTCCGGGTCTCCAGTGCCTAATTTATTGCATAACAGGAATATTAGTTTATCAACAGTGACATCTTGGCGCTGTTGATATCTGGGACCGAACACATGCCAATATGGTCGACACTACAACAATCTTCCCTTACATGAGCGCCCTTGCACTCGGGTTGCTAGCTGCGTTGTGCTGGGGCATTCATGATCTCTCGGTCCGCTATATCAGCCAGTCCGTCAGCGTGGTCGCCTCGCTTATGTTTGTGTTACTCTTTGGTGCCATCCTGCAGATCGGGATGGTTGCAGCCTGGGGCGACATCAACCCCATGTCGGGCAACGCGATGGCTTATGCGATTGCAGCAGGTTTTTTTTACCTCTTGGCCGGGCTCAGCATGTACGAGGCTTTTCATCGGGGGCCCGTGCGATTGGTTGCGCCGCTAGTTGCCAGCTATCCGGTCTTGTCCGTCACCGTCGCAATTTGGCGCGGCTCGACTGTCAGTGCATGGCACTGGTTGGCCGTAATTGCGATCGGCCTCGGAGTATCCATCGTCGCAGCCCGCTCAGACAAAACCGAGACAACCTACCCTGCCCGTGGCCCAACCATTGTCTTGTCTTTGCTGGCCGCAACCGGGTTCGCCGCAGCATTTGCCCTGGGGCAATACGCGGCAGAGATCAGCGACGAATACACCGTGTCTCTAATCGGTCGACTTACGGCAATTCTGGTTCTGGCAGCGATAGCTTTTGCGTCTCGCAAGTCGATTTGGCCCGGCACAAAAGCACTGCCCCTTTTGTGCTTAATGGGTTTACTGGATGCGGTCGCAATTCTCAGTGTGGTCGCGGCCGGTAGGTTGCCCAATGCCCAATATGCATCCGTCGCGGCTTCGGTTTTTGGACTACTGACTGTTGTCCTTGCCTGGGCAATCTTGAAAGAGCGTATGTCACCAAGCCAGTGGCTTGGTTGTGTCGTCGCGTTTGCCGGAATCGGCTATCTCGCGCTCTGAGGACGGCCTTGCGAATTGACGTGCCTGATGGGCTGCAGCCGGGCTGTTTGGCAGGCACTCAATCTCGCCTGAGCGTGGCGGTCCGGATTCACACAACGCTCGTAGTAGGGGGGATCGGAGGGAATTGGTAGGCGACACGCCAATGGATACGATCACCATGCACTAGTTACGACCTAAAAGGTCGCCAATACCTACCTAAATCAGAACGGAAAAAAGAACAGCCGCAGTTTGAACAGCGGCGGCCTCGTTTTAAGCCGTCAGGCCTTCTGGTTCGGGGAGTTTGTTAGCGCGGCATGCGGCGGTCAGGGTGTTGGCCAGCAGGCATGCGATTGTCATGGGGCCGACGCCACCGGGGACGGGGGTGATTGCTCCGGCGCGTTC
>NZ_FXTE01000009.1 GCF_900182615.1 Ruegeria faecimaris | reverse complement strand
GACTAAAATTGATCCACTGGATCAATTGCTTAACGTCTTCACCTCGTCAGGCTCATAACCTGAAGGCCAAAGGTTCAAACCCTACTCCCGCAACCAGCGATATTTGCTAAACCGCCCGTCAGACCTACAAACAGCCCACCGGACTCTTTGCTGCACGATCTCACTTCGTGAGGCCCCTGGTGTTGAAAAAGGCAAGGGATAACATGATCCTGTGTTAGGTCTGCTAGGTGCCAAGGGATTGCAAGGTCTGAAACACCGGGTGGAAGAGCTGAAATTGATTTAGACATTCTTCCCTAAGACCTGCCTGGGTTACGGTGGGTTGGGCGGTAAGATCTGTCCAAACGGTAAGCCCCTTGCGGCGCAGAAGGTCCAGATGAGGGTGGTCACTCGAATAGCCTGACGGTCCACGCTTCAACTCGGGCTCGCTGATCCTGACATTCCTGGCCGTAAGATCATTGATGATTGCCATGAGGTCATCGCCCGCTGGTCCTGCTACGCCGGTCCGGTACTTCTCTAGGGCTGCTTTTTCATATTGGAAGACGCCGCACCCAAGGGACAGGCAATCCGGGGACAGCCCGAAATGCCAAAGCGGGGGCTGATCTCCGCAATCGCCGGGTATGAAAGACATGCGCAGATGAGGATTATAGGGTGTCTTGTCGTTTGAGAACCGCACGTCTCGATGAATACGATAGATCTTGACCGAATGGGGCATGTGCGTCATCTCGGCCAGCGCCTGTGACATCTGGGCCGCAAATTGTTCTGCGGGCTGTTTGATCGCGGCCTCATAGATCTGTTTGTTGGCGTGAAACCACTCGCGTCGGTTATTGGCTCGCAGTTCAGAAAGAAACTGAAGGGCCTCGGGCGAAAAGCAGCGGAACTGATCCATCATCTTCTCCTGATATTCAACTTTTCGGCGGCAGGCTGGCGGCGTGCGCCAGGCACAGGCTCAGCCAGTCACCCAGCGCAGCCGGATCGCAGTCGGCCTCGTCTACAACGACAAACCCACTGAGTTTTCGCTTTCCGTGGACAATCGGGTTTGCAAACGGATTAGAAAGCGCCTCGGTCTCTTTGGCCTTGCCGACACGGAACATGAACCGTCCAAACCCGTCTTTGTCGCGGCGCGCGCCGCACAACATATTGCCGTTCAGAAAAAAGCAGGTGCCACCCATCATCCGCATTTCGGAAATTCCAATATGCGCCTCGAGGGCGAGGCGCATACGTTGATTCAGGTGTTCATCATTTGGCATCAGACTGATCCCGCCAACTGCCAAAGAATTGACAGGGACAAGACGAGCATCACCAATGTTGTCAGTGCGGCACCGATCACCCGACCTTTGCCGTCGGGGGTGGAACGCAGGCTGACATAGTGTACGGCGCGGGCCACCAACAGCACAAGACCGCATCCGCCGACCAGCCAGTCTGAGGCACCGGCAATTTCCGCCCCCGCCAAAGCCAGCAGCGCCAGAGGAACATATTCAGTAAAGTTCCCATGTGCCCGAATCCGCCGCAGCAGTTCGTCGTCATCCCCGTGCAGCAGTAAAACTCCGGTCTGGGATCGTCTGATGCCTACAAGAATTCCCATCGGAATACTCATAAGCACAAAGATTGCTGTCACAAGCAGAGCGATTTGCGGTGTGTGTTCCATGGGAATTCTCCTGTCTGCCCAAGATTAAGACGCCATGCTTTCATAAGTAATCAACGCAAACCGAGCGCCTTGTGGGTCGTTCAGAGTGGCCATCCGGCCGACCCCGGGCATATCTATGGCGGGTTGCAAGACTGAGGCTCCCTGTGCAACTGCGGCTGCTAGGCTGTTATCGACATCAGCAACCGTAAAATAGATCGTCCAGTTTCCATCCGTCTCGGGCATGGGCGAGAACCCTCCGATTGGCGTTTCACCAACCACCGCGGCGGCATAGCTTGACCCGTCCTGCATCGGCATCTCGTTAATGTTCCAGCCCAGCACATTTTTGTAGAATTGCTTGGCCTTGGTCTGGTCTGGCCCGGAATGCCCGATCCAGCCCGAGTTTCCAACGGTGGTCATGTCCAGAATGCTCATCTTTATCTCCCTTTGATTGCCCGCTGCATGCGGGACTGAACAAAGGACGCGTGAGGATCGGCCTTTCCTACAACTGGTTCAAATCTTTTTCACAGGCGGCGATTTCTTTCAGGACCGCCACACGTTCCGGTCCCGTCGGGCCAAGGTTCAATACGCGGTTAAGGGACTGGATCGCGGCGGGAAGATCGCCGATCTCTCGCAACATTGCCGCGCGCAAGGCATGGAACCAGCGATAAGACGCCAGATCATTCGCCAAGGTATCTAACGCAACAAGCGTGCGGCGTGGGCCATGAACCCTGGACCCGGCGGCGATCTGGTTCAGGCGGATGACAGGTGAGGGCTGGAGGCGATAGAGCGCGGCATAATGCGCCTCGATCAGAGACCAGTCGGTATCTTTTGTCGATTGGGCATGCGCATGAACGGCGGCGATTGCGGCCTGAATACCGTAAACACCAACTTGGTTCAGCCGTTCGGCCTTTTGCATCAGGGCTGTCGCTTCGGCGATGTTGGCCTTGTCCCAAAGGGCCCTGTCCTGATCTTCCAGGGCTACAAGCTCACCTTGATCGTCTAGCCGTGCTTCACGACGGGCATGTTGCAGAAGCAACAGGGCCAGCAGTGAAATCTGCTCGGCCATCGTCGGGAACAAGGCAACCAGCAGCCGGGCCAGACGTATCGCCTCCTCGCATAGTTTGAGCCGGATTTGCACCGGGCCACCCGAGGTTGACCAGCCTTCGTTGAACATCAGGTAGATCATCAAAGACACTTCGCCCAAACGCGCAGCCCGCTCCTGTGGCGTGGGTGTTTCAAAAGCGACAGAACTTCCTGCGATCCTTTTCTTGGCGCGGGTAATTCGCTGTTCCATTGCCTTTGTACTGACAAGGAAACCACGGGCGATTTCTTCCACACGCAACCCGGCAACAATTTTTAGGGCCAGCGCAATCTGGTCTTGCCGGCTTAGGTCCGGGTGACAACAGATGAACAGCAGGCGCAGAACATCGTCGCGCAGCTCGTCCGGATCTGGTGGGTCATCAGCCATGGAATGAAATTCTTCCCTGTGGCGGGTCAGGATTGCGCTGCGGCGCTGGGATTTGCGCAAACCATCCAGCCCGGCATTACGGGCGGTGGTCAAAAGCCAAGCTAGCGGATCGCGCGGCGCGCCTTGTTTGCGCCATACGGTCAAGGCCTTTAGACAGGCTTCGGCAAATGCATCTTCGGCAAGGTCGATGTCCCGGAAATATCGCGTCAGGGCCGCGATGGCCTGCGGGCGTTGCTGCAAGAACGTGGCCTCTAGCCAATCCGACACGCGGTCAATCCAAGGTCATCGACCCGCCTGCCCAGGCGGCGGGGCGGACCTCAAGCCGGGCGACAGGTGACGAGATCATTCGCGCATGTTCAAGCGCCTCATCCAGATCGTTGAACTCGGCCAGATACAAGCCCAGAAAACTTTCTTTCGTCTCAGCGAACGGGCCGTCGACGATCATAGGTTGCAGAGTTTCGGCAGCCGCGGGTTCGACTGTGACAGCCGTAGTCGGGGGCATCAGTTTGACAGACAGGAAATCCCCGCGCTGCCTGAGGGCATTCTGTAGCACCGTATGTCCTGCCATGACATCGTCCTGACGGTCCTGTGGCAACGCTTCGAACACACCCGCCTGACCATAGATCGAGATTGCATAGATCATTTTTACCTCCGCGATGTTGGTTTCATCCTGCTAGGACGCGCGAGGCTTTGCAAATCCGACACTCATTTCACCGATCTGCACAGTTTCTGCAGATCTTCTGCACCCGAGCTTCCCGACCTTTGGGTCAAACCAGTCCCTTAAAACACAAGAGGGAAGAAATGGCGCAGCAACTTATAATTTCTGGAGTTCCGAATTCTGTGGCGCTGGACGCTTGGTGGCTGTCGGAAGAGACAGTGATTTCAGGTACCAAGGGCCCGCCGGGTTCAACCCCGGCGTTTGCCACCGATGGTCGCGCGTGGCGCTTGATCGGGTCTATCTTGCTGGTCGCGCTGGCGGATTACCTGTTCTGGGGACATCAGGCGGGTGTGTCTCTAGCGGTCTTTGCTGTGGCGGTCTTTTTGTGCGGCCTGCCCGCGGATCGGTCTGGCAAAGGGGTGCTTATGCCCGCAACGGTTTTGGTGCTGAGTGTTTTGCCGGTCGTGGATTTCGTTCAACCATTATCGGTCGCGTTTCTTTTGTCCGGGCTCGTCGTTGCGATTGTCTGGGTCAGGCACCCGAAAGGCCAGGTTCTGGAACTGCTTTTGCTGGCGCTGGGGTTTCTGACTGATCTTCCAAAGAACTGGCTTGGCCCGGTCCGCGCGATACCCGGCCTGAAAACCACGATTGTCAGCGATGCCGGAGGCGGCTGGACGCGGGTTCGGCAGTTCCTGCGCAACTGGGGTCTGCCGATTGGCGGGACGATGGTTTTTGTTACCTTGCTGGCCGAGGCGAACCCGGTATTCCAATCCCTTGTCACCCCGGATATCGCCTTTGGCCACCTGCTGCAGCGCGCCCTGTTCTGGGGAGGGATTGCGCTGATCATCTGGCCTTTTGTCGATAACCACCCGCTTCGCGGACTGAACCCGCGACCATTCGTAGGCCCTCAGACAATCCCCGGCCTCAACGGTGGTTCGGTCCTGCGGGCGCTCTGGGTGTTCAATGCACTGATTGGTGTTCAGACTGTGCTGGACCTTTCGATTCTGCTGGGCGGGGCCTCATTGCCCGAGGGGATGAGCTATGCATCCTATGCCCATCGCGGCGCATATCCGTTGCTGGTAACGGCGCTGCTGGCCGGTGCATTCGCCCTGGCAGCGCGGCCGTTTCTGGATGAAAATCGGGTGCTGAAACCGCTGATGGTGTTGTGGCTGGCACAAAATGTGGCTCTGTGCGGTGCGGCATTGATGCGCCTGGATTTATATGTCGGCACCTATGGCCTGACCTACCTGCGTATCTATGCGCAGATCTGGATGGGTCTTGTTGCGGCAGGTCTGGCGCTGGTTGGGTGGCAAGTAGCGTTCAGGAAATCCAATAGTTGGTTGATCGCGCGAACCGGCATTCTGAGCGTTCTGGTCCTCTATTGCGCCAGTTTTGTGAATTTTGCCCATGTGATCGCGACCCGAAACCTGAAACTGTCCGAACCGGACTATGCCTATCTGTGTTCGTTGGGGCCCATGACCGGGATGCATATCAGCTACGGGTATCCGAATTCGTTGTGCTATTTTGAAGCCGACCCGATCAACAGCTGGCAGGAATGGGGCTTTCGAAAGTGGCGCCTGTCCCGCTATGGTGCCGATCTGAGCAGTATCGGTCCGGGTATATGAATATCTTAGTTGTCGATGATGATCCGCGGTTGCGTGAAGTTGTGCGTCTGGGGCTGGAACGCGCTGGCTACAGCGTTTCGACCGCCGCCAACGGTCAGGAAGCCGTAATCAGCACGTTTCGCGACGAACCGGACCTGATCGTTCTGGATGTTGGCCTGCCCGAACTGGATGGCTTTGCCGTATGTCAGAAAATTCGAACCCGTTCGGACGTCCCGATCCTGTTCCTGACCGCCCGCGATGATGAGGTCGACCGAATTCTGGGGCTGGAACTTGGGGCCGATGACTACGTGACCAAGCCTTTTAGCCCGCGCGAACTGGTGACGCGGGTCAAGGTGATCCTAAGGCGCACCAATCGCATTGTGGCGGCGCCGGGAAATCTGCGGCACGGCCCCTTGACCTTGGACCGGACCGCAAGACTCTGTGCTTGCCACGACACGGAAATTGCCCTGACCGGGACTGAGTTTCAGATCATGGTGATGTTGATGGAAACACCGGGCCGTCTTGTTCCCCGCACGGCCCTGATTGCCGAGATTTGGGGCGCGCGCAGCCAGGTCTCGGACAGGACCTTGGACAGCCACCTGCGGAACCTGCGGAACAAACTGGCAGAGGTTGGTTTGCCCGACGCGGTGGAAACCGTGCATGGACAGGGCATCCGGATGCGGAGGCTGGGGTGACCCGGCGCTGGCGGCCTTCATTGGCATTTGTGCTGGGCGGTGCGCTGGTCGGGACATTGGGTCTGTCATTCGCGGGTCTGGTGGCTCTGCGTTATCTGGGGCCAGAACTCGGATTTCGGAACTCTGCTTTGGTTCTGGGCGGGGTGATCTTTCTGGCTACGTCGGGGCTGGGTTGGTTGCTGGTGCGCCTACTGCTTCGCCCGATCAAAGCCCTGCAGGCCTATGCCGGGGCGCAAGAGGCGGGTACCCAGGCGGCCTCAATCCAGCATTTCGGCACCAAAGAGCTTCACCAGACCGCAACTCAGGTCGTCACCATGGCCGAGGCGCTGCGTGACCGTGAGGCGACCATCCGGTCTTATACCGATCACGTCACGCATGAGTTAAAATCGCCGGTAACCGCAATCCGCGCGGCGGTTGAGATGCTACAGGACACCCCAGATGGCAGCGATGACTCCAAAGCCCTAATCGCGCAGATCGACGGCGCGCGTCAGCAGATCGAAACCCAGCTTGCAGCACTTCGGGATGCCGCCCGCGCGCGCGAGGCCCGATATGTCGGGGCAAGCACCCTGCGCGATGCGTTGCCTGGGGCGCCTCCGCTTGAGCTAAACCTGTCCGGGGCGGATGATATCGCATTCCCGATCTCGGCCGAGGGGTTGCGGATCGTTCTGGGCCATATTCTGCAAAACGCCAAAGATCATGGGGCCAGCGCGGTGGATCTGCGCTCCGAAGAAGCTGGAAATGCGGTTATTCTGACCGTGTCCGACAATGGGGCGGGGATTTCGCCTGGTAACGTCGACCGCGTGTTCGATCCATTCTTTACCACCCGCCGGGAAAGCGGCGGGACCGGTATGGGTCTGGCTATTGTCCGTAACATCCTGTCTGCGCATCGCGGTGAAATCGAAAACCTGCCCGCCCCATGTGGCGCGTGCTTTGAATTGCGGTTTTTCAGGTTCTAATCGGGGCCATAGGCCGTTCGTGTATTGGCCCCGAATGTTTGACAGAATTGATCACTGTCGGGCAGGCAGTGGAAGGCAACCGGGCAGGCCCGCAGGCAGGACCAGCCGTGCCCCGTGCCGGTAAAGCGATTGGGCGAACCCACTGCTATCCGATGTGACCGTGACACTGACTTGCGAAGAGCCGATGACCGCTATGTCATCCGGTAGATTTCGCATCAGCCCCTCTGAGGGAAAGACCACGACATAGGCAGGGGCCTCGTCCGTTATCAACGCGACGACCGCCAGAACCGACAGCCATCCAAGCACCATAAGGGGGATGGCTGTCAGGAGTGATCTAATAGTCATGGATATGCTCAAGCGTCAGGCCGTCCCCCTGGATCTGGCGCAGACGCTGAGAGAGGTCCGGAACCTTGACCAGTATCAGATGACGATAGTCCCCGAACCCTTGTCGTTGGGCGCTGAAGATTGCATCCGGCGCAGTTGGTTGATCCGACAGGGCGGTGAACAGAATGTCGTCATTGCCAGCGATCTCGATAATCTCGACCCCCGCGCTGGCCATTTCCGCCAGTAGGTTGGTCAGGGTGCGGTAGCGCGGCGTTTCGATCTCAACTCCGTTTGGGCCTTCAGAGATAACCTTCACGCCGGGATAGGCAGACAGGCTGTCTGCACTGGCTCCGGTGACGATCATCCTCAATGTCAGCTCATCCGCGCCGACCTGCGCAACCGCCTGTTCGATCACGCCCGCATAGGCCTGTTTGGCACCGTATTCCAGACCCAGCGCAATCGCTCTTTCATTGTCGCGCAGGGTGCCGCTGTTTTGTTCGTCCAGGCTCTGAGCGTCGTCGGCGAAGGGCCATTTATACCAGGGAACCTGTTGCAGAAACGCGGCATAGGCGGCGGCCTGCTGTGCCGACACATCATCCAGCGGCGCCCGTTGCGAGCCCCGCAAGACAGTGGCCAGCCGACCGAGGGTTTCTTCATAGGCGGCCTTCAGCGCCAGTTCAGCGGAAAAGCTGGCACCGATCACATAGACCATCTGTTTGGTGGCCCCATCAACCTGACCGAGAGCGGAGGCGGTCCGATTCAGATCGCAGAGCGACCCCCAAAACCCGGTGATACTGCTCCAGAACCCGTAATCATGGGGATCGCCGGTGCGCAGAACCTCGGCGTAATCCTCATAGGCGTGGACAATGTGCCACTCGGGATAAGTCATCAGCGTGCGGGTTTCGGCCCGGTGATGTGCCGGGTCGATCAGGGCGGTATAAGCCGGGGGCTGACCCGTACCACGGCAGCTTGTTTCCACATAGAGGATCGGAGCAGCCAGCGCGATCCCGGCAAGGATCAACACCAGAATCAGCCGTTTGGTCCACCGCAGCAGGAACCTCATGCAGTGTGTCTCCGGTCCCGCAGCCCGGCCCAGGCGGCAACGCCGCCAAGCGCCAGATGCGGCAGGTTGGCAAACAGGCGGGGCAGGGACAATTCCGGCCCGGCCGATGGGTTTGTAAAGATACCCAGATCAAGATAGCCATAACCGGTGAAAAACCCGAACACGCCGTCCCCCAGATAAGCCAGCCCGAACAGGATCAGAAAGCTACGAGCCGCGCGGTGTGACAACAGCCCGGCGATCAGCGCCCAAAGGGCCGAGGCCACGTGCAGCGCATCGTCATAGATATCCAGTGCGAAAATGCCAAAGGCCAGACCATCCTGATCCGTCAGGCCGGGAATATAGTTCAGCGATGCCGCAATCATCAGCGCGACAAAGTAAACCAGACAGAGTTTTTGAAGGTTGCTCATAGACGCCCCAGATAGCTGTCCCAAAGGTTGTTCCGCAGAACCAGTTGCGGATCAAGCTCTCGTTTTGCCTGCGCAAACCCTTCCGCATTGGGGTAGGCTGCAGTCAGTTGATCCAGTGTCGCATGTGGCCTGTACGGCAGGTAATAGGTTCCGCCAATCGCCACGATCCCGTCGATCAGCGCCCGGGTCATCCGCGCCATGTCGGCTTCGCCGCGTTCGGTCAGTTCCTGGCTGAACGACATGACAGCGGCGATCCGCGGTTCGCTTGCATAGGATAGAACGGCCTGATCGTCCTGTGCGACATAGCGCAGCGTTACGTTCAGAAACTCTTGATACGAGGCCGGAATTACCGCGCGGCACACTGATAAGAAATCGTCGAACGCATCGAACCCCACGAAATACTCGTGCAGGATGTCGGTCCGGTCCGGGTTGCGGTCGTCCAGAGTCACAACCGGTTCGTTGATCAAAGTGTTCCGCGTCGCCTCACCCGAACCCAGCGCTGGGCCCAGCCGTGTTTCATTCCACCAACGGAAGGATTTGAAGGGCTCGCTGCCCAGTTGAGCCCGGTACAGACGGCTGGCCGCATGCGACATCCACCCCGACCCGGACGCTGGTGGCAGGTCCGACTGGTCCGAGCCTTCGCGATATGTCACCAATAGCGATTTCTCGAAAAAAGCATCGCGTTCAACATTCAGGCGGCCATAGGCCATTGTGACCGCCGGGTCGTCAATCGCCGCACGAAAGGCCGAGGCAAACGCTCCTGCTTCCAGAATGTCGAATCCCGGCGTCAGGCGTGAATTTGGAACCATCTCGACCTCAAGGTCCACGATCACGCCGATCAACCCGTACCCGCCCATCGCCAGATTGAACAGCTCGGTGTTCTCGGTGGGCGAACAGGTCACCAACTCACCCGAGGGCAGGATCATGCGCAACGATCGGACCGTCGCCCCCATCGGGCCAAAGGGAACCGGCCAGCCATGTGCATTGACCGAATAAGTGGCGGCGACACCGAAATCATTATTTGACTGCATGACTTTGGGGGACCAGCCTGCGGGATCAAGCGCTGCGATGACCTGCGACCAGCGGGCTCCGGCATGGGTCAGATAGGTCCCGGCTGAACCGTCGATCTGAACCGATCCATTGTCAAAGGTAATCGCTGTGCCGTTGCGGGGAATGGCTTGCCCACCCATGGAATGCCGCGCGGCCCCAATGTTGACAGGGCGTCCTTCTGATCTGGCCTCCGAAAGCTCTTGCCGGATGGCGGCGATCAGCGTGTCTCCGGGGTCATCGCTGAGCACCAGATGTTTGTGGATCGGTGTCGGTGACAGTCCGCTGGCGTCATTCATCACTTTGTCGCCGGTTTCCGCAAATGTCCTTCTTGTGCCTTCATAGACAGGTAGGTCCGGTCCCAGCCACCGTGACGCAACCCATCCTGCCAACCCTCCGCCGGCAAACAAGGCCGCCCTTCTGGTAAATGTTTTCATCTTTCGATTTCTCCCGAAGTTAGCTGGGACATCTGATCAAGAATGATTTTAAGCGCAGTTTGGAATTTCTGCGGGCCTCAATCCGGGGTATGTGCCTGACCCCTGCCAAGGTGTCCATTTGGGCATCGGGTCAAAGAATGTGCAAGTCCATGGCCTGCTGTACCGGCGCAAAGGTGTCCTAGTTGCCCCAGATCAGGCCGACGGGTACCTGCAGCATGGCGATCCGCCGTGGTCAGCAGATTCGGGCAAGGTCCAAGGACCAGTTTTTTGACCGCAAGTGGCTCGAAACTTGGCTTCATTCCCGGAATGTTCAACCGGAAGGCATGTTTTGCAAACTGCGGAAATCCGTACTTGTAAGACGGTCAGCGGTCACAGCTTGGCGTAAGCTTTCCGCTACGTAAGTTCATGCGCGCACGGCAGATTTGCGTCGGGGCATCCGCCAAACTGCCGTTTTTATGCTCAATCAGGTGTTGCAACTGTAACGATGATCTGGATGATCAGGACCACCAAGGCCGTAAAAATGGTCTGTCGTCCAAAGGGCGATTTTAACAAAAAGGGGAGTTACAAATGATTCTAAGAAACCTGATGATCGCTGCAAGTGCGACGGCGCTGATGGCAGCGGGCGCTTCGGCGGAAACGCTGCGCTGGGCGCGGGCCGGTGATGCGCTGACGCTGGATCCGCATTCGCAGAATGAAGGTCCGACGCACACCGTGCGACACCAGATTTACGAGCCTCTGATCATCCGCGACGTGACCGGTGCATTCGAGCCCGCGCTGGCGACCGAGTGGGGCCCCAAGGCCGATGACCCGAATGTTTGGGTCTTCAAGCTGCGCGAAGGCGTGAAATTCCATGACGGTGCGGACTTCAACGCCGAAGATGTGGTGTTCAGCTTTACCCGTGCCAAGCAACCTAATTCCGACATGAAAGAGCTGATCGGTTCGATCGTCGAAGTGCGTGCAGTTGACGATTTCACCGTCGAGATTGTCACAGATGGTCCGAACCCGATCCTGCCGTCGAACCTGACAAACCTGTTCATTCTGGACAAGGGCTGGGCCGAGTCGAATGACACCGTTAATGTTCAGGATTTCGAAGGCGGCGAAATCACTTATGCCACCACCAATGCCAACGGTACGGGCCCCTACGTTCTTCAAAGTCGCGAACCTGACATCAAGACGGTAATGGTGCGCAACGACAACTATTGGGGCATCGACCAGTTCCCGATGGAAGTGACCGAGATCATCTATACCCCGATCCAGAACGCTGCGACCCGCGTTGCGGCGATGCTGTCGGGTGAGGTGAACTTCCTCCAGGATATGCCGGTGCAGGACATTGAACGCGTCAATGGTGTCGACGGTCTGATGGTCAAGCAAGCCCCGCAGAACCGGGTGATCTTCTTTGGTATGAACCAGGGTGCCGACGACATCGAGGCGGATAATGTGGACGGCAAGAACCCTCTGGCCGATGTGCGGGTGCGTCAAGCGATGTCGATGGCGATTAACCGTGATGCGATCAAGCAGGTCGTGATGCGCGGCCAGTCGCAGCCTGCAGGCATGATCGCACCGCCCTTCGTGAATGGCTGGACCTCTGACATGGACGGCGAATCCTCCACCGATCTGGCCAAGGCCAAGGAACTGATGGCAGAGGCAGGTTATGGTGATGGCTTCTCGCTTCGGCTGGACTGCCCGAATGATCGGTACATCAACGATGAAGCTATCTGTCAGGCGGCTGTTGGGATGCTGGGCCAGATCGGCGTGACCGTGAATCTGGACGCCAAGCCCAAGGCGCAGCATTTCCCGCTGATCACCGATGGCAAGACAGATTTCTACATGCTGGGTTGGGGTGTGCCGACATATGACTCGGAATACATCTTCAACTTCCTTGTTCATGGACGCGAAGATGACATCGGCACGTGGAACGGCACCGGTTATCAGGACGATGCGCTGGACGGGAAGATCAAGTCGCTTGCCTCGAATACCGATCTTGACGCTCGGAATGCCGACATCGCCGACATCTGGCGGGTGGTGCAGGACGAAGCGCTTTACATCCCCATTCATCACCAGGTTTTGAACTGGGGTATGGCCGACGGTGTGGGCATCGAAGTGGATGCCGAAGATCAGCCCAAGGTCAAATACTTCACTCTGAACTAAGCCATTCAGATCAGTGATTTGGCAGGGCGCGGTTTCGCGCCCTGCCTTTTGCGCTATTGTTAAGCGCAACACCGCATCGCGGGGCAAAAAAGGGAGATTTCGCCATGACCCTCAGGAACAGTGCCATTGCTTTGGCCTTGCTGGCCACCACCAGCGTTCAGGCTGCCGAATTCAAATGGGCCTCGACCACGGACCCGCAGACGATGGACCCGCACGCGGTCAACTCGGCCCCGGTTCTGGGGTTTCTGAACAATGTCTACGAAGGCCTTGTGCGCCGCGACAAGGACATGAGCGTTCAACCCGCGCTGGCCGTCAGCTGGGAGACGATTGGCGACGGCGAAGGTTGGCGCTTTAAACTGCGTGAGGGTGTGACCTTCCATGACGGCAGCAGCTTTGATGCGCAGGACGTTCTGTTCAGCTATCAGCGCGCCTCGGGCGAGGCGGCGGATACCCGCAGCTGGTTCGCGCCCATCAGCGAGGTGATCGTGGTCGACGACTATACGGTCGATTTCATGACGACTGCGCCGAACCCGTTATTCCCATCCTCAATCGCCAACTGGATGATCATGGATCAGGGCTGGGCCGAGGCCAATGACGCAGCGGTGCCCGACAAAGAGGTCGGGAATTACGCCACCCTGAACGCCAACGGCACAGGCGCCTTCAAACTTGCGGCACGAGAGCCCGGCCTGCGCACGGTTCTTGAGCCCTTTGACGGCTGGTGGGATCAGGCCGACCACAACATCACAAGTGCTGAGTTCACTCCGATCCAAAACCCGGCGACAGCGGTTGCAGCCTTGTTGTCAGGCGATGTGGACATGATCAACCCGGTGCCGATTCAGGACGTGGCGCGCCTGAAGGAAAACGGGGATGTCGACGTCATTCAGGGGATCGAGGCACGGGTCATCATGTTGGGGTTCGATCATCAGGCCGAGGTGCTTAAATACACCGACGATGCGGGCAAACCGAACCCGTTCCGTGACCCGCGCGTCCGCAAGGCAGTGGCACAGGCGGTCAATGTGGATGCCATTCTTGCGACTATCATGCGGGGGAATGCCGAAGCGGCCTCGCAATTGGTCAGCCCGGCGATGAGTGGTTATTCCGAGGCGAATGCAGACCGTCCCGCCTTTGATGTCGATGCCGCCAGGGCCCTGCTGACCGAGGCCGGATATGCAGATGGGTTTTCGTTCGGGCTGAAATGCCCCAATGACCGCTATCTGAATGATGAGGCCGTTTGCCAGGCGGTTGTCAGCATGCTGGCCCAGATCGGGATCACTGCGGAACTGGATGCCATGCCGGTCCGTAACTACTGGCCGGAACTCAGGGAAGGCAAATACGATATGTACCTGCTGGGCTGGAGCCCCGGTACATTTGATGCCGAACACCCCGTGCGCTTTCTTGTGGCTACCCCAAACGAAGAGAAAAAGCTGGGCAGCTGGAATTTCGGCGGATTTTCGAACGCGCGGGTGGATGAGCTGCTGCCGATGATCCAGTCCGAGTTGGATGCGGGCAAACGGCAGGCGATGCTGGATGAGGTCACGCAGATCATTCAGGACGAACAGGTCTATTTGCCGATGTATGTGCAACCTCTGGTCTGGGGCACACGCAGCAATGTCGAACTGACGCAGCGCCCGGACAACTTCTTTCTGCTGCGCTGGGTAACGGTGAACTGAAACCGGGGCGGGGCCAGAAAACGCTAGCTTGCGTTAGCGGTATCTTGACCACCCCGCCCGGGCCTGCATAGACAGTCCGATCAACGAGGAAAACGAATGTTCGCTTATATTGTCCAAAGGATGTTCCAATCCGTGATCGTGCTGCTGATCGTGGGTCTGGTTGCCTTTTCGATGTTCCGCTTTGTCGGTGATCCGATCGACAACATGCTGGGGCAGGAACGTACGCAGGCCGATATCGACCGGCTGCGGTCCGATCTTGGTCTGGATCAGCCGTTTCCGGTGCAATATTTCAAGTTCCTGCAAGGCGCGGTGCAGGGCAATTTTGGCGTGTCCTACCGGCAAGGCCGACCGGTTTCGACCATCATAGCCGAACGCGCCCCCGCGACATTGGAGCTGGCCTTTGTGTCGGGCTTTCTGGCCATCACCCTTGGCATCGCGCTGGGCGTTTTCACAGCGATCCGACGACAGGGGGTGGCGGCGAATATCATCATGACCGTGTCGCTGATCGGGGTTTCCCTGCCAACCTTCCTGATCGGGATATTGCTGATCTATATCTTCTCGGTTGAATTGGATCTTTTACCCAGCTTTGGGAGGGGCGAGACCGTTATGATTGGCGGCTGGTCCACGGGGTTCCTGACAACCTCGGGGCTCAAGGCGCTGATCCTGCCGGCGATCACGCTGGGCCTGTATCAGATGACGCTGATCATGCGGCTGGTGCGGTCGGAAATGCTTGAGGTCCTGCGTGCCGACTATGTCCGTTTTGCACGTGCGCGTGGGCTGTCGGACCGGGTGATCAATTTTCGCCACGCGCTGAAAAATACGCTGGTGCCGGTGATCACCATCACCGGGTTGCAGCTGGGCTCGATCATCGCCTTTGCCATCATCACCGAGACGGTGTTTCAGTGGCCCGGTGTGGGCCTGCTGTTCATAAATGCGATCCAGTTTGTCGATATCCCTGTCATGGCCGCCTATCTGATGCTGATCTCGGTCATGTTCGTGTCGATCAATCTGATCGTCGATCTTTTGTACTATGCCATTGACCCGCGCCTGCGTGTCGACGCGAGGGCCACATGACCGATACTTCTGAAACTTCGAGACAAGTGCCCAAATCACGACTGGCCCAGTTCTGGGACAGCGATTTCGCATGGTCCTTCCGTCATTCACCCGTGGCGATGGTTGCCTCATTTGTTGTGGTTTTGCTGGTGCTGGCGGCAATATTGGCCCCGCTGATTGCGCCGCATAACCCGTTTGATCCGGCAACGCTGAACCTGATGAACGGATTTACACCGCCGGGCACGCCGAATGCCTTTACGCAGGACACGTTCCTGCTGGGCACCGACGATCAGGGGCGCGATGTGTTCTCGACCATCCTCTTTGGGATGCGCATATCCCTGTTTGTCGGCGCTGCGGCGGTGCTGCTGGCGCTGATCATCGGAGTTGTTCTGGGGCTGGTCGCGGCCTATTTCGGCGGCTGGGTCGAGACGCTGATCATGCGGGTCGCAGATGTGCAGCTGACCTTTCCAGCCATTCTGGTCGCTATGCTGATCTTTGGCATCGCCAAAGGCGTGACCCCACCCGAATATCGTGACGAGATGGCGATCTATGTACTGATCATCGCCATTGCCCTGTCCGACTGGGTGCAGTTTGCCCGGGTCGTCCGCGGTGCTGCGTTGGTGGAAAAGAACAAGGAATATGTGCAGGCCGCCCGCCTGATCGGGCGTGGTTCTTTCCCGATTATGTTCCGTCACATCCTGCCCAATGTACTCAGCCCGGTTCTGGTCATCGCCACGATCTCACTGGCGCTGGCGATCATTGCCGAAGCAACGCTGAGCTTCCTCGGCGTAGGGGCACCACCAACCCAGCCGTCATTGGGCACGCTGATCCGCATCGGGCAGGGCTTCCTGTTCTCGGGTGAGTGGTGGATCTTGTTCTTCCCGGCCTGCACCCTGCTGGCGCTGGCCCTGTCTGTGAACCTGCTGGGCGACTGGCTGCGCGATGCGCTGAACCCCAAGCTGCGGTGATTTCATGAGCCTTCTGACGATCAATGACCTAACGGTCGAATTCCCCACCCGCCGCAAATTGTTCACAGCCGTGGACCATGTGGACCTGTCGGTTGAACCCGGAGAAATCCACGGCTTGGTTGGCGAATCCGGGGCCGGTAAATCCACCATTGGCGCGGCCATCATGGGATTGTTGGATCGCCCCGGCCGTATTGCCAGCGGCACGATCCAGCTGAGCGGTGACCAGATCAGTGGTCTGGATGCCGAGGCGATGCGAGGGCTGCGCGGCAAAAAGATCTCGATGATCTTTCAGGACCCGCTGACCTCGCTCAACCCGTTATTCACCGTGCGCGAACAACTGACCGAGACCATTCAGGCCCATCTGGGCGGCACGGATGCCGAGGCGAACCAACGCGCGCGCGATCTGATTGACCGGGTTGGCATTCCTGATCCGGACACGCGGTTGGACCAGTATCCGCACCAGTTCTCGGGCGGGATGCGGCAGCGTGTGGTCATCGCGCTTGCCTTGTGTACCGAACCGGATGTGATCATCGCGGATGAGCCGACCACGGCGCTGGACGTCTCGGTTCAGGCGCAGATTCTGGACCTGATCAAAGAACTGGCGCGGGAACGTCAAGTGGGCGTCATCCTGATCACCCATGACATGGGTGTGATCGCGGACACGACGGACAAGGTGACGGTGATGTATGCGGGCAAGGTTGTCGAAACCGGCCCGACCGCGCAGGTGATGGGGCAGCCCACCCATGAATACACCAAATCGCTGATCGCTGCCGTGCCGCGCCCGACCCTGAAACTGCATCGCTTTCCCCAGATCAGCTATGGTGGACGCGAGACACGCTTTGCCATCGAAGACATGGCCCGCCACTGGCCCAAGGTGGATAATGACACCAGCAAACCGGTGTTCGAAATCCGGAACCTGACCAAGAAGTTCCTGCAACGCAAAGGCCTGTTGCCCTGGGACCGCACCTATTTCACCGCCGTTGACGAGGTAAGTTTCGACATCCGCGCAGGTGAGGTGTTTGGCGTTGTGGGTGAATCCGGCTCGGGCAAGTCGACTGTCGCACGGATGATTGCAGGGTTGTACCCTGTGGATGGCGGCACGATTACATTCGACGGGCAGGTGGTCAGCGATCTGACCAATCGGACCGCGCTGGATGCCTATCGCAAGAAAATCCAGATGATCTTTCAGGACCCGTATTCCTCGCTCAATCCCCGTATGCGGGTGGATGAGATCGTGGCCGAGCCGATCCGCCATCACAGGTTGATGGAAGGTGCAGATATCAAACGCCGCGTCGATGAGTTGTTGGATCAGGTGGGACTCGGCCATGAGGCCGGGCAGAAATACCCGCATGAATTCTCGGGCGGACAGCGGCAACGTATCTCGATTGCACGTGCGCTGGCCACGCAACCGCGATTCCTGATTTGTGACGAGCCAACCAGTGCGCTGGACGTGTCCATTCAGGCGCAGATTCTGAACATCTTGAAGGACCTGCAGGAACATCTGGGCCTGACCCTGCTGTTCATCAGTCATGACCTGCCGGTGGTACGTCAGATGTGCGACCGAGTGGCAGTGATGAAACAGGGCCAAATTGTCGAGTTGCAGGAAACCAATAACTTGTTCGCCAACCCCCAGACGGATTATGCCCGCGAATTGTTGCGCCTGATGCCCAGGCTTGATGACCTGTCGACCGAGGGGTTGGACGCCGAATCCTGAGTCAGTGACGATTCCAGTATTGGCGGTATGACGGAAGGTCCGTCAATATGGCGATAGTTTTGACGTTTTCGTCAAGATTGCCTCTGCAGATTGAACAACTGTGCCTTCATACTTTCTGAAACGAAAGAGGAGGCGCGTTTTGAGCTGGAATATCTGTGTCATCGGAGCAGGCAAGATCGGTCAGATGATCGCGACTTTGCTGCAATCTTCATCCAACTATTCGGTCACGGTTGCCGACCGCGATCTGGCGGCTTTGTCCGTGCTGAATCGGCAGGGAGTTTCGACCCGCCAGATTGATGTCAGCGATGAAACGCAGCTGGCTGAGGATCTGAACGGTTTCGATGCGGTTATCTCGGCGGCTCCGTTTTTCCTGACCCCACGGATTGCCAAAGCCGCCAAATCGGCCGGCGCGCATTATTTTGACCTGACCGAAGATGTTGCCGCCACCAACGCGGTGCGCGAGTTGGCCGCCGACAGCGAGACGGCGTTTATGCCGCAATGCGGGTTGGCACCGGGTTTTGTCGGCATCGCCGGCGCGGCCTTGGCTGCCGAGTTCGATACGCTGGACAGCCTGCATATGCGGGTCGGGGCGCTGCCGCTCTATCCGACCAACGCGCTGAAATACAATCTGACCTGGTCCACCGATGGGCTGATCAATGAATATTGCAACCCGTGCGATGCCATCGTGAATGGCGAACGGGTCAAGACCGCTCCGCTCGAGGATTACGAGCGTTTGGGTCATGACGGGGTGGAATATGAATGCTTCAATACCTCGGGCGGGTTGGGCACGTTGCCAGAAACCCTGGACGGAAAGGCGCGGGACGTGTCGTACCGATCGATCCGCTACCCGGGACACCGTGACATTCTGCGTTTGCTGCTGAATGATCTTGGATTGGAACGTCGTCGCGACCTGATGAAGGAAATCTTCGAGACCGCGCTGCCGCGGACCGATCAGGATGTGGTTCTGGTTTATTGCACCGCAAAAGGCATGATCGATGGGGCTCTGCGCGAGAAATCCCTGATCAACAAATCTTATGCCCGTACCCTCAATGGTCAGGTCTGGAGCGCCATTCAGGTCACCACTGCTGCCGGTGTTCTGGGTGTGGTTGATCTGATGCGAACGGGTGCTTTGCCCGGCAAAGGGTTCGTGCGGCAAGAGCGGGTGAACCTGTCTGACTTCTTAAACACCGAATTCGGTCAGCTTTACCGCACCGGGGACATAACCAAACAGAACAAGGCGGCCTGAGATATGAAAGACATCGCTATGACAGCCCCAACAACCCTTGCAAATCTGGACCTGACAGCCGCTGAGCTGATGGGCGGCACACTGGCTGTACGCTCGCCCATTGATGGCGGCATTCTGGCCGAGGTACATGAAACGCCTGCGTCAGGGATGGGCACGGTGTTTGCCAATGCCAAGACGGCATTCAAGGCGTGGCGCACGGTTCCGGCCCCACGCCGGGGCGAACTGATCCGCCTGCTGGGCGAGGAATTGCGCGCCGCCAAGGACGATCTGGGTGCGCTGGTCAGCTGGGAAGCTGGTAAGATTACCTCGGAAGGTCTGGGTGAAGTGCAGGAGATGATCGACATCTGCGATTTCGCCGTCGGCCTGTCGCGCCAGCTTTATGGTTTGACCATCGCATCTGAGCGCCCGGGCCACCGGATGATGGAAACGTGGCACCCGGCAGGACCGGTGGGCGTGATCTCGGCCTTCAACTTTCCGGTGGCGGTCTGGTCGTGGAATGCCGCGCTGGCGCTGGTCTGCGGTGATCCGGTGATCTGGAAGCCGTCTGAAAAGACGCCGTTGACCGCGATGGCCTGCCAGAAGATCTTTGAACGTGCACTGGCCCGATTTGGCGATGCGCCCGACCACCTGCTGCAGACCCTGATCGGAGGTGCCGCGCTGGGCGAGGCGCTGGTGGCCAGCGAGGACGTGCCGGTCATTTCGGCGACCGGGTCCACACGGATGGGCCGTGCAGTAGCCCCCATCGTGGCGCAGCGGTTCGGGAAATGTATTCTCGAGCTTGGCGGCAATAACGCGATGATCGTGGGCCCTTCGGCCGATCTGGAAATGGCCGTGCGTGCGATTGTCTTTTCTGCTGTCGGCACAGCCGGTCAACGCTGCACCACGCTGCGCCGACTGATCGTTCACAACTCGATCCGCGAGGAGCTGGTGAGCCGGTTGAAAAAAGCCTATGCCGGTCTGCCAATCGGCAATCCGCTGACCGAAGGCACATTGATCGGTCCGCTGGTGGACGAAGCCTCGGGCGCGGCCATGACCGCTGCGCTGGACGCTGCAAAGGCCGAAGGCGGCGCAGTCTTTGGTGGCGACCGCGTGACCGAAAACGTCCCCGCCGGTGTCTATATGCAGCCCGCGATTGTCGAGATGCCTGGCCAGACAGCAACCGTAAAGACCGAAACCTTTGCGCCGATCCTCTATGTCATGGGGTACGACGCGTTCGACGAAGCCATCGAATTGCAAAATGACGTACCGCAAGGTCTGTCGTCTTGCGTATTCACTCTGAACATGCGCGAGGCCGAGCAATTCCTGACCGCAGCGGGATCGGATTGTGGCATTGCCAATGTCAATATCGGGCCATCGGGGGCCGAGATCGGTGGCGCATTTGGTGGTGAGAAGGAAACCGGTGGCGGGCGCGAAAGCGGCTCGGATGCGTGGAAGGCCTATATGCGCCGCCAAACCAACACCGTAAACTACTCAGCCGAGCTTCCGCTGGCGCAAGGCGTCAAGTTCGACATCTGATCGTGCTGTCGGCGGTACCTGATGGTACCGCCGGCTCATCAATCTGCAAACAGATAATCCAGTCGCATGATGGCCTGCGCCTGTTCCTGTGAAACATTCAGAAACTGGACAATGGCGTCTTCGTTTTCTGCCCGGTCGCTGGTTTCCCGCAGGCGTGCATGTCGATCCAACGCGGTGCCCCGGATCAATTCGGATTCGTATTCCATCGCGTTGTGCAAGGTTGGGACAAGCCGTGCCACGGTTTCGGTCGGGCTGTCCTGACCGGCTAACCCCACACGGCGGGCGTGGCCGATCAGGTAATCGTCGGAATATTCACACTCGACTTCAAGCACATGGGTTTTGACCTGGTCTGCACAGAAGTCCTGAATGATTTCGATATCTGAGGGATCGATGCATAGAACCAGCCGGTCGGTTTCGAAACTGTCAAACAGCATCCGCACAAGAGCACGCCGGTGGCGGGACCGTTTGAGCAAGGTCGTTTCGATGCCACCCAGATCGGGCAGAGCCGTATCCTGTTCGTTGAACAGATACTCGACACAAGGGATATCGGTTTCGGATTTAATCTGATCGACCAGACGCTTGGCCACATGCCATTTCTTGCATACGATCAGGAAAACATCGCGGTCCGGTCCCAGCGTATTTCCGGCCTCCCAGAACCTTTGCTTGTGGCGGCGTCCGACGCGCCCTCTTGCGGTTAAGAAACTATGGAGATTGCGGCCTTCATCCGAGATGTGAAAATCCACCCCATCCGCAGAATAGAGCTGGCCCAACCGGTCCTTCAGCTCATGTGCCTCGGGGCTGATTTTGCGGGCGAACAGAAAATCCTGCCCTAACAGCATGTCGTAATGGTCGTTATAGAATGTCACGGGCATTCCGTAGTCCGAGAACATCAGGAATGTTAGCGTTCGGTTGTCGATCTCTTCACGGGGAACAAGGTGGCGGACAAGCGTTTGAAAGAAGGTCTCATCCGGTATCCAGGTGGTCGAGAAAAAGCGGATTACGTCCGGGCGCTGGGCCAGGAATTCAAAGATCATTTCAACAGTATGACGGCGCAGACACCACCACTGACTGCCGATCATGATCTGGATGTCAGCCGGAACCTCGCGGGTCAGACCAAGTTTTTTCTGTACGTCATAGGATGTATAGAATCGTCTGCTCTGGGTGCGTTCATTGAAGAAATGGCGATAGATCAGCCGGTCTTCTTTCATGCCGGTCTTGATCCAGTTACTGGCAAAAAAGTCGTGGCTTTCGACAAAATCCCTGTCGTTGTCGTTCAGGAATTGATGCGCGTATTCCGCTGTTTTGATCGCCATGCAATCCCCTGACAGCATGTAGAAATGCGTCGCGCGGGGAAAGGCCTCGAGGGCGGCTTGCACTGCGTTCAATGTGGCCTGTACCAAAGACCACTCGCCCCAACCGCATTTGATGCGTTTGGTTGCAAAAGTGACATTCGAATTGGCCTGAAGAGCGCCCTGAATGCGTGCATAGGCCTCGCGACTTGCGCGGGCGTCAAAATGTATGGCCATGCAATCGCCAGCGGCGGTTAGCTGCTCGGCCTGCGCAATGATTGCGTCAGGGTCCTTGTGGCACAACAAAATGTAGGCAATTTTTGCCATTTCAGTTCTTTGTTATCCGTTTCTGCCCGGTTCCCTCTGTGATACTGAGGATGAGCGATTGAATAAACAGATTATTTTTGGTTCTGTAGATACAAAAGCAGGCGCGAATAGTGAGTTACGACCTGTTGAGGAGGCGCAGCAAATGGGTTTTCCCGGTACATGGATGACCGAGAGCGAGAGCATGGTTTACCGTGTTGTCCCGAAATGTGCATGCTCAACCATCGGGCAAATCATGTATTTTTCGGATCATGGCCGGTTTTTTGACGGCGATATCCACGATGCCAAGGACGGGATGCATAAATGGGCGTTCGGTCCCAGCCAGGAGCCGATTTCGACAAATGTCCGAAATCATAACTCCTTTTCTTTCACCTGCGTGCGGAACCCGTACACGCGAATTCTCAGTTCGTTCTTTGACAAGATCTGTGGAATTCAGCGCAACGGCAAACGGTATCGCGGCAATCTGGTGCCGACGCTGATCTACAATTACGGCATCGAGGTTGGCGGAGAGGACGGTCAGGGTGATTTCGACCAGGTCGCCAGTTTCCGCAGATTCCTGTTATTTGCTCGTGACACGATCAGGTGGCGCAGGCCCATGGACCCGGATATCCACTGGTCCGCCATGTCTGGCCATGTGTCGACCTTTATTGCAAATGGCGGACGATATGATCGCATCTTCTGGACCGAGAAGTTCAACGATGGGATGCAAGGTGTTCTGAGCAACTTGGACACGCCACACAAGGTGGCCCTGTCCGAAATCCCGCGGTTCAACGAATCCGAAGGCCACGGACCCAAACGAAAGCATCCTGTCGAGGACTATTTCGACGACCTGTCGATGCATCTTGTCTACGAGATCTACAAACAGGATTTCGATCTATTCAAATACGATTTTGAAGATCCGGCCAACAAGATGCCGATCGCCGAGATTGATCTGGATGAAGTCCACGCCAAGCTTGGGGATTGAGCTGGAAATCACCTTCTCCCGCCCATCGGCAATGTATCTTGCGAAACATCTCCTCTGGTTGGGCCTGGCGCCGCGCTATGCGCCGCGCCAGGCCCAAGACCGAAGCCGATAGCGCTAGAAGGCGCGGGAGCGCTTTGGGAATTGATTGGGCCGGATCAGTTGATTTGGTGCCCGGCCCTTATGTCTTAGACCTCCCGCACGGCCCCTTTTGCCGCGCTTGTTGTCAGTTTGGCATAGGCTTTGAGCGCGGTTGAGACTTTGCGCTTGCGGGGCGCTGCCGGTATCCAGCCTTTTGCATCCTGCTCCTGGCGTCGTTCGGCAAGCACTTCATCTGAGACTGCCAGATGGATCGAGCGGTTCGGGATGTCGATTTCGATCTGGTCACCCTGACGCACCAACCCGATCACACCGCCTTCGGCTGCTTCGGGTGAGACGTGGCCGATCGACAGGCCGGAGGTTCCACCCGAGAACCGTCCATCCGTCAGCAAAGCACAGGCTTTACCCAGACCTTTGGATTTCAGGTAAGACGTCGGGTACAGCATCTCCTGCATGCCCGGCCCGCCGCGCGGGCCTTCATAGCGGATGACCACCACGTCGCCCTCTTTGACCTTGCTGGTCAGAATGTCGTTCACCGCCTGATCCTGGCTTTCGCAGACATAGGCCGACCCGGTGAAGGTCAGGCTGGCCGGATCGACACCGGCTGTTTTCACGATACAGCCGTCGCGGGCAATATTGCCGAACAGAACCGCCAGACCGCCATCCTGGCTGAACGCATGTTCTTTCGACCGGATCACGCCGCCTTCGCGGTCGGTGTCCAGCTCTTTGTACCGGTTTGACTGGCTGAAGGCCTGCGTGGTGCGCACACCGCCCGGCGCGGCCTTGAACAAGTCTTGCGCCTTGGGGTTGTTGGCCACCTTGATGTCCCAATTGGCAATCGCCTCACCCATCGTGCCGGAATGGACCGTGCTGCAATCCTCGTGCAGCAACCCGGCGCGGCTGAGTTCCCCGAGAATTGAGAAGATGCCACCGGCGCGGTGGACGTCTTCCATATGCACATTTTCGGTATTGGGTGCGACTTTGCACAGACAGGGCACCTGACGGCTGAGACGGTCCATGTCGGTCATTGTGAAATCCACCTCGCCCTCATGCGCGATGGCCAGCAGATGCAGCACCGTGTTGGTCGATCCGCCCATGGCGATATCCAGGCTCATGGCGTTTTCGAACGCCTCGAACGTGGCGATTTCGCGCGGGAGGAAGCCTTTCTCGTCCAGATCATAGTGCCGTTTGGTGATCTCGACGATCCGGCGACCGGCTTCAAGGAACAGCTCTTTGCGGTCCGCATGTGTGGCCAGAGTCGAGCCGTTGCCCGGCAGCGCCAGACCCAGCGCCTCGGCCAGACAGTTCATCGAGTTGGCGGTGAACATGCCCGAGCACGACCCGCAAGTCGGGCAGGCGTTTTCCTCGATATGCTGAACCTGCTCATCGGTGAACTTGTCGTCGGCCGCGGCCACCATAGCGTCCACGAGGTCGATCTTTTTGGCGTCCAGATCGGCGATGTCGATCTTGCCCGCCTCCATTGGCCCACCCGAGACGAAAATGGCGGGGATGTTCAGGCGCATCGCGGCCATCAGCATGCCGGGCGTGATCTTGTCACAGTTCGAGATGCAGACCATCGCATCAGCACAGTGCGCGTTGACCATATATTCAACAGAATCCGCGATTACCTCACGCGAGGGCAGCGAATACAACATCCCGTCATGGCCCATGGCGATACCGTCATCCACGGCGATGGTGTTGAATTCCTTGGCAACACCACCCGCGGCCTCTACCTCGCGGGCGACCATCTGACCCAGATCCTTCAGGTGCACGTGGCCCGGTACGAACTGGGTGAACGAGTTGACGATGGCGATGATCGGCTTGCCGAAATCGTCGTCGCCCATGCCAGTCGCGCGCCACAGGCCGCGGGCACCGGCCATGTTGCGGCCATGGGTTGAGGTTCTGGATCGGTACAATGGCATATGCTGTTTCCCTTTTGCCTCGGGTTGCATGTCTTGGGGTTTGTGCGTTATAGCGCACGTACCACATGTGCGCTATAACGCACAAGAGGATTCGAAAGACGGCATCATGGCACCGGACGAGATCACGCTGAAATTACGGGACATGCGGGCGGCATCCGGGCTGAGCCTGTCCAAAGTCGCCGAGATGACAGGCGTCAGCAAAGCCATGCTGGGGCAGATCGAGCGTGGCGAATCCAGCCCGACCATCGCCACTTTGTGGAAGATCGCCAAGGGGTTCCAACTGCCGCTGAGCGCGCTGATTGAAACCGCGAATGGGGACCCCTCTGTTTTTCAGACCGTGACTTTTCCGGGCAGCATCGAGGTCAAGATCGTCTTTCCGTTTGATTCCGCGCTAGGGGCCGAAACCTTTCACGTCAGTCTGACCCCAAACCAATGCCACGAGTCGCCCGCGCATGCGGCGGGCGTGACCGAAGAGGTCTTTGTCCTTTCCGGTACGCTTGAAATTCTGCGTGGTGAGGCCTGGGTGCCGCTAAACGCTGGACAGGGTCTGCGTTTTGCCGCCGATCTGCCGCATGGCTATCGTGCGGGCGCGCAGGGGGCAGCGTTTTTGAACATGCACCATTATGGGCAACACAGCGAGTTTCCTGAAAACGGCAAGGGCTGATCATGACTGCGTTTCTTGACACTTTGACCATCGCGGATGGAATCGGCTCAATCGGGGCGATGATCGTGGTCGCTGCGTATTTCGCCACGCAGATGCGGATGATGAATTCCGACGACCTGGCCTTTCCAGTGGTAAACCTATTGGGGTCGATTCTGATCGTCTATTCGCTGTTTGAGAACTTCAATTTGGCCTCGATGCTGATCGAATCCTTCTGGATTTTGATCAGTCTGATCGGGATCGCTCAGTTTTTCCGCCTCAGGCGGGCCCGTTAGCGGTACAGGCCGCCATCCAGCCTTGAACAGACATGCGCGCGCGTATAGGGACAAACCAAGCGCGCATAGGGGAGGCATTGATGCAGGACGATCCCAAAACCCTCGTTTCAACCGAATGGCTTGCGGCCCATCTCAAGGATCCGGACCTGCGGGTCCTGGACGGATCATGGTATCTGCCGCAACACGGACGCGACGCCAAAGCGGAATATGACGCGACCCATATCCCCGGCGCGCGATTCTTTGACATTGATGATATTGCCGATCTTCGGTCGGACCTGCCGCATATGGTGCCTCCGGTCGAGAAATTCATGTCGCGCCTGCGGGCGATGGGCGTGGGGGATGGCCATCAGGTGGTGGTCTATGACGGCTCGGGGCTGTCTTCGGCTGCGCGGGTCTGGTGGATGTTCCGCCTGATGGGGCAGGACAACATTGCCGTGCTGGACGGTGGCTTGCCGAAATGGCTGGCCGAGGGGCGAGAGGTTGAAGACCTGCCGCCTGTTATCCGCGACCGCCACATGACCGTGCGGGTTCAGAACCATCTGGTGCGTGATGTCACGCAGGTATCTGCCGCAGCCAAGCTGGGGGATCACGAGATCATCGACGCACGCGCAGCCGGCCGCTTCGCAGGTACCGATCCCGAGCCGCGCGAAGGGCTGCGGTCTGGTCGTATCCCCGGATCACGAAACGTCCCCTTCGGCACCTTGCTGAACAAGAATCACACGATGAAATCGCCCGAGGAATGCCGCGCCATTTTCGAGGCCGCTGGCGTCGACCTGTCGAAACCGGCGATTACCTCATGCGGGTCGGGTGTGACTGCCGCGATTCTCAGCCTTGCGCTCGAGCGCATGGGCAAGAAAGACCACTCGCTTTATGACGGCTCCTGGGCTGAATGGGGTGCCTTCCCGACCCTGCCCGTCGCAACCGGAGAGACCTGATGTTTGAACATCTCAAGCCGCAACCTGCCGACAAGATTCTAGCGCTGATGCAGATGTACCGCGAAGACCCGCGCGATCAAAAGATCGATTTGGGTGTTGGCGTCTACAAGAATGCCGAAGGGGTGACCCCGGTGATGCGTGCGGTGAAAGCGGCCGAAAAGCGCATTCTGGAAGAGCAGGAAAGCAAGGCCTATACCGGTCTGGCGGGCGATCCGGCCTATGCTGATGCGATGATTGGCCTGATCCTGGGCACCTCGGTTCCACGCGGCAACATCGCTGCCGTGGCGACGCCCGGCGGAACCGGTGCCTGCCGTCAGGCATTTGAGATGATCCGCATGGCCAACCCCTCGGCCCGCGTGTTCGTCTCGAACCCGACCTGGCCAAACCATCTGTCGATCCTGAATTACCTGGGGATCGAAGCGGTTCCATACCGCTATTTCGATGGCGAGACTCGTGGCGTCGATTTCGACGGCATGATTGCCGATCTGAATACCGCCAAGTCGGGCGATGTGGTGTTGTTACACGGCTGCTGCCACAACCCGACCGGGGCCAACCTGAACCTGGTGCAGTGGCAGGAAGTGGTGAACATCATCAACGAGCTTGGCCTCGTGGCGATGATCGACATTGCCTATCAGGGTTTTGGCGACGGTCTGGAAGAGGATGCGCAGGCGACCCGCCTTGTTGCGTCTTCAGTCAAGGAATGCCTGATTGCCGCGTCGTGTTCCAAGAATTTCGGCGTCTACCGTGAACGCACCGGCCTATTGATGGCAATCAGCGCAGATGCGGGACAGACCGCGCTGAACCAGAGCACGCTGGCCTTTCTGAACCGCCAGAACTATTCATTCCCGCCCGACCACGGCGCGCGCGTGGTCACCACGATCCTGACCGACCCCGTCCTGCGGGCCGACTGGGAGGCCGAGCTGGAAGAGATCCGCTTGTCCATGCTGGGGCTGCGCCAGCAACTGGCCGATGAGCTGCAACGCCACAGCGGCTCCGACCGGTTCGGCTTTGTCGCCCAGCATCGCGGCATGTTCTCGCGCTTGGGCGCGGCACCGGAACTGGTGGAACAACTGCGCGCTGATCACGGCATCTACATGGTCGGCGACAGCCGTCTGAACATTGCCGGGCTGAATGCCAACACGGTTCCGATTCTGGCCAAAGCGATTATCGACGTCGGAGTTTAAATCTGCGGAAAAAAAAGAAACCCGGGCGACACCGCCCGGGTTTTTTGTTGGATTGGGTTGGATATCAGCCCTTGGAGAACTCCGGGTACGCTTCCATGCCCAGTTCCGCCATGTCCAGGCCGTTGATCTCATCCTCTTCGCTGACTCGAATGCCGACGGTGGACTTCAGGATCGACCACAGGATCAAAGCGCCGACAAAGGTGAACAGACCGTAGGCGAGGATACCCAGCAGCTGCGTACCCAGGCTGGCTTCGCCGTAAAAGATCACGGCGATGGTGCCCCAGATCCCGGCGAACAGGTGAACCGGGATGGCACCGACAACGTCGTCGATCTTGAACTTGTCCAGCATCGGAACCGCGAAGACCACGATGATACCGCCTACGGCACCGATCCACAGCGCGCCGAACAGCGTCGGGGCCAGCGGTTCTGCAGTGATCGACACCAGGCCGGCCAGCGCGCCGTTCAGCACCATGGTCAGATCAGGCTTTTTGTACAGCAGCTGTGTCAGGATCAGGGCTGCCACTGCGCCTGCCGCTGCGGCCATGTTGGTGTTAGCAAAGATGCGCGACACGTCGGATACGTCACCCACGGTTCCCATCGCCAGCTGCGAGCCGCCGTTGAAGCCGAACCATCCCAGCCACAGGATGAATGTCCCCAAAGTGGCCAGCGCCAGGTTCGAACCGGGCATCGGATGAACCTTGCCGTCTTTGTACTTGCCAATCCGCGGACCCAGGATCAGGGCACCTGCCAGAGCCGCCCAGCCGCCAACCGAATGCACGATGGTCGAGCCAGCAAAATCCGAGAAACCAGCCTCGGACAACCAGCCACCGCCCCACTGCCACGAGCCAGAGATCGGGTACATGACGCCGGTCAGAACAATCACGAAAACCAGGAAGGGCCACAGCTTGATACGTTCGGCTACAGCACCCGATACGATCGACGCGGTTGCGGCCACAAACACCAGCTGGAAGAAGAAGTCCGAACCAACCGAAGCATAATCCAATGCCGCGGCGTCAGCACCCACGCCCACCGGATCCAGGACTGTGGTTTTGAAGAACGGTCCAACCCACCCCGCGATGGTCCAGCCGTCGCCGGGATACATCAGGTTGAAGCCGATCAGCCAGTACATGATCGCGGCAAAGGAAAACAGCGCCACGTTCTTGATCATCTGCATGGCCACGTTTTTCGACCGCACCAGCCCGCCTTCGAGCATGGCAAAGCCGGCGGCCATGAAGAACACCAGGAACCCTGCCATCAGAAACAGCAGCGTGGTGAAGATGTATTGTGTGTGCAGCGCGGCTTCGCCGGTGGCGGCCTCCTGCGCTAGGCCAATCTGCGGCAGCGCGACTATCGCGGCGGCAGGGATGAGAGATTTCATCAGGTTCATTGTCAGTCCTCGAATAGTGTTGAGTGGGGGCGCTTAAAGCGCCTCTTCGTTCGTTTCCCCGGTCCGCACGCGCAGGGCCTGCTCAACGTCGAGGACGAAAATCTTGCCGTCGCCGATCTTGCCGGTCTTGGCGGATTTGGTGATGGTTTCTACGATCTGGTCGGCCATCGTGGCGGGCACCACGATCTCAAGCTTGATCTTGGGTACAAAGTTCACCGCGTATTCGGCACCGCGATAGATTTCCGTGTGCCCCGATTGCGAGCCGAAGCCCTTGATCTCGGTTACCATCATGCCGCGTATGCCCGCGTCGGTCAGTGCCTCGCGCACCTCCTCGAGCTTGAACGGTTTGATTGTTGCAATAATCAGTTTCACGCTGTTCCCCTCTGCTTCCCCGGTCTGTCCGGCGTGTTTGCACCTGCAGAAAAAGAGCGTGCCGAAGCTGTGTAAGGAACGGTTCAGTGGTCAAATTCGGGAGGAATTGGTGAGTGAGTGCACAATTTTTGCACAGATTCTGCATATCGATTAAAATATAGGCGCGTTAGAGAGGGTGCATTCCGGAAATTCAGACCTCTACTTCATCGGTATAGCAGGGTATGGTGCCTCAAAACGATAACCGGGCAGAGTTTGAGCATGACTGAGTCCAGGCGCCGCAAGGCACCGCTTGTGGCGGACAAAAGATACGCGTCGAAGGGGCGAAAACCCACGGCGACCAAAGGCACTGCGAAACCCGCAGGCAAAAAGGCTGCGGCGCGCAAAACGACAACCCGAAAAAGCACACGGAGAAAGACACGCCGGAAATCCGGCGGTGGTGGTGGCTTTTTTCGCCGGTTGTTTCGCTGGGTCTGGCGCCTGATCTGGGGGGTAAGTTGGCGCGTGGGCGCTGTGGCTGCCCTGTTGCTGGCGCTGGCTGTCGGGGTTGTCTATACCTCTTTGCCTGATGTCGGCGCCTTGCTGGACGGGCGTGCGCGCGGGTCTGTCACCTTGTTGGACCGGGATGGCAAGGTCTTTGCCTGGCGTGGGGATCAGTTCGGCGGGGTAATCACCGCGGACACGGTTTCTCCGTATCTGAAAAATGCAGTGGTCGCCACCGAGGACAAGCGATTCTACCGCCATTTCGGCGTCAGTCCTCGGGGTGTCGCTAGCGCTGTGCGTATCAACCTGCGCGAAGGGCGCGGGCCTCTGTCTGGTCATGGCGGATCGACCATCACCCAGCAGACGGCCAAACTGTTGTGCCTGGGCGTGCCATATGTCCCTAGCGAGTGGGAGTCTGAGGCCGCCTATGAGGCTGATTGCCGTCAGGGATCCCTGTGGCGCAAGGGCAAAGAGGCTGTCTATGCGATCGCGATGGAGGTCAAATACTCCAAGGATGAAATCCTGACCATCTATCTGAACCGTGCCTTCCTCGGGTCCGGTGCGCGGGGTTTTGAGGCGGCAAGCCAGCGCTATTTCGGGATTTCTGCCGCCGAGGTCAGCCCCTCGCAGGCGGCGATGCTGGCTGGTCTGCTGGTGGCGCCGACGCGGTATGCGCCGACAAATAACCTGCAACGCTCGCAGGATAGGGCGCAGTTGGTGATTGGGCTGATGGAGGCGCAGGGCTATCTGACCACTGCCCAGGCCAGCGGGGCGCGCAGCAACCCGGCGCAATTGTCTGCGGCTGCGGCTGCACGCGCCGGTGGGTATTTTGCCGATTGGGTCATCACGGAACTGCCCAGCTTTTTCGGCTCGGACACCACCGATGACGTGGTGATCCGGACGACGCTGGACCAGCGCCTGCAGAAATCCGCAGAAGAGGCATTGCAATATATCTTCAAGGAAAAGGTCCGCGAAGGGTCCAAGGCGCAGGCCGCGATTGTGGTGATGTCCGCAGATGGTGCCGTGCGGGCGATGGTCGGCGGGCGCAAGACCCGCGTATCGGGCGCATTCAACCGGGCCACACAGGCGCTGAGGCAAACAGGGTCGTCCTTCAAACCCTTCGTCTATGCTACCGCGTTGGAACTGGGCTATTCGCCTCTGGATACGGTGGTGGACGAGCCCTATTGCATCAATATCGCCGGTTCGGGGCAATGGTGCCCCAAGAACTATACCAACAAGCATTATGGGCGCGTCACGCTTGCTGATGCCCTCAAGAACTCGTTGAACATCCCGGCCGTGAAAGTGGCCGAGGTTGCCGGTTTGGAAAATGTCCGTACCGTCGCCAGTGAGTTTGGCATTGAAAGCAATCTGGCCGAGGGACCCGCGCTGGCGCTGGGCGCATCGGAAAGCACGCTGATTGAGATGACCGGGGCCTATGCCGGTATCCTGAACGGCGGTTCTGCAGTTGAGCCCTATGGGTTGACCGAGCTGAAGCTGCTGGGCGACGACGCCCCTCTGATGGCGACGAGCACCGGCATCGGTGAGCGGGTGATCAACGGTAAGGCTGCCAAGCAACTGACCTGGATGATGGAACGTGTCGTGTCCGAAGGCACGGGCGGGCGCGCGAAACTACCCGGCTGGCAGGTGGCAGGTAAGACCGGCACCACGCAGGCGGCGCGGGATGCCTGGTTCATCGGGTTCACGGCTGATTATGTGACCGGAGTCTGGATGGGTTATGACGACAACACCCCCCTGTCCGGCGTGACTGGCGGCGGGTTGCCAGCCGAGATTTGGAAAGAGACGATGGTGCGCGTGACTGACGGGATGACGCCCACACCGCTGCCAATGCTGGCCCCCGATCCGCCCGTCCGGCAAGAGCAACCGAGGCGTCAGCGCCGCAATCAGGGCAATGGGTTCGAAAATGCGATCAACAACCTGCTGAACAACCTCTTTGGCAACTGATGTAGGCAAGGAAAAGTCGGCGCGCAGGGTCAGCCAATGACAGCATATGGTGCAGAATGCCCGATTCGCATCCGTATCAACGTGAATCCCATCTCTGAACTGCTCTGCCGCTGCCAACATTGCAACTTCCGATATGCGGGACATTCCTGCCGCTCACGAAATATTTCACTTAGCTAATCACGTGGATATCTACTAACGCTGATTCCATGGCTTACAATTACGACAAACTGTACGGCGAGACACGAAATGCATTGGGGCAACCAACTTCGGTTTTTGTCAAATTTTTCGACCAACTCGACCAACATAACGTTCGTGTCCTGGACGTGGGGTGCGGACAAGGCCGTGACGCTATTTTCATTGCGAATTTGGGGCATCGCGTTGTGGGAGTGGACATATCCCCCAATGGCATTCGCGATCTAAGAGCTGCAGCGACAAAAGAAAATTTAGAAGTTGAAGGTGTTGTGGCTGACATCACTACCTACAACCCAGAGGGTCTATTTGACATAGTGCTGATCGACCGAACACTGCACATGTTAGATCGCCCATCTCGGGGCACGGTTCTGAATTCGTTGATGGACCATGTAAGCGATGACGGATGGCTTCTAATCGCGGATGAGTCGCCCAATATTGCAGACTTTAAAGCCACCGCTTTGGCCCATGGTTTGGATTGGAAAACACATTTCGCAGAACGCGGTTATCTGTTTATGCGCCGATCTTAACGAACACATTGGGCTCAAAGCAGACTAACGTCGTCCGTGGCAAGAGCCCGTGCAGACTGCGTGCCAGTGATCCACGCCATCGGCTATAGATGGGCGGCGCATCTGGCGCCGCCTCTATTTTCGGTTGTGACCTCTGATCAGAGGCTGTCGTCCAGCGCCGCCAGAATCGCGTCGCCCATTTCCGTGGTGGAAACCGGCGTGACCCCTTCGTCGGCCAGCAGGTCGCCGGTGCGGACACCATCGGCCAGGACTTTTTCGATCGCGGCTTCCAGACGGTCAGCCTCGGCCCCCTGATCGAAGCTGTAGCGCAGTGCCATGGCAAAGCTCAGGATACAGGCGATGGGGTTGGCCTTGCCCTGACCGGCGATATCGGGTGCGGAACCGTGGACCGGCTCGTACATCGCCTTGGGGCGGCCATTGGCCATTGGTGAGCCCAGGGAGGCGGACGGCAGCATGCCCAGTGAACCGGTCAGCATCGCGGCACAGTCCGACAGGATGTCACCAAACAGGTTGTCAGTGACGATCACATCAAACTGCTTGGGCGCACGCACCAGCTGCATCGCGCCATTGTCGGCATACATGTGGCTCAGCTCGACCTCGGGATAGTCCTGAGCGACCCGGTTTACGACTTCGCGCCATAGAATGCCGGATTCCATGACATTGGCCTTTTCCATCGAGCACAGTTTTTTGTTCCGGCGCATCGCCAGCTCAAAAGCCGAGCGTGCGGCGCGTTCGATCTCGGATTCGGTATAGCGCTGGGTGTTGATGCCGACGCGTTCATTGCCTTCCTCGAAGATGCCGCGCGGCTCACCGAAATAGACGCCCGAGGTCAGCTCGCGCACGATCATGATATCCAGACCGGCAACGATGTCTTTCTTCAGAGACGAGAAATCCGCCAGCGCGTCAAAGCATTGTGCCGGGCGTAGGTTCGAATACAGGTCCATCTCTTTGCGCAGCCGCAGCAAGCCGCGCTCGGGCTTGAGGCTGAAATCCAGATCGTCGTATTTGGGTCCACCAACAGCACCCAGCAGAACTGCGTCCGCCTCCTGCGCCTTGGCCATGGTTTCGTCCGACAGCGGTTTGCCATGGGCGTCATAGGCGGCACCGCCGACCAGATCCTCGCTCACGTCGAATTCCAGGCCGCGCTTGGCACCGAACCAGTCGATGATACGGCGCACTTCGGCCATGACTTCGGGGCCAATTCCGTCTCCGGGCAGGATGAGGAGCGAGGGGTTGGACATGAAGGATCTCCTTGCGTTTGACAGCAAAGGCCCTAGCGCCTGCGCCGCATCGGGTCAATGAGACGAACCGGCCTAAACGCAGGTTCTGGACGGGAAATCGGGTTTCCGTGCCCTTGCTACGTCACGGATAGTGTGAATCAGTCAGAGATCGGCCTTTATCCCTTCGGCCAACATATCCCAGACTCGTCGGATTCGTGTCGTTTGCCGCATCGCCTGCGGAGCGGCAAGCCAAACCGGCAGCGCAGGGATTTCGACGTTTATGTCCAAAACCTCTACCTCTGGGTCGGCCTCGGCAACTCTCACGGCGCTAAAACCGATACCGCAGCCCGCGCGGACCAGTTCCCAATAGGCAGTCTGAAAGTCGCAGCGTGTGGCAAAGCTGTCCCGGTTCACCGGCCAGCCCATTTCGCGCATGCCGATAATGATTTGCTCGTTCGCATCAAACCCGACAAGGTCATGGCTCAACAGATCGTCGGGAGAATTGGGGCGGCCGGCACGATCCAGATAGGACCGGCTTGCGCAAAAGCACAGTCTGATTTCCCCCAGATGTTTCGTGATAATGTCCATCTGTTCCGGCCGAAACATCCGCACTGCGATATCGGCCTCGCGGTAGAGCAGGTTCTCGGTGGCATCGGTGGCGACCAGTTCCAGTTGTATCGCGGGTTCTGCTGCCCGTATTTGGGCCAGAATCGGCGGCAGCAGGTGATGAGAGGCAAAGACCGACGCGGTGATGCGCACCGACCCTTCCAATTCCTGAGACTGGCCTGCGGCCGTCAGGCTGAACGCGTTCATGGCTACGTGCATCTGTTGCGCCATCGGGAAAAGCTGCGCCCCAACTTCGCTTAGCTTCAAGCCCCGCGCATGCCTGTCAAACAGCGAGACGCCAAGCTCATCCTCAAGTGCGTGGATCTGGCGACCCAGGGTAGGCTGGCTGCGGTTCAACTGCCGGGCAGCGGCAGACAAAGATCCGGTTTCCGCTACAGCCAGAAAGCTCTGGATCAGAGACCAGTCAGAGTGGGTGATAGATTTGTCCATTCAAAAATGAATACACGTTCTGCGTTTGGCGGCAATTCCTGAATTGAACTGAATGGCTCATATTAGATGGACAAGAGGAGGCTTATATGACGGGAACAGTCCTTATTCTGGGTGCGACGGGTCGGTTTGGACGCAATGCCGCAATAGCTTTTCGCGAGGCGGGCTGGACCGTACACTGCTTTGATCGCAAGACGCAGGACCTGAAGCGATCTGTCGAAGGGGTGGATGTTGTCGTCAATGCCTGGAATCCGGCCTATCCGGACTGGGCGCGACAAGTCCCCGAACTGCATCGTGACGTGATCAATGCGGCAGCGGATCACGGTGCAACTGTGATCCTTCCCGGCAATGTCTATGTTTTTGGCGCGCAAACGCCGGGGCCATGGTCGTGTGCAACACCGCATGCGGCGCATAATCCCCTGGGCAGGATCCGGGTTGAGATGGAAGAAGCCTATCGAAAATGCTCTGTAAGAACGATTCTTCTCAGGGCAGGTGATTTCATTGACACTTGCGCCTCGGGGAACTGGTTCGATCAGGTCATGATCAAGCCTTTGGCACGCGGCAAGATGGTTTATCCCGGTCGCCCGGATATCCCACACGCCTGGGCCTATCTGCCCGACCTCACCCGAGCGGCCGTTGCGTTGGCTGATATCCGCCAGGACCTTCCCCGGTTCTGCGAGGTTCCTTATGCCGGGTTTACCCTGACCGGCCGGGATATTGCGCAATCCTTGTCGCGGGTGACCGGTGCCGAAATAGCCGTCAGCCCCATGAAATGGTGGCCGATTCAGGCACTGCGGCCTTTCTGGAAGTTAGCGCCACATCTGGTTGAGATGCGCTATCTATGGGATCTGCCGCATAGTTTGGACGGCGCATTCTTTGACGACCTTATTCCTGGATTTCAGACGACCGACTTGGACGCGGCGATGGCTTCTGCGATCCCGAAAACAGCCAAGCAGAAAGCGACTTTGGTCAGAACTGCCCGGGCCTGACCAGCGTTAGCGATGTCCCAGGTCCACCCAGACAAGCCGGTGCCGGCTGGCCTGTTCGGCGATTGCGCGCAGGTCTGCGCCCGTGTCGGGCCAAAAGATGCCCGCATCCACAACGCGTAGATCTGCCGAGGGCAGAACGTAATCTACCCGCATTTCTCCGACGGCTTTCCACTCAACCGTGGCCAATGCCCCCGAGGGGGTGGCAGGCTTTGCATCCTGCAACCGCGGGTCTGCCAGCAAGCCCTGGATAGCCTCTTTCCGGCCTTCCCCGCGCGTGGGATCCAGATTTGCATCCCCAGCAATCACGAAAGGCCCGTGTGGGGCAGGGCCTAGAGCACCGTCCAGCACAGCGTTCCACAAGCGAATTTCGTCACGATTGCGCAACCCGTTCCGGTCCTCGGGTCCGTCGAAAACGGGCGGGGTCGCGTGAAATGTCATCAGGTTCAGGTGGCCGATCGGGGACTCGATTGGTACGATCCAATGTGCCACCGAGGACAGTCGCTGAATGCGCTGGGCGGCTTCAGAGGGAAATGGCGTGCCATCGACCGTCGGCAGATCAGCCCCCGGCAGGTCGCGCCACAGTACTCCTGAGAAATCCTGCATGTCGTCATGGCTTATGGGAAACCGGGACAGAATGGCCAGCCCGCCCTGACCGGTGAACTCGCCATAGCCTTGGGAATCTCTTGGTCCATTGACCTGCCCGTCCCCGTCCAGATCCAGACTGGTTTCCATTCCTGAATTAGGCTTGGCGGTAAAGCGATAGGGATAGTCCAGCCCCTCGTCGCGCAGCGCCTCACCGAATGCGGTCAGCGTTTCGCCATTGAGATCCCAGTCGATGCCCTGCAAGGCAACGATATCGGGTTGGGTTTCCAACAACACCTGCATCACAGCACGAACCTGTGCATCCCCGCGCCGGATATCGCGCAGCAGAATGCCCGGTCCTTTACGGCTGAGTTCGGTGTTGAAGGTGGCTATGCGTATCGTCTCTGCCTGTGCCGCGAATGGCAGCAAAAGCAGCAGAAAAACGCGAATCATGCGGTCTGTGTTGATTCAGTCGTAGAATAGGCGCGGCGTTTTTCGACAATCAGGTTTGCAATGCGCAGTGTCGCCATTCCTCGCATGATCATGCTAGCAGGCAGAAAGGCCCAAGCGCTCAACGTCCAGATCAGCGTCTGGGGACTGTTCAGCGAGATCGGGCTCACATAATCGGTCAGGATCTTGATCAGAGCCGGGATTACAAACGGCAGCAGGACGCCGATCGAGATGTTCAACCGTCCATCACGCTGCAGACGGGTCACGACATCGCCACCCTTGGTCGGATCGAACAGCGGCAGATTTGTCCAGACGTTGAAGGCTCCGTTTCCGGTGGGCCAACCACGCATTTTCACCGCGTAGTAGAAACTGGCGATTGTGACCATAGCTGCGACATAGGCCACACTGGCAGCGATACGAACAAGTTCGATCAGCGGCGCGCTTGCGTTGACAGGCAGCATCAACACGATCAGACGCACGGGTGAATAGGGGAAATCGACCACATTGGCGACGCCCAACCCGATCACATAAAAACCTGAGGTCAATTCTGTCGGCGAATAGGCGTTTTTGCAGATCAGCGTCAGGAAAGCGACCATCGAAACCAGCCCAACAAAGCGCAGGCGGTTCACTGGTGGTGCGTCGCGAAATTCAATAAAGCTTGGGAAGGCCGAATTATATTCGGCGAAGGTCAGGAAAAACGCGAGAATGGCGAGAAAGACGACAATCTCGGTCCCATTCGTTGATGATACGGGCAAGTACAACGCGGGTGTCAGCACCAAAAGTGCAACCAATATTCCCCGAATTGCCGCCCCTGTTGTGCGCGCAATCACTATCCGAACCCTTTCAAACTGGATTAGCCGATTCTTTGCCGACTTCATTCCAACTTGTGCCTGCCACGTTACCGTTGCAGCAGATGTCATCTCTCACCAATGTTTTGCCATGGTGGGTGCCTGTACCCGCCGACATTGGCGATAAGCGACATTTCGCTCAAGCCAGGTGGCAGAAAACACTCAATTTTGGGCAAAATGATGGCGCAACTGGTGCGGGATTGCATCATTTTTGACGCAAATCCGACGTGTGTTTCAAGTCGAGACCTATATGTAGTGGTTTCGCCGTTCAGAACCCCAAGAAGGCGAATGGGGACGCCGTGGCGTCCCCATAAAGTTGAGTATCAACAGATTCGTTCCCAGAATCACACCCAGGGGCGTGCTTGGCCCGCATGATCCTCGAACTTCTCGATGTGATGGTCTTTTTCCATCGTCAGGCCAATATCGTCCAGACCGTTCAGCAGGCAGTGCTTACGATGAGAATCCACCTCGAATTCGATCACGACACCATCGGATGTGGTGATCTGCTGATCTTCCAGATGCACGGTCATGCGGGCGTTTTCGCCTCTATGCGCGTCTTCCATCAGAACCGCATGATGTTCTTCTTCGACCACGATGGGCAGGATGCCGTTCTTGAAGCAGTTGTTGAAGAAGATGTCGGCAAAGCTGGTCGAGATCACAACCTTGATGCCGAAATCCTTGATCGCCCAGGGCGCGTGTTCGCGCGATGAGCCGCAGCCGAAATTGTCGCCAGCCACCAGAATCTCGGTTTGCCGATAGGCGGGTTTGTTCAGAATGAACTCTTCATTCTCACCGCCGTGATCGTGATAGCGCATCTCGTCAAATAGTACGACGCCAAGGCCGGATCGTTTGATCGTTTTCAGGTGCACTTTCGGAATGATCATATCGGTGTCGATATTGATCAATGGCATCGGGGCGGCCACCCCGTGGACTTTGTCAAACTTTTCCATGTCTACACTCCTGCGGGGGAGGGCCGCGCCCATGCCCCGCGTTTAAGCTTGTTTCGCTTCAGTTGTTTCGTCTTTGGGTGCGTCTTTGATGAAGAGCGCCATGAACACCAGGCCCAGACCGTTGAACACCATCTCGATCCCCAGCAGGATGCCGAGCAGTTGCAACAGCACGACAGGATCGGTTGCTGCGAACCGCCAGATGAGCATCGCCAGAACAATCGACATCACGCCCGAGATCAGTGTCGCCCAGAAATACTGCGTACCTTTCATCTGGAACGACAAAATGACCCGCGCAATACCGCCTGCCATGAACAGGATCAGGCAGACCGTCGCCAGCGTCACGGTGCCCTGCAGCGGGTGATCCAGGAAGGACCAGCCCAGAAACAGCATCACCGCACCCATAATAAGCGACAGGATTTTGTTGCCGGTGCCCTCGACGGTGAACCCACCGACCACCTGCAATGCCCCTGAAATCAGCAGCAGTACGCCGGTCACCACCGTTACGGCAATCGACGCCACTGCAGGCGCGCCCAGCACAAAAAGGCCGAACACTATGGACAGAAGCCCCATCAGGAGCCATTTGATCCAGTCACTCATGTCTTAAATCCCTCAAATATCCAGTTATGAGGGCAGCTTACATCAACTCGCGGACGTCTGTCAGCCGTCCTGTGATTGCCGCTGCGGCAGCCATTGCGGGGCTTAGCAGGTGGGTGCGCCCGCCGCGGCCCTGACGGCCTTCGAAGTTGCGGTTCGAGGTCGCGGCGCAGCGCTCGCCCGGTTGCAACTGGTCGGGGTTCATCGCCAGGCACATGGAACATCCCGCCAAACGCCATTCGAACCCGGCCTCTTTGAAGATCTCGGCCAGACCTTCTTCCTCGGCCTGCGCGCGGACAAGGCCTGAACCAGGCACAACCATCGCCCGCATCCCGTCCTTGATCTTTTTGCCCTTCAGAATCTCGGCAGCGGCGCGCAGGTCCTCGATGCGGCCGTTGGTGCAGGACCCGATAAAGACGGTGTCGATTTCGACGTCGCTGAGCTTCTGACCGGCTTCCAGACCCATATATTCGATGGACCGGCGGGCCGCATCGACTTTGCCACCTTCGAAATCCTCGGGGTGAGGCACGGATGCAGTGATCGGCAGCACGTCCTCGGGGCTGGTGCCCCAGGTGACGACCGGCGCGATGTCTTCGCCGCGCAGGGTGATGACCTTGTCGAAATGCGCGTCTTCATCGGTGAACAGCGTTTTCCACCAGTCCATCGCCGCTTCCCACTGGGCCCCTTTCGGCGCGTGTGGGCGGCCTTTGACATATTCGAACGTGGTCTCATCCGGGGCGATCAGGCCAGCGCGGGCGCCGCCTTCGATTGCCATGTTGCAGACGGTCATGCGGCCTTCCATCGACAGATTGCGGATCGCTTCGCCGCAATATTCGATGACATAGCCGGTGCCACCAGCGGTTCCGGTCTCACCAATCACAGCCAGAGTGATATCCTTGGCGGTCACACCCGGCTGCAATTTGCCGGTGATTTCCACCTTCATGTTTCTGGATTTCTTCTGGATCAGGGTCTGCGTGGCCAGAACGTGTTCAACCTCGGACGTGCCGATGCCATGGGCCAGCGCACCAAACGCTCCATGAGTCGCTGTGTGGCTGTCGCCGCAGACAACGGTCATGCCGGGCAGGGTCCAGCCCTGTTCGGGGCCAACGATGTGCACGATGCCCTGGCGAACGTCATTCACCGGGTAATAGTGAATGCCGAAATCCTTGGCGTTCTTGTCGAGTGCTTCGACCTGAATGCGCGACTCGGGGTTTTCAATGCCGTTCACGCGATCCGGCGTGGTGGGCACGTTGTGATCCGGTACCGCGATGGTCTTTTCCGGCGCGCGCACCTTGCGACCCGCCATGCGCAGGCCTTCGAATGCCTGCGGGCTGGTCACTTCGTGGACCAGATGGCGGTCGATATACAGCAGGCAGGTGCCATCATCGGCTTCGTGCGCGACATGGGCATCCCAGATCTTGTCATAGAGTGTTTTGGGGGACATCGGTCCTCTCCCGTATGTATTGAGATTTAGCTGGCGAGTGGCTGGACGCCGTTTATAGGCGGGCCAGAACCGTGCGGGCGGCCCCAAAGAACCGTTCACGCAGTCGCGTGTGGTCTTGCAACGTAGGTGCTGGGGTCAGATTGAGTCTCATGCGCATCAGATATATCGCGTCAGTCCGTCAATCAAGGCGCAATCCTGCGGCGGGCTTGCATCATGCGTCAACGCTGTCCAAGCTGGCAAGCAGGAGACGTGCATGAACCCAGACCTGATACCCAGTTCGCTGTCTGATCTGTATCAGACCATGATCGAGGCCTTTTCCCTGCAATTCGATAGACTGGTCGATCTGGTCATTACACCGGGCTGGCGTCAACATCAGCTGGTCATCATCCTGGGTCTCTGGGCGCTGGCCTATGTGTTGAAGCTGGTTACGCAGGGCCGATGGGAGGCCTGGGCCCGTGCCCGCTCTGGTTGGCCCAAATGGCGGTTGCGCACGCTGATCCAGCTGATGCAACGTCTGACGCTTGTCTATTTCGTCACGCTGTCCTGGATGCTGTATCTGGTGATGCAGCAGATCACCTGGCCATCGCGCAGCTATATCATCGGGGTGGTAGCAACTTTGGCTACCGCTTGGCTGGCGATTGCGCTAGTGGCCCGTCTGGTCCGAAACCGGACGCTGCGGCGAATTTTCAAATGGGCAATGTGGGCCTATGCGACGCTGATTGCGCTGAACTTGACCGATGACGTCGCCGGGTTTCTGGATGGGGTGGCGATCTCGATCGGGGATCTGCACCTCTCGGCGTTGGGTATCCTCAAGGCGCTTTTGCTGATTGGCGTGTTGTTGACGCTGGCCCGTCTTGGCACCGGTGCTGCTGAACGTGGCCTCAAACGCAATGACGATATCTCGCCGTCAATGCAGGTCTTGTTGGCCAAGGGATTACAGGTCGTCATCTATGGCGCCGTCTTCATGGCCGCCATTCGGACGCTGGGCTTTGACTTGACGGGTATTGCGCTGTTGTCGGGGGCCATTGGCGTCGGCATCGGCTTTGGTTTGCAGAAAGTGGTGTCGAATCTGATCTCGGGCATCATCATCCTGATGGATCGGTCGATCAAACCGGGCGATGTGATTTCGCTGGGCGACACGTTCGGCTGGATCAACGCGCTGGGCGCGCGCTATGTCTCGGTGGTCACACGGGATGGGCGCGAATACCTGATCCCGAACGAGGATTTGATCACCAATCAGGTGGTGAACTGGTCGCATTCGGACCGGTTCGTGCGGCTGGATCTGACATTTGGCACAAGTTACACGGATGACCCCCATAATGTGCGGGCAACGGCAATCCATGCGGTTAAATCTGTCGAGCGTGTGCTCAGTGGCAGCGGACATGACGCGGTTTGCCATATCACCGGCTTCGGCGACAGCAGCGTGGACTATGTGCTGCGGTTCTGGATCAGCGATCCGACCAAAGGGCTGACCAATATACGGGGCAATGTCTATCTGGCGCTGTGGGACGCATTCCAGGCCGAAGGCATCTCGATCCCCTTCCCGCAGCGAGAGGTGCGCGTGCTGAACGACGACACCGATGCGCAACAGCTTGCCACCGACTAAGCAAACGTTGCGGCCCTTTGACCCCGTGTTCATTGAAATGTTGCAATCTCCTTGCTACCTTATTAGTACCCCGGCGCCGGGATATCATGGCGCGCAGCAAAGGAGGACTATGTCCTGTCTCTACACACTCAGGCGGGTTTGCCCGCCGAAGATGGGGCCAACATGATGGCCCACTCTCAGTCAATCAGCGACAAGCTGCTTGAACGTATCCTTTCCTCACTTTCCGATGACAAGGCCGAAGACGTCGTGCAGATCAACCTGCAGGGCAAGTCGTCCGTCGCGGATCACATGGTTATTGCCTCGGGTCGGTCGACCCGTCAGGTCTCGGCCATGGCGGAAAAGCTGACGGATCGCATCAAGCAGGAATTCGGTTTCACCTCGAAGGTCGAAGGCAAGGATGCCGGCGACTGGGTGCTGATCGATACGGGCGACGTGGTCGTTCATATCTTCCGCCCCGAAGTGCGTGAATTCTATCAGCTGGAAAAGATGTGGCAGCCTGCGGGCGGCAGCGCCTCGGCGAACTGAGGCGCTATCCCGGCCTGCATTAACGGGTCGGCGGCGAGAGAGATATGCGGATCAGCATAGTTGCGGTCGGGCGATTGCGCGCCGGACCCGAAAAGTCCCTGCTTGATGATTACCTGACCCGATTTGATCGGACCGGCCGCGCGCTGGGCCTTGGGCCTGCGCGGGTGATCGAGGTCGAAGACAAGAAAAACGCAGGGATTGGGGCCGAGGCCACATTGCTGCGCAAGGCGCTGCCCAAAGGCACCGTAATCTGCACGCTGGATGAACGGGGGCGGGTGATGTCCTCGCCCGATTTTGCACAAAAACTGGGAGGTTGGCGTGATGCGGGGCGGCAGGATCTGGCGCTGCTTATTGGCGGTGCCGACGGAATAGACCCTGATCTGCGCGCCGAGGCGGATTTCTCCATCTCTTTCGGGTCCATGGTCTGGCCCCACATGCTGGTCCGTGTGATGCTGGCCGAGCAACTTTATCGGGCCGCAACCATCCTGTCGGGCGGTCCCTATCACCGGGTCTGACATGGCGCAGCTATTGATCGTTTACCATTCACGCACCGGCGGCGCCCGGCAGATGGCCGAAGCTGCTGCCGAAGGTGCGCACGATGAGGCCGACACCGTTTTGAAGCCCGCAGAGCGGGCCGGACCCCAAGATCTGCTGGCCGCAGATGGCTATATCTTCTGCGCACCCGAAAACCTGGCGGCGATTTCGGGCGTGATGAAAGAGTTTTACGACCGCTGTTATTATCCGGTTCTTGGTCGCATCGAAGGTCGCCCCTTTGCCCAGATGATCTGTGCCGGGTCCGACGGGCAGAATGCGGCACGACAGACGGCCCGAATTGCAACCGGATGGCGGCTGAAAGAAGTTCAGTTGCCGTTGATCATATGCACCCATGCACAAACGCCCGAGGCGATCCTAGCCGAAAAACGCATCCCCGAAGAAGCACTGCAGACATGCCGCGACTTGGGGCAGGCGATGGCCGCAGGGCTGGCGTTGGGCGTATTCTGAGGTCAGTTCAGCGGCACAACAATGGTTTCGTCTGCCCAGCCATCCACGCTGCAACGGGCCTGTATCTGGACCTGAGATGTACCATCAGGAATTGCCACCCCGCCCAGCGAGCGGGTAAAGGGCTGTTCCGTCTCATGCGGGTGATGCAACACACGCATCCCCAGCTCATTCCCGTCCATATCCAGCACACGCCAGCCATCGGCATAGTGATCCCATCCGGTGTCCGGATGCCGGATCGTCACGTCGAAACGCCAACTGCCACCGCTGGACGAGGCGTTGACCTGCTCGATCGTTGGCGGATCGGCTAGGGTGGGGCTGGCCAGAAAGGTGCAGAGAATCACATATCGCATGTTTCGATCCTAAACTCTTGGCGGTATAGAGCTTCGCTCTAATAGAATCAGCTCCCGGCCGAAGTCTATGGAATTGCCCACTGCAGCAAGGCTTATATTTGGAAGCATATTTTTGATGCAAGCTATGCAAGGTGAAACAGACAGTTATCGGAGCGTGTCTAGAGCACGAATTGAGCGTTCGATTCTCAAGCTACTGAGACCACTTGAACTTGCCAGTTTGTTTACCGTTCATGTCGTGAAAAGTACCCTTTCCACTGGGCTTGAACAAATAAACGACCCCGAATTCCTTGAAGACGACCTGCAGACCGTTCTTGGTCTTTGTCATCGGATTGTTTACCGGCGAAGTATTAGTGTCTCGCAAGCACAAACCACTGTTGGATTTACAAGATACGATCTGCGGACTGTAAGGCCCTCCGTTCTTTGAGTGCCAGTCGGAAGTTACCGTAAGTCTGGACCCTGCCGCGATATCCTGAGCCAAGGCCGGTGACATCGAAGTCAACAAAGTTATTGCTATGCCTACGAACACTTTTTTCATGGAACTATCTTTCTTTAAAAAATTTGAAGCATCTTGGCAGATTTGAGTTAACTGTCAAATCTTGTCGGCAAGGATAATGCTACTCGGCTGCTCAGGACTCAGATCGGACAATCGTTGCGTGTTGACCAAAAGCTCGCTTCGACCCACATGAAAACCTGCTGGCAAAAAGTAAGAACCAAAAGCCGGGCGTCAACGCCACGGCGATGGCATGGGGTCACGACTGCGTGTTGCCAACCTGCGCCATCAAGATCGCGCGGGATTGCGAGGCGAATTCGCGTCGGTAAAGCAGGCCTGCAGTGATAACTGTGCCGACGATCAACGCGAGTGGCCCCAGAAACCATGCAAGCAAGGCCAGTGCGAAATAGGTAGAGCGCAGCCCGCGGTTAAAGCTGCGGGCGGCGGTGACACAGATCTCGGCCGATTGCGTGGCGCGGGGATAGGCGATGGGATTTTCGGGCTCATTCGGGACCGCGGCCATCAGTACCGCGCAATAGCCGAACAGACGATGCGCCCAGACATATTTCAGAAAGGCATTGGCCAGCAGCAGGACGACGGCGAGTATCTTGATCTCCCACACCAGGGCTGGAAAGCTGCCGATGGCCAGATCACTGGCGACACCGGCCAGACGCTCGGTATTGCCCAGCAGGGCCAGGCCACCACCGATGGCAATCATCGTGGTCGAGGCAAAGAAGGTACTGCCTTGCCGCATCGTGGCCACGACCTGCGCGTCAAACATCCTTGGCTGGCGTGTGACCATCTCGCGCATCCAGTCGCGGCGATACTCATCCATCATCAAGGCCACTGACCGCTTCTTTGGCGACGGGTTTTCGATCATCCACCCAAGGCACAGCCAGGCCCCCATCATCAGCGTTATGGCGGCAAAATCCAAAGGGGCAAACAGAGCGGCGCGGTCAATCCAGGTCATGGCCGTGACAGTACTTCCGGAAGTCGGAACTTGCCATACTGACAAATTGGTAATATTATTTTACCAAACCAAGGAGCCTGCCATGGAAATGCCAAAGCCAAGCCCTGATGTCCTGCGTCGCAAAGATGCGGTGGTGGCGCGCCTGTCGGGGGTTCTGCCGGACGACGCGATCATTCATGACCCGGCCGAGACACGCGCCTATGAATGTGATGCTTTGACCGCCTATAGATGCCCGCCGATGCTGGCGGTTTTGCCTTCGACCACGCAGCAGGTCTCGGATATCTTGCGCATTTGCCATGACGAAGGCGTGCCGGTGGTACCGCGTGGTGCGGGTACGTCGCTGGCCGGGGGGGCGCTGCCAACAGCTGATTGCGTCATACTGGGCGTGGCGCGGATGAACGACGTGCTGGAGGTTGATTATGACAACCGATTCATCAAGGTCCAGACTGGGCGCACCAACCTGAGCGTCACCGGCGCGGTCGAGGAAGAGGATTTCTTTTATGCCCCCGATCCGTCGTCGCAACTGGCTTGCGCGATTGCGGGCAATATCGCGATGAATTCCGGCGGGGCGCATTGCCTGAAATACGGGGTAACCACGAACAACCTGCTGGGTGTGACCCTGGTGATGATGGATGGCAGCGTAGTCGAAATCGGTGGCGCTCATCTGGACGCGCCGGGTCTTGACCTGCTGGGGGTGATCTGCGGGTCCGAAGGGCAACTGGGCGTCGTCACCGAGGCGACCCTGCGCATCCTGCGCAAGCCAGAAGGCGCACGGCCCGTTCTGATGGGGTTTGATGACAATGAAATCGCAGGCCAATGCGTTTCGGACATCATCAAGTCCGGTATCTTGCCTGTCGCGATTGAGTTCATGGATCGCCTGTGCATTCAGGCCTGCGAAAACTTTGCGCATGCCGGGTATCCGGAATGCGAAGCATTGTTGATTGTCGAGGTCGAAGGCTCGGAGGCCGAGATCGACAGCCAGCTGGCCAAGATTGTCGAGATTGCAAAACGCCACAATCCGGTCGAACTGCGCGAGAGCCAGTCGGCGGATGAAAGCGCCCGGATCTGGTTGGGCCGCAAATCGGCCTTTGGCGCCATGGGGCAGATGAACGACTATATGTGCCTGGATGGGACCATCCCGGTATCGGCGCTGCCCGCCGTATTGCGCCGGATTGGTGAGCTGAGCGATGAGTTCGGCCTGCCGGTTGGAAATGTATTCCATGCCGGCGACGGGAACATGCACCCTTTGATCCTGTTTGATGCCAACAAACCCGGCGACCTCGAAAAATGTGAGGCGTTCGGGGCGGAAATCCTGAAACTTTGTGTGGATGAGGGCGGTTGCCTGACCGGCGAGCACGGTGTGGGAATCGAAAAGCGCGATCTGATGCATCATCAATATGCCCCTGCCGATCTTGAGGCGCAGATGGCGGTTAAAGATGTGTTCGATCCAGGATGGTTGCTGAACCCGGCTAAAGTGTTCCCGCTGGACGCCTCCGAACCGCGTCGCAACCCGCAAATAGCCGAAAAATAGGCTCTAACAAAGAGATATATGATGAAACCCACGTCCGAAACTGAACTGGCCCAGATGGTTGCCGGACTTACAGGCGCCGTGCGTATCACAGGCGGCGGCACTCGTGGCGTTGAGGGTCCCGGCCAAGTGATTGAAACCGGCGGGATGACAGGCATCACACTGTATGAACCCGGCGCCTTAACGCTGGTTGCGCAGGCCGGAACACCGCTAGCCGAGGTTGAGGCCGCATTGGAGGCCGAGGGCCAGCAACTGGCCTTTGAGCCGATGGACCATCGCAGCCTGTTGGGCACCCAAGGCGAGCCGACCATCGGCGGTGTGGTTGCCGCCAACATCTCGGGGCCGCGCCGCATTCAGGCAGGCGCATGTCGCGATTTCTTGCTGGGGGTGCGATATGTCGATGGCACCGGGCAGGTGATCAAAAGTGGCGGGCGGGTGATGAAGAATGTCACTGGCTATGATCTGGTCAAGCTGATCTGTGGGTCCTGGGGAACGTTGGGCGTGCTGACCGAAGTGTCGCTGAAAGTCCTGCCCAAGCCGGAACACACAGCAACGCTGTCAGTGACCGTATCTAATGCAGAAGCAGCGATAAAAACGCTGTCCGCAGCGCTTAGATCTCCGTTCGAGGTCACTGGCGCAGCTTATGACCCGGAGTGCGAAAAAGCCTTTGTTAGGGTCGAAGGATTTGCGGATTCCGTCGCTTACAGAACCGAGAGGCTGACATCCGAACTGTCTGGGTTCGGCCAGATCGCAAATGTCGATGAACCGGCAACGCTGTGGACGGCGACCCGCGATGTTCACGCGTTCCGGGGCAAGGCTGGCGACGTGTGGCGTCTGTCTGTCACGCCCGGTGACGCCCCGATGATCGCGGCGCGGGCCGAGGCTGAACAGGTGTTCTACGACTGGGGCGGCGGTCTGATCTGGCTGCGCCTTCCTGCGGGAACCGATTTGCGGGCGCGACTTGGCACTTTTTCTGGTCATGCAACCCTTGTGCGCGGCGATGCGGAAACGGTCGAGCGGCTGGGCCGGTTCCAGCCTGAGAGTGTAGCTATACAGGCTCTAATAAAAGGCATTCGGGCGAAATTTGATCCCCGAGGGCTGTTTAACCCGGGGCTGATGGGGTAGGGCAATGCAGACAGATTTCACCGAAAAACAGCTGCAGGATCCGGCGACCCAGCGCTCGAACCAGATCCTGCGCAGCTGTGTTCATTGCGGCTTTTGTACCGCCACTTGCCCGACTTATCAGGTGCTGGGGGATGAGCTCGACAGCCCGCGCGGACGGATCTACCTGATCAAGGACATGCTTGAGAATGAGCGTGTCCCGGATGAGAAAACCGTCAAACATATCGACCGCTGCCTGTCCTGTTTGGCCTGCATGACCACCTGTCCGTCGGGCGTTCACTATATGCACCTGGTCGATCACGCGCGGGAGTATATCGAGCAAAACTACAAACGCCCGCTGACCGATCGCCTTCTGCGTTGGGTTCTGGCGCAGATTCTGCCCTATCCGACGCGGTTTCGCTGGGCCCTGATCGGGGCCAAGCTGGGCCGTCCCTTCCGGTTTCTGATGCCGGATGCGCGGCTGCGGGCGATGCTGGAGATGGCACCAAAACATATCCCTCCGGTCAGCCGCAACGATGACCCGCAACGCTTTGCCCCTAAAGGAGCGCCGAAAAAGCGCGTGGCACTGATGACAGGCTGCGCCCAAAAGGCGCTGAACACGGATATCAACGACGCCACGATTCGCCTGCTGACCCGGCTGGGCTGCGAAGTCGTTGTGGCCAAAGGCGCGGGATGCTGTGGTGCGCTGACCCATCACATGGGCAAGGTGGCTGACAGCCACAAAGCGGCGGCGGCCAATATACAGGCCTGGACCAGAGAGATCGATGGCCAGGGGCTGGATGCCGTCGTCATCAACACTTCGGGTTGTGGTACGACCGTCAAGGATTACGGGCACATGTTCCGAAACGAGGCTTTGGCGGCAGATGCCGCGCGGGTTTCGGCGATTGCCATGGATATCAGCGAATTGCTGGTGCAACTGGACCTGCCCGGAGGCCAGCACAAGGGCATGACCGTCGCCTATCATGCCGCTTGTTCTTTGCAGCATGGGCAAAAGATCAAAAACCATCCCAAAGACCTGTTGAAGAATGCGGGTTTCACCGTGTTAGAGCCTTCAGACAGCCATCTGTGCTGTGGCAGCGCCGGGACCTATAACCTGATGCAGCCCGAAATCTCGGGTCTGTTAAAGCAACGCAAGGTTCGGACGCTTGAGGCTAAGAACCCTGATGTTATCGCTGCAGGCAATATAGGTTGCATGATGCAGATCGGTTCGGCCACGCAGATACCTATTTTGCATACGGTCGAGCTGTTGGATTGGTCCACAGGCGGGCCGTTGCCGCGTGCGATGCAGCAGGGTCATGAGATGGGAACGGCCGTGCCGATCCTGCGTTAGCTGCCTGATGCAGGGCTGCATCAGATAGAACGGGAAACGTACCGGCCCTATTTTCGCCGTACACGACAGCTATGAGTATGCGCTGGAAGCAACGCCGGAGAACCGCTTGAAAAACTGGATCAAGGCTTTTGCGCTGGCACTCATGCCGATGGCCGTACTGGCGCAGGATAGCGGGCTGAAAAGTCTGGACACCACCGATGCAGGGCGAGCCTGGATGGCTGTCGGGCGCTTGAATATTGACGGCGAAGCATTCTGCACCGCGACGCTGATTGCGCAGAACCAGGTGCTGACGGCAGCGCATTGTCTTTATGATAAGGCCACAGGCCAACGTATTGACCTGTCTAAGGTCGAATTTCTTGCCGCCTGGCGTCTGGGTCGGGCATCAGCCTATCGTGCGGCGCGCAGGGCGGTGATTCACCCCGATTACTTTTACGACGACGAAACCCCGACCAACCGGATCGGTAGCGATATTGCGCTGATCGAGCTATGGCAGCCAATCCGCAGTACCTCGGTCATTCCATTTGATACCGGCGATCGGCCCGTTCGCGGACAGGAAGTTGGGGTTGTGTCCTATGCGAAGGACCGCGCCGAGGCGCCATCATTGCAGGAGGTCTGCTCGGTCGTGACCGGCGTTTCCGAGGTTCTTGTCCTGTCCTGTGATGTCGAGTTTGGATCCTCCGGCGCCCCGGTATTTGCGTTCGAGGGCGAAAGACCACGGATCGTCTCGGTCGTGGCGGCCAAGGCGGAATTCAATGGCGAGCCTGTGGCCATAGGTACCGCGGTCGAGGTTTCGTTGCCTTTGCTGCGGAGTGAACTGTCCGCCGGGCGCGGATTCAGCGGCTCGGACACCGGCGATTCGGCAAGCCGTCATATTGGCGCCAGGTTCGTCCGGCCATGATGCGATTTTGGGCAAGCCTGTTTTTATGCCTGGCTATGATGACAACGATGTCCCAGGCGCAAAGTGCAAAACGCAAACTCACCGACCGCGATGACCTATATGGCTGGGAGGCCGTCGGCCGCCTGGATATCGGCGCCGAGGGGTTTTGTACGGGTACGTTGATCGCACAGGATCTGGTACTGACCGCGGCCCATTGCGCCTTGGACAAAAGAACCGGTCAACCCTATGGGCCAGGGCAGGTAACCTTTCGGGCAGGGCTAAGCGACGGAACTGCGTTGGCAGATCGCAAGGTGGTGCAGATCGCGGCACATCCGGATTACACACGTTTCGCTCAACTGTCGCCCGATGCCGTGCGCGTTGATGTCGCGTTGATGCGGCTGGATCAACCGATCCCCTATTCCGTGGCCGATCCCTTTGCGTTGCATAACGGGCGCGTGGCGGGGGATGAGGTCAGTCTTGCATCGTATGGTCGGGGCCGATCGAATGCGATTACGCGGGAACGGTCCTGCAAAATCCTGCAGCGCTATCAGGGCCTGATCACATTCAACTGCGACATTACCTTTGGGTCCTCGGGTTCGGCTCTGTTGGCGCGAAACGGTCCGCGCTGGCAAATACTTTCAGTAGTCTCTGCAGTTGGTACGGATGGTCGGCAGAAAGTGGGATTCGGTATGGAATTGCAGGAAATTGTGGCCGATCTGAAGGCGACTCTGCGCCGGGATGCCCCTAAACCAAAGGCGACAATAAAGCGATTGCAGGTGGGATCAGGCAAGTCGGATACCGGTGCGAAATTCATCAGCTCCGGAGGGGGTTGAACTCGGCCAGAACGTTTCCCATGTCAAATGTATCGGGTCGCCGCAAACGGGGCCTGAGACAATCGAACGCCCGTCCGATCGGAGGGCATTACGTTCATCGCTCAAACATGAGGATACGACATATGCGTACATTTGACTTTGCACCGCTGCACCGCGCCACTGTAGGTTTTGACCAGATCGCTGACATGATGGATCGCGTTCTGACCAATGATGTGGCTCAACCCAGCTATCCGCCCTACAACATCGAAAAAACCGATGTCGACACCTATCGTATCTCGGTTGCTGTTGCCGGTTTTTCCGAGGCCGATCTTTCGGTCGAAGTGAAAGAGAATTCGTTGGTCGTCGCCGGTAAGAAAACTGCGGAAGACAAAGATCGCAGCTATCTGCACCGCGGCATCGCCACCCGCGCGTTCGAGCGCCGTTTTGCCCTTGCCGACCACGTTCGTGTTACCGGTGCCAGCCATGAGAACGGCATGCTGAATATCGATCTCAAGCGCGAGGTGCCCGAAGCCCTGAAAGCCCGCCGGATCGAGATTTCGTCCAGCAAGGCCATCGAAAAGGATGTGGTTGACGCCAAAGCCGTAAACTGAGGCAGTCAGTCACCACGCCGCGGTAATCGTTCCTCTCTGGATTACCGCACCATGCGCCCCGCGTTCCTCCAGACGCGGGGCGTTGCCTTTACGGCCATCTGTACAGCGAAGGTTTGGGCGGATCAGACCGACAGGCAGATGTATTTCATCTCCAGATAGTCTTCCATGCCATGATGGCTGCCTTCGCGGCCCAAGCCGGATTGTTTGACGCCGCCAAACGGGCCCAACTCGGTTGAGATGATGCCGGTGTTCACACCAACGATCCCGTATTCCAGCGCTTCGGCCACTTTGTAAACGCGGCTGAGATCCTTGGCATAGAAATACGAGGCCAGACCAAAGATCGTGTCATTGGCCATGGCGATCACGTCGTCTTCATCCTCGAACTTGAACAGCGGTGCCAGCGGGCCAAAGGTTTCGTCCTGCGCCACCAGCATGTCCTGCGTCACACCGGTGACAATGGTCGGCTCAAAGAAGGTGCCGCCCAGATCGTGCGGCAGGCCACCGGTCAGGATTTGGCCGCCTTTGTCGGTTACATCCTTGATATGTTCCTGCACCTTTGCAACGGCGTCATCATTGATCAGCGGTCCGGTGGTGATGCCTTCGTTCAGGCCGTCGCCGACGTTCAGAGCCTCGACCGCAGCCTTCAACTTGGCAGCAAACGCGTCATAGACACCGGCCTGCACATAGATGCGGTTGGCACAGACACAGGTCTGGCCGTTATTGCGGAACTTGCACATCATCGCGCCTTCGACGGCGGCATCCAGATCGGCATCGTCAAACACGATGAACGGCGCATTGCCGCCCAGTTCCATCGAGCATTTCATCACCTGTTCCGCCGCCTGCCGCAGCAGGATGCGCCCCACCTCGGTCGAGCCGGTAAAGGTCAGCTTGCGCACGCCGGGGTTTTCGCAGAACTCCTTGCCGATTTCGCTGGCGCGCGACGAGGGCACCACGTTGAACACACCGGCGGGGATGCCTGCCTGCTGGGCCAATGCGCCCAGAACCAGCGCCGACAAGGGTGTCTCGGCGGCAGGCCGGGCGACAAAGGCGCATCCGGCTGCAAGCGCCGGTCCGGCCTTTCGCGTGATCATCGCATTGGGGAAGTTCCAGGGCGTGATCGAGGCCGCAACGCCGATGGGCTGCTTCAGCACCATGATGCGTTTGTCGCGCTGATGACCTGGAATAGTCTCGCCATAAACGCGCTTGGCCTCTTCGCCGAAAAACTCGATGAACGAGGCACCATAGCCGATCTCACCCACGGCTTCGGCCAGCGGCTTGCCCTGTTCGGCGGTCAGGATCTTGCCCAGATCCTCGGCGTTTTCCATCATCAGATCGTACCAGCGGCGCAGGATCACGGCGCGTTCCTTGCCGGTCAGCTTGGCCCATTCCTTTTGCGCGGCCTCGGCCTGTGCGATGGCACCTGCAACCTGCGCGCGGCTCAGGTCGGCGACCTCGGCGATCACGTCGCCCCGCGCAGGGTTGGTGACGGAAAACGTCCCATTGTCACCATCGACCCACTGGCCGCCGATATAGGCCTTGGTCACCAGCAGATCGGGGTTTTTCAGAATGGATTTCAGGTCGGTCGTAGTATCCAGCATGGGTCGGACTCCGGCAGAAAAGGGTTTGCGCGCACCCAAACAGGTGGCGTCGCATTTGTCTATGTCCACTCGGCGGTCAGGATCAATCCAGATTTGATCAAATTCATCGTTGCAGAGTGCAGATATCTCGCCTGCGTGGCCTATCTTTTTCGATACGAAATTGTAAAAGTCTCGGTGATTTGAGGGCTCAAGGGGATGTAAATGAACATAACATTCCCTATCTTATTGGGTAAATAAAGAAAACAGGGGACAGCAGAGATGTCGAACCAGCAATTCGAAGCGTTAATTGAAGAAACACAGACGAAAGTGCGCGAAAGCCAGTCGCAGATCCAAGGACTGACCTCGCGGATTGAGGCTGCGCGGGCCAAGATCGGTACGGCCGAGGCGGATATCGATATCGAAAACGCCACTTTGGAAGATGTGCACGCCCATACCGAAGTCATGAACGCCAATATCGCCGAGCTGATCATGGGTCTGGATGACGTCACCAGCGCGTTCTCTAAGGATTTTGACGAGATGCGCTCAAAATCCGGGTGGGAGACGTTTGTTGGCATCTTCTCGAAGGGTAAATCTGAATCGATGCGGCAGGAGCGGATGCGCACAGCCAGTATCGACGACAAGCTGCAGGACCTGATCGCCAAATCCGACGTGATCGTGAAACTGCTGGAAGGGCAGCTGTCGGTGCTGGAAGAACAGCGCGTGAAGGTTGAAAACAACCTGACCGGCACGCTGGACGACCGTGAGGGCACCGTGGCCGAGCTGGAGGCATTGCGCGCCGAAATTCAGGGCATGGACCCGACAATCATCACGTTGGAGAACAAGATCAGCGTCGAACAAGACGCCGCCGCGCGCACCCAGCTGGAGACCGAACTGGCTGAGCTGAACAAGCAATACAACGCCAAGGTTCAGGAAGAGCAGGTCAAGCTGGCCAAGTCGCAAACGCTGGAGCGTTATATCGAAAAGGGCAAGACCTGGGTCGATTCCCTGCAAAACCAGGCGGCGACGCAGATGGTGCTGATCAACAAGCTGCAGACAGACACGCAGCAGCGCGTGGTGCTGTATGACGCCCTGACCAAATCGCTGAAAACCGCGCAGCAGCAGGACGTGGCCCACCGCATCAACGAGATCGGCGTGCAGACCGACCAAGAGGCGCAAACCGCCATGGCCTCGATCGGCACCGCGACCAACCAGAAAATGGCCGACATGCTCGAGGCGCATGAGGACCACATGGTCTTTGCCCGCGACGTGCTGGAGAAAAAGGCCAAGGCAGATGAACGCTTTGCCCGCCGGTTTGCCTCGATTGTCGAGAAGCATGACAAGAATTTGTATGGTGGGTGAGCCAGACGGCGGATTTCGACGTGGCAAAAGACGTAGTTCTTCTACTCTTAAAAATGCTGGCGATGTGTGCCTGCCTTTCGGTGGTTATCCTCTTAGTATTTTTCGTTTCCCAGAAGCTTTTTGGTGAATACGAATTCTTGTTCCTGTTAGTGAACCTAGCTGTTGGGCTCGTTAGTTTTTGCGCCCTTCTATATTCGATTGGGATGCTCAAAGAAGAAATGCAGAAAATCGAAAGGAAACATCGCCCGTGGCTCTTCGATAGGTTTGGGATTCGCAAATGACTGACCCAACCCAAGACCATATCGGCTTGACCGACACCTTCGCCTCGCGCCGCTATTTTCGCAAATTCGAGGTGATCACCGTCCACCTCCTGCGCGTGGCCGCGACGATGGAGGCTGAGGGCGCGATCAGCAAGCAAGAGGTGCGGATCGTGTCGCGCTACCTCTCGGGGCTGCTCTTCACCTTCCGCGCGCTATCCATGAAATACCTGCTGGTCGGGCGCGATACGGGGCGGTTCTTTGGAAGCCTCGCCATGGACAAGCGCGACAGTGGGTTTCCGGTGGCGGCCGAGCTGCTGACCATGGCCAACGATGCGCAGCAGGCGCAGATGCATCTGGCGAATATGCCGTCCGAGGATGAGCTGAAAACCGACATGGTTCGCACCATCATCAGCGACCGGGAGATCCCGACCAAGCTGCAATTCGCGCTGTCCCAAAGGCTCTATTACGAGGAATTGCTGAAGGGTGAGCTGTTCTGGGCCCGCAATGATCCCGAATGTCACTGGATTGGCAATGAGGGCGAACGGCGCAGGTTCCTGATCCACTGGGCCGTCTATGACAGCCAAATAAACCTGCCGGTCATCTACCTGATGGAGTTGGAGGATTCGGGGCGCACGGCCCTGCCCAAAGATCAACGCCGCTGGCCCGAAGTGCAGGCGCATCTGATGGCGCAATCCTTGGGTGGTCTGAAACTGGTGACCATTGCCAAAGGCTTTGATCAGGATTTCGACGACCTGCATCCCAAACACCTGCGCCGCATTCATGTGGGGCCAATGTATTCCTCGGCCTTTACCGAGCAATCCGGCCCGCTGCGGCAGGTGCTGGAGGATGCGAAATCCCCTGCGGGTCAGGATTGGGCATTGGCCTGGACCACTGAAGCGCTGCGAAGCGAGGATGTGATTCAAGAACGCTCAGGCTGGTTCGGGACCGTAGACCGCGAGGTCTTTGCGCTGGACCCATTCGGCGGGCAGGGGGCCGAGACGGGGGCGACGCAAACCGAACGCTCGATCATTCTGCCACAACGCCCGTTCCAGGTACTGGCCGAGCGCAACCCGCCGGGTTTTGGTGACGTGCGCACGTTCGTCGTCAGCAAGACCGGGCAGGTGTTGAGGTATTGAGTTTGAGAACAGCGATATTCCTAACTTTTGCAGTTGCTGGCTGCGCAGAGCTAAACCCATTGGCCGAGGAGGCTCTCTCGATGGGTCTCGAATACAATGTAAATTCGGCTGAATTCGAAATGTTCCTAGAAAAGCGAGGCTTTTCAGAAGGTGAAGTGCAGCAGAATGGAACAGATTCAATACTATTTTCCGACTGCTTTTGGAGATCAAGGCTAGTCAACCCAATGAGCGCCAACGTGGTTGATGTTTGCAGGGCAGAAAATGGTGACTTCGAAGTCGACTACTTTTTAGCTCACAGCGGCTCGAGTTACAGGGTTCAATATGAAAACGCTTCGGAGCAACTGCGAGCAATGTGCGGTTGGGGAAAAGCTGATTTCTTCGTGAAAGACGGCGGCGAAATTTCAGTTCATTGCAACTTAAACTCCGATGATTACAGTTGGGAGTATTTTAGATGAGTTTGACGTCAGACCAGATGGAATTGCGCGAAGACGATATTCGCAAGCACTACACCGCGGCCACCGCTTTGCTGAACGGGTTCGAACACGCCCCGCGGATTGCCAAAGCGGTTGAGTCCGCGGTTGAGAGGTCGCCGGGCGTCTCCACAGGTCGGCGGTTTCGGTCTACCACGCCGGGTCTGGTGACACGGCGCACTGTGCGGGCCGACGGGGTGCATCTGGTGGAACGGATTGAGGCGTCTGATGATGGCGATACGCTGGTTTCTCCGCCGCAGGCCACCACGCAACAGGCTATTCGTCGCGCCGTCGCCATCGCTCTGGCCGTGTCTGAGGCCTATGCCGAACAAACCCCTCTGGCCGATCTAAAACGTGCGAATTTGGCCGGGGATTTGCCCGCCGCGCGCAAGACCGAATTCTCGGAACTGCTGACGGCCGAGGCGCTGATCACCTCGCACAGTTTCGGCAATGCACTGGCCTATTTGATGTCCTCACATCTGGGCGAGACCACAGTTGATGTCGGGGAAATCGAAGAAGTTCTGGCCGACAATGGCCAGCTTGCCCTGCACGGCGCGCTGTGGGAGCTGGACCAAACCCTCGCCAAACACGCGCCCGATGATGCGCATTTGATCGCGGCCACCAGCGCCTATGCCGAGCAACTGATGGACAAGGCTGCCCTACGCGCCCAATCCGCCGGCCATCTGGCCCCATTCCAGAACGCCGCCTGGCATATAGAGGCTGATGATCTGACGATCCGAGGGTTTGAGCCAGCGTCCAAAGCCAAATCCACCACCCTGACCATGACGTTCAAGAAACCGAACGAGGTGGTCGGCAACCATATCGCCAAGTATCAGGCGATGAAGCTGGCCAAGATGGTGATGGCCTATGATTTCGACCGCCGCCTGAACCCATTTGCCGAGCTTGGCGGGTTCATCTTTACCTTCATGGGCGACGGTAAACCGGGCACCGGCAAGACCACCCTGATCCAGATGATGGCCGGGCTGATCAACGACTATTGCCAGAACGCGGGCTATCCGTTCCGCTATCAGAACCTGAGTACCGACAATATCGACAGCTATCAGGGCAAATCCGGCCAGAACGCCAAGGCGTTTATCAACACGATCATCGACCCTTCGGTCATCGGTTTCGGCACCATCGACGATATCGACCAGCTGGCAGGCAAGCGCGGCGACCGACAGTCCTCGGCCGGGCAGTTGGAAATCACCGCCGTGCTGATGGAGAGCTTTGCGGGTGCCAACACCGTCGTGCGCGGCAACTGCACCTTTGGTATGTTCTCGAACTACCCCGAGAATGTGGACGACGCGCTGCGCCAGCGTGCGGGCGCGCGGTTCCTGGTGGACGGGCCGCAAACGCGCGAGGATTACATCGATATCCTGCACCTGCTGATGGGCCGCAACCACGACATCCCGCTGGGCGAGCACGAAGCCTATGCCGCACAGGAGATCAAAAAGGCCGTCGCCGCCAGTTTCGAAAGCCATTCCCGCCCGCATGAAGAGGCTCTATTGCAGGTCTATGATCGGGTTCAGGGCCAGATCGGTCAGATGGATACGATTGCCAAGATGGGGGCGTATCTGAAGGCTATCCAACAGGCGGATGAGCGGTTCACCGGCCGCGCGATCAAGAACATCACCGACGCGGTCAAGGTCCGCGCGATGGATTTCGAACTGCCCGACGAGTGGATGGAAAACCCCGACCTGTTCCTGTTCCGCGACTACGACACCAAGAAGGCCATGATCGAGGACCTGCGCCAGCCGATCACGGTCGAGATGGTGATGCAAGAGATCAATCGCTACGCCGACAGCGAGTTCCGCTATGCCGACAAGAGCGACGAGGTCGCCATCGAAAACGCGGTGCGTGAGATGGGCCGGATGGAAGAGGCCAAGCGGCGGTATCTGGAGGGGAAAGGCAGATGAGTGCTGAAGCTTGGGCTGCGTTGGCTAACACTGTTATGGCGGGCGCTGCCGTTGCGGCAGCAATAGCCGCATTTCGAGGCTTGAGCACCTGGAAGAACCAAAACATCTGGACAGCCGACTCTGATCTGGCGCGCCGCATCATGATTGCAACATACCGATACCGCGATGCGCTTTATTCGGTTCGCCACCCCGCTAAGTCGAACTCTGAATTGCGGATCGACGAGGCTGAAGCCGACGGATTGCCAGATGCAGAACTACGTCGGCGAGGAGTTATCAACGCTTACGCAAAACGTTGGGAACGCCACTCGGAAAAACGAAACGAACTCGACGCTTTGTTGCTAGAGGCAGATGCAGTCTGGGGAGAAGATTTGTCCAAACTCTTTGAACCTCTAAAGACACTTGAACATGAGCTATTTGTCTACATTAAGCTTTTTCTGGACGCTAACTACTACGGGGATACTGAATTAGCGAAGTCCTATCGAGAAATCTTAGGAGAGAAACGCGATATCCTTTATGACCGCTTGGATGATGAGAAGGATGTATACCGGCAAGATTTTTTGAAGGCTTTGAAGCCGGTTGAAGTATTCGTCCGAGGAAAACTGGGCAGAGAGCAAGTGTCATGATCCGCCTCATCGAAAAAGGCCTGATGTTTGGCAATCTCGTCCACATCTCCAGCCCGGCTCTGGTCGAGCGGTATAACCGCGCGCTGCAGCATCTGGCGGGCAAGACCACGGAGCTGACGGATTTCCATGTCGATATCTCGGGCTATTCGCCAGAGGTGGGGATCGAGCTGGAGGACGAGCTCTACCTCAACCCCAACGGGGTCAACCGGCAGTTCATCCTGCTGACGACCGAGCAGAAGCGTGCGCCTCTGCTGAACGTCAAATTCTCGACCTCGCGCGAGATCCTGCGCGAATTCATCGAAATGAACGAAGCGCAGCTGTTCGCTCTGACCGCCACCGATGCGGTGGCCGGAGAACTGGTGAACTCGGTCATCAAGCTCAGCACCCCGCGCGATCTTTTCAACATCCAGAAGATCGAGATTGAGGCCGATACTGCTGGCGGCACCCTACGCAAGGCTCAGCAACTGGCAGGCATGGTCGAGCAGTTCAAAACCGAAGAGGACGCCTGGTTCGATGATGTGTTGATCGCAAAGATGATCGAAACGGCCAAGGAAACCGGCGATGTCACCCGCAACCCGGTCCACCTGCGCCACACTGCCTTTGAACAGCGTAATTTCTGGACCGCGCATTTCGGCGGGCTGTATCTGTTTCCAGACATGGATCACCCGGCGGCGATCTGCATGGGTGAAAAGCCCGACGATCTGAACATCAAATACACGTTTGACCCGTCGCAGCGGAACCAGATCGCCAAGTTCCTGGACTATAACGACCTGGTCGAACCCATCGTCAAGGCGCGCGGCGTGGATGCTGCTGCGATCCTGCAGCAAAAGATGGACTTCCTGACCGTCGACGCGGCCGCTGATGCCGGGGTCGATCTGACTGGCCTGAACCGCAGTGATATGCGTCGGCTGGCGCGCACCCACGCGGATCGGTTGCCAGAGGCCTATCATGGGCTGGCGCAGCTATTGCGTTGGGCGACGGATGGCGGGCGGTGGCCCCGGATCACCTCGGATCATTCGGCGTATTTCTATACGCTGCGGGCCGCCGATACGCCGAACCGTGATCTGGTGAACATGCTGCTGGCCGAATTGGCCCCACTGGACCCGCGCCAGATGTTCATCTGCCACAAAGAGCTGTTCTATAGCACCTACAAATCCTGGCCCGAGGCCAAGAAGGCCTATGTTGCTGATTTCCTCGCGCGTGAGTATCAGGTGGACAAGGCGGGTGCCCGCGCTGCCCTGTTCGGACATGAGCCGGATATGAGCGGTCGAGACAGGATCAGCGAAACTGTTATCGCCCGCGTTGGGCCCTGGGGCGCGTTAGGAAAGGATTGAAATGTTCGGAGCGATGCGCCTGTTTCTGATCCTGCTGGTCATCCAGACCGTGGCCTATTTTGCCCTGTCGCTGTATTCACGCAGTGTGCGTCGCCGCAGGCTAGAGCATTGGTGGGACGAAAAGGGCAAAACCGGAGACAAGGCAGCCTTTGTCGCACGTGGGCTGCACGTCTATGACAATTCGTTCCGGCGCAAATTGATCCTGGGTGTCTATGTTGTGCCTTGGGTAGCGATCGGGTCGCTGATCTACATTGTGAACTACATGTGAGAGGTAAAGCATGGCCTATTTGAAATGGGCATTCATTCTGATTTTCTGGGGAACGGTCGCCGTAGTCCTTCAGTATTCTCTGCCGCAACGGGATGTGGTTCGGATCGTCAACACTTATGAAGAACGGCAGGACCTGAACGACTGGACCCGGATCTTCTGGTCCGAGCCCGATGATCAGTCGGCCAGCCTGTCGAACCGGGATGTACAGTTCATTCAGGCCGTACGTGCCAATGGCAAACCGATTGTGTATCGCAACGAAGATACCAGCTGGGGTTGGCCGCCCTATTTCAAATTCGACACTGCCAATTTGTATACCGAAGCCAATGACGCGATCTCGGACAAAAACGACCCGGACTGGGTTGCCGTGACGCATTATGGCTGGCGGAATGAGTTCATGTCGATCTTTCCCAACGCTGTCTTTATCAAACATGTCGATGGTCCGGATGCGCGTCTGATCCCTTGGTTCAACATCGTCTTCCTGACGGTCTTCTTTGCGATTGTCTGGGCAATCTGGGTGCGCTGGCGCAGGTTCCGCCAGGCGCGGATCGATCCGATGATCGAGAGTGTCGAGGATGGGTTGTATGCAACCGGCGACGCCATCGGTGAACATCGCAACCGATTCCGCAAATGGTTGGACAGTTGGAAATCAAAGTGACGTGAATTCCCGGCGGGTCTTGGGGCTGTGCGCCTACCGCCGGGATAGCCCTTCATCGAACGGTGAACTCGGCGTGTAATGCTCCGGCCGCTTTGATCGTTTTCAGGATGTCGATCATGTCGCGGGGTGAGACACCCAAAGCGTTTAGCCCTGCGACGACTTCGGACAAGGTCGTGGCCTCGGGAATTTCCGCCAGACCGGTGCCTTCCTCTTCTTCGATACCGGCTACGGTACGCGGAACCACGACGGTTTCGCCTCGGGCGAACGGGTTTGGCTGAACTGCGATTGGGGCCTCTTCGACCGTCAGTGTCAGGTTGCCCTGCGAGACTGCCACGCGTGAGATACGCACTTCCTGACCCATGACAATCGTGCCCGAACGCTGATCGACTACTACTCGCGCCTTTGTTTCTGGCTCTACTAGGATATTTTCAATGCGCCCAAGCGCATGCGCGGTCGAGATCGCCTGTGTCGCTGCAATATTCAGTTCGACCGTCCCGGAATCGCGCATGATCGCTACGGCCCGGTTGAATTCGGTATTGATTGCCTGCTCGATCCGACCGGCGGTTGTGAAATCCGGTTCACGCAGAGCCAGGCGCATTTGGGTCAGATCGGAAAGCTCAAAGTCGATTTCGCGTTCGACCCGAGCTCCGGATGGGATCACACCGGATGTCGGCACCCCTTGGGTGACCGAAGCCGCATCGCCTTCGGCAACGGCGCCACCCGCCAAAACCGACCCCTGCGCCACCGCATAGATCTGGCCATCTGCGGCATTCAGAGGTGTCATGATAAGCGTCCCGCCCAACAAGCTTTTGGAATCGCCGATTGCCGAAACGGTGACGTCAATCTGCCCACCAACCCGCGAAAAGGGGGGCAGGCTGGCGGTTACAAGAACGGCGGCCACGTTTTTGGGGCGAAAATCCTCACCATTCACGTTCACACCAAGCCGTTCCAGAATATTGGACATGATCTCTTCGGTGAACGGAGAATTCCTGAGCCCATCGCCGGTTCCATTCAATCCGACCACAAGGCCATAGCCAACAAGGTCATTGCCGCGCACCCCGTCGAAATCGACAAGGTCCTTCAGCCGGATTGCCCCGGCAAAAGACAGGCTCGGAAGCAGGATCAAGAGAATGGCAAGTAATCTCATCTCAGGAAATTCACCAACGATAGGTTCGCGTTGCGAACGGTGACAGAATACAGGCTTTCCAATTGAAATTGGACAGTCTGCAGTTGCACTGCGGTTTGATACGGGTCCGCGGCGATCAGAGAGTTTCGGCTGTATTCCAGGCTTGTACGCGCCGCCGCATTGCGCGTGGCGGCTTGTTCAATTCTGGCTTCGGAGGCGCCAACATCCGCCCGCAAATTCACTGTGCCGTCCTGCGTATTGGCAAGCTCGACACCCAACTGGGTAAACAAGGATGTCCGCAGATCATTGGGAAGTCCCAGATTATCGTTCGAAACCAGAGCGGCGACGGCGATGTCCCGCAACGCGGCTTTGAGCGTCGGATCGGTCGCAGTGATCGGAATAGAGACACTTTCATTCTCCGAAATGCTCATCGGTGCCAGAGTTGTGTCTGCGCCCTGATAGATAACCGCATCGAAACCCGCAGGATCATTGAACCAGTCTTCCGCAGCTTGTGTGATGTCCGTGAGTGTTGTCAGCCCCGTCAACTCCGCCTCTAACGCGGTCAACAAGGTATCCGCAGATGCCAGAGGCGACACATCAGTATCCACGCCGGAAAACAGGCTTCGGCCACCCGCACGGGTGTTCAATGCCGACATGACCGTATCCAGCTCATTTCTGGCCTGAACAGAGGCATGTTCATGCGTGACCGCCTGATTGGAGGTCCCATATGCCAGTAAGGATGACGTCAGGCGCCTCACCGCGTCGTTGACCGTTTTAAGGCTAAGCTGCATAGCGTCGGTGAACAGGCCAGCTTCGGCTGTGGCCACCTGAAAGGCATCCAGGCGTGACAGGTTTCGATCCATATCCAGAAGATAGGAATAATCCCCATCCAGATGGCCGGAGACATCCTGCACCTTGCCTGAAGACATCTCGTATGACAGGGTTTCGATCTGATTTTTGATATCAATCGACCGCGATTTCAGGGTCAATCCGCGCGCTAGGTCGCCCATAGAGGTTACATTCATCATCACAGCCTCAACAACGTGTCCATAAGTTCATCGACGACCGAAACCAGTCTGGCATTTGCCGCATAGGCTTGTTCGATTTGCATTAGCCGCTGCAATTCCTGATCGGTATCGACGCCCTGTTCGGCCTCAATGGCCGTCATTTCCAGATTGGCGCTGTTTGCAAACACCCGCCGCCCATCGGCCACATTTGCGTCCGACCCAATCCGTGACAACAGCGCCTCTGAGATGTCTGCGGCACGCATGTTTCCGGCCCCGAAAACAGCGCCGGAAACAGGGCGTTCGTCGTTCAGAATTGAGATGAAGGCGCGCAGCTGGCTGGCATCTCCGGCGCTGCCGGGGGCGGTCGCACCCAGCCCGGCGCGAAGTTTCCAGCTGTCTCCTCCGGCGTCCGGGTCGACGATTGCGTTCAAGCTGATGCGCGAGGCCAATCCCGTCACCGATGCCGGATCAAACCGGCTGCCATCATCGGTGAAAACGCCCGGATCAGTGGCCAGCGCCGTCGGATCCAGCCCCGGCGTTTCGAACCTTTCGATAAGATCGCGCGCAACGGCATCCAGATCGACCTGAGCCTCAACCGCGATTTCATCCCGAATCTGGAATTGGGCCATCAAGGCACCGCCGCGAATTTGGGCAAAATCGCCACTGGTGCGGACAGGGTTTCCGTTCATCTCAAGCCCGGACAACAACCCGTTTGCCAGGGTCATATGGGGCTTGGTGTCGCCGGTTGTCGAAAAGGAGAACTCGGCCGCAGTGTTTTCCAGCAATATCAAGCCGCCATCGGAGTAAATCGAGACCTGATCATTTTCCCTTTGGATCACATTCACCGGGACCAGCTCGTTGACCTGATCAATCAGAACCTGTCGCTGATCCAGCAGCCCGCCGATATCGCCGCCGGAATACTTGATGGCCGGGATTTTGGCATTCAGCTCTTCAATGTCTTTTAGGGTCTGGTTCAGGGTATCGACCTGTTTGCCGATGGATCGGTCCGCGTCGGATCGCATCTGGCGCAACCCTTCAGAGGCTGCGTTCAGGCCGCGTGCCAGATCCTGAGCCGTGCGCGCTACCTGGTCCAGTCGTTCACTGGAATCCGGCAGGCTTGCCGCTGTTAGCAGGCTGCTGTCAAAATCAGCCAGCCGAACCGAAAGCGATGCGGGATCATCGGCGGACCCTACCAAAGATTCCAACCTTGTGTGAAAGTCTGAAATGGTGGTGTGGAAGGCCAGATCGGCATCCGTGGCCCGGCGGTTGGACGTAAGGACGGGATCCTGATGACGAATGACACCTACGGTACGCACGCCGTGACCGGAAATCGTATTGGTTGCCAGTTCCAGTGACCTGCGCGCGTAGCCGGGCGTCAATGCGTTTGCGATATTTTCGGACACAACCGCCGCACCGCGACTGGCGGCGGTCAGGCCGCCCAACGCGTTGTTCAATGCTGTGGACATATTCATTCTGCAGGTCCCTTTCCTGAATCAAAACCCTGATCAGCGTTTGATATTGGTTGTTTCCTGAAGCATCTCATCCACCGTTTGGATAACCTTTGCGCTGGAAGAGTAAGCCCGCTGTGTCTGGATCATCGAGGTCAGCTCGGTTGCCACATCGGTAGTGGATTCTTCTCGTGCGAAAGAAACCAGGTCGCCGGTTGGCCCGTCCCCCGCATTCCATAGAAAGAACGTCCCGCTTTCCCGGGATGGTGCATAGGTCTGGCTGTCCAGCGCGGTCAGTCCATTTGGGTTCGGAACATCCGCCAATGGGATTTGGTACATGCGTCGGCTGACGCCGGTATCGTAGAACGCATAAACATACCCGTTTTCGTCAACCTGAACGCTGGTCATGGTGCCGACCGCCGAACCGTCGCGCGTGATCGAAACTGGTGCAAATGTATCGGACAGTTGCGTGATTCCGTCGGCATCCCCGATTTCCCCTATATTGATCTCCATCGGGCCGCCGGCCACGTTCACCACAACGCTGCCGGTTGCTGGGTCATATGCACCGCCGGTGACCGCAGTTACGCTGGCCAGCGTGCCACCCGCAGTTCGGCTATCGGTGAAGGTCAGGGTGTATTCACCGATAATGGCGCCGCCCGAGGCTGAATCGCGCATGATCATCGTCCATTCGTTACTGCTGCCGGTGGCCGGCACTGTAGGGACAAGTTCGATATCAACGCTTTCGGATTTTCCCAGATTGTCGAAATATTCAACGGACAAGGGCTGCATGTCGCCAGGGGAACCCGCATCCGTAGCGGTCGCGGGCAGGTTCATGCGCAGATTCATCTGCGTCGTGGGCGCGCCCGACAGTTGATTAACACTGAGCTGAATGGGTTCAAGCGCAGCTGGCGTGTCACGCGGAACCGCAGGGATGGTTCCATCCGCATTCGCACGCCAACCCAGCAGAACAAGCCCTGATTCGGTGACCAGATATCCTTCTTCATTGGTGCGGAACGACCCTGTCGTGGTCAGCAACATCTCATTCGAACCGGCCGCGATCTGAGAACTTGGTCGTACAGGCATCATGCCGCGCCCACGCACCGCAAGGTCGGTGGAGTTGTTGGTTGTCACCAGCGAACCGCGCTGGTCGATCAGGCGTTGGCTGGTAGTGCGAACGCCCCCAGCGGAATAGCTGCCGCCCTGGCCGGAGGTGACCATAGAATGGAAATCAGTTTCCACCCGTTTATACCCGAAGGTTGACGAATTCGCGATATTGTCCGAGATCGTCGCCAGCCGGTTTGCGTTGGCCTTCAATGCGGCCACGCCAGCGTTCAGCGAAGAGGAAATTGTCATTGGCACGCCCTTCTGTTGCGTAAAATCTTGATGCAACAGCTAACGCGCTGGGCCTTAACAGCGCGCTAACAGGTAAAATGCCGTCTATCCTTTTATTCTCAGGTGCCGCGCAGAAAGATAATCTCGATCCTGTTGTTGCGTGCGGCCATCGGGTTTTCATCCGACAATTTTCGGTCGGCATGGCCGGTTACGCGGTCCAACCTGAGCGGCGCCACACCCTTGTCCTGCAGCATTTGGCGAACTTGCTGAGCGCGCGAGGTAGACAAATCCCAGGCCGGGTTTTTGGCCAGAACCACCGGCGAGGAACCGACATGTCCTCCGACCGCCATGTCATTTGTCACCAGATCAGAGGATCGGGCCACCAACAATGTCAGAGCACGCAGCATATTGGTTGGTTGGTTCGTCCCTGATTCGAACAGAGGTTGATCCTTGGTGGCGAAGAGTTCGACCACCAGACCCTCATCCGTCACGCGGGTGACGATATGTTTGAGGACCTTGTCGGACACCATGCTTTCGCCGGTTCGCCCCATAAGCTCTGATTCCAGTGAGGAAAAGTCTTGGACCGTTTCTTTTCCGCCGCCGTCCGAGCTGACGCCAACCGATCCACGCGCTTGTCGCGCGGGCGTCGGGCTGCGTTTGCTGGCGCCGGTGCCGTCCATGACCAGAGTTTCCTCGGAGAACATGTTATTGCCGCCAAAGGCCCCATCGCCGCCACCCGAAACCGGGTTTATGGGAATGGTCGGCGAAAAATAGTCCGCAAGCCCTTTGCGTTGCTGTTCCGTTGTTGCATTTAGCAGCCACATCAACATGAAGAACGCCATCATGGCCGTGACAAAGTCGGCATATGCGACTTTCCACGCGCCACCGTGGTGACCACCGCGACCTGACACACGTTTCTTCTTGATGATGATTGGCGCCACATTGGATTGCGCACCCATCTCCACCACCTTTTTATCACCCAGTTACAGGGGTAGCCGGGCAGGTCTTAAGGTGGGCTTAACACTTAAAACTGTCTTGAATTCCTTACTGCGGAAGCGCGGCCCCGGCACGTCGCAGAATCAGTTGCAGGTGGTTGAAACTGTTGCTGATTCCGTCCGGTTCGGCCTTGCCGAAAAAACCATCAAGCTCATCATGAACCCGGACTGCCTGATCCAATAACGGGTCTGCCCCTTCGGCATAAAGCCCGGCTTTGATCATAACCTCGGATTGCTCGTAACTGCCAACCAGCTTGCGGGTTTCCGAGATCATCCGGTTTTCCGCATCCGAGGCAGCCGCGGGCAGGCTGCGTGAAACCGACCGGCTGAGGTCAATGGCCGGGAAACGGCCACGCTCGGCAATGTCGCGGCTCAGGATGATATGCCCGTCCAGGACACCGCGCAGAATGTCGGCAATCGGTTCATCCATGTCCGAGCCCGCGACCAGAACGCTGAATACCGCGGTGATATCACCCTGATCAGCGGTGCCCGGCCCGGTTCGTTCGCACAGACCTGCAATCAAGGGCGTGACCGAAGGTGGGAACCCGCGCAAAGAGGGGGCCTCACCCATCGCAACGGCGATTTCGCGGTGCGCCTCGGCAAAGCGGGTGACCGAATCGGCCAGAAACAGGACGTTCAGCCCCTGATCCCGCAGGAATTCCGCGACTGAAAGTGCCGACCATGCACAGCGCCTGCGGGCCAGTGCTGACTGATCCGAAGTTGCCGCCACAACCACGGATCGTGCCAACCCCTTGGCCCCAAGCGCATGTTCAACGAACTCATTAACCTCACGACCCCGCTCGCCGACCAGAGCGACCACAACCGCGTCTGCCTGCATCGACCGCGCCAGCGTGGCCAACAGGGTCGACTTGCCGACCCCTGACCCGGCGAACAGGCCGATACGCTGCCCCTGCACCACAGGTAACATGGTGTTCATAATGCTCAGCCCGGTTTCCATCCGTGCGCCCAGCGGTTTGCGGACAACGGCAGGTGGCGGATTTTGCAGGATATCTCTTTCCTGAGTGCCCGACAGCAACGGCTTGCCGTCCAGCGGTTTGCCGAAGGGATCAATGACCCGACCCAGCCAGTGCAGTCCGGGGGAAAATGCCGGTGTCTGATTTAGAATCACCCTATCACCCAAGCAAACCCCATCGGGTGCAGCGGCGGGTAACATGTGGATCAGATCCGATTCGACATGCAGAACTTCACCCGCCAGATCAGGGCCGCTGCGCCGCCGCAGGGTCAGGTTGTCGCCGATGCGGGCAACGCACTCCAACCCCTCTATTTCTATGACGCCGCGCCCAACACTGGCCACGCGGCCCATATGGCGCATGGCAGACAAACGGTCGAATTCGCATTTCAGAAGCATCGGGTCGAGATCGGTCATCGTGGGTTCTCCAACGGGTTTCTGAAAACGGTTTCTAAAGGAATCGGGGTTAAGCCTTGATTGAAATTGATCGAGGGAGAAGCCCCGATGTTCTCTGACCTGAACGTCTTTAAGACTGCGTACGCAATGGCAACCCATGCCGGGCAACGGCAGTCTGTCATTGCGCGAAACATGGCAAATGCGGATACGCCGGGCTATCAGCCCCGCGATATCGAGGCCTTTCAGGAAGCTTTCGAAAATTCCGGGCATGAGGTTGCGATGACCGCCACGCGGGCCGGGCATCTGAACGGCGCCGCCGCAGCCCAGCCCTGGGCCGAGTTCGATGCCGCACCCTCGGGCGATCCCAACGGAAATGGCGTTTCCCTTGAGGAAGAAATGCTCAAAGCGGTCGAGGTCAAGCGTCAACATGACCGCGCGTTGGCGATCTATAAATCCTCGATTGGCATCCTGCGTACCAGCCTTGGTCGCGGGTGAGGAGGGCTGAGAGATGAGCGATTTTTCCCATTCCCTTTCCGCCTCGGCCAGCGCCCTGCGCGCGCAGGCGGCCCGTTTGCGGCACGTCTCCGAAAACATCTCGAACGCGGATACGCCGGGATATCGGCGCAAAACCGTGCCGTTTGAAGCGGTCAGCAAAGATGGTGCGCAAATGGTCGAGACCGGGCGCGTTAAGCTTGATCATCGCGACCTGTCGCGCATCTATGACCCCGGCCATGCGTTGGCCGATGAGACCGGCCATTATCGCGGGTCCAATGTAGATTTGATGATCGAAATCGCTGACGCGCGTGAAGCGCAGCGCAGCTACGAAGCCAATCTCAAGATGTTCGACCAGACACGACAAATGTCGTCGAGCCTTATGGAACTTCTCAGAAAATAAAGGACACCAGAATGGATATCCGATCCCTGACCGCCGCGCAGAGCTATGCCGTAGCGCGGCCCGCTACGCAGCCCGACCCCGACCTTGCCGGAATGGCACAGGGGTTGCGCTCAACCTTTCAGGACTTTGCCGCAACATTGAAACAGTCCGAGCAGATGTCCGGCGCGGCGATGACCGGCCAAGCCGATCCGCACGCGCTGGTTCAGGCGTTGGCGCAGACCGAACTGGCCGTCGAAACCGCCGTCATCGTGCGCAACAAAGTGGTCGAGGCCTATCAGGAAATCCTGCGGATGCCGGTCTGATAGATGCTCAGCGAAGGTCTCTATTATGACATTGTCCGCCAGGCGCTTTGGGTCGCGGTGATCACATCCGTCCCGATCCTGGCGGTGGCACTGGTCTCGGGTCTGGTTGTGGGTCTGTTCCAGGCGCTGACCTCGGTTCAGGAAATGACGCTGACCTTTGTGCCTAAGCTGATCGCCATTGTGATCGTTTTCTGGATTTCGATGGGGTTCATGACCCAGACGCTGGTGACGTTCTTCACCTCAACCCTCATCCCACTGATCGCCGGAGGCCGCTGATGGATACCTCATATACCACCTTGTCCCGCCAATCGGGGCTGATGAATGAAATGCGGCTGGTGGCGAACAATATCGCCAACGCCAATACCACGGGGTACCGCCAGCAGGGCTTGGTGTTTTCCGAGTTCGTGAAAGTCTCGCCGGGCAATCCGTCCTTGTCCATGGCGCGGGCAGAGGCGCGCAATACCTCGTTGCAACAAGGCGTTCTGACCGAAACCGGCGGGCAATTTGATTTCGCCATCGAAGGCGACGGGTTTTTCATGATCGAAACCCCCAGCGGCAACCGGCTGACACGGGCGGGTGCGTTTTCACCCAGTGCCGAGGGTGATCTGGTTACCATGGATGGGTACCGGGTTCTGGACAGCAACGGCGCCCCTGTTTTCATTCCGCCGGATGCCGCGTCGATTGATGTCGGCAGCGACGGCACGCTCAGTATCGAAGGGCAGGTTCTGGGACAGATCGGCGTCTACCGCGTTGCTGATCCCACGAGCCTGGTGCGCGAAGGCAGCACGCAATTTCGGTCAGATGCAGCGATTGAACCCGTGGATGAGCCGGTCATTGTGCACCGATTCCTCGAAGGATCGAACGTGAACGCGATCGAACAGGTCACCCGGATGATCGAAATCCAGCGCGCCTATGAGTTGGGGCAGAGCTTTCTTGAAACCGAAGACGAACGTGTGCGTGGGGCGCTTAAGGCGCTGATGCGCTGATTTGATAACGGAGGAATTGATATGCGGGCACTGAAAATCGCAGCGACAGGCATGACCGCTCAGCAGATGCGGGTCGAGACGATCTCGAACAATTTGGCGAATATGAATACCACAGGCTACAACGCTCGCCGCGCCGAGTTTGCAGACCTGCACTATCAACAAATGGCGCGCGCGGGGACGGTGAATGCCAATGACGGCACCGTCTTGCCCACTGGTATCCAACTGGGTCTGGGGGTGCGCCCCGCCGCGGTCACCGTGCAGCTGGCACAGGGTGCATTGGCGGCCACTGGCAGCGATTTGGATGTCGCAATCGAAGGGCGCGGCTATCTTGAGGTGACGTTGCCGAGCGGTCAGTCTGGCTTTACCCGTGACGGCAGCCTGAAACGCTCGGCCGAAGGGTTGATCGTCACTTCAGATGGCTTCGCTGTCGCGCCAGAGATCACAATCCCAGACGATGCAAGGTCGATCTCGATCAATGCATCGGGTGAGGTCTACGCCTATTTCGATGATACCGCCGAAGGACAGTTGCTCGGTGAATTCACCCTGGCCAGTTTTTCCAATGCCAAGGGGCTGGAGGCGATCGGCAGCAACCTGTTCAAAGAAACCGAAGCCTCGGGCGCGCCTGTCATCGGCACTCCAGGCGAGGGCGGGATGGGCACATTGCGTCAGGGATATCTCGAGGACAGCTCGGTAGATGCCGTGCGCGAAGTCACCGAACTGATCGAAGCCCAGCGAGGGTATGAGATGAACGCCAAGGTCATCTCGGCCGTCGATCAGATGATGGGCGCAACAACACAGGTGCGGTGATGCGCGCCCTATTCATAGCACTGGTGACGATCAGCCCGCTTTGTGCCTTGGCTGAGATCGTGGTGCCGATCCGGACCATACGCGTCAAAGAGGTGATCTCGGCCGCCGATCTTGAGATCAAAGATCAGGTTGTCCTCGGAGCGGTTACAAACCCTGATGATTTGATCGGTCAGGAAGCACGCGTCGCGCTTTACCCCGGACGCCCGGTTCGCGCAGCAGATGTCGGGCCGCCCGCGCTGGTGGACCGCAATGATCTGGTGGTTCTGGTCTTTGACCGTCGTCCCCTTTCGATCAAGGCCGAAGGCCGTGCCCTAGGGCGCGGGGCTGTCGGCGACCGAATTCGGGTCATGAATCTGTCGTCACGTACAACTGTTGTTGGCTTTATCCGGCCTAACGGTCAAATCGAGGTAAAATGATGTTCGGAAAACTAAAACTGTTGATGATGGCATGTCTGGCTCTGACCGCCTGTGGTCGACTGGATCATTTGGGAAAACCGCCAAGTTTCACACCCGCGGACGAGTCTGCTGAACATGTTGCCATGCTGTGGCCGGGTTTGCCGTTGCACACGCAGCCACAGCGCAATGTTGATCGGTCCTCGCTATGGAGCGGTGGCCAACAATCGCTTTTGGGAGATCAGCGCGCTATCAAAAAAGGCGATATTCTGACGGTTGTCATCGAGTTGGACGAGAAAGCCGAGATATCCAACGACACAAATCGCTCACGCAGCGGGTCAGAAAATCTTGAGGTTCCCGACCTGTTCGGCCTGCCGCAGCGGGCGCTGGAACGGCTGCCCGACGGGGCGACGCTGGACGAAGCTGTTGGGATCGACTCATCATCGGTTAGTAAGGGCAAGGGCTCGGTCAAGCGTAAGGAAAAGCTGACACTCAGAGTCGCCGCGACCGTCATCGACGCCTTGCCGAATGGTGTGTTGGCCATATCGGGCTCGCAGGAGCTGCGCGTGAATTTCGAACTCCGAGAGCTATTGGTCACGGGATATGTGAGGCCACAGGATATCTCGCGGAAAAATGAAATCACCTATGACAAGATTGCTTCGGCGCGCGTGTCTTATGGTGGCCGCGGTCAGATCATGGATGTGCAGCAGCCCCGTTACGGCCAGCAGGTCCTCGATACAGTTTTGCCGTTCTGAGGTCGTATAACAATGAAAAAGCTACTTCCTATATTGTTTCTGCTTGTTGGCCTGGGCGGTGGAATTGGTGCGGGAATTGCCATGTCTCCTTCTGGAAAAACCAAAGATGGTGACATGGATAAATCCGCTGCCGCCGAACCCAAGAAAGCCAAGGAGAAGGCCACTAAGACCAAGTCGGACAAAAAGGATACGGCCAGCAAGTATGAATATCTGAAGATGACGAAACAGTTTGTGATCCCGGTCGTGAAGTCCGACCGGATTGCCGCGTTGGTCACAATGTCGCTGAGCCTGGAAACCAAACCCGGCGTTGCTGAAACGATTTATGAGTTTGAGCCAAAGTTGAGAGATGGGTTTCTGCAGGTTCTTTTCGATCACGCAAATACCGGTGGTTTCAACGGCAACTTTACGGAATCCGACAATCTGGATTTGGTCCGAAAGGCTTTGCTGCAGGTCGCCAAGAAGGATTTGGGTGATGACGTGCTGCAAGTCCTGATCATGAGTGTTAACCGTCAGGATACTTGAAGCCTGTTTCGGCCCGCTTATTGCCGCGATCGCTTTTTCATAAGCATGTCTCGGCGGGCCTTTTGTTGTTCTTCAAGCAGCTGTCCTAGGGCCTGTTTGCGTCCGAACGCTTTCCGCAAGGCTTGCATCTTGGTTAGCTTTTGCGCTCGGACGCGCGCAAGGTCTGTATTGAGTTTTCGTCGGGTTGCCTCTTCCCATCCACGCCACAGAACATCAGTGCCGGTGACCTGATATCCATCAGCTTGGCCGCTGTTTTGACGGGTCTGCTGAAGCTGTGCGTCCAATCGGCTCAGTTTTTGCAAAATCTCGGCCTCTGCTTCGATATATGGGCGCAAGGTCTGTTGCTCTTTTTGGAAGGCCGCGTCGGATAAACGCTTCAGATCGGCAAGTCCGGTAAACCGCATCAAATTCTGTCCTTCGCACGCTTGCGCATGGCTTCGGCAAAGCGAATGGCCGCAGCGACGGGGCGATAGTGTTCGGGGGCGATCTCATTCCCGATTTCGACGGTCGCATGAAGGGCCCGCGCGGTGGGGGGATCCGAGTGGATCGGAACCCCGGCCTCGGCGGCCGAGGCGCGGATGGCGGCGGCAATATGGTCGACACCTTTCGCCACGCAGATCGGTGCTGACCCGGCTGTCCGCTGCCATTTAAGAGCCACCGCATAATGGGTCGGGTTCACGATGACTACATCCGCAGTTGGGACATCCGCCATCATCTGATTTGCCGCAATTTCCTGCGCGCGCTGGCGGCGCTGTTGTTTGACATGCGGGTCGCCTTCGGCGTCTTTGGTCTCGTCCTGAATTTCTTTGCGGGACATCCGGTTTTTGCGCATATGTTCGGAGTATTGCCACATATAGTCGACGACTCCGATGGCCAGTGCGATGGTGACGACGATGAAGAGGAACCGGAATAAAAGGTTCATCATCAAGACGATCGACGATTGCAGTGGCGCGGCGCTGGTAGTCAAAATCTCGGGCAGGTTGACGCGCAGAAACATCAACAGGCAGACGCAATAAATCAGCAGCTTCGCAAAGCTTTTGGCAAATTCGAACAGACCGCCGCGCCCGAATTTGTTCTTGGCATTGGACGGAATCGAGATCCGCGACAATTTGGGCTGCAGCTTGCTGGGGGCAAAAACCAGGGCCTTTTGGGCGATCAGGCTCAGCAGAACCGCAGTGGCGGGAACAACAAATATGGTTGCCATCGAGATTGCAGCCTTGCCAAGCATCCCTCCCACCAGACCGTCAGCCGGGCCATCCGTCAACATGGTTCCGATCTTGTCGGATTGGTCGATCAGAACGACAAACAATATTCCCAGATGTTGAACACCAATCTTGCCTGCCAAAAGCAAACCTATGAGCAGCCCGACATAAGCCGCGACAACAGACAGGTCGTTTGATTTGGCGACCTCACCCTTTTCCCGTGCTTTCAGAAGCTTTTGCGGCGTCGGGTCGTATGACTTGTCGCTGTCGTTGTCCGATGCACTCATCTCGGATCTCTCAGCGGGTTCTGCATGAAGTCAAACAGGGCATCCGACCAGACCGACAGGATTAGAGGCGCGCCAGCGCACAGCAAAAACAGCCCCGCAAATGTGATGGCCGGGGCGCCGACAAATGCCACCATCAGCTGTGGCATGGCGCGGTTGATGACACCAAGCGCAAGGTTGTAGATCAGCGAGGCAATCACAAACGGCATCGCCAGTGCGAATGCCAGGCTGAAACTGTACGAGACCCGTTCCACGCCCCATTCCGACAAATCCGGCGCCGCAGGTGTGGTTCCGGTGGGAAACAGATCGTAGCTGTGGACCAGGAACTCTGCCAAGCGGATGTGCAGGCCAAGCAATACGGCAAGGGTCAACCCGGCCAATGTCAGCAGATAGCCCATGGCCGGAACCGGATCAGCCGCTGCCCCGCCCAGAATTTGCGAGAGTGACGTTGCCTGTGCGGCGATGGACCCTGCCGTCTGCAGGGTCAGAACAAAGATGCGCAGCGCCATCCCGAGCGCCATTCCGACAAGAGTTTCGGTGGTGATCAGCTGGACCATGGACAGGAATTCGGGATCGAATTCCTTTGTCGGCACTGCCGGTGCCACGATCAACGTAAAGGCAACGGCAGTGCCAAGTTTGACACGGGTGGGGATGCTGCGTTCCCCGAATGCGGGCATCAAGGATACCATTGCCGAAACGCGTAGGAAAACACCAAAGAAATGCCAGGCCCCAGAGCCCAGGTGCGACAAGAGTTCGGGTGGGAGGGCGATCATGCGGGTACCGTGCCTACAAGTGCGGGCCGCGCCTCGAGCCCGATTTCCTCAAATGACAGGACCGGATTGGACACGCCGCGCGCATGCATGATCGTACGCAGCAGCCTGCGGCGCCGGGTCGAGGTCACGACGGCGGGAAAGATGCCATGGTCAGCAGAATGTGAGACACTGTCCACCACGCCGTCTGCAAGCTTGTTGAACAGGTTCGGCGGCAGGGCGACATCCAGCCCTGCATTGGGTGCATCGACCTGATAGGTGGCAAATGTGTCTTCCCATTCCGGTGCAAGCTGGATCAGCGGGATCGACCCGTCTCCGCGTTTCATGTCGGCCACAAGCTGGAACCCAAGCCGCTGTCGCACCAGTTCGCAAATCCCTTCGGGTTGCGTGGTGGTCAGGCGCGCCTCGGCGATGCTTTCGAGGATAAGCGCCAGATTGCGGATCGAAACCCGTTCGTCCAGCAACAGGCGCAGGACTGCGTGAAGTGTGTCGATTGGAACCTTGTCGGGGATCAACTCGTCCAGCAGTTTCCTGTTTGCCTCGGCCCGGACCGGGTCGCTGAGCCGGGCCATTTCTGATAGCAGCCTGCGTAGCGCCTTCAGCGTCAACAGACGCGAGAAGTTCTGTTTGATGATTTCCAGCAGATGTGTTGCCAGTATTTCCGGAGGCGAGACAATCGTAGCGCCGTTCATTGCTGCGGCCTCTTGATCCTTGGGCAGGATCCAACGTGCAGGCGCACCATAGACAGGTTCGGTGACATCCCTCCCCTCGGGCAAAAGATCGTGCCCGTCCTGAACCAGCGCCAGAATCAGATCGGGGTTCAGGGCACCACGGGCCTGTTCCACCCCATGTACCTTGATGACATATGTCCCCATCGGTAGCTCGGCCCGATCGGTCAGACGGATATCGGGCAGGATCAATCCAAAGGTCGAGGCGACATAGGTCCGCATATTCGCAATGCGTGCATCCAGTCCGGTGCCCTGGTTCAGGACCATGCTGACCAGATCCGGTGCGAATTCCAGGTGAACATCATCGAGGTCGAGAATATCGCCAATCGCCTGCGACACCGCTGTGTCCGCCTCATCCGTCGCAGTTTGAACCTGGGTCTCTTGCTTTTGCTGTTTTCGGTGCACTGCATAGGCGGCGTAGCCCAAAACGCAGGCCCCTAGAATAAAGGGCAGAAACGGCAGACCCGGAACCAGGGCGAACAGCACCATCAGACCGGCAACAGTGCCCAGCGCGGCCGGGTGGCGCCCCAGTTGCGATAAGATGGCGGTGTCAGTTGCGCCCTGCGTGCCGCCACGTGCCAATAGCAAAGCGGAAGCAATCGAGATGATCACGGCCGGTATCTGCGAGACCAAACCATCGCCCACCGTCAGGATGGCGTAGGTTTCGAACGCCGATGACACCGGCATCCCGTGAACGATCACGCCCATGACAAGCCCCATCACCAGATTCAGCAGGGTGATCAAAAGCCCGGCAACCGCGTCTCCTTTGACGAATTTCGACGCCCCGTCGAGCGAGCCGAAAAAGGTGGTTTCCTGTTGTTCCCGTTCGCGCCGTTCCTTGGCCTCTTGATGATCGATGGCGCCAGCGGACATGTCACTGTCGATGGCCAGCTGTTTCCCGGGCATCCCATCCAGGGCAAATCGCGCACCAACTTCGGCCATGCGGGCCGCGCCTTTGTTGATGACCATAAAGTTCACGATCAATAGGACGCCGAACACGACAAGGCCCAGGAATATGCTGCCGCCCATGACGAAGCTTGCGAATCCCTCGATCACATCGCCGGCGGCATTGGGGCCGGTATGCCCCTGACCGATAATCAGCTTGGTCGATGAGACGTTCAACGACAGCCGGAGCATCAAAGACCCCAGAAGGATGGTCGGGAAGGAAGAGAAATCCAGCGGCCGTTCGATGAACAGGGTCAGCGTGAAAATCAGGATCGCCAGGGCGAAGGACGTGGCCAGTCCGACATCCAGAACCCAGGACGGCATGGGCAGGATCATCATCACGATGACGGTCATCAACGCAAGCGCCAGCAAAACAGTCGGAGAAAACAGGGAGCGGACGTCAAGTCTGGGCACGTAATTCTCCTAGTTGAAGGCGATGAAGGCTGTTTGGGTGTCCGCGGCTGGCATCAAGGAGCCCATCGCACCCGTCGGAAACTGGGTGATTTGCACCGGGAACAGCGGTGCGGCGGGTTGTGTGAAGGGATCACGCGACATGCGGGCAGTTTGCACCGCCGTGCCCGGGTCAAGCTGAGCATGAACAATCTGGTAGCGGCTGGAATAGGTCTTGGCCAAAGCCGGGGTTCGCGAGTGATAGGCCCCCACCGCTGCCGGCCACGACCCAAGTTCGGAATATAGCTGTTTCAGAAACCGGGCCGCGTAGCTGGCGTTAGTCTCGGGGTCGAACATGGCATCGATCGACTGAAAGGCCTGCCCGTGCCAGCGATAGTTGATTTGAAAGCACCCGATATCGAAGCTGCGTTTTCCGGCTTGGAAAATATCCGCGACATAAGCTTTAGCCTCCTGCTCAGATCGGAACCAATGGCCGCGCCCTTCGACATTGATTGCCCATGGCCAAGGCTCAAGTCGGCCTTTGATCGCGCGGCCAGTTTCAACCCGCGTTATGGCGCGCAAAACATCAAGCGGTATGTCTTGGGCGAGGGCCGCGCGGCGGGCGGCCTGATCACATGTCTGAGACATCCGGGCCTCCGCGCCCGCAAAGCTCTGACGCGCTGCCAGAAGCAACGCAACACATGCTATGACAATGAATAGGCGATTTGGCATTCTGCCGGTCCGGGATTGTGATCAATCCGGGCCACGCTAGCCTTGCCTTGGTTTACAGAGGGTTATCAGTCAATCAGATTCGATCAATCCGCCGGCCAAAAACAACGCTCGTATTGGTGCGCAGAACACCGGGGATTCGTGCCAGATCATCAACGAGAATATCCAGATCCTCGATCCTTGGCGCGTCAGCGGTCAACAGCAGGTCAAAGTCACCGTTGATCGAAAGACAGAGTTTAACCTCGGGATAGGCCTCGAGCCGCTTGATGATACGGGTGGTTTCCTTCTGTTGGACCTCGAGCAGAACGACAACCTGGACGCGGGGGGCATCTTCGGGGCTGTTCAGGATCACGGAATAGCCGGCAATGATGCCGCGTTCTTCCATCCGGCTGATGCGTTCATGCACGGTTGTCCGGGCAACGCCCAGTTTTGCCGCGATTTTTGTGGTCGACTCGCGGGCATTATGTTGCAGGACTGAGATGATGCGGCGGTCAAGCTGATCCATTGGCGCTCCGGTGCGGGTCTGGTTTTTCCGGTTTAGGGCAAAACGACAGCAGGGCTCAAGGCTCACGCGGGATACGGGGGTGCAGGTCGTCTATTATGACGGGGTGAGCATGCGGTGGCGGGCCGGACATGTGCGGGTGATCACGCGGCAGGTCAGGATGGTCGTGGATCACCGAATGCAGATCAGAACGCGGCCAAAGGGTGACCGCACCTATAATACCAAGAAAGGACATCGCCGCCATAAAGCTCAGGGCGGTTGTGGCCCCAAACAGGGTCATCAGCCCGCCTGCCAGAGGATACAGTACCAGCCAACAGCAATGAGACAGCGTGAATTGGGCCGCAAAGACGGCGGGGCGGTCTTCGGGATGGGCCGAGCGGGTCAGCAGGCGGCCAGACGGCGTCAGCGTGGTGGAATAGCCAAAGCCAGCTAGGGCCCACATAACGATCAACAGACCCAAAGACAGCGGGGTTGTCGCAAATATCGCGGCGGCCCCGGCCATGGTGGTGCAGCACAGAAGGGCGCCGGCCAACATGACCTTTCGATCCTCGATCCGGTCCAGCATCCGGGGCAGGATAAAAGCGGCAAGCATAGAGCCGCCACCAAAACCGGCCAGCGCAGCGGCAACGGCGCTTTCCGACAGCCCCAGATCTGATCGCACGATGACCACAGTGTTGACGATCACCATTGAGCTGAGTGCCGCCGCGCTCCAACTCAGGGCAAGAAGGCCCCGCAGCCGGGGTGTGTTCGAATAGATGCGTATGCCACGTGTTGTCCGTTCGTATATCCCGCGCGGTTTGCTTGGTTTGGGTGATGGCAAAGCCACCGACACCACTAGCAGCGCCGAAGCGACAAATCCCAGGGCGGTGCCCCAGAAAAGGCTGTTGAAGCTGACCAACAATAACAGGGCTGCGGCGAATACGGGGCTTAGCAGGCTCTCCAGTTCATATGCCATCCGCGATAGGGACAGGGCGCGGGTGTATTCGCGCTCATCTGTCAGTACATCGGGGATTGTAGCCTGAAATGCAGGGGTAAATCCGGCCGAGGCGGATTGCAGCACGAAAATCAGGACATAGACCTGCCAGACCTCGGTCACAAAAGGCAGACACAGCGCGACAGCCGCACGGATCAGGTCAAGCACTACCAGCATCTTGCGCCGGTCCAGCCGCTCGGCAAACGCGGCCGCCAATGGCGCAACCGTGACATAGGCCACCATTTTGATGGTCATCGCGGTGCCCAACACCAGCCCGGCCGCATCCCCTGCCAGTTCAAAGGCCAACAGACCCAGCGCGACCGTGGCCAGCCCAGTGCCCGTCAGGGCTACGATCTGCGCGGCCAACAGGTGGCGATAGGTCCGATTTCTAAGAACGCTCAACATTGATTGATATCTGCCGCAGTCTAAAGGCTCTGTCACCCCAAACCTTCATTTAGGTCTTGACCAACTGCGACAGCGGCAACCGGCTGGCGTACAGGGATGGCGTTGAGTTTAGGGAATAAAGCGCCTATCTCGGTGGCGATACCGCGCAAAGGAATACTCGGGTGGCTAACTATTTGTACAAAAACGACCTGCCGGACGGGTTGGATATGGGGCCGGTGGTGGCCATTGACTGTGAAACCATGGGTCTAAACCCGCATCGCGACCGCCTCTGCGTGATCCAGATGTCGGGCGGCGATGGCAATTCGCATATCGTTCAGGTCGAAAAGGGCCAGACCGAGGCACCGAACTTGTGTGCCATGCTGGAAAACCCGGATGTGCTGAAACTGTTCCATTTTGGCCGTTTCGACATTGCCGCGATGTATCACGCCTTTGGTGCGTTAGCCGCGCCAGTCTATTGCACCAAGATCGCCAGCCGTCTGGTGCGCACCTATACCGACCGGCACGGGCTGAAAAACCTGTGCAACGAGTTGATCGGCGTCGATATCTCGAAACAGCAGCAGATGAGCGATTGGGGCACCGAAACGTTGAGCGAGGCGCAGCTGGACTATGCCGCCTCGGATGTTCTGTATCTGCACCGCCTGCGGGAGGAGTTGAACAAGCGCCTGGCGCGAGAGAGCCGGACCGAGATGGCGCAGGCCTGTTTTGACTTCTTGCCGATGCGTGCGAAACTCGATCTAGCCGGATGGCCAGAAACGGATATTTTTGCGCACTCATGACTGATACCGAAGCATTTCTGAGAACCGCCCGTCAGGTGGTGACAGACGAGGCCCGCGCGCTGGAGGTACTGGCCGACGGTCTGGATGAACATTTTGCCCAAGCGGTTCAGCTGATTTTGCAGGCCTCGGGCCGCATCATCATAAGCGGCATCGGCAAGTCGGGTCATATCGGGCACAAGATCGCGGCCACGCTGGCCAGCACCGGTACACCGGCCTATTTCGTGCACCCGGCCGAGGCCAGCCATGGCGATCTGGGCATGGTTTCAAAAGGCGATGTGGTTCTGGCCATCTCGAATTCGGGCGAAGCGCCAGAGCTTGCCAACCTGCTGGCTTTTACCCGCCGCTTTGGCATTCCACTGATTGGCCTGTCCAGCAAGCCGGAAAGCACGCTGATGAAACAGGCAGACGTGCATCTTTTGATCCCGTCACTGGGCGAGGCCTGCGGCTATGGCATGGTGCCTTCGATCTCCACGACGTTGACTTTGGCCATGGGCGACGCGCTAGCGATAGCGTTGATGAAGTATCGCAACTTCAAACCCGAAGATTTCCGTGCCTTTCATCCCGGTGGAAAACTAGGTGCACAGCTGAGCACGGTGCAGGATCTGATGCACAAGGGCGATGCGTTGCCGCTGGTTTCGGTCGGAACACCCATGAGCGATGCGCTTATCGAGATCAGCCGCAAGGGCTTTGGCGTTGCCGGGGTTGTCGATCCGCAAGGTCAGGTGGTGGGCATCATCACCGATGGCGACCTGCGGCGACATATGGAGGGCTTGCTGGGCAAAACGGCCGAGCAGGTGATGACGCAGAACCCAACAACCATCCCGCCCGGCGCGCTGGCCGAAGAGGCGGTGGCCATCATGAATGACCGCAAGATCACCTCTTTGTTTGTGGTCGAGGAGGGCAGTGATCGCCAGGCCTTGGGCGTGCTACATATCCACGATTGCCTGCGCGTTGGTCTGGGGTAGAGGGGCGTTCGATGGACGGACATTCCCGGATGGTGCAATTTCTGAAGGTGTTGCTGCCTTTGGCGGCGATTGTTCTGCTGTCGACGGTTTTCCTGCTGTCACGCAGCATCGAAACCAGCGTGTCCGTTCCGTTTACCCAAAAAGACATAGATGAACGTCTGGCCGACCAAGTGGTGACCCAACCCCATTATCTTGGAACAACCAGAAAAGGCGAGGAAGTTCAAATTCAGGCGGCCCAAGCGACCCAGGGGCGCGAAGGGTCATTGCCCACGACTGCCGAATTTAGAGGGCGGTTGGGATTGTTGAATGGCGGCGTCATAACGATGGATTCAAATTCCGGTATGATCCGCCCGGACAAGAATTCCGCAACGTTTGTTGGGGACGTCCTGATAACGACGACAGACGGAATTCAGGTCAGAACTGATCTTCTGAATACCTCTCTGGATGAAATCCGCGGCGACACTCCGGGTCAGGTCGATGGCACCGGCATCATCGGAGATTTTTCCGCGGGACGCATGACATTTGGAACCGAAAAAAAGGATGGGCCGGTCCATATTCTTTTTACAGATGGTGTTAAGCTGGTATACGAGCCTGAAAAAACAGAAAGATAAGCCGTGATTGATTTGCGATTTGCTGTTGTTAGTTTTGCGCTGATGGTCGGTGCCTTTTCGGCGTCGGCACAGGAAACGCAGGTCGCCTTCGGGTCAGCCAAGGCGGATCCAAGCCAGCCGGTCGAGGTCACCTCGGAATCCCTAAACGTCAATCAAGAAGACGGCACGGCCGAGTTTATCGGTAACGTCCTGATCGTGCAGGGTGAGATGCGCCTGACCGCCGAGCGGGTCTTGGTCATCTACAACGCCGACAGGTCCGGAATCGAGCGGATGGAGGCGACAAATGATGTGGTTCTTGTCAGCCCGCCTGATGCAGCCGAAGGCGACTGGGCCGAATACACAATCGACTCGGGCGAAATCGTGATGCGCGGAAATGTGCTTTTGACGCAAGGCCCCAGCGTTATCAGCGGCGATCAGATGAATGCCAATCTGACGACCGGAACGGCAAAGATGACTGGCCGCGTCAAAACCATTCTGAATCCGGATAGCAACTGATGGAGCGTCCGAATTTGTCTGTGGCCGAAGGCGGTTCCGGCCTCAGGATCGAGAAACTGCGGAAATCATACCGTAAGAAGACCGTGATACGCGAAGTCTCGATGACGTTGGGCCGGTCCGAGGTGGTTGCCTTGTTGGGTCCGAACGGATCAGGCAAGACCACAACGTTCTATTCGGTCGCCGGGCTTGTCTTTCCCGAAGCTGGCACTGTGACCATTGACGGCCAAAACGTGACGACCCTGCCGATGTATAGGCGCGCGCGGCTTGGGATCGGATATCTGCCGCAAGAAATGTCGATTTTCCGCGGGATGAGTGTCGAAGACAACATTGCCGCCGTTCTGGACATCACCGTGAAGCACAGCCATCGCAGGAAAGAGCGGCTGGAAGAGCTGTTGTCCGATTTTTCGATCGAACATCTGCGCCGCGCCCCGGCATTGGCATTGTCGGGTGGCGAGCGTCGCCGTGTCGAAATTGCCCGTTGTCTTGCGGCTGATCCAAAATATCTGTTGCTGGACGAGCCGTTTGCAGGCGTGGACCCGATCAGCGTCGGCGATATCCGCCATCTGGTAGCGGACCTGAAAAAGCGCGGCATCGGCGTGCTGATCACTGACCATAACGTGCGCGAAACACTGGAAATCGTGGACCGTGCCTATATCCTGCATGATGGTCAGGTGCTGATGTCGGGCACGCCGGATGAAGTCGTCGAGAACGAAAATGTCCGTCGGGTCTATTTGGGCGAAAACTTCCGTATTTCATAGGCTTGCGCGGAATTGCGCCCAGCGCATGGCTGAAATCACGTATATACACGCCTGTTTTGATTGACTCTGCCGCCGTCTCTTGCCTCAATTGGGTTATGGCATTTCTTCAGTTCCAGTCGGGATCGCGGTACACCTTTGCTAAGGGGTACGTTTCTCAGCAACTGCGGAATATGCCGATATCCCCCACCCGATAAGAACACGTGCGCTGCGTAACGCAGCGTCAAAATGGGTGTGAATTGTGAAGGAGATCACATGCGTTACCAAATTAGCGGAAAACAGATCGACATCGGCGAGGCACTGCAGACCCATGTGCAGACCGAGCTAGGGGAGGTTGTTGGAAAATATGCCCAGCGCCCGACCGACGCCAATGTCGTCTTTTCCCGTTCTGCGCATGAGTATGTTTGCGAAGCCACCGTGCATCTTTCGACCGGCCTGACAGCGCAGGCCAAGGCCCACGCTATCGAAATCTACGCAGCATTCGAGGCCTGCTGTGACAAGATGGAAACGCAGTTGCGCCGGTATAAGCGCCGCCTCAAGGACCATCACAAGGACCGATCCGAGCCGGTTGAACTCTTTGGTGCTTCCTCTTATATCCTCGCCTCTGACGAATCAGAGTCGGCTGATGAACCTGAATCGCTGCAGCCGATGATCGTGGCTGAGATGGAAACCAAGATCCCATCGTTGAGTGTTGGTGAAGCCGTAATGCAGATGGAACTAGCCGGCGCCCCGGTGCTGGTGTTCCGGAATGAAAACAAGGACGGATTGAATGTCGTGTATCGCCGTGAGGACGGCAACATCGGCTGGATTGATCCGTAACAGGCAAGAATAGCAAGGCAAGCCCCTGCGCAAGCAGGGGCAAGGCCATGGAGCGTGATCATGGAGCTATCGAGCATACTGAAGCCCGAGGCGGTACGTGTATTGTCCGCCGCTTCCAGCAAGAAGCGGTTGTTTCAGGAAATCGGCGATGTTGCCGAGGGGGCCCTTGGTCTTGACGCGCAGGTTGTAGTGGATGGCCTGCTCGAGCGGGAGAGCCTTGGCCCAACAGGCGTTGGTCATGGAGTTGCCCTGCCACATGCGCGGCTGGGTGATCTGGCCGAAGTGGCTGGCGTTTTCGTAATGCTGGAAAAGCCGATTGATTTCGGTGCGGTAGACCGCCAGCCGGTTGATGTCGCTTTTGCGTTGTTTGCCCCGGAAGAGGCGGGTGTGGACCACCTAAAGGCGCTTGCGCTGGTGTCCAGAACGCTGCGCAATACGTCGGTTTGCGCAAAGCTGCGCGCCAATCCTGATCCGGTCAAGCTCTATGCAATTTTGACCGAGGCGCAGTCGGTCCAGGCGGCTTAACTGCCCCAAAGGCAATAAAAAAAGCCCCCGGTTTTCGGGGGCTTTTGCGTTTTAACCGCCGGTTCCCATTTCCAGGGTCCACCAGATTTTCCCGCCGTTCTCCTGGTGCCAGGCAAAGCCCATCTGGGTGGCTTTGGCATCCATGATGACATTTCGCGGTCCGGGTTCTTGCATCCAGGCGGCCAGCGTTTCGGTCTCGGTCTCATAGGTTTCCGAGATCGCCTCGCCGAGGAAGGTGCCGTAATAGCCGACGCGCGTCGCCCGATCCAACGGCGAAGATCCGTCCGAGCCAAAGTGCCAGGGCCGATTCTGTCGCGCCATATCCTTGGAATGGGTGGCGGCCGCGGCATTGAGCTGAGCATTCAGTTGTACCGGCTGAAGGCCCGATGCCTGGCGGAGGGCGTTAACCGAATCCAACATCCGGAATTGCAGCTTTTCTGGATTGCCACGGATCTTGTACACCGTTGGCAGGGGGCGCCCATCTGCCCCATAGGTTGGGGATCCACCCGGCGTACAGGCGGCCAGTGCAATAAAGCTAGCAAACAGTAATGAAATGATGCGCGTCATGATCGACCTGATTATTGTGTTGCCATACGGCATAGCGTGACAGAAGGCTGTGGGCAAACGCACAATGGCTTTGTTCTGCGTGATTCTGCCGGTTTCAATTGCGACTGAAGCATTCTGGCAATAAAATGCACAGGATTTTTAGATTTTCTGTGAAAAGGACCTGCGATCATGGTCAAGAAAAGCATTACTCATACAACCCGACGCGGATTCGTCGCGGGTGTCTCGGCTCTGGTCGCCTCGCCTGCGATTGCCCAATACACCCCCGGAGACCCGCTGCGCCCCGCACCCGAGGACGAACCCGCGGTGCGCCGTAACATCTCTGGCTTCAGGGCGCTGGACTGGCAGCCCTATTTTTCCAACACGAAAAACGGCGCTATCCTTGTCGATACAGTGTCGCGGGCGCTGCATTACTGGTCTGACGATCAATCGGTGTACAAACTATACCCGTCGTCGGTTCCCCTGACCGAAGAGCTGACGCGCCGCGGCCGGACCAGTGTGATCCGCAAGGTCGAGGGCCCAAGCTGGTCGCCAACACCTTCGATGAAGAAAAGAAATCCGGAATGGCCAGACTATATCCCGCCGGGTCCGGATAACCCTCTGGGAACACATGCTTTATATCTAAGCTGGAAATATTACCGAATTCACGGAACCCATGATACGCGCAAAATTGGGCGCCGATCTTCGAATGGGTGCATCGGTCTTTTCAACAACGATATTGCCGAACTGTTCTCAATGGCCAGGGTTGGCACGCAAGTGTTGCTAATTTGACGACATTTCCGCGCAGGTACCCGCTTGTGGCGCAACTTCCATTTGCATTCCAGTTGGATAGCTGATTAGAAAAAAACACGAGGTAAGTCTTGAGTGCATGGTTTCACTATACGGAACCGTGCGTATCCTGGAGGTTAATATGAAGAAACTCGTTCTCGCCGCTGCACTGACTGCTGCTGCTTCGACCGCTTATGCAGGCAACCTGGAAGAGCCGGTTGTTGAAGCACCTGTTGTTGTTGAAGAAACTCAGGGTTCGTCAAACGGCATCATCCTGCCGCTGATCCTGTTGGTTGTTGTTGCCGCAGCTGTTGCAGCAAGCTAATTCGACAAGCGATATCTAAAGAAAAGGCGGTGGAGCTTTCCACCGCCTTTTTTTGTGCCTAGTCGACTGGGTGGCTTAGTCCAGCCAACCCTTCAAATTATCCTCGATCACCTTGCCCAGGGCCGCTATGTGCGATTCGTCATCGTTCAGGCATGGGATATAGGTAAAGCTTTCGCCGCCCGCGTCCTCAAAACTCTCTTTGATCTCTTCGTTGATCTCTTCCAGCGTTTCGATGCAATCGGAGGAAAACGCTGGTGCGATAACGGCGATCTTCTTCTTACCCTGTTTTGCCAACTCGGCCACATGGTCGACCGTATATGGCTTGAGCCATTCTTCCGGGCCGAATCGTGACTGGAAGGTCGATACAAGCTGGTCGTCAGACCAGCCCAACCTTTCTTTCAGCAACCGAGTCGTTTTTGCGCATTGGCAGTGATAGGGGTCGCCTTGTTGCAGGTAGCGTTCCGGCATGCCGTGGTAGGAACAGACCAGTATGTCCGGTTTGTCCACCATCGCGGCATAGGCCTTTTCAACCGAGCCCGCCAATGCGTCGATATAGGCGGGTTCGTCAAAATAGGCGGGCACGGTACGGCTGGCGGGTTGCCACGTCTCATCCATCAGAGCGCGGAAAAACTGGTCATTGGCCGTGGCGGTCGTGGCGCCTGCGTATTGTGGGTACAGTGGAAAGAACAGAACCCGGTCGCAGCCTGCCGCGACCATTTCCCGGACTTTTGATTTTGTCGATGGGTTGCCGTAGCGCATGCAGAATTCCACCATGACCTTGTCGCCATAGCGTGCCTGCATCGCGTCACGCAATTTGGCGGTCTGGTCCTTGGTAATCGTCATCAGCGGGCTTTCGCCCTTGTCGTGGTTCCAGATCGACTTGTACGCCTCACCCGAGCTGAAGGGCCGTTTGGTCAGGATGATCCCCTGCAGGATTGGCTGCCATTTCCACTTGGGATAGTCGATCACGCGCTGGTCCGACAGAAACTCGTTCAAATAACGGCGCATGGGCCAATAGCTGTAATCGTCGGGCGTGCCGAGATTGGCCAGCAGGATGCCGACGCGGCCCGTTTTGACTTTGGGGTGATCCGCCGGGGCATGATCGGGGCGTGTGGCGTCAAACATGTTTCACTTCCTGAGATGTCTTTGCTTCGGGCTGAGATAACCGGAATTCCGCATTCGTCAATCGGACAGTTTGCCTTCGCTTGCGCCCAGAGCATCCGCAAGCCGCATCTGGGCCGAGCCCGGACGCAGCGGTTTTGGCTGGCCTTCATCGGGAGACCAGCCGGTTAGGCAGACCAGTTCGAATGTCGCCTTGAGGCGTTTCTGATCAGTGCTGAAATGGTTGGCATAGATGTGTTGCGCCCGGGCAAAGACCTGCCGGTTTGTGGGGTGTTTCATGCGGTTTTGCAGGCTGTTGGTTTCACCCATTGCCCGAAGGTCATGCATCAGGTGGGTCAGATCGCGATATTCCGCCGTCAATCGCGCGGTATCAGCAACCGGCAGGGCCAGTCCGGCGCGTTGCAGTAACCCGCCCAGATCGCGCAGCTCGGCCATCGGCGCGATGCGGGGGCTGAGGCCGCCCGTGACCTCAACCTCGGCCTGCCCAAGTGCGGCGCGCAGTTCCCGCAGGGTTTCACCGCCCAGACAGATCACCAGCAACAGCCCATCAGGTTGCAGCGCGCGGTGACACTGGATCAACTGCCCAACCGGATCATTAGCCCAGTGCAGAGCCATGGCATGGATCACCAGATCATGGGCACCGGGGGTCAAGTCCAGCACCTCGTTATCCGGGATGATCCGCGCCATTGGCAACACATCCTGCCAGACTTGCGCAAAAGGGGTCACGATCGCCGGGTCCGTAAAGCTTTTATTAACCAAGGCGAGCCGATCCTGAACCTCGTCAACTGCGGCGCGGTGCAAGAACAAGGCATCTTCCCGTGCGCGGGACCGACGCCGTGCAAGGATTGCGCGGTCGAACAGTGAGGGTGCGTTGGAATCAGGCAGTTTCATAGGGCGCAACTATCGCATGTGGCAGCGGATTCAAACCGCTGTCCAGATGATCTATCCCCCGCGCTGTCTGGGATGCGGTGATTTGACCGAGTCGGATTTCGGCCTCTGTGGCTCCTGTTGGCGTGAAACGCCCTTTATCGGTGGCGCTGTATGTGAAAGCTGCGGCGTGCCCTTGCCGGGTGAGGCCGATGGCCACCGAATCGAATGTGATGACTGTATGAAAACGCCGCGCCCCTGGCGCGATGGGCGGTCTGCGCTTTTGTATGATGGCAAGGCGCGATCCCTGATTCTGGCTCTGAAACACGGGGACCGGCCCGAGCTTGCACGCCCTGCGGCGCGCTGGATGGCCCTGGCGGGTCGGGATTTGTTTCGCGAGAACATGCTGATCGCGCCGGTACCGCTGCATTGGTCCCGGTTGCTGAAACGCAGGTACAACCAATCCGCCCTGTTGGCGCAGCATCTGGGGCGGCAAACCGGGTTGGAGGCCTGTCCGGACCTTTTGGTCCGACGGACAAGAACGCCGGTTTTGGATGGAAAAACAGCCGCACAGCGCATGGAAACGCTGGAGAATGCGATTGCAGCGCATCCCAGGCGGCTTCGGCAGATGCAGGGGCGCGATATTCTGCTGGTCGATGATGTCATGACATCAGGCGCAACATTGACCTCATGTGCACGTGTCTGTCGTGCATCCGGGGCAAATCATATTTTTGTGTTGACCCTAGCGCGCGTTGCCAAGGATACCTAACTCGCCCAGGATTGTGCGAAACCCAAAGGTACGGAATATGAAATCGGTAGAAATATATACCTCGCCGCTCTGTGGCTTCTGTCACGCTGCAAAACGGCTGTTGAATCAGAAGGGCGTCGAGTTTCAGGAAGTCGATGTCCTGAGGAACCCAAAACGCAAACCTGAAATGATCCAGCGCGCCGGTGGCAAGCGCACCGTACCCCAGATCTTTATCGGATCGCAGCATGTGGGTGGATGCGACGACCTGTATGAGCTGGAACGTCAGGGCAAGCTGGACGGTTTGCTGGCGGCCTGATGAAAAGCGTCCTGCTTCAGATCACCTCGTCGGATGATCCGGCTGAAAACCTGAAAATGGTGCGCGCCCTGATGTCCGAAGCGGCAGGGCAGGGTGCGCGGTTCGTTCTGACGCCCGAGGTGACGAATTGCGTGTCCACCTCGTCCACACGGCAGCGGGAAATCCTGCAATACGAAGAAGATGACCTGACACTAGCGGGGCTGCGCGAGCAGGCCGCGAGCCTGGGGATCTGGTTATTGATCGGCTCGTTGGCGATCAAAACACATGATGCGGGTGGTCGGTTTGCCAATCGGTCTTTCATGATTGATCCTCAGGGGCAGATCGTGGCGCGGTATGACAAGATCCACATGTTCGACGTGCAGGTGTCCGAGGCCGAGACGTTTCGCGAGTCCAAAAACTACCGTCCCGGCACACGAGCGGTCATAGCCGAGACAGATTTCGGCAAGGTGGGTCTGAGTATATGTTATGATATCCGCTTCCCCCAACTGTACGCATCTCTGGCGCAGGCTGGAGCGCGCATTCTGACGGTTCCAGCCGCTTTTTCACCGGTCACGGGTGAGGCCCATTGGAAGTCGCTGTTGCGGGCGCGGGCGATTGAAAACGGATGCTGGGTGTTGGCCCCGGCGCAGACCGGTGAACACCCTAAAACCAGGGGAAAGACCCGCAAAACCTACGGTCACAGCATGGTCGTTGCCCCATGGGGAGAGGTCGTCATCGACGCAGGGACCGATCAGGGCATTCACTTTTTCAATTTGGATGATAGTTCTGTTACAGAAGCACGAAGCCGCGTGCCTTCGCTGACACATGTCCGTCCCTTTGACGGCCCCTGATCCAGAATCTGGACTATGACAAACGATACCAATGCCCTCGCGGTCACGCTGTTCAGCGAGATCCTGACCGCAGACCAGTTATTGCGTAACCGGCTCAGCCGGGTGCTGCCCAGGGGCATGGAAATTTCGCATTTCTCGGTTTTGAACCATCTTGTCTTTGTCGGCAACGAACGCAGCCCGGCACAGCTAGCCGATACGTTTCACGTGACCCGAGGTGCCATGACCAATACCTTGGCCAAGCTGGAATGGGCCGGATATATCCACATCCGCCCCGACTGGGACGACGCCCGCCGCAAGATGGTCGCCATCAGCCCCGCTGGGCGGAGTGCTCGGGATCAGGCGATCTCCTCCATTGCGCCGCTGATCAACCGCGTGGTCGGAGAGCTGGGGCTGGAGCGGGTCCGCAGCACGCTGCCCGTGCTGCGGGATTTGCGATTGCAGTTGGAGGGGGAGTAGGTTCACCCCGGCTTCACGCTCGCCGTCACATAATTCACGCTTAAATCCCGGTCCGAGATCGACCAGCTCCACAGGATCGGGTTGAATACGAAACCCTTGCGGTCCACCGGGTCCAACCCGGCTTGACGCAACAGGTCGAACAACTCGTCAGGGGTGATGAACTTGTTCCACTCATGCGTGCCGCGCGGCAGCCAACGCATGATCACCTCGGCACCAAAGATGGCCATCGCATAGGATTTCGGGTTGCGGTTGATGGTCGAACAAATCTCAAGCCCACCTGGTTTCAGCAAATCCCGCGTGGCTGTCAGAAAGCTGAGCGGGTCGGCCACATGTTCGACCACCTCCATGTTCAGAATCACATCAAACTGCTCACCTGCGGCGGCCATCGCCTCGGCAGTGGTGTGGCGATAGTCGATCCCAAGCCCTGATTGCTCGGCATGGATGCGGGCGACGGGCAGGTTGCCCTCGGCGGCATCGGCGCCCACGACCTCGGCGCCAAGGCGAGCCATGGGTTCGCTCAGCAAGCCTCCTCCACATCCGATATCCAGCAGGCGCAGGCCCTCGAACGGGCGCGGGGCTTTCAGATCACGGTCAAATTCGCCTGCGATTTGCTGTGTGATATAATCCAGACGACAGGGGTTCAGCATATGCAGGGGCTTGAATTTCCCATGCGGGTCCCACCATTCGGCGGCCATCGCCTCGAATTTTGCGATCTCGGACGGGTCTACCGTGTTCGGATGCGCTTGCATTCCTGTCTCCGTATGCTCTTTTACGTTTAAGGACTATATAGGGCCATAATGGACAAGTACCCGGACCAAAAGCGCGCAGTGCAATATCTTTACCCGCCGATCGACCCGTTCGATCAGCGCATGGTCGATGTGGGCGATGGTCACCTTATCTATATGGAACAATGCGGCAATCCGGATGGCCTGCCGGTGGTCGTGTTGCACGGAGGCCCAGGTGGCGGATGCAGCCCCGCAATGCGGCGCTATTTCGATCCGGACGTCTTTCGGGTGATTCTGTTTGATCAGAGAGGCTGTGGACGCTCGCGCCCGCACGCGTCGGTCACAGACAACACAACCTGGCATCTGGTGGCCGATATCGAACGGCTGCGCACCCTGTTGAACATCAGTGACTGGGCCGTTTTCGGTGGAAGCTGGGGCGCAACCCTGGCGTTGATCTATGCGCAGGCGCATCCCGACCGGGTGAATAGGCTGATATTGCGCGGCGTGTTTCTGGCAACGCAGGCCGAGCTGGACTGGTTCTATGGTGGTGGCGCGGGCAAGTTCTGGCCCGAGCAATGGTCCAAGTTCACCGCTCTGCTCTCCGAGACTGAGCTTTCCGACACGATTGGGGCCTATAACAAACGTCTGTTCTCAGGGGATCGGGCGACTGAGGTTCTGTACGGACGGGCCTGGTCCGCCTGGGAAAATGCGCTGGCGTCAATCCATTCGAACGGATCCACCGGAGAAAGCCCGGGTGAGTATGCGCGCGCCTTTGCCCGGCTTGAGAATCACTATTTCATCAATCGGGCTTTCCTTGATCAGGACGGGCAGATTCTGGAGCAGATGGATCGGATCGCTCATATTCCCGGCCATATCGTTCAGGGCCGCTATGACATGATCTGCCCACCGCATTCTGCCTGGAACCTGGCCGAGCGCTGGCCGAATGTCGAATTGAAGATGGTCCGTCAGGCAGGCCATGCCCTGTCTGAACCCGGCATCAGTGCCGAACTGGTCCGCATTATGAACCGCGTGGCCGAGGGGGTAGCATGACCCGCATTGACCGCCGCGCGTTGTTTGCATCAGGTGCCGCTGCGGCGCTGTTGGCGGCAACAGGCGCCTCACTGGCGAATATGCCCAAGCCGGGCGGAACCCTGCGGCTTGCGGTGCCGCGTGACGACAGTCTTGAACAGGTTGCACGGGGGGCGGTGTTTGACACGCTGACCGAAATCGCACCGGACGGTACCTTGCGAGGTGAGCTGGCAACAGCATGGCAGACCGATACGGATGCCCGGATCTGGACGTTTGATCTGCGCGATGATGCGGTGTTCCACGACGGCGTAGCATTGGATATCGCTGATGTGATGGCGGTTTTGGCCGAAGTCGGGCGCGCCGAAGCGCTGGCCCCTAACCGGCTGCATCTTGAACTGGCCAAACCTAATCCCGGTCTGCCTTTCCTGCTGGCCGAAAGTCAATTTGTCATCCCGCGGGCTGGTCAGAGCGTCAAACCGCTGCAGATCGCCAATGGCACCGGATGCTACCGTGTCGAACGGGCTGAGGATGATCGCCACTTTCTGGGCCGCAAAGTTGTTGACCATTATAAGAGCACTCAGGCCGGCTGGGCGGATGCTTTTGAGATTATCGTCATTCCTGATGCCTGCGTCCGGGCCGAAGCATTGCGGGATGGCTATGTGGATATTGCTGCCCTGCCATCATCCGAAGGCTTGAATGGACTGCGCGGTCTGCGCCTTCACCCCAGCGAATCGGATATTGCGCTGGCTGCTGCTGCTCATGTTGGTATGCCCCAGCAGATCGGCGGCGCGCGCGCGCTGGACGACGGACGCATCGCTGAACGGTGGTGGTTGGCGTAAATTCCGGTCAGGGTTCCTGCCGGGGGTTGCAGACTCGGGAAACCCTGCGTATATGCAGTTGCAACAGCGGCGTGTCAGACTTCTGGTCTGGGGCTCCACCGGGAATTTCGACGGGCCGCGCGCCCGTTTTTTTGTGCCCGACTGACAGGGTAGAGTAGCTGATGACAAACGAACTGATAGCCAAAGCTGCCATTGATCGGAGACTGGCCGAGATCATCACCCCAGTGATCGAAGATCTGGGGTATGAGCTGGTCCGTATCCGCCTGATGAGCGGCAAGCAGACCACCTTGCAGATCATGGCCGACAAGCCCGATGGTGGCATCGAAGTGGATGATTGCGCCGAGATATCGAACGCAGTCAGTGCCACACTGGATGTCGAAGATCCGATCCTTGACGCCTATGCGCTGGAAGTGTCCAGCCCCGGCATCGACCGGCCTCTGACACGTCTCAAGGATTTTGAGATGTTCGAGGGCTATGAGGCAAAGATTGAAACCGCCGAACTGATCGACGGCCGTCGCCGCTTCAAAGGTGAGCTGGCCGGGATCGAAGGCGATGAGGTTTTGATCAATATCTCCGAGGGAGATGAGACAATCACCATCGGCTTGCAGTTTGACTGGCTAAGCGATGCCAAGCTGGTCCTGACCGATGATCTGATCAAAGAGATGCTGCGCCAGCGCAAGGACGCCGGTGCCCTGAACGAAAACGCTTTCGACGAGATTGAGACCGAAGGGTCCGAAGAGGAGACGAACTGATGGCAATCACCTCAGCCAACCAGCTGGAGCTGCTGCAGACCGCCGAGGCCGTGGCCCGCGAAAAGATGATCGACCCCGGTCTGGTTGTCGAAGCGATGGAAGAATCGCTCGCCCGTGCCGCCAAAAGCCGCTACGGCGCCGAGATGGATATCCGCGTCAGCATCGACCGCAAGACCGGCAAGGCGACTTTTACCCGCGTCCGCACTGTGGTTGAAGATGAGGAGCTTGAGAACTATCAGGCCGAGATGACCGTCGAGCAGGCCAAGCAATACATGGAAGCGCCGGAAGTCGGTAGCGTCTATGTCGAAGAAGTGCCTCCGGTCGAAATGGGCCGGATCGCGGCGCAATCCGCCAAGCAAGTGATTCTGCAAAAGGTTCGCGAAGCCGAGCGCGATCGCCAGTACGAAGACTTCAAGGATCGCGCAGGTACCATCATCAACGGTGCGGTCAAGCGCGAAGAGTTTGGCAATGTCATCGTCGATCTGGGCGGTGCCGAGGCTGTTCTGCGCCGCAACGACAAGATTGGCCGCGAAAGCTATCGCCCCAATGACCGTGTGCGCGCCTATATCAAGGAAGTTCGCCGCGAGGTTCGTGGCCACCAGATCTTCCTGTCGCGCACCGCGCCTGAATTCATGGCTGAACTGTTCAAGATGGAAGTGCCGGAAATCTATGACGGCATCATCGAGGTCAAAGCTGTTGCTCGTGATCCCGGATCGCGCGCCAAGATCGCTGTCATTTCCTATGACGGCTCGATCGACCCTGTCGGTGCCTGCGTTGGTATGCGCGGCAGCCGTGTGCAGGCCGTCGTGAATGAGCTGCAGGGCGAAAAGATCGACATCATTCCATGGAATGAAGATCAGCCCACCTTCCTGGTGAACGCGCTGCAGCCCGCCGAGGTGTCCAAGGTGGTTCTGGACGAAGAAGCCGGCAAGATCGAAGTTGTGGTTCCCGAGGAACAGCTGAGCCTCGCCATCGGTCGCCGTGGTCAGAACGTACGTCTGGCCAGCCAGCTGACCAACCTGGACATCGACATCATGACCGAGGCCGAAGAATCGGCGCGTCGTCAGAAAGAGTTCGAAGCCCGCACCGGCCTGTTTATGGAAAGCCTGGATCTAGACGAATTCTTTGCTCAGTTGCTGGTATCGGAAGGCTTCACCAACCTGGAAGAAGTCGCCTATGTCGAGCTTGACGAGCTGTTGGTCATTGACGGCGTCGACGAAGGCACCGCGCAGGAACTGCAGACTCGTGCGCGTGAGCACCTGGAAGCACAGGCCAAAGCGGCGCTGGATGCAGCGCGTGAGCTGGGTGTCGAGGACAGCCTTATTGAATTCGAAGGTCTGACACCCCAGATGGTAGAAGCGCTGGCCAAGGACGACGTGAAAACGTTGGAAGATTTTGCCACCTGCGCTGACTGGGAACTGGCTGGTGGTTGGACCACAGTTGATGGTGAGCGTATCAAGGATGACGGCGTTCTGGAGCCTTTTGGCATAACGCTGGAAGAGGCGCAGGATCTGGTCATGACAGCTCGGATCATGCTGGGCTGGGTCGATCCTGCTGAGTTGGAGCAGGCTGAAGAAGACGGCGTAGCGGCCGACGAGGAAGCCGAGGCCTGATCGCAGGCTTCGGGTGGCGCACATGGGTCGCGGTGGCGTCCATAAGGATCGGTCTGACGGACCCGAACGCAAGTGCATTGCCACTGGCGAGGTTCAGCCTAGATATGGGCTGATCCGCTTTGTGGTCGGGCCAGACGGTCAGGTCTTTCCTGATGTCGCGGCAAAACTGCCGGGGCGCGGTGTTTATGTCTCGGCCGACCGTAGCGCGTTGGATAAAGCCATCGGCAAGAAATTGTTCGCGCGGGGGTTCAAGGCGCAGGTCACTGTGTCAAAGGATCTGGCCGATGAGGTTGAAAAGCAGATTGCGCGGCGCGTGATCGAGCTTTTGAGCCTCGCGCGCAAGTCCGGTGATGCGGTTGCTGGCTATGAAAAGGTCAAGGCAATGCTGGACCGGGAAGAGGCCCAGATATTGCTTCAGGCGTCCGATGGATCGGGGCGCGGCAAGTCGAAACTCAGCACGCCGCACTTTGGGAAGTACATCGGCTGGTTGACCGCAGACGAACTTGGGGCGGCATTTGGGCGCCAAACCGTGATTCATGCGGCCTTGGCCTCTGGCGGACTCGCCAAACGTGTTGTAGAGGAAGCGCAGCGCCTGCATGGCTTGCGCGAAACGGATGACGGCGGCAAGGGCCGCGCGGAAGGGTAAGAAGCTTTATGAGCGATAGTGACGGCAAAAAGACATTGGGTCTTCGTGGCGGGGCGCGCCCCGGAAATGTGAAACAAAGTTTCAGCCACGGACGTACCAAGAATGTCGTGGTGGAAACCAAACGCAAGCGCGTGGTGGTCCCCAAGCCGGGTGCGGCCAAAACCGGTGGTGGAGCTACGCCATCAGGTGATCCGTCGCGTCGTCCAGCCGGGATTTCCGACGTGGAAATGGCGCGCCGGATGAAGGCGCTGCAGGCTGCCAAGGCGCGTGAGGTCGAAGAGGCCGCCGAGCGTCAGGCCGCTGAAATAGCGCGCGAGGAAGAGCGTGCCCGTCGCCGTGCGGAACTAGAGGCCAAAGAGCGCGAACAGCGCGAGGCCGAAGAACGCGCGCGCGCCAAGGCCGAAGAGGAAGAACGCAAGCGCAAAGAGGCTGAAGATGCCGCTAAGCGTGTCGCGGCGACCCCGACTCCAGAAGAGCCAAAAGCCGCCCGCAGCCCGGCCAGCAAGCCTGCGCCCGCAGCAACGCCACGCAAGCAGGATCGCGAGCGTGAACAACGCGGCACGCGCACCAAGGGCCGTGACGATAACCGCCGTTCAGGCAAGCTGACTCTGGGTCAGGCGACCGGTGGTGAAGGTAATCGTCAGCGTTCGATGGCAGCCATGAAGCGTAAGCAAGAGCGCGCGCGTCAGAAAGCCATGGGCGGCGCGGTCGAGCGGGAAAAGGTTATCCGCGACGTACAGCTGCCCGAGGCGATTGTCGTGTCCGAGCTGGCCAACCGTATGGCCGAGCGTGTCGCGGACGTTGTCAAATCGCTGATGAACATGGGCATGATGGTCACGCAGAACCAGACCATTGACGCTGATACTGCGGAACTGATCATCGAAGAATTTGGCCACAAGGTCACGCGCGTCTCGGCCTCTGACGTCGAGGATGTCATCAAAGAGATCGAAGACAGCGAAGGCGATCTGCAGTCGCGTCCGCCGGTTATTACCATCATGGGTCACGTTGACCACGGTAAGACCTCGTTGCTGGACGCGATCCGCGACGCTCGCGTTGTGGCGGGTGAGGCCGGGGGTATTACCCAGCATATTGGCGCTTATCAGGTGAAAACCGATGGCGGCACAACGCTGTCTTTCCTGGATACACCGGGCCACGCGGCCTTTACCTCGATGCGTTCGCGCGGGGCACAGGTCACGGATATCGTGGTTCTGGTTGTTGCTGCGGATGACGCGGTGATGCCGCAGACGATCGAGGCGATCAACCACGCCAAAGCGGCGGGTGTCCCGATGATCGTTGCGATCAACAAGGTCGACAAGCCGGATGCGAACCCGGACAAGGTTCGCACCGATCTGCTGCAGCACGAAGTCATCGTTGAGAAAATGTCGGGTGAGGTTCAGGACGTCGAAGTGTCTGCCATCACCGGTCAGGGTCTGGACGAGCTTCTGGAAGCCATCGCGCTGCAATCCGAAATTCTTGAGCTGAAAGCCAACCCGAACCGCGCCGCCCAAGGCGCTGTGATCGAGGCTCAGCTGGATGTGGGTCGCGGACCTGTTGCCACCGTTCTGGTTCAGACCGGTACATTGCGTCAGGGCGATATCTTTGTTGTGGGTGAGCAATACGGTAAAGTCCGTGCGCTGATCAACGACAAGGGCGAACGCGTCAAAGAGGCAGGACCCTCGGTTCCGGTTGAGGTACTGGGTCTGAATGGCACGCCCGAGGCCGGGGACGTTCTGAACGTGACCGAGACTGAAGCGCAGGCGCGTGAAATCGCCGCCTACCGTGAACAGGCCGCCAAGGACAAACGCGCCGCCGCCGGTGCCGCAACCACCCTTGAACAGCTGATGCAAAAGGCCAAGGAAGACGAAAACGTCACCGAACTGCCAATTCTGATGAAAGCGGACGTGCAGGGTTCTGCCGAAGCCATCGTTCAGGCGATGGAGAAGATCGGCAACGACGAAGTACGCGTGCGGGTGCTGCATTCAGGCGTCGGCGCGATCACCGAAACGGATGTCGGCTTGGCGGAAGCGTCCGGAGCCCCGATCCTGGGCTTCAACGTGCGTGCCAATGCTTCAGCCCGGAATACCGCGAACCAAAAGGGCGTGGAAATCCGCTACTACTCGGTGATCTACGATCTGGTCGACGACGTGAAAGCCGCCGCTTCCGGTCTGCTGAGCGCCGAGATCCGCGAAAAGTTCATCGGTTATGCCGAGATCCGCGAAGTCTTCAAGGTTACGGGCGTTGGCAAGGTTGCTGGCTGTCTGGTTACAGAAGGCGTGGCGCGTCGTTCCGCAGGTGTCCGCCTGCTGCGCGACAACGTCGTGATCCACGAAGGCACGCTGAAAACGCTGAAGCGCTTCAAGGACGAAGTGGCCGAGGTTCAGTCGGGTCAGGAATGCGGTATGGCATTCGAGAACTACGACGATATCCGCGCCGGCGACGTCATCGAAATCTTCGAGCGCGAAGAGGTCACCCGGACACTGGATTGATCCGGACAGAACTGAAATTCGGAAAACAGCGGCTCCAACGGGCCGCTGTTTTTCTTTTGGAGAGCTGACGTGAGCCTTTGACTTTTCGCGCGAGTTTTTCTGAGGTTAATCATCAAGTCGCACCGGGTAGCCTTGGTTCAAGAGGCAAAGTAAATCTAGGTTGCTGTCGGCTATGCGGACTTAGCGGCCAATAGGGTTCACCGACGCAGTGCCCGTAGCCAGGCTCAGGCTCGCGACCACGTGCTGTGTATATCTCTCTGCAAGTGAAGTACTTGTACGCCAAAAATAGGAAAGTGGACGTTCCGATTTGAACTATTGGAAAAGCAAGTAGTGTCCGCGACCGCTTATGCATGTTTCGTGAGATTGGTTTGACGTCAAAATCTGAGCTGGATGCAGCACAGATCGTTGACCAAGAGTCGCCCTCCCAGATCACGGTCAGTCATGAGACAAGAGTTGGCAAAGTGCGAGTTGCGATCAGACATAATCAACAGAACAGCTTGAGCTTGCGCGACTGGCACACCGATCCATCGGTTGCGAGTGTTTTGGGCATTCTGCATCGCACACAGGCAAGATGGAGGGCCTGTCAGGCATCCGCGATTATCAAATCGCTCGCCTTTTCCCCGATCATGATTGCCGGTGCGTTGGTGTTGCCACTGACGATCTCGGGCATGATCGAACAATCGGCCACGCGCAGATTTTCTAGTCCGTGAACCCTTAGTTTAGGATCGACAACAGATGCCTCAGAGCTTCCCATCGCACAGGTGCCGGTTGGGTGGTAGATTGAGGTCGAATTCGACCTAGCCCAATCCAGCGTAGCGTCATAGTCGTTGCAATTCAGATCTGCTGTTGGTCGAAACTCTTCCGAAATCTTCGAGGCCAAAGGGTTTTTCTTGGCAATTCGCCGCGCGATATTCACGCCATCGACGATGGTCCTGCAATCTGTTTCTGTGGACAAGTAGTTCGGTATGATCTTGACATGTTTGGACGGATCGGGGCCGTTCAGGCGCAACTCCCCCCTGCTTTCTGGGCGCAGCTGGCAGACCGACATTGTAAAGGCCGAGAACGGGTGTACGCCCTCGCCCGGGCTGTCAGCGGACCAGGGTTGGACATGAAACTGTATATCGGGTGTCTCTACATCCGGGCGCGTTTTCATAAAGCCGGTGGCGAGGCTGGCCGCCATTGTCATAGGCCCTGCACGGAACAGTGCATATTTCAGAGCGATGCGCGCCTGATTGAACAGGCTGCGGACTTCATCATTCAGTGTTGGTTCATTGCACTTGAACACCAGGCGCGCCTGTAAATGATCCTGCAAGCCCTTACCGACGCCAGACAGGGTGTGAAGCGGTTCGATTCCGTTTTCTTTGAGGTGGTCCGGGTCTCCAATCCCCGACAACATCAGGATCTGGGGCGAATTGATCGCGCCGCCAGACAGGATAATCTCGCGTCGAACCTTCAGAGTTTGCTCGACCCCTGACCTGTCCCGGTAAACCAGCCCGGTCGCCTTTTTCCCGTCCAAAACCACGCGCGTCACAAATGCGTTGGTGATGATGTTCAGATTCTGACGACTTCGAATGGGTTTGAGATAAGCCACAGCCGCGCTGCAGCGACGGCCGTTGCGGGTGGTCAGTTGGAAATACCCCACGCCCTCTTGTTCAGCACCGTTGTAGTCGGGGTTGAACGGGTAGCCTGCGGCCTGTGCCGCGGCAACCCAGGCGTCGCAAATGGGGCGTTGAATGCGCATGTTCGAAACAGACAAAGGCCCGCCAATGCCGTGAAACTCATCTTCACCGCGTTCTTGATCTTCGCAGCGTTTAAACAGGGGCAAGACATCGTCCCACCCCCATCCCTCATTGCCCATTTGCCGCCAGCGATCGTAGTCTTCTTTCTGGCCGCGGACATAAAGCAGCCCGTTCAGCGAGGATGAGCCGCCCAGCACCTTGCCTCGTGGCCAGTCTATGGATCGTCCATTAAGCCCCGGATCGGGTTCAGTGCGATAGCACCAGTCAACCGACGGGTTGTGCATTGTTTTAAAATAACCGACCGGAATGTGAATCCACGGGTTGGTGTCGCGACCGCCAGCCTCCAGCAATGCGACGGTCGTATTGGGATCAGCACTCAAACGGTTGGCAATGACACAGCCCGAAGATCCTGCTCCGACTACCGCATAATCGACTTCCATAACTGTCTCCTCCCGACGCGACTGAAAAAAACTCTATGCAAGATGCGAGAAATATACTAGCCTTTTTTGATACAAAACGTCTCATTAATTGCGATCAGGGAGGTAGGCAATGGAGATCGGTAAGAAACTAAGTGGCATTTCCCGGCGAGATTTTTTTCGTGTGGCCGGGCGGTATGGCATGAGTTCGACACTGCTGGCGGCAGGTGGGTTCGGTGGCGCGATGAGCCTGGCGAATCTGGCGCAGGCAGCCGAATCAACCTATGAAAAGCGCTTCTCGAAAGAGCCAAAGCACACGCTTAAATTTGGCGCATCGGGCTTTAACACCCGCAATCTGCTGATCGAACGCGCCGGCGCGATCGAGTTTGCACGCGATCTGGAAGAGCGCACGGACGGTGAAATTCGGATCGAGTTCATTGGCGATAACCAGATCTGCGGCCAGCTGAGCTGTGTTGAAAAAACCCAGCAGGGCATTGTTGATATTTACGCGGCCTCGACCCAGAACTCGGCTGGAGGCGCGCCGTATCTCAACGTGCTGGACTATGCTTACATGTTCCCCAGCCGGGCAGCGCAGTATCACTTCTTCTACAGCCCGGCGAGCCAGCGCATTCTGCGTGATCCGCTTGAGAAACGGCACGGCCTGAAGTTCCTGTTTACCCACTGTGAATTGCGCGGCCTGCAAATGGGTTCGACCTTTGCCGACAAGCCGACCGTCACCAAACTGGAAGAGCTGTTCGGTACAAAGAACCGTGTGACGGGTACGCAGCTGGGACGCATTGCGATGCAGCTGTTGAACCTGAATCCGGTACCGGTTGCATGGGAAGAAACTCTGGATGCGTTGAAGACTGGTCTAATCGACGGGGCTGAAACGTGGGCATCGGCCGTCGCATATGCCAACATGGCTCCAGTGGTGTCGCAGTCAGTCAACCTGAAATTCTTCTGCGGCACTGAACATACCTCAATGTCGGCCAAAGTGTTCGACAGTCTGGGCGGGGAGCTGCAGGATGCTGTGATGGAGTCTTCCTACTTTACGCAGGCTTTGATTCAAGGTGCCAATGAAGCGGCTTTGCTGAACACTGTCGGTTTCTCGGAACCGCAGCTGCCTGATACTATCTTCGCCGAAAATGGAGTACGTCCGGCATTCCTGCCAGATGATCAGATCAAACTGGCCGAAGAGATGTGCGCCCCGAACTACAACCCCGAACCTTGGGCGCAGTGGCGTGAGCGTTTGAACAAATGGGCCGGTGGCATCGATACCTATCAGGAAATCTACGACATCGCGCGTGAGATTCCGGCAGACACCCTGCCGGAAAACGTAGAACCGCGCCGTTGGTGGAAAGGCGAAGCCTGATACAAAAGACGAACCGGCCCCAAGCGGGCCGGTTCTAATACACACCGACTGGGAGGACGGGGTACATGTCGTTTTGGGCAGACACAGGCGCGATCTTCAGTGCCTTTCTCAGCCAGGATTCGTTCGAGATTCAATCAGCGCTGGAATCGGACGCCGCATGGGTGTTGGGCGCGGTTGTTTCAGCCATGGGCGGATTCGTGATCATGCTGATCTATCGGACAGTGCCGTTTATCGAGCGCCATCTGGAGCGGTCGGTGATGGTATATTCTTACCTCGCCATTGCGTTGATCATTTTCTGGGGCGTGATCGACCGATTCGTGTTCAACGATCAAGAACCGTGGTCCACCACTATCCCTCCCTTGTTGTTTATGGTGATGGCGTGGTTCGGGGCCACGTACAATGTTCGCCTGCGGACGCATCTGAGTTTCAATGAGTTCCGCACCGCAATGCCCCGAGGCGGGCAGTTGGCCTGTTTGATCCTTGATGCGGTGTTGTGGTTCATCTTTGCCGTGATCGTCATCGTGACGACCACGCGACTGGTTGCGTTATCGGCGTCAAATTTTCAGATCGTTCTCGGCACGGACAATATCATGCAGTGGTGGTTTTTGCTGGCCGCGCCTCTTTCGTTCTTTTTGATGATCGGGCGTGTGTTTCAGAACCTCGCCGACGATCTGCAAAACTGGAAAACAGGTGAGCCGCTGATCAAGCAGGCCGTGATCGGAGCAGACTGATGACAGACGGAACTTTGGTTACACTGATCTCACTTGGGGTTACCTTTCTGTTCATGCTGGGCGTGCCGGTGTTTTTGGTCATCGGCTATTGGGTGATCGGCTGCTCATTCGTCCTTGGCTTGACGCTGGACAATATGGGGGCCGAACTGTTGAACGTGTTCAACAAAGGCTTTGCCCTGCTCGCGATGCCGCTCTTTATCCTGACCGGAGACCTGATCAACAAGTCTGGTATTGCCCGAAGGCTCAGCGATTTCGCCTATGCCTGTCTGGGCTGGATACGTGGTGGGTTGGCGATGGCATCGCTTGGTGCCTGCGGGTTATTCGCGGCGATTTCGGGATCAAACTCGGCGACGACAGCCACAATTGGTTCGATGCTGCACCCCGAGATGGTCAAAGGTGGCTATGACGAACGGTTCAGCGCGGCGACCGCTGCGGCAGGGGGTACTGTAGGGATCATTATCCCGCCTTCCATTATCTTCATCGTCTATGGCTTCTTGATGAACCTTCCTATTTCCGAGTTGTTCGTGGCGGGCATTCTTCCGGGCGCGCTCATGGTCTTTGGTATGCAATTCGCGTGCTGGATCATTTGCCGCATGAACGGGTGGGGCCATCTGATCCCTTTGCAGCTCAACCGGATACTGAAAACGGCATTTGGCGCCTGGCTTGGATTTTTCGCCATTGGGCTGGTGCTGTGGGGCATCTACACAGGCAAGTTTTCCCCGACAGAAGCCGCGGGCGTGACGGTTGGCTTCTGTGTGATCGCTGGTTTGGTCAGCTATCCGATCAACCGGATTATGGGGGCCAGAAACGACATATCGCCAACCGAGAAGAGTTACGCCGAAATGTTCGTGGTCGAAGGCTTTACGATCCCCGAGATCCCCTCGATCGTCATCCGCTCGGCCCAGATCACCGGCATCCTCGCGCCTCTGATCGCGATATCAGTGGTGATGCAACAGATCTTGTCATTGCTCGGCGCGCAGCAGACAATCGGGGATTTCGTGACTTCAATGGGTGGATACTATGCGGTTCTGTTCACGTCGATGGTGATTGTTTTCTTCTCGGGTATGGTTCTGGAAAGCCTACCTGTAACCATAATTCTCGCCCCAATTCTTGCGCCAATCGCGGCCTCGGTTGGGATTGATCCAATCCATTTCTCGGTGATCTTCCTTGTGGGGGCGTCCATTGGATTCATCACACCACCTTATGGGCTGAACCTCTATGTGGCTTCAGGAGTAACAGGAGTACCTTATTTCCGGTTGCTTCGGTATACGGTACCCTATCTGGTGGCGCTTCTTTCTGTTTGGATTTTAGTGTCGCTTGTGCCCGATCTGGCCTTGATACTGCTGCCAAATAGCTAGACTGTTGCAGGATGGCCGAGACGGAAACACAAGAAAAAGAAACTCAAATACCAACCAACCTCCGCCTCTTGCTGATCCTCGAGGAGGTGGCGCGGCGTGGCGTTTCCGTAAAACCATCGGATCTGATTGAGGCATTAGGTCTGGCCAAGCCAACAATTCACCGTCTGCTGCAAACCGCAGAAGCCGAAGGGTTTCTGCAGCGGGATCTCGATGGCAGATCATATGGCCCGGGACACCGGCTGCGACTGCTATCGGTCAACACCATGTCGTCCGAGCATTTGCGCACTGCGCGACTGGCGATCTTGCGCAGTGTGGCTGAAACTGTTGGCGAGACATGTAATCTCGCCATTCCAGACCGCGAGGGCATGATCTATCTCGACCGGGTGGAAACGAAGTGGCCCCTGCGAATTCAACTGCCGGTCGGGACACAGGTGCCCTTCCATTGCACGGCCAGCGGCAAGATGTACCTGTCCACACTACGGCAAAGAAAGCTGGATGGGTTTCTTTCGGCAGGACATCTACAACCACAAACCGAACGCTCGCTGACCGATCCCAAGGCATTGCGATCTGAGATCCGACGTATCTCTGAGAATAGTTATTCCACCGATGACGAGGAATTCATGACCGGAATGACTGCCCTAGCAGTACCCGTTCAGGATGGACAAGGCCGATTGGTAGGCACGCTTTCGGTTCACGCGCCGACACAACGTCATGACGTCAACAGTCTGATGTCGTTTCTGGGCATACTTCAGAAGGGAGCGAAGCAGCTTTCGGCTCTTTTGAGCCAGTGACTAATGCTTCAGATGACAGTCAAAGCGTGATTTTTTTCACCATCTGCGAATTCGATCATCGACCGGTTTGGAGAATTCTGCACCAGAACGGATGAGAGCGCGATAAAAGTTCCGTGTACTCCGTTCGTTCAACTTTGCAGAGTCGACATTAGCGCACCGCTGCCATTCCTAGCTAGCGCAGCATCTGTCACTCTGGGCTCAAACCGGACACTTGCGGTACCGCCACAAATGCAGGGATATGGCGACTGGCTCAGTGCATGACGCAAAGGTCAGAATATTCTTTCGCCCAACACCTATGACTACCGAGGAGCCGGCAGGAACGTGCTTGCGTGCATGATGATGTCGAAATGCTGCATCCCTTTCTGCAGATCAAAACTGACAGAATGCCCGCCTTTACGCAGCAATTCCGCATAGTCCCGGCTTTGACGAATGAATTCGGGTGTGTCGCGCTCGGCGACGGTTACATGGTAACGCGGACCGGGGGCGGGCAGGTGCAGAATGGGTGAGAGATCGTGTATTTCGACCGGGGTCAGTTGCAGCGGGTCATTCACCGGCGTCAGGCTGATCGGTTCAAGATCATAGACGCCGCTAATCAGAATCACCTCTCGTACCCGCAAGCCGGCGCGGGCTAGCGCATCGGCTGAAGTCGCCATCATCATGGCCGCCAGATGTGCCCCGGCGCTGTGCCCCGACAAGGTGATCTGCGCCGGATCGAACCCAAGGGCCGTCGCCTGTGATCCCAGCCAAAGCAGGGCATCGCGGCACTCTTTGATCATCTGATCCAGTCGGGCCTCAGGTGCGAGCGTATAGTTCAGCGTTGCAAAGGCTTGCCCGTTTTCCACCAGTGTAGGGGCCATCATCGCCGACTCACGCTGACTGAGCGCCTGCCAGTAACCTCCGTGAATAAAGACATGCAGCGGAGCGTTGGCCGTCGACGCAGGAAAGAAGTCCAGTACCTGTTCAGATGTTTCGCCGAAGGGCAGGTTTTCCCGGCATTCCATCCGGGCGCGGTTCTGCGCACTCAGCGCGGCGTAGCTTTCAAGATAGGGTGTCAGATCGCCGCCAACCATCGAACTGGGAGAATACTCCTGCTCCAGCTCAGTCTGAGTGAAACCACGATACAGCATCGCCTACTCCTGCCCGCTATACATCAATTCGGTGCGCACATCGTAGAGATCGTGAAAGAACCGCAAGTCCAGCGCTTTGCGCAGGAACGACACACCGCTGGACCCGCCTGTACCTGGCTGGTTGCCAATAACTCTCTCGACCGCTGTGACATGGTCAAACCGCCAGCGCTGGAACAGAGATTCAACGTCCATCAGCTTTTCGGCCAGCGCATAGAGGTCCCAATACTGATCGGTATTGTGAAACACCTGAGCCCAGATTTTCACCACGCGCGGGTCGCCGGAATATGGTTGTGCAAAGTCACGGTTCAGCAGGTCATCAGGCACGTCAAACCCTTGCCGGGCCAGCATGTGCAGCACTTCGTCGTAAAGCGAAGGCTTGGTCAGTGCGGCATCCAATAATTCCATGACTTCGGGATCATGCTGGTGAACCTTCAGGGTCGAGGCATCTTTGTTGCCCAGAATGAATTCAATCTGACGATAGCCATAGCTTTGAAATCCCGAGGAGCTGCCAAGTGCTTGCCGAAAGGTCATGTAATCGGCGGGGGTCATGGTCAGAAGCGTTTCCCACGCGGAAATCAACTGCCGCTGGATTGCTTTGACCCGGTCGAGATTCTTCATTGCCGGGCCAAATTCGTCCTCTTGCAGAAAGCGGCGCACTTCGACCAGCTGGTGATGCATCAGCTTCAGCCACAGCTCGCTGACCTGATGGATGATGATGAACAGCATCTCATCTGGTTGCGCGGGATCCTGAAACGTCTTTTGCAGATTCAGTAGGGTTTTGAGCTGCAGGAAGTCGCCATAGCTCTTGCGGTGGGTTTCGGCGAAATCCGTGACCAGAGTGTCCTCGATCCCGCGTTCAAGATACCGGTTGTCCTTGTCGCTCATCTGCGCCTCCAAACACCTGAGTTCCCTCCTGTTTAGGGGGTGAAGCCGTTTAACGCCAGAGGGTTAGGTCCAATCCAGAACAACCTTGCCGGATCGACCTGATTTCATCTCGCCAAAGCCCTTGGCGAATTCATCAACCTTGAAACGGTGCGTGATCACTCGGCTGACATCCAAGCCGTTCTGTAACATGGCAATCATCTTATACCAGGTCTCGAACATCTCGCGCCCATAGACACCTTTGATTGTGATGGCCTTGAATACGATGCGGGACCAGTCCACGGGGGATTTTCCAGGTGGGATGCCCAGCAGAGCGATCTTGCCGCCCATCACCAGTGCCTCGACCATCTGGTCCAGTGCAATTTGTGAACCTGACATCTCAAGCCCGACGTCAAAACCTTGCTGCATGCCCAGTTCGGCGATCACGTCCTGCAAATCTTCCTTGGTCACATCGACAGGGCGCAATGTTGGCACAACATGCGCAGCCAGCGTCAAGCGGTCCGGATTGATATCGGTGATCACCACATGCCGCGCGCCTGCATGGCGGGCCACGGCGGCGGCCATGATGCCGATGGGGCCTGCACCGGTGATCAGCACATCCTCACCCAGCAGATCAAAGCTGAGTGCAGTGTGCACAGCATTCCCCAACGGGTCGAGAATGGCTCCGATTTCGTCGGGAACGTCATCGGGCAGGGGTACCACGTTGAAGGCAGGTAGTTTCAGGTATTGCGCAAAGGCACCCTGTTCATTGACGCCGATTCCGCGCGTGCCGGGATCCAGATGGAACTTGCCAGCGCGGCTTTGGCGGCTGTCGGTTGTGATCAGGTGCCCCTCGCCGGAGCAGCGCTGGCCGATCTCAAGCCCGGTCACGTTGCGCCCGATCTCAACGATTTCACCGGCAAATTCATGGCCGGTGATCATCGGGGTGGGCACCGTGGCGGCGGCCCAGTCGTCCCAGTTCCAGATGTGGATATCGGTGCCGCAGATGCCGGTCTTGTTGATGCGGATCAGCACTTCATCAGGGCCGATCTCGGGCACCGGGGCCTGCACCATCCACAGCCCCTCCTCGGGCTTGGATTTTTCCAGCGCTTTCATCGTATTGGGTCGCATCAGATAATCCCCAGCTCTTTGCCGACCTTGCCAAAGGCGGCCAGCGCACGGTCCAGCTCATCCTTTGTCAGCGTCGCATTCATCTGCGTTCTGATCCGTGCCTTACCGCGCGGGACGACGGGGAAGAAAAAACCCGAAACATAAACGCCTTCGTCAAACAGCTTTGCGGCCATGTCCTGCGCCAGTTGTGCTTCGCCCAGCATTACCGGGATGATCGGGTGTTCGCCGGGTAGAAGGTCAAAACCCAACTTTTCCAATCCCGCGCGCCAATACTTGGCGTTGCCGAACAGTTGCGCGCGCAGCATGTCGCCCTCTTCGACCAGACGGATGGCTTCGATCCCGGCAGCAACGATTGAAGGCGGCAGCGAATTTGAGAACAGATAGGGCCGCGCCCGCTGCCGCAGCAGGTCGATCACCGGCTGCGGCCCGGCGATATAACCGCCGATTGCCCCCCCAAGTGCCTTGCCCAAGGTTCCCGTCAGAATATCCACAGCGACACCGAAATGATCCGGTGTACCGGCCCCGTTCGGACCCATGAATCCGGTGGCATGGCAGTCATCGACCATGACAATGGCGTCATATTTGTCCGCCAGTTCGCGGATTTTCGGCAAGTTAGCCAGATAGCCATCCATCGAAAACACACCGTCTGTCGCGATCATGATGTGACGCGCGCCGTCCTCGCGTGCCTGCTTCAGCCAGGCCTCCAGATCGTTCATGTCGTTGTTCAGATAACGATAACGTTTGGCCTTGCACAACCGTACCCCGTCGATGATTGAGGCATGGTTCAGACCGTCCGAGATTATGGCATCTTCAGGCCCTAACAAAGGCTCAAACAGCCCTCCATTGGCATCAAAACAGGCTGCAAACAGGATCGCATCGTCCTTATTCAGGAATTGTGCCAGCTTCTGTTCCAGCTCACGGTGAATGTCCTGTGTGCCACAAATAAACCGGACCGAGGCCATGCCGAACCCTTTGGGTTCCATCGCGTCTTTGGCGGCGGCGATCAGTGCCGGATGATCGGCCAGACCCAGATAATTGTTGGCGCACAGATTGATGACCTGCCTGTCGCCCACAGTAATCTCGCCGCCCTGGGGCGAGGTGATCATTCGTTCACGCTTGTACAGACCCTCCGCTTCGATCTGCACGAGGGTGTCGGTGACATGGGACAGGAATGCATCTGACATGGCGATCTCCGTTCAACTGAGTCGCATGTCTAACATAACGGATGAAATTCCCAAATAGGGGAATTACAGTATGAAGGAAAAATTTCCGTAAAGGCGGAAATGCGCCGGTGTCAGGCGTTTTTGACGATCAGGAACACCCTTGCTGGCTTCTTGGCAGTAATTGAGTGCAGAACGTCGGCCGCGTATCGCGCGGTGTCGCCCTGGTTCAGTTCGCTGACGGCACTGCCCGAGGTGACGCGCACCGCACCTTCAAGTACCGTCAACTGTTCATGCGCGCCGCGGGCGTGTGGTTGGCTGTTCAGCGCGCCATCACTGTCAAAGCGGATATCGTAGACCTCGTGGCCACCGGCCTCTTCGGGCGGGGAGAGGATGCGGATGCGGCAATTCTGGCCCATATTGTCGATGCTGGGCACTTCGTCGCTGCGCAGGGTTTCGATCTGATTGGCGTTATTGGCCTCTTCCAGCAGGCCAGCGAAGTCCACCTGCAGGGCGCGGGTCAGGTTCCACAGGGTCGAGATCGTCGGGCTGCTTTCACCGCGTTCGATCTGGCTGACCATGGATCGGGACACGCCGCTGAGATTGGCCACAGCTTCCAGCGACAGGCCTTTGGCGCGGCGGGCCTCTTTCAGGCGGGCGGGCAGGCGCGTCAGGATATCGTCTGAATTTTCCGTCATGACGGAATCTCATGCGCGTTTGGTGGCCTCATGTCAATTCCGCTTGTGACGGTACGTCCTATGGGACAGTTCCAATGGCTGGATGCATAGTGCCCGCAAATCCACGAGGAGAAGAGACATGAAAGATATCGTCATTCTTGATGGTGCGCGCACCGCGATTGGCACATTTGGTGGCGCCTTGGCTTCAACTGCGCCGATTGATCTGGCGACCGTTGTGACTGAAGCGGCGATGGAGCGATCTGGAGTTGCGCCCGAGCAAATCGGCAATGTGGTGTTTGGTCATGTCATTAATACCGAACCACGCGACATGTACCTGTCGCGCGCCGCGGCCAAGCAGGCCGGTATCCCCGTTGAAACGCCCGCGATGAACGTAAACCGTCTGTGCGGGTCCGGTGCGCAGGCGATTGTGTCGGCGGTACAGTCCCTGATGCTGGGCGACGCCGAATTCGCTGTAGCTGGTGGCGCCGAAAGCATGTCGCGGAGTCCGTATATCGTGCCACAGGCGCGCTGGGGAGCGAAGATGGGCGATGTCACCTCGATGGATATGATGCTGGGCGCGTTGAACTGCCCGTTTGGCACTGGCCATATGGGCATTACGGCCGAAAACGTTGCTGATGAGCACCAGATCACCCGTGAGCAGATGGATGAATTCGCGATGGCCAGCCAAACCCGTGCGGCGGCGGCGCTGGAGGCGGGGTATTTCCAAAGCCAGATCACGCCGGTTCAGGTCAAGGTCAAGCGCGACATGGTCGATTTCATGGTCGACGAACATCCCAAACAGACATCCGCCGAGGCGCTGGCCGGGCTGCGTCCTGCCTTCCGCAAGGATGGCCGGGTGACGGCAGGCAACGCGTCGGGCATCAACGATGGTGCGGCGGCGGTGGTACTGGCCACGGCGGAGGCGGCCGAAAAGGCCGGCTTGAAACCCAAGGCACGCATTCTGGGCTATGGCCACGCAGGGGTACGCCCCGAGGTGATGGGCATTGGTCCGGTTCCTGCGGTGCAGAACCTGATGGCGCGGACGGGCCTGACGCTGGGTGATTTCGATGTGATCGAAAGCAACGAAGCCTTTGCCGCGCAAGCGTTGGCCGTGAACAAAGAGCTGGGCTTGGATGCCGCCAAGGTAAACCCGAATGGCGGGGCGATTGCGCTGGGCCATCCGGTGGGTGCAACCGGTGCGATTATAACGCTGAAAGCCCTGTATGAGCTGGAGCGCACGGGCGGGTCCAAGGGTTTGGTCACCATGTGCATCGGTGGCGGTCAGGGCATTGCCATTGCCTTTGAGCTGCTCTGAAACCGAACCAAGCAGGGGGGCTGTCTGCCCCCCATAGCACCTGTGGCGCAATTCCCCCCGAAGGTATTTTTGGCCAGATGAAGCGGGCGGGATTGGGTTTAGCTGAAGCTTGTCAGCAATAAGACGAGGGCCGCGCCGGTAGCGGCACCAATGGTGGCGGGCAAGGCAACGGACCATAGGCGCGAACGGGTCGGCTCATCCTTTTGGGTTTGGGAAATCAATGCGTTTTCGACCAGTGCTGGAAGCCGCGGACCAAACCGGGCCAGAACCATTGCTGTTTTGCCAAGATCGCGAAGTGCGGCGCGGGGGCCGATGGATTGTTTGATGTAGTCTTCGACCACGGGCCGGGCGACTGCCCAGATGTTCATTTGCGGGTCGAGTGAGCGCGCGACGCCTTCGACCACGACCATTGTACGCTGAAGCAGGATCAGCTCGGTACGGGTTTCCATGCCGAAGCGTTCAGTGACTTCGAACAGATAGCTGAGCAACCGTCCCATTGAGATATGGGTGGCGTTCATACCAAAGATCGGCTCTCCAACCGCGCGCAGGGCACGGGCAAATTCGTCGACATCCTGGTTGGCGGGGACATATCCGGCCTCGAAATGAACCTCGGCCACGCGTTTGTAGTCGCGGCGGATAAAGCCAAAGAGAATCTCGGCATAGACCCGGCGCGTGTATTCGTCGATATGGCCCATGATGCCATAGTCATAGGCAATGATATCGCTATTTGCCGCGACCTTCAGGTTACCCTGGTGCATGTCAGCGTGGAAATAGCCGTCGCGCAGAGCATGCAGCAGGAACAGGCGCAGCACGCGTTCGGCCAGATCGCGGCGGTCATGACCGGCTGCATCCAGTGCGCCATTGTCGCCCAGCGGGATGCCATCTGCCCAGCTGAGAGTCATTACCCGACGCGCCGACAGGGACCAGACCACGGGGGGCAACCAGAATCCGGCATCGTCCTTGGTGTTAGCGGCATATTCCGAGGCGGCTGAGCTTTCCAGACGCAGGTCCAGCTCACCCCGGACAACGCCGTCGAAATGTTCGATCACTTCCATCGGGCGCAGGCGGCGCGCGCTGGGGGCGAAGAGTTGCACGATGCGGGCGGCGAAATAGAATGCGTCGACATCTTTGCGGAAGGCGCGTTCGATGCCGGGGCGCAGAACTTTGACGGCCACATCCTCGCCAGTGCTGCGCAGCTTGGCCTTGTGGACCTGAGCGATTGAGGCGGCCGCAATCGGCTCGCTGAACTCATCGAATATCTCGACGACGGGTTGACCAAGCTCTTTCTCGACCTCGGCCATGGCCTCGGCCTTGGAGAACGGGGGCAGTTTGTCCTGCAGCACGCGTAGCTGTTCTGCCAGTTCGTCTCCAACCACGTCGGGCCGCGTGGACAGAACCTGACCGAATTTTATATAGGCAGGTCCCAGGGCGGTGAGGGCACGGGTGGCTGGGGGCATCGACGGATCGCCTTTGTAACCCAGCCATTGAAAGGGTTTGCCCAGGGTGTGGGCCAGAACGCGCAAGGCACGTGGTGCTTCGAACGCGTCCAGGACGACATTCATGGCACCTGTCCGTTCCAGCGTCGCGCCGGTCCGGATCAAGCGGATGATATTGTGAGGGCCGCGCATCAGATTTTCCAGCCGGAATGCAGCGCGGCAATGCCCATGGTCAGGTTACGGTATTTCGCGTTGTCGAACCCGGCGGTGCGGACCATGTTCAGGAAAGTATCCTGATCCGGGAAATTACGGATCGATTCGACCAGATACTGATAGCTGTCATAATCATTGGCGATCAGCTTCCCCATGCGCGGGATGACATTGAAACTGTAGAGGTCATAGAGTTTCTGCAGCCCGTCATTGGGCAACTGACTGAACTCCAAAACCATCAAGCGGCCACCGGGTTTCAAAACGCGGTAGGCCTCGTTCAATGCCTCTTGCGGACGGGTCACGTTTCGGATGCCGAAGGAGATCGTGTAGACGTCAAAGGTGTTATCCTCGAACGGCAGGGCCATCGCATCGCCCACCACCCAATTCAGACTGTCCGACATCTGATCCGCCTCGGCCCGCTGTCGGCCTTCGATCAGCATCGGCTCGGTCAGGTCCAAAACGGTGGCATGGCCACGGCCTGCGCGTTTCAGGAACCGGAACGAGATATCGCCGGTACCGCCCGCCACATCCAGCAGGCGCTGACCTGGGCGCGGGGCCAACCAGTCCATCATTGCGTCTTTCCAGATCCGGTGAATGCCCATCGACATGACATCGTTCATCACATCGTATTTTGAGGCGACCGAGTTGAACACGCCCTGCACGCGCCCGGCCTTGTCGGCCTCGCGCACGGTTTCGAACCCGAAATGAGTGGTCTTGTCGCTGTTGTCGGACATTTGCCTTGCCGTTTGTCGAATTTCGCCTCTGTTATAGGGCGATAAGAACCGGGCACAATGCGGCCCTTTGGAATAGGAGCCAGGAAATGCCCGAATTGCCCGAGGTCGAGACAGTAAGACGCGGCCTGTCCCCGGCGATGGAAGGTATCGTGATCGAACAGGCGGATGTAAATCGCCCCGATTTGCGCTGGCCGTTTCCTGACCGGATGGCCGAACGGCTGACCGGCCAGCGGGTCGATCGGTTGCGGCGGCGGTCCAAGTACATTCTAGCTGATCTTAGCAGTGGCGAAACGTTACTGATTCATCTGGGCATGTCCGGGCGGATAACGGTCTCGGGTGATCCGCTGGGCCAATTTGCGCATACCCATCCCATGCCCGAGAAACATGACCATGTAGTGTTCCACATGGCCAATGGTGCTCGGATCACCTTCAATGACCCACGTCGGTTTGGTGCGATGGACCTGCTACCTACGGCAACCGCCGAGCATCATAAGCTGTTATCGGTCCTGGGACCGGAGCCTTTGGGCAATGATTTTCATGAACAGCATCTGATCGAAGCGTTCAAAGGCAAGAACACACCGGTCAAATCAGCGCTGTTGGATCAGGGAATCGTTGCAGGACTGGGCAATATCTACGTCTGCGAAGCGCTGTATCGGGGTCGAGTGTCGCCACGTCGCAAAGCGGGACAGATTTCTTCTACCCGCATTGCCGCGTTGGTTCCGATCATCCGTCAAGTGCTGCAGGAGGCGATCGAGGCAGGTGGATCGTCGCTGCGGGATTTCCGGCAAGCCGATGGAGAACTTGGATATTTTCAGCACAGCTTTGATGTCTACGGGCGCGAGGGTGCGCCCTGCCGGACAGGGGGTTGCGGGGCAGAAATCAAGAGAATCACCCAGTCCGGTCGCTCATCCTTCTATTGTGTGCAATGCCAAAGATAGCTTGATCCAAGTTTTTCGCGTGGTAAGGAATCGTACCTGAACGGAACAACCGGAAGCTCTAACTCATGGCTTTTGAGACGATCATCGTCGAAATCGAAGACCACGTCGCCCTCATCAAACTCAACCGCCCCGATGCGATGAATGCGCTGAACACTCAGTTGCTGGGTGAATTGTGCACCGCGTTGGAAGAGGCGGATGGAAACGACAAGGTACGCTGCGTCGTCATCACAGGCTCGGACAAGGCCTTTGCCGCAGGTGCGGACATCAAGGAAATGTCCGAGATGAGCTTTGTTGACGTCTTCACTGTCAACCTGTTTGCCGAGGCCAACGATCGTATCTCGGCCATCCGCAAACCTATCATTGCAGCAGTTGCGGGTTATGCGCTGGGCGGTGGCTGTGAATTGGCGATGCTGTGCGATTTCATCATTGCCGCCGATACTGCCAAATTTGGCCAGCCTGAAATCAATCTGGGCGTTATTGCTGGGCTGGGCGGCAGCCAACGTCTGACCCGGTTCGTCGGCAAGTCAAAATCGATGGACATGAATCTGACCGGTCGCTTCATGGACGCGGAAGAGGCTGAACGTTCTGGTCTTGTCAGCCGGATTGTACCGGCCAAGAAGTTGATCGAAGAAGCCATTGGCGTGGCCCAGAAAATTGCCGAGAAATCGCAACTGTCGACCATGGCGGCAAAAGAGGCGGTCAACCGCAGCTATGAAGTGCCGTTGAGCGAAGGTATGTTGTTCGAGCGCCGGGTGTTCCATTCGATGTTCGCCACCGAGGACCAGAAAGAAGGCATGGCAGCCTTTCTGGAAAAACGCTCGGCTCAGTTCCGGGACAAGTAAACCGGCCACGAAATATGTATCGAACAGGCGGGCTGAGCCCGCCTTTTTCTTGCCCGCGGTTCAGCAGTGAAGAATCGGCTTGGCAAAGCCTGAAAACTTGGCTATGCACCGCCGCTATACATGCGCGTGCGGCCCGCTTGGCCCGACTCACACTCGTGATTTCTGATCCGGTGCGGATATCCGCGGCGCGCATTCTACATAACCGTACCGAACAAAGGTCAGAGACACATGGCAAATTCGCCCCAGGCAAAAAAACGCGCTCGTCAGAACGAAAAGCGTTTCGCCGTTAACAAAGCGCGTCGTTCGCGTATCCGCACCTATCTGCGCAAAGTAGAAGAAGCAATCGCATCCGGTGACAAGGACGCAGCAACTGCCGCTCTGCGCGCAGCTCAGCCCGAACTGATGCGCGGCGTCACCAAAGGCGTCTTCCACAAGAACACAGCCTCCCGCAAAATGTCCCGTCTGTCGGCCCGCGTCAAAGCGCTGGGCTGAGTCTTTATGTGACCTAGGGTCACGTAAGCATGGCTGAACTATTCCGAAGGGCGTCGCATATCGCGGCGCCCTTTTGCTGTTGCCAGAATACCGCGTCTTCACGTTGCCGAGAGATTCTTTCGCACAAAGACCCGAGTCAATATCAGAGTTTCGTTGCCGCAGACGTCGGCCTCTTGTTACCACTGATACAGCGATTCACTCGCTTGGGGGGACAGGCTGTTCCTGCGATTGTACTGACGGGCATCAGAGCGGTCGAGGAACGAATGTTGGCATCCGGATAAACCGGTTTGCTGATCTGCTGAGGGTCTTGGGGTAACCGAGGATCCGAGCCCTGTCTAAAGATAAGATTGCGAAGCGCAGGCCGCTTTTCGGGATATTCAGGTGCTGGATGTCACGAGTTTGGATTGTGCTGGCTTTCAGGGACAAACCCGCCAAACTTCTGCGGTTTGGCACAGGGTATCCTTTTGCGAGTGACATCGTGATCCGGGCGACCGGGGCTTAGTAATAAGGCCGACAGGCCAATAAAGAATGGGATGCGTGAGGCGCTTAATGACACAAGAGAAATGGGGACTACTGCGTAACAAACTGCTCAAGGCGATCGGAAAGAACAACTATACCACCTGGATCGAGCCTCTTGAATTCCAAGAGCTGCAGGACGGTGTAGCGGTGTTCTCGGTTCCGACGAACTTTATGGGCAATTATGTGAGCCAGAATTTTGCGGATCTTATCCTGTATGAGATGAACACCGCCGGAGAATCTGTACAGCGCCTTGCGTTCCGAGTGGCAGCGAACTCTCCGGTACGTCCTTCGAACGACGTGGCAACTGCGCCTGCCCGCGTTCAGGAAGCGCAAACGCAGACTTTATCCGCGACCGCGAATGATGCGTTGGAATCCCTGCAGGCGGCGCCGTTGGATTCTCGTTTCACGTTTGACAGCTTTGTGGTCGGCAAGCCCAACGAGCTGGCCCATGCCGCCGCGCGTCGTGTGTCCGAAGGTGGCCCCGTGACTTTTAACCCGCTGGTTCTGTATGGCGGTGTCGGCTTGGGTAAAACCCACCTGATGCATGCCATCGCCTGGGAACTAAAGACTAAACATCCCGAATTGAATGTTCTGTACCTGTCGGCGGAACAGTTCATGTACCGCTTTGTGCAGGCGCTGCGGGAACGCCGGATGATGGACTTCAAACACCTGTTCCGTTCGGTCGATGTGCTGATGGTTGATGACGTCCAGTTTATCGCTGGAAAGGATTCGACTCAGGAAGAGTTCTTTCACACGTTCAACGCGCTGGTAGACCAGAACAAACAGATCATCATCTCAGCCGACCGCGCCCCGGGCGAGATCAAGGACCTGGAGGACCGTGTGAAATCACGCCTGCAATGTGGTCTGGTCGTCGATCTGCATCCCACTGATTACGAACTGCGTCTGGGCATCTTGCAAACCAAGGTTCAGCAATACAGCCGCACCTATCCTGACGTGACTATCGTAGATGGGGTGCTGGAATTCCTGGCCCATCGCATCTCGACCAATGTGCGTGTTTTGGAAGGGGCCTTGACCCGGCTGTTTGCCTTTGCCTCGCTTGTCGGGCGCGAGATCGACATGGAGCTGACGCAGGATTGCCTGGCGGACGTGCTGCGCGCGTCAGAACGCAAGATTACCGTCGAAGAGATTCAGCGCAAAGTGTCAGAATATTACAATATCCGCCTTAGCGACATTATAGGCCCCAAGCGGTTGCGCTCCTATGCGCGCCCGCGTCAGGTGGCGATGTATCTGTGCAAACAGCTGACCAGCCGCTCTTTGCCCGAGATTGGCCGTCGGTTTGGCGGACGCGATCACACCACGGTCATGCATGGCGTCAAACGCATCGAAGAACTGAAGACAACCGATGGCCAAATCGCCGAAGACGTGGAAATGCTGCGTCGCGCGCTGGAAGCCTGAGTATCTTCTAGGCATTAAACAGGCGCCCCGGATCCTGATGGCCGGGGCGTTTTTTTGTGCGCAATAGTCCACGGTTGGCTATGAACTGTGACCGCAGGGTCACGCGCCTCTTGACCCTGCGGGCAAACCGACTCAGAAATCCATAAAAAATCCTTGTGCCTCAGGGCGGAGGCGCTAACGTGCCAGTCCCGCCCATTTTCGGCACGCAAGTCAGAGGAATTAAGGGTATGAAGATCAGCATCGAACGCGGCACCCTTCTCAAGGCCGTTTCCCAGGCCCAATCAGTCGTCGAACGACGCAACACGATCCCTATACTTGCTAATGTTCTAATCGAGGCCGAAGGCGATCAGGCCATGTTCCGCGCCACCGATCTGGATATCGAAGTGGTCGACAAGGCCCCTGCGCAGGTGGAAAAGGCCGGCGCCACCACGGTTGCCGCCACAACCCTGCACGAAATTGTGCGCAAACTGCCCGATGGCGCGTTGGTCACCCTGACCGCCGACAGTGCGGCGGGTCGCCTGACGGTTGAAGCCGGGCGATCGAACTTCTCTCTGGCGACTCTGCCGAAAGAAGATTTCCCGGTTATGGCCTCATCAGAATACCAGTCGAACTTTACGGCTTCGGCAGCATTGCTGCGCCGTTTGTTCGACAAATCGAAATTCGCCATCTCAACCGAAGAGACGCGGTACTATCTGAATGGCGTCTATATGCATGTTTCAGATGGCTCCGAAGGCGGCAAGGTGCTGCGCTGTGTGGCCACCGATGGTCACCGTCTGGCGCGCATTGACGCAGACCTTCCGGATGGGGCTGCGGACATGCCCGGCGTGATCGTGCCGCGCAAAACAGTGGGTGAGTTGCGCAAGCTGTTGGACGATGACGAGATGGATATCGCCGTTTCCGTCAGCGAAACCAAGGTGCGCTTTGCAACGCCGGATATCACGCTGACCTCGAAGGTGATCGACGGCACATTCCCCGACTACACACGGGTCATCCCGCAGGGCAACACGCGGCAACTGGAAGTGGATGCGGCTGAGTTTGCGCAGGCCGTCGACCGGGTTGCGACGGTCTCGTCGGAACGTTCGCGCGCGGTCAAGCTACAGCTGGACACGGATAAGTTGGTTCTTTCGGTCAATGCACCGGACAGCGGTGCAGCCGAGGAAGAATTGGCCGTCGCATATTCAGATGAACGGCTCGAGATCGGTTTCAACGCAAAATACCTGCTGGAAATTGCTTCTCAGGTAGATCGCGAAAACGCGGTGTTCCTGTTCAACTCCGCTGGTGATCCGACCCTGATGCGCGAAGGCAATGACCTGAGCGCGGTCTATGTGGTCATGCCGATGCGTGTCTGATCGGCTTTGGGGGCTGATCGCTGAGGAAAGAGAGGGGTCATGACCTTGGCCCTGACCGAACTGACGGTCTCGCATTTTCGCTCTCACAAACTGGCGCGTTTGTCGCTGGATGGCCGTCCGGTTGCCATTCACGGACCTAACGGCGCGGGTAAGACCAATATCCTTGAAGCTGTTTCGATGTTTTCACCCGGCCGCGGCATGCGGCGGGCCAGTGCAGCCGAGATGACGCGTCGGCCCGAGGCGCTGGGCTGGAAGCTGTCCGGTCTGCTGCAAGCGCAGGGCCAGAGCTATGAGATCGAGACTTGGTCCGAAGCTGGCGCAGCGCGGCAGGTTCGGATAGATGGCAAATCCGCCAGTCAGATCGATCTGGGCAAGCTGGCGCGGGTCGTCTGGCTGATCCCGTCGATGGACCGGCTGTGGATTGAAGGCGCCGAGGGGCGGCGGCGGTTTCTGGATCGCATCGCGCTCAGCTTTGATCCTGCCCACGCCGAAGCCTCACTGATTTATGAAAAATCCATGCGCGAACGCAACCGGCTGCTGAAAGAACAGGTGCGCGATGCCCATTGGTACGCCGCGCTCGAGGGGCAGATGGCCGAAACCGGGCATCGCATCCATGTGGCGCGCATGGCCGCTCTGGATCATCTGCGCACAGCACAGGATCAGGCCGAAACGGGTTTTCCATCGGCTGATCTTGAGCTGGTTCAAACCGAAGGTGCGATGCCGGAAACGGCGGATGATCTGCGTGAGGCGCTGAATGAAAGCCGCTTTCGAGATCTGGCGGCGGGGCGCACACTGGTCGGGCCACACCGGTCTGACCTGTACGGCGTCTTTGCCGCCAAGGGCGTTCCGGCCAAGGATTGCTCGACCGGTGAGCAAAAGGCGCTGCTGGTCTCGCTGATCCTGTCCAACGCGCGCGCTTTGGCCGGGATGATCGGGGCACCGCCGATTGTGTTGCTGGATGAGGTCGCGGCCCACCTGGATGCCGGGCGCCGCGCCGCGCTCTATGATGAGATTTGCGCGCTGGGCGCTCAGGCCTGGATGACGGGCACAGGGCCTGAGCTGTTTTCGGAATTAGGGGACCGGGCCCAGACCCTGGTTGTCACCGAAGGCGATGAGGGCTCGGTCGTCGATTAGGCCGGTTCGCTGACCTTACGTTCCCACAAGAAGCCGCGCATTACTTCGTCAACTGGGGTTTGTGCCATGTGGTTGACGTAATTCGACATGGTTTTCTGCGCCAGGCCCAGCACCACATCCAACACGGCGCGGTGCGAATAACCAGCGTCAAAGAAGGCTTGCAGCTGCGCCTCGGTGGGATTGCCACGGGTCTGCATCATCTGCAGCGTAAATGTCCGCAGCGCCTCGAGCTTGGCATTGGGCAGCGCGGTTTCGTTGCGCAGCGCTTCGGTGATGTCATCCGACACCTTCATCATCTTGGCGATGCCGGTATGGGCGGGCACGCAATAGTGGCACTCGTTCTCGACATTGATGGTCTGCCAGACGACGGTTTTTTCGTCATTGTCGAAATCGGTCTGCATGAAGAGGCCATGTAGAACCTGGTAGCCTTCCAGATGCTGTGGGCTTTCGGCCATCACCTTATGCAGGCCGGGCAAGCGGCCAAACGCGGCCTGAGATTTTTCCAACAGAGGTTTGGACCCTTCGGGGGCGGTGGTCAGGTCGTGGGATGGGAAATCGGCCATGTGGATGCTCCATTTTTTGATGTCTGAGTCGGAAATAGTATTTCTTGAGCGATCACTCAAGTATATATTTGAGTGACCGTTCAAGAATTGGTGATGTCGATGCCCCGCAAACCTGCCTATGACCGAGACGCGCTGATCGCGCAGGCCCGCGACATATTCTGGCGCCATGGCTGGGCCGGGACGTCGTTGAAGGATCTGGAGCGCGAGCTGAAGTTGAAGCCAGGCAGTTTCTATGCGGCCTTTGGGTCAAAAGACGCGCTTTATGCGATGGCGCTGGAACGTTACACGCAGGACGGTGTAGCGCGGCTGACAGCGCTGGCAGAAGACATCGGGCCGCTGGCCGCGTTAAAGACGCAGCCGCAGATTGTGATCGATTCCAGCCAAACGCCGGTGCAGGCCTGTATGCTCGCCAAGACCTTTGCCGAATTGCAGGCAAGGGATCACCAGCTAGCGCAGAAAGCCAGCCGGCATATGGCTGAGATGAAGCAATGTTTTGCAACGCTGTTTAGACAGGCGCAACAGGCCCGAGAGATCGGTCCTGACCACGATCCAGAGCGGCTTGCGGCGCGCTATCAATCCGACCTATTGGGCCTGCGATTGTCCGCTGAACGCAGCGACGTCAACGCCAAGGAAATCGCCGCAGATATCGCCGCAGACCTCGATCAGCTTTGATCGGCTGAAAATCCAAACTCTGGCACAAAATATTGGGGGATCGCGTGACATTCCCCACCAGAGAACGTATAAGTTACCAAAATAATATAGGTACTAACGGCATGTCCGAAGACGCACAGGCACCGCAAGAATACGGCGCGGATTCAATCAAGGTTCTCAAAGGCTTAGAGGCAGTTCGAAAGCGCCCAGGCATGTATATCGGCGACACCGATGACGGCTCGGGTCTGCACCATATGGTGTATGAGGTTGTCGATAACGGAATTGACGAAGCTCTGGCCGGTCATGCCGACCATGTGACAGTGAAAATTCACGCCGATTCCAGCGTCTCAGTCAGCGACAACGGTCGCGGAATTCCGGTGGATATCCATCACGAAGAAGGCGTGTCCGCCGCCGAGGTCATCATGACCCAGCTGCATGCGGGCGGTAAGTTCGACAGCAACTCGTACAAAGTGTCTGGTGGTCTGCACGGCGTGGGCGTTTCGGTTGTGAATGCGTTGTCCAACTGGTTGGAACTGCGCGTCTGGCGCAACGGAAAAGAACATGTCGCCCGGTTCGAAGGGGGCGAAACCGTCGAGCATCTGAAAGTGGTCGGCGAATGTGGCGACCGTACGGGGACCGAGGTGCGCTTTCTGGCCTCGACCGATACGTTCTCGAACCTCGAATACTCGTTCGAGACGCTGGAAAAGCGCCTGCGCGAGCTTGCCTTCCTGAATTCGGGTGTGCGGATCATCCTGGTCGACGAACGCCCCGCAGAACGGCTGGAAACTGAGCTGTTTTATGAGGGCGGCGTGAAGGAATTCGTCAAATACCTCGATCGATCAAAGTCGTCTGCCATGCCCGAGCCGATCTATATCAAGGGTGAGCGGGACGATATCGGTGTCGAAATCGCGATGTGGTGGAATGACAGCTATCACGAGTCGGTTCTTCCCTTTACTAACAACATCCCTCAGCGCGATGGCGGTACTCATATTGCGGGTTTCCGGGGTGCGCTGACCCGCACGATCAACAACTATGCCCAATCTAGCGGCATTGCGAAAAGGGAAAAGGTCAGCTTTACGGGCGATGACGCGCGCGAGGGCCTGACCTGCGTGTTGTCGGTCAAAGTACCGGATCCAAAGTTTTCCTCACAGACCAAAGACAAGCTGGTCAGTTCCGAGGTCCGCCCGGCGGTCGAAGGGATGGTGAACGAGAAGCTGGCTGAATGGTTTGAGGAAAACCCAAATGAAGCCAAAATCATCGTGGGCAAAATCATCGAGGCTGCTCTGGCCCGTGAAGCCGCACGAAAAGCCCGTGAACTGACCCGCCGCAAAACGGCGATGGATGTGAACTATCTGGCCGGCAAGCTGAAGGATTGTTCCGAGAAGGACCCGTCAAAGACCGAAGTTTTCCTGGTCGAGGGGGACTCGGCTGGCGGCTCGGCTCAGACGGGGCGGGATCGTTTGACACAGGCCGTGTTGCCGCTGCGTGGGAAAATCCTGAACGTGGAGCGTGCACGGTTCGACCGGATGCTGTCGAGCCAGGAAATCGGTAATCTGGTAATGGCGCTGGGCACGGGCATTGGCCGCGATGAGTTCAATATCGAAAAGCTGCGCTACCACAAGATCGTTATCATGACGGATGCGGATGTGGATGGTGCACATATCCGGACGCTGTTGTTGACCTTCTTCTTCCGGCAGATGCCAGAGCTGATCGAGGGCGGATACCTGTATATCGCGCAGCCGCCGCTTTATAAGGTCGCGCGCGGTAAGTCCGAGGTGTATCTGAAAGATCAGGCGGCATTGGATGACTACCTGATCAATCAGGGCGTCGAGGGTGCGGTGCTGAAACTGGGTTCGGGCGAGGAATTGTCCGGCCAGGACTTGGCGCGCGTGGTTGACGAAGCGCGCCAGCTGAAACGCGTTCTGGATGCATTCCCGACGCACTATCCGCGCCACATTCTGGAACAGGCCGCCGTGGCCGGTGCCTTTGTCCCCGGTGCGGTTGATGCCGATCTGCAAGGCGTGGCCGACAAGGTCGCAGCCCGTCTTGACCTGATCGCATTGGAATACGAACGTGGCTGGCAGGGTCGGATCACGCAGGATCACGGCATCCGCCTGGCTCGTATTCTGCGCGGCGTTGAAGAGGTGCGTACGCTGGACGGCCCGATGCTGCGCTCGGGCGAGGCGCGCAAGACCGGCAGCTTTACCCAAAGCCTGCAGGAGATCTATAACACATCCGCAACCCTGATCCGCCGCGACCGGTCGCAGGCCATCCACGGTCCGCTGGATCTGTTGCGTGCCATTCTGGAAGAGGGTGAAAAGGGCCTGTCCCTGCAGCGCTATAAGGGACTGGGCGAGATGAACCCAGATCAGCTGTGGGAAACCACGTTGGACCCGGATGCACGAACGCTGTTGCAGGTACGGGTGAATGATATGCTCGAAGCTGATGACCTGTTTACTAAATTGATGGGCGATGTCGTGGAACCGCGCCGTGAATTTATACAGAAAAATGCTCTGAGCGTCGAAAATCTGGACTTCTGAATTTTTGTAGGTGCGCCCATAATATTGAATTTTGCGCATAACTTTGCATTACTTGCCCATAGTTTTGCGCAAAACCCAACCATAAGTCGAACCCAGTTTTAAGAACAGCCGTCAAAAGGTAGTCTGACTATGGGTCATGCAGTTTTCGCGGAGTCGGTCAATTGAACTCGGAAGCCTACGGTCTTTTCTGGAACTGATTTATTTGGTCCAAAATAGGTAGTTGGGTTGGAGGCAGTCGTTCCTGGCATAAACCGCAGAAACCGGGCTATCGAAGGTGCTCATTCACGAACTGGAGGACCAGGTCCGTCATACCACAGCCAACCCAAGTTTCGGCCATACGCAACAAAAGCAGGCTTTGCAAAGTTCAATGAATAAGCCGACAGTGGTCTTCTCAAATGAATGGCACTGTTGCGCGGCTACTCTAAAGCAGATTCTTGCGTATTGTGTTCAATCAAAGCGTGTGGGAGTGTCTAGCCCCCATGTTCTGGGCCATTTCGGACTAGAGTTTCGGGGACTGGTGGGCGCATGTTGAGGGCCTGATGGGGTCGGGTGTGGTTGTATT
>NZ_FXTE01000008.1 GCF_900182615.1 Ruegeria faecimaris | reverse complement strand
CAAATGGCGAGGACGGTAACGGTGAGGTCGAGGCCAAAGTCAAAGCCGAAGTCGCAAACCTCTGCGCCAGATTCCCTATCTATCCAAACTTGTAAGAATTCAGTCATCCAAGAAACAAAACGGCGCCAATCCGGCGCCGTTTTTTTGTGGTCAGATAAGCCCCTGCCACAACATGAAGATCAGCAACAAAGCAGAAAAGGCCAACAGGTTAAAAGTCAGCCCGCCCAGCATTCCCAGAAACCACCCCATCCGCCGATCCGCCAAATTGATGCCCCCCAGATGTTTTTGAACCTCTTCCGAGGCCTGGATCAGTTTTGGATTGTCCAGCACAAGTCGCAGTTTTGGATGGGCCGCCATCTGCTCTGCTTGAGCCAGGACCATTGCCTGTTTGTATATCCGGCGCGGCAGTTGCCTTTTGGCCTTTTTGACCGAGGCGGTCAGCGTTTTGTCGCGCACACCCAACTTGTCACGCAACAGCTGTATGGTCTGCGCAATTTGGGTTTGTATATCTGTGTCTTGCGGCATGCTGCGGCCTCCTGAGCTGACAGTTTACCCATGTGGAATAGGAGCCACAATGGGGCTGGCCGTTTCAGATTGCGGCGGGTATCACGGCTATATGCTGAACACGATCATACATGGTGAACCTACCGACAAGCCCCCTTTGCTGATCGCCCATGGCCTATATGGCTCGGCCCGGAACTGGGGGGTCATCGCCCGCCGGCTATCTGACGAGCGGCAAGTTGTGGCGGTTGATATGCGCAACCACGCAAACAGCATGTGGACGCATGACCATGGGTATTCCGATCTGGCGAATGATCTGGCCGAAGTTATCGACCAGTTCGGCGGACAGGCAGATGTCGTCGGACATTCGATGGGCGGCAAGGCATCCATGACTTTAGCCCTGCTGCACAGCGCAAAGCTGCGCAAACTGGTGGTGGCAGACATCGCCCCGGTGGCCTATAGCCACAGTCAGATTCAGTTTATTGAAGCAATGCGCGCGGTGGACCTTTCCCGGGTCGAGCGTCGCTCGGACGCTGAACAACAACTGGCCGACAACGGAGTCGAAAAAGCCCTTCAGAGCTTTTTCACGCAGTCACTCGACATCAACGGACAGCGTTGGCTTTTGAACCTGGATACTTTGGCCTCTGAAATGCCCAAGATCATGGGCTTTCCTGAAATAGACGCATCCTGGGGTGGTCAAACACTGTTTTTGTCCGGGGGGGAGTCCGACTATGTGCTGCCTGAACATCGCTCAGTGATCCGCGGAATGTTCCCTTCGGCACGTTTTGCAAAAATACCTGGTGCAGGACATTGGTTGCATGCGGAAAAACCGCGTGAGTTCGAGGCCGCCGTCAGGACGTTCCTCAACGCCTGACCTGACCTTTCGACCGATCACAGCTCGGGTTCTGGCGTTTCCTATTGGCTAGGCGACTTCGCCCCCGCCATTCACCCAATCGACCAAGCCACCCAGGTTATAGACCTGCTCATACCCCATGTCCTGCAACAGCTTTCCCGCAAGGGCAGCGCGGCCACCCGAGGCACAATACAAGACAATTGGGCGATCTTTGCGAAGCTCTGGATCATGTGATTGCAGAGTGTCATCGGCCCGAAATTCCAACATACCGCGCGGGATATGATGTGACCCCGAAGCACGCCCTGTCTGCTGCAATTCCGCTGCATCGCGGATGTCCAGAAGCAGGCCACCTCGCTCCAGGATCTCGACCGCTTTGGCTCTCTGGATTCGCTCGACGGTGGAGTTCGCAGCTTCCATCATTTGTTTTACGGTCAACGGCATATGGTGTCTCCTGAAGAATTTTACGGGATGCTAACATGCAGGAACTGGAAGGTGTAGCCTGACAGGCCCTCACCTTAGGCTGGATAGATATTGGACATTTAATGCACGACACCGATTTTTGCGCTGGACCAATCCCGGTATTCAATTCCCGCCGAACCCGAACCAAAGCAAATCGGGAGAGGTTCCGCTGCATCGAGACTTGAAAATCAATCAGGGTGTTAGAGGTGGTGCGGGCGGTGGGACTCGAACCCACACGGGCATACGCCCTTCAGATTTTAAGTCTGATATGTCTACCATTCCATCACGCCCGCACAGCGCGTTGGGCCAGTTTTTAGGCTGAAAGCACCAGTAAGGCCATAAGGCTATGAACACAATGCGTTTCGCCGATGCAACCTGCGGAAATTCAATCGCCGCCTTTGACCACCACCCCATTTACGCAGGCCATCAGAAAAAGTCCTCGGAGAAACTCTTCGTTGCGCAAAGCGCCTGCGCTGTCCCAAACATTGTGACTTTAGCAAAATCAAGGAACAGAAGGAATCTTAGAGTGAAATGGTGCCCCCACACGGACTCGAACCGCGGACCTACTGATTACAAATCAGCCACCAACATTTATTCAACAAGTGCATGTTGGTGCGGTTAACGTATAAAAACAATGCTTTATGCTATTTTTCAAACACTAATCAGTCGGTTGATTGTGTATGTTAATCCGTCTAAGTGTTGTTCAGCGTTTGAAAAAGCGTTTGAAAAATGACGGAGACCGCCAATGACTACCGCCATCAATCTCGACAGCGTGCCGAAGGTGCGCAAGGCAGCAGCAGCCAAACCCGACGTAGGCACGACTTGGTATTCACACGACGGAGACAAATACCCTTGCCTCTATCTCGGCGTCGGCAAGCGTGCGGCATCGTGGTATTTCAAAGGACGTTTAAACGGGCGATCCCAACAAAAGGCGCTCAAGGCGACCTTCCCCGAAACGACTGCTGCACAAGCCTTCGAGAAGATTGCAACTCTGACTGAGTATCACACAGGTGTCGCATCCTCGGACATTCGCACAGTACGCGACGCTTGGCAGCATCATTGCGCGACGCGGCAGTCGGAGGGCAAAATGTCGGACAGGCACAAAAAAGACATGACGACGAAGCTCGACCGATGGGTGCCTGAGATCATGGAATCATCACCGACCGACGTTTCAACGATCATGATCCAAAGCGCAGTCAACTCCATCGACACAGGGCGTGGGGACAATTCTGCGGCCACCAAGCGGCATGTTCGCGTGGCGTTGTCGTCAGCGTTCAAACGCCTTCCCGGCAAGAACCCTGTTGAAAACGTGACTGTCCCCGACGCGAATGAACAACCCCCGATTTGGTATGACCTATGCGACGACAACCGCGATCTCGAACGAGAAGACCTTTCGACCGTTTGGGGCGCGGTATGGGAGAAACGGAAGCAAAATGTGATTATGGGAACGGCTTGGGTGGTCATGTTCTTCACAGGCATTCGCTCCGAAAACGTCTGCTCGCTTCGTTGGGAACACGACGGCAAACACGGCTTCGTTGACCTGCAACGCCGTGAGCTTGTGTTTCCCAAACTGAAGTCAGGCATCCGAAACCACGTCATTCCTATTGGGGCAAGCGTTACCGAAGCGTTGCAGGCAATACGCCTAACTGACAGTGATTGGGTCTTCCCCGCTTCATCCGCAACAGGATACGTTGGGGGCGGGCATGGCCTTGATACCCTCAAAGCCAAGATCGGCGAACAACGCGTCCCTGTCATTCGGGCGAAAGACACGCGGAAGTTTTTCCAAGAGGCGTGCAACGAGGCGCTGTTGGGTGACCACATCATGCACTACCTGCGCGGAGACAAGTCATCCTCCGGGGATGGAAAAATGCTCTCGAAGTACACAACCCGCGTCGGCAAGAGCGCGCCTGACATGATTGAAACGGTATTCTTCGAACGCATTAAGGTAGAACCTGCTTTCGGCGTTGTATGAATTTGTGTCTGACACTACGTTGGAGATGCACATACCCGTCGTGAGACGTGTTGCCGTTCAGGCAGTGCACAGCATAGCCGAGCAGCGCCACGTTGGAAGCGGGCTCAATGGTGAAGGCCCCGCCCCAACGAGTATCAACAGAGGGATCTGTCTGTCTTGTTAAGGACTGACGAAAGGATCTGTTGATATGGATTCCAATAATATACCTGCCGAGCGAGGCGGCGACAAACTCACGCTAACCTACCTCAATCATCGTATTGAGGCATTGTGCGGTCATATACGTGACCTTGAACTAATGGCCGAACTCCCAAAACTCATGACGCCGAAACAGGTGTGCGACTTCGTTGGTATTTCGGAATCGAAATTCTACGAATGGAAACGTGACGGCGACGTGCCGCCTGCGATCTATTGGAGCGAGCGCACTGTGCGCTATGATCGCGACGATGTGATTGCTTGGGCAGAGTCGCACAAAGTAGGAGGGGCAGGATAAGACCTGCCCCTCACTGATCGCGTGCCGATATGGATAAAGCAGTGTGCGCTATAACTCGTTTATAGACGGCGATGCGACGACGCGCGACCAGTGAAGCAGGTCCATCCTGAGATTGGTATGGACAACAAATCAGCATTAAAACAGATTGTCGAATTGGCCGGCTGCGGCTATTCGGAATTGGAACGGAACGACGGCAAGAAAGCCTATTACGCCAAAGACGGCGAGATTACAGACAACGTGATCCGCGCCCACCTTGATGGTTCGCAGCCCATCGGGATCAACATGAATGTCGGGGACGACAAATCCCACTTCGCCGTGTTCGATCTCGATGATCACAATGGGCAGTACGAAGCGGGCACTATGCGCAAACGATTGGGTTTCGTCGCAGCGGCCTTGCACAGCCTAAACATTCCCTATTTTGCCGTTCGTTCAGGCGGCGGGCGAGGCTATCATTTGTGGGTCACGTTCGAGAATGCTGCTCGTATGGACACGATCCGCGCGCGGATGCGCGACGTGCTCGACACCGCGAATGATGTTCTCAGTCAATCGCCTTGGGATCACGAAAAGTTCGTGCCTGACGATGGGCAGGGTAAAGGTATGTTCCATGACACCGAAGTGGTGTTCAGGCGGTCAGGTCGGCCCGATAAGTCAGACACAACCAAGATAGAACATCACATCGAATTGCTTCCGAAGGGCGGGAAACGCCCTGTGGTGGCATTGCCCCTCGCGCTCGAAAGCATCGTCCTCACGCCCACAGAAATTGATGAAACGGGCGCAATGCAGTTCGACGAGGGCGGCGAGATTGTTTTGCAAAAGGCAAAGCCTCGTAAGACGGGTCCAAAGAGCGGTCAGCGAACGAAAGCGGTCGATGTGGATGCGGCGTTGCGGGCTTTCACGAAGGCGCGGCCAGGTGGCGGCTACAAATCGTGGAGCGATGCGGGGTTCAACATCTTCGGCGCGTTCGGCGAAGATGGGTATGAACATTGGCTGACCTACTCGAAACAAACGGATGGCTTTGAGTCCGAAAGCGATGTGCGAAGTAAATGGTCAGACATCGCCAAGGCAGGCAAATGTGGTCCCGAACCGTTTTGGGCTTATGCTCGGGCGGGCGGCTACGCGGGCGGTCTGCCTGATGGCGTGCAGATTGGTAACAAAGGCGAACAGACCAAGTTGATCCTCGACGACGTTGTGGGATCACTCAAACTATTCCGCGACCCTGACGGCACGGCATATGCGCGCGTTGGTCCACGCCGCATCATGCGGATTGACTCGATCGAGTTCGCAGATTGGTTGCGCCGAACAGCCTATTCAAGCGGCGTGACCGCAAGCCAAGAGCAGATCAACCTCGTCGTGGGCATAGCGCGGGCACACGCCTATGAGACGGTTGAAGACGTACATCTACGGGTCGCACGGCAAGACAACCGCATCTACGTCGATCTTTGCGATGCAGATGACCGCGTGCTGATCATCTCGGCCGATGGCGTTGAGTTGATTGACGGTGACGAAGAGTGCCCTGTTGTATTCCGCCGCTCTCGCCAATTGCCAATCGAGTTGGGGGATGGGTCGGGATCGCTCGACGACATCCGCGCAATGGTCAACATGGACGATGACCAATTCATCGTTTTCATGGCCTGTGCCGTGAAGATGTTCTTTCCCGATACCCCTTCGCCCATCGTCAACCTGATTGGTGAATATGGGTCGGCCAAAACATCGACGACACGGATGCTGCGGACTTTGATTGACCCTGTGTCCGCCATGGTCGCACCGGGTAGTGACAAAGTGGACGATGTGCTTGTGCGGGCTTGGCACAATTACGTGCTGACACTCGAAAACATGTCTGACCTGACCAAACTGTCGGACACGCTTTGCGGCATCACCACGGGCATGGGTTTTGAGGTGCGGCAGTTGTTCACCAATGGCGACCTATTTTCGATTTGGGTTAGACGCCCCGTGATCGTCAACGGTATCGACCCGTCAAAATATGCGGCGGACCTGATCTCGCGGATGGTTGAGATCGAGTTGGAAAAGCCTGAAAAGCGAATGCTTGAATCTGAGTTCGAGCAGCAGCTTGCTGAATCCGCACCGCGAATGTTCATCGGCGCGGTCGCACTCGTCATGGAAGTGTTGAAGGTGTTACCGCAAATCGACGCCCACGCTTTTGCGGACAATGTGCGGTTGGCCGAGTTCGGTGCAATTGGCGAGGCGACAGCGCGGGTCATGGGGAGGGATGAGGGGTGGTTCATCGAAAAGATGGTCGAGGCTCAGGACATTGCACAGGACGAGGCGGCGGATGACTCTGCGACCATGCAGGCGTTGGAGTCATTCCAAGAACCTGTTGCGCGGCGCGGTGAGTTTTGGGGCACGCCTCAAGAATTGCTGATCGAGTTGCAGCAGTCGGCTGAGATCATTGGGTTGAACCCATCGCGACTGCCCATGACAGCAGCGACGCTCAGTCGAGAATTGAACCAACTCAAGCCATCTCTGAGGAAGCGGGGTTGGGAGATCGACAAGAAGTCACGGAAGTGGCGGCTTGTTCCGCCGCCTGAGATTTCGGCGGATGAAATCGCTGCAATGTGATCGAGATCGGCGACACTTCGGTGTCGCCTTTTTTCGGTTTGTGCAGGCATTACAGGGAATGCATGGGATTTTGCCTTAAGAGGTTTGTTTATTGGTTGGTTGGTGGATGTTGACCGACCAACCAACTAATTTTTCCCACTATAAGTAAGCGCATGTAATCCCTGCATTGCCTGTAATCTCGACGGGAGGTGCCTGTGTTTCCCTGCCTACCTCCTCCCGCATTCTCCGCGTTCTTGTTGTGAGCAAGTCGCAACTACGGCCTGAAACCCCGACCTACTGACAATCAATCATCCGCCGACGCGGAAAATACCATTGTTTCGTCAAGCGGTTACTTGCTTCGTTATACGCTTTTCAAACGTGCTTTCAAACGCGCCGCGAAAAAGACCTCAAAAACCCGTCACCAAGGCTGACATATTCATGGCGTCCCCGCGTATTGCGCCACCTAAATCTCCCAACTCACCACCTCATTCCACAGACCAATGCCCCAACAGCGGATGATACGCATTTCGTGCTGGGTCTGCGCGCATCGGGAATGGCCTAGCATCGGCTATCCCGACTGCCGCGATGAACCCGGTGCGCGCCATAATTCGAAGGACGACCACAATGACCATCACTGCGACCATTGACGAGCATGAAGCTGTCACGCTCACCTACACCCGCATGAACACCACGTCGAACCTCGGCGTGCCCGATGCGGCTGATTTTGCCAGCGACCTCAAATCAACGTTCAACCCCGATCAGGGCAACATCTACCGCGACGCCTACAACGTCTTGGTGCAGCCCGAAGGCGTGACCGTCGAGGTGCATCCCCATTCGTTCCCGATCCCGTGGCAACACATTGCCTCCGTGGTCGATCAGCTGCGCGCCTGACATGCCGGACACGGTGCGACCCCTATGGCGTGAACTGCCCCTGACACGCGGCACGCTGCATGACCGCGGCCTGCGCGTCCACGGCGTGTGGACGATGCATATTGGCCTCGACACCCCACCGCGCGTCTATGTTGATTGGCAGGAGGCCCCCAACAAGCACGAGATCGACGTTGCCGAACACCTCGTTGTTGCCCGCAAAATCGTCCATATCGAACCCGGCAGCAGAAAGCCGTGGATGGAATGACGGGCACGGCTGAGGGTGCGTTCGTCGCGGCCATCATCTCGCAAGCCTACTCCGACATGCTTGGGCCAAATGATGACCACGCATACGCGGCGATAACGTTCCTGACCGCCCCCAATGGCCGACACGCCCGATGGCGCGGTGAACTGTTCGGTCTTTTGGGACTCGACGGTGACATTGCCGCCCAACGCATCGTCGAAGGCCTTGAAGGCAACGCCGATCTACACCCCTTCACTCTCGAAACCAGCGAGCAACACGCCGTGCAGGTCGATCTTGCTCGCAAGCGTTGGCAACACCTTAAATACCCCCACACTCTACCTGCTTCTTCGGTGTAACCAACTCCCACCATTGCATAAATTCATGTCATGCGCGGCGCGTCATGTCCTTACCAAGCAATTGCAGGCGTGGCTCCCCAGCCGCGTCTGCTTTGGTTTTGAAAGGACACAAAATGGCAACCGACACCGACGCTGCAATTCAGGCGCTGATCAAACAAGTGGAATCGCTGACCACCGAAATTTCTGGAATCAAGAAGCACAACGAACGCTTGCTTGATGAAAAGAAAGACATGAAACGCGCCCTCGCGGCTGATCCCGACGCAAAGGCGAAAATGGCAGCGGCAGGCTTTGAGCAAATCAATGGCGATTGGTATCCGAAAGGAACGCAACCGACACACCGCCTCACGCGCGAAGAAGCACGCGACCCGCAAAAGTATCGTGCGGCCAAAGCGGCAGCAGCGAAAGCGGGCGTCCAATTGCAAATTGTCGATCCCACGGAACCTGACGACACGCACCGACGCGCAAGCCGTTCGGAAATCGACGCCTCGCTGAAAACCACCCTGATCCGCGACGACGACCAAAAAATCGCCTACATGCGCCGCGATGTGATGGCATCAGACGCGCGTCAATACCGCCAACTTCGAGCAAATGGCATGACCGTGCAGCAGTGGAGCAACGCCGACGATCTCCCGCAGCACATGCAAACCAAACTCGCGCTGATGGAGAAATCCAATGACGCCTGAGGACCGTGCAACCATCGAATGGGCCTATCGTGTCGTCCTTGGGTTTTCGGCGGAAGATGAAGTGATCGTGCTCCGCGATCTGACTGTGATCACTCAGCACGATCACGAAACACTAAACCCGTCAGGCAGCAGTCAGGACGCCCTGATTGTCGCGCTCGCGCAGACGATGAAACTCCGCATCCGAGGGTTGCAGTTTGGCGAGTTGCGCCGCGATCTCGTCGCGGCTGGTATGCGGGAACAGGTGGCAGATCGCGTTCATGATCATTTGAAAGACGTCTCCGTTGAAGAGTGGAACCGCTTGAAGCAGCGGATTGCTTGGTACCGCGACGATAAGTGCTCGCCCATCACCGCCTCAACCACGCCTTCGGGAGGCGATTGAACAATGGCAGGTAACAAAGGCAGCGGTCGGCCAAACACGATCAACACGCACCCCGAGAAGAAGACGATCATTAAGCAGATCGTGCTTGGGGAACACGGCCTGCCGGGCGGCATGTCAAAGGCACAGGTCGCAAAACGTGTTGGGATGCACGCGGATTCTGTTTCGCGGTATCGCAAAGAACACATCACCGAGGAAATGGTGCGTTCGATCTTGGCGGAGGCGCACACCGCGCCCATGGACGAGGCGACGCGGGTTCTCAATGACGAGCGAATGGACGTTGCGCGCACCTATGACAGCCTTGCGCGCCGCGTCGAAAAACTGATCACGAAAGCCGAGGAAGCAGGCGACGATGGCTTTGCTTTGGCCGCGATGGACGGCTTGCGCAAGGTGCTCCGCGACATTGCGACAATGCACGGGAAGATGGCGACCAACCTGACAGTCACGCAATCACTCGCTACCTCGCCTGAATGGGTGACACTCAAATCCGTGTTGCAGGCTGTTTGCGACGAGGTGCCCGCCGCCCGTGAACCGCTGCTGCGGCACATGCGCCACAATGTTCTCAGCGTCACAAAAGAGGGGTCGGTGCTATGAAGTCGCCCCATTCAGAATTCCTCGGATGGGATCACTACGCGCGCGAATATGCGAGGCGGCTTGAAGCAGCCAACGCGGTCGGTCATCCCGAATGGGTTGAACTACCTGCGTCCCGTCGTGAGGCAAAAGGGGCGGGCATGTATTTCACAGGCAAGCCATGCAAGAACGGCCACATCTCCCCGCGTTATTCGATGGGTTGTTGCCGCGCCTGTCAGATGGGGCAGTAACATGCCCTTTGATGCCCTCATACCGTGGTGCGCAGAGCTTGAACGCTCGCTCGATCCTGCCGCGCGTCTACGCCATTGGATCGGCCATGAGCCTGATCCTTGGCAGATCGACGCATTTACCACGCAGGCAACGGAGGTCGCCCTGCGCGTTGGCCGTCAGGCGGGCAAGACGTCTGTTCTCGCCGCCCGCTCGGTCGAGGAATTGCACATCCCGGAATCCTTGACCATCTGCGTTGCGCCTGCGGAACGACAAGCGAAGATCATCGCGCGAGAAATCGGGCGACAGTTGAAGCGCACCGAATTGGTCATTACCCGCTCGACTCTCACCGAACTCGAAATGTCGAACGGTGCGCGCGTCGTCGCGCTGCCGTCTACGTCGGACACCATTCGCGGTTATCCTTCGGTGTCGTGTCTGATCATTGACGAATGCGCATTCTTGCAAGGCGAAGGTGGCGGGGAAGACCTGATTGCGGGTGTCTTGCCGATGCTGACGGAAAAAGGGCAAGTCTACTTCTCGTCAACTCCTGCCGGCAAAAACAACTATTTCGCTCGATTGTTCCTCGACGCAAAGCCGGGTGATGGTGTTCACCGCATCGTCGTCAAAGGCACGGACATCCCGCGATTGAAAGACAAAGTGGAACGGATGCGTCGCACGTTGTCCGCGACCAAATTCCGCCAAGAGATCGAATGCGAACTGCTCTCGGATGGCACCAGCTATTTCGACCTCTCAATCATCGAAAAAGCAACAAGCACGGAGGGCGCGATATGTCCCAAGATGTGAACTACGAAACCGCACTCAATCTTGTCTATCTGCCTGACGGGCGCGTGGTCAACGAAACGAACCAAGACCCCGCGATAGAACGCGTCACAGGGCATCAAAATTACTGGGTTGCGGCTGATCTCGGACAAGCAAATGATTTTACGGCTGTGACAGTAATTAAAGATGAGGCGTTGCCCATCGTTGACGGCTCGAAAGTGATCGTTGGGCCACGCCACCGTTCCATCGTTTACGCCGACCGCTTCCGTGGCGTGTCCTATGTGGACGTCGTTGACTACCTGATCCGCCTGCGCAACGCGCCGCCTTTCGGGGGCAAGTCGGAATTGGTTTTAGATGGAACGAGCCTCGGCAGGGTCGTCTCTGACATGCTCTGGGATCAATCAGTCGATCACCATGCGGTGCAAATGACGGGCGGGCAGTCTTGGCGCAAGGAAAGCTCGCGGTACGTCAACGCAGGGAAGACATTCATGATCGAAAACCTCTCCGTTTTGTTTGCCTCGGGTGATCTCAAATTTGCGCACGACCTGCCGCTGCGCGACGAGATCGCATCCGACCTGGCTTCCTTCTCCTTGCAGACAACGGCAGCAGGAAACCAGATCATCACGCAGTCAAGGTCAGCGGGCGGTCATGGGGATTTGGGGATTGCGGTCATCGTCGGCGCGTTCGCGTCGCAATACCTGCGCCCGAAGATGGTCACGACGCACACGCTGCGCGGGTGGTATTGACGATTGTCGAGAAGTGAAGCCGATCCTGCACCAAGCAGGTTTTAGCCTCACGATCATCGCTCTTAACAAACAACTCATCCCGCCACACAGTATTCGTGGCAGAAAGCTGGTTAGGATATACCGGAACGAAATTTCACCGTAAGGTTCAGGAAACAACTCCGTCAATAAGTTTGCTGGCCTTGGCACCTTGGAGAATATCACTCGGGCCACGCGATTTCACACCTAGGATATTCAGCGCGTATCTTGCCCTTGAGGAGGCGACGTAGAGCCTATTGTGCGCGGAGTAGGACGCAAAGCTGCGCGAATTTGAGTCTGCTGTTTCACCCTCATGCGGAACACGACCTTTATCCACCCCGACGATAACGACAACATTGAACTCAAGCCCTCCAACGAAATCGGCATGACCAAGCACTAAGTGCCCTGACCTTTCAGCTTGTTTTACCCTAACAAAGTCTCCCCTTCGCTCAAGATACGTGACCGGCTTGTTGTTGTTGCTTGCGTATTCACGAAGGTCTTTTAGAACATCGTCGCACAAGCTGGTAATAAGCACTTGGGATCGACTAGATTCAGTTTTCGAAAGAAGTTCCTCTGCCCTCTTGAAAGCACCTTCAATCATCGTATTGTCATTTGGAAACTCTATATAATCAACAGGTTGAGACTTTCTTTCATCTTCCGCAGTAAAGACGCTTTGCGACTCCAAAAGTGTATTTTCGAAATTAGTGAACAGCATAGCTCCGGAGGCCAAGACAGATTGGCAAAACTCGCGTATTTGAGGGGAGTTTCTGAAAACTGCGGTGACAATGGTACTATTCTCACCCTTTGAATCGTCTTGACCAAATAGGTCTGAGAATTTGGAAATATCGTTCCAACCCCGATCTCCGACACCTTGTGCTTGATCCACTGTGAACGAAATTGGAAGCGCCGCAGTGTCTCGGGTAAAATGATGGAAAACATGAAGCTCGTTAATGTTGAAAAGATGCGTTTCATCCACCGCTATGAAATCATATCCATCACGCGACCTTCGTCTACGCCAGATAGGTGTGTCAAGTTGGCCGGTGGCAGAAATGACAACGTCATCCGTATCAAACTGACTAGAGGATTCGAGTTGCTCTTGGTAACGCTGGTACACGCGAAATGCCAAACCTTTGTCAGCATCGTTGGAAACGGGTAAGCCATATTCAAGTGCTGGGCAATTCTTGTATACGTCGAAAGAGTCTCCAGCCCGGCCCTTAATAAGGACGCTTATTTCGTGCTGAAATAGCGATGAAAGTTCCTCAGCTTCCGTGCTTTCGAACGCAGTTTTGAAGCCTCTACTTAGGTGTGGTTTGAACGAGGGAAGGTCTTCGCTTTTCACCACCTCAATCGCTTGGTCTATGTACATCTGCTGCAAAAGCTTGGAGTCTTGGGCATCGCGGTCAATGAACTCCGACTCGCTAATAGACTGACGCAGTACATCAGCGCACAATGAAGCCAATGTCTCGACCGACAAGGCGACCGCATCGACCTTTCGGCTGCGGCTCTGAAAATCACAAGGGTCGATGACCGACAATGTGTCTTGAATGGCTGCTCTTGTCGCTTCGCTGTGCGTGATCAAGAGCGCGTGGCATGTCGTCTTTTTCCGCTCCGCATCCAAAAGCGTTCGGACTGTCCTGAGTATGAGCGAAAGCGTCTTGCCCGTTCCTGCAGGCCCTTGCAAACGGTGAGGCGTGCTTGAGTCTGAGAAAACAAAATCTCTCTGTTTTGCTGTAAGATGTGGAATCCACTCTTTGAAAGGTAGGTGGGCCGGCCTAGGCGTGCTAACTTCCGATCCTAGATCGGTTGAAGCCACTTGCTCATTTGGCCTAACACTACTTAGGTCCTTATCAATCTTTGCCGCAGAGGCATAGATATTCGGCAATCGCTCAAAAACTAGTCGAAAATTTGTCTCGTTGGCTTCTTCCGTAGCGGAATCGGCACCATCCCAACCAGTCTTGTAGACGAGTAAGAAGTGCCCATTCATGTCGCGCTTTTGAAGCCGGACTTTCCAAGGCTCTCGTTCAATCGCAATGCGATAGGGCTTTGTCGAATACGGAAGCGGGAATATTACCGCCTTCGACGTTCCACTAATGATTTTTTCCGCTCTATTTAGTACACCACCCGACCAAAACTTCGCGCAAAAACGAAGTAGCTTTTGAAAGGATTGGAGGGTCTCCCCTGACCTCAATCCGGTGAAAAGGGAAGATTGATCGCAGTCAATCACCAAGTATCGTTTTCTTTTCCAAGGGCCGCTGGTAGTGAGGAAAACACCCTCCTCGTCTTGAATCAGAACAACATTTCGTAGCTTCGCGACAAACCGCACTTTGCCCGACAGTGCATTTACCAAGCGGTCGCCTTCCTCAAAATCAATTGACTGGTATTCCTTTCCAGAAATTAGCTCCGCAACGGCACCGTCATCAATGCAAATATACTTCATTTAATCTTTCTCCGCATGAGTCAGGCAAGAATCAACAATTTTGCCAATCACGGTTTCAATTGGGTCAGCGACGCCAATTCTCCCAAACAAGTTGCTGAACGATTGCATGATATGTTCAATAGTTGGGGAACCGATTTCAATCAGCGGCATTGCTAGCCCACCTTCGGGTATCTGTAATTGCGAGCCAAATTGACTATTGTTGCATTGTTTGGCGTAAGTCGATTGATCGAGGCCCTTCCCTAGCTTGTCTGCGACGGGGCGTGGGATTGTTGATACTTCCCGCAATAAGCAAACATAGCCTTTGTGTTCTGTTGTGTCCGGCTCCAGCGCCTCAAGAAAATAGTGCCCGAGAACCGCATGGCGACTTAGGCGACGCACCAACTCGCCTACTTGCTTTCCACGCTCTCGGGTAAACCACTCGAAAATGTCACCACCTCCGTCGGCTGCCACAAGTAAAGAAAACTTCTCCATTTCATCAACCAAATCATGAAATTTTTTTGCCGCGGTTTTTTTTGCCTTCGATCCTTCATCCTTTTGAAAGTGGGTCTCCGCGATTTCTCGATGCGGAACCGCCTGTAGTAGGGCTTCCGACACCTGCGCCTGTTTGAGCATCCTTACCAACTGCCCACGCTGATCGTTCAATTCTTGGTCAACCAAAATATCCAGACCGTCCCTTCGAACCCAATCTTGAAGCTCAACGACTGGAACGTAGTTGAGAACAGGGAACTTTCGTTGCGCAAAATCACACCGAGCCGTAATGGCCAATCCATGCACTTCACAACCGTTATATCGAGAAGCACTGGCACAAGAAAAAACTGTGCCCTGTGTTAAGTCGCCATACTTGGCTTGCTTCAAATGAGGGCGTATTTCAGTCAAAGGAATCAACCATGTGTTCAAATTCTGTTAGCCTAGATGACCAACTTAGCACGGCGCTTGCAAGTGTAGGTTTAGGAAGGTGCGAGGAAACTCGCGTGTTGAATCATTTGGCTTGAACCAAGACTCTTCGAAGCGTTTGCCACAGGCCAAAGGATTAGGCCACGATAGGAACCTAATCAGACTTGATTCCAAGATACTGAATTGCAGCGTCGCTATTGCCGCGCCCCGCGATAACGTTTGCAACACGTCGTAGGTTCCGCTGCGTCACGACCGCACGGGTTTGAGAGTCAGCTGGCCCCTCGGCCACTGTCCCGTGCAGGTAGACTTGGTAATATCGCGTATCATCCTCCAACCGCATTTTTGAAAGAAACGGTTTGATTTGCGAGAAGAACAGGATGGTTTCACTTGGTTGGTCGGGGCATTCCGAGAACAGTTTCCAGAGGTTAGATTCTTCAAGTACACCGTCTGCTGTGTCCCACTCGATCTTGTTCATGGCGAGGCTCTCGGACTGGCGGCCACAGCCATCAAACGTAGCGGGCGGGCGCGAGTTTTGAAGTCGAGTCGGTAAGTCTTGAACGCAGCTCTGACCTTTTCGGTGATGCAAGCTACGATCTCATCGGCGTATGGACGTTCGGGTGCCGCCACAGCCCGCAGACGTTTTATAGTTACATAGACAAACTTGTCGTCCGCCTTGGTCTCAGAAATTTCCCAATCATCTCCAAGTTGGTCTGACAGCGTGTCATGTGCATCCTTGATTTCCTGCTCTTTAGCCGGAGCGTCGGCCGCGCTGAAGGCACGCCATTCATTTGAGATCAATTCACGGCAGGCAGGAAGCAAAACGTCTTCTATTTTACCGGTGTCAAGGAAGTGATGAACCGCTTTTTCAACCTCAACTTTATGAGCCTTTAGGCGTTCGATTTTGGCGCGGATCAAATTTAGGCGCTCTAGCGCTTTCCGTTCCTTTTCTTCCTCATCGCGAAGCTCCTGTTCGGCCTCTTGAACCGCTGCCCCGAACGGGTCGTCGAATGCGGTGTTGTGCTCACCGGCTAGCAATCGTTCCAATTGCGCCGTGGTGGCTACGCTTTCGGGGTGATACAGAAATCCATCGCGCAGATCAGTCATTTTCGCCCTCCTCGAAATCCGGAAGGTCAGACCCAGTTGTAAGCTCGACGAGCATTCCACGTCCATGCTGGTGACGGAAGCAAACTGGACTGGTAGCAAAGTTGATCTCTGATGCAATTTTGATCATGCCAAGGAACGCTTGGCGATCAAAGCGCATCACGCGGTCAGCGTTGTTCTCGAAGGGAGTGGTGAAAACTGAAGTCCACGTTTCTCCGTCGCTGCTCATCCGTGACAGAATTGCTCGCTCGTTTAGGAAGATGTCCTTGGCCATTTTTGGACCACCGTGCATCCGGCGTATTTCGCGTTTCACGGCATCAGTGATTGCAACGCTATCGTTGAACCGCAGAAAGCGGTCGAAAGCGTCGTTTGCCGCGCGTTCATGCGTTTCGGAAGACAGGTAGACGCAAGAAGCGCCCGATCCTCCGAAGTAGAATTGTTGCCCATCCTCCCAATGGAAGTGGAACATTTTGGAATCAAAAATGACCTCAACAGGAGGTGTTTCGAAGGCTTCTAGAATTCGAATCTCATTGGGTCCAAGACAAGCGTTAGGAAGGTCCGTGCTGCCAATATCGTAGTCGATAACCAAGTTATTCGTCACGATGTAGAGCTTGCCACTTAGTATGTGAACAAAATTCTCAATCATCTTGCAGCGGCGTTTGACGAAAGGTCGCAGAAAGGCAAGCCCATCAACGAAGTCAACAGGCAGAGCGTAGCGTTCACCATCGACCGAAAGGGGCGATAACGGCTGGCTGTAGGGCCGGGTATCTGTGAACGTCTGCAACATGAGTGGGGCGATGTAAGTCTCTGGTGGAAATGAATTTGTTTCCCAACCGTTAACCAAACATTCTTACCAAAGCGTTAACAGAATCAATGCACGGTGAAACCAATGTGTGTTTGAAAAACGTTTGAAAAACACAGCACATCAAGATTGCTGCGCTTCGATTTATCTTTCAATTTCAATGATTTAAATGGTGCCCCCACACGGACTCGAACCGCGGACCTACTGATTACAAATCAGTTGCTCTACCAGCTGAGCTATAGGGGCACTTGGTGTCGATTAATGCCTCTCGTTACGGACTTCAAGACAGAATTTTGCCGCCGCTTAACGATTTTCTGTATTCATGGCACTGGGTCTGGCCCAGAGATTTTACTCCGCCTGGTTTGACTGTGCGGAGTACAGCCTGTAACCCAGCAGATAATATGCACGAACGCGAGGGTAAAAACCGAATATGCAGGTTGCAATCCACGCAGGTGCTGCGTTCACCGATGAAGGTCTCATATTGCGGTCCCTTCAACGCAACACCGGCGCGTTGCATCAAAATGGTGCGTCCGTATTTGGCCCGCGCCGTTATCGGCAAATTTTCGAACCCGCCTTTGCTGCCATTGAAAACCAGGATGAAATCGGTGCCGCAATGGAAATGCTTCGGGCTGGGTTGCGATCGGCTCCGAAGGTCGATCGTTTGATTTACTCATGCGCCAGCTTTGCAGGCGATGTTGGAAATGCGCTGGACGACGGGCAGCTATACCCAAATGCGGGACGCCGAATGGAGTTGCTTGAAAAGTCCTTTCCTGACCACGAAATTGAGCTTTGTATGGGTTTTTTAAGCCCTGGCAGATTTATTCCCAAAGCTTTGATGTCGCTACCTGAACAGAGTCGCCTCGACAAAATGCGAAGTACCGATATCAGCTGCCTCAGCTGGATCAGCATGGTCGAGGACATCAGAGATCTTGCGCCCAATGTCAAAATCACACTCTGGAGCAACGAGGACGCACCACTGATCTGGGGAGATATAGTCCGTGCAATCGCGGCCCTTCCCTCGGACAACACGCTGGTTGATGAGTTTGATTTACTGCTGTCACTTCTAGACGATTCAGGCAAATCCAAAGGTCTGGCATTGATTGATCAAAGCCTGGAACAGGACGAACATTTGCGTGACGACCTTGCCACGGTTTTGGAGGAACACGCCAAAACCGAGCTCACAACAGAAGAGCTTGATCTGCCAGATTGGAGCATGGAAATCGTCGACGCGTTTGCAGAATTATATGCGCAGGACATGGACCGACTTGAGTCCATGCCCGGAGTGCAGGTTCTAAAACCTTGAGTCTATAGCGGGAAAGCAGCCGTTACATTCCCAACGCTTCCTTGTACATTTCCAACACCGCCTCTTCCTCGGCGATGTCGTCTTTGTCACGTTTGCGCAATGCGATCACTTTCCGCATGACCTTGGTGTCGTAGCCCCGCGCTTTTGCCTCGGCCATCACTTCTTTTTGTTGCTCCGCCAAATCTTTCTTTTCCGCATCCAGACGCTCGATCCGTTCGATGAACTGGCGCAACTCACCCGCGGTTACACGGTAATTCGCGGCGGCCTGATCTTCGGTATTCTCTTCCATCTAAGTCTCTCCCAGAGGCTGGTTTGTCATGCTGAAAAGGTGGGCAACAAGCGGGATACATCGGTGCGAGCCAAGCCGCAAGCATGCAAAAAACCAGTCTCGCTTGTGCGGGCCAGCGCGATCAGTTAAGCGCTCATGTCAGACGCTGAAAAATGGAAAACGATGTTCGAATTCATCACCTGGGGCGGTGCCGCCCTGTCACTTATCGGCCTGGCTGGGCTGGTTTGGTGCATTCTGCATGTCATGAAAGCCCGCAAATCCGGCCTGTCTGACGATGAACTGCGCGCCGTTGTTCAACGGGTGCTGCCCTGGAACATGGGCGCGCTCTTTTTGTCGGTGATAGGTCTTATGCTGGTTATACTTGGAATCTCGTTCGGTTGACTGCGGCCATCAAACCGGCAGATTGTCGAAACGCGCTTCCATAACGTCCTCGCACAGGGCCGCATCCAGGCGACGCAGGCGCGCAGGAACCTCAACACCCTGCAGACGCATCTTCTCGATGACCTTTGTGACACTGGGCTGAAGGGCAAGGCGGGTATCAACACTGGCGCCCTTCAGTTTTTTCTCAAGTTGTTCGGCTTCGGAATACAAATCGATTCTCGGCATATCCATCCTCCCAAATGTCATCAGTTACCTATAATTTAGTAACGGTTTTAAGACTTGCATCACTCTGTTATTCTATCGCGCGAATATTCGCCCGACCGCCCCCTAATATCGGCGCGCTTTCGCAGGATGCCAGAATTTTAGCCCAACTTTGCCGCTTCTGCCTTGACCGGCATCAAATCACCAAATGTTGATTGCTTCACATTCCGTTATTAATATATGACTAAGACCTAACCGGCGGAGGAAACCATGACGCCCAAAGTGAAAGCATTTTTTGACGCCGAGACATTCACGGTGTCTTATCTGGTTCAGGATCCTGAAGGCGATGCCTGCGCGATCATAGATAGTGTTCTGGATTTCGATCACGCATCCGGCCGGACCAATACGCGATCTGCGGATGAGATCATCAGATATGTCCAATCCAATTCGTTGCGAACCGAATGGATTCTGGAAAGCCATGTCCATGCCGACCACCTTTCAGCAGCCCCCTATTTGCAGCAGAAACTCGGAGGCAAGATTGGCATCGGTGATCAAATCGTCGCCATCCAGGAAACTTTCGGGAAAATTTTCAACGAGGGTACCGAGTTTCAGCGCGATGGTAGCCAGTTCGACGCCTTGTTCCGCGACGGCGACGGATTTCATGTCGGTCAAATGAGAGGTGACGTCTTGCACACCCCCGGCCATACGCCCGCCTGCATGACCTATGTCATCGGCGACGCGGCATTTGTCGGAGACACGCTGTTCATGCCGGATTTTGGCACTGCGCGATGCGACTTTCCCGGCGGATCGTCCGGAGATTTGTACAACTCGATCCAGAGGATCCTTTCACTGCCGGATGCGACACGCATCTTTGTCGGGCATGACTACAAAGCTCCTGGGCGGGACGAGTTTGCGTGGGAAACAACTGTTGAAGAGCAAAAATCCTTGAACGTGCATATCGGGCAAGGTCGACCTATCGAGGAATTCGTTGAAATGCGCGACGCCCGCGATGCCACTTTGGCCATGCCGCGGCTGATCCTGCCCTCTTTACAAGTCAATATGCGGGCGGGTCAGATGCCGCCTGAGGATGAGAATGGCGACGTGTTCCTGAAACTACCAGTGAACAAACTTTAGACGGCTAGAGCCGAACTTCTTGGGGGAACAAATCAGTGTATTCAGAATGGATATGGGGACTGGTAGGCGGCCTGTTGATTGGTCTTGGCGCAGCAGTTTACCTGCTTGGAAACGGTCGTGTAATGGGGGCGAGCGGTATCCTGGGAGGGCTTGTCGATCGCTCTGACCGCTCGGCCGAGCGGCTGTATTTCCTCGCTGGGATGATTGGGACGCCGTTGATGCTAAGCCTGTTTTTGTCGCCGGGGCCGCAGACAAACCTGACCTCGAATTTGACGGTTGTGATCGGGGCTGGGCTGCTTGTCGGTATCGGGACACGAATTGCCAACGGGTGCACCTCTGGACATGGGGTGTGCGGCATTTCCCGGTTTTCGGTGCGCGGGATCGTGGCAACGATCCTTTACATTGCGGCCGGGGCAGTGACGCTGGCCTTGTTTCGCCATGTCTGGGGGTTGATCTGATGCGCAATCTGATATCGCTTCTTTCGGGCTCTTTGTTCGGAGCAGGCCTGTTGATTTCCGGCATGACTGACACAACCAAGGTGCAGGGGTGGCTGGATATTTTCGGCAACTGGGATCCGACACTCGCATTTGTGATGGGGGGAGCCATTGTGCCCATGATGATCGCATGGAGGCTGGTTCCAGATCGCAAACCGCTGTCGGGTGGGAATTTCCCGACAATGGTGCAGCATGAACTGGATCGCCGCCTTATCATCGGATCGGTCATGTTTGGCATGGGATGGGGATTAGCGGGACTGTGCCCCGGTCCAGCCATCGCGTCTCTTACGTATGGCGGAACCGGAGGCGTTGTGTTTCTGATTTCCATGCTCGCAGGGATGTATGCCGCTCCTGCCGTAGGTGCAAAACTGGACAGAACCGTAAACGCGACCTAAGCAGTAGCCATGGAGATTCGACCGATAACCCCCCGCTATGCCGTCTCGCCGCAAATTTCGGTCGAGGATGTTCCCACTATTGTCGAGGCAGGCTTTGTCAAAGTGATCTGCAACCGGCCGAACAGCGAAGTTCCCGAGGATCTCCAGTCAGATGCTATCGGACAGGCCGTGCGTGCTGCCGGGTTGGAATACGAAGTGCTAGAGCTGACGCATCAGACCATGACGCCCGAAAACGTCTCCTTGCAACGTGACCTGGCAGAATCCTGTGCCGGTCCGGTTCTCGCATATTGTGCATCGGGCACGCGTTGTTCTGTGATCTGGGCATTGGGGCAGTGCGAAAGCATGAGCACCGAAGACATCCTTCAGGCGACGACCAAGGCAGGCTATGCGTTGGACAACCTGCGTCCAACCTTGGAAGAAATACGCAGATCAGTGACTTGAGCCGTCTGCTAACTGCCTTTCAGCGCGCTTTCATCCCCAGATAAACCAGCCAGTTGAGATATCTCGGCAACCATGTGTTCCGAATTCTCGAGGTTCAATTCTGTCCCCTCTTGGCCCAGCGCGCCGGGGGAAAATGGCATTATTTCCTGCCCGTGTTCGGTTGGCCCCTCTTCGTGTATACTGGCTGAACTCGCCTCAAGGAACTCATTTGCTTCGGGCTGGGAAAATGTCTGAGTTTGGTAGGTTTCGTTCAGGCGCACCGCACGCAATCCTCCGCATTGGCCGAGCCGTCCGATCGCGGCCCGGCTGCGGTCGATCGCCACAATCTCGGTACGATCCAGCCGCGCCCCGATCAATGGCAACACATCCCCCACCACCAGTTCTGTAAGCGTCGCCAGAGACAAGGGCATCCGGCAGACCACCGTATTCAAATCTGCTCTCAACACGCCCGATGCCTGATCAAGCCTGCCCTCTGGCTCATCATGAATCACCTCCGTCTCGGCCGTTTCAGCCGGTCGGATAGGCAACAGTACTGAAAGCTGACCTTGTCTCAGCCCACCGCCAAGTTCGACTGTCAGTTCAAAAACTCGGTATTCCTCTTCCACCATCGCCAGAGTCAAAGTTCGCAGATCCGCAAGGCGCGAAGCATATTCAAAACCGATCAGGCACATGCGGTCACTCGCCGTTTCGACAAGTGATGCCGCGCGGGACAGCCCCTCTTCGATCCAAGGGGACACCATGGCCGCGTCCGTATCGGTGAACCCCCGCGCAGAAGGCGCTCCCGGCATCACCTCGCCTATTGTCTGAGCCTGCACGACAGCCGACACTAACCCTATATCCATGCAGATCGCAGCCAAGCTGCTGTCAGAGCCTGAAAAGAGCAGCAATATCCATTCCTCATCCAAAGACTGTGTCAGCCCACCTGGTGGCCGACAGGATTGTTTGGCGCCGATTACCGACAACGGCATCTGCAAACGATCTTCTGCCGCGCGAGCAAAAGCCAGACGCAGCGCACGTAGGATCGAGCGAGGCTTGTCACCCTTTTCCTCCTGACTGATCGAAAGCTTGCGCGCCAGAGCCGCGCTGACAGATTGCGTCATGCCTAAAACCGCTGATTGTTCCTGCATTCTCTTTCAGGTCTAACCCGGCGATAGTTACCAACCTGTTTATACAGCCGTCACTGCGCAGCCTGTCGGTAGGCCTGTGGCAGCCTGACCCGGAACGCAGCCCCACCATGGCCGGGCAAGTAGCTGATATCGCCCCCCAGTCTTTGCATAATCTCACGGCAGATCGCTAATCCCAGCCCCGCACCACCTGCCTTGTCGCCTCCGACGCGGGCAAATTTCTCAAAAACCATCTGCCGGGCATCCGGGGGAATGCCGGTGCCGTTATCAGCAAAATCAATGACGACCTGTCCGCCGACATCATGCGCGGAAATCGTCAGAACTGGTTCTTTGGCATCACAATACTTCTGAGCGTTCGAAATCAGATTGATAAACACCTGCCCCAGACGGTCCAAATCCGTATGCAGGAGAACGCGTTCGGAGGTTTTCGACCGCCGAACGATCAGTTGCTGGCTGGTTCCAGCCAAGGCGCTGGACACAGCACGATCCAAAACCGACCGCAGGGTGTCACCGCTCTTGTTCAAATTGACTCGCCCACTTTCCAGAACGCTCAGGTCCAGCAAGTCATCCAGCAGCCGTGTCAACCGAAGCGCCTCGTCATGGATGATGGCGGCGTAACGCGTTCTTTCTTCGCTGGTCAGACCTTCGGTATCCCGCATGATCTCGGAAAATGCTCGGATCGAGGTCATGGGGGTTCGCAATTCGTGGCTGACCTGGCTAAGGAACCCGTCCTTCTGTTCGGAAATCTGGGTCAGTTTGGTGTTTGCCTCGCGCAGCTGGCGCGCCGTACGGCTGAGTTCAGCGGATTTCGCTTCCAGTTGGCTGGAGTATTCCAACATCTGCGCGGATTCGTCGGCCACAGCGAGCAAATCCTCGACCGAAACGGAGGAACCACCAACAATCTGCCCGATCATCGCATGCGCTGTCGCCGCCCCGACCGAGCCGCTGAGTTCACGTTCCAACCGCTCCAAAAACCCAGGCGTAGGTTCGGGCAGGCTGGAACGCCCACCCTGCTGTTCCGCCTGCGCCTGAAAGAACTCTTGCGCCGGACCTGCGCCCAAAATGCGCTGGGTCATGATCATCAGGTCTTCGCTTTGCGCTACCGATCCGGTCCAACCGCGCAGCGCAACCGAATGGTCGAATACGTTGACGAATTGCGCCCCCTGCAAACGTTCGAGCGGGCTTGGAAAACTCAGCAAAGAGGCCGCGCAAAATGCCAGCGTGTTCAGCGACAGCGACCACAACACAGCGTGCACCATCGGGTCCATTCCGTCGATCCCGAACAAGGCCTGCGGGCGCAACCAGCCCCATCCGAACGGTCCGTTCTGCAGGACACTATCCGACATAATCGCGCTGCCCATGCCGGGCAACAACAGCGTGTAGATCCACAACAAGAACCCGACCGTCAGTCCTATCAGAGCCCCTGTTCGCGTCGCCCCGCGCCAGAACAGCCCGCCAACCAGCGAAGGCAAAATCTGGGAAATCCCGGCAAAGGCCACCAGACCAATCGAGGCCAGCGCGGCCCCGCCGCCGGAAATGCGGTAATACGAGAACCCAAGCACCATGATCACGGCGATTGAAATCCGCCGGGACAGCAAAACCACATTGCGGACATCACCGGATACGGCGCCAGTGCCCTCCTGCCGGCTAAACCAGATCGGCATCACGACGTGATTTGACACCATGGTCGATAGGGCCATTGCCGTGACAATCACCATCGATGTGGCGGATGAAAAGCCGCCAATAAAGGACAGCATCGCCAGCCATTCATTGCCCTGCGACAGGGGCACCGTCAGCACGAACAGATCCGGATTCGATCCTTCGGGCAAAAGGTCCAATCCTACGACCGCGATTGGCACGACAAAGAGACTCATCAACAGCAGATACAGGGGGAAGGCCCATGCGGCTGTCCTCAGATGCCCTTCATCGGCGTTCTCGACCACCATCACCTGAAACATCCTCGGCAGACACACAAAGGCCGCAGCCGATAGAAATATAAACGTCGTCCAGCGTCCGGCATTCACATTCCACTGCCCGATCTCAGAGGCATCGATGCGGTCCATCATCGGACCGACTCCTCCGGCTATACCCCAGACAACGAAAATGCCCACGGCCAGCAGCGCAAAGAGTTTAACGACAGATTCCAATGCGATGGCTGTGACAACGCCATGATGGCGTTCGTTGGCATCCAGATTGCGGGTACCGAACAGAATGGCGAACACCGCCAGCCCCGCCGCTACCCAGAACACACTGGACCCTTCGCGGTAAAGACCGCTTGGGTCGGCCTCGGCAAAGATTGAGAATGACAGCGTAATGGATTGAAGTTGCAGCGCAATATAGGGCGTTCCGCCCAACACGGCCAGAATTGTGACGCAAATCGCCAGAGTGTTCGACTTGCCATAGCGAGACGAAATCAGGTCAGCAATTGAGGTCACCCTCTGGCTGCGGCCAACTCGAACCAGCTTGCGCAATCCCCACCACCAACAGATCATGACCAACGTGGGTCCCAGATAGATCGTTACGAACTCCAGCCCCGACCGGGCGGCGTTCCCTACCGCGCCATAAAAGGTCCAGGCGGTACAATAGATCGACAGCGACAGCGTGTAGATCAACGGAGATCGCAGCCACGCCCCCCTGCCCGCCGCGGCCATTCTGTCGGCGGCAAATGCGACGCTGAACAACAGCACCACATAGCCTAAACAAACCAGGATCAGCACGTTCAGCGTTGCCATCAGTCTTGACCTGGCTCGGATTCATCGCCGGTTGATATGCGTCCTGCGGCGAACCCAAAGAGAACGCTGACAACGATCAAAACCGCCCAGCATGTGAAGATATAGAGAATCGCAGAAGACAGCGGCACTCCGTCCGCTGCATCGCCCCCACGCGGCCACAGCAACGGAATCGCAATCAGCGCGCCCCCCAATATGGGCAATAAACGGGCGGCGTCGGTTAGCCTGCGTCGGCGGTAACTTTGGCGCTCAAGAAACAGCGACGGCCGCGCACCAGATGGTTGGCGGTCGTCCTGCATGCTCATGACCGCGAGGCCTGCGCGTGCAAATCGCGGACGGCGGTCAGAACTTCTGCATTGGAAAACGGCTTTGTCATGAACCGGCTGACCCCTGCATTCTCGGCCATCTCACGATCTTTCGATTGGCCACGAGCCGTTAGCATCAGAACCGGAAGATTTCGCAGTTCTTCGAGTTCGCGCAAGTCGCGCAAAATCTCCATCCCGCTTTTGCCCGGCAGCATCACATCCAGAATCACAAGATCGGGCTTCGCGCCCTGAATCACCAGCAGCGCATCCGTCCCTTCAGCATGCGTTTCAACCTGCCATCCCTCGCGGGTCAGCAAAAACCGAATGGCTTCAGCAATGTTCGGCTCATCCTCGATCAACAGAACCTTTCGGCTCATATATTTCATCCCTCCCCGAGACGGGCTGCACCACTGTCAACCTGTCCGAAACAGCTTATGCGCAGTGTCACGAAACTGTCAAAAACCTTCGCTCAGAATCGAGGGCTCTCGGCGCGATTCACAGTCCTTATTGGGGCAGACCCGGCAACTTGGGCCAACATGGGCAACCGCCTGACTGCCCTGAGGGCTTTCTTCGACGGATCGAACCAGCATGACAGAACGATAAACCGGCGCATCATCATAGCCGGAAATGGATTGCGGCCAGGCATAGGCATAACAATCGAATTCCGCGGCCGTTCGCCCCAACTGAACGATCCGTTTTCGGATCGGAACCAGCGGCCGGTTCAGCGCCTGAAACAGCGGCCACAGAGGACACGCCTCGCCGAACCTGGGCATGGCAAAACCGGGCACCGATTTGCTGAACAAAATGCTGCCTGAGGCATCACATATCACCAGCCCGGTCGGGCGCGACAAATACCCTTTGGGCAAGGCGGCCAGCCGCCTCAGCACGGTGGCGATGTCGACTGAATACTCTGTTGCCAAAAGCAAAGGATCTGTAACTCCCCGATCCAAAGCCCCTTTGAGCGCATCCAGAGGCAAAAGCCGAGCGTCGGATTCGTAAACGTCCAGAATATCCCGCGCCACTTTTCGCGCCGCAGAGGAATCAATCTCATTCAGATTAACATCTGCGCTTCCGCCTCCGGATTCGATTTCCGGGAAATGGTGATCATGCCTGTCAAAAAATGCTTCGACATCTTCCAGAGGGACCCCGCGACGATCCTCGGCCCCCTCGGAATCATCCAGATAGGCCACCAGCGATTTGGAGCTATCGGCCAGGCGTTCGGCATCCTGGTGCAGGTTCCGGTGGAATCGGTCTTGCCACTCGGGTTCTATCTCTTGCGTTTCAGCAAGAATGGCAGCGGTAGAACGAATCGCGGCGGCTGTCGAAAGGACCTCGTGCATGGATGCTGCCAGATGCGGATCGTGGGTCAAACGATCCGACAGGGTTTCAATCGTTCGCTCTAACGACACCACTCGGCTGTGCATTTGCGCCAAAACGCCCGCCCACCCTGGAAACCTACTTGCGAATTCCTCAAGCCCGTCCACCTCGGCTTTCTGGCCAACAGCATCTGCCGCAGCCTCGCGCAGCGCAGAAATCAGCGTCGCCTCGATCCCCTGGGTTAGCACCGAAGGCTCAACGGTCAGGGCCGCAGCGATATCCACCAGCAGCTTTCCTCCGATCCTGCGGCGGTTATGCTCGATCAGGTTCAGATAGGATGCCGAGATTCCAACCTGCCGTGCAAGCTGGGCCTGACGCAATCCTGCGATCTGCCGCCTTTCGCGAATACGGCTGCCTGTTAACGTGTCCCGCAAAATTTCCTCTTTTTCCGCTGGCTCCTTTGGTCAACCACAGAAGCATTTTCAAAACTATTATTTAAATATAAGTCTTTAGCAATTAATTTTCTTGAGCAATTTACTTTCTTCACAAACGCATCCCGCAATTCCAAACACCCGGTCCACGGTGTAACCCATTTGCATATTTCGAAAATCACAGGCCTTCCCCTTCTATTTTCGGCAAAACACCTGCACCATGGACATATGAGCGACCCAGCCTTTGAATATGCGCCGATCGGATTGGTCGAGTTGGAGAACCGCGTGATCCGCCGGTGCAATCTGCAGTTCGCACGCACTTTCGGCGGTGAAGAGGCCGATTACCGCAACATGCCCCTGCTACACCTCTACCCTTCTGTCGCAGATTGGGAACGTATCGGCGCACGGAGCCTGCAAATCATGCGCGACACCGGATATTACACGGATGAGAGGGTCATGCGTCGCCGCGATAGCGACCTATTCTGGTGCCGCGCGCGCGGACGTTCGCTAACGCCTGAAGATCCATTCCGCCATGGCATCTGGAGTTTTTCGGATATTTCCGAGGAACGCCCTTTGGTCGAGCTAACCAGCCGTGAGCGCGAGGTTGCCATTCTGTCCTGCAAGGGCTTGTCGGCCAAGGAAATCGGTGCGGAACTGAACCTGAGCTATCGTACAATCGAAGCCTACCGTGCGCGGCTGCTTGAAAAATTCGGGGCACGTAAACTGCCTGAACTGGTTGCGAAACTCTCCGGAATGCCTCTGTAACGCTGTTTACCACTGGTAATCTTCAGCAAAACCCCCATCTGACAGGCCGAGACTGTGCTTTTCATGGCCGTACGCTTAGCTTATAACGCTGCGTAATCAGACCAAAGCCCGCGCGAAACAGACGGGCCAAAGGGGAACCGTCGAGGACACTCATGACAGATACCAAACACGAAGCGGATGTGGCGTTTATCAAGGCACTGGCCGAACTGCTGCGGGAAAACGACCTGACCGAGTTGCAGGTAAAGCGCGATTATGGCGAAGATGACAGCCTGAACGTACGCGTTAGCCGCATGTCACCCGTCGCCGCTCCGGTCCAGGTTGCGGTCCCGGCGGCCGCGCCAGCCGCAGCCCCGGCAGCCGCACCTGCAGCAGCTGAAGCACCCACAGCAAGTGACGATCCAGCCAGCCATCCGGGCGCTGTGACTTCGCCCATGGTCGGCACCGTGTACATGCAGCCCGAGCCGGGTGCGCCGTCCTTCATCTCCGTCGGTGCCAGTGTTTCCGAAGGCGACACGCTGCTGATCGTCGAAGCGATGAAAACCATGAACCACATCCACGCGCCTAAATCCGGTACTATCAAGCGTATTTTGGTGGGTGATGGCGATGCTGTGGAATTCGGCACTCCTCTGGTCATTGTTGAGTAAGGCGGCCCCATGTTCGACAAGATCCTGATTGCCAACCGAGGCGAGATCGCCCTGCGCGTCATCCGCGCCGCACGCGAGATGGGGATTAAGACAGTCGCCGTCCATTCAACCGCAGACAGTGACGCGATGCATGTACGCATGGCGGACGAATCGGTCTGCATCGGCCCCCCGCCCAGCCCACAAAGCTATCTGTCGGTGCCTGCGATCATCTCAGCCTGCGAGATCACTGGCGCTCAGGCGATCCACCCAGGCTACGGCTTTTTGTCTGAAAATGCCGAGTTTGTGCAGATCGTCGAAGATCACGACATCAGCTTCATTGGACCCACCGCTGAGCATATCCGCGTGATGGGTGACAAGATCACCGCCAAGGACACGATGAAGGCCTTGGGCGTTCCCTGTGTGCCTGGTTCAGATGGTGGCGTGCCGGATCTGGCCGCAGCCAAGCGGATCGGTGAAGAATTCGGCTATCCTGTAATCATCAAGGCCACCGCCGGTGGCGGCGGACGCGGCATGAAAGTCGCGATGAGTGCGGATGAGATGGAAAGCGCCTTTATGACCGCGCGCGCCGAAGGCAAAGCCGCCTTTGGTAATGACGAGGTCTATATTGAGAAATACCTGACCACGCCGCGCCACATCGAGATTCAGGTCTTTGGCGATGGCAAGGGCCAAGCGGTTCATCTGGGCGAGCGCGACTGTTCCCTGCAGCGCCGCCACCAAAAGGTATTCGAAGAGGCACCCGGCCCCTGCATCACCCCCGAAGAACGCGCAAGGATCGGTAAGGTCTGTGCCGATGCGGTTGCCAAGATCAACTATATCGGTGCAGGTACGATCGAATTTCTGTACGAAAATGGCGACTTCTATTTCATCGAGATGAACACCCGCCTACAGGTCGAACACCCGGTCACTGAGGGCATCTTTGGCGTGGATCTGGTGCGCGAACAAATCCGCGTTGCGGCTGGTCAGCCAATGTCATTCGGTCAGGATGATCTGAAAATCAATGGTCACGCCATCGAGGTTCGGATCAACGCCGAGAAATTGCCAAACTTCTCGCCCTGCCCCGGAAAAATCTCGGCCTACCATGCGCCGGGCGGTCTGGGTGTGCGGATGGATTCAGCGTTGTATGACGGGTACACGATCCCGCCCTACTACGACTCACTGATCGCCAAACTGATCGTGCAGGGCCGCGACCGGCCCGAAGCACTGGCCCGTCTCGAACGCGCATTGGGTGAGTTGATCGTGGACGGAATCGACACGACGGTTCCCTTGTTCCACGCACTTCTGCAAGAAAGTGACGTCCAAAGCGGTGATTATAACATCCACTGGCTGGAGCACTGGCTTGCGGAGAATATGGCCGACTAACTCTGCTGGGTCGGAAGGTTATCGCTTTCCGACCCTGAGGCGCCTGGCATGAGCCTTTCCCCGGAATTACTGCTCCATGGATATTCCATCGGTATCTTCCCGATGGCTGAACATCGCGATGATCCGGACCTGTTCTGGGTTGATCCTAAGTTTCGCGGCATCTTCCCTCTGGACGGATTTCACATCTCACGCAGCTTGGCCCGCAGGATTCGGAACTGTGGGTACACGGTGTCAATCAACAGGGATTTTCCCGGCGTTGTTGATGGCTGCGCTGATCGCACGGATACCTGGATCAATCAGGAACTTCGCACCCTTTACCAAAAGCTGAACCAATCCGGTCACGCCCATTCGCTGGAAATCTGGGACGGCCCGAATTTGGTTGGGGGCGTTTATGGCGTTACTCTTGGCGCTGCCTTCTTTGGCGAAAGCATGTTTTCCCGACGCAAGGATGCCTCAAAAATTGCACTGGCTTATTTGGTCGACCGGTTGCGGTCCTGCGGGTTCAAACTGTTCGATACACAGTTTTTAACCGCGCATCTCGCCTCGCTCGGTGCGATTGAGGTGCCACGGGCACAGTATCGGAACGCGCTGGAAGAGGCAGTGACTATTGCAGCAGATTTCTCTGCTGATCTCGATCAATCGCCGGATGGCGTGATACAGCGGATCACCCAGACGTCATAGCGCGAATGATCAAGCGCATTCAGGGCTGGCGAGGTGGCAATCATCCACCCGTCAAACAGTTGATCCGTTCCGCCTTGTTCCCAAATGGTCAGGTAGGCAAACGCGTCCCCTGTTGGGTTATCTGCAGGATAGCGGCAATCACCCAGTGCGACATCCAGCCCAAAGACTGTCTTGGATTGGCCGTTTTGCAGTTCGACATCAACTGTCTGGCCATTGACCTTATCCAGCCCTCTGAGCATTGCACCCGGTCCGGATTGAACCTTTTGCTGTGCCGCTACCCCAGAGGCTGCCAGTATTGCCGCGATCAGAGCATATCGCTTCATTCGCCGCCATCTCCGGCGACGAACTTAACCAAAAGCGAAATCAGGCTGACTGCGCCCTGTGTATCCTCGACCTGATCGCCCGGCTCAAAGTTAAAGAGCGATCCGCCTGGCATGACTTCTACAAAGTTACCACCCAGCAACCCTTCGGATGAGATCACGATAGCACTGTCATCGGGGACCAGAATTCCATCAGAAATCGCAAAAGTCGTGTCCGCCCGGTAGGTTTCCGGGTTCAGGGTCACCCCTGTCACGGTGCCGATTTTGACCCCGGCAAGCCGCACGTCCGTTCCGACGCCGACGCCTTCGAGCGAGCGGAAAGAGGCGTTAAGCTCATAACCAGAACCGCCCTGGGACAGGCCTGTCGACTGGCTCGCATAGACGCCAAACGCTATTGCCCCGGCCAGGACGGCGCCTCCGACCAAAACTTCTGAAACTTTGTAAGATGACATTGCTCGCCTCGTCTTATTCCGGGTTCCAGGCCTCATAATCCGAACGCTCGACCGGATCCGGGCGGCGCAAAGACCCCGCCGGTGCATAAGCAAGCGCGGTTCCTGTCAGGTTTTCCTGATGCGGTTTTTCCCAGGATTTATGTGCCAGAGGTTTGTCGGTTGGCGGTTCGTCCCAGGTGCGGTGCAACCAACCGTGCCAATCGGGATCAACCCTGCTGGCCTCGGCCTCGCCGTTGAAGATCACCCAACGCCTGCTGTCATCCGCGGTACGATAAAATATATTGCCTTCATTATCTTCACCGACTTTCACGCCTTTGCGCGCGGTGTAAATCTGGGTGTTCAGGGTGGCCCCGTTCCACCAGGTCACGGCGCGCAAAAGACTGTTCAGGATTCCCATCGGCTGCCTCCGGCATTTTTGTCTCTGCAGATATGGACCAAAGGTCCGCCAAGGTCCAGTGCTAGGGTAACGTTGCGCATTAATCCGGCAAAACTGCGGTCACTTCAATCTCGATGCGGTCCTCTGGCGTGATCAGGTTGCATTCGGTCACTGTCGCCGCCGGCGGGTTTTCACCAAATGCCTCAACCAGCAAGGGCCAGCACAGTTCAAATTCCGACATGTCCGGAAGGTAGTAGTTTACCCGAACCACATGCGCCAAATTTGATCCAGCCTCATCCAAGGCCTTTTCAATCGCCTGCAGCGCGGATTTGCACTGTCCGACGATATCTTTGGGAATGATTTCGCCTTGTGCGCAGGTCCCGGCAACAAAGACAAAACCGTTTGCAACCACTGCCCGGCAATAGCCGACTTTGGCCTCATATTGGCCGCCCGAGGAAATTCGCCTTATCGTCATCCTGCCCTCCCAAACACAAAATGGCGCGGGATCACCGCGCCATCTGTTGCAATTCAAATTCTGTGATTACCCGGCCGAAGCCGATTCCGCCGCATCCGCATAGATGATCAGCGGCTGTTTGTCCGAAGATACAGCCTCTTCGTTAACGACAACCTCGGTCACGTTCTTCATGCCAGGCAATTCGAACATCGTGTCCAGAAGGATATCTTCAAGGATCGAGCGCAGCCCGCGTGCACCGGTCTTCCGTTCAATGGCGCGTTTGGCGATAGCCTTGAGCGCATCGTCGGTAAAGCCCAGCTCGGCATCTTCCAGTTCGAACAGACGCTGATACTGTTTGACCAGCGCGTTCTTGGGTTTGGTCAGAATGGTGACCAGCGCATCCTCGTCGAGATCTTCAAGCGTGGCCAGAACTGGCAGACGTCCGACAAATTCCGGGATCAGACCGAATTTCAGCAGGTCTTCAGGCTCCAGCTCTTTGAAAATCTCACCCACGCCGCGGTCATCATTGTCCCGCACATCGGCACCAAAGCCCATGGCCGAGCCTTTGCCGCGCTGTGCGATAATTCTATCCAGACCCGCAAAGGCACCACCGCAGATGAACAGGATATTCGTCGTGTCCACTTGCAGGAATTCCTGCTGCGGATGCTTGCGTCCACCTTGCGGCGGAACACTGGCGACGGTGCCTTCCATCAGCTTCAGCAGCGCCTGCTGCACGCCCTCGCCCGACACGTCGCGCGTAATCGAGGGATTCTCGGATTTGCGCGTGATCTTGTCGACCTCATCGATGTAAACGATGCCGCGCTGCGCGCGTTCGACATTGTATTCGCTGGCCTGCAACAACTTGAGGATGATATTTTCGACATCCTCGCCCACATAACCGGCTTCGGTCAGCGTGGTCGCATCGGCCATGGTAAAGGGCACATCCAGAATGCGCGCCAGAGTTTGCGCCAACAACGTCTTGCCGCAGCCTGTCGGGCCGATCAACAGGATGTTGGATTTGGCCAGCTCGATATCGCTGCCGGCCTTCTGAGCGTGATTCAATCGTTTATAGTGGTTGTGAACCGCCACTGACAGAACCCGCTTGGCCGTAGCCTGACCGATCACATAATCGTCCAGAACTTCGCAGATGTCTTTCGGCGTCGGCACACCGTCAGAAGACTTCAGCCCGTTGGCTTTTGTCTCTTCGCGGATGATGTCCATACACAGCTCGACGCATTCATCACAGATGAACACGGTCGGACCTGCAATCAGCTTACGCACCTCATGCTGGCTTTTGCCACAGAAGCTGCAGTAGAGCGTGTTTTTGCCGTCACCGCCTGAATTCGTCGCCATGATCTACCTTTCGGGCTCCATCCTATGCCCCTTGCGGGGCCGCGCTTGCGCCTGTTCGTGCAGCTTAGGCCAGCACTGTGGCGGCTACAATCTCAAAATACCCCCCGTATCGCCGACACGAGGGGTCTGGGCTTAGCCCTCTTCGCCGCTCATCTTGGCGCGGTTTTCAACGATCTCGTCGATGTGACCCCATTCCTTAGCCTCTTCCGGGCTCATGAAGTTGTCACGGTCCAGCGCCTTTTCAACAGCCTTTTTGGTCTGTCCAGTATGGCGTACATAGATATCATACAGGCGATCCTTCAGCTTTTGCGTCTCAGCTGCGTGGATCATGATATCGCTTGCCTGCCCCTGATATCCGCCACTGGGCTGGTGCACCATGATGCGGCTGTTCGGCAGGGAAAAGCGCATGCCCTTCTCACCACCGGCCAGCAGAACCGACCCCATCGAGGCCGCTTGACCGATCACCAATGTGGAACATTTCGGTTTGATATACTGCATTGTGTCGTAAATCGACAAACCGCTGGTGACCACGCCACCCGGCGAGTTGATGTAGATCGAGATTTCCTTGTTCGGGTTCTCCGCCTCAAGGTGCAGCAGCTGAGCAACCACAAGATGGCTCATCCCGTCGTGGATCGGGCCGTTGATAAAGATGATCCGCTCTTTCAGAAGGCGCGAGAAGATATCATATGCGCGCTCACCCCTGCTGGTCTGCTCAACGACCATTGGGACAAGCGTGTTCATGTATGTGTCAACGGGATCGAACATAAGAAACCTGCCTGCTTTGCTATGGATCGGGACACTACCCGAAAATCTGTTACCTGAGTCTTAGTATCGCCACAGTGGGGCTGCAAGGGGTGCAGGAAACTTCATGCCCTGCAAATGCAAATAGATATTCAGCGGTGACTAAAGCGATACGCTCTTCAAAGTCGAAATCTGCGTCGAACTCTCACAAGTTCCCCTTTTCCCCTCACCTCATTTTGATTCATGCATATGAGAGTAAATGTTCATAACTAGCTGACTTGCGACCTTCTCCAGGCAGCAACACAAACAGGCGCCCAAAGTGTGGGCTGGTAAGGAAACAGAGGATGGCCCTTCCACAACTTTCACAGGAAACATCTCCGGAAAATTTCGACAAAATGGTTGAGAACGCAACGCATGCTGCAAATTTTCTCAAGGCCATCAGCCACGAAGGGCGTCTCATGATCCTGTGCCACCTGGTATCGGGAGAAAAGTCAGTAACAGAACTGGAAGAGCTGCTTTCGGCGCGGCAAGCCGCTGTTTCGCAACAACTGTCGCGGTTGCGACTTGAAGGGTTGGTGACGCCTCGCCGCGAAGGCAAGGCGATCTTTTATAGACTTGCCGATGAACGGCCACGCCGGATGTTAGAGGTTGTCTACGAACTCTTTTGCAACGAAGAATAAGAGCAATCCGCTATCCCGGCTACTTACGACTTACTTTTGGAACAGTCTTGATAGCCGGCGGACATGGCCATTAGCAAACTGTCATAGTGCGAAATTCCCGTGTCAAAACTCACGCCTACGGGATCCAATTCAAAGATCGTGGCCCCGGTTCCTTCGATCGCTGTCCGTACCAGCCTTGTGTCAAATTGTGGCTCGGAAAAGGCACAAACAATTCCTTCATGCTCAACCTTTTCACGCAAAGCCGCCAATCGCGCCGGCCCGGGAGAGGACGCATCGCCAAGACTGACTGCGCCGGATGACTCCAGCCCAAATCGCTTTTCGAAATACTGATAGGCATCATGAAACGTTATGAATGACAGCGTCTGCATATCTGTCAGATCTGTCATAATTTTTTCTTTCAGTTCAATCAGTTCCCGATCTGCGGTCGCCGCGTTCTGCTGATAAGAATCGGCGTTTTCAGGGTCCGCCTCTGAGAGCGTTGCGGCAATTACCTGAACCCAGATACGTGCATTTTCGGGATCCAGCCAGGCGTGGGGGTCTACCCCTTCGTGATCATGGCCATGGTCGTCTGCATGGCCCGCATGGTCGTCGTGATCGTCATGACCCGCATGATCGTCGTGATCCGCGTGATCGTCGTGGCCATCATGATCCGCACGGTCATCATGGTCATCATGGTCATCATGGTCATCATGATCGGTCGCATCCCGGAATTCATAGAGAATTGTTCCATCCGCATCCAACAAAGAGACATGCAGCGCATCCGGCGACAGCGCGCCCAAGGGTTTAACCAGCCAAGGGGTCAGCTCTTCTCCGGTCCAGAATACGATCTCGGCGGATTGCAAAGACCGCGCCTCAGAAGGCCGCATAGCGTGATCATGAGGTGACGCGCCGGGTGGAATGATCAAGCTGGGCTCACCCACGCCGTCCATCACCCGGGCGACCAGCGAATGGACAGGCGCAATATCGACGGCCACGCTTGGCGCCTCGGCAATGGCTTGGCCTGCAAACGCGATTGAGAACAAATACAGTGTGGGTCGGAACATATTCCCTCCGAAATGATATGTTATTACATTCGTTGAGCGCTTGTTAATCCGGACGTTATTACATATCAAGTTGAAAATCATTGGAGTCCCGCCATGAGCACCGTTGGATTCAGACAACACGATCACGCCCACTGCGTTCACACTGCGCTGTCTCAGGCCGAAAACAAGTGCAGAACAAAGCGCCTGCAATTCACCACTGTCCGGCGCCGTGTTCTTGAGATCCTGTTGGAAAAGCACCGGGCAATGGGCGCATATGATATCCTGGCTGTGCTGGCTGCAGAAGGGCTCGGGTCGCAACCTCCGGTCGCATATCGTGCACTGGATTTCCTTGTGCAAAACGGGTTCGTGCATCGTATCGAGCAACTGAATGCCTATACAGCCTGCGCCCACCCGACCCATGACCATGTCCCCGCGTTTCTGATCTGCAGGTCCTGCAAAGCAGTGGCTGAAACGGAAACCGAGCTTACACAGGGTCGATTGGGCGCTGCGGCGAACACCTCGGGGTTTCAAATCGAACGAGTAGTGGTCGAGGCCGAGGGCCTATGTCCCGAATGTGTAGGGTCGGCGGCATGAATACCCCTCTTATTTCATTGAAAAACATGTCCATTCGGATCGACGGCCGCACGATCCTTGAACATGTGAATGCGGCAGTTTCCGAAGCAGAGATCGTGACCATTGTGGGGCCCAACGGATCTGGTAAGTCGACTCTTTTACGGGCGATCATTGGGGCCATTACCCCATCAGAAGGCCAGGTAAGCCGCGCGCCCGGCCTGCGCATCGGTTATGTCCCGCAAAAACTGGCTTTGGACGCCGCTTTTCCGATGACCGTGCAACGTTTCCTGGGCTTACCCAAACGGATCTCGGCCCGCAAAGCGCTGGATGCACTAGAACGAGCGGGCGTCCCGGATCTGCGCAACCGGCAAATGACCCAGCTTTCGGGCGGTCAATTTCAACGAGTTCTGCTGGCGCGCGCACTCCTTGATGATCCTCAGGTCTTGCTTTTGGATGAAGCAACGCAAGGCCTGGATCAACCGGGTGCAGCTGCCTTCTATCAACGCATTGAGCAGGTCAGACGCGACCTTGGTTGCGCGATCGTGATGGTCAGTCACGATCTGCACGTTGTCATGGCGGCCTCAGACCGTGTGCTATGTCTGAACGGACATATATGCTGCGAGGGGTCGCCTCATACCGTCGCGGACGCACCTGAATACCGGGCCTTATTTGGCAGCGGAACCAAGGGCATGATGGCCCTTTACCAACATCAACACAGCCATTCGCACGACCATGACCACCACCACGACCAGGAAACAACCAACTGATGTTAGACGATTTTATGGTTCGTGCGGCGCTGGCTGGTATCGGCGTTGCACTCGCGGCGGCCCCTTTGGGGTGCTTTGTGGTATGGCGCCGGATGGCCTATCTGGGCGAGGCCACTGCGCACGCGGCTGTTCTGGGTGTGGCACTGTCTCTGGCATTTTCGCTTCCGATGCTGCCGTCGATTGTGGCGTCAGCGCTTGCCATGGGGCTTACCGTCACGCTTTTGCGTGGCAAGGGGTTGGCGATGGATACATTACTAGGCGTAATAGCGCATACAGCCCTGGCCGCAGGGCTAGTCACCGTCGCCTTGCTGTCCGACGTCCGGCTGGATTTAAATGCCTTTCTGTTTGGTGATATCCTGGCTGTCACCAAAGGCGATTTGGCAACCATTTGGGGCGGCGGCGCGTTGATCCTGGCAGTCATGATCTGGCGCTGGTCAGCCCTACTTGTCGCCACGCTGAACCCGGACATGGCCTATGCATCCGGCATTGACCCTAAGCGCGAGGAGGTGTGGTTGACGCTGACCATGGCGCTGGCCGTTGCCGTGGCAATCAAAGTGGTAGGGGTTCTGTTGATTGCCGCCCTGCTCGTCATCCCGGCAGCCGGTGCACGATCTTTGGTGAAAACACCTGAAAATATGGCATTCGGGGCCGCAATCATCGGATCAGCTGCCGCCCTTGTCGGGCTGTGCGGTGCGTATCTTGCCGACACTCCGGCCGGGCCCAGCATCGTCTGCGCCGCAGCTGTGATCTTTCTGGTGACAGCAGCCATCGGGCCACTTTTTCGTAAAGAATAGAATGCCGGTTCAAAACTCTGGTTCACCATTAGCAAAACTGCTACGAAAATCGGGACTTATACAAAAGGAGAGACCTATGATCCGAGCCGCACTTATTGGACTGGCCCTTTGCACACTCGCCGCATGTGAAACCGCTAAAGGCGCCGGTAAAGATATTGAAAAAGCAGGTGACGCAATTCAGGGCGCAGCCACCGAGGTTCAGGAAAACATCTGATTCCATTCGGAATGTAGCGATCAAGATCGGGCGACATACAAGATATGGTTGCCCTCTGCACCCACACCCGCTATCCTTGCGGACACAGGTGCATAGACGCGGCATTGCATTTCTGACACGATCACGGGGTTCTTGCTTAAACGCTAGAACCCCGTTCCCGTTTTAGGGGGAATTAAATCGCTGCCTGTATGAATCCGGGGCCCGGAAAAAGGAAAAGGCGTCAGGTGCGCAGACGCGGTCTTTGCACGTGCCCAAAGGACACCCCTGACGCCTTACCGGTTCGACACGCCCGAGGGACGTCCCGATCCAGTTGCTTTGTCCCCCTAAGGGGCCACAGCCGCTGAACAGAGCCCGAGGGCCCCGCACAGCACGCATTAACCTTCTGAGAGCTTGATCACCTGTTTCAAACTTGACGCCCAAATCAGCTGATCACGCACCGGTAAGTCTTTGCAGTAGAACAAAATCCTAAGATTTTACTTCACCGCAGCGACCCCCTTGGCCTTTGCGTCCCACCCAGGATCCTAAGAACCTCTGCGGTAACCTGACTGTTACATCGCGGTCATAATCGGGCAAGAAAATAGCACTGCAGCATAAAAAATAGTCGGGGATAAACTGTTGATATCTCGCTGGAGAGTGATGTGGATAACTCTAGATTTTACGTTCCTGCGCAGAGTTGCCATTGGACAAGTGAAATTACGTGCTCGGCCCGGGATTTTGGACTCTTTCTGCAGGCGCAAACGGGCTGCACGACCCTTCTGGGGGTTTTGGTGAGCGATTGCGCCGATCCGATCCCTGATATTTCGAATCAAACCCGCCGTGAACGGGTCGCTCTTTGGCCACGGCCTCCGAGGACCGAGGCATTTTCTGACCAATCAGGGCCACCTGCCCGCACATTGCGCTGAAAGCCTGTTCTGAATTTGAGAAGCGCTCCGGCCCGGTTGAGTTACCTACTAAGCGCTGCGGCAATTCGCAGCCAGTACCCCCTAAATTCCAACCGGACCAGAGACGCTTCAGTTCACCTGGAGACCAGAGACGAGCCCGGAACTCGTTCGATCGCGCAGGCTACGCAAATTCAAAATTACATACAGCCCAAGGATCTTGCGCCAGCCCACGCAGCCAACCTAAATGAAGGGGCATTTACCGCTTCGATAGTTGAATTTGCTGTCACTGGCTCACCTCCTGTGCTGGGCCTTTCGCTGGCCTTTTACACAGATTGGGTGGCTGAGTGCCGGTTGCAACTTACCTGAAGGAAGCTTCATGAAGGCTTTAAAAAAGCCTAACCAGATTGTCGCGCTTAGGCCCAGGCCAGCGCGGTGCCGATCACGACCAGGGAAATGCCAAACACTTCGCGATGCGAGAAGTTTTCGCCAAACAGAAAGAATGAGGCGATGGCGATCAGAACGACCTCGGCCCCCAGAATGCCAGTATAGATTATGCCCAACCGTTCGTCGCGCAGCGCGGCGAGTTCGAGCGTCGCCCCGGCCAGCAGGGTCGCGACGATCAGCAGGCCAAGCCCCAAGCCGGGGATTTTCCACCAGAACTTCATCGCGACCATGGCAACGGAATAGAGACCCGCTGACCCGAGGGCAATGAAGGGGATCATGGATGTGGACATCTGCGCCTCCTGCTAGGGTTCTGCAACGTAAACTCTAGCAGGCCAGCCGGGATGCGGCTGTGAGGTTGGTCACAATGGGCCGAACAGGCCTTATCCCGCGATCTTTCGGGTCACCAGATACGAAACCGGAAACGCCGCAATAAAGCCAGCTCCGGCAGCGATCAGGATAGGGTATAGCGTCGTATACCCCATCGACAGAACCGCAATGACAGCGGACCCGGCAAAGGTGGAGCCAAGGAAGATATGTACGATCAGCATCAGGGGAAGCATGGGGGCCTCATATCAGGGATTCAACTTTCGCGGATCCTAGGATTGAGCGCACACGCGGTCTTTGATCTGGGTCAGAGTGAGCGGCGTCTTGGAATTCGTCCAGTGGACGAATTCAGCCGCGAACGGGCGGAGCCCTGGCTCGTAAAAGCTCTTGCGACGCTCAGTCAACAGAGGTTAGGGCAGCGCCGGCCCGAGGGGGTGAGGCCCGTCTGGGAAATGGTCCAATGGACCGTTTCAGGGTCGAACGGGCGGAGCCCCAGGGCGCAAACGCGCCGCCAGTTTTGCCGCAGGCAAACCTTCGGTTTGACGGGGGCGGGTCATTCCGGAGGCATGCTTTCAGCATGACGCCGCCCGGCGATGTGAGTAGAATGCATCACATTGATTTCCAGTCCATTATTGGAGACCAACCCATCGCGTAGATCGGCAAATAACCGAGCATGACTGATCACTGACTGTGACATGACTTGATCTTGACATATCTTTGAATGTAAAATGACTGGAGTTGAGAGGGTTTGTGAAGGAAATTTTCAATGTGGGGCTATGAAGATGAAAGGCAAAAAGCAGCCATGGAAGGACCTATTACACCTGACAACTGTGGGGAAAAATTGAAATTGGTAAGAGAAGTTTCTGGCCTGTCGCGAAGAGAGCTCGCGGAGGTGCTAGAATGCTCGGAATCGACAATTTATCGACTTGAAACCAAGAAAAGCGCTGCAACGCCTGAGTTTATGAATCTTTTAAAGGCGCTAGTTATTATCGGTCGACACAAATTCAGCCAGCTGACGGACAGCGAAAGAGAAACTCTCCTTGATACACTTGGCGCGGTCGGGGGAACTGCCTCAGGAATAGCTGGATCTGTAGCGGCAGTTTCGGTGGCCGGTTCCGTGAGTGGATTATCTGCTGCGGGGATTACGTCGGGCCTTGCAGCAATTGGTGGAGGAACAATGCTCGGTGGGATTGGCCTAGTAGCTGCCATTCCGGTCGCGGCCGGCCTTGCTGGATATGGCCTAGTGAAGGGAATAAAATCTATTTGCGACGCAAATGGACTGGACTGCGTTGAAGTTGACGGTCGATACGAGATCACACCCAAAACGGATAAAAACCTGCAAGATGAACCCTTAGAATAACAACCTTCCACGAGCTGGCACCCCACTTTTGCAAAGATTGGGGTGCCCAAATATCATGTGAGATACCTTAACTATCCATTTTCAACGCTGAGATGAATGCCTCCTGAGGTATATCAACCTTCCCGAACTGACGCATCTTTTTCTTACCCGCCTTCTGCTTGTCCAGCAGTTTGCGTTTCCGCGTGGCGTCGCCTCCGTAGCATTTGGCGGTCACGTCCTTGCGCAGGGCCGAGAGGGTCTCGCGGGCGATGACCTTACCTCCGATTGCGGCTTGGATCGGGATTTTGAACATGTGGCGCGGGATCAGGTCCTTGAGCTTCTCGCACATCGCCCGGCCCCGCATCTCGGCCCGGTCACGGTGAACCATGGTCGACAGCGCATCGACCGGTTCGTCATTCACCAGCACCGACATCTTGACCAGCGCGTCCTCGGTATAGCCGGTCATCTGATAATCAAACGAGGCATAGCCCTTGGTCACCGATTTCAGGCGGTCGTAGAAGTCAAAGACGACCTCATTCAGTGGCAGGTCATAGACGACCATCGCGCGCGAGCCCGCATAGGTCAGGTCCATCTGGATGCCGCGGCGGTCCTGGCACAGTTTCAGTACGTCGCCCAGGAATTCATCCGGCACAAGGATGGTCGCCTTGATGCGTGGTTCCTCGATATGGTCGACCTTTGAGGGGTCGGGCATGTCGGCGGGGTTGTGCAGCTCGATCATCTCGCCGTCTTTCATGAAGACGTGATAGATCACCGAGGGCGCGGTGGTGATCAGCTCGATATCATATTCGCGCTCAATCCGGTCGCGAATGACCTCAAGGTGCAGCAGGCCAAGGAAGCCGCAGCGGAAGCCAAAGCCAAGTGCTGCCGAGGTTTCCATCTCAAAGCTGAAGCTGGCGTCATTCAGCGCCAGCTTGTCGATCGCGTCGCGCAGGTCTTCGAATTCGGAACTGTCGACGGGGAAGAGGCCACAGAACACCACCGGCTGCGCGGGTTTAAAGCCGTCCAGCGCGATTTCTGCGCCATTGCGGTCATTGGTGATGGTGTCGCCAACGCGGGTGTCGCGGACCTGTTTGATCGAGGCGGTGAGGAAGCCGATCTCACCCGGGCCGAGGCTGTCGACCATCTCCATCTCAGGCCGGAAAACGCCGACGCGGTCGACATGGTGCAGGGTGTTGTTCGACATGAACTTGACCCGCATGCCCTTTTTCAGGGTGCCGTCCATGATGCGGACCAGAACGATGACGCCGAGATAGGCGTCGTACCAGCTATCGACCAGCATCGCCTTGAGCGGTGCATCCAGATTACCCTTGGGAGCCGGCAGATGGGTGACAATGGCCTCCAACGTCTCATGGATGCCCTGCCCGGTCTTGGCGCTGACCTGAATCGCCTCGGACGCGTCGATGCCGATCACATCCTCGATCTGTTCGGCCACGCGGTCACAATCGGACGCAGGCAGGTCGATCTTGTTCAGCACCGGCACGATGTCGTGGTCAGCGTCGATGGCTTGATACACGTTCGCCAGCGTCTGCGCCTCGACCCCCTGGGTCGAGTCCACAACCAGCAGAGAGCCTTCGACCGCGCGCATCGACCGGCTGACCTCATAGGCAAAGTCGACGTGGCCGGGGGTGTCGATCAGGTTCAGCACGTATTGCTCGCCATTGTCGGCGGTATAGTCGATGCGGACCGTGTTGGCCTTGATGGTGATGCCACGCTCCCGCTCGATATCCATGCTGTCGAGCAGCTGTTCCTTCATGTCACGATCCTTGACCGTACCGGTCTCTTGGATGAGCCGGTCAGCAAGGGTGGATTTGCCATGGTCGATATGCGCGACGATGGAGAAATTGCGGATATGAGCGAGGTCTGTCATGGATTGGGGATATGTATAGATTTTGAGGTTTGGTCAATGGCTGCTGAAACAACAGCGGCGATCAAATTTGAAACAGAGAACAGCTAAGGCGCAAATACATCAGTATGCTCCATCTTGGGCCTGCTAAATCTTACCTAACGCTCCTACCCATGACCTTCGACTAGCTGCAGTTCTTTCATACTTCGTTTGAAACATGCGTCGGGAACCTTGGCATCACTGTCAGCCTCCACGATGATTTCCCAAGTGGACCTAGCAAGATCGCCGGTGACACGCTTACTGGCCCAATAAACTTCGTTCGAAATTACACTTTCCAACGGGCTGCGCGGTGACAATGGCGTCGTAAGGTAACTTCCGCCGGTTGCAGTACATTCCGAAATAGAGTCCGGGCATTGATCTTCACAGAAATTTCGAACCGGCGTCCAAGCTCGGATATTGCCGCTGTGTTTAATTGCCGCTTCACGCGCTTCGCCATCTTCGACCAGTGCGCGTGGCGAGAGATGGCCCCAAGCAAACTCAGACAGTCGGAAATGCTCATTACCAGTCAAAGTTCTAGGAACACTAGCCGATCCTGCATATGGGCTGTCTGAGCCTTGTGAAGCTTGAAAAAGCGCCCATGCCAATAATACATCAGCCTCTTCGGGAAGTTTGTCATCCAGACCCTGCAAGACAGAAACAAGTTCTTCAGCCTCACCATTTAACAGCATAGATTGCGCAGCAATTATTGCTGTCTGCGGCTCGCCCAACTCTATGAGCGTTGCAATTGCCGGAGCCTTCTCTCCTATCTTGGACGCTTGAAGAAGCGCCAGGGCTAAGGCCTCTGAGTTCTGTGCTTCGGTCAGCCAAGATTTACCAGACAGACCGCCGGGTTTGCGCAACAAAGCAATGCGCTCCTTGCGCTCCATATCTGTAGTAACATGAGAGTGGTATTTGCTGCCGCTTGCTATACTCGCCAGCAAGATTTGCGCCGCAGTATTGCCTTGTTGCGCCTGTCCAGCCAGATTTTGCAATGCGACCAAATCATCGCCATCCAACCATGCTTGAACCGCCTCGTTGAATTCCGGCACGTCTTCGCCTTGCAGAGAACCAGAATCTGACAAAGCTGCTATCGGAGACAAACAGACTGCGATCGAGAAGAAAAACGTTTTGATCGAAACCACAAAATTGCTCCTTGAATAAGCTGCTTTTATTCATTTCCGACGCACCTCAGTGCGTAGTTGTGCCCTCGTCAAATCAACACCGTTTGATTTGCCTGTCAAAACAATTGATCCCTCCCCCCGTTTGATTCATACTCCGCCACAGACCGAGAGGGGCATCAGACCCGTCCGGGCAGGCAAAAACGAGGCAAGAGCATGAAACAGTTCCTCCTAATCGCATTCTGCGCGGCATCGCTGACGGCGATGGCTCCGGCACCCAGCGAGGCTGCGCAGATCAAACGGGCGTGTTTGGCGTCGGACCGGTCGGCGGCTACGCGGGCACGGTGCAGTTGCATTCAGCGCGTCGCAGATCAGGCGTTGACGCGGGGCGATCAGAAGACCGTCGCCAAGTGGTTCACCGACCCCCATCAGGCGCAGGAGTTGAAGATGTCGCAGACTTCGCGCGATGATGCGCTGTGGGATCGGTACAAGAACTTTGGCCAGATGGCGCAGGCAATCTGCAACTAAGCTGGTCACGCTGCTTGACCTGATGCGCACTGCACCTCAGATATGGCGCAGCGAAAGGTGTATCAGATGGTAATGAAAGGGCTGACCCTGCGGGGCCTTGAGGTGTTCGAGGCTTTGGCGCGGACAGGATCGGTGGCACAGGCCGCCGAGATCACGGGGCTCAGCCAGCCTTCGGTTTCTCAGCAGTTGCGCAATCTGGAAAAGGCATTGGGCACTGATCTGGTCGATCACGGGCGACGACCAATGCGTTTAACGCAAGCCGGCCGCAGCTTTCTGGCGCGGGCCGAGGTCGTGCTGGCCGAACTGCAAATGGCCCAAAGCGAACTGACCGTGATGGATCTGGGGCATCTGACCACCCTCTCCATCGGTTTGATAGACGATTTCGACAACGATCTGACCCCGCGGCTGGCGACTTTGCTGGCCGACAGCCTGACCCGGTCGAAATTCAAACTGATCACGTTGCCCAGCCTAAACCTGTTCGCCGAGCTAGAGGCGCAGAGGCTGCATATGGCTGTATCCGCGCATTCCGGAGAGGTCCTGAAGGGTGTGATTGAATACCCTCTGGTTCAGGACCCTTTCATTCTGGTGACCCCAAAGGGTGTGGGGAATTCAATACAGGACCTGCCCTTTCTGCGATACGCCCGAGATCAGCTGATCAGCCGCCAGATCGAGGCGCATCTGGCGCGCCAGCAAATGGAGTTCGAGGAACGGTTTGAAATCGGCTCGCACCAGGCGCTGATGGCAATGGTCGCACAGGGGCTTGGCTGGGCGATCACAACACCACTGGGATATATGCGTGCGACCCGGTTTCATGACGGGATGGAGGCGCATCCGGTCCCGTTCGGTGACTTCGCCCGCACAATTTCGCTGTTCACCCGCTCTGACTGGTCGGACCAAGTACCCAAAGAGGTTGCAGACATGATCCGACGGCTGATGCGGACCCAGATTGTTGATCCGGCAGTCGCGCAGGTGCCGTGGCTGGGCGGGCAGTTGAAGGTGATGAGTTAGTGTAGGGCACCGCAGATATTGGAAGCATAATTACCAACGCGCCGTGTGTTTCTGCCACCATCTTCATACAGAACTGAACTAGGGTTAGCTTTGCGAACCGAAGCAACCGCTCGACGAATCTCTGCTACAGCAATCGCAAACCTGTGATAGCAAATTGGAATGGCAACGATATCAACACAGACGAGATCAACTATTCCCTATCCGCTTGCGGTTGCGGGCGTTCTTTTCGCCTCAATTTGTTTCGGGTTGGTTCCCTTTTTTAGCCGAGGGCTGACCGAGCAAGGCGTCGCGCCTTATGCCGTCGCGTTCTATCGCTACATCGTTACGGCAATTCTGCTGCTGCCTGTTCTTATTATACACCGAAACGCTTGGCGCGAGATTGCTTGGGGGCTTTCGGCAGGCGCGGTAATGGGCCTTGGATGGATTGGATATGTGACGGCGCTGGAGACATTACCCGCATCGACTGTGGGCGTTCTCTATATGACCTATCCGGTTTTCACGCTGATCATTGCCTGGGCTTTGTTCGCCGATACTCCCACAAGGCGCGCATTGTTCGCCTCGGGCCTCATTACGTTGGCGGCACTCATTGCAGGATCGCCCGCATCCGTTCCTATACAGCACATACCAACGCTTCTGATGTCGCTAGCAGCCCCAATCGGGTTCGGCTTCGGAATATGTGTCTTGGTTCACAGGTTGTCCCGCATCGCACCGCTTGCGCGCATTGCTTCGGTTTCCTTGGGATCGGTTCTCGGGCTGTTGCCGCTGATGTTGAACGCCGATGTTGCCAAGTTGCTCCCGCAGGGGCATTCCGACTGGATTTTGATCGTCGGAATTGGCCTGGTCACAGCGCTTGTGCCACAGCTCATTTATACGATCTGCTCGCCGTTGATCGGCGCTTCTCAAACTGCGGTCGTCGGCAGCATTGAATTGCCGACGATGTTTGCTGTGGGCTTTCTTGCCTTTGGCGAAGCAATCACAACACCACAGGCCGTAGCCTGCGCTTTGGTTTTGGGTGCGATTGCAATCACCAGAAGCCGGACGACACGCACCTTATCCACTGTGATTGCGAAAGAACCAAACAGGTGAGCTTGGTCCCGATGCAGGCGTCGATTGATTTTACACCTGAATGTCGAAGACATCAAAGCATCTACAACTAAGCCCTCAGATGTGCGTCAAGACCTGCGACGGCCTTTTCGATCAAATCCAGCGTGCCCTCGAAATCACGGGTGTAATACGGATCGGGCACATGATCCGCGCCTGTCTCAGTAGCGAAATCAGTCAGCAAGCGAACCGGAGTTTTGTTGCCACGGGGACGCAAGTTTTCGATATTGGTAAGGTTCTCTGCATCCATTCCGATGATCAGATCAAAGCGGTCAAAATCTTCGGCCACGAATTTGCGCGCGCGCAGATCGCTGATGTCGATACTACGGGCATGAGCAGCCTGCTGCATTGGGCCATAAGGCGGGTCTCCGATGTGCCAGCCAGAGGTTCCGGCGCTGTCGGTGGCATGATGCGGCGCACGGGCGCGAAAGGCACCTTCGGCGGCCGGAGACCGGCAGATATTGCCCAAACAGACGAAAAGGATACGGTGTGTCATACAACCGGGTGTAACGCGTGAGGCGGAAATGGAAAAGATCGTCATTCTGACCGGTGCCGGGATTTCCGCCGAAAGCGGGCTGGGCACATTCCGCGACGAAGGAGGTCTGTGGGCGCAGCACAGGATCGAGGATGTCGCCACGCCCGAAGGCTTTGCCCGCAATCCGGCGGTGGTGCACAAGTTCTACAACGCGCGCCGTGTGCAGGCTGCACAGGCGCAACCCAATCCGGCCCATATCGCGCTGACCCATCTGCAACGCAACTGGCCCGGCGAGGTTATCATCGTGACCCAGAATGTCGACGGCCTCCACGAAGCCGCAGGATCCGAGAATGTGATCCATATGCACGGCACCCTCGCTGGGGCCTTATGCACCACCTGCGATCACCGCTGGGTCGCCCCGCCCGAGATGTCGGTGGGTGAACCCTGCCCCGCCTGCGGTGGCCCAACCGCCCGACCCGATGTTGTATGGTTCGGTGAGATGCCCTATTTTATGGACCTGATCTACGATCACCTGGCCAATGCTGCAATCTTCACTTCAATCGGCACCTCGGGTCAGGTCTACCCCGCCGCAGCATTTGTGCACGAGGCGACAATGTCAGGCGCACGAACCGTCGAGTTGAACCTAGATCCGTCATCCGGCGCCTCGAGTTTCGATCAGGTGATACTTGGCCCTGCATCCGAAACCGTGCCACGCTGGGTTCAAAAGCTGCTGCGCGAATCTTAGCCCGCCAGACCGGCACCAAAATTATTGATACGACAATCGAAATAAGAGGCTCCCATGACCGACCCCCACCACACGCGCGAAGAAATCCTGGACGATTCCAGTATGGAGGGCCGCGATACATTTGGCGACCAACTGGCAAATCTGTGGTGGACCTTCCTGTTGCGCGGATGTCTGGCCGGAGCATTGGGGATCGCCGCGCTGTTTTGGCCAACGGGCAGTATCTCTTTGCTGTTGCGACTGGTCGGCCTGCTTTTGGTTCTAGATGGCGGCCTGACCCTACTGGGCTTTGGACGGCGCGGATTGATCGGCGGCGTCGGCATCGGGGCACTGTTGATCGGACTTGTCCTGTTGATCTGGCCCGAGGGTGTTGCGCGGCTGACGTTTTTCCTGCTGGGTGCTTGGGCGCTGATCGTCGGCATCGGTTCGTTGCTGGCATGGCGGCAGATACCCAGCAACAACCCGGATGCCGTGACGGTGCGAAACTCGGGGATCATTGCGCTGATCATTGGGTTGGTGCTGTTGTTCTGGCCCGGCAGTGGCATGGTCGCACTGGGGTGGGCCATTGCCTTTTCCGCTCTGGCTTTCGCCGCCGTGATGTTCTTTCTGGCAGTGCGCTTCAAACGGGCGCATGACCGCGTTTCGATGCGGGTTGTTAACCGTTGAAGCGATAGGCAAACAGGCCGGGCAAAGCCCGGCCTGACGCGTGGATGACGGCCGCATAGCGGCTTGAAGGTTGACGTGACCTTAGTTCGAGTGGGCGCCCATGTCTTTTCGTTCCAGATCAACCGGCACGTCGATCTCAACCTCACCGGCTTTTTCAAAAACCAGCGTCACAGGCACAGTTGCACCATGTTCAAACGGAGCAACCAATCCCATGAACATCACGTGATCGCCCCCACGCTTGAGCGCATGCGCACCACCGGCAGGGATGACGAACCCCTCTTCGACATGGGTCATCTGCGCCACGCCGTTGGCATCGATCAGATGCGTGTGCAGCTCAACCCGTGCAGCCGCCTCCGATTCCGCACGAACAAGACGGTCATCCGCCTCGCCCGTGTTCTGAATCACCATAAAGGCCGCGCCCGCTTTCGCCGTTTTGCCGGCGGAGCGCGCATAGGCATCTTCTAGTGTGATGGTTTCCTGCGCCATTGCAGTGGTGGCAAATGCGGCCGCAGCCAGGGTTGCCAAAAGTTTGGAAGTGAGGGACATTGCGCCTCTCCTATGTCAAGTGTCTGAAAAAGTTAAATTTAATCAGGCTCTTGCAGGTGGCGCGCGGGCGGGCTGAAACGGAACGGGCGCTGCTATTAGGCTCCTGTCGCCGCGCTCTAAAAATGGCCCGGCATAACTTGGTGCATCGGGCAGCACATGTGAAACGACAGCAATAGCACCCAGCAACGTCAGCGCATAGTCGGGGCAGAAATGCGGGGGCTTTGCCGGTTGCCCCTCGGCATCCATATAGATCACAACAGGACCAACACCAGTACACAGCACCATCTGCCCGACTGCGGTATCAACGCCACGCGACGCAGCCACCCCTTGACCGGTCAGAATGACCAGCAGCGACAGGGCAAATGATAGAAATCTGTTCCGAAAGTGTTTCATCCTGCCTTCGGTATACGCCCGAGACAAAAAGGGCTTCAAGCACAATCGAATGCGCCAGAAGCCCTCGGGTCATTTTGGTCAGTACGAGGTCAGTTGTCCAATCCAGGACGTTTGACAGACCCTTTGGTCAGGCTAGTATGCAACCTGTTCACCTGACGCTGCATCCGCACACATGTCCCAAACGTCTTGCCAAAAAAGGCCGCCAACAGGGAGAGGGAATCAAAGGATTTGAAAGACATGAGATCGAACTCCGCCAATAGAATATGAACAAACATATTCAAACATCAGAACACTGTATGTGAACAAGATCACGCTCTGACGGCGAAATCGTCTAAACTCAATCAGACAAAAGAAAAGACCCTGCACCGTTCGGGTACAGGGTCGAAATCTTTGATGAAAAAGAACGTTTAGACCGCAGCTTGAGCCTTGGCGATTTCTTTTTTCACTTTCAGTGCGTTGGTGGACAGCTCGTCATCCTTGGCTTTGGCCAGGAACGCATCCAGACCACCACGGTGGTCAACTGAACGCAGGGCAGCGGCCGAGATACGCAGCTTGACGCCACGACCCAGGGTTTCCGACTGCAGGGTTACGTCGTTCAGGTTGGGCAGAAAACGACGACGAGTTCTGTTTTTGGCGTGGCTGACATTGTTGCCAGTCATCGGGCCTTTTCCGGTCAGTTCGCAACGGCGCGACATGGTTTCTTCCTTTGTATCTGCGGGCTGGGTACAGGACCCGTGGCCAAATCACAAGGGGCGCAACCCGAAGTCGCGCCCGAAAACTGGTTGGATGCGTTTAGTGGGAATCACAGGAAGGGTCAAGACGGGCCGTGCGAAATCTTTGCACCCATCTTAAACTCTATAAGACCTAGGCGCCATTGCGTTGAAGCAAGGGTTTGTTGTTCTTCAAATGCCGCTGGATCAGGTGGGACTGTTGGCGTCCACATGGTATGAACCGGGCCGGGTTTTCACCATGATTTTCGATCAGTTCCGGAAAGATTTCGAAAATTTCTTGCCGCGCCTCCGATCCGAGGGATTTCAGGGCCTCGACTCCGGTGAACAGGCTTTCGGTTGGGGCATCTTCGGCAAAGATGACATGATGGCGATCAAATAGCAGGTGAAAATACTCAACCGATTGCACGGCCTCATCGATATAGATTCCCGGCAGTGAGGTCAGTTTGATCGCCGGAATCAGAACTTCGGTGGTGCCGAACATGCGTTCCGCGATTCTGGACTGCACCAGCATCCTGTGCTGGCGTGAGACCAGAAGATCGCGATGCGGCAAACCCTCGCCCAGCGCACCTGCAAGGATTCGTACCGGCAAGAGCCTGGGATTTACCAGCAAGGCGGCGCGGTCAAACTGTCGACGACCGATCCAGCGTATAGGCTGAGGGTCGCACCCCATGGTCGGGACCATGTCCCCGATCCGTAGCGCTTGGATTGCTTTCATGCCGTCCTGCGTCAGGATGTGCGTGTCACGGGTAAAACAAGGAACGCCACTTCCGTTCTCAAAGGCAGAATATGTGACCGTGATACCGGATGGTAGGGTGAATGTCCCGCTGGACAGGGTATAGCCTACGCCATCTACGACGTTAATGACGCCAAAATTGGTATCGGTGATGACGGTACCCACAGGTAAGTTCAACGTGTCGGTCCCGCCGCCACCCCGCAAATCACCACTGACGCTGGTGCTGGTGAAATTCAGGGTATCGTTGCCGCTCCCCAGCCGGATGTTTCCAACACTCGAGCCACTGATATCGACAGTGTCGTCATCCGACCCGCTGGCAATCCTGCCACCAATGGTGCTGCTGGTGACGGTGATCGTGTCGGAGCCGGCATTGCCGATGACATTCCCGGTAATCGTGCTGTTATTGATGTCGACGTCGTCGTCGCCACCCCGGCCGCGGATATTATCAATCGGAGTTCCAGCCGGTGAACCGTTCAGGGTCCCCGTGTCATTGTTAACGTCGATATCGTCGTTGCCGTTGGTCCCAGTAATATCGGGCATAGCTGACGGTTCCCGCATATCCGGCCTGGCGACAGATGCGCGGCCTTAACCTGAGTTTGCATCAAGTTTGGATCAACTTGCAACCTATGGGCGATAACCCACCGATCCGAAATCAGAAAGAGAATGAGATCAAAGGCTTGAATAAGGCCTTAGCCAGCGACTAAAGCAGACAACATATGTTCCGCCGCAACCGACGGACTGAGCTGACCAGTGCTGACCTGCGAGCCCAGACGCTCCATTTCCGAGCGCGCTTGTGGAGTCGCCAGACGCGCCAGAAGGGCAGACCGAACCTCTTGTTCGAACCAATATTGTGCTTGCGTGGCGCGGTTGACCTCCCAGTGGCCATTTTCACGGCGCCATTTACTGAGGGACTGCATCTCCTCCCAGGCTTGAGCCAGCCCATGTTCCTCGACCGCTGAGACAGTCATCGCTTTGGGAAACCCTTCCGGGTCCTGGGGGCGTTTACGCAACAGACGCAGCGCCCCGGAATAATCGGCGCAGGTGCGAGTGGCAGCAGATTTCAGGTCACCATCCGCCTTGTTGACCAAGATCATGTCGGCCATTTCCATGATACCGCGCTTGACGCCCTGCAGTTCGTCACCGCCCGCCGGGGCAAGCAACAGCATAAACAGATCCGACAACTCGGAGACAACCGTCTCCGATTGCCCGACACCAACCGTTTCGATCAAAACAACATCGAACCCAGCGGCCTCACATAAAGCGATGGCCTCACGTGTGCGGCGGGCAACACCGCCCAGGTGCGACTGGCTGGGTGATGGACGGATAAAGGCGTTTTTCTCGCGGCTCAGGCGTTCCATCCGGGTCTTGTCCCCCAGAATGGACCCGCCCGACCGAGTCGAACTGGGATCAACTGCAAGAACCGCAACGCGCAGCCCCTGCCCTGTCAGCATCATGCCAAAGCTTTCGATGAACGTGGACTTGCCGACGCCGGGCGTTCCTGACAATCCGATCCGCAGGGCCTGGCGGCCCTCTTTGGTCAATCTGGTCAGCAGTTCCGTCGCCTGCGCACGATGATCGGCGCGACCGCTTTCCACCAGCGTGATACCACGGGCCAGCGCGCGCCGGTCTCCGTTCAAAATCCTGTCACTCAGGCTGTCCAGTTCCATTTCGCCCCCAATCAGTTGCGGCAGTTCTAGTTGCCGTCCCAATGAGGGGTTTGTCCAGACCAGAGCGCACAAGAATTTACCTCTGGGATATGCGCTCTCCGGGTATAAGAGACGGAACTGGACCTTGTCGTACCGTTGGCGGATAAAGCCCGCATGATACGCCTGCCCATCGACGACGCCATTCCTGACCTTCTTGCCGCCCTAAAGGCTTCGGGCCGCGCAGTGCTGCAGGCGCCTCCGGGCGCGGGGAAAACAACACGAGTGCCGCTGGCGATACTCGAGGCGGGGCTATGCGATGGCAAGATCGTGATGCTGGAACCCCGCCGCTTGGCGGCCCGGGCTGCTGCTGAGCGCATGGCCGATACGCTGGGACAGCGCATGGGCGACACAGTTGGTTATCGCGTGCGGGGCGAGGCGAAGGTATCGAAATCGACCCGGATCGAGGTCGTCACCGAAGGTATCCTGACCCGGATGCTGCAAGTCAAACCCGATCTGCCCGGCATTAGTGCGGTGATTTTCGATGAATTCCATGAACGGTCCCTGAACGCGGATCTCGGCCTGGCCTTGTGCCTTGAGGTCGCCGGGGCATTGCGGGACGATCTGATCCTGCTGGCAATGTCGGCAACGCTGGACGCTGAACCCGTGGGGCGGTTGATGGAGGCCCCCGTTGTGACGTCCCAAGGGCGCAGCTACCCGGTCGAAACACGTTGGCTGGACCGACCGCTAGGACAACGGGCGCGAAAGCTGGACGCATTGGTCGATCTTGTGGTTCAGGCCGAGCGCGATACAGAAGGTGGGATGTTGGTGTTCCTGCCCGGAGAAGGCGAAATCCGCCGGGCAGAGGCCGCCTTGGCTGGCCGGCTATCCAGCAAAGCTACGGTGCGACCACTATTCGGCGCGATGCCTTTCGCTGCCCAGCGCCAAGCGATTGCACCGGTCGAAACCGGTCGCAAAGTGGTTTTGGCTACGTCCATTGCCGAAACCTCGTTGACCATTCCAGACATTCGCGTGGTCTTGGACATGGGACAGGCTCGGCGGGCGCGTTTCGATCCGGGTTCGGGTATGTCCAGACTAGTAACCGAGCGGGTGACGCGCGCCGAGGCAACGCAGCGCGCTGGCCGCGCTGGTCGTGTCGCCGAAGGCAAGTGCTATCGCTTATGGTCGAAGGGCGAAGAAGGCGCGCTGGCCGCCTATCCCCCGGCCGAGATCGAGGCAACCGACCTGACCGGGCTGGCGCTGGAACTGGCACTTTGGGGGGCGGACCCCAAAGAACTGTCTTTCCTGACCCCTCCACCAGAGGGCACGATGACAGAGGCACGCACGTTGCTGATGATGCTGGGCGCGCTGGATGGGAAGGGACGGATCACCGACCACGGGCGGTCACTAGCGGCGCTACCTCTGCACCCGCGATTGGGACATATGCTGGAACAGGTCGGCCCCGCCGCCGCACCTTTGGCCGCTCTCATGGCCGAGCGCGATCCCTTACGGGGTGCGCCGGTGGATATGTTGCTTAGGCTCGAAGCCATGCGAGATATGCGCGCCTTTCAACGCAACCGTGTCTGGCAGGTCAACATTGGTGCGTTAGAACGGATAAAAACCGAGACCAAGCGGCTGCAAAGCAAAGGCAACCTGTCCGACTTCAGCCCAGCGGCAACAGCTGCACTCGCCTATCCCGATCGCATTGGACAACGGCGCAAAGGGGATGAGCCGCGTTATGTGTTGTCAGGAGGGAAGGGTGTTGTGCTGGATGGCAGCGATACGCTGGCTGCCGCGCCTTACCTGGTTGTGACCGATACCGATGGCAACCCCCGCGAAGCAAAGGTGCGCATGGCCGCACAGATCTCGGAAAAGGAAATTCGTGACTTGTTCGAGGATCAGATCACCTGGATCGAGGTCTGCGACTGGTCAAAACGTGACCGCCGTGTCGTTGCGCGCAAACAAGAACGGCTCGGCGCAATCACGTTGAGTGATCGTGTTTGGAAAGAGGTTCCGGACGAAGCAGTTGCATTGGCGATGCTGGATGGCGTCCGTGATCTTGGCCTGCGATTGAACGGGGCCGCTGCGCGATTGGCGGCACGGGTGGAACTGGTCCGGACCGAAGGCGCAGAGCTGCCTGATTTCTCGATCGAGGGGTTGACCGACACGCTGCAAGACTGGCTGTTGCCGATGCTTTCCGGCGTCCGCAATGCTGAAGACTGGAAACGGTTCGACCTGTTGCCAGCGTTGCGCGCCCGACTGGACTGGGCCCAGACGCAGGAACTGGACCGGCGCGCTCCAGGGTCGTTTGAAACTCCTCTGGGGCGAAAGGTGCCGATAGATTATGGCGGTGCAGTACCGGAAATCTCGGTGCGGCTGCAGGAACTGTTTGGCGTAACGCGCCATCCGGTCATTGGCGGTGAGGCCCTCAAGATCACGCTTCTTTCACCGGCCCAACGACCCATCCAGATCACGCGCGACCTGCCCGGTTTCTGGGCTGGATCATACGCGGATGTGCGCAAAGACATGCGCGCGCAATATCCCAGACACCCTTGGCCCGAAGATCCGACCAAGGCCGACCCCACCTTGCGCGCAAAACGTCGTAATTAGGCGGGCGTCGGGAATTTTCGTCGAGAATTCTTGGCATGAAGATGCGGAAAGCATGGTGATTCCGGGCGTTCATTGAAGATTATCTGTTTCATTGCTATGTGGGCTGCTCAGGTAAAACCCGGGTTCGAGAACGACAAACATGACAAAATGGCTGCGAAATATTTGGGAAGAGGTCGCCCGGCCTCTGTTCCTGCGCCCCCATCGGGTGCAGTTTGGCGCCTTGTGCACCCGCGAAACACAGGACGGGCTGCAGGTTCTTTTGATCACCAGCCGGGACACCGGACGCTGGATCATCCCCAAAGGTTGGCCGATTGATGGCCTGGACGGCGCCGAGGCTGCCCGGCAAGAGGCCTGGGAAGAAGCCGGCGTGCGCGCCCAATCCCTATCCAAAGACCCTGTTGGGCAATATACTTATGACAAGATCCTGAAAGACGGGGCCAGCCAGACTGTGGTGACCAATGTCTATCGGATCGAAGTGCAGGAACTGGCCGATATCTACCCCGAGGCCGAGGAAAGGACCCGCGAGTGGGTTTCGCCCGTGATAGCGGCCAAACGTGTTCAGGAACCCGAACTGCGCGCTTTGCTGCTGCAGCTGTGACACCTCCACAAAAAGTGATGACGCCACGGTTGCTCGTCTGAGCGAAACCGTATAGCCGCGGGTGTTCTTTTGGAAGCCGCCCGCAATAGCCTGATGTCGAACCCAAGCTCCAAACCCCGTTGGCAATCGCTGGACAGCGATCTGGCGCGCATCTCGCGCGTTGAGTATGCCAATGCCCATGTGGCACGCCCCATGCTGGCGCCGGGTATCGCCTTCGCCTTTATTGCGCTGGCCGGGCTGACGGCCGCAGTGGTTTTTGGGCGGGCTGATGGCGGGTTGATCGTTGTCGCGGCAGCGGGTTTTGGGGCCTATATGGCCATCAATATCGGCGCAAATGACGTTGCCAATAACATGGGCCCCGCTGTCGGGGCCAACGCGCTGACCATGACCGGCGCAATCGTCATCGCCGCCATCGCAGAAAGCGCGGGGGCCTTGCTGGCAGGTGGGGATGTAGTGTCGACGATTTCGAAAGGGATTATAGACCCGGCATCGGTTCACGACAGCACCGTCTTTATCTGGGCGATGATGGCGGCTCTGATTTCTTCAGCCATGTGGGTCAACTTGGCCACCTGGGTCGGCGCGCCTGTTTCGACCACACATTCGGTGGTAGGGGGCGTCATGGGGGCGGGCATCGCGGCAGCTGGCCTAAGCGCGGTCAGTTGGACCACGATGAGCGCCATTGCCGCCAGTTGGATCATCTCTCCTGTGTTAGGTGGAATTATTGCCGCTGGCTTTCTGGCTTTGATCAATGCCAAAATTCAGTATCAAGACGACAAGATCGCCGCTGCCCGCCGTTGGGTGCCGATACTCGTTGCTGTCATGGCTGGTGCCTTTACCACCTATTTGGCCGTCAAAGGCCTGAACAAGCTTGTCAAAGTTGAGCTTGAAGTCGCTTTGCTGTTCGGTCTGGCCACAGGATTTCTGACATGGCTGGTGACAGTCCCTTGGGTGCATCGCAGATCAGAAGGACTTGAAAACAGAACGAAGTCTCTGAAAACGCTGTTTGGGCTACCACTTATTATCTCAGCAACATTTCTTAGCTTTGCCCACGGCGCCAATGACGTGGCAAATGCGGTTGGTCCGTTGGCGGCAATCGTGCATACGGCGCAATTCGGGGATTTCGCTGCACAAGTCGCAATTCCAACCTGGGTTATGGTGATCGGAGCGCTGGGAATTTCCTTTGGGCTGTTCCTGTTTGGCCCAAAATTGATCAGGATGGTCGGCAGTCAGATCACCAAGCTCAACCCAATGCGCGCATTCTGTGTCGCCCTTTCTGCGGCGATCACTGTGATCCTGGCCAGTTGGCTGGGCCTGCCCGTCAGTTCCACCCATATCGCAGTGGGAGCGGTCTTCGGAGTGGGCTTCTATCGCGAATGGCATGCCGAGCGGCGCAGAAAGAACGCGAACCACCAACGCCTGCCCGAACGGCGCCAGGCACAGGAAGAGAAAAAACGCCGGAAACTCGTCCGTCGCTCGCATTTCATGACGATCGTGGCTGCCTGGATCATAACGGTCCCCGCTACCGCAGTGTTATCAGCCGCTATCTTCTGGACACTGACGGCTTTTCTCTAACCCATCAGCTTCGGATTTGCTCGGGAGTAAGCGGGGATTTTGGGTTCTGTGCAATCTTTTCGCGAACCTGCGCGCAGATTGGGGTCGCAATGCCTTGCTGCTCGCCCAAACGGATGATCTCGCCTTGCAGACTGTCGATTTCCGTTGGGCGCCCTGCCATCAGGTCATAGGCCATAGAGGTGCGCGCCGAAGGGTCAATGATCAGCATCCGGGATGCGACCCGCGAAAACAAAGGCGTAGGCAGACGCAGGATATACGGTGTCATCCATGCGGGCAGCGGCGTCATTGACACAATCGGTTGTCCTGCGGATCGCAACACGGTCAGAGCCTCGGACATCTGATCTGCCATCAGTTGGCGCCAGTTGCGGTCCAGCAACTGCTGTTTCAACGACAACCCGGACAGCGCATTCAGCGCGTTATTGAGATTGATCACCAGCTTGCCCCATTGGACGGCTTCGATCTGGTCACTCTCTGACACCGGTAGGTCGGGGCCAGTCAGCTTTGCTCCCAAATCGCCGAGGCCGGATTGGATAACGATTTCACCAGAAGTCGCGCGATGAAATCCGCCGGTATCTGTCGGTACGACGTTGAACGGCACCATACCGGCGCGGACATCGTGGTGCGGAAGCATCGTATGTAAGGTGCCTGCATTTTCCAACCCGTTCTGCCAGGAAAGGATCACAGCCTTTGGTGCATATTTTCCGATTTGCTTCGCCATCTCTTCCGTCGCGCCGGTCTTTACCGTGACAATGACTATTTCAGCATCACTCAGTTCCGCCGGATCTTCGGTCAGGGACAGGTTGGTCACATGACACCGCAGGCCTGAAAAATCTGTGACCATCAGCCCCTTATCCCGGATCGGGTCGAGGATTCGTGCCCGCCCCAACAGGGTGACATCGTGACCGGATCGGGCCAGCAAAGCCCCGCAGTAACATCCAATGCTGCCCGCCCCCGCGATTGCGATCCTCATGACGCCCCTCCCCTTCGGTCAAAGATTGCCGCGATCCGCCTGTCAGACAAGGCCAACTGACGCGAGGTCAGCGCGCGCGCCTCGGACGGGTGCGTTCAAGGTCTTCTGAAATCGGGATGAAGTCTTGATCGTCCCCCGGAGGCAGTTGAAAAGCCCCTTTGGCCCAGTCCGCCGTTTTCCATTCGCGGGTGGCTGCTTCTATCTTTTCCTTTGAGGACGACACGAAGTTCCACCAGATATAACGATCCTCGTTCAACGTCGCACCTCCAAGCAACATTAGCCGCGCACCCTGCGGCCCTGCCTGAACGGAAAGGCGATCCCTTGGCCGAAACACCATCATACGACCTTGGGTGAACTGATCGCCGGCGATCTCAACCGTTCCTTCCGTCACATAAACACCGCGGTCTTCTTGATCATCAGGCAAAGGAAAAGAGGCCCCGGGGGCAAGCTGCACGTCCAGATAGAAGGTTTCAGACAGTGTCGTGACCGGGCTGCTTTCACCATAAGCCGAGCCAAGGATGAGACGAGCGCTGATCCCAGCATCCTGAATATGGGGCAGCGCAGATTGTTTATGATGTTCGAAGTCCGGTGCAATATCTTCCTGTTCCTCTGGCAGCGCGATCCAGGTCTGAATGCCAAAAAGACTGTGTCTTTTGCTGCGCGTTTCCTTGCTGGTGCGTTCAGAATGGGTCACGCCACGTCCTGCAATCATCCAGTTGACCTCACCGGGATAGATCATCTGATGGGTGCCCAAGCTATCACGATGCTCAAATTCCCCTTTATACAGGTAGGTGACCGTGCCCAACCCGATATGAGGGTGTGGCCGAACGTCTATACCGCCTTCTGTGATGAATTCTGCAGGACCGACCTGGTCAAAGAAAATGAACGGGCCAACAAGCTGTCGTTTGACCGAGGGTAGCGCGCGGCGCACCTCGAACCCACCCAGATCACGTGCACGAGGAATGATCAGTGCCTCTAAAGACGGGTTCTCAGTCAAACGATCGGGGTTGTGAGACGGGTTCCAGCTCATTCCAGTTTCTCCCTTTTTCGGCAGGCAACGGTTCGCCCCTGCAAGATGCAGGCCGCTGCACCTGAAAGAAACCTCAAAAATTGCACAACTCCGGTGGATTTTTGTCCGTTATGACATATCATTAATGTTATTACATAATAATTCTAACAGAAGTTCCACCTGAGAAAAGAACCATCCAAACAGCTCGCTATCCGATCACCTGTTTGACGGGGAATGCAGGGCATTTTTGCTGCCCTGCAAAGGAATGTTGCTTGCGGCCAAAGAATGTGTCAGTCGCCGTGCTTCAGATAGACAAATTGCCAAACACAATCACGCCAGGCGTTTGGCATAAGACGCACGGTTCAGTTCGACCTCTTGCACCGTGATGCTGCCAACCTCGGGCATGGCAACAGTCAGAACATCCAAAACGGTAGCGTTCAGTTCAGCTCGCGTGGCCTCATCCCGGCCCTGCATCAATAAAAGCGTCGCATGGACAAAGGTCTGCGGTTCGGTCCCGATCCGAAAATAGGTGACCGGATTGGCACGGATCTTAAGGGCCGGTGCATCAAACTCAGCATGTTCAGAAAGCACCGCAAACAACTTCTCGCAGACCGCATGGAAATCATGTTTCTCTTCAAGGCCCTGAGAGAATTCGAGGACTAAATGGGGCATTGTGCACTCCGGAAATCATGAGAGAGCACGCGGCTCTCTCTTGCCATTTTCATGTGTTCAGACACCCAGACACCAACGCATAACGGCCTTCTGGGCGTGCAGTCGGTTCTCGGCCTCGTCAAAAATGACCGAGTTCGGCCCATCCATGACATCGGATGTCGCTTCTTCTTCGCGGTGCGCAGGAAGGCAATGCATGAACAGCGCATCGGGTTTGGCATGGGCCATCAATTCGGCGTTTACCTGATAAGGACGCAGCAGGTTATGGCGCCGTTCTTTCGCGGATTGAGAGTCGTGCATCGAAACCCAGGTATCGGCGACAACTAGATCGGCCCCATCTACAGCCTTGTAGGGGTCCCGTTCCACAACAATCTTGGACCCTTTTTGACGGGCAAAACCCATGAAATCCTCTTCGGGGTCGAATTGCGCCGGGCCCGTAAAAGTCAGATCAAACCCGAACTGGCCCGCCGCGTGAAGGAACGAGGCACACACATTGTTTCCATCGCCAGTCCAAACGACTTTCTTCCCAGCGATCGGGCCTCGGTGCTCTTCGAACGTCAGAACATCGGCCATGATTTGGCAAGGATGGGTGCGATCGGTCAGGCCGTTGATCACCGGCACGTCCGAGTATTCCGCCATTTCGGTTAGGATGGTTTCGTCAAATGTCCGGATCATGATCATATCGACATAGCGCGACAGCACGCGGGCGGTGTCAGCGATGGTTTCGCCGTGGCCCAACTGCATGTCCTTGCCCGAAAGGACCATCGTCTGACCACCCATCTGGCGCACGCCCACATCAAAGGACACGCGCGTCCGGGTTGACGGTTTTTCAAAGATCAGGGCGACCATGCGGTCTTTGAGTGCCAATTCGTCATCCGGTGCCGCCTTTGGCTGCCCCAGACGCGCCTGCTTCATGGCAGCAGCCTGGTCGATCATGCCCCGCAAAGCGGCTTCATTGGTTTTGTGAATGTCGAGGAAGTGCTTCATGTCGTTTCGCTTTTCTAATCGGGTGGGCTCAGGCAGACGCCAGATTGCTATCGACCTGCGCGGCCGTTTTCTCCAGACGAATAACCGCCTGTGCAATGTCGTCCTCTGTCAGGGTCAAAGGCGGCAATAGGCGGATCACATTGTCAGCGGCGGGAACGGTGATGAGGCCGTTATCATATCCCGCATTCACCACGTCCAAGTTGGTCGCCTTGCATTTCAGACCCAGCATGAGCCCTGCGCCGCGCACCTCTTCGAACACGTCCGGATGATTTGCAATCAATCCTTCGAGCTTCTGGCGCAACATGCCCGCCTTGCGATTGACCCCGTCCAGAAAGGCGGGGGTTGCAACCTGGTCGATCACCGCGCAGCCCACCGCGCAACCGAGAGGGTTTCCGCCATAGGTCGACCCGTGCGTACCTGCCGTCATGCCGCTGGCCGCGTCTTCGGTGGCCAGCACCGCACCCAGAGGGAACCCTCCACCGATGCCCTTGGCGACCATCATGATGTCAGGCGTGATGCCCGCCCATTCATGGGCAAAAAGTTTACCGGTACGCCCAACGCCGCATTGGACCTCGTCGAGGATCAGCAACAGGCCATTGTCGTTGCAGATCTGACGCAGCGCTTTGAGCTCGGCATCAGGGACGGGGCGAATACCGCCCTCGCCCTGAATGGGTTCGATCAAGATCGCCGCGGTCTTGTCCGAGATCGCATTGGTGACGCCGTCAAGATCACCAAATGTCAGGTGTACAAAGCCGGGCAGCAGCGGGCCAAAGCCTTTGGTCATTTTCTCGGACCCCGCAGCGGCGATACCTGCCGAAGACCGACCGTGAAACGAACCGTCAAAGGTGATGATGTCGACCCGTTCGGGCTGATCTTTATCGTAGAAATATTTGCGTGCCATTTTCACAGCCAGCTCGCAGGCTTCCGTGCCTGAATTGGTAAAGAACACCGTGTCGGCAAAGGTATGTTCAACCAGCTTATCAGCCAGCGCCTGCTGCTGAGGGATGTTATAAAGGTTCGACACATGCCACAGCGCGTGGGCCTGTTCCGTCAGCGCGTTCACCAGCGCCGGATGCGCATGGCCCAGTGCATTCACAGCAATCCCCGCGCCCATATCCAGAAAACGTCGGCCATCCGCCTCGGTCAGCCAAGCGCCTTCGCCCTTCACAAAGGTCAGGGGCGCACGATTATAGGTCGGCAGAACGGACGGGATCATCGGATCATCCTTTTCGATATGTTGAGCCCCGTGAGTGATACACGAGGGCCATGTTCGTCAACTGATTTGGTGGGAGATGCGCCGATTTGGGCAGCGCAAAAGGATCAAACGGGCCGGTTACGCGGCAAAGCGTCGGCGTCGAAGTCGCAGGATATCAGCGTGTTTGATCATGGATGCCGTATAGCGCCGAAGATTTGCGATGAAAAGGGCTTTGTTGCTGCAACGCTGCAACCCCCGTATCAGCCTTCGCTCCAGCGGTCTAATCGACCCATACCGCGCGTAAAAGCCCAGGCCAGAATGCGGGGCATGCCCTTGTTCACCAGCGCATCCAGACAATGGGACTGAAATTCCTCGAACGAGGCATCGGGATGTCGAAACGCACCGTCAGCGTAACAGAGTGAACAATACCGTGTGCTGCGGGTTCCGTCCGCTTCGCTGCCTCCCCCTTCGGTATCCTTGCTAAGAGGCATGCCGCAGCTTTGACATTTGGATCCCATCATCTTTCCCCTTGCAGGCTTTGACCACGGGCCATAAGATCAAAACCATAGAGTATAGTCAATGGTTTTACAGATGCGTATCGGAGAACTGTCCCGCCGAAGCGGGCTGCCCCGCGACACATTGCGGTTTTACGAACGGCACGGATTGATTGCCTCGCGCCCCGGGCCAGAAGCGACAAACAGCTATCGCGACTACCCGGATGACACGCTGATCACGCTGGAACAGATCGGCGATGCACAGGCGGCGGGGATCAGTATCGCCCAACTTGCAACTCTGCTGGGGCAACTTGGTGCGGCTGATCCCGAAACCTTTGACGGCGTAGCATTTCTTCAGGAACGGATCGAAGAGGTTGAGGCGCGGATCGGCCGCGCAAATCGTTTTCTGGACAGCTTGCGACAGGCCAAACAGGCTCTTGCAACACCGTCGGGACAGCCCTGACCGTTTTACCTCTTGCCTTTCGTCCACCCGTACATCACCGCTTACGCATGTTCGTTCCCAAAGCGCATAACCCGCCCCTTGCGGCACTGTTGATTTTTGTCGCCAGTGCATTCCTTGCGGCAACCACCCTGCTGGCCAAAGCTTTGGGGACAGATACGCTAGGTGCTCCTTTGCATCCAATGCAGATCAGCCACGGGCGGTTTCTATTCGCCTTCCTCGTCATCGTTTCGGCAGTGGGCATCATGCGCCCTACCCTGCGGCGGCCCCATTGGGGACTGCATATCGGTAGGACAAGCTTTGGCTGGCTGGGAATCACGCTGATGTTTGCATCGGTCGCATTCATACCGATGGCGGATGCGACGGCGATTTCGTTCTTGAACCCGGTCTTTGCGATGGTTCTGGCCATTCCCTTGCTGAAAGAAGGCGTCGGCCCCTGGCGCTGGCTGGCGGCGGCGGTGGCCCTGATCGGGGCTATGGTTCTGCTGCGCCCGACACCTGCGAGCTTCCAACCTGCGGCGTTACTGGCGCTGGCGGCGGCGGTCGTCATCGGGATGGAGCTGATCTTTATCAAAAAGCTGTCAGGGCGAGAGAGCCCGATCCAAATTCTATTGGTGAACAACGCTATGGGCCTGACTATCGCGTCGGTCGCGGTGAGTTTCGTGTTTCAGATGCCCAGCCCGGCGCAATGGGCGGCCCTTGCGGGGATCGGCGCATTGATGGCTTGCGCACAGGCCTGTTTCGTTAACGGCATGGCGCGGGCAGATGCGTCTTTCGTAGCGCCGATAAGCTATGCGACACTGCTGTTCGCTGCGCTATATGATTTTGCGATATTCGATGTGGTCCCCGACGCGGTCAGCCTGATTGGATCTGCCATCATCTTGGCCGGAGGGCTGATTCTTGTGTGGCGCGAGGCGCGGCACCGTCAGGCCTTGAGCCGATAGCCCGTTCGCAGCATCTGCCAGGTCAGTGCACCGACCACCAGTGTTGCAGCCGTGCAGATCAACATCCCAAGGTAGGGCGAGCTGTCCGAAACCCCAATCATACCGTAGCGCAGCCCGTCGATCAGATAGAAAACCGGGTTGGCGTGGCTTAGCCGGTACAAAACCGGCGGCAATGCCTCGACCGAGTAAAAGGTGCCAGAAAGAAACGCCAAAGGCGTGACGATGAAGTTGGTAATCGCAGCCATCTGGTCGAACTTATTGGCGAATATCCCGGCAAAAAGGCCCAGCGCGCCCATAAAGGCACCTCCCAGCACTACAAAGATCATGGCGATCAGTGGGTTCTGCGGGACAATACCCAGCACCAGCGCCAGCGCGGTTGCAACGACAACAGCGATCAGAAAGCCACGGGCAATGCCGCCCGCAAGGTATCCCAGCAGAATCTCTAACGGCGAAAGCGGCGGCATAAGGGTATCGACGATGTTGCCCTGTACTTTCGAGATCACCATCGAGGACGAAGTATTGGCAAACGCATTCTGGATCACCGTCATCATCATGATGCCCGGCGCCAGAAAGGTCAAAAATGGCACGCCCATCACATCAGACCGGCTGGGCCCGATAGCGATGTTGAAGATCAGCAGAAACAGCCCCGCAGTCACCAGCGGTGCCAAAAGTGTCTGCGTCCACACCGCCATAAACCGCAAAGTTTCCCGCCGGGCCAGCGTATAGAGACCCATCCAGTTCACCGCACCAAAGCGGCGTGCCTCCTGATCCATGAGATTCTGCATGATCTGCCCTCTACCTGATTCGAAGACCGCTTGTAACTCGGACCGCAGTGTTTAAAATAGGGGGCTGAGACGAATTCCCAAGGCGGCCCGAATCCGGGGCCGCTTTCCGCTTTTGAAAGGCAAATGATGTCCTGGACTGACGAGCGTGTAGAGCTGCTTAAAAAGATGTGGGGCGAGGGCCAGTCGGCCAGCCAGATCGCCAAGGAACTGGGCGGTGTGACCCGCAATGCGGTTATCGGCAAAGTCCACCGGCTGGGCCTGTCGAATCGCGCAACCGGCGCGACCCCCGCCAAGGCTGAGCCAAAGGAAAAACCAGCGCCCGCGCCCAAGGCCGAGGCCAAGCCCAAACCCACGCCCAAGACGGAACCGGCACGTCCAGCCGCAGCGCCGGCAGCCGAGGCCAAGCCCGCTGTTCCGGCCCGCCGTCAGATCATCCCGGCCGGTCAACCGCTGCCGCCGCAACCTTCAGCGAACGAGATCAGCCCCGAGGCGCTGGCCAAGGTCAACGAGGTTGAGAAGAAAGCCAAAAAGCTGACGCTGATGGAACTGACCGAGAAGACCTGCAAATGGCCCGTCGGCGACCCCGCGACCGAGGATTTCTGGTTTTGCGGTCTGCCCGTTGAGGCAGGCAAACCTTATTGCGAAGCGCATGTGGGTGTGGCGTTCCAGCCTATGAGCTCACGTCGCGACCGGCGGCGGTAAGGCTTTGACGAAGGCAGGCACCTAGCAAAAGAGCGCGGTGCCCGCAGCAGGCCGGAATGCAGGCAATACACCTGTTTTGGCTCTGCGTCATCTAAGAGCGATCACACTGGAATCGAAGAAGAGTCGTAATCTGCCAAAAGCGGCCGCCGGTTCCGTGCATGCCGAGCGATCAATCGCTTTTGCCGCCCCCCCACCGGGATTTTGTAGTTGGTCTTTTGCATCGGGGTTTCGACAAGATCGGGGAACAGCGTAAAAAGCTCTTCCATGGCTGCTGCCGGTAGAGATTTCAGTGCTTCATCGCCAAGCAAAAGGCTCTCGGTCGGGGCGCCATCTGCATAAATTACCTCATGTTCAGAAAACACCAGGTGGAAATAAGTAACTTCTGTAATTCTGTCGTCGACGTATATCCCCGGAAGCTCGACCAACTTTATAGCTGAGACCAGAACCTCGGGGCGCTCAAACATGCGCTTAACGATCGCCGAGGATATCAGCATCCGGTGCTGACGGGACACGAGCAGGTCGCGTCTGGGCAGGCCCTGCCCTAGCGCGCCAGCGCAAATGCGTACTGGGTAAAGCTTGGGATTGCGGCGCAAATCCCGCACACTGACATGTCGCCGAATGATTTGTGACAAAGGCTGCGTGCAACCATGATCCGTCAAGACACGATCACCTTGCTTCAAACTCTCGATCAAAACTGGGCCCTGATCGGTCGCAATCAACGTTCCTGCCGTCAGGCACGGTATGGTGCCCGGTGTCGGAGTGGTGTTCACCGTATAGGTTCCACCATTGTCGGTGGAAATAAGTGAATCTCCCGCCCCGGCCTCGCCGATAACCGTCGAGCTCATCCCATTGGCGGGGCCAGCTGTCGCCGTTATCGGGCCGGGGCTGGGGGGATCGCTGAAAGAGCTGAACTGATAAACCGTTGACCCGTCGGATAAAGAGATACCATTGGTTTTACCGAGCCCGGTAAAGGTGGCGGAACTGGCTGAATCAATTACATAGACGTCCCGGCCTGCGACTGTCGTCGGGGTGATCCCATCAAGCGTGTTAGTGCTGCGGATAGATCCGTCAGAGTTGTAGATCGTAACAACAAGCCCAGAAACATCTGCACCCGCGTCAACAGCGACCTCGATAAAGTCCTGTGGTGGGCCTCCAAGGTACTTGAGTTCGGAAAAATATGGGTCTGCCATATGTCAATTCGCCTTTGTGTTCGGCGTGAGTATGATGATCCGATACTTGTTTCAATATATGAGTACTAGGGTCTCACTAACCAGTAAATGTTCCCAGTGATTTTTGTTCGCAGCTGGAACCGAATTACTGCGCTGGATGCGATGGCAAATCCAACATCGGCACCCAACCGGGCAGTTCGTTTGGCGAAACCGAGACATGCAGCCGCTCGGATCGGTCGCGGCCTACTTTGCGGTGCTTGCGCAGTAGGAAAATCTTACCCCAACCGCGCCATGTGCCGACCGAACGCGCATGAGGGTCGATCACAAAGCGGTCTCTCCATCCCTCCGGCAATGGCAGGCCGTGCAGCTCTGCCTTGTCCAGCATCCAAACCAGCGAGATGTTGCTAAGGGGGCGGGCTTCTTCAAACCCGTTCAACTGGCCACCCACATCGCCATGGGTGCCTCGGAACCAGACTTGCTCGATATGGCCTTTAAAATCGGGGGTACATTTCCACAGGACCGGCTCGAATACCTCGCGCGTTTCATCCAGCGCCATCGCGTGGTAGCCGTGGCGTGTAGCGGGACCAAGCTGATGGTTGTGGAAGGCGTGGCGATCCTCTGCCCAACGCCAAAGCAGCGGTAGACGCAAGCCCAGCGCTTTTACTGTATCCCACACGCCGATCATTTCGATTGCAACATCTTCATGACAGAACTGCCGGCGAAACGCAGCAGCAGCGCTACCATTGGCATTGCATTCATAGTGGCGGTAGGCCTGTTTGATATTCCTTACGGTCGCATGCTCGGCCTTGAGCAGGCCAATCATATCGATCACACCCGCAAGGCTGCGCACACCGTAGGCCCCACGTGAGTAGCCGATGAAATAGATACGGTCGCCGGGCTTATACCGCGAGGCCAGATAGCCATAGGCCCGGCGTATCTGGCGATTGATCCCCCGCCCCATCATCACATCCAACGAGGACTTCCAGCTTTCCCATTGCACGCCGGCCTCATAGAAGACGGATACCTTGCTTCCCATCTCGCAGCACAGCCGCAGCGCCTGCCCCGCATGAGTTTCATATCCGGGCTCAAGCGTCGACATGGTGCCGTCTAGAATGATGACATGGCTGACAGGTTCACGATGGCGCGTTTCGGCCGAATGCTCGGATCGCAGCGGCCGTCCAAGCCACCCCAGTACCTTTCTACTCAGCCGCGACAGTTGCATCGTTCAGCAGTTCCCATACTTTGTGCGGCGTAAAAGGCATATCGGCCTGCCGCACCCCGTGATCCCAGAGCGCATCCTGAACCGCATTTGCCACTGCAGCCAGCGCGCCCACGGTGCCGGCCTCTCCGCATCCTTTCATTCCCAACGGGTTAGAGGTTGACGGTACCGGCGCCGAGGTAAACTTAATCATGGGTATCTCGGCTGCGCGGGGCAAGGCGTAATCCATCAACGATGCCGTGAGCAGTTGCCCCTGCGCATCATGGACAACATGTTCGGACAGCGCCTGACCGATGCCTTGTGCGACACCACCATGAACTTGCCCCTCGGCCAGCATCGGATTGATAAGATTACCGAAATCATCGACCACAGTATAGCGGTCTACCCATGTTTCGCCGGTACAAGGGTCAATCACGATTTCGACAACATGTGCCCCGTTGGGATAGCTACGGTCGTCCAGCGAGATGCTTGCCTGATGCTGCAACAAATCTACGCGCCCGTCGGCACGGGCCATATCCGCGGCCTCGGTCAAAGTGGGCGTCAGGTTTGATCCCGGCGCGCGGAAGGTTTCAAAATCAAAGCGCACGTCGCTTTCTTCCACCCCCATCTTATCTGCGAGATAGGGCGTGAATGCGGCAACCATGACGTCGATCGTGGCAAGCGTCGCTGTACTTTGCACCGTAACTGATCGCGATCCCCCGGTTCCCCCACCATTCGGAAGCTGGTCGCTGTCACCTTGAACTACGGTGATGCAATCCAGGGGAACCCCGGTTTGGTCAGACAGGAACTGAGCATAGACCGTTTCGTGCCCCTGCCCGTTGGATTGGGTTCCCACAAAAAGTTTCAAGGTGCCATCCTCAACGAACTCTATCTTTGCGTTCTCGGAAGGGTCGCCCAAAATGCTTTCGATATAGTAACAAATCCCCTGCCCCCGGAACAAACCGTGTTCAGCATCGGCGATCTTGCGGGCGGCAAAGCCGCTGGACTGTCTTTGGCTTTGGGACAGAACCATGTCGAAATCGCCGACATCATACGTTTCGCCGGTCGCGGTCTTGTAAGGAAATGCCTCAGGCCGGATGAAATTCTTGCGCCTCAACTCCCAGGGATCTACGCCCAGTTCTCGGGCCGCGCGGTCGATAGCGCGTTCAAGGACATATATCGCCTCGGGTCGCCCTGCGCCGCGATAGGCGTCAACCTGCGTTGTATTGGTAAAGAACCCCTCGACCCGCAGATAGGTGGTTTGTACATCATAGGCACCCATCAACACTTTGCTGAAAAGATTGGTTTGTATCGCCTGGCCGAAATGGCTGTTATAGGCCCCAAGATTTACCTTGCTGTGCACCCGATAGGCGGTGATCCGGTGATCGTTGTCAAATGCCAGCTCGGCCAGCGACGACAGATCGCGGCCATGGTGATCGGACAACATCGCCTCGGACCGGTCAGACATCCAGTGAACAGGCTGGCCCAACTTCATCGCAGCAACGGCCACGCAGAAATATTCGGGATAGGGCATGACCTTCATGCCGAACCCGCCACCGACATCCGGGGTCGTGACGCGGATATCTTCGGGGTTGAGTCGCAACTTTTGCGCCAGCTGACCACGCATGGCCCAAACCCCCTGCCCGCCATAGGAAAAGTGCAACCGCCCATCAACCCAATGCGCCTGACAGCCCCGCGGTTCAATCGACGTGTTGATCACTCGATTGTCTTCCACATTCAGTGCAACGGTATGAGCCGCCTGCTGAAACGCAGCAATAGTTGCCGCCTCATCGCCCAGCGCCCAGTCAAATGCCCGATTATCCGGAGTTTCCGCGTGCAGCGTTTCTCCGCCCGCACACACGTCCAGTTTTACGGGCAAGTCTGAGGTTTCGACCCAGATCAGCTCGGCCGCATCGCGGGCCTGTAAGGCGGTGTCGGCAATGACTACAGCGACGGGTTCTCCGACAAACCGTATGCGATCCGCGGCCAGCATATGCCGGTCCGGCGCAGCGGCTTTCGAACCGTCTCGGTTATTCAGGATGGCCGCATTCATACACGTGTCGATCCCGGCGGCCTTCAGGTCGTCCAGCGTCATGATGAGCCGCACCCCTTCGGCCGCGCGCGCGTCATCCAGATCCAGCGCCCCAATCACCCCATGCGCCACCTGGGATCGCACGAATACCGCATGCAAAGCCCCGTGCGGCAGGACATCGTCCATATATTGCCCCTGCCCGGTCAGAAACCGCTGGTCCTCGGTCCGTTTGACGGGCTGGCTTTTGCCAAACTTTTCCACCGCGCGCTCCTGTCTCTGCCTCTAGGCGACATTAGGCTGCGATGCATCATTGTCCATAGCCCCGGCGCTTGGCCCTTTCCCTTTTGCTATCCTTTCGATATTGCAAGCGCTAACCCGAATTTGTTGACGCAGGACGCATCCAATGGCGATGGAAAAGACATTCAACGCGGCCGAGGCCGAGGCCCGCATTTACGAGGCCTGGGAACAGGCCGGAGCCTTCAAGGCGGGCGCGAACAGATCGCGCGATGAAAGCTTTACCATCATGATCCCGCCGCCCAACGTGACGGGGGCGCTGCATGTGGGACACGCGTTCAATAACACGCTGCAGGATATCCTGACCCGCTGGCACCGGATGCGCGGCTTCGACACGCTTTGGCAACCCGGTCAGGACCACGCAGGCATCGCCACGCAGATGCAGGTTGAAAAGATGCTGGCGGCGCAGGGCAACGAAGGGCGGCGTGAACTCGGGCGCGAGAAGTTCCTCGAGAAAGTCTGGGAATGGAAGGGTGAATACGGCGGCACAATCATTGAACAGCTCAAGCGTCTTGGCGCCAGCTGCGATTGGTCGCGCAACGCGTTTACCATGGCAGGTGCACCGGGTGACCCGCGCACAGGGCATGAGAATTCTGCAAATTTCCACGATGCCGTCATCAAGGTCTTCGTAGAAATGTACGAAAAGGGCCTGATCTATCGCGGCAAGCGTCTGGTCAACTGGGACCCGCATTTTGAGACCGCAATCTCGGATCTTGAGGTCGAGAATATCGAAGTCGCGGGGCATATGTGGCACTTCAAGTACCCGCTGGCGGGTGGTGAGACCTATACGTACGTCGAAAAGGATGAGGACGGGAATATCGTGCTTGAGGAACAGCGCGACTATATCTCAATCGCCACCACGCGGCCTGAAACCATGCTGGGCGATGGCGCGGTTGCGGTTCACCCATCAGATGAACGTTACGCGCCAATCATCGGCAAACTCTGCGAGATCCCGGTTGGGCCAAAGGAACATCGCCGTCAGATTCCGATCATTACTGATGACTATCCCGATCCCGATTTCGGCTCGGGCGCGGTGAAGATCACCGGCGCGCATGATTTCAACGACAACATGGTCGCCAAGCGTGGCGGTATTCCGATGTACCGTCTGATGGACACGCGTGGCGCAATGCGGGCCGATGGCGCGCCTTACGCCGAGGAAGCGGGCAAAGCGCAGGAATACGCACGCGGCAAAGCATTCACCGAGAATGAGATCGACGCAATCAACCTGATCCCCGATCACCTGCGGGGACTGGACCGGTTCGAGGCGCGCGCCAAGGTGGTCGAAGAGATCACCGCCGACGGGCTGGCCGTCATGACCCGCGCCGACAACCCTGTTCTGGGCACCAAGCTGGGTGAAGATGACGACCCGGCTGCACTCGTCCCGCTGGTCGAGAGCAAACCGATCATGCAGCCCTTTGGCGACCGCTCGAAGGTCGTGATCGAACCGATGTTCACCGACCAGTGGTTCGTGGATGCCGAAAAAGTCGTCGGCCCCGCGCTGGACGCGGTCAAGGACGGCACGGTCAAGATCATCCCCGAGTCGGGCGAGAAGACCTATTACCACTGGCTGGAAAACATCGAGCCCTGGTGTATCTCGCGCCAGTTGTGGTGGGGGCATCAGATTCCGGTTTGGTATGGCCTCGACCTGTCGGCCGAAAACTTCAAAGATGACGAGAACGACGGCAACCTTGATCTGGTCGAATTGGGTCGTTTGCTGAACGAAGGTGGTATGTTGCACCGTGGCAATGTCATGGAATGCGCGTCGAGTCTGGAGGCAGTGACTGAAAAATTCCTGGACGATAATGCAAACATTCCCAGCCCGCTAAGCCACGCAACTGTAATCGAAGTTGCCGATAAGCAAGAAGCGATCCATCAATTCGCCGAAAGCCTTGCTCAGTATGCAGTTGAACAAGACCCGACGAAGCTGTTTTATCCGGTTTGGCGTGACCCCGACGTTCTCGACACCTGGTTCTCCTCCGGCCTCTGGCCCATCGGCACGCTGGGCTGGCCCGAGCAAACCGAGGAGCTGGAACGCTACTTCCCCACGGACGTTCTGATCACCGGCTTTGACATCCTGTTCTTCTGGGTCGCCCGGATGATGATGATGCAACTGGCGGTGGTCGATCAGATCCCGTTCCACACCGTCTACCTGCACCAGCTCGTCCGCGACGAGAAGGGCAAGAAGATGTCCAAGACCACCGGCAACGTCATCGACCCGCTGGAGATCGTGGACGAATTCGGCGCCGACGCGCTGCGCTTTACCAATGCCTCGATGGCGGCGATTGGCGGCGTGTTGAAACTGTCTCGCGAACGCATCACCGGCTATCGCAACTTTGGTACAAAACTTTGGAACGCTGTTCGCTTTGCCGAGATGAACGAGGTCTTCACCGACGCCGTGCCGCAACTAGACGTCGCTGATCTGAAACCCAAGGCCGCCGTAAACCGTTGGATCATAGGCGAAACTGCCCGTGTACGGGCCGAGGTCGACGCCGCACTGGAAAGCTATCGTTTCAACGATGCTGCCAACGGGCTTTACGCCTTTGTCTGGGGTAAGGTCTGCGACTGGTACGTTGAACTCTCCAAACCGCTGCTGCAGGGTGACGATGCCGAAGCACAGGCCGAGACCCGCGCTACCATGCGCTGGGTTCTGGACCAGTGCATGGTCTTACTGCACCCGATCATGCCCTTCGTTACCGAGGAACTGTGGGGCCTGACAGGCACGCGCGCCAAGATGGTCGTACACGCAGACTGGCCGACTTACGGCACCGAACTGGTCGACCCAGAGGCGGACCGCGAAATGAACCGGGTGATCTCGGTGATCGAGAACACGCGCTCAGCTCGTGCGCAGATGCGGGTTCCGGCGGGCCTTTATGTACCGATGCTGGTGACAGAGATTGACGCGCATGGCCAAGCTGCATGGGACCGTAACGAGGCGCTGATCAAGCGGCTGGCGCGGATCGACAGCCTGACCAAAGTGGACGCATTTCCCAAGGGGACGATCTCGATTGCCGCGCCGGGTGCGACGTTCGGCTTGCCGCTGGCAGATATCATCGATATCGGCGCCGAAAAGGAACGACTGGAAAAGGCCAAGGGCAAACTTGCCAAGGAATTGGGTGGTTTGCGCGGTCGTCTGAACAATCCGAAATTTGTGGCCTCGGCCCCGGAAGAGGTTGTCGCCGAAGCCAAAGCCAACCTCGCCGCCCGTGAAGAAGAAGAGGTGAAACTGAACGAGGCGCTGGCACGTCTGGCCGAAATCGCCTGATCTTCGTCTGCTCCAAACCGTTCAAGATACCAGACCCCGCCACGCCCGCGTTGGCGGGGTTTTCGTTCCCCGGTCCGGATTTCGCCCTGTTCACCTCCGCTTACGATTGCTAGCAAGTGCAGGTTGATAACGCTGAGGGCAGGATGACACGCGCATTTCCACCAATGCAGACCATCTCAACCGGATTGGTTGTGGCCATCGTCGGCTTTTTCAGCTCATTCCCCATTGTATTGCAGGGGCTGGATGCGATGGGTGCGTCACCGGAGGAGGCCGCATCGGGCCTGATGACCGCCGCCATCGCCATGGGGCTGGCCGCCATCGCGCTGAGCTTGCGCTACAAGTTGCCGATCAGTGTCGCCTGGTCCACGCCGGGTGTCGCGCTGTTGGCTGTATCCGCCACACCTGTCGAGGGATTCTCAGGAGCTATCGGTGCGTTCCTGTGCGCTGGCGCTTTGACGGTTGTGGCTGGGTTGTGGAAGCCGCTGGGAAGGTTGGCAGCTGCAATCCCGACCACGTTAGCGCAGGCAATGCTTGCCGGGGTTCTGATGCCTCTATGTATCCTCCCGTTCAAGGCGGCCGTCGAGATTCCGTGGCAGGCGCTACCCGTAATCCTGACATGGTTCATCGCGGGGCGGTTCAACCGGCTGTTTGCGGTTCCCGCGGCAGTGATCGCAGCAGCCATTATAGTCATCCTGAACGCCGGAGATACAACGATCATGCCCGAGCGTCTGATTGCGGCACCGATCTGGGCCATGCCTACATTCTCGCTGGCCTCGGCCATAGGGATCGGAATGCCGCTGTTCATCGTCACCATGGCGACACAGAACATCCCCGGCATCGCGGTGATGCGCAGCTTTGGCTTTACGCCCGTGCCGGGCAAATTGTTCTCGGCCGTCGGAGGGGCCAGCCTGTTGTCCGCCCCGTTCGGAGCCCCCGCCACCTGCCTTGCCGCCATCACCGCCGCGATGTGCTCAAATCAGGACAGTCATCCCGATCCTGCGCTGCGCTATTGGTCGGCCATCATGGGTGGCGTATTCTATTGCCTGTTTGGTGTTTTTGCCGTGGCCATCACCGGATTTGCCGCCCATGCCGATCCGTTGCTGATGGGGACGCTGGCCGGGGTCGCACTGATCGGTGTGCTGGCAAATGCGATCCACGCTGCGCTGGAGGTTGTGGCCGAGCGTGAGGCGGCGATCCTGACTTTTGCTATCACTGCGTCCGGTATCACAGTCTTCGGGCTGGGGGCCGCGGTCTGGGGTTTGCTGGCTGGTGGCATTGCCTATCTGGTGACTAACTGGCTGCGATAGCCGCTTTGCCTTGAGGCCACAGCCAAAGTAAAACCGGCCAAAATTTGGATCATTGGGAACTCTGGTGGTACGCCGGATCAAGAAAGCACAGACCTAGGTCCAACCCAGAGAATTCATTTCAAGTAACGCTGGATCAGATGCGCAAAGCCTACACCCCACTGCCTGACGTGCAGGTCCGCGATGCGCATCGGGATTCATGTGGTGACTACTTGAACTTGGGCTTACGGCCCTGCATCTGCGCCATGACAACCTCCATCTGATCGGGTTTGCCGATCAGCTCCACCTGTTCGGCAGATTCGGCCAGCAGAACGTCGGCTCGCGAACGGTTTTCGGCCACGTCGATCAGGCGCTTGGCGGCACGGATGGCTGAAGGGCTTTGGCCTGCGATGTCTTCAGCCAGAGCCAGCGCCTCGGTCAGAGGATCGTCCGAGAGTTTCGTGACCAGCCCCCAATCAGCCGCCTGCGGCGCGCCTATTGGACGTGCAGTATACGTCAGCAAGCGCAGGACGTCCGAGCGCACAAGCTCGGGCAGCAGAACCATGCCGCCCATGTCGGGAATGATACCCCATTTCATCTCCATCACCGCCAATTTCGCCTCGGGCTGGGCAATGCGGATATCCGCGCCCAGTGCGATTTGCAGTCCGCCACCATAGGCCACACCCTGAATGGCACAGATGACTGGAACGGGGACACGGCGCCAGATCAAGGCAAGCTCCTGCATTTCGTTGGCGTCGTCATGGCTGCGGTTCATCAGCCATTCGGTTGGGTCCTTGTGGGCCATGCTGGCGAAGCTGGCCATGTCGAGACCGGCGCAGAAGCTTTTACCCTCACCCGACAGCACCACGGCGCGGGCGCCGGAGACCGCCACCTCTTGCCCGGCGGACAGGATCGCCTTGATCATGGCTTCGTCCAGCGCGTTCATCTTGTCGCCACGGGTTAGCGTGACATGGGCGATATGGTCTTTGTATTCGATGGAAACGCGAGACATTGGTCCCTCCGGAAATCAGTGTTGCGTCAACCATGCCAGCAAGACGAGGACAGTGCCACCACGACGTCAGGGCAAATCAGCGACGGGCATCCGGCCATACCACGGCGAATCCAGCGTCATGACATAGAACAGGTCACCAACGACCTGACCCGCCGTGGTGATGCCCAGCCGCCCGCCGGGGTCCTGCAAGGTTTGCAGGATTGAGCCATCCCCGTCGAATTGGACGATCATGCCGCGATGAATCGGCGCCGGTCGCACCAAAGGACCCAGCCGCCAGATCACCTTGCGCAAAAAGGGATAGGGCATCAAAGCTTCACTCGGCACCCGCGGGCTGGCGAAGGCCATCCAATAAGTGCCGTCGCCCTGCGCCGTGAGGTTATCGGGGTATCCCGGCAGGTTTTCCATCAACACCTCGCGCTGCCCAGCACTCGGCCCAGTTAGCCAGAGCTTGTGCACCCGCGCACGGCCAGTTTCGGCGATCAGCAGAAAATCCGTCTGCGGGGAAAGCGCTACACCATTGGTATAGACAAAGCCCTCGGCCACCTTTTTTGTTGTGCCATCAGGGGAATAGCGGGCCACGTATCCCGTATCCGACTGCTCCCAGATGGTCAGGACCGAGGTGGCTTTGGTACCGCCCATGGTTTCGGGATCGAACCGATCAGACGAGTTCGAGAAATAGACCGTACCGTCCGGAGCCACGTCCAACTGATTGGCATAGACCACCGGAGACCCGCCAATCTCAGACACAAGGGATACCAGCGTGCCGGGCCCGGTCCAGCGCATCAGCCCCCGGTAGCTATCTGCGATATATAGCGCGCCGTCCGGCCCAGCTTGCAGACCCAAAGGGCGCCCACCCAGGTCGTCGATCTTGACCGGGCTGTCGCCGTCGATCCGATAAAGCGTGCCGGATATGGATGTCGTGTAGATCGTGCCATCCGGCATGATCGCGATGTCTTCCGGGCCTTCCTCGCCATCCGGCAAAGAGACTAGTTCGAGGCTGTCCAAAGCGTTGTTCTCGGCAAACGCGCCGGTAAAGCCCGGAGCTTCGGGCGGCTCCCAGGCCACTGGGTCCACGTCAACAGGCCAAAATATCAAATAGGCAAGTCCCACTAAAGCCAAACCAATCACGATGCGCATGGACATTCCTTTGTTTTTGTTGGTGCCAGACTGTGGGCACTGTGCAGGCAAAGCAAGGTTGCCTGTCGGATGAACTTGCGTTTATCTGGTTGCATGACCAATCCACGCTATACCCCGCTTGCCCAATCTCTTCCTGCTTCTGTGCCTTTTGTCGGCCCTGAAACACAGGAACGACAGCGCGGTGCACCATTTGTGGCCCGGCTGGGTGCGAATGAGAATGTCTTTGGCCCTTCGCCACGCGCTGTCGAGGCCATGCGGGGGGCAACTGGCGATATCTGGATGTATGGCGATCCGGAAAACCACAACCTGCGCCACGCCCTGGCTGAGTACCACTCCGTCTCACCCGAAAATATCGTGGTTGGCGAAGGCATTGATGGGTTGCTGGGCTATCTGGTGCGCTTGCTGGTTGGGCAAGGAGATACGGTTGTGACCTCGGACGGGGCCTACCCGACCTTCAACTATCACGTCGCCGGGTTTGGCGGGGTGATACACACGGTTCCCTATCGCGACGATCACGAAGACCCTCAGGCACTCTTTACCAAGGCCGCTGAGGTCGAGGCTAAGCTGGTCTATCTGGCCAATCCTGACAACCCTATGGGCAGCTGGCATTCGGGCACTGATATCGTGGCTGTATTGGATGCGCTGCCCGATGGCTGTTTGCTGGTTCTGGACGAGGCATATGTGGAATGCGCCCCCGACGGGACTGCAGCGCCAGTTCCCGCAGATGACCCGCGTCTGATCCGGATGCGCACGTTTTCCAAAGTATACGGAATGGCCGGCGCGCGTGTCGGCTATGCCATTGGGGCGTCAGACCTGATCTCGGCGTTCAACAAGGTGCGCAACCATTTCGGTATGAACAAGGCTGCACAAGCAGGCGCGTTGGCTGCGCTGCAGGATGAGGTTTGGCTGTTACAAATCCGTGCCCGCATCTCAGATGCGCGCGAGAGGATCAACGCGATAGCGTTGGAGAACGGGCTGCACCCTTTACCCTCAGCCACCAATTTCGTGGCCATTGATTGCGGTCAGGATGGAGTGTTTGCCAAGGCTGTTCTGGAGTCGCTGGTGGCGCAGGGGGTTTTCGTTCGGATGCCCTTTGCCGCGCCTCAGAACAGGTGCATTCGAGTGAGCTGCGGCGATGCCTCCAATCTAGGGGCTTTTGCCGCCTCTTTGCCAAAAGCGCTTGCTGACGCCCGGGCGCTGAACGTCTGAAGCTCTCGCTTATGGCCATCGGGACGGGGGGGCTGTCTGCCTCCATCGCGCCGTTTGCGCGATTCCCCCCGAAAGTATTTTGAGTCAGATGAAGATACAGATTAGCACTGAGATCGGGGGCTGGTCTCAGGTCACAAGCGCGGTGGCGGCGGCTTCTAACGCACCCGTGCCCCGCGGAATATCAAGGGCGGCCATGGCAGTTTCCACGCCGCCAAGCATCGCCATGACCATCTGTGCATTGATGTGTCCCATATGGCCCAGGCGAAAACAGCCGTCCCAATCTTCCATCCCGAGGCCTATTCCCAAAGTCAGGCCCAGCGATTGTTCGGTATAGGACCGCAATGGGGTTCCGAGCCCTCCACTCAGGCACAGCGCGGTGACCGCATGACTTCGGTCTGCGCGGTCAGCTACATTCAACGACAGCGCACCGCCCTGTGCCCAGATTTCGCAGGCGGTCCAGATTGCCTGAGCGAGGCGTTGATGGCGCGCCCAGACATTTTCGATCCCTTCCGCGTGGATCAGGTCGAGCGCGGCCCGCAGCCCATAGAGATGATGGGTCGGCGCGGTACCATCGAAGTATTGGTAGAATAGCTCGGGATTGGCTCGTGGCTGCCAGTCCCAATACCGGGAAACACGCGGCATTGCGGCCCGTTTTGCCTGCGCCTTGTCGTTGAAGAATACAAACCCCACGCCCGGTGGGGTCATCAGCCCTTTTTGACAGGCGGTAACAGTCACGTCGACACCCCAGGCATCCATCTCGAATTGCTCACATCCCAGCGAGGCGATGCAGTCCGCCATCACCAGCGCCGGGTGACCCAGATCATCCAGCAACGCGCGCAGCGCCGGGAGATTGTTGCGAATTGAGCTCGAGGTATCCACGTGAACTGCAAGTATAGCCTTGATATCATGCGATGAATCAGCGCGTAGCACCTCGGCAATGCGATCGAAACCCCAGACCGAGCTGGTTCCGAAATCAATCACATCCACCTTGGCGCCGATCCCTTCGGCCATTTCGGCCCATCCATGGGTAAACCGCCCCGATGCGGGGGCAAGCACTGTCTCACCGGGCGCGATGGTGTTCGACAGTGCCGCCTCCCACGTGCCATGGCCGTTGGCAATGTAGATGGCCACGTTATGGACCGTGCGGGCAACGCGACGCAGATCGCGGATCAGATCGGGCATCATCTCGATCAATTCGCCATCGTAGATATTAGGTGACGGTCGGTGCATCGCCTGCAGCACAGCGTCAGGCATGACCGAGGGGCCTGGAATGGCCAGATACTCGCGCCCACGCGCGAGGGAGATTGGATGTGTCATGGGATCAACCTGTTTGAATTGGCCCTACCCTAACGTGGCCAATTCCGGCGTCAATCCATCAGCTTGGCGGCATCCCGGGCAAGCGTTTCGATCCCGGACCAGTTGCCTTCTGCGACCATCTGTTTGGGTGCTACCCAGCTGCCGCCCGCACAGATCACGTTGGACAAAGACAGGTAATCTCGGGCATTTGAAGGCGATACACCGCCCGTTGGGCAGAAGGTGATTTGCGGCAAGGGCGCGCCGATAGCCTTGAGCGCAGGCGCCCCGCCCGAGGCCTCGGCCGGGAAGAATTTCAGCATGTCATAGCCTTTTTCCAGCAGGGCCATCGCCTCGGTGGCGGTTGCGGCGCCGGGCAGCAGGGGCAGGTCTTGGGCTTCACATGCGGCGATCAGGGCGTCGGTGGCACCGGGCGAGACGCCAAACTGCGCGCCAGCCTCTTTCGCGGCGCGCACGTCATCCGGCGTGATCAATGTACCCGCCCCGACGACGCCACCGGGAACCTGCGCCATCGCCCGGATCGCATCGAGCGCAGCCGGGGTGCGCAAGGTCACTTCGAGCGCAGGAAGACCGCCCGCGACCAGAGCTTCGGCCAGAGGTCGTGCGCTGGCGGCGTCGTCAATTACAAGAACCGGGACAATCGGGGCAAGGGCACAGATTTCACGGGTGCGTTGTGTCTTGGACATAGGTCTTACACTCCGAAGATGCTGGCGCCGGTATCCGCGGTGCCTACAGCGTTGCGAAACGCGCCGAACAGATCGCGCCCGACACCATGTTGGTTGGCAGAAAGGTCAGCCGTGGCCGGAGTGCGGTCAAGCACACCTGGGGTGAGGATTTCGAGCGCGCCGTTTACGGCATCCACGCGCAGAATGTCGCCATCCTGCAAATAGGCGATCGCGCCGCCATCCAGAGCCTCGGGGCAGATATGAATGGCAGCGGGAACCTTGCCGGAGGCGCCGGACATACGGCCATCGGTCACCAGCGCCACCTTTTGCCCCCGGCCCTGAAGGATCGACAGCATCGGCGTCAATGAATGCAATTCGGGCATGCCATTCGCTTTGGGTCCCTGAAAGCGCACAACGACGATGACGTCATCCGTAAACTCTCCGGCTTTGAACGCCGCCTTGACCGCATCCTGAGTTTGGAACACCCGTACCGGGGCCTCGACCACCTGATGCTCGGGGGCAACCGCCGAAACCTTCATCACTCCGGTACCCAGATTGCCGCTGAGCCGCGAGAGACCTCCTGTAGGTTGGAACGGGTCTTTGGCGGGGCGCAATATCTTGTCATTCAGGCTGTGGCCTGCGCCGTCCTCCCAGGTCAGATCGCCGTCTTTCAGCTTGGGTTCTTTGGTATAATTGTGCAGCCCCTGCCCCGCGACGGTCAGCGTGTCGGGGTGCAGCAACCCGTCTTCGAGCAGCGTGCCAATGCAATAGCCCAGCCCGCCCGCGGCGTGGAAATGGTTCACATCAGCCAGTCCGTTGGGGTAGACCCGCGCAACCAAAGGCACCACGGCGGAGATTTCGGAAAAATCCTGCCAATCCAGCACGATGCCGCCCGCGCGCGCCATCGCGATCAGGTGGATCAGCAGGTTTGTCGACCCGCCCGTGGCCATCAGACCGACGATGCCGTTCACAAAGGCACGTTCGTCAAGTATCTGGCAGACCGGCGCATAGTTGTTGCCCAGCGCACTGAGCGACAGAGCACGGCGCGCACCTTCTTCAGTCAGCGCATCGCGCAGCGGTGTGTTTGGATTAACAAAGCTGGATCCCGGAAGGTGCAGGCCCATGAACTCCATCAGCATCTGGTTGGTATTGGCGGTGCCATAAAAAGTGCAGGTGCCGGGGCCATGATAGGCGGCCATCTCGGCGGCCATGAGCTCGGCGCGGTTGATCTCTCCGGCGGCGAATTTCTGGCGGATCTTGGCCTTTTCGTCATTTGGCAAACCGCTGATCATCGGGCCTGCGGGCAGGAATACAGCAGGCAGATGGCCGAACGCCTGCGCGCCGATCACAAGGCCGGGCACGATCTTGTCGCAGACCCCCAGAAACACGGCAGCGTCATAAGTGTTGTGGCTCAGCGCCACCCCTGTGGCCAGCGCGATCACGTCACGTGAGAACAGCGACAGTTCCATCCCCGCCTCGCCCTGCGTGACGCCGTCACACATTGCCGGTACGCCACCTGCCACCTGTGCGGTTCCACCTGCGGCGCGGATCGCATCGCGGATCAGGCCGGGATAGCGCTCGAACGGCTGATGGGCCGACAGCATGTCGTTATAGGCAGTAACTATGCCCAGATTGCCCGCCGTACCAGTGGCCATCGATTGTTGGTCATCGCCTGCGCCGGCATAGGCGTGGGCCTGACCGCTGCAGGACAGATGCGCCCGCGCCGGGCCTTTGGACCGGGCCTGTTCCATCCGCTCAAGATGCGGACCACGCAAATCGGCGCTGCGCGCTATAATCCGTTGCGTGACGTCGGTGATAACTGAATTAACCATGTCTAACCTCCGATCTGACGCCAGCGGCGCCCGTCGCGATGCATCAGCATCAGAGCTTCTTCAGGCCCGGAACTGCCTTGATCATATTTCGATGGCCGGTCACCCCGGTTTTCCCAACCCTGAATAATAGGGTCAACCCAAGCCCAGGCGGCTTCGGCCTCGTCGCCACGCATGAACAGGGTCTGGTCACCGCGGATCACATCCATCACCAGCCGTTCATAAGCGTCCTGAGCCCGCGCATCTGCGCCCAGCGCCTCGGCAAAACTCATATCCAGCGACACATCCGACAGCCGGAATCCGCCCGGACCGGGATCTTTGATGGTGGTGCGCAGGGTTATCCCTTCGTCCGGTTGCAGACGGATCACCAGCACATTTCCATGCAATGGCCCTACATTGGGGAAGATAGTGTGTGGAGGATCCTTGAAGTAGACGGCGATTTCCGACTCGCGCGCACGCAAACGTTTTCCGGTGCGCAGATAAAAAGGCACCCCAGCCCAACGCCAGTTACCCAAATGAACCTTTAGCGCAATATAGCTTTCTGTCCGGCTTGCAGGGTTGCCGACATGGTCCAGATACCCGTCACCGCCCTCGCCCGTGCGGTATTGACCGCGGGCGATATCCGCAGGCATCACCGGCTCAAGCGCCTCGATCACTTTGACCTTTTCATCGCGAACCGCGTTGGGAGAGAACTTGGACGGCGGCTCCATCGCTGTCAGGCACAGCAGCTGTACCAAGTGGTTCTGGATCATATCCCGCATTGCACCCGACTGATCGTAATAGGCCCCGCGCCCTTCGACGCCGACGGTTTCAGCCACTGTGATCTGGACGTGGTCGACATGTGTTGCGTTCCACAACGGCTCGAACAGGGAATTGGCAAAGCGCAGGGCCATCAGGTTCTGCACGGTCTCTTTGCCCAAATAGTGATCGATCCTATAGATCTGATGTTCTTCGAAACAGGCGCGCAGCCCTTCGTTCAGCGCCTTGGCCGAGGCCAGATCATGACCAAACGGCTTTTCCACAACGATACGACTGTCAGGCGTTGCAAGATCGTGATCGTTCAGCCGTTTCGCAATGCCCGAGAACAAGCTTGGGCCGACAGAAAGGTAAAACGCTCGCACAACGTCTGGGCGCAATGACTTGGCCAGATTGTCCCAGCCCGCATCACCCAAGGCATCAACCTGTACATATTCCACGCGTGACAGAAAGCGGTCCAGAACGTCTTTTTTGAATTCCGGCGCGAACTCTTTCATCGAGGCGCGAATCTGATCCCGAAACGCGTCACTATCAATGGCGGATCGGGCGGACCCGATAATCCGGGCTTCGTCTGGCATCTGGCCGACTTCGAAACGATGACACAAACCCGGCAGAATTTTTCGCTGCGCCAGATCACCGGTCGCGCCAAACAGCACCAGATCGAACGGGTTAACGGGAATTACGCGTGAAACCATCGTCGGGCTCCTTCAATCCTCTGCTGAACCACAATAGCACTTAAAGCTAACAGCGCCGGTGAATAGAAAATGTTATCGCTAACATTCACTATTTCCTTAGGCAAAGCGAGAAAAGAAAGCAAGGGTGGATTTGACGCACTACCCCTGGCTGCGCAACCATTCCATCACAGCCGGTCGCACGGATTGCTCTCCGCGATGACGAGCGTCCGATATGATCTTGCGCACTGCTTGCAGATCTGCCCGCAACAATACGCTTTTGACCGGCCCAATCGACGCCGGGCGCATCGACAACGTCCGGATTCCCATCGCGGCCAGACACAGCGCCTCGACCGGGCGTCCTGCGTCTTCACCGCAGAAGCTGAGTGGCGTATCCGAGATGTTGCAGCGTTCTACGATCCGTTCGATAAAAGTCAGGAAACTGACATTCAGCGAGTCATAGCGGCGGCGGACCAACTCGTTTTCACGGTCGGCAGCAAAGAAGAACTGTTTCAGATCATTGCCACCAATCGAAATGAAATCGACTTCGTCAAAAAACTTCTGCGGTGCAAAAGCGAGTGAGGGTGTTTCCAACATCGCTCCGACTTCAATACTTTCAGGCAGGGCATGGCCCAGACGTTTCTCGCGGTCGATGGTCTTATTCACTTCCCATCGCGCTTCATAATACTCTTCCGCTTGTGCCACGAATGGGAACATGACCGTCAACGGACGACCATTGGCGGCCCGGATCAGAGCCTGCAGCTGCATCCGCATCACGCCGCGTTTATCCAGGCCAACCCGAATTGCGCGCCAGCCTAAGGCCGGGTTCGGCTCCTCGATATGTTTCATGTAGGGCAGAACTTTGTCGGACCCGATATCCAGCGTGCGAAATACCACGCGCTTTTTATCGGCCGCATCCAGAACCCGCTGATATTGCGTCACAAGCTCGGAACGCTTGGGCATCTTATTGCGGATCAGGAACTGCAGCTCGGTACGAAACAGGCCCACGCCTTCGGCACCGGAATTGTTCAGCGAAGGCAGGTCCGCCATCAGACCCGCGTTCATCACCAGATTGATCCGCTCTCCATCCCGCGTCACCGTGGGCGTTTCGCGGATTGAGGCATAGCGTTCCTGCGCCTTGGCCTGCATCGCGACCTTATCACGGAACGCGCTGACCACGGTATCTTCTGGTCTCAGCTGCACAGTGCCCTGATCGCCATCAACCAGGATATGGTCTCCGTTCAGGGCCTCGGTCGTAATGCGGCCGACATGGACCACCAGTGGTATGGCCAAAGCACGGGCAACAATGGTGGCATGGCTTCCGACCGAGCCCTCTTCGAGCACGATGCCTTTCAAGGACCGGCCATATTCCAGCAGGTCACCTGGACCGATATTCCGGGCAACCAGGATTGGGTCCGGTGGCAGGTCGGCACTGTTTGTCTGCCCTTGCCCGGTCAAAATGCGCAGCAGACGGTTGCTAAGATCGTCCAAATCCGCCAATCGCTCGCGCAGATAGGGGTCGGAGACTTGGCTCATGCGCGCGCGCGCCTGGGATTGTTCCTTTTCCACCGCAGCTTCGGCGCTAAGCCCAAGTGCAATGTCCTCTTCCATCCGGCGCATCCAGCCCTTGGAGTTGGCGAACATGCGATAGGCTTCCAGAACCTGTAGCTGTTCCTTGTCGCCGTTCTTGGATATCTCGAGCATCTTGTCGACACCGACGCGCAATTCTTCGACCGCCTCGGTCAGACGTTCTTGTTCGCGATGCGGGTCATCGGCAATCGGGTTGGTAACAACAACGCGCGGTTCGTGCAGCCAGACATGGCCTTCGGCCGAGCCCTCTTGTGCAGGGCCGCCTGTAAACTGAACCGGTTGCTGGTGGCGTGGCGACAGGGCCGCGCCCTCGCCAACGAATGCTCCCAGTTCAGCCATTTCGGCCAGAACCATTGCAACCACTTCCAGCGCATAAACTTCATCCGCAGAATATTCGCGCGCGTTTCGGGACTGAACAACCAGAACGCCAAGCTTTTCACCCAGCCGCTGAATCGGCACACCCAGAAAAGACGAGAAACGCTCCTCGCCCGTTTCCGGCATATAGCGAAAGCCCTTGGCTGACGGCGCATCGGGCGTATTCACGATTTTGCCGGATTTCGCGACGCGCCCCACCAGTCCTTCGCCCATGCGCATACGGGTCTTATGAACAGCCTCGGGCGACAGGCCTTCGGTCGCACAAAGTTCCAGGGTTTCTTCGTCGCGGAACAGATAGATCGAGCAGACCTCGGCCCGGATACTGTCTGCGATCAAGTGAGTGATCCGGTCAAGACGTTCCTGACCGGCAGCTTCGCTCGCCATCTCTTCACGCAGCCGCCCCAGCAGCTTACGGGATTCTGTTTCAGTGCCGTCTGCCATAGCCCAACCAGTCTAAGGTTTCAGGCGTGACCCTTGGCTGAATTGCTCAGGCCGCCTTGTCCAATTCAAAGGCATCATGCAGTGCCTGAACCGCAAGTTCCATGTATTTCCTGTCTACCAAGACGGAAATTTTTATCTCAGAGGTTGTAATGACCTTAATGTTGATACCCTCATCCGAGAGTATCTTGAACATTTTGGCCGCAACACCCGATTGCGAACGCATTCCAATCCCGACCACAGAAACCTTGCAGACATCATTATCTGCGACCAGGTCGGCATAGTTCAGCTCTCCTCGGTCTTTCACAGCCAACAGCGCCTTTTCGGCGCGCGTCACCTGATCCGTGGGGCAGGAAAAGGTCATATCCGTGCGCCCTTCGTCCGAGATGTTCTGAACGATCATATCCACATTCACGCCCGCGTCGCTAAGCGCCGTGAAGATGATCGAGGCGATACCGGGGCGGTCCGCCACGGAAACGACGGTCATCTTGGCCTCGTCACGGGAATAGGCCACACCGGCCACAACATTGGATTCCATGATATCCTCCTCGTCGCAGACCAGCGTACCGGCCTCGTCGGATTGTTCTTCAAAACTTGAGAGAACGCGCAATTTCACTTTATATCGCATCGCCAGCTCAACCGAGCGGGTTTGCAGCACCTTAGCCCCAAGCGAGGCCAGTTCCAGCATTTCTTCGAATGAGATCCGATCCAGCTTACGCGCTTTTTGGCAGATGCGCGGGTCGGTCGTGTAAACGCCGTCTACATCGGTATAGATGTCGCAGCGCTCGGCCCCGAATGCGGCAGCAAAGGCCACCGCAGTGGTATCCGACCCGCCACGGCCCAGTGTCGTGATACGGCCTTCAGGGCTGAGACCCTGGAAACCCGCGACAACGGCCACTTTCATGCCCTCGCCGAATTTCTGGTTCAGGTTGTCGGTCGGAATATCCTCGATCCGGGCCTGGCTGTGGGCGCTGGTGGTCAGCAACGGCACCTGCCAGCCCTGCCAACTGCGGGCTGGTACGTCCATCTCTTGCAATGTCAGCGCCATAAGGCCGGCGGTGACGTTTTCCCCCGAAGACACCACGGCGTCATATTCGCGCGCATCAAACAGTGGCGAGGTTTCGTTGACCCAGCCCACCAGCTCGTTGGTCTTGCCCGACATGGCCGAGACGATGACGATCACGTCATAACCCTTGGCCACCTCAACGCCGATGCGCTTTGCAGCACGGCGGATACGGTCCAGATTTGCGACGGATGTGCCGCCGAATTTCATCACGAGTACGGGCATGGGGGCTGATGTCTCCGCGCCTTGGAATTCAGATCCCGTGCGTCTTATGCGAGGGGGGCCGCAAGAGCAAGAGTGCAATACCGCATCAGTCGGGGCCTAGCATCGCTTTACAACCGCGTATGACGGTGTAAGCCTGACGCATCAAATTCACTACGAGGTATTCAATGCACCGTCTTGCCCTTGTCCTTGCCCTATTTTCCACACCTGCGGCGGCGCAAGTCGCCTCGCTGACCGGCACCGACGGTCAAAACGCCTTGGGGAAAGTGCCCTGTGCGACCAGCCCAGGCGAGGCGATGCGCACTTGCAACGCCGAAATGCGGCGCCGTGACGACGGCAGCTCTACGCTTGCGGTTGCGATGGGAAATGGCGAAGTCCGCAACATCTATTTCACCGATGGCATCCCGGATTCGACAAATTCGGCAGCTAAGATCACCTATGAAAACCGAGGCGATGTTATGGTGATTTTCGTTGATCCCGGTGAGGTATATGAGATCCCTAAAGTCGCTCTTGCCCGTCAGTAAGGGTGCGACTGGCCTTCATAGGTTTCAAAGCACCCGGTACTTTCAAGTGACAGAGTATCGAAACGGTTGATCAGGCCCTGAACAGCCTTATCAACCGTGATATCAGCCCCGGTCCCACCCATATCCGTCTGAACCCAGCCGGGGTGGTAAATGCCTACTGAAATGCCGTCGCCGCGCAGGTCCACAGCAAGATTGCGCCCCAGGTTCAGAACCGCCGCCTTGGACGAGCGGTAGATATAGCTGCCACCAGGTGCTCGCGTGTGCGAGGCCATCTGCGAGGATAAAATCGCAATCTTGCCCTGTGCCGCGCGCAGATTGGGCAACAAGGCCTGAACTGTCAGAAAGACCCCCGTCACATTGGCAGCGAAACTCTGCGCCCACATTTCGGCGGGGTAGCCATCGATGGTTTGGGATTTATCCAGATATACACCGGCATTGCAGACCAGCAGATCAACAGGGCGCATTGCCAGTTTTTCCGCCATCGCTTGATGTTGTTTCGGGTCTGTTACATCCAGCGCCACCTCCGCGCTGCCATCCCGAGCCGTGCCCGTTACGTCGCATTCTTGCGCCCGATACCTGTCCGCCAGAACCTTTCCGATCCCCCGCCCAGCACCGGTGATAACAACATGCATGGGCTAGTTCGTCTTGCGCGAAGGTACGAAAGGCAGCGGCGCAACAGGAACGCCGTCATCGATCAATGCCCTGGCTTCTTCTGGCTTGGCCTCGCCATAGATCGCACGTTCCGGCGCGTCGCCCAAATGTATCTTACGGGCCTCTTTGGCAAAATCCTTGCCAACATAATCCGAGTTGTCCTCGACTTTGCGCCGCAGCTCAGAAAGGGCTTTCTCGACATCAACGCTTGGCGTTGCCATGTTGACGACCTCATCCCGAGATGCCGGAACCGAGGTACGAGATTCGACCGTACGTCCGGGGCGGACACGCGGGGTCATGATTGCTTTTTCAACTTGCGGATCACCGCACACAGCGCATGTCACCATGCCCGCGGCGGCAAGTTTGTCGTAAGCGGCGGCTGATTGAAACCAACTGTCAAAGCTGTGACCGCTATTACATTTCAACGCATATTGAATCATGTTCTGTCCAGATGTCGGATGCCAAATAGATACCAACCACTATTGCAATGGCAAGCCCCTGAGGGGGACATCAGTGATACAAATGCTCTACATTGCGTAACAATGATGCAAGATCGGGCGAATTAACCCGAGAGGCGGCATGTCCCAGCGAAAACCACCTGCGCTTGCGCTCTTGCCATTCAGGGTATCGCGCGGCCAGGGATTTGACCACCAGCGGATAGACATCGACCAGATAAACCGCTGATCCTTTCTTGTACCTCCGCTTGTAATGCAGGAACTGCCCAAAGGCATTTGGAGTGCAAGTACCGGTCACACCCGCCTCTTCCCAGGCTTCTTGACTGGCTGTCCCGGAGGGTGAGAGGCCTTCGATCAAATTCCCCTTGGGTATTATCCAACGACCGGAACCACGCGTTGTAATGAGCAACACTTGAGGCGTGCCGCGTTGGACACGATAGCACAGAGCTGCCGATTGCCGTACGACTCGTACAGTGCCCGCTTGATGCAGGTTGAGTTGCCTTTGCTCGATCACGTCCTGCTGCCTCTCCAGGGAACGTTTTATCCGCCTGCCCGGTGCGCTTTTGCGCTTATTTATCGGACCTGCTCCTGAAGAATGCCATATGAAGCGTTATTTTTCAATCCCTTGCATCCGCGCCTCAAGTTTGCGGATCAGAACCTCATGCGGAATATCGGCATCTACTGACAGCCGCCTCAGGCCAAAATGGACGCGGGCGATCTGTTGGTAATAGCGTGTATAGACATAATTCGTACCGCCGCCGGCTATGGCGCCCAACACAGGCACAGATTGCGCAGCCAGTTTTTGCCCCAAAACCACCGCCAGTTTCGGGGCAACGGCAGATATCAGCTTTTGCAAAGCTGGGCCTGTCAGGGTCAGGCGCGCCGAAAAGAAACCCAGATCCGCGCCGTCATCGAAAGACATCGGACCAGCGGCTGACAATACCCGGACACAGTCGAATTTGACACCATCCTCAGAAGGGTCAAACCCTTCGCGCGCCGCAGCGCCCTGAATTGAACGCAGCAGCATGGTCGTGGTTGCCGGTAACTCCATCAATGCGGTCGGAACGCCACCGATACCGCCTGCAGCTCCCATGGCTGTCGTCAGGGCCGTATTGACCCATGGCAACTGATCGGGCACCGCCCTACGCGACCCTTCAGCCGCGTTCATCGCAATCCAAAGCGCCTTTTCTGTCGCCCCGGTTAGGACTTCGCGCACAGATGGCGGCAGCTGTTCAAGCAATGACTCTGCCGAGCCACCGACACTGTTCAACAACTTGACGCCCGGCCCTCCGGCGGATTGGTAAAATCCGGCCAAACGGTCCAGTTCCGCTTCGGCATTGAGTTTTCCGACAAGAACCATGTCCTGCATAAGTACCCTCCTGCCCCTAGAACATCGGCACTTACCGCAACGGTTTCAATAGCTCAGCGGCTCCAGCGGGTTACCGGACCAGTTATTCCGTCCCATCCGCCGGGTATCAGGTCCACGCCCAGAACCCGATCCGGGTTGGTTGGCGGGGGCATCTCGACCCCGGTCAGACGGGTGAAACCAAACCGAGCATAATAGGGTGCATCCCCGACCAACATGACCCTGTCCCAACCCTTGGTTCGCCCGGCCCGCAATCCTTCATGGATCAAAAATCCACCCAGTCCTTCACCTTGATGGGTCGGGTGGACGGCCACAGGGCCCAAAAGCAGCGCGTCCTGATCGCCAACATGCACGGGCCAGAATCTTATTGCACCGGCCAGGATATCCTGCCCGTCCCGCACCACTTGTGACAAGCCTGACATTGGCGGAACATCATCGCGCAGGCGATACGAAGACAGCGCTTCGCGCCCGGGCGCAAAGCACAAATCGTACAAAGCCTCGACTTCCCACCAATCGTCCGGCTCCTCCGGCCTGATCACGAATTGCTGCACCCTGCCCTCTTTTCCTAGCTGGAATTCGCCCTAGCACTTCGTTACGCCTTGGGCAAACGCTTGGAGACCTTATGTTCTATCGCCCAGAAGACGGCCATGGCCTGCCACACAATCCGTTCAACGCCATCATCACCCCCCGCCCGATCGGCTGGATATCAACCCGTGGCGCGGATGGGACCAACAACCTCGCGCCCTATTCGTTCTTTAATGGTGTGGCCTACACACCCCCGCAGGTCATGTTTGCCTCGACCGGAACCAAGGCCGATCAGGACGGTGGAAAGGACAGCATCGCCAATATCGAGGCAACAGGCGTATTCTGCGTGAACGTTGTCGCCCACGCCCACCGCGACGCCATGAACGCCAGTTCAGCCGCGCTGCCCAAACATGTCGACGAGTTCAAACACGCCGGCCTCACCGCAATCGAATGCGAGACCATTCCCTGCGCCCGTGTCGAAGGTGCCCCAGCCGCACTAGAATGCAAGCTCACGCAGATCGTGACCCTGCCCGGACAGGCGAACCGGGTTGTGTTCGGCGAAGTGACAGGGGTGCATCTGCACGACGACCATATGCGGGATGGCAAATTCGATGTGACGTCTTTCAAACCACTGGCACGGCTTGGCTACCGGGATTATTCGGTCGCGTCCGAGCTGTTCAGCCTTTCAAGACCGGATGACTAATGCCTTTACCTGACGCATCGCGCCGATACCCAATCACATTGCCTGACGGCTCGGACCACCCGGGAACGGTCTTCCTGTCTCAGGCTATCGACCACCCCAGAATAGAAGCCGGTGAATACAGCTATGCGTCGGATTTCGACGCACCAGAGGATTGGGCGCAACGCCTTGCCCCTTATCTATTCCCGTTTTCCCGCGAAAAACTTGTCTTGGGTAGATTCTGTCAAATCGCCCACGGCGTCCGGTTCATCACTTCATCGGCCAATCACGCCATGAGCGGGGCGACATGCTATCCTTTTCCCGTTTTCGATCCCGAAAAGCTGTTGGAATATCAACCTGACAGGCGCGATACCGTGATCGGAAATGACGTTTGGATCGCATACGGTGCCTTGATCATGCCTGGCGCTGAAATCGGAGATGGCGCCATTATCGGTGCAGGATCCGTCGTGCGCGGAACAGTACCGCCTTATGCAATCGTGACAGGCAATCCTGCAGAAGTACGACGGTATCGGTTTGAGGCCGGTACAATCGACCGGCTGCTTGCTTTGAAGTGGTGGGATTGGCCAACTGATCTGATTACCGAAGCCGAAAGTGCTCTGCTGTCCGGAAACGTCGATATGCTGGAGCGTTTAGCCCCCTAAAAAAGGCGGCCCATTTGGCCGCCTTTCACAATCAGTGCCCACCCAGAATGCCGGTGCGAACAGAATAATCGACCGCCAGCGCGTAATCGGGGTCATCGTCGCTGTCGACCATCAAATGGCCTGCCTTGTTCAGCAGTTTGTGACAGTCACGACTGAGGTGACGGAGCATGACGCGCTTTCCTGCGGCTTCATATTTCGAAGCGATGTTCTCGATGGCCTGCAATGCCGACTGATCCACCACACGGCTTTCGGCAAAATCGACAATCACGGTTTCCGGGTCGTTTGAAACGTCGAATATCTCAACAAATCCCTCGGACGAACCAAAGAACAGCGGCCCTTGAATCTCGTAGACCTTTGCGCCTTTTTCCGTCAGTGAATCGCGGGTGATTGCATGGATACGCTTGGCGTTGTTCCAAGCATAAGCCAGGGCCGAGACGATCACACCAACAACAACCGCTACCGCCAGGTCCTCCATCACGGTCACGACAGTCACCAGCACAATGACAAACGCGTCCATCAAAGGCACTTTGCGCATGATCTTGAACGAGTTCCAGGCGAAGGTCCCGATCACCACCATGAACATCACCCCGACCAAAGCGGCCAATGGAATCTGCTCAATCAGCGGGGAAGCGAACAGGATGAATACCAACAGGAACAGCGCCGCTGCGATACCGGCAATGCGCGTGCGCCCACCTGATTTCACGTTGATCATGGACTGACCTATCATGGCACAGCCGCCCATGCCTCCGAAAAAGCCCGTGGCCACATTGGCAAACCCTTGGGCGATACATTCTTGCGAGGCACCACCACGTTTGCCGGTGATTTCGCCAACAAGGTTCAGGGTCAGAAGCGACTCGATCAGGCCAATCGCTGCCAATATGACGGCGTATGGCAGGATGATCTCAAACGTCTCCCAGTTCAGCGGCACCATCGGGATGTGGAACGGCGGCAAGCCACCTTCGATCGAGGCAAGATCGCCCACCCGTGGGACGTCCAGTCCAAAACCAATCACCAATGCTGCGACGACCATGATCCCTGCCAAAGGCGCCGGGACAATGCGTGTAATGCGCGGCACGATAAGGATCACCGCCATAGTCAGGCCGACCAGACCCAACATGGTAAAAAGCTGAATACCGGAAAGCCATTCGCCACCGCTCATGCCATGGCCCGTGTTTTCCATGCTACCGGGAACTTTGAACTGGCCCATCTGGGCCAGAAAAATCACGATGGCCAATCCGTTCACAAACCCAAGCATCACTGGATGTGGTACCAGCCTGATAAAACGCCCCCAGTGCATCGCCCCTGCGATCAGCTGCAGTATTCCCATCAAAACAACTGTAGCGAAGAGGTATTCGACCCCATGTTCTGCCACCAAGGCAACCATCACCACGGCCAGGGCCCCGGTTGCGCCCGAAATCATACCCGGACGCCCACCGATCAGTGCAGTGATCAGCCCCACCATGAACGCAGCATACAAACCAACCAAAGGATGCACGCCCGCGACAAACGCAAAGGCCACCGCCTCAGGGACCAAAGCAAGTGCAACCGTCAGGCCGGACAGCAGCTCAATCCGAAGGCGCGAGACGGTCAGGCCCTCATCCGGAACCCAACGAAGATCAGGTTTGGCGATACGATTGGCAAAGCTTGCCAGCATAGCTCGGGGCATAGGGCGTCCTGTTGGTTTATGGGTTCGCGCGAAAAAGGGACTTCTATCTGTGAACCGGTTTTTGAGCCACCGCATCAGGCGGGAGGCTGATATGCGCAGCACGCATAGCACATATCTCGCGAATAGGTGAATTGATGTCGGTTCGTTGCCGTCACACCTTGGCTTGACGCTCTGCCTGGCTCGGATAACAACGACCCGAATCCCTGCGAAAAAAGTGATAGAACCACCGGGCGATCACCCTTGTCAAACCATGCAGCGCAGCGCACAAATCGCTGAACAGGCACCAAAATCGGAGAAAACCAGTGACCCAGACCAAGATTGCCGTCATCGGCGGATCAGGCATTTACGACATCGACGGATTGGAGAATGCGCAATGGGTCTCGGTTGAAACGCCTTGGGGTAAGCCTTCGGACCAAATACTGACCGGCGCGCTGAACGGCATCGAGATGGCGTTCCTGCCTCGCCACGGGCGTGGCCACATTCATTCGCCGACGGACGTACCCTATCGCGCCAACATCGACGCGCTGAAACGTCTGGGGGTTACGGATGTGATCTCGGTCTCGGCCTGCGGATCGTTCCGCGAGCATATGGCGCCCGGCGATTTCGTTGTCGTCGACCAGTTCATCGACCGTACCTTAGCGCGGGACAAAAGCTTTTTCAGCTCCGGCTGCGTGGCCCACGTCAGTGTCGCCCACCCGACCTGCCCACGTTTGTCAGATGCTTGCGAGACGGCTGGCAAGGCCGCCGGCATCACCATTCATCGCGGCGGCACCTATCTGGCCATGGACGGGCCGCAGTTCTCGACACTGGCGGAATCCAAAATGTACCGCGAGCATTGGGGCTGCGATGTGATCGGAATGACCAACATGCCCGAGGCTAAACTCGCCCGAGAGGCCGAGCTTTGTTATGCCTCGATCGCCATGGTCACCGATTACGACAGTTGGCACCCGGACCATGGCGAGGTCGACGTGACCGCCATTATCGCCACCCTGACCGGGAACGCCGAAAAAGGCCGGGCGCTGGTCAAGGGCTTGCCAGAGTTGCTGGGGGCAGAGCGCCTGCCCTGTCCGCACGGGTGTGACCGGGCGCTGGAATACGCGATCCTGACCGCGCCAGAAAAGCGTGATCCGGCGCTGCTGGCGAAACTGGACGCAGTCGCGGGGCGGGTGCTCTAGCGATTGGTATCAACCCTATTCCGGTCGGCCGCATCAGTACTTAACCGAAAGGCAGCCTTTTAAGTTCGGTACGGGCGGCAGGGAACGGAGAGGATAGGAATGAAACGGCTCGAGGCCCTGGACGCCGCACGCTTTCTGGCATTTTGCGGCATGGTGCTGGTGAACTTTCGCATCGCGGCGCAGGTCAAACCGACAGATGACTGGGCATCGGCGCTTGTCGATGCACTGGAAGGTCGTGCTGCTGCATTGTATGTCATTCTGGCCGGGATCGGTATTGGCCTGTCCAGCCCTTCTGCTAGGATTCTGTTACGACGGGCTGCATTTCTGTTCGTACTTGGCCTGATCAACATGACCATGTTTGAGGCCGATATCCTGCATTTCTATGCATTGTATTTTGTTGTCGGCGCGGCGTTTCTGTCCTCGTCGATCTTTGGGTTGTGGCTTGGCGCATGCAGTGTCGTTGTCCTGGCCGTTCTCGCCGGTCTTATCTTTGACTATGATCAGGGATGGGACTGGCTTTCCCTGACCCATACCGACCTGTGGACGATACCGGGCTTTGTACGAAACTTGCTGTTCAATGGTTGGCACCCCGTTCTACCTTGGGCAGCGTTCTTGCTGATCGGTATGGCGATTGGGCGATCGCAACTACAGACGGTCTGTGTTCAGCACCGTTTGATCATGTGGGGATTTGGCGCAGCCGTTCTGGCCCTGTTTCCGCAAAAGCTGACAACCGATCCTGACCTGGCCGCCTATCTGGGCACTCAATCCATCCCTCCGGGGCCGTTTTACATTTTGGCCGGGGCTGGAACCGCCTGTGTGGTGATCGGCCTGTTGCTAAAGCTCTGGCCGCGGATTCAGGGGCTGGGCGCCGCGATGGCGCTGACTGCGCCCGGACGGCAAAGCCTGACGCTTTATATTGCGCATATCGTAATCGGGATGGGCATTCTGGAAGAGGCCGGCCTGCTGGACGGATCGCTCAGCGCGCCACAGATCGTTGGCTACGCCTTGGGTTTCTGCGTGCTGTCCTCAGGATTTGCGCTGCTATGGTTCCTGCGCTTCAGACGCGGACCACTTGAGGCGTTGATGCACCGCGTGACCCGGCCCTCAGGGGCTTGACCTTTGCCCATCACCAAAGCTTGATACTGGCGTATCTTAATCGGAGATCACATGCCCTTTGACATCTGGCTGGCCTTTGTGGCCGCATCCACCGCTTTGCTGCTGATCCCCGGCCCCACTGTTCTGCTGGTGCTCAGCTATGCGCTGTCCAAAGGCCGCAGCGTTGCCGTAGCCTCGGCCACCGGGGTGGCGGTTGGCGATTTGGTGGCCATGACAGCCTCATTGCTGGGATTGGGGGCGTTGGTGCTGGCCTCAGCTACGTTGTTTTCTGTCCTAAAGTGGGTCGGCGCGGCCTATCTGGTCTGGCTGGGCATCAAGTTACTGCGCAGCGCCCCATCGGCGGGGCTGCAAGCGGTTGAACCTGACGCAGATATCACTGCGCGAGGCGTCTTTGGTCACGCGGCCGCTGTAACCGCCCTGAACCCCAAATCGATTGCGTTCTTTATCGCCTTCGTGCCGCAATTCCTGCGCCCTGCCGAACCTTTGGGCCCTCAATTCGCGATCCTGATAGGCACCTTCGTCGGGCTGGCCTGGTTGAACGCATTGGCCTATGCCCTTTTGGCAGATCGGCTGCGCCATATGATCGGCCGCGCAAGCACCATTCGTGCATTGACGCGTTTCGGGGGGCTGACCCTGATCGGTATGGGGATCGCCACGTCAATCCTGCGTCGCCCGGCCTGAGGGCCTAATCTACAGCGTGATCCTTCATAAATCCGCGAATAAACCGCCTGATTTCCCGCGCCGCCGACGTGTCGAGTTCCCTGCACAGCTCTACAAAAGCATCGCGCTCGCCACGATCCAGCCGCAGAACCAGCTGGCTGTCCTTTTTGACTGAAATCTTACGATCTGTCCCCGACATGCACTTTGTCTCCAAAAGACTTCAGAAGAAATAAAACGTATATACTTAGTATATATAAAACATATGATGGGCAGCTAACAACCTTGCGGAATCTTTGCAAGTAGCCTGTGTTCAATTCAGGTAATTCTTTTTCGGAACCAACGCATTGGCTAAAAAAGACGACGTCTCGGAAAACCTATCTGGTTTTTTCGGTGAGATAGGCAATCGCACGTTCTAGGAAGATTGCAAGCCAGCACGTTCATTCTGTTCTTGCATGACCGTCCCCGATGGGCCAAACAACCCAGCGTGTTTTGACGCCAGAAGGGGTTGGTCATGTCAAGAAACAAGTCGGTCAAGGATTACATCCGAACCATCGTCGATTTTCCGCACGAAGGGATCATGTTTCGGGATGTCACCACCTTGTTTGCGGACCCGCGCGGGTTTCGCATGGCGATTGACCAGATGTTGCACCCCTATGCTGGCGAACAGATCGACAAGGTCGTGGGGCTTGAGGCGCGCGGTTTCATTTTGGGCGGCGCCATCGCTCATCAGCTGAGCGTCGGTTTCGTCCCCATCCGCAAAAAGGGCAAGCTGCCCGGCACAACAATCAGCCAGGATTACACGCTGGAATATGGCGAGGCTATCGTCGAGATTCACGATGACGCCATCCAACCGGGTGAGAAAATTCTGGTCGTGGATGACCTGCTAGCCACCGGAGGCACCGCCGCCGCCGGGATCAAACTGATCGAACGGCTGGGCGGCGAGATCGTGTCATGTTCCTTCATCATTGACCTGCCAGAACTGGGCGGGCGCAAGGTTCTGGAAGAGATGGGCATGGATGTTCATGTCCTGTGCGAATTCGAAGGACTCTGACGGATCCCGCACTTACAGCCGCAGGACCGCGCCGGGGTTCATGATCCCTTTGGGGTCCAACGCCGATTTGATCGCCCGCATCGCGCTCAATTTGACCGGATCGCCATATCGCTCCAGATCTTCGGTCTTCAATCGCCCGATACCGTGCTCTGCGCTGACAGAGCCCTGGAACTCATGCACAAGGTCATGAACGGCTCTTTTTACCTTCGCACTTTCGGCGTCATACTCTGACCGGGAATGCCCGTTTGGCGGAAACACATTGTAATGTAGGTTCCCGTCGCCCAGATGCCCGAAACAGTTCACCCGATACGGACCAAGCGCTGCCACAACATCTGCACCACGCCGGATAAATTCTGGGATGGCCGAGATCGGCACCGAGATATCGTGGCTTGAGACCGACCCGATCAGCCGGTTTGCATCCGGAATACGCTCGCGCACGGCCCACATGTCCTGCCGCTGCGCCTCGCTTTGTGCAATCACCGCATCGGTGACCAGCCCACGTGCCTCAGCGGCCTCGTACAGCACCTCAAACGCGGTTTCAGGTGATTGGCCCATCGACAAGCCAATCTCGATCAGTACAGACCATTCGGGCGGCTCAGCAAAGGCCTGCCGCGTGTCTGGCAGAACCTCACTCAGGAACAAAAGCCCCTGTTGGTGAATCAGTTCAAATGCGCTGACGCTGTCCCCCATGAGGTCCCGCGCCAGCGCCAGAAAATCAACCGCCGCTTCGGAAGAGGTGACCTGAACCATGGCCGTTCCAACCGCCTCAGGACGGGGAAACAGCTTGAGTGCCGCCGCAGTGATGATCCCTAGCGTCCCTTCGGCTCCGATCAAAAGATTGCGCAGATCATACCCGGTATTGTCCTTTCGCAACCGGCTGAGCCCATGCCAGATTTCGCCACTTGGTAGAACCGCCTCAAGGCCCAGACACAGGTCACGGGCGTTTCCATAGCGCAACACGTTAACCCCCCCTGCATTTGTCGACAGGTTCCCTCCGATCCTACATGACCCCTGTGAGGCGAGGGAAAGTGGAAATAACCGGTTCGCGCCTTCGGCAGCCGCCTGCACATCTGCAAGGATCACACCACCTTCTGCAATCATCACATTCTCTGTCGGATAGACAGCCCGGATCGCTGTCATCCGCTCTAGCGAGATCAGCAAAGGCGCAGGCCCGTCCGACGTCACCTGACCGCCAACCACACCGGTGCCGCCCCCATATGGCACCACCGGGACCGATGCCTCGGCAGCCAATCGGATCAGAACCGCCACCTCCTCGGCCGTTCTGGGCACCGCAAGCACCCCCGCCTGCCCGGAAATCCGACGGCGCGGCTCCTCGAGATATCGCGCGGTGACCGGTCGCAGCACTTCATCCGGCAAGGCGGCGCGAATTGATTGGGCGAATTGATCGTCTGCGGGATTCAGGGTCATGCCCATTCCTTGCCCAAGGCAACAGGTCCCGACAAGCCCTATTCCAACTCGATCAGGTATTGCGGCTCTAACACAACCACCGTTGGCCGTTCCGGAAGTGAGCGCAGGGATACGGTGAATTCAGAAACGCCATCGCGTTCAACGGGGAAGTCCGCCCTGATATCTGTCAGAAACCGATCCAGCGAATAGTCTGAAAACCAATGCATCGGAATGATAACCGAACTCTTCAACCGTTTCAGAACTGTAATCATTTCGGGCAGCGGCATGGTCGTTCCACCATCCACCGCAGCCATAACAACATCCAACCGTCCAAGGGCCGCAAATTGCGCGTCCGACGGAATGTGGTGCAGATGACCCAGATGCCCAATGCACAACCCGGCAACCTCAAACACAAAGATCGAATTGCCACGTTCTTCGACACCGCCATAGACGGACCGGATATCGGTCGAGACATTGCGCACCAGCATCTCGTCCAGATCCAGATGATGTTCGATCCCCTCCCCGAACACGCCCCACCCCTCCAGCACATGCGGAATGGCGGGATCGGGGTATTCGGTCCAATGCGTGCCATGGGCGTGGTTCATCGTCACCACATCGGGAATCAAGCTGGCCCCGCCGATAAAGCCGGTGAAATCAGTCACAGCGTTCAACCCGCCCTGCGTCTGGATCAGAAAAGACGCATGCGCGACATAGCTGATCCGGACGGAATACTCCGGCACCGGATCCTGCCACCCCGCTTTATGCAGGTACTCGATCCCCGGCGCCGCATCCGCAATGGCGATGCAATGGCTTGGCCGACGCTCCTGCGCGACGGCCCCGCCCGAGATCACCATCAATGCAAAAACCACCCAGCGCATGACGTGATTGTAGCGCAAGAGCCCGCCAAGTCATGCCCCTAGTTCATCTGGCCAAAAATACCTCGGGGTTTGGGGCAGAGCCCCAATGGCCTCACCGAGGCCACCTACCCGGCTTCGGTCTTCCCGCGCCGGTCTGACCGCAGGCAGGCATATAACACATGCGTTCGCCAGCGCCCGTCGATCTGCAGATAGGACTGCGCCACGCCTTCGTATTTAAAGCCCGAGCTTTCCAGCAACCTACGCGAAGGTTTGTTTTCGGGCAAACACGCCGCCTCGATCCGACTCAGGTCCAACCGCGTGAAGGCATGATGGACCACCGCGCCAATAGCTTCGCGCATATAGCCGTTGCGGGCAAAAGCCTGACCGGTCCAATAGCCCAGGGTCCCAGCCTGTGCCGGGCCACGGCGCACATTGTCCAGCGTGATCGCACCAACCAGCAGATCATCAGAGCGCCGGAACAGGAACAACGGAATCGCCGTCCCGCTCGCAACAGATCGCTGCGCCCAGTAGACCCGGTTGGTAAAGGACTTCCGGCTCAGATGATCCGAAGCCCAGATCGGCTCCCACTGGGTCAGAAAATCTCTGGACGAGCGCCGCAGCGCTGCCCAGTCATTAAAGTCGGAGTGCACGGGCGGGCGCAAGCTGAGCCGCTCGGTTTCAAGTTTCAGCTTGCGTCTGCCCAGAAGCATCACGCCGCGCGCCTCTCCTGCAAGTCCGCGAGTGTGGGTGCACCTGATACCGGACCATACAGCGCCAGCGCCGCTGGCGCTTGTGCTGCTATCTGTTCGGCAAAGCTGCGGACATCTTCGGTGCTGACCGCGTCAATCTTGGCGACTGTATCCTCAAGCGACGGCACCCGTCCCCAGATCTGCACCAGACGCGCCAGACGCTCGGCCCGGTTCGAGGGGCTTTCCAGCCCCATCAGCATTCCGGCCTTCATTTGCGCACGAGCACGGGCGACCTCTTCGGGGCTCATATCCTCGGCGGCACGCTTCATTTCGTCAATGGTGATCGTCGCCAACTCACCGATCTGATCCGCAGATGTGCCCGCGTAGATCGTGGTAGTGCCCGTGTCGGCATAGGCGCCGGCCTGGGCAAAGATCGTATAGCAAAGCCCGCGTGTTTCCCGAACTTCCTGAAACAAGCGCGAAGACATACCCCCGCCCAGCGCGGTCGAATAAATCTGCGCGGTATAGATCGCGTCGTCGCGATAGCCGGGGCTTTCCAGCGCCAAAGCGAAATGAGCTTGCTCCAGTTCTTTCTCCTGCCGCGCCTCACCACCGGTAAATCGGGCCACTTCAGGGATCAAACCCTTTCGTGGTTGCAGGTGACCAAACATCTCTTCGGCCGTTTTCATCAGTGCATCGTGATCCACCGCACCAGCAGCGGATAGGATCATCTGTTCAGGGCCATAATGCTCGGCCACGAAACCCGACAGATCCTCGCGCGAGAATGCGCTGACGCGTTCAGTGGGGCCAAGTATGGTCCGGCCCAAGGGCTGATCGTGATAGCTTTGCTCTTGCAGCCAGTCAAAGATTACATCGTCGGGCGTGTCATAGGCCTGACCGATTTCCTGTAGGATCACACCGCGTTCGACCTCAATCTCGCGCGGATCGAAGATCGGGTTCAGGACGATGTCACCGATGACATCCATCGCCAGCGCCACATCGTCTTTTAGAACGCGCGCGTAATATGCCGTCACCTCGCGCGAAGTATAGGCGTTGATATACCCGCCCACATCCTCGATCGCTTCGGCAATTTGCAGCGCGGATCGCCGTTTGGTTCCCTTGAACGCCATATGCTCAAGGAAATGGGCTATGCCATTCTGTTCGATCCGCTCATTGCGCGCACCGGCGGTTACCCAGATGCCTATGGCCGCAGATTGCAGCCCCGGCATATGTTCACTGACGATACGGAAGCCGTTCTTCAGTTGGTCTTGTCTGACAGTCACTCGGCGATATGCCCTTTGATATGATCCTCAAGGGCGCCCAGATCATTGGCGATGCGGGTCACCCGTTCCGGACGTTCATACAGATCAGACATGCGAGAGGGAAGAGGCGGATGTACGCCACTCGCATTCTCGACCGCAGCCGGGAACTTGGCCGGGTGTGCAGTCGCCAAAGTGATCATCGGGACGTTCGCGTCGCGGTGCTCCTCGGCAACTTTGATACCCACGGCAGTATGGGGGCAGACCAGTTCGGTGCTGTGGGCCAGCGTGGCTGTGATCGTCGCCAGTGTTTCCTCTTCGGACACGCGGCCCGAGTCGAAGCTTTCGCGCAACGCTTCCATCGCGCCTTGGCTGACATTGAAGCCGCCCGTCTTCAGCTCGTCCATCAGCTGAGCCACAGAATTGCCATCCTCGTCATAGGCATAATACAGCGCCCGTTCAAAGTTCGAGCTGACCTGAATATCCATCGAAGGACTGATCGAAGGGATCGTGTCTCCCTTGAAATACCCTTCGCCTGCCAGACACCGATGCAGAATGTCATTCTGGTTGGTCGCCACTACCAAGCGGTCAATCGGCAATCCCATGCGTTTGGCCAGATAGCCCGCAAAGATGTCCCCGAAATTACCCGTAGGCACGGTAAAGCTGACCTTGCGATGTGGCGCGCCAAGGCTGACCGCAGCTGAGAAGTAATAGACGATCTGTGCCAGCACGCGGGCGAAGTTGATCGAGTTCACCCCCGCCAGTTTCACACCGTCACGGAAGTCGAAATCGTTGAACATATCTTTCAGCGCGGCCTGACAGTCGTCAAAGTCCCCGTCGACGGCCAGAGCATGCACATTGCTGTCCGAAGGTGTGGTCATCTGACGACGCTGCACCTCCGAAACGCGGCCATGCGGATACAGGATAAACACGTCTACCGCATCCAGCCCCCGGAACGCCTCAATCGCGGCAGAACCGGTATCACCGCTGGTCGCGCCCACGATAGTCACCCGATCCCCGCGACGCTTCAGCGCTACCTGGAACAACTGACCGATTAGCTGCATGGCGAAGTCTTTGAAGGCCAGTGTCGGGCCGTGAAACAACTCCAGCAGGAAGTGGTTCTCGTTCAACTGCTTCAACGGTGCGCGGGCGTCATGGCCGAACCCTTTATAGGCGCGGGCAATGATCTGTTTGAACTCATCTTCCCCAAATGATCCGCTGACATAGGGCCACATCACACGAAAGGCGATCTCCTCATAGGACAGGCCGGCCAAAGCAGCGATGTCATCCTGGCTCATCACCGGGATCTCGGCGGGCAGATACAGGCCGCCGTCGCGGGCCAGCCCGGTCAGCATCGCCTCTTCAAAACTCAGTTCGGGCGCCTGCCCGCGGGTTGAGACATATTTCATTGCGCTTCACTTTCTGATGGGGCGCGACCGCGCCACAGGAAATAACCAGTCATCGCAGCCCAGACCAAAGCCAGGCCAAACCATGTGATCGCGTATCCCAGATGATCATTCGGGATGCCCGCAGTGTCCACTGGCAGAGGGGTCACATTCGGATCGGTTTGGGACCGTGCGATCAGCAGAACCGGGTCGGTTCCCAGAGCTGCGGCAAGAGCGGGAACATCGCGGGCAAACCAGATATTAGCAGACAAATCGGGTTCGGGCGTATAGCCGTCGATCTCATCCGGCCAGTGCAGATTGCCCGTCAGTTCGATCTGCCCGGTATGTCTTTCAACCTGTTTGGCAGTGGTTGGGATAAAACCGCGATCGACCAGAATAGTCCGGTCGCCAGTATCGAAAGCTTGGATAACTCGATAGCCAGCGCCTACTTGTTTCACCGAAACCAGAACATGGATTTCACCCGGCTGCATCTCACCCTGGACGAAAACCGGTAAGTACTTGTCCCGTGTCTCGGAAGGCTGCTGCGGCAGGGAAACAGGTTCGGCGGAGATCCGGTCGTTAATCTCGGCCAACACGTCTTGTTTCCACCCAAGCCGCTGTACCTGCCAGACGCCCAGCGACACAAGTACGCCCAGACCGGCGAGCCCGAAGATCAGCAGGAAAGTTATGCGGCGCATGGCGGGGTCAAACCTTGTTGCAGAAACCGGCGTCTTGTTAAGGGCGGTGTGAACTGAATTGCAACCACCCATTTGTATCGGGTGCAATCTTGCACCCTGATAGAGAAAAAGCCGCCCGTGGGGGCGGCTTTTGCAATTTTTTTACCGGTCCGGCGTCAGATCAAAGGGGCTTGTCCCCAGATATAGACTGCGAAGAACAGGAACAGCCAGACAACGTCAACAAAGTGCCAGTACCAGGCCGCGGCCTCGAAACCGACGTGCTTTTCCGGCGTGAAATCACCCTTCAGTGCCCGGATCAAACAGACCGACAAGAAGATGGTGCCGATAATCACGTGAAAGCCGTGAAAGCCGGTTGCCATGAAGAAGTTCGAATAGAACTGATCACCACCGAATTTCCAGCCCTCATGAGCCAGCAATTCGTAGTACTCAAAGCCCTGCAGAGCGGTAAAGGCGATGCCCAAAACGATACCAATAGCTAGGCCGTTGATCAGCGCCTTGCGGTCATTGTCATGCACCAGCGCGTGGTGCGCCCAGGTGATGGCACAGCCCGAAAGCAGCAGGACCAGCGTGTTGATCAGCGGCAAGTGGAACGGGTCAACCGCGTGGATATCCGGCTGGATGTACTCGGTGCCCGCATAGTCGTACATCGGGTACATACGGTGTTTGAAGAACGACCAGAACCAGGCGAAGAAGAACATCACCTCGGACATCACGAACAGGATGAACCCATAGCGCAGGCCAATGCGCACGACCGGCGTGTGATCGCCTACACGGCTTTCGGCCACCACTTCGGACCACCAGGCGAACATGGTGTAAAGAACCGCAACAAGACCGGCCCAGAACATGTAGGAGGTGACGCCGTGCATCCAGAGGACGGCCCCGAACAACATTACAAAGCCGCCCGCGGCGCCGATCAGTGGCCAGATCGAAGGGGTCAGAATGTGGTAATCATGATTTTTTGCGTGTGCCATCAGCGTCCCTCACCTACAGGCGTTAGTTCTTGTTTGTATCAGCCTGAACATCAAGGGCGGCATAGCCCTCGGGCAGGTCAATTTCGTAGAATGTATACGACAGAGTGATCGTATGCACATATTTGGCTTCCAGATCCTCGACCATTTCGGGATCGACGAAAAAGCTCACCGGCATCTGAACCCGTTCTCCGGGTTGCAACACCTGTTCTTCAAAACAGAAACAGGCGATCTTCTGGAAATACCCACCGGCCGAATAAGGCGCAACGTTGTAAGAAGCCTGACCGGCAATCGGGCGGTCCGTGGGGTTATATGCCTCATAGAAGGCCAGGCCCGTTTCACCGATGCGGATTTCCATCTGGCGCTCGACCGGCTTAAATTCCCAGGCCATGTCTTTCGCCTTTGAGGCGTCAAAGCGAACGGTAACAGTGCGCTCAAGGATGTCCTCTGGCGCGGCTTCAGCCACTCCGGTTGTGCCGCCATACCCGGTGACCCGGCAAAACCAGTCGTAAAACGGTACCGAAGCCCAGGCGAGACTGCCCATCAGAACAACAACGCCGACAGTTTGCACGACGGTTTTTTGCGGCCCCGTGAGCGCCATCAGTTCTGCACCTCTTGCATGGCCCTGTTAAAATCGGTCCCTGAGACTTTGACGATCGTCAGCCCAAAGATCAGCACGATGAATGCAGCAAGCGTCAGGCCAACGCCCAGATTTCGGCTGAACCGACGTTGATGCAACTCATGGCTTTTGCGCAGGCTCATGCCCAGCCTCCCAGCCCGTAAGGCTTCAGCAGTGCTTCGGCAAGGATCGCGCCGAAATGCAGGAAAAGATACAGCAGCGAGAGCTTGAAAAAGCCACGCTCAACTTTGAAGTTATCAGCCTCGGAGTCATCCTCGGTCCGACGCGAGATTGCCCATGCTCCGCGCAGGAACAACGCGTTCAGTACAATAGCGACAGTCAGATAGATCGGACCGCCGATTGCCGAAAAGCCGGTTCCAATCGCAAGCACTGCCAGCAGAACGGTGTAGACCAGAATATGCCAGCGCGTCGCCCGCCGACCATGGGTTACCGTCAACATCGGCACACCCGCATCGTCGTAATCCGACCGCATAAACAGGGCCAGCGCCCAGAAATGCGGCGGCGTCCACATGAAGGTGAGGGCAAACATCAGCCAAGGTTCGACGGACATGGATCCGGTTGCAGCGACCCAACCGATGACCGGCGGGAAAGCCCCAGCTGCGCCGCCAATCACGATGTTCTGTGGCGTCGAGCGCTTGAGCCACATCGTGTAGACAACGACATAGAAGAAGATGGTGAAGCCCAGAAAGGCTCCGGCGAACCAGTTGGTTGCAAGACCCAACATGATCACCGACAGGCCGGACAGTGCCAGGCCCAAGGCCATCGCTTCGCCTTCTTGTACCTTGCCCGACGGTATGGGGCGACCTTTGGTGCGCTTCATAACGCGGTCGATATCTGCATCCCACCACATGTTCAGCGCGCCGGATGCGCCACCTCCGATGGCAATGAACAATATCGCGCAGAACCCAACGAACGGATGTACCGGTACCGGCGCTGCCAGCAGACCAACAAGCGCCGTGAATACAACCAGCGACATCACGCGCGGCTTCAGCAGGGCGAAGTAATCGCCAAAGCTGGCCTCATTCGCATACGCTTGGGCGGTCGTTTGGCTTGCATTGATGCTTGCGTCGCTCATCTCGGGTCCTTTTGGGGCGAAGGCTGTGCGATCTCTCGCACAGCCTGCATCTTGTAGCAGGCGGGACGCATCCCGCCCTTACTGAAATCAGTTCGAAGCGACCTGATAGTTCTGCGGCAGGCCCGCATACTCGTCGATCGCACCTTTCAGCCACGCGTCATACGCCTCTTGGCTGACAACTTTGACAGTGATCGGCATATAGGCATGGTCTTTGCCGCACAGTTCCGAACACTGGCCGAAATAGATGCCTTCCTTTTCGGCCTCAAACCACAGCTCGGCCAGGCGTCCTGGTACACCGTCCTGCTTCACACCGAAGGATGGAATGGTCCAGGAATGGATCACGTCGGACGCAGTAACTTGCATCACGATGACCTTGCCAACCGGGACAACTACCGCTGTGTCGGTGGCCAGCAGCCACTCATCGTCGCTATACCCTGCGTCTGCCAGCTTGGCCCGCATCGCGTCATCCAGGACAAACGCCGTCACGTCCGCATCGGCGGGGCGGGTACCTTCGTCCAACGTGGCCGGATGGCCGAGCAGATAGCTGTCGAATGCAAAATCGTGATCGACATACTCATATGTCCAATACCACTGGTTGCCGACAACCTTGATAACGACATCACCTTCGGGAATTTCCTGCTGCTTGAACAGAACCGGCAGAGAGAAAGCACCGATGAATACCAGAATCAGAATCGGACCCAACGTCCAGACGATCTCGACCGGAGTATAGTGCGAGAATCGCGCCGGGGTCGGGTTGACGCGTTGGTTATAACGCATGATGCAGTAAACCAGCAGGCCCGCAACGAATATGCAGATCGCGGTAATAATCACCAGAATCATATTATCCAGGCGATGAATCCCCTCGGCAAGGCTAGTGGCTGCAGGCTGGAATCCTATACCGCCGTCAACCGGCTGACCAATAATCTCAAGCTCCTGAGCCATGGCGGGAAGGCTGGAGAGGGCTGTCATAAGCCCCGAAAGCTTCAAAGCGTTCTTCATTTTCTGTCCTGATCGTTTGATCTTTGCGTCCCTGGCGAAAAGGTGTGAATCGGCCACACCTCACCCGTTGTCTTTGGCCGCGTTAAAAACCATATTCCTGCGGGTAGATAAAGCAAAATGCTTGCGTCAAACAGACGCTATTTTTGATCTGGATCAAACTCGAAAGGTCCCAAGAGATGCCCAACGACCCGTTTCGCCCGTTTGAAAGCGCTCTTCCACATGACGAAGCGCTTGCGGTACTGCAATCCGCCACCGCCGGGGCCGAGGACGGAGAACTGTACGTTGAACGCCGGAAATCCGAGTCTCTGGTCTTTGATGACGGGCGCTTGCGGACCGCTTCTTATGACGCGTCCGAAGGTTTCGGCCTGCGCGCCGTGCAGGGCGAAGTGGCAGGCTATGCGCATTCAACGGACGTCTCGATTCCTGCCCTGAAACGGGCCGCCGAGACCGCGCGGCTGGCGGTCGGTGATGGTGGCGGAACGCTAGCTGATGCCCCCCGGGCCACCAACAAGCGCCTTTATACAGACGAAGACCCGATCGAATCTGCCAGCTTCCCCGTCAAAATCGAAACATTGCGCGAGATTGACGCCTTTGCCCGTGATCTTGATCCGCGTGTAGTACAGGTCAGCGCCACTATTGCTGCTGCGGTGCAGGAGGTTGAGATTCTACGCCCTGACGGCATTCTGGTCCGCGATGTCCGCCCCATGACCCGGTTGAATATCTCGGTCATCGTAGAACAGAACGGCCGTCGTGAGAGCGGCTCGACCGGTGGAGGTGGCCGGATCGGCCTGGACGGGCTGATCGACCCAACCGACTGGCAGGATAAAGCCCGCGAGGCCCTTCGCATCGCCATGGTCAACCTCGAGGCTGTTCCCGCCCCTGCGGGCGTGATGGAGGTAGCACTGGGCCCTGGCTGGCCTGGCATCTTGCTGCACGAAGCAATTGGCCACGGCCTTGAAGGGGATTTCAACCGCAAGGGCAGTTCCGCCTTTGCCGGGCTGATGGGTCAACAGATCGCCTCCAAAGGCGTCACGGTCGTTGATGACGGCACAATCGCCGACCGGCGCGGATCAATCAGCGTCGATGATGAGGGCACACCCAGTTCGCGCACGGTGCTGATCGAAGACGGCATCCTGACCGGATATATGCAGGATCGCCAGAACGCCCGTCTGATGGGTGTTGCGCCAACCGGGAATGGGCGGCGTCAAAGCTATGCCCATAAACCAATGCCACGGATGACAAATACAATCATGCTGGGTGGCGATGCCGATCCCGCCGCTTTGGTAGCCGATATAAAGGATGGCATCTGGGCCGTAGGCTTTGGCGGCGGTCAGGTGGATATCACCAACGGCAAATTTGTGTTTTCCTGTACCGAGGCATACCGGGTTGAAAACGGCAAAATCGGCGCGCCGGTCAAAGGGGCAACATTGATTGGCGATGGCCCCTCTGCCCTCAAACGCGTTCGCGGGTTGGGCAACGACATGGCCTTGGATCCGGGAATGGGCACTTGCGGCAAGGATGGTCAATGGGTGCCTGTGGGCGTTGGCCAACCTACGGTCCTGATGGATGGGCTGACGATTGGCGGATCGGCGGCCTAATTAGAATCGGTCACTGCTTCCAAAGCGCAGGGTTAACGCCCGCTTTGGATATGCATTGATACTTTGCGGAGAGGTGTTTTCCGACTTCCGACTCGGCTGTATTTTTTGCCGTTGTTTTTCAACAACCTACGCAACTGAGACACCCGAGCCTCGAAATATATCCGGAAAATTTGACGGGATTCACACGCTGTTAACCCTGGCAGCCGTAAACCAGTTCTGCAATCAGACGGAGCAACGGATGACCGAAGAGCAGCTTTCTTCCAATCACCCCACACTCCCACCCACCACGGAAGAGGATCGGTTTTCCTGGCTTCGTCTGTTGCGTTCTCGCAAAGTGGGCCCGGCGACGTTTCGGCGGCTGCTTCGCGAACATGGCTCGGCGCAGAATGCGCTGGCCGCGCTGCCGGAAATGGCACGCGCTGCCGGAATAGAAGGGTATGAAATCTGCCCGCCCGGCGTGATTGAGGCGGAACTCAAGGCCGCAAAAGCTGCCAATGCGCGGCTTTTGTGCCTAGGGTCCGCCGATTTCCCATCCGCTTTACATGATCTGAATGATGCTCCGCCAATGTTGTGGGCAATCGGTGACACCTCTCTTTTACAGCGCCCCTCGGTCGCTATGGTCGGTGCCCGCAACTGCTCATCTCTGGGCGCGCGAATGGCGCGCGGATTGGCGACCGATCTGGGAAAACAGGGTTATGTGATCGTTTCTGGCCTGGCCCGCGGGATTGATACCGCGGCGCACCTAGCCACGGTTGAAACAGGCACCATCGCCGTTATGGCGGGGGGGGTCGACGTGGTTTACCCTGCTGTAAATACCGATCTTGTCGCTGAAATCGCAGGTTCCGGGCTGCGCGTCTCGGAGCAACCCATGGGCGTCACGCCACAGGCGCGCCATTTCCCGCGTCGTAACCGGATCATCTCGGGCCTGGCAAAGGCCGTTATTGTGGTCGAAGCCGCCGCCAAATCCGGCAGCCTGATTACAGCGCGCGACGCCTTGGACCAGGGGCGCGATGTTCTGGCTGTGCCCGGACACCCGTTTGACGCGCGTGCGGCTGGCTGCAACCTGCTGATCCGCGACGGTGCTACTTTGATAAGGTCTGCAGAAGATGTGATCGAAGCGCTACCGCAGCAAGCGAACCTATTCGAACCCCAGCAAATGCTCCAAAAGAATTTACCCCGCACACCATGCTCAACCAATGACCTGGAACGCCTAATTTTGACCCGGCTCGGCCCCTCTCCTATCGCCGAAGACCAGTTGATCCGCGATGTTGAGGCAACGGCGGGTGAAATTGCCCCGGTTTTGGTCGATCTGGAACTGGACGGACGTATTCAACGCCAACCCGGGGGTCTTCTGTCATTGACCGCCTGAGTGTTGGATATCCAAGCTTACACATTTATCCCATTGAAATCGCGTATAAATCCTTGCTTTCAAAGGAACGCATTGACAATTCGCTCTTGCCCTACACATCTTGCACACTCATAGAAGGCGCCAATTCCGTCGAGCGAGGTTTCCCCTTAAATGCCTGTTGTTGTTGTAGAATCCCCTGCCAAGGCCAAAACAATCAATAAATATCTTGGCCCGGACTACACGGTTCTGGCGTCTTACGGCCATGTTCGAGATCTGCCGCCCAAAGATGGCTCGGTCGATACCGAGGATGAGTTTGCGATGAAATGGGAGGTCGGGAACGACAGCCGCAAACATGTCAAAGCCATCGCCGACGCGCTGAAAGAAGACAACGCCCTGATCCTCGCCACCGACCCCGATCGTGAGGGTGAAGCGATCAGTTGGCATTTGCAGGAAGCACTGACCAAACGCCGGTCGATCAAAAAGGATACGCCTGTCAGCCGGGTGACCTTCAACGCCATCACTAAGGACGCAGTGACCGAGGCGATGCGAAACCCCCGTCAGGTGGACATGCCACTTGTCGAGGCCTATCTGGCCCGCCGTGCCCTGGATTATCTTGTGGGGTTTAACCTGTCGCCCGTCTTGTGGCGCAAACTGCCTGGTGCAAAATCCGCAGGCCGCGTGCAGTCTGTCTGCCTGCGCCTGATTGTCGAGCGAGAGATGGAAATCGAGGCGTTCAAACCGGTGGAATACTGGTCGGTGCGCGCCCTGTTCGAAACACCCCGTGGTCAGACCTATGAGGCACGCCTGGTCACACTGGCCGGTAAAAAGCTGGACAAGCACGATCTGTCCAACTCAACCCAGGCCGAACTGGCGGTGCAGGCGATCACCAGCCGCGCGCTCAGTGTCACTTCGGTCGAGGCGAAACCCGCCGCTCGAAATCCCAGCGCACCCTTCATGACCTCGACCCTACAGCAAGAGGCCAGCCGCAAGTTCGGCATGGGTGCGCGTCACGCGATGCAAGTGGCACAGCGCTTGTATGAAGCCGGCTACATTACCTATATGCGAACCGATGGCATCGACATGGCCCCCGAGGCCGTGGCGGCTACGCGCGAGACCATCGCCGACCGCTATGGCGCGGAATATGTGCCGGACAGCCCTCGCATCTATAAGAACAAGGCAAAGAACGCGCAGGAAGCCCACGAATGCATCCGGCCTACGGATATGACCCGCGATGCCAAAGCGCTGAAGGTAACGGACGACGATCAGCGCAAGCTCTATGACCTGATCTGGAAACGCACCATTGCCTGCCAGATGGCCGCTGCCCGGCTGGAACGCACAACTGTCGAAATCGGAAGCGAAGATGGGCAGGTTGGCCTGCGCGCGACCGGTCAGGTGGTGATGTTTGACGGGTTCATGCGTGTCTATGAAGAAGGCCGCGATGATGTCGCCGATGAGGATGACAAACGCCTGCCCCAGATCATGCAGGGCGACCCTGCACGGTTCTCTAAAACCACGTTGCGGGATCAGTTCACCAAAGCGACAAGCGATGGCACGGACCGGGCCGCGAAAGAGGCTATTCTGTCAGACAATGAATCAGTTCTGGCGCTGCAACATCACACTCAACCGCCGCCGCGCTATACCGAGGCGACGCTGGTCAAGCGGATGGAAGAGTTGGGGATCGGGCGACCGTCGACCTATGCCTCGATTGTCACAACGATTCAGGACCGGGAATATGTACGCAAGGACAAGAACCGGCTGATCCCCGAAGAAAAGGGGCGGATCGTCACGATTTTTCTGCTGAACTTCTTCCGTCAGTATGTCGGTTATGAATTCACCGCCAATCTGGAAGAACAGCTGGACGATGTGAGTGCAGGTGATCGGGACTATAAGGATCTGCTGAGCAAATTCTGGCGCGACTTCTCGGCCGCGATTGGCGAGACATCGGAACTGCGCATTTCCGAAGTGCTGGACAAACTGGACGAAGCACTGGCACCGCAGCTCTATCCGCCACGCGAGGATGGATCTGACCCGCGTGTCTGTCCGAAATGCGGCGCGGGCCAGTTGCACCTGAAAACTTCACGCACTGGCGGGTTCGTCGGCTGTGGCAACTATCCCGAATGCACCTATACCCGTCCTATCGCCGGTGAAGGTGCCGAGGGTGAAGAGCGCCTGCTGGGTGAAGATTCAGGTGATGATATCTGGCTGAAGACCGGTCGGTTCGGACCTTATGTTCAACGTGGAGAGCCAACGCCTGAGAACAAGAAACCTCCGCGCGCCTCGCTGCCACGTGGCTGGAGCAAGGATGATATGGATCTGGACAAGGCGCTGACATTGCTATCCCTGCCCCGCCAGATTGGTGAGCACCCCGAGGGCGGTATGATCAGCTCGAATTTCGGGCGGTTCGGACCATATCTGATGCACCAGCTGGCGGATGAGGCCAAACCGGTTTATGCAAACCTCAAAGACCCCAATGACGTGTTCGAGATCGGTATGAACCGCGCGGTCGAATTGCTTGCTGAAAAGCGCTCCAATCCGGGGCGCGGACGCCGGGCTGCGGCCAAAGCGCTGAAAGAACTGGGGGAACATCCCGATGGTGGCGCAATGCAGGTTCTGGATGGGCGGTATGGTCCATATGTGAAGTGGGAAAAGGTCAACGCGACCATTCCCAAGGACATCAAACCCGAGGACGTAACGCAGGAAATGGCCATCGAACTGGTCAATGAGCGCGCGGCCCTGAAAGGGACCAAGAAAAAGGCGGCGCCCAAGAAAAAAGCCGCCAAGAAGACAACCAAGAAGGCCGGTTAGGTAGAAATACCACCCTTCGCCCGGTTTCATTGACTTCCCCGTGACGTGACGGCACAACCTGCCCAACACCATCTCATTGGGGGAGTTTTCCATGAAGAAAATCTATGCCAATGCCAACGAAGCGCTCGATGGCGTACTTTCGGATGGCATGTTGATCGCCGCTGGCGGGTTTGGCCTGTGCGGGATTCCCGAGCTGCTGCTTGAGGCAATCAAGACCTCGGGTGCCAAAGACCTGACCTTTGCCTCGAACAATGCGGGCGTGGACGATTTCGGTATCGGTATCCTGCTGCAAACGAAGCAGGTCAAAAAGATGATCAGTTCATATGTGGGCGAAAACGCCGAATTCATGCGTCAGTACCTCAGCGGTGAGCTTGAACTGGAATTCAACCCTCAAGGCACCCTGGCCGAACGGATGCGCGCAGGTGGTGCCGGGATCCCGGGTTTCTACACAAAAACGGGCGTAGGCACCGTTATCGCCGATGGCAAAGAACACAAGGACTTCAACGGCGAGACCTATATTCTCGAAGAAGGTATTTTTGCAGATCTGGCGATTATCAAGGCGTGGAAAGCCGACGACACCGGCAATCTGGTGTTCCGCAAAACCGCCCGAAACTTCAACGTGCCCGCCGCCACTTGCGGTAAGATCTGTGTGGTCGAAGTTGAAGAGATCGTGCCCCGTGGCTCTCTGGACCCTGACATGATCCACCTACCTGGAATTTACGTGCATCGTATCATTCAGGGCAATCACGAAAAGCGCATCGAACAGCGCACCACCCGCAAGAAGGAGGACGCATAATGCCCTGGGACCGGAATCAGATGGCCGCCCGCGCAGCGCAAGAGCTCGAAGACGGCATGTATGTAAACCTCGGCATCGGTATCCCGACGCTGGTGGCAAATTATGTTGGCGACAAGGATATCACCCTGCAATCTGAAAACGGAATGCTTGGTATGGGTCCCTTTCCTTTCGAGGGCGACGAAGACCCGGATCTGATCAACGCAGGCAAGCAGACGATCACCGAACTGTCTCGGACTGCTTATTTCGACAGCGCTACGTCTTTCGCCATGATCCGGGGCGGCAAAATCGCCGCGGCAATCCTGGGTGCCATGGAAGTGGATGAAAAAGGCGATCTGGCCAACTGGATGATTCCCGGCAAGCTGGTCAAAGGCATGGGCGGCGCGATGGATTTGGTTGCAGGTGTCGGACGTGTGATCGTGGTTATGGATCACACCAACAAACACGGTGAATCGAAAGTGCTGAAAGAGTGCACCCTGCCGCTGACCGGCAAGGGTGTTGTGGATCGCATCATCACCAATTTTGGAGTTCTGGATGTGGTCGATGGCGGCCTGAAGATCGTAGAGCTCGCAGATGGTGTCAGCGAAGATGAGATGCGCGCCGCGACACAGGCGACGATTGTCGACTGATCAATTCACCTAATGGCAAGGCCCACTTCAGTGTGGGCCTTGGTCAATTAAGAGCCTGAAACACGCACCCGTCAGAAATCAACTCGGGCGGTGTCGAACACAGCGCTCGCGCCACCTGAAAAGCCGCGAGAACCTTGGGCACATAGTCCCGTGTTTCCGCATAAGGCGGTACACCACCATGTTTGCGAACCGCACCCTCGCCCGCATTATATCCGGCCAGGACCAGGATCGGGTCGTTTCCAAACTCTTCCATCAGCCAGTTCAGGTATTTCACTCCGCCCGAGATGTTCTGCCCCGGGTGAAGGCTGTCCTCGACCCCAAATCGTTTCGCGGTCGCGGGCATAAGCTGCATCAGCCCCTGCGCCCCGGCCGAACTTTCCGCCTTCTCCCGGCCTGCCGATTCAACCGAGATGACGGCCAGCACCAACGCAGGCGACACATTTGTCCCTACGGTCGAGCGTAAAATGTCGATCCCCTGCCGCTGAGCAATATTCTGAAGCGTCTGCAATCGGGGCGAGGCTACGTTTATGGCGGCAAGCGCATTTATCGAATCCTGCAAACGACCCGAACTGGCCTCATCTATCCCGGGTGAGATCCTGTCCCAGAACGCTTTATATGACCCGACGGGTTTGTTTTGCGGCGAAATTCCCGGAAGCCCCGGAGGCGTAACACGTGTCCTCGCGATAATCTCAGGAACTACGATCTCAGCCCCTGTGCTGGGCGCCGAAGGTGCTGAGGCATGTTCTGTAGGCGATATCTGAACGGTAATGCGCGGGCGCTGACCGGGCTTGGCTGCTTTGATCCGTTTATATACGCCACGCGGTTCGACTTCGTTGGCGGAGACAGACACAGGTGCGGACACCACTGCCAGCGCCAAGCCGGCGCAAGTTATTGCGTTCCGGAGATTCATTTGCCTGCCTCATGTTCTCTTTTGCGTCGATTTGAACCCCGAATCTGTCTGTAAGGCCAGAAAAACAATGTGAATTGGGGCAATTTCGCCTCATTTGGCGCCATTTTGCATCGGGTTTTATCGGTACTCGTACGAAGGGATTATTTTTATTTATTTAATTTCAATTAGTTAATCGGAAAGCTACCAAAAAGTTAAGCTGAGGCACAAAAATTTGGGGTTTGGCCCAATTCCTGCCACGCCCAACAGGCAAACATAATGCCATACCGAGACGATCGGGAGCGGACTGAGAGACGAAGCTCTGGAAGACGCCGAGGTTCATTAGACTTATTAGATCCTTTAGGAGGGACGTAACATGATCAAGTTCATCAAGAACTTCACCACTGACGAAGACGGCGCCGTAACAGTAGACTGGGTCGTTCTGACCGCAGCTGTTGTTGGCCTGGCCGCTGTTGCTTGGACACAGGTTAGCGACGGTGTCGACGATCTGGCTGGCGACATTGACACCGCCCTGACGGGTGTTGTTGTTACTGCACCTAACGCGGGCCCAACAACCCCGTAATTATTTAGATAGAATTTTGAAGGGGGCTGCGCTCGTCAGATCGCGGCCCCCTTTTTTATAGAAAAAAGACGAGGTCCTGCGATGAAGGGTATTTCAAAATTCTTATCCGGGGAACATGGCGCAATCACCGTTGATTGGGTGGTGCTTACTGCTGCGCTGGTCGGCCTTGGACTTGTCACCGTATTCAATTTGACGGGCGGGGTACAACACGTCGATACCGAGACGGGTAACGCACTTCGCGGTATAGAGGTCTATTCTGCGAATCAGGAACAGGCATCGGAATCAGATTGATCAATCTGGCACTAAGGACACGGGCGTCAAAAAAATACTTCATTGTCCCCCTTTTCGACACAATTCTCCTGTAACCAATAGTCAGTTGAAGTCGTATTCCCTATGACGACTGACATCGCATACAAATAATCGAGGGAACGCGCATGCGTGCAGTATTTGGACTTGTCCTGATTGTTGGGGTGGCTCTGGCAGGAGGAGCCGTTTATATGGCGCGGGACTATATTTCTCAGTATCAGGCGGAATTGGCCAGAGAACGTTTGGCGGCTCAGGAAGCATTGGCAAATGTTAAGTCCGTCCCGACGGTGGACGTTCTGGTTTCGAACCGTGCTCTTAAATATGGTGAGCGTCTGGCCGCAGAAGATGTGCGGATCGTGAAATGGCCTGAAGATGCAATTCCCGAAGGAAGCTTCCTTGAAATGGCCGTCCTGTTTCCAGAGGACGCCAGTGGCGACCGCTTCGTTCTGAGGACCATGGAAAAAGACGAAGCCCTGATGGAGGTCAAAGTAACCAAACCAGGCGAGGCAGCGGGTCTGACATCACGAATCGCGAAAGGTAAGCGCGCATTTGCAATCAGCGTGGACGTTGCCTCGGGCGTATCCGGCTTCCTTCGCCCTGGTGACAGTATCGATGTTTATTGGACCGGTTCGTATGGTGGCGGAATCGATGGGTCGCGCGGCGAAATCACCCGCCTGATTCAAACCAGCATTGAGTTGATCGCTGTTGACCAGAGCGCCGGGTCCGATCTGACCGGAGCCACGATCGCGCGCACCGTTACGGTCGCTGCTACTCCGGAACAAATCGCGGCACTGGCTCAGGCTCAGAACACCGGCCGCCTGTCTTTGGCGCTGGTTGGCGTGCAAGACGACACAATCGCAAGCGCGGTCGAAGTTGACCAAAGAAAACTTCTGGGCATTAAAGATGTCGTCCCCGTGGCACCCAAAATCGCGGAAGAGGTCTGTACGGTCAAGACGCGCCGCGGTGCCGAGATCGTCGACACGGGAATAGTAACACCCTGCACAAATTAACAGAAAATCAGTGCGTTACATGACCGGGGCCGCGCGAATTGCGCGGCCCTAATTTGTTCGCATGTTGCGCATTGTCCACATAAGGAAAATTCCAGAAACCATTGATTATTGCAATAAATTCTCAATTCGCGCAGTGTTATCAGACATAAGGCAGTAGCCGCAAAAAACGAGGCGTGATCGGAGAGGCAGGTCACATGAAAAGAAGTTCCTGGATAAGCGCAGCCCTATTGGGCTTGGCGCTCGTAGTTGGCCCAGTCGGCAATGCTGCCTGGGCTGAAACACTTCGCGTGGTAAAGAAGGGTACAGCGGAAACGCTTGATGTGCCAATGAACCGCGCAATAGTTGTAGAAAGTGAGCAACCGTTTGCCGAACTCAGCATCGCCAATGCAGGCATCGCTGATATTTCGTCGCTTTCGGATCGTACTATCTATGTTTTGGGTAAGGCTCCTGGCCTGACGACCCTGACATTGTTCGACGGCGCAGGTAATCTACTTGCTAATGTTCGGGTCCGTGTGGCACCGGATGTTACCGAGTTTAAAGAACGTCTGCGCCAGATTTTGCCAACCGAGCCTATCGAAGTTCGCACCGCCAATGACGGTATCGTTCTTTCTGGCACAATTTCTAGCGCTGCCAAGTTGGCGCGGGCATTGGAGCTGGCAGAGCGCTATGCACCGGAGCGCGTATCGAACCTGATGTCGGTTGGCGGCGTTCAGCAGGTCATGCTGAAAGTGCGCTTTGCCGAGATGAATCGGTCGGTGGCTAAAAGCCTGACTGCATCGCTTGGATTCGGCGGCAGTGATGTGACTGGCGGTATCAACACGCTGAACAATGCTGGTGCTTTGGCAAATGCCCTGAACAACAACATTCCGGCGGTACAGACGAATACCGGCGCAATTCTGTTCGGCTTTGGCGCAGGCTCCACACAGGTTCGTCTGCTGCTGGAGGCACTCGAGTCCAAAGGACTGGCGCGCAGCCTTGCAGAGCCTAACCTATCCGCACTTTCGGGTCAGGAAGCGACGTTCCTTGCAGGTGGTGAAGTTCCTATTCCGGTACCGCAGGACGACGGCGTAATTGCGATTGAATACAAAGCCTTCGGTGTTGAAATCGACTTTATCCCCCGCGTTGTGGATGGTGATCTGATCAACCTTGAAATGGCTGCTGCCGTGTCAGCTATCGATGGTTCGTCGAACTTCACCATTCAAGGTGATAATGTTCCATCTTTCATCACACGCCAGACCAGCACAACGGTTGAGCTGCGCGATGGTGAAAGCTTTGCGATCGCTGGCTTGATCCAGGATGATTTCACCGACCTGAACAGCCAGATTCCTTGGTTGGGTGACGTCCCGGTTCTTGGCGCCCTCTTCCGCAGCGCGGAATATCAGCGTCAGCAAAGTGAACTGGTGATCATCATCACAGCCCACCTTGTGTCGCCGACTCGTGGCGAGGCACTGGCTCTGCCTACGGATCGGGTCAAACCGCCCAGCGAATTTGATCTGTTCGTCAATGGCAAAGTCGGTCGGACTGAACGTCTAGGTGCCGGTGCAGCTTCGGAAGTCGCGAATCAGGACTTCGGTAGTTCGTACGGCTACGTCCTGGATTGATTAGGAGGATAGGACCAATGCAGAAGTGGATCATCACACTGGGTCTTTCGGTCGCTGTCGCCGCATGTACGCGTGAGGCCGGATACGAAGCCGATCAAGGCGCGTTCGGGAATGCGACACTGAACAACATTCAAGTAATGAATGGCGAACTGACATATGCCCAGATCCTGGGCCAACGGTTCGCAGCCGAAGTGCCGACCCAGATCAACTTTGATTTCAACAGCGCTCAACTGGACGAAACAGCTCGGCGAGTACTCTTGCGTCAGGCGAACTGGATCAAACAGTTCCCCGAGGCACGGTTCCGGGTCTATGGCCATACGGATGCTGTTGGATCAACGGCATATAACCAAAGCCTGGGCCAGCGGCGCGCGAATGCGGCTGTTGCGTTCCTTACGCAGCAGGGTATCTCTCGCTCGCGGTTGGAGGCGGTTGTTTCATTCGGTAAGTCTCGACCTCTCGTGGCTACGCCGGATCGAGACCGTCGCAACAGGCGCACCGTGACCGAAGTATCAGGCTTCGTTGATCGTGCACCCCAGCTACTCGATGGCAAATACGCCGCTATCGTCAATCGTGAGTACGTGGAAAGCGCGGTTTATGAATCCCAGCTGCGCCGCGAGACCGCTATTGGCGATACAAGCGAACAATAAACTGTGATTGGGCGACATCGTCGCCCAATTCCCTACAATTGGTTCTTTTGCGCCTAATTCTTGCCTAAGTTCCAAGCCACATTTTCAACAATTGGGTGACCTGCGTCCGAAAATGGCCGCAATAGGGTGACAGCAAGCCAATCCTGTCCTCTGGGCCAGGATGGTTCGCCTACCCTTCGACGAGGATTGTGTTAATGACAAGCGCCACGCCGCAAAACGAAGAGACCGCAATTCTGGCCTGCACGATCAGCCGTGATGTCCAGAATTTCGATCTGCTTATAGAAGATATGGAAGGCGCTTTGGGTGAGCGTTGGGGTGATCTCGGCTTTGCCGAAGCCCTGACATTTTTCAACCAACCCGAGGCGAATTCACTGCAATTTGTCGCGTTGGCCATTGATGGCGAGGATGAAGACAACCTGTCACTGATGGGTGAAATCATCACACAGGCAAAAGACAAAAATATCAAAATAGTTCTGATCGCCGAGGACGTGACCCCGGCTTCGCTGCATCAGTTGTTGCGCAAGGGCGCGGACGAATTCGTCCCCTACCCTCTTCCAGAAGGTGAATTGCAAGAAGCAATCGACCGGATGAACAAACCCGAACCCGTCGCCGTTGCCCCCGGATCAGATGCCGCACGTGCAGCTGGCGACTCTAAAGAGGGTGCTTTGTTTGTGGTTCAAGGACTTGCCGGTGGGGTCGGGTCGACGACTATGGCCGTCAACCTAGCTTGGGAACTGGCAACGGTCTCTGACAAAGAGGCCCCTTCGGTTTGTTTGATTGACCTGGACCTGCAATACGGAACGGTTTCGACATATCTGGATCTTCCCCGTCGAGAAACTGTATTCGAGATGCTGTCTGATACGGCGGCAATGGATGATGACCTCTTTACCCAGGCGCTTCAGTCCTATGAGGACAAGCTGCAGGTGCTAACTGCGCCGTCGGATATGGTGCCTTTGGATCTGATTACGCAAGAAGATATCGAACGGGTGATCGAAAAGGCACGAAAGCACTTCGATTATGTGATCGTCGACATGCCAACGACATTGGTTCACTGGTCGGAAACTGTACTGCAGGCCGCCCATGTTTACTTTGCCCTGATAGAACTGGACATGCGTTCGGCTCAGAACGCATTGCGCCTCAAGCGCGCTTTACAGGCCGAGGAACTACCCTTCAATAAGTTGCGTTTCGCTCTCAATCGCGCCCCGAAATTTACCGATCTGAATGGTAAGGGCCGGGTCAAGCGCATGGGTGAAAGCCTGGGTATCTCTATTGATCTTCAACTGCCGGATGGCGGCAAACCGGTGATGCAAAGCGGTGATCACGGTCTGCCATTGGCCAACGCTGCGGCCAAGAACCCACTGCGCAAGGAAATCGCAAAGCTTGCGAAGTCGCTGCACAGCCTGGGCAGCAGTAGCGCCGAAGCCGCATAACACAATCCCACAGGGAGAGCCGCCGTGTTTTCAAGATATAAAAAACCCGAAGCACAACCGGTCCAGGCACCGGCTAAATCGCCCGAGGCCACACCTGCACCTGCAGCGGAGCAAGCATCAACCGCTACTGCTGTTGCCCGGCGACCCACCCCCAAAAAGGCGGTCGAGGTTGTAGGGGCGGACAAGGAACGCAAGCGCAAAGAGCGTCTGGGCGAAATCAAGATCGAACTCCACCGCGAGCTTCTTGAAAACCTGAACCTTGCGGCCCTTGAGAAAGCTGGAGAATCCGAGCTGCGCTCGGAAATCAGTGCGATTGCCAGTGAGGTTCTGGAATCCCGCAACATCGTTCTAAACCGCGACGACCGGCAACAGCTGAACAAGGAACTGTATGACGAAGTAACCGGTCTTGGCCCTCTCGAGACCTTGCTTCAGGACGACTCTGTCAGCGATATTCTGGTCAACGGCCCGCAGCAAATTTTTGTTGAACGGTTCGGTAAGCTAGAAATTAGCGACGTTACCTTTAAAGACGAAAAGCACCTGATGCGGATCATCGACAAGATCGTATCCGCCGTGGGCCGCCGTGTTGACGAATCCAACCCCTATGTGGACGCCCGTCTGGCGGATGGCTCGCGTTTCAACGCCATGGTGCCACCGATTGCCGTTGACGGCTCGCTGGTATCCATTCGTAAGTTCAAAAAAGATAAGCTGGCCATTGATGACCTGGTGAATTTTGGTGCCTTCACCGAAGAAATGGCCGCCTATCTGCAGGCTGCTGTATCTACACGCCTGAATGTGATCGTTTCGGGCGGTACCGGTTCCGGTAAAACAACCACGCTAAACGCATTGTCCAGCTTTATCGACGACGCCGAGCGTATTCTGACCATCGAGGATACAGCGGAACTCCAGCTGCAACAGTCTCATGTTGGCCGGATGGAAAGCCGCCCGCCTAACGTCGAAGGCAAGGGTGAAGTCAGCCCCCGCGACTGTCTGAAAAACGCCCTTCGTATGCGTCCCGACCGTATCATCGTGGGTGAGACACGGGGCTCGGAAGTTATCGACATGCTACAGGCCATGAACACTGGCCATGATGGCTCGATGACAACGATCCACGCGAACTCGGCCCGAGACGGGATTTCGCGCCTTGAAAACATGATCGCGATGGCCGGGATCGAAATGCCGATCAAGGCCGTCCGTAGCCAGATCTCCAGTGCTGTGAACCTGATCGTTCAGGCAAGCCGCCTGCAGGACGGCTCGCGGCGTATGACTTCGATCACCGAAATCACTGGTATGGAAGGCGATGTGATTTCCATGCAGGAAATCTTTCGTTTTCAACGCGTTGGATTAACGCCCGACAACAAGATCATTGGCCATTTTACCGCGACAGGCGTTCGCAGCCACTACTCCGAACGCTTCCGTCTGTGGGGCTATGATCTGCCCCCTTCGATTTACGAACCAACGACTATGTAGGAGATCTTGAAATGCAACTGCCTATGGAGGCACTGATCTACGTCGCGATCTTCGTAGGCGTACTTGCGTTGGTGGAAGGAATCTATCTGGTTGCCTTCGGAAAATCCATCAGTCTGAACAGTCGCGTGAACCGCCGTCTGGACATGCTGGATAAAGGCGTCGGGCGCGAACAAGTTCTGGAACAGCTGCGCAAGGAAATGCAGCAGCATATGAAGTCCCAGAGTATTCCGCTCTATTCCCTGTTGGCGGACAAGGCTCAGAAGGCCGCCATCGCCTTCACACCCCGTCAGTTGATCCTGATTATGGTGTTGGTGACAGGCTTTGCCTTCATGGGGCTCAGCATTGCAACGGGAACGGAAACCATAATGCGGGCCGCAATTTCGGTCGCAATCGGTGTTGGTGGTGTCTATGCGTGGGTAAACAACAAGGCCAAAAAGCGTATGGCAATGCTGGAAGAACAGTTGCCAGATGCTGTGGAATTGATGGTTCGGTCGCTTCGCGTCGGGAACCCTTTTGTGTCCACCATTCAAATCGTCGCAAATGAAGTCCAGGATCCACTCGCCACTGAATTCGGAGTTATCGCTGATGAATGTGCCTATGGCCGTGACGTCGGTGAATCTCTCAAAGATCTGGCACAACGACTGGATATGCAGGATCTACGGTTTTTGGCAGTGGCCGTCGGCATCCAACAGCAATCCGGTGGTAACCTGGCCGAAATTCTGGCCGGTCTGGCCAAGGTGATCCGGGCCCGTTTTCGACTTTTCCGGCGCGTCAACGCTATCACAGCCGAGGCAAAATGGTCAGGAAAATTCCTATCTGGATTTCCACTGTTCTGCCTGGGATTCATTTTGGTGAACGACCCCGGGTACTATGACGAAGTTATGGATCACCCATGGTTCATTCCTGCCTGTTTCTTTGTCGGCATCATGCTGACACTGAACCTGATCGTCATGCGCATTCTAACCGACATCAAGGTCTGAGGACACCACCATGGAAATCCTGACCCAAATAAATGACTTTCTAACCGAGCTCCTTGGCCCCTTCGGTCCACTGATCGTGGTTGGTGTACTTGGACTGTTCATGATCTTGATCACAGTCCCCTTGATCCTGAGCCAGCCAGAAGATCCCCTGAAGAAACTGCAGCGTTCTAATGCAGCCCCTCGACAGGATAAGAAGGTCAAAAAGGACAAGCTCAGAACCAGCGGGCGAAACGAGCAGCTTGAGAAGTTTGCCAACTTCCTTGAGCCACAGAATAAGGAAGAACTGTCTGCCATGCAGCTGAAACTGCGGCAGGCGGGGTATCAATCAAAGGACGCAGTTCGGTTCTTCCACTTCGCTCAATTTTCCTTGGGCATCATCGGAATTGTGATTGGTGTTTTGCTGGTCACTGTCCTTTCCGACGGTCAGGAATTTACCGCGCAGCAGATGATAATACGAGTTCTTGTCCCGTCGGCCGCCGGGTATTTTCTGCCACGCTATTGGATCACCCGAAGGGTCGCAGAACGGCAAGAAGCGATCACCGCAGGCTTTCCCGATACTCTTGACCTGATGCTGGTCTGTGTCGAGGCTGGCCAGTCGCTGGACCAGGCCATCGTTCGCGTCGCACGCGAAATGAAAGCCTCCTACCCTGAGATTTCGCTTGAATTTGAAGTCGTCGCCCACGAATTGAAGGCCGGTAAGGACAAGGATACGGTTCTTCGCGATTTTGGTACGCGCTGTGGCGTTCAGGATGTTAACTCATTTGTGACGGTGATGATCCAATCGGCAACATTCGGTACATCCATCGCCGAAGCTTTGCGGGTTTACGCTGGCGAGATGCGAGATAAGCGCGTGATGCGCGCCGAAGAGGCCGCTAACAAGTTGCCAACCAAAATGACACTCGCCACTATGATGCTGACGGTGCCACCGTTGTTGGTCATTCTGGTTGGACCCTCGGCCAAAGGCATCGCTGAATTCGGCGGAGGCTAATAGCCTATGAAATTGAAACCCAGGTGCATCCAGACGGGGATACGCCGCGTGTTACAGGCCACCGTGGTTCTTGCCACGGTGGCTTCTTGCACGGAAACGGGGTCCTCTGGGGATCTGGATGCACCTGGCATTGATCGTAAAGCCCCGGCCGAAGATCAGATTGCAGTAGGCAACCGGCTGATGGCTTCGGGTGAATACGAGCTTGCGTTGGATGCCTTTATCCGCGCAGCGCTCAATCAGGGAATGACAACGCAGATCCTGACCTCGATGGGGACGGCAAATCTGGGCCTTCGGAGGCTTGGACAGGCGGAAACGCTGCTGCGCCGAGCGGTTGAAGATGACCCCGAATGGTCTGTCGCCTGGAACAATCTGGGTGTGTTGCTGATGGAAATCGGTGAATACCCCGAGGCCGCTCAGGTCTTTCGCCGGGCCTATGCTCTCGATAATGGCGAAAGTGACGCAATTCGGGACAATCTGCGGTTAGCTCTCGCAAAAATGGAAAATACTGATAATAATACCCCTCAAGAACAAGAATACACACTGGAGCAGCAAGGCGACGGGCAATTCATGCTGCGCAAGCTCCCGTAACATAGGCAAGAGCAGTAAGGGACGCAAAAATGCGCCAACAATTCTTGATTCCGTCTATCGCAATCTGCGGGCTGATCCTCTCAGCCTGTGAAAAAGAGTCCGAGGAAGAAAAGGTCGAGCGTACATTTCAGGAGGTGAACGTCATTGACGAAACCAACCTGAACGACGTTCTTCTGTCGGCCGCCGACCCTAACGAAGCCGTTACCTATTTCCAGGGTGCCGCCGCCAAGAACCCGGGTCGTATAGACCTGCAACGTGGGCTGGCGATTTCACTGGCGCGCGCTAAACGGACGACCGAGGCAACCGCCGCCTGGAAAAAAGTCACCACGATGAGCGGTGCGACCAATGTAGACAAGGTCGAATACGCAGATTCACTGGTACGTTCCGGGAACTGGTCACAGGCCAAATCGACATTGGATTCGATCCCGCCGACTTTTGAATCTTTCAAACGCTACCGCCTGGAAGCCGTCGTCGCGGATTCACAAAAAAACTGGAAACGCGCGGATCATTTCTATGAAACCGCCGTGGGTCTGACGACCCGCCCCGGTGGTGTGATGAACAACTGGGGATATTCCAAGCTGACGCGCGGCCAGTACGACGAAGCCGAACGGTTATTCACCGAGGCCATTCGACAGGATAACTCTCTATTCACGGCAAAGAACAATCTGGTCCTCGCCCGGGCTGCACAGGGCAATTACAGCATGCCTGTCGTTCCCATGTCTCAGGTCGAACGCGCGATGTTGTTGAACACAATGGCCATCTCGGCGGTGAAACGCGGTGATGTGGCGACGGCCAAGAACCTGTTCCGCGAAGCGATCGCTACCCATCCGCAACATTACGACGAAGCCGTTCGATCCCTGCGCGCGCTTGAGGAAGCCTGATACATGCATATTCCAGCGGGTGCTGCGGCCTGGTTTTTGCCGTTCGTACTGCCGATCTGCTATTACGTGGCCTTCACCGACCTGCGTGACATGCTCATCAAGAATCACGCCGTAGTAGCACTGGCTTCGGTATTTGCGGTCATCGGTTTGTTTGTCCTGCCGCCCTGGTCGGATGGTTGGATTACCGGCCCGTTTTCTGTGTCCCTCCCACCCTATTTGTGGCAGCTGTTACATATAGTTGTAATGCTAGTCATCGGCATTCTGCTCAACGCAGCCGGCATTATGGGAGCCGGAGACGCAAAATTCATAGCCGCGGCCTCAGCCTTTGTTTGGATGGGCGATTTCACATTGGTATTGTTGATCCTGATGTCGACCACCTTGGCGGCCTTTGTCACGCATCGATTGGCCAAACATACCGCCCTCAGAGCTATTGCCCCAGATTGGGAAAGCTGGCGTCGGGACAAACAATTTCCAATGGGTTTCGCGCTTGGTGCAACCCTGGCCATCTACCTGATACTTGGAACTGTTTACGGCTCGTAAACTATCATCAGTCCGCCTTGTCCCCGCCTTGGAACTGACACAAAGCCCGGCCAAATTTTCGTCAAAGGGCCCTTTTCAGGGCTATTGGCGTGAATACTGAATTAGACGGGCAACGCTCATGAATATGCAGACAACCTCGGTAATGGCCCCCCCTACCCCAAAGGGGTTGGGCGATATGCAGCTTCCAATTGTTATGATGCGGGATATCCTGCTGAAAACTATCTTTCGTAAAACCGTAGATACGGTTTCCGAAGTTGCCCAAGCGATCTGCTTGCCGGGTTCTGTCACACAGGAGTTGATCGACCTTGCACGCGAACAAAAGCTGCTGGAAGCAACCGGTACTTTGAACGCCAACAGCGGCAATGAGATGGGGTATCAGCTGACCGATGCGGGCAAAGCGCGTGCATTGGATGCGCTGAGCCAGTCCGAATATTTCGGCGCCATGCCCGTCCCGTTGGATGTGTACCGCGAGCAGGTAAAACGCCAGTCGATCCGGAATATCCAGGTTTCCCGCGACCAGTTAACCGGGGCAATGGGCCATCTGGTTCTGCCTGACAGCCTGCTGGACCACCTTGGACCCGCGGTCAGTGCAGGCCGATCAATCCTGATGTATGGACCTCCGGGTAATGGTAAATCCTCTATCTCGAACGGTATTCGGGATGCTTTGGGCGATAATGTCTATGTCCCATATGCCATCGAATACGCTGGTCAGGTGATCACGGTGTATGACCCGATTGTACACACAGCCATCGAACAAGAAGCAGATGACCCCAATAGCTTGCGCCGCCGCAAGCGGTTTGATTCGCGCTATGTCCAATGTGAAAGACCAACTGTTGTGACTGGCGGTGAACTGTCACTCAGCATGCTCGATCTGGTTTATAACCCTACGGCGCGGACCTATCAGGCCCCGCTGCAGCTGAAATCGACAGGCGGCATCTTTATCGTTGACGACCTTGGCCGTCAGCAGGAACCACCACAGGCCCTGATCAACCGCTGGATTGTTCCACTGGAAGAGAACAAGGATATCCTTGGCCTGCAATCGGGTGAAAAATTCGAAGTGCCCTTTGATACGCTGGTCATCTTTTCGACCAACTTTCACCCCAACGAGATCTTTGACCAAGCCGCTTTGCGCCGGATCTTCTTCAAGATCAAGATTGACGGTCCGAACCAAGAGAACTTCCTGAAAATCTTCGCCATGGTGGCCCGCAAACGCGGGATGCCTCTGGACGAGGCCGCATTGGTCCATCTGCTAAAGGTCAAATACCCGACCATCGACAACATCTATGCGAACTATCAGCCGATATTCCTGATTGATCAGATGATCTCGATCTGCGAATTCGAGGGCATCCCCTATCAGATGAGCCCCGATCTGATTGAACGCGCTTGGGCCAACATGTTCGTCAAAGATGAGAAAATCGTCAAATAACCTAATGCCATTTCGCTGACGGACCGGGTAATCTGCCTTTATGACGCAGATTCCCGCCCGGATTACTGACTGGTTTGACGACAAAGGTTGGTCCATCCACCCGCATCAGCAGGACATGTACGACCGGGCCCTTGAACCGGCGACGTTGCTGATAGCCCCCACCGGCGGGGGCAAGACAATGGCCGGATTTCTGCCCACGCTGGCCGATCTAGCAGAGCGGGACCATGTTGGCCTGCATACAATCTACGTCTCCCCTCTCAAGGCGCTGGCGGCAGATATCCGGCGAAACCTGCGTGGCCCAGCCGAGGAAATGGGCCTGGCCGTCCGGATTGAGGACCGCACCGGAGATACCTCAGCCACACAGAAAAAGCGTCAGCGGGTTGACCCACCGCAGATCCTTTTGACCACACCTGAAAGCCTGGCCCTGCTGACCTCTTACGAAGACGCCGGGCGGATGTTTCAGGGCGTGCAACGGGTGGTTGTCGATGAAATCCACGCCTTGGCCGAGAGCAAGCGTGGCGACCAGCTGATGCTGGCGCTGGCCCGTCTGCAGGGGCTCTGCCCGGACCTGCGCAGGGTGGGCCTGTCTGCAACGGTCGAAGACCCCAATGCTATTGCCCGATTTCTGGCACGTCACCCTGATCTCTGCCGGATCGTTGAGGCCGATCCTGGGCCTGACCCCGATATCCAAATGTTGGAAACGCCGGAAATGCCTCCGTGGTCGGGCGGTGGCGCGGCCTATTCCATCCCTGCCGTTCTGGACCAGATCCGGAAGCATAAGACGACGCTTATCTTTCACAACACCCGCGCACAGGCCGAGATTTTCTTTCACAACCTCTGGCTTGCCAACGAAGACGGGCTACCGATTGGCATTCATCACGGCAGTCTGGACAGGCAGCAACGCGAACGTGTCGAGGCCGCAATGGTTCGCGGTGCGCTGCGTGCAATCGTCTGCACAGGCAGTCTGGATCTTGGTATTGATTGGGGCGATGTCGACCTGGTCATTCAGATCGGGGCGCCCAAAAACGTCAAAAGGCTGGTTCAGCGCATCGGGCGCGCAAATCACAGATACAACGCCCCCTCCAAAGCATTGTTAGTGCCCGCAAACCGCTTCGAAGTTGTGGAATGCATAGCGGCACTTGAGGCTGTAAAAGCTCATGATCTGGACGGTGATCCCCGCGGCGCAGGTCCACGCGATGTGTTGTGTCAACATATCCTGATTGCCGCAGCATCCGGGCCATTCTTGGCCGATGACCTGTTCCGGCAAATGACCGCAGCGGGCCCCTATGCCGGGTTGACCCGAGCAGAGTTCGACGCCTGTTTGGACTTTTGTGCAACCGGGGGCTATGCCCTGCGCGCCTATGATCGGTGGCAAAGGCTGCAGCTACGGCCAGATGGGCAATGGCAGCTGCGTGACCCCCGTGCTGCGCAGCGTATCCGCATGAACCTTGGCACGATTCAGGACACAGATACGTTGAAAGTCCGCCTGAAACGCAATCGAGGGGGCAAACCTCTGGGAGAGGTCGAGGAAGCCTTTGCTGCCTCGCTGACCCACGGAGATACCTTTCTGATCGGCGGCCAGATCGTGCGCTATGAGGGATTGCGCGAGATGACGGTCGAAGTCAGCCGCCGAGCGGATAAGAAGCCCAAGATCGCAACGTTTTCAGGCACCAAATTTGCGACCTCGACGCAGCTGAGCGACCGTATCCTGCGGCTGTTTGCACAGCCCGATTGGCCCCAGTTACCCGCGCATACCGCGGATTGGCTGGCGTTGCAGCGAGAGATTTCTCACCTGCCTCATCGTGACAGGTTACTGATCGAAAGTTTCCCCAAAGATGGGCGCGAAAACCTGTGTGTCTATGGTTTTGCGGGACGCAACGCACAGCAGACGCTGGGGCTGTTGCTGACCAAACGGATGGAAGAAACGGGCCTTGCACCGCTGGGCTTTGTTGCCACCGACTATGCAACCCTGATCTGGGGGTTGGACGCGGTGATAGACCCGCGTCCGCTATTTCAGCCCGACGAGCTGCGCAACGGCTTGGAAACCTGGCTGGCGGGCAATGCCGTGATGAAGCGCACCTTTCGTGCCTCGGCCACGATTGCAGGGCTGATCGAACGGAACATGGCCGGTCAGCGCAAAAGTGGTCGGCAAGCCACGTTTTCCTCAGATATCCTCTACGATACTTTGCTGAAATACGATCCCGATCACCTGTTAATGCAGATCACCCGAGAAGAGGCCATGCGCGGTCTCGTCGATTTCGGGCGGGTCGAGGCACTGATCGAGCGGATCGGGGGACGTATAGATCTGATGCGATTGGATCGGGTTTCACCTCTGGCTGCACCACTGTTTCTTGAGGTTGGCAAGGTACCCGTCAAAGGTGCTGCTGAAGAACGCCTGCTGGCGGAAGAAAGCGCGCGCCTATTGCAAGAGGCTGGGCTGGAATCTTGCTAAAACCTCTTGCGCGCGGTAGCGGAACGTCGCAAAGAACGTAACATGAACGAAGTTTCGATCTGTTTAGCCGGGCAAAATCTGCTGGCGCTTGGGTCTGGTGCCCTTTGGTGGCCCGACAAAAGCGTGCTTTGCGTGTCCGATCTGCATCTGGGTAAATCCGAGCGTTTGGCGCGCCGGGGCGGCACGACATTACCCCCCTATGACAGCCAGGACACCCTAGCTCGATTGGCCGCAGATATCGAGCACACTCAGCCTGACATCGTTATTTGCCTTGGGGATAGTTTTGATGATCTTGATGCCCTAAACGCCCTGAGTGTGCCCGACAGGCTGCAGATTACGGCGATGCAGGCCGGTCGCCGCTGGGTCTGGATCGAAGGAAACCATGACCCCGGCCCGGTAGATCTGGGCGGAAGCCATCTGGCCGAATATGCGGTTGACCCTCTGGTCTTTCGTCATATTGCGCAACCCAAGGGCAAGGCTGAGGTTTCGGGACATTACCACCCCAAGGCGCGCGTGCGGGTTCGCGGTCGTTCCATCACCCGCCCCGCCTTCCTGATGGATCAGGCGCGTCTGATCCTGCCTGCCTATGGGACTTATACTGGTGGGCTCTTTAGCTCGGATCACGTTCTGGACGCCTTGATGAGCGATCAGGCAATGGCGATCCTGACAGGGAAAATCCCGCAAATGATCCCAATGCCCAGATAGGGCGGCTCAGATCAGACCATCTTCCTCTAGGAACGGACGGTATTTCCTGCTGACCGGAACAAGCTCTTCGTTCTTCAGGCGCAACATGATCTTGCCACCCTTACGTTCGACCCCAGCAATGGCGTCATCGACAACCCAATGCGATCTGTGCGTGCAATGGCCCGGTATAGGTTCCATTTCCTCTATGGCGTCGGTAAAACGCGACCGGATCGTAAACGTGCCCTCAGAAGTCACCACATCCACATAGTGGTCTTGGACCGTCAGGCGATAGACCCGACCCTGAAAGGATCCCGGCAACCGTTTGTACATGCGCGGCAGCGGAATTTCAGCATATACGGATTGAGGTTTCGATGCCTCACGCCGCACCAGGATCAAGCCCACCGACAGCAAGGCGCCATAAGATGTTACAGATAACATATCCGGGCACGGCAGTCCGTTGGCCGAAAACAGCAACCAGACCATCAACCAAAGGCTTGGAACAAAAAGGACGAAAACCAAAGATATCAGCACAAGGTCGCGCCCAGAAAACTCGGTCTCAGCGAACAACCTACGCAACAATCTTCTTGCGACGCAGGTCACTCCTAGCGCCAGCGCCATCACCCCGATCCAGAAGGCCAAGCGCCAAGGAAAGGTTACTTCGATGGCATGAAATGGTTGGAATACGAAGGACAATAGCAGAAGGAAAACCAGCCCGGCAATCAACCGGTACCCTACTATTTCGGCGAAAACTGGGCGCAGTTTCGTGAACATAAACACTCGACAACAACTCTCCGGGTCCAGCCAATACTACCGGGGACTTGCCATATTACAACGTAACCGGCTGGAATAGAAAGTTTATCACCAATACAGGCACATTCAATGCCCGTAATCTCACACTTAGTTTACATATTAACAAATTTTAGGCCGGGGAGTACCCCGGCCCTGAAAATCTACATGCACGACTGTCCGCTATGGGTCACACAGTCAGGCCTTCTGGTTCTGGGAGTTTGTTTGCGCGGCATGCGGCGGTCAGGGTGTTGGCCAGCAGGCATGCGATTGTCATGGGGCCGACGCCACCGGGGACGGGGGTGATTGCTCCGGCGCGTTC
>NZ_FXTE01000007.1 GCF_900182615.1 Ruegeria faecimaris | reverse complement strand
AAGTAAGGCTGAAGCCGCGCCATCTGCTCGTCAGTCAACCAGAATAGATTGCTCATGTTATACCCCTGAAACTCACGGGTATGAATCACGCAGGCGGGATGACGGCAAACAAATTAATAGGTCCAGAACCTAAGCCGTGGCTAACTGTCCACGCAGCCAAGCTTTGAACAGGTCGACATCGATATGCGAAACGTTCAAATGTCGGGCCGCTGCCTCGAAGCTGCGTAACCAACTATGCGTATTGGGTTTGATCTAATCTAGAGACAAATAATTTTTGTGGTAGATAGCCTGTTTTATCATTTTCACTTGCGGCTCAGGTCGCGATACAAGTTTTTGAGTTGTCTCAAATTCGAACAGGGAATCTGGACTTGATCAAACCAGACGTCTCATCGACGAAAGTCAGAATTGCCGCATTCGTGGCCAATCCGGCGCTTGGCTTCGACTTCGTGGCAAACGCGGCCGGTCTTGGCGTTATTGCAGATTCCAACGTCGTTCATCTGACAAAGGGATCGGTGGCACCTTGTTCTCGGGAATCGCTTATCGACCGCTCACCTAGCGGATCTGTTTGTTTGGATTTTTCGTACACTCGGAAGGAATAGAAGATGAAAGTAGGGTTCATTGGACTTGGTAATGTCGGCGGAAAGCTTTCAGGCAGCCTTTTGCGGAACGGAATCGACCTGACGGTTCTTGATCTAAACCGCGACCTGATGGAAGCGGCGGCGGACAAGGGTGCCAAGTTGGCGGAAAATGCCGCAGCATTGATGCGTGATTGCGATGTCGTCATCACCTGCCTACCCTCGCCTGCCGCATCGGACGCTGTCTTGCAGGAGATGCTGCCAGAGGTGAAAGAAGGCAAGATCTGGCTGGAGATGTCTACCACTGACCAAGCTGAAGCCGAACGCCTTGGCGGTATCGTCATCGCCGCCGGTGGTGCCGCAGTCGATTGCCCGGTATCTGGCGGTTGCCACCGCGCCGACACTGGTAATATCTCGGTATTTGCGGGCTGTGACCGCTCAACGTTCGAGCGAGTTCTGCCGTTGCTGAAGACAATGGGACGGCGTATCCTGCATACCGGTGAGCTTGGCAGCGCCTCGATGCTCAAGGTACTTACCAATTATCTGGCCACCGTCCATCTGGTCGCCAATGCCGAAGCGTTGGTGACGGCGAAGGCTGCAGGTATGGACCTGAACACAGCCTACGAGGCGATCAAAATTTCGTCCGGTAACAGCTTTTCCCATGTTACCGAAAGCCAGGTAATCCTGAACGGTTCGCGCGATATCTCATTCACCATGGATCTGGTGAAAAAAGATGTGGGCCTGTTCCAGAGTATTGCCGAACGAAACAATGTGCCGCTGGAAGTCTCACCCTTGATTTGCCAGATTTTTGACGACGGCATCGCACGCTATGGCGATCGCGAGCTATCGCCCAACATTATCCGCCGGTTAGAGGACGCCACCGGTCTTTCCATCCTTGCCCCCGGCTTCCCTGCGGAAATGGCGGATGACGAACCAGAAGAGCCTGGATACGAGGTGATCCCGCAGGGTTCGTCGCGCGTCTCTGCCGGCAGCTAGAGCCCGTTTCGGCAGCCACGAGCGAGTTGAGGGCAGGTATCATACCTGCCCCGACGGCCAATGCTCAGAGGCTCAATGCCCTTTGAACGGCGTCGCACCAGCTCACTCGGCCTCGAATTGCGGGACAGTATGATGCAATGCGCAAAACAAAAAATCCGAGATGAGGCGGATATACGATAGGGACGAAGGTCCGACAGGGCCGTATTGACATTGGGTGAGGGCGTCGGATGTGGACTGCCGATCGCCCAAAAACTCATTTCCTAACACGCCCTCTCTGTGATCCCGACACGCGCCTCTGTTCTCACCCGTCGAGCATAGCGAGAACAGCGTCACGATCGGACAAAACCAGCAGCAAAGCGATATCATCCGGTTGTAGCTTTTCAAGTATCATTGATGCGGCTTGTGTGGGCGAAGCGGCTCTGAGTATTTGTTCTGCACCATACCCATGTTCCAACGCTGTCCTTTCGATCAGATCAGAAATTTCCCTTGGCTCGCGGCCTCTTAGATACCCTTCCAACTCGGTTGCGACGACCACGTCGGGTTGGAAATTCAGCGCTGTCGCGGTTACGTCCCGGATATCCTGATCCGATCTGTCCCCCGCATGGCTGAGCATGATGAAACGCCGTTTTGCTGGCAAACTCGACAGCGCATCGCAAACGGCGGAAATCGAATGCGGGTTATGTGCAAAATCCACAAAGACCCGTGCGCCGTTGTATCGGAACTCGTTGCAACGGCCTGGATTATCCTTAGCGTCTGGTTTGAACCCGGCCAACCCATCCCTAGCCGCCTGAACGGGCAAGTCCAGCGCCAAAGCCAGGCACAAGGCCGCCAGCGCGTTCAGGATATTGTACTTCGCAGCGCCGCCCATGGTCAGGGGAACATCGGAAACTGCGATCACCACCTGTTCCACCGCACCGTCGAAAAACACGATATCACCCTGCCGCACATAGGCGCAGCACCTGTCTGCATCACGCGCCCGGCGGATCAGGTCGTTCTGCGCGTCCAGCGAAAACCACCAGATATTCGCCGAGGTATTCTCCGCCTCGGCACGGACAAAGCCGTCATCGGCATTCAGGGCCAGCACGCCCCCCTCGGCCAATGTTCGATGTACGGCGAATTTGGCCTGGGCCAGTTCTGGCACCGTGTTGACCCCATATTGGCCCAGATGGTCGTTGGCCACATTGGTGACAGCCGCCGCCGTGGCAGCGCGGGTCGGCAGACCCCGGCGCAGGATGCCCCCACGGGCGACTTCAAGGCAGGCAACCTCCAGCCTTTTATCGCGCAGCAACATCCGGCCGCCGCCGGGGCCCGAGTAATCGCCACGGTCCAGAATGTCATCGCCCACGCGGACAAACTCGGTCGAGGTTAGCCCAGCAACCTTGCCCGAAGCGCGCGCGATAGCCTCAAGCAGCCGGGTCGTAGTGGTCTTGCCGTTGGTTCCGGTGATGAACGCGACCGGGATATCATGCAGCGCAGACCAGTCCACCTCACCCGGGGTGGGCAGCCCATCAACAGGCCAAGTCTGACTGCCTGTGCCATGCCCGATCGACACCTCGTCATCATCGCAAAGGATATCCACGCCATGCACCTCAGCCGCTGCGATCAAGGCGATCAGCGCAGGATTGGCTTCCATTTCCATGACGCCTTTGACATCCGCAACCATCTGATCGAAATCTCCGGGCTCGGATGCCAGCAGTTCTGCAGCACAGAAATGCCAGGCGGTTTGCGCTGCGAATATCCCGGAATAGAGCTGATCCATCGGTGTCGAGATCGCCAGATTGACGCCGCCCGTAAAGGTACGGTGGATCAGACCCTGTCCCTGCCAGCCCAGTGCGTCCAGAACCCGGCGCGCATGCTTCTCCCACAAGTCGGTGATCTGCGTCGCGTCGATATCAGTGAAGAAAACATCCATCACCGCGCCCGGTCGGTTCCATAGCAGGCCCGGCCCGGTCAGACGCCGGGCGTCATCCACATGAATATGGTCAACGGTCGCGCTTTCTATTGTCAGCGCGGTCTCAAGCTCTTCGATCCGGTCCATTCCGGTGCCTCCGCTCAATCCGCGTCTTCGCTGATTTCACGGGCCAGACGCACGCCACGCTCATCCCGGATCAGGTTCTGGTCGCCTTCGAACATATCTTCGAACGAGGTTTCGGCGGGGGCTGCCACAGGTGCGACCTCAGGTTCTTCGCCATCAGAATTGAAATAGATGATCTGTTTCCAGCAGCGCGTTGTGTCATCACCAAAGATCACCAACAGATCGCCCTGTCCGGCCTGCACCAACGCGGCACTGACCGCTTCAACCTCGTCGGGGATGACCGTGATGGCTGCGGCATCCACGCCGTTGTCGATCAGGGCTTGACGCATCATCTGCGGCACCTCGTCATGCCCGCGTCCGCGACGGCGGTCATCTGCCTTGCAGATGAAATGATCAAAATGTCCGGCCAGGGCGGCGGCCCCATCGACAATATCTTCGTCGCGCCGGTCGCCAGGCATCGCTACCACGCACAGCCTGCGGCCCTTGATCTCTAACTGATCGGCCAGCGCCGCCATCGCTTTCAGCGCGGCGGGGTTATGGCCATAATCGAGGATCACCTTGAAGGGATGTTCGTCATAGACATTCATCCGTCCAGGTGCCTGAAAATAGCTGGTGTCGAAGGTGCGCAGCCCATGACGGATATTATCTAGGTCCACGCCGAAACTATAGGCCATCGCGGCGGCGAACATCGCATTCTGGACGTTGAAAATTGCCTTGCCTTCCAACGTCGCGGGGATCAGATGCGACCACAGAACCGGGATATGAAGCCCGTTGTCATAGATGGTCAGCATGTCACCATTCATGCCTTTTTCAAGCACGATAGCCTTGCCGCCGGCCTTGATATGTTCCTTGACTAGACTGTGCGCTGGATTGGTCGTGACATAGAAAATCTGATCCGCTTGAGCGTAGTCGGCCATTTTCAGACAGTTGATGTCATCGGCATTCAGCACTGCAGTATCCACAGCGCTTTCAACCACCACGCGCTTGACAACGGCCAGCTCCTCGACCGTGTTTATGCCGCCGAGACCCAGATGATCGGCCGAGACATTCAGACACGCCGCCACGTTCGACCGCTGATAGCCCAGACCGGACCGCACAAGCCCGCCGCGTGCGGTTTCCATCACCGCAAAATCGACCGCCGGATCACGCAGGACGATCTGTGCGGATTTCGGTCCCGTCATGTCGCCCTTGACGCTTAGTTTACCGTCCACATAGACGCCATCGGTCGAGGTCATGCCAACGGTCTTGCTGCTGGTTTTCATAATATGCCCCAGCATCCGCGAGGTCGTCGTCTTGCCGTTGGTTCCTGTGATCGCCGCAATCGGGATGCGGGTTTCCTCATTGGCTGGGAACAACATGTCGATCACTCTGCCCGCCACGTCGCGGGGCTGACCTTCGGACGGCGCCACGTGCATCCGAAAGCCCGGGGCGGCGTTCACCTCGACGATAGCTCCGCCAATATCCTTGTAGGATTTGGTGATGTCGTCGATCAGAAAATCCACACCTCCCACATCCAATCCAACCGCCATTATGGCGCGTTCGGCCATGTCACGATTGTCAGGATGCACCACATCCGTCAGATCAATCGCTGTACCCCCCGTCGACAGATTTGCCGTTGAACGGAGATAGAAGATCTCGCCTTCCGACAGCACGGTTTCTTCGGTCACGCCCGCATTCTCCATCAGGCGTTTGGCCTGATTGTCGATTTCCAGCATGGTCAGCACTTTCTCGTGTCCGATGCCACGGCGCGGATCCTGGTTCACGATGTCAACCAGTTCGGCAATCGTGTGTGTGCCGTCGCCAACGACATGTCCGGGGACACGCTTGGCCACCGCAACCAGTTTGTTGTTCACAACCAGCATTCGGTGGTCAAAACCGGTGATGAAGCTTTCCACCAGAATGGCCCTGCTCCGAGAATGTTCCTTGGCTTCGGCAAAACCGGCCTCGACCTCGGACTCTGAATTCAGATTGATCGAAACACCGCGCCCATGATTGGCGTCGAGCGGCTTGACGACAACAGGAAACCCGATACGTCCCGCTGCTTTTGCCGCCTCGCGTGCCGAATAGACCATGCGCTGCTGTGGTACCGGCAGACCCAGATCGTTCAGCAGATTGTGGGTATCTTCCTTGTCGCAGGAAATCTCGACCGAGATATGTTTGGTCTCAGAAGTGATGGTAGCCTGGATGCGTTTCTGATACTTCCCGTGTCCGAACTGCACCAGCGAGCCAGAGTTCAGCCTGATCCACGGAATGTCCCGCTCTTGTGCCGCCTTGACCAACGAGCCGGTCGAGGGGCCAAATTCTTTGCGCTGCGCCCGCAGCACAAAGCTGCGTAACTCATCATCCCAGTTGAAATCCGGATCAAAATCGTAATCCACCTGGTCCTTGAGGGAGTGTGGCAACAGATGCATTAGCAGACGCATCGCCAGCTTGCCCGCATCCAGTCCGACATCGCGCTGGCGGTACTCATAGACCATGTTGTACTGGCCGGGTTCGCCAGTGCCGCGCGTTCGGCCAAAAGTCACATCCGTACCAGCTACGTTCTGCACCTCGATAGCGCAATGTTCCAGCACATGACCCAGCCAGGTGCCTTCATCTTCGCGCAGGCGGCGGATGAACCCGCCGGGTTCGCGATAGGAACAGCCATGTTCTGCTAAACCGGGAAGTGCAGCGACCAGAGCGTCGATAAATTCCGAACCAATTCTTGCCGAAGGCCATTCTTCCAGAATACCCAGATCGATAACGTGGCGAATAACCGGAAAACTTGCCCAAACATTCGGGCCGACAAAGACGTTGGTCGAAATTATTTTCATGAGGCACCCTGTTGGTTAGTTTTTATTTTCCCCCGCCGGCGCCCTCGTCCCCGGACAGGTCCGGCAATGTACAGAACGCCATATGCTCATCCGGCGGAAACGCCTGGCGAGCCGTCAGATCATAACGGCACCCTTCGCCCAGAACGTCAAGCCGAAGTCCCAGAAGGCTCAACGCCTCTCCGCGGCGGGCATCCCACATCGATGAATGCGTCAGATGGCTGGCATCCACCACAGTGACCGTTCCGCTGCCCACTACCTCAAGGACGTTATCGGGTCCAATGAAGGCCGCCGTGTCTTCGTCAACGCCCAACCCGATCAGGAAAGGGTTGAAAGATGAGGCAGTTAACAGGCGCCCCAGGCGGTTACGCTGCGTGAAATGCTGGTCAATGATGACTGCATTGGTCAAACCCATGCCCGGGGCCAGAGTGATATTGCCTTCGGCTGGGGCGGAATTGCTGCTGCCGCCTGCAACCATATGCTCGGACATGACCGACGCCCCGGCTGAGGTTCCCGCAATCGGTATCCCCGCCGCATTCCGGCGCCGGATTTTTTGAGCAACAAGCGTGCCACCCAGAATCGCCGACAAGCGCAGCTGGTTCCCGCCGGTCATGAATATCCCGGTGGCGCGGTCCAACATCTCGGCATAGTCGGGATTGTCGCAATCGGCGCGACGCGAGATGGGCAGGAACTCAACCTGACCCGCTCCAAGCTCAGAGAAAATGCGGTTATAATCCGGCCCTGTTTCTTCCAGCATCGAGGCTGTCGGGATCACGACAATATCGGCATCGCCGCCGCCGGACAGCTCCACGAATTTGCGGTGAATCTGCATTTCCTTGACGCGGTCTTCGCCACCGCCGATCGGGATGATGAACCCGCGCGGGGTCTCTGCATCAATGGGTGCAGGGCACATATCTTAACTACCTTCCGGAGCTATAGCGGGCAGCCACCGGGGACCGCGCGGACGTTCAAATCTGTTCATACATGCCGCGCCGGGCTATCTGGCCATCGCGGACATGCCATTCCCCCCGGGCCATCACATGCCGCACAGCGGTGTTTTCGTCAAGAACCACCAGATCGGCGTCCATACCCACTTTCAAACGGCCCTTTCGATGTAGCCTGAGCAGATCGGCGACATTAGAGGTCATCGGAGCAAGTGCATCAGACAGAGGCATTCCTTTATCGGTCAGGTCGCGCAGTGTTTCAGGCAGAGTGTCCGACAATCCCACACCGAACCGTGTAAGGTTGCCCTCACGGTCAAAGGCCGGCAAGCAGCCACCGCCGTCAGAGCTGATGGTGAAACGGTCCGCACGACCACCCAGATCGCAAAATTGGATATAGGCCTCGGCGGCTGATATGCCCGGCTCGATGTGTTCGCAGGGGAACGCGGTGGCGTCGATGTAACATCCGTGCCGCGCCAACGCGACGGCCTGTTCAAACAGGGGTTTGTTGCGATTGACATGGGTCGGGTTGAAGACGCGTGCGGGAATTTCGCAGGTCGCAATAGCCTGCCCCAACATCGACAGGCCCCTGTCGCCGTCGCCCATATGGCAATGCACGATCCCTGCCTTGCCGGTCATCAGGCCCGCGACATGCGCCTCACTTGCGATCCGCAGAAACTCGTCCAGTGTCGGTTGGCTTGACCGGTGATCACTGATCGCCAGTTCCCCAACGCCGATAACCGGATCAAGGAATACTATATCACCCCGGGCGGAACCGGTCAGGGTGGTCAGAGGGACGTGATAGCCACCAGTGTGACACCAAGCCGAAAGCCCCTCCTCCCGCAGCCCATAGGCCTGCTGCACCAACGTCTGCGTGTTGCGGGTCAGATCGTCCGTCCCCAACACCCCGACAACCGACGTGACCCCGGCACGGGTGAACGAGGACAAGACCATCGGCGGCACCCGGCTGGCTGGCCCGGTTTCACCGCCACCACCCGTGATATGCGCATGTCCGTCGATCAAACCCGGAACAACCGATGCACCTTCGACGTCAACGACTTCAGCCTGAAGCGGATCCGGCAGTTCGGGTTGAGTGCTACCGAGGTAAATAATGCGTTCACCCGCGGTGAGAATATGGCCTAAACCAACAGGCTCAGGCGTATAGAGCCGCGCATTCTTGATCAGTTTCAACACGTTTCATACCCGTCAGTAAGAGCAAAGACATCCTTTCTTGCACTGAAAGTCAGCAGAAGAACCATCCCTTAATTCGGAGAAAGCGTAAATGTCGGGCGCAGGCCTTAAAGGCAAAATCTTAGGAGCGCTGAGGTAAAGCTGGGCATTTGCGCAATTCGCCGCGCCAGTCGCTTTCGGATCGGAACAACCGTAAGAAGCGAATGTAGCGGACGCCGTGAAACCTTTGTTGACAGCCGCCTCACTGAGAAAAGGCCCGCCGAAATGGTGGGCCTTTCTATTTTCACGTTCAGCTCTTTTTGCCGACATTTTCTTCGAATGAGACTTCAAAAGCCGCCTGCTTTTCAGGACTGGCTTCGGTCTGATACTTGGCTTTCCATTCGCTCATGGTCATCCCGTAAAAGATCTGGCGGGCTTCGTCCTTGTCCATCTCAATGCCCTGTTCATTGGCCGCTTCCTGATACCAGCGCGACAGGCAGTTGCGGCAAAATCCGGCCAGGTTCATCATGTCGATGTTCTGAACATCGGTCCTGTCTTCCATCAGGTGCTGCTGCAACCTGCGGAATGCGGCGGCCTGAAGTTCGGTTTCAGTTTTCTGGTCCATGTTCTCGCTCCGGATGCTTGCCCAATATGTTCAAGATGACCTAACAACCAAAGCGGGCCGTTTCAATCATCAGCAACACCTCAGTGCGCTAGGCCAGTTTCAACGCCAGCCAGGGCACGATGGAAAAGATAAGCACCAGAATTTTGTAATTGGCCAGATACCTGAAATACGCACGTTTCACATCCGCGCGGTCCATTTGGAACATCCGACTATGGATGCCAGCCGCCCAATCCTGCATCAGCACGACCATCAGGGTCGAAAATAGTAACACAGCAAGGTTGATCACCGCCATCCAGCCGAAAACAGATGTCAAAAGCTCTTGCGTCATGATCGCCTCCTTTCGCCTGATATATGGGGTTTCGGGCGTGGTCGCTCAATGGTGCGCAGGCTCTCAGCCACCAAAAGTCACAATTCGCTTTGCGAAAGGGCGTCTTCCAGGACAATTCCCAGACGTTCGGCCCACGCGCGCTGCCCCGCGTGGTCGGCGATCAGGTCATTGCGCAGTTCGATTAACGCATTAGGGCGGCCAAAGGCAGTGCAATGCTTGTCGATCGCATCGCCCGGCAGAACGCCAGTATAGGGTTCATTGACGCCAACACATAGGTCCTTTTCAGCCTGCAACCGGTGGATCAGTGGGCGCGAAAAACGCTCATCCGGAGTGTGCAGCACACCGACATGCCAGGGACGCGGTTCGCGTCCACGCAACTGCCGGGTGAAGGAATGCATCGACACGATCACCGCATGGGGCAGTGCGGCCAGCTCAGCCAATGCCCTATGGTAAGGGCGGTAACACATGTTCAGACGCCGCTCGCGCTCATCCGCATCGGCGTTACGGTTGCCGGGAATGATTGACCCATCATACAGTTTCATCACAAGAGTCGGGTCGTCCTCGCCTCGGTTCGGATCGATCACAAGGCGCGAGAAATTCGCCGCGATCACAGGCGCGTTCAGAATTTCACCCAGATGTTTCGATACTTCATAGGCGCCCACGTCATAGGCAATGTGGCGCTCCATATCCTCACGCGGCAAGCCAAGATCCCCACCATTGATTCCCGGTGGAACAGTATTGGTCGCGTGGTCACATGTGATCAGCCAGCGGGAAGGGCGATCCGCGCCATGGATAAAAAACGGAGAATACGTCATAAGCCTGTCATGTTGTTTCCGGCAGGTTTAGGACAGTTGCTTCGGAAAGGGAATTGCGCAATAAGCGGGCAGAGTCGATGTTTGCGGTAACATTCGCGCAAATTCAGGACATGATTTGAGGAGAACAAGGTCAATGCGACGCCTGAGAAATGTGAAAATCGTGGCGACGCTGGGGCCGGCGTCCAATGACTATGACACCATTCGCGCATTGCACGAAGCTGGAGCCGACGTATTTCGCCTGAACATGAGCCATGGCAGCCATGACGAAATCCGCGAGCGGCACCGGATCATCCGTCAGGTCGAAAAGGATCTGGACAGCCCTATCGCCATTCTTGCAGATCTGCAGGGGCCAAAGCTGCGTGTCGGCGTATTTGCCAATGATGCGGAAGAGCTGATCGAGGGTGCCGTGTTTCGGTTGGATCTGGATCCGGCCCCGGGCGACGCTGGTCGCGTATGCCTGCCCCATCCCGAGATTTTTGCTGCGCTGGAACCCGGTGCGCGTCTCTTGGTCAATGATGGCAAAATTCGCCTGATCGTACAGGATTGCGGCCAGGATCATGCGAATTGCACCGTCGAGGTCGGCGGGACAATTTCGAACCGAAAAGGCGTGAACGTGCCGGATGTCGTGCTGCCCTTGGCCGCTTTGTCCGCCAAGGATCGTGGTGATCTGGAATTCGTCTGCCAGCTGGGTGTGGATTGGTTGGCGCTGAGTTTCGTTCAGCGGGCCAAGGATGTTTTTGAGGCTCGGGCACTGGCCGATGGGCGCGCCTCGATCCTGTCCAAGATTGAAAAGCCTGCTGCGGTTGAAGCGTTTGACGACATCCTCGATGCCTCTGACGGCATTATGGTTGCGCGCGGAGATCTGGGCGTGGAGCTACCGGTTTCCGCGGTGCCCCCGATCCAGAAACGTCTGGTCCGCCGGTGCCGTAGCGCCGCCAAGCCGGTGATTGTGGCCACACAGATGCTGGAAAGCATGATCGAAAGCCCGATGCCCACGCGGGCCGAGGTTTCAGATGTGGCAACCGCAATCTACGAAGGCACGGATGCCATCATGCTGAGTGCGGAATCTGCCGCTGGCTCATATCCGATCGAGGCCGTGCAGACCATGAACAAGGTCGCCATCGAGGTCGAAGCCGACCCCACTTATGATCAGATTATCGCAGCATCGCGCACGGCGAAGGGGACCACCGTGGCCGACGGCATCGTCGCCGCCGCTCGCGAAATTGCCGAGAAAACGGATATCAAGGCCATCTGTTGTTTCACTCAAAGCGGCACAACTGCGCTGTTGACCGCGCGCGAACGTCCCGGAGTTCCGATCATTGCAATGACCCCGGCAAAGGGAACGGCCCGTCGGTTATGCCTGAGCTGGGGCTGCCATTGCGTAATGACGCCCGAGCTTGAGCGTTTCAAAGGGGCGGTCGTCAGCGCCGCCCGTGCTGCTCGTTCTGGTGGATTTGCAACTGACACGGATCAGATCGTTGTCACCGCTGGTGTTCCGTTCAACGTGCCCGGCACGACCAATATCCTGCGGATCGCGCCCTGCGACGAGAGGCTGATCTATAACACGGATCCTGGCTGATCAGGCGGGTATGACATTCTGCCCGACCGGTTCCTTGACGATTTCCATCACGGTAAAGGAACTGGTCTGGTGAATGCCCGGAAGCTTATTTATCTTTTCCCCCAGGGTCTGGCGGAAATGGGCGATGTCGCGTGTGCGAACGGTTAACAGATAGTCAAACGACCCCGCCACCATCAGGCAGCTTTCGATTTCGGTGACATCGCGCACGGCATCGTTGAATTTATCCAATGAGTTCTCAGACGTTGCAGCCAGGGAAACCTGCACAACCGTCATATGCCCGAGACCCAACCGCTCCTTGTCCAGAACGGCGCTGTATCCGGTGATATAGCCGGTTCTTTCCAGTCGTTTTACACGCTCGGAACACGGGGTGTTGGTCAGGTTTACCCGCATGGCAAGCTCGACGATCGGCAGGCGGCCATTGGCTTCCAATTCCCGCAGGATGCGTTGATCGATCTTGTCCAATTCTCTGTCCATTAGGAAAATTCCCTGTAATTTTGGCGCATAATGGGATAATTTACTGAGAATAGACCAAAAATAATACCATTTCCTAGTGATTTTTCCTGATACTGACTTGAGGGCAGTCTACAATAAATGCTCCAAGTTCCGGCTGCCCTGCCGGGGGCACGGGCCCCGGTCAAATGAACAATAAATGGAGGAACGAGATGACAACAAAAATTGTCATAGGACTGGACGGGACAGAATCCGGAGAACGTGCCATCGCCTTCGCCAAAGATTTGGCTGAAAGAATTGGTTCATGCGAGCTTCTGGTTGCATATGTCATTGAATGGTCGCCCTACACTTTTCAGACACCTGAAGAAAACGCAAAGCGGCACATGCGGCGTGAGGAGGAGATTGAACTAGCAACGACACGGGTGGTGGCACCCGCCGTCGACGCCCTGAAGGCCGCGGGTTTCGCCGCGACCGGAGTGGTGCGCCACGGAGATGTGGCTGAAACGCTGAATGCCATCACGGTAGACAGCAAGGCCGTACAGATTGTCGTTGGACGCTCGTCCGCGGATGGCCTCAAAAAGCGTATCTTCGGCAGCTCAACGCAAAACCTTGTAATGCATGCCGATGTACCGGTCACGGTCGTGAATTGAGGGAGGCACAGGAATGAAAACACTATCTCAACTGGGATTGGCAGCCGCCACCCTGATGGCCAGCCCCGTCGCCGCGCAAGAGGCGCCCGGGTTGGACGAAAAGATCAATCAGGCTTTTGCTGATATCACTGGGCCATTCGTTAGCTTCATATTCGCACCAATTCCCGGGACAGGATTTCCCTGGATCGTGATGTGGTTGGTTATCGCGGCGTCGGTCTTTACTCTGTACTTTGCTTTTGTGCAGATGCGCTTTTTCGGCCACGCGATAAGTCTGGTCAAAGGCGACTATTCCGATCCCAACGATGCTGGTGAGGTTAGCCACTTTCAGGCATTGGCCACTGCCCTGTCGGGCACGGTCGGGCTTGGCAATATCGCAGGCGTTGCCGTTGCTGTTGGCATTGGTGGCCCCGGGGCGACCTTCTGGATGATCCTGGCTGGTCTTCTGGGCATGGCGTCAAAATTCACCGAATGTACACTTGGCGTAAAGTATCGCAACGAATACGAAGACGGCAGCGTCTCGGGCGGCCCGATGTACTATATGTCCAAGGGTTTTGACGAGCTTGGCCTGCCCGGAGGTAAGATCCTGGCGGTTGTGTTCTCGATCTTCTGTATTCTTGGAGCGCTGGGCGGGGGCAACATGTTTCAGGCCAATCAGGCGCATCAGCAGATTGCAGGCATCGTCGGGAATTACCCGGGTTGGATCACCGGTGTGGTCTTTGCGGGTGTCGTGTTCATGGTGATCGTCGGTGGACTTAAATCCATCGCGCGAGTGACTGAAAAAGTTGTGCCCTTTATGGGCGTGATGTATGTCGCGGCGGCTCTGGTCATCATCGTCATGAATGCGGATATGATCGGTTGGGCCTTTGGTCAGATCTTTGCCGGTGCGTTTACCGGTCTTGGTGTGGCCGGCGGAATGGTCGGTGCTCTAATCCAGGGCTTCAAACGGGCCGCGTTCTCGAACGAGGCCGGCGTTGGGTCTGCTGCGATTGCCCACTCGGCGGTGCGCACAAAGGAGCCGATCACAGAAGGCTTTGTTTCGCTGCTTGAGCCGTTCATCGATACGGTCGTGATCTGTACCATGACTGCGCTGGTGATCATCATTACTCAGCAGTTGATCATCGACCCCGAGACCGGCAACTATATGTTGAACGAAGCAGGAAGCGCTATTGCGACCGTTGACGGCAACTCAGGCGTCAGCCTGACCTCTGCCGCCTTTGGCAGCGCGTTCAGCTGGTTCCCCTATGTTCTGGCGATTGCGGTGATCCTGTTTGCTTTCTCGACTATGATCAGCTGGTCCTACTATGGCCTCAAGGCCTGGACCTATCTGTTCGGTGAGGGGCACACCAAAGAGCTGGTGTTCAAGATCATCTTCTGCGTCTTCGTGGTGATCGGTGCTGCGGCCAACCTCGGCCCGGTTATCGACTTCTCGGATGCGGCGATCTTTGCGATGGCGGTTGTGAACGTCTTTGCGCTCTACTTCCTGATGAAGATCGTTCGTCAGGAACTGGCATCGTATAGTGAAAGACTGAAAAGCGGTGAGATCCGCAAATACGGTCACTAAATAGACCACCGGGGCGGCCTGCGTCGCCCCGGTGCCTGACTGGGCTGCTAAAATTGCAGATTCAGCCAAAACCCCCTTGCCAGTATGGTCGAACTTGCGTAAACGGCGCTTCTGATCGCGTGACCGGCCGAGATGGCATGCCGAGTCGCGTTTCGAACCGAACCCCGAAAGGAGACGGAAATGCCTAAGATGAAGACAAAGTCGAGCGCCAAAAAGCGCTTTAAGGTGACTGCGACCGGTAAGGTCCTTGCTGGCCAGGCCGGCAAACGTCACGGCATGATCAAGCGGACCAAGAAATTCATCCGCGATGCTCGTGGCAACACCACCCTGTCCGCCCCCGACGCCAAAATCGTCAAGGGCTATATGCCCTACGATCGATAAGAGGAGATTAAGACATGTCCCGCGTTAAAGGTGGAACCGTAACTCACGCCCGTCACAAGAAGGTTATCAAGGCCGCCAAAGGTTACTATGGCCGCCGCAAAAGCACCTTCAAGGTTGCCCGTCAGGCCGTAGACAAGGCCAACCAATATGCAACCCGTGACCGTAAGAACCGCAAGCGTAACTTCCGCGCGCTGTGGATCCAGCGGATCAACGCTGCTGTACGTTCGCATGACGAAGCCCTGACATATTCCCGCTTCATCAACGGCCTGAACCTGGCCGGTATTGAAGTGGACCGTAAAGTTCTGGCCGATCTGGCCGTGCACGAACCGGAAGCGTTCGGCGCGATCGTCGCCCAGGCTCAGGCTGCTCTGACCGCCTGATCCTCTGTAAAGAGACAGTGAATAAAGGGCCGTTCCGTTTGGGGCGGCCTTTTTTGTTACTGGTAACTGGTAGGGTCCGCTTTGAACCAAGAAGGCCGGATGCTGTGCAATGTCTGTCTGCTCGATTACTGAGAACGGTCAAACGATCTTGGGTTTATTCGCGATTTGGCTCACATAGGACATAAAACCAAAAAACATCTTGGCAGATACTCTGCGTTTCGCTTCTGATTTCAAAGCCTCTGCAGTTTCGGAAAATAACAGACCCTCTTCCACCATGCGTTCTGCTCCGCGTTCAATTACGGTGAGAAAATAGGTCGCTTCCCCTTCTGCCACATATCCATGACCTTTCCGGGCCCCAAGTTGAAATCCGGCATCGACCAGGATGCCTGAAATCTGACGCATTATCCAAAGATTAGTGACATTTTGATTGATCATGAATTTGATGAGTTGATCGAGCGGATCAAAGTCCGCGATCTGCGCAGTTGCGGTACTGTAGTCGCCATCACAAATTGCCAGCACACCTCCGGGCTTCAAAAGGCGGAAGGCCTCTTGAACAACGTCTTCAGGTCCAGGGACGTGGCACAACAACGTGTGCATTAACACAAGGTCAAAGGTCTCGCTTTCAAAACCTGTGTTTTTGGCATCCCCGATATCAAAGCTAAGTCGATCATCATCCCCAAAGCTCTTCTGGGCCCGTGCGACCATGACGGGCGAGGGTTCAATTCCATGAGCCGTTGCGGCTCCTGCAAGCTCCAACAAATCTCGGGTAACATGTCCTGTTCCTGAACCAAGCTCCAGCGCCCGTGCACCTTTGGGGAGCCTCAGGTTTTCCATGTAGGCTTTGCGAATTGCAATCTGCGCAGGCTCTAAACAGCGCACTTCCATTGCTGTTGCGATCCGCTCTTGAAGGGCGGTGTCTTGCGCGCCGAGGTCAGAGTATGGATCGGCCATAAGTTAACTCATTTGAAATGGACCACAGGAGGACATGATAGACCAACATTTTCATCGGCACCAATAGCGGCCATTGAGGCCCATTGGTCGTGTGACGGGGCATCTCCGGCCCTCTGCCCCCTAGCTACACCAGCAACACGTAGGGGCTTCGCCATCATCATGTGTGAAGTTGGCTCCTGAAAACCGCAACTCAGCGCGTAATATGCCGCCTGGTTTCGGCCATACCAATACCCTTTGTCAGGCTGAGTATGCCTATTCTCAAAGCGGCCTGTCAGGATGCAGGATCACCAACTATCGTGTTCAGTGCGCGCTCTGAGATTTTGGTGCCGCACCTTCTTTGCGCCGTTCATCCCGACCAAGATCTGCACGCGGCACCAAATGTTGTCAAATTCGTTGCGACCACCCCATGCCACACAAACGCCCAGCATGGGATTTCTTTAGAGTGCTGCCTTGCGGCTTTCGTCCAGATAAATCTCGCGCAGACGTTTGGCTATGGGTCCCGGCGTGCCGTCGCCCAGCGCTGTGCCGTCAATTTCAACCACAGGCATGACAAAAGCACTGGCAGAGGTGGTGAACGCCTCATCAGCCTCCTTGGCCTCGTCGATAGTGAACAGGCGTTCTTCGACAACCATCTGCGCTTCGGCTGCCATTCGCAGAACGGCCTTGCGGGTGATGCCGTGCAGGATGTCGCTCGACAAGGGCCGGGTGACAATCTTGTTGCCTTTAACAAAATACGCGTTGTTGCTGGTGCCCTCGGTCACATAGCCGCCTTCGACCATCCAGGCATCATCACAGCCCGCGGCCTTGGCCATCATCTTGCCCAGCGAGGGATAGAGCAGCTGTGTCGTCTTGATGTCGCGCCGGCCCCAACGGATATCCTCGATCGAGATGACCTTGGCACCTTTCCGGGCAGCAGGGCTGTCTGCCAGACCCGGCTTGTTTTGGGTGAACAAAACCAGTGTGGGTTTGGTATCAGCCGCAGGAAATGCAAAATCCCGGTCGCCGTCGCTGCCGCGCGTGACCTGAAGATAGACCAGCCCCTCTTCAATGCCGTTCAACTCAACCAGCTTGCGGTGGATCTCCAGCAGCTCGTCCTTCGCGCAGGGTTCAGCCATCTGTAATTCGTCCAGCGAGCGCTTGAGGCGGACCGCGTGGCCTTCGAAGTCGATCAGCTTGCCGTCCAGAACGCTGGTCACCTCATACACGGCATCGGCCATCAGGAAGCCACGATCAAAGATCGACACTGTGGCTTCGGTTTCGGGCAGGTAGTCGCCATTCACATAAACGGTGCGGGTCATGTCAATCTCCTTAGCCCCAGAGCGCCGCCAATGGCGGGTACACTCCGGCATCATCAAAAGTCAGTGGGTTGTCGCGGTCTTCGGCCAACAGAAGTGGTCCGTCAAGGTCCGTTACCATCGCACCCTGCGCCAGCAATGTCGCAGGGGCCATCGCCAAAGAGCTGCCGACCATACAGCCGACCATGATGTCATAGCCTTCAGCAATCGCCGCTTTGCGCAGCTCCAGCGCTTCGGTCAGACCTCCGGTCTTGTCGAGCTTGATGTTGATCACATCATATTTGCCCTTCAGTTTGGGCAGGCTGGCACGATCATGGCAGGATTCGTCGGCGCATACGGGAACCGGGCGCTCCATCCCGATCAGCGCTTCATCGTCACCGGCGGGCAGAGGTTGCTCGACCAAGGCCACACCCAGGCGCACAAGATGTGGCGCAAGATCGGTGTAAACGGCGGCGGACCAACCTTCATTTGCGTCCACGATGATCGTCGCATCCGGTGCGCCTGCGCGAACGGCTTCAAGTCGGGGCATGTCATCCGGCGTGCCCAGTTTGATCTTTAAAAGCGGGCGATGTGCATTCGCAGCCGCCTGCGCCTGCATCGCCTCGGCGGTGTCCAATGACAATGTATAGGCCGTGATTTCGGGGCCCGGCTGAGGCAGCCCAGCCAGATTCCAGACGCGTTTACCGGCACGCTTGGCCTCAAGATCCCACAGCGCACAATCTACGGCATTCCGTGCAGCGCCCGCAGGCAATAAGTCCATCAGTTGCACTCGGTCGAAACTGTCGGGCAATCCGGCAATTTCAGCCTCGACCGAATCCAGTGTTTCACCATAACGCGCATAGGGCACACATTCGCCCCAGCCCTGATACCGGCCGTCAGAAATGCGTACAGTCAGAACCTTGGCCTCGGTCCGTGACCCACGTGAAATTGTAAAGACCTGAGCCAGCCTGAATACATCGCGAGAGACGTCAATTTGCATAACATACCTTTTCCTGGCAGAGCCGCCCGGATTTTCCAATTTAGATCCGGGCCGGCGGGACCAGACCGCTTTATACTGCTGCCAGCGCGTCGACCAGCTTGCCTGCACCAAAACGGAACGGGTCCGTCGCGGGCAGCCCCATGTCGGCTTCGATCTGTGCCAGATAGGCGGATGCGTCTGCTTCGCTCATATGCTGCGTGTTGACCGAAACACCGATGACCTGACACTCAGGATTGGCAACCTTGGCCAGCGCCAGCGCCGTGTCCCGCAGAGCCTGCAAAGATGGCAAACTATAGGTCGGCAGACCGCGCATATGCTCGCGGGTGGGTTCATGGGACAGGATCAACGCGTCCGGTTGACCGCCATGGATCAACGCCATTGTCACACCGGAATATGACACATGAAACAGTGACCCTTGCCCTTCGATCAAGTCCCAGTGGTCGTCATCATTGTCGGGTGTCAGCCATTCGACCGATCCCGCCATGAAATCTGCGATCACCGCGTCCAGCGGTACACCGTCACCGGTGATCAGAATGCCAGTCTGGCCAGTAGCTCGGAAGGTCGACTTCATGCCACGCTTGCGCATCTCGGCATCCATGGCCATCGCGGTGTACATCTTGCCAACCGAACAATCGGTGCCCACGGCAAGACAGCGCTTACCTTTACGTTTGATGCCGTTGGCGATTGGATAGTCGACCGACGGAACCCGCACATCATGCAGCTTGCGGCCTGTTGCTTCGGCGACTGCGACTAGATCGGGTTCATCACACAAAAGGTTGTGCAGGCCCGAGGCCAGGTCGAAACCTTCCTCCAACGCCATGACCAGCACCTTTTTCCATTCCTGACTGATCACACCGCCACGATTGGCCACGCCAATGACCAAAGTCTTGGCCCCGGCCTCTTTGGCCTTAGCAAGGGACATGTCGGTCAGGCCCAGATCGGCTTTACAGCCCTCCATCCGGTATTGACCCACGGCGTTTTCCGGACGCCAGTCCTTGATTCCAACGGCAACCTTGGCCGCCAGCTGGTCGGGCGCATCGCCCAAAAACAACAGATACGGTGTCTCGATCATTGCGGTGCACTCCTTTGATTCTGGCGCAGGCTATGGGACGGGCAAGGCGAGTGTTTCTCGATTTCGCCCAGCATCGCTGGATCCCGCAGGAAAATTTCGCGCAAATATCGTAGCTTGCGCAAAATTCTTTCAAGTTTTTAAAGCGATTAAACTTTAATCACCAGAGACACGGCGCATTGCGGCGAATGCTGCGACTGCATTGCCGCAGATGCACAAACATGCTTGCGGAGACCTGCGCAATTTAATACCTCATAAGACAACAAAATCGCAATTTCCTTTCCTGCACGAGGTCCAGATGAGCTTTCGCATTCAACCCGCCGCCCCCGCGCGCCCTAACCGTTGTCAGTTGTTCGGCCCCGGGTCGAACACCAAGCTCTTCCCCAAGATGGCGGCCTCTGCGGCGGATGTGATCAATCTTGATCTTGAGGATTCGGTTGCACCATCTGACAAGGATACAGCGCGTGCCAATGTCATCGAGGCGCTGAACACCCTCGATTGGGGCACTAAATACATGTCCGTACGAGTCAACGGGCTGGATACGCCTTACTGGTACCGCGATGTCGTAGATGTGATGGAGCAGGCCGGAGATCGACTGGACCAGATCATGATCCCCAAGGTCGGTTGTGCGGCGGATGTCTATGCGGTGGACGCGCTGGTCACCGCCATCGAACGCGCAAAAGGCCGTACCAAACCAATCAGCTTTGAGGTCATCATCGAATCCGCAGCTGGTCTCGCCCATGTCGAAGAAATCGCTGCCTCGTCCCCCCGGATGCAAGCCATGAGCCTTGGGGCCGCCGACTTTGCGGCCTCGATGGGCATGCAGACAACTGGCATCGGCGGCACGCAGGAAAATTATTACATGCTGCGCGAAGGTGAAAAACACTGGTCCGACCCGTGGCACTGGGCGCAGGCCGCCATCGTTGCCGCCTGCCGCACCCATGGCGTGCTGCCGGTGGATGGACCGTTCGGCGATTTCAGCGATGACGAAGGCTATATCGCGCAGGCCAAACGTTCTGCCACTTTGGGCATGGTCGGCAAATGGGCAATCCACCCCAAGCAGATCGCACTGGCCAACCAGGTCTTTACCCCGTCCGATGAAGCCGTGTCAGAGGCCCGCGAGATCTTGGCCGCAATGGAGCAGGCCAAGGCCAATGGCGAAGGTGCGACGGTCTACAAGGGGCGTCTGGTGGATATCGCCTCGATCAAACAGGCCGAGGTGATCGTGGCCCAGGCCGAATTGATCGCGGCCAACAGCTAAACGTAAAAAGGCGCCCCACCGGGCGCCTTTCTCTTACCGTCCGAAGACATCATTGGGCGTCCAGGTGAAGCGTTCACCCTTTTTACCAGATTTCATCATCAGACAGGATGTCCCGAGCTTCTGGAAATAGATGATCTTGAGCGCGTACCACCCGGCTTTGGGCACATCGACTTCGGTCCGCTGATTGGCCTCGCAGCCCTGAATGCCCGAGACTTGTCCAATGTTCTGGCCTCCGACGAATGCCTCTATCCCGTCATTTGACCACGTTTCCAACTCGTAGATTCCAGCAGAGTCGAACCGCATGTACCCCGTAATCTCGGCGGCGACATTGTAAGCGCCGTCAAACGTCATGACGTCCTGACCCTTACTGGTGTCCCTGTAATCCAAGCCCCGCAACGGTTGTCCGGGCTGCGCTTTAGACAGCATGCTTTTTGCATGGCTCAGATCTCGGATCTTCTTGTGTTGATTGCCAGTGCCAAAGTAATTCACATTCAATCCCGCCTTGGGGCTGGGCTGTGGGTTGGCAGGTTGCAGTTTTAACGGAGCTGCAAAAGATGCACCCGCAATCATCACCAAAGTTGCGACCAGTGCTCCGGTCCGAACAAGTTTCATCGTCTTCTCCCTGAATACGACCGGTTGGGGTTGTCCCCATTTTTGGTCAATTCTTTGGCAAGACAGTAAAACGTGAATCCAACTCCGGCAAGTCGGTACAGAATCATCTTTCCAATGTCAGGCCCGCATATCCTTGGGCGAGCCCATGACGACATAGGACGTGATCGACGTGACATGGGGCAAAGTCCCCAGAACTTCGGTGTGAAAAGTTTTGTAAGACGACAGATCTGCACATTCCACGCGCAACAGGTATTCGATCGTGCCGGTGATGTTATGGCACTCCACCACTTCAGGCGCGCGCTGCAATGCACGCTCGAACCCTTCCTGAGCGGCCTTTGTATGTTCGCCCAGCCCCACGCCAATATAGGCGACAAAGCCGATGCCCAGCGCAGGTGGGTTCAATACAGCACGATAGCCCGAGATCACGCCCGCGCGCTCTAATTCCTGAACACGGCGCAAACAGGCCGAGGCTGACAGCCCGACCCGATCGGCCAATTCAAGGTTGCTTATCCGCCCATCACGCGTCAGCTCACGCAATATATGGCGATTTATTCCATCCAACTTGATCATTAATTGCAGAATTACCGCAATAGCCAGCGCAAACGCAATTTCATTTGGGCGGAATCTATCAATTATCTGCGCTATGAACCCTGAATTGCTATTTGCCCTCGTCACCTTTGCCTTCGTCTCGTCGATCACGCCGGGACCCAATAACCTGATGCTGATGGCCTCGGGCGCGAATTTCGGGTTTCGACGCACAATCCCACATATGTTCGGAATCGGGTTGGGCTTTACAGTCATGGTCCTTCTGGTCGGAACGGGGCTGGTGCAGGTGTTTGATGCCTATCCGATCAGCTATACCGTGTTGAAAGCGGCGTCGGTGGCCTATCTGCTGTATCTGGCATGGAAAATCGCGCATTCGGCCCCAGCCGAAGCGGGCGCACCTGCGGGGACACCGATGACGTTTTTACAGGCCGCAGCATTCCAATGGGTCAATCCAAAAGCCTGGGCCATGGCCCTGACAGCAACAACCGTATACACTCCCGATCGCTCCCTGAACGCCATCGTTGGTGTCGCGATTGTTTTCGGCGCAATCAATTTACCTTCGGTCAGCACGTGGACGGTACTCGGGCAGCAGATGGCGCGGATTCTCACGAACCCACACCGACTGATGCTGTTCAACTGGGTGATGGCGGGGCTGCTGGTCGCGTCGCTCTACCCTGTGCTTTGGCCCGTTTGAGAACGTTCGAAGGCTAGCAATGACCGGTCATCAAGGTCCTTTTGAGGGTGAATACGGTCACCCCTACCAACCCTTTAAATCTTGCTGAGTTGCATCCGGGGCAACGTCAGGCCATATAGCAGGGAACTTCCGCGTTGAGAGGCGTCATGACCCAGTATCTGGAATTCGAAAAACCTTTGGCCGAGATCGAAGGAAAGGCCGAGGAACTGCGTGCACTGGCGCGCGCCAATGAAGAGATGGATGTGGCCGCAGAGGCCGCCGCTCTGGATGCCAAGGCTGAAAAGCTGTTGGACGAACTCTATGCCGATCTGACGCCATGGAGAAAATGTCAGGTCGCTCGTCACCCTGGACGTCCCCATTGCAAAGACTACGTGGAAGATCTGTTCACCGAATTCACACCTCTGGCAGGCGATCGGAATTTTGCTGACGACCTGGCCGTGATCGGCGGTCTGGCGCGGTTCAACGATCAACCCGTTATGGTGATCGGCCACGAAAAGGGCAGCGACACCAAATCGCGCATCGAACGCAATTTCGGCATGGCTCGCCCCGAAGGGTATCGCAAGGCTGTCCGACTGATGGAAATGGCAGGACGCTTTGGACTGCCGGTTATCACCTTGATCGACACGGCTGGCGCCTATCCCGGCAAAGGCGCCGAAGAGCGCGGCCAGTCCGAGGCGATTGCCCGCTCGACCGAAATGTGCCTGAAGATCGGCGTCCCGTTGGTCTCGGTCATCATCGGCGAAGGTGGATCAGGCGGTGCAGTGGCTTTTGCAACGGCAAACCGTGTCGCGATGCTGGAGCATTCGGTCTATTCGGTCATTTCACCCGAAGGCTGCGCCTCGATCCTTTGGAAAGATTCAGAGAAAATGCGCGAAGCAGCCGAAGCGTTGCGGCTGACCGCGCAAGACCTGCACAAGCTGGGCGTTTGCGACCGGATCATTTCGGAACCCAAGGGCGGCGCACATCGCGATCGCGCTGCGACCGTGGACTCCGTGCGGGATGCGATTACGGCGATGCTCAAGGATCTGGACGGCAAGGATTCCGCCGCCCTGATCAGAGATCGTCGTCAAAAATTCCTCGACATCGGCTCAAAAGGGCTGGCTGCGTAACCCTCAGCCCCCCAACTGCCTCAGCAGCGCAACTGAGGGCTCTCCGGTCGCGGGCAGCCCATTGGCCCGCTGGTACGCAGAAATCGCGGATGTCGTGTTATTCCCGATGACACCATCCGCCCCTTGCGTATCGTAGCCCGCGGATGTCAAACGGCGCTGCAACTCTTTGCGGTTCTCAAGTGTCAGCCCAGTCTCATCCGGGCCGAACGAGGCCTGGAACGGCGCCCCTCCGGCAATTCGGTCTGATAGATGCCCTACCCCGATCGCATAGCTGTCCGAGTTATTATACCGTTTGATCACCTGAAAATTGCGGAACACGGCAATGCGGGGCCCTGGCACCTGGGGTTGCAGCACAGCAACCGGCGTACCGGATACCGTCCCGGCCTCACCGCCCCAGGGCTGCCCACGCACCCAACCGGAACGCGCCAGATAAGCCGCCGTTGATGCCAGCGAATCCGTTGGGTCGTCGGACCAGATATCGCGCCGTCCATCGCCGGTGAAATCTACCGCATAGGCCAGATAAGAGGTCGGGATGAACTGCGTGTGCCCCATGGCACCGGCCCAGCTACCTGTCATGTTGGCAGGCGCCGTGTCGCCGTTCTGCAGAATCTTCATCGTTGCCATCAGTTGGCTCTCAAAGAACTGCCCGCGCCGACCGTCATAGGCCAGCGTCGACAGGGCCGATACAACAGGCACATCCCCACGCCGCGCACCATAACGGCTTTCAAGCCCCCAAATTGCCACGACAACTTCTTTGTCCACGCCGTACTGCGCCTCGATCTGAGACAGCGTTCCCGCATGACGCACCAGCATTTGCTTGCCGGTCGCGATCCGTTCATCCGAGGTTGCAATCGCCAGGTAGTCTTCAAGCGACCTCTTGAACTCGACCTGATTTCGGTCCCGCTCGATCACTCCGGGCAGATATCCGGCGCCCTGGAAGGCGCGGTTAATTGTGCTTTGCGAAATCCCTTGTGCGGCCGCGCGGCTTTTGAAGCCCGCCACCCAGGCGTCCCAGCCCGCGTTCCGAACCGGTTGCGTGCGCGTGGCCGGCGCCGAAGAAGAAGGCACGCTGTCCGTACAGGCAACCAACAAGCCGGAGCCCAGCCCAAGGGAAAATAACCGTCGATCAATCATGGTTGAAAACTGCTCTTATTGTGATTTCTCACAGCCTAGCGCAGAGAAATCGCCGGGGCCAGAACAGCGATACCGAACCGGGCGATTTCGGCAGCTTCGGCAACAAGCCGCTTAGCTGACCAGCATCCGCAGGCCCTGTGTAACATCCGAGCGAACCGCAAGGCGCAGACCCGGCTCATCCCCGGCCTTTAGCGCCGCAATTATCAGCTTGTGGTGATGCGGTGGTTCCGTTCGCCGCAGCCGCCCATAAAGCGCGCGCATCGTCGGCCCAAGCTGCAACCATACGGTTTCGGCAATCGCCAGCATCGCTGGGGCCTGCGCCCGCAGATACAGAGTTCGGTGAAACTCCAGATTGGTGCGAATATATCCAACGGCATCACGTTTGGTGACCATCTCGGCTACCGTCATGTTGATGCTCTGCAATCGCTCAATCAGGGCAATATGCGCACGGGGCAATGCCCGGCTGGCCAGCTCGACCTCAAGCAAGGCCCGCAGCGCAGCAAGCTCTTCGATCCGGTCATTGGTCAGCTCGGGCGTCGAGACGCGGCCCGAGGACGACAGAAACAGCGCCCCTTCAGCCGCAAGCCGACGCACCGCCTCGCGGGCCGGAGTCATCGAGACACCAAACTCTTTCCCAATTCCCCTTAAGGTCAGTGCCTGACCGGGGGCGATGTCGCCATGCATGATGCGGGATCGCAGGGCCCGGTACACCCGGTCATGCGTTGCGGTCTGCGTTTCCGAGGGGCGTGTGTTCAACATGTCTCTATGTGATCACAAACACCGCACAGGTCAACTCGCAGGCGCGTCAAATCTGAACTGATGCAACTGCGCCCCGTTGTCGCGCAGCCAGCGCCGCTGTTCTTTGTAATCTCCGAATAACCGCTCGACCTGGGCCCAAAAGGCAGGGGAATGGTTCATCTCGGCCAGATGCGCCACCTCATGTGCGGCAACATAATGCAGGACGTCTGGTGGAGCGAGAATCAGCCGCCAGGAAAACATCAACCCACCCTCAGAACTGCATGATCCCCAGCGCGATCGGGTATCCCGAATGGAGATGCTGGCATAAGCCCTACCCAACATCGCTGCGTAGTCATCACATGCGCCGGTCAGCCGGTCGCGTGCCAGTTCTTTCAAAAAGCGCGCCAAACGTCGCGCTTCAGCGCCTTCAGGTACTGAAATCTGGTCCGCCTGCAACAGAACGCGTCGGCCCGTTGCCCGGACAATGCGCCGTTGGGTGCCCTCAACAGGAATATGCTGCCCAAATTGAACCACCGAGGGGTCTGGCCGATCACTCAGGTGCTGCCGAATCCAGCTTTCTTTTTGGCGGGCAAAGTTCAACGCATCTGATTCAGCAACGCCATTTGGATAGGTCAGTGTAACACGCCCGTCCAACTGGGATATACGCAGACTGATCCGCCGTGCCCGCGCCGATTTGCGCAATGTCAGCGGCACCGGAGGCGATCCTGGCAGTGCGTGATCTCCCATAGGTCTGTTTCTCCTGCTCAAAGGCTTTGACAGTGCCCGCTGCTTGTGGCACCTGACCTGAATCGTCGATACGACTCACCTGATATCAAGGGGATTGGACATGCCCAAGGAAGAATGGGGTGTAAAGCGCGTTTGCCCGACCACCGGCAAACGGTTTTATGACCTGAACAAAGACCCGATCGTTAGCCCTTATACCGGCGAGATCGTGGAACTCGAAACCGGTAAAAGCCGGATGATCGCAGCAGATGCAGAAGATGCCGCATCGGCCAAGGCGCGCGAAAACGCGCCTGAGGAAGAACTGGTTCTGGATGACGACGACGATGTCGACGTCGATCTGGATGATGATCTGCTGGATGACGATGATGACAGCAGTGATGAAGTTCCGCTGGACGACATCACTGACATTCCAGCAGAGGACGATAGCTGATCACGGTCAGAGGCGGCCTCGCGCCGCCTCGCGCCATTTGCAATCTGGTTGCAAAATTTTAACGGCGACGCCTGTTTTTGGACTTGCGCTTAGCGCCACTGTCTCATAAACGTCCGCCCACTGCTTCTGCAGTACCTGTATGGGGCCTTAGCTCAGTTGGGAGAGCGCTTGCATGGCATGCAAGAGGTCAGGGGTTCGACTCCCCTAGGCTCCACCAAAACCTCATACAGATATTTTGCGTCACTTAAGAATCTGAATGGAAAAGATAATTCACCGGTTCGAAGATCCGATTTGGAAGAGTAACTTCCCTTCTGAACAAATAGCATTCTAAGCAGCGCTCTCTTCCCCCTATAGTCGCTTTTTTTCCATACTTTCCAAGATTTTGACAGAATTTCGGCGACCGGTTCGAACATCTCTTCAAAATTCCTATGCGGAACTTCGAAATCTTCCAACTTCCGCTTGAGCTCTTCCTGCTTCATCGTCTGTCTGGCTACAGGAATGACAACCCACACGTTGCGGACTTTTCCGCCGCTCTACCCATGATTGATAATATCTGGTCTGTAGCACATTGCGACAATTGTGACGTGTGCTTGTTTCAAGTTTCAATCTTGGCCGCTTTGACCGGATTGGGCCGTATAGTAAGGAATCTTGGAATTGCGGCCTGATCCAGGCAATATTGCCAAATCAAAGCGGTCTCAATCGAGTGCTGTGCCCACCCCGGAGTTTGATGCGGTAATGTCGACCACTATCCACTCAGCCAAGGGTGGGCGAGACAGACATCCCCTAGCCTAATACTGCTGTAACCGCGCGCAGAGTTGCGGCGACGACGGTATCAGCTTCTTCACGACTCAGGCAAAACGGTGGCGCGAAGCCCAAGATGTCGCCTTGCGGCATAGCGCGTGCGATGACCTTATCCTGTGCCAAAAGAGCGGCTGAGACTTGCGGGCCGATCTTGTCCGCGGAGTCAAAGAAGGTGCGGCTATCTTTATCCTTCACGAACTCGACCGCGCACAACATTCCTTCGCCGCGCACATCGCCGACATTGGCGTGTGCTGACAGTGCATCCTTCATCGACTGCTTCAGATAAGCGCCGACTTTGCCTGCGTTTTCGATCAGGTTCAGATCATCAATCAGTTTGAGGTTTGCCACACCGGCCGCCGCCCCGATCGGGTGTGCCGAATAGGTCCAGCCGTGGCCGATGGCGCCGTTTTCATCCGTGCCCTGTTCCAGCACCTTCCACACTTTTTCAGAAACAATCGAACCTGACAGTGGCGCGTAGGCCGAGGTGAGGCCTTTGGCGATGGTGATGATATCAGATTCCAAGCCGTAATGCTCCGACCCGAACATGCTGCCCAGGCGGCCAAACCCGGTCACAACTTCATCGGCAACCAACAGGATATCATGCTTGCGCAATACGCCCTGGATGGCGGCCCAGTAGCATTCGGGCGGGGGCACGATACCACCGGTTCCCAGCACCGGCTCGCCAATAAACGCGGCGATTGTATCAGCGCCTTCACGTTCAATCAGCGCCTCCAGTTCAGTAACGCAATGCGCGACGAATTCGGCTTCGCTTTGGTCCAGATTATCGCGGCGGAAATAATAGGGCGCTTCGGTATGAACCACCTGCGTGAGCGGCAGATCGAACTTTTTGTGGAATAGTTCCAGCCCAGTCAGCGACCCGGTGACAAGGCCCGAGCCATGATACCCTCGCCAGCGCGAGATGATCTTTTTCTTTTCGGGGCGGCCCAGGATATTGTTGTAATACCATATTAATTTGACGTTGGTCTCATTTGCATCTGAACCGCCCAGGCCGAAATAGACCTTGGACATATTCGAAGGCGCGCGATCAAGGATCATCTTGGACAGCGTGATGGAGGCTTCTGTGCCGTGGCCCACGTAGGAATGATAATAGGCCAACTCGCGGGCTTGATCCGCAATCGCTTCGGCAATTTCCTGACGGCCATAGCCCACATTCACGCAATAAAGTCCTGCAAAGGCGTCCAGCAATTTGGTACCATCACGGTCTTCGATATGGACCCCGCTTGCGGTTTTGATCACACGGGTCGCTGTTTCGCCTCGCGCGTGCTGGGCCAGATGAGTGGAGGGATGGAAAAAGTTCTCGCGGTCCCATTGGTCAAGTTGATCGTTCTTCAGCATCTTTTCACTCCTCATGCCCAGTCGCGGCAGACATATTTGATTTCGGTAAACTCTTCCATTCCCCGTCTTGCCCCCTCACGGCCCAGACCGGATTGTTTGGTGCCGCCAAAGGGGATCGGCGCGCCGGTGACCTTGGTGCGATTCACCGCCACCATGCCAAATTGCAATGCACGAGATACGCGGTAAATACGGCGTGGGTCATGGCTATGCAGATATGCAACCAAACCGTATTCGGTGTCATTGGCCCGGGCGATCACCTCTTCTTCGGTATCAAAGGGCGCAATGGCCGCCACAGGGCCAAATGTTTCCTCTGACATAAGCACGGCATCGGCGGGCACGTCGGTCAGAACCGTGGGCTGATAAAACAGCGGGCCGAGAGGATCCCTTGCACCTCCGCACGCCAGTTTGGCCCCCTTGGCCAGCGCATCAGCGACATGTTCTTCCTGCTTTTGAACCGCCTTTTCATTCATCAGAGGGCCGATGTCGGGGTCGTCCATACCGATGCCAAGGGACAGCCTGCGGGTCGCTTCGGTGAACTGCGAGCAGAATGCGTCGTAAATTGAGCGCTCCACAAATATCCGATTGGCGCCAAGACAGTCCTGCCCGGATGTGGCGAATTTGGCCTTGATCGTTTCAGAAACCGCAATTTCAAGATCGGCCCCTTTGAACACAATCACCGGTGCATGCCCGCCTAGTTCCATTACAAGTTTTTTCACTGTGTCGGCGGACTGACGGTAAAGTAACCGTCCGATTTCGGTGGAGCCTGTGAACGAGAGTGCCCGAACACGGGTGTCTTTCGTCCAAGGTTCGACCACGGTCGAGGCCTGGCCGGTGACCACGTTGAACACGCCCGCCGGAATACCCGCCTTTTCCGCCAGTTCAGCCAACGCGAGGGCCGAAAACGGGGTTTCACCTGAGGGGTGAGCCACAACCGTACATCCCACTGCCATGGCTGCTGCTGCTTTGCGGGTCAGCATGGCAGCAGGGAAATTCCACGGAGTGATCATTGCCACCACCCCGACCGGCTCTAGCCAAACCTCGACCTCGGCATCGGGCAGATGGCTGGTGACGCCTTCAATATTGGGTCGCTTGGCCTCTTCGGCGTAGAATTCTACAAAAGACGCAGCATAATCAATTTCACCGCGCGCCTCGGACAGGGGCTTGCCCTGTTCCAGTACCATGATCCGTGCCAGATCTTCTTTGTGGTGCAGCATCAGGTCGAACCAACGGCGCAGAATGGCGGATCGGTCTTGTGGCAAGAGGCCCGACCAGGTCGGAAAGGCAGCTTGTGCCGCATCCACGGCGGCAGAGGATTCCTCTGCCGAAAGGCTGGCGGCCTCACCGATAACATCGCCAGTTGCCGGATCGGTGACGCGGATGGTGTAACCCGACGAAGCTGCACACCATTTACCATTCACATAGGAAAAACTGCGCGCCAAAGATTTGTCAGCAATATCATCGCGCGCAGAAAGTGCAGTGTCTTTCATGGAAACCTCTCCCTCGATGCCCGACAATGTCGGGCATTACAGGCAAAGGATGAGACCAAATTTCGGGTCCAAAGCAGAGTATTCTGCTGTAAACCATCTCTCAGGCAGAGGGTTACTCCTGCCATCCAGCAATGAGGGAAATCGGCGGAACGCCCTGCCCCTTCACTGGTTTGGTGACAATATAGGTAAAATATTTTTCCAGACCTATGTCAGCATTGAGCATTTCATCAATCAGGCGTTGATAGGCATCGATATCGCGCGTCACGATTTGCAGGATGTAATCAAATCCTCCGCCAAGCGCCCAGCAGGCCAACACTTCTTCATAGCGTTGCATTGCGGCCTCAAAAGCCTGAAAGCTGGCAGCGGTATGATCGGACAGTTCGGCCGCAACAAAAACAGTTACATGTGGCCCAAGTTTGCGCAGGTTGATCTCGGCTCTATATCGCTTGATCAACCCGGCTTTTTCCAACTTTTTCAGCCGCTCCCAGCAGGGGGTGGGCGACAGGCCAACGCGGTCGGCCAAAGCCGTTTTTGTGATGCGCCCGTCGGTTGAAAGCACCCGTAGAATATCCAGATCGCGGGCGTCGAGCCGCATGGTCTCACCTCCGGGGAATAAAGTTATCCAACGTTCAACCCGATCACCGCCGCGCAATCTCCCGCTTTGATGAGACCGGGAAAGTGGCGACTTATCAAAAGGCCCGTAACTTTGGCGCGGTATTCAATCGGGGCAATCCCGGTGCGATCAACGGGCCAAACGCGGGCCACAACATCGCCTTGGCTGACCTGTTCACCAAGATCAACCATCGGCTCGTAGAGGCCATCGTCTTCCGAGAAAACAAAGCAGTCACCATCGGGCATATCCAGGCGCACGGTGGGGTCAATCTGCATCTCCCCCTTCAGAATTCCAGCGTGAATCAGCACATTGCGCAGGCCCTTTTTTGCAACAGCAATCGACTTGGCTGTTGCAGAGCCACCACCGCCCAATTCTGTTGAAACCAGAACCTTACCCATATCTTCGACCGCGGTGTCGTACATTCCGACATTGTCGATCTCCAGTAGCTGCACCGAATAGGGGGCGTTAAAGGCGGCCATCGCGGCGAAACAGGCCGCTTCATTGGCTTTATCTTCAAGGATATGGGCCGCCGCGAAGGGCACGAAATCCAGCGTTTTTCCGCCCGAGTGAAAATCCACCGCAATATCGGCCATTGGCAAAAGAACGCGCTGGAAATAGTCGGCAATCTTTTCGGTTGGGGTGCCATCTGGCCGGCCCGGAAAGGCACGGTTCATATTGCCTTTGTCGATGGGCGAGGTGCGTAAGGCGGCGCGATAAGCGGGATAATTGAAGGCAGGCACGATGATCACGCGTCCGGTGATGTCCTCGGGCTTTAGCGTAACCGTCAGTTCTTGCAACGCCACGGGCCCTTCATATTCATCGCCATGGTTGGCGCCGGTCAGCAAAGCTGTAGGCCCATCTCCGTTTTTGATAACCGTTAGCGGGATCATAATTGACCCCCAAGCACTGTCATCCCGGCTGTAAGGCATCCGTAGGAAACCGTGGTGGATACCATCGCTATCCAGCGGGATCGTCGGGGAAATTGGGTTGGGTGTCATTACTCAGTCCTTCACAACCATTTTGCGGGGCACGTTGGCCAGGCACTCATGGCCGGATCTGGTGATGCGGATGCTTTCAGTAATCTCAAAACCCCAATCCTCCATCCAGAGGCCGGTCATGAAATGCAGGGTCATGTTCTCCTGCAGAACCGTCTTGTCGCCGGGACGAAGCGAGAAGGTCCGTTCGCCCCAGTCAGGCGGGTAGCTGACACCGATCGGGTAACCGGTGCGGTTATCTTTGGTGATCCCGTATTTCTTTAGCACGCTGAAGAAGGCAATGGCGACATCCTCACAGAGGTTGCCCTCTTTTGCAGCCTCCAGCCCGGCCTCCATGCCCTCAAGCACAGCCTTTTCAGCGTCGAGGAATGTTTGCGTGGGCTTTCCAAGGAAGACCGTGCGCGACAGCGGGCAGTGGTACCGTTTGACGACACCTGCGATCTCGAAAAACGTACCTTCGCCGGATTTCATTGGCTGATCGTCCCATGTCAAATGCGGGGCTGAGGCATCCGCGCCTGAGGGCAAAAGTGGCACCAGCGCGGGATAGTCTCCGCCCGCACCGATCTGTGCGTCATAGCGTAAGGCCGCATCATAGATTTCCGCCACCAGATCGCATTTGCGGATGCCCGGCTCGACCTTTTCAAAGATACGTTCATGCATACGGCCCACAATGCGGCCTGCTTGGCGCATGTATTCCAGCTCGGTTTCAGATTTTACCGCGCGCTGCCAGTTGACCAACGCAGTCGCATCGGAAAATTTGGCATTTGGCATGTGGTGCTGTAGCGCGGCAAAGGCCGCAGCTGTGAACCAGTAGTTGTCCATCTCAACGCCGATATGGCCCTTATCCAGCTTACGATCGGCCAGCTGTGCCGACAGGTAATCCATCGGGTGACGTTCGGTGGATTGTACATAATGGTCCGGGTAACCGATGATATTGGCGGGATCCATAAAGCAGGTGCGAAGCGCGCCATTGGCATCTTGTCCACGGCCGTACCAGACCGGCTCGCCAGTGAGACTCAGCACTACGCATTGATGCACGTAAAAAGACCAACCGTCATAGCCGGTCAACCAGTTCATGTTCGAAGGGTCCGTCACGATCAGAAGGTCAAGCCCACGTTCGGCCATGGCGGCGCGGGTTTTTGCAATGCGCTGGCTGAACTCATCGCGTGAGAAGTGGAGTTTTGGTTCTGGCATAGAATTAATCCGTTGTTAGCTTGAAAACGTGGTGCCTTTGCCTGAGTTTTCCGCGCGCTGGCGAGCAAGCGTGGCAATGGCGGTATCCTGGACACCCGTACCTGTCAGGTCAGCAATAATGATGTCACTGTCGGATTGTCGCCCCGGCGCCTTGTCGGAGGTGATATCACCCAGTTCAGCAAACCTGCCATCAGCCGGGAAAATGCCCACCGCAATGGCGCTGCGCAGTTCGCCTTTGAGGGCGCATTGGGCTTGGCTGTCGGGCACATAGAGCGTTGCCTTGGCAAGACAACCCGGGTCAAGCTCGACCTTGTGTTCCTGATCCGAACCCATCGCAATGACAAGCTGCCCCGGTTGCAGCCATTCCGCTTTGATCAGCGGAATGTCCGAAGGGGTTGTCGTGACGATGATATCTGCCGAGGACACGGCACCCGCCCTATCAGTGCTGGCCGTGACGTCGACCCCAAGTTCTTCGCGAAGGCTGGAAGCCAAGGTTTCGGCCTTGGCCGCATCCCGCGCCCAGATCACAGCGCTTTCGATGCCGCGCACAAGGGTCAGCGCCTTGAGTTGTAGCTTTGCCTGCACACCAGCACCGATGATACACGCGCGTGTCGCGTCCTCGCGCGCAAGGTGGCGCGCAGATACCGCTCCTGCAGCGGCGGTGCGCACATCCGTGAGATAACCATTATCCAGAAGCAAAGCTTCCAGAACGCCAGTGGTGCTTGAGAATAGCACCATCAAGCCTGATGTGCTGGGCAGGCCCAGCTTGGGATTATCGAAAAAGCCGGGACTCATCTTCATGGCAAAGCTGTCGATGCCCGGGACATAGGCTGACTTTACACATACCTCACCGTTATGATCTGGAACCATCAGTGTCATGATTGGCGGCATGACCACTTTGCCCCCGGCCAGTGTCGAAAAACCCTGTTCGATGCAGTCCACTGCATCGATATCGAGCGGCACCAGATCGCGCAATTCGGCTTCTGTCAGAATTTTAATCTGCGCCATTTTAGCCCTCCGCCGTCACATCTACATCTTCGCCGGAAATGATCCGGTGATGCAGCTGCATGTCGATGTTTTGCCCCGAGATCAGCGCGACGCACCTACCTGGGTCTTTGATTTTTCCCGCCAGAAGCGCGGCAATGCCGACACTGCCGGACCCTTCAATGATCTGACGTTCCTGCCAATAGGCGTGGCGGATGGCAGCAGCAATCTCGGTCTCGGTCACAAGAATCAGATCATCAACAAAGGCACGAGTCATGGCAAAAGTGTGCTGGTTGTCCAATCCAACCCCACCGCCCAGCGAGTCGGCCAGTGTCGACAGTTCTTCGACCAGAACCGGTTTCCCCGCCTTCTGGCTTTCATACATAGCCGCCCCGCGCTCCATCGAAATTCCGATAACGCGGACCTGCGGATTAACCGCCTTCATCACCATCCCGACGCCGGAAATCAGCCCGCCGCCCGACAGCGGCACCAGAACCGTTTCAAGATCCGGGGATTGTTCCAGCATTTCCAGTGCAACGGTGCTTTGCCCGGCAATGATATCGCGATGATCAAACGGGGGAAGCATGACCATCCCATCGGCGACCAGCATGTCAACTTCTACCTGTGCGTCATCCTGAGAACGCCCGACAATGCGCACCTCTGCGCCTTGCGCCTTGATGCCGTCCACCTTGTTTTGCGGCACCAGTTCCGACATGCAGATGATACACCGCACCCCGGCCTGCTTTGCCGCATAGGCCAAACCGCGCCCGTGATTGCCCGTCGATACACCCACCACACCTTTGGCGCGCTGCGCATCGCTAAGTGACAACACAGCATTGGATGCCCCGCGCAGCTTGAAACTGCCGGTGATCTGGCCTTGCTCCAGCTTGAGGCGAATATCACCGCCGGTGGCTTTGCTGAGCGCGTCTGACGACACCGTCGGCGTGACCCGGATCGACTGTGCGATCCGCGCGCGCGCAGCAAAACTATCCTGAAGTGTGATTTCAGAGCTCATCTCTTGTCCTGACTTTCTTCCTATTTACTGAACAACATACCGCCCGCGGGATAATTCGAAGTAACCCCAAGATGCCTCATGCAGCGCCAAACCATCGCCTGATTGGAGGTAACAACCGGTTTGCCAAGCCGGGCCTCCAATTGTGCGACACATGGGGCGGCACGCACCGCCGTACAGGAAATAAAAAGCGCATCAGCATCGGGATCGCACGCAGCAACACCACCTTCGATAATGCTGTCCATTGAGACGCGCGCCATGTCGCGATCATCGGACAATCCAAAGCAAACAGCGTTCACCACGTCGAGGCCGTGTTGCGAGAAATAGGTGACCAGAGAATCCGTCACATCCTGCGTATAGGGCGTAAGAACGCTTACTTTTTTTACCCCCAAAGCCTCAAATGCATCAAAGGCTGCCGAGCTGGGTGTGACGCAAGGCGTGCCCGGCTTTGCGCTGTTCATGTGCTCGGCCACTCTGTCGTTCCCCAAAACTACCGAAGCTGCCGTGCATCCATAGACCAATACATCTAGCGCCTCGCCAGGCAGAATCTCTGCTGCGGCATCGGTCAGCAGCGGCCCTGTCTTCAAAAGGCTTTCATGTGTGGTTGGGTTTTCAAACCCGATCCGGTTTACATATACGCCCACATCATGCCCTTGCAGAATGCGTGCGAAGTCAGTTTCCGTCGTATGATCCGTGGCCAGCGCGACCAGCCCGATACGATGTGTGACAGGGCGAGCATCCAGCGCGAGAGCCACAGACGAAGTCGAAGATTGTATATCCAAAGCCATTGCCATCCTCACACCACCAGAACCGGGCATTGCGCAAGGCTGGTCACCTTGTGAGAGACGCTGCCCAGCAAATAACCCTCAATCGATCCCAATCCTCGGCTGCCCATGACGATCAGGTCATTCTCATGTTCTTTGGAAAAGCTGACGATAGTTCGCGCCGTTGGCCCGCCTTTGACAAAGGCCCGGATGTTCTCGCACCCTGCCTCGTGCGCAATGGACGCGCCGCGTTCAGCAGTTTCCTTTGCGTGATCGCGCATGATCCCGTCAATATCATCAGGCTTTTCTGCATCGATGACATACATCGATCCTTCCAGTATCGAATGATGACGGTAGAGCGTCAGTACCAGCATTTCCGCATCACACAACCTAGCCAATTCAGCGGCTTTGCGAAGGGCGGCCTCTGATCCTTCAGACCCGTCAAAAGCAGCGAGTATTGATTTGAACATTTGTCGCTCCTTTTATTTGTTAAATGCGATGTCGCGCAAAAACAGTGCCACCTGCGGGAAGAAGATCATCAAGACCGAGACACTCAAAAGCATGATCACGAAAGGCGGCGTTCCTCTGATTACTTCCAGATAGGGACGTTTGAATACCGCTACCGCCGTGAAGATATCGCATCCGAACGGCGGGGTGGCCGAGCCGATGGCGGCCTGCAATGTGATCAAAGTGCCGACCAGAATTGGGTCCAGTCCGGTTTTCTCGACCACGGGCGCAAAGATCGGAACAAAGATCAAGATGACCACGATGGGATCCACGAACATACAGCCGATGAAGAACGCAATCGCGATTGTGAACAGGACGCCGATCTGCCCCATTTCATCAATGCCAAGAGCGCCCAAAATCTGTTGCGGTATCTGCGCGAATGACAGAACCCAGGCAAAGGCAGCACCTGCCCCCACCAAAATAAAAACTACCGCCGTTACCATGCCCGTTGACAGGGCGATCTGGTATAGGCCGGTGATTTTCATTGTTTTGAAAATGAAGACTTCCAGCAACACCGCATAGGCCACGCTGATTGCTGCGGCTTCGGTCGGGCTGAAAACGCCGAAGAAGATGCCGCCGATGATCAGAACCGGGAAACCCAGCGGCCACAAGGCCCGTTTCACCGCTGCCGCGCGTTCGCACCATGTGGCGGCCGGTTCAGTGGGGACGTCATTTAATTTGGCGTAGATCATACTGTAGACAGAGAACATGAACAGGATTAACAATCCGGGCCCGATGCCCGCGATGAACAGTTCAGGGATGGAGGCCTTGGCAACTACACCGTAGATGATCATCCCAATACTGGGCGGGATCAGGAACGCGATGTCACTTGAGTTGACGATCAGGGCCAAAATGAAAGAATCCTTGTAGCCACCTTTCAGCATTCCGGGCCTGAGTGGCGTTCCCACCGCAACGACCGTGGCTTGGGTGGACCCGGACACGGCACCGAACAATGCGCAAGCCGCAGCTGTACTGACGGCCAACCCCCCTCGAACATGGCGAACAAAGGCCATGACCATATCAATCAGCCGCCCTGCGGACTGGCCACGTGTCATGATATCCGCTGCCAGAATGAACATAGGAACGGCGATCAGTGAAGAGGGCCGGATGCCACCCAACATTTGCTGAATCATAAACTCGGTTTTGTCGATTGTGCCAAACAGCTCGATCACGCCGATGAACGCGCCGGCAATGAGGGGAACCATCATCGGAAACCCCATAAGCAGCAGGACAACCATTGCGGAAAACATTAAGAGTGCCATGGTTAAAGCTCCACTTCCAGTTCCCGCGCATCTGCTTCTCGCAGATCAGTTGACAGGTAGATTTCAGGTTCCTGAAGGTTTTTGATGAAAGTGAGCGCGTATTGAACCCCGGTCACAAACAGCCCAATCGGCACCCAGATGTAGCTGAGATAAACAGGGAATCCGAGGGCGGGATAGACCCGCCCCTTGGCGTACATGCTGATGATGTATTGCACAGCGTACCACGCCAAGAGCAGCAACAGCACAGCGGTGACTCCCGTGACTACAACCATCAAGATTTTTCTGACCCGTTCGGGTAACGCGTCTGAGATGGCGGACATGCGGATATGCCGACCATGGCGCGCGGCGTAGCCGATACCAGCAAATGTCACCAACAATATGAATATACTGTTCAACTCTTCGGCGAATATAATGGAGTGGTTGAAAACAAACCGGCTGATGACATTTGCGATGGTGTTGACTGCCATCAGAATGACGCCTGTGGCCATGATCACCCGCTCAAGCGCAGCGATCCCCTTGTCAATGCCATCAACAATTCCGGCAAGGCCCGACTTTTTCTGCGTCGTTTCGCTCATATTCCCCCCGAACATTCGCAACATAGGCTGATCGCCGGTTTACTATTTCCAAATTGCAGGCCCGAACTATGGTTCTGGGCCTGCACCGATTTTTCAGATGAACACATCGCAAACGTGATGGATGCCTGTGGCAAAGCGCTACTGCTGCGCAGCCGCTAGATCCTTCTTCATTTGCTCGAGGATGGCAGCGCCACGTTCGCCCGCTCTTTCGACAAAGGCTGCTTCGACCGCTTTTGCACGTTCTTTAAAGGGTGCACGCTCTTCCTCGGTTAGCCGGTTTATTGTGTAGCCCGGATTGCTCTCCTGAATTTTTGCCAGACCGGTTGCATCCAGTTCGACGGCAACATCAAGAATATAATCGAGTGCGACTTGCGACGCATTCTGAACAAGTTCTTTGTCCGCATCGCTTAGCGCGTCGTAAAACTCTGCATTTGCCATCACAGCAGTCGTGTACTGACCATGTCCGGTATAGGTCATCACATTAGTCAGGTTATCCAGATCATAGGCCTCGATCCAAATTGCCGGGTTTTCTTGCCCGTCAACCATTTTAGTTTTCAGTCCGCCGATCAACTCGCCCCAAGGCATGGCAATCGGGGAAGCGCCAAAGGCCGTGTAAGTCTCCAAAAGCAATGGTGAGGTCATGGTCCGAATTTTCATACCTTCCAAATCGGCAGGTGTCCGAAATTCCTCCATTGTGGTGACCACCATTTCACCTTCCGGGAACACCGACAACAATTCCAGTCCCTGTTCGCGATAGATGTCGTGGAACATCTCATTCACAGCGACGCCTTCTTTGAAAAACTTGCGCACGACTTGAGGGTCCGTCGGCTGGATATATGGCACCAGAAAGGCTTCGGCCTCTGGGATCAACGCACCGGTGAAACCTGGAGATTGATCAATGAACTGCAGCAATCCAGCCTGGGCCTGCTCCATGGCGTCGGCCGATTCACCAAGCGTACCCACAGGGTAAATCTGGACTGTGTGATCCGAGTTGGCTTCGATTTCCTCTTTGAACTTGGTGGCGTACAGGCCTTGCGGATCTGTCAGCCCCTCTTCCATAGCATAGCGCCAGTTGTCCGCATAAGCGGCAGTTGAGGTTAGCAATGCAGCAGCAAGGGGTGCGCAGACGCGCAGGGTAAAACGTGCAGTCTTGGTCATCATATCCTCCCAGATATCACCTTCTTTGTTAGTGATGTTCCACCACATCCCGAAGATTGTACTGCGAGTCAATTATTATATTGTTGCGCTACATTCTAATAAGCGAATTGCGGCAAAGGCTCGCGTGGGCGCAAAAGTAAACCGGCCAGAAGCTTCAGAGCTTGGCGAAAACGTTCGATTTCGCGAATGCTTCCCACCGAAATGCGCACTGCATTTGTTGGGGTAGCCTTGGGAGAAAGGAATGGGCTTTCAGGGGACACCGCAACATTTAGTTCGCGGGCATGGGCGACAAAACTGTTGGAATCCCAATCTGGAGGGAGCTGCAACCAAAGATGCAAACTGGCCGGATGGCCCGTCCATTTAAAACCAGCAAGCTCTTGCGTTGCTATATGATACCGCTTGACTATTTCTGCGCGCTGCCAATCCGCCAGCGCTTGTGCTGTGCCATCTTCCACCCAGCGTGAGGCAAGTTCGCAGATCAGCGGCGTTGCCATCCAACCAAATACGATCAGTCTCGCTGTCAATGCAGGAAGCAAATGGTCCGGAGCAACGGCATAACCCGCACGCAACCCGCTGACCGTGCATTTGGTGAACGTTGTCAGGTAGACCGACAGTTCTGGTGCGAACATCGAAACAGGCGGCTGGCGATCCGCTGCGACCGGACCAAACGCATCGTTTTCAATAATATGCAGCCTATGTTTGCGGGCGATTGCAGCAATTTGGCGCCGACGTTCCTCTGGCATCATATGTACATTAGGGTTGGCAAGAGATGGTAATAAATACAATGCTTTAGGAGACTTATCAACGCACGCCCTTTCCAATGCATCGGGCAGGATTCCGTGCTCATCAGTTTCAAGGCCAACATGTCGGTATCCGAAATATGCGACACTCGAAACCAAGAGGTGATGCGTGACCATATCTGACAGAATGACGTCGCCAGGACGCAATATCGCAGACATTGCTGCCGACATTCCATGCGTTACCCCGTTCGTCATGAGGACTGAATCTGCATTTGTCTCAAGGCCGCAATGTGAAAGCCATTTGACTCCCGTTTTTCGGTGAGTTTCGTGGCCTACATTCGGGCGTGTAGAAAGATATATTGCCGGGTCGAGCCCGGCATGCAAAGTCCTCAGCGTTGATTGCATCGCCTCAACATGCAGGCCATTAAACAAGGGGCGCGAAATCGACATGTCGAACAAGTTTCGAGGTTCTGACTCTAACTTGAATGGCTGTCCGTCGGTTTTGTCAGTGTCGACAACATAGCTGCCACGCCCAATCTGACCATCGATCAGGTTTTGGCGACGCAGAATGTCGTAAGCTTTGCTGACGGTATTAACGCTCAACCTCAGGTCATCGGCCAGTTTCCGGTGTGTTGGTAATTTCTGTCCCGGTGACAAACTGCCGTCTTCGATCGCGCCTGCAATCATCGTGGCAAGGCTCGTATGCAGCGGTGAACTCAGCGTATCTCGGGATGGTTTCCAATTTGTCATGCGACAATAGTAACCAATTCGAATTCGCGAACAAGCAGATCAATCACCAAGAGCTTCACAGGGGTCGGAATTACAGCTTTTTGTATGTGTCTCCCTTGGGAAGAAAGAAGTTGCTGTGACCGCGGATCTATCACTTGGTTTTCCTACACATCTCAACACGCCAGTATGCGCGGATTGTCCGGGACTGGATGAAGCCCATTGGCTTTGGGGCCAGCGCCTACGGAACTCCCTCAATGCGCCGAACCAAAGTCACGCAGTTCGACAAGAAAAGACAGGAAATCTTCGGGCGATTCAGTTGCTCTTGGGTCATGCAAAGATGGTAAGCACGGTTCGGCATCTGAGCGTCGAGCTTGAAGACGCCTTTGCCATCGCAGCAGCAATCGAGATCAAGAGCTTGTAGACCAATTTTGAACCGGCCATCTGCTGCTGCGCATCTCATCGAACCTGATGTTCGTTGTTAGCGCAAATTCGAACCCACCCCCAACTCGCAAGTTGAGGGATTTTTGCTCCGCGTCGCATAGAGAACAGACACGCGTTTAGCGACGTTTCTACAAGATGAGATGTCCTCGGCTGATTCCATACCTCAATCTACGGATCGCATTCTTGCGGGAGTTGCACTGATGCTTGGATTTTGCCTCACCGCTCCTTTGCTGGACGTAGCTGCAAAACTCGCGTCGGCTAGCGTACCAGTTGGGCAGATTACGGCTGCTCGCTTTGTAGTGCAGTGCGTGTTGATGGCCCCGTTCGTCTGGATAATGGGGCTGTCGTTGCATGTAGCGCGAGGCAAATTGATCGTACTCGCATTCCGCTCATTACTTTTGCTGTTCGCAACTTTTTGCTTCATTGCTGCCATCCGTGTGATGCCACTCGCCGATGCGTTGGCGATCGTGTTTGTGGCCCCGTTCATTGTCTTGTTGGTTGGTAAGTTTTACCTTGGTGAAGACGTAGGTCCGCGTCGTGTCGGGGCAGCTCTTGTCGGGTTTGTTGGGGTAATGTTCGTCATCCAGCCCAGTTTCGCGGCCTTCGGCGCGGTTGCAATAATTCCGCTTGGTACGGCAGTTGCTTTCGCTTTCTACATTCTTGTGACGCGAGGATTGTCGCGTCGGATGCATCCCGTAGCTCTGCAATTCCACACTGGCCTGATTGCCAGCCTGTTTTCCATTCCAATCTTAATATTTGTGCAAGGCTCTGGTTCGGAGCTGTTCGATCCTGTTTGGCCGACAGACATCGCTTTGTTGTGGCTTTTGGGAGCTGGTTTTTTTGCAACGGTGAGCCACATGATGATGACCTATGCGCTTTCGTTCGCGCCTTCGGCCACATTGGCGCCTTTGCAGTACTTTGAGCTGCCGGTAGCGACCCTGTTCGGCTATCTTGTCTTCAATGACTTCCCGAACACGCTTAGCCTACTTGGTATTGCAATCATCATCAGTGCAGGGCTGTACATGATTCATCGCGAAAGAGTCGTAGCCAGACAATTGGTCACAGAACGTGCAGCACCCCCAATCTAAAACTACTCTCTCTCGCGGCCCATTTCAGACATTTGAGCAAAGCAGAATTTGGGATGACCGCTTCCGCCGAGTTAGCCCCGGTACATTGCACAACATCGGGCGGCTACGGCCCTTCGCAAACCAGCGGGAAGGCACCGATTTCCGGAATCGTGAGCGTGCCTACAGTGACGGATTCGTCTCCTTCGACAGCGGTTATCAATCGAACAGAGGCAACGATCCGACTGTATTCGGGATCGGCAAAGTCGATAACAGTACGCATATCGACATCGGCCCCCTGTGCCACGATGATTGGTATCGCACCATCGACTTCAGTAAGGCTCCAGTGTTTGCCGTCTGCGTGAATGGTCGCGCTTACGACTGCGAGACCAGGGACAGTTCCCAATCCGACATCAAATACAGCGCCTGATCCATCAGGGGCCTCGCAATACAGCCCAACAGTTGCGAATGCCGAGGTAGCCGAAAGGAGCGCTAGGAGCGCCAGTGCAGTAGTTCTGATCATGAACTTTCCTTTTCGTTCGCAATCCGGTCAAAATATATCTTTGGTTCAAAGTTCTCAATAAGCGCGTCTGAACGCGGGTCAAAGAAGCAGAAACACCAGCACCCTCAGACCACTACGTTGCCCCAAATTATTGGCACCGCACGGCTGGAACTTGGCTGGTTCCAGTGAGATTCTGCGCGTTGACAATGTTGCGACCTGTGTTGCCGTTTGGCCGCTAATCAGTTGCTAGGCCCGACTGATAGAAATCAAAATAGACCCGGACTCTCTGCATTTGATGAGAATCGCGCGCCGGACAAGAGCGGGGAATGCCCCATCACGAAAATCAGCGTCGTAATTTCCTTTAGAACGGCGTGGGGCATAATGAAGCTGCAGGCGTTGTCTTGTGTGTTCCGCTGCATTAGCGTCCGGAATCATGGTCATCCGACGAAACACATTTGCGCTATTGACGAGTCTTCTGGTCATTCTGGCCGGATTTGGTGGCGAGTCTCATGCCTGCGTCGGGCTTCACTGCGGGGACCATATGCAATCGGCGGGACACTCCGCCGCGGTGAAAAGCATCCCTGACATCTCGGCCCAAAGCAGCCATCACGACACGGATAATGCCGGAACCGGAGAGTGTAACCCTTCGCTTTGCCAAGCCGTCGTACTGATCTCGCAGAACAGCCAAGTCGTGTGGAATCAATATCAGCTTGACCGAGAGTTCCAGATTGGATTCCAATCCAAGTTGACTGAACCAGATAGCCCCTACAGACCCCCTGACCTTTGAAGCTGCCAAAATCCGCGCGCGCCTAAGTGACCGGCCCTTGCGGCTGTTTGCGATGTGCCGCAGCACTTCCAGCTTCTACAAAGTCAGGTTCAACCCATGAAGAAAAGTCACGTGTTAATCGGCGCTTGCGTCGTCTCGGCTGTTGCCGCTTTCATAGTTTTTCGTTCAGACCCAATCGAAGAAGCCAGCCCCCAGGCGACAGTTTCAAGAGACGGCCTAGTCGCAATTCAGATGCCGCCTATTGAGGGCAATGCAGCAATCGGCCAGCGGGTCTTTGATGCCTCCTGTGCCACTTGCCACGGTGTCAATGCGGTCGGAATTGACGGCGCAGGACCGCCACTGATCCACAAGATATACGAACCTAGTCACCACGCTGATGAAGCGTTTCAGAGGGCGGTTTCACAGGGTGTAAGAAGTCACCATTGGCAGTTTGGAGACATGCCACCCGTCGACGGCTTGACGCGAGGTGACGTCGCTATGGTGATCGCCTACATTCGCGAAATCCAGCGCGCCAACGGAATAAATTGAGGATAGCCCCATGAAGAAGATTGTAACGCTTATACTCTTGGCCGCGCTCCCCAATTTTGCGCTGGCGCATTCCAAGGCCACAGAAACAACACCTGCAGATGGAACCACAGTAACGATTGTGCCCGCTGAAATTGGCCTCAATTTCTCGAAAGACATCCGGTTGACCCGGATAGAGATGGCACATGAAGAACACGGGGCAGTACGACTGGATCTAGGCGACCAGGCAAGATTTGCTCAGAAGTTCAAAATTCCACTGCCAGGCAATGGCGCGGGCACCTATGTCATCGAGTGGCGCGGTTTAGGTGAGGATGGTCATGCTATGCAGGGCGCGTTTACCTTTACTGTGGAATGAGCATGCCAGACATCTGGGGAATTGCTGCAATCCTCGCAAAGCTAGCACTCTATATCGGCTTTGCGGGGGCCACTGGCCTTGTGATCGTTAAGTGTCTCTATTCCAGCTTGGTCACACCGATAAGCCTGGCGATGAAACGCCAATCCATGGCCTTGGCGTGGCTTGCCCTCATCGCGACGGCACTGGGATTCATGCTTAGTGGTGCCCTCCTGACAGGCGGAGCGGATGGGCTGGTCGACCCCGAAATGCTTGGATTACTCTGGCAGACTTCCGTAGGCGATGTATTTGTTCTTCGAGTGATAGGCGCAGCAATGATCCTTGTCGGATTGTCTGTTCCGCGCTTTGGTTTAGGGATCGCACTTGTGGGTGGCACGATGGCTCTGTGGTCCTTTGCACAGATCGGGCACCTATCGGATCTAGAGAATTTTGGTACCCAACTCTTGTTACTAGCACACCTGATCTGTGTAGCTTTCTGGGTAGGCATCTTCAGCCCGCTGCGGAGTATGGCTCTTCAACCTGAGCAAATTGCAGACGCTGCTGCACTTGGGCATAGGTTTGGCCAAGCTGCGGCACTGATGGTACCCGCATTGATCGTCGCAGGTTTCTGGATGGCTTGGTTGCTTGTTGGTGATCTCCGAGCGCTCATCTCCACTGGTTATGGGCAGGCCCTGTTGCTCAAAGTACTATTTGTAGGGCTGCTATTGATCCTAGCCGCCGCGAACAAGCTTCGATTTGTTCCGGCAATGCTAGACGGAGATACCAAGGCGGCGCAGCACCTCGCCCGTTCCATCGAAGTTGAGGCGCTGATCGTTCTGGCGGTGCTGACAACTACGGCGACACTAACAACCGTTCTGACGCTTCCGAATTGAGGTGGGTGGAGATGACCAGGCACTTATTTATATTGGTCCTATGCAGCGTTTATTCCAGCGTTGCCGCGGATCATACGTTTACAGACAGAGACGTGGCGAATGGACAGAGGCTCTACGTAGATCAATGCGCCGCGTGCCACGGCGTTAACCTGGAAGGCCAACCCAACTGGCAAACACCGGGTGAAGACGGTGTGATGCCTGCGCCACCACATGACGTGACCGGGCACACATGGCACCATGATAGCCTGCTTTTGTTTGACTACACCAAATTCGGCGGTGCAAAGACACTGGCCGCACGCGGCGTCAAGAATTTCAACAGTGGCATGCCGGGTTTCGAAGGCACTTTGACTGATGACGGCATATGGGATGTTCTGGCTTATATCCGTTCCACATGGCCGAAAGATATTCAGCAGGCACAAGCCAGTCGCAACCTCGCACACGACTAGAGGCAGGCCAACACGAATGTCAGAGACATCATCTGTGTGGGATGCCTGAACGTTGGCAAATCGCAATGTTCAGGAGGAACTATTTTCCGGAGCTCGAAATCCCAAAAGCCTTTCGATATTTGGGAATGAAAATATCTTTCCCCTTTATCTTGCGTGTGATCCAGTCACCCACTGTCACAAAAAGCCAGCTGCTGCCGATGACCGGCCCAAGGGGCACCAGAATGGGTGCTTTTTTCCAGGGCGCGTAGGGTTTCTGACTTTCGACGGGTGCGCCCTCGATTACTTTCTTAAGCGTTTTGATCAGCCACGGATTCTGCCGTGCCGTTGCTACGATTGTCATTCCGTCGCCAATGTCGGCAATGTCACCGCCGACGAAGACATTCGGATAGCTTGACGGTCGCAACCATTTGTCGGTTTTGACCCTACCCAATGCATCAGCCGACACGCCCGGAAGGCTTTGAACCAAAGACGATTGAGGTTTCGATCCAACCACCGGAAATACCAGATCGGCCGCAATCACTCTACCGTCGGTCAAACTCACGGATCCTTCGTAGGGCCGATCCAAATGGCGTAAATCCTGCGCCCTCTGGCCGAGAATGACAGTGACGCCCAGCCGTTCCAATTTACCTTTGAGTTGCGCGCCTAGCTTGGCCGGGTACTTGGGAAACAAGGTATCATCCGACGAAACCAAGGTGATGGATTTACCCGGATGTGCCGAGGCTGTTTCGCCCGCAAGCTCTGTACCGACAGCGCCTGCCCCTACGATCACAACTGAATTCGCCTTGGCCAGTTGCGCGCTGACGTCTTTGCTCGCTTGCTGAAAATCCGCAATGCTGTCACCCGACGGCTTGAACGGCGCTGCATAGGATGATCCGGTGGCGATCAGGATATAGTCCGCCGGAAAGACAGCTCCAGATTCCAAAGTGACCTCGGTTTCAGAGACCGAAACGGCGCGCCCACGCACGACCTTACCCGATTGCAGCAGATTGTCGTATGGCAGGATGATCTGGTCCAGCAAGGCGGGTTCAACCAGCGCGCGGATCGCTGCAGGCGGATGCACGAACGCTTCGCGTTGCTCAATCAGGGTGACGTCCGCGCAAGCGTCCAGTTCCCGGGCAACTTCAAACCCGACATATCCCCCGCCAATGATCACAATTTTCTTCTTCGCCATAGGGTCCCCCCGTTGCGGCATAACGTTCTGACCACTATCTAAAATTGCACGTTCACACGAACAAGTACGGTCATATAGGATACTACCTTGAAACATGATGAGTTAGAGGATCATTGTCAGATCGAAGCATTGATCTCAGCGATCTCAGGTCGATGGAAGCTGTTGATCATCTACTGGCTTTCGCAGGGGGACTGCCGGTTCAACCAGCTTCAGCGAAACCTCGGACGCATCACGCATCGAACGTTGACGCGCCAGCTGACCGAGTTGCAGACGACGGGCTTTGTCTCTCGCAAAGACTTCAAGACCATACCGCCGCATGTCGAATACAGCCTCACACCTCTGGGTCAAAGCCTGCTTCCACTGCTGTATGAGATGCATCAATGGGCGGCGCAGAATGCGGACAAGTTACCGGAACCGAAAGATCTTTCGAAACAACTAGGGCGATGACCTAGCCCATTGAACAGGGGCCAGGCATCTGAAGGGGCAAGACCAAGATCTATGTCAAAGCCCGACCAATATCTCTGGCAACCATGTCGCCACTTCGGGGATCAGGATGATAACCAAAAGAACCAGCATTTGCGCCCCTACAAAGGGCAACACGCCGCGATACATCTGCCCATAGCTCATGTCACGCGGAGCGATTGAGCGAAGATAGAAAATCGACGGTGCCATTGGCGGTGTCAGATACGAAGTCTGAATCACCACTAGAACCATCATGGCAAACCAGATCGGATCGATTCCGGCGGATTTCACGATCGGGGCAAAGATCGGAATGAAAATCAGAACGATCGACACCCAGTCCAGTACAAAGCCCGCGAAAAAGACCACCAACAAAAAGAATGCGATGATACCGGCATTGCCATACCCGATCCCGGCAACAGTATCGCGCACCAGCTGTCCGCCTCCGGTGACCGCAAAGATGCTGGTGAACATCGTGCCTCCGGCCACGATCAACATGATCATAGCGGTGATGCGCAGGGTCACATTCAGTGCCTCGGACATCAGTTTCAGGTTTAGTTCCCGAAACATCAAAGCCAGCAGGATCGTACCGGCGGCCCCGACTGCGGCAGCTTCGGTAGCCGAGGCAACACCGGCCAGAAGCGAGCCCAGCACCAGGACAATCAATGCCAGCGGGGGCAACAATGCTGTCAACGTCACCTTCATCTTACGGCCGGTTGGCATCGCGCGCTCTGCCTGTGGCAACGGAGGAGCGTCAGCAGGTCGGACCATGCTGCGCACCAAAATATAAATCACGAAGAACACCACCATCAGCAAGCCGGGCAGGATAGATGCGGCAAACAGCTTGCCAATCGACAGCTGCGCAATCGACGCATAGACGACCACAATGACCGAGGGTGGAATTATTGTCCCCAGTGAGCCCCCTGCACAGATTGTTCCCGCGATGAGGTCATTACGATAACCCGCTTTGGTCATGGCTGGGATGGCCATCAACCCCACAACTATCTCGACCGCACCTACAACACCGGATGCGGCGGCGAAAACCGCGCACATTGCAATCGTCGACAGCGCCAATCCACCGGGCAAGCCGCCCAGCCACAACTGCAGTGCAAAGAACAGACGTTTCGCGATCCCCGAACGCTCAAGTATCGCCCCCATGAAAATGAACAGAGGGATTGCTGCCAGTACGAAATTCGAAGCCGTATGAAGCAGCGGACCATAAAGCTGCAAAAAGATCAGCTCGCCGAACACCATGTAGCCAAAGGCGACGGAGATGATGATGAGCGAAAAGGCCACCGGCACTCCGGCAAAGACCAGCACAAAAAGGGCTGCAAACATCAGTAATGGTGTCATTGGTTTTCTTCCATGCCGTCCAGTTCGCCGGGCGCCTCACCAGGGTTCTTGCGCCCCGAAAGCAACTTGATCGCCTCAGCCAGGAATTGCAGCGCCAAGGCCGCCAGACCAACGGCGATGACCGTGTAAAACGGCCAGACAACCGGCGCCCAGGGGCTGACGCTTTCGACCTCTCCCGTGATCAGTGCTTTCCAGGCTTTTTTGCTTGCAACCCAGGCAAAGATGGTCGTGATCGGTGTCATGACCAACAGAAAGACAGCACCGTTCAACAGCTGCTGCGCCCGCATTGGCATACGCTGCGACAGAAAGTCGATCCTGACATGCACGTCACAGCGCAGGGCATAAGCCGCCCCAAGCAGAAAAACCGAACCGTTCAGCATGTACGAGATATCAAACGCCCAAAGCGTCGGCGCACCAAACGCATAGCGAGCAACAACCTCGTACAGCATTGCCACGATCAGGGCAAAAATTACGCATCGACCCAGCAGGGCCAGCGCCCCAGCAATCGCGTCGATGACTCTGAGAATAGTGGTCATGTATGTCCCCGGAAACGGATGACCGGCACGAATATCCAGTCATCCAACCAATGTCAGGGCAGAGCTTATTCGGCGCTGTCGCGAACCAAATAACCCGAATTCTCGGCCCAGTTCGCTTGATAGGTGAGGTAGCTGTCCAGAACCTCTTGCATCCGGGCGCTTCCGCCTTCGGCTTTTTTGGCAGCCTGGCTACGGGCCCAATCGCGCCCGGCGGCGCGGATCTTTTCGGATTCCGCTGGTACCATGTTGATGATTTCAACTTTGGTGTCGCGGAAGGCAGCCATGGCTTGAATGTCCGCGTGACCGAAATGTGTGAAGCTTTCGTATGTTGTCAGCTTGGCCGCTGCGGTAACCTGAAGCTTGATATCCTCGGGCAGAGCATCCCAGGTTTCCTGTTTGACGAAGACTTCCCACAGAAAGGACGGCTGATGCACGCCGGGCATGATCATATAGGGCGCAACCTCGTGGAAACCTTCAGAGATATTGCCTCCTGGTGTCGACCATTCGACCGCGTCCACACCCTTACGCTGCAGCAAAGTGTAGATTTCATTTCCCGGGACAACCGTCGGAACGCCGCCAAAGCTTTCCTGTAGAACAGCGGCCCATGCGCCCGAGGTCCGGTATTTGACGCCCTTCAGATCGTTGGTTGTTTCGATCTTGACGTTCGAATGCGCCATAACTTCGGACGTACCGACCCCAACGACCAGCGTGTGCAGACCCATTTCTTCGCGGCGGAAATCCTGCAGCATCTGCTCACCGCCGCCTTCATAGATCCAGTGCAGGGTCGCCTCGCCGGACATTCCACCGGGGAAGCTGGCGAAAACGGCATTGGTCGGGTCCTGGTTTACCAGATAAGACGGCGTGGAATGCCCGGCTTCGACGATGCCGTCCTGAACTACTTCATACGCCTTGAAGGCCGGGGCCAGAACGCCCGCGCCAAAAGGTTGGACATGCATGCGCCCCGCGGTCAGTGTGTCCACATTAGCCGCAAATCGTTCCATGAAGTTCTGGTAAAAGAATGAACCTTCACCAATCGCTGCGGTCATCTTCCATTCAATTTCTGCGGCGCTTGCGGGCATTGCAAGCGTGGCTGTTACCGCCAGGGCGGCAAAGTTCGAGAAGAGTTTCATCTTGTCCTCCTGTTATGGGCCAAAGCCCGATTTTGCACGTCGAATGACGCGGAATTTCCGGTGATCTGCTTCTATGGCAGAGTGTTGCGGATGATACGGAACAGCCGATCTGGGTGTCCCTGCCCGGCCCCGTTCACCGGGGCCAAAGCCTTTGATATGGCCGAAGGAATTTCTTGCCTCAGCCCTGTGGTTCACCGCTTATTGCGTCGAGCCTTCCAGATCTTCGGGGCTGAGTGCGGCGGGCATGTTCTGATATGCTACGGGTCGCAGCCAACGGCGGATGGCCATTGTGCCGACGCTTGTCGCGCCGAAATTCGTGCTGGCAGGATAAGGCCCCCCGTGGACCATGGACCCCACCACCTCGACCCCGGTTGGGAAGCCGTTGAACAGCAACCGCCCGGCCTTGCGCTCCAGAATCGGGAAGAGTTGCTGCGCCAGCGCGGTGTCACTGTCATCCATCTGGATCGTGGCCGTAAGTTGCCCGTCCAGCTGGGCTGACAAGGCAACCATCTCTTTTTCCGAGCCCACGCGCACAATCAGCGATGCGGGCCCAAACACTTCTTCGCTGAGGCTGGGATCAGCCAGAAACGCTTCGGCATCGGTTTCGAATAGCGCCGGTTCAGCTGAACGGCCTGCAGTGGAACCTTGATGGATCGTGCGCACGGCAGGATGTTCGGCCAAATGCGATTGGCCGGATCGAAATGCCTCGGCAATCCCATCGGTCAGCATGGTCTGTGACGGCACTGTACTCAGGGCACTCGCAGCAGCATCGATAAATTGGTCAGCATCATCGCCTGTGATCATCACGGCAACGCCCGGATTGGTGCAAAACTGCCCTGCCCCCATGGTCATCGACCCCGCCCAGGCTTTGCCGATCTCTTCACCTCTGGCGGCCATAGCGTTTGGAAGAACAAACATCGGATTGACCGAGCCCAATTCACCAAAGAACGGGATCGGGTCTGGGCGGCTTGCGCAGAGGTCAAACAGCGCCCTGCCTCCGGCCAGCCCACCGGTAAAGCCCACGGCACGGATTGCCGGATGCTTTACCAATGCTTCTCCGATGCTGCGGTCCCCACCTTGCACCAATGAGAATACGCCGTCGGGCATACCGGTCGCCCTGGCCGCCGCGTGGATGGCATCAGCGACGATTTCGCCGGTGCCCGGGTGGGCGGGGTGGCCTTTGACCACGACCGGGCAACCTGCGGCCAGTGCCGATGCGGTGTCACCTCCGGCAACCGAAAATGCCAAGGGGAAGTTCGAGGCGCCAAAAACAGCCACCGGGCCAACCGGGCGCTGCATCATCTTGATGTCAGGACGTGGGGCGGGTTGGCGATCCGGCATCGCCAGATCATGGCGGCGCTCTAGATACGCACCATCCTGGACGAATTCGGCAAACATGCGCAACTGACCAACCGTGCGTCCCCGCTCGCCTTGAAGACGCATCTCGGGCAGACCGGTTTCTGCACTGCCAATGCTGGTGATGGCCTCGGCACGGGCCTCGATCTCATCCGCGATAGCATTCAGGAATCTGGCTCGATCCCCTCGGCTGCGATTGGCGTAATCTCCAAAGGCAGCCTCGGCCAGGGTACAGGCCTGATCAACCAACTCAGGCGTTCCCGCAGCAAAGTTGCTCCCCTCACCCGAGACAGGGCTGGAGGCAAAGCTTTCATCAGCTCCAACCCACTGACCGCCAATCAAGTGCTGACCGCGAAAAACATATCCATTATTCAACGACATACCCAATCCTCACGCTGCATTTTGCGCCGAAGAACCGGCCTGACTGCTCCAGTTCTCGTACCAGGCACGGAACAGTCTGAACTGTTGTTCAACATAGCCGCGCTGGCTGTCAGTAAGGGCATCTGTTTCGTTGAAATGATGCGTGTATTCGGGATGACCCGTCATAACCATCAAGTGTTTGTAGTAGAGCACAAGATCGGTGCCTTCGTCGAAGGACGACAAAACGCCCAAAGCCGCCTCAAGCTCCAACGCCCGGGCACGCGCGTTGGCATCGCCCTTGGCCGCCGCCTGACACAAATCCACCAGATGCAGAATCTCATCGGGCAGCACATTCCCGATCCCAGTGATGGCGCCGGTTGCGCCACAATTCACGATCCCGTGGAACACCGCGGTATCCACGCCGACCATCAGGGAAACATTGTCATCACCGCTGGTGATGTTTTCGGACGCATAGCGGAGATCTTCGGCGCCGCCGAATTCCTTGTATCCGATCAGGTTCGGGTGGTCCTTGCGCAGATCAAAGAACAGGTCCGCACGGGTGGTAAATCCGTAATAAGGGCTGTTGTAGATCACTGCGGGAAGATCCGGTGCTGCGGCCAGAATGCCTTTGAAGTGGTGCCGCTGCGCAGTCATGGACGCGCCGCGTGACAGTACACGGGGAATGACCATCAAGCCGCTGGCGCCCACTTTCTGCGCGTGTGCGGCATGCTGGATTGCCAAGGCCGAATTGATCGCGCCTGTTCCCACGATCACCGGGATACCAGCCCCGACCAACGCCTCGACGCCCTGCATACGCTGCGCATCGGTCAAAAGGGGCCAATCACCCATCGAGCCACAATAGACAACCGCGGACATGCCCGTCTCGATCAGCTCATGACCTTTACGCACAAGCGCCTCAAAGTCAGGACTGCGATCCGCGCGACAGGGCGTCATCAGGGCCGGGATGCATCCGGAAAAGACATTCGGGTTCACGATTTGGGTCTCCGTATTTTTTTGCCGGGCCGGTGGATTGCCCCACCGGGTTAGGGATTCGTGTAATCTTGCCGTCAGTCTACTTTAAATATTTTATTTGTCGACAAATTTTCGACAAGAAGGAATAAGGCCCTAAAATACGTGAAAACAACTGGTTTTTGGCTGGGATTAACACTCGACTTAGCACCGGTACGTGTGGCAAAATTGATGTGCGAACGCAGATGGACCGCGATCCAGCGGCTAGGGAATGCTCTGACATGGAAAAACGAAAGCCGGTCGAAGCCGGCCGCAAACGTGGATCAGGCGTTCAGTTCGTCTATGAAACCCTGCGGGACGAAATCATCGACCTCGCCCTTGCGCCCGGCAGCGCCATAGACGAGGCCAAGCTGAGCGAGCGGTTCTCGATGTCGCGCACCCCGATCCGTGAAGCCCTTGTCAGGCTGACGTCGGAAGGGTTGGTGGCGACACTGCCGAACCGCGCGAGCATCGTGGCGCCCATAGACTTTTTGAATCTTCACACATTCTTTGATGCGATGACCCTGATGTATCGCGTTACAACCCGGCTGGCCGCCGAATACCGAACGGACCAGGATCTGTGCGACATTCGCATGCGGCAGCAGGAATTTTCGGATGCAGCTGCCAAAAATGACGTTCTGACCATGATCGCAAAAAATGCAGAGCTTCATAATGCAATCGCCAAAGCAGGGCGCAACCCATATTACGAAAGCCTGACGCGCAGATTGCTGAACGAAGGGCAACGGATCATGCGGCCCTATTATTCGTCCTTTGGGGATCGGTTACCGGATCGGTATTCCCTGGAACATGACGACATAATCGCAGCTATAGCGGCCCAGGACATCACCGAGGCCGACCGGTTGGCGAGCGCCCATGCGGAACAAATCGTCCAGAACATCCGCGACATGATCTCGGCGGATCGGCGTCACTCAATCAAACTCTGATTCTGTTTCGCTAGATACTAAGCCGTTGGAAAAATTGAGGGGTTTGAAGGTTTACACCCGGATCTTCCCAAAAAAATTTACCTCTGCTAAAAAAAATTTTGATATTTCTTCTGCGATCCGGTTGAATGCGCGCCAACCCACGATTCCGGGAGACAGGGAATGACCGCAGAAAACGCGCGCGACAAATCAAAGCCGAAAGGCACGCCGACCGAGCTGGGGCAGGCAATTCGCAGACGGCGCAAGGCGATGGGCCTGACTTTGGACAAGGTCGCACAGACCTCTGATCTGACAACGGGCTTTCTGTCTCAGGTCGAGCGCGGCCTGAGCTCACCCTCGCTGACCTCGCTGATGGCGATTGCCGCGGCACTTCAAACCAGCATCGAAAAGCTGCTCAGCGTACCCGAGGTGTTCAGCGAATATGTGGCAAAGGACAACCGCCAGACATATTCCTTGGGTATGCGGGGCAGGTTTTATGAGAAGCTGGGCCCTGGTTTTACCGGTGCATTGTTCAACCCACAGATCGTTCATCGCCCCCCGGGGCACGTTTCCGAAAAGATGCGGCATGAGGGCGAGGCGTTTTGCTATCTGATCTCGGGACGGCTTGAATATCACCTTGGTGACAAGGTTTTCATTATGTCGCCAGGTGACGTCGTTCACCACGACACATCCACCCGTCATTTCTCAGTCGTATTGGGGGACGTAGAAGCCGTAGAGCTTTGGGTAACAACCTCTCCGATCAATGATTCCGGCTTTGTGGCAAGTTAAATTGACCAACCGAACAGAGGTCAGCCTAAATACATTTGGCCACTTTTCACCCACCACTAAAAAAAGCTTTAGTATTGTTAAGAATCGGATATGGTCGCCCCGAGCATGAATTCATTCTGCGGGAGGACTGATTATGAAATTGAAGACGGTTTTGGGACTAACCGTTGCCGCTACCCTGGCCATGCCTGCTTTGGCACAGGAAAGAGGCGGCACACTCAACTTTGCACGCTATGACGGGTCGCGCCTGATTGATCCGATCTATGCGGATCGCAACCCTGATATCTGGATGGTCGGCAGCCTGTTCGACACCCTGCTGCGCAGCAGTGCCGACGGCAATTCCGTCGAACCGGGCCTTGCTGAGACCTATACAGTCTCTGACGATGGTAAAACGGTTTCGCTGACCCTGCGCGAGGGGATCAAATTCGCAAACGGTACGCCCATGTCAGGTGACGACGTAGTCTTTTCCCTCGACCGAGCGCGCAATCCCGACCTGAGCCCCTGGGCTGGCTTGCTGGGTTCGATCGACGCGGTTACCGCAGATGGAAACGCGATCACGGTTGCCCTTGGCAGCCCGGATCCAACCATCCTGTCCATGCTGGCCACATTCAACACGGCAATCGTGTCCAAAGCGGCCTTTGAGGCCGCAGAAGGTGCAACAGATCAGGAAAAATCCGCTGCGATATTTGCCGCCACAGTCGCCGGAGTAGGCTCTGGCCCCTTCTATCTGTGTGGCTTTGAACAAGGTGCATCGATGGATTTCTGCGCCAATGAAAACTATTGGCGCATGGGCGCAGACGGCAAAGCTCTGCCCTATCTGGATGCCGTACATTTTGAGATCATCCCGGATGACGCTACCCGCATCCTGAGTTTGCAGGCCGGAGAAGTTGATGCCGCAGAATTCATCCCGTTCAGCCGTGTGGCCGAGCTGGAGCAGGAATCTAACATCAACATGAACCTCTATCCGTCCACGCGGATCATCTATTCGCCAATCAATACGCGCGATAACCGAGCCGATGGTTCTGCCAACCCACTGGCCGACGCCCGCGTCCGGCAGGCGCTGAACTATGGCACCAACAAAGAAGCGTTGATCGGGCTGGTACTGCATGGCGCGGGTCAACCGATGAGCTCGCCGTTGATGGCCAAGGCTACCCAATATGCCGCCGACATGACCCCGCTCTATGGCTATGACGTGGACAAGGCCAAGGCATTGTTGGCCGAGGCCGGGTTTGCCGATGGAACCGAAATCACCTTTACCACGCTGGCAGGTTCTGCGGACGATGCAACCATCTTTGCGGCGCTTCAGCAGATGTGGGCTCCTCTGGGCGTCGATCTTGTGGTCGAGCAAGTGGACGGCGCAACACGCGGCGCTAAGAACCGATCAGGTGAGTTTGACATTCACACCTATGGCTGGGTCAACGATGTAAATGATCCCAGTCAGGTGGTGGGCTGGCTGGGCCACACACCCACGGCCAAGGCAGTAGGAACCGGCTGGGAAAACGCCGAGTTTAACACCCTGTTCGACGAAGCCGCCGGTGAAATGGACGCCGAGGCGCGCAAAGCGAAATTCGCCCGAATGCAAGAGCTCTATGCCGAAGCAGCCCCCCTGCTGTTCATGTATGAGACCCCCTTTGCCGTTGCAGTTGGCTCGGCTGTCGAAGGCTATGTCCAGACCCCTCTGGGCAACAATATCTTCGATCAAGCAACCGTCAGCCGCTAAGGTAAGACCCCTGGTCCCGCCGCTTTCAGGCGGCGGGACAAATTTGCGGAGCTCGCTTTGTCCAGCCTGTCCTATATCTTCAAACGACTCCTGATGATGATCCCGACCTTTTTTCTGGTCATGATCATTATTTTTCTTCTTGTTCGATTGCTACCGGGGGACCCTGCCATTGCGATGGCCGGTGATCGTGCCTCGGACGCCGACATCCAGGCCATCCGTGAACGGCTTGGGTTGACCGAACCTATGCTGGTGCAATTCTGGCTGTTCCTGACCAACACCGTGCAGGGCGATCTGGGTCGGTCCATCCTGATGCGCTCGGATGTGATCAATGTGATTTCTGACCGTCTTCCTATCACTGTCTTCCTGACCGTGTATTCGGTGGTTTTGTCGCTGCTGATTGCCGGTCCGCTGGCCTTTGTTGCCGCGCTCAACCGGGGGCGCTGGCCTGATGCTGTGATCCGCACTGTCTTTCAGATCGGGCTGTCGATGCCGGTGTTCTATATTGGCCTCGTTCTGTTGACCTTTCTGGCAGCACAGCTGCGCTTGTTTCCGGTCGGAGGATATGGCGACACCTTTACCGAGCGGCTCTATCACCTGTTCCTGCCTTCAGTGACCGTAGCGCTTTACACCTCGGCCATCATCATGCGGAACCTGCGCAGCGCGATTATCGAGGTTCTGGACGCCGAATATGTCCAGTTCGCGCGTGCCAAAGGCCTGCCTCCTCGTTTGGTTCTGGGTCGCCACGTCCTGCGCAATGCGCTGATTTCCACGGTAACCCTGCTGGGCCTGTCTATCGGCAATCTGATGAGCGGGACATTGGTCACCGAAACCGTATTCGCCGTGCCCGGAATGGGGCGACTGATGCTCGAGGCTATCTTTGCCCGCGACTACCCCCTGATTCAGGGGCTGACCCTGACATTTGCTGTTCTGGTTTCCGTGGTTTTCCTGATGACCGACCTGTTTCAGAGTCGCCTTGACCCAAGGATGCGCCTGCAATGAGTGACGCGACCTTCAACAGCACCTCGCAGCGCCCCACCTTCATGCAGCGGGCCTTGCGCAAACCTGGGTTCGTGGCCGGGTGCATCATCATCGGGTTTTCGGTGCTGCTTGCCCTGTTTCCTGGCGTATTCGCGCCCTATGACCCAAGCGCAATCGACTATCAGGCCCTGCGCCAACCACCATCCTGGGCACATCCGTTCGGTACAGATCTGTTAGGGCGCGACAGCCTATCCCGCGTCATCTGGGCCTATCAGGTCAACATGCAGATGGCAATTTTCGGGACTGTATTCGCATTGGTCACCGGTATAACGATTGGCGCGCTGGTCGGGTATTATCGCGGCATCGCGGACATGATCTTTGGCCGCATCGTTGACGCTGTAATCACCTTTCCTTTCCTGGTTCTTGTCATTGCCGTGGTTGCGGTTCTAGGGCCGGGCCTGATCAACATGTATATCGCGATTTCAGTTGTTTACTGGGTCTATTATGCGCGCCTGATGCGGGCCGAGGTAATCGCTCAAATGGGGAATGACTATGCCTCGGCCGGGGTGGTGATGGGATATTCCGACAGCCGCATCATCTTCCGCCACCTGCTGCCAAACGCGATAACACCGGTTATTGTCTATTGGATGACTGACATGGCGCTGGTGATCTTGCTGGGGTCATCCCTTGGCTATCTGGGGTTGGGGGCGCAACCACCGCAGGCCGAATGGGGCGTGCTGATTGCCGAAGGGCGCAACTTTATCTCGACCGCCTGGTGGCTGAGCCTGATGCCCGGCATCGCCATCGTTCTGACCGGCCTTGGCTTTTCGCTTTTGGGCGATGGGCTTGCCGATCTGCTGAGACCGCGGGGATAGCGATGCAGGACCAAACGAAACTTCTAGAAGTAACCGGGCTATGCACAACCTTTCACAAGAACGGTCGCGCGTTGCCTGCGCTGCGCAATGTCAGTTTCGGCGTGAACCGGGGTGAGGTTTTGGGGCTAGTCGGCGAAAGCGGGTCGGGCAAGAGCGTCACGTTGCGCTCGATCATGGGGCTGGCGCGCCGCTATGGCGACGTGACCGGCCAGGTGCGCTGGAATGGGCGTGATCTGATATCCATGTCAGACAGGGCTCTTCGTCGGTTTCAGGGTCGTGAAATCGCGATGATTTTTCAGGAACCGATGACTTCGCTGAACCCTCTGCTGACTGTCGGACTGCAACTGGAAGAGACCCTGCGTGCCCATACCGACCTGCCCCGCGCCGCGCGCTTGGATCGGGCAATCGAAATGCTGGACCTTGTCGGCATCCCCTCGGCAGCGCAACGCTTGAAGGATTATCCTCACCAATTTTCCGGCGGAATGCGCCAGCGGGTCATGATCGCAATAGCGCTTGCCGCAGAACCCAAACTGTTGCTGGCGGATGAACCCACCACAGCACTGGACGTGACCATACAGGCGCAGATCCTCGATCTGATCCTGCGACTGGCGCAGGATATGGATATGGGGGTTGTGCTGGTCACCCATGATCTTGGCGTGGTTGCCCAGACTTGCGACAACGTGGCCGTTATGTATGCGGGGCGGATCGTCGAACAAGGGCCGGTCCGCGATGTGCTGCGGGCACCGCATCACCCCTATACTGTGGGTCTGATGCGGTCTGTGCCCGAAAACATCGCTCCTCGCACGCCGCTATATTCTGTTCCCGGAGTGCCGCCCGCACTGGATGCCCTGCCTGCTGGATGCGCGTTTGCACCGCGCTGTGCCGCCTGCATAGACGCCTGCACGCAAGAGCGCCCAGCGATGACCCTGATCACCGATCAAAGACAGGTCGCCTGTTTCAACCCGATAACCAAAACCCAAGGGAACGCCGCATGACTGCCCTGATGCAAATCCGCGACCTGCATCTGCGGTTCCCAATGGGCCGCAGCATCGGCGATGTCATTTCGCGGCGTCCTGGTCGCGAAGTACGGGCGCTGAATGGTGTCAGCCTAGATCTGACCCGCGGCGAAACTCTGGGCGTCGTCGGAGAGTCCGGGTGTGGAAAGTCCACACTAGCCCGGTGTATCGTGCGCCTTCATAAGCCCAGCGACGGTTCAATCTACTTTGAAGGTCAGGACATATTCGACGGCGAAATCAAAGCTGACCGCACCTATAACCGCCGGGTTCAGATGATGTTCCAGGACCCCTATTCATCGCTCAATCCCCGGATGACGACAGAGCAAATTCTGGCCGAAGCCCTGAGCGTTCACAACATGCGCCCAGAAGCAGAAATTCCCGACCGTGTGGCCGAGTTGCTTGATCTGGTCCGCCTTCCGAAGGACGCGCAAGACAAGCTGCCGCACGAATTCTCCGGAGGTCAGCGTCAGCGGATCGCCATTGCGCGCGCATTGGCGGTCGAACCCGAAGTTCTGATTGCGGACGAACTGGTCTCGGCACTAGATGTTTCGGTTCAGGCGCAGGTGGTAAACCTGTTGCTGGACCTGCAGCGGGAACTTGATCTGACAATCCTGTTTGTGGCCCATGACCTGCGGCTTGTCCGTCATGTTTCAAACCGGGTCGCGGTAATCTACCTTGGGCGGATCGTTGAAATCGGCGACAGCGAAACCTTGTTTTCCGCCCCCTCCCACCCTTACAGCCAAGCTCTGCTTTCAGCCGCCCCTTCGCTGGACCCCGACAACCGCGGTGCCGTCAAGCGGCTTGAGGGAGAGCTGCCTTCACCACTGAACATGCCCTCAGGGTGTCCGTTCCATGTCCGGTGCCCTCACGCCAGCAACATATGCGAAACCAAAGTGCCTGCCCTGATGCCTTTTGAAAATCGTGGCGAGGTCGCCTGTCACCATGTTGAAGAGATAAATGCCGATGCTTGATGCCCCCGGAACCGACCGATCCGCGATTGTTTCGGCCTTGCGCGCAGAGCTTAAAGCACAAGGTCTGGATGCCTTTATCGTGCCCCGCTACGACGCACATCAGGGCGAATATGTTGCCCCTCATGATGAACGCCTCGCCTTTGTAACTGGCTTCAGCGGCTCGGCAGGCATGGCCATCGTCACACCCGAAACTGTCGCTTTATTTGTCGATGGCCGCTATGTGGTGCAGGCTGCAAACCAGTGTGCCGAGGCTGTTTTCTCGCACCATCATCTGTTTAACGAGCCGCCCGAATACTGGCTGGCCGCCGTTGCACAGAAAGGATGGAAAATCGGCTTTGACTCGATGCACCTACCGCCGGTCTGGTTTGACCGATTTGAGCACGGGCTGGAAGGCAGCGGTGCCGCGATGGTAGCGACGGCTTCAAATCCGGTCGATGCAGTCTGGACCGACCAACCCGCTGCCCCCCAAGGACAGATCGAGCCATTTCCACTTCAGTTTTCGGGCCGGGCGGCGGGTGATAAGATCTCGGATCTGGCCACTGAGCTAACACGCCGAGAGGCCGGCTTGCTGGTGGAAACTCAGCCCGACAACATCGCCTGGCTGCTTAATGTGCGTGGCTCAGACGTGGCTTTCAACCCTGTTCCCAACTCTTTCCTTCTGTTGCAAAGCTCGGGCCAGGTTCACTGGTTCGTGTCTGACCAAAAACTGGATGCCGATGTCACTGACCACATGCCGGAAAATGTTTCGGTTCAGGCGCCGGATGGTTTTCTGTCTACACTCAGTGATCTCACAGCGCCCGGCCAGGCTGTGATTTTCGACCCCGATTTTTCGCCGACGGCGGTCAAACAAGTGCTGGAGCGTACCGGAGCAAAGGGCGTGCCGGTCAACGGATTGTTAAGCAAAACCAAAGCCCGCAAGAATACAACGGAACTGGAAGGGTTGCGCGCTTGCCATATCCGGGACGGGATCGCCTGGACCGAATTCTGCGCCTGGCTGGCGGCTCAGGTACAGAAACAGGCTGAACCGGTGACCGAGCGTGAAGCAGAACAGCGGGTATTGGCCTTCCGCCGCGCTCAGGATGGGTTCATCCACGAAAGCTTCAACACAATCTCGGCCGCCGATGGCAATGCCGCGATGTGCCATTACGCTACCGAGGCCGACAATACCGTTCCGATCCAACCGCGGGGCACATACCTGCTGGATTCCGGGGGGCAGTACGACACCGGCACAACGGATGCCACGCGCAGCTTTTCGTTCGGGCCTCAGCGGCCTGATGGATATGACCGGGCCTATACCGCAGTGTTCAAGGCCTTTCACGCTCTGGCCACGCTGCGCTTTCCTGCAGGCACACAGGGCCATCACATTGATGCAATCTGTCGCCGCCCGCTGTGGGATCTGGGATTGGATTATGACCACGGTACGGGTCATGGAATTGGCCACCGGTTGTCTGTCCATGAACATCCGCAGCGCATTGGCAAACCTTACAACCCGGTCGACCTGATGCCTGGCATGGTTATGTCGATCGAGCCGGGATATTACGAGGCCGGCAGGTTCGGCATTCGCATCGAAAACCTGTTCGAAATTGTCGAGGCAGATGACGGATTTCTGGAGTTCTCGAACATGACCTGGATCCCGATCCAGACGGATATGTTGATGCCAGATATGCTGAATCAGTTAGAAATTGACTGGATCAATGACTATCATGCCAAGGTTCTCAGACAGGTCGGGCCGCATCTTTCGCCTCTGGCCCTTAGATGGGCCCAGACGGCCTGTGCAACGCTGACCAAATAAACCAGAGTTTTGCCATCAGACCACCGTTCGAGGCGTCTTTCCTGCAAATACCGGCTGGACCCGGGCACCCTGATATTCGCAGGCGTTATCCAACCAGGCCAGAAACAGACGCGTGTTTCCAACAATGTGAGGGACAAAGCCGAAATCCGGTCGATTACCGGCCAGCTTTTGAACCAAAGAACCCGTTTGCAACACGAAGATCGCGCCCCCTACTACAACGGCGGCGCTGATTGTGGGCGAGGCTGCGATCTCATGGCTTTGGGTTCCGGCCACCCAAAGAGCAAATGCCAGACGCGTCATCGCCACCGTATCCGTGACGCGGCGCAAGCCAGGAAGGAAATAGGTGGATAGAGCCGTCGCGCATACAATGACAGCCATATAGATCAGGCCGATAACAACCGGGACGGGTAATCCGAAACGCGTTGCCTCTATATGTGAGTAAAGAGTGAAACCTGAGGCAAAAGCCAGAGCCGCAATCAGCGACAACCGCCGTCTTTCGAGACTTAGATGCCTTGTGACTCTTTTCACTGCGTCGACCCTCATGTTTTGTTGAGGATCTGTTTGAGATATGAATTTGTGATTGATCTGACGAAATAGCGGCGGAAGTTTGTTTTTGTCTCCCCTCACCATTCAATCGGTCGCCCAAATGACTTGGTTACGCCCTGCACGTTGGCCTTTTCACTCTGGTACGAGCGCAAAATCCAGCCCGGTTTAGGCCGCTGCAACCCGCTTCGGCGGCCCTGTGATTTCAGAAAAGAGGTTTGGCAGAATTCTCACCTCCTATGGTGAAAATCGCTCAAATTCATTCCGCTGGGCCCGTTTCAATGTCGCTTGCCTTCAGGATAAATGTGCTGTCGCTTCAATTTCCAACAAGGCCTCGTCTTCGACCAAACCCGCCACGATGATCATTGACATCGCAGGAAAATGCCTGCCGAAAACCTCACGATAGGCGGCCCCAACTTCGGCTTGCAGAGACAGATATTCGCGTTTGTCTGTTACGAACCAGGTCAGGCGGGTCACATCGCGGGCCGAGCCACCAGCGGCCTCGACAATATCAACGATATTCTGCAGCGCCTGTTTCATCTGTCCGATGAACCCGCCGCTGACAAATTTCTTGTTCGCGTCCCATCCTATTTGCCCGCCGATATGTAACGTTCCATCTTTGGTCAAAACGCCATTGGCATATCCTTTGGCAGGCAACCAGCCGTCGGGGTGAATTGTCTTGTGGCTCATAGCGCGTCGTCCCTGAATGCCTCGAGTTTTTTACGGATGTCTGCGGGCCAGGCCGTTGGACCGCCCTTTGAATCTACATGAACAAGCGTTGCTACGCTTGTCAGTCGCTCCTCTTGCGCACAACTGGCCACGACCGAGTATTCGGCTGAACTGCGTCCGATCTTTGTGATCTTCATCCGGAATATCAAATGGTCACCGTGACGGCTGGGCGCTGAAAATCGGGTTTGTATCTGTGCGGTAGGCACTGCGCCAACAGGATGAATCTCTTCAAACGGTTTGCATAGCACCTGATCGAAATAGGTCTCAACGCAATCATTGATCATCTCGAAATAGCGCGGGAAAAAGACAATCCCCGCCGGGTCGCAATGTTTGAACAGAACCTTTTGGTGGAATTCAAAAGTCATCAGACCCCCACATATTTTTCTGTGATGTCATGACCGAGATCCACCATCGCGCCAGACCAGACTGTTTTACCGCGCTCAAGAATGACCGCGCGGTCAGACACCAGCGCCAACTCTTTCAGAGACTTGTCGATCAACAGGATCGAAACATTGGTTTCCTGTTTCAGGCGATGCAAGACCGACCAGATTTCCTGTCGCACGATCGGAGCCAGCCCTTCGGTTGCTTCATCGAGGATCAAGAGCTGCGGATTTGTCATCAGGGCGCGCCCGATAGCCAGCATCTGTTGTTCTCCGCCGGATAGTGAGGCTGCCCCTTGGCCCTGACGTTCCTCTAACCGTGGGAACAGTTCAGCCACCTTCTGCAATGTCCACTCGCCGGGTCTGGCAGCGGCGATCAGATTCTCGCGCACCGTCAGGTCGGCAAAGCACCGGCGCCCCTCGGGTACCAGCCCGACACCAAGACGCGCGACCTTATAGCTGGGCAAAGCGTGCAGATTCTGATTGTTCAGCGACAGGGTGCCCTCGGACCGGATCATCCGGCAAATGGCTTTGACAGTCGTGGTCTTGCCCATCCCATTGCGCCCCATAAGGGCTGTAACCTCGCCCTGCGCCAGAGAAAGATCGACACCAAATAAAGCCTGACTGACGCCATATGTCGCGGTCAGGTTTTCTACCCGCAACAAAGTCATGCCTCATCCCCCAGATAGGCATCGCGCACCTCACGGCTTGCGCGGATTTCATCTGCCGTCCCGGTTGCAATCACCTTGCCATAGACCAATACGCTGATCCGATCAGCCAGCGCAAAAACGGCGTCCATATCATGTTCAACAAGCAAGATGGGCGCCTCTTCCCGCAGACCGTCAAGAAACCCGGTCAACCGTTTGGACCCTCCAGCGCCAAGCCCGGCCATCGGTTCATCCATAACAAAGACCCGAGGTGACAAAGTCAAAGCCACGGCGACTTCAAGCTGGCGGCGTTGACCATGGCTGAGATTTGCGCAACGCGTTTCGCGTTCATCGCCCAGGCCCACCCTTTCCAGCGCAGCCTCGGCCCTTTCGAGCAGCTCTGGCCGTTTCAAGGCAGGTTTCCAGAACCGCCATACGAGGTTTTCCGCCCCCATGGCGCTCAACACGACATTTTCCAGAACCGTATCTTCCATGCACAGTTCAGATATTTGGAACGTCCGCCCCATCCCTGCCTTTGCCCGCTTTTGCGTGCCCAGGTCCGACACATCCTGTCCGCACAGCAAAACACGCCCCGAATCCGGTTGCAAACCTCCGCAAATCTGCTGGATCAACGTGGATTTTCCCGCTCCATTCGGACCAATGATGGCGTGGATCTCTCCTGGCCTGAGATCAATCGAGACGTTATCCGTAGCCTTTAACGCGCCAAAGCTTTTGTTCAGACTCTCGGTGGCAAGGACCGGATCAGACATGTGCCCCCTCTTTCCCGGTTAGCAGCCCAATCAGGCCACCGCGACCAAACAGAACGATGCACAGCAGAACAATACCCAAATATACATGCCAGAAATCGGTTAGTTCACCCAGAAAATGCTCGAGCGCGACAAACACGCAAGCCCCAATTACCGGACCCATCAGGCGTCCGACACCCCCGATGATTATCAGCACAATCAATTCGCCCGAAAGCTGCCAACTGAACATAGACGGCGAAACGAACCGGTTGAGATCGGCAAACAGCGCCCCGGCCAGACCAGTGACAGCGCCGGACAGAACAAAGGCCAGAAGTTTCAGCCGCATGGGGTTCAATCCCACAGTCTCGACTCGCGCCGTAGATTGCCGTGTCGCATTAAGAGCCAGCCCGAATGGCGCGGCTTGCATCCGCGCAAACAGGAACAGGACGAGACATAGCAGCGCGAAACAGATGCCGTAAAACTGGATCGGATCCAATGTGTTGAGGCCGGGAAAACCGTTGCGAACATAGATGGATAATCCGTCTTCGCCCCCGTATTGCGCCCAAGAAATCGCGAAGTAGTAAAACATCTGTCCGAAGGCCAGCGTAATCATGATGAAATAAACGCCTGACGTTCTCAGGGACAGAAGACCGACGAAAAAGGCAGCAATGCCCGAAGTAAGCATCGCAACTATCCAGATCACGGGCATGGATTTACTGCCTTCGATAGAAATCAAGCCCAGATCCAGTGCCGTGTAGGTCTGCGCGTGATAGGTCAGAATGCCCATCGCATAGCCGCCGATCCCGAAGAAAACAGCATGGCCAAAGCTGACCAACCCCCCAATTCCCAGGATGACATTCAGACCAACCGCTGCAAGCGCCAAGATCACCGTCCGCGTCACAAGCGTGATTGTGAAGGGCTGGTCCGCGGCCAGCGCCCAAAGGGGCAGCGCCAGCAGGCCGGCGATCATCAGGCCATTGATGTATCTTTCATTCATTCTCATGCGCGGGCTCCGAACAGACCTGTTGGGCGCCAGATCAGGACCAGTCCCATCAGGACATAGATTCCCATTGATGCCAGAGCCGAGCCGCTTTTCTGAGCGGCTCCCGGTTCCATGAACAGTTTGAACAGCTCGGGCAGGAAAACCCCGCCCAGCGTGTCGGTTAGCCCAACCAACAGCGCCCCGATGAACGCCCCCCGAACCGAGCCTATGCCACCGATTACGATAACCACGAAGGCCAGGATCAGAACAGGTTCACCCATGCCCACCTGTACCGACTGAATTGCCCCAACCAAAGCACCGGCAAGCCCCGCCAGCCCCGCCCCTAGTGCAAAGACCAACGTGTAAAGTTTCGAGATGTCGACGCCCAGTGCGGCAATCATTTCCCGGTCGTTCTTACCGGCCCGTATCTGCACACCCAAACGCGTGCGTTCGATCAGGGCCCACAAACCTACTGCAACAGCAAGACCAATCCCGATCAGGGTTAGGCGATAGAGGGGATATTCGATCCCGCCCTGCAGCGTGATCGGACCCGAAAGTGCCGTTGGAATATCCAGGAACAATGGGAAAGACCCAAAGACCCACCTTGTCCCTTCGGAAAAGATCAGGATCAGTGCAAAGGTGGCCAGAACCTGATCCAAATGTGGTGCCTGATAAAGCCGCCGGATAACGAGCATTTCTACGATCACCCCGGCCAGTGCGGCCGCAGCCAGAGCAGCAATCAGAGCAAGCAGAAATGACCCGGTCGCCCCTGCAACTGCTGCAGCGGCAAATGCACCCACCATGTACAAAGAGCCATGGGCCAGGTTGATCAGGCCCATCACCCCGAAGATCAGCGTCAGGCCAGCAGCCATCAAGAACAACATGACGCCGAACTGCAGCCCGTTCAGGATCTGCTCGATAATCAGGATCGAGGACATGGAAACTCCGGTGATCTGCCCGCCCCACTTTTAGGGGCAGGCAGAAATTCAGTTACATTTTGCACTCGGCCGCGTAGGCATCAGAGTGGTTTTCAAGAGCTACGCCAAGGATCTTATTGGTAAATACATCACCTTCTTTGATCACTTCGCGCGCATAGATGGTCTGAACCGGATGATGGTTCGGGCCAAAGCTGAAATCCCCTCGTGTGCTGTTGAAATCCGCCGCCCTCAGCGCTTCGCGGAAGGCATCCGCATCTGACGGGTCAGCCTCGTCAAGCGCGGCAAGTAACAGGTTGGCGGTATCGAATCCCTGACTGGCGTAAAGCGAGGGCAGACGTCCGTATTCTGCCTGAAAGCTTTCAACAAAGGCAGCGTTGGTCGGGTTGTCGATATCCTTGTTCCACTGCGAAGTGTTCACCACGCCCAGAGCTGCATCGCCTACCGCCTGCAGAATGCCCTGATCAAAGCTGAAGGCTGGGCCAACAACTGGAAGATCGATCCCGCTGTCGGCATATTGCTTCAGAAACGAAATCCCCATCCCGCCGGGCAGGAAGAAAAATACGCTATCCGCATCGCTTGCGCGGATTTGCGCGATTTCAGCTGCATAATCAGTCTGGCCAAGCTCGGTATAGATCTCACCGGCCAGATCACCTTCGAAAAAGCGTTTATAGCCAGTCAGCGCGTCGACACCCGCCGGGTAATTCGGAGCAAGTATGAAGCTGCTCTTGTAACCCGCACCATTGGCGTATGCACCCGCGGCCTCGTGCAGGTTGTCGTTCTGCCAGGCGACGTTGAAATAGTTCTGGTGACAGCCCTTCCCCGCCAAAGGTGACGGGCCCGCATTGGGTGACAGATAGAAAACGTCCTGGTTCACGGCGGCTGGCACAACCGCCATCGCCAGGTTTGACCAGATGATACCGGTCATCACATCTACACGTTCGGATTGGATCATCTTGTCTGACAGCTGTACCGCGATATCCGGTTTGCGCTGGTCGTCTTCGATCACCACCTCGATATCATCCCGCCCCGATTGAGCAATCGCAAGCATGAACCCATCCCGTACGTCGATGCCCAAACCGGCCCCGCCGCCTGAAAGCGTTGTGATCATCCCCACCTTAACTTCCGCTGTAACACCCGTCGCGCACAGCGCGGTGATCGCTGCAGCCGCCAATAGTCTCTTCATCGTCTTCTCCCTTCGTTGGCCCTATGAACGCGATTTATGTCATTATTCTCAACGTTCGGTCTATGCCTTTGGCAATTCGGTCTTTTTCTTACATTCTTTCTGTCCGCTATATTCTAGATACATTGATCATGATTTCAGGCGGAAACGCTGGATTTTTCCGGTCGCGGTTTTGGGCAAACCATCGCAGAACCGGATCGAGCGCGGGTATTTATACGGGGCAATCATAGATTTCACATGAGCCTGAAGGGCTTCGCGCATAGCGTCATCAGCCGTACCTGAAGCCAGAACAACATGTGCTTGGACAATATGACCCCTCTCAGCATCTGGGACGCCGATCACCGCGCATTCCGCAACGGCCTCATGCGCCAGAAGTGCGGCTTCTACTTCGGGTCCGGCGATGTTGTATCCGGCCGAGATAATCATGTCGTCATTGCGCGCAGAAAAATGAAAATACCCCTCCGCGTCCCGATGAAAGCTGTCACCAGTGATATTCCATCCATCTGTTACATAACCCGCCTGCCGCTTATCATTCAGATACCGGCACCCTGTCGGACCACGAACAGCCAGGCGTCCGATGTCCCCAACCGCAGCTTCAGTTCCGTCTGGGTTTAACACTTTGGCCTCATATCCGGTTACCGGCCTGCCGGTACTGGCCGGGCGGTGATCGTCAAACCGGTTTGAAATAAAGATGTGCAACATCTCGGTCGCGCCGATCCCGTCGAGCATTGGTTTGCCTGTCTTGGAAATCCACTCGTCATAGATTGGCTGCGGTAAGGTCTCGCCCGCCGACACAGCCGCACGCAGACTAGACAGATCAACACCGTCATCCATCGCCTGCAGCATGACCCGATAGGCGGTTGGCGCAGTGAAACAGACAGTCGCTTTGTATTTTTCGATTATCTCGATCATGCCCGCAGGCGAGGCTTGTTCTAACAGGGTTGCAGTCGCGCCGAACCGCAACGGAAACACCGCCAAACCACCCAACCCGAATGTGAAGGCCAAAGGTGGAGAACCAACAAAAACGTCCTCTGGAACGACCTGCAACACCTCACGCGCATAGCTGTCGGCAATGATCAGAATATCTCTGTGAAAATGCATGGTGGCCTTGGGTTCACCTGTCGAGCCGGAGGTGAAACCCAACAAGGCCACGTCGTCGCGCCCGGTTTTAACGCAATCGAACTGTACCGGCTTTTCAAGTGCAAGACGATCAAGCTCGGCATCGTGGTTTGAAGTTCCGTCGAACCCGACGACCCGCTGCAGGAACCGGCTATCACTGGCGCAGGACTGCATTTCGTCGATCAGCCGGGTATCACATAATGCAAACTGGATTTCCGCCTTATCGACAGTTTTCGTCAGTTCTGCAGCGCGCAACATCGGCATAGTATTGACGACAACCGCTCCCACCTTGGTTGCGGCAAGCCAGCACGCAACCATTGCCGGATTGTTAGCCGATCGGATCAGCACCCGATTTCCCGGCTCGACGCCCAAGTCATCGACCAATACATGTGCCAGCCTGTTGGTCCAGTCGCTGAGCTCTTTATATGTTCGTTGCCGACCATTGCCGATCAAAGCGGTATGATCACCAAAGCCCTTGGCAACCATGGCATCGGTCAGCTCATATGCTGCATTCACATGATCGGAATATGCAAAACCCGCCAACAGGAAGTCGGGCCACTGATCCTGGGGGGGCAGGTTATCGCGGCTGAACGTGTCGGTATGTGCAGACGGTCCAAGCATCACCTTCCCTCCATGTGCGCGGCCATCGTCTGACGTGCAATGATTACTTTTTGAACGTCCGAGGCGCCCTCGTAGATGCGCAAGGCACGGATTTCTCGGTACAGAGATTCAACCGCCATCCCAGAACGCACCCCGTCGCCACCAAACAACTGAACCGCCTTGTCGATAATCAACTGTGCCTGATCGGTAGCAAACAACTTGGCCATCGCCGCCTCACGTGTGATGCGCGCCGCTCCGCTGTCCTTGGCCCACGCTGCCCGATAGATCAAAAGCGCCGAAGCATCGACATCTAGTGCCATCTCGGCGATGTGCCCCTGCACCATCTGCAAATCAAACAACGGCGCGCCTTGCACCTGCCGTTCCGATACCCGTGTCAGCGCCTCATCCAGCGCGCGTCGTGCAAATCCCAGGGCAGCGGCGGCCACTGTCGGGCGGAACAGGTCCAGCACAGACATTGCAATACGAAATCCTGCGCCAGCTTGACCGATCATCGCGCTAGCCGGCACACGCAAATCATTGAAACGCAAAGTCGCCAATGGGTGTGGCGCGATTGTGTCCAGGCGCCCGACAACTTCGAAACCCTTCAGATCAGGAGTGATGATAAAAGCTGACAACCCTTTGGCCCCGGGTGCCTCGCCAGTACGGGCGAACAGGGTGTAGACATCTGCGATACCCCCGTTCGATATCCATGTCTTTTCACCGTTCAGGACAAAGTCGTTGCCATCACGGATAGCCGTCATTGTCGAATTTGCCACATCCGACCCCGATTGAGGTTCAGTCAATGCAAAGGCCGCGATAGCCTGACCAGAGCGCGTTTGCGGCAGCCAATGCGCCTTTTGGCCTTTTGAGCCGAACAACGAGATCGCACCAGTTCCAAGCCCCTGCATTGCAAAGGCGAAATCGGCCAACCCATCATGGCGGGCAAGTGTTTCACGGCTGAGGCACAGCGTCCTGACATCCAATTGGCCATTTTCGTCCGAAGTAGGCTGCAGCAGCCCGGCGTCGCCCAGCTGGCGGACCAGATCGCGACAAGCCTGGTCCGGGTCGCAATGGTCAATAGCTAGTCCCCGAGCAATCTCTTGCACCCGATCCGCCCAGCCCCGGTGATGAGGGTCAAAGAATGGCCACGTAAGAAAGCTCTGATCTGCCATCAATCGCCCTCGAATACTGGTTTTTCTTTTGCAACAAAGGCCTTGTAGGCGCGTTCAAAATCTCCGGTTTGCATACAGATCGCCTGGGCCTGTGCCTCTGCTTCGATTGCCTGTTCGATCGACATAGACCACTCCTGCGCCAGCATGGTCTTGGTCATCATATGCGCAAAATTGGGGCCAGCCACGATACGGTCAGCCAGAGATTGCGTGGTAGCGTCAAGCTCGGATGGATCAACCACCGCATTGTAGAACCCCCAGGAAAGCCCCTCATCAGCGGTCATGCTGCGCCCGGTATAGAGCAGTTCGGCCGTACGCCCCTGCCCGATGATACGGGGCAGGATGGCGCAGGCCCCCATATCGCACCCTGCCAGCCCCACCCGCGTGAACAGGAATGCACATTTGGCCTGCGGGGTGGCGATACGCAAATCCGCAGCCATAGCGATGATGGCCCCGGCCCCCACGCAAATACCGTCCACCGCAGCAATCACCGGCTTGCCACAATTCACAATCGCCTTGACGAGATCTCCGGTCATTCGCGTGAAGAGTAACAGCTCTTTCATTTTCATGCGCGTTAGCGGACCGATGATATCGTGCACATCGCCGCCCGAGCTGAAATTGCCACCATTTGAGGCGAACACCACTGCATCTACCTCTTCTGAATAGACCAGATCCCTGAACCAATCGCGCAGTTCGGCATAGCTGTCGAAGGTCAAAGGGTTCTTACGCTCTGGTCGGTTCAGTGCAATCGTTGCAACCCGGTTCCGGATTTCGCAGCGAAAATGTTTGACGTCACTGGCCATCGATTTCCTCCGAAATAGTGAGTTCGGTTGTCAGAGTGCGGGCGTCCTCGGCGGAAAACTGGCCAAGCATATCGGATATCCACGCCTCATGCGCCGCGGCCTGACGTGCGAATTCCTCGCATCCTTTTTGTGTCATGCGTACGCGATGGGCACGACGATCCCCAGGCACAGGTACGCGCACTAGCAGGCCGTCATCGGCCAGCCGATCCACGATTCCGGTCACATTCCCGTTCGAAACGCGCAGCGCGCCCGAGATTTCGCTCATCTTCAGCCCATCTTCGAACCGCGACAGGGCTGCCATCACGTCGAAACGCGGCAGTGTCGTGTCGAACTCTACCCTGAGGTTCTCTCTTAGCGCCGCCTCGATGCCACGCGTGGTCTTGAGCAGCCGCAGCCATAACCGCAATCTCTCTTTGGAAGGGTCTTCCAATGGTGCTTGAAGCGGGTTTGGGTTCATATCTCGCCTCCGGACAGGCTAAGCGCGTGGCCGTTGACTGAGTTTGCCGCATCCGAGCACAACCACCTCACGGCACCTGCTACGTCTTCGACCTGGATGAAACGGCCCTGTGGGTTTATCTTTTTCAGGCTTTTCACCGCATTTTCCGCGCTCATTCCCGTCTTCTCGACGATGTTCGCAATCGAGCGATCCAGCATCGGCGTTTCCACAAACCCCGGGCAAACCGCATTGACGGTGATGCCCGTCGCCGCAAGTTCGACCGCCAGAGACCGCGTCAGCCCGACCACCGCATGTTTTGTCGCACAATAGCCGGAAACATATGGATAGCCCTTCAAACCGGCGGTGGACGCGATGGCAATCAGACGGCCCGCTCCTGCGGCTTGCATGTCAGGCAAAGCCGCCTGCCATAGATTGAAAACACCCACCAGATTCACATCCGTCAGGGTCCGCAGATCATCGGCGGTCATCCGATGAAACGGAAGCGAATGAGCCGCGCCGGCATTCGCAATCGCTATCGAAATCGGGCCGCGTTCTGCCCGTGCTGTTTCAATAGCAGCTCGGACCTGCTTGTCATCGGTCACATCACAAAGGACATACGGCAAGGCTTGCTGCTGCAGCTTGGCCTCTGTACGGCCCAAAATGGTAACGGCTGCTCCGCCATTCGCGAAATCTTGGGCTATAGCCGCACCAACACCGGTGCCGCCGCCAGTTATGACGACATGTTTCATACTTCACCCGCCGTTTCCGCCATGCGATCTGCCAGGCGCCAGGCCTGATCCCGTCCGGCCTCATAGGGGCGGGGCCAAGTTTCCTGCCGGTCCCCCAACGCCGTAGCCGCGTGCAAGGTCCAGTACGGATCGTCCAGATGAGGCCGGGCAAGGCACACCAGATCCGCACGACCGGCCATGAGAATCGAATTTACGTGATCGGCTTCATAGATGTTCCCCACCGCCATAGTACTGATGCCGCATTCGTTTCTAATGCGGTCCGCGAAAGGGGTCTGGAACATACGGCCGTAAACCGGGTTAGCATCGGTCGAAGTCTGCCCGGCGGAAACATCCACGATATCTGCACCCGCCGCATCGAACATCGCCGCTATATCCACAGCTTGTTGCGGCGTCACGCCAGTAGGTCCGACCCAGTCATTGGCAGAAATGCGCACCGCCATCGGCTTATTTTTGGGCCAGGTCGACCGCATAGCTGAAAAAACTTCAAGCGGATAACGCATACGGTTTTCAAGACTGCCCCCATACATGTCGTCGCGCGTGTTCGACAAAGGAGAGATAAAGGACGAGATGAGGTAGCCATGCGCCGCATGCAGTTCGATCATGTCAAACCCAGCACGATCTGCCATCCGGGCTGCGGTCACAAATTGGGACGTGACCCTATCCATATCTGCACGATCCATCGCGCTGGGCACAGCGTTACCGTCGGACCAAGGGATCGCCGAAGCTGATATCAAAGGCCAGTTTCCTTCCTTCAGCGGCTGGTCCATTCCTTCCCACCCGATGCAGGTTGAACCTTTGCGGCCCGAATGGCCGATTTGACAGCATATTTTGGCGTCGGTTTCCGCATGGACAAATTCGGTGAGTCGAGCCCATGCGGCCTCGTGTTCGGGCTCATAAAGCCCCGGGCATCCTGGGGTGATCCGGCCTTCGGCGCTGACACAGGTCATTTCGGTGTATACCAGCCCGGCGCCACCTTTGGCCCTTTCACCGTAATGGATCAGGTGCCAGTCAACCGGGCACCCATCAACCGCCTTGTACTGTGCCATGGGTGACACCACGATCCGGTTCTTCAACTGCATCCCCCGCAGGCGAAATGGCGCAAACATCGGGGGCCGGGCCGGACCATCAACCGCGCCCCCAGACTGTTGCATGAACCATGCCTCGGCATGCCCCAGCCAGTTGGCATCGCGTTGGCGCAGGTTCTCGTGGCTGATCCGCTGAGACCGTGTCAGCATCGCGTAATTCAACTGAACCGAATCCTGATCGAGGTAACGTTCGACATTCTCGAACCATTCGACCGAGTTCCGCGCTGCCGATTGCAGGCGCAACACTTCAAGACGACGCTCGTCCTCATACCGCGCGAAAGCCGCTTCAAGCGTATCTTCTTTATGGACGAAGTCAGCCAGCGCTATAGCGCTTTCCAGTGCCAGCTTTGTTCCCGAGCCAATGGAAAAATGTGCGGTCGCTGCGGCATCTCCCAGCAATACCAGGTTTTTGTAACTCCATTTTTCGCACAAGACCCTAGGAAACCGCAGCCAGGCCGAGCCGCGGATATGACTGGCATTGCTCATCAAGGGATGGTCGCCCAAATGATCTTTGAAAATGTCTTCGCACAAAGCGATGGACTCTTGCTTGGTCATCTCACCGAACCCAAAAGCATCGAAGGTCTGTTGTGAGCATTCCACGATGAAAGTCGCCGTATCCCGGTCGAACTGATAGGCATGTGCCCAGACCCAGCCCTTTGGCGTTTCCTCAAAAATAAAGGTGAAGGCGTCGTCAAACTTCTGATGCGTACCCAGCCAGACGAACTGACACCGTCGTTGGTCTATATCGGGTCGAAAAACATCTGCGAACTCGGCCCGTGACTTGGAGTTCAGCCCGTCCGAAGCCACAACGACGTCGTAGCTCATCATATAGTCCGAGGCTGATGCCGCCTCGGTCTCAAAGCGCATCTCGACACCAAGCTCGCGCGCTCGGTCTTGCAAAATGAGCAGCAGTTGCTTGCGTCCGATCCCGCAAAATCCGTGGCCGCTGGACACGGTGCGCTGACCTTTATGCACAAGTGCTACGTCATCCCAATAGGCAAAGTGTTTACGTATCACCGCCGCGCTGGCTGCGTCATTGGCGGCAAGATTATCCAGCGTCTCATCAGACAACACGACGCCCCAGCCAAAGGTGTCATCCGGGCGGTTTCGCTCGATAACAACCACTTCGGCATCCGGATCGCGGAGCTTCATTGAAATCCCGAAATAGAGGCCAGCCGGCCCGCCGCCGAGACATGCAACACGCATCGTTACTTTCCCCCATTCGCAGCTTTACCTGAAACGCTAGACCAGGCGGCCCATCCCTTCAAGTAAAAATATTTTATACTTGAAGTTTATATATTCTGAATAACCAACCACAAAATCGCGACGGGTTGGTAATTTCCTGAGCCAAGCCAGCACTGGTTTGCCTGCGACAAAGCAATCAATCTCTGTAAGCGGTTACATTTCGCTTTCACCTGAACGGCGCAGAGCTTACACATATTTGCAAAATCAAATTTCAGGTTTGACAATGCCAAAGGCAAAAACTGCACCGACCCTAGAGGATGTTGCGAAACTCGCGGGCGTATCGACCGCCACGGTTTCACGTTGCCTCAATTCTCCGAGCCTGGTGGTGCAGGCTACGCGTGATCGGGTTCAGTCTGCCGTTGACGCTTTGGGATACACGCCGAATTTTGCCGCACGCGTTATGGCTGCCAGACGGTCGCACACCATCGGCGCCATCATTCCCACCATGGAAAACGCGATCTTTGCGCGTGGACTTCAGGCCTTTCAGGAAGAGCTGCGCCAGCATGGCTATACCCTGCTTGTCTCTAGTTCGGCCTATCAGCCTGAGATCGAAGAAGAGCAGATACGCAACCTGGTCGCACGGGGGGCGGATGGGTTGCTGCTGATCGGGCATGATCGAGACTCGCGGATCTATGACTATCTCGCAAAGCGCAGGATTCCGGTTCTGATAGCGTGGTCGTTTCAGGCAGACGCACCAGTCCCTTCAGTCGGATTTGACAACCGTGCGGCCATGGCCGAACTGGCAAATCAAGTGATCAAGCTGGGTCACCGAACCCTGGGTATGATTTCTGGTGTCAGCACCGGAAACGACCGTGCCCGACTGAGGATCGAAGGGGTGCAAGAAGCAATGCGCCGCAACAACATCCCAAATGACCGGCTGACGATCGTAGAAACGCCATATGAAATCGAAAACGGGGCAGAGGCGTTTTCCCGTCTGATGTCTCGGCAAGATCGACCAACAGCGGTGCTGTGCGGGAACGATGTTCTGGCTATCGGTGCGTCGCGCCGGGCCAAAGAGATGGGGCTTAGAGTTCCTCAGGACGTATCCGTCACAGGGTTTGACGATATCGAACTGGCGCAGATCACCGATCCAGGTTTGACGACCGTGCATGTCCCACATCGGGAAATGGGTCGACGGGCTGCGCTGGAACTGGTTGGATTAATCGAAAAGCCCACCGAAAGTTGCAATGTACAGTTGCGAACCAATTTGGTCGAACGCCAATCGCTGGGGCGCCCCGGCTGACTTCAGGCGGCCTCGTTTTCCATGGTGCGAAACTCACCTTTCAACCAGGCGTGACTTGCGCACATCGGGTCGGTAAAATGTTGACGGATGAGCTTTCCCATCGCTCTTTGGATTAGCTTCGAAGTGGTCTCGGGGTATACGTCGGTCGTGAATAAAGACACTGTTCTTACAAAGTTTCGGCCGGGAAATGGCACCACCCGAACTTGGTCGTGAAATCTGTGGGCCCTATGAAAACTTGCGGCCGTGGTAATGGTCCAACCGGTGCCTTCAGCGACCAATCCTATGATCGACTGATTGCATTCCAGTTCGAACCTGTTGGGCAGATCAAATTTACCTCGCCTGAGCTGTATCTCAATTTGCTTGCCGATCACGTAATCACGCGAATAGCGCAGCAACGGCAATTCTGCGTTTGATGAAAACATCTCCTCGGGCATGCCACTGAACCCTCCGGGCAAAACAACGATAAAAGGGTCGCGCATCAACGGGTATTCGATCAGGCCCTCGGTCCGTTCGAACGGTCGGGTCGCCACCCCTGCATCCAGCTTATGTTCCTGCAACTTGGCAATGATCTCATGGCTGGGGCGTGTGAAATGCCGAAAACTGCAGCGCGGCAAAGCATGCGCAAGAAACCGAAACAGGTCTGGCGAGATTTGATTGTCGAAATCATCAATCAGTGCCAGCCTCAAATCCGTCGCATGGCGCCAGTTACCCGACCGGATCTCCGCTTCGGCCTTTTTCAAAACGATCAGCCCATCGCGGACATGGCGCGCATAGACTTCACCGGCAGGTGTCAGACCCATTGGACGACGCCCGTGATCCACCAAATCAATGCCCAACGCAGTCTCAAGGCTTCGTAGGTGATTGGAAACTGTGCTGATGGACAAACCGGTTTCCGATGCGACCTGTTGGATCGATCCTGACTTTGCGACCAACTGAAAAACTTCCAGCCAGCGGAGGCTTAGCGACTTTGGCACATTTACAGTCCGTTGTTTCGATTACATCAAAACTAGCGAAACAAAGAACGCCCCTCATTGCAATGATGAACTTGCAACCCGTTCTGCGTCAAGCCCGGAGCCTGCTATGGTCCGGGTCATAGGGCGAAGGTGCGATCACCGTTGCGTTGACCCGTTTTCCACAGTGATCCAACTCTATCTTGCACCCGATTTCTGCAAGTGACGGATCGACAAATCCATGGGCAAGATTGAGGCCGGTGCGGTGCCCCCACTCGCCCGAGGTGATTGTCCCGACAACCGTGTCACCCATCATAAGCGAAGCCCCGGCATGGGCAGGTCCCTGTCCGGTTTCCAACCGGAGCGGCACGAGTTTTCTCCGCGGCCCATCAGCATCACGGTTCAGCAGGGCATCGCGCCCGATGAAGTCGCCCTTTTCCAACCTCACAAACCGATTCAGACCTGTTTCAAAAGGATCAAACTCGGTGATCAAATCAGCCTTCCAGTGCAGGAACGTCTTTTCCATCCGCATGGAGTCGATCGCCCGAGCGCCAAACAACTTGAGGCCGAAGCGCTCTCCAGCCCGCCGCAGCGCCAGATATGCGCTATAAAGCGAAGGGTTGGGAACGTGGATTTCATATGCAAGTTCGCCAGAAAAACTCACCGCCATTACCGTTGCCGGAGCGAAGCCAACAAAGCACTCCCTGACGCTCAGCCATGGAAAAGCTGCCGGGGACCAATCACCGCGCGCGCAGGACGCCAGCACATCACGTGATTTCGGGCCGGCAAGGATCAGAATGGTGTAGTCGTTGGTCAGACTGCGTAAATGCACGTCTTCATCGGGGTGGCGGTTCTGCTTTAGCCAATCCATATCGTGGAATTCACTTGCCGCCGCCGAGCCATACCAGACCCGGGCAGGGCCGCGATCGCTGGCGGGCAGGTTCGCCACAGTCGCTTCGGCTTTGACCATCCCGTGATGGTTCAAAAGATAGCCCAGCCCAATCCTGCCGTCGCGGCGCGTGACAGCACCGCAAAACAGACGATCCAGAAAGGCATGCCGATCCGCGCCGGTAATCTCGATACGGTTGAAACCATTCACCTCGGACAACCCGACATTGGACTGAACATTTGCCACCTCGGCCCCGACCAGATCATAGGTTTCGTCAAAATCGAAACTGAGGGTCGGTTCAAAGCTGGGGTCAGGCTTGATGTAATCCACCCTTTCCCATCCATTGACGACAGTGAATTCGGCGCCCTCGGCCGCTAGAACCGGGGTCAAAGCAGTGGTCTTGGCGGGCCTTCCTGCAGGGCGGTGTTCATGCGGGAGGTGAAAGCGAAATTCGTTTTGATAATCCTCAACCGCCTTCAATGCCGTCAGTTCGACATTCGCATGGTCGGTGAACCTGCGCGGGTCCAGGCACCAGGTGTCATAACAGGCCTCTCCATGCACAATCTGCTGGGCCAACAGCCAACCATGGCCACCGCCCTCACCCAATCCAGCCCGCAGGCCGATAATACAGAAGGCGTTGCGCTTGCCCGGGATCGGCCCGACAAGTGGTGCACCATCAATCGTATAGGTTATCGGCCCGTTGACGACCGTGTGAATCCCGGCCTCTAACAGCGCAGGCATCCGAGCAAAAGCGCCTTCCAGTACGTCCGACACGCGGTCCAGATCGTCCGGGCAAAGCGCATTTACAAAATTTGGATCGATCCCGTCCATGCCCCAGGTCTTGCAGTCCTGTTCATAGAACCCCAGCAAGAGGCCGTTCTTTTCTTGTCGACAGTAGAAATCGCTGATCGGACATCGCAGCAAAGGCATTCGGTGGCCGGCATCGCGGATTGCAGGAATTTCTTCCGTCAGAAAATACTGATGCTCCATTGAGGCCACGGGGTGGTGCACTCCCATCAAGGCGCCCACTTCGTTCACACGATATCCGCAGGCATTCACCACGATGTCACAGTCGATATCACCGTGTTCGGTCTGTACCGTCCAGGTGTCATCCTTGTGCTGGATCAACCCGACAACCGGGGTATTCCGGTACACTTCGGCCCCGGCCAAACGTGCAGCCCGGGCCAACGCCTGACACAGCTGAGCCGGATCAATATCCCCGTCCAAAGGATCCCACAGCCCGCCAATTAGGTTTTCGGTCGAGATCAGAGGGTGCCGCCGAGCGCATTCTTCGGCATCAATAACCTCGAAATGGACATCCATCCCCCGGGCCATCGAAGCGAAATGACGGTATCCCTGCATTTGTGCTTGGGTGTTCGCCAACCTGATTCCGCCGTCACCATGGTGGTAATTGATGGGATAGTCGGGATTCGCAGACAGGTCTTGGTACAGTTTGATCGAATGGGATTTCAGTCCAACCATGGTCTGGTTTGTTCCAAAATTCGTCACCTGCGCGGCTGAATGCCAGGTGGTACCAGAGGTCAACTCGTTTCGTTCGACCAGGACGACATCTGCCCATCCTTCTTGCGTCAGGTGATACAGAGTTGAGCACCCTGCGATCCCGCCACCAATTACCACTACTTTTGTCCGCGACTTCATTGGCTTTGCTCCTCTGAACCCCAATAGGTTTTGCTGAAAACGGGTCTTCGCAACAGCTTACGAATGGCTTGTGCTGAAAAATCGAAACTACGATTGAGGATTCTGAAAGGCGCATTTCCCTTTTGCAGAGACCCCGCATCGCCCTTTACGATTCCGGGAATTCTGACATGAAAAGGATTGGGCGTTGTCAAAGGGCAGTAAAAGAAGCGGTCGAAATGCGCGTCTTGCGCAACGCGCAGCAGAGCCCGCCATAGATCCGTGCCCCCCCGGGCAAGCCGGTGGTCGCTTTCAACCTTTGACACAGTCCGAAGTCAAACAAATATACAATACCGCCTTAAGGCTTCTGGAAACTCTGGGCATGGGCGAGGTCCCGGACAGGCTGGCCAACGACCTGCGGTCAGCCGGTGCACAAACCGGACAGCAAGGGCGGCTGCTATTTCCTCGAAACTTGGTTGAAGACGCTATTGGGTCCGCTGCCAAGACTTTCTCCTTTCATGGCCGGGACGAAGCGCGCTCGATCGAAGTGGGCGGAAATCGTGTGTTCTTTGGCACCGGCGGTGCGGCGGTGCAGACGCTGGATCTGGAGAGCGGCCACTATCGCCCATCCACGCTGGCCGATCTGCATGATTTCACGCGGCTTCAGGATACGCTGGCCAATGTCAGCTGGTTTACGCGCTGCTGTGTCGCGACTGATCTGCCAGATGTTTTCGATCTGGACGTGAACACGGTTTACGCTCTGGTTCGCAATACCACCAAACCGATTGCCACGTCGTTTACCCTTGCCGAACATGTGGCCCCGATCGTCGAAATGCTCGACATCGTTGCAGGCGGGCCGGGTGAGTTCGCTAAGCGGCCGTTTCTGAAGGCCCATATCAGCCCGGTGATTTCACCGCTGCGCTATGGCGAGGATGCGGTGGATGTTGTCTATGAATGTATCGCACATAATATCCCGATGTCCTGCATTACCGCCGCACAGGCGGGCGCCACAGCACCCGCGACACTCGCCGGGTTTCTGGCGCAGTCTTTGGCCGAGACACTGGCCAGCCTTGTTATGGTCAACGCGATCAAGCCTGGGTTTCCGATGGTGTTTTCGAACTGGCCTTTCATTGTTGATTTACGCACAGGATCCTTCGCAGGTGGCAGCGGTGAGACCGCCATCCTGAACGCGGCGTCGGCACAGATCACTAACGCACTGGGGCTGCCTTCGGGAGTGGCCGCCTCGATGACTGATGCCAAAGCTATCGACGCACAGTACGGGGCCGAGAAAGGAATGACCTCGCTCGCTGCGGCGCTGGCTGGCGGCAATCTGATCTACGAAAGCTCGGGCATGACCGCTTCGTTGCTGGGCGTCAGTTTCGAAGGGTTCGTCCTTGACGACGAAATGCACTCTCACACCTATCGCGCTTTGCGCGGCATCGAAGTGACCGACGAAAACCTGGGATTCGACGCCATTTGTCATGCGGTACTGGGCGACGGTCATTTTCTGGGAAGCGCCCACACCTATGCTGCGATGGAACGGGACTACTTCTATCCAGCGCTGGCTGACCGGAACGAACCCCGGACATGGCAGACCGAAGGGGCCGCAGATGCGTGGACGGTTGCCCGCCGGCACGCAAAGGACATCCTGGCACGACATCATCCGCAATACCTGACCGAAGAACAGGACGCTGAAATCCGCAGACGGTTTCGCATTCTCTATTAGACTTACGTCGACCGACTCTAGCCAGTAGGCTTGCAGCACATACACTCAGATGAGGCCCTCATGACAAACCCCTTCTTTCAGCCGGTCTCGGCAATGGAGCTTGCGCGTTTCGCCGGCGTCCCCACGTTCATGCGCCTTCCCGGACTGACCCCCAAAGACGACCGGATCAACGAAGTTGATATTGGGATCATCGGGATCCCGTGGGATGGCGGCACCACAAACCGCCCAGGCGCGCGGCATGGGCCTCGGCAGTTGCGCGACTATTCGACCATGATCCGCGCAATGAACCCGGTCACCGGTGTAGCTCCTTTTACCATGGTGAATTGCGCCGATCTGGGTGATGTCGCGCCGAACCCGGTGGACATCGAAGACACCATGAACCGAGTCACGTCTTTCTATGACGATCTGACCGAACGGGGCATAACGCCGCTAACCGCAGGCGGCGACCACCTGACCACCCTGCCCGTCTTGCGCGCTCTGGCCAAGTCGGAGCCATTGGGCCTTATTCAATTCGACAGCCACACCGACCTGTTCGACAGCTATTTCGGTGGCTACAAATACACCCATGGCACACCGTTTCGTCGTGCCGTTGAAGAGGGCCTTGTGGACCCCAAGCGCTTTGTCCAAGTCGGCATACGCGGTACGGCCTATAACACAGAAGATATCGATTGGGCCGAGGCACAGGGCATCCGCATCATCCGCATCGAAGAACTGTTCGACCGCGGCATTGACGATGTCATGGCCGAGGTGCGGGAGATCGTCGGAACAGGTCAGACCTATTGCACCTATGACATCGACTTTGTGGACCCCACCTATGCCCCCGGCACTGGCACGCCGGAAATTGGCGGGCCAAACAGCTTTCAGGCGCAGCAGGTGATCCGCCAGTTAAGCGGTGTCAATCTGGTTGGTGCTGATCTGGTCGAGGTCGCACCCCCCTTCGATGCCGCTGGGGGCACGGCCTGGCTGGGCATCTCACTGATGTTCGAGCTACTGTGTGTTCTGGCACAGGCCGTAGACGCCCGCCGCTAACCGGTGTTTTCGGCAATCATCGAGATCATCTCGAACATCACCGCCGCCGCGGTCAGGGCGGTGATATTGTTGGGGCTGTCCTTAGTGGGCATCATGCAAACAACGTCACCGCCGACAATGTTCAAGCCGCGCGCGGCACGCAGGATACCAATGGCTTCGTCAATGTCGAACCCCTTTTCGCCCGGCTCCAGATTGGACACCGCCGGAGCGATTGTCGGGTCAAGGCAATCCAGATCGAAGGTGATATAGACCGGGCGGTCACCTAGAACCTCTTTGGTCTGCGCCACTACATCTGCAAGCCCGCGCTGACGAAATTCGCGCATGGTGACGATGTTGTACCCATAGTCGTAAGAAGGCTGCAACCAGTCCAGGCTGCGCGGATGGCCTCGCAGGCCGATCTGCATCGACCGGGTTGGGTCAACCTGCCCCTGATCCGCCAGATAGGCCCCCCAATGGGCGGCGGATTTCTTTGCCCCCAGAAAGTGGTCGACCTTGGTGAACACATCCGTATGCGCATCCAGATGCAGAAAGCTGATCGGCTCTCCTCCGGCCAGCTTCCCGCAGCCCAGCGCCTGTACGATCCCGCCGGTAATGGAATGGTCACCGCCAACTGACACCGGGCGAGCACCTGCTGTATCTATGTCCTTGTAAAAGGCGGTAATGCGTTCGATGCAGTCTTCGTTGTCGTTGGCGCGCGGAAAGGGTACATCGCCGACATCGGCAATCTTGGCGCGGCTCCAGGGGTCGATCTCAAAAACCGAATGGACCCTGCGCTGTACCGCCGAGACATTCCGCAAGGCGCGCGGGCCCAGATGCTGATCCCTTTCGGTTGTCCCGTTTCCGGTCGAATGCGGCACACCGACAAGTGCAATATCCTGCCCCTCGGGTCCGATATTGGGACAGCGGAACATCGTCGGTATGCCCCACCAGTACAAATTGTCCATCATGGACTGCTCATAGCGGTCGACCATTTCTTCCTCCGGTAAAAAAAAGCCCCCGGCTTGGGCCGTGGGCATAGAAGTTCAGATTCTTTCGTCTTCTCGCCGGAATGCGCCCTGAACAATACGGTCCATGACCATAGCAAGGAACAAAATGGCAAAGCCGCCCAACAGGCCGGGCCCCTTGGCTGCGTATTGCAACGCCTCAAGGATTTCCTTGCCCAGCCCTCCGCCACCGATCAGCGAAATGATCACCACCATCGATAGGCACATCAGGATGGTCTGGTTCACCCCGGTCATGATCGACGGCAAGGCCAGAGGTATCTCGACATCCTTCAACAGCTGCCATTTCGAAGCCCCAAAGGCCACTGCAGCCTCTTTGATACTGTCGGGCACTCCGCGCATGCCCAGCGCGGTCAGTCGGATGACCGGCGGCATGCCAAAGATGATCGTGGCTAGAATGCCGGGCGGGTTGCCGGTGCCAAAGAAGGCGATAATCGGGATCAGATAGACGAAGGCCGGCAAAGTCTGCATCAAGTCCAGCACGGGCTCTGCCGCGCGGCAGGCACGCCTGGACTTGCCAAACCAAATGCCCAGTGGAATGCCAAAAACAACGCATAACAGCACCGCCGCACCGACCAGCGCCACGGTTTCCATCGCCACATCCCAATATCCCAGCAAGGCGATATAGGCCAATGAAGACGCCGTGAAGATCGCCACTCGGGGGCCTGCAGCCCGCCAAGCCGTCACACATATCACCAGCATCACAACCGGCCAAGGCGACCCGATCAGCGCAATGGTCAGGGCATCCAGAACCGACCGAACCCCAGCGACAATCCCATCGAATACGTCCCCGCCAGCAAGAGCGGCCGCATCTATCTGCGCCTCCATCCAGCTTGCAAGGTTTGAAAACAGGGTCCCGCCGCCCTCACCCAATATCAGTGCGGACACTTCTTTTTCGGGGAATGCATCCAACATGGCCAGCGAGGCATTGACCGTGAATTTGTAGACGATCAACGGCCCAATCGCCGCAACAAGCACAGCCCCCAGCACCATATTTCGCCTGGACTGGCCACTTTCGGTACTGTCCGGATCGGTCCGCCATTTTGAATACTGTTTTTCATAGACGCGGTCGGCATAGAAGCCCTGTGCCAGTTTGAAGACCAGCAGCATCAGCAATCCGGTGATCATGATGCTCAGCGCTTCAGACTGCGCGGCCGCGGCTTTTCCAAAGCTGGCATCGGCGGCTTTCTGTATATTCGCTGCCAGCTTGGTGAAACGGTCAATATCGGCCTTCTCTGTCGCATCGGCCGCCCGCGCCAGCAGCTCGTCGGCGCGTGCCTGCTGACGTTCGGCACGTTCCACCATGTCAGCGCCCGGATTGCCCCAGGCACCACGCCCGATCTGAACCCAAGCGATGATTTCCAGGATCAGGAAGGTCCAGAACATCCCCCAGATAGCTCGTGATGCTGACCACAAAGGCCCCAGAACCGCGGCCCAGAGATTGAACGTATTCGGAACCGCGCTGGTTGCATCATGGATCTTGTGAAACGCCTTGACGTAATAGTCCCCGTTCGGACCAGCAAACTCGTGAATGGACCGATCCAGTGCCTCATGGTCGACCTCGATATCCGAGGCGGCGGTGACTTTCACTTCGGTGGTTACATCAGTCATTTTTGCCCCCCTGAATTCCGCGCAACAGGCGCGGTTTGGTCACGACGCCCACGTCCTGTCCTGCATCGGTGATGATCACCGGCAGGTCCGTGTCGACAGCCAGGTCGATCAACTGATCCAGATCGGCCCCCTCATCCGCGCGCGGCGCGCCGTCGGTCGGGCCGGAATAGCTGTCCAGTGGCTCCATGATTGAATGCGCCTTGACAAGTTTCAGTTTGGAGATGCCCTGAACAAACTCGCGCACATAGTCATCAGCCGGATTCATCACGATGTCTTCCGGTGTGCCAATCTGAACGATGACACCATCTTTCATGATCGCAATCCGGTGGCCAATGCGGATCGCTTCGTCCAGATCATGGGTGATGAACAACGTCGTCTTCTGCAACTGAGCGACCAGCGCTTTGAACTGGTCCTGCAACTGCAGCCTGATCAGCGGATCGAGCGCAGAAAAGGGCTCGTCCATTAACAGGATTTCCGGATCAGAGGCCAGCGCGCGGGCAATTCCAACACGCTGCTGCATCCCGCCCGACAATTCTTTGGGCAAGCGATCTTCGTACCCGGTCAGGTCCACCAGACCCAGCGCATGGTCCGAGACTGCCCAGCGCTTGGATTTGGACACTTTTCGAATTTCCAAAGGATAGGCCACATTGTCTCTGACAGATCGGTGCGGCATCAGCGCCATATGCTGGAAAACCATCCCGATCTGCTGCGCGCGGATACGGCGCAGCTCAGCCTCGGATATTTTGGATACGTCCTGGCCCAGAATCTCGATCTTGCCTGAGGTCGGCTCGATCAAGCGGTTCACGTGGCGCACCAGCGTGGATTTCCCGGATCCCGAAAGACCCATAATGCAGAAGATTTCGCCGCGCGGGACTTCGAAAGACGCACCCTGTACGCCGACCACACAATTATACCTTTCAAGAACTTCAGGCTTTCCAATCCCTTCATCCCGTACTGCGGTCATGGCCTCCTCTGCCCGCGCACCGAAAATCTTCCAGACATCTGTCAGCTTAACGACTGTTTCGGTCATACTTGCCCCTTCAATGCAAAACAGGCCGCCAGGCATTCCCGGCGGCCTATCTGTAATTCAGTTCCGAGCGTTACCGATCACTCTGACATCCAGTTCAGAACCGCATCTTCGTTCGCACCGACCCATTCTTCGGCATATGCGAGCGGCTCTTTGCCATCTATGACAAGCGCATAAGTCATGGCCGAGACAGCGGCAGTATCCAGTTTCATGTTGGACAACAGCCGAGCAACCTCGGGGTACTCATCCTCAAGAGATTTGGCATAGTGAAGGTGCAGATAGGCCAAATCCCAGGCGACACCTGCTTCGGATTTCTCCAGCCAATCCGGATCATCCGTGGGCTGCAGGACATTCCATTTTGCCGCGTCATAGGCTGGCTCTTCCAGGATCTGAAGATCATGCAGTTCAAACACGTAATGCGGCGTATAGCAGAAACCCACCCAAGGCTCACCCGCTTTGATCGCGTTATCAAGGTTCGCATAGGCGACGGTTTCGTCTATCTCGGTCAGTTCCATGACTTGGTCATAGCCATATGATTTGGCCCGGATTTTCTCGACATTGGTCGACGCCCAGCCGGGGGCACCGATCCATACTTCGCCCTGCCCGTCGCCATTGCTGTCGAACAGTGCCGCGATGTCAGGATTGGTCAGGTCGTCAATGGACCGGATATCATTGGCATCAGCGGTCGCCTTGTCGACACACATTCCCTGAAATGCCTCAACGCCATTGGAATTGAAGGTAACTGTACCCTTTTCGGTTACATAGGTGTCATGCAGGTTCTGCTGGTTCGGCATCCACACTTCGGGGTGTACGTGCATGGCGCCGGAATCCATCGCCTCGAACACGATCGGGTTGGTGCCATTCTGAAGCTCGACCTCTAGCCCCAGATTTTGTTCGATCGCAACCTTTAGAATGTGCGCTGTTGCATTTACCGATGGCCAGTTCGGCACACCGATCACAATGTCAGCAGCAAAAGCAGGCACAGCGACCATCATCGACGCGCCTCCCAGTAACATAGTGAGTTTGTTCATATTATTTCTCCGTGTTGGGCGTTCGAGGCGCTGTTCTTCTTACCCTCTGGGCAGCGGTACGCCTGTCAAACGACATCGGGATGACGTTCCATCCCCCTTTCTTAGCCAGTTACCGGGCGCGCCGGTTTGACAGGAAAATTCAAACATGCCGACACATGACCCATCAAGAACAACATGCCACAAATCGATATATGCGTCTTTCTCGAATATTAGTTTCGGTTTATTCTGATCTTGATCGATATGACGCCTGAAATAGGTGCAGCCGATTCTTGAGTGGGCTTGTCTGCCATCAATATCCCCTAAGCGGCGCCATCTCAGACAGGGGCACAGATTTTATCCAGTCAGTCCTCAGATCCCAGTACAAGATCCTGCTTCAGGATGAAGTCCCCAAACGCGTCCGTCAGCGTTTGAAAGCGCGAGCGTTGCGAGACATAAAGATACACCTGCCTTTGATCTTCGAGATCAGCTATAGGACGGAAGACGATAGCCTCAGGAAGAGACCGTGCAACGGTTTGCGGCAAAACCGTCACCCATTCCTCGGTGCGCACCAATGCGATCAGTGAATGGGTGTTCTGAATGGTCACACCGGCCTTCGAAATCGCCGCGTGAAACCGCGGGGACTGAACCAGATCGCACAGAGCATTGCGTATGAAGGGAACCGAAGCCACCTGTTCGATGGTTGGCATCTCCGATTGCTGTGCCAGCGGGTGAGCAGCCGTGCAAACCACCCCAAACCTGTCTTCGAACAAGGGCGTGGCTGTGACCCCGTTTAGCGCAAGATACCCGGATGCAATACCGATATCCGCTTTTCCTTGCACAACTGCGTCCAGTACCTGCTGTGTATCGGTATCGCGGAGCTCGATCCTGATATCGGGGAAATGGCTATTCATGTGACTCAGCACCTTGGGAAAGGCAAGCGCCGCCACCGACGGCACAGACACGATCCGCAACAGCCCGTACTCTGCGCTGGCTATTGCCTCGATATCCTGAACTGTTTGATCGAACTGTCTAACCTGCTTCAAAGCCAAATCATGAACCTGCCGACCCACTTCTGACAGTCGATTTTTGCGCTCTCCCTCGAACAGCTTCTTACCCAGGTGCTCCTCAAGCTGCTTCAGCGTCATCGACACCGCCGATTGCGTTCGTCCAAGACGGTCGGCGGCCTCGGTCAGATTACCAGTCTGCACAACCGTGCAAAAACTGCGCAGTGTTTCAATCTTGATCGCCATACTTCAGTTTTTCTGCAATTTGTTTCATTTAATTGAGTTTGACTGATGTTCGCCAAAAAATCCATCCTAGGTCAAATGAAATCGCACTGGGGCGTAACGTGACACAACTGAATCTGATTGCTGGCGAATGGCTGGCAGGTGAGTCTGAAATCGAAAACCGCAATCCTTCGGACCTGAGCGATCTGGTCGGCATGTTTGCACAGGCCAGCGCTGACCAGCTTGAGGCGACGCTGGATCAAGCCCGTGTTGCACAGGCTGAATGGGCCGCCTATGGCATCGAACGGAAGCAAGCCGTTCTGAACGCTATCGGCAATGAAATGATGGCCCGGGCCGAAGAACTGGGTACGCTCTTGGCGCGCGAAGAAGGCAAGCCGCTGGCCGAAGGCAAAGGCGAAGTGTTCCGCGCCGGGCAGTTCTTTACCTACTACGCAGCTGAATGCCTGCGTCAAATCGGTGAGAACGCGGATTCTGTGCGCCCCGATATCGAAGTAGACGTTCGCCGCGAAGCTGTCGGCGTTGTCGCCATCATCAGCCCATGGAACTTCCCTACCGCGACTGCCTCGTGGAAGATTGCTCCAGCACTGTGCTATGGCAACGCGGTTGTGTGGAAACCCGCCAACATCACCCCGGCATCCGCTGTCGCACTGACCGAAATCATCGAACGTCAGGACATCCCCAAAGGTCTGTTCAGTCTGGTCATGGGTTCGGGGCGCAGCATCGGGCAACGCCTGGTCGAAAGCCCCAAGGTCAATGCAATTTCCTTTACCGGGTCAGTCCCGGTCGGCAAGGGTATCGCAGCAGCCGCCATCCAGAACCTGACCAAAGTTCAGATGGAAATGGGATCAAAAAACGCGCTGGCTGTGATGGACGATGCCGATCTGGATCTGGCCGTTACTCTGGCATTGGGAGGAGCGTTTGGCGGCACCGGACAGAAATGTACGGCGTCTTCGCGCCTTGTCGTGCATGCGGGTATCCATGACGCGTTTGTCGAAAAGCTGGTGGCCGGTGCGCAAGCGATGAAGGTCGGCCACGCGCTGGAGGAAGGCGTGCAGATGGGTCCCGTCGTCAGCCAACAGCAGCTGAGCGAAAACCTGGCCTATGTTGATCTGGGCAAATCCGAAGGAGCCGAGCTGGCCTGTGGTGGAACCCGGCTGGAGATGCCTCATGACGGGTTCTACATGTCGCCGGGCGTGTTTCTGAACACCAACAACGACATGCGCATCAACCGCGAAGAAATGTTCGCGCCCCTGACCTGTGTCATCAAGGTTGGCAGCTATGACGAAGCGCTGAGCGTCGTCAACGACACCAACTTTGGCCTGACCTCGGGCATCGTGACCAAATCGCTGGCCCGCGCCACGCATTTCCGTCGCAATGCGCGCACTGGTGTTGTGACTGTGAACCTGCCCACTGCAGGCACCGACTACCACGTGCCTTTTGGCGGCCGCGGCGACAGCTCTTACGGGCCGCGCGAACAGGGTAAGGCTGCGGCCGAGTTCTATACCACGGTCAAAACCGCCTATATCAGCGCGGGCCCCGTGTGATGCGGATCGACGGGCTACAATATGCCAACTGGTCGGAAAAGATTTTCCGCCAACTGCGTGACGGGGGCGTGGACGCGATCCACGTCACCATCTCGTACCACGAGAACTTTCGCGAAACGGTTCTGAATTTCGAGAAATGGAACCGCTGGTTCGAACAATACCCGGACCTGATCATGAAAGGGCGCTGGGCCAGCGATATCGATACGGCTCGTAAAACGGGCCGGACGGCTGTGTTCTTTGGCTTTCAGAACCCCTCGCCCATCGAAGACGATATCGGGCTAGTCGAAATCCTGCACGATCTTGGCGCCCGTTTCATGCAGCTGACCTATAACAACCAGTCCTTGCTGGCGACCGGCTGTTATGAGGCCGAAGACACAGGCATCACCCGTATGGGCAAGCAGGTGATCAAAGAGATGAACCGCGTAGGTCTTGTAGTGGACATGAGCCATTCGGCGGACCGTTCCACCATCGAGGCCGCTGAATTGTCCGAGCGTCCCATAGCCATCACTCACGCGAACCCGTATGATTGGTCGCCCGCGCTGCGTAACAAGCGTGACGATGTCATTCGTGCTGTGACGGAAAATGGCGGGATGCTTGGCTTTTCGGTTTATCCCCACCATCTGAAAGATAAATCCGACTGCACGCTGGACAGTTTTTGCGAGATGATCGCACGCGCCGCCGACAAATACGGCGCGCAGCATCTGGGGATCGGCACAGACCTGTGTCAGGATCAACCCGACAGCATTGTGGAATGGATGCGGGTTGGCCGCTGGACCAAGGAAATCGACTATGGCGAGGGATCCGCTTCGGCACCAGGCTTTCCGCCCATGCCGGGCTGGTTTCAGGACAACCGAGATTTTGGGAACATCGAACAAGGGTTACGCGCGACCGGCCTGAACGATGACGAAGTGGCCGGGATCATGGGCAGGAATTGGTATCAGTTCTTCGCCGAGAACTTCGTCCCACAAGGGTAACACTATGAATACACGCGTGCAGACTGAAAATGTCAGACGTGATCCCGCGATGGTCATGCGGCTGTCGCGGCTGGGCTCGCTGCATCAATGCCGTCTCAGCTTTATGCGGCAACTGACCCGCCGTATGGCGCAGGAAAACTGGAGTTTTTCCCGCCCTGCGTTCGAGATTGACGAACACGGCGTTGGCCATGCGGTCTATACCGCGCAAGGCCCTGATCACGCATATTCTCTTGTGGCGTTTGCCCATGATCTGCCGCCCGAAAAACGCTCGGACCGGGTCATCGCCGAGGCCTGGGATGCCACCTTCGCGCTATTTGACGGCATTCCGACGGCGGATGATATTCACCGCCTGTCGCAAAACGTACCAGTGCAAGAGGCCGGGCGCGTCAGCGAGTCAGAACTGTCATTGTCGCGCGCCAACCGGTCAGTCCGCCTGTGGGCACATGTGGTCGACCGTCTGGCCGCTGGTCAACAACCTGATCTGGAACAGATTTATCAGGTTGGCTACCTGATGCGGACAACCGCCGTGTATGGTTCCGGCAAGTTTGGGGCTGCAGATCGCGAGAAAACAGCCAGTCGCCCCGAGGTCAACGGCCCGTTCCAGACCGAGATGTTGTCGGTCTACCTGACCCGGACCTTTGTGCGCGATCTGGTGCAGCATATGGCCCAAGTGAAGGGCGGCGATCAAACCGCGCAGTTAGATCCGCAGATCGCCAGTTGGCTCGGCATTGGCAATTCCACAGGTCTGGGCATGGCCCCGTTCATCGTCAACCATCCGATCTTGTTCAATAACTGGATCATGGCGCGAGAGGAGGCCATCGCCCGTGTACGGTCGCTCTTGAGCGCCTCGGAAGATGAGGCCCGTCAATTCCGTGGCATCTATGATCGTAGCAAACTCTCGATGTCCTGGTGGCAGTCTGAGCATCCGGTCCAGCGCGATAAGCTGGCGGCGCTCAACAACGATCTGCAGGCAATCTCTGGGTATCTGGACAGGGATGATCTGACGCAGAACCAACCCTGGGATCGGTTGATCCTGTGGTCGCAATCCGCGCTGAGCGAGGAGGGCCAGGAACTGCTCGCCTCGCTTATCCTTGAGCCCTATGGCGAATTGGTCGATGGGCTGAGCTGTTGTATGGCCGACAGTAATTCAAGTGCCCATGTGATTGATGGATCAATGTCGGTAGGCGCTGCGCGCGATCTGATCAGTAACAGTTTTGGCTGGGCCTTGGATCTGGATTGGAACGCAGCGGAAAACTGTGCGCGGGCCTGGTATGTCTCCGAGGAGAAGCTGGAGCCGCGACTGGGTGAGCGCTTTGAGGAACCGATAGCCGGTTACGAACAGCCCCTTGCCCCGGCCCGTGACGCCGCGATGGCGTTTAAGGCACTTGCCGAATGGGATACTCGCTCCTCCGTTGCAGAGTTTCTGCTGCGCCATCCTGAACATCGCCACACCCTGCGCCGCGCTCAAATGAGCCGAGTAGCCCCCTATGGTGAAATCCACGACAACACGATCAGCGCCGCTGTCCTGCCTATCGACATGCTGCGGGCCAAGCTGTCGTTTTTTGGGGCAACCCATTTTGACCCCCGGTCGGACCGCTGGGTGCGGATCTGCATGTACTCCGGCGCACCATATCCTGATGAGCTAACGCCGGAAAATGCCGATCTGTGGGTTTATCCGGAGTTGCCGCAATGACCTATTCACTGAACGAGATCGAAGCCACCTCTAAACGCGCTGCCCGAGGGGCAGGGTATGCCTGGGGTCTGGCAGAAGAGGCCGCCAAAGCCACACGCTGGTTGTGCGGGCATGGGCTGGACGGGACGGCAGAGCTGGCCCACCTGCTGGACTTGGGTTTGGCTGCGGCGCCGGCAGATCACAGACCAGATGCGATGCAGGGCCCATGGCAGGGCAAGGGCGCTTTGTGCCCTCTGGCCACTGGCACCTTGCTGTCGGATTGTGCCGAACAGCTGCGCGCCGGACCGGTTGAGATGGCCAACATTGCAATCCCTGCCCTGTTACTGCCCTTTGCTGCCTATGCGGCACGTGAACTCAAGGGCTGTGTGGTGCTTGATTGTGATGGGCATCTGGCGGCATGTGATGGGTATTCCGTGTCGACCCCAGATACCTTACCCGCCCAGGCGCGCAGGGTGGTGGTTTCGCTGGGGGAACAGCGCACAGGCCCCAGCCCACATCAGACCCGCGCCGCCCCGACTGATCAGGCTTGGGCAACGCTGAATCGCTTTGCCCACCGCACCTATGCCCCCGCAACCGAGGAATCCCGCCTGCTGGGTGCAGGGGCCGGGCTTTCTGATAATGACTGATGAGGTACTGATTTGACCGAGACCCGGACCCTTACTCTGAACGAAATCGAAGACCTGTCGTTTCGCGCGCTTGTTGCTGCGGGGACTTCACCGGAAAACGCCCGCCCGCTGGCGGTTGCGACCGCGGCAACCGAGGCGGACGGCGTGGCAAGCCATGGACTGGCCTATATCCCGATCTATTGTGAGCATGTCCAATGTGGCAAGGTCGACGGGCTTGCCAAACCGGTCATGACACGGCCCAAGTCAGGTGTAGTTACCGTAGATGCCGCAACCGGATTTGCCCATTCAGCCATCGATCTCGGGTATGAGACGCTGATCACCGCTGCGCGCGAACAGGGCGTTGCCGTGCTGAGCATCTGCAACAGCTATAACTGCGGCGTGCTGGGCTATCACACCTATCGTCTGGCACAGGCCGGGCTTGTCGGGCTTGGTTTTACCAACGCGCCAGCCTCGATCGCGCCATCGGGTGGCGCAAAGCCGGTTGTAGGGACCAACCCCTTTTCCGTTGCCGTACCCGGTACAGATGGGCAACCCGCCCTGCTGATCGATCAAAGCGCCAGCACAATCGCCAAGAGCGAGGTCATGAAACATGCCAGAGAAGGAAGGCCGATCCCCGTTGGGTGGGCATTGGACTCCGAGGGCAACCCGACCACTGATCCCAATGTGGGCCTCAAGGGCTCCATGGCACCTTCTGGTGGGTACAAGGGCGTCGGTGTGGCCCTTCTGACCGAAGTTATGGCGGCCGCTCTTACAGGGGCCACTCTGGGCATCAACGCCTCGCCCTTTTCAGGAACCGCTGGCGGCCCGCCTAAGACCGGACAGTTTTTCATTGCGATCGACCCTGTGGCGACATCGTCGTCGGGTGGCTTTGCTCAGGGCATCGAGGAACTCGTCGACGCCATTCGATCGCAAGACGATGCACATTTGCCTGGCGATGGCCGACGCGCAAAACGCGTCGCATCGGCCACACAAGGCGTGGCTGTAAATATTGCGACCCTTGAAAAGATCGAGGCCATCTTGGGATAAGCCGGTTTTCTTAGCCCGCAATCAGATTCTTTCTGGTTCGGGCACCCTTACCCAAACCTTCTGACCCAGCACCAATTTTCAGAACGGCTTCCAAGCCTTTAGCCAAAATTCGACCCGGACGCAGCAGGCTCATTTTTCGTATTTCATGCTTTAGCGCAGAAAAACCGGGTTGACTCAAATCGCACTCCATATTTAGTTCGGTAACAGAACGAATAAATGGAATCGACGTGGCAACGCAGACGAAAATCTCTCGACGAATGTCTCAAAGTGCGGTCGTTCAGGCGATTGCGACCTATGGGCCCATTTCGCGCGCCAGCGTGTCGAAGCTGACCGGTCTTTCGAAACAGACAATCTCGGAAATTGTGGGAAACCTAGAAAGCGATGGCTGGGTGCGGACAGTCGGTCAGACCGAGGGGCATGTCGGACGCCGCGCTGTGGTATATGAAATCGCTCCGGATGCGGCAACGGTCGCCAGCGTCGATCTGGGTGGAACAAAGATCAGGGTCGCACTATGCGATCTGACCGGTCGCGTTCTGGCCGAGCGCGTAGAGCCGACAGAACAAAGCGGCGGCAGACAATTGGTCGATCAGGTTGCCCGTATGGTTCGCGCAACCGCAGACGACCCCCAATGCCCGTCAGGCGAATTGAAAATAGCTGTCGTCGGTGTCCCAGGCGTGCCGGACAGCAGGACCGGCGCGGTCCTGATGGCGCCTAACATAGCCGGGCTGGATCAGATTGATCTTGCTGGCACTTTGAACGAACGGCTTGGGATAGATATCCTTGTCGAAAATGACGTCAACCTTGCCGCTCTGGGCGAGCATTGGATGGATCATCGAAGCGACCAGGATGATCTGGTCTTCGTTTCCGTCGGAACCGGAATTGGTGCAGGAATCGTCGTCGGAGGTATTTTGCTGCGTGGCGCATCTGGTGCAGCTGGCGAAATAGGTTTTCTTCCCTTTGGTGCCGATCCCATTGCAAAGGAAAGCCATAAAATAGGCGCGCTGGAACGCGTAACCGCCACCGATGCAATCATCGGCGAATACAGGATGCTTACGGGCAAAACTTGCTCAGTTCCTGCGATCTTTGAGGCTGCCAATAACGGCGACAAAGCAGCTGAGCAAACGCTGGACAATGTCGCTTGTCAGATCGCGCGGGCTTCGGCGTCGATTGTAGCGGTCCTTGATCCGTCCCTTATCGTGATGGGGGGCTCTATCGGCGCGCGTGACGAGTTGATGCACCGGATCAGACGCTTTGCCGCCCAGTGCTACCCCCGTGAAATAGAGATCCAGCCCTCAAAGCTGGGTCCGCATGCTGCCCTTGCCGGAGGTGTGTCTATAGCCCTGTCGCACCTACATATTTCTCTTTTCGCCGAGGGTCAGAAGGGTGCCGAGATCAACGTACCACCTCCAGCGCTCGATACCTTCAAGGCAAGTATGTCATGACCGCTATGGCTCTTTCAGAACGCTTGCGTCAAGAACAGGATGCTGATGCAGACCTGACTCTGTTGCGCAATGCCCTGTCCATCGAAAGCGTGACGGGCAATGAAACACGTTTTGCGCGTTTTCTGGACCAGCAACTTATGGCCCTGGGCCTGAATACCGGACGGGGCTGTTTCGCGGGTGAACGCGAAAATGTCTGGGGAATTGCTTCTGTGGAGGGACCCAACCTCATGATTTTGGGCCATACGGATACGGTGCATGTCCGGGGCTGGGAGGAATATTGGGAAGACGATGCACGCAAAAATCCATTCGGCGCGGCCCAACAGGACGGGCACATCTGGTCGCGTGGGGCAAGCGACCTCAAGGGTGGGATTTGCGCTGCGATTGCCGGGTATCGCCTGCTGCAAAAACTTGGCGTTATGCCTTCAGCCAGTCTGACCTTTGCCTTCATCGGTGACGAAGAAAGCGGTGAACCTGGCAGCGGCGTCAGCGCCGGGGCGAAAGATCTGGTTGGACGCATCAAGTCCGCCGAAATCCCCCGTCCTGATTTCGCGATCTATGTCGAGCCAACGAGTTTGGACATTTATTCCGCCCAGATCGGGTTCTTTATCGCCGAGATCACGATAACTGGAAAGACAGCTTATTTCGGCCGACCCGAATTGGGGGTCGATGCATTGAAAGCAACGCATACGCTTCTGTCGAAAATCTGGGATCATGAAAAAGAACTGAACGCAGGCCCGCGTCATGACCTTGTCGGTGCCTCTTCTGTTCTGGTGACGCATATCGATGGCGGCGGGTTTATCGCAGTGCCCGGAGAATGCAGGCTCTCGCTGATCCGGAAACTTAGACCTGGCGAAATGCTTGATGTTGCAGCGGCAGCATTGGAATCAGCGCTTGGCCTGGATCACCTACCCACGGGCATAGAGGTGTGCATCGACTACCCAGCCGGTCGTGATCATCCCAAGGGCGGCTCTCCAGTTGAAAACGACCCCGATACTGAGGCGGTTCGCCTGTTGCAGAACTGTGTACAGCAAACTCTGTCCCGAAAAGTAGAAATCGGCGGCGCGCCCTACTGGTCTGAGATGCCATTTTTAACTGAACAGATCGGCTGTCCAACCGTTTACTGCGCACCGGGTGATATCGCCGTGGCGCATACTTTTGAAGAACGAATTGAGGTCGAAGAATACCTCGCCGCCGTCCGGGCCTTTGCGCTTTTCATAGCGCAGTTCGGTGCGTCGGACACGCTCGCAATGCATCCAACCTGAGGAGGACAAACATGTCACTTGTTAGAAGCACATTTGCCGCTACCGCGATGTTCGCGCTGGCGGGCAGCTTATACGCCGAAACCATCGGTCCAGCGGGGGAAAGTGCCACCCCTTCATCAATGGTTGTTGTCGCTGATGATGATGTCGAAAAGGTGAAAGAGGCTGGATATTCCGCTGCTTTGCTGTGGCATGACCAATCCGACTTTGTGAATGCGGTAACAGCAGGTGCCAGCGATGAATTTGCGCGTCTGGGGATAGAGGTTGTTGCCGTGACAAGCGCAGGATTTGATGCTGCAAAACAACGTAGCGATATCGAGACGGTCATGGCCAAATCGCCCAATATCATTCTGTCGCTTCCTCTGGACCCGGTGACCTCTGCCGCAGCATTTGCAGAGGCAAAAGAGGCCGGAGTTGCCCTAAGTTTCCTCTCGAACCTGCCGGCCGGCTACAAGCACCCGGACGACTATGCGGCAATCGTGACGGATGACCTGTTTCAGATGGGCAAACAAGCGGCGGATGCGCTTGCGGCTGCCATGGGCAATGAAGGAACAGTTGGATGGATTTATCACGACGCAGATTATTATGTGACCAATCAGCGCGACAACGCTTTCAAGACCACGATTGAGAACGACTATCCGAACATCACAATCGTTGCAGAACAAGGCATTTCTGATCCTGCGCGCGCCGAAGAGATTGCCAATGCTATGCTGCTGAAAAACCCAGACCTGGGTGGAATCTACGTAACTTGGGCTGGTCCGGCAGAGGGTATTCTTGCAGCGCTGCGGACGAGCGGAAACACCTCGACCAAGATCGTGACATTGGATCTGTCAGAGCCGATTGCCCTTGATATGGTTCAGGGTGGGAATGTCGCGGCGATTGTTGCCGATGAAGCCTATGAACTGGGGCGTGCAATGGCCGCCAGTGCCGTGCTCGACCTGCTGGGCGAGGAGGTACCATCCTTTGTTGTAGCCCCTGCATTGACAGTCACAGCGGACAACGTTGCCGATGGATGGCAAAACTCGCTGAATATTGATGCACCAGCCAGTCTGACATCGAAGTAGAGACCTGATGGGCAGGTCGCCACTCGCGACCTGCCGCAACCGGATATTCCCAGAGGCATCCATGGAACAGGCTTTTCAACGTATGCGCGACTTGGATCTACAGCGCTGCGTCATTTATTTCGGCTTTCTTGCGATCTTTCTGTTTTTTGGGATCACTCTCTACGATGACGGGTTTCTGACCAGTCGGAATCTGACAAATATCGTCCTTCAGACAGCCCCAGCCACGATCATGGCCATCGGATTGGTCTTTGCCCTGTCAGCCGGAGAGATCGACCTGAGTTTTGGCTCTGTCGTTGCAGTTGCAGCCCTCTCGGCAGCTGTTGCGATGCAGAACGGCCCAATGATCCTGGGTGTCGCAGCGGGGCTTGGCGCAGGCATTCTGATCGGCGCGTTCAATGGTGCATTGGTGGCCTATCTGCGGTTGCCATCATTTCTGGTGACCTTGGCCACCATGGGTTTATTTGCCGGAATTGCGCGTTCGATGACCGATCTGCGATCCATTCCTGTCGTTAACGGGACTTTCACCGGGGTCTTCGGCTCGGGCAAGCTGTTTGGTGTACCTTCACTTGTTATCTGGACCGTGATTGCAGTGCTGATTGGCCATGTCACCTACCGGCACACACGTTTTGGCGCACACGTTCTGGCCGTTGGGGACAATGCCCGCGCAGCCCAAGTCTCTGGCATCAGGGTTCCCCGTATCCGGCTGATGGTTCTGACCTTGTGCGGCGCAACCGCTGGGCTGGCTGGTTTGCTCTATGCCGGGCGCATTCAAGCCGCCAAATATACAATGGGCGAAAGCGATCTGATGACGGTCATTGCCGCTGTCATCGTAGGTGGCACTGCGCTTAATGGCGGCAAGGGATCCATAATAGGTGCGCTTTTGGGCTCGCTCATGATGGGAATGCTGAATAACGGGCTGATCCTGATGGGGCTTCAGGTCTCGGACCAGATGATCGTACGCGGGCTGATCATACTGATCGCCGTAGCAATTTCACTCCGCGAAATCCGCCGATAGACACCGGAGCAACCCAATGTTTCTTGATCTTCTCATACGTCGCAACCCCAAGTTCATCGAGGCCGCCATGGCCTTGCATCAACAAGGGAAGATCCCCGCAAACGCCTATGTGCTTGACCTGGATGCCGTCGAACGCAACGCGCGCCTTTTCTCTGATGTGGCCCGTGGGCATGGCCTTACAACTTTTGCCATGACCAAACAGGTGGGTCGCCATTCCGGCTTTTGTCAGGCGGTCATGCGCGGTGGCATCAGCCGGTCCGTCGCCGTGGATATGGCCTGCGCCTTGGCATGTGACCGCGCTGGCTTAAGGACAGGTCATTTGGGTCACCTTGTACAGGTGCCCCGCCAAGAAGCTCTCTTCGCCGCAGCCAAACTACGCCCGGACTATTGGACGGTATTCTCGGACAACAAGGCAAAAGAGGCGGCGGACGCCTCTGCTCGGGCCGAGAGAGAACAGGCACTGATGGCGCGCATCCAGACCGAAGGGGATACGTTCTATCGTGGCCACGAGGGAGGATTTGACGCGAATGATATCCTGGCGGTGGCCGACCGTTTGGATGCGCTGCAGGGCGGGCGCTTTGCAGGCATTACAACCTTTCCCGCCCTGCTTTTCGACCAGGATGCCCGCAAGGTTGTGCCGACCCCAAACCTCCACACGCTCAACATGGCTGCAGAAGCTCTGGCGCGTGCTGGGCGTACGGAGATCGAAATCAATGCCCCCGGAACGACATCTTCAGCTGTTCTTCCAGCATTAGCCGAAGCCGGGGCCACGCAGGTTGAACCGGGCAATGGCCTACATGGCACGACGCCTCTCCATGCGGTAGAAGACCTTCCTGAGGATCCCGCCGTACTTTACCTTTCCGAGGTCTCGCACCATCACGGCGGGAAAGCCTATTGCTTTGGCGGCGGGCTCTATATCGATCCGGTTTTCCCGAAATACCAGGTTCGGGCGCTGGTCAGCAGCAGCCCGACAATCAGCCGGTCAGCCCTGCGAAATGTCGAAATTCCTGATTATTCCGCAATAGATTACTACGCCATGATCGACAGCGACAGCGATCAAAACCCCGCACCAGGCGACACGGTTGTCTTCGGTTTCCGTGGGCAGGCCTTTGTGACCCGCGCTTTGGTTGCCGGGATAAAAGGCGTAGACAGCGGAATGCCAGAGCTTACCTCAATCGAAAACGGTTTTGGCGACCACGTCAGCTGGCCGGGAGCCTTTGCGCAATGACTCCGGTTCTTTCCCTCAAGCAAATCCACAAATCTTTTGGCGGAGTGGTCGCGATCCAGAATTTTTCACTGGACCTCTACCCCGGTGAAATCGTGGCTCTGGTCGGTGATAATGGCGCGGGTAAATCCACGCTCGTCAAGATCATCTCTGGCGTGCATCGACCAACCAGCGGCGAGATCGCGCTTGACGGCGAAGAAGTCGGTTTTTCGGATGCAAGCGCGGCTCGATCACATGGTATTGAGGTGGTCTATCAGGACCTCGCATTGGCTGACGAACAGCCGGTTTATATGAACATGTTTCTGGGCCGCGAACTGACGCGCAAACCCTTTGGACTGCTGGATAAAGAACGCATGCGTGCCGAAACCCAAAGCCTTGTTGATCAGCTTGACGTGCGCATCCCCTCTGAGCGCGCAGCCATACGTGATTTGAGCGGAGGCCAAAGACAGGGCATTGCTATCGCGCGAGCAACCCATTGGGCCAGCAAATTGATCCTTCTGGATGAACCAACTGCAGCACTTGGCGTTGCAGAGACTGCGAAGGTTGAGGACCTCGTCGCGTCACTTAAGGATCGCAATCTGGCAATTTTGATAATCAGCCATTCCCTGGATCAGGTTTTTCGTCTTGCCGACCGCATCTGCGTTTTACGCCGGGGTGAACAGATAGGCGTCAGAACAACTGCCGAGACCGACAAGAACGAAATTGTCGCCATGATCACCGGTGTACATAGTTGATGGCGCAAAGCGCAGCCCTGTCCCCATCTTTACACAGGGGCCCTATGGCTCGATGGGATATGGCACTTATTGCTGCCCGATGATTTCGAAAGTATAATCTCGTCTCACCCCTGCCGGAGGTGGCGGGAAGGGTGCAGCCGCTTTTACCTGGGCAAGGGCGATCTGATCCAACCGCTTTGACCCTGAACTGCGTACTATTCCAACCGCCTGTAATGTCCCGTTCTCAGCTATTCGAAAGGCCACCAACGCGGCACCTCGAATATTGGCGCTCTTTCTCCGGGCGCGGATAATCTTGCGTTTAATCTGTCCGGCGTAGTTGCTGGCGTCGGCATTGCCGGATGCGGTCAGCGCTGACGTGGATGTAACAACCTTTGCCGCGCCTTTCGTGGTTTTCCCGGTGGCGTCGCCTTTTTTCCCCGTTTGTTTCGCGTTGCCATGCGCGGTGGCAGTTTGATTGCTTGCCTGTTTCTTCGGTTCCGGCGGCTTGGCATCCTCGGTCGGCGACACCGAAGCAGCATCACCCTGTCTGTTCGGTGTTTCAGCGTCCTGAGGCCTGAGAGGGCTTGGCGCAACAGCGGTCGCGGCCGTAGCGCTGCTCACAACCGGGCTGAGAGTTTGCGGCGACGTTGTGCGCTGCTGCTTGACAGGGCGGGCCTTGGGTTGCAACCGATGAGGTGCTGCCGGTTTCTTGCGCGTGCTGGCCGGTGCTGGTGCATTTGTTCCGGCGACGAAGTCCTTGAATACAGATCCCAGCGCGGCGGCGCTCTCCTCTCCGCCACCTTCGACCTGCACCTGTTCGGCGGTCCAATAATCCAAAAGCGCAAGGCCATGTGTCGCTACGGCCAATGCGACAGAAATCACAACCACCGCGCGGGATTTGGTTATCACCGTAATCCCCTTTCGGTCACGACATAAACCTGACTTGCACCCAACCCGCGCAAGTCATCGCTGATCTGTTTGAGCGCAACCGCAGGCAAGGATCGATCCGGCACGATCCGAACCGCATCAAGGGGCAGATCAACAGCCGCCCGCTCTACATAGGCCGCAGCATTGGTCAGCTCTGCCCCGCGATATTCAAGTGTGCCATCCGCACGGATAACCAATGCATCAGGTGGCTCGCGCCCCTCCAGATCCATCGTTTCGACAAGCTGAACTGATCCGTTGAGCGGCGGCGTAAGGGTGCCCGCGATCATGAAGAATATAAGCATCAGGAACACGACATTGATCAGCGCGATGGTTGGCTCTCGGCTTTGTCTGGGCTTCGATTTCAACTGCATCAGCCCAAAACCTGAGTGCGCAGGTTTTCGACAGGTGCCAGCACGATGAACAGATCAATCAGCTGCTGAGAGGTTGCCCTCGGACCCAGGCTGATGAGCGCAACTTGGGATTTGGCGTCGAGCAGCATTGGAGCCACCTGCGCCAATGGTACAGGCGCACCATCGACCAGAATTCGGTCTGCATTCAGTTTAATAAACCGGATGGCTTGGTCTGGCTCTGCGCCGCCGACTGAGGCCGTCGAAAACTCAATCTCGGCGAATTTCGAGAATGTGGATGTCAGCATGAAAAACAGCAGCAGCAAAAAGATGACATCTATGAGCGATGTCATCGACAGGCGTTTGCGCCGCTTTCTTTGAACCTCAAGCGCCATGTGCCAGTGCCGTAATCGCGGCCCCTGCCGTTTGCTCGGCCTCCTCGGCATGGCCGGGGGCAAATATTGTTCTGAGCGCACGGTTGGTAAAGACGCGTTCTCGGTTCACGCGGGCCTCAAACCAGGTCAGGATCAGTGACGTCGGCATGGCTACGGCCAGCCCCGCTGCTGTTGTCATCAGCGCCACCCAGATGCCCCCAGCCAGCAGCGACGGGTCAACGGCGTTGCCCGCCCCCTGCAGAGTCTGGAAAGCTTCGATCATGCCCAGCACTGTGCCGAACAATCCAAGCAGGGGCGCAAGTTGCGAGACGATGTCCAGCACGTTGAGACCCTGTTCCAGTTTTGCAAATCGCGTCTCAGCCTCGGCATCGACCCGCTCGGACAAGGTGCGATCATTCCCGGACAATGCCATTGCGATCACCGGCGCCAGGTAACTACGGCTTTTGTTCAGGTATGTTCTGGCGGCCGTGGGGTCTTCTCGGTCCCATGCGTCGATCGCCCTGGACAATTCGACGTGACGGCCGACCCCCGCCGCTTTGTATTGCCAGATTTTGTAAAAGACCAAGGCGAGGGTCGCGATTGAGGCTGCTATCAGGATCGCCACCACCGGGCCCCCTAATTGCAGGATTTCCATCAGTTTTTGCAGCATTTCGGACATGGCTTTATCCTATCATCTCAGTTTCAAGGCGGCTTTTTAGACTGAGGCCATTCATGCAGGCATCTTTGTTACCGCTCTGGGTCACGCATTCCTGCACGCCGTTGAACAGAATCCGGCTGATCTGGTCACAGGCCATGTCGGTGAATTGAAACTGCCTGACCCGTGGGCGGCCTGCGGGCAGTTCTTCGAAATCCAGCAGGGTAATTAACGCGACCGCACCGTTTTTGCCAAACAGGACGGTTTCATAGACCGCACCGTTGATGTCAACCTCATGCATATTTTCGGCGACAAAGCTGAGCAGACAGTTTTGCCCCCTTGCTTCGGCAGAGCTGAGTTCGATTGATACGCCGCCAGTCTTGGGCACGTCTTCTGCGCTGGCGATCCCTGCCCCCAAGACTGAGAGCAGGGTCGACAGGACAGCGCTGGCTTTGTTTGCTGCCGCACTTCGCATAACGGGTCCTTTCCTTGGGATCAGAAGGTTTTGGCCAGGCCGAGCTTGAAGGTCCGGCCCGTCGAATTGCGGGTCGATAGGTTCGGGCGGTAGTCCTTATCAAGGATGTTCTCGATACCGGCGCGCAGCTCAAAGCCTTCAAACACACCCTCTTGCGGCATGTAGGTCGCACGCAGAGAGTTTACTCCGTATCCCGCGGTCGCGTCCCCGCTCGAGTCCGTTCCGGCCCGGGCACCGAAGATTTCCCAGCTGACGTCCAACGTCTGACCGAACCGCTTGCCCAATGTCAGGCGCGCGGAATCCGACGGCTCATTCCGCCAACGCGAGTCATCGCCGGTGGCGCTGGTTTCCGTACCCGTCACGATGTTCGAGTTGAAATCGACGTAGAACCCACCAGCATTGGCGTAAGAGGCTTCGATCTCGGCGCCTTTTGTTTCCACTTCGGACAGGGGTTGAGACGGGGTGCCAGAGACGTAGGAGGTGATATCCCACAGGGTCGTTTGATAGAAATTGACCTTGGCGCGGATCACGTCGCCCTCGGCAAACACGTCACCGCGATCATAGGAAAAACCAGCTTCCCACGTGCGGGATCTCTCGGGTTGCGTCATGTAAAGCGGCGTGCCCAGATCATCGATGATCGGCAGGCTTTCCGTGTAGGCCGCACCACCAAAGATCGCGAAACCGCTGTTGAACGCGTACCGCGCCGACAACCCGCCCATAAGCGCGTTGTTGTCATAGCTTTCGTTGAACGGGGCCGCGGCGGCGTCATCACCGTCGATGTCCTGCGTCTCATATCGCACCGCGGGGGTAATCGTCAGATTGTCACCGATCTGCACATCGTCCACAGCAAACAGGGCAAATCGACGGTCGGTTCCACCCGGGGCCGATGCCGCGTCCAACCGTTCGCGGTTGATGAATTCAATCCCAGCCCGCAGATCATGCGAGGCGATGCCGGTCTGGAAATACGACGTGTTCTTGATCGTCAGCTTTGTCGTTTCATAGTTATGTGTGGCATCTGCCAGGGCCTGAATGCCGGGGAAGAATGGCGTGCCTTCAAGGCTGGAAGACCCGGAAACATAGCTGCTTTCGATCGCCTGCTCAGAATAGCTGAGGTTCACATCCAGATCGACCAGATCATTTCCAGTGGGTTGATATTGATACCGCAGGATACCGATCTTTGTTTCGATATCACGGTCTACATTACCAAAGGCATCCGACGTGGTGCCAAACGAGTCATAAGGGACGTCGCGCTCTTCAGATGTGGACTGGTTGTAGGATGCGGTGAACGAATGTTCGAGATCGTTGCCGAAACTGTATTTGCCCTTAGCCAGAAGCGACGGCAGCGTGAACGCGCTGTTGCCGATCGTATTGCCGTTTCCATCCTCCTGATCGTCCTGATCGCGATAGGTGTAGTTGAACAGGAATTCCGTTTGGGTATTCGGCTGCCAAGCCAGGATAGAGGACGAGGCAAAACCGTTGCCGTTCGAATACCCCTCAAAGGTTTGACGGAACCGAAAACCCGGCTCGCCACCGGTGAAATCTGACGCGTCCTTGGTATCCAGCTGAACGACACCGCCAACAACCCCGGACCCATATTCGAATGACCCGACAGTGCCCCGAATGACCGAGACGCTTTTGTAAAGCTGGGGGTCAGTAAAAAGCTGGTTGCCGATCCGATACAGCTCTTCCGCGCCCGTTGTGGCACCATCGACCAGGATCAGAACCTTCTGGTCGGTTCCGAACGTGCCGTTTGCACCATAGCCGCGAATATTGATGCCCGATCCCTGAGGGGTCGAGCCGTTCACCAGGCTTACCCCCGGAACCGAGTCGATCAGCTCTGCAACCGTATTGGCCTGCCGGTCGTTGATCTCTTCCTGATCAATATTTGTGACCGGCACGGCAGTGTCTGTCTGAATCTCTCGTTTGCTTTCCCCAAGTATCAGGGTGCCTAGGAAACCATCGTCTTGGTCTTGCGCCATAGCGCCAGCCGCAATCATGCTGAGGCACGAAGCCGTTCCCAGCAAAGCTATCTTCCGTATTTGCACACGCATCTCTGTCCCTTCGAAACAGTAGGAGGACCTGAAATGCTTGCGCCATGCTGGCTTTGGTCAGTCTGTTTTATTGTTTTTTGGAGCCGCCTTTTTTTGGCGACTTGTGCTCGTTAATAAAGGTTACTAAAACAGTCAACAATAAATCGTCGTCGCATCGCCGACTCTCGCCAGCGGGCACCCGAACAATTCGGCTGCCGGGCCAGCACCTCTGAAAATCAACTCGAAGATGGGAAAACCCATGACGGAACAGGTGCCTAACACCCCGGCTCAAATTCGTGCAGCCAATGCGCAAAACAGCGGCAAACGTGACCGCGATCTGGCAGAATCGATTGGACTTACCGAAGGCCAGTTGGTCGCTGCCTTCGCCGGGAACGACGTTACACGGCTGACGGCAAAACTTGATGACATTTTCCCAATGCTCAACGGGTTGGGAGAGGTCATGGCGTTGACGCGCAATATCTCCTGCGTGATCGAAAAGGTCGGTCAATACGACAACTACCATTCGGGCGCGCATGCCTCGATGGTTCTGACGGATGAGATTGATTTGCGCATGTTTCCCAGCCATTGGGTCCATGCCTTTGCGATCGAACGCAAAACAGACAGCGGTGTGAAACGCTCGCTTCAGGTCTTTGATGCCGCAGGCGATGCGGTGCACAAGATATTCCTGCGCGAAGGATCGGATCTGGACCATTGGGATCAGCTTGTCAGCGCCCTTGCGTCTGAGGACCAATCGCAAACTCTGGATGTCGAACCACGAAAACCGACTGAGACCCCCAAGGCCAACCCGGAAAAGGCGGATATCCTGCGCGCGGAATGGGCCAAGATGACGGACACCCACCAGTTCATGCGCTTGACCTCAAAGCTCAAGATGAACCGCTTGGGGGCCTATCGCATCGCCGGTGAGCCGCTTGCCCGGGAACTGACCCCATCGGCGATATCGCCGATGTTCGATCAGGTGCGTGACAAGGAAATTGAGGTGATGATCTTTGTTGGCAATCGTGGATGTATCGAAATTCACGGTGGCCGTATCGGAACGATCAAGCAGATGGGACCCTGGTTCAATGTGCTTGACCCGCGTTTCAATTTGCATCTGAGGACGGACCATATTGCAGAGGTTTGGGCTGTCACCAAACCGACTCAGCGCGGCCCTGCCGTCTCGGTTGAGGCCTTCGATGCCGAAGGTGGGCTGATCTTCCAGATTTTTGGCCGCCGCGCCGGCGAATCCGACCATCGCCCAATCTGGAATGAGTTAGTTGCCGCACTTGAACCCCAACCCGAGGCCGCGCTGACATGAACAGGATGCGAGTGATCTGGCCTGCCTTGGCTATGCTGCTAAGTACACAGGTCGCGCAGGCTGCGGACGACGAACCAAAGCGGATCATCGCGATCGGCAGTTCCATCACTGAAATCGTCTACGCTCTGGGTCAACAAGACAGGCTAGTTGGTCGCGACCGAACATCAACCTACCCGACAGAAGCGATGAACCTGCCCGATATCGGATACCGACGCGCGCTGTCGCCCGAAGGCGTTTTGTCGGTAGAACCAGACTTGGTCCTGGCGCTTGAAGGTTCAGGACCACCAGAGGCGATAGCGGTTCTGCAGGAAGCGGGCGTGCAATACGTCACGATCAAGGATGAGTTCTCTCTGGAAGGCGTGGTCGAAAAAATCCAAACCGTTGGGGCCGTGCTGGGCACTGACGTTGCTGCCGAGGGATTGGCAGCGCAAACCATACGCCAGATCAATCAGGCGGAATTGGCGGCTAGTAGTGCCGCAGGATCCAACCCGAAACGGGTTCTGTTTGTTCTGTCTGTGCAGGACAACCGGATCACAGTGGGAGGTATGGATACTCAAGCGGACAGCATCATTCGACTGGCTGGCGGTGTAAATGCCGCCGCCAAAGTGTCAGGTTACAAGCCAATGACGCCCGAAGCGCTGGTGTCAGCTGCGCCTGATGTCATCCTTATGATGGATCGGCGGGGTGATCATAATACCGAGGATGCCGCGCTCTTTTCACTGCCCGCAGTCAAGCTGACCCCGGCGGGCCAGAACAAGATGCTGATCCGCATGCAGGGTGCATATCTGCTTGGGTTTGGCCCTCGAACCGCCAGTGCCATTTCTGATCTGTCAGCAGCCCTGCAGGATGAAGGTGGCTCATGACGCTGGCGTTGGATCATATGAGCGCCGAGGCACTTGGGTACAATCGGCGAGCAACCGCACGGCGGGTTACCTTGGCCTTACTGGTATTGCTTGGCCTGACCAGCGCCGCAAGCATTTCAGTCGGTGCTTCGGATGCGTCGTTAAACATGGCGGTGATTGACATAATCAATGGGCGGTCCCTGTCTGACCTGAATCGGATTGTCCTTTGGGACATTCGCTTGCCCCGGCTTGCAATGGGGATACTGGTCGGTGCCGCACTGGCTGTTTCAGGGGTGGTCATGCAAGGGCTTTTCCGAAACCCGTTGGCGGACCCCGGAATTGTCGGCGTCAGCGCGGGCGCAGGTCTGGGCGCAATTTCAGCCATCATCCTTGGCAGCCACTTGCCAGTGTCGGTTTTGGTTTGGACAGGAAACGGGTTAGTGGCCATTGCTGCTTTTCTTGGTGGCTGGACGTCTGTTCTGATCCTATACCGTGTCTCGACCAGCGGAGGGCAGACATCGGTCGCAACCATGCTACTGGCCGGCATTGCATTGGGTGCCTTATCCGGCGCCGCATCGGGTGTTCTGGTCTACATGGCCGATGATCAGCAATTACGCGACCTGACGTTCTGGGGAATGGGATCGTTAGCAGGGGCAACCTGGACCAAAATCGCCTCGGCTGCGCCAATCATTTTGGTTGCTCTTGCAAGCACACAATTTCTGGCTCGCGCGCTTAACGGTCTGGCGATGGGAGAGGCTGTGGCCCATCACATGGGCATCCCGGTTCAGCGCAGCAAGAACATCGCCATTCTTGCAGTTTCCGGTGCAACAGGGGCCGCTGTTGCCGTGTCCGGCGGCATCGGATTCATCGGAATTGTGGTCCCCCATTTGCTACGTCTGGCCACAGGGCCGGACCACCACAGGCTTTTGGTGAATTCCGCCCTGCTGGGTGCCAGTCTGCTGCTTTGCGCCGACATGATCAGCCGGGTCGTGGTGGCCCCGGCGGAACTGCCAATCGGGATCGTCACGGCAATTCTCGGCGCACCGGTCTTTCTTTGGATCCTCCTGCGCCGCCACGGCATTATGGGAATGTAAATCATGCAAGGTAAGAACATCTGCGTCAGCCTGGGCCGAAAGGACATCTTGCACGACGTGAATTTCAAGGCCGATCCCGGTCATGTCACCGCAATCATCGGGCCCAACGGATCGGGCAAATCGACCTTACTAAAGGCATTGGCCGGAGAGATTGCCTCGACCGGAACCGTCACCCTGAACGGCCACGACATCTCAGAGTTAAAGCCCTGGCAACTGGCCGCGAAACGGGGCGTGCTGCCACAATCGACCAGCGTGGCCTTTCCTTTCAAAGTGCACGAGATTGTCAGACTGGGGCTGGCAAACGGGTTGGCCGCACAAGATGACGGTTCGGTCACTACCGCCCTGGCACATGTCGACCTAGCCGGGTTCGAGCAGAGGTCTTACCAGACCCTGTCCGGGGGTGAACAGCAGCGCGTACAGTTAGCCCGTGTTATGACGCAGGTCTGGCAGGCACAACGGGCCGATCATCCCAGTTGGCTTTTACTGGACGAACCGGTTGCCAGCCTGGATATCGCGCATCAATTTACGGTCCTTGGTATCGCAAGCGATTTTGCCGCCCAAGGTGGAGGTGTGGTGGTGGTGATGCACGATCTGAACCTCACCGCGCTATTTGCGGACTGTGTTTACGTGATGTCACAGGGCACTGTCTGGGGCTCTGGCACACCTTCAAATACCCTCACCGATGACCTGATGCAGCAAGTTTACGGCATCAACCTACCGATCGGCATGGTGCCGACCGGCCCGCTTCCTTTTGTACTGCCTCAGGCAATGCACAAGTGCATTGAGGCTTGATGTTGTGCAAACAGATACGTTGCCTCAAACAGCGCGGGTCAATCCTCCGTCAACGCGCAAGTTTTGACCCGTCATATAGCCACCGCCTTCAGACGCCAGCCATGAGACAAGCGAAGAGACCTCCGCAGCATGACCGTAACGTCCCATCGGAATCCGGGCTTTGCGGTCTTCTGTTTCGGGCAGGCTGTCGATGAAACCCGGCAGGATGTTATTCATGCGAATATTCTCTGCGGCATATTTATCAGAATAGAGTTTGGCAAAGGCGGCCAATCCTGCCCGGAAGACGCCTGATGTTGGAAACAGCGGATCGGGCTCAAACGCCGCGAAAGTAGAGATGTTGATAATCACCCCCCTGCCCTGTTGCTGCATCAAGGGTGTCACCAGCCGTGTTGGGCGGATCACATTCATCAAATAGACCTCCATCCCTTGATGCCAGTCATCGTCACCGATCTCTAATACGGGCCCTTTCGGGCCATGACCGGCGGAATTGACCAAGACATCGACGCGGCCCCAACGCTCCGTCGCGCCCGTGACCAAAGCAGTCAGATCGTCACCACTGAGGTTAGAACCAGTGACGCCAAAACCACCCAGCTCGGCGCCGAGTGCTTCGCCTTTACCCGAAGAAGAGAGGATGCCGACTTTGAAGCCATCTTTGGCGAGCCGGCGCGCCGCGTCAGCCCCCATGCCACTCCCGCCCGCGGTAATCAAAGCTACTTTTTCTACTGCCATCTGACGATTCCCCTTTTGTATTCTGTGAAAATATCCTGTTTCGATGCGTCGTTCGATTGAGATTTGATGTTTCATTACAGTAGAAATACTATTGTCTCATGGCTGATCTTCCTCCCCTCAACGGTTTACGGGCATTCGAAGTCGCTGGGCGCCGCCTCAGTTTCCGCGCCGCTGCAGATGAGTTGGGCGTAACACAAGGGGCGGTGGCGCAGCAGGTGCGACTGCTGGAAGCTCACCTAGAAGTCACATTGTTCGAAAGGGTGCCCAAAGGATTGGAGTTCACCTCGGTTGGCCGTAGCTATCACGCACGTATATCGGTTGCCTTTGCAAGTCTTAGATCAGCAACCGCCGAGCTAAAGCCGGAACCGGACAAGGTTATAATAAGCGTCACCCCGACTTTTGCTGCGAGATGGTTGATCCCGAATCTGCCAGACTTTGCAGAGAGCCATCCGGAAATCGACTTGCGGATCTTGGCCACTGAAAAAGTCTCCAGCTTTCACAGCGACGGGATCGACCTTGCCGTCCGGCAGGGATCGCCGCCGTTTGGCGCCGCGCTTCGTGCGGCGCTTATTTTCAGACAAGAGGTGATTGCCGTAGCCGCACCCGAGTTTATCAGCGAAGCATTCGATTCGTTAACACCAGATGACCTTGCACACCTGCCCAAAATTCATGACACGCATGACCTTTGGCCGCGATACCTTGCAGACCTAGGGGTTCGTGACAAATCGCAACGCGGCCTTCGATTAAGCCAGACAGCGCTAGCGGTTGACGCTGCCATCGCGCGACAGGGTGTGGCCCTTGTCAGCCGTTTCATGGTTTCCCGAGATCTTGAGGCAGGACGCCTGGTAGAGGTTGGTGCGGCAAGAGACATCGGTGGTAGCGATTTTTACCTCCTCATAGAGCGTTCGGCCGCAAACCAACACGCGGTGATGCAAGTCGTAAACTGGCTAAAATCGCGGTCGGCAAAAGAAACGTGATCGGCTTTCGATTCCTGCAAAGCGCACGCATGCGCGTCTGAAATGGATGGTTGCTTAGGTTTCCCAACGCTTCCCAATTCAGGGTCTTTGCACTCTCGAACCGGCGGGCAAACACCTCGGGCCGCTGGCGTAGTCGAACACAGCGTCCAGGGCAAAATAATTCGTAGCGGCATCCGGATTGTTTGCGTTAGAGGCGTTACCGACGGCATTCACATTTGTTCAGATGCTTCAGGTCAGTTTCGTCCGACCAACCTGAGCAAGTGCACTCGACAACTCTTCGCTGAGGATATTCCACAGTCTATGCAAACCTTCTTCGCCGGCCGCGGCGATGGCAAATTGCAATACGCGGCCAAAAAACACGTAATTTGCACTCTGATCGAGGGCTTTCAGAACGTCTTCGCCAGATCGTAAGCCACTGTCGTAGAATAGCGGAAAATCCGCACCAACGCTGTCTCGTATCCGGCCCAGCGCGTGAACGGCAGCGGGTGCGCTTTCAAGTTGCCGTGCGCCATGATTTGACACTTGAATGGCGTCAACGCCTTCGGATTTCAGCTGCAGCGCATCCTCGGCGTTGGTCACGCCTTTTACTACCAGGTTGCCCTGCCACAAATCGCGCAGAGCCTTCAATGTTGTCCAAGTCGCCCTCGCGCGGCTTTCGGTGCGGTCGAATTCAAAGCCCGGCATCTCGAAATTTGCCACCTGCGGACGACCTGCGGCAAGTGACATAAGCGACCATTGCGGGTGCAGGGCAAAGTCCAGAAATTGGCGGGGTCCGATACGGAATGGCATGGTAAAACCATGGCGCAACTCACGCGGTCGGCGACCAACCTCGGGCACGTCGACGGTTACGATCAGGGTTTCGTATCCGGCATCTTGCGCCCGCTTTGCCAGCTTGAACGACCCCGTTCCGTCCCCGCTGAAATAAAGCTGGAACCACGCGTGCCCTTCGGCAACCTCGATCATTTTTTCCAGCGGGGTTGAGGCCACGGTCGAGACCCCCAAAGGCACGGATTCGCGCGCGGCCAACCGCGCCAGCATCAGATCGGCACCAGGTCTGGACAGGTTGCACATCCCCATCGGCGCAATGCCAAAGGGCCGCTTGGCAATCTTGCCAAACAGCGGCATGTCCAAAGACCGATTGCTGACGTCTTTCAATATCCGGGGTTCAAGGCAAATGTCATCCAGAGCAGCGCGGTTACGCGCAGCCCCCGTTTCTGACCCTGCGGCCCCATCGATATAGTCAAACACCATCCAAGGCAGACGTGCCTTGGCCAAACGCCGCGCATCCTCACTGGAATGAATTCGCGCGGCGCGGTTCATCAACCAGCCACCGCTTTCATAAAGCGATCCTTGATGATCACTGGGTCCATCGTGATGACCGGCATCTTGGCATTTCCACTGTCGCACTTCACGATCATGACCGTGCCGACCTGCGCGTCCATCGCCTCTTGCAATGCTTTCCCGGTATCTACATCCTGCACTTCAACGACATTGTCACATCCGGCCGCACGCGCCATGCCTGCCAGATCGGTCTTGCGCCCGGTATAGGTCGGCTGATCACCGGTTGATCCATATGATCCATTGTCGATGATCATCAGGATAAAGTTTGGAGGCATATTGTTCCCGATGGTCGGTAAAGTGCCCAGATTGGTCAACACCGACCCGTCGCCATCAATGGAGATCACGGTTTTAGGCTGCGCCAGCGCCAGACCCAAGCCGATAGACGAAGCGAGGCCCATCGTGCCGAGCATGTAGAAATTCGTTGGTTGATCGTCGATGGCATGCAGTTCTTGGCTGGGGATGCCAATGTTGCAGACCACTAGTTGATCACGGAGTTGAGGTGCAATTTCCTTGAGGATTTCAGAACGGATCATTGGTCGCCATAGCCTCCCCAGAAATTGGCATCGGTCAGGATTGCCACGGGTTTGTTGCACATAAAGGTATACTTCAGGATCATATCCAGCTCTTCCACATCCTTCTGGTGATGGAAGTGGTAGGTGGGGATATTCATCTGCGCCAGCAGCGCCTTGGTATGCACCGCCATTTCCACCTGGCACGCCACAGGTTCGCGCAGCTCTCCGCGGTAGCTGATCAACATCGGCAGCGGCATCCGGTAATACTGGATCAACGTCGCAAGAGTGTTGATCGTCACCCCAATGGCTGTGTTCTGCATGATGATCGCAGGGCGTTTTCCACCCATCCACGCACCGGCACACAGGCCCATGCCCTCGTCTTCCTTGTTCGACGGAATATGGAAGATATCGGGGTGTTGGTCTATTTCCTCGATAACGCCCGCAAGCTGTTTGCAGGGCACCGTCGTCACGAACGAGATGTCATTCGCGACAAGATCATCGGTGATCTTCTTGTCTATGTTCATGTTGCAGAAGGGCCTTTCTTGAAAGGAGAGGAGAGCGTCATCAAGAGGACGCGCGATGCACATGGACGGCACAGCCTGCGTGCCGCACGACGCGAGCAGCTGTGGAGCCCAGGAAATAATCTCTCAGACCAGGTTTGTGGGATCCAAGCACGATGCAGTCGATGCCATGCGCCTCGGAATAGTCGATGATAGTGCGGGCCGAATGTCCTTTTACAATCACAGGCGTGACACCGGGATGTCCAGACAATTTGCCCTCAAGATCAGCACGCGCTTTTTCAAACCCGGCGGCAACCATCTCTTCGTCCAGATACGCACTGACAGAGCCTTGGGGCGCCTCATGAACGTGAAGGGCTAAGATCTGGGCATCCTTTGCACTCAGCGCGTTGGCTATCTCAAGTGTATGAGTCGACACGCCATGGTCCAGCGCCATCGGGACGAGGATTTTATAGTACATGAAGTGTCTCCATTTGGTTGGTGATCATAAGTGTCAGGCCCACGGATCGAGGATGATCTTGGGGGCTGCAACCGCTCCCGATCGTAGATCGGCAAATGCCTGCGGTCCATCATTCAGGCTGCGATGTTCTGCCCAGTCTAGCGGGCCAAGCGCGCCATCGAAAAGCGCGCTGCAGGTATCCCGGAAGTCCTCCGGTGTGTAGGTATAGGTTCCGATGAACGTCACCTCTTGCAAGGTCATCCGCCGGATATCGAGGCCGCCCGTGTCTTCGCCCAGGCCGATATGGACGATGACGCCCCCCGGTTCAGCCATGGCAGAAGCTGCGGCGCGTGTTGCCGCGTATCCGACGGCGTCGACCACGATGCCATACTGTCCTGCCCCTGTGGGTACAGATTTCACAAGGCATTGATCTTCCAGGAATGTGCGTCGCTTGTCGCTTGGTTCAGCAACAGTTACGTCATCGACCCCCTGCGCCTTGAGGGCAAGGGCCGCGGCAAGACCAATAGCCCCGCCCCCCAGTACAAGCGCGGTGCGGCTGGCACCCGGATCAAGCCCCGTCAGCCCCAACCGTATGGAATGCCAACTGACGGCCAGAGGTTCGGCCAGTGCAGCCTTTTGCAACGGAACATGATCCGGCACCACGATAAGATTGCTGCCTTGCATTGCCACATATTGAGCAAAGGCCCCTTCGCGCGGCGGCATGGAGATGATCATACGGTCCGGGCACAGGTTATCTCGGCCCGTCTGACACGCGGGACAAGTGCCACAGCTGACCAGCGGATTGATCGTGACCCGTTCGCCGTCACGCGCGCCGCCCTCAATCACACCAGCAGCCTCATGGCCCAGAATCAAGGGCGCAGGACGCCTGTCGTCATGGCCGAGGTAGGCGTGCATGTCCGACCCGCAGATGCCCGAGGCCTCGATACGAACCAGCGACTGGCCCTGGCCGACCGTCGGGTTGGGGACTTCGCGCACACCAAGCGTTTCGACACCTTCGTAGACCAACGCTTTCATTTTGCTGTGAACCCTCCGTCGACCATCAAGGTTTGTCCGGTCACGTAACCGGACGCGTCCGAGCAGAGAAACAGCATGGGGCCGTCCATGTCTTCCAAACGGCCATTGCGTCCGATGCAGGTCTGGACGGCATTGCGCGTGGCTCGGTTCGGATCGGCAAAGACGGCCTCGGTCAGTTCTGTCGGAAAAAACCCAGGCCCAATCGCATTGGCTGTGATGCCATAGGTCGACCACGCCTCGGCCATAGCGCGGGTCAGTTGGGCAATGCCCGCCTTGGTCGTCCCATAGGCGATGCCACCGGGAAAAGCGCGCGTGGTTTGGAGCGAGGCAAAATTCACGATCCGCCCCCACCCCTTTGCCTTCATCGCGGGCACCAGCGCCTGGCTCAGGAAAAACGGGGCCGAGATGTTCAGCGCCACGGTCTGGTCCCAACCTTCTGGTGTCACGTCATCCGCCGTCTGACGGGTGTTGATGCCCGCGGCGTGCACAATGATGTCTGGCGCTCCGAACGGTGCGCTGACCGCTTCTACCAAGTGTGAGAGTGCATCACGGTCGGCGACATCCGCTACAACGTAGTCCACATCTTTGCCGACCTCGTTTTGCAAGCGCTGCAGTGCGTCCTCGCGCCGGGCTACGCCCACCACGCGGGCCCCGGCGCTTGCCAGTGCGATGACCGCACGCCGCCCGAGGCCGGAGCTGGCGCCGGTTACACAGGCCACGCGGCCAGTCAGGTCAAACAGAGATCTTGGATCAGCCATTTGCGGTCAGGTCGAACGCTTCATCCGGGAAATACTTGGCCAGACGAACATCCGCAGCACGGGCGTGCCCCTCCATCCCTTCAAGGCGGGAAATGCGCGCGGTAGCTTCGGCAACCTGCTTGGCACCCTCGCGTGTTGCACGCTGCCATGTGACAATCTTCATGTATTTGTGGACTGACAAACCGCCAGTATAGTTGGCGGCCCCTGACGTTGGCAGCACATGATTGGTACCCGTCGCTTTGTCACCATAGGAAACGGTCGTCTCTTCCCCAAGGAACAGCGAGCCGTAACATGTGAGCCGCTCAAGCCACCAATCCAGATCTTCGGCCTGCACTGTCAGGTGTTCGGGCGCGTAATCATCGGAGCAAACAGCCATTTCTTCGCGATCTGAGCATACGATCACTTCGGCATAGTCACGCCAAGCGGCAAAGGCGTTGTCGCGGTTCACCTCGGGCAGATCATCAATCAGGGCAGGCACAAGCTCCATCACCTTTTCGGCCAACACCCGGTCATCTGTGACCAGCCAAACAGGCGAGTTGTAGCCATGTTCGGCCTGACTTACCAAATCCGTTGCCACGATATGCGGATCAGCTGTTGCATCTGCAAGGATCAAACTGTCCGTTGGGCCCGCGATCATGTCGATCCCGACACGGCCAAAAAGAATGCGCTTGGCTTCTGCAACAAACTGATTGCCGGGGCCCACGAGGATGTTGGCCTTGGGCAGGCCAAACAGTCCGAACGTCATTGCAGCCACACCCTGAACGCCACCAAGTGCCATAATCTTGTCCGCGCCACACAGGTTCGCGGCATAAATGATGGCCGGGGCAACTCCTACACCGGGACGGGGTGGCGAACAGGCGGTAATGTGGCGACAACCTGCAACTTTGGCCGTTGTCACAGTCATGATGGCCGAAGCAATGTGGCTATAGCGACCGCCGGGCACATAACAGCCCGCCGCATCAACAGGGATAGCCTTTTGCCCCGCAATCATGCCCGGTACGATTTCAACCTCGACATCGGATACTGTGGCCTTTTGCGCCTCGGCAAACCGTTTGACGTTGTCATGCGCAAACCGGATGTCCGCTTTCAGCCTCTCCGGCACAAGCGCTCCTGCCGCCTCGATTTCTTCGGCAGTCAAAAGGACATTGCCCTCGTACTGATCGAACTTGGCGGCGTATTCCATAGCCTTTGCATCTCCGCCTGCCTCAATATCAGCCAGAATTGTCCTGACCGTCTCGTGGACTTCGGAAGCATCCGATTTAGCGGTTAGGGTCGCTTTTTTCAGGTATTCACGTTTCATCTTAGCGAGGTCCTACTTGTAGATTTCGGGCAAGAACGTAGTCGAAATCGCTGGCATATAAGCAATCAGCAACACAACCAAGAACATGCAAAGAACAAAGGGAACGGCACGGGCGGCAATCTTGAGGATGGATTCCCCGGTTATGCCAGACACCACGAACAGGTTGAGCCCCAATGGCGGCGTGATGAAGCCTACGCCAAGAGCTGTGATCATCATGATGCAGAACTGTATCTCGTTCATGCCGATGTTGTCCGCGAGTGGTTTCAGGATAGGCGCAAGGATCACGATATTCGGCGTGGTTTCCATAACGCAACCGGCGGCGATCAGGATTCCGATCATCAGCAGGATCAGTAACCATGGTTCATCCGTCAGCCCGGTCACCGATGTCACAAAACCTTGCGGAACGCCCATGATGGCCAGCGCTTCGGCCAGGGGAGCCGAGAAAGCGATTATGGGAAGAATGACGCCGTTCACCTTTGCCGAACTGACCAGCATGGCGGGAAAATCCGCAAGGGACAGCGTCCGCAGAATAAAGCCCATGATGATTGTCACAACGACCGCCGTTGCACCCGCTTCTGTTGGTGTCAGGCGGCCCGAGAATATGCCGTAAAAGATGATACCCGGCACGATAAACGCATACCAACCGGATTTTAGAGCACGGCCCAGATTACCCAACCATTCGGCCATCGTCATCTGTCCGCCACCTTCATAGGCGTAGATGCGGTTCACGATCAGGTTCGTAATCAGGATCGACAACAGGATCGCGATCCCCGGGATCAAGGCCGCAAGGAACAAGGTCGATGCGGATATCCCGAGCACAAGGCCGATGATGATATAGGCGATCGACGGTGGGATCAGAATGCCGGTACAGGCGCCCGCCGCCACCAGAGCGCAGGCATAGGGGCGCGGATAGCCGCTTTCGACCAAGCGTGCGATAGTCATACGTCCGACCGCGGCAGCACCAGCTGCGTCCGATCCCGAAATGGCCGCAAACATGCCACAGACAAGAACCGTGGCAGACCCGAAACCACCCTTGGTGAAACACGTCAATGCCTCGGCAACATCAAGGAATTTTCGACTGAGCCCGGTTCGGACCAGCACGTCCCCTGTCAGGATAAACAGCGGCACCGCGGTCAGCGCAAAGGCATCAATGCCGGTGAACAGCTTTTCGCCAACAAGGCTCAAGGGAAGGTCGCCGGACATGACCAACATCAGGATCGCCGAGGTCCCGATGGCGGCCCAAACCGGAACCGCCAGTGCAATCAGCGAGACGAATATGATAACGGGGAGATAGAAATCCCAACCCAGCTCGACGGTTTGATCAAAGGTTTGCCAAAGCATTCAAATCATCCCTCAATCAAAGAGTGTGTCGCCCTCAAAAACGGGTTTGCCCGTTCTGAGGGAATGGATGTCGCGCAGTAGTGATTGAATCAGCCGCAATATGATCAGGCCGAACCCCAATGGAACCGCCATCAGGAACCATACTTTGGAAATGCGTAGCCCGTCCGTGACCGACCCGAATTTGGCTGACACATGCACGGCTTCGTAGGACCAATAGAGGGCAATCACAGCAACACCGAACATCACCAGGTCACCGAAGATATACAGCAGCGCCTTTGCCCGTGGCCCGAGGTAGTGCATCAGCACGTCGATACGGATATGCGCGCGCTCTTTCACTGCGGCGGCGGCACCGATCCATGCGAGATAGATGAAGGAGTACCGCACAATTTCTTCGCCCCAGATCGAGGAAAAAGAGAATATTTCCCGGCGCAGCACCTCGATCGCCATGGTGATGACAAGCATCACGTAGAAGACCAGAAGCAACCAGCGCTCGGCGTCTCTATCAATTCGGCGCAAAAAGCTCATGTGAGAACCTGCTGATTTGCCTAGCAAAACGAACCGCGCTGACGCGTTTGGATTTTACTGAGGCGGGAGAATATTGGTGATCGGGCGCGCGTGGAGGCACGCCCGACCCGACTGTTAAGCGTCATGCACGTAGTACTTGCCTTGGGTACCTGCGGCTTCTTCCATCTTGGCGAAGTTGTCCATGGACCCGGCCAGATCGATCTTGAACTCGTCCCATTCGGACCGTTGGTAGCCACCAGCGGCTTTCCATTCAGCCAGTTGCTCTTCGCTGAGCGAGTGGAATTCGACACCTGCTTTGATCAGTTCGGCCATAGCGTAGGCGCGGGCCGATGGCACTTTGGCAAGGTTCTGGTGCGAGGTCATCTCGGACCCCCACATGATCCCTTCCTGCACGTCGGCGGGCATTGAGTTAAACCATTCCAGGTTGCACGAATAAACTTGGCTGTCTGGCACGGCCTGGGTGAAAGTCACATGGCTCAGGATATCTTTGAAACCAAAGACTTCGAGCGCACCCACGGACGGGTCAAGCGCGTCAGCGACGCCCTGTTTGATCGCAGACGGGGTTTCTCCCCAGGCCACAGGCGTCGGATTTGCACCAACCATGCGGTAGTATTGCTGCAGCATCTTCGAGCCGGGAACGCGGAACTTGACGCCGGACAGGTCGCCAGGTGTCAAGACCGGTCCGGGGCCACCCTTGCGGATGGCAACGACACGGGGGTCGATGTTGATATAAAACAGCGCCTTGAAGCCGTTCTCCTCAACCTTCGGCTCGACCGTGTCCTTCCAGAACTGCGAGTTGACGAGGTTTGTGAAACGCTGGTTTGACCCGCACAGATACGGCATGTTGATCAGGTCAACGGTCGAGGCAAATGGCGCGAAGTTCGAAAGCGAATGCTGTGCTGCCTGAATTGTGCCACCCTGCACCGCCTGCACCAGCGCGCCGCCTGCACCCAGCTGCCCGCCAGGCGCGAGTTTGACATAGACCTTGCCGTTGGTCGCGTTCTGGATGTTTTCCTTCAGGTCCAGCTGCATGATTGGATAACCACGCGACGCACCGACCGGATAGGCAGTTGCCAGAACCATGATATGGTCCGCTGCAGCCTCGCGGTCGCGCTCTTCGCTGGCACTTTGCGCTGCAGCTTCAGTTGACCACAACGTCCCCGCAGCACCAGCTACCATGGCCGCCGTGAAGCCGCCTGTTGCCGTCAATTTCAGAAAATTTCGGCGTGCTGCCGACGCAAGGTCCTTGCGATCTTTGTCCATTATGTTTCCTCCCAGAAATCCTTAGCTGCCGTTCTTTTTGTTTCGGTCAGCCTCTTTTTGAAGAATGGCGACGACAAACAATATCGACGCGGCAAACAGAACCAGCATTTCGCCCACGTCCCCAAGGAATGCGCTTGCTGCAAAGGCCCCCAGAGCGACGTTGGCGAAGTAGATGACAAAGACGATCAGCGAGGCGGTAAGGAACATAAAACAGGATCCGAAAAGGTTGCAGTTCTGAGCGACACTGTAAGCGCTTACATTTGATTCGTGCAAGCGCTTACATTCGAGGCACATTTTTTGGCGCTCTCGGCGATTGCGGACAGGAAGACCCCAAGCAGCGACCAAAGTAATACTATTATGGTCGGATACATTCTGAAAATTCATCATGTTAGCCAAGTCGCCGTACAACAAGAACGGTGGGCCGGGTTCCACACCGCTGCATCAGCCGATGCGCGGGATGTCAAAACCCCCGACCGTGAACTTATGGAGAAATTCAATGAATGAGATGACCAATCTGCATGCGGTAACGAGTATCTCGCCCTTTGCATCCCGCTATGGCAATTTGATCGGAGGCGACTTTTGCAAGCCAAAGGCAGGCAGGTATTTTGAGAATCTAAGTCCGATCACCGGCCAGCCCATTGACCAGATCGCACGGTCTGATGCTTCAGACGTTGAGGCCGCTCTGGACGCAGCGCATTCGGCTGCCGATGCCTGAGGTTCGACCAGCGTGGCCGAGCGTGCGAATGTTCTGACGCGGATAGTGCAAAAGCTGGCAGACAATCTGGAGCTGCCGGCTATTGCGTGGCCCTGAATCCGGCCAAGCAACGCCAGCGACAATAATGGTTTTCAGTGAACTGATCGCGGATATCCTGCCTGCTGGCGTGTTGAATATGGTTAACGGATTTGGCCTTGAGGCGGGTACAAGGCCGTGCGGCGTTCATTTCGAATATAATACGTTTTCTTCAATTCTGATTGAATTCTCTCAAGACACGGAAGCCTGACAGTTTTGACCGCCAGTCAATGCCTAACCACGTTACGAACCATGACGAACTCAAAGCCAAACTATATGGCAGAGCGGTTGGAGAAGGCTCATGCCATCGCCGAATTCACTGACCTGTATATGACAGAAATTGCATTGGCCTGTGGATTTGTTTCCTGTACGACGCTTTCGCAGCGATACAAGCAAAGATTTAGTAGAACGCCAGTCGATCAGCGCATGAAGCAGAGCGCATAGAGGTGCAAAATCATATGTGTCTACAAGGCGTTTTCGCTGATTGCGACGAGCAATGACAGTACATGCGATCCTCATCGTACTGTTTGCGGCTTTCCTTCATGCGCTGTGGAATGCGGTCGTAAAGGGCGCGCCTGACAAGGCCATTATGTTGGGATTAATCTCGATCGGGCATGCCATACCTGCGCTTGCCGTGCTTCCTTTTACGGGCTTTCCAGTAATGGCTGCAATTCCATACATTATTGGTTCCACCTTGATTCATTGGGGATACTACTGGTTTCTCAACACGGCCTACCGTTACGGCGATTTATCGGTGGTGTACCCCATATCGCGCGGGATAACGCCCATATTAGTGGCGTTGGGAGCGGTCTTTCTTGCCGGTGAATTCCTTCCTCCGGGCGCGTGGATCGGTATTGTCTGCATTTCGGCCGGCATCGGTTGCCTGTCTTTTGGCGGACTTGGAAAGGGCACGAACTGGGTAGGTATCGCGGCGGCATTCGGAACAGGTTTGATGATTGCTTCCTACTCTTTAGTCGACGGTATTGGCGTGAGACTGTCAGGGAATACGCTTGGATATATCACGGTATTGTTCGTGGCTGAGATCTTCGTGGCGGGGTTCATCTTCTCGACCCGATGGGAGCGCCTCATCGCACTTCCAAAGAGATATGTCTGGTCAGGCTTAGCAGGAGGAATCATTTCCGGCTTAGCCTATGGTCTGGTGCTCTATGTTAAGAGTTTCGCACCGTTGGGTGTCGTATCGGCGCTCCGAGAAAGTTCGGTCATCTTCGCTTCAATAATTGGTGTGATGTGGTTTGGAGAGGGTCCAAAATCCAACAGGCTCCTGGCGGCGATAATCGTGGCAGTTGGAATTGTGGTTCTGGCCCTAACAAGATGACGTACAAGTTGGACTAAGGAGAAGGAAGTTGCGGGATAACGAGTCCAAGGCGCAGGTCTTTAACTTCGGATAAGGTCGCCGCACGTATCTTATAGCCCGCGAGGCGCTTCTTGCCAGCTTCAGGGAGTTCTTTGGACCAGCTATAGTACAGACTCTGAGCAATGCCTGCCCGGCAGCACAGCTCCACAATGCTGCCTTCGCCCTTGCGCTTGTCCAGAACGATCCAGATCTTCTCTTCCGCTGAATAGTGCTTGCGGGTAGCACGACGGATATCCTTGACGATCTTTTAGCCGTGGCTCTTACGTGTTCTGGGTTTCTATCTCACCTCCACTCCTTGGCGGGTACGATGTGCCAGAAAATCTCTCTTATCAAATCGACCTGAACTGTCCCGCAAGTGCTGACGTCAGACATTTGCGAAGGTATTTGCGAGCACTATGACCGTCATGTTCGATTGGCGGCTGTCCAGTCGACAGGTAGCAGTATGTAGCCTCGGATTTCGTAGCCCACCGCCCGTTCGACGGGCCAATGCCGAAGCGCACTGATTTGAACGGAACTCTTGGGTGACTGGTGCAGGGAGAGTTCCAATCTCATATCAATGGGGTATGACACTCAATTCCGAGCGCTAGGGCGGATTGCCTTACATAGGTTTTGCTTATGATGTGGAAGGTATAATCGATTTTTCTTGATCTATTTATCTGTCACACTGCCGGAGCATGGAACTGCAAATAAGCGCTGCTCAAGAATGGCGTTCCCGAGAATAATCAACCGACAGAGGATCACGATGAAACATAAGACCAAATTTCTTGCAGCCCTGGCCGTAAGCTCCTTGACTGCTACAGTTGCGTTATCTGAAACCGAATTGACAGTTTACACAGCCGTCGAAGCTGAAGACCTGGCGCGCTACGCTGAGACGTTCAATGCGAGCAATCCGGACATCAAAATCAACTGGGTGCGGGATTCGACCGGGATCATCACCGCCAAACTGTTGGCCGAGAGGGACAACCCTCAGGCAGACGTCGTGTGGGGTCTCGCAGCCACTTCGCTTTTGTTGCTCAAGTCCGAAGGTATGCTGGAGCCTTACGCGCCTGCGGGTGTTGGCGACCTAGACGCGAAATTTGTCGATGACGACAATCCTCCGGCGTGGGTTGGCATGGACGCTTGGGTTGCGGCAGTTTGCTACAATACCGTCGAGGCCGAGAAGGCGGGACTGAAGCCACCAACTTCGTGGAAGGATCTTACAGACCCCATGTATAAGGATCAGGTGATCATGCCAAATCCGAACTCGTCGGGCACTGGTTTCCTTGATGTTTCAAGTTGGCTGCAGATGTTCGGCGAAGAAGGCGGCTGGGAGTACATGGACGGATTGCACGAGAACATCGCGCGATATACCCACTCTGGTTCAAAGCCGTGCAAACTGGCTGCTGCAGGTGAGATCCCGATTGGCATTTCTTTTGCTTTCCGTGGTGCTAAGTCGAAAGCTGATGGTGCGCCGCTTGAGATTATTGTCCCGTCAGAAGGTGTCGGCTGGGACATGGAAGCGACCGCTATTGTTGCCGGTACTGCAAATCTCGAAGCCGCGCAGAAACTGGTTGATTTCACCGTCACCAAGGAAGCCAACGAGATGTACAACACAGGGTACGCCGTTGTCGCCTATCCTGGCGTCGCAAAACCGGTCGAGCACTTCCCTGAAGGTCTTCTGGATGCGATGATCGACAACGACTTTGAATTTGCCGCCAACAACCGCGCGGCGATACTGAAAGAATGGCAGTCTCGCTATGACGGGAAGTCTGAAGCGAAGTAAACCAACCTGCAGAAGAGGTGTAAGCACCTCTTCTGCACACCACTCTATTTTTCCAAACAACGTGACCAGCGCGCCCGGCTTCAACCGGCCCAGATCGGCCGTTCCCGAGGTGCAGATATGAGGACCGCTCCCGTGCTTCAGAAAACCCCACCCGGTGAACTGTATCTAAGCATCCAGAATTTGTGGAAGGCGTTCGGCAGCTTTCTTGCACTCAAGGACATATCCCTGGAAATCAACGAAGGCGAATTTGTCTGTTTTCTGGGGCCTTCGGGTTGCGGCAAAACAACCTTGCTCCGGGCGATTGCGGGTCTCGATCTGCAAACCAAGGGCACTGTCATGCAAGACGGCAAGGATGTGTCAAATCTGCCGCCGTCAGAGCGTGATTTCGGGATTGTGTTTCAGTCTTACGCCTTGTTCCCGAACCTGACGATCGAAAAGAACATTGCTTTCGGCTTGGAAAACACTGGTCGCAGCAAATCGGATATTGCCGGGCGTGTCAGCGAACTGCTTCATTTGGTTGGGTTGCCTGAACAAGGCAAAAAGTATCCTGCGCAATTGTCCGGTGGCCAGCAGCAGCGGATTGCGTTGGCCCGCGCCATTGCGACCAACCCCGGTCTCTTGTTGCTGGATGAGCCGCTTTCGGCATTGGACGCAAAGGTGCGCGTCCATCTACGTCACGAAATCAAAGAGCTGCAGCGCAAACTGGGTGTGACTACTGTGATGGTTACGCATGATCAGGAAGAAGCGCTGGCGATGGCGGACCGGATCGTGGTCATGAATCATGGGGTTATCGAGCAGGTGGGGTCACCTACAGAAATTTACCGAGAACCCGCAAACTTGTTCGTCGCCGACTTCATCGGAGAAATGAACCAGATCCAGTCTCAGGTCACCAAGGGTGGTCGACTGAGCGTCGGCGAAAAGACCTTTGCGTGCCTCAGCCACACGTTCAACGACGGAATGCCAGCGATTGCGGCGATCCGACCCGAGGATATCATCCCGCATGAGGCTGGTTATCTCGATACCGGCGGCAACAGGAATTGCATCGACGTCACTCTCGATGAAATGGAATTCCTCGGTTCATTCTGGCGATGCCGCTTGAGCAACGAGCGATTTGGATCTTCGGAACTGATCGCAGATTTTTCGATCAATGCCGTGCGCCGCCTAGAACTGGAAGAGGGTAGGACCATGGTGATTGAGCTGCCCGAAAACCGGCTAATGGCCTTCGATGTTCCGGAGACGGCAGCATGAGCGAGATTTCAACCAACCCGGGGACTCTTCCAGCCGGACCTGACATCAAACCCAAGCTCAGCAGGGATGACATCCTGATGCGCGGCAGCATGATCGTGATCGCACTCTATCTGGTCGCGACGTTGGTCCTGCCGCTTTACACGATGCTTTCCAAGTCATTCTCGACCTATCGGATGGAGTTGTCACAATACGAGTTTCAGGTCAGTGATGAAGCGGGGCAATTTGACGGAACCATCCTGTCAGCCGACACACTGAACGAACAAATCGGGGCTTTTTCAGGCACCGAACTGTCTACCGGCTCAGACGGGCGGCTATCAGTAACCGAGCTTTTTCCCGATTTCAGCTTTCGCAGTCCGGTCATGTACCAAATCCGTAACACAAGCGACACCGGGCGGTTTCTTGTCGGTTCTACGCTGCAAGACAATACGGATTGGGTCACGCTCGATTCCAATCAGTTCCGGCGGGTTCAGCTGAGGCCAGTTCAATCGCGAGGCTTGGAAAATTTCGTCAACTACTTCTCAACCCCGGCACTGTTCAATTCTATCAAGAACTCCCTTTGGATTTCTGTAATTAGCACCATTGTCACAGTAACTTTGGCGTTCTGGTTCGCTTATGCGCTCAACCGGAGTTGCATGCGGTTCAAGGGTGTGTTTCGTCTGATTGCGATGGCTCCGATCCTGGTGCCTTCGCTCTTGCCCGGGATCGCGCTGGTCTATCTGTTCGGCAATCAGGGCATGATAAAAGAGTTGCTGTTCGGCGCCAGTATCTATGGTCCGATTGGCATCGTGATAGGCTCGGTGTTCTTCACCTTCCCGCACGCCTTCCTGATCATTTCAACGGCGCTGGCGATCTCTGATGCACGACTATACGAAGCTGCAGTCAGCCTGCGTTCAACGCCGTGGCGTACTTTTTGGACGGTCACCGTTCCCGGCGCGCGATATGGTCTGATCTCGGCCGCTTTCGTTGTATTTAATCTGGTCATAACTGATTTTGGTCTGCCAAAAGTGATTGGAGGTCAGTTCAACGTTCTGGCGGTTGATATCTACAAGCAGGTGATCGGCCAGCAGAACTTTGAAATGGGTGCCGTAGTCTCGGTCGTTCTGGTGATCCCGGCAATCCTGGCGTTCGCGATCGACCGCATGGTGCAATCAAAGCAGGTTGCCTTATTGTCGGCCCGGTCGGTCCCGTACCAGCCAACCCCAAATCGAAAGGCAGATCGGTTCTTTCTAGTCTATTGCTGTCTGATCGGTTTGTTCATCGTTGGGCTGCTGGCTGTGTGCCAATTCGCGGCGCTAATCAAGTTTTGGCCCTACGACCTGAGCCTGAGCCTGAAGAACTACGATTTCAACAAGATGGATGGTGGCGGTTGGGGCTCCTACATTAACTCGATCAAGCTGGCGCTTTTGACGGCGGTGATCGGTACTTCAGTCGTCTTCTTTGGTGCATATCTGGTTGAAAAGTCGAACGGGTTTAGAACAGGTCGATCGATCTTTCAGATGTTCGCGATGCTGCCAATGGCGATCCCGGGCATGGTACTGGGCCTGTCATACATCTTCTTCTTCAATAGCCCGTCTAATCCGCTGAACGGTATCTACGGAACAATGGCAATTTTGGTGATCTGTACGGTGACACACTTCTATACTGTGTCGCACCTGACGGCAGTGACAGCGCTCAAGCAGATGGACAGAGAATTCGAGTCGGTATCAGCCTCGCTCAAGCAACCGACGATGAAGTTGTTTGCCCGTGTCACGGTCCCTGTTTGCCTGCCAGCCGTGCTGGACATATCAATCTATCTGTTCGTAAACGCAATGACGACGGTATCTGCGGTTGTGTTCCTATACTCGCCCAAAACCACGTTGGCATCTATTGCAGTGCTAAACATGGACGATGCGGGCGATATTGCGCCGGCTGCCGCAATGGGGATGATGATCTTCTACACAAACGCCGCGGCGCGGATCATCCACCTGATTGCTTCCAAAGGCGTCCTCGGTCGCACGCAAGCCTGGCGAACCCGCTGACAAGAAAACCCATTTAGGCATCTCCCCACCGATCACTGATTGGTGGGGTTTTGTTTTTCTTCTAGAACAGAATTGGCGAATTTCATGAAGGCGCGAATGGTCTTCACCTCACGCCGTTGGGAGAGATAGATCATACTTTCTCCCATTTGCAGGTCGACGTCTTGCAGCTTGATTTGTCTGAGACGGTCGTCGTGACCGTATTCTGCCTGGGACACGAACCCGATACCTGCACCTGATGCCACCAACTCTCTGACGGCCTCTCTTCCTTCGGCCACAATTGCCGGTTTCAGCGGCACCCCCCGTTTACTGGCTTCATCTTCGAGCTTTTGGCGTGTTTTTGATCCCTGTTCCCTGAAGATGAGAGGCAACTCCGCCAGCTCTGCGAGGGACAATGTAGGTTTTGAGGCGAGAAGCAAACTGCGGGCCGTGAATGCCACGATCTCGGTTGAACCGAGGCTAAGAACACTCATGTCCTTGCCGGGAGACACGCTGCCAACAACACCAATTTCTGCGTTGTAAGATCTGAGCTCCTCCAAAATGTCCTCGGTGTTGCCAGCGCGGACGGTAATCGTAATGTTTGAATATTTTTCTCGGAACGGCCCCAGAAAGTCGGTCAAGTGGTGCGCGGAATCGGCAAGGATCCGCAGCTCGCCGTCGATCGCAGCCCTCGTTTCAGACAGATAGTCCTCGATCTGATCCTCGATCTCAAAATACTGCTTGGTGTACCGGTAAAGCTGCGTCCCCTCCGGGGTTAGGTTCACTCTTTTTCGCTCACGCTTGAACAACAACAAATCATGATCCTGCTCAAGTTTGCGAACCTGCTCTGAAATTGCTGGCTGCGTCAAAAAAAGCGCCTCTGCAGCACGCGAAAACCCACCATATTTGGCTACGAAATGAAAGGCTTTGAGCTGGCTATGTCGCATTTCAAACTCCTGAAGGTTCGAGCATAGGCTGAGCTTATAATTAGATTGATATTTGCAATTTCACATATAGCTGCGGTTGCTGCAACTGTGTCTTTGAAACGTTGATCTGGAGCTTGGTTATGACGTCTTCTTTTCCTCAAATTGAACAACCGCGTCTCGGCGAGCCCTATCTACTAACTCCTGGCCCCTTGACCACGTCATACGCCGTGAAAGAAGCCATGTTGAGGGATTGGGGAAGCTGGGATGATGACTTTCGGGGTATGACCCAGGAGTTGCGCTCCAGTCTTTTGGCATTGCTTGGCGAGGGCGCCGATGAGTTTGACTGCGTACCGATGCAGGGGAGCGGATCGTTTTCAGTAGAGGCGATGCTGGCTTCGTTCATTCCGCGCGATGGCAAGGCATTGGTGCTGGCCAATGGCGCTTACGGTCAACGCTCGGCGCAAACGCTCGAGTATCTGGAACGCGATCATGTTGTCTTGGACAAGGGCGACTATCTGCCGCCGCGTGGTTCAGAAGTTGCCGAGATTCTGGCGAATGATTCCGCGATCACCCATGTCGTTGCTATCCACTGCGAAACAAGCTCGGGCATTCTGAATCCGGTAGAGGAAATATCGGAGGCGGTTTACGCCGCTGGTCGCAAACTTCTTGTCGACTCAATGTCAGCCTTTGGTGCGATCGAGTTGAAGCCTACGGAAGTCCGCTATGAGGCAATGGTTTCGTCCGCCAACAAGTGTATTGAGGGTGTTCCGGGGTTTGGGTTCATAATCGCGCGCAAGAACGAGCTTGAGGATGCCAAGGGTAACAGTCATTCGCTGTCTCTGGACGTTCACGCGCAGTGGGCGCATATGAACAAAACCGGTCAATGGCGATTTACGCCGCCCACCCATGTGGTTGCCGCTTTCATCGAAGCCCTCAGGGCACATGCGGCTGAGGGCGGCGTTTCCGGTCGTGGAGCCCGATACACCAGCAACAGGGATGTTGTGGTCGCCGGCATGCGTGAGCTGGGTTTCGAAACTCTGCTCGACAATCGCTGGCTGAGCCCAATCATCGTAACATTCTTCTGCCCGGCCGATGATAACTTTGTCTTTGATCAGTTCTACAATCTGATGAAAGAAAAAGGGTTCATCATTTACCCGGGCAAGTTGACCGTCGTCGACAGCTTCCGCGTTGGGTGCATCGGTCAGATGGACGACAAGGTTATGCGGAAAGTTGTAATTGCCGCCAAGGAAACTCTGGAAAAAATGGGTGTGTCGAGTGCCACACCTCCTCTCCAAGCTTTAGAAGAACGCGCCAAACTGGCCGCTTAAGGATCAAGGAACAAACCAAATGACCATCCACACCCCTGTTGAAGCCAACGAGCGTGTCTACCCGATGCCCAAAGTTCCCGCCATTGCCATCTGCCTTGACGGCTGTGAGCCAGAATACCTGGACAAAGCTATTGCTGACGGTCTGATGCCAACGCTCAAGCGGATGCGCGAAACCGGCACTGACCGGCTGGCCCATTCGGTGATCCCGTCGTTTACTAACCCTAACAACCTCAGCATTGCGACTGGCCGTCCGCCTATCGTGCACGGCATCTGTGGAAACTATCTGATTGATCCGGACAGTGGTGAAGAAGTGATGATGAACGATGTGCGCTTTTTGCGTGCACCGACCGTGTTCAAGCAGTTCTATGACGCTGGCGCCAAGGTAGCCATAGTCACCGCGAAGGACAAGCTGCGCGCGTTGTTGGGGGCGGGTCTAAAGTTCGACGACGACCGGGCCAAATGCTTCTCTGCGGAAAAGTCCGACACGTCGACCCAGGCTGAGCATGGTCAGGAGAAAGCAAGCGCATGGTTGGGCATGGCCCAACCCGAGGTCTATTCGGCAGAGTTGTCCGAGTTTGTCTTTGCTGCGGGTGTCAAATTGCTGAAAGAGTGGAAACCAGATGTGATGTATCTGACCACCACCGACTACGTGCAGCACAAATACGCACCCGATCAGGCCGAGGCCAAGGCATTCTATGAGATGTTTGACAAATATCTGACCGAACTGGACGCCATGGGCGCTGCCATCGTGGTCACCGCCGACCACGGCATGAAGCCCAAGCACCACGCCGATGGCTCGCCCAGCGTGGTATATGTGCAGGATCTGGTGGATGAATGGCTGGGCAAGGACGCGGCCCGTGTCATCTTGCCGATCACGGACCCCTATGTGGTGCACCACGGCGCACTCGGGTCGTTTGCCACCTGCTATCTGCCCGAAGACGCGGATCGCAGCGACATCATCGGCAAACTGAAAGCCACAGCCGGCATCACCCACGTGTTGACCAAGGAAGAAGCGATCAAGCGTTTTGAACTGCCCGGTGACCGCATTGGTGATATCGTGATGGTCTCGGGTGAGAACATCTGTATCGGTACCTCTGAAGACCGCCACGATCTGGCCGCTCTCAACGAGCCGCTGCGCAGCCACGGTGGACTGACCGAGCAGGAAGTTCCTTTCATCGTAAACCGGGTTATCGACTTGGGGACTGCGCCCGAGTTGCGCAATTTTGATGCGTTTTTCTATGCAACTACAGCGGCGGCGCAGTAATCCATGAAAGATCAAACCATGTCTAAAATCGAAATCCGCAATGAAGGAATGCGCATCGGGGGCGAGATCGTCTTTACCGACGAAACGGTGCCGGTTCTGTACCCATACACAAACGAGATTGTCGGGCATGTACCCGCCGGCAAGGCAGAACATGCGCGCAAAGCGTTCGAAGTCGCGGCGAATTACACTCCAAAGCTCACACGGTATGAGCGCAGCCAGATCCTGCAGCGTGCGGGCGAGTTGATTGGTGAACGTCGTGAATACCTTGCCAAATGGCTGACGTTGGAACTGGGTATCTGTCACCAGCATGCGATTTATGAGACCAAGCGTGCGCAAGATGTCTATCAGTTCGCCGCCGCTGAGGCGATGAAGGATGATGGCGAGATCTTTTCATGCGACCTGACCCATAATGGCAAAGATCGAAAAATATTCACCATGCGCGAGCCGGTGAATGCGATTTCGGCAATCACACCATTCAATCATCCACTTAACATGGTCAGCCACAAGATCGCGCCATCAATCGCGACCAACAACTGCATGGTGTGTAAGCCGACGGAACTGACGCCACTGACGGCGCTGACATTAGCTGACATCCTCTACGACGCGGGTCTACCACCCGAGATGTTCCAAGTGGTTACCGGCTGGCCAGGTGACATTGGCGACGAGATGATCACCAATGAAAACATCGACATCATCACATTCACCGGCGGCGTGCCGGTGGGTAAGATGATCGCCGAAAAAGGCGTTTACAAGCGGCAAGCTCTGGAACTGGGGGGCAATGACCCTCTGATCGTTTTGAACGATCTTTCTGACGCGGACCTTGAGAAGGCCGCGACCATTGCTGTGGCAGGCGCCACCGGCAATTCGGGTCAGCGCTGCACTGCGATCAAACGTATTCTGGTGCAAGAAAGCGTGGCCGACAAGTTTGTGCCATTGGTTCTGGAAAAGGCGAAGAAGATCAAGTTCGGCGACCCACAAGACCCCGAGACCGAACTGGGCTGTGTCATCCATGACAAGGCAGCTGAACTGTTCGAAAAACGCGTTTACATGGCCGAGGCCGACGGCGCAGAAATCCTCTATCATCCGGGCCGTCAGGGTGCACTAATGCCGCCCATCGTGGTCGATAAGGTCCCCCATGACAGCGAGCTGGTGATGGAAGAAACCTTTGGCCCCATTGTGCCCATCGTTCGGGTTCCGGACAATGACGACGAGGTGATGCGTATTTCGAACGGTACCGAATTCGGCCTCAGCTCAGGCGTCTGTACGAACGACTTGAACCGTGCGATTGCCTTTATCAACGGTCTGAACGTGGGCACCTGCAACATTTGGGAACAACCCGGATACCGTATCGAAATGTCCCCCTTCGGAGGCATCAAGGACAGCGGTAATGGGGTTAAAGAAGGTGTCATCGAGGCAATGAAGTTTTTTACTAACGTAAAAACTTACTCGCTGCCCTGGCCACGCTAGTTTTTGTGCCCCGTCCCGACCCGGGTCGGGGCACCACAAGTTCCTCCCTGGTACTGGCGGACTTTGCGAGGTCCGCATTTTTTCACAAGCGGCGTTGAGGAAAAAGCATGTCACAAATCGTCCACACGGAAGGCGAATCCAATACTTCCAGCGCGCGAAAAGCATGGATGAAGGAATCTATAGGGCCTAAATCTTCACCCTTGCTGAAACGCGACGCTAACGCGTTTCTCCACCAGTCACTGTCCTCGCCATGCGTTAGCACCATTGCCAAAGCTGAGGGGATTTGGGTCGAAGACCTGGACGGCCGCCGTTACATGGATTTCCATGGCAATTCAGTGCATCATATCGGTTACGGACATCCCCGTTTGATCACCGCGATCAAGGCGCAACTGGATGACCTGTCTTTCGCACCCCGTCGCTTCACTAATGATCCCGCGGTTGAATTGGCCGAAAAGCTCGCCGAAATCGCGCCAGACGACCTTGGGAAAATGCTGTTTACGACCGGCGGCTCTGATGCAAACGAGGTCGCTCTCAAGATAGCGCGCGCTGCCACCGGTCGGTTCAAAACAATTAGCTTCTGGGATGCCTTCCACGGTGCCGGTTTTGGCGCCGCAAGCGTCGGCGGCGAGGCGACATTTCGCAGCCATATAGCCGGCCCGCTTCTCCCGGGTGCAGAGCACGTGGCACCTTTTGCCTGTTACCGATGCCCGTACAATCACGCCGGCCCAGATACCTGTGGGTTGGCTTGTGCAAAAATGGTCGAGTTCGTTCTAGAACGCGAGGGAGACGTAGCTGCGGTCATCGCTGAGCCTATGCGCGCGGTGCCTTATGTGCCGCCATCGGGCTTCTGGAAAGCTGTGCGGGAGGCGTGTAATCGTCACGGGGCTCTCTTGATCATGGACGAGATTCCCACGGGGCTTGGAAAGACCGGCAAGATGTTTGCCTTTGAGCATGACGAGATTATCCCTGACATCGTCACCTTGGGTAAGGCACTTGGCGGAGGCATCCTGCCGATTGCAGCTTGTATCGCGCGAACCAAACTGGACGTCTGCGGAGACTTTGCCATTGGACATTATACACACGAAAAAAACCCGGTGACTGCACGCGCCGCGCTTACCACAATACAAATCATCGAAGATGAGGGGTTGGTTGACCGGGCGGCTGAGTTGGGCGAGCACGCTATGGATCGTCTGATGGGTGAGCTTCAGAATATCCCGATCGTCGGTGACATTCGCGGCCGTGGTCTGATGTTTGGTGTCGAAATTGTCGATGACCGTGCCGACAAGACACCTGGAAATGCACGAGCCGAGCGGATCTATTATGCTTGTTTGGAAGCTGGCCTAAGCTACAAAATCAGTCAGGGATGTGTGCTTACATTGTCACCGCCGCTAACGATCACGCGCAAGGATCTCGACTGTGCAATCGACATTGTTGTCAACGCGATTAAGGACGAATGTTGATCTTTGTGGCCATACCTTTAGAGCAAAACACGCCGTTGCTCTGTCTGCTTCCAGGAAAACAGTGGTCAATGGACGTGGAGATCAATTCTCAATTATGGCGCCAAGGGCCACTGCCTACCACCAAGAAAGTGAATGCGTTTTCCCGGTGGAACAGGCGCGTCCGATTTATTTCAGCAAACTCGGGCGCTGAGCGTTTTATCGAAATTACTCGTCCGCAAAATCACCGGGTCGGTCTCCGGTCGTTGGTTGGCAGGATTGCAGCGCACCCTGTTATTCCAAGCAAACCCTGGGAGTGAGGTAGAGCATGGCGATAGTCAGCTTTTTAATCAGCCTTGCTGGCGCGACGATGTTGCTACTTTTTGCAGTTCGAATGGTACGCACTGGAATTGAGCGCAGCTATGGAGCGTCGTTCCAGCGCGTTTTGACGCGACAGCACAGTTACCTGCAGGCCTCACTTGTGGGTCTGATGATGGCGGTTGTACTGCAAAGTTCGGCGGCAGTGGCGCTGTTGACCTCTGGGTTTGCTGCCAGTGGAATGTTGAGTTTTCCTGCCGGTCTGGCGATTGTGCTCGGAGGCGATCTAGGTTCAGCACTGATCATCCAGATTCTTACGTTCCGGTTGGACTGGCTTATTCCAATGCTGCTGGCGATTGGAGGCTATCTATTCGTCAAGACCGAAGCCAAAAAAGCCCGACAACTAGGGCGCATTCTGATGGGCGTTGCCTTTATCCTGATCTCACTTCGGTTCCTTCGTGAGGCGATGGACCCAATTCGGGACAGTGCATTTTTACCCACAGTCGCGGATTACTTGTCGCGCGACTATATCACTGCATTTCTTGTCGGGAGTGCCTTAGCCTTCGTCATGCATTCCTCGGTAGCGGCCATCCTTATGTGTGTGACACTTGTGCAAATTGGAGCGATCCCATTTGCCGCCGGAATGTCTTTGGTTTTTGGCGCGAACTTTGGCTCGGCCTTCATTCCGGTATGGCTAACCCGAGGAATGCCAGTGACTGCCCGACGAATACCCTATGCAAATTTGGCGCTGCGAGGCAGTTGGGCGTTGGCTAGTTTGTTTGCAGCAAATTTTGCCCTACGAACCGGGCTTTTGGGCGACCCGCAAGGGGGGCAAATGCTAGTCAACGTGCATCTTGCTTTCAACCTGTCGCTTTTGGTTTTAGCCCTTCCGTTTTGTGGACACTGGCAGAACTTGCTCGAAAGGCTCTTGCCAGACCAGCAGAAAGTACAGAAGTCGCAACCCGCACAACCGGTCAGCGCATTGGACATGGAAGACGTGGCAAATCCCAATCAGGCCTTGCCGAGCCTCAAGCGTGAGCTGCTGCGGATGAGCGATCTTCTCGAAACCATGTTCCGTCCTGCTCTTGAACTTTACCGCAGCGGAGACAAAGAACAGATCCGGTCAGTTCAGGCCATTGACGAGGACGTAAACCGGTGCCTCTCGGGTATTCGAGCCTTTGTCGCCGCGATACCCCCTGAGCTATATGAAAAACACGACGCTAAAACCGCGCGCGACCTTATGGAGTTTGCGATCAGGCTTGAAACGGCGGGTGACGTTGTCGCCAAACGCCTGACTGTATTGGCCGGTGAAATGCGGGCCAAAGGCTCAAGCTTTTCGCAAGATGGCTGGTCCGAACTTGTTCAGATGCATGAAGGTATTCTTGCAAACATGAAACTGGCATCAAATGTACTTGTTTCAGACGATCTGGAAAGCGCCCGGCTTCTCAGCCTTGAAAAAACCGAAATCAAACGCGTGGAACGTGAAAGCCGCAAGCGTCACCTGCGCCGGTTGCAGCATGGAACAACGGAAAGCTTCGAAACCAGTGATATTCATCTAGAGACATTGCGGGCTTTCCGGGAGTTCAACAGTCATATTGCATCGATTGCTTACCCGGTCCTTTACCAGAACGGTCAACTTCTCGAGACACGATTGATCAACGAAATTGCTGAATAGGCCTGAGCCGGTCTCAATGCGAAGACAAGAAAAGAGCGAGAACAAAGGTGACTGACAACACCGAAGTGAGTTCGTTCTCGAAATCAAATTTTGAAATTGTTCAGTGTCTTCAAAAACCTGAGCCCAGCACTGCGCAATGCACAAGGGTCGAAGTAACCGGATTGAAGGATCCCACCAATCAACCCGAAAACGCGAAAAGATCATCGGTCCGAACAAGTCACTCTGGCAGGCTCAGAGATTTCTGGTTGCCCATGACCAGATCACCATCAGCTCCCGTCTCCCCGCTATCAACTTGCTTCAGCTTTATACCACCATGCCCGATCAGATGCCTTCCAGTTTTGGATCAGCTATGCCCGCGAAATGTCCTCCTGACGACATAGGCGCCGACGTTCTTCAATCTTGCTCAAGCAAGTTGGCAATCCCGGCAGAGTTCTTAGGTATTGGGTATTCCGTTCTAGTACCATTCATCCGGCATTCGCGCTTTGCGTTCTGACACGAAGTCTTCGAGCGCGGCTTGTATGCCGGGTTTAATTTCAGGACGCTGGTAATCGTTCAACATCTGATGCCACCGCGCGGTGGCGCGTTGGTCTGACGTGAGAGCACCATTTTCAGACCAGGTCTCGAATGGCCCTGCGTCAGAAATTTGTGGCTCATAATTTGCTGCCGCATAGTGGCGCAGCGTGTGTTTGGTCGACAGGAAATTTTCGCCCGGGCCCGTTTCAAAATAGGCATCACGGCCAAATGCCTCCTCATTCGTTTCGAAGCCCTGCAGCAGTTTCAGCATCGCGCCACAGTGGTCGAGATCCATGATGAATTTCTCGTAGGACATCACAAGCCCACCTTCGAGCCAGCCTGCCGCATGCCAGACCTGATGGGCTCCGGACAAAAGCGTGGACCACATGGCACCGGTGCTGTCCTGCATCGCTTGCCCATCTGGCGCATTGGAGGCGGTGATCTGCCCACCGCCAGAGCGCACAGGTACGCCAAGCCTTCGTCCCAATTGTGTCAGCGCCATCGTGGTCATGTTCGCCTCGGGCGATCCAAAGGTCAGAGCGCCCGTGCGCAAGTTCATTGTGGAGTGGAACGAGCCGAACACCACCGGACAACCGGGGCGCACCAGTTGCGCAAGCGCAATGCCAACCATCGCTTCTGCCAGAGTTTGCGCCGCCACAGCCGCCGGCGAAAGCGGCCCCATGGCACCCGCGAAAATCGCAGGGGAGACGCAGACACATTGGCCTGCCTCCGCATAGATACGCAGAGCCGTTGACATGGTATCATCATAAATCAATGGCGAATTGACGTTGATATTGGCCTGCATCACCGCGTGGTGCTCCATGAAGTCGCGTCCAAAGACGAGGCGTGCCATCTCGATACTGTCACGCACGCGCTCGGGTGCCGTAACAGAGCCCATAAAGGGCTTGGTTGAGAGTGTCAGATGCGCCAGCATCATGTCCAAATGCCGTTTATTCACCGACACATCTGTCGGTTCGACAACCGTGCCGCCGGAATGATGCAAGGCAGCCGCACTGTAGGCCAGTTTGACGAAATTGCGGAAATCCTTCAGCGTCGAATATCGTCGGCCCTTCACCAGATCGCTGACAAAGGGAGAGCCGTATCCCGGCATCAGCACAACGTTGTCACCGCCAAGTGTCACCGTTCTGACCGGGTCTCGGCCATGCAACTGAAATTCACTTGGGGCCGTAGCGCAAAGCGCACGGACATGACCCGGTTCAAACCGCACGCGTTCGCCATCGATGCGGGCACCCGTTTGGGCGAAGTGATCCAGTGCCGTTCGATCCCCCCGAAACTCGACGCCAATATTTCTTAGAATCCAGTCGGCTTGATCTTCGATCCGGGCCAATACCGTTTCACTTAGTAGATTGTATGCAGGTATCCTGCGACCCGTGAACGGTGTGCTCTCAGAAGGGGCAATACTACGGGCCAAGCGGCGTCTGCGCGCGCGGCCGCGGTGCCCCGCCGGTGTCGGTGTTTCTGCTTTTGCGTTCAACGATTCCAACTTCATTTCATCGCTCCACGAGCTTGAATGCACTTGTCGACCTTAAAAACATGTTTGAAAATCGAAAAAAACTACTCTTAGCGTTTAGAAAATTTGTACACTAAGAATATGAGTACCCGATTTCATCACCATGACTTACTCAGGCTATTTGCCGAGATTGCTCGTTATTCCAGCTTCTCGACGGCAGCATCGGCGCTCAACATGACAAAGGGCGCCATCAGCTATCAGATCAAAACGCTTGAAGCCGATCTTGGGATGATCCTGTTCCAGCGCACATCGCGTGGTGTCACACTCACTGGTGAAGGATTAAAACTGCTCGCGATCTGCCAGACCCGATACGAAGAAATCGAAGCTGAAATTCATGCATTAAAGGGGATTTCAACGCGTTCTCTAACCGTTGGCGTCTCAACCTATTTCGCTGCGCGCTGGCTGTCGCCACGCCTGATGTCATTCATGCAAATCCACCCGGACGTACAGATTCGCATTCAACCGATGATCGAGTTTTCACAAGCGGAAATGCAGGATGTGGATCTTGCAATCAGGTGGGGTAACGGGAATTGGATCGGCGGCACCGTTACTCCGTTCATGCCCATGCCGCCCTATCCTGTGGGTGACCGGGCGGCAGCTGACCTAGTGATAGAGTTAGGAATGAAAGAGGCAATATCGCATCTTACGCTTCTGAGAGATCGTGATGACAGCAACGTCTGGTCTGATTGGCTGAACGTCGCAAAGCTTCCCCGACAATCAAGGAGAGATGCGCTAATCGTTCCTGACCCAAATGTCCGGGCGCAAGCAGTCATCGACGGACAGGGAATAGCTTTGATGGATGATCTGGTTCGAGACGATCTAAATGCTGAAAGACTGTTTCGGTTGTCGGAAACCGATCTGCCCGACTATGGGTATTTTTTGGTTCAACCGCATAGCTCCGCTCCAACCGGCGCAGTACAGTCCTTCTCGGATTGGATTCTGGGTCAATCGTAACAGCATTCCCCTTGAGTATCCTCAGAACCGTTATTATACAGCATATAAATAAATCACAGGGAGCCAGAGGATGCCCACAGGACATATCATGATGGCAATGAGCCTAGACGGTTTTGTCGCAAGGCCAGATCACAGGCTGGACTGGTTGGAAAAGCAACCCACTGCAGACGAAGATCACGGGTTCGCTGCGTTTCAGAGTAGCGTCGACGTGATCGTGATGGGGTCCGGATCGTACCGGACAGTTCTGGGATTTGGGGAGTGGCCTTACAAGAAACCAGTGGTGGTTCTCAGTCGCTCAATGAAGCCCTCAGGCATTCCAGATGAGCTGCGCGAAAGAGTTGAAGTTTCAGACAAAACACCCACTGATTTGATGGAGGATTTTGGCGCACGTGGTTACAATCGAGTTTATGTGGATGGCGGTGCAATCATCCAATCCTTCCTCAAAGCCGGGCTGATTGAGGACATGCGGATTACCTTGGTTCCCATTCTGATTGGTGAAGGCATTCGGATCTTTGGTGAAACAGAAGGTGACGTTGATCTGGAGTTGGTTTCGGTTAGCAGCTTTTCCTCCGGTCTGGTAGATCTCGATTACAGACTGAAAACCAGATGACGAAAGCTTCTCCACCAGGGCGACCGTCAAAGGCTGCACAGCGCCTTTCGAAGCAAGTGATCCTGCAGGCCGCATTGCCGATCGCCCAAAGCAAAGGTGTTGATGCGCTATCGTTTCGCATACTTGCCGATCAGCTTGACGTCACTCCGATGGCCGTGACCTATCACGCAGGTAGCAAGAAGCAACTATTGTCCGATCTGGTAGAACTTGCCTTTGCAGGCGTCTTGGATGGAGTGAATGGTGGCAACCCGGTCAAACGCGCCCGCTGCATTATGGCGACTTACTATGGTTGTGCTTTGAAGAACGCCAATCTACTCCGTGCAATCCTAGACGATGTAACGCTCATGAGCGCGGACCTAATGAACGTGGCCGAGGAATTAAAGGTCAGCACGGACCAACTCGAAAACAGCGATGGCGGTGATGTTCTTGTTCACGTGCTGATCGACTATGCACATGGGTTTGTGCTCTCAGCCTCGAGCGGAGAAGACAACCAACTGACAATAAACGATTTTCTGCGTGGGATTGACTGGATTCTTGCTCAAGCGGCGGGTGACCTCGCCGCGACGTGATATGAGAAACATGCCCATCAGAGGGTGTCCTCAAGCAATGAGCAGTTTGCGTCATTCAATTCTGACCCTAACGTCAAGTAGTTCTGCACCAAGGCTACTAACTTTCATCGAAGCTAAGGCTTATGTCTCAATTGAGTTCGGTTTGCCAAAGGATTGATATTTGGCGGCTGGCTGCTTTCGTATTCTCGATTGTTTTCGGTTCGAGGAAGGTGCGTTATCGCTAATCACGGCTTAAATGCTTCATAGAATGCCTCAGGCACCTAGTCTCGCCGATGTATCCTCTATGGCGTTGCCTTCCGCCATTCGGCAGAACGCTTGTCGCCAACCTTGAGCCAGTTCTTTCATCTGAGACAACACCTCGGCATCTTCTGGCAGAATGCGACGAGTCAACCTTGCACGTGTGACGGCCAATACAGACCAATTGGGATTTAACCTTTCAACCAAGGTAATCCGATCACCGGAACCAACTTCGCCAGGTTCGAGCACACGATAGTACCATCCGGTTCGGCCCGTCTTCTGAAACTGGTAAGGCATTTCCTTGTGCCCCGTATGTAGCCCGAGTTTCCAGCACGGTTGCCGCCCCTGACTGATTTGAACAACCGCCGTACCCAGTGACAGGATGTCGCCAATGCAGAGGTTTTCCTCGGTCAGCCCCGTTGTTGAAATGTTCTCACCGAACGCCACTGGCAGTGTGCCGGGTGCTATTAGGCCCTCTGCTTGCCAAGCCGAGTAGTGATCAAAAGCATAATGATGGATGGCTTTGTCTTCGCCTCCATGCACGGTCAAATCTGCCTGTGCATCCTCGGAAAATCCGAGCGAAGTAATCAACTGCCGCCCGTCCACCCTGTCTTTTTGAATGGCCGATGGCGGTTTGCCTTCCCAACAATCTTTGACCGCTCCGACAAATATGCCGTCGATGTTCGCCGATAAATCAAAATGGTTCATCTGGCTTCCTCATGCTCGATACAGATCTTGTCTTTTTCACCGACGTCCAATGATACACCCAACAGTTTGCAGAAACCGTTTTCCGTCGTGGCATCATGGTATGTGCAGGATTTGCATTGGCCGAATGACCGACCTCCATTTGCGGCCAAAGCCAGACTGAGGCTTTGCATCAACCCCTGCTCAAGCACGGCTTGGTTTTCTACGGGCATATCTCCAATTGCCTGTGCAACAGGGTTCGGCTGACGTACAATTTTGACCCCCTCCTTGGTCAGGTCATAAGAGATCGACCGTTGATCAAGCTCTTTGCGTTGCTCTTCTACATAGCCCTTGCGCGCCAAAGCCTTGAGCGTTTGTGACATCGTTCCACGGGTTGTTCCGATATACTCTGCAACTTGCGACGGCGAGCGCGAAAACATGTTCGCCTGTGCGAGGTATTCCAGCGCCATCCTCTGAGTCGGGTTCAAATCTCCCGCCCATCCTTCGGAAGCATCAATACGGGCCAAACGGTTGATTAGCGTGCGTATGCGATGATCTGTGTTCATAACACTTTTAGTAGCGACTCGAAATTATAGTTGCAATGCATTTCTCACTATAGTAGCGACTCGATATTATTTGATTGGAGACACTCATGAAACTCTCAATGCTCACTTCCACTTTGGCGCTGGTCATCGGAGGCACGGCTCTTGCAGATGGGAACCATGCCATCCATCAAGATGGCGCCATCATATCTTCGCCGGACGCCAGTAAAGTCGTGGACTTTGACATTCTGGCAGCGCATGCGCATCGCAATGGAAACACGGTCACTTTTCACATGACAACGAATGGAGCGGCTGGCGCCTCGGTTCCGGTGGCAACCGGAGAGGTTGGTGGATCAGATGTCTGGTCATATGTCTGGCCTACTTCTTTGGACCCTTCGGTCGTTGGGTTCGAAGGCGGCACAGGCATCCTTGCAATGGCCGCAACCAGTCATCCAGATTTTGATGACACACCGCTTTTTGACGAGAACGGCGACGGAGATCCGGCGAATGACGGCATCGAATGGCACAGCCACTGGGTTGTGTTGACCCCGACCGAAGCGTGCGGACCCGACGCGCTTGCCGTACGTGACATCCCCGAGGGTTCCTCGCCCAAGCTACCTGCGACATGGCCTGGGTTCCCGATCTTTCTGGACAGCTCTGGGTTTACGCCTTTGTTCGACAGGCCCGAAATCTCGGTGAATGCCGGCTTTGCCAGCAAAGTAGAACTGGATGGTGTCGCTTACGATGGTGTCACTTCTGCATTGCGAGTGAACGCTAACATCCATGCGCCCTTGCTGTGCGTCACAGATGTTTTCGACGTCGCATCCGGCGACCTGAGCCTGCCGGGGAAGCTTCACTGACATTCGACTACGCAGCCGCCGAACCCAAGACGGCTGCGTGTTATTGAGGGCAATGAAAATGCAAACACCAGAACTAGACGTTTCGGAATGGTTTAACACAGACACACCCCTAACCTTAGGTGGTCTAAGGGGACGGGTTGTTGTTATTGAGGCATTTCAAATGTTGTGCCCGGGATGCGTCCTGCATGGTATTCCCTTGGTGCAATCAATTCAAAAAACGTTTCCTGAAGAAAAGGTAGCCGTGATTGGCTTGCATACTGTGTTCGAGCATCACGACGCCATGACACCGGTGTCTCTGAAAGCCTTCCTGCATGAATATCGCATCACCTTCCCTGTCGGCGTGGACAGGCAGGGGGTGGGGCAATTGCCAAACACGATGTCCCGCTTTCGCATGCGCGGTACACCAAGCCTTGTCTTGTTGGATCAGTCGGGACGGATCGTTGTGCATCACCTTGGACAGGTCTCAGAACTGCAGTTGGGGTCTGAGATTGGCAGTCTTCTGACACGACGGGCCGCATCGGTCACAAGCAATCCCGCCACCGTCAATCAAAACGAAGGCGCATCAGGTAGCTGCAATGTGTGAGCCGGCCAATGCGCCCGCGTATGGAAACCGTCTTTCCCCAAGGTCGTCGCCAAAAGGCTGTTTAGCCACACGCAGCGACGGAATACCCGATCACACCAAACGGTGCCCGCCGTCGAATACCCCGCAGTATCAGGCAAGCCCCCGAAGATCGGGGGCTTGCCAGTTGTCTTTACGCGGGGATGCGCCACTCCGCAGAACTCCATGCACAGGATTTGGTAGGAGCCCGGATCATCGAACGTATACGTGACTTCGGTTGTGTAGCCCGGGATCACCTGGACCTGCGTCAGAAGGCGAAGGTCTGAGGTGTAAATGCCCAATCCGTGGGTAACGTCTTCGGTCGTGGCGCTAAAATTTATGGGTATTCCAACGGGAATCTCGACGGTGTCGATATCCCACCACCACTGCCCGCTGGTGATAGAGACGGTCAAGGCGTCGTCTGTGCTGGCTACGGCATGTGGCCACGGTCGCAATGTGCCAACCGCAACAATTACGCCGACAATCGTCATTGCCCAGATCAAGCCCGAACGTTTCGAGTTGGCCTTGGGTCCGGGTTCCGGCCCATCAGAAGCCCGCACGGCCAACCAGAAGACAAGTGACAGCACTGCATCAGGATCAGCGAGATCAATAACACAACGGGCTGCATGAGCCATCCCCTCTATTAGGTATTCTAAATGCCTATTATAAGGGTAAAAAAAGATGTCAATAAAATAGGCATTTTCAAAGCCTATTTTTTATGGGAAGAATAACTATGCAAATTACCAAGTTCTCCGACTATGCCCTGCGCATCCTGATCCATCTTGCCACCCATGAAGAAGGGTTGATGTCGACGCGTGAGATCGCGGCTATGCAAAACTTGCCCTTTAATCACCTGGCCAAGATCTCGCAGTGGCTTACACACGAGGGCTATGTAGAATCCACGCGTGGGCGCAACGGTGGCATGCGTATGGCCCTACCTCCCAATGCGATATCGATTGGCGGCCTACTACGAAAATCCGAACGCGGCACACCTTTGGTGGAATGCATGAAGGAAGACGGCGGCTGTTGTGTAATGACGCCCGCTTGTGGATTGTTGCCAATTCTGAACGAAGCTCAGGAGGCGTTTTTTGCTGCCTTGGATACCAAGACTTTACAGGACGTATTGGAAGGAAACCGTGGCATGAAAAACCTGATCCGAGCGTTGGAAGTCAGTCATGCGCTGGCATCAAGCGATTAATACGCAAACTGTAGTCCTATAATAATTTGATTGTTACTTGGCCGCGCCAGGCACAGCCTTTGCAATCGCCTGTCCTTCCCATGCCTCGAAAGCCATGGAAAGGTGCCATGCCTTGAACCCGATGTAGCCGACCAGAAGGACCAGTATCATCAGATACATTGCCCTTCGGAATCGTGGATTTTCTTCAACTTGGTGCATCTTCTGCATTCCACAGTAGATACAACGTGAGCATTCGAATCTGGGCGTCGCTCAGACGTCCTTCCCACGCAGGCATCACACCTTGCCGACCGTGATAAATGCTATGGTAAATCTCATCCCGGTCGCCTCCATAGATCCAGCGTTCATCACCCAGATCGGGCGCGCCGATTTCATAGCCCCCGCGCCCGTCATCGCCATGACAGGCCGCACAGTTTTCTTCGAAGATCAATCTACCGGCGCCAGCCGCCGTCGCATCATGCTGCTTTCCAGAGAGGGCCAAGACAAATTCTGTAACCTCTTCAACCTGCTGCTTTTCGATCATGCCGTCTGCGCCAAACGCCAGCATCTGTGCAATCCGTGTATCGTCATGCTGCGCATTGATCCCATAGCGTATGGTCGCCTCAACCTCTTCCGGTGCGCCTGACCACAGCCAATGTCCGTCTACCAGATTGGGAAAACCAGGCTGCCCTTTCAGATCATTCCGGTGACAAGCGGCACAATTGTCAGCGTAAAGCTTGGAAATCGACGCGCTATACCTTGCCTCCAGTGTTGGGTCTGCGGCCAGTTCTTCGAGATCCTGTGACGCAAAAGGCGCAAATGTCATTTCACGATCAGCATTCGCTTGCTGAAGTTCTGCAACAACCTCTGATCGGGATGAATACCCCAACAGCCCTTTTGCATAGTCGCGCGCACCTGGGAAGGATGGGTAGAACACCCAAAACAGTGCTGCGATGATGATACTGATCCACAAAGCCCATCGGGCCGCCCAGGGAACAGGTGTGTCCAACTCTTTGATACCGTCCCACTCGTGGCCGGTCAGATCAGTACCGGAAACCGGATCCTTTCCCTTTAGCGCCACGGCTGATCCTCCTGATGGTCCAGCGGAGATTGCGCAGCGTCATCGTAGACTTTTCGCCGTGAGGGCCAGTAGGTCCTGACAACTGCGGCAAGGAAGACGACCAGCAGGTAGATTGCACCCCAGGTCTTGGAGAAGACAAGAACGGTATCATGTGTCATCGATTAATCTCCTCGTAATCTACCGAATCCAGATCGGCTAATGTGCCAAGAACCTGCAGATAGGCCACAAGGGCATCCATTTCCGTCAACTCACTCGGGTGCCCGTCGTAATCCCTGACCTGAACGTTTTCACCGTAACTTTCTTGCAGTTCACCTTCATAATATTGCTCGGCATCTGCTTGCCATGCAGCATCCTTTTCCGCATTTTCGATCTGAGCATCTGTGTAAGGCACCCCGGCGCGGCTAAGGGCTCTTAAAGAGGCAGGCAGGTGGCCTGTTTCCAGCCGCGCGTCAGACAAAAACGCATAACCAGGCATGATCGAGCCTTCCACCAGCTCTCGCGGCGCTTCCAGATGCGCCACATGCCAAGCGTCAGAGTATTTACCGCCAATTCGCGCCAAGTCCGGCCCTGTACGTTTCGAGCCCCATTGGAACGGATGGTCATACATGCTTTCGGCGGCCAGGCTGTAGTGCCCATAGCGTTCGATATCCGACCGTAGGGTGCGGATCATTTGACTGTGGCAGGCATAGCAGCCCTCGCGCACATAAATATCGCGCCCGGCCAGTTCCAGCGGAGTGTAGGGCCGCATACCGTCGACTTCTTCCACCGTGTTTTCGATGGTGAACAAAGGGGCGATTTCAACAATGCCACCGATTGATGCAACCAGCAGGATGGCCATGGCAAAGCCAAGTGAGTGGCGTTCGAGCTTTTGGTGTTGTGTACTCATGGGCTGCTACTCCGCCGGCTGGACCAAAGGTCCGGATTGCCTGGTCTCGGTTTGCCGCGGCCCACTGACCGTCATGTAGATGTTGTATGCACCGATGCACGCTCCGATCAGATACAGCAGCCCCCCGATCGCACGGGCGACATAGTAAGGATGCATTGCGATCACACTGTCGAGGAAGGAATAAAGAAACGCACCATCCGCATCATAGGTCTGCCACATCAGCGATTGTGTGATGCCACTGTTCCACATTGCGCCGACGTAAATCAGCGTCCCGCTCAGGGCGAGCCAGAAGTGCCATGCCTCCAGCCGCAATGAATACACACCATCTCGTTTCCAAATCCAGGGCACCATTTTATACATGGCACCAAAGGTGATGAAGGCGACCCAGCCCAACGCGCCGGCATGTACGTGGCCAACGGTCCAATCCGTGTAGTGGCTCAGCGAATTGACCGGACGGATCGCCATGAACGACCCTTCGAATGTCGACAGTCCGTAGAACAGAATCGCGACCATCATAAACCGGACCGCCGGATCCGTCCGGACCTTATCCCAAGCCCCGTTGATCGTAAGGATTCCGTTGAACACAGAGGCCCAGCTGGGGACCAGCAGGATGATCGACATGGTCATGCCAAGGTACTGAACCCAGTCCGGTAGCGCCGTGTAGTGAAGGTGATGTGAGCCAGCCCAGAGATACAGGAAGGTGATCCCCCAGAAGCCAACAATTGACATTCGGTAAGAGTAGATTGGCCGGTTCACAGCTTTGGGCAAGAAGTAATACAGCATCCCTAGGAACCCGGCGGTCAGCAGGAAGCCAACAGCATTGTGCCCATACCACCATTGCGTCATTGCATCCTGTGTGCCGGAAAACAGCGAGTAGCTTTTGGGATAGGCAATGGAGACCGGAACCGAGAGGTTGTTCACCGTATGCAGCATCGCGATGACGACGATGAAGGCCAGGTAGTACCAGTTAGCCACATAGATATGCGGTTCGGCCCGGCGAGAGAGCGTCTTTAGGTACAGACCTAGATAACCAACCCAGACGATCAGCAAAACCAGATCCATATACCATTCCGGTTCGGCATATTCCTTGGATTGGGTGATCCCCAAGGGGTAGCCGGTCGCCGCAAGGACCATGAACAGATTGTACCCCCAGAACACCATCCAGGGCAGAGATTCACTGGCCAATCTGGCGCGCGAGGTACGTTGGACCACATAAAACGACGTCGCGATTAACGCGTTGCCGCCAAAACCAAAAATCACGGCAGATGTATGAACCGGGCGCAAACGGCCGAAGTTCGACCAGAACATATCGCCGTTCAGTGCTGGAAACGCCAACTGCCAGGCGAGGATATCGCCAACCGTGAACCCTATGATTGCCCAAATCAGCGCGGCGATGACACCAAACCGAATGACCTTGTCATTGTATTCTAAAGGGATGTCCTTTGGGGCCTCGCTCAAACGGTTGATCATCCACATCAACCCCCAACCAGCGGCTATTGCGATCAACCAACCGTGCAGCACGTAGGCGGTAGGAACCCCCCAGCCAAGTATGGCTACGCCACCGACAAAGATCAAAGCAAGGGCACACAGGACGGCAGCATCCTCAAGAAAACTCTCACGCTGCATCGGGCGCCTCCTGCCGGTGGAAGCGTACTTCAAACTCAACTTCGCCAATCGGGTTCACCGAATGAGTTTCCTGTGGCGCGAACACAGCAGTGGCCCCAACGCCCAGAACCAGATCACCCTTGTCATCCCGGCTCAGTAGAAGTTGCCCATGTTGCACAGCCAATTGACCCCAAACACCCGCTTTGGTGCTGTGATCTTTGCGCAGCTTTTCTGGCAATGTCTCATGCGTGAACCGCGAGGTCGCATAGTGCACCACGCCTTTTGGAAGCGCTTCGGTCATTTATGCATCTCCATGAAAAAGCTCGGCATAAGCATGCCAGGTCGCGTACCCGAGCAATGGGAACACCACGACCAAACCCAGTAGCCCGGACAGTATTCCAACCAAAGTCAAAAGAGTGATGATGGCTCCCCAGCACAAGCAAAGCTTGAAGTTGTGAGTGGTGGCGTTGAAACTGAGCCCCATAGCCGAGAAGCCATCGATCTTGCGGTCGATCAGCATTGGCAATGAAAACGCTGACACCGCAAACCCTAATGCCGCAAACAGCCCGCCAACCAATGATCCTGCGATTAACAGCGCCCATCCTGATGGCGTAGTAATCAGCAAAAGCAGCGTATCTGCGAAGCTTGAGAATGGGCGCAGCCCGTAGACTATGGCGAACATAACTGTGGCCGCGCGAATCCAGATGAGAGCAAAAACCATCAGTATGACGCCCACCAACGTAATCTGACCCGTGGCCGCTCTGAGCCCTGTTTTACCGCTTGCTACGGAATAAAGACCAATCGTTGCAAGTGGTCCGACCAAAACGCCGCCAGCTAGCAAAGGCAACAAAACCCAACCAAGATCGTTGAGCATCAGGGCCGCAATGCAAATCCACCCCAGAACTACGAGTGAACCACCGTAAAGCAAGGAATATCCCGGGTTGCGTTTCACGTCGCCCCAGCCCGCCTGCAGCCAACGTTTGACAACGCGTGCGGGAGGATCAGAGATGACCTGAGCTTTGGTATAGACAGAGACCGTCATGACAACACCGGTGGAGTGTCAGCCTCACGACGAAAGTTCTCAATTCCGAATGACAAGCCCTTACCGATCCTGCTGGCCAAATGAGAGAACGCTTCGGCGGTTGCAGGTTTAAGGGCTTTTTTTGCGGTGTCTTCGAACAGGTCGAGCCACAGGCGAAAATGTTCTGGTAGGATTTCAGAGTTCGCCAGGTGAACCTGCATCGGGTTACCCGAATAGCCTGCCTCTCGTAGAATGGCGCCGCGCCAAAAGGCTGCGATCTTTTCTTCGTGTTCCGGCCAATCTTCGATTGCCCTGTCAAATACCGGCCCCAGATCAGGATGCACTCTGATGCGCGCATAGAACTGGTTGACCAAAGTCGCGATTTCATCCGCTGTGATGTCAAACATATGTGGCCGAATTGGCATGGTACGAGTCATCGGATCTACCTTAACGATACGCCTCACTATCTGTGTGCTATAATAGGTATTGTCAATACCTATTATAGCGTGAATGGTGTGATCAACATCAAGGGGAAAGGCGCGTGGGTCTATCTTTACCCAGCCGTCGACAACCACGGCAAAACGCTCGACGGAATAGAAGTGGTGCACATAATCCGCAAAGGGCAAATCACGCCCGGTGTCTGTCCGTTTCGGCAATTTACGGAGCTGGCGGCTTAGTCCGCCGGTACAAAGATATCACTGTGGCAAGTTAAAACTTCGCAACAGATCCCGTCCGGTTTATTGCGCCGATGATAATGTGATCTGCCGACGGAAGCCGGCAGGTGAGAGCCCAATTTCCCTCTTGAAAACGCGTGCAAAAGCAGAATCCGATGCGTATCCAGCGCGTTCTGCCGCATCCGAAACAGAACTTGATGGGTCAGTAAGACAGCGTTTCGCGATCTCCAGCCGCCAAGCTGTTACGTATTGCATTGGCGACATCGCCATCTTTTTCTGAAACTGAACCGCAAAGTTTGTTCGTGACATGCCTGCAATGCGCGCCATTGTTTCTATCGTCCAGGATGCGCTTGGATCCTTGTGAAACGCGTCAAGAGCCCGAGCCAGATGGTGATCAGAGAATCCGTTCAAGCCCCACCTCGAGGATTCGTCACTTTCCACAAACGAACGTATGGCCTGCGCAAGAATGGCTTCTGACATCTTCAAAGCAATGAGATCGCCACCGAGGCGAAGACCCCCGGCCTCATCTCCGATCATGCGCAGTGTCGCCTCCATCCATTTTCCAGCGGATTCCCCGTAATTCCTTAGGTGAATGATCGGTGGAAGGCGTTCCAACAGTATGTGTTTTGCATGAGGGTCGAATGAAAAATGGCCGCAGATAAGTTGCGTGTCACGTTCATCGCCGTCGCCGCCGTAAACCAGAACCCCAGTTCCAGTGTATCCCGACCGCTCGATTACCGTGTCCAGCGGCAAAACTGCATCTCTTGTTTCAGCCGCGCAGTACAACTTGTGTGACGCGCCATGCGGAACAATCAACAGATCGCCCTGCTCCAGCCCCACCACTTTTTCATATCCTTCAACTTCGATCAGGCAATTGCCCCTATGAGCAAAATGAAATCGGGCGACGTTATTGAACTTGGGAACTTCAATCCCCCAAGGGGTGGTCAACGAAGTTCGAAAATAGAGCGCGCCTTGAACAGACAGTTTCGTAAGGATATCGCTAAGCAAATCAAGCATGCATTTTCATGGCATTATTTGGCGTTTTTGTACAGCAGCTTGAACGATCTGCACAGAAAATCGAACGTTCCCGCATATATCTCACTTCCCGGTTCGGATTACTCCTATTGCCATCGTAACACTCAGTGGAGTCTCCAAAATGAAGAAACTGATTTCCGCATTTGCTGTGGCACTTTCCATGACTGGCGCTCAAGCCTCTGCGCAGGACGTCGCCGAGATGAGCGATCTCGAATACGCTCACATTGCCTATACGGCCGATAACATCGACATTCGGTATGCCTATCTGGCGCTAGCTTTGTCGTCGAACCCCGACATCCATGAATTCGCAAACACGATGATCCGCGACCATACTGCCGTGAATGAAGCGGCCTTGGGCCTGCTCGAAAAACTGGGCGTGTCAGCGCAGGACAATGCGTTCAGCCAAACGCTGAATGCCAATGCCGAAGAGATCATCGATGGCTTCGTCAAGCTGCGTGGAGCAGAGTTTGATGCCGCTTATGCAGCCAATGAATTGGCCTATCACCAGGCGGTGAATGATCTGGTGGAGAACACAATGATCCCCAATATCGACAATGCCGAGGTGAAGGCTCTGTTCGAGCAGGGACTTGAGATCTTTAAAGCCCATGAAGGCCACGCCGAAATGATGGTCGAGGCACTGCAGTGATGGGAAAAGCCCATTCACGCCGTCGCGTAATGGTTGGAGCGGTCGCATCGGCGGCCGCTCTCGCTTTAACCCGAACGCGAGCCCGGGCGGCAGAACCCGTAGTCCACGAAGTTAGGATCAAAGCATTCGCATTCACTCCAAAGCTTCTGAACGTGTCTGTTGGTGATACCATTCAATGGACCAATGAAGATCTGGCGCCTCATACGGCCACGGCCGATGAGTTCGGATGGGACACTGGGGAGATCCCAAACGGTGTCAGCGCCAAAGTTGAGGTTACTAAAGGTATGGAAACAAAATATTTCTGTGCGTTTCATCCACATATGAAGGGAACAATTGTGATTATGTGATTTGGCTCATTGGATCGACTGAACGAAAGCGGACTATGATGCAGGTCGCAGCATATGGAACTTTGTGCTTCGCACCTTCCAACTTCTGTTGGGGCACACAAAGATGGACAGCACGGTCAGGTATCTTGGTGTTGAACTTGAAGATGCCCTGGCTATTTCTGAAGCCATTGAAACATAACATCTCTGGGCCCCTCTCGCAGGCAGCCCGATGTGGACCGTCATCGCAACTTCAAGTGCTGCGATGCAGTGTTCTCAAAATCCGGCGATGGTCACGAGCAATATGCGACTTCACTGCACGGAAGTGAATGAGTGCTTTAATTGGCATATTCTTTCGACAGAAACTCGGGTGACTCGAAGAAAGTGGATTTCTGTCTGGCAAACACTGTTTTGTGTTCTGACACCCTATCCACTAGGGATGGTGTTGCATTTAGCAGGAAGCGAGCCGACCTATGCATAACATCATTGCACGAAAAAACTTCGCCGTTGCGGTAGCCGAAGAGGCCGGCGCGCTTGCACTAGAGTATTTTGCTTCCAGAGACACCTTGGTCATTGATCAAAAAGGCGCGCAAGACTGGGTCAGCGAGGCGGATCGCAACGTCGAAACCTTCATTCGTCAAAAGATTATGAACTCTTTTCCCGATGATGGGATTTATGGCGAAGAACACGCTGAAAAAGCTGGCTCCAGCGGTTTTGACTGGGTGATCGATCCGATTGATGGAACAACAAACTTCGTCAATGGCATTCCGGCCTGGACGATTGTCTTAGCGGGCGTTTCGGACAGTCAGACGCAGGTCGGTGTGATTTTCGAGCCAAACGTTGGTGAAACTTACGTGGCGGTCCGAGGCGAAGGTGCCACTTTGAATGGACACGCCATGCAGGTTGCCTCAAGCGTGGAACTTGCAAGTGGAACCGTCTCAATTGGCTATTCGAACCGGGTCGAATCATCAAAGGTCATTCCGGTGATTGCGGCCCTTATCGAACGTGGCGCTCTCTATCATCGCAATGCAAGCGGTGCGCTTTCGCTGGCCTATGTCGCGGCGGGACGTCTATTGGGGTACATTGAAGAGCACATGAACGCCTGGGATTGCCTCGCCGGTCAGTTGATGATCGCCGAAGCAGGTGGCGAGATCGAGGATCAAGACGCCGACGGGATGATCCGGGACGGTGGTCGCGTGATCGCTGGCACACCGGCCGTGTTCGGGACCTTGAAAATGATCTGCGACGACGCTTGGAACGAATGACGTCGTTCAGGTAATCGGGCTCGACCCGAATTCAGGTTGAAGAGTTTTAATATCCGCGCGCCAGAAGTGGCCCTGCCCAGGTTGCACAAACAGCCGATCGATTTTCTTCCCTGCAAGATGGCATCAAAGCAGTGTTCCGACCGCGCCGTGGTTTAAAATGGCCAAGTCTCTTCTGTCGTGGTTTTTGACGATTGACAGGACTGTTCGAACGATACGCAGTTGCGCAGCATGGGCTGTTTCCCAACTGCAGAAGCTGGACTTGGGTGCCTTGAAGAAGGTGTAAGCAGCGGACCTTGAATATCGAGGGAGGAAGGAACCCGGTAGTGCTTCGGTCGTTCTCTCCCAACCCAGGTTCGGAATTCGTGACCAGCCCCAAAGGCTTTGCAAGGATAGCGTCTGTATCGGACGCTTTTCGCTCGGTACTGGACCAGATATCTGTCACGCTAGACATGGTCTTACTTTGTGAAAATGTGTCGGCTCGGGCGCGGCCAATTTCACTCAAACCCTATTCGGTGACTGGTTTCTCTGGCTCAAGGACGACCTCCGGGTGAGAGACGACTAAAAGTTTACCCACGTCACCCTTCCGGCAACAGAACGGGGCCACGTTCGGCAAAAGACATTTTGACTTCCGAGCCGATTTCCAGTGGCTCGTCCACGTCGTCCTGCACAGCAAATACCTGCCCGAAGGCACCGGCCAGAGTGTACTCCATCCGCACGCCAACATAGGTCGCCTTGGCAACTTTGGCCGGGATGCCGATATCAGATCCAATCAATATCCGTGACGGGCGCACGGCCAGTGTTGCGGGACCAGGCGTTAGGCCACGAGAAGGGAGTGTGTGTTGATAGCCCTCGATTTCGATCGTGGCTAGATCGCCTTTGACGGAAAAAATAGTGCAGCTGATCAGGTTAGCCTCACCAATGAAATCGGCCACAAACCGGTCAACCGGCGCATCATAGAGTTTACGCGGCGTGCCGATCTGTGCGATGGCAGCGTTGCGCATGACGACAATCTCATCTGAAACGGCAAGGGCTTCTTCCTGATCGTGAGTCACATAGACGACGGTCAAACCGAGATCTTGCTGAATGGCGCGGATATCTTCGCGCACCTGGCGGCGCAGTTTTGCATCGAGGTTTGAGAGAGGTTCGTCAAAGAGCAAAACCTGCGGTTCCAAAACCAACGCACGAGCGACGGCAACGCGCTGTTGCTGCCCGCCGGAGAGTTCACTTGGCAAACGGTTGTCGAAGCCCTTCAGGCCAACCAAGTCTAACCCATGCAGCGCGCGCGATCGGGACTCGCGCTTGTCGAAGCCGGAAAAGGTCAACCCATACATGACGTTTTCCAGCACGCTCATATGAGGAAAAAGCGCGTAGGATTGGAATACCATCGACACGTCACGGTCGGTAGCGGGTAATTTGGTCACGTCTCGGTCGCCGATCAGAATTCGGCCCGAGGTCGCCATTTCCAGACCTGCGATCATGCGCAACGTCGTCGTTTTGCCGCAACCAGAAGGGCCCAAAAGCGTCACCAACTTGCCGGCCTGGACGTGTAGATCGATGCTGTCGACAGCCACCACATCCCTGCCGAACACTTTCGAAACCCCCTCGAAACGAACAGGCGCGGCTTTAGTTGCTATAGTCGTTTCGGTCATGTCGTTTTCTCTGTCCCGAGTTGTGTACGTCGCCCGATCTGAACACGGCCCACGAGGATTTGTAACATCCCGACTGCCGCCAACATCACGAAGATCAGCGTTGTGGAATATGCGATTGCAAGACCGTAATCGTTGTTTTCGACCCGACCGATAATGTAGCTGGTAGCCATGTCATACTCTGCTGAAACAAGGAATATCACCGCCGAAATCGCCGTCATGGCCCGGACAAAACTGTAAACCAGCGCAGCTAGGATAGCGGGCCGTAAAAGAGGAAGAATTACCCGCCTGAAAGTCTGCCAGGAATTTGCACCGAGCGTCAGCGAAGACTCGTCAAGCGACTTGTCTAATTGTGACATAGACGCAATACCCGCGCGAACCCCAACCGGCATATTGCGGAAGATAAAGCTGACGACAAGGATAACGCCCGTGCCGGTGATCTCGATCGGGGGCACGTTGAATGCCAGGATATAGCTGACGCCAATAACCGTGCCGGGAATAGCGAAAGAGAGCATCGTACCAAACTCAAACGCATTCTTTCCCGCAAAACTTTGCCGTGTCAGCAGATAGGCAGTGACCAACCCCACGGCGGCCGTCAACGGTGCGGCAATAGCAGCAATGGTGATTGTGGTCCAGAAACTGTCCCAGGCGGCTCCGGTCCAGCGAATACCTTCTTCTTCGAAGCGAACCGAAAAGGCTGTGACGTAGTGCTTGAACGTCAGCGAGTTATCAACGCCCCACAGTTCGACGATACTTCCATAGATGATCATCCCGTAAACCACGGCAGTGAAAACCGCCCAGGCAATTGCAATGCCCAGAACCGGTATGGCAAGGCCGCGCGGCATCAAGGGGTGCACACCCGCGTCGCCCTTGCCGGAAACGGTGGTATAACTCTTTTTCCCCAGCCACGCGCGCTGCGCATAGAAGGCGGAAAGTGTGAAGAACAAGAGCACCATGGCCAGAACAGCAGCACGGCCCTGATCGTACTGCGCTCCGACGATGGCAAAGAAAATCTCGGTCGACAGCACATCGAAATTCCCGCCCAAAACAAGCGGGTTGCCAAAGTCGGCCATGGATTCGATGAACCCAAGCAGGAAGGCATTGGCCAGGCCGGGACGCATCAGAGGCAGGGACACGGTTTTGAAGGTTTGCCAACGATTTGCCCGCAGAGTTTGGGCAGCCTCTTCCATCGAAGGTGACACCCCTTCGACCACCCCGATCAAAACCAGAAAGGCGATCGGCGTAAATGCCAGAGTCTGAGCGATTAGCACCCCGGGCATGCCATAAAGCCAGCGCGTAGGCTGCACACCAAAGATCTCGGCAACAAATTTGGTGACCGAACCGGAAAGCCCAAACAGCAGGATCAGTGCAAGACCAATCACGAAGGGCGGTGTGATAATCGGCAAAACTGTCAACGCGCGCATCCCGCGTTTAAAACGAAAACCTGACCGTGTGACGACAAGCGCGAAACAAAGGCCAAGCGCGGTTGTGATGAAGCCCACAAGAACTGCAAGAAACAGAGAGTTCCACGCGGCCCCGCATTTGGCACCGGCAAAACAGCCCAATCCCCAAAGTCGGTCATCAAAGAATTTCGAGGCAAATACCGAAACTGAATAGGCACCATCTTCGGTAACGAAGGCGGCAAACAACATCTTCGCAATTGGAAAGAAAACGAAAATTGTAACAATGGTGATTACGCCACCAATAGCGCTGACGACGAAAACGTCGCCATTTATTGCGCCGCGGGCCGCAATACCCTGAGTTAAAAGGAACAGGAACGCTGTGGCGCAGATCATCGCGCCGTATCCCATGCCGAACTGGCGGATCTTCGGTTCTCCGAACAGCGCCTTCATCCAGTCGAAATTGAATCCGCGAATGCCAATTGAGAACCCTTGCGCAATCAGCCAGCCAAAACCCAAGGCACCAGCCAAAATCAGGATACGTGCGTATTGTGGATCGGACTTCGGTTTGCCGAGTATCAACAAAGGCAAGGTAAGCGGGACCAAAAGCGGCGTAAGCCACAGCTTTTCGCCCTGTCCGATCAGGAAAACGGCGGGCGCATAATCTTCATCGAACGGATATCCATCGACCAGCCATACGAATGACCAAATGCCATCCTCCACCATGAACCATGGCAGTAGGCAGAAACCTACCCACCCGGCAACAATCCAGAAGATCAGAACCGGGTGGTTCGTTTTTGGTGTGGTGTCAGTCACTTACTGTGGCAGTACTGAGACCTCTTCGTCCCATTTCTGCAAGAGACGCTTGCGTTCGTCAGACGAGCCGTACTTTTTGAAGTCATAGTCAATAAGCTTGATCTGGCTCATGTCAGGTGCGCTTTCAGAGGTCTCCGAATTTTTGTTGGACGGAACCTGGAAGGCGTTAACCTCAAGCGCAAGGTTCTGGGCCTCGGGGCTGAGGGCCCAGTCATAGAACTTTTTGGCTTCTTCTTCATTTCGAGCGCCATCAATGATCGACATCGAGCCGATTTCATAGCCTGTGCCCTCGCATGGGGCCACGACCTTGACCGGAAAACCTGATACGGCCTGCTTGACCGCATCATGCATGAAGACGATACCGATGGTGTTCTCACCCCGGCCGGCGGCCTTGATTGGGGCTGAACCCGACTTGGTGTATTGGTTGATATTCGAATGTAGGCCCTTCATGAACTCAAAGCCGTCGTCTTCGCCAAATATCTGAACCATCGAGGCAAGCGTCGTATAAGCGGTGCCCGAGGAATTCGGGTTCGCCATTTGCACGTGCCCTTTATACTCGGGCTTCAGCAAGTCTTTCCAACATGCGGGCTCGGGCAAGCTGTTCGCGGCCAAGAGGTCGGAGTTATAGCCGTAGCCGAGTGCGCCTGAATAAATTCCGATGGTCTTGTTTCCTGCACTTTCAGCCTGCGAGATCGCCCAGTCGTGAAGCTGGTCACGCATCGGCGACACGTACTCCATCGTCAAGCCTTCTTCGGCGGCTTGCAAATGGGGATCACCGGTACCGCCCCACCATACATCGCCTTTAGGGTTAGAACTTTCCGCGCGAATTTGTGCAAACGTCTCGCCCGAGGACTTGCGGGTCATATTGACGTCTATGCCGGTGGCATCCTCGAAACTGCGCGCCATGAGTTGACACCAATCTTCCTGTGCCGAGCAGTAAAACGTCAGCTTCTCAGCTTGGGCCGCAGTTAGCGAAGCCGCAAATGCTATCAGCGATCCCGCCAGCGTTGTCGTCAGATTTTTCAATTTCTTTCCTCCCCTATGTGTCGTGCCGAAATTCCCAGCGCGATACTCGTCAATTCGTCGTTAGGGGCGGTCGCTCTAAGTCGCTAGTTGATCTAATTGCGTTGGCCAGATCAAAATCCGACCAGCCTCCCAATGACAGAAGCAATCTCAACACTGTACTGTTGGTTCTGCAAGAAAATTCAACGAGCATTGGTTTTTTGCACCGGTGGGTTTTGAACCGCCAAGCCTGTTTACAGCACCAAGTTTGAGTATCGGGAGCGTATTTCGATGCCGCATTGATTAGGTAGCCCTTTGCTGGGGCGGCCGCTTCCTCCAGCGTAGAGCAAGCATCGTATTTCGAACTTAAGGTCTGCTTTTCGCCTGCAAACTAGGTCTCTGTGCGAGTGCTGCGAACTTCTGCTTTCCTGAAGGTATTTCGATGCGGGCCGAGGTACAGCTTTGCCTTCGCCGCAACTGATGAAAAATGCTCGGAGCGCAGCTCAGGCTGAACAGCAAATACGCATAGCGTCGAGAATCGCGGCGTGCATATTGCGGCCTGCGATCGCGTCACCAATTCGGGCCAGATAGAACTGGCCATCCGGCTCTTCTTCCCTGAACGGGAACGCACCATTGACCAGCGCCTTGTGATCGACCTGTCCAAGGTTTCGCGAACCTGGCTTTAGGTCATGATAGAGCTCGTCTATCGGAATCAGACCTTGCTCGACGACCACGTGGTCTACAAGACGTTTGGTGATATCACCGGTCAAGGTATGACGCAGGCTGGCGCACACCCGGTTTCCCTCTTGGCTTAGAGCACGAAGTTCGTGGAGGCAGGTAAAGGTCACCCCGTTGGCTGCCAGATCGCGCAAAGCAACGGCAGAGGTCGTTGGGCCAAGGTCATGCAGAATCGCCCGGTCGGGGGTCACAAGTTCGACGCTGTGGCCAGCGCCTGCCAACATGTCGGCCGTGACTGCCGCGGGATGGTCTCCAATCTCGTCGAACAATAGAACTTCGCCCGAGACACGCGCTTCTCCGGACAGAACCTCCCAACTGGAGAGCGCCAGATCGCCGCCTGGAATGGATACTGGCTCGGGCCATCCTCCGGTAGCAACTATGACTAAATCCGGGGCTTCTCTAAACACGTCACTGGCCTCGACAAAGGTATTCATGCGGAGATCAACACCAAGGGTGTTAACCTCGGAAATCAACCAATCGGCGACACCCCATATCTGCCTGCGTGTCCCGCCCTTGGCTGCCAAAACAAGCTGCCCCCCCAGCCGATCTGACGCCTCGAACAAAACCACATCGTGACCGCGCAAGGCACTGACCCGCGCTGCCTCCAGACCGCCAGGTCCACCGCCGACGACAACCACCTTCCTTCGGGTGCGGCTGGCAGGAATGACATGGGGTAAAGTTTGCTCCCGCCCGGTGGCGGCATTGTGTCCGCACACGGCGGGCTTGCCCTGATTGACCCGGTCCACGCAATACCCGAGGCCGACACAGGTACGGATACGATTCTCTTCCCCACGCGCCAGTTTTGCCACCAAATAAGGATCAGCCATTTGGGCGCGCGTCATGCCGACCAGATCGACATGGCCGCCTGTAACCGCGTGGCGAGCCGTTGCAATGTCTGCGATGCCGCCTGCATGTAGGATCGGCAGGTTGACGGCTTCGCGGATGCGTCCGGCCACAGTAATATGCGGAGCGGCTGGCAGACCCATAGGGCGCACCCATTCAGCAAGGCCAAGGTCATCGTAGGGCGCCCCGACCAGGATGTTGAGCAGGTCGACATGGCCACTATCTTCGAGCATCCGGGCGGCGGCAATGCAGTCCTCGGCGCTCAGCCCGCCCTCAATCAACTCATCGCCGGTGATGCGCATGGACAGTATGAACTTCGGACCGACCTCTGCGCGCACCGCATCCAATACCTGCAGGGTCAGGCGCATGCGGTTCTTCAACGTTCCACCAAAGGCATCGTCGCGTTGGTTGGTGAGCGGAGACAGAAACTGGCCCAGCAAATGCGAGTGGGACAGAAGCTCGATCCCATCGAACCCGCCCTGCTGACAACGTCGCGCCGCAGCGGTATAATCGCCGATCACTCGTTCAATGTCCTCTTGTTCCATTGCTTTGGGAAAGGCGCGGTGCGCGCGTTCGCGAACGCCGGACGGGGCAATAACCGGTAACCAATGCCCATCATCCCAAGCAGTGCGGCGTCCCATATGAGTGATTTGACACATGATAGCGGCCCCATGCAGATGCACGCCATCCGTGAGCTTCCGAAACCAGGGAACGATACTGTCGTCGCCGGCATAAAGCTGGCCGAATACCGAGGGGCTGTCGGCAGCGATATTCGTCGATCCTCCGATCATTGTCAGGGCGACGCCACCCTTGGCCTTTTCTTCGTGATACAGCCTGTAACGGTCTCGCGGATGACCATCTTCGACGTAATTGGGCGCGTGAGAGGTGCTGACGATTCGGTTGCGCAGCGTCAGGTGCTTGAGCTGAAACGGATCAAGTAGTTTCGCCATGGTCAACTCCCTTCGGTAATGACACCGGTCTAAAAACAGCTCCGGGTCGGGCCCCTTTTGACAGCTTCTGTGACTGACAACGTTCGCTGTCAATGTTATGCTACTTGGGAAATACGGGGAGAGAGTTCACTTTTTCCGACACTGATCCACAAAATGACGACCAGACCAAGAAAGGTGGAACGTCACTGACCTTTGACTCAATTGACAGCCAAAACCTCAATGAGTCGGAGGATCACGTCATTCAGTTCTAACCTAAACGTCGGACATTTCTGACCCAGAAAGTATACGGTTAGTGTCTCAAACGAGCCCTAGCCATTGGGTCCAATCCTACTGAGACATGGCGTTAAGGATGAAAAGGGTAATACTCAAGGAGTTTCATGAACGCGTTGCTTAGCCGCCGAACCCCGCCGCCTCGGGAAGCCACGTGGACAAAGGTGGGAATGCAAAGACGAGGATCAGGCCCAGCAGCATTAGCGCTGCATATGGCAAGGCGCCGCGAATGACCTCGTACAAAGGGGCTTTAGCAATGCCCTTGATGACGAAGAGATTCATCCCCACGAGAGGTGTGATCAGCGCAAGTTCGAGGTTGATCATTAGAAGGATGCCGTACCAAATTGGATCGATCCCCAGTGCCAGCATGACAGGAAAAACGATTGGCGCCGTAACCAGGATGATCGAGATGGTCTCCAAAAACATGCCCAGCACCAGAATGAGCAGCATAACAGCTACGACAAACATGGCGGGGCTGAGGCCCATTGCCGTCACTTGTTCGACGATCTTTATGGGCAGGCGAATAATGGTTACGGCGTGACCAAACAGCGCCGCAGCAGCCAGGATCATGAACAGCATCGCCGTTGTGCGCACTGTTTCAAACGCAGTCACCCAAGGGTCGTTCAGACCGAAATTGCGGTAAACAACTACACTGATGAACAGCGCGTAAAGGCAGCCAATAGAAGCTGCTTCAGTAGCCGTAAATACTCCGAGGTAGATTCCGCCCAAAACCACCGGTGGCATCAATAAGGCCCAGATCGACTGCCTCATACGTGACCAAATAACGCCCATACCTGCAAATGGTTGAGAGACAGCCGTGCCCCCAAACCCAGCGCTGACCATCGCCCAAACCGCGAATATGACAGCCATCATGATACTCGGCACCAACCCGGCTAGGAAAAGAGCTCCGATCGAGGCCTCGGTTACAATGGCATAGAGAATAAGAGGCCCAGAGGGAGGAATCAGAATCCCGAGCGTACCGCCCGCTGCAATCACACCGTAGGAATTGCTGGGGCTGTAGTTGAAGCGCTTCATCTGCGAGATAGCCGTCGAGCCAATAGCTAAGTGCTGTGGCTACAGACGAACCGGAAATGGCTGCGAATATGGTGCAGGAGAGGATCGTGGCGACCCCAAGTCCACCACGCAAATGGCCGACCATTGCATTTGCTGCTTCGTAAAGGTCCTTAACCACGCCGGCACGGATCATCACGTGAGCCAAGAAAGCAAACATCGGTATAGCCGTAAGAAGTCCGTTGTTCAGTTTGGCAAACACCGTATCAGCCGCGCTGTTCACGTTGCCCTCCGTCAGCATCATTTTGATTAGCGATGTAAGCCCGAGCCCGGCAAAGATTGGCATACCCGTGAGCAAGAGGACAATCAGACCGGCCAAAATATGAAACGTCCTCATGGTCGGCGCACCGTCAGAAGCGTAAAGATGCGAGCCAGAGCCGCAAGGATTAGTATCATCATGCCGATGAGTAGGAAGCCTTGCGGAATCCACATTTGAACGCTCAGATACCCGTCTGAATAGATCCCGAAATCGTATGAGAACTGCACCATAATCACCGGGCTGTAGAGAACAGCCGCAGCGACCAGGATCACACCAATCATCCCCCAAACCTCAACCAGCCATTGAGTGCGAGGTCCGGCGCGTTCAGTCAGCAGGTCGACCCCACAGTGCACTGGGCTACCGCCCGCCAGCTCCCGAAACCATCATCTCAATGGATCACAGGCCAATGATGCACTAACAATCAACTTGGACCGATCAGATGAGGCTGCTCAGAACGTGGCCTCGCGACCGAACGCTAGGAGGCAGTCTTGCTACAGTTACCGATGTTAGAGACCTGAAATTAGAACGCATTGATCCGACCCTCAAACCGGGTGGATTTAGCACTCTGGTCAGATTGACCGTGAAAGTCGAAGGCGGCCATTGGGGGCACGCCCACATACGCGCCGTTACGTTCAGGGCGCTGGTTGAAGTTATACCAGAAGCCGGGCAATGGGAGTTGGATGGGCTAACTGTAATCGAGGCTCGCGATCCAAATGCATAAGTGTTTAAGACCAAAGGTTTTTGCTTTCGGTATTTTTTTGTCAGCTTGATTTTGTCACTGACGCTGTCAGCCTCGGCGCATTTTTTGCTGAATCTCAATGTCCGCGTAACGCATGTTGAGCATTCCGTGGATAATCTGCGCGTCTTTATGCGTACACCCATGCCCTATCTGGTTGCGGACAAGGTCGGCGAGCAGGACGATGACGCTCTGCCAGATGCTGCACCATTCACGACCAATGCCATGAGTAACAGTCAGTTGGTCCATTTTGTCGACTTGCAAGCTGTAATGAGCGATCCCAACGGGCTGGGGCAAATCGCCGAAGGTGGGTTGCACCTGTTGATCGACGACCACCGCTTAAGAGGAACAGTTGAGGCCGTTCGCTTGCATCGCGTTGGAATTGAGCCCGGATTTGCAACTTTAGCCGAGGCTCAACAGGCAGTAGACACCGAAACGGCCTTAACGCCACCGCTTTTTGTTGGTGACACGATTGTCGATCTCGTCCTGCATTATGACACTGACGGCCCGGTCCAATCGTACAGCATTGCCAACGTGCTGGACCCCGGTTTGCCGGATCAGGACCAAACGGCGAACCTCATTCTCGATTACGCGTCTGACACACCGCAGATTTTCCGGTCTCGGGGTCTGATTACCGACCCTGTGGAGGTTCAGCAAGAAGGGTACGGAGGATTCCTGAGTTTTGTCTGGGAAGGCACACGACATAATCTCGAAGGTTTGGATCATGTTCTGTTTGTTGTGTGTTTGGTCATTGGGGCGCAAACACTCAGGGCGCTATTACTGCGTGCAACCGGTTTTACCGTGGGGCATAGCGTAACGCTGTCGCTGGGGTTTTTCGGGTTTGTGCCGTCGGGCGTGTGGTTTGTTCCTGCCGTCGAAACCGGGATCGCGCTTTCTATCATTTTTGCAGCCGCAGCGGCGTTTATGAGCTTCAAGGACCGCGCGCGTTCTGAATTCGCGATGGTACTTTTGACAACGCTGATTGACCTCTTGCATGGTCTTGGATTCAGCTTTGTGTTGCACAAGATTTTGCAGGTTACATCCCCAAATATCTGGTAGAGCCTGCTTGCTTTCAATTTAGGCGTCGAGCTTGGCCAGGTCGCCATAATTCTTGCGCTCTGGCCTGCCTTGATAATGTGTCGGCGCGTGAGCTCCAGTTTGTGGATGTCCCTACGAGTGGGCTTAGCCGGTGGATGTGCGGCTATGGCCTGCTTTTGGACCTTTCAACGAATTGCCGAGGTTTATTCCACGCTGGCTTAAGGTCATTGCGATGGCGCGTACCGTGATGATCGCCTGAGAGAATAGCGGACATTCGACTGTTCTGCAGCATAAGACAGATTGGGCTCAGCGCGGCCCGATGCTCGCGCGGCAATGCCGTTGTGATCGGCTGATCGAAACCGGCCACAGGAGGATCTGGTCAAGTCTTTGATCTTGTGTCTTATTGTTCAATGCGCGGACGTTGGGAAATCAGGAGCCATAGTTCGCGCTTCAGGCGGCGAAACCAGGGAGCGAGCCCTCAGTAACCAATGCTGCGATGAGTACGAACGGCGGCGTTGCAACTCTATCCATCCCGAATAGTGTAGGCACATGAGAGAATTTCGAAACGCCAAACCTGCCGACGCAACTCGCTGCTTTGAAATAGAGATTGATGCCTACGAAGGCGACGAGGCAGCAACGCTCGAAAAGATTTCTAAAAGGATTGAGGTCTATCCCAATGGCTTCCTAGTTCTTTTGGTGGAAGGCGAGATAGTTGGCTTTGTAAATTGCGGATGTGCTCATGAAGTCGAAATGTCTGATGAAGAGTTCAAAGAGCTTGTTGGCCATGACCCCGACGCCCCAAATGTCGTAATAATGTCTGTTGTTGTTGATCCCGCGCATCAGGGCAAGGGTCTATCACGGGCATTGATGGTCGAATTCGTGGGGCGCATGAAAAGGATGGGTAAATCCACAATCCATCTCATGTGCAAAGAGCATCACGTCCCACTCTACGAGAATTTTGGATACAGCTATTTACAGCCATCGACTTCTGACCATGGAGGAATGACTTGGCATGAGATGTCTATGAAACTTTGAACTGCCCGATTATCTCAGCCGTGCAGAGCGGACATTCAAATTTTCAATGGGAAAGTCCAATTTGTCCGCTCCTCGATTGCCGGACCCAGCTGCAGCGAAAAGGCGGTTTGGAATTGGCTGAATTTTGCGCCGATGAATGACCGCAAACGAAGAATCCTCTGCGATGCAACAAATGGCGTGTCGCGCCTGCGAGGGGTTTCTGCGTCAGCAAAAGCGGCGTGAGCAAAAGTCGGCTCCGTCCCGCAGACCGTGAGTTACCGTTCTACAGGATTTCGCACGCTCGACGAAGGGCAGCTAGACACACACTATTCAGCACTTCGCCGTGGTGACGGCGGAGTGCTCTTTCCACTATCTCTCAAGATACTGCTTTGGGCTCACAACAGGCTCCGGTGCCGTTGCAGAAAGATCCCCTGCCCCACCCAATAACTGATCATGCGGACGGCCCAAATCAGTCGACACGCCTTTACACGACTTAACAGATAATGACGCCAGCTATCTATGCGTTTGGTCGCCGTTGCTTATGCATGAATGGCACGCATCTTGCATCTTTGTCTAAGCCGTACCGGCAAACCGCGCTCAAAAATCACCCCATGTAATTCAAACCTGTCCAGGAAGCCACAGAACGATAGCAGGGAACGCAACGAGCATTGCGATCGTCGCTGCATCCGCCAGAAAGAAAGGCGTTACACCTTTAAAAACATCCTGAACGCTTAGGTCATCACGCACGCCAGCCACTACAAAGCAATTCAGCCCGATAGGTGGGGTGATCAGGCAAAACTCGGCCATTTTGACTACCAGAATGCCAAACCAGATGGCACACATCGGGCCGGACATTCCAAAGGTACTATCGGCCGCACTTACCGCTTCACCACCGTTCAACGCCATGACGGCTGGGTAAACTACGGGCAACGTCAGCAGCAGCATACCTATCGCATCCATGAACATGCCCAGTACAGCATAAGCCAGCAGGATACAGATCAGAATGAGCATTGGTGACATCTCAAGCGAGGTGATCCAGTCGGAGAACGCGCTGGGTAGTTCGGCAAAACCCAGAAAACGAACATAGACCAGCACGCCCCAGATGATGGTAAAGATCATGACGCTTAGCTTGGCCGTCTCCAGCAACGCGTCTTTAAGTTCGGACCAACGCATGCCCTGATATAGCGCCATCAGAAAGACAACGAAGGCACCGATTGCGCCACCCTCGGTTGGCGTGCCCCAAGCATCGCCTCCGAATGGGTTGTAGACAAAGAAGATGATGGTAACGACGACAAACAAGATAGGCAGTGCGGGCGGAAGAGACATGAAACGCTCTTTCCATGTAAAGCCTGAGACTGCGGGACCAAAGTCTTTGATCACAACAGCCATGCCAATGATCAGCAAGCCATAGATCAAAGCTGAGAACATGCCCGGAATGAAACCGGCTAACAGCAGTTTGCCCACGTCCTGTTCCACGATAATCGCGTATATGACCAAAATGGCCGAAGGAGGGATGAGCGACGCCAATGTGCCGCCTGCAGCGACGACACCTGCAGCAAAGCGCTTGTCGTAGCCGATCTTCAGCATCTCGGGGATGGCGATGCGGGCGAAAACGGCGGATGTGGCAACCGAGGCTCCGGAAACCGCAGCGAACCCGGCGGTGGCAAAGACGGTCGACACCGCCAGCCCGCCAGGAACCCATGCCAGCCATCGCTTGGCGGCCTCGAACAGTGCTTTGGTCAGGCCCGCGTAGTAGGCGAGGTAGCCAATCAGGATGAAGGTCGGGATAAGGCTCAGCGCCTGGCTCGAAATCTTGGAATGCGGCACCTGCCCCGCTGTTTTGACGGCCACAGTCACAGCCTTGCCGAACCGCGCCGGGTCGTACCCAAACTTGGCCCAGAAGATCCAGATCAGGCCAACCATTCCGGCCGTTGCGGCAGCAAATGCCACGCGCATACCCAGCACCACAAGAACAAGCATTCCGCCCGAGACGATCAGACCAATTTCAATGGGTTCCATCAGAATTTACCTCAGTTGTCGTGGCCCGAGACATGCTCGGCTTCCATTGCAGCCTGGGTGGCGGCATCGGGAATCAACGGGACGGCGATAGGCGGCTGGTCAGGATGGCGAATCGCACGACCGTAGGCACAGAGCTGCAGAAAGAGCCTTATGCAAAGCACGCTGAAGGCGACGGGTGCCAACAGCTTGGCGGGCCACAGCGGGATACTGATGTCAATGGAACTGTCGCGGCTCCACAGTGGGGCACCATAGTCGAAACTGCGCGCGAAGTGCGCCCAGCTCCCCCAGATCAGCAAGACGATCAGCGCCAGAATGACGGCGGTTGTCACGAATTCAACGATATAGAGCGTTCGGCCTTTAAGTGCACCAACGAACATGTCCATTCGGATGTGGCCGCCATCGCGCTGCGCATAAGATATCCCCATGAAGGCAATCAACGGCATGGCCTGTTCAATCCAGTCGACATACCCGGGAAGCGGCGCATTGGCGATGTTCCGACCACCGACGGAGACAACGGCCATGACCATCAGAGAGAAAACCGCAAGACCGCTGATCAAAGCCAGAAAGCTCTCCAGTTTGTAGAGATGTTGATCGAGAATGCTGAGACGGCTGTCGTCGGACAGCACCAGGGATGACCCGGCCATCGTTGTGCTCCGCTATCAGGGGAATAGGCACCCGACGCCTGCTTGGCCGACGTCGGGTGGTGAGTGGATTAGCTACCGTTGGCGATCTTGCCGGTCACGAGGTCATAGAGCTCTTGCGCCGGAAGACCGCGTTCGGTGTTTTCCGCAATCCAGGCTTCTGCTGCGGGTGCGGCGGCGGCCTCTTTGAATGCCGCGATTTCTTCATCGCTGAACGTGACCCGTTCGATGCCGCGTTGATCCAGCTCGGGGCCCCAAGCTTCCATCGTTTTGGTCTGGTATTGGGAAACGTAGTGATCCAGCGCTTCGTCTATCGACCCCAGCAGAGCTTTACGATGTTCATCGGACAGATCTTCCAGTGCCAGAGTATTCACGACGACCGGGCAGTTGACGGTTCCGGGGTTCAGGTTCGTCGTCCACCATGTAGCGTTCTCAATAGTGCCAAAGGACATATGGGCGTGTGGTGCAAAGCTGACGGCTTTGACGATGCCGCTGTCCATTGCCTGACGTACTTCGGATGCGGACATCGAAGTCGGAACCGCGCCGACCGTCTCCATCGCTTTACCGATGCCGCCAGTCGCCCGTACGCTCAGACCTTCAAAATCAGTCAAAGATTTTGGCGCGTCACCTACCCCGACAAGGTTGTACTGCGGTAGCGGAGACGGCATCAGTAGAGTCGCGTCCCAGCGGGCCAGATCCTCGACAACGGCTGGATGTTGATAAACAGCCATCGACAGGTCAATTTCCTGTTCCAACGATGTCACGCCCAGAAACGGCAGTTCCAAGACAGTGATCGAGGGGTTCTTGTCGCGGTGATAGCCAGCGCAGAACTGGGCCATTTCAAACGCGCCAATCGAAATCCCATCGAGGTTTTCTTTGTTCTTCGACAGGCCACCATAACTGATGTTCAGGGTAAACTCACCGTTGGTCTTTTCGTTCACCAGTTCAGCCAGCTTTTCGACATGCTCTGTGAAAGCACGACGCTTGCCCCACAGGGATACGTTCCATTCGACAGCCAGTGCTTCGGATGCAACGGTCAGCGACAAGGCGGCAATGGCCGCCCGGTTAAGGTGTTTGCGCATAGTGGCTCCTCCCAGATCATGCAATTCGTTTGGGCGGAGTATTCAGAATGCGCGGCGTCCTGACTATGAAGGAAAATGCGCGCGTTTTCCCAGGCGCCCTGCGGATTTCCGCAGAGCTGTTTTCGCCTACAACAGAGCCTCTTTATCGAGACCAAGTTTGACGATCTTTTCGTTGAGCGTCCGGCGGCCAATCCCAAGCGCTTCGGCGGCGGCATCCATGCGGCCTTTATGCGCCTTGATGGCTTTGCCTATGAGCTCGCGTTCAAATGCGGCAACGGCATCGCGCAGGGTATCCGGCACTTCGTCGAAGTGCTGATCGCTTTGGATAGCCTGCGCCACCGAACCGCCTCCGCGTCGGGCCGCCAAAATGCGCCGTTCGCAGACATGGCGCAATTCACGCACATTGCCGGGCCAGTCATGTGCAAGCAGAGCCGCCAAATCGTCCTGATCAAGTTCTGGTACGTCTATCTCATAAACCTGCGCGTATTCGTTTAAGAAATGCGTTGCCAACAGAACCAGATCATCCCGTCTTTGTCTAAGCGGGGGTAAGGACAAGACGACAGTATTCAATCGAAACAAAAGGTCCTGACGCAGGCGGCCTTCCTCGGCCGCAAGTACAACGTCTTCGTTGGTTGCTGACACGACCCTGAAGCTTACCGGCACCGGCGACACCGCCCCCACCGGCAGCACTTGTTGATCTTCGATGACCCTTAACAGCTTGGCCTGCGCCGCTGGTGGGCACGAGCAGATTTCATCCAGAAACAAGGTCCCACCCGATGCCGCCCCAAGCCTTCCGTCGGATTCACCCGCGACGCCGAACATTTCCGCTTCAAATGTATCGGCCGACAATGCGGCGCAATTCAGCGCCAGAAACGGTGCCTCCGGCGAGCGGCCCAAATCATGTAAAGCATGAGCAACCAGCTCTTTCCCGGTGCCCGTATCTCCCTGCAACAAAACCGCAACCGACGTATCAGCAAGATCAAGTACTTCTTGTCGCAAGTCTGTGATGGCGTCCGTTTGGCCCAGCAGGATGCGGTCAAGACCTGACAGTTTGAACAGCCGGTCTTTGAGGCGGGCATTACTTCTTCGCATTCGGTATTGTTCGGCCGCGTGCCTCAGCACCGTAAGCAATCGCCGTGGTTCATATGGCTTTTCGATGAACCCATATGCCCCGTCCTGTATGGCCTGAACCGCCATCGGGATATCACCATGTGCCGAAATCAATACCACCGGAGGCGCCACATGCCTGTCCAGGCTGGCCAGCAATTCAAGTCCCGACATGCCGGGCATACGCACATCGGATAAAATGACATCGGGCGAGGCGTTGGCCAGATGCTCCGTCACCTGGGTCGCGCGTGGCAAGGCGTTGACAGACCAGTCGGCGGCTTCAAGCAACTCGACAAGAGATTGTCGCATCGATTTGTCATCATCAACGACCAGAACTTTGAAAGGTTGCTGCAGGTTCATTCGTCCGTTTCTTCAGTATTTGAGGCTATCGGGAAGGTGACACGAAAAATTGTTCCGCCGCCATTTCGATTTCGGGCCGTCATTGTGCCATCGTGATCTTTGACAATGCTGGTGGAAATGGCCAGTCCCAAGCCCATGCCTCTCCCGCTCTCTCTTGTGGTTACAAATGGCTCTTGCAACTCTGCCAGCGTTGCCTCGCCCAACCCGTGACCGTTGTCCTGAATTTCCAACACGACCTCATCATCAGAAGCCATGACAGCGATATGGATTTCAGGCGCATCCGCTTCATCCGTAGCATCTATGGCATTGCGCAAAAGATTTGTGATGACCTGTTCGATCCGCAGGGCACTGCCCCGGATAAACGCCGGACCAGTCGACGCATCAATTGAGATTTTCACCTTGCCCTGTTCGATGTTTGGGGCAACCAGAGCCAACGCGGCATTAACCGAAGTGCGTAAGTCTACGTCGTCGAACGCCTCACTCTCCGACCGTGCAAAAAACCGTAATTGGCGTGTGATCCCTTCCATCCTGTCAACCAGGCTGCCGATTTTTTGTGGCAGCTTGGTTTCCCCGGAAGATGAAATCTCTGCAGCCACCAGATGATTGCGCATCGCCGCGATGGGCTGGCCCAGCTCATGCGTGACCGACGCGGATAGTTGCCCAAGAGCGGCCAGTCGGCTTGCGCGCTCCAACTCGCCCTGGGTGCGTCTGAGGCTCCGCTCGGCTGTCTTGCGGTCGTCGATTTCGATGGCAAGCCTTTCATTTGCTTCGCGCAGCATTGCTTCTTCCTCTTCGGACCGCGCCAAAGCAGCGCTGACGCGTCTCGCACGTTGTATCTGGAAGTAGATAAATGTGAGCCCCGCCAAGAGGACAAAAACTGCAGTTACAAGCCAACTGCGCGCTACAGCCTGATCGTCACTTGCAAAATAGTGAAGCGACCAGCCATGAGGCAAATCCGTTGCTGCAAGATGCAAGCGCTTCGTCCCCGCAATTCTGGCCTGATCTCCCGGCAACTCAACCCAATCCAACGCATCTAAGGCTTGCCCCGGAAACTGCCGGGCGTTTCGAATTCGCTCTCGCTGTGGTTCTGACAATGGCGTCAACGCGCGATATTGCCAATCCGAGTTCGAAGAAAGCAGAATGACACCGTCTTCATTGGCCAAAAGAACCTGTTCGCCCGAGTTTTTCCAACTATCCTGAAGATTAGAGAAATCGATCTTAATCGCTATGACACCAGTTGAATCTCCCTGGTCGTCAAGCACTGCGTTGGCGATGAAGTATCCTGGCAGACCAGTCGTCGCCCCGATGGCATAGAAGCGGCCCTGTTTACCAGAAATGGCACTTTGGAAATATGGGCGGAAAGCGTAGTTCTGGCCAACAAAGCTCCCTGTGTCGCGGTAGTTCGATGCGGAAATCGTGATCCCGTCTTCGTCCATCAGGTAGATAGCATCCAGCTCCGCCCGCTCCGCAAAATCCTCAAGGCGTCGGTTTAAAGCTCCGGTGCCGTCTCCTTCGGCTGTTCCAATTACAAAGGAATCCTGTGACAGCACATAGGTGAGGTGGGAAAATCGTTCGAGTTCGCTGTTTACCGAGCTTTGGTAGAGAGAGAGCCGGCCCTGAGCTTTCGAAAGCTCCTCCGAAACGAAGTACTGGTAAGAAACCAAATAAAGGCCAATGCTGGCGGCAATGGCTACCAAAATACCTACAATATACGAAGCTGATCGCATTGAATGCCCATGAACTGCGACAGCATAGGATCACAGTAGGTATTAGCCGTCCATCCCAAGAGTTCTAGGGTCAGGACCCATTGATTTCCGTTTTGCGGCGTGATTCACGGTTCAAAAACGAGCGGTGGACATGTCTGATCTCTTCTGGCTTACGGATGCG
>NZ_FXTE01000006.1 GCF_900182615.1 Ruegeria faecimaris | reverse complement strand
GCCCACCGTCTCTCCAGTGTGTCCGGCCGTCTCTCCAACCCGTCCCACCGTCTCTCCAGTGTGTCACAAGCGCCTCAGCAGCGCCGGTGAAGGGGTATTTACGGATTAGGTCTGGGACCTGCAACCCCCAATCTGAAAAAACTTTGCAATTCTTAACAGAAACTTCCATAGGTTAATGAAAACAACAGGTTATCTTAATAATTCTCTCTTCCGAGCCGGTAACGGAACGCACGGAACGGGGGAAAGATCAGCCCCTGGGAGGAATCGTACCCAATGCTGGGTATGCGCCCGGAACCGGGGCAAACAAAACGCCGCCCGAGTCTCCTCGGACGGCGTAAATTCTGCGAAGGTCGCAGGCTTACTTCAGATCGAACCTGTCTGCATTCATGACCTTGTTCCAGGCCGAGACGAAGTCGCAGACAAATTTGCCTTCTGCGCCTGCCTGACCGTAGACCTCGACCAGAGCCCGCAGCTGCGAGTTGGAGCCGAAGACCAGATCGACGCGGGTACCGGTCCACTTGACCTCACCGCTGGCGCGGTCCCGACCTTCATAGACGCCTTTGCCCGCGGGTTTCCATTCGGTGCCCATGTCCAGCAGGTTGGTGAAGAAGTCGGTGCTGAGCGTGCCGACGCGGTCGGTCAACACACCATGCTTGGTGTCACCGAAATTGGCGCCGATCACGCGCAGACCGCCAACCAGCGCGGTCATTTCAGGCGCCGACAGCGTCAGCAGCTGGGCTTTGTCGACCAGAAGCTCTTCGGGTGAAACCGAATAATCCGTCTTCTGATAGTTGCGGAAGCCGTCGGCCTCGGGCTCGAGCACGGCAAAGCTGTCCACATCGGTTTGATCTTGCGTCGCATCGGTGCGGCCCGGGGTGAACGGAACCTCAACCTCCTGACCGCCGGCCTTGGCGGCCTGTTCGACACCCACATTACCGGCCAGAACGATCACATCGGCCAGAGACACTTTCTTGCCCCCGGATTGTGCGCCGTTGAACGCCGCCTGAACGCCCTCAAGCGCGGTCAGCGCCTTGGCCAGCTTCATCGGTTCGTTCGCGTCCCAGTCTTTCTGCGGAGCAAGACGGATACGCGCGCCATTGGCTCCGCCGCGCTTGTCCGAGCCGCGGAAGGTCGAGGCCGAAGCCCATGCGGTCGAAACCAGCTCGGACACCGAGAGGCCAGTGGCCGCGATCTTAGCCTTCAGCTCGGCCACATCCGCGTCACCGATCAGCTCGTGATCCACGGCGGGGACATTGTCTTGCCACAGCAGTTCCTCGGCCGGAGATTCCTCGCCGATGTAATTCGAGCGCGGGCCCATGTCGCGGTGGGTCAGTTTGAACCATGCCCGGGCGAAAGCGTCAGCGAATTCATCCGGGTTCTCGTGAAAACGCTTTGAGATCGGACCATAGATCGGGTCCATGCGCATCGCCATGTCGGCGGTGGTCATCATGGTTTTGACCTTCATCGACGCGTCATGCGCCGCCGGGGCCATGTCTTCTTCTTTGACATTCACCGGTTCCCAGATCCACGCGCCCGAGGGGCTTTTGGTCAGGTTCCAGTCATATCCGAACAGCAGGTCGAAATAGCCGTTATCCCATTGGATCGGATTTGCGGTCCAGGCGCCCTCGACCCCCGATGTCGTGGTATCGTCACCCTTGCCGGACCCAAACTTGTTGATCCAACCAAAGCCCATCTCTTCGATCGGGGCGGCTTCGGGTTCGGGGCCGACCAGATCGGGATCGCCCGCGCCATGCGCCTTGCCGAAAGTGTGACCACCAGCAACCAGAGCAACGGTTTCCTCGTCATTCATTGCCATCCGGCCAAAGGTGTCGCGGATGTCACGACCCGAAGCCAGAACGTTGGGCTCTCCGTCCGGACCTTCAGGGTTTACATAGATCAGGCCCATCTGCACTGCGGCCAGAGGGTTTTCCAGATCGCGCTCACCGGAATACCGGCTCTGCGGATTGTCGGTCGGGGCCAGCCATTCTGTCTCGGTTCCCCAATAGATGTCTTCTTCGGGGGCCCAGATATCGGCACGGCCGCCGGCAAAACCAAAGGTTTTGCCACCCATGGATTCAATGGCGCAGTTACCTGTCAGGATCATCAGGTCAGCCCAGGAAATCTGGTTTCCGTATTTTTGCTTGATCGGCCACAGCAGACGACGCGCCTTGTCGAGGTTACCGTTGTCCGGCCAACTGTTGAGCGGCGCAAAACGCTGGTTCCCGGTCGAGGCCCCGCCACGGCCATCTGCCGTCCGGTAGGTGCCTGCACTATGCCAGGCCATCCGAATGAACAGACCACCATAATGGCCATAATCCGCCGGCCACCACTCCTGTGAATTCGTCATCAGCGCATATAGGTCTTCTTTCAGCGCCTTCATATCCAGCTTTTTGAACTCTTCAGCATAGTCGAAATCCGAACCCAGAGGATTCGAAGCCGCTCCGTGCTGGTGCAGGATCGACAGGTTTAGCTGGTTCGGCCACCAATCCCGGTTGGAACGGGTTCCAGCGCCGTGCATCACAGGGCATCCGCCTGCTTTGGGGTTATCACTTCCGTCCATATCGGTCTCCAATCCTAGCTAATATCCGGCGATCTTGCGCAGTGAAATTCGTGGTAATCAAGAACACAGATTCAAGACACGTCTTCCCCATCCAAATACACTGAGCATCTGGCAAGGGTATCGGTATTCCTGAAGTCCTGACCTAGTCAGAAATAGCAAATTGCATTCATGCATAAAAGTTTTGTTTAATGATGAAAACCATAGGAAATAATTATGAAGAGAACATCCCCGGATCCCGCGCAATCGGAGCAATTTTCAAATCCCTGAATAACCTTGGGTCACATATAGACCACAGCCCTTGTTTTTCATCCGTATGCGACCACTGTCTTTATGAACGACACGAGCGCGGGTTCTTTTGTTCGGATCCGCGCCTAATACAGATTGACCGGCGTATTTGACTGCCGGTTCCGAAAATTTTTGGAGTCTGAATGCAATTTGACTATGTAATTGTCGGCGCAGGATCCGCCGGTTCGGTTCTTGCCGGTCGTCTGAGCGAAGATCCTGGAATACGTGTCTGCCTTCTTGAAGCCGGAAACGGCGGCAACGGCATGCTTACCAGATTGCCCGCGGCAACAGTGGCCTCGCTGCCGGGGCGGCCGAAAATCAACAACTGGGCATTTGAAACCGTGGCCCAACCGGGGCTGAACGGCCGCAAAGGATATCAGCCTCGCGGCAAGACGGTGGGCGGGTCCAGCGCGATTAACGCAATGTTGTACGTCCGGGGTCAGCGTCAGGACTATGATGGCTGGGCTGAACTGGGCTGTGCCGGTTGGGACTGGGACAGCGTCCTTCCCTATTTCAAGATGTCCGAACATAACGAAGATGGCGCCGACGACCATCACGGCGACAGCGGCCCTCTGCACGTGTCAAACCAGAAACAGCCGCGCCCGATCACGCGTGCCTTTATTGAAGCTGCCGAACAGATGCAGCACCGCCGAAGCCGGGACTTCAACCGGGGCGATAACGAGGGCGTTGGTCTGTATCAGGTCACACAGTTTCACGACCCGTCGAAGAATGGCGAGCGATGCTCGGCAGCGGCGGCCTATGTCTTTCCGGTCATGGACCGCCCGAACCTGACGGTCATTACCGACGCCCATGCCAAAGAGCTGACCTTTGAAGGAAAGCGGGCCACCGGTGTGGTGTACAGGAAAAAGGCCAAAGGTGCGGATATCACTGTCTCCGCCAGGCGCGAGGTTCTGGTTTGCGCCGGTGCACTTCAAACTCCGCAGTTGTTGCAGCTATCCGGGATTGGTGCCGCTGATGATCTGGTCAAACATGGGATCGAGGTGCGGCACGACCTGCCGGGCGTTGGCAAGAACCTGCAGGACCATCTGGATTTCACGCTGCTCTATAAAACCCGGGACACCAACACATTCGGCATCGGTGTCGCTGCCGCACTGAATTTCGCAGGACATATTTGGCGCTGGCGTAAGACCGGCAAGTCGATGGCGGCCACACCATTTGCCGAGGGCGCCGCGTTTCTGAAAACCTCCCCGGATTTGGATCGCCCCGACATCCAGCTGCACTTCGTCATTTCCTTGGCCGATGATCATGCAAGGAAGCTGCATTATGGCTATGGGTTCGGCTGCCATGTGTGCAAATTGCGCCCCGAAAGCCGTGGCACGGTCGGGCTGCACAGCGCCGATCCCTTTGCCGCTCCGGCCATTGATCCGGCTTACCTGTCCGATGACCGCGATCTGGACACGCTGATCAAGGGCGCGCGTATGACCAAAGACATTCTGCACGCGCCGGCCTTCAGTAAATTCCGGCACAAAGCGATGTACGGCATGGATGACGCTCAGACCGATGCGGATTGGGAGCACCATATTCGCGCTCGCGCCGATACGATCTATCACCCGGTCGGAACCTGCAAAATGGGTGTGGATGCGATGGCCGTGGTTGACCCCGAACTGCGCGTGCGCGGGATCGAGGGGCTGCGCGTGGTCGATGCATCGGTCATGCCTACTCTGGTTTCGGGAAACACCAACGCCCCAACCATCATGATCGCCGAGAAAGCCGCGGACCTGATCAAAGCCACCGCCCGATAAGGGCTCAGCCGTCCTTCATCAGGGCCTGCAGTCCAGCGCGGTAATCCGGATACAAAAGCCGGATACCCAGTTCATCCTTGATCCGGTCATTCCTGACCCGCTTGTTTTCATTATAGAAACTTCGGGCCATCGGGGACATATCGGCCTGGTCGAACGGAACCGCAGCGGGCAGAGGCAGGCCTTGCAGCTCAGCCGCATAGGCGATGACATCCTGTGGCGGCACCGGCTCATCGTCACAGACATTGTAAATCGCACCTGGGTTTGGCGATGCCATCGACGCCGCAAGCACCTGCGCGATGTCCGCCACATGGATGCGCGAGAACACCTGCCCCGGTTTGATTATGCGGCGCATTCCCACCCGTTTAAGTTTGGAAAATGGGCCGCGCCCGGGGCCATATATCCCGGCAAGGCGAAAGATGTGGACGGGCAGGCCCGGAATGTCTTGCCATTGTGTCTCGGCCCGGACGCGCCACCTGCCGCGCTCGGCCATTGGTGAAGGAAGGGTCGCCTCGTCCACCCAACCGCCTTTGTGGTCCCCATAGACTGCGGTTGTGGAAAGGTATCCGACCCAATCGAACTGACCTGCGCGGTCAGCGATTTTGTCGCCAAGCGCCGCCAGCACTGGATCTCCGCCCGCATTCGGCGCGGTCGAAATCAACAGATGTGTTACCCCGTCCAAATCAACCGTCTGACCGGGCCAGATCACCGGTTCGGCACCGGATGCGCGGACCGCACCCGATTGCGCCGGATCGCGCGTAGTTCCGAATACGCGCCAACCCGCCGGTTCAAGATGCCGCGACAGGGCCTGCGCCGAATATCCGTGACCGAATGAAAAGAGTGTCTTAACCATATCCTTCTTGATGATCGCCAATGGTCCAAGATGCAAGCACCCGCCACTGGATACTTGATTCGAATCCCCACATACGCCTTTCATGAGTCATGAGTACAAAATCGCCCGACCTGCATGCAGCTTATGCGCTAGACAGCCCCGAGGACCACAAACGGCTTTATGCCGAATGGGCCGGCGACTATGATGACGGTTTTGCGGCGCGCGAGGACTATCAGTTGCATATCCACACCGCCCGCGCCTTTGTCAGCGCCGGGGGACAGGGTCCGGTTTTGGATGTCGGTGCAGGCACCGGGCTTTGCGGTGCGGTACTGGCCGGGTTGGGCGTTGGTCCGATCGACGCCACCGATATCAGCGCCGAGATGCTGGATCAGGCCCTGCGCAAAGACATCTACCGCGACGCGATTGAGGCTGACCTGAACCAGGGCATCCCGGTGCCGCGCGACAGCTATTCGGGCATTGTGTCCTCGGGCACATTTACCCATGGCCATCTCGGCCCCGAGGCCCTGCCCGCGCTGTTGAACGTGGCCCGGACAGGCGCGCAATTCGCTCTGTCGATTAACGCGAAACACTACGAATCTCTGGGATTTGCTGACGCACTGCACCAGCTTGCCCATGGGCAGATACAAAACCTGTCCCTGCCCGAAGTTCGAATCTACGGCGACCTGGCTGCCGGGCCCAACCGGGACGATACCGCCCTTATCGCAATGTTCGAGAAGATCTGAACCCGCTCAGCGCCCTTTCCAGACCGGGTCGCGTTTCTCGGCAAAGGCGCGCGCGCCTTCGAGGTTGTCTTCAGAACCATATAGAATGTCCACCGTCGGCAACTGCCGCCCGGTGATCCGGTTCATGGCATCCTGAAACTTGGAATCTTCGGCGTCGCGCACGATCTCTTTGATCGCCGCGTAAACCAGCGGGGGGCCGCTGGCCAATAAACGGGCCAGTTCCCATGCCCGGTCTAAAAGCTGATCACCTGGGACGATCTCGTTGATCAGGCCCCACCCTTTTGCCTCAACCGGATCGAACCAGCGGCCAGTCAGCAGCAGTTCCATCGCGATATGGTAGGGGATGCGTTTTGGCAGCTTTACACTGGCCGCATCGGCCACGGTGCCCGACCGGATTTCGGGCAGGGCAAAGCTGGCATGCTCTGCAGCGATGATCATATCCGCACTCAGCGCCAGTTCCAGCCCTCCACCACAGGCAATCCCGTTCACCGCGGCGATGACAGGCTTGTTCATATCCCGCAATTCCTGCAGCCCGCCAAAACCGCCGACTCCATAATCTCCGTCCACGGCGTCTCCGTCCGCGGCGGCCTTCAGGTCCCACCCCGGGCAAAAGAACTTTTCGCCACCACCGGTCAGGATGGCCACGCGCAACTCAGGATCATCGCGGAATTCGCGGAACACTTCACCCATGACCCGGCTGGTGGCCAGATCAATGGCATTTGCCTTGGGTCGGTCCAGAGTGACCTGCAGAATCGCGCCATCGCGCTTGGTTTTAACCGGGTTCATATACGTGCCTTTCGGATCAGAGCATCCACGGCCACAGCGCCATCGGGATTGCAGATGAGTGGATTGATTTCAACTTCGCTGACATGGGCTGCATTGGCAATAACATAGGCTTGCACAGCCTCGGCTGCATTCAGGATCGCCTCGGTATCCGCCGCCGGTTTACCGCGATACCCCGCAAGCAACGGCGCACAGTTCAGCTTGCCCAGCGCCTGACGGACCACGTCCCGGGATGACGGGATCAGCACTGAAACACTGTCGCGCAGAATTTCGGTCAGCACGCCTCCAGCCCCTAGCGTCAGAACATAGCCATGGGCCGGATCACGGGTGACGCCGATCAATAACTCGGCAACACCGCCTTGGGCCATCTCTTCGATCAGAACTTCGTCGGTTCCAAGCTCGGTCGCAACCGCGCTCAGATCGTCCAAGCCGACGCCAAGGCGCACCGCACCGTGTTCGGATTTATGCGCAAGCCCGACGCCCTTGACCGCGAATGGAGCCGTCAGATTCGATGCAGCATGCGCAGCCTTGTCCTGACGCGTCACTACGGATTGAGGAATCCGCAGACCATGATCTGCCAGCGCCCGTTTGGCCTCTGCTTCGGTCAAGACATGGTTTGCCTCAGCCTGCGAGGGCAACAGTACCGGATCAGCCGGTGCCGCAACCGGCCGCGCGGCGGCCTCAACCGCAGCCAAGGCTTCATGCAGACCGGCAAATGGCACCACACCGCCGACCAGCAGGCGCTGCGCCACTTCCTCTGGCAAAAGTTCTGGTAGGGTCGCGGCAACGGCAAAAGGTCGCCCGGTTTGGGCGGCGCAGTTCAACGCCGCTTGGGTGGCACATTCCCAATCCGATGCGTCGGTATGAGGATAGTCGACAATCGCAATGGTAATGGCTTGTTCCGGCCCGGTCATCGCCGACCACGCGCGGGTCATCGCTTTGGTATCGCGCCATATATAGGTGTGGTAGTCCAGCGGGTTCGCCAACGCCACCATGGGCCCCAAAGCTGCGCGCAGGTCAGCTTGCTGCACCTTGGTCAATGGCGGGAAATGCAGATCGCGCCCCTCGGACATATCTGCGGCTAGGCTGGCCTCACCGCCCGAGCAGCTGATGGTACCCAACCCGCTGCCGCGCAATCGCCCCGTAACATGCAACAGCTTGAGACATTCCAAAAAGCTGGGAATGTCGTCCAACCGTGCGATTCCCAACCGGTCCAGAAACGCCTGCGCGCCCGCATCACCACCTGCCAAAGACGCGGTATGCGAAATCGTCGCCGCCTGCGCATGGGACGAGCGGCCCATTTTCAAAGCAACGACCGATACGCCCCGTCTGCGTGCCTTGTCGGCCAAAGCCTCCCATTTTCGCAGATCGCCAAACCCCTCGATATGAACACCGATAGCGGTGATCCGGTCGTCGTCCAGAAGTGTTGAGGCAACGTCAGCCTGATGTGTCTGCGCCTGATTCCCGCAGGTCAGCATGAACGCCAGCGGCAGGGCCCGGCGTTGCATGGTCATGTTGATTGCAATATTCGAACTTTGCGTCAGGATCGCTACGCCTCGTTCCACCGGTTGCATCCCATGCTGATCCGGCCAGACTGCGACTTGATCCAGCCCGTTGACGAAACCATAGCAATTGGGACCCAGAACAGGCATTTCCCCGGCGGCTGCAATCAACTGGTCCTGCAGATCGGCGCCCAGATCATCCTCGGCTCGCGCCTCGGTGAACCCCGACGCGAAACAAACCGCACCCCCTGCCCCGATCGCTGCCAGCGCCTGAACCGCCTCGATTGTTGCATGACGATTGATGCCCACAAAGGCCACATCCGGGGCCGTGGGCAAATCCTCGAGCCGCGCAAAAACGCGCTCTCCGGCGACCTCGGCGGCTTTGGGGTGGACCGGCCAGATATCGCCTTGAAACCCGAACTTGCGCGCCTGTTGAATGACTGACGTGCACCAAGCCCCACCACCGATCACAGCAATGGAGCTGGGGTTCAACGCCCGTGCCAGCGCCGTTGTCATGCGCCAAGTGCCCGCAACAGCTCACGACTGATGATGTGACGCTGAATCTCGCTGGTACCGTCCCAGATGCGTTCGACACGCGCATCGCGCCAGAACCGTTCCAGCGGGTAATCGTCCATCAGCCCCATGCCGCCATGTACCTGAATCGCGGCGTCAGTCACCCGTGCCAGCATTTCGGACGCATAGAGCTTGGCCGAGGCAATCTCGCGGTTTGCAGGCAGCCCTTTGTCCAGCCGGTCGGCCGCTGCCAGCGTCAACAGGTCAGCGGCATCGATTTCGGTGATCATGTCAGCGATCTGGAATGACACGCCCTGGAACTTGCCGATTTTCTGACCGAATTGTTCACGCGTGGCTGCATAGTCCAGCGCATAGTCAAAGGCGCGACGTGCGCGTCCGACCGACATGGTCGCCACGGTGATGCGGGTGGCATAAAGCCAAGTATTCATCACCTCGAACCCGCCATCGACCTCACCCAACACCTGACTGTCGGGCAGGCGACAATCGTCAAAATCCAGGACCATGTTCTTATAGCCCCGGTGGCTGACCGATTTATACCCGTCCCGGATGGTGAATCCCGGCGTGCCGCGATCCACAAGAAAGGCTGTGATCCGTTTCTTTGGACCTTTTGGCGTCTGATCTTCACCCGTCGCGATGAAAACGATGATGAAATCGGCATGCTCCGCGCCCGAGATGAAATGTTTGGTCCCGTTGACGACCCAATCTCCGCCGTCTCGGATTGCGGCACATTTCATACCACGCACATCCGAACCTGCACCTGGTTCGGTCATCGCCAGTGCATCCATCCTTTCGCCCCGAACTGCGGGCATCAGATAGCGTTCGACTTGCTCGCCCTCGCAGGCCATCAGGATGTTTTGCGGACGGCCAAAGAAGTGGTTCAAGGCCATCGAACCCCGGCCCAGTTCGCGCTCGACCAGTGCAAATTCCCGATGGTTCAGCCCGGCACATCCGACGCTTTCTGGAAAATTGCAGGCATAGAAACCCAATTCGGTTGTCTTGCGCTTGATCTCATCTGCTATTTCCTGGGGAACCTCGCCGGTACGTTCAACCAGCTCTTCATGTGGATAGATCTCTTTCTCGACGAAACTGCGAACAGTCGCGGCGATCATCTCTTGCTCGTCGGTCAGGCCATATTGCATCTGCGGTCTCCACATCTGGGGCTTGCGATATCGTGGCCCGGGTTGCAAAGTTCATCGTGCAGAAATAGACGTTAACCATGCGAAGATGGACAAAATCGCCTGCCGCGATGCAGCAATTCGGGGTTCTGCTTTTTGATGGGTTTTCAAACCATTGCCTTGCCAACACCGTCGAACCCCTGCGTGCGGCCAATTCGCTGGCTGGACGAAAACTGTATGACTGGGAATTCCTGTCGCTGACAGAAGGGCCGGTCACATCATCCTCGGGGTTGCAGGTTACGCCGCACGCAAGACTGCAATCTGCCCGCGGCGGTACATTGATGGTGATGCCATCCTATGGGTTTCGCGCGCATGGCGGCTGGCCGACGCTGACCGGATTGCGATCCGCCGCAAATCGCTATGACGTTCTGGCTGGGCTGGACACAGGAAGCTGGCTGCTGGCGCTGGCCGGACTGCTGGACGGGTATCGCGCCACCATCCATTGGGAAGAGCTAACCAGCTTTACCGAGCGATTCCCCGAGGTCGACGCCCAGCGCGAGCGCTATGTCATCGACCGGAACCGCATCACCTGTTCCGGCGCCATGGCCGCGTTTGACCTTGTGCTGCATCTGATCGGTCAGGACCACGGGCAGGCACTGGCCCTGGAAGTCGCGCAGTTGTTCATGACCCGCGATTCCGCTCGGTCGCATTCTGGAGGGGTCGGGGCAACCAGTGGGTATGTGAACAAGGCCTTGGCATTGATGCAGGAAAATCTTGAAACCCCGCTGCCCATTACGGATATCGCCCGACAGGTCGGGCGCTCACACAAGGCATTGTCCACAAGGATGCAATCCGAACTGGGGGCGGGTCCGGCCCAGGTCTATCGCCGCTTGCGCCTGAATCTGGCGCGGAAGCTGGTGGCAGAAACCGACCTGACTGTCAGCGAGATCGCCCTGCGGGCCGGATACGATGATCCCAGCGCCCTGACCCGCGCCTTCCGAGCCGAATTCGGGATCACCCCCCGTGCCCTACGGGTCGGCTAGGTATACATCTGCTTTTTATAAGCCCGCGTGCGCGTCGTCGCCTCGGCTGAGCCGTCATGATAGGTGCCAAACCACTTGTCGAACGGGATCTCTGAGGTGCCATAGTTGCACTCGAAATACCGGTGATGCAGCTGGTGGAAAAAATCGCCTGCGCGGGCGGCCTCGGTCTCCCCGGCTTTCAGCTTTTCGAACCCGGAATGGGACAGAACCGGGCTGACCTGCTGGAAATAGGCGTGGAATAACAAATGTATCGGGTGCGACGGCACGATCAGGTGGATGAAATAGGTGGTGAAGTACAACAGGTTCTCAAACCAGTGATTTGATATCCCCGACCACGGCCCGATATTGACGTTGCGGTGATGCACGGCGTGGACATGTTTATAGAGCTTGGGGTGATGTTCCAGCCGATGCACCCAATAGAAATGCAGCCCCGACCACATGGGGATTAGCGACATCCAGATCACAAACCAGACCGGTGCGGCGGACCATGTGACCGTGGGGACATAGCCATTTGCCATTGCCCAGTAGATACCCCATTGGTAGATCGTGGCGACGGTCATGGCGCTGCCCAAGGTCCACCAGATATTGTCCCAGACCTGATTGCGAAAAGTGAAGGTCCCGTTATCCCGGGTCAGGTTCCGGCGGTCGAATTTCTTGTACATGCCCTGCCCCTTGCGCATGTACAGCCACCAGTGCAGCCCGCCCGCGACCAGAATTTGTGGCATCATGTTCAGCAACCAGATACGGAACATCCAGCCGGGTTGGAAGGTCTTCATCGTCTCTAACCCCGGGAAAAACAGCACATAGACCGTTGCAGCAAGCCCCATGCACAGCGTCAGAGAAGTAATTTGCAGCCACGCGCCACCATACCACCTCAACACCGCTGATGGGCGGGGTGGCCAGTTGAACAACGGGTTCAAAGCCACCGGCCCCTGAGGGTGATAGTGCCAGCGGGCTGCTTCGGGATTTTGATCAGAATCCGTCATCCGGGTCTCTCGTCAGCTTGCGTAATCCGAGCCTTCAGCATCCAACAGCGCCTTGATCTCACGCAGATGTGCCTCGGCCTGATCCGGATAATCTTCCAACTCTTGCGCGGTCTTTTCCGCAATCTCGTCTGACAAAACGCGCAGGGGTTGGCCCGTCTGTAAGGCACGGATATACGTTTCGGCAGCGCGCTCGAAATAATAGAGTCTATTAAAGGCATCTGCCGGGTTACTGCCCAAAATCAAAACCCCATGGTTACCCATGATCATGACTTTCTTTTTTGGGTCTGCCAGCATGGTTGCGCAACGTTCCCCCTCGCTTTCGAAAGCAAGTCCACCAAATTCGTGATCGACTACATAACGGTTGTAAAACGTAGTGGTGTTCTGATCGATCGGCGGCAATGTGCTGTCGGCCAACGAGGCCAGAACCGTGGCAAAGATGGAATGCACATGCATTACACAGCGGGCATGAGGACAGTGCCGGTGAATCGAACCATGCAGGCCCCATGCAGTTGGGTCCGGTGCGCCGGGTTGGGTCATGACATCAGCGTCTTTGGCATCCAGAAAAAGCAGGTTCGATGCTTTTACTCGTGCAAAATGCATCTGATTGGCGTTCATCAAGAATTGTGTGCCGTCCTGATTCACCGCCAAGCTAAAATGGTTTGCGACCCCTTCGTGCATATTCAGACGTTCAGCCCATCGAAATGTAGCCGCCAGATCCACACGTTCAGGCCAATGGTCAATATTGGGGCGCAAGCTGGCAACGCTCATTTCCGTCTCCTGTCAGCGGATTGCTTGATTGGAAAATCGTGCCCGCAGTAGAAAAAATTGACCAACGAAAAAATCGCGCCTATTTCATAAGCTGAACTAATGGCCAGGTTATGCCCATGCAAAAACAGCTGCCCCCGTTGGGTTGGCTTCGGACTTTCGAGGCCGCGGCCCGCCACTTGTCCTTTACCGCGGCAGCGCGCGACCTGAACATGACACAAAGTGCAGTCAGCCAGCAAATCAAGTCGCTTGAGGCCTATCTTGGCCAACCGCTTTTCCTGCGCCGTCCCCGCGCACTTGAACTGACCGGGGCCGGGATCAGCTATCTCCCTGTCGTGCGTGAGGCATTTCGCACATTACTGCGCGGAACGCGGGCCGTGACCGGGGCCCAGCAGAACGCGGTGCAGGTACAATGCAACATCACTTTTGCGGTCAACTGGCTGGCCCCCCGCCTTCCAATGTTTCAGGCCGAACACCCGTCTGTACAGCTGAACATATTCACCGAGTTGTGGGAGCCCCGGGAAATGGCGGAGGGGGCTGCGGTAGAAATTCGATTTTCGCTCAGACCTTCGGACACGGTGCGAACCGAACTGCTGCGATCCGATCATTATTATCCGGTTTGCGCGCCGGGCTATGAGGTGTCGCTGGATACACTACAGCGAACCCCTTTGTATGACTGCTCAAACCTGCTGTCGAATTGGCAGAATTGGATCGAAGATCAGGGTCTAATTTGGGAAAAACCTCCAATCACATATTCCACCACCTATCTGGTCAGCCTGTCGGTTGCGATGGCCGGGGGTGGCTTGTGCCTGACACATGACACAATCGCGCGCGACTTGATTGATGAAGGTCGATTGGTTGCACCATTCGAATATCGCGCAGTTGTACCAGAGGCCTATTACCTGTTGCTGTCGCCTCAGGCAGAAGAGTCACCTGGAGCGATTGCCTTTGCCGAATGGGTCCGGCGCGAGATTGCGAAAACGTTCTCTGGCTAGGCTGTGGCTCTCCTGCCTAACATAGCGGCTCTTACGGGACCTTCACGGGGCTAGGCACAACAGCGCTGACGCGCTGCATGACGGAATCATGATAACTGCCGAGCAGGGGTTGCACCTTTCCGTGCGTTCGGGAAAGTTGGGCCATGGAATTCACACCTTTCCCAAGCTGGCCCGATACCGCCCCCCGTTTGATCGCTGTCGCCGCAGGGCGTCAAGCCGCTGACCTTGTTGTCCGCAGCGGGATCTGGGTTAACGTGCACAGCCGCGAAGCCCTGCCCGATCATGACATCGCGATTGTCGAAGGACGTATCGCCTATGTTGGCCCCGATGCTTCGCACTGCGTCGGCCCGAACACCCGGATCATCGAGGCAGCGGGGCGGTATATGCTGCCCGGCCTGTGCGACGCGCATATGCATATCGAATCAGGGATGCTGACCCCGGCCGAATTTGCGGGGGCCGTTATCCCTCATGGCACGACAAGCATGTTCACTGACCCGCACGAAATAGCCAACGTGCTGGGCCTGGACGGCGTTCGTATGATGCATGACGAGGCGCTGATGCAGCCCGTTAACATTTTCACCCAAATGCCTTCTTGCGCGCCATCGGCGCCAGGGCTTGAGACCACCGGTTATGAGATCACCCCCGAAGACGTGGCCGAGGCGATGAACTGGCCGGGCATCATCGGACTGGGCGAGATGATGAATTTCCCAGGCGTCATTCATGGCGATCCCAAGATGCTGGCCGAGATTGCCGCGACCCAACGGGCAGGGAAAACCGTTGGCGGGCACTATGCTTCGCCTGATTTAGGGCCTGACTTTGCTGCCTATGTGGCAGGCGGCCCGGCGGATGACCACGAAGGCACCTGCGAAGCCGACTCCATCGCGCGGGTGCGTCAGGGGATGCGATCGATGATGCGGTTGGGATCGGCCTGGTATGACGTCGAAAGTCAGATTACCGCCATCACCGAGAAAGGGCTGGATCCGCGCAACTTCATCCTGTGCACGGATGATTGCCACTCCGGCACACTGGTCAATGAAGGGCATATGAACCGCGTGGTGCGCCATGCGATTGCCTGCGGCTGTGATCCGTTGATCGCGTTGCAGATGGCGACCATCAACACAGCCACGCATTTCGGGTTGGAACGCGATATCGGCTCGATCACGCCCGGGCGCAGGGCGGATATCATCCTCAGCTCGGACCTGAAGGACCTGCCCATCGAGCTTGTCATAGCGCGCGGCCAAATCGTGGCAGAGGACGGCAAGATCACTGTGGACTGCCCGCATCTGAATTGGCCTGCAGCCGCTCGAAACACCGTGCATCTGGGCCATGCCCTGACCAGCGCGGATTTTCAGATCGAGGCCCCCAAAGGGGCGAACCGCGTTCAGGCCAATGTGATTGGTGTGGTCGAAAACCAGGCCCCGACCAAAGCGCTAAAGGCCGAACTGCCCATCATTGGCGGCCTGGTTGAAGCCGAGGGGGAGGTCTGCCAGATTGCGCTTGTCGAACGCCACCGCGCAACGGGCGGGGTCACAAACGCCTTTGTCTCGGGGTTTGGATATCAGGGGCGCATGGCAATGGCTTCGACCGTTGCCCATGACAGTCACCATATGATTGTTGTTGGGACCGACCGCGAACAGATGGCCCTTGCCGCAAATCGGCTGGCCGAGATCGGCGGTGGCATCACCATTTTCCGAGACGGTGAGGAACTGGCGCTGGTGGAACTGCCCATCGCTGGACTGATGTCTGATAGCCCGGCAGTCGAAGTGGCCGCCAAGGCCGAACAAATGGTTCGGGCCATGCAGGCCTGTGGCTGTAAACTGAACAACGCCTATATGCAGCACTCATTGCTGGCCCTGGTGGTGATCCCAGAATTGCGGATCTCGGATGTCGGGCTGGTGGATGTGCGCAAATTTGAAAAGATCGATCTTTTGGAACCCCTTGCATGACAATAATACGAGCACCTAAGGCCCCCGCGCCCGAGAACTTCACCGATCCCGCAGCCGCGGTCGCAAGGTTGGAAGAACTGTACGAGCAAGCCACCAGCTTCCTGTGCGAGAACTTTGCCAATGTGATCGAGAACGGAGCACCAACTGAACGCTTCAGAGCCTATTACCCGGAAATTCGCATCAAAACCTCCTCCTATGCGCGGGTCGACAGCCGGCTAAGTTTTGGTCACGTCTCGGAACCGGGCATCCACTCGACCACTGTAACGCGGCCAGATCTGTTCCGGTCCTATTTGACCCAACAGATTGCCCTGTTGATCAGAAACCATGACCAGCCGGTCACGATCGGGGCCTCGGACACACCCATTCCGGTTCATTTCGCCGTGGCCAACAATCCCGATCTGATCGTTCCGCATCAGGGCGCCGCGGGATTTACCCTGCGCGATGTATTCGACGTACCGGACCTGACAACCACCCATGACGACATCGTCAATGGCGTCCATAACCACGAGGAAGAAGACGGCCCGCTGTCTTTGTTTACTGCGCAAAGGGTCGACTATTCACTGGCCCGGCTGGCGCATTACACTGCGACTGATCCCAGTCATTTCCAGAACCATGTGCTGTTCACCAACTATCAATTCTACGTCTCGGAATTCGAAAACTATGCCCGCGCGCAGCTGGCCGATCCAGATAGCGGCTACACCAGCTTTGTCTCGACCGGAAATGTCGAGATTACCACCGAAGGCGGAGTGCTGGAACAACCCCTGAAGCTGCCGCAGATGCCGACCTATCACCTAAAGCGGGCGGATGGATCGGGTATCACGCTGGTCAATATCGGCGTCGGTCCGTCGAACGCCAAAACCGCGACCGATCATATCGCCGTGCTACGCCCGCATGCCTGGCTGATGGTTGGCCACTGTGCCGGGCTGCGCAACACACAGGCATTGGGCGATTTTGTTCTGGCCCATGCCTATCTGCGCGAAGACAAGGTTCTGGATGATGACCTGCCAGTCTGGGTGCCGATTCCGCCTTTGGCCGAGGTTCAGGTTGCGCTGGAACAGGCTGTAGCCGAGGTCACCGAGCTGGAAGGTTATGAGCTGAAACGGGTCATGCGCACAGGCACCGTTGCTTCGGTCGATAACCGCAACTGGGAACTGCGCGACCAGTCCGGCCCGGTACAGCGGCTCAGCCAATCACGGGCAATCGCGCTGGATATGGAAAGCGCGACCATTGCCGCCAACGGCTATCGGTTCCGTGTTCCCTATGGCACGTTGCTCTGTGTTTCAGACAAGCCGCTGCACGGCGAATTAAAGCTTCCTGGCATGGCCTCTGCCTTCTATACCACGCAGGTCAGCCGCCATCTCGCGATCGGAATTCGTGCGATGGAGCACCTGAGGGGCATGCCGCTGGAGCGCCTGCACAGCCGGAAATTGCGTTCCTTTGATGAAACGGCCTTTCTCTGAAGCAAAAAAGCAACGAATTCCCCCTATTTTTAGGGTTTTCGACGCTACTATTCGTTGTGTTCACCTACAATATCCCGTTACAGTTACGCGGTGAGGCCCTATTTATCGGGCACGTTAAGGAGACCAAGAAATGGCAAAGCCTATGACAAAGACTCAGCTGGTTGCTGCTCTCGCTGAGGAAATGGGAACCGACAAGAAAGCTGCGAACACTGCGCTGGAGGCCATGACCGGCCTGATCACCCGCGAAGTGTCGGCGGGCGGCGCGGTGACCCTGCCTGGTGTCGGCAAAATCTACTGTCGCGAGCGCCCCGAGCGCATGGTGCGTAACCCTGCCACCGGCGAGCAGTTCAAGAAAGAAGCCGACAAAGTGGTCAAAATGACCATTGCGAAGGCGCTGAAGGACAGCGTGAACGGCTGATCCCAGCTTTCACTGCAAAACGATCAAGGGCCGCCGCTTGGGGGCCCTTTTTCTTTTACCCCCCTATTGAAGCCAGTTTTTTGTAAGGCTTTGGAAGGCCGGCCGTGGTCAGCCTGGTGTTATGCAATCTGAGATCAGCGAAGAATAAACGTAGCGCCGCGCTCATTAACTGGGTGCGCAACAGGACCGGTGGCCTTAGCTGGCGAATGCCACAAATTCGCGAGGCTGGCCCCGTCACAGAGCAAGAATGGACAATATCCGGTCGACTTTCGGACCAGTAATTTGTTTTGCCGCACTCGCCCCAAAAGAAATTCATTCTCGGCGATGGATATTTTGATTGGCTCATCCGAACCATTTTTTAGTCATGTGTCATCTTTCGAAGCGAATGAATTGTCTAAAATTTGGAAAATAAGTGATTTCATTAGATAACTTGGCGACCCCGGCAGGATTCGAACCTGCAACCTGCCCCTTAGGAGGGGGCTGCTCTATCCAGTTGAGCCACGGGGCCGCGCAAAACTCTCTGTAGCGTGGTTTTTTCAGGTTGTCATCGGCTTTGAAGGGCAGTTGTAAAATGCGTCCTGTTCACGCTACCATCGGACAAAACAACAACGCAGGTGCACCCCGTGACAACAGAAAACAAACGCCCACTCACCCTTCGTGATGTTTCTGAAGCGTCCGGAGTGTCTGAGATGACGGTCAGCCGGGTTCTGCGCAATCGGGGTGACGTGTCGGATGCGACCCGCACACGCGTTCTGGCCGCAGCAAAAGAGCTGGGATACGTGCCGAACAAAATCGCTGGTGCGCTTGCCTCAAGCCGGGTGAACCTTGTGGCAGTGATCATCCCGTCACTGTCGAACATGGTGTTCCCCGAGGTGCTGACCGGCATCAATCAGATTCTTGAGGATACCGAGCTGCAGCCGGTGGTCGGCGTCACCGATTATTTGCCCGAAAAAGAGGAAAAAGTCCTGTACGAGATGCTCTCGTGGCGGCCCTCGGGCGTGATCATCGCCGGATTGGAACATACCGATGCCGCACGCGCCATGCTGGATTCGGCGGGGATTCCGGTGGTCGAGATCATGGACACCGATGGTAAGCCGGTGGACGCGATGGTCGGGATTTCCCATCGCCGCGCTGGACGTGAGATGGCACAGGCGATCCTGAAAGCGGGCTATGAACATATCGGCTTTATGGGCACCAAAATGCCCCTGGATCACCGCGCTCGGAAACGGTTCGAAGGCTTTACCGAAGTGCTGGGCAAGCATGGGATCGAGATCGAAGACCGCGAGTTTTATTCCGGGGGCTCGGCCTTGGCCAAAGGCCGCGAGATGACTCAAGCCATGTTGGAACGCTCACCGGATCTGGATTTCCTGTATTATTCCAACGACATGATTGGTGCTGGCGGGTTGCTGTATCTGTTGGACCAGGGGATAGACATTCCAGGCCAGATCGGTTTGGCAGGGTTCAACAATGTCGAATTGTTACAGGGTCTGCCGCGCAAGCTGGCCACAATGGATGCATGTCGACACGAGATTGGGCGCAAGGCAGCCGAGATAATCGCCGTTCAGCTTTCCGATCCCACTTCCGAGGTCGAAAACCGCATAACTCTGACCCCCAAGATCAGTTATGGCGATACGCTGAAACGCCGCTGACCCATGGCGATGCAAAGGCTGAACAATCGGGCGGCCCGCGCCCTGTTCATGGACCGGCACGCACTGGCAGAGCAGCCGAGCGGGGCTGCGAAAGGGTCTGACCTGCTCGAACTGATCAGACGTCTGGGATTTGTTCAGCTGGACAGTATCAACACGGTCGCCCGCGCCCATGACATGATCCTGTTTTCGCGCAGGCCCGCCTATCGCGCCAAAAACCTCAAGCATGTGTATGAACGGGATCGCGGGCTGTTCGAACATTGGACCCATGACGCGGCCGTTATCCCGATGGAGTTCTACCCCCATTGGCATCTGCGGTTTCAACGCGACGCCAACCTGCTGAAATCGCGCTGGAAAAACTGGCGGAGGGATGGGTTCGAGCAGCAGTTCGAAACCGTCCTGCAGCATATCCGCGATCATGGGCCGGTTTCCTCATCGGATGTGGGAAAAGACGAAAAGAAAGGCTCGGGCGGCTGGTGGGATTGGCACCCGTCGAAAACCGCGCTGGAGTTCCTGTGGCGCTCGGGCGCGCTGACGGTGATCGGCAGGCAGGGGTTTCAGAAACGCTATGACCTGACCGAACGGGTGATCGAGACGCATCTTTGCCCCGGCAACATGCCGTGTGACGCCGAACATACCGTGGATTGGCTGTGCCATGCGGCACTTGACCGGCTGGGGTTTGCGACCTCGGGCGAATTGGCGGCGTTTTGGGATACGGTCAGCACCGCAGAAGCCCGAAGCTGGTGCAAAACCGCCTTGACCGAGGGCCATGTCGAAGAGATCGAGATCGAATGTGCCAATGGCCAGGCCAGAAAGCTGTTCGCACGTCCAGGTATCGCGGAACAGGCCGCGCAGATCGCCCCTGCGCCGGGTCGGATCAGGGTGCTCAGCCCGTTTGACCCGATGCTGCGGGACCGTGACCGCTCGCAGCGACTGTTTGGGTTTCACTACCGGATCGAGGTTTTTGTTCCTGCCCCTAAACGTACCTATGGCTATTATGTTTTCCCGCTTCTTGAAGGCGACCGGCTGATTGGCCGGATCGACATGAAGGCCCATCGCGATCAATCGGTGCTGCGGGTCAGCGCCCTGTGGCCAGAACGAACAGTACGGTGGTCAGATGCCCGCACGCGCCGCCTACAGGCCGAACTGGACCGGGTTCGTCGCTTTGCCGGGTTGGATGACATAGAATTTGCCGAGAATTGGCAAAAAGACCCTATTTAGGGTCTGATATACTCAATTTGACCGGCTGCAACCCGTCAATCTCACCCTCGAGTGAATCTCCGGGATGAACCGGCCCTACACCGGCCGGCGTTCCGGTCAGGATCAAATCCCCTGGTCGCAGATGATAATAGCCGGACATGTGACTTATGATCTCGTCAATCGACCAGATCAGCTCATCCAAGGTTGCGTCCTGCCGGGTTTCGCCATTAACGCGCAAAATGATGCGTTTTTGCGGGTCGGGTTGCCAATCGCTCACGCGGGTCAGAGGGGCAAATACGGCTGCATTCTCGAAATCTTTTCCAAGATCCCAAGGGCGCTGTTTGTTGCGCTCGCGAATTTGCAGATCACGTCGGGTCATGTCCAGGGCGCAGCCAAAGCCAAACACCGCTTTCTGCACCTGAGAAGTATCAGCCTGAAAAACCGGCTTTCCGATTGCAACAGCCAGCTCCATCTCATGGTGGAAATTTTCGGTCCCCGGAGGATAAGCCGTCGTCACCCCAGACAGGACCGCGTTTGCAGCGGCCTTGGTGAAATAGAAAGGGGCCTCACGGTCGACCTCATGTCCCATTTCAGCCGCATGTGCGGCATAGTTCCTGCCCACACAAAAGATTCGCCCAACCGGGTATGTGTCGTCCTCGCCGGTAACCGGCAAAGCGATCGGATCAGGAATAGAGAACAGGCTACCCATCATCATGCCGCCATAACACAGGTTAGTTAAAGTGGATATTAAAGGGCATAAACCAGAGCAAGTCGCAATCCTTGGAAACCCGCACGCCGGTTTTTGCCGACAATTCGGTGATGATTCGGCACAGGCTTGCCCAAATCGAACCGGTAAGCCTGCGCGTGTTTCAAAATTCGCAGACATGGCTACTTATGGCGCTGGGCTTACTTTCAACATGCGACTGAAAACACTGCGACAGCTCATTCAGATTTTAGCCGTCAAACCTTGGAAAACCGCTGTATCGCGCTAGCTTGTTGCTAATAGAAAGCGTTCAGCACTGAGACGTCACCACTCACAAAGGCGGCGGACCACCAATCCTCCGCCTTCTTGCGAAGACACCCGCGTGGACGGCAGAAATCGCTGAAATCCGGGTGCGAGTATTCAGAGGACCACGGCCAAACACCCATCCCCCTGGGTAAGTTTGCGCCTGAGAAACCCCGATTTTCGGGGTCTGATGTTCTCTGAAACGTTGCCGGATCGTTTGAACACCCCTCGTATCCGGCTGTAGGCCAGGCACATGGTCCACTCGGGCCTGGCCACTCCGCCAGAGAGGTCACAAAGGCCCTCTGGCGGGGCCCACACACTGTTAGTCCCGAGAATCTGATTGTAATTTCAACTGGTGCAGATCGTTGAGAAGATCCAGCAACGCCTCATGCCGCTCTGGTCCCAGCGTGTTGCGGATTTCTTCAGCCAAAAGCAACGTATAGTCGATGTTATCCCGGATAATCCCTGCCCCTTTGACCGTGATCTCAACTATCTGCCTGCGCTTGTCGACCGGATGGCTTTTCCGCACGACAAGGCCCTTGGCCTCAAGCTTTTGCAGAATGCGGGTCAGGCTGGGCAAAAGCAGACAGGCACGGTCAGCAATATGGGTGGGCTCTTGCGGGCCTTCCTCTTCCAGCACCCGCAGAACCCGCCATTGCTGCTCGGTTACGCCCGCCTCTACAAGCATTCTACGGATAGGCCCCATAACCCGTTCCCTCGCGCGCAGCAGCGCAATAGGCAAAGACCGGGACGTCAATGGAATTTCATGAGCCATGTTAAATTCTGGCCGAATTCGGTTCATTCTTCAACTGACCTTTCCGTGTTTGGAACTCCAGGCATTTATCGCTTATTAGAGCCTAAATTATTCCATTTCTCTCTGCGGAAACATGTTCAGAAAAATCTCAGACCACTGGATTCCTGCAAAGGGCGTTGACGTTTCAACCCGGATATTCATCACTGGCACAGGATCGAAAGCGGTGTTCAGAGAAGATTGGAAGATAAAATGAACTGGGATGAATTCTCGGATTGGGGCGCCAAGATTGCTGAGTGGGCACAGGATTACCATCTGACTGTCGGCGACAATCCGGTTCGGGCCAGAACGGAACCCGGTGATATTCTTAACGCCTTACCCGCGCGCCCTCCCGAGCGCTCCCAGGCGATGGAGGAAATCTTTCACGATTTCGAACAGATCGTGATGCCTGGGATTACCCATTGGCAACATCCTCGCTTTTTTGCCTATTTTAATGCAAACGCCTCGGCCCCGTCGGTTCTGGCCGAGTTTCTAACCAGCGCCATCGCTCCGCAATGCATGTTGTGGCAGACATCCCCCGCCGCGACCGAGATGGAGACGCGGATGATGGATTGGTTGCGGCAGGCCCTGGATCTGCCCACGGGCTTTGCAGGTGTCATTCAGGATTCCGCCTCGTCCGCGACCCTGGCCGCTGTGCTGACCATGCGGGAAAAGGCGCTGAATTGGCAGGGCAACCAACAAGGGTTGTTCGGACAGAAACCGCTGCGCGTATATTGCTCGGCCGAGGTCCATACCTCGGTTGATCGTGCCATATGGGTTGCGGGGATCGGGCAGGAAAATCTGGTGCGGGTGCCCATACAAGGCGACTGGCGCGGGATGGACCCACAGGCGCTGGAAACAGCAATCCAAGCCGATTTAGACTCTGGTTATCAACCAACCGGCGTGATCCTCTGCGTCGGCGGCACCGGAACCGGCGCGGCCGATCCAGTAGAGGAATGTCTGAAGATTGCGCAAAAATACGGGCTATATTCGCATGTCGATGCAGCTTGGGCTGGCTCGGCCATGATATGCCCCGAATACCGCCATTACTGGGAGGGAGTCGAGCAAGCCGACAGCATCGTGTTCAACCCGCATAAATGGCTGGGTGTTCAGTTCGATTGCTGCGCCCATTTTCTGAAGGACCCCGATGATCTGGTACGGACACTCGCGATCAGCCCGGAATTCCTGAAGACCCACGGCAAGGACGGGATCATAAATTATTCTGAATGGTCGGTACCGCTGGGCCGCAGGTTCCGAGCCCTGAAACTGTGGTTCGTCATCCGCGCCTATGGTCTGGAAGGGCTACGTGAAAGGTTGCGCAATCATATAACATGGTCAGTGGCTCTGCATGACCGGCTGAAAGCTGAATCCGATTTCGAAATCACCACTAACCCTATGTGGTCATTGTGGACATTCCGCTATGCCCCCCCTGGATCAACCGATCTGGACGATCTGAACCTACGGCTGGTCAATGCGATCAATGATGATGGCCGCATTTACTTGACTCAAACCCGCGTTGATGGCGACTTGGTGATCCGCTTTCAGGCCGGTCAGTTTGAAACCACGCAGGCAGACGTCCAAATGGCATTTGACGTGATCACTGAAATCGCCCGCTCGCTAAACTAGAGGTTCCACATGTCCGCATCCGTCAACACGTTCAAACAAGCCCTGAAAAACGGCGACCATCTGATTGGGTGTTGGTCCAGCTTTGCTGAGGCGGTAACAGCCGAGATCATGGGCACTGCCGGATTCGACTGGCTGGTGATCGACGGTGAGCACGCGCCGAATGATATCCGGTCCATCCGGGATCAGCTGATCGCGCTGGCCGCCAGTCCGACACATCCCGTCGTGCGAATCCCGGTGGGCGACACCGCATTGATCAAGATGGTGCTGGACGCAGGTGCTCAGACAATCCTGGTACCGATTGTGGAAAGTGCTGAACAGGCGCGCGATCTGGTACGTGCCTGCCACTATCCGCCCCAAGGTGTGCGAGGCGTCGGCGCGATGGCCTCACGCGCAACGCAATATGGAACGGTTCAGGACTACATTCAGACCGCAGACGATCAGATATGTCTGCTGTTACAGGTGGAAAACCGCGCCGGTATCGCCGCATTGGATGCCATTGCACAGGTAGAAGGCGTGGATGGCGTGTTTATCGGTCCGTCTGACCTGTCCACTGACATGGGTTTTCAGGGAAACAGCGCCGCGCCCGAGGTCCAGGCGGTGATCGCCGACGCGATGAAGCGCATCGTTGCAGCAGGCAAAGCCCCGGGCATTCTTGGTGTCACGGATGAGGCATCGCAGGCCTATAAGGACATGGGCGCCCAGTTCCAGGCGGTGGGGATCGACGTGATGCTGCTGACACAGGCGGCGCGTGCCCTGGCCGCAAGGTGGAAGGCCTAAGCCCGCATCGCCGAGGCCGCCTGAGCATACCCGCCCGAGGCACCATCGACGAAATGTACGTGATCGTCACGGGTGGCCGAGGGGACAAAGCAGGTCATCATCGCCTCGTCCTGTGCATGCAAGCCATAGTGGATGCTGCCCTGTTTCCGAGCCTGTTCAAGAACGGTCTGAATTTGCTTCAAGGTTGCCGGGTCACAATCCAGCGTCATTTTAAGACCGTCATCGAATTTGCGGAAATCCGCATTGCGACTGACCGTGCGCTTGTAGTGACCAGGCTCGAAATTACCCAATCGCTTGCCGGATTTGAACAGCAGTGCGATCATCAAATTCTGCGCCAACAGCTTGATTTTCTGTACCAACAGATTGCGACCCGCACGGGAAACATGGGCGTCCAGCGCCAAACCAGGCGGAGGCCAGCGGATCGGAGGGCCGCTTTCCGGCATCGGGTGGCCGGACCGGTCCAATCCTTCAGCGGCCACTAGAACAGCCCGTGATAGGTCGGCGAAATCGGTCTCGGTTGCGCGGGCAGTTGGCTGCACCACCACCGAGACAATCTGACCATTCTGCGCCTTGCTGTTGGACCAACGGCAAGACAGCCCGGTCAAATCCGGCAGCGCACCAGGGGCTGCGTACGGAACCTCAAACCGGCCTGCTTTCATCTCGGCCTCGGCCCAGGCCAGACCACCGCCCGAGAACATCGCATAATCCACCCCCTCGGATGGCGCATAACGCGCAACCCGAAGATCCTTGCCCGCCTGCCGGATTTCGGCGACGGGCACGACGGCCCCACGCAACGCGATCGAGAACTCTTCTTCTGCCCAGCGTCGCAAATCGGCCAGAACGCTACGTGCTGCCTCTGCCGCGCTTGCCGGTACGGCGAACCCGGCACCATCACCCCCAAAGACATAGGGAAATTCTTGCCCGCGCAGCGCATTGATCATGGCCGAGATCACCGCGGCCCCCACCATGTTCACCGCCTTATATCGGCCCCGCCCAATCTGACCGGTGGAATCCACCACATCCGCAACACCAAGAACCCATTCCGTCGGCACCGCGGTAAAGCGTTCAGGATCGGTCAGATTGTTAAAGTCCCGCAACAGCGGAAGGCTGTCATAAAATGCGGCCTGTGCGTCTTTCATTGGTTCCTCGACAATATGAATAGACCTTCAGATAGCCCAAATTTGTTCGATGTCCGCTGAAAACATCATAGCACACGCGCTTGTACATATCACGGGGACATGCCAAGCATTTGCTGGCGGGTTGGGCGAAAGAGGCGTCTCATGAAAACCGGACTGGTGGTTCTGTGTCTGGGCTATGTGCTCAGCCAATTTTTTCGTGCCTTTCTTGCCGTGCTCAGCGTCGATCTGGGGCGTGACATCGGGGCAAGGCCCGAAGATCTGGCCTTTGCTTCGGGGCTTTGGTTTCTGGTCTTTGCCGCCATGCAACTGCCAGTGGGTTGGGCGCTGGACCGGATCGGGCCGCGTTTGACGGCTGCGGTTTTGTTGCTGGCAGGCGGCGCCGGCGGCGCTGCGTTGTTTGCAGTGGCCAGCACCCCGTTTCATATCGCAATCGCGATGGGGCTGATCGGAGTCGGGTGCTCGCCCGTTCTGATGGCTTCCTATTACATCTTTGCCCGCGAATACCCGCCCGCCCGCTTTGCCACGCTAGCAGCCATCATGCTGGGCGTTGGGTCGGTCGGCAATCTTGTGGCCTCCTACCCCACAGCACTTGCGGTCGAACTGATGGGCTGGCGCGCCACAATGGCTACACTGGCCGTCGTTTCGGCCATTATCGCAGCGGGCATCTGGATCAGCGTACACGACCCGAAACCGGTTGAGACCGAGCATCGCGGATCAGTGCTGGACCTGCTGAAAGAACCTGCCCTGTGGGCCATCCTGCCGCTGATGCTGGTGGCCTACGCCCCGGCGGCTGCGACACGAGGCCTGTGGGCGGGTCCATATCTGAACGACGTTTTAGCCCTCAGCACCACGCAGATCGGAACCGCGACGCTGGTCATGGGGGCGGCTATGATTGCCGGCACCTTTGCCTATGGGCCACTGGACCGGCTTTTGGGCACACGGAAATGGGTGATCTTTGGCGGCAATGCCTTGGGCGCGGCGGCGCTGGGGCTGTTGTGCCTGTGGATCGACATGGCAGTCTGGGTGTCAGTAAGTCTGATGGCGGTGATCGGTTTCATGGGCGCCAGCTTTCCGGTCATCATGGCCCATGGCCGCGCCTTCGTGCCGCCGCATCTGGTCGGGCGTGGCATGACCCTGTTGAATCTGTTCGGCATCGGCGGAGTGGGACTGGCGCAATTTGTCACCGGCCGCGTCCATGCCGCGACAGTGGACATCAGTCCAACCGCGCCCTACACAGCGATATTCGGCTTTTTTGCAGTCACGCTTGCCATTGGATGCGTGATTTACCTATTCAGCCGCGACAGCGTTGACTGACGCTGGAACCATCGGGAGAGCCCATGTCCGACCCTGTTGTCATCGCACCCAACCTCAAACGCAGGCTGTCCGGCGTGACCGCGACGATTGCGCGGCTGGTGCCTTTGCAGGTGCAATGGATCGACATCGCCGCCACCGGACCGGGCCTTCCAGCCGACCTGCCCCATATCCCGCTGGGCCGCCTGCCCTTTCTGTCGCGCAAGACCACGCGCGTCTGGCATGCGCGCCGCAATACCGAGATGCTGTTGGGCCTGTTCCTGCGCAATGTCTTTCGTCTGCGCCTGAAACTGCTATTCACCAGCGCCTCGCAGCGGTCGCATACGGGCTATACCAAATGGCTGATCGACCAGATGGACGCGGTGGTTGCCACCTCGCGCAAAACCGCCGGATATCTTGAGCGGGACGCGCAGGTCATCATGCATGGCATCAACCTGCAGAATTTCACCCCGCCCGCGGACAAAGCCGCCCTGCGGGGCAAACTTGGCCTGCCCAGTGGTCTGCTGCTTGGGTGCTATGGCCGTATCCGGCACCAGAAAGGCACCGATGCTTTCGTCGATGCGATGATCGACCTTTGTGGCCGTTTCGAAGACGTCCATGGCATCGTCATGGGCCGCGCGACCGAAAAACACACCGGCTTTCTGGCCGAGTTGAAAGACAAGGTCGCCAAGGCGGGCCTGTCTGACCGCATCCTATTCAAACCCGAGGTCACTGTGGATCAGATCGCCGAGTGGTACCAGGTGCTGGACTTGTTCATCGCGCCGCAACGCTGGGAAGGCTTTGGTCTGACCCCGCTCGAGGCGATGGCCTGCGGCGTGCCTGTGGTGGCAACCGATGTCGGTGCCTTTGCAGAGATCGTGACCGACCCCTCACTGGGCCAAGTGGTCGAACCGGGGAACATTCCCGCCCTGGCTGATGCCGCCGCTGAAATGCTGTCGAACTCCGAGTCGCTGGCGCTATCCGGCAGCGCCGCCCGCGTCCATGTGGAACAGAATTTCGACATCTACGGCGAGGCAAAGACCTTGGTAGCGCTCTATGAACGGCTTCTAACCGACGCCTGAGGCGATGCACCGCGTCAAATCGGTGTCATTGGGGGAAATATCCCGTGAAACCTCTTTTTTCTTTGCTGCAACGCGGCTATGAACGCGCGTCCTTAACTTTGGAGACATGAAATGGGCTATCGCGTCGTAGTCGTCGGCGCCACAGGTAATGTGGGCCGCGAAATGCTGAACATTCTGGCAGAACGCCAGTTCCCCATCGATGAACTTGCCGTGCTGGCAAGCCGTCGGTCGCTGGGAACCGAAGTAAGCTTTGGCGACAAGACACTCACGACCAAAGACCTGGACACGTTTGATTTCACCGGCTGGGACATGGCGCTGTTTGCCGTGGGATCCGAGGCGACCAAGGTCTACGCCCCCAAGGCGGCGGCGGCTGGCTGCGTGGTGATCGACAACTCGTCCCTGTATCGCTATGACCCTGCAATTCCGCTGATCGTGCCGGAATGTAACCCCGAGGCGATCCACGACTATAAGAACAAGAACATCATCGCCAACCCCAACTGCTCGACCGCGCAGATGGTTGTCGCGCTGAAACCGCTGCATGATCGCGCCAAGATCAAGCGCGTCGTCGTGTCGACCTATCAGTCGGTTTCCGGCGCGGGCAAAGAAGGGATGGATGAGCTGTGGGATCAGACCAAAGCCATCTACAACCCCACCACCGAAGTTCCGCCGAACAAGTTCCAGAAGCAGATCGCCTTCAACGTCATTCCGCAGATCGACGTCTTCATGGAAGACGGCTCAACTAAAGAAGAGTGGAAGATGGTTGTCGAAACCAAGAAGATCGTCGATCCCTCGATCAAGGTTACAGCCACTTGCGTCCGCGTTCCGGTCTTTGTCGGCCATTCAGAGGCCGTGAATATCGAGTTCGAGGAATTCTTGGACGAAGACGAAGCCCGTGACATCCTGCGCGAAGCACCAGGTATCATGGTGATCGATAAGCGCGAACCGGGCGGCTACGTCTCGCCGATCGAATGCGCAGGTGATTTCGCCACCTTCATCAGCCGCATCCGTCAGGATTCAACCATCGAGAACGGCCTGAACCTGTGGTGCGTCAGTGACAACCTGCGCAAGGGCGCAGCGCTGAACGCGGTACAAATCGCCGAATTGCTGGGCCGTGAGGTCCTGAAGAAGGGGTGAGCGATACGCACAACCCTTAGCATTGATTAAGTAAACCCCGCTGCATGGTCAGCGGGGTTTTTTTTATTGAACGTCGGCTAGGCGGACAAAGCCGACCTTGGAGAAAAGCGAGGTAATGCTTGAAAAATCTTGCTTCCGCTGAGATGGTTTATCCGACAGAATTTTCTGAGGAATTTCGAATGCATTTTCCCAAACTTGCCGCAGTTTCGTCGATTGCTCTTGCAATAACCAGTTCGCAAGCGCTCTCCCAGGATGGGGGACCGATACTGTTCACAAACGTCAACGTGTTTGATGGTGTGAATGAGGAAATGATTGCAAATGCCAATGTCGTTGTAACCGACAATCTGATCACAGATGTGTCCTCAGAACCCCTCGCCGTCGCCAATGGTATCGTCATCGACGGCGGTGGACGCACGTTGATGCCTGGCCTGATCGACGTACACTGGCACACGCTTTACTGCTGCAATCCGCAGAGCGTGGTTGTGACCGGCGATATTCTTGAGGTCGCGGTGCGGGGTGCCATCGGGTCCGAAGGCACATTAATGCGCGGCTTCACTACGGTGCGCGACGTTGGCGGCAATTCATTTGCCATAAAACGGATGATTGACGCAGGCGAGATCGAAGGCCCTCGTATCCTGCCGTCCGGCCCGCCCGTGACACAAACCGGCGGCCACTTTGACTATCGCCCCTACCAAGCGGTTCCGACGAACGGCGCGGATTCGCAATGGTACTGGTACAGCGTTGGTTTGATGGCGCAGGCTGATGGTGTTCCGGAAGTGGTCAAACGCGCGCGTGAGATCATGCGCATGGGCGCGACCCAGCTTAAGATTTCCACCGGCGGCGGGGTGTCATCTACCTATGACCCTCTGGATGTACGCCAATACACCAAGGCCGAAATCGAGGCATTCGTAGAGGTGGCTGACACCTACAACACCTATGTTGCATCTCATGTCTTCACGGACGAGGCAGTGGAGATAGCCGTTGCCGCTGGCGTTAAGTCCATCGAGCATGGCTTCTTGATGAGCCGCGAAACGATGGAACTGATGCGCGACAACGACGTGTGGTTGTCAGTGCAGCCTCTTCTGGATGACGAGGATGGCTTTTCTTTCGACGACCCTGTTAGCCAGCAGAAATGGATCGACGTCACCAACGGTACAGATTTCACCTACAAAACGGCGAAAGAAGTTGGCGTGAAAGTCGCTTTCGGCACCGACATCCTGTTCGATCCCAAACTGGCCGAACGTCAAGGCGCGTTCCTTGCCAAGTTGCAGCGCTGGTACACGCCATACGAGGTGCTGAAAATGGCGACTTCAACCAATGCTGAACTGCTCAAACTCTCAGGCCCGCGCCACCCCTATCAACAAGGCGATTTGGGTGTAATCGCAAAGGGCGCTTATGCCGACTTAATCCTTGTGGACGGCAATCCGCTGCAAGATATCGACCTGATCGCAGACCCGCATGAGAATTTCGATCTGATCATGAAAGACGGCAAAGTCTACAAGAACACGCTGGACTGAGTTCCAGATGAAGTCCTTTGCTCAAAGCCAATTTTGTAACGACTGCTTTGGGCTCAAAGCCGCCATCCGAATACACCTCGGGGTCCTCTAAATCACCCCTGCCCCTCGACCAGCGTTTTCAGATTATCCAACCCGCGCTGGTAATCTCCGCCAACCCATTTATCCATCATCAGCCCCATCCAGCGGGACATGGGATTCATACCCAATTCGGATTCAAACCCCCAGGTCACTTTGGTGCCGCTGCCCTCCGGCTGCAGTTCAAACATGGCAATGGCAGTGCCCATTGGACCAAAATCCAAGGCGGTTCTGACCATCTGGTTTTCAACGCTTTCGGTGATCTCTTGCGAACCGGTGCCGACCTGCCGGTGATCCGACGACCAGTTCAGCACATTCCCGACCCCAGAATCAGGCCCGCCATAGGTCAGCTTCGTCTCGGGATCACGAGATAACCATGGCGACCATTTCTCGGTCTCCTGCATGGAGTTGACATAAGGAAAGATGACCTCGGGCGGCGCATCAATCGTGATGCTACGCGAAACCTCTGCCTTGCCTGGCAATATAAAGGACACCCCTACCAGAACCAGAATCAAGACTAGTAAGGTGACAAGAACACGTTTGATCAATCGCATGAAATGCTCCGAATCCCTAAAATGACATCCCAAACATATCAAAAAAACAGCGCGGAATCAGTTGTCTGATCCGCGCTGCCTGAAATTGTCGAAAATCCGCCGGGTCAGACGACCACGAATTTCTTTTCGCCGGGATCATAACACTGAAGGCCACCTTCACCGATATCTGTCCACAAACCGTGCAGGCTGAGCGAGCCGCTCTCTACCGCCGCGGAGATGAAGGGGAAGGTCATCAGGTTTTCGAGCGAAGCAACAACCGCCTGCCGTTCAAACTGGCGCGCTTGGTCGGTGCTGTCTTCGATATCGGCAACCAGATCATATTTTGGTTTGAGGATATCCATCCAGCGACCAACAAAGCTTTCTTTGGCTTCCAGCAGTGGTGCCTGGCCCTTGCACATGTCGATACAGCCCTGCACACCACCGCATTGGGAATGGCCCAGCACGATCAGATGCGCCACTTTCAGCGCAGTCACCGCGTATTCGATGGCAGCACTGGTACCGTGATGATCACCGTCGGGCGCATAAGGCGGAACCAGGTTTGCAATATTGCGGTGAATAAAGAACTCACCTTGATCCGCCCCAAAAATCGAGGTGACATGAACCCGGCTGTCGCAACAGGAAATCACCATGGCCCGCGGACGCTGCCCTTCGGTGGCCAGACGGCGATACCAGACCTGGTTTTCCGAATATGTGGTGGCTTTCCAGCCATGATACCGATTGACCAGATAGTTTGGCAAAGGTTTGGCGAATTCCATTCTTGTGTCCCTGTTCGTGTCTCGGTGGACTGCTGTAACCTGAATTCGAAGAAAATTCGAGCCATTATCCTGCCCCATGGCAAGGTTTTGCAAAGGAATTGCGCACCACATTCGGGCTATGCCGTGGGGGCGTATGGAATTGGGGTGAATGTGGTGGATAAGATCGTCACGCTTGAACACAAAGAAACAGTGCGGCTGGATTCGGATCGTCTGAATGGGCTGTATCGACAACTGGGTGAGAAAAACGCGTTGGACGTGCTGTGTCGCACGGTCGAGGAATTGGCGGTGCGCCTGTCGAATTGCGAGCGGTTCTGGAGACAGCGTGACTGGGCCGGGCTGCGCAAATGTGCGCGATCCATTGTGGCCATTGCCGAACAGATCGGAATGATGGCGCTGGCCCGTGTGGCGAATGATGTGGCGCAGAATGTGGATGCGGGCGACTCGGTCGCCGCCGGGGCCACGCTGTCGCGGTTGATCAGAGTGGGTGAGAAATCGCTGACCGTGATCTGGGATCAGCAAGATCTTTCGGTCTGACAGGGCTTGCGGACGGTCCATGGACGGCTAGGTTGGGCATAAGCCACAACAGTCGAGATTTCCATGACCCTGTCTTTCGCTCCATCGTCGGACGCATCTGTCCCCCTTCAAGTCATTGCCCAGCCGGATCTGGACGACTGGCTGGCGGGCCAGCCCGAAGCCGTGACGACCTGGGCCAAGATCAGTGGATTTACTGGTGCACTGGGTCAGGTCTTACTGATTCCCGGCGCTGACGGTGCGGTACAGTCTGCTTTGGCGGGGTATGGCACAGCCACAGGTCGGGCCCGCAAGCGGTTTCCGCTGGCCGCCGCCGCCGAAGCCCTGCCCGAAGGCACATATCACATCGCATCGGGCATAGACCAAGCGGATCTCGAAACCGAATGCCTGGGGTGGTTGCTGACCGGCTATGCCTTTGACCGCTATGCCAGCCAATCCCCGGCCAAGGCCCGATTGGTTGCCCCCGACGGCATCGACGCCGCCCGGCTAGAGGTTCTGGCCGGGGCCGAGGCCTTGACCCGCGATCTGGTCAATACACCGGCCTCTGATATGGGGCCGGAACAGCTTCATAGCGCAGCCGAAGCCCTGGCGCAGGAATTCGGCGCCTCTTTCGAGGTTGTTCTGGGCGATGCCCTGCTAGAGCAGAACTTCCCCATGATCCACACGGTTGGCCGCGCCGCCGCACAAGCGCCCCGTCTGATTGAGATGAACTGGGGCGTGACAGGCCCAAAGCTGACCCTTGTCGGCAAGGGCGTCTGCTTTGACACTGGAGGGCTAAACCTGAAACCCGGCGCCTCGATGGGGCTGATGAAGAAAGATATGGGCGGGGCCGCAAATGTATTGGGGCTGGCCCGGATGATAATGGCGCTGGAGCTGCCCGTGCAACTGCGGGTGCTGATCCCGGCGGTTGAGAATTCGGTTGCGGGCAACGCCTTCCGGCCCGGCGACATCCTGACCTCGCGCAAGGGGCTGACGGTTGAGATTAACAATACCGATGCCGAAGGGCGCTTGGTTTTGGCCGACGCATTGGCGCTGGCGGATGAGGGCGAGCCGGATTTGGTGATCTCGATGGCGACACTGACCGGGGCGGCACGTGTGGCGGTGGGCGCCGATCTTGCACCATTCTATACCGACAACGATGCCGCGGCTGATGCCTTGAACCGCGCCGCAGGCAGAGCAGCCGATCCTGTCTGGCGCATGCCATTCCATAACCCCTATGAGGGTCTGATTGAACCCGGCATTGCCGATCTGGATAACGCTCCGGCAGGTGGTTTCGCCGGTTCGATTACCGCCGCGCTGTTCCTGCGCAGATTTGTCGGTGACAGCCCCTATATGCATTTCGACATCTTCTCGTGGCAGCGCAGCAAGGAACCCGGACGCAGCAAGGGCGGGTTCGGCCAAGGCCCCCGCGCCCTTCTGACGGCCCTGCCCGAGATTTTGGGCCTATGACCCGGCAGCGCATCATACAGCCGGTCGTTGACCTGATGCGTGACCCCGACGGGCCCCGCGATCGCCAGCTTTTGTATGGGGATGGTGTTTGCACGCATGAAGAGAACAACGGCTGGAGCCGGATCACCTCGGACAAGGACGGCTATGCGGGCTGGGTCCGGTCAGACTGTCTGGCCCCAGATGTGCCTGCCACCCACTGGATCACGGCACCATCAACACATGCATATGAGCAACCGAACATGAAATCCCGGGACCGAACCTCGTTAAGCTTTGGCAGCAAGGTTCAGACAATGTCCGAACAGAATGGATTTATTGAGACGGAGCTAGGCTTTATCCCGGCCATACACGCCAAACAGATCAACGTCACCCTGACCGATCCGGTCGCCGTGGCCGAACTGTTTCTGGGAACGCCCTATCTTTGGGGCGGCAACAGCCGGTTCGGGCTTGATTGTTCAGGTCTGGTTCAGGCCGGAATGCTGGCTTGTGGGCTTCCCTGCCCCGGTGATAGTGGCGACCAGGAGCGTGATCTGGGTCAGGCGCTGACCCCTGGCACACCCGCTCAGCGCGGTGATCTGCTGTTCTGGAAAGGGCATGTGGCCTGGGTCTACGGCGACAATATGCTGCTGCACGCAAATGCGTTCCACATGGACGTGACCTTTGAGCCGATGGATGCTGCAATCACGCGCATTCTGGACCAGGGCGATGGGCCGGTAACCGCCCATAAAAGGCTTTAATCCAGGTCAACCGACCGTATCAGCTTGCGCTCCAACACCCGCAGCACCGTGCGCAGATCATGGCCGCGCTTTAGGATGCGGCCATCCATACCGACCACCGAATACATGCCTTGCCGGGAGCGCAAACGCGGATCTTTTTCGACCCGATAAATCGGATGCTCTGCCGTGCGGCGGAAGATGGAAAACACCGCCATATCACGCAGGTTCGAGATCCCGTAATCGCGCCATTCTCCGGCGGCGACCATCCGGCCATAGACAGAAAGGATTTGGGACATCTCGTGCCGATCGAACGCGACGGGCATCTGGGTCGAGTTTGCAGAAAACCGGCTGGGAGGCTGCATGTTCATGGTTCAAGCCTTGCCGGAAAACGCGTTCGAATCAAGCCCATCCGCAAATAGGTGTGGTTTTTTGGTCAAGTCTAACGCTGTCGCCCGACTTGCCGACAGATCAGGATCACCGGCAGCAACCCCACTGCCAATATGACCAGCGAGGGCACAGCAGCGCCCTCTAACCGCTCGTCTGATGCCAGCCTATAGGCCTGCACCGCCAGCGTATCGAAATTGAAAGGCCGCATGATCAGGGTCGCAGGAAGCTCTTTCATCACGTCCACAAAGACGATCAACAGCGCTGTCAGCAGAGATGGCGTCAGAATCGGCAAATGCACCCGGCGCAACGTCCCTAGCGGCGTCTGCCCCAAAGACCGCGAGGCCGCATCCATATTGGCATGCACCGTGCTCTGCCCTCCCTCATATGCGCTGAGCGCGGCGGCCAGAAACCGCACCATATAAGCGGCTACCAACAGCCAGATCGAACCGGTAACAAGCAACCCGGTCGACAGGTCGAAATTCTGCCGCATCCATGCATCCAGTGCGTTATCGAAACTGGCAAAAGGCACCATCAGCCCGACGGCGATCACACCGCCTGGAACCGCATAGCCCAGCCGCGCCATGTACCCGGCACCAGAGGACACCCTCCCCGGCCGCAATCGCTGGAAGAACCCAACGCTGATGGCCGCAAAGACCGTAACAAACGCCGCCACACCGGCCAGCGTCAGCGAATTCTGAATGAACCCGAGATAGCGCCGTGACAGAAGGTTCTGTTCGGACTCCATCCCCATCTGAACCAGAATGAACACCGGCAACAGAAATCCGAACAGCACCGGTATGGCACACAGGGCAAAAGCCGCGCCCGCTTGCCAGCCCTTCAGCCGGGCGGATGGTAGCGAGGCGTGGCTTTTGCCTGCCTGATAGTATTTGGCCTTCCCGCGCTGCATCCGTTCTGCCACGGCCATGACCAGCGCAAAGCCCAGAAGGCAGAGCGCCAGCTGCGCCGCACCCACCCGATCACCGATCGAAAACCAACTGGTATAGATACCCGTGGCAAATGTCTGCACCCCGAAATAGGCCACGGTGCCGAAATCGGCGATGGTTTCCATGATGGCAAGCAGCACGCCACCCGCAATCGCGGGACGCGCCATTGGCAGCGACACGTGCCAAAAGGCCAGCCACGGACTTTTGCCCAACGCGCGCGCTGCCAGAAAGGCCGTTGCACTCTGCTGCAGAAAAGCGGCCCGGGCCAACAGGTAGACGTAAGGATACAAGACCAAGATCAACATCACCGCCGCACCCTCGGTCGACCGAATCTCGGGGAACCAATAGTCGCGCGGGCCCCAGCCCGTTACCTGACGCAGGGTGGTCTGGACAATGCCCGGGTGATCAAGAATGAATGTATAGGCATAGGCCAGCACATAGGCCGGAAAGGCCAGCGGCAGCACCAACGCAATTTCCAGAATGCGCACGCCAGGGAACCGCGTCATCGTCACGAGCCAAGCTGCGCCCACGCCGATGGAAAACGTGCCCGTGGCCACCAGCACGACCAGTATCAGCGTCGTCATAGCATAGCCGGGCAGAACAGTTTCCAGGAGATGCGAAACCGTATCCGTGCCGCCCGTCGTAGCGGCCAGAACAACCGCAAACATCGGCAACAGACAGGCTGCCGCCACAAGGCAGGCCACTACGCCGACGAGGCGTGTACCTACAGCGCCGCGGTTGCGCCGTCCGTGCTCAGAGATTTCGATATCGGCCATGATCCCGGCTTTAACTGGCTAAGGCGCAGAGTCCGTCTTTAATCGACCAAAACGCTCGGAAACACCAGTGGGCAGCGAAACAAATCTGCGAAACATGCTGCCGCAGAATTGCACAGCCTTCATTCGTAGACGCGCTGATCCTCGATCACCAAACCATCTTTCGGCAGCGATCCCGGCGCCACGACTTCGATCGCGCCTTTCAGCTTCAGCACCTCGACGACGGATTTCGCATAAGCCAAGTCATTTCCGCCGGCGCTTTCGATCTGAACCGTCATCGTGTCCATCTCACCCTGGCGGGCGGCAATGACGCGCGCCTTGACGATTTCATCATGCTTGTCGACCAGCGCCGCGACCTGTTCAGGGCGCACGAACATACCCTTGATCTTGGTTGTCTGATCCGCGCGTCCCATCCAGCCCTTGATGCGCATGTTGGTACGACCGCAAGGTGACTGACCAGGTTGAACCGCCGACAGATCACCGGTGGCAAACCGGATCAGCGGATAATCGGGGTTCAGTGAGGTCACGACAACCTCACCCACTTCACCCGGCGCGACCGGGTTTCCGGTTCCGGGGGTGACGATCTCGACGATGACATGCTCATCAATGATCATCCCGTCCATCGCGGGGCTTTCATAAGCGATGCTGCCCAGATCGGCGGTGGCATAGCATTGCAGACAGGCGATACCGCGATTGGCGTACTCCTGACGCAAAGACGGGAACAAAGCACCGCCGCCAACAACGGCAGTCACGAAATCCAGTGCCACGCCCATCTCATCGGCCTTGTCCAATATGACCTTGAGGTAATCCGGTGTGCCCGCATAAGCGGTGCAGCCGACATCGCGCGCGGCGGTTACCTGCAGTTCGGTTTGGCCTGTGCCGGCAGGCAGCACCGCAGCCCCCACCGCCCGCGCACCACTTTCAAAGATCATGCCCGCAGGGGTCAGGTGATAGCCAAAGCAATTCTGAACGATGTCTCCGGGCCCGACACCTGCTGCGTGCAGGAACCGCCCCATCCGCCACCAGTCGTGATCGGTGCTGCCGGGCTCATAGATCGGGCCGGGCGACTGGAAAACATGATGGAAATGCCGGGCCGGTTTGACGGTAAACCCACCAAAGGGCGGGCGCGACGCCTGCGCCTTAGCCATATCGGACTTGCGCAGAACTGGCAGCTTAACAAGGTCGTCCAGCGACTTTACAGCTGCTGTATCAACATCCGCCATATGCGCTGCAAACCCCGGAGCCGAGTTCGCGCGCCTGATCTGTACCTGCAACGCCTCAGCCTGTTCAGAGGCGCGCTGGTCGGCCGAGCGGGTTTCTAGCGCATCGTAGAATTTCGTCATCGCCAAATCCTCCATCCGCCTACAGCCACCTCTTGCGGCGGCGGTATGAGCGCACATCGCGGAAGCTTTTACGGCCGTCATCCGACATGCCCAGATAGAATTCCTTAACATCGGGGTTTTCGCGCAGTTCGGCAGCTGGGCCATCCATCACCACGCGGCCGGATTCAAGAATATAGCCGTAATGTGCGAACCTGAGCGCCACATTGGTGTTCTGCTCGGCCAGCAGAAACGAGACGCCCTCTTTTTCGTTCAGATCTTGGACGATGCCGAAAATCTCTTCGACAAGCTGCGGGGCCAGTCCCATGGACGGCTCATCCAGCAGGATCGTCTCGGGCCGCGACATCAGCGCCCGACCCATCGCAACCATCTGTTGCTCTCCGCCCGACGTGTAACCCGCCTGGCTGCGGCGGCGTTCCTTCAGACGTGGGAAATAGGTGTAAACAAGGTCCAGATCCTGTTGGATCGCGGCCTTACCATCTTTGCGGGTATAGGCGCCGGTCAGCAGGTTTTCCTCGACCGTCAAATGTTCGAAACAATGGCGACCCTCCATCACCTGGATGACGCCTTTTTGCACCAGATCGGCAGGCTCACTTTCATGCACGCTGGTCCCGCGATACTTGATTGATCCCTTGGTGACTTCGCCCCGTTCCGAATGCAGCAGGTTCGACACAGCCTTGAGTGTGGTGGTCTTGCCTGCCCCGTTGCCGCCCAGCAGGGCCGTAATGCCCCCTTTGGGCACCGTTAGGCTGACGCCTTTCAGCACAAGGATCACATGATTGTAGATCACCTCGATATTGTTGACCTCAAGCAGGGTTTCCTCCTGCACGTCAGTGGTTTGTGCCGCATCCAGCATCAGCGCGTGTCCTCATGCCTGTCCCGAGAGGGACCGTTGGGATAGAGCGGCGGCTGCCCGCCGCTCTGGTCAGTTTCGCGGCCCCGGATCAAGACCGGGGCCAGCCATTTATTCACACCCGGGTGTGATGTTGTTTTCCGCTGCATAGGCTGCAGAATCTTCTTCGATCAACGTGTTGATCACATCTGCATCGGTCGGCTGGAAGTCCTGAACCGGGTTCCAGGTTCCGGCCGCAGCATCCCACTGCACAACGCCGACAAGGCCGGGTCCGCCGTGATTTTCGCACGAGACCGAGAATTCAGGCCCGAAACCGGTCATGCCCAGCGCTTCCATCTTGGCGTTGGTCATTTCCAGCGCCTCCATACCATCGCGCATCATGGATGCGTCGATATCAGCGGTATTATGGATTCCCTGCGCAGTCTTCACAGCTTCAGCGGCCAGCATGGCGGCATAGAGACCGCGGTTATACTGAACCGAGCCAAGCTGATCGCCCGCACCCGCCGCTTTGCCTGCATCCACCACGTATTTCTGCAGATCTTCATAGACCGGATAGTCCATGCCCAGCCCGGTAAAGGTCAGTGCCTTATAGCCGTTTGCCTTGTCGCCCGCGGGCTGCACGTCAAATTCAGCGCCAGACCACCAGACACCGATGAAGTTTTCCATCGGGAAGCGGATGTTCGCAGCTTCCTGCACCGCGACCTGGTTCATCACGCCCCAGCCCCACATGATTACATAATCAGGCTTTTCGCGGCGAATTTGCAGCCACTGCGATTTCTGTTCCTGACCGGGGTGGTCAACAGGCAGCAGCGTCAGGTCGTACCCGTGCTTTTCAGCCAGAGTCTCCAGCGTGCGGATCGGTTCCTTGCCATAGGCCGAGTTGTGATAGACCAGTGCGATTTTCTTACCGTTCAGGTCACCATCGTTTTCGCTCAGCAGATAGTTGATCGCGCCCGACGCTCCGTTCCAGTAGTTGGCCGGATAGTTGAACACGTGGCTGAATACCTTGCCGTTCGCAGCAGAGGTCCGGCCATAGCCCATCGTGTGCAGCGGAATGCCATCTGCGGTCACTTTTGGGATCAGCTGGTATGTAATGCCGGTCGACAATGGCTGATATACCAAGGCGCCTTCGCCCTTTGTGGATTCATAGCATTCCACGCCTTTTTCGGTGTTATAGCCGGTTTCGCATTCGATCACATTGGCCGAAACACCTCCGATGCCGCCATCACGCTCGTTGAGCAGTGTGAAATAATCGGCATAGCCGTCAGCAAACGGGATACCGCCTGCCGCATATGGTCCCGTCCGATAGCTGAGCGACGGGAACACAAGGTCGGCCATGGCCGGACCTGCGGCCATCATGGCGCCCAGCGCCAGGGTTGCCAGTTTCGTCTTCATCGGGTGTCTCCTCCCTTGATTGGTCCGATGTTGAATTCGGGCTTTGCACCCGTCTTGTCTTTGGGCCTGCCCGTCAGTGCGGAAACGGCCAGAGTCTGAGTTTCTCTTTCGCCACACGCCAAAGCTGCGCCAGCCCATGCGGTTCCAGAATCAAGAACATGATGATGAGTGCGCCGACGATCACCAGATTGAGATGCGCAACGATATCAGTGGGCCAGCCCAGTAGATCGACACCGACCACCTTCAAAACAACCGGCAGCAATACCAAGAAAGCTGCCCCGGCGAAGGAGCCGAAGATAGACCCTAATCCGCCGATAATGACCATGAATAGGACCAGGAACGATTTCTGGATGCCAAAGACTTCGCCAACCTCAACCGCGCCCAGATAGACCGCAAAGAATAGCGCCCCCGCGATACCCACAAAAAATGAGCTGACAGCAAAGGCGGTCAGTTTTGCCTTGAGCGGGTTTACCCCGATGATCTCGGCCGCGATATCCATGTCGCGGATCGCCATCCATGTCCTGCCGGTCGTTCCCCGAGTCAGGTTCCGTGCAATGATGGCGCAGAAGGTCAGGAAGATCAGGCAGAACAGATAGGTTGCCCAGGCCGGAGCATTCGGGCCTGTGATGATGATGCCGAACACATCCCGCTCGGGCGCGTTGATCTGCCCAGATGCCGAGTAGTTGTAGAACCACGGCACACGGTTGAACAGCCACACCAGAAAGAACTGCGCCGCAAGCGTGGCCACGGCCAAATAGAACCCTTTGATCCGAAGCGAAGGCAATCCGAACAGAACACCGACAATGGCGGTGATCCCGCCCGCAAGGATGACATGGATGAACATGCTGACTTCGGGAAAGGCCGTCATCAGCTTGTAGCAGGCATAGGCCCCCACAGCCATGAACCCACCGGTACCCAGCGACACCTGCCCGCAATAGCCAACCAATACATTCAAACCGATGGCGGCGATCGCATAGATCAGAAACGGAAGCAGCAGCGCGTTCGCCCAGTAGTCATTGATGATGAATGGAATGATCCCAAATGCCACTGCCAGCACCACATAGTACCGATACCGGTCAAATTTGATCGGAAAGGTCTGGCTGTCTTCCACGTAAGAGGTTTTGAAATCTCCGGCCTCGCGATAAAACATGTCTTACTTTCCCCATTCTTCCTGCGCCCGGTCGCGGGCAGCAGTGTTCAGTTGGCTGGAGCCTTTGGCATATCCGCTCGCCTCTGAGGCGCGCGCAAGTTTCATGTAGGCCATGACACCCGTGACCAACCCGGCAAAAGCCAGGATCGCGGCGATCGTCAGTTGGCTGTCGGTCAGATCGTCCGAGGTCAGGGCGATATACCCAAACGCCCAGAACCCGGCCCATGCGATCACGTTGAGAATGGCGATGAGCTTGGTCATGACTACACCCTTTCGATGATCTTCTCGCCGAACAGGCCCTGCGGCCGGAACACAAGGAAGATCAGCGCAAGCACGTAGGCAAACCAGTTCTCGGTCGCACCGCCAACCATCGGGCCAATGGCGAACTCGAACAGTTTCTCACCCACACCGATGATCAACCCTCCGACGATGGCTCCGGGGATCGAGGTAAACCCGCCCAGCATCAGCACCGGCAACGCTTTGAGCGCGATCAGCGACAGTGAGAACTGCACGCCAGACTTGGTGCCCCACATGATGCCCGCGACCAGAGCCACGAACCCGGCCACAGACCAGACCATGATCCAGATGAAATTCAGCGAAATCCCCACCGACAGCGCCGCCTGATGGTCATCCGCCACAGCGCGCATCGCCCGGCCCTGCTTGGTATATTGGCTGAACACAACCAGCGCTGCCACCAGCAGCGCCGCAATTACCGTTGCCACAATGTCCAGATTGTCGATGAAGAACCCATAGCCGAAGACGTTAAAGGTCGCCTCATCGAGCCAGAGGTTGATGCCCTGCGGCAGGCCTACATCCAGCGTCTTGATCTCGGACCCCCACATCAGGTCGGCCACGCCCTCAAGGAAATAGGCCAGCCCGATGGTGGCCATGAACAGGATGATCGGCTCTTGGCCAACCAGATGGCGCATCACGAACCGCTGCACCGCCCAAGCCAACAGAACCATCACCGCCATAGTCAGAATAATCGCCAGCAGCGCAGGGACACTCCAGCCAAAGTAATGGATATGCGTCCCGAAAGTCGCATTGATCAGATGTGCAAACGGCACCTGCCCGTTCATGATTCCGACAAGAGTCATCGCGGCAAACAGGGCCATAACCCCTTGCGCATAATTGAAAATCCCTGACGCCTTGTAGATCAGCACAAAGCCCAGCGCGACCAGCGCATAGAGCACCCCGGCCATAAGACCGTTGAGGATGACTTCCATCGCAAATACGAGTTGTTCAGGCATCCTATGTCCTCCGAACAGATTTCATCTGGCGCGTCATCCCGGAAAATTCGTCGAATTTTCTCAGCCCGTTCCGTAGATCAGTCATGGCTCACCCCCAGATAGGCATCGATGACTTCCTGATTGTTGCGCACCTCATCAGGCGTTCCGTCGCCGATCTTCTTGCCGTAATCCATCACGACCACCCGATCGCTCAGATCCATCACCACGCCCATGTCATGTTCGATCAGGGCGATGGTGGTGCCGAATTCATCATTCACGTCGAGGATAAAGCGGCTCATGTCTTCTTTCTCTTCAACATTCATCCCGGCCATCGGCTCATCCAGCAGCAACAGCTTGGGTTCAGCGGCCAGCGCCCGGGCCAGTTCGACCCGCTTTTTCAAGCCGTAGGGCAGGCGTGAAACGGGCGTCTTGCGGATATGCTGGATTTCGAGAAAGTCGATGATCCGTTCGACTGCCTCTCGGTTTTCGGTCTCTTCGGCCTCGGCCTTACCCTTCCACCAAGCCTGCTGCAGGATATTGGTCTTCATATAGTTCAGGCGCCCGGTCATGACGTTGTCCAAAACGCTCATGCCTTCGAACAGGGCGATGTTCTGGAATGTTCGCGCAATCCCCTGCCGCGCGACCTCATAGGGCCGCATTGGAGGGCGCTTGGCCCCGTGAAACCAGACCTCGCCCTCTTGTGGGACATAGAACCCCGAGATTACGTTCAACATCGAGGACTTACCCGCCCCGTTTGGACCGATAATGGCGCGGATCTCACCCTCACGGATGTCGAACGAGATATCCTTGATCGCCACCACACCGCCAAAGCGCAGAGTGATGTTCTTCATCTCCATCACGACGCCGCCGATCTTGCGGCCGTCTTCGGTGACATATCCTTCGGAACTATCCAACATCAGCCCCTCCTTGACTTACGCAATACACGGAATGGCGGGCGGGCGATGACCATAGGTCGAGCGGCGCAGGACCGGACTTCATTCCGCCGCTACCTTGTGTTGCGTGACCGTTACAACCGGCGCATCCACGATCTCAAGTGTGGCACTGATCGAGCCCTTGCGGCCGTCCTCATAGGTCACCTCGGTAGTGGTCGAAACGCTTGAAGACCCGTCGTAAAGGGCGGTGATGATGTCGTGGAATTTCTCTTCGACAAAGCCCCGGCGCACTTTGCGGGTTCGGGTCATCTCACCGTCATCCGCATCCAGTTCCTTGTGCAGCACCACAAAGCGATGCACCTGACAGCCCGACAGCATTTCATCGGCGGCGACCGATTTGTTGACCGCTTCCACATGGGACTTGATTGTCTCTAACACTTGCGGATGTGCCGTCAGTTCCTGATAGGACCCATAGGCAACGTTGTTGCGCTCGGCCCAGTTCCCCACGGCGGTAAGGTCGATATTGATGAACGCCACGCAGCGATCCTTGCCATTGCCGAACAGCACGACCTCAAGAATATCGGGATAGAACTTCAGCTTGTTCTCAACATATTTCGGCGCAAACATCGAGCCATCGACCATTTTTCCGACGTCCTTGGCGCGGTCGATGATCCGCAGATGACCGCTGCTTTCCTCAATGAACCCGGCATCACCCGTGGCCACCCAACCCTCGGCATCCTTGGTCGAGGCGGTCGAGTCCGGGTTGTTGTAATATTCGACAAACACACCTGGCGAGCGATAGTAGATCTCGCCCGTTTCGGCGATCTTCAGCTCGACATCTGGCGCGGGCACACCAACCGTATCGGCGCGCACCTCGCCATCGGGCTGCACGGTGATGAAGACCGTCGCCTCGGTCTGCCCATAAAGCTGCTTCAGGTTAATCCCCAGCGAGCGGTAGAAATCGAAAATCTCAGGCCCGATCGCCTCGCCTGCCGTATAACCGACCCGGAACCGGCCATACCCCAGCGTATCCTTCAGCGGCCCATAGACCAGCAGATTGCCCAGCGCGTATTTGATCCGATCACCAAACCCAACCGCTTTGCCATCCAGCAGTAACCCACCCACCTTTTTGGCATGGGCCATAAAATGGTGGAACATACGCTGCTTCAGCTTGCCCGCATCTTCCATCCGGATCATGACGTTGGTCAGCTGCGTTTCAAATACCCGCGGCGGGGCAAAGAAATAGGTCGGACCGATCTCGCGCAGGTCGGTTATCATCGTGTCAGCGCTTTCGGGGCAGTTTACACAGAACCCGCACCAATAGGCCTGACCGATGGAAAAGATAAAATCACCTACCCAAGCCATTGGCAGATAGGACAGGATGTCCTCATTCCGGGTCAGGTGATCAAAATCGGATGAGTTTCTGGCGCTTTCGATCACATTGCGGTTCGACAGCACCACGCCTTTCGGCTTGCCGGTGGTGCCCGAGGTATACAGCATCACACAAGTGTCGTCATAGGTGATCGCAGCGATACGCGCGTCCAGCTCGGCATCAAAGCGAGCATGACCTGCGCTGCCTTCGGCCTTGATGTCGTCCAGCGCGTTCATCTGGGAATGATCATATTTCCGCATGCCACGCTTGTCAGTGTAGAGGATGTGTTTGATCTGGTGAACTTTTTCCTGAATCTCGATGACCTTATCGACCTGTTCCTGGTCACCGCAGACGACATATTTCGCACCGCAATGTTCCATCACATATGTCATCTCTTCGGCGACCGCGTCCTGATAGAGCGGCACCGGAATCGCACCCACCATTTGGGCCGCAACCATCGACCAGTAATGCGCCGGGCGGTTCCGGCCTATGACGGCGATATGGTCGCCCTTCTCAACGCCAATCTCAAGAAACCCCAGCGCAATGGCGCGGATTTCCTTGGCCGCCTCGGCCCAGGTCCAGCATTGCCAGATCCCGAATTCCTTTTCGCGATAGGCCGGGGCATCCCCGAACTGAGTCACATTGCGGTGTAGCAGCGCCGGAAGAGACTGCATCCCTTCAGCGCCTGACTGCGTCTGAGTCAATCTTTTTCTCCTCCCCACCCGGCCCCTCCCCGGGCCGGAAATGGCGGGTCCGGGTCTGGCCCGGACGCCAACGCCCCGATTAAGGGACGTCGACACGATCAGCGTCAAGTTTTGCCTGATGTTTTCTCAATTCTTACGAAATGTAACAAGTTGGGCCGTGCCGCCCGGGTCATACACCTCGTCAGAGACCCGACCCGAGATGACCACAAACTGTTCCGCGAACTGCAAATTTGCAGCAGGTAAGCGCATTCATCCACGTATACCGGTATTGGCTTGGGGTTTTGTATGTTTACCGCGCCTGGAATTCACCGTATGCATCCCGCAACTGAGTAGGATATTCAGAGCGGTTTTTCATGCCGATTTGCTATGCATGTGTATCGACCGAAGGCATCGGTTATGCGGAATGATCCAGATCGCATGACCAAAACCGCTCGAATTGTGCGATCAGAGGCGTGCGCCTTTGAAATCAACCGTTTTCTTGGACGGTCGGGCAGCACGAATTCCGACCCCTTTCCCACCCCAATACGCAAGGCAGGACTGCCGAGATGAATGTCACTCACCAGAGCATCACCAATGTGCTTTCACAGCATTATGACCTGACACCTTCGACCGAATTGGTTGAGGAAATGCAGGAGACCTATGCCCGGATGGACCGGGTGGTGACGCCGCCGGATTTCGCGATCTATGCGCCCTATATCAAGGCGATCAATGCGCTTAAAAAAGAGCGGAACGCGGTCATTCTGGGCCATAACTACATGACGCCTGAAATTTTCCATGGCGTGTCGGATTTTGTGGGTGACAGTCTGCAACTGGCGATGAAGGCCAGCGACGTCGAAGCCGACGTGATCGTACAGGCGGGCGTGCATTTCATGGCCGAAACCTCGAAAATCCTGAGCCCCGAGAAAATCGTGCTGATGCCGGACATGGCCGCAGGCTGTTCGCTGGCCGAAAGCATCACCGCCGAGGGAATCGACGAGATGCGCGCCAAATACCCCGGCGCGCCGGTCGTCTCCTATGTGAACACCACCGCCGAGGTGAAAGCCGCGTCCGATATCTGCTGTACATCGTCCAACGCCGTTCAGATCGTCGATGCGATGGAATCCGACACCGTCATCATGACGCCGGATCGATATCTGGCGCAGAACGTGGCAAATGAAAGCCGCAAGAACATCGTGTACTGGCCGGGCTCGTGCATCGTGCATGAACAATACACCGCCCAGGACCTGCGCGATTTTCGCAAATGGAATCCGGGCACACGGTTGATTGCCCACCCGGAATGCCCGCCCGAAGTGGTGGCCGAGGCCGATTTCTCTGGCTCGACCAGCGGGATCATTAAGTATGTCAGCACCGAAAAGCCCGAAAAGGCGATGCTGATCACCGAATGCTCGATGGCCTCGAACATCGCCGATGAACTGCCCGAGGTCGACTTTGTCGGCCCCTGCAACATGTGCCCCTACATGAAGAAGATCACGCTGCAAAAAATCCTCTATGTGCTGCACACGATGGAAGGTCAGGTCGAGGTTGACGCCGAGATCGCGGAAAAAGCGCGCCATTCGGTGCAGGCGATGATCGACCTGTCGCGAAAGCTGGGTCTCTGATCCGAGATGGAAACCCTCACCACCGACCGCGTTATCATCGTGGGCGCCGGGCTGGGCGCGCTCTATGCTGCGCTGAAACTGGCCCCGCATCCGGTGGTGATGATCTCTCCTGAAGCGTTGGGCGAGGGTGCTAGTTCTGCCTGGGCGCAGGGGGGAGTGGCTGCGGCGATGGACGCTGATGACAGCCCGGAAAGCCACGCGGACGACACCGTGAATGCCGGTGCGGGCACCGTTGATCCGCAGGTGGCTGAATTGGTGACGCGTCAGGCGCGCGACTATATTCTGGACCTGACCACGCTGGGCACGCCTTTCGACCGGACCGCGGGCGGCGATTACGTGCTGTCGCGCGAGGCCGCGCACAGCTTTGCCCGTGTCGTCCGGGTCAAGGGCGATCAGGCAGGCGCGCAGATCATGGCCGCCCTGATCGAACAGGTGCACGAAACCCCGTCGATCCAGGTTCTGGAGGGCACCATGGCCCTTGGGCTGGACGTCGAAGACGGGCGCGTTACCGGCGTCAGCATTCAGCGTGCGGATAATGGCGGGTCAGCCCCGGTGATGCTGCGCGGGGCTGCGGTTTTGCTGGCCGGGGGCGGGTCAGGCGGGCTCTATGCGCTGACAACCAACCCGCCGCGTATTCGCGGGCAGGTGATTGGCATGGCGGCACGCGCGGGGGCGCTGATTGCGGATGCCGAATTTGTCCAGTTCCACCCCACCGCGATGGATGTAGGTGAAGACCCCGCGCCGCTGGCGACCGAAGCGCTGCGCGGTGAAGGGGCCATTTTGATCAACCGTCATGGCGCGCGGTTCATGCAGGCCATCCACCCGGATGCCGAGCTTGCCCCGCGCGACGTCGTCGCCCGCGCCATCTATGCGCAGGTTCAGGCGGGCAACCGTCCCATGCTGGACACGCGCGAGGTTCTGGGCGAGGCGATCAAGGCACAGTTCCCCTCGGTCGCCGAATATTGCGCCCGCAATGGCATCGACCCGGCGCAGGAACCCATCCCCGTTGCCCCCGCTGCGCATTACCACATGGGTGGCATCGCGACCGAAACCAGCGGATGCGCCAGTATCGACGGCTTATGGGTCTGCGGTGAGGCATCCTCGACCGGGTTGCACGGTGCCAACCGTCTGGCCTCGAACGGTCTGCTTGAGGCGCTGGTCTACGCCCGCATCTGCGCGGAAGGCATCGCCCGGACCCTGCCAACACCTAGCGCGACGCCGCCGCTGGAAATCACCTTTCAGGACGGCGGCACCCCATCTGACCCTGCCGCCGTGACAGAGCTGCGCCAGACCATGACCCGCTATGTTGGCGTTATCCGTGATCGCAAGGGCCTGATCAAAGCGCTTGGCATCATCGCGCGGCTAGAGGCAGCAAACAGCGACAACCCGTCTTTCCTGAACATGTGCGCCACCGCCACTTTAATCGCGGCGGGCGCTTTGGCGCGCGAAGAAAGCCGCGGCGCGCATGAACGATCCGATTTCCCCGACCCCTCGGCCGGACCCGGCAAACGATCCGAAATGTACCTTTCCCAAGCACTCGCCATCCGCGCGCAGGCCTGCAAGGAGCAATCATGAGCTTCTCTACCGTTCCCGATCTTGTCCTTGAACCGATGATCCGCATTGCCCTGATGGAAGATCTTGGCAGCTATGGCGACGTCACCACCCGCGCGGTGATCCCGGCGGATACCACCTATGATGCTTGCCTGAACGCGCGCGAGGATGCGGTCGTGTCCGGCATGCAAGTCGCGGCGCTGGCGTTTCGCCTGATCGACCCCTCATTGGACATCACCACGCATATTGCCGATGGCCAACCCTGTAAGGCAGGCGATACGCTGATGACCATCAAGGGATCGGCCGCCTCAATCCTGTCGGGCGAACGGGTGGCCCTGAACTTTGCCGGTCGCCTGACCGGGATCGCCACAAAGACCGCCGGCTTCGTGGCTGAAACTAAAGGCACAAATGCCCGCGTCACCTGCACCCGCAAAACAACCCCCGGCCTGCGTCTGGTTGAAAAACTGGCCGTGCTGCATGGCGGCGGGTTCAACCACCGATACTCTCTGTCAGATGCGATCCTGATCAAGGACAACCACATCGCAGCCGCTGGCGGGGTGCGTCAGGTGCTGGAGGCCACCAAGGCCCATGCCAGCCACATGATGGCCGTCGAGATCGAGGTCGACCGTCTGGACCAACTGGCCCAAGTGCTTGAGGTCGGAGGCGCCTCGGTCGTCCTGTTAGACAATATGGACAATGACATGCTGCGCGAGGCGGTGGCGATGGTGGATGGCAGGCTCAAGACCGAAGCCTCGGGCAATGTGAAGCTGGATCGCATCGCCTCAATCGCGGCAACGGGTGTTGACTATATCTCTTCAGGTGCATTGACCCATTCGGCGCGCACCGTGGATTTGGGATTGGACTTTCCGGTCTAGACCACGGTCGCGCGTCAGCACTGGCACATGGGCTACAGCTGCTAACCCTGTGCAGAAAGCTCCACCATTTCCCTGTGCCGGTCCCGCGCCTGCCCCTGTACACGCTTGACGAAGGGCTGAGGCAGCTCCGGGCCGAGACGTGTTCCATATTTTTCGCAGGATTTATCACCGATCAGCTCAGCGAACCTGACCCATGTCCGAAAGGCAAAAACGTCCCGCAAGCTGAGGATCGGTTTGGAATTGCTTGGTCTTTCCGGGGCAGGCATCGGAATGTCCGTGAAATACGCCTCTTCGATCCCGCTCCAATCGGATGGTGTTTCAAAGTCGTCCCCCGCACCCTCGGAATACTTAAATTCGGGGTATTCCATACTGTATTCAGAACATCCGTGGGATATTTTCGAATGAACCCCGGTGATCTCAAATTCCACCTGTGCGGCACGGAAAATCGCAAGACACTCTTTCGCCTCTGCGATCGACTCACAATAGATATACGCCTTATAGGGAAACTTGACCGCTTCGCGCAGCTCAATCATGCTTTTTCTGGCATTGTCCCTGGGCAGCTGCAGGTTGAGCAGCAAGAAATAGACCTGAAACATCCCCTCAAGGTTCTCTGGCAGGATCTGCACCTTGTAGCACTCGTGGCACAGTCCACAAATCACCTTGGTTTCTTCAAAGAAATTCAGGCGTTGGCCGCAATTCCCATGCTCGCCATTGATGGTGATGGTTTGACCCACATAGATCTGGGCGATGGGCACAGCCAACTGGATATTCTGTGTGTCCAGGGCTTTCATCCAACCAGAATAGGCGGCGGTCTGCCGTCCGGTGTCGACCAGGGCTGCCTGCCAGCCCTTTTTCAACCCGCCCGTCACCTCAAGCTGCGCTTTGCTGTAGGCGCCCAGATGCTGTTTCGGTAGGTTGGAGTATTCCAGCATCGTCACAAGCTGCCGGATGGCCTGTCGGTCATTGGGCTTGAGTGAAACCCGCTTCTCAAGACGTTCCAGCTGCGCGTAATCCATCACTCTGGCCTCCTGCTTCGGGTTTGGCCCGCCAGTTTTTCTTGTGATTGCGCCGAATGAGGTCGCCGTCAACTGAAATGCGCGAAACTGGCTAGCTGCCGGATTGTTCTGAGACGATCTCTCCGAGCCGGGTAAAGAATTTCCCCGACAGTTTCTTGGCAGTCCCGGCAATCAAACGGCTGCCAAGCTGGGCGATCTTGCCGCCGACATCCACCTTAGCAGTATAGGCAAGAACCGTCTCGGACCCGTCTTCGGTCAGGGTCACATCGGCACCGCCCTTGGCAAACCCCGCAGCCCCGCCCTTGCCCTCGCCCTGCAGCGAAAATCCGTCCGGTGCCTTGGATTTATCCAGCGTGACCTGACCCGCGAACCGCGCTTTCACCGGACCGATTTTCAGAACCACCTTTGCCTCAAGGTCTTGCGGCGAAGATTGGGTCAGCTCTTCGCAGCCGGGGATACATTCCTGCAGGATATCGGGGTTGTTCAGCGCCTCATACACCACGTCCCGCGGGGCAGCGATGCGGATTTCGTCACTGAGTTCCATTCTGGCATCCTTCGCACAACAGCTTTGTGCCTATCAATAACGCGGTTTTTGCCAAATGTTTCAATTTTTTGTTTCAGATCAGGATACGCGACCCCAAATCTTACCTAATCGGGCGCCACCGGTTTGCGGTGACGCCCAATGCGGTCAGTCGCTGATCGCGCCCTCTTCGTCGCGGCGCTGATGCATCTTGGCTTTGACACGCGCGCCTACAATCAGAGGTAGAACAAATCCGATCAGGGCAATGGACCACAAGCCGATGGCCAGCGGGCTGTCAACCAGCGTCCACCAGTTGCCATTGTCGATGGTGACCGCACGGCGCAGGTTATTCTCCATCGAGTTGCCCAGCAGCGTGCCCAGAATGATCGGCACCAGCGGCACGTCCAGCTTGCGCAGAACCCAGCCCATGACACCGAACCCGATCATCACCAGCAGATCAAAGCTGGACCCCGAGATGCCGTAAATACCCACAAAGCTGACCATCGCCACGACGGGCATCAGGATACGCGAGGGCACCATCAGGACGCGGGTGAACAGGCCCACCATCGGGATATTCATCGCGAGCAACATAAAGTTGGCAATGAACAGTGCCGCAATCAGGCCCCAGACCACATCCGGGTTCTGGGTGAACAGCAGCGGTCCGGGCGTGATATTCAGCGCCAACAGAACCGCCAGCAGCACGGCGGTGGTCCCTGACCCCGGCACGCCCAGCGCCAGCATCGGCACCAAGGCCCCCCCGGCGGCGGCGTTGTTGCCGGCCTCGGGCGCGGCGACGCCACGCGGATCACCGGTGCCAAATGTGTTGTCCTTGTCGACCAACCGTTTCTCCATCGAATAGGAAATAAACGAGCCCAAAGACGCCCCGGCCCCCGGCAGAACCCCCGCCAGAAAGCCCAGGAATGAGGTGCGCAGCATGGTCGGCATGCATTGCTTGATCATCGACATCGGCGGGTAAAGCCGCCCGATATTCAACTTGCGCCCAGCGGCATCCGATCCGCCATGACGGTTTTCCAGAAAGATGAACACTTCGGACAGTGCAAACAGGCCGACAATGGCGACAAGGAAATCCAGCCCATCATACAGGTGCACTTCGCCAAAGGTGAACCGAGGCACGCCGGTCTGGGTATCGACACCAATGGTCGCCAACCCAAGGCCCAGCGCAGCGGCAAAAGCCGATTTCGCCTGATTGGTCGAGGACACGCCGCCCAGCGTCATGAAGGCCAGCGCGAACAGGGCGAAATACTCAGCCGGTCCAAACAGCAACGCGATCTTGACCAGCTGCGGCGCCAGAAAGATCAGGCCCCATGTGGCCAGAAACGCACCAATGAATGAGGCGATACCGGACAGCGAGAGCGCCTCGCCCGCAAGGCCTTTTTTGGCCATCGGATGCCCGTCCAAGCAGGTCATCATCGCAGGCTCGTCCCCAGGGATGTTCAGCAGGATCGATGAGATTCTCCCGCCATACATTGCCCCATAATAAACACTGGTCAGCAGGATCAGAGACGGCGTCGCGCCCAGCCCCAGCGTGAACGCAAGAGGGATCAAAATGGCCACGCCGTTCGACGGTCCCAGACCGGGCAACGCGCCCATGATCGTGCCCAGAAAACAACCCAACAGGGCCAGCAACAGGTTTTGCCATGTCAGCGCGATAGCGAATCCATCGCCAAGGGATGCAAGAGTTTCCATGACGTTCCCCTTAGAAACCCAATGGTCCGCGAGCCAGTGACAGGCCCAGAACCAGATGGAAGATGACGTAGATACCGACAGAAGTACCGATTCCGACCACTACGCTTTCGATCGGACCAGATCCCAGCCGCCAAGCCAGGTAAGCCGCAGCAAAGGCGGTAGAGATTACAAATCCCAGAACCGGCAACAGCTCGGCATAGAAGATCATCACGACTACAGCGGCGCCGACTTCGACCAGCCGGCCCAGCGCGGGCCACTCGGGCTCGGCATCCGGGCGCAACGCGATGACCGCGCTGGACAGGCCAAGGATGGCGGCGACAATCAGTGGAAAGGCCTTGGGGCCAACCGCGTCTGACAGAAAGCTCTCTTCAATCGCCAGCGCTGACAGGGCAAAGCCGATGGCAAGAAGAATGCCGAAGACCCCGAATATGCGATCACTCATGGGTATCTCCTATGTAAGGGAAGTATGGGTCTGGTCGGGGTGCCGCGCGCCCGGCGCGACACCCCGCTCTCAGGTGAGTGCTGGTCTTATTTGATGATCCCGATCTCTTTCGAGATGGTCTGGATCTGACCCACGGATTGCGCAACAAAATCCTGGAAAGCTGCGCCTTGCAGGTCCAGCGGGGCCAGACCATTGGCGGCCATGACCTCTTTCCATTCATCCGAGGCGTAAAGATCACCGATCTTACCAACCCAATCGCCATAGGCCTCATCGCTCATTCCGCCAGGGGCGTAAAACCCGCGCCAGTTTGCGCCGATGGCATCAATGCCCTGCTCCTTGGCCGTCGGAAAATCGGCGAATTCGCCGGGCAGACGTTCAGGCGCCAATACGGCGATGACTTTGATATCGCCCGAGTCGACAAAACCCTTGGCTTCCGAGATGTCACCGGTAAAGGCTTGAACCGAACCAGCCAACAGCTGGGTCACAGCTTCGCCGCCGCCATCAAAGGCGATGTATTTGACCGACCGTACGTCCTCGATGCCATAGGCATTGGCCGCGATCAGAACCTTCAGGTGATCCCAACCGCCCACGGCGGAACCGCCCGCCACGGACACAGACGTCGGATCGGATTTGATCTGATCCAACAGGTCGGGCAGCGTGTTAACCGCGCTATCGGCTGCAACGGCGATCACGCCATAATCCGCACCGATGGCCGCTAGCCAACGCACCTGATCCATGGTGTTGCCTGGATAGGCGCCCTGCGCCAGGCGGGTCGCCGTGGCTGCGCTGGCCGCTACGATCAGCTCATTATCCTCGCCGCGCTTGTTGACGACCTCGGCAAAGGCAACACCGCCACCGCCGCCGGCCAGGTTCACAACCTGCATGGTCTGGTCGATCAGACCCAGATCCTGCAGAGATTTACCGACCTGACGGCAGGTGAAATCCCAACCGCCGCCGGGGTTGGCCGGGGCAATACATTCCTGTGCGCTGGCGCTCACGCCGGACAGGGCAAAAACAGCAGCCGCAATCGCGCCGCTTGTTCCAAACAGTTTCATTCGTGTCTCCTCCTCTGGTCTTTTTGGGCTGCGTCCTGCAACCGAAACCTGTTCCTGCAAGGGACTGTCCTTGCGGGCTGGTACTGTTTACAGAATAATGCTGTCACGAACCTGTCACAGAAATTCAGGGCAGGGCGCGGGGGGACAATGCGCGTATTGATGATCGAGGATGCCGTAGATCTGGCCGAAGGCGTAATAGCCCATCTGGCGCGGTCGGGCGTTGTCTGCGATCTGGCGACCACTGTCGAATCCGCAGGTGATTTCCGCGCAGTTCAAACCTATGACGCGATGCTTTTGGATATAAACCTGCCTGACGGGTCCGGCCTGAACTTTCTGGGCAAAATCCGAGACAGCGGCGACCGCACCCCAGTGCTAATGCTGACAGCACTGACTTCGGTCGAAGATCGTGTCGCCGCTTTGGACAAAGGTGCCGACGATTATTTGGGCAAGCCTTTTGACCAGCGCGAGCTTGAGGCGCGGTTGCGCGCCCTTGTCCGGCGCGATGCCGATCGCAAAAGCGAACAGATCACGCTGGGTCCGCTGATCTATGCCGCCAAGGATCGCAGCGCCACGCTGAACGGTAAACGCCTGAACCTAACCGCGCGCGAGGCGGCGGTCCTGGACGCCCTGATCCGGCACGAAGGTCAGTATCTGTCGAAATCACGGCTGTATAACTCGCTTTACGGGTTCGAAGACGCCGATGTGGGGGAAAACGCGATCGAGCTGTATATCGCACGGCTCCGCAAAAAATTCACCGGCAGCGCCATCAGCATTACCACCCAGCGTGGGGTGGGGTATCGGATCGGTCTGAATGACTAGGCTGCGCCTGCCCCACAGCCTGACGGCCCGCGTTCTAAGCGCGGTGGTTTTGATCCTGATTCTGGGCGGGTTTCTGGTTGGTCTGTCGATCTGGGCCAATGGTCGCCTTGCTGCGCGGCAGGCCTATGACCGGCTGCTGCTGGGCGCGGCCAGTGACATTGCCGAATCCGTTCGCATTCAAGATGGCCAACCCTTTGTCGATCTTCCAGTCTCGGCCTTTCAACTGTTGGCACAGGCGCCGGATGACCGGATTTTCTATGCGGTACAGGTGCCGGATGGCCCCTTCATCACCGGGCTGGACCGGGACACCGTGATTGAGGTGCCGCCACAAACCGGCACCACGCCGGTCTATTTCGCCTCTGATCTGAACGGGGAACCCGCCCGTTTCGTCCGCGTTACCCGCCTGTTTGCCGAGCGCGATTTCTCGGGCGAGGTGGAAATTCTGGTCGGCCAAACCCTGCGCGCGCGCCAATCCATGACCGTGGGCCTGATGCGCGATGCCTTGCTGCCCATGGCGGTGGCCGGAATGTTGCTGCTGATCATGTCGTGGTTTGTCACCCGCTCGGCCCTGCGCCCGCTTGAGGCGCTGTCCGATGACCTGACCCGTCGCGATCCTTATGACCTGACACCGATGGCCAGCGACGGGTTGCCACGCGAATTGCAGGTGATGCTAAGCGCAATGAACCGGTTCATGGGGCGGCTGGATCGGCAAGTGGACACGATGCGAAACCTGATTGCCGACACCGCCCATCAACTGCGCACACCCGTGGCCGCGATTCGGGTGCAGGCCGAGATTGCGCAGGATGATCCCGACCCTCCGGCCCGGACACGCGCGCTGGATCGGCTGCTGGGGCGCACCCGGTCACTGGGCACGCTGCTGGATCAGTTGCTGTCGCGCGCCATGGTGATCCACCGTATCGACAGCGCCCCGCGGCTGCCCGTCGACCTGCGCGAAGTGGCGCTGGACGTGCTGGAACACAGCGATCATGAATTGATGGCCCCCACTATCGAGGTGCGTCTGGAAATCGGCGATACGCCAGTTCTTGTGAATGGCGATGCCTTTTCGATCGGCGAAGCCGCCAAGAACCTGCTTGGCAACGCTCTGCGTCATGGTCTGCCACCCGTCCGTATTGGCGCCGCGCAAGAGGGCGCGCGCGCTGTTCTGTGGGTGCGCGATCAGGGGTCCGGGCCTGCGACCATAATCGCCGATCAGCTGGGGGACCGGTTCAATCGCAGCACAGGTTCGGGCGAGGATAGCACCGGCCTGGGCCTGTCCATCGTGAAATCCACCGCTGAGGCCTTTGACGGCCGAGTCGAGATGGGGCGGGATGAAACCGGGTTTCGCGCTGCGCTGAGTTTCCCGGCCAGAACAGATGAGAGCAGCACATGATCCGAGCCCTAGCCCTTGTAGCGCTGAGTTTGATTCCTTCGCTTTCGCGCGCCCAAGAAGCCATCGCAGAATTCGGCGCAGGTCAGGATCCGATGTTGATCCGGTCAACCACCGACATTGCGATCATCGCCCCCGTGCTCGAACGATTTACGGCGCTGAACCCCAATCTGCAGGTCACTTATGAACAATGGGGATCTAACGCTCTGTTCCAACACAGCCGCACGGTCTGTAAATCAGGTGAGAATCCTGCAGACATCGTGTTCTCATCCGCGATTCAACAGATGGTCTGGCTGGTGAATTCGGCCTGCGGACACCGGTTTCAATCCGACCTTACCAATGCCCTGCCCGCCGCGCGACGCTGGCGGGATGAGCTGTGGGGGATCACCACCGAACCCGCCGTCATCGTCTACAACAAGACCTTGTTACAGGATCAGAACGTCCCACGCAGCCGGTTCGCCCTGCTGGACATGATGCGAACCCAGCCGGATCTACTGCGTGGGCGCGTGGCAACCTATGACATCGCGGCCTCGGGTCTGGGTTATCTGTTTGCCTATGGAGACAGCCTTGAGGCCACGACTTTCGGCTCTTTGATCGAAGGTTTTGCACGTATCGACGCGGTGGCCACTTGCTGTTCTGCGGAAATCATCCGCGATGTGGCCAATGGGCGCTTTTTGATCGCCTATAACGTTTTGGGGTCTTATGTTGCCAATGCCAAGGCCCCGGGCATTGGGGTGATCCTGCCAGAAGACTATACTCTGGTCCTGTCACGCGCCCTGATGATCCCGCGCCAGGCGCGGAACAAACAAGCCGCCACGGAATTCTTGGATTTTCTCCTGTCGCCACAGGCGCAAACCCTGCTGGCAACTTCGGGTCTCGTCGCCCAGATGGACACAGCCGATACGGGGTTAACGCCCAGCGCCCGAAGGTTCATCGCCCTGTCGCCGGCCCTATTGGTTGCCAGAGATCAGAACCGACGGGCCGAGCTGTTTAAGCTGTGGAACGACGCCTTCGACGTGGAAAGTGCGCGTTAGGTCTTTTCGTCGATGGCAGGTTCGATATCAGGCCGAACCGGTTCGATCTCTGCCTCAATAACCTCAGGCTCATCGGCCTCGTCGACCTCATCCATATCGGTGTCGGCCTTGTCCTCAAGCGCGCCAACGATCAGCGGCAGCATGTGAACACCGGTGGCCGAGGCGATCTCTGGAGTTTGAGGCGTTTGCCAGCTGAGCGTGTCAAAGCTGTGGCAGTTCTGACAGACCGGACCCCATTCCGGCTGAATGTCATGGCAGTTGTCGCAGACCCATTGCGGCCCGCGCGGCGCGTTCAACGCCTTTGCCAGCCAGCCCTGCACAACCACATCCGAGGCCCCTTCGCCGCGTTCAATCGCTGCCATCAGCGTGTAGGCGCGGGCATCAGCCTGTTTTTCGACCACATCCCCCAGCGCGCGGCGGGCTTCGGGGAAATCTTCGGCGACGATGTTCAACTCGGCCAGAATCAGACAGGTTTCCGGATTCTGCGAGTGTATGCGGGTCAACGTCGCAAAGCGTTTGATGCGCTCGGCCGGTGATTCATCCGGTGCAATATCGGCAAAAGCATGGGCCAGATCGGGATGTGGCTGTGCCTCCCATGCCTTTTTCAGAATCTTCGTTGCGGCACGCGGCTTGCCTTTTTCGATATAGGCACGGGCAGCCATCGCTGCGGCAGGCACCAAATCAGGGGAAAGGCGGTTGGCCTCGATTGCCTGTTCCTGCTGTTCTACGGTCGAGTTTTCGTCCAGAATGCCCTTTGCCTCGGACAAAGCGAGCACCGCATCGCGGCGCTTGAACACATCGCGCGGCAAATGCCCGGATTTCAGCTTGGCGGTCAGCGTTGATCGCGCCCCAGCCCAATCCTGCGACTTGGTCTGCAGGCCCAGCAGGATATCTTGCGTTTCCTGATGGCGTGGCTTGATGGCCAATGCCTTTTCGGCCAGCTTCCGGGCGGTGTCATCATCGCCTTCGGCCAGCTTCTGCTTCATGATACCGCGCACCCCCACAAAACGCGTGGCATTATTCGTCACCAGTTTCTTATAGGTTTCAGATGCCTTTTGGGTATCGCCATTCATCTCGGCGGCCTGGGCCACCAGCAGGTTGGTCAGCTCGGGTTTGTTCAGCAGCTTTTCGGCCTTGGCGGCCTTGTTCATCGCGATCCGCCCCTCACCCGAGGCAAGCGCCATGATCCCATCGGTTAATGCCTGATATCCGCGCTGTTCCCGGCTGCGGTCGAAATAACGCGACAGGGCTGTTTCATCCCCATTGAGGAATTTCAGCGTGGCGATCAGCAGGGTCAGCAGCTTGAAGAACAGCCAGATCGCAATGATCATCACGCCTAGCGCAATGACCGATTGAAGCGGAGCAAGCGTGTATTCCGTGCCACCCGCTGTGATCTGCACCCCGCCTTTGGTTTCCATAAGGAACCCGGCGCCAAGAGCCAACAAGCCGACAATCGCAACAAAAACAAGGATCTTAAACAGTGACCACAGCATAGCAGGCCCCTCAGTTCGAGTTCGCGCTTGAGGCAAGCGCATTTGCAGAATCCACAGCAGAAACCCGCGTCTGGGCCGCCTGTTCCCACCCTTCAAATGCAGCTTTGGCTGCATCGGGCAGGGATTTCAGCTCATCCAGGGCAGCAGAGACATCTCCGCCCGACAAAGCGGCTTGAGCCCGCGACAAGACCGCATCGGGGCTGTCACCTTCTTGCGGGGTAACCGAACGTGCACCCGTCTGGCGCTGCAAAAACGCGACAATTCCGGTGCCCTTGTCCGCGTCCCGCGCATCGGCCAGCGCCGTGCGCGCAGCGGGCGCAAAGCTGTCCTGAAGTGCTGCAATCGTCGCGACACCTTCGGTTGCCGGTGCTGCCAGCGCCTCGGGAACGGTTACGCCTGCGGCCTTCAGTTCTGCAATCAGGTCGCCATAAGGTTGACCCGTATTCAACTGTTCATGCACCCGTGACAGAAGGGCTGCATTGGTCGCCGCCAGCGATTTTGCTGCAGCCTCGGCCTCGAGCGTCTGAGCTTCGGACACCATCTTTTCCACCTCGGCCCGTTGCGCGGCCAAAGAGTCCTGGAGTTTTTTCAGCTCGGCCTCGATGGCCGCGCCGGTTTCAGGTGAAGCGCCCTGCGTCAGCGCGCCACTTTCCAACTCGGCCAAACGGCTGGCAAGCGGATCAACCTTGTTGGTCAGATCGGATATGCTGGACTTCACCCCATCCAGATCAGCGGTAATTGGCGCGATTTGGCCGGTCAGCGTGTCAATCTTCTGGGACAGATCCGACCCGTCGGTCAGAGACTTCGACAGTGTTGATATCTGATCGGATTGTGCGGTCAGCTTCGCCTCAAGCGCGGCGATTGCGTCGGACTCACCCGAGGAGAACGCGCCGCTTTGACCCAGAGCGAACCCGGCCGCCGCAGCAATCGCACCGCCAATAAGCGCCGGGATAAAGCCGCCGCGTTTTTCGACCGGCGGTTCTGCGACGGTCTGATCAGGCGACGTAAGAGAGGCTTCGGCTTCGGCTTCGGCTTCGGCTTCGGCTTCGGCTTCGGCTTCGGCTTCGGCTTCGGCTTCGGCTTCGGCTTCGGCTTCGGCTTCGGCTTCGGCTTCGGCTTCGGCTTCGGCTTCGGAAGGCGTTTCGTCTACGGGGTCAGCATCGTCAACAGGTGCCTCATCCGGGGTCTGGACAATGTCCTCGACTGCGTCAGCCTTGGGGTCATCTTCCGGCTTTTGATCGGTTTTCTTCTTACCAGCCACCGCAATGTTCCCCTTTTCGAATCCAAAACAACCTGAACAACTAACCAGACTAAGTTAATCTGTGGCCTCGCCGCCCTCAACCCGCATCGCATGTTTCACAAGCTTTTTAACGGCTTTCCGCATTTTCTTCGGTGTCGGCTCTTTGGCAATCTTCAGGCGGACATAATCCAAGGAATAAAGGGGTTCAGCCGTGGCCTCGCTGATTGCAGCCAGCCAAAGTGGTGCCGAACCCACCCAGATGTCGGCAAATTGTCGCGCTGTTCTGGGTGAAAATATGGGGGCAATCACCGGTTCATTGCCCTCAGCAACGGCGCCTGCCCGATCTGTGAGCGGTAACAAGTGCTGTTTATAGACAGGTTGTTCACGCACAGCCAGACCGGATTCGGTCAACCGTTCAGCAATGTTACCCCGGCTGTGCTCCCCCCGAAGATGAAGCAGCGGGCTTTGGGGCCGGTGCTTTAGCAGGTTTGCAATCAGCTCTTCGGCGGTAGCACCCACCATCCGGGCATCCCAGCCAGCGCCTTTGGCCGTTCCGGTGGTAACAGGACCCACACAAAAGGCCGGCATCTTTCGAGATACATCTAAAGACATCGCCGCATTAACGGCGTTGGCCGAAGTAAAGATCAGCCCCTTTGCTTCATCCGCATGCACTTGCACCGCCAAAGGTTTTATTTCCAGGATCGGCGAATGGATAACCTCTACCCGGCTTCTGATGCGGGTTGGCAACTGCGCGACGAACCTTTCAGACGCAGCGCGCGGGCGGGTCATCAACAAATACAACAGTTGGCGCCTTCGGCCTTGGGATTGTTTGCATCCGCGCAGGGTGATACCCCGCTTGGCAACCAAGGTGTAACGGATCAGGCCAATGGTGCAAACACTTACTGTCCTCGGGTTGGAAAGCAGCTGTGATGACACGGCCGCCGCAGTCGTGCGCCAATCCGATGATACAGCCGCCGAGGTGCTGTCCTCGGTTGTCTATGGCCAGACCGAATTGCACAGCGCATTTGGTGGCGTGGTGCCTGAGATTGCCGCCCGCGCCCATGCGGAAAAGCTGGATATCTGTGTGATGCAGGCTTTAGAGGCCGCAGGTTTGGGCCTTGCCGACATGGACGCTATTGCCGTAACCGCCGGTCCCGGCCTGATTGGGGGAGTTATGTCAGGCGTCATGTGCGCCAAAGGGATCAGTGCCGCCACGGGCCTGCCATTGATCGGAGTCAACCATCTGGCCGGTCACGCACTGACGCCACGCCTGACGGACGGGATCGCGTTTCCCTACCTGATGCTGCTGGTCTCGGGCGGGCACTGCCAATATCTGATTGCCCATGGGCCCGAGCAGTTCACCCGTCTCGGCGGCACCATCGACGATGCCCCGGGAGAGGCCTTTGACAAGACAGCCCGCCTGCTGGGCCTACCGCAACCCGGTGGCCCCTCGGTCGAGGTCGAAGCCCGCACGGGCGATCCCAAGCGGTTCCGGTTTCCGCGGCCACTGCTGGACCGTCCGGGCTGCGATTTGTCCTTTTCCGGGCTCAAGACCGCGCTGATGCGAATGCGCGACCAGATCGTGGCTGAAAAAGGTGGCCTGACGCGACAGGACCGCGCCGATCTTTGCGCCGGGTTCCAACAGGCCATCGTGGACACTTTGGCCGAGAAAACCCGCCGCGCAATCGACCTTTACCTATTGGAAGGCCCTGCGGAGGCGGTTGTGTCTGTTGCGGGCGGCGTTGCGGCAAATACGGCCATTCGCACCGCGTTAGAGTCTATCTGTGCCGAAAAAGGTGCCAGATTTACCGCCCCCCCGTTGGCCCTGTGCACCGACAATGCCGCCATGATCGCCTATGCCGGAATTGAACGTTTCCGCACGGGTGCCCGCGATGATCTGACCCTGACCGCGCGTCCGCGTTGGCCTCTGGATCAAACCAGCCCGGCCATGTTGGGCAGCGGCAAAAAAGGAGCCAAAGCATGAGCGTGTCGGTTCTGGGGTCCGGAGCGTTTGGAACAGCTCTGGCGATTTCGCTGGCCGGGAAAGGCCCCGTCACGCTATGGGCTCGGGATCCGGAACAGGCCCAGATGATGCAGAACCATCGCGTAAACAGCGCGCGCCTGCCGAATGCACCTTTGCCCAAGGCGATTACGGTTACTTCGGACGCTGATCTGGCGGCAGAAAGCGAAATCATCCTCCTGTCCGTGCCGATGCAGAAATTGCGGAGCGCGTTGTGTGCGCATTCCGCTACCCTCAGAGATAAAACGCTGGTCGCCTGCTGCAAAGGGATAGAGCTGACCTCGGGCCTTGGGCCGGTTTCCGTTATCCGTGAAACCGTCCCAGAGGCGCGCGCTGCGCTGTTGACCGGGCCAAGCTTTGCGAACGACATCGCGCGCGGCCTTCCCACCGCATTGACCCTCGCTTGTGCGGATGATGCGATTGGCCGTGACCTGCAGCATGAATTGAGCACCACAAATCTGCGCCTCTATCGCACCGCGGATACTATCGGCGCCGAACTTGGTGGGGCCTTGAAAAACGTCATGGCCATCGGGTGCGGGGCCTGCATTGGCGAAGGCATGGGCGAAAGCGCCCGTGCCGCCCTTATGACGCGAGGCTTTGCCGAGATGCAGCGCTTTGCGCTGATGCGCGGGGCCCGCCCTGAAACATTGATGGGCCTGTCGGGTATGGGTGATCTGGTACTGACCTGCTGTTCCGAACTGTCCCGGAACTATCGATTTGGCCTGTCGCTTGGGCGCCAGGATGCTTTTGACACAAACACAACCGTCGAAGGTGTTGCCACGGCCAAGGCTTTGGCCAAAATTGCCAAGGCCGAAGACCTGGACATGCCCATAAGCACAATCGTTTCAGAAATAAGCACCGGAAAATGCAGCGTTGGTGAAGCCATGCGCTGGCTGCTGAACCGACCCCTGAAGGAGGAATAACATGCTGATCGCCCTTATCGCCAAGGATAAACCCGACGCGCTGCAAACCCGGCTGGATAACCGTTCCGCCCATCTGGCCTATATCGAAGAAACTGGTGTTGTTGCCCAGGCCGGACCCCTTCTGGAAGGCGATGCGATGATCGGATCACTGATCATCCTCGAGGTCGAGGATATGACGGCGGCGCAAAACTGGGCCGACAATGATCCCTATGCCAATGCAGGACTGTTCCAGTCAGTTGATCTGATCGTCTGGAAAAAGGTGGTCGGCTGATGGCGTATTGGCTGTTCAAATCCGAACCCTCGACCTGGAGTTGGGACCAGCAAGTCGCCAAGGGCGCAGAGGGCGAAGAATGGGATGGGGTGCGCAACTATCAGGCACGCAATTTCATGCGGCAGATGGCCGTGGGCGACCGTGGTTTTTTCTATCATTCGCAAAAAGACAAGGCGATTGTCGGCATTGTTGAGGTTTGCGCCGAAGCCCATCCAGACAGCACCACCGAGGATGAGCGTTGGGAATGTGTGGATATCAAAGCCGTGCGCCCGTTCACCATCCCGGTCACGCTGGATCAGATCAAAATGGACGAACGTCTGGATGAGATGGTTCTGGTCAAGAATTCCCGCCTGTCCGTACAACCGGTCAGCGATGCCGAGTGGCAGGTGATCTGCGATCTGGGGCAAACGAAGTCGGATTGATTAAAGGGAAGGTCCTGACAGATGCAGAACCTTCCCTACCCCGCGTGCTCCCGACTCACCACACGCGTATAGAATTTCGGTTCTGACCGTCCTGATCACAAACTGACACTAGCCCATTTGGCCGGCTTGGCACAAACAACAAGTACCTAAAATTGGAAACGCCCGCCACAGATCGGGCGGGCGCTGATTGGTCGAAACCCGGATTTAGCTATAGACCGACTCTTTGCCGAAATGCTTGGTCAGCATATAGTAAACGACAGCACGATACTTGTTGCGCTCGGACATGCCATAGGTTTCCAGCGCCTTGTTGATCGCTTCCATCAGCTCGGGGCCGTCGGAAAGGCCCAGTTTCTTGACCAGGAAGTTGTTTTTGACGGTCTCAAGCTCACCTGGCTGAGTGGCTGCCACGGTCGACGCGTCGGCGTCATAAATCGCCGGACCACATCCGATTGTGACCTTGGTCAAAAGGTCCATGTCGGCGTCCATCCCGCATTTGTTTTTCAGATCATCTGCGTATTTGGCGATCAGTTCGTCGCGTTTTCCCATGAATAATTCTCCCGTTGAGCAGCTTTGGCTGCGATTTTCAATGCGCCTATGAACAGGTGTCGGAAGGTTAGTCAGTTGTTCTGTTTACACAAAGGGAAAATTTCAGGTCATTCCCCGTAAGCGAAATTATGGCAGCACAGATAGACTCCGCGTACCACAATGCCTGATTCTGGCCTTCTGCAAGGGTCAGGTGGTTTGGATTTAGGGCGCAGCGGGAAAATGTTGAAACCAGTGCAGCGCGCCGACATGGCACCTGCTAACCGACCGGTGGTTATCTGCAATATCCCCAACCCGGTCCCTGAAGATGGAAGTGGTCCGCATGCAGGCGGTTGTAGTTTGGGCCAAGTACCACCCGAAACCATTCGCATGCACCCCGGCCAATCCGGTGTAGAAAATCTGCTTCGGGTCCGGGTGTTGTCCAGTCCGACAGCAGGCTCAGGCTTCGCCCATCTGCCAACTCGACCCCGACAATATCGATGGCATCAGCGGTGGCATGACTGCTCCAACCGCTGTCCTTTCCCTGCGCGGTGCGCATTCGCCGGCAGTTATAGCTGCCCAGGTGGCGCAAGCTGCGCACCCTGCTGTCCAACATCTCGCGCGCGGCGGGTTGGACCACATGGTGTTCCCACATGGCCAATCGCAGAGCCGTGGCACAACGGGTCTCGACGCCATTGACGCTGGCCGTGGTTAAGCCCGAGAGAACCCCGCGCCCGGCTATTCCGCATTTCTCGTCGACAATCAGATCCTCGACCAGGGAAAAGCTTACCCCCGCCCCGGCTAATGCGGCCCTGCACTGCGTTTCATCGGCCAAAGCTCGTCGCATTTGCACAGGTGTGACCGGCGTGACCCGAGCCGTAATGGTCAGATCTCGCAAAGGGTTCCAGTGGTCCGGAACCGGTGATTGCGGGTGGGACAAAAGCCAGTAGCCACCCCCACCCATCAAAACCACCAAGGCGAGTGCTGAGAAAACGAAAGACGCCGCCAGATGCAATATCCGACGGCGTCCAGAAGGTTTGGTCATGCCTGACCCGCAATCAATAGCGGTAATGTTCAGGCTTATAGGGGCCTTCCGGATTCACACCGATATACGATGCCTGTTCGCTGTCCATCTGCGTCAGCTTCACGCCGATACGGTCCAGATGCAGGCGTGCAACCTTCTCGTCCAGATGTTTAGGCAGGATGTAGACCTTGTTTTCGTACTGATCGCGTTTGGTGAACAGCTCAATCTGGGCCAACACCTGATTGGTGAACGAAGCCGACATCACAAAAGACGGATGACCGGTGGCGTTGCCCAGGTTCAACAGGCGGCCTTCGGACAGCAGGATCAGACGATTGCCCGAAGGCATCTCGATCATGTCCACCTGTTCCTTGATGTTGGTCCATTTGTGGTTCTTCAGGCTAGCCACCTGAATCTCGTTGTCAAAGTGACCAATGTTGCCGACGATGGCCATGTCCTTCATCGCGCGCATATGCTCGATGCGGATCACGTCCTTGTTGCCGGTCGTGGTGATGAAGATATCCGCGCTGTCAACTTCGTCTTCCAGCAGCGTAACCTCGAACCCGTCCATCGCGGCCTGCAGGGCGCAGATCGGATCAACTTCGGTCACTTTCACACGGGCACCGGCACCGCGCAGCGACGCGGCCGAGCCTTTGCCCACGTCACCATAGCCACAGACCACGGCAACTTTACCAGCCATCATAGTGTCGGTGGCGCGGCGGATACCGTCGACCAGCGATTCCTTACAGCCATATTTGTTGTCGAACTTCGACTTGGTGACACTGTCGTTGACGTTGATCGCTGGGAACGGCAGTTGGCCGTCTTTCACCAGCTGATACAGGCGGTTCACACCGGTCGTGGTTTCTTCGGACACGCCCTGGATCTGGTCGCGCATCTTGGTGAACCAACCCGGGGACGCGGCCATCCGCTTGGCGATCTGCTTTTTGATCACCTCTTCCTCTTCCGAGCCCGGTACGGGGATAATGTCTTCGCCCGCTTCGGCGCGAGCTCCCAGCAGGATATACAGCGTCGCATCGCCGCCATCGTCCAGGATCATGTTGGGGCCGTCGGTGAACAGGAAGGATTTGTCCAGATAATCCCAATGCTCTTCCAGAGTCTGGCCCTTGATGGCGAACACCGGGATACCGGCTTGGGCAATCGCCGCCGCCGCGTGGTCCTGGGTTGAGAAGATGTTGCACGACGCCCAACGCACATCCGCGCCCAGCGCCACAAGTGTTTCGATCAGAACGGCTGTCTGGATGGTCATGTGCAGCGACCCAACAATACGCGCGCCCTTCAGGGGCTTTGCGTTACCGTATTCCGCGCGCAGGGCCATCAGGCCCGGCATCTCGGTCTCTGCAATATCCAGTTCTTTGCGGCCAAACCCGGCCAGCGAAATGTCTTTGACGATATAGTCCCCGGCCATCAGGTGCTCCATTCCGGTATAATTCAATCCGGGTTGCCCTAGCATCCCTTTTGGGACGTGGCAACGCAGATGGCCGGAAACGGGGTTTTAAGCCGCCAAAATCAACTTGGTATGCCCTCTACCTTGATTTTGGGGATCGCTTGGAAAAAGTCGGTCCCAACGGCGACAATGCAACTGATGCCGTTCGGACGTGTCACCAAAACGGTATAGCTACCCGTTTCCTGAGAGGTCCAGACCTCCATCACCGATTGCGAGCCACGGGATTTTTGCAATCCACCAAAGGCCAGTTCCTCGGAATAATTGTCCTGTAGCGTTGAAATCAGTTGATCACGCAACGCACAGCTTTGCTGGGCAAAGGCAGGCGGTGCAGTGGCGGCCATACCAAAGGCCAGAGCAATTCCTAACAAACGCTTGAACATAGCAAGCTCCTTTCGATACGAGTTACGTCCGAGAGGGGCACACCGGGAGGAGCATGCGCCCCCCTCGGTACAAATGTCGGTATCACCGCGCGCTTGTTCAAAGCACGATTGCTCAAGAAAAAGTTGGCAGCTGGTGATCTTGACAGGTACAGCTTAGCACAAAAATGCGAATTTAATGTGTCCCACTTCACAAGGCATGGCAGAATGGCAACACAACCCCGCGCATGGCAAAGAATGCTGTCCGGGCGCAGGCTGGACCTGCTGGACCCAACACCGGTGGATATCGAAATTGAGGATATCGCGCATGGGCTGGCCTTTGTGGCCCGCTGGAACGGGCAGACACATGGCGATTTCGCCTATTCGGTGGCCGAGCATTCGCTGCTGGTCGAAGAGCTTTTTGGTCGTATTGCCCCCAAGGCACCGGTCAAATGGCGGCTGGCGGCCCTGTTACACGATGCGCCGGAATACGTGATCGGAGATATGATCTCTCCGGTCAAATCCGCTGTCGGTCCCGACTATGGCGCACTGGATGACCGGCTGGCTGCGGCGATCCACATCCGGTTTGGCCTGCCCGCTGCGGTGCCTAAAACGGTTAAACGGCAAATCAAAAAGGCCGACAAGATCAGCGCCTGGATGGAAGCCACCCAGATCGCGGGCTTTTCCGAGGCCGAGGCGACAAAATTCTTCGGCCGCCCGGACAGGGCTATTATGGAAGGGCTGCAGATCAAATTGCGGCCACCCGTTGAAGTAAGATGTGCCTATACGCATAGACATTCGGCATTGATGGCCGAGATTGGGCCCTGACCACTATCAGCCTTCTGATCGCGCCACCTTCTGAAAGACGTTACCGTCAATCTCATGGGCATGCCAACGCACTGGCGTCGCCTTCAGATTTGTTATTTCGGCCTTGCCCTCAGTCTTTTGTACTTCAATCTGCATAATCGTACTGCTGGCAATGTCTCTATCGGCGAAACCCCACAGCAGACTTCCTAGGGAATAGGCGATTGGCACCGTCCGATCTCCGGTCTGTGTGCGATACAGCTGAATGGGCTGAGGGACATGGGGGTGGTGGCAGACGATAAGATCAGCTCCGAATTCGGCCAAGTCCTGTGCGGCCTCTTGCTGCGCTCGGCGCGGGAACAGCTCGAACTCATGACCCCAATGAATAATCGCAATAACCAGATCACAGCCAGCCGCTTTTGCGTTCGAAATCTGTGTCTTTAGAAGGGTGGTGTCCGGCGCCTGATGCTTTGAAGTCAGCTTGGCGATATTGATGCTCTGCTTTTGACCTTCAGGAAGCGCGTGGCCGTTGGTACCAAAAGCGCAGGACGCAAATCCGAACTTTATCCCTTTTCGTTCGATCGTTTTGACGGCTGTGGCTTCTGCCAAACTCTCATTCACGCCGATTTGCATGATATTTCTGTCACTTAAGACGTTTAGAGTCGTCTCAAGCCCCTCAACACCCATGTCGAGAATATGGTTGTTTGCAAGGTTCAAAACATCAATGAACCTTTCGTTATGGCTGGTCAAAGCATCGAACTGTTCTTCCGACGCACATTCGATCGGCGGGCCAGCGTCCCCGATCACTTCGTCAATCAAGGGCTGTGTCGTTACAGGTGACTCGTAGTTGGCGACCAAAATATCATCCTGAAACAAAAGATCTTCAATCTCAGCATATACTTGATCTTTTGCGACACTGGTCCTGTGGGTTCTTAGAATGTCCCCGGCAAAGCTCAGAGTGACCGAATTTGATGTGTCACTGATGTCAGCGGTTGAAAGTTGTACGGCCGTTTTAGTCATAAAGCCGGACTGATCCAGCTCCGCTTCAGGCTGCTGAATGGGGTTCTTACTTTTATAGGCCCAGTACAGGTTGTCCAAAATGTTCATTTCGGAAAGCTCACCCGCAGCGCCCTTTCGTGGTCGCGCCCAAAACCCAAATCTCTCTGCTGCCCAGGTGACAACAGAGACAATGGCTTTAAGGGCAGGGTTGGAAATACGGAGGCTTTCGTATGGCGTATTAGGGAGCGGCGACACTTCGATACATCTCAACTATTTGTTCGGAAAATATAATTATTGAACTTAACGACAACACAAATTGGTTAACAGACACTAAATTAAAGTCTTCAGGGGTGGCGGTCCATCAGCCGCGACAAAGCATATGTTTGATAGCCGCCTGTCGAGACTCAATTCGGTTTTCCGGCTTCATGAGTTCTGGCCTGGTATGCGCAAGCTAAACTCACGATCTCATCGCGGGCTGCGCTTCGCCAAGATCCGTTGCAATGTCCGGCGGTGCATGTTCAGGCGTCGCGCGGTTTCACTGACGTTGCGATCACACAGCTCATAGACCCGCTGGATATGCTCCCAGCGCACGCGATCCGCGCTCATTGGGTTTTCCGGCGGCGGGGGCAGTTCGTCGCCCTTGGCCAGTAATGCGTTGGTGATGTCGGTGGCGTCGGCGGGCTTCGACAAATAGTCGGTGGCACCAATCTTGACTGCGGCCACAGCGGTGGCAATAGCGCCGTACCCGGTCAGAACCACAACCCGGCTGTCGGGGCGCTTTTCGCGCAGCACTTCGACCACATCCAGGCCGTTGCCATCCTCCAACCGCAGGTCAACAACCGCATATGCAGGTGGACGGGCTGTGGAAATGGCGCGGCCAGCGGCGACAGAGCCCGCGGTTTCAACCTCGAACCCGCGTTTTTCCATGGCCTTGGCCAGACGTCTCAGAAACGGTTCGTCATCATCCACCAATAACAGCGATTTATCCGGGCCGATGTCGAGGTCAGAGCTGTCCGCCATATTCTATTCTTTCCGCTAATTCACGCCGTTGGCTTAAACATGAGTAATAGCAGCGCCATTGCAAAGGTCAAACAGACCGTTGCGTTCTAGATCTTGTCCAGAAAGCAGCCCACCTTGTCAGCCATCTGCTCGGCTGTGTCATTGCGATCGAAAAATTCGATAAACCCGTCCTGGGGTGTGACCAGATAAGTAAAGGTCGAGTGATCAACCAGATAGTACTCATCACTTTTGTCATGGGCCTTATAATAGGTCTTATAGGCCTTGCTGGCGGCCTTGACCTGCTCGGGCGTGCCGGTCAGGGCGATGGTCTTACCACCAAGGTTAAAGGCGTAATCGGCCATGACCTCGGGTGTATCGCGATCCGGGTCGATCGAGATAAACAGCGGCGTCACCGATTGCCCGCGTTCGGCCAGAATATCCACCGCTTCGGCATTGCGGGACATGTCAAAGGGGCAAACATCCGGACAGAAGGTATAGCCGAAGTAGACCAGCGTAGGTTCGGTTATCACCTGTTTGTCGGTCACAGTCTCGCCCTTGCCGTTGATCAGTTCGAAGGGCCCGCCAATGGTGGCCGTACCCCCTGCGATCTGGCTGGACCGGCACTGCGCGAATTTGTCGTCCGAGCCTGCGCCGCGCGTCAGCAGCCACATGGCCCCCAGACCTACGGCCAAAACAACTGTTGCAAGGATAGCGTATAGACGGACCATGGCATCTTACCTGACGATAGAGGAGTTGTTGATCGTTCCGGCCGGGACACCTATCAAGATGAACAGCCGATGCAACAGGACATAATGGACCAATGGCAGATTCCAACATCACTTTTTGGCCTGGTCAGGAACGCAGCTGGATTCGCCTGCGGACGCTGATCCTGCTGCGCTGGGTGGCCATCTTTGGCCAGATCACCGCAATCACCGTGGCGCAACAGACCTATGATGTGCAGTTGGATGTGACGCTGTGCTATCTGGCCATCGGTATTTCGGTCATGGGCAACTTGACGGCGATTCTTGTCTTTCCACGCAACAAACGCCTGTCCGAGTTCGAAAACTTTCTGATGGTGTTGTTCGATTTGTTGCAGCTGACCATCCTGCTGTATCTTACCGGAGGTCTCAATAATCCGTTCGCCTTGCTGTTGGTGGGTCCGGTGACGATCTCGGCCAATGTCATGAGCACCCGGTCAACCCTGATCATCGGTACGGTGGCCATCATTCTGACCACGCTGCTAGCCGAATTTCACCTTCCCCTGCACACGGATGGCGGTGTGGATCTTGAGATCCCTGATATCCTTCTGTTCGGAAACTGGGCTGCCATCGTTATAGCGATCGTTTTCCTGGGGGCCTATTCCCACCGCGTAAGCTCTGAGGTGCAGTCGATGTCTCAGGCGCTGTCGGCCACGCATATGGCCCTCGCACGTGAACAGAAACTGACCGATCTTGGTGGAGTTGTCGCCGCCGCCGCGCACGAACTTGGAACACCTCTGGCAACAATCAAACTGACCAGTGCCGAACTGATTGAAGAGCTGGACGACCGCCCGGATCTGAAAGAAGACGCCGCCTTGATCCGCGAACAGGCCAATCGTTGCCGCGACATTCTGCGCGACATGGGGCGGGCTGGTAAAGACGACCTCCACCTGAGACAGGCCCCCCTGTCCACTGTCATCCATGAGGCCGCCGAGCCACATATCAACCGCGGCAAGCAGGTTCACTTTGCCGAAGGTCCGGTCGGGGATGGCGATGTTCAACAGCCTTCGATCTTGCGTAAACCTGAGATCATCCACGGAATGCGCAACCTCATCCAGAATGCTGTGGATTTCGCGCGCAGCAACGTCTGGGTCGAAGCGGAATGGACAGCCGAAAGGATTACGATCAACATCATGGATGACGGCCGCGGGTATCCTTCGCAAATGATTGGCCGGATCGGGGATCCGTTCATGCGCCGACGGCGGGCAGAATCGGAAAAGCGGGCCCGTCCGGAATATGAAGGTATGGGCCTGGGCCTGTTCATCGCAAAAACCCTGCTGGAACGCAGCGGTGCGCATTTGGACTTCGCCAATGGCTCTGATCCATATCAGACCTTGTCGGACAATCCCGAACGTATAGGGGCCATCGTCCGGGTATCCTGGCCGCGAAAACTTGTGGATGCACAGACCGGCGACACCCCCGTTCCTTCAGGTGTAAATCAGCATATCCAAGTCTGAGTTAAGACCCCGTTAACCATTTCCACCCATAGCTATACCCGTGAATTCACCGCGGGAGAGCACATGGTCGACTGGATCATATTGGCCGTCATCAGTGTGGTGTCTGCCAGTCTGGCGGTTCAATGGCTTTTGCCCCGTCGTCAGCAGACAAGTGACAATTTCGGCCTGTCCGAGCCGGCCTCGTTGTTCAATGTCGTGTTTCTGTTCGACGGTGACCGCCTGATCAGCCACACAGACATCGCTCTGGATGGGTTTGAGGCTGTGCGCGACTGGTCAGATCTGCGTCGGCTGCTGCAGCGGGATTTTCCGGGCTTTCCTGAAACCCCTGAACGCGTCAGGCACGAAGGGAATCTTGTCATCCCCGCCATTGATTGTTCGGTCGAGCGGGACGTTTTGTGCGAATGGATCGACGGGGTCGTACGCGTACAGCTGCGGGAAAGCTCTGATTACCCCAGAACCGTATTGCGCGAGAATAGCGATCCGATCCGCCTGGCGATGGAACTGGCGCCCTACCCGGTCTGGCATCTGGATTATCAAAACAAGATCCGCTGGTGCAACGCCGCCTATGTCTCGCTTGTCCGCAAAGTGCGCGGTGGCGATACCGACCTGACTGCACCTCTTTTTCCCGGGCCCGAAAATGGCGCGCGTATCAGCGCCAAGACCCGTGTATTCATTTCGTCCGAAGACAGTGCAAACAAGCTTTGGTTTGACCTGACGATGGTGGACCACCCGGAAGGTAGCCTTTGCTACGCTGTGGACATCAACGCCATCGTCGCCGCCGAGACAGCGCAGCGAAAATTCGTACAGACGATGACCAAAACCTTTGCACAGCTGTCCATCGGCTTGGCCATTTTTGACAGAAATCGCCAACTTGCACTGTTCAACCCCGCCTTGATTGACCTGACCACCCTGCCCCCGGATTTCCTGAGCTGCCGCCCCAACCTGTCCAGTTTCTTTGACCGCCTGCGCGATCAGCACATGATGCCAGAACCCAAGAACTATCGCAGCTGGCGTAATCAGATGAACGATCTGCTGGAGGCCGCAGAAGACGGAAATTACCAGGAAACATGGTCGCTGCCATCCGGCTCGGTCTATTCCGTCAGCGGTCGCCCGCACCCGGATGGCGCGGTGGCCTTTCTGTTCGAAGATATCACGGCCGAGATCACGTTGACCCGCCGCTTTCGGGCGGAAATGGATTTGATGCAATCCATCCTGGATAAGCTGGCCGACGCGGTTGCCGTTTTCGGTGATGACGGTACCTTGGCCTTCACCAATTATGCCTATCAGAAATTATGGGGTGAAGCCGATGGTGCCGGATTTGAACCCGACACGGTTCTGGACGTGACCCGCAACTGGCAGAAACATTGCACGGCCACTCCGATTTTGGGTGAAATCCGGGATTTCGTGGAAATGCGGGACAGCCGGGCTGAGTGGTCAGCCAGAATCCAGATGCGTAACGGAACCGATCTGAACTGCACCATCTGCCCATTGCAAAACGGGGCCACCATCATTCGCTTTGCCACGCACAATGCGTTGCCACAGCACGAGATACAGCAAATCAGCGCCTGAACCGGGTTGCAGCCAATCCAGCGTGGGGCCATTGTGGCGCCATGACGTTACCACCCCTCAGGATCACCCTGAATTCGCCCGAAGATACGACCAAATTTGCCAGTCGGCTGGGCGCAATTCTGCATCCGGGCGACATCCTGCTGCTGCAGGGTAAGATCGGAACCGGTAAGACCCATTTCGCGCGCAGTCTGATCCAGTCACTGATGACCCGGCCCGAGGATGTGCCCTCGCCCACATTCACGCTGGTTCAGGTCTATGACACCCGTAAAGGTGAGATTTGGCACTGCGATCTATACCGGCTGAGCGCGGTGGAGGAAGTCGAAGAGCTTGGGCTGGCCGAAGCGATGGAGCAAGCGATCTGCCTGATTGAGTGGCCCGAGAAACTGGGCCCGCTTACACCCGGTTCTGCCCTGACGATGACATTTGAAACAGACCCGGACATGCTGGATATGCGCCACATCACCCTCACATGGACCGACGAAAAATGGGCTCAAAAACTGGAGGTCAGCGAATGACAAACCGCGCCATCCTTGCCGAAGCTCTGATTTCACACACGCCGTGGTCCAAGGCCCGCCGAGAGCCTTTGGCGGGGGATGCCTCGAACCGCCGGTACGAGCGCCTAACCGACCCGGTCACGGGCAAGTCCGCTGTTCTGATGGATTCGCCCCCGGGCCAGGCGGAACCGGTCGAAGCCTTCGTACGGATGGCCCGGCATTTACAATCTATCGGGCTAAGCGCCCCACAGATCTACGCCGAAGACACGCAATATGGGTTTCTTCTTCTGGAAGACCTTGGCGATGACCTATTCGAGCGGGTTCTGGTCAAACATCCCGATATGGAGCGGGAATTATACGAGGCGGCAACAGATGTCCTGATCAAGTTGCACGAGGCCCCGACCCTGTCGCTGCAATCTTACGGCCCGGCACTGATGACCGAACTGGCGGCCCTATCCTTCACCAAATACGCCCAAGGGGTTCTTGGCGAATATGACCGGGATGCACAGGATCGGTTCGAACACCGATTTGCTGATATCCTGCATCAAGAAACATCCGGCACCAAAGTTGTTGTCCAAAGGGATTACCACGCGGAAAACCTGATCTGGCTTCCTGACCGCCAAGGGGTTGAGCGCGTTGGATTGCTGGATTTTCAGACCGCCATGCTGGGCCATCCTGCCTATGATCTTGTGTCTTTGCTTCAGGATGTGCGCCGCAAAGTGACGGCGGGTACGGAAATGCGGATGGTCAGCCACTATATCTCGGCTACGGGCGTCAACGATCATGATTTCCGCAGTGCCTATGCCGTGCTGGGGGCCCAGCGAAATCTGCGGATTCTTGGTGTGTTTACCCGGCTTGCGACCGAGTATGGCAAACCCCATTATGTCGATTTGATCCCCGCTGCGTGGGGCCATCTGATGCGGGATCTGGATCACCCGGCGCTGGTGAATGTTGCCGACCTGCTGCGCGTGGCTCTGCCCGCGCCGACACCCGAAAACCTGAACAGGCTCAGACAGAGATGACCCAGCCCCCCAATGCCGTCATGCTGTTCGCAGCCGGGTTCGGCACCCGCATGGGCACCCTGACCCTGAACCGCCCCAAGCCGCTGATCGAGGTAGCCGGGCGCCCGTTGATCGACCACGCGCTTGATTTGGTTGACGCGCTTGGGCCGGTTCGCAAAGTGGCCAACCTGCACTATCTGCCGGATCAGCTTGAGGCGCATTTGGCACCGAAAGGCGTACTTGTTTCACACGAACAGCCCGACATTCTGGATACTGGGGGCGGATTACGGGCAGCTTTGCCCTTATTAGGGTCAGATTCAGTGTTCACGTTGAATTCAGATGCCATTTGGTCCGGCCTGAACCCGCTGACAATGCTGCGGGCCGTCTGGAACCCTGATTTGATGGACGCATTGCTAATGTGCATCCCGACCGCGCAGGCGATTGGTCATGCCGGCGCCGGCGACTTTACTGCTGATGAAACGGGCCGGATTACCCGCGGCCCCGGATTGATCTACGGAGGCGCGCAGATCATGAAGACGGAAGGGCTGGTCGAAATTCCAGACAAGGTGTTTTCGCTGAACCTGCTTTGGGATCGGATGCAAAAGAAAGACCGGCTGTTTGCCCTAACCTATCCCGGCCGCTGGTGCGATGTTGGCCATCCGGAAGGGATCGCCCTTGCTGAAGGTCTGTTGGCGGATGTTTGACCCCTCACCCCTGCCCCGCGTCTTTGCCGTACCTCCGGGTGTGGATTTTCCAAAGACGCTGGTCCGGGGGTTGAGAAATCGCTGTGCCGCTCTTCCGCCCGAGGCTTTGGCCCGAGTGGAGCTGGTTGTTAACACGCGGCGTATGGCTCGCAGGGTGCGTGAGCTGTTCGACCAGGGCCCTGCCTGTTTGTTGCCGCGCCTATCACTGGTGACTGATCTGGGTGAAAGCGTGAATCTGGCGCAGATACCACCCGCAATCCCGCCCCTGCGACGGCGGCTGGAATTGACGCAGCTGGTCTCGAAGCTGCTGGATCAACAACCGGATCTGGCGGCGCGCTCGTCTTTGTTTGACCTATCAGACAGTCTGGCCGCATTGATAGATGAGATGCAGGGCGAAGGCGTTTCACCCGAAGCGATCCGGCGGCTGGATGTCGGCGACATGTCTGGGCATTGGGCCCGCGCGCAGGCCTTTATCGGGATTGCGGATCAGTTCATCGACTCAGAAGACGACATCCTGGACACGCAGGCCCGGCAGCGCCGCGTGGTCGAGAACCTAATCGAACATTGGCGAGCGGATCCACCTCAGCACCCGGTCATTCTTGCCGGCTCGACGGGGTCACGGGGAACGACACTGATGCTGATGCAAGCCGTTGCCTGCCTGCCGCAAGGCGCTTTGATCCTGCCGGGTTTTGACTTTGACCAGCCCGATCAGGTCTGGGCTCAGCTGGATGCGGCGTTAACCTCTGAGGATCACCCGCAATACCGGTTCCGAAAACTCATGAACCAGCTTGGGCTGAGTCCGGATCAAATCACAGCCTGGGCCCAGGACAATCCACCCTCACCCGCCCGTAGCAAACTGATATCGCTTGCGTTACGCCCTGCCCCGATCACGGATGCGTGGATGTCCGAAGGCCCGCAACTGACCGATCTGCATGGTGCAACCAAGGACCTGACCCTGGTCGAGGCGCAGTCCCCTCGGGCTGAGGCCCTGGCCATAGCACTCCGTTTGCGAGAGGCGGCTGAAACCGGCCAGACCGCCGCTCTGATCACCCCCGACCGCATGCTGACTCGTCAGGTCAGCGCTGCGCTGGACCGGTGGAACATCCTGCCCGATGACAGTGCTGGCCTGCCGCTGCAGCTGTCCCCACCCGGACGGTTCCTGCGCCATGTCGCGGCCCTGTTCGCGCGTCGATTGGACGGCGAAGCGCTGTTGACCCTGCTGAAACATCCGCTCTGTCATGACGGGGGCGAGCGTGGCTCTCATCTGTTGCACACCCGCGATCTGGAACTGGACCTGCGCCGCCACGGGCCGCCATTCCCGGATGCCGCCAGCCTGACGGCATTTGCCATCCGCAAAGAGGTGCCCGAAGGCTGGGTCCATTGGTTGGTGCAGCATTTCTGCGACCAGCAAATTGCTGATGAGTTGCCACTGACGGATTGGGTTGATCACCTCTACGGGTTGGCTCAGGCCATTTCCGCCGGTAACACTGACGATCCCGGTACTTTGTGGGACAAGAACGCCGGTCAAAAGGCCCTGGCGGTTGTGACCGAGCTGCGAAATGAGGCTCAGCATGGCGGCACCATGACCGCCCATGACTTTGCCGATCTGCTGGGTGCTTTGCTGGCCGGAGAAGAGGTCCGCGACCGCGACGCGCCACACCCCCGGATCATGATCTGGGGCACGCTCGAGGCCCGGGTGCAGGGCGCCGATTTGCTAATCCTTGGCGGTTTGAACGAGGGCAGCTGGCCCGAGGCGCCCGCGCCCGATCCTTGGTTGAACAGGCAGATGCGCGATAAGGCTGGGCTGTTACTGCCAGAGCGGCGCATTGGCCTGTCGGCACATGACTTCCAGCAGGCTATCGGCGCGCCCGAGGTCTGGCTGACCCGGTCGACCCGGTCCGACGATGCCGAAACCGTTCCTTCCCGCTGGTTGAATCGGTTAACCAACCTGTTGAGTGGCCTGGCAGAACAGGGTGGCCAAACCGCCCTTGCAGAAATGCGCGGCCGAGGGCGGCAATATCTGGGGTGGTCCGAACAACTTGAATACGCTCCAGAAATCAAGGCGGCACCGCGCCCATCTCCGCGCCCTCCGGTCGGGTCGCGCCCGCGCCGCCTGAGCGTCACCGAGATCATGCGCCTGATCCGTGATCCTTATGCGATCTACGCCAAACATGTGCTGCGGTTGAAACCTCTGGACCCTTTGGTTCAGGCCCCGGATGCGCTGCTGCGCGGGATCGTGATCCACGAGATTTTGGAGCAATTCGTTAAGGACAGCGTGCTGGACACGGCCTTGCTGACACGCGAAAGCTTCTTGAAACGCGCCGAAAGCCTGCTGGTCCAGCATGTTCCATGGCCCACAGCGCGCAAATTATGGCTCGCGCGGCTGGAACGGATTGCGGATGATTTCCTGAGGGCCGAGACCACCCGGCGCAGCGATGGTGGACCTGTGGCTTTTGAGGCCGCGATGAAACTGGCGCTCAGTCCGCTGGATTTCACCATGGTCGGGCGCGCCGACCGCATTGACCTGAACAGCCGCGGGGCGCTGCGGCTGGTCGACTATAAAACCGGTGCGCCCCCGACCGAAAGCCAGCAGGCCAAGTTTGACAAACAGTTGCTGATCGAAGCTGCAATGGCCGAGCAGGGCGGGATCGAAGGGTTTGACCCGTTGCCTGTGGCCGAAGCAATTTTTGTCGGCATGGGCGGCACCTATAAAGAGATACCCGCGCCTCTGACCAAAGAGCCGGTCGACAAGGTCCTGGCTGAGCTGAAACAGCTGATTTCCTCCTATTTAGAGCCTGACCAAGGCTTCACCTCGCGCCGCATGCTGCACAAGGATACCGATATCGGGGACTATGATCATCTGGCACGTTTCGGTGAGTGGGACCGAACCAGCAACAGTGCCCCCGAGGACCTGAAATGAGCGCCCGCAACGACGCCACCGAACGGCAGGTGCAGGCCGCACGACCCGATGCCTCGACCTGGCTGGCGGCAAATGCGGGATCTGGCAAAACGCGGGTTCTGACCGATCGGGTGGCGCGGCTGTTGCTGGACGGGGTGCAGCCGCAACACATCCTCTGCCTGACTTACACCAAGGCTGCAGCCAGCGAGATGCAAAACCGGTTGTTCAAACGCCTCGGTGAGTGGGCCATGCTGGGGGATGCTCCGCTATTGGCGCAGTTGACCGATCTGGGCGTTCAGGGTGCGATTGACCCGGACCGTCTGGCACAGGCCCGCACATTGTTTGCCCGTGCGATCGAAACGCCCGGCGGGCTGAAAATTCAGACCATCCACTCTTTCTGCGCCTCGCTGCTGCGCCGTTTCCCACTTGAGGCCGGGGTCAGCTCGCAATTCACCGAGATGGAAGATCGGGCCGCCGCCTTGCTGCGCGAAGAAATCGTCGAGGATTTTGCCCAAGGGCCGATGGCCAATCTGATCGGCGATGTCGCCCGTTTTGTGACTGACACAGGGTTCGACAAACTGACCGCCGCCATCACGCAAAAGCGCAATCTGTTTGCGCAGGCCGTCGATTGGTCGCAGGTTTTGCAGCAATTCAATCTGCCTGCCGATTTTGACGAACAGCTCTTGCTGGGTCAGGTGTTTTTGGGGGGCGAGGTCGAACTTGTCCGCAGCGTCTTGCCCGCACTGACCGAAAGCGGTGGGAATAATGCCAAGGCAGCCACCAGGCTTGCGGCCTTCACCCGCGCCGATATCAGTGCGCTGCCGGTGCTTGAAGATGTATTTCTGACCGGAAAGGCGGCCAAGGACCCGTTTACCGCCAAGATTAACGCTTTCCCGACCAAACCCCTGCGCGAAGGTGTTCTGGCGGGTCAGATGCCACAGCTAGAGGCGTTGATGTTGCGCATTGAAGCCGCGCGTGAACAGCGGCTTGCACTGGTTGCAGCCCGTAAAACGCTGGCGCTTCATCGGTTCGCAATGGCCTTTCTGCCGGAATATGAGCGGCGCAAACAACTGCGCGGCTGGCTGGACTTTGACGACCTGATCTTGCGCGCCCGAAACGTACTGAACGACCCGGCGGTAGCGTCTTGGGTATTGTACCGGCTGGATGGCGGGATTGACCACATTCTTGTGGATGAGGCCCAGGATACCAGCCCGGACCAATGGGACGTCGTCGAAAAGTTGGCGCAGGAATTCACCAGTGGGGAGGGGGCCCGGTCCGGGATTGAGCGCACTATTTTCGTGGTGGGTGACAAGAAACAATCGATCTATTCCTTCCAGGGGGCCGACCCTCAGGCCTTTGACAGGATGCAGGCCGAATTTGGGCGGAAACTGGAAGAATCAGGCTCTAAACTGTGGGATTCTACGCTGGAATACTCGTTCCGCTCCTCCAGCGCCATTCTGTCTCTGGTCGATATTCTGTTCGAAAACCATGCCGAGGCCGGGTTTCACAAAGAAAGCCAGCACCGCGCCTTCAAGTCCGATCTGCCAGGGCGCGTCGACCTATGGCCGGTGGTCGAAAAAGTCAAAGACGAGGAAGATACCGAATGGACCGACCCGGTGGACCGCCCTGGAGCGCGCCACCATACCGTTGTTCTGGCCGAGCAGGTTGCACAGTCGATCAGGGATATGATCGAACAGGGGGAAACCATCCCCGAAGATGGCGAGGTACCGGGCAGTTTCGTCCGGCGAAAGGTACAGCCGGGGGATTTTCTGATCCTCGTCCAGCGCCGCTCGGACCTGTTTGCTGAGATCATCCGCGCCTGCAAGGCTGCCGAACTGCCGATTGCAGGGGCTGACCGGTTGAAGGTCGGAGCCGAGCTTGCGGTCAAGGACCTGGCGGCTCTGCTGAGCTTTTTGGCCACGCCCGAGGACAGCTTGTCGCTGGCCACGGTACTGAAATCTCCTCTGTTTGGATGGTCAGAACAGCAGCTTTTTGATCTGGCGCATCGGCGACAAGAGCAATTCCTTTGGGCAGCGCTGCGAAATCGGGCCGAGGAGTTTCCCGAGACGCTAGCCATTCTGAATGACCTACGCAGCCAAATCGACTTTCTGCGCCCATATGACCTGATCGAGCGGATTCTGACCCGTCATCACGGGAGGCGCCTGCTGCTGGGTCGGCTGGGCCCCGAGGCCGAAGACGGCATCAACGCGCTGTTGTCACAGGCGCTGGCCTATGAACGCACCGACATTCCAAGCCTGACAGGTTTTTTAGTCTGGATGCAGACGGACGATCTGGAGATCAAACGGCAGATGAGCGGTGTCGGCAACATGATCCGCGTGATGACCGTGCACGGATCGAAAGGGTTGGAAGCCCCCATCGTGATCCTGCCGGATACCGGCAGACGGCAAGCCCCGCGCGATGCCGAGATCATGGTGACGGATGCTAAGCCACTATGGAAAGTACCGGCAGACGCGTCCCCGGCGCTGATCGCGCAGGCGCGAGCCGAAGCGCGCGAACGGGAAGAGAATGAACGGTTGCGCCTGTTATACGTGGCGCTGACCCGTGCAGAGAAGTGGCTAATCGTCGGTGCGGCAGGGGATGTCGGCAAGGACGGAACCAGTTGGTATCAACTGGTTCAGGCGGCTATGGCGCGGGCAGGGGCAACAGCTCTGCCCAACAGTGAGATCCTGCGCTTGTCGCACGGAGATTGGCATGGTCCGGAATTTATCGAACACACAGGTGCCGTTCGTGCCCACAGCGAATTGCCGCCGACCTTCCTGAATTCCGCCCCCGCCATTGATGCGGCGCCGGAAATCCTCAGCCCGTCTGATCTGGGCGGGGCCAAGGCCTTGCCCGGGGACATGGGCCAGGATGAAGAGGCCGCCAAGCTGCGCGGCACCCGCCTGCACCTGCTGCTGGAGCATTTGCCGCGGGTCCTTCCTGAGAACTGGCCGCAGCTTTGCGCGCGGGTTCTTCCCGATATGCGTGAGGCCGAGCGGCAAGGATTGCTGGCCGAGGCGCAAAATGTGTTGACGGCGGATCACCTGAAGGCCGTGTTCGCCCCCGATACCTTGGCCGAAGTCCCGGTAACGGCCGATCTGGGCGGGCGGCGTATCCATGGTGTCATTGATCGGGTGATCGTCACCAAAACGGACGTCCAGGTAATTGATTTTAAATCGAATATGACAGTTCCAGACAATGCAGCAACCTGCCCCGAAGGACTGCTGCGACAGATGGGTGCCTATGCTGATTCATTGTCGCAGATCTATCCGGACCACGAAGTCAGAACCGCAATTCTGTGGACCCGAACAGCCCAGCTGATGTGGCTGCCACACGATCTGGTGAAAGCTGCGCTAACCCGTGCGCTGACGCCTTGACCTTGGCATACCCGACACCTAGTTTCAGTGACCAAGCATTCCCCATTCAGGAGACAGAATATGTCGACCGTAGCTGTTACCGACGATACTTTTGACGCCGAAGTCAAGAATTCCGAAATCCCCGTAGTTGTCGATTTCTGGGCCGAATGGTGTGGCCCCTGTAAACAGATCGGACCCGCTCTGGAAGAGTTGGCGGCTGAATATGGCGACAAGGTCAAGATCGCCAAGGTCGATGTAGACAGCAACCCGAACTCTGCCGCCGCCATGGGCGTACGTGGCATCCCAGCGCTGTTCATCTTCAAGGATGGTCAGGTCGTTTCGAACCGCGCAGGCGCCGCACCGAAAGCCGCGCTGCAAAGCTGGATCGAAGAAGCGCTCTGATCCGGTTCGGGAAACAACGTTTGAAGGCGCCTCATTCGGGGCGCCTTTTTTCGTATCTGGGGCAAAGCGCTTCCGCCTGAATTGTCTGACTGGAAAAAGCTGCGCAGAAAAAGAAAAAGCCGCCCAGACCCGGGCGGCTTATCTTGAATTCACGAATTCTCGTGGATCAGAGGGTGGTGATATCCGCGCGGCACAGGCCGATATCGTCCAGCTGTTCATCACTGAGAGCCGACAGGGCATTGCGGGTTTTGCGGGATTCATTCCAATCGGCGGCTTTTTCAAAAGCGCCAAAAAACGCGTCCACTACATGCAGGATGGTAGCTGCTCCGAGCGGCGCATGGATATTTGCGGTAGTTGCCATTTGCGCATTCCTTATAAACAGAAACAGCCGACCCGTTGTCGGTTGTGAGCCTCATGTAGGATTTTCAACTGAGTCCCACAATTGCTGGTTTTACAGCCCCGATTTGCGTTTTTTGCATATCTTATAAGCAAGTTGTGAACTGTTGCGCTGCGGATGAGACCGGCCCATATAGAACAGCAGGCGAAAACGGAGGCCCCCATGGCAGACAGCGACTTTCCCGGTTGGCACGGCACAACCATTATTGGCGTCAAAAAAGGCGGGCAGGTGGTCATTGCCGGAGACGGGCAAGTCAGCTTGGGCCAGACCGTGATCAAAGGGACCGCGCGCAAGGTACGCCGCCTGTCACCCGGCGGGTTCGAGGTTGTCGCAGGCTTCGCCGGATCAACCGCCGATGCCTTTACCCTGCTGGAACGTCTGGAAACCAAGCTTGAGGCCACGCCCGGCCAACTGGCGCGCGCCTCGGTCGAGCTGGCCAAGGACTGGCGCACCGACAAATACCTGCAAAAGCTTGAGGCGATGTTGATCGTCACTGATGGCAAGGATCTGCTGGTGATCACCGGGGCAGGGGATGTGCTGGAGCCGGAACACAACGTGGCTGCCATCGGATCGGGTGGTAATTTTGCCCTGGCAGCGGCGCGCGCGATGATGGATGGCGACAAACCGGCGGAACAAGTCGCCCGCGAAGCCATGGCCATCGCCGCCGATATCTGCGTCTATACCAATGGCAATCTCACGGTTGAGACGATCTAAGACGCAAGTTGTCTCAGGCCAACAGCTCTCGGATCTCTTTGCCCTTCCACCGCATATGCATCCCGACCAGCCCCAACAGGGCGGTCAGGATCACGATGTAGTAGGGCAGTCGGATGTCGATACTCATCAACCCGCCGCCGATCAGGGACATGACGCCCCCGGCCAGACAGAAGACGGCCGTGGTCACCCCCATGACCCAGCCTTGATCGGTGTCGCTGACACTGGAGGAAAACAGGCCCAGCAGTGTCGGGTATGAGACGCCAAAGAAGAAATAGAAGAAAAAGACCGGGACATAGCTCAGCACACCGCTGGGGCTGAAGGCGAAACCTAGGCCGCTGATCACCATCACAACCAGTGAGACATAGATGATCTGGTGTTTGCTGAACCGTTCCTGCGCAGGTTTGACCAGGAAGGTGCTGGAAAAGGCCAGCGCAACCCCAATGACGACCATGGCCATGCTGCCGCCGATGACCCCGTATCCAAATGCGCTGGTCAGGAAGTTGTCGACAAACACATAGAAGGTCACATTGGCGATCATGAACAGGCCATAAACCGGCATGATTTTCAGAACCATCGGATGTTCGCGCACCGCTATCAGGCTGTCGGTGATATCGCGGGGGCGAAAGACAAAGGGCTCACGCTCGGTCCGGGTATCCTTGAAATACGCGGCGACAAGGAAAATGGCGATCAACACCAGAACAAAAGCGCCGTAGAATGGCGTTTTCAGCGTCGCCGCGCTGCCCAGCAGGGCCGAGTCCGACAGGACCGCGCCAATAATGGGACCGCCAACCAGGCCAAAGCTGACACCTGTCACGATATAGCCCATGTTGCGGTCGCGGTCAGCGGCATCAGTGCTGCCGTCAATCATTGCCGCCTGCGCGATAGGCTGGTTGCCAGCTGTGAACCCGGTGATCGACCGGCCGACAATCAACAGCAAAAGGCTGTTGAGATACAGCGCAGTGATGGTCAGCGCATAACCTATCAATGCCCCTCCCAGACACACTAACAGCGCGTTCTTGCGACCAATGGAATCTGAAACCTTAGAGACATAGACCACGCCCAGAAACCAGGACAGAAAGAAACAGCCAATCACCAAGCCGTAGTAGAAATGCCGGGTGCCCATGGCCGTGTTTTCAGGCAGGAACCCCGATTTCGTCTCCATGATCAGTGAGTTGATGATCGGAAAGACCAACCCTTGCCCGATCAGGTCGACAAACACGACAAACAGCAGGGTGATCTTGGCAATCTTGGTCATTTCCGCGCTCCGGGCCCTCAACGCTTTGAAATCACTGTACCAGAGGCCGGGCGCTTTACCTATGGAAAGCATTTGCAAACCGGGTGGGGCATTGCTAACCAACGCTGCCGCTGTTGTTTTCGCCGTTGCGGTGATTACCTAGACCGCAGCCAACTTATGCCGACCGAAAGGACTGCCCCCGTGACCGACCTGACCCCGCGCGAGATTGTCTCGGAACTGGATCGCTTTATCATCGGGCAGAAGGATGCCAAGCGCGCGGTCGCCGTGGCGCTGCGTAATCGCTGGCGGCGCAAGCAACTGGCTGATGACATCCGGGATGAGGTTTATCCCAAGAATATCCTGATGATCGGCCCCACCGGCGTTGGCAAGACTGAGATCAGCCGGCGTTTGGCCAAGTTGGCCCGCGCACCTTTCATCAAGGTCGAGGCCACCAAATTCACCGAGGTTGGATATGTTGGCCGCGATGTGGAACAGATCGTGCGTGATCTGGCCGATGCCGCGATCCTGCAGACCCGTGAATTCATGCGTGAGGACGTCAAAGCCAAGGCCCATCAGGCCGCCGAAGACCGGGTGATTACTGCCATTGCCGGGGAAGACGCACGTGAGGGCACCCGCGAGATGTTCCGCAAAAAGCTCAAATCCGGAGAGCTGGACGACACAGTGATCGAGCTGGAACTGACGGATACCTCAAGCCAGATGCCGATGTTCGATATCCCTGGCCAACCCGGCAGTCAGATGGGGATGATGAATCTGGGCGATATTTTCGGCAAGGCCTTTGGCGGGCGCACCGTCAAGAAACGCCTGACCGTCGCCGAAAGCTATGACATGCTGATCGGGGAAGAGGCCGATAAACTGCTGGATGACGAAACCGTAAACCGCGCGGCGCTGGAATCGGTTGAACAGAACGGCATCGTGTTTCTTGACGAGATCGACAAGGTTTGCGCCCGTTCGGACGCACGCGGCGGTGATGTCAGCCGAGAGGGGGTGCAGCGTGACCTGTTGCCTCTGATCGAAGGCACAACCGTCTCCACCAAGCATGGGCCGGTCAAAACCGACCACATTCTTTTCATTGCCTCAGGCGCGTTTCATATTGCCAAACCATCCGACCTGTTGCCGGAACTGCAGGGGCGCCTGCCGATCCGTGTCGAGCTGCGCGCACTGACCGAAGAGGATTTCGTCCGCATCCTGACCGAGACAGACAACGCGCTGACCCGCCAGTACACTGCCTTGATGGGCACCGAGGATGTCACGGTCAGCTTTACCGAGGACGGCATCGCAGCCCTGGCGAAAATCGCAGCGGATGTGAACCAAAGCGTCGAGAATATCGGCGCACGTCGGCTTTACACCGTGATGGAGCGCGTATTCGAGGAATTGTCTTTCACAGCCCCCGATCAGGCCGGTTTGGAAATCACCGTGAATGCGCAGTTCGTTGACGACAATCTGGGTGAGCTGACAAAGTCTACGGACCTCAGCCGTTACGTTCTGTAATATCTCCAGCCGGTTTTTGCCGGTCCGCATCATTGACCCCGCTGGACCTGGGATCAGAATAGAGTAGCGTGTGCGCAAATTCCTTAGGGGGCGACTGGTGCTGCGCTATATTATTTTTGTCCTGACTGCGGCAACGCTTGCCGCGTGTGTCGACCGGACCGTATCTCAAACCGTGCCCTCGGCACTGGACATTGGCACGCCCAAAACCATTTACGCAGCAACCACCCGCGCGCGCGAAGCGGACGGATCCTATGGGTACCGCCGCAGCGATCAGCTGCAGTTTCTCGAGATGACGGTCTCGATTCCACCCAATCACACACCCGGGACATTGGATTTTTCCTATGCCGACCCGGACCCGGAAAATCAGTTCGTGATGGCTGATGAAGACGAGCTTGCTGGACCCCAGGGCCTTGCCTCGCGACTAAGAGGTGTGGACGAGGTTTCGATCTTTATCCACGGCTATAACACGACCCAGTCGGAAACAGTGTTCCGCGCCGCGCAGTTGGAACATGATCTGGAAATACCGGGTGAAACCATGGTCTATTCCTGGCCAAGCCAGGCAACGGGTTATGGCTATGCCTATGACATCGACAGCATGCTGTTCGCCCGTGATGGTCTGGAACAAACTGTTCGCCAGCTGAAATCAATGGGGGTCGATCGGGTTATCCTTGTGGCGCATTCCATGGGCACCGCCCTGACGATGGAGATGATGCGGCAGGCCGAGCTGCGCGAACCGGGCTGGTCGCATCGGAATATCGAAGGGGTTGTTCTGATCGCACCGGATCTGGATGTCGATCTGTTCCGGTCGCAGATGGACAGCATCAAAACGCTGCCTGACCCGTTCATTGTGATGATCTCACGCAAAGACAGGCTGCTGAGTATATCCGCACGCCTGCGCGGTACCGCCAAAAGCGAACGTCTGGGAAATATCAGCTCGGCCGATGCGCTGTCCGAATATAAGATCAGTATTCTGGATACGACCGCCTTCAACAGCGATGCCGGGTCGTCTCATTTCGTGGCTGCTACCTCTCCGGCGCTTTTGGCGATTATCAATTCCGCCCGCCGGGTCAGCAGTACCTTTGGCAGGCAACGCGGGATTGACGTGATCGCCCCCGCCGAGGTCCGCAACCCGACCGGGGCGACCGAGATTGAGCTGACCGAGACCGGGCAGGCCAAGGTCAGCTCTCCGTAATGTCCTTTCACCTGGGGCATTATCTGAAAGCAAATGCCTCATGGCTTGGCGCCGGAGTTCTGCTGACTTTTCTGTCCTCTTTTGGGCAAACGTTCTTCATCTCGATCTTTTCCGGCGAAATTCGTGCGGCGTTCGGGCTGAGCCATGGGGCCTGGGGTGGGATCTATTCGCTGGGTACAACCGCATCCGCCATCATCATGATCTGGGCGGGTGGACTTACGGATATCTTCCGGGTGCGTGTGCTCGGCCCCGCTGTTCTGGCTGGGCTAGCCGTGGCGGCGCTAGCGATGGCGTTGAACCGCTGGCTGATCCTGCTACCGCTGGTGATCTTCCTGTTGCGCCTGTTCGGGCAGGGGATGAGCACCCATCTGGCCTTGGTCGCGATGGCCCGCTGGTTCACCGCAACGCGTGGCAGGGCCTTGTCGATCGCCTCGGTCGGATTTGCGGTTGGCGAAGCGCTTTTGCCGGTAATCTTTGTCGCTGCGATGGTGTTTTTGGATTGGCGCCTGCTCTGGATCATCTCGGCAGGTATTTGTGTGGCCGGCATTCCGATTCTGCTGCGCTTGCTTCGGCAAGAGCGCACACCGCAAAGTCTGGCCAGCGAGTATTCGGCATCAGGTATGCAGGGGCGGCACTGGACACGCACCGACGCTTTGCTGAACCCGTTGTTCTGGTTCATGGCCCCCGCTTTGCTGGGTCCTTCTGCCTTTATCACCGCCTTCTTCTTTCATCAGGTCCATCTGGCCGAGATCAAAGGCTGGCAACATATCGAGTTGGTGGCGCTGTTTCCCGTCTACACAGGTGTTTCCCTGATCTCGATGTTTGTCGCGGGATGGGCGCTGGATAAATGGGGAACCGCCCGGATGATGCCCTTTTATCAGGTGCCGATAGCTATCGGGTTCATGTTGGCGTCTGCAAGCACCTCCATTGGGGGTGCGGTTGCTGCATTGGTCTTTCTGGGGCTTACCGTCGGCGCAAACAGCACCTTGCCCAGCGCGTTCTGGGCGGAATTCTATGGAACCCGTCATATTGGCGCGATCAAGGCCATGGCCACTGCGGTCATGGTCCTTGGGTCGGCGATTGGCCCCGGACTGACCGGCGTGTTGATTGATCAGGGGGTTCCGCTGGACACGCAGTTCCTGTGGATCGGAGTATTCTTCCTGCTGGTTTGTCTGCTGACCTGGATTGGCATCAGCCGCGCCGCACGCACGCTTTAGCGACTGCGGCGCAGATAGACGTAATAGGCCCCGTCGCCACCATGGCTGATATGCGCGGGCGTCACCTGCATCACAGCCTGTGCCAAGGGCGGCAGTGACAGCCATTGCGGTACCTGATTGCGCAAGACGCCGCGCGGAGTGGGGATGGGGCCGGGCTCATCCCGGTCCTTGCCTTTGCCGGTCACCACCAGAACCAGACGCTTGCCCGAAGCCTGCGCGGTTAGCACAAAGCGCACCAGCGCCGGATAGGCCGTGTCCATCCGCAAGCCATGCAAGTCCAACTTGCCCTCGGGTCGGAGCTTGCCACGTTTCATCCGGGCAAAAGCCTTGCTGTCCATTTGCACTGGGTTGGCGCGTAACCCTTCGGTAACGGATGGTTTCAACACATGCCCTACACCCCTGCCAGCCGCGTTCTGCCCGACTTCAAACGCCTCGATCCGGGGCTTAAAGGTCTTTGTCGGTTTCGGCCTGGGCAATGAGGTGGGGTGCACCGACTGCGGGAGTTCGGGATGCAGGCGATCTGCCTGTTTGGTCACCTTGCGCCACAGATCCATTTCGTCAGGGGTCAATTTGCGGCGCGACATCAGAACTCGTCCGGTAAAAGAGCATATGCGCGCTGAATCGGCAGCAGAACCACCATGCGACCCGGATCTTTCAGGCGCCCCGCTGCGGCCCCTGCGGCATCGCCGGTTCCAAAGAAAATATCAGCCCGCTGCGCGCCCTTGATTGCGGACCCGGTATCCTGAGCGATCATCAGCCTGCGCAAAGGATCTTTGCCGTCCTTTTCGACCCAGACTGGAGCACCCAGCGGTGTGTATGCCGGATCGGCGGCAATGCTGCGCATGGTGGTAACCGAACGGTTCATCGCACCCAGAGGGCCAAATTCCGGTGCAACACGATTCACCTCGCGGAAGAACACATAAGACGGGTTGTGAAACAGCAATTCGGTACCCGCCTCGGGATTCTTGCGGACCCAGGATTTGATCATCTGCGCACTGACCTGATGCGCACCCAGGGCACCGCGCCGGATCAGTTCGGACCCGATCGAACGATAAGGATGCCCATTGGCGCCCCCATAACCAACCCGCAGCGCCTTCCCATCGGGCAACCGGATACGGCCTGAGCCCTGAATCTGCAGAAAGAACAGCTCGACTGGGTCGTCCACCCAGGCGATTTCAAGACCGCGGCCCTGCATGACATCACCGGTCAGCAGATCGCGACGGGATAACCATTTTTCGGCTCCGCGCGCCTCAGGAGGCATTTTATAGATCGGGTATTTATACCGCTCCGATCTGGTTTTGGACCCGTCCAGTTCGGGTTCAAAATAGCCTGTGAACAGGCCATCCTTCCCGTCTTCGACCAGAACGGGACGGAAGAACAGCTCAAAAAATGACCGGGCCGCATCGGGCTTATAGGTGCGTGCCACGCCGCACAATGCCTGCCAGTCCGGATCATCCAGATCACCGCACGTGTTCAGAAAAACCGAAAGGGCCACCCCGTGATCATCGGCGGCCCAACCATTCAGGTCATCGTAGGACAGTATGGATCGTGTCACCTCAGCGCTGGCAGAGGTGGTCATGACAGCCACCAGGAAAAGCGACCGAAACGCTGCAATCATGCGTCCGTGGCAACAAGCAGCCAGTTCGGATCGTCCGAGCCCATAACGCGGGCAAAGGTCCAGCTGTCCTTTTGACGTTTAACCGTGTTTGGGTTGCCCTCGATGATATCGCCACCACGATCCCGCACGGCCGAAGTCAGCTCACCAACAAATTTCATGGTGATTTCGGCCTGGTTGGTATCCTTGTCAAAGCTCACATCTGCCAGTGTGGTTTCGCGCACACCGATAAATTCGGCCTCGATGGTCAGCCCCTGATCCTCGCGCGCGGCAACGACCGAAACAAAGGTTTCAAACACCTCTTCCGACAGGAAGGGCTGGATTTCATCCAGATTGCCCTTTTCGAACCCCATGACGATCATCTCATAAGCGCCGCGAGAGCCCTGAACAAATTCACCCACCGAAAAGCCCGGCTCGATCCGTTTCATAGCGGATAGGGTCTGCGCCTGTTCGCTGTCCTCGGGCACGTGATCGGTAATGTCGTGATCTGGCCCGCCCTCAATCACCTCAAAATCACGGCGCGACTTATTGGCTTCGGACTGTTGTTGAAGCGGGGGTTTCTCAAAACCCTCACGTGTACCCAGTACGCTTTTCAGGCGCAGGATCAGGAAAACGGCAATTCCGGCCAGGACCAGCAACTGGATCATTGGTTCGTTCATTTCATCCTCTTGGTCAGACCGCGACTTTGTATACACGGCCTCTTGCCACTATGTAGGTGACAGTTCGGGACAAGTCTACCGCCCGACCTGCAGTAAAGGATAATGCAAATGTACCTGTTCCTGGCTTTTTTACTTGTTCCGATCATCGAAATCGGCCTGTTCATTCAGGTTGGTGGGCTAATCGGACTATGGCCAACCCTTGCGATCGTGGTTCTAACGGCCGTTCTGGGTACCGCTTTGGTACGGACACAAGGTCGCATGGCGTTGGAAAACCTACAACGATCCTTTGCAGAGCTTGACGACCCGACCGAACCTTTGGCCCATGGCGCGATGATCTTGCTGTCCGGTGTCTTGCTGCTGACACCAGGGTTTTTCACCGATGCCGTTGGATTTGCGCTGTTAATCCCTGGCGTCCGGGTCTCTGTATTCCGCTATCTCCGCTCGAAGGTCACAATCACGCAGTTTCAGATGGGCGGCGGGACGCAGTTCAGGACCGGGCCCCAAGCATCGACCCAGGGCGATGTGGTCGACGGTGAGTACACCGAGGTTCGCCCCCGTCAGAACCCGTCAAAGCCATCGAAATGGGTCGAAGGGCCGCACCAGCATTGAGGTGCCTCGCCCAACTTGCTAAGCAGTGGCGAATTTCAGTTTCGGAGTAGACCCATGGCCGAAGACGGCGCCCAAGAAAACACCGCGGCCCAGACCGCACCCCAGATCCAGATGCGCGTTCTGGGACAATTCATTCGCGATATGTCCTTTGAAAACGTGATGGCGCAAAAAGGCGTGTCTGGCGATGTCCAGCCCGAGATCGCGGTTCAGGTCAATCTGGACGCCAAAAAGCGCCCGGCTGAGCATCAATACGAGGTGTCGATCAAGCTGAACCTCAAATCCAAAGCCAAGGGCATGGAAGACATCCTGTTCCTGTGCGAGCTGGATTATTGCGGCCTGTTCCATGTGGAAGGTGTCGCCGAAGACCAGCTGCATCCGTTCCTGATGATCGAATGCCCGCGCATGCTGTTCCCGTTCCTGCGCCGCATCGTCAGCGACATCACGCGCGATGGAGGATACCCGCCGGTTAACCTGGACAATATTGATTTTGTCAGCCTGTACCGGAATGAATTGATGCGTCGCCAGGCCGAGACGCAAAAGACTCAGGCCTAATCAGGCCTCCCCGCGCCGGAGTGACCTCAGGCGCGGGACCAAAGGGCGTTTTCGCCCAGTTTATCAATAAATTTCTCATGCGCCGCGCGCTCGTCTTGGGTGATCCGGGACGGCAAGGCATCTTTGCGCGGCGATGGCCGCCACTCTTCTGCTCCGCCAGCGGAAGACGACACAGAGGTCGAAAGCCCGAAATCTGGCTGACGTCCGCCGATCAGCTCAAGATAGACCTCAGCCAGAATTTCAGAGTCAAGCAACGCCCCGTGCAAGATCCGGTTCGAGTTGTCTATGTTGAACCGCCGGCACAATGCATCCAGCGAGGCGGGCGAGCCCGGAAACCGTTTGCGCGCAATCGCCAGCGTGTCCAGTGCCTGATCCATCGGGATCGGCGGCAGTCCCATCCAGCCCAGCTCGGCATTCAGAAACTTCATGTCGAATGACGCGTTGTGGATCACCAGTTTCGAATCCGCGACAAAATCCCGAAACCCCTGACCAACCTTGGCAAAAACCGGCTTGTCCTTAAGCGTGACCTGACCTTTTTCCACCGGGCGGGGTGGTTCCAGCAGGTCGGGGCCAATGCCGTGCACGCCAAACGCCTCTTCGGGCATGAACCGTTGAGGGTTGATATAGACGTGATAGGTTTCGCCCGTGGCGACGTGATTCCAAAGCTCAACCGCACCGATTTCCACAATCCGGTCGCCGCTCTCAGGATCAAAGCCCGTGGTTTCGGTATCGAGTACAATCTCACGCATCTGCCAGCCCTGCCCGTATCTGCCTGACCACATCCTGCACCTGTGTGCGGGCGTGGTCCAGACTGTCCGTGACGATCACAAAATCAGACCGCGCGCATTTTTCGTCATTCGGCATCTGCTTGGCTTTGATCTGCTCGAACTGCGCCTCGGTCATGGTACCGCGCGCCATCACGCGGCGTTTCTGCTCGTCAGCCGGGACCGAGACACAGGCGACCGCATCCATCGCCGCATCTCCATCGGTTTCAAATAGCAGGGGAATATCGAAAACCAGAATATCTGCGGTGGCTTGTTCCCGGAACGCCGCTCGATCCGCCGCCACCAGCGGGTGAACAATGGCCTCAATCGCTTTCAGCGCCGCTGGGTCTGCCGAAATGAACCGTTTCAATACTTCCCGGCTAACCGCGCCGTCGATAATGGCCTCAGGAAACGCCCTACGCATCGGCTTGATCGCTGTCCCGCCACGCGCGTATAGCCGATGCACGGCGGCATCTGCGTCCCACAACGCACAGCCTTCGTCGACGAACATGCTGGCAGTCGTGCTTTTTCCCATGCCGATAGAACCGGTCAGGCCAAGTGCAAAGCTCATCCCAGCACCGCAGCACGCAAATCAGAAGTGACTTCAGGGCGCACCCCAAACCAGCTTTCAAATCCAGGTACGGCCTGATGCAGCAACATGCCAAGGCCATCTACGGGTGTGCATCCCGCCTGTTCTGCTGTTTCCAGCAAGCGTGTCTTAAGTGGCGCATAGACCAGATCGGTGACAACGGCACCGGGCTGTAACCCGTCCAGAGGCACCCGCAGCTCGGGCTGGCCGTGCATCCCAAGCGAACTTGTGTTGACCACAAGTTCCGCATCTTCAACCACGTTGCCCGCTTTCAACCAATCCACCACCGTTATGGTCGTGCCAAACTCTTCCTTCAGGCGATCTGCACGTGAGCGCGTCCGATTGGTCAACAAAATCTCGGGCACACCGGCATCGACCAGCGCTTGAAGAACCGCACGCGCGGCGCCTCCGGCACCAAAGACAACCGCGGGGCCATCCGCTGGAATCCAATCTGGGGCGCCGCTGCGCAGGTTCTGCATGAACCCGTACCCATCGGTGTTATCCGCATGGATCGAACCGTCGGGCTGAAACACAAGCGTATTAGCAGCCCCGATCTGCCTGGCCCGGTCCGAAGCCGTATCCGCCAGATCCAAGGCCACCTCTTTATGGGGCACTGTGATGTTGGCCCCGACAAATCCGGCTTTGGGCAAGGTTCGTAGAACAGCCTCAAGATCATCCGGTGCGACATCCATGGGGATATAGTGACCGGCCAGGCCATAAGTTTTCAGCCAATGGCCATGCAGTATTGGGGATTTCGAATGGGAAATCGGATGCCCGATCACACCCGCCAGCGGGATCTGCTTACCACTCATTGATCAATCACCCCTTTGACCGCAAGAAAATTCAACAGCTCCAATAGGGGCATACCCAAAACGTTAAAATAGTCACCGTCAATGGTTGCGAACAGCCGCACGCCTTCTTCCTCAAGCTTATAGGCCCCGACAGCGTGACGGATGCTGTCCCAGTTGCGCGCAACATAGTCGCGTAGATAGGCGTCCGAACTCATCCTCATCCGCAGGCGCACCTGACCTACATGTCGCCAGATCGGCTCGCCATTCTGATAGATGACGGCTGCGGATAACAGCATATGCCGCTTGCCCCGCATCGCTTTGAGCTGCGCCAGCGCATCCTCGGGCGATTGCGGTTTGGACAAAAGCTGACCTTCGAAATCCAGCACCTGATCACATCCCAGAACCATCGGCCCCGGCACCTTGTCGCTGACCTTGCGGGCTTTCATCTCTGCCAGAGTATCGGCAATATCACGTGGAGATGCCTCTTCGGCCAGCAAAGCCCGTTTGGCGGTCTCTTCGTCCACGCGTGCAGTTTGAACGGTAAACCGCACTCCCGCATTCTCTAGCAACTGCGCACGAATGGATGACCCCGAGGCCAATATGATGGGGACAGAAATGTGGAAAACCCCCTGAGCAAATGGTTGATCGTTCAAGGATGGTTTGTATGGTTTTCCTGTTGACACGCAAGCCCGGTGTTTTCGCGAAAAACTTCTATGAGTCGCCCGAACCCTGTCCAGTCTGGACAAGGATAACTTTGAACATCGGGACAAGCGGGATATCCCAGCTTATTCATCAAGTTATCCCCGGAAGTCTACGCACTATATAATCATAACATATTGTTTTATTGTGGTTTTTTATGAAATTAACAGAATCACCCAGTTCTCGGGTGAAACTATCCACCTGGGGAAAACAGATGGGTAAATAAGTAATCCACGGAATTTGATCTCCCTACAAAACCATCATCCTTTCTCTTTTCCTATTTTTTTTATAGGGAGAGATCCAAACCACGCCCGGAGCTGGAATGACTGATCTTCTTTTCACCATCTATCCTTGGGTGAAGTCCCTGCACATCATGGCCGTGATCTCTTGGATGGCTGGTTTGTTCTATCTGCCTAGATTGTACGTCTATCACGTAGAAAAAGCCCAAGGCGTTGACGGGGCGCAGGAGATCTTCTTTGAAATGGAAGAAAAGCTGCTGCGGGTGATCATGCGCCCGGCGATGTACGTGGCCTGGGCCTGCGGCCTGATCATGGTATTCACTCCAGGCATAGTCGGCTGGGATTTTGCCTGGCCCTGGGTCAAAGGCGCAGCAGTGATTGCGATGACTTGGTTCCACTACTGGCTGATGGTACGTCGAAAGGACTTCTTAGAGGGCCGAAATACGCTCACTGGGCGGCAGTATCGCATGATGAACGAGGTGCCTACCATTTTGATGGTTATCATCGTTCTGGCGGTCGTTCTGAAGTTCTGAGCAGCTATTTGACTCTTTGTAGGTAAGCGCTTATTTATCGCGTAACACGCCCGTCCGGGCGGCGTATCTTCCGTATTGAAATTCCAGTCCGAGCCGCATCCATGCGGCCAAGGTTCTTATCATCATGTCTAATGAATCCCTCAATCTGGCCGATCTGAAAGCCAAAAGCCCCAAAGACCTTTTGGCGATGGCCGAAGAGCTTGAGATCGAAAACGCCTCGACCATGCGAAAAGGCGAGATGATGTTCCAGATTCTGCGTGAACGCGCAGATGAAGGCTGGACCGTGGGCGGCGATGGCGTACTTGAAGTTCTGCAAGATGGGTTCGGGTTCCTGCGTTCGCCCGAGGCGAACTATTTGCCCGGTCCTGATGATATCTATGTCTCGCCAGAAATGATCCGCCAGCATTCGTTGCGCACCGGTGATACGGTCGAAGGTGATATCAAGGCGCCGGACGAGAACGAACGGTATTTCGCACTGATCAAGGTCACCAAAATCAATTTCGAAGATCCCGAGAAAGCCAGGCATAAAGTTGCTTTCGACAACCTGACACCGCTTTATCCGGATGAGCGCCTGAAGATGGAGGTCGAAGACCCAACCATCAAGGACAAGTCCGCCCGTGTCATCGATCTGGTTTCGCCGATCGGTAAAGGTCAGCGGTCGTTGATTGTGGCACCGCCACGGACCGGTAAGACGGTGATCCTGCAGAATATTGCGAACTCGATCGAAAAGAACCACCCTGAGTGCTATCTGATCGTCCTACTGATCGACGAGCGGCCGGAAGAGGTGACCGACATGCAGCGTTCGGTGAAGGGCGAGGTCGTGTCGTCGACCTTTGACGAACCCGCCACCCGCCACGTTGCCGTATCTGAGATGGTTATCGAAAAAGCCAAGCGTTTGGTCGAGCATAAACGAGATGTTGTTATTCTTCTCGACTCGATCACAAGACTTGGTAGGGCATTTAACACCGTGGTTCCATCCTCGGGTAAGGTTCTGACCGGCGGTGTGGATGCAAACGCTCTGCAACGGCCTAAGCGATTCTTTGGTGCGGCACGGAATATCGAAGAAGGCGGCTCGCTGACCATCATCGCCACTGCGCTGATTGATACCGGCAGCCGGATGGACGAAGTCATCTTCGAAGAATTCAAAGGCACCGGTAACTCGGAAATTGTTCTGGATCGTAAGATCGCAGATAAGCGCGTGTTCCCGGCTATCGACATCCTCAAATCCGGTACGCGGAAAGAGGATTTGCTGGTCGATAAGGGTGATCTGGCCAAGACCTTTGTTCTGCGCCGTATCCTGAACCCGATGGGCACTACCGATGCGATCGAGTTCCTGTTGTCCAAGTTGAAACAGACCAAGACAAATGGCGAGTTCTTCGATTCGATGAACACCTGACACAGGTCCTGGACGCAAGCGAGGCGGTCGAATGGATACGATATTCGCCTTGGCCAGCGCGCAAGGCAAGGCAGGGGTGGCGGTCATCCGTCTCTCGGGCCCCTTGGCGCATCCTGCCGCGGCTGCTCTTTCCGGTGCTGCTTTGCCCTCCCGCGGGATGCGGGTGCGCAGCCTGTATGGCAAAGACGGATCGCGCCTGGATGATGGGGTAGTTCTGACCTTCCAGGCCCCGGCCAGCTTTACTGGCGAAGACGTGGCAGAGCTACAGATTCACGGCAGTACAGCGGCGGTCAACGCCGTCATGCGCTGCCTTGCGGACATGGACGGTTTGCGCCTGGCCGATCCCGGGGAATTCACCCGCCGTGCCTTGGAAAACGGCAAAATGGATTTGACACAGGTCGAGGGCCTTGCCGATCTGATCGACGCTGAGACAGAAGCTCAACGCAAGCAAGCACAGATCATTCTGGCCGGAGAGCTTGGGAATTTGGCTGAACGCTGGCGGCGCGATTTGATTCGCGCCGCATCGCTGCTTGAGGCAGTGATTGATTTTGCCGATGAAGAGGTGCCAACCGATGTTACCCCTGAAGTGCGCCAGTTGATCACAGATGTCATTGCAGATCTACACCGTGAAGCTGAAGGGGTTCGTATTGCGGAACGCATTCGAACCGGGTTCGAGGTTGCGATTGTTGGCTTGCCAAATGCTGGAAAGTCGACATTGCTGAATGCTCTGGCCGGTCGCGAAGCAGCGATCACGTCGGAATATGCCGGCACTACGCGCGATGTGATTGAAGTTCGAATGGACCTTGAGGGACTTCCCGTTACTTTGTTGGATACAGCGGGCTTGCGGGAAACCGACGATCACGTCGAAAGCCTGGGAATTGAGCGGGCCAAAAAGCGCGCCGAGGCCGCCGATCTGCGCGTATTTCTGACTGATGATCCAAAAGAGCTGGGCGTTCAGCTGTTGGAGGGAGATATTCAGGTTCTTCCGAAATCCGATCTGAGAAACAGTTCTGATGAAGGAATCTCAGGGAAAACCGGGCAGGGTGTGGATCGGTTGATCTCCAACATATCGCGTGTTTTAGGTAATCGAACTACTACCCATGGTATCGCCACGCGTGAAAGGCATCGTATAGCGCTGATCACAGCGCGCGATGCACTTAGTGCTGCAATCGCTGTTCTGGAATCAGGTCCCGACCTGTATGATATCGCAGCCGAGGAACTGAGGACCGCGATCCGCGCTTTGGAAGCTCTGGTTGGCAGAATTGGTGTAGAAGACTTGTTGGATGAAATATTCTCAAGCTTCTGCCTGGGAAAGTAAGGAGTGTTTCACGTGAAACATTCGGATTTTGACGTCGTCGTTATCGGAGCGGGCCACGCCGGAACAGAGGCGGCCCATGCGGCCGCCCGGATGGGTGCGACTACCGCCCTTGTGACTCTGTCGGCCACTGATATCGGCGTAATGTCCTGTAACCCCGCTATCGGGGGCCTCGGCAAAGGGCATCTTGTCCGCGAAATTGACGCGCTGGACGGGGTGATGGGGCGCGTCGCAGACCAGGCGGGAATTCAGTTTCGTTTGCTGAATCGCCGTAAAGGCCCCGCAGTTCAGGGGCCCAGAACGCAGGCAGACCGGGCTTTGTACCGAGCTGCGATGCAGCGAGAAACCACGGCACACCCGAACCTCAGCGTCTTAGTCGGCGAGGTGACAGATTTCCTGGTGAATGGACCTGCTGTTACCGGAATTCGATTGGCGGATGAGTCTGAAATACGGGCCGGCGCTGTGATCCTGACGTCTGGGACATTTTTGCGAGGCGTTATTCACATTGGTGACGTATCGCGCCCTGGCGGGCGTATGGGGGACCGTCCTTCTGTAAAGCTGGCCGAGCGTCTGGATAGCCTTAACCTGCCGCTAGGACGCTTGAAAACGGGGACACCGCCCCGGCTGGATGGTCGGACGATTGATTGGTCAGGTCTCGAACGTCAGGACGGCGATGATGAACCTACGCTGTTCTCATTCCTTTCGATGGGGGTGGTGGCACCGCAGATTTCTTGCGGGATTACACATACCAATGCCAGAACACATGAGATCATTGAAAAGAATCTTTCCAGATCGGCGATGTATGGGGGACATATTGACGGTATAGGCCCCAGATATTGCCCTTCGATCGAAGATAAGATTGTGCGGTTTGCGGATAAGGAATCTCATCAGATTTTCCTCGAGCCAGAAGGTGTGAATGATCACACAATCTATCCGAATGGAATTTCTACCTCACTGCCACAGGATGTTCAGGTCGATTATGTCAGATCCATTAAGGGGTTGGAAAAGGCAGAGATCCTCCAACCTGGCTACGCCATCGAATATGACTACGTAGATCCTCGCGTTCTGACATCATCACTGTCGTTGCCTGAGGCGCCAGGACTATATCTTGCGGGTCAGATTAACGGCACCACAGGATATGAGGAAGCTGCAGCTCAGGGAATGGTGGCTGGCCTCAATGCTGCCCTTCAGGTCTTGGGTCGGGATCCAATCCAATTCACGCGCTCCGACAGTTATATTGGCGTCATGGTCGATGACCTGACTACTCGCGGAGTGGCGGAACCTTATCGGATGTTTACCTCACGGGCAGAGTTTAGATTGTCTTTGCGCGCCGATAATGCCGACCAACGACTGACACCTATTGGCATACGCCTAGGTTGCGTAAGCGAGACACGCCGCAAGCACTTCTCTGAAAAGATGGAGAAGTTGGAGGCTGCAAAAAAGAAGCTCACAGATCATACCTATACTCCGAAAGAAGTGCGAGAAGCTGGTATCGAGGTCAATCAGGATGGCAATCGCCGCGATGGTATGGCGATTTTGGCCTTTCCTGATGTGAGCTTTGAGGACCTTGTTCCCTTGATTCCTGAGTTGCAGGACGTTGAATCAGGCATTCGGCAGCAAGTGGAACGCGATGCGCTGTATGCGAATTATATCGAGCGGCAAAGACGTGATGTCGAAGCGATGAAACGCGATGAAGCCTATGAGATTCCGCGTGATTTTGACTTCTTCGCATTGGATGGGCTGTCGTCAGAGATGAAGCAGAAGTTGTCCAATGCTCGTCCTGAGAATGTAGCGCAGGCAAGCCGGATAGAGGGTGTGACGCCGGCAGCGCTGACTTTGGTGTTGGCCAAGCTTCGCCGAGATCAGAGGGTGCGCAAAGCATGAAGGAAGAGCTGTTTGACGGTCTGAATGTTTCACGTGAAACATTTGATCGACTGGCAACATATGTTGCCCTTGTCGAGCGCTGGAACCCGAAAATCAACCTCGTATCGCGCAAAAGCTTGTCCGAAATCTGGACACGGCACATTTTGGATTCCGTTCAGGTTTTTCGATGTGCCGAGAACTTTTCGCATTGGGTTGATATTGGAAGTGGTGGCGGGTTTCCTGGTATGGTCTGTGCAATCATGGCGATTGAAGAAGCGCCAGACGCAAAATTTACCTTTGTTGAAAGCGATCAGCGAAAATCTGCGTTTTTACGCAATGTATCCCGGGAATGTGGCGCAAACTGTAAAGTGGTGGCGAAACGCATTGAAGCGGTGGACCCCCTGAATGCAGATGTTTTGTCTGCCCGCGCCTTGGCAGATCTCGGGGTATTATTATCTTTTTGTGACAGACATTTAGGCGATTCTGGCGTCGCTTTGTTGCCGAAAGGTGTAAGCTGGAAAAAAGAGGTACAGGATGCGCAGGAAGAATGGAATTTCACCTGTGATCCGATTACAAGTTTAACAGAACCCCAAGCCGTCATCCTCAAGGTCAAAGGAGTATCACGTGGTTGATCTATCTCGTCCCTCAGGCCCCCGGATCATAGCGGTAGCCAACCAGAAGGGCGGGGTTGGGAAGACGACAACAGCCATAAACTTGGCAGCAGGCCTGGCCGAGGCCGGATGCAGGGTTTTAGTGGTTGATCTGGATCCACAGGGAAATGCTTCAACCGGTTTAGGCGTCGAGGATCGAGATTGGACAACTTATGATCTGATTCTGGATGATGCGCCTTTGGATGCGGTCGTTCAGGACTCGGAGATTGAAGGTATTCTCGTTGTCCCCGCTACGGTAGACCTCAGTTCCGCCGATATCGAACTGATTTCGAACGAAAAACGCAGCTATTTACTGCATGACGCGTTACGCCAGACTGCTATTGATAAGTACGATCTGGATTTCGTCCTGATTGACTGTCCGCCATCGCTGAATCTTCTGACGGTAAACGCGATGGTCGCAGCGCATTCCGTACTGGTGCCATTGCAAAGCGAGTTCTTCGCATTAGAGGGTTTGTCTCAGCTCATGCTGACCATTCGCGAGGTGCGACAGACTGCGAATCCAGACCTCAGAATCGAAGGTGTTGTGCTGACTATGTATGACAACCGCAACAACTTGTCCCGTCAGGTCGAAAAAGACGCACGTGACAATCTGGGTGAGATGGTATTTAAAACCAAAATACCCAGAAATGTGCGGGTCAGTGAGGCTCCGTCATACGCGTTGCCGGTTTTGCAATATGACTCGGGGTCTCTGGGCGCGATGGCCTATCGGCATTTGGCCCGGGAAGTCATGCATAAGAACAATAAAACCGCAGTCTGAGCGGTACTAGGAGGACCCTGTGACAGCCAGAAAATCAAAACCAAGAGGGTTGGGTCGCGGGCTTTCGGCGTTGATGGCAGATGTCACACAAGAGCCCCAGGGACGCGTGCCAACTGATTCACGGCGGCCGGACCTGACGATTCCAATCGAAAAGCTTCACGCAAACCCAAATCAGCCGCGCCGCACCTTTGCCCGGGAACATCTGGATGAGCTTGCCGCTTCGGTCAAAGAGAAGGGGATCATTCAGCCGCTGATCGTCCGCGAGATTGCCGAAGGCGATTATGAAATCGTCGCGGGTGAACGCCGCTGGCGCGCGGCGCAAATGGCGCAGTTGCATGATATCCCCGTTATCGTTCGCGATTTTGATGACACTGAGGTTCTGGAAGTTGCCATTATCGAAAACATTCAGCGCGCGGATTTGAATGCGGTGGAAGAGGCGGCCGGCTATAAGCAGCTGATGGACCGCTTTGGTCATACGCAAGAAAAGCTGGCTGAAGCATTGGGCAAAAGCCGCAGTCATATTGCCAATTTGCTGCGCCTGTTGTCCCTGCCAATGGATGTACAAACCCTTGTAATAGAAGGAAAATTATCGGCTGGCCATGCACGGACGCTGATCACGGCCGAGAATGCCTCGGATCTTGCAAAGCAAATTGTCAAAGACGGGCTGTCGGTGCGGGCAACGGAAGCGCTGGTGAAGAAGCAACAGCAGGGGGATGCGGCCCGACCGGCACCAAGGTCTCGGGATCTGAATGCGGGTAAAGATGCGGATACCCGGGCGCTGGAAAAGGATCTTTCCGCGATTCTGGCGATGAAAGTGGCGATCAATCACAAAGCGGGCTCGGAAACGGGGCAGGTGGTCCTGACCTATGAGAACCTGGATCAACTGGATGATCTTTGTTCCAAGCTCAGCCGCTAGGGCGGGTCCAGATAAAGAACATCACGCCGCCTAGTACAATCGCCTGGATGATCAGGACATGAGACGGCGCAGACATCATGACCGATAGTCCAAATACGGCGGTGACCGACAGGGTGGCCGCCTTTTTTGCGGCCGGACGAATCGCGCCTGAACTCTGCCAATCGACGATCATTGGGCCAAACAGTCGGTGCGTTATCAGCCAGCTATGCAGCCGTGAAGACGAGCGGGCAAAGAAGAAGGCGGCGAGTAGCAGAAATGGAACCGTTGGTAGTAGGGGAAGCACCACCCCAACAGCGGCCAGCCCGACGCATAACAATCCAAGCCCTGCCCACAGATATTGCATGGTCTACCCCAAAAGTTCGCGGATCACCGCGTTCAAGACGGCCCGCCCGTCGGTTGTGGCCATCAGTCTACCATCCAGCATTTGAACCATGCCGATATCCTGAAGATGGCCCAATGGGTCTTGTGGTAAGGGGTGGCCTGATATTCCCATATATCTATCTATATCTAGCCCGCCGGTAACCCTAAGACCCATCATAAGGTATTCACTTGCCTGGTCTTCACGCGACAATGCGGCGCGTTCTTTCTCTCCGCTACCACAGGAAGCCGCGTCCAACCACCGCTGCGGATTCAGATAGGTTTCAGTCGCGTATTTCTGGCCATTCTGGGTGATCCGTCCATGGGCGCCGGGGCCAATACCGACATAGTCACCATAGTGCCAATAGATCAGATTGTGCTGTGATTCCGCGCCGGGGCGGGCGTGGTTCGATACCTCATAGGCGGGCAGACCATGAGCCTCGCAGATTTCTTGCGTGGCCAGATACATATCGGCGGCGCTATCATCCAAGGGCAGGCCGCGCAGCTTGCCCACGGCATAGCGATCACCAAAGGCGGTTCCGTCTTCTATGGTCAGTTGGTACAGCGACAGGTGATCGACCGCCATCGACAGGGCTTCGGTCAACTCTGCGCGCCAGGCATCAAGGGTTTGATGTTGCCGCGCATAGATCAGGTCAAAGCTAACCCGTTCAAAACAACGACGGGCTATGTCATAAGCAGCCCGCGCTTCGGCCACGCTGTGAATGCGGCCCAACCGGCGCAGATCGTCATCATTCAGCGCCTGAACCCCCATTGAGATACGGTTGACGCCTGCTTCCCTGTAGGCTGCGAACCGTCCCGCCTCGACCGAGCTGGGATTGGCTTCAAGTGTGATTTCCATGTCATTGGCGGGGTGCCAAAGGGCGCGGGCGGTATCAATCACTGCGGCGACGGTTTCGGGATCCATCAGAGACGGGGTGCCGCCGCCAAAGAAGATGGTGTTCAGGACACGGTTGGGGGTTTCGGAAGCGCTACGGCGCAGCTCGACCAGATATGCATCAAGCCATTGTTTTTGATCAATATTTTTTGAAACATGGCTGTTGAAATCGCAATAGGGGCATTTGGCCTCGCAAAAGGGCCAATGCACATACAGGCCAAAGCCCCCATTGCGCCAATCATCCGCCAAAACAGCCTTTCACGAACATCTCAACCGCGCGACCGCGATGGCTGATCTTGTTCTTTTCCCAGCGATCCATCTCGGCAAAGGTAATGCCATGACCCTCGGGCACAAACATTGGATCATAACCAAAGCCGTCCGCACCACGAATGGGCCAGACCAAGTGACCGGGGGCGATGCCTTCGAACACCTCGTCATGCCCGTCGGGCCAGGCCAGCACCAGAGTGCATCGGAATTGCGCGGTGCGGGGGTGCGGGGCGTTCTTGGCCTCCAGCTCTTCATGCGCGCGGGTCATCGCCATCAGGAAATCGCGGCCATTGCCGGTTTCTGCCCAATCGGCGGTATAGACGCCCGGAGCGCCATTCAGCGCGTCGACGGTGATCCCGGAATCGTCCGACAGCGCAGGCAGGCCGGTCGCGTTGGCCGCGGCATGGGCCTTGATCCGGGCATTGCCGACGAATGTATCCTCGGTCTCTTCCGGTTCAGGCAGGTCCATGTCAGCGGCGCCGATAACAGTGACGCCAAAGGGTTCAAGCAGATGTGCCATCTCCTCAAGCTTGCCTTTGTTATGCGTGGCCACCAGCAACCTGTCGCCGTCGAACTTGCGGGTCATGCGGTGGCGGCCTTTTGCGCAGCAGCCAGTTCACTAACGCCCTGTTCAGCCAGATCCATTAGTTGATCCATCTGAACGCGGCTAAAGACCGAGCCCTCCGCGCTCATTTGAACTTCGATCAATTTGCCGGACCCGGTCATGATAAAGTTGCCGTCCACGCCGGCTTCGCTGTCTTCGGGGTAATCCAGATCCAGCACCGATTGACCGGCGTAAATACCGCAGGACACGGCCGCAACCGGGTCAACCAGCGGGTCCGAGATCACGTCACCCGTTTTCATCAGCTTGTTGACCGCAAGACGCAGCGCAACCCAACCGCCTGTGATCGAGGCACATCGGGTGCCACCATCGGCCTGGATCACATCGCAGTCGACGGTGATCTGGCGTTCACCCAAGGCAACCCGATCAACACCTGCACGCAGGGCACGGCCGATCAAACGCTGGATTTCCACGGTACGACCACCCTGCTTACCGCTGGCAGCCTCGCGCCGCATCCGTGTATTGGTCGCACGGGGCAGCATGCCGTATTCAGCGGTAACCCAGCCCAGGCCCGAACCCTTGATGAACGGTGGCACGCGATCTTCGATCGTGGCAGTGCACAACACATGGGTATCGCCCATCTTAATCAGGCAGGAACCTTCGGCATGTTTGGTAAATCCCGTTTCGATTGAAACGGCGCGCATTTCGTTTAGATCACGTCCTGAGGGTCGCATGGGAATTCCTTTGTTTGCTGGTTTGGGGATACCGCCCCGCAGCGTCAGGATGCAACCCTGATTGACCTTTCGCCTACCTGCTATTTAATGGCCATCCAGCAGAGGATTGCCGATGAGTGACGCAAGCAAAATTCTGAACGAGATGAATGACCGGTCGCGCGAGGTGTTTCGGCTGATTGTCGAAAGCTATCTGGATAGCGGTGAGCCTGTCGGCAGCCGTACCCTGACGCGCACTTTGTCGGAAAAAGTCAGTGCGGCGACGGTTCGCAATGTGATGCAGGATCTTGAGTTTCTGGGCCTGCTCGACAGCCCTCATGTCAGTGCGGGGCGGATTCCGACGCAACACGGGTTACGGATGTTCGTGGACGGATTGCTGGAGGTCGGTGATCTGGGCGCGGATGACCGGCAGAAGCTGGACGACACACTGGGCGCTAACTCGGGGGATGTCGGCGGGATGCTTGACCGTGTCGGTGCGGCCTTGTCACACGTGACACAAGGGGCCTCACTGGTTTTGACGCCGAAACACGAAGCGGAAATCAAACATATCGAATTTGTGTCGCTTGGGCATGACAGGGCCCTGGTGGTTTTGGTCTTTTCCGACGGTCAGGTGGAAAACCGGCTGTTCAAGCCGCCACCCGGGCAAACGCCCAGCTCGATGCGGGAAGCGGCGAATTTTCTGAACGCCCTGATCGAGGGCCGCACAATCAGCGAGGCTCGCCGTCAGATGCTGACCCAGATCGATGCGCGGAAACAGGAAATTGACGTGTTGGCCCGTGAAATGGTCGACAGCGGCATGGCCGCATGGGACGGGGATGATGGCGACTCGGCCCGTTTGATCGTCCGAGGGCGGGCGAATCTGCTGGGTGAACGCGGCGAAGCAGATGAGTTGGAGCGCATTCGCACCCTGTTTGACGACCTCGAACGCAAGCGCGACATCGCCGAATTTCTGGAATTGACCGAAGAAGGCGAAGGTGTGCGCATTTTTATCGGGTCTGAGAACAAACTTTTCTCACTTTCGGGTTCCTCTTTGGTGGTGTCTCCATATATGAACGCTGATCGTAAGATAATCGGTGCGGTTGGGGTCATCGGGCCCACACGTCTGAATTATGGACGGATCGTGCCGATCGTGGATTATACGGCGCAACTGGTCGGCAAACTGATATCCGACCGGAGCTAGAGGGTAAGAGATGGCAGAGCCCAAGAACGAAGATTTTCTGGACGATATCGCAACGGCCGAGGCCGAAGAGCTGGCAGATGAATTTGCTGAGATCAGCGAAGAAGCGCTGGAGCTGGATGAGCTGCGCGCCGAGCGCGACGACTACAAAGACAAATTCATGCGTGCATTGGCCGATGCGGAAAACGCGCGCAAGCGCGGCGACAAGGCACGGCGCGATGCCGAACAGTATGGCGGCTCGAAACTGGCCCGTGACATGCTGCCGGTCTATGACAATATGAAACGCGCGCTTGAGGCCGCAACCGACGAGCAGAAAGAGGTCGCAGGCGCTTTGCTGGAAGGTGTTGAACTGACCATGCGCGCGCTGAAGGACGTGTTTCAGAAACACGGGATTCAGGTGATCACGCCAGAAGTTGGCGATCGGTTTGACCCCAATGTGCATGAGGCGATGTTCGAGGCCCCCGTGCCCGGAACACGCGCCGGTGACATCATCCAGGTATCTGCAGAAGGCTTTATGCTGTACGACCGGCTCTTGCGCCCCGCGCAGGTGGGTGTGTCGTCCACGCCGGCAAGCTAAGCGCTTAAGATATCATTCAATTATTGAGGCGGTCAGGATCTGGCCGCCTCTTTCAATTTATAGATCAGGTCCAATGCCTCGCGCGGGCTTAGCTCATCCGGCAAGATCTCACCCAACATATCCGCAACGGGTGAAGCTTTTGGGGGAGGCGGTGGCGGCGGGGCAGCCGAGAACAGCGGCAGATCGTCGATCAAAGCCTTTTGCTTGCCGCCTTCGCGTTCGGTTTTCTCCAGCTGGTCCAGCACAACGCGGGCACGTTCGACAACGGATGCCGGCAGGCCAGCCAGTTGCGCCACCTGGACACCATAGGACCGGTCTGCGGCGCCTTTGTGAACCTCGTGCAAAAAGATCACTTCGCCCTCCCATTCCTTGACCGCAACGGTGGCGTTGTCGACACCTTCCAGATTTCCGGCCAGCGCGGTCAGCTCGTGATAATGCGTTGCAAACAGCGCGCGACATTTATTGGCGGCGTGCAGATGTTCGAGCGTGGCCCAGGCGATGGAAAGCCCGTCATAGGTGGCCGTCCCGCGTCCGATTTCATCCAGAATGACCAGCGCATGATCGTCGGCTTGATTGAGGATGGCGGCGGTTTCGACCATTTCAACCATAAAGGTCGACCGACCCCTGGCCAGATCGTCAGATGCCCCGACACGGCTGAACAGCTGGCTGACTACACCGATATAGGCTTGTTCGGCTGGAACATAGCTGCCCATCTGTGCAAGCAGGGCGATCAGCGCATTCTGCCGCAGGAAGGTTGATTTACCCGCCATGTTGGGGCCGGTCAGCAACCAGATTGCAGCACCATCTTCGGCGCTGAGATCACAATCATTGGCGATAAACGCGTCACCGCTTTGTTGGCGCAGCGCATGTTCAACAACCGGATGCCGCCCGCCCTGTATATCAAAGGCACGAGAGGCATCGACCTGCGGGCGACACCAGTTCTCGCCCCGTGCCAGATCGGCCAGCGCAGTGGTTAGGTCCAGTTCTGCCAGCCCGCGCGCGGCTTGGTTCAGCTGCGCAGCACGGGTAAGAATCTCATCAGAAAGCCTTTGATAGAGCCGCTTTTCGATCTCCAAAGCATGATTTCCGGCGTTCAGGATACGGGTTTCGATCTCGGACAGTTCTACTGTCGTGAACCGCACCTGATTGGCCGTGGTTTGCCGGTGGATATAGGTTTCGGAGTACGGCGGGTTCAACATCTTTTCGGCATGGGTTGCCGTGGTTTCAATGAAATAGCCCAGCACGTTGTTATGCTTGATCTTCAGTGAGGTGATGCCCGTGTGCTCGGAGTATTTCTTCTGAAATCCGGCGATGACCGAGCGGCCTTCGTCCCGCAGGGTGCGCGCCTCATCCAGTTCCGCGTCATAGCCGGGGGCAATGAAGCCGCCGTCGCGCGCCATCAGAGGCGGCTCGGCCACAAGCGCCTCATCCAGCAGGGTCAGCAGATCATCAAACCCTGTCAGGTTTTGCACCGCAGTGGCCAGCAATACCGGCAGATCTCCGGCATTGCACAGTTCGGCTATGGTTGCAGCCTGCGCCAGCCCGTTGCGGATGGCGGCCAGATCGCGAGGACCGCCGCGTTCCAGCGACAGGCGCGACAAGGCGCGGTCCAAATCGGGGGTTTTGCGCAAGGCATCGCGCAGATCTTGGGCGATCAGGCTGTCATCGGCTGCAAAACTTACCGCATCCAACCGCCCGTGGATCACATCCAGATTGCGCGAGGGGCTGGACAGGCGCTGTTCCAACAACCGCGCGCCGCCCGGCGTGACTGTACGGTCAACCACCGACAAAAGCGATCCGGCGCGCCCGCCAGACAGCGACCGGGTCAGCTCCAGATTGCGGCGCGTTGCGGCGTCGATCTGCACCACGCGGTCCTCGGATTCTTTCAGCGGCGTTTGCAGCAGGGGCAATTTGCCTTTTTGCGTGATCTCCAAATAGTCAATCAATGCGCCCATAGCGGACACTTCGGCCCGGCCAAAATTTCCAAACGCTTCCAGCGCGCCCACGTGAAACAAAGCGCAGATGCGCTTTTCAGCCGCCGTGCTGTCGAAACTGGCGCGGCCAATGGGCGTCAGCGAGATGCCCAGATCGCGGGCAGGTTCGTGCAGGACCTGTTCGGCCCCGTCCGCCACGATCAGCTCCGACGGGGCCAGCCGGGCCAGTTCAGGGCTTAGGCGCACAGAGGTCAAAGGCATCACGTGAAACGCCCCGGTTGAGATATCGGCCCAGGCAAGCGCCGCTTCATCCCTCACCTCGGCATAACAGGCCAGAAAGTTGTGGCGGCGCGCCTCTAGCAGCGCGTCCTCGGTCAGTGTTCCGGGTGTCACCAGCCGGACAACACCGCGCTTTACAACTGATTTAGAGCCTCTCTTCTTTGCCTCAACCGGGCTTTCCATCTGTTCGCAAACGGCCACGCGAAAGCCTTTTCGGATCAGCGTCAGCAGGTACCCTTCGGCGGCATGGACCGGCACACCGCACATCGGAATGTCGGCGTCGTTGTGCTTGCCGCGTTTGGTCAGGGCGATGTCCAGCGCCTCGGCGGCGTTGACGGCATCCTCGAAAAACATCTCGTAGAAATCGCCCATCCGGTAAAACAGAAGGGCGTCGGCATGGGCCTCTTTGATTTCGAGATATTGCGCCATCATCGGCGTGACTGTGGACAAGGTTGATCCCTTTTGACGGCGTTCGGTCGCGACCTTACAAATCCGCCATCTGGTGCGAAAGGCAAAAGTATTCTCGTTGAGGCGCGCGCGTGCCTGCGCTATGAGGCAGAAGCCCCGTAGTTGCAGAGAAACGACGTATCAAATGCCCAAAGCGAAGATCACCAACGAAGAGGCGCTGGCCTTTCACCTGGACCCAACTCCTGGCAAGTGGGAGGTACAAGCCACCGTTCCCATGACGACGCAGCGCGACCTGTCGCTGGCCTACAGCCCCGGCGTGGCTGTTCCATGTGAAGCAATCGCGGAAAATCCAGAAACGGCCTATGACTATACCAACAAGGGAAATCTGGTCGCCGTGATTTCGAATGGGACGGCGGTTTTGGGTCTTGGTAATCTGGGCGCGCTGGGCTCAAAACCGGTGATGGAGGGCAAGTCAGTCCTGTTCAAGCGTTTCGCTGACGTAAACTCGATCGATATCGAGCTGGACACCGAAGACCCGGATGAGTTCTGCCGCGCCGTGCGACTGATGGGGCCAACCTTTGGTGGCATCAATCTGGAAGACATCAAGGCGCCCGAGTGTTTCATCATCGAACAGCGCCTGAAGGAAGAAATGGATATCCCCGTCTTCCACGATGATCAGCATGGCACGGCGGTGATCTGTGCGGCGGGCCTGCTGAATGCGCTGCGTATCTCGGGCAAGAAGATCGAAGATGTGAAGATTGTTCTGAACGGTGCCGGGGCTGCTGGGATAGCGTGTATCGAACTGCTCAAGTCGATGGGCGCGCGGCATGAGAACTGCATCGTGTGTGACACCAAAGGCGTGATCTATCAGGGCCGGACCGAGGGCATGAACCAGTGGAAATCGGCACATGCGATCACCACGGATCTGCGTACGCTGGAAGACGCCATGAAAGGCGCAGACGTCTTTCTGGGCGTGTCGGTCAAAGGGGCTGTGACGCAGGATATGGTCGCCAGCATGGCCGATAACCCGGTGATTTTTGCGATGGCAAACCCCGATCCGGAAATTACGCCGGAAGAGGCCCACGAAGTGCGCGTTGATGCCATCGTCGCCACAGGGCGCAGCGATTATCCGAACCAGGTCAACAACGTGTTGGGCTTTCCCTACCTGTTCCGCGGTGCGCTGGATATCCACGCCCGCGCCATCAATGACGAGATGAAAATTGCCTGTGCCCACGCCCTGGCCAACCTCGCGCGCGAAGATGTCCCTGATGAGGTCGCGATGGCCTATGGTAAGTCGCTGACCTTTGGGCGCGATTATATTATCCCGACACCTTTCGATCCGCGCCTGATTCACCGCATTCCGCCCGCCGTTGCGCGGGCCGGGATGGATACCGGCGCGGCGCGGCGCCCGATTATCGACATGGACGCGTATGAGCTGAGCCTGAAATCCCGCATGGATCCGACCGCCAGCATTCTGCGCGGCCTGAACGCGCGGGCCCGTCAGGCGCAAAGCCGAATGATCTTTGCCGAGGGCGACGATCCGCGTGTGCTGCGGGCTGCGGTGATGTATCAACGCTCGGGCTTTGGTAAGGCGCTGGTCGTAGGCCGCCCGGATGACGTCAAGCAAAAGCTGGAAGAGGCCGGGCTGGGCGATGCTGTGCGTGAGCTGGAGGTCGTGAATGCCGCCAACACTGCGCATCTCGATACCTATTCTGATTTTTTGTACGATCGCCTGCAGCGTAAAGGCTTTGATCGAAAGGATATTCATCGACTTGCCGCGCGCGACCGGCATGTGTTTTCATCGCTGATGCTGGCACATGGGCATGGCGACGGTTTGGTCTCGGGCGCGACGCGTAAATCGGCGCATGTGCTGGATCGGATCAACCATGTGTTCGATGCAGATGCGGCCCGTGGCGCGGCCGGTGTGACGGCGCTGTTGCACAAGGGGCGGATCGTGCTGATCGGCGACACTCTAGTCCATGAATGGCCGGACGAAAACGATCTGGCCAATATCGCCGAGCGCTCAGCAGCCGTTGCCCGCCATATGGGGCTGGAGCCGCGCGTTGCCTTTGTCAGCTTTTCGACGTTTGGCTACCCGGTGTCGGAGCGGGCCGAAAAGATGCACCGCGCTCCTGCCGTTCTGGATCAGCGTGGCGTAGATTTCGAATACGAAGGTGAAATGACGGTGGACGTGGCGCTGAATGTCGACCAGCAGGCAAACTATCCGTTCCAGCGCCTGACCGGACCGGCGAATATCCTGATTGTCCCAGCACGGCATTCGGCCTCGATCTCGACCAAGTTGATGCAGGAAATGGGTGGGGCCACGGTGATCGGCCCGATCTTGTCGGGCATCGACAAGCCGATTCAGATCTGTTCGACCATATCGACGGCCAATGACATTCTGAACATGGCCATTCTGGCCTCCTGCGATATTGGTTAAGCCATGACAATCTGGAATCTAGGATCGATCAACGCAGACATGATTTATGATGTGCCACACCTGCCGGGCGCGGGTGAGACGCTTTCGGCCAACCGTTTGGATCGGTTTCTGGGCGGCAAGGGCGCGAATATGTCCGTCGCCGGCGCGCGGGCCGGCGCGCGGGTGGCGCATATTGGGGCCATAGGGCCCGACGGGCGCTGGGCGCGTGACAGGCTGACCGAATATGGCGTCGATACCCGTTGGATTGCCGAGGTTTCAGATCCTACCGGGCATGCCATTATCGCCGTAGACGCCGAGGGTGAAAACAACATCATCCTGTTTCAAGGCGCAAATCATGCAATTACGTCAGATCAACTAGGCCAGGCGCTGTCATCGGCGGATCAGGGTGATCTGATTGTGACGCAAAACGAAACCAACTTGCAGGTCGAAGCCGCAAAATTGGGCCGCGAAATGGGGCTGACTGTCTGTTACGCGGCGGCCCCTTTTCAAGCCGATGCAGTGCGGGCGGTTCTTCCGTATCTGGATTTCCTGATCCTAAATGAGGTCGAGGCCGAGCAGCTGCGGCAGGCAACCGGACAGGGCCTGTCCGAGTTGGGGATAGAGCATGTCATTGTGACCCTCGGATCAAAGGGCGCGCGATATCATCATAAGGGGACGACCTCGGATTTTTTGGCTTACAAGGTTCAGGCGGTGGACACAACTGGTGCGGGCGATACGTTCACAGGTTACGTTCTGGCAGGAATGGATCGTGGCATGCCGATGGAGCAGGCCATATTGCAGGCAAACCGGGCTGCCGCGTTGATGGTGACACGGCACGGTACGGCGGATGTCATTCCTGATCTGAAAGAGGTGCGCGAAGCGCGCTTTGATTAAGACCCGGCAAAGGGCGCGTCACTGCCCCACAGCTGTTTGACGCGGGCGTCGCGACCGCAGGCTTTGCGATAGGCCTTATAGGCGTTGTGCTGGCGTTTGGGACCAAACCGCGTAAAGACCAGTTTTTCGCCCTTATAGTAATCCTGATGATAGGCTTCGGCCGGGTAAAACCGGTCCTGTTGCAGGATCGGGGTGACAATCGTTTGACGCAGGACGTTCTGCGCTTTGGATTTTGCAGCCTCGGCCAACGCCTTTTCGCCTGTGTTAGAGACGAAAATCGCTGTGCGGTAACTCTCTCCACGGTCGCAGAACTGTCCGCCCGCATCCGTAGGGTCGACCGAGCGGAAAAACAGGTTCAGCAGGGTTTCACGGGAAACACGGGCTGGGTCAAAGGTAATCTGAACCGCCTCGTAATGGCCTGTGCCGCCTTTGGACACCTCGCCATAGGTTGGGTCGGCGGTTGCGCCGCCGGTATAGCCCGAGACCGCATGAATCACCCCTGGCACGGATTCGAAATCGGATTCAACGCACCAGAAACATCCCCCGGCCACAGTCAGCGTTTCGGTCCCGGCAGCGGGTGCAGGGGCGGCGCGCAGCATTGCGACGATGAGGATCAACGCGAATAAAAGCCATGGCTTGACTGCATCAAGATATGTGGTTCGGATCATGGTGGGTCTCCTTCCATGATCAGACTGCCTTGGGAAAACTTCAGGCGCAACGCGCTGACATCTGTTCTCACGCGCTGGTGAGACGAGTTTATCGCCTCAGCCCAGCAACTGCCCCAGTTTCATCGCCACACCCATATTGCCTGAGATCTTGAGCTTGCCCATGGCAATACCGGTCATCGGGTTCAGCTTGCCGGTCAGCAGCTTGGTTAGGTTCTCTTGTGAGATACGAATGGTGCAATCAGTGTCCCGATCCTGCGTCGTCGCCTGATTGTCGGCCAGAACAATCACACCGGCATCACCGCAATCGAATTTCAACGACCCATCGAAGTTTTTGCCATTCAGACCGCTCTGAATACCTTCTGCGATATCCTGCAACATGCCCCCTCCTTTCAGTGTTGTGACTTGGGTAAAGACATATCCTGCGGTGGAGCAAGAGTGACCTGACGGGAGGTGGCAAAAATGGGCGCATAAAAAACCCGGCATCCTGAGGGGCTGCCGGGTCTTCAGGTCAAAATCTCAGCTGTCTTACTTTGACAGCCGTTTGTCGCGTGCTGCCAGCAGTTTCAGGCGTAGGGCGTTCAGTTGGATGAATCCCGCAGCGTCTTTCTGATCGTAGGCACCAGCATCCTCTTCGAAGGTCACGTGCGCCTCGGAATACAGCGAGTGTTCCGACCAGCGGCCAACGGTCGATGCCAGACCTTTGTACAGCTTCACGCGCACGGTGCCGGTGACATGATCCTGAGATTTGTCGATCGCGGCCTGCAGCATCTCGCGCTCGGGCGAGTACCAGAAGCCGTTATAGATCAGCTCTGCATATTGAGGCATCAGCTGGTCCTTCAAATGCATCGCGCCCCGATCCATGGTGATGGATTCGATGCCACGGTGTGCTTCCAACAGGATTGTGCCGCCGGGTGTTTCATAGATACCGCGCGATTTCATGCCAACAAAGCGACCTTCGACCAGATCGAGACGCCCAATGCCGTGCTTGCCGCCATATTCGTTCAGCTTGGTCAGGATGGTGGCCGGGCTCATCGCCTCGCCATTGATGCTGACCGCGTCACCTTTTTCGAACCCGATCTCGATGAATTCTGGTTTATTCGGCGCGTCCTCGGGGTGAACGGTGCGCTGATAGACGTAATCGGGCGCCATATCGGCGGGGTCTTCCAGAACCTTGCCCTCGGATGAGGTGTGCAGCAGGTTGGCATCAACCGAGAACGGTGCCTCACCCCGCTTGTCCTTGGCGATCGGAATCTGGTTGGCCTCGGCAAATTCCAGCAGCTTGGTGCGGCTGGACAAGTCCCACTCGCGCCACGGGGCAATCACCTTGATGTCAGGGTTCAGCGCGTAAGCGGCCAGTTCGAACCGCACCTGATCGTTGCCCTTACCGGTCGCGCCATGAGATACGGCATCCGCTCCGGTCGCCTCGGCAATCTCGACCAGACGTTTCGAGATCAACGGTCGCGCAATCGAGGTGCCCAGCAGGTACAGGCCCTCATACTGCGCATTCGCGCGGAACATCGGAAAGACGAAATCGCGGACGAATTCCTCGCGGATGTCCTCAATATAGATGTTTTCGGGCTTGATCCCCAGCAGCTCGGCCTTCTTGCGGGCGGGCTCCAACTCCTCGCCCTGACCCAGATCGGCGGTGAAGGTTACGACCTCACAACCATACTCGGTCTGCAGCCATTTCAGGATGATCGAGGTATCAAGGCCACCGGAATAGGCCAGAACAACTTTCTTGGGCGCGGACATCTGACTTCCCTTTATGCGTAGAACGACTGGCCCCTAGCGGGTTTTGAACGCGGGGGCAAGTTATCTGCGTTGACGCAGGTCGGGATTTGGGGTGAAACAGAAGGAAAGAAAACAAGGATTGGTTGAAGGGATAGATTTCAGATGTTGGGTTGGAAGATTTTTGCACATTCGGTGCGGATGGTTTTTGGGAATCTCAAACAGGTTTTGCAGATTACCTTCGGGCCATCTTTGGTTGCGACAGCGGTGATTTTCGCCCTGTTTTTTGTATTGGACGTTCCGCTGGATCAACTCAATACAACCACCGGAGAGTTGCCTGCAGGCGTTTCGAGCGGATCGGTGATTGGCTTTCTGGTGGGCTTTATGGCCGTGATATTTGTGACGATGTTCTGGATTGTGGTGTCGTGGCACCGCTTTGTCCTGCTTGAAGAATATCCAAGAGGTATATTCCCAACCTTCCGGTTCGATAGAATTCTGGCCTATTTCGGGCGGGTTCTTCTGTTGGGTATCCTGATGGCTATCGCGTTCCTGCCGGCGGGCGCGGTACTTTCAGCGCTGGGCGGTGGAGCATTGTCAGTTGTGTTTGTCATTGTCATTGTCGTCTTCCTCATCATCTGCTTCTACCGTTTGTCCATAATCCTGCCCGCAGCAGCGATTGGGCAACCGTTGACGCTTGGGCAAGCTTGGAACAACACCGCCGGTGCGGGTGGTGCGATCATCGTTCTTTTGCTTGTAAGCTTTGTGTTCCAGGTCGTGGTCCAGTTGGTCTTTACAGCGCTCGCTTTCATCCCGGTTCTGGGTGTTTTGCTCTCACTGTTCTTTGGGGTTCTGGTTTTGCCGCTGATCAATGTCAGTATCTTGACCACCATGTACGGCGTGTTCGTTGAAAAGCGCCAGCTGACCTGAACTCGTACACATATGTATTCCTTGCTCTTTCAGCGATGATGGGGCAGGGAAACCGGCATGAGTGATTTCATGACCCGCGCCCGCGCTGCCGAACAGGCGATGCGCTCTGTGTTTCCGGTGACGCCTTTGCAGCGCAATGCCCATCTGTCTGATCGTTTCGGGGCCGATATCTGGCTGAAACGTGAGGACCTCAGCCCGGTGCGGTCCTACAAGATCCGCGGTGCGTTCAACGCCATGCGCAAACAGCAGGGGCAGAACCTGTTTGTCTGCGCCAGCGCGGGAAATCATGCGCAGGGCGTGGCCTTTATGTGCAAGCACATGGATGTGAAGGGTGTGATCTTCATGCCCGTGACGACGCCGCAGCAGAAAATCCAGAAAACTCGTATCTTCGGCGGCGACAATATCGAGATTCATCTGACCGGCGACTATTTCGATGACACGTTGGCCGCCGCGCAGGCGTGGTGCACCGAACAGGGCGGCCATTTTCTGTCGCCCTTTGACGATGTTGATGTGATCGAGGGGCAAGCCTCGCTTGCGGTTGAGATCGAAGCGCAGTTGGGTGGGTTGCCGGACCACATCCTTTTGCCAGTAGGCGGTGGCGGTATGTCTGCGGGCGTGGCTACGTGGTTTGGCGATCGGACCCATTGCCTGTTTGTGGAACCCAAAGGCGGTGCCTGTCTGCACGCGGCAATGGCAGCGGGACATCCGGTGGCATTGGATCAGGTGGACAATTTCGTTGACGGTGCTGCAGTTGGCCGGATCGGTGAAAAACCGTTCGAATTGCTGAAATCCCGTCATCTGTCGGATGCTCTGGTCCTGTCCGAAGACCGCATCTGCACAACCATGATCGAGATGCTGAATGTCGAGGGCATCGTTCTGGAACCCGCCGGGGCCCTCGCGATTGAGGCGCTGAGCGATATTCAGAGTTTTATCCGAGGGAAAACCGTTGTCTGCGTAACCTCTGGCGGCAACTTCGATTTCGAACGTCTGCCCGAGGTCAAGGAACGCGCGCAGCGCTATCTGGGGGTGAAGAAATACTTCATCCTGCGCCTGCCACAGCGCCCTGGCGCATTGAAAGAGTTCCTGAACATCCTTGGCCCCGAGGATGACATTGCGCGGTTTGAATACATGAAGAAATCGGCACGTAACTTCGGCTCGGTTCTGATTGGTATCGAAACCCGCAAGCCCGAAAACTTTGCCCGTCTGTTCGCGCATCTGGATGAGGCCGGGTTCACTTTTACGGATATCACCGAGGACGAGACCCTCGCCCAGTTTGTGATCTGAGCAAATGACCAGACTGCAATGTTGTCTGTCGCAGTGATAGATCAACTGCGCCTGAAACAGACAATATACAGGGCCGGGTTGTCACCCATCGCTAGTTACCTGCTTGCTGCCTGTACGGCGCCGCTCAGAGCTCGTTCAATCCTGCTTGAAACTCAGTTGCAGAGGTCTGAAATGTGCCGACTATCTCGGCGATATCGACGGTTGCGGCCTGACCCTGTGCCGAATGACGCTCAGCATCCTGGCAGAGCCTGGCCAATGTCCTGAATCCCAGACTAAGCGCGCTGCCCTTCAAGGAGTGTAGATTCTGTTCGAAGTCAGACCGATCATCATCGACCTGCAAATGCTCCAAGCCTTCTTGCACCTCATCGAGAAAGATTTCCACGACCTCGTCAAACTCATCGGCGCCGACCTCGTCCCGCAGCTGTCTGACCCTGGACCAGTCGATCATGGCCATCCTTTCCCTAAAGATAACGACCCGATTATCACTACAGGCCGTTGGTAAATCCGTGGTTAAGATGGATGCATTTACGACCTTCACAGGATGTTAAACAGCCGTGCGCTAGGGTCGTCCCGTTCCGCATTATGTGGCAGAGCTGAGGGTCAGGTGGCAGAGGTCAGTCAGGCAGAAACAAAGGCAGAGCTGGATTTTGGTGCGATTCGCAAGGTGCTGGTCGTTGATGACAGTCGTCTGCAACGTCGCATCCTTGTGGCCTCGCTGAAGAAATGGGGCTTTGAAGTGCTCGAGGCCGACAGCGGAGAGGCTGCCATCGAAATCTGTGCGGCCATGTCCCCCGATCTGGTCCTGAGCGACTGGGTCATGCCGGGGATGAGCGGGTTGGAATTCTGTCAGGCATTTCGGGCGCTGGAGAATGACGAATACAGCTATTTCATCCTTCTGACTTCAAAAAGCGAAAAGCAGGAGGTTGCGCGCGGACTGGATGCCGGGGCGGATGATTTTCTGATCAAACCTCTTGAGGCCGATGAATTGCGGGCGCGTATATCTGCGGGCGCGCGGATATTGGATATGCAGCGTGAGCTGTCTGATAAGAACCGTATGATCGAGACCGCGCTCGAAGAACTGAAAGTAGTCCATGATGCGATCGACAAAGACCTGATTCAGGCGCGTAAGATACAGGAATCTCTGGTCCCCGAACTCACGCGTGATTTCGGTAGGTCGCGTATCAGCATGTTGCTGAAACCTTGTGGGCATATCGGTGGCGATCTGGTGGGAATGTTTTCACCGGGGGTCAACCGTGTGGGGTTTTACAGCATCGATGTGTCCGGCCACGGCATCACCTCGGCGATGATGACAGCACGGCTGGGCGGGTATCTGTCCAGCAAACATTTCGATCAGAACGTGGCGATGGAAAAGCGGTTCGATAAATTTTACGCATTGCTACCACCTGATCAGGTGGCAGAGATGCTCAATTCCCGCCTTATGGCCGATGCTGGCGTCGAAGAGTATTTTACCATGGTCTATGCCATTATCGACCTGCGAAACGGACATCTCAAGATGGTGCAAGCAGGGCATCCGCATCCGCTGTTGTTGCGACAGGATGGTGGGACCGAGTATCTGGGGCAAGGTGGTTTGCCCATCGGACTGTTGCCGGATGTCACGTTTCAGCGAACCGATACCTACATGAAGCCCGGTGACAAGCTGTTGCTATATTCAGACGGGTTCACGGAATGCCGGATGGCGGATGGATCCCTGCTGGAAGAAGAGGGGCTGTGCAGAATGGTGACGGATTGTGCCATCGATCTCAGCGGGCCCGAATTTCTGGACGATATGTTCTGGCGGCTGACACAGGCCATGGATCCGGACCAGGGTATGGATGATGACGTATCTGCGGTTTTCTTTGAATACAGCGGGCCTTAAAGCCCCATCAGGTGTCCCGAAGCGAAATGTCGGTCGCCGCTGTTGCCCAGCATCTGCGCGGCATCCGCACTGTCCAGCCAAAGGGCTTCGTGGAATGGCTCTGAAGGTGGACCTATGCGGCGCACAGGGCGGGCTCGATATATCAAACAGACCTTTTCGGCCCACAGGTCATATTCGGGCATGTATGTGAAACGGCGAAAGGCGCCGACCCGCCGCGGGCTGGTAATCAACCAGCCGGTTTCTTCAAAGACTTCGCGATGCAGGGCGGTGATGGGCGATTCGCCCGGGTCAATACCGCCACCCGGCAACTGCAGATCAGGGCCGGGCTCGGTCTGGCAGGTCAGCAACAGATGTCGTCCTCGAGGCAACAATGCGTATACACCCACACGTCGTGTGTATTTGCGCCCCGCTTGTGGGGTTTCACCGAACCGTCTGATCATGTATGGCCCCTTACAACCCGAAATCTTCGACCTATATGCTGGCGGTATGCCAATCTGTGGCGTTTAAGGAAACCCCATGTCTCTTGGAACAAAAATCGCGTGGGACGACACCGTCCTGCCCTTTCAACTTGATATACCGGATATGCGCGGACGTGTGGCGCGGCTGGACGGAGTGTTGGACGGCATTCTGAAACAGCACGACTATCCCGAAAAGGTCGAGGCTTTGGTGGCCGAGATGGCCTTGCTGACTGCTCTGATCGGCCAGACCGTCTCGCTGCGCTGGAAGCTGTCGCTTCAGGTTCAGTCCAAAGGCGCCGTTCGGATGATCGCAACCGATTACTACGCTCCGCAGGCCGAGGGCGAACTGGCCCGCATCCGCGCCTATGCCAGTTTTGACCCGGACCGCCTGACCGATTCCACACCGTTTGATCAGGTGGGTGAAGGCTATTTCGCCATCATGATTGACCAGGGCGAGGGCACGCAGCCTTACCAGGGGATCACACCGCTGGCTGGCGGCTCTCTCAGCGCATGCGCTGAGGCGTATTTCGCACAGTCCGAACAGTTGCCGACGCGGTTTTCACTGAGTTTCGGCAAATCAACTGAACCTGGCGTCGGTGAGCACTGGCGCGCAGGCGGCATCATGCTGCAGCACATGCCCAAAGCGTCACCATTTGTAGCCAATGCAGAGGGTGACGGTCAGATTCTGTCGGCGGATGATCTGGTTGACGGTGAAGAAGGTGAAAATTGGGGGCGCGTCAACATCCTTCTGGATACTGTTGATGACCTTGAACTGATCGGCCCTTCGATTGCGCCAACCGACCTGTTGATCCGGCTGTTTCATGAGGAACAGCCACGGGTTTATGATGCGCAATCGGTTCAGTTCGGCTGCACCTGCTCGGAAGAGCGCGTGCGCCAAAGCCTGTCGATCTATTCGGCGCGCGACATAGAAAAGATGACAACCCCCGAGGGCCAGGTCACCGCCGATTGTCAGTTCTGTGGTGCCCATTATGTATTGGACCCCGTCACCGTTGGCTTCGATGCCGGTGAGGCCTGATCCAACAGAACTGCTGCGGGCGGCCTTGAGCCACCCCGGCAACGGGTCCAGTGATTTCGATCTGAACCCTGATGCGGTTTTGCCAGCGGGGCGCAAGCTGCGTCCAGCCGGGGTTCTGGTTCCGATTCTTGTGACGAATGAGGCCCCGCGCCTGCTTTTGACCAAGCGCTCATCGGCGCTGAAACACCATCCCGGCCAGATCGCCTTTCCCGGCGGAAAACAGGATGAGACTGATCCGGATGTAACCGCAACCGCCCTGCGGGAAGCACAGGAAGAGATTGGCCTTTCCTCGGATATGCCTGAAATTCTCGGGCATTTGCCTACCCATGAAACCGTGACGTCTTTTGTCGTAACCCCGGTTGTCGCGATCCTACGAGACGGGTTCGACCCAATTCCTGAGCCGGGTGAAGTTGACGAAGTTTTTTCAGTCCCACTTGCGCATGTTCTAAACCCTGCGAATTATATCGTTGAGTCGCGTCGCTGGCGGGGCCAGCGGCGGTATTATTTCACCGTGCCCTATGGCCCTTATTACATCTGGGGGGCTACGGCCCGGATGTTGCGGGGCTTGGCTGCGCGGGTGAGTGAATGATGAAGCTATCAGAAAGCTGGGTTACAAATCCGGCAACCCAGACAGTCTGCGCCGTTTTGATCGATGCCGGTTTTCAGGCGCTTTTCGTCGGCGGTTGCGTCCGCAACGCGCTTTTGGGGGCGCCGGTCTCGGATCTGGATATTGCCACGGACGCTCCGCCCCAGCAGGTACTGGATTTGATGCGGGCGGCGGGGTTGAAGGCCATTCCAACTGGGATCGAGCATGGCACGATAACCGTTGTCAGCCAAAGCATCCCGCATGAGATCACGACCTTCCGGCGAGATGTCGAAACCGATGGCCGTCGGGCTGTTGTGGCATTCTCGGACAATGTTGATGAAGATGCCGGCCGGCGCGATTTCACCATGAACGCGCTGTATGCCCGCCCGGATGGGACGCTTTTGGACCCGCTGAACGGACTGCCCGATCTAAAGGCCCGAAAGGTTCGGTTCATAGGCAACGCCCAGCATCGCATCCGCGAAGACTATCTGCGCTCTTTGCGCTATTTTCGGTTCCACGCCTGGTATGGGGATGCCGAAGCCGGGTTTGATCTCGAAGCCCTGTCGGCCATCGCAACCAATCTGGACGGATTGGCAGGCCTGTCGCGCGAACGGGTTGGGGCCGAGTTTATGAAATTGCTGACCGCGCCTGACCCTGCGCCTTCGGTCGCTGCCATGCGCAGCACGGGCGTTCTGGCACAGATATTGCCGGGTGTTGAGGATCGATCACTTGCCCCGCTGATCGCCTTGGAACAACAGGCTGGTGCAAAGCCCGAGCCGGTCCGGCGGCTTTCCTCCATCGCCACGCCCGAGATTGCCCAGACCCTGCGTCTGAGCAAGGCCCAGACGCAACGCCTGACACGGATGCGGGATGAGGCCGCGGGAACCGCGGGCACTGCCGAGCTTGGGTTCCGTTATGGCGAAGAGGACGGCCTGCACGAAGTTCTGCTGCGTTGTGCTTTGTTGGAACAGCCCTGGTCCGAGGATAAGCGGCAAGCGCTCCGGGACGGGGCAGCAGCGGATTTTCCCGTGCGGGCCGCTGACCTGATCCCTGACTTTACCGGCCCGGCGCTGGGCAAGAAACTGGCCGAGCTTGAGGCGCGCTGGATCGCCTCGGGTTTCACCCTGACGCGCTCCGAGTTGCTGGTCGAGTAAATTGAAGTCTCAAAAGGGGATGACAAGCCGGATCGTTTGTGTTTTCTTGCGCCTGTAACATGAATGGAGGGATGCGAATGTATTACGGGATCTGGTTCGGCTAAAGCCATAACACTTGACCCGTAGGGGTGGTGTTCTGGCGCCATCTTTTTTCGCATGACTTGTTATCTGCTCAATCGGAGCACTCTCTATGTTTCGCTATTTCGAAAATCTCGTCGACCCTTTTGTCGACTACGAAGAAACCGACACGCCGCCGACACGGCTGTGGCCCTTTATGTTGAACTATTCCCGCCCTTTTATGCGGGTGTTCTTCTGGGCCGGATTGATTTCGGTCGTGGTGGCCGCGGTTGAGGTCGGTCTGATCTATTATATGGGTCGCGTTGTTGACTTGCTGTCCGCCCCGCCGGACGAAGTTTGGCAGACCCATAGTACGGAACTGATCCTGGTGGCGCTTTTTGTGCTGCTGCTGCGACCCATGCTGCATGTCGTTGACGTGCTGTTGCTGAACAACACGATCCTGCCGAATTTTGGCACTTTGATCCGTTGGCGCGCGCATAAGCACGTGTTGCGGCAATCGGTGGGCTGGTTCGAGAATGATTTTGCAGGCCGCATTGCCAACCGGATCATGCAGACGCCGCCCGCTGCGGGTGAGGCCGTGTTTCAGGTGTTTGATGCGATTTCCTTCTCGCTGGCATACCTGATCGGCGCAGCCATTTTGTTGATGACGGCTGATGCCCGGATGCTGTTGCCGTTGTTGATCTGGCTCGTGCTGTATGGGTTTCTGGTGCATTGGACGGTGCAGCGGGTGGGGCCGGCTTCGAAGGCGGCCTCAGACGCGCGCTCGGCCGTAACGGGCCGGGTTGTGGACAGCTATACCAATATCCATTCCGTAAAGATGTTTGCCCATGGGGCACAGGAACTGGATTATGCGCGCGAAGCGATCGAGGAAACCCGCCGTACCTTTCAGGCTGAGATGCGGATTTTCACCATCATGGATGCGGTTCTGGTTGCATTGAACGGGTTGCTGATCGTTGGTGTGGTTGGCTGGGCGATTGCTCTGTGGATGCAGGGCAGTGCTACGGTCGGTGTGGTCGCGGCGGCCACAGCCCTGACCCTGCGCCTGAACGCGATGACCGGATGGATCATGTGGGCGCTGACCAGTTTTTTCCGCCAGCTTGGTGTCGTTGCCGAAGGCATGGAGACGATCGCTCAACCGATCGACCTGTTGGATGCGCCGCAGGCCAAGCCCCTGCATCTGTCCAATGGCAAGATCGAGATTCGTAACCTGTCGCATCATTACGGTCGCAAGACCGGCGGGCTGGATCATATCAACCTGACCATCGAGCCGGGCGAAAAGATCGGTCTGATCGGACGGTCGGGGGCTGGGAAATCGACCCTAGTTAAGCTCCTACTTCGGTTCTACGATGTGGAGCAGGGGGCCATTTTGATCGACGATCAGGACATTGCTCGGGTCACTCAGGACAGCTTGCGCATCCATATCGGTATGGTGCAACAGGACAGCGCGTTGCTGCACCGCTCGGTGCGCGACAATATCCTCTATGGCCGCCCCGAGGCTTCCGAAGAGCAGATGATTGCCGCGGCCAAACAGGCCGAGGCGCATGAGTTCATCCTTGACCTGCAGGACCCGAAGGGGCGTACCGGCTATGATGCGCATGTGGGCGAGCGGGGCGTGAAGTTGTCAGGTGGTCAGCGGCAGCGGGTGACGCTGGCGCGGGTGATCCTGAAGGACGCGCCGATCCTGTTGCTGGATGAGGCGACCTCCGCGCTGGATTCCGAGGTTGAAGCGTCCATTCAGGAAACGCTCTATGGCATGATGCAGGGCAAATCCGTGATCGCGATTGCCCACCGCCTCAGCACCATTGCCCAAATGGATCGCATCCTGGTGATGGATGGCGGCCGGATCGTCGAGCAGGGCACCCATTCCGAATTGCTGTCACAGGGCGGGCTTTACGCCCAGTTCTGGGCACGGCAATCTGGGGGCTTCCTGAACACGGAGGCAGCTGAGTGAAACTTGCCGATCTCATAGATCCGTTCAAACCCACCGAAACGCCCCCGCCGCAAAGGCTGGGGGCGTTCATTCGCTGGTGCCTGTCCGGAGCTTGGCCGATGATCCTTGTCGCCTCCGTGTTTTCGGCCTCGGCCGGGGCGATGGAGGCCGGAACCGCCTGGATGCTGGGTCTGGTGATCGACATGGCAAACGAAAGCGGGCCGGATGGGGTTCTGACGGCGGGCAATCTTTGGATAATTGGAGGGGTCGCCGCATTTTTCATGCTGCTGCGACCGGCGCTGTTTGGTCTTTCGGCCTTTTCCAACAACTATATTGTCATGCCCAATATCCCGCCCCTGGTTCTGGCCAAGCTGAACCGGTGGACTTTGGGTCAGTCTGTGACCTATTTCGACGACGATTTTGCCGGGCGGATCGCTCAGAAACAGATGCAAACTTCGAACGCGATGGCCTCGGTCGTGTCCGAGACGATAAGCGCAATGGTTTTTGCGCTGGCGTCTCTGGCAGGGACTTTGCTTTTGTTAGGGTCTATTCATCTGCTGGTCATGCTGCCCTTCGCCGCCTGGTTGGCGGTGTATTTCCTGCTGATCCGCTGGTATTTGCCACGCATCCGGGCACGCTCAGCGGCGCGGGCCGGGGCGCGGGCGATGGTGTCGGGGCAGGTGGTCGACACGATCACCAATATCAAAACCGTCAAGCTGTTCGCACATTCCGAGTTCGAGGATCAGGCGGCCCGAAACTCGATGGTCGATCTGCGCGAAAAGATGCTGGCCTTTGGCAAGCTCTCCGCCAGTTTTAGGTTCATACTGATGGTTCTGGCTGGGGTGTTGCCCGTGCTGTTGCTGGGGGTGACCTTGCTGCTGTGGCGGTCTGGGATGGCCAGCGCCGGTGATATCGTCGCCGCGGGCGCGATGTCCGTGCGGATTTCGCAGATGACCGGCTGGGTCAGTTTCACCCTGATGGGGCTTTATGCCAATGTCGGCGAGATCGAGAATGGCATGAAGACGCTCGCCAAGCGCGACCGGGTCGAGGATGCGGCAGGGGCAGCTAGGCTGAGCGTGCCAGAAGGTCAGATCGAGTTTGACCATGTCAGCTTTGCCTATGGCGGTGACATCGGCGGCGTGACCGACGTGCACATGACCGCTCATCCCGGCGAAAAGCTGGGCATCGTGGGCGCATCCGGTGCGGGGAAATCCACGCTCGTTTCGCTTCTACTCAGGCTCTATGAAGGGGAAAACGGCGCAATTCGGATTGATGGGCAGGATGTGTCACAGGTGACGCAGGACAGTTTGCGCAGTCAGATCGGGATGGTCACGCAGGAAACGGCGATGTTCAACCGCTCGGCGCGCGAGAATATCTTGTATGGCCGCCCCGACGCCTCAGAAGACGATATGATCGCGGCTGCGCAAAATGCCGAGGCGCATGAGTTTATCCTTGGCCTGCGGGATGCCCATGGCCGCAAGGGCTATGATGCGCATCTGGGCGAGCGCGGCGTCAAGCTGAGCGGCGGTCAGCGGCAGCGGATTGCGCTTGCACGCGCCATCCTGAAAAACGCGCCGATTCTGGTGCTGGATGAGGCGACCTCGGCCTTGGATTCCGAGGTCGAAGCCTCCATTCAGACCGCGTTGCATCGGGTGATGCAGGGCAAAACGGTATTGGCGATTGCACATCGGCTGTCGACGCTAAGCGAGATGGACCGGATCGTCGTTCTGGATCAAGGGCAGATCGTTGAAATGGGAAGCCATGACGACTTGCTGGAACAAGGCGGGCTTTATGCCCGGTTCTGGGATCGCCAATCGGGCGGGTTTATTCAGGCCGCCGCCGCCGAATAAGGGTTTTGTTGTGGGTAAAGCCCAGCTATCAGGCCCTCATGACGCAGCATTACAGCATTTTACGCCTTGGTCATCAGGGCGACGGCATCGCCGACGGACCGATCTACGCCCCCCGCACCTTGCCGGGGGAGGTGGTCAGCGGGACATTGGTTGGTCAAGTGCTGAGCGACATACGGGTCGAGACCCCCTCGGACCAGCGGGTCAAAGCACCGTGCCGGCACTACAAAGCCTGCGGCGGATGTCAGCTACAGCATGCCGCAGATGATTTCGTTGCGGACTGGAAGGTAGAGGTCGTGCGCAACGCGCTGGCCGCGCAGGGGCTCGATGCCCCGATGCGGCCCATTCACACCTCGCCCGAACGCTCGCGGCGGCGGGCCACGATTGCGGTTCGGCGGACAAAAAAAGGCACTATGGCTGGGTTTCATGGCCGCGCCTCGGACACGATCACCGAAATCTCTGATTGTCATCTGCTTGATCCGGCCCTGATTGCAGCTGTTCCCGTGGCCGAGGCGCTTGCCCCTTTGGGCGGTAGCCGAAAGGGGGCGTTGGCCGTTACGTTGACCCTTTCCGAGGGCGGTTTGGATGTCGCCGTCAAAGGCGGCAAACCGCTGGACGGTCCGTTGGAACTGGTCCTGGCACAGGCGACCGAGGCACATGGGCTTGCGCGGCTCAGCTGGGATGGCGAGGTGATCGCCTCGCGCCACGCCCCGGTTCAGCGATTTGGCGTGGCGGCTGTCGTGCCGCCTCCGGGGGCATTCCTGCAGGCCACGAAGGACGGAGAACAGGCTCTATTACAGGCAGTTCTGCAGGCAACCAAGGGCGCCAAGCGGGTTGTGGACCTGTTTGCGGGTTGCGGGACATTCTCATTGCCACTGGCCGAGGACGCCGAAGTACACGCGGTTGAGGGTGAGGCCCTGATGACCACCGCTCTGGATCAAGGCTGGCGTCGCGCGCAAGGTCTGAAACGGGTCACGACCGAGGCGCGCGACCTGTACCGCCGCCCATTGATGCCTGATGAGCTGAAGAACTTTGACGCGGTTGTCCTGGACCCGCCCCGCGCCGGGGCTGAGGCGCAGGTGGCCGAGCTGGCGCAGGCGCAACCGGCAGTGATCGCCTATGTCTCATGCAATCCGGTCACCTTCGCGCGGGACGCAAAAAATCTGATTAACGCAGGCTATACCCTTGAATGGGTACAGGTGGTTGACCAATTTCGATGGTCGTCACACACGGAACTTGCCGCGCGGTTTGCACTGAACCCCGCATCATGACCAAACAGGAGAGTTTCAGAATGGGGCTTGCCCAGCGCCTGCATGATATCACTGAAAACCCGACCTTCGGTCGGTTCATCACTGGTGTCATCATCTTCAACGCCATCCTGCTCGGCATGGAAACCTCACCGACGCTGATGGAGGCCGCGGGCCCTTTGATCGTGGTGTTGGACAGCCTCTGCCTAACGATTTTCGTGGCCGAGATTGCGATGAAGCTGGTCGCAACGGGGCGGCGGTTCTTTACCAATGGCTGGAACCTGTTTGACTTCATCGTTGTTGGCATCGCTCTGATCCCAAGCGCTGGCGGTCTTTCGGTGCTGCGGGCCTTGCGGATCCTGCGGGTCTTGCGGGTGATCTCGGTCGCACCACGGCTGCGCCGGGTGGTCGAGGGTTTCATCTCGGCCTTGCCGGGCATGGCCAGCGTTTTCCTGCTGATGGCGATCCTGTTTTACATCGGCGCGGTAATTTCGACCAAGCTGTTCTCGGGCACATTCCCGGACTGGTTCGGCGATTTGGGCCTGTCGGCTTATACGTTGTTCCAGATCATGACGCTGGAAAGCTGGTCGATGGGCATCGTGCGCCCGGTGATGGAGGTTTATCCCTATGCGTGGGTATTCTTTGTGCCTTTCATCATGGTTACGACATTTGCCGTGGTGAACCTGTTGGTCGGTCTGATCGTGAATTCAATGCAGGATGCCCATCACGCCGAGGATGAGGTGAAAACCGATGCCTATCGTGATGAGGTGCTGGAAAGGCTGGAATCCATCGAACGCCGTTTGCTTGAGCAGTCGAACAGCAAAAAGTGATTTCAGTTTTCTGGATTTCTGGCATAATCACTAAAAAAAGCAGAAGCAGGCATTAAACATGGATCGTCGAGCATTTGGAATGGGTGCTGTGGCTACGCTGGGTCTTTCGGCCTGCGCCTCGGCCAACCCCAGATTTCTGGCCTATGATGGCCCCGAGGTGACCTCTATGGTCATCAACAAAAGCGCGCGGAAGCTTTATCTTCTGCACAATGAACATGTCCTCAAGGAATATAAGGTCGATCTTGGCTTTGCCCCCAATGGCACCAAAACAAAACGCGGCGACGGCCGCACGCCAGAGGGCACCTATCTGATCGACCGGCGCAATCCCAAAAGCCGCTATCACCTGTCGCTGGGGATTTCCTATCCGGATTCGAAGGATATCGCAGAGGCCAAGGCTGCGGGCGTTGATCCGGGCGGTGACATTTTCATCCACGGCGAGCCGAAAACCCGGTCCGAGAAAAAGCGTGCCAAGAAGCAATCGGATTGGACGGCAGGGTGCATCGCTGTCAAGAATGAAGAGATCGAAGAGATCTATGCGATGGTGAATCGCGGCACAGTGATTACGCTGCGCCCGTAGCCGGCTTCCAGACGTCAAACCCGAATTGCATATAGTCGCGCTGGTAGGTTTCGGCCGCCAGCGCCTCAAGTTTGGTGTCATAGATATCGCTCAGGGAAAACGGGATATCTGGTCTGGTATTGCCGGGCGCGGGCGGGCTGTCATGACCCAGCGGCCGCGCCAGATCCGGCAGGGCAGTTGCAATTTCTTCCTCGCGCAGGATTAGATCCGGCAGGGCAAAACCGACTACGCCCTCCAACACCTGCGCCTGACTGCACCAAACGCCGTCAACGCGCACAGGGGTTTGTCCCGCCAGGTTTTGCCGCAGGAAGGTCAGAAAAGCCGAGAATGCCTCATAATGCTGCTCGATGGGGTAGTTTTCAGCGCGTAACTGTCCGGGGATCGGAAGCTTGAACCGGTTGCGCAGCATATTGCGGATTTTCAGATAGGCGCCGGGCTCGGTGCTGAGGATATAGGAACAAAAGGCCGAATGTGCGCGTACCAGCGGGTGCCGCACCACGGTGAATTTGCGATGCCCCGGATGATTCTGTAACCACTGGCGGGTCTTTTTGCGGTTTTGATCAGTGATCAGATCATCCGCACTGATTGAATCAAGCGCAGCCATCCATTGCTTCACAACCCCTTCGATGCCGCTCCGCACGGGCAGATACATTAACGGGGTTTTCGGCGTGGCGACATAGGTCGCAACGGCCGCGCCACGCCGGGGTTCAAAATTCGGAGTTCTGTGCAGGCTGAAACTGTCGATGCGCGACAAGGCCTGTTCGGTCTCATCAGGGTTTGTCACCTTGGACAAGGCCGGCTCAGGGTTCTGGGGTTTGAGCGTGTCGTCGATCGTGGTCAACCGGCCCGATACCCCAAGCCAGGCCGCCAGGCCGTTCAGGCTGTCGAGCCGGTTCAGATCGTCGTAAGCGATGAAAAAGGCGGTTTGCCCGCTGGCCTGAAGATGATGCAGCAAAGTCAGTTGAAAGGCCTGTTGCTGGTCCAGATAGGTTTCGAACTCACGAGGGTTGAAGGCGATCTGCTCGGTGCGCCGCCGCTTGACGTTTTTCAGCTGCCATTGCTTGGTCTCGCGCGCGATCTTCAATGAGATATAGCTGTCTAGAGGGTTGCGCGTCAGAATGATCTTGGCGCAACTCGGGTCATCCAAAACAGGCTCTAACACACGCGGATCGTGGCCCTGGAAAAAGCGAAACCCGTTCATTTCACCGTCAGCTGATCGGATGGCGTTCAGCAGGGTTTTAGGGTCATTGTCGCGTTCTTCGAGAGTGACGCCCAGCAGGCTGTCCCCCTTTAGCCTGCCAATGAAATGAGGATTGAAGGCCTCACCATGGCTGGAGACACCTTCCAATGCGTTCAGATTTGCCTCAAGCAGGTTCGATCCGGTCCGCATGGCGGCAAGTATTACGAAATAGTCGAATTTGGATGACATGAAACGCTATTGCACCAGATATGGTTTTCGATAAGGCCTGAGTTGCCGGCCAAAAATGTCATCGGCTGGAAAATCTCCCATAAGATAAGGGTGCATACCCTGGTTCTTTAGGTTTTGCAGGAACTTCCCGAACCCGGACAGGTCGACCATCGTAGGGGCTTGGGTCAGGTGGCTGGGGTTCTGGCATCCGGTTTCTTCCAGAATGGATTGCAGAGGCTCCATCGGAGATTCCACAAACTCGGCCAGCGACCAGGTGCGCACTTTGGCCTTGGTCCAGACCGAAGTTAAAACCTCAAGCTGTTTGGTCTCGATTTGTTGCAGGCGGGCGGCTTCGTTTCGGATATCCGCGAAATTTCCATTCGAACGGAACAGGGGAATGGCCCAGGCGCCTGTGACAACGGAAATCTGCGCATTTCTGTCGCGCGCCAGAAACCAGTTGATGTCCTGCGTATCCGTGGGGCCAAATTGAAAGCACTGCTTCTCGCCCCGAGTATTCCAGATCAGGTTCGACAAAAACGCCGTAGGATTATAGTCCCGCAGGCTGGCACAATCGCTTAGTGCGCCGTTGACCAGAGGCGCCCCGCCGGCGAATTCCGCACGTTCGGGACCGAAGAGGTGACCGTGGACCTTTGTTCCGGTGGCTTCCGACAGCCAGGGCTCGAAATCTGCGAACAGTTCGGTAAACCCTTGGAATACCGAATAGGGGAACGACGTCAGTCCGTTTTCGCTGCCGTGGCGGGGAAAGCGGCTTTGCATATACAGGCCATCCCGGCCTCGAGTCCTGCGCTCGACCGCTTTCGAGAACAACCGGTCGATCTTGCCCGGGTTGGGTTCAGTAGGCTTCATCGCCTGTGCCTGGTTGGTCAGAAACGCCTGATAAAGCCGATTGGCCTGGGGCCAGATCTTGCGTGCTACAAAACAGTCCGACCGTCGCAATAACTGTAGATGATCGTCATAAAAGATATGCGGGCGACCTTGATAATCGAATTTGGACAGCGTCAGAGAGCGACTTTCGATATGTGTTGAATAAAGCCGGGTTAGGGTCTGAAAATAGCTTTCGTCGGGAATCCAGACGCGCCGGAAATAGCGGTCATATGTTTTGCGTTTGGGATCTTGCAGAATGGCCGACAGCGTTTGACGGGTCAGGCACCACCATTGACTGCCCATATGTGGCACCAGACCTTCGGGTATCGACCGTCGGATTCCGATGGTCCGCTGTAGCTTTACGTAAGCGTCGAACAATTTGCGCTGTTTACGCCACGAGAACGGAAATCTCAGCGTAAATCGTTCCTGATCCAGTCCGCCAATCGTCCAGCTTACATCAGCTGTTGTCGCGCTTTCGATAAAGTCGACACGGGGCCGTTCCGCTAGATATGTGACCAGTTCATCGACGGGCCGTAGCGGCAGGCAGGCGCCCGAGGCCAGAAAGATATGGTGTACATCGGGAAAGGCCTTCAGCATCAGTTCAGCCGCTGATTGCGAGGCTGCAACAATGCCCCAACCGCCCCAGTTGCAGGTGTGGCGCTCCGAGAACCGGATCAGAGGTTCGTCCGCACAGGAGGCTACAAAGCCATCAAAAACAGTCTCCGCTACCTTGAGGTCGACATGGATCACCACCGGGCAGCCGGATGCCGCCCAATGGCGCGCGACCTGTTGCGCCCTTGGAAGCGCGGCATGCACCAGCATGATGACGCCAAGGCTGCTCATGCCCAGTTCCCTTTCGACATGAGGCCAAGAATCTCAAGCTGTCGCCAGTTGATATAAGCCTCGGACCGGTCGCACCAAAACACCGGACGGTCGTTCAGCCCTTCGGCATAGGCGCGATATTCGCCGGACCCGCGATAGTGCTGACGCCGCTCCATCTCTTCATGTGCCTTGTCACCCAGGGTGTTGATCAGCTTGGCATGCAGCAACGCCCCGCTGGTTTTTTCGCCGCCCCAATCGTCATAGACTTGGTTCAGCCCGCGTGGCAGCAGCGAATGGGTCGAACTGACATAGACATATCGACGGTCCCACTTGACCAGCGGTATCTTGTTCAACGCAGGCGCCTTTTCCGGAGCCTGGCGGAAAAAGACACGGGCGCGCGGCCCACCCTGTATCCAGAGATTCCCGTATTCAGGGTTTTTGCTGATCACATAATTCCCGGCATCGAACCAACGGGCAATCTCGAAGGGGTCTTGCCCCTCACGATAGGGTTCGGCATCTACCGGGCCCTGCGGGTACATGTCGATCAGCATGGTGCCGAAACTGCGGACGGCACAGCCATCAAGCCAGTCGGTCAGGGCACGAATGGGCCGCGTGTCGCAGAACGGATAGATGAAGAACTCATCCGGATCGACCGTCAGAACCCAGTGCCCATCGGCGTATTTGCGCAGCAGATAGTTCGACCAATCAGTGCCATATGTGGCCCGCTTATAGCTGCCGTTGGACTGCCAGACCGATACGTCCGGCTGACTACTCAGAAACTCGCGTGTGCCGTCGTCGCTGTTGTTGTCCACAAACAAAAAGCGATCAACGCCAAGTTTTCGGTAATATTCCAGAAAATAGGGCAGGCGGATTTTTTCGTTTCGCACCACGCTCATCAACAGGATGTCACCGGGTTGAATGGCGTTGGTTTTGTCGGAAACCGCTTCTAATTCGCGCCGTTTGCGAACGCAACGCAACAGGCGGCGCTTGCGCCGCAATCTCATTCGGTATGAATCCAACAGGCTCACGCGACTGCCCAACCTTTGTTTATACGCGAGCATACCCGGAGCCTGAACAAGCCAGAGTGGAGCCGGGCGAATGCCATTTTATGCCACTTTACCATCTAATGAAGCAACGCATTTAAAAGTAGTTAGTCCGAAACGTTGTTTTTCCAGTCAGTTTTGCCCATCAAGCCAAGCTCACACAGTTGGCGCCATCCGATATATTCCACCGATTGTGGATCCCACATGATCGGGCGGTTAATTATGCCGTCATAATAGCTGTCGAACTCCGCCGGGTCGTGAAAATGCTGCGCTCGGGTTTTCTCGATTCTTGATTTGATGACCACCTCGGGCAGGAACTTTGTGTGCAGTAACACGCCTGAAGGGTCGTTGCTCCCCGGTCCGTCATATGTGGCGTTCAAACCTCGGGGCAGGGCGGAATGGCAGGAGTTCACGTAAGCATAGTGCCGCGACCAGCGTACCAGCGGAATTTTGTTTAAAGTTGGTGACCGCTCGGGCCGGTCAGCAAAAAACACGCGTTCCCGTGCACCGCCTTGAACCCAGAGGTTACCCAGCGGCGTTTGCCGTTTGGCGCGCAACGGGCCTGGATCAAACCAACCCAAAACTTCGGTCGGGTCGGTCCCGGGGGCATAGAGCTGTGCACCGAGCTGATCTTTGGGGTAGAGGTCCAGCATCAGCGCCCCGAAAGCGTCGCGCCCCTGCACCTCTAGCTGTTGGGTCAAATCTTGCAGCGGATGGCTGTCCCATTCGGGATAGATAAGCAACTCATCCGCATCCACCATCAAAGTCCAATGACCGTGACCAAATCGCATCTGTAGCCAGGTCAGCCAATCCAGCCCGTATCGTGAGGCGCGATAGCTGGCATCGGTTTGCCACAAGGATACATCCGGTTGATCTTTAAGATATGCGACCGAGCCATCATCGCTGCCGTTGTCCACGATCAGAAAATGATCAACGCCCAGCGACCGGTAGTGATGGAAATACCAGGGCAGGCGCGTGATTTCATTTCGCAGGGTGGTAAAGACCAGTATCGCACCTGGGCGTATCTGGTCGGTTCGGTCGACCAGTTGGGTTAACTGATGGCGGCTGCGAAAGGATCGCCACAACAGCCGCCTGCGTTTCAGGCGCAAGCGATAGCGTTGCACCCATCCGATTGGCGGCAGGGTATCGCTCACGCGGCCCTCATCTGTCGTAATGCCCGTTCTGATGCCAGCGCCAGGCATCGGCAATCATCGTCTCTAACACGGATCTTTTGGGGGACCAGCCCAGTTCTTGCCCGGCCCTGTCCGAGCCCGAAACCAGCTTGGTGCAATCTCCGGCGCGGCGCGGGCCGATGGTATAGGGCACCGCGCGATTGGTGACGGATTTCGACTGGTCGATCACTTCCATCACCGAAAAGCCAGAGCCCGTGCCCAGGTTGAAAACGCGGCTGTCCTTTCCCTGTTCCAGCCATCGCAGCCCCAGAACATGCGCGTCAACCAGATCGCAGACATGCACGTAATCGCGGATACAGGTGCCATCGGGCGTGTCATAGTCGGTTCCGAACACAGTCAGCCCGTCGCGCTTGCCGTCAATCGCATCCAACATCAGCGGAACCAGATGGGTCTCGGGGCGGTGGAATTCGCCTACCTCTCCGTCCGGATCGGCGCCAGCCACGTTGAAATAGCGAAAAATCACGTGGTTCATCCCGTGAGCGGCATGGAAATCACGCAGGATATCCTCGATCGCGCGTTTGGAGGCGCCGTAAGCGTTCAGTGGATTTTGCGGGGTGTTTTCGTCGAGGACCACCTTGTCATGTTCACCATAGGTGGCGCAGGTCGACGAAAACACGAAATCCAGACATCCAGCCGCCACGGCGGCCTCGATCAGGGTCAGCGAACCGGTGACATTGTTCGCCCAATATCTTCCGGGTTCGGACATCGCCTCACCCACCTGGCTGAGCGCGGCGAAATGCATCACGGCAGCGGGCTGATACTTGGCAAAAACCTCATCCAACCGCGCCCGGTCCAGCAGATCACCCTGTGCGAACGGGCCAAATTTGACCGCGTCCTGCCAACCGGTGATCAGGTTGTCATAGGTGACAGGTGTGTACCCGGCCAGCGCCAGCGCCTTGCAGGCATGGGATCCGATATATCCGGCACCGCCGGTTACAAGGATATGTGTCATATCAGATCCCGTTATTCCGGTTTTTCAGGGTGCGACAGCCTGCGGCACTCAGTCCAGCCCCATCGCGGCCATCATCTCTTCAAGTTTGGGAACGTCCTGCGGATTGTTTAGTTCCCAGAACTGGCGGCCTTTGGATTCGACTTCAACACACAGAACCTTACGCCCGTTTTCCATGAAACGCAGCTGTTCCAGCCCTTCCAGTTGCTCTAATGGACCGACAGGCCAGGACGGATAAGCCGCCAGCGCGTCAGGGCGGTAGGCATAGACGCCGACATGGTGAAACACCGGCGTTTCCTCCCCGCCCGCATAAGTCTGTGAAGTAAAGGGCACGACCTCTTTCGAGAAATACATCGCGCCGTGATCAGCGGCGAAAACGGCGGTTGTTCCACCGACGCGCCCGTGTTTGCGGTCATTCAGCAGGCTGTTGAGTGCATCTCCGTCGCAGCGCAGAACCGGAGTGGCCACCCCAGCCTTAGGTGCGGCACGCAGACCGGCGATCAGATCTTCGACGAACCAATGAGGGGTCAGCGGTGCATCGCCCTGCAGGTTCACCACGATGTCATAGCTTGCGCCCAGCACATCATGCGCTTCGGCGCAGCGTTCGGTGCCATTGCCACAGGTTTCCGAGGTCATCACAACCTCGGCCCCGAACCCTTCGGCCACCTCGCGAATGCGGTCGTCATCGGTGGCAACCACAACGCGGTCCACGCCCGAGACCGAACTGGCCGCGCGCCATGACCGCTCGATCAGAGTCATTGCATTGCCACTGGCCCCGGTGAGCGGCACCAGAGGTTTGCCCGGATACCGGGTCGAGGCGTAGCGGGCGGGAATGGCGATCAGAACGGACATCAGGCCTCCTTCAGGTCTACACCCGGAGCGTAGGCGATAAAGAACGGGTTTGCATAGCCGTCCTTGCCATAGGTCAGCGGCGCATGATTGTCGAACCGGACAACTTTGCCGCCCGCACCTGTCAGCACGGCGTGACCTGCTGCCGTATCCCATTCCATCGTGCGGCCAACGCGGGGATAGATATCTGCCTCGCCCGTCGCAATCAGGCAGAACTTCAGCGACGAGCCCGCGCTTTTGCTGTCCTGCACTTGATATTTGTTGATGTAATCGTCGGTCGCCTGGTCACGATGTGACTTCGAGGCCACGACCAAAAGCGCGGAATTGTCTGGATCAGAGACCGAAATCGGAGTCACGGCACCGGGTTGATCCTTGTCCAGCGCGCCGGTTTCCTCGACCGATTGCCCGTCGGCCAAAGTATAGAACATCCGGCCGCGGGCTGGCGCATAAACCACGCCACGCGTTGGGGTGCCGTTTTCGACCAACGCGATATTAACGGTGAAATCGCCGCGCCGGTTGATGAACTCTTTGGTGCCATCCAGCGGATCAACGATCAGGAACGTATCGCCTTTTTCAGAATGCGAGGCGGCCTGTTCCTCAGTCACCAGCAGGATATTGGGGAACGCTGCACGCAGACCGGCCGAGATCAGCGCATCGGCGGCCTCATCTGCTTCGGTCACGGGGCTGGCATCGGATTTGACCTTCACGTCAAACCCATCCGAGTTATAGATGTCCATGATCGTATCGCCCGCTTCCAGGGCCAGACGTCGGATGACGGGGATGAGGGCGTCATAGGTCACAAAAAAGCTCCGTTCCTGTGATTTGTTGATCGAATAACCTGACGGCCTTATGCTGTGCTGGTTACGGAACGGCAAGAATTTCGTGCCAGATTGCAGGCAATAATACAGGAAAGACGCTTCGGGTGTTTTATTACAAGCGAAACCGGTCGCTTATAGGCGGTGCGTTTACGACGGCGGAACTGGTGTTTCACGCCGTGGTCCGGAATGTCCGATCTCAACATAGCAATGCTGTGCTTTCGGTGCTTATCAATATTTTCCAGGTTCTGGTGCTGGTGAGTGTGTTTTACGTGATCATGTCCCTTCTTGGCGCGCGCGTTGCCAAAATCCGGGGTGAGTTCATTCTGTATCTGCTGTCTGGGGTTTTCCTGTTTCTGACGCACATTAAAGCCGTCGGTTCGGTTTCCGGATTGGACACGGGTAATAACCCGATGATGCTGCATTCGCCGATGAACATGATGGTCGTGCTTATGGCTGCCGCTTTCGGGTCGCTGTATACTCAGGTTTTGACAATCGTCATCATCCTGTTTGTCTACAGCGTATCGGTTGCTCCGCTGGAAATTCAGGAGCCCGGTGGCGCCTTTGCCATGCTGATGCTGGCCTGGTTCACGGGCTGTGCGGTCGGCGTGGTGTTCATGGCGATCAAGCCCTGGTTTCCGACCACTGCCACGATCATGAGCACAATTTACCGGCGCCTGAATATGGTGTTCTCGGGAAAAATGTTCGTCGGCAATGCGCTGGGCGGGTTCATGTTGACCATGTTCGCCTGGAATCCGTTGTTTCACATTATCGACCAGTGTCGGGGTTTCGTTTTTCGGAATTACTATCCGCGCAATACCAACTGGGAATATCCTGTCTGGGTCGGGTTGGCTCTGTTGTTGATCGGCTTGCTTGGAATTTTCTTTACCCGCCAGCATGTGTCGCAAAGCTGGAGCGCACGCCGTTAACCCGCCACGCGCAAGGTCAGGTTGATCCGCCCGCCCTTTGGCAACAGTTTTGAAGACCCGAAACGAATGCGATCTACCCCGTGATAGGTTAGGCGCGCGGGTCCACCCATCACGACAACATCGCCCGAGCCAAGCCAGATCGATTCCGTTTTGCCCCCTCGGGTCGTGTTGCCAATGCGGAACAACGCGTCGTCACCTAATGAGATCGAAAGGACCGGCCAGGAAAAATCGGCCTCGTCCTTATCCTGATGGAGGCCCATTCGCGCCCCTTCGCCATAGTAATTGACCAAGCAACAGTCGGGGTCACGTTCGGGGCTGGCAAGATCGCGCCAGATATCCAGAATGCAGTCTGGAATGGCGGGCCATTCCATACCCTTTGGATGGTGCGGCTGGTACCTGTACCCGTTCTTGTCAGTGACCCAACCCAGCGCCCCGGCCGAGGTCATGCGAACAGACATTTCCTTGCCCGAAGGGGTGGTCGGGCGGAACAAAGGTGCTGATTTCAGAATCGGACGCAACAGCGTGATCAGCTGTGCCTGGGCAGCTCCGTCAAGGTAAGCTTTCCTGATTTCAAAACCGCGTAAAAGCAGCCGCGCCATTCCAGATTCCTCAATCCTTGCCAAAACCTTGCTAAAAAGGCTGCAGATTCCTGAAAACCTGCATTTGTGAATGCTTGCAGGCCCCTGTTCCCGTCCTTATATACGCCGGGACGCGCGATGGTGTAGGACCATTGCGCAAATCAGATCGGGGCCAGATGCCATAACGGGTCGGGCCTCGGGACATCGCCTTGAAGAGAAAGGGATTGAACATATGGGAAAAGTAATCGGGATTGACCTCGGCACCACCAACTCGTGCGTTGCCATCATGGACGGCTCGCAGCCAAAGGTCATCGAAAACGCCGAAGGGGCGCGGACCACGCCCTCGATCGTCGCCTTCACCGAAGATGAGCGACTGGTCGGTCAGCCTGCGAAACGCCAGGCGGTCACCAACCCTGACAACACGGTTTTTGGCGTCAAACGCCTGATCGGTCGTCGTGTGGATGATGCCGAAGTCGAAAAAGACAAGAAAATGGTACCATACGCCATCGTTGATGGCGGCAATGGCGACGCGTGGGTCGAAGCCCGCGGTGAAAAGTACTCCCCAAGCCAGATTTCGGCCTTCACTCTGGGCAAGATGAAGGAAACCGCTGAAAGCTACTTGGGTGAGGAAGTCACACAAGCCGTTATCACCGTTCCGGCCTATTTCAACGACGCACAGCGTCAGGCGACCAAAGATGCCGGTAAAATCGCCGGCCTGGAAGTGCTGCGGATCATCAACGAACCGACAGCTGCCGCTCTGGCCTATGGTCTGGACAAGGAAGAAACCCAAACCATCGCGGTTTATGACCTTGGTGGCGGTACCTTCGACGTAACCATTCTGGAAATCGACGACGGGTTGTTCGAGGTTAAATCGACCAATGGCGACACCTTCCTGGGTGGTGAAGACTTTGACATGCGCATCGTCAACTACCTGGCGGATGAGTTCAAAAAGGAACACGGTGTCGATCTGTCTGCCGACAAGATGGCCCTGCAGCGTCTGAAAGAAGCTGCTGAAAAAGCCAAGATCGAACTGTCCTCGACTTCGCAGACCGAAATCAACCAGCCGTTCATCTCGATGGGGTCGAACGGTCAGCCGCTGCACATGGTCATGAAACTGACCCGTGCCAAGCTGGAATCGCTGGTTTCGGACCTGATCAAAAAGTCGATGAAACCCTGCCAGGCCGCGCTGAAAGACGCAGGTCTGTCGGCTGGCGACATTGACGAGGTTGTTCTGGTCGGCGGTATGACCCGGATGCCGAAAGTGATCGAAGAGGTCACCAAGTTCTTCGGTAAAGAGCCGCACAAGGGTGTGAACCCGGACGAAGTGGTTGCCATGGGCGCCGCCATTCAGGCCGGTGTTCTGCAGGGCGACGTTAAAGACGTTGTTCTGCTGGACGTGACACCGCTGTCGCTGGGTATCGAAACGCTGGGTGGCGTGTTCACCCGACTGATCGACCGCAACACCACGATCCCGACGAAAAAGTCTCAGGTCTTCTCGACCGCCGAAGACAACCAGAACGCCGTGACCATTCGCTGTTTCCAAGGGGAACGTGAAATGGCTGCGGACAACAAGATCCTGGGTCAGTTCAACCTCGAAGATATCCCGCCAGCACCGCGCGGCATGCCGCAGATCGAGGTGACTTTTGACATTGACGCCAACGGCATCGTCTCGGTTTCGGCCAAGGACAAAGGCACTGGCAAAGAGCAGAAGATTACCATCCAGGCATCGGGCGGCCTGTCCGACGAGGACATCGAAAAGATGGTCAAGGACGCCGAAGAGAACGCGGAGGCCGACAAGGAACGCCGCGAGCTGGTCGACGCAAAGAATCAGGCGGAAAGCCTGATCCACTCGACAGAAAAGTCGATGGAAGAACATGCCGACAAGGTTGATCCAACAACCATCGAAGCCATCGAGCTGGCGATTGCCGCGCTGAAAGACGAGCTGGAAACCGAGAATGCCGACAAGATTAAGTCGGGCATCCAGAACGTTACCGAAGCGGCCATGAAGCTGGGCGAAGCCATCTACAAAGCGCAAGCTGAAGACGGCGAAGATGAACCTGCCGCTGCGGATGCTGCACCGGGCGAGGATGACATCGTCGATGCCGAGTTCGAAGATCTGGACAACGACAAGCGTAGCTAACGGGTAACCGGGCCAATTCGGGCCGGTCCGGTCACCGGGCCGGCCCGATTACGTTGAGGCAGAAGGAAATACTGATGTCAAAACGCGACTATTACGATGTGCTCGGCGTATCCAAGGGTGCATCAGCGGACGAGATCAAGAAAGGCTTTCGCAAGAAGGCCAAAGAATTACATCCCGACCGCAACAAGGACAATCCGGAGTCAGAGGCACAGTTCAAAGAAGCGAACGAGGCCTATGACGTCCTGAAAGATGCTGAACGCAAGGCGGCTTATGACAGGTTCGGTCATGCTGCATTCGAAAATGGCATGGGCGGCGGTGGCCGACCTGGCGCTGGCTTTGGTCAGGGCGACTTTTCCAGTGCATTTTCGGATGTGTTCGACGACCTGTTCGGCGATTTCATGGGCGGCCAACGGGGCGGGGGCGGTGGACGTCGTGCCGCACGCGGTTCGGATCTGCGCTATAACCTGCGCGTCTCGCTGGAAGAGGCGTATTCAGGTCAGCAGAAAACCATCAATGTCCCGGCAGCGGTTGCCTGTTCGTCCTGCGACGGATCTGGGGCTGAAGGCGGTGTTGAGCCCACAACCTGTCCGACCTGTTCGGGTATGGGCAAGGTGCGTGCGCAACAAGGCTTTTTCACAGTAGAACGCAGCTGTCCAACCTGTTCGGGCCTGGGTCAAATCGTCAAGAACCCCTGCAAATCCTGTCAGGGTGCGGGCCGTGTTGAAAAAGAACGCGCCTTGTCCGTTAATATTCCAGCCGGTGTCGAAACCGGCACGCGCATTCGTCTGGCCGGTGAAGGCGAGGCTGGAATGCGAGGTGGTCCTCCGGGCGATCTATACATCTTTGTAGAGGTCTCAGATCACAGGCTGTTCGAGCGTGACAGCGTGAACCTTTATTGCCGTGTGCCGGTCAGCATGGCCAAAGCCGCTCTTGGTGGTTCGATCGAAGTTCCGACCATCGACGGTGGCCGCGGGCGTGTGCAGATTCCAGCGGGCAGCCAATCGGGTCGCCAGATGCGCCTGCGCGGCAAGGGCATGCCAGCCCTGCGCGGCGGCGGTGTTGGAGATATGTTCATTGAGCTGGCCGTGGAAACTCCGGTAAACCTCACCAGCCGCCAGAAAGAGCTGCTGCGCGAGTTCGACGACCTGGGTGAAGATAATCACCCGGAATCCAACAGCTTTTTCTCCTCCGTCAAATCCTTCTGGGACGGGATGAAGGGCTGAAGTCTTTTCCCAAAAAAAGGGGGCGCTGCCCCCCGCGACTCCCCCGAGGTATCTAGGGCCAGATGAAGCGGGTGATCCGCATTTCATCTGGCCAAAAATACCTCGGAGCGCGAGGAAGAGCCTCGTAATTCTTCGCTTGATTATTGTCGCCGCTCCTGAGATGGTCCGCGCAACCGTTGGGGTGCCTTGTTCGCAAGGCTGAGAGGTGCAGCTGCATCAACCCATCGAACCTGATCCGGGCAATTCCGGCGGAGGGAACGGTCTTATGAATACAGACTTTCTATCCTCCGTTGTTGCCCCTAGAAGATGGAGCAACGACATGGCAGCTATTGCCTTGACCATTGCAGGGTCCGACAGCGGAGGCGGGGCCGGAATTCAGGCCGATCTCAAGGCGATGTCGGCGCTGGGCGTTTACGGGGCTAGCGTTGTTACGGCAGTGACTGCGCAGAACACCCGGGCCGTGACGGCGGTTCATGGCATTCCCCTTGATGTGATCCGCGCACAGATCGACGCGGTGCTGAGCGATCTGGATGTCGGGGCGATCAAGATCGGCATGCTGGCAACCCCCGAGATTATCGAGACCGTGGCAGATGCCCTGTCAGGCTATGCGGGACCCATTGTCTTGGACCCTGTCATGATCGCGAAATCCGGGGATGCTTTGCTGGCCGGTGACGCGATCCAGACCCTGACGGACCTTCTGATACCACGCGCGACCGTCCTGACACCCAATTTGCCCGAAGCTGGGCGGCTGCTTGAGCAGAACGAAGCGCAGTCTCCGGATGAAATGGTGGCTCAGGGGCTGGCCCTTTGCGCAAAGGGTGCCGCGTCGGTTTTGATGAAAGGTGGGCACGGTCAGGGCGAGATATGTCATGATCTGTTGGTCGACGGTTCGGGATTGGTGGATGAATTCACAGCGCAGCGCCGGAACACAAAGAACACCCACGGGACTGGGTGTACATTGTCCTCGTCAATTTCCGCCGGGTTGGCCAAAGGTCTGAGCTTGCGGGATTCCGTGGCAGAGGCACATGCTTATTTGCAAGGCGCTATCGCCCAGGCTGATGGGCTGTGCGTGGGCCGGGGCCATGGTCCGGTGCATCATTTCCATCGGGCCTGGTCAGCGTGACGATCTGGTCTGTCATAGGGGCAGGCGTGGCCGGTTTGGCTGTTGCGTCCGAATTGGCCCATCGCGGCGCACGGGTGCAGGTCTTTGACCCCGCCGGCCTGCCGGGTCCGCATGGCTGTTCTTGGTGGGCCGGGGGAATGCTGGCCCCGTGGTGCGAGTTCGAAAATGCCGAAGAGCTGGTCTTGCGCCTGGGGCTGGGTGCTTTTGACTGGTGGGCGACCCGGACCAAGGTTCATCAGCGCGGTACTTTGGTCGTTTGCGGTGCGCGCGACTTGCCGGATTTGCGTCGGTTTGGTCGTCGAACGCAGGGGTATCATGAGGTAGATCAGCAGGAACTAGCCGCATTAGAGCCTGATTTACATGGTTTCGGCAACGGTCTGTATTTCAAGGACGAAGCCCATATAGACCCACGCATGGCGCTGCGGGATGTGTTCGACGATCTTATCGCGCGGGGCGTTGCCTTTCATCGCGAACCCGCCCCTGCTGGGTTGGAGAACGCGATTGACTGCCGTGGTCTTCAGGCGCGGGACGCCTTGTCTGATCTTCGGGGCGTGAAGGGTGAGATGCTGGTGATCCGCTGCCCTGATGTGACGCTGACCCGGCCCGTGCGCCTGTTGCATCCCCGGATGCCGCTTTACATCGTGCCGCGTGGCGATGGCATCTATATGCTGGGCGCGACGATGATTGAATCCGAGGATAAAACCCGCATCACCGCGCGCTCGATGCTGGAACTGCTAAGCGCGGCCTATGCGTTGAACCCCGCTTTTGGCGAGGCCGAGGTGCTAGAGATCGGCGTCGATCTGCGCCCGGCCTTTCCCGACAATCTGCCTCGGATCCGGCGTCGGGGCGGGACGATTTACGCCAACGGGCTGTACCGCCACGGGTATCTGCTGGCACCGGCGCTGGCCCAGGGCGTTGCCGATCTGGCGCTTGAACACAAACATTCGGAGATGGTCGATGAAGATCGTGCTTAATGGCGAGCCGCGCGAGGTGCGGGCCGAGACCTTATCGGAATTGCTGATGGAATGCGGCTACTCGGGCCGTGTCGCCACTGCGGTGAACGAAGATTTCGTGCCCTCGGGGCTGCGTGTTGCCCATGCTTTGGTTGAAGGGGATCGGATCGAAATCGTCGCGCCGATGCAGGGGGGCTGAGGATGAAATCCTTTTACGGAACCACATTGGCCAACCCGCTGATGCTGGGCACGGCGCAATATCCCAGCCCAGCTATTCTGGAGCAGGCCTTTCGCGAAAGCGGGGCGGGTGTTGCCACGGTCTCGCTTCGCCGTGAATCCGGGGCGGGGCAAGCATTCTGGCAGATGATCCGCGATCTGGGCGTGTTGGTGCTGCCCAACACCGCCGGATGCCACACGGTCAAAGAGGCGGTGACCACCGCCCATATGGCGCGTGAGGTCTTTGATACCAAGTGGATCAAGCTGGAACTGATCGGCCATACCGACAGCCTGCAGCCGGATGTGTTCCAGCTGGTCGAAGCCGCGCGCATTCTGACCAGCGACGGGTTTCAGGTCTTTCCCTATACGACCGACGATCTGATTGTTGGCGAACGGCTGCTTGCCGCCGGGTGTGAGGTGCTGATGCCATGGGGCGCGCCGATCGGGTCAGGGCGGGGGCTGAACAATGAATATGCCCTGCGGGCGATGCGGGCAGAGTTCCCGGATGTGCCCTTGGTGATTGACGCGGGCATCGGCCTGCCCAGCCACGCCGCCCACGCGATGGAGCTGGGTTATGACGCTGTACTGCTGAACACTGCTGTGGCCCGCGCCGGGGACCCCGTTTTGATGGCCCGCGCAATGGCCCGCGCGATCGAGGCCGGGCAACTGGCCCATCAGGCCGACCCGATCGAGGCGCGCGATATGGCGGAACCTTCGACCCCGGTTATTGGAAAGGCATTTCTGTCATGACACTCGACCGGTTTTATCCGATCTTCGATCATTCGGACTGGCTGCGCCGGATGCTGCCGCTGGGCATCAAGTTGGTACAGCTGAGGGTCAAGGACCAGCCCATGGATGTGGTGCGTGACCAGATTGCCAAGTCGCGTGACCTGTGCCGCGCAAATGGGACAGTTCTGGTGGTCAATGACTATTGGCAGGCGGCCATCGACGCCGGCTGTGACTGGGTGCATTTGGGGCAAGAGGATCTGGACGAGGCCGATCTGACTGCCATCCGCAAGGCGGGTTTGAAACTGGGCGTGTCCACCCATGATGATGATGAGTTAGAGCGCGTGCTGGCCATGGACCCCGACTATGTGGCGCTTGGCCCGGTCTATCCCACCATCCTGAAAAAGATGAAATGGCAGCAGCAGGGTCTGCCCCGCGTCACAGAATGGAAAGCGCGCGTTGGTGATACTCTACTGGTTGGCATCGGCGGGATGAGCGTCGAGCGTGCACCGGGTGTCCTGCAGGCTGGGGCGGATATCGTCTCGGTCGTGACCGATATTACCCTGAATACCGACCCCGAAGCGCGTCTGCGTCAATGGATCGAGGTCACCAGATGAGCCGATATGCCCGTCAGACGCTGTTGCCAGAGGTAGGGGCCAAAGGGCAGGCGCGCCTGTCTTCGGCACGTGTGCTGGTGGTGGGCGCGGGCGGGTTGGCCGCCCCGGTCCTGCCGCTGCTGGCCGGGGCCGGGATCGGGCAGATCACGATCCTGGATGGGGATCAGGTTGAGCTGTCCAACCTGCATCGGCAGACCTTGTTTACTGAAACGGATTGCGGACATCCCAAAGCCGAGCGAGCGGCGGCACGGTGCACGGCGATCAATAGGGACATAGACGTCAGCGGCAGAAAACAGGCTCTAACAAGTGAAAATGCCGGTAATCTGGTCGCTCAGGCGGATGTGATCCTGGATTGCGCAGACAGCTATGCGGCCAGCTATATCCTCTCGGACACTTGCTTGGCGCAGGGCAAGCCGCTGATCAGCGCCTCGGTGCTTGGGCTGTCGGGCTATGTCGGCGGTTTCTGCGGCGGCGCGCCGTCATTGCGCGCGCTGTTTCCCGACGCGCCGGACAGCGGGGCAAGCTGCGCCACCGCTGGTGTTCTGGGCCCGGTCGTCGGGACGATTGGCGCGATGCAGGCGCAGATGGCGCTGAACCTGATCCTTGGGCTGACGCCCTCGGTGCTGGGTCAGATGGTTCAGTACGATGGTCGGACACTCCGCAGCACGGCCTTCCGCTTTGACGATGCGCCCGAACCGAACAGCTGTTTCCGGTTTCTCTCGGCCGGGCAGCTGACGACAGATGACCATATCATCGAGCTGCGCAGCGCCGAGGAATCCCCGCGCCCGGTACATCCTGACGCGCAACGGATATCGCCGGATGATCTGAGCGATATCGACCCTAATAAGGGTAAAAGACTGGCATTGTGCTGTGCTACCGGATTGCGCGCCTGGCGCGCTGCCGAACGAATTCAACCGAATTGGCCGGGCGAGATTGTTCTTGTCGCAGCCTCAACTTCGTGAACAGAAGGAACCGCGAGATATGAAAAAACTGATCGCTGCAATCGCCCTGCTGGCTGCCGCGCCGGCCTGGGCCGAGGATAAGATGACCGTCTTGTTGGATTGGTTTGTGAACCCTGACCATGGTCCAATTATCGTCGCACAGGAAAACGGCTATTTTGCCGACCAGGGGCTTGAGGTTGAGATCATTCCGCCCGCGGACCCCTCCGCGCCGCCGCGTCTGGTGGCCGCTGGTCAGGCCGATCTGGCGGTGTCCTATCAGCCGCAGCTGCACCTGCAAATCCATGAGGGCTTGCCGCTGAAACGGGTCGGCACGCTGGTTGCCACCCCGCTGAACTGCCTGCTGGTGCTGGATGATGGCCCGATCAAGTCGCTGGCCGATCTGCGGGGCAAGAAAATCGGTTTCTCGGTCGCCGGTGTCGAAGAGGCGATCCTGACAACCCTTCTGGGTCAGCATGATATCGGTCTGGATGAGATTGAGATGGTCAACGTCAACTTCTCGCTGTCGCCGTCGCTGATGACCGGTCAGGTGGATGCGGTTATCGGGGCGTTCCGGAATTTTGAGCTGAACCAGATGGATATCGAAGGTGTCGCGGGTCGCTGTTTCTATATCGAAGAGGAAGGCATCCCACCCTATGACGAGCTGATCTATGTCGCCAATCCCGATACGATGGATGCCGACAAAATCGCCCGTTTCTTGGCTGCAACCGAGAAAGCGACCCAATATATCGTCAACAACCCGGAAAAAAGCTGGGAAATCTTCGCGGCCACCTCGACCGAGCTGAAGGATGAGCTTAATGCCCGCGCCTGGGTCGACACGCTGCCCCGGTTCGCACTGCGTCCGGCGGCGTTTGATGCGGGTCGCTATGCGCGGTTCGAGGAGTTCCTGAAGAACAGCGGCATGATCGACAGCCTGAACCCGGTCAGCGACATTGCCATCGATGTGACCGCGCAATGAGCAATTACGGCAAAGCTTTCGCATTAATGCGGGATGCCGCGCAGGGGCCGTGGCGGGATTACACTCGCCACACCTTTGTGGAAGGGATGAAAGACGGAACGCTGCCGCGCGCGGCGTTCCTGCACTACCTGCGACAGGACTATGTGTTCCTGATCCATTTTTCCCGTGCTTGGGCACTGGCGGTTGTTAAGTCCGAGACTCATTCGGAAATGCTGACCGCCGTGGCCACGGTAAATGCGTTGGTCGCCGAGGAAATGCAGCTGCATATCGGTATCTGTGAGGCGGCTGGGATTTCCCATGAGGAGCTGTTCGCAACCCCTGAACGCGCCGAAAACCTGGCCTATACACGCTTTGTGCTTGAGGCCGGGTATAGCGGTGATTTGCTGGACCTGCTGGCGGCTCTGACCCCTTGTGTGATGGGCTATGGCGAAATCGGCACGCGGTTGGCCTCTGAAGCTACATCCGAGGTCTATCGTGATTGGATCAATACCTATGCCAGCGACGACTACCAGGGCGCATGCAAAGCGGTTGGAGAACTGTTCGATCAGGCTCTAACACGGCGTATTGGTGAGGACTTTGCAGCCTCGCCGCGCTGGGATCGCCTGTGCCAGACCTTCCGCACGGCAACCGAGCTAGAAGTCAACTTCTGGCAAATGGGCCTGACCCCATGACCCCGGCGCCCGATCTGAGCATCAAAGGCACGGCCACGATTGACGGAGCGACCCTGTTCGCGCCGCTCACCCTGACCCTTGGGGCCGGGCAGTGGACTTGCCTGCTGGGCGGATCGGGCGTCGGTAAAACCACAATTCTACGTCTGATTGCCGGGCTTGATACAGGTGCCGTGTTCACCGGGCAGATCACCGCCGGCGATGGTGCTCCGATGCAGGACCGCGTGGCCTATATGGCGCAGGATGATCTGCTGCTGCCCTGGGCAACGGTCGCACAGAATGTCTCGTTAGGTGCGCGGCTTCGGGGCAAGTCGGTCGATCTGGAGCGGCGCAACCGTCTGATTCAGCGCATGCGATTGCAGGATCATATGACCAAGAAACCCGCCGAACTGTCGGGCGGCCAACGCCAACGCGTCGCTTTAGCCCGCACGCTCTTGGAGGATCGCCCGATTGTTCTGCTGGATGAGCCGTTCTCGGCGCTGGATGCCCGCACTCGGGCCGATATGCAGGACTTGGCGGTCGAGGCGTTGCAGGGCCGGACCGTTTTGCTGGTGACACATGACCCGGGTGAGGCCGCCCGGCTGGGCCAGTCCATCATGGTGATGACACAGCAGGGCCTGACCCCTTGTGAACCGCCGCATGCACCTGCCCCGCGCCATGTGGACGACCTTGAGACGCTTGAGACGCAAGGTGCGCTGTTGCGCTTGCTGCGCGAGGCGGTCGCATGAAATATCTCTCAGCCCTTGCAGCCACCGTGTTCGCGATTGCCATTTGGCAGGGGATCGTCTGGACGACCGGCTTGCCTAAGTTCATCCTGCCAAGCCCCGCCGTGGTGGCCGAGACCTGGTGGCAAAACCGTTGGCTGATCGCCGAACACACTTGGATCACTGCGGTTGAGGTGGTGATTGGACTGGCCTTTGGGACGGTTCTGGGTGTGGTTACGGCGCTGCAATTGGCCAATTCGCGGGCGGCGCGAGTTCTGGTACAGCCGATGCTGGTGTTCACGCAGGCTCTGCCGGTTTTTGCGCTGGCCCCGTTGCTGACGCTTTGGCTGGGCTATGGTCTGTGGTCCAAGGTCGCGATGGCGGTGCTGATCATCTATTTCCCGATCACCTCGTCTTTCTTCGATGGGTTGATGCGGACGCCGCAGGGCTATCTGGACCTTGCGCACACGATGCAGGCCAGTCCGCGTGCAGTGCTGTGGTATATCCGCATCCCGGCGGCGATGCCCTCGCTGGCGTCGGGGATGAGGCTGGCCGCCGTCTATGCGCCGATCGGGGCGGTGATTGGTGAATGGGTCGGCTCGTCCCAAGGGTTGGGATATTTGATGCTGCTGGCCAATGGCCGTGCAAAGACCGATCTGATGTTCGCCGCGATGCTGACCTTGGGAGTGTTTTCCATCGTGTTGCATATGGTTGTCCGCCGCGCCACTGCCCGCATGGCAGGTGAGGTGCGTTAACCATCTGGAAACCGATTCTGCGTCAGGCTGAGAGCATGACACAGGACGCCTTTTCCGAAGCCCCAATGCTGTTCGATACAGACGAAGCCCCCGCGCAGCCGCTGCCGACGGGTCGGTTACCCTCCTACATCAAAGATCATCGCAAGCGGCTGCGCGAACGGTTCCTGTCTGGCGGGTCCGCCGCCATGCCGGATTATGAGCTGTTGGAGTTGGTGCTGTTCCGTTCAATCCCCCGGCAGGATGTGAAACCGCTGGCGCGTGCGCTGATGGATACGTTCGGCGATTTCAATCGGGTGCTGACCGCCCCCGAGGAACGGCTGTGCCAAATCAAAGGTGTCGGGGATAGCGTGATCACTGATCTGAAAATCCTTGAGGCCTGCGCTCATCGCATGGCCCGCGCGCGGGTGATGTGGCGACATGTGATTTCCGGATGGGACGCATTGCTGGACTATTGCCACACCACCATGGCCCATCGTGAGACCGAACAATTCCGTGTGTTCTATCTGGATCGCAAAAACGTGCTGATCGCTGATGAGGAACAGGCCAAGGGCACGGTGGATCATGTCCCAGTCTATCCGCGCGAGGTTGCCAAACGGGCGCTGGAGCTGAATGCCTCGGCGTTGATACTTGTACATAACCATCCGTCAGGTGACCCGACCCCGTCGCAATCGGATATCGACATGACCAACCGAATTCAGGATGCATGCCTGGCACTGGGCCTGACGCTGCATGACCATCTGATCATTGGAAAGTCGAACGAGTTGAGCTTCAGGTCCGAAGGCTATCTGTGAGTGCTATTGAACCCAGACCTCGACCCGGCGGTTGACCTTTCGGCCCCATTCCGTGTCGTCGCAGGCCATGGGCATGGCCTCGCCAAAGGCGTCGACCGTGATTTCGACGCTGTCCCCGATAGCGGTTTCAATCTCGGCCAATACGGCATTGCGAACGGTTTTTGCCCGCAACAATGCGATCCGCGCATTGGTTGACGCTGCCCCTTCGCCATCGCTGAAGCCGACAAACCTAAGCTTTCGGGCATCGAGGGTCCCGGATTCCAAAAGAAGGGCAAGATGTCGGATATTGGACCGTGACTGCGCATCCGGGCGCGAGGAACCGGGCTCGAACCGGAAGGACAATGACAGGCGGGACATGGGTCTGAAAATCTCGACCAGCCGCTGAAGTTCCTCCAAACCAACTTCTGATCCGCCCGACGCGATAGCATTGGCAAGTCGATCCCCTTGCACCCCAAGACCCATAGTCTCGGGGGTTTGATCGACAAAGCCAGCTTCGCGTATTGCCATCTGCGCCTCGATTCCTTGGGTGTAGGCCAGGAATTGACGTGCAAAACGCGGCAATCGCCTGTCCGGCAGGTATAAAAACATAGGTGAGGTCAGCGGATAATCTTCGGTCTTGATTGACTGCCGAGTAGCCGCCAGCGCATGACCGCACCCGCCGGTCAAAGGCAGGGCACGCGCGGTGCTGGCTTCGGCTTGGCTTGCGACACCTATTGAAAAGGGATCCGCAGCAACGGTACGTACCAGATCAGTACTGCGGTCATGCCGAATGGCCGCCTCGGAAAGGGCTGTGCCGGAGGGTGCCATAAGCCTGTCTTCGACATTCTGGGCCAGACCCGAACCGGCTTCCGGAAGGTGCAGTGAAATTGGCGCATCGGGTCCGCCCAACTCGGCCCAACTCGTAATCTCGCCCGAAAACACCCGGGTTAATTCCGCAAGCGAGATTTGCTGTAACGGGTTCGAGTTGGCAACGATTGGTACCAAAGCGTCAAGCGCGATGACGCGGGCCCGGCGGGTGCGGGTCAGATCGCCAAGGCCTACCGCTTGTGCGGCTTGCTCCTCTTCGGGTCGGATTTCGCGCAACGCCAGAACAATATCAGCCTGGTTTTCTGCCTGCGCCCTAAATCCGCGCTCAGTGTTCCCTGCGTCAAAGAAGAACCGACCCAGCGGTGCTGCCCTCCCGGGTTGGTGCAGTTCGTAAGAAAATGTGTTGGCGGTCAGCCTGTTTGGAGTCGCCGACAACCCTTGCTGCTGTGCGAAGCCAACAATCAGCGCTGGTAGAACCTTTTCCGCCATGACCGAAGATCCGGCAAATCGGATTTCAGCCACAAAATCGGTCAGGCTTGGGCAGGCAGGTCCGGTACAGGTCACACCGGACCCATCAACTGTCAGCGTGCCGAATTGTGTTGCCACACGATAGAACTCGCCGTCAAATCCCAGCAGGTCACCGGTGACTTCGACCTTGCCGTCATGCGATCTAAGCGAGATGTCTTGCGCCTGTGCGCCCGACGCGATTGTAACGGAAGCCAGTGCAGCCGCTGCCACACGAAAGAATGTCATAAGATGCCCGAGCCTGCCTGCGGATTTAGTTTGCGGCGATTGTCAGGTCTTGGAAGAGATTATTCAACACCAGAAACTCTCCGGTGCGGGAGCATTCAGGAAAACTCAGCGTCCTGTCTTTTGATCTCAACCGATCATCCCGCAATTCAAGCGACTGGATGTTCAGGTCGCGCCCGCAATTTTCCGAAGTCACCTCGGTTTCGACAGTGATTTCTATCGACCCGTTTTGGTTGGAAAGACCAGCAGGGAACGAATAGATTTCGATGTTTTTCATGTCCCCGGTTCCGGTATTGCCCAGACGCACTACCTGTCCGGCGCCTTCGGTCGGGGTCTCGGCCGAGACATGGCCATTGCCGCCATAGCTGGCCCCGAATTCCAGCGCATGAATTTGCAGGTCAGTTTCACCCTGCCATTGCAGTGCAATGCGTTCGTAATTGGCAATGTCAGCGATATGGGTGGTTGCGACTGTTCCATGCTGGTCTTCAAACGAGATCAGAAAGATCGCATATTCTGACAGGGCCGGGATTGTCATGTCCATGCGCCCTACTGCGTCGGTGCGCTGTGTGACTGTCAGACCGCTATGGTGAATTTCCACAGATTCATTACTGTGGCAGGGGGCGTTGACGACCAGCCGGGCGGCAGCACCGGGAACGGCAGTAGCGCGCGCACTGAGGGTGCAGTCAATGGGATTGACTGGTTCTGATCGACTGGATTCGATAAAACGGTTGTCGGACCCAGTCTCTTTGCTTGTTCCGTGAACCGGTGCAGATGAGGTCAGAACGACTTCGCTTAACCCGGGGATGATTGAAGCCTGATCTGTAACTGATGCCACATCAACAGAAGCCCGCTCTCCTCGCGGTTGCGCAGGGGTTCCGTTCTGCATGAGGTAGCCAATGGCCAATGCACAAGCAACGGTGCCGCCAGTGGTTACGTAGTTCTTAATTACAAACAAGACACCCTCCCCAGTTGAAGGAGCGATTCGCACCCTGCAGTTGAATCACGGCTAATATGTGGCCGTGAGGCGGACTCATTGTGTCTCGATTGTGGTGACGTTAGGTCAATCGGCCATGGCAATGCTTAAACTTCTTGCCTGAACCGCAGGGGCACTTGTCGTTGCGCGACGGGTTTCCCCAAGTTGCCGGGTCGTCTTCGACAAATCCAGGCCGCGCATCACCCGAGGCTTCGGCCTCGGCCACCGCTTCGGCGTGACCAGCGGCCTGATCTACCGCCTGCTGCGCCCGTGCCTGCTGCGCTTGCATCTGGGTCAGCATTTCGCGCTGTTCCTCTTCGGTCAGCGGTCGCACGCGGGACAGCTGCTGGGTCACGGTTTCGCGCAACGAATCCAGCATGGATTCGAACAGCTGGAAGCTTTCGTTCTTGTATTCGTTCAGCGGGTCGCGCTGGGCATAGCCGCGGAAGCCCACGACCGAGCGCAGATGTTCCAGCGTCAGCAGATGTTCGCGCCATTTGCTGTCGATCGTGTTCAGCAAGACCTGCTTTTCGATGTTGCGCATGTTCTCGGGGCCGAACGCGGCCACTTTTTGCGCCATCATTTCGTCAGCGGCATTGATCAGCCGTTCGCGCACCTGCTCGTCATCTACGCCTTCCTCAGCGGCCCAATCCTGAACCGGGGCGTCAATGGTCAATTTTTCCTTGACCGCTGCGTGCAAACCCTCGGTATCCCACTGATCGGCATAGGATTTCGGCGGCATATATTCGTCGATCAGGTCGTCGATCACCTGTTCGCGCATGTCTGATACGATTTCGGAAAGGTCGTCGGCGGACATGATTTCGCGCCGTTGGCTGAATACCACCTTACGCTGGTCGTTCATCACATCGTCGAATTTCAGGACGTTCTTGCGCATGTCAAAGTTGCGACCTTCGACCTTGGATTGCGCCCGCTCCAGCGATTTATTCACCCAAGGGTGGACGATGGCCTCACCTTCTTTCATGCCCAGCGTGGTCAGAACCTTGTCCAACCGTTCCGAGCCGAAGATGCGCATTAGGTCGTCTTCGAGGCTGAGGTAAAACACGGTGCGGCCCGGATCACCCTGACGGCCGGACCGGCCCCGCAGCTGGTTGTCGATACGGCGGCTTTCGTGGCGTTCCGAGGCCATGACGTAAAGGCCTCCTGCGGCCAGAACCTTTTCCTTTTCTTCGGCATGGCGCGCCTCTTCGGTGGCGCGCAACTGGGCAGGGTCGGCATCGGGGTTTTCTTCCAGCGCCTGCAGAACCTTCATATCCACATTGCCGCCCAACTGGATGTCGGTACCGCGGCCGGCCATGTTGGTGGCGATGGTTACTGCGCCATATCGGCCCGCATCGGCAACGATCTGCGCCTCCTGCTCGTGTTGGCGGGCATTCAGAACATTGTGCTGGATACCCTCTTTGGTGAGCATCTGGCTGAGCAATTCGGACTTTTCGATGGACGTGGTGCCCAGAAGGACCGGTTGTCCGTTTTTCTGGGCTTCCTTTGTCTCGTCAATCATGGCGCCGTATTTTTCGGCTGCGGTACGAAAGACCTGATCGTCCTCATCCAGACGCGCGATCGGTTTGTTGGTTGGTACTTCGACAACGCCCAGACCGTAGATTTCGGCAAATTCCTCTGCCTCGGTCAGCGCGGTGCCGGTCATGCCTCCCAGCTTGTCATACAGACGGAAATAGTTTTGGAACGTCACGCTGGCCAATGTTACGTTTTCGGGCTGGATCTGCACGTTTTCCTTTGCTTCGATGGCCTGATGAAGACCTTCCGAAAGGCGACGACCTGGCATCATGCGACCGGTGAACTCATCAATCAGAACGACATTGCCGTCCCGCACGATGTAATCTTTGTCACGTGTAAACAGCTTATGCGCGCGCAAGCCCTGGTTCACGTGGTGAACGACTGTGGTGCTTTCAGGATCATACAGCGAATTGTCTTCCGGGATCAGGCCGTTGGCAATCAACTGTTGCTCCAGAAACTCGTTACCCTCATCCGTGAAGGTCACGTTCCGGGACTTTTCGTCCAGCGTGAAGTGATCTTCTCCCAATGACGGGATTAGCGCATCAATCGCGGTATACAGGTCCGACCGGTCCTCGGAGGGCCCGGAAATGACCAGCGGCGTCCGCGCCTCGTCAATCAGGATCGAGTCGACCTCATCCACGATCGCGAAATTGTGGTGTTTCTGGTAAATTTGATCCAGTTCCGCCTTCATATTATCGCGCAGGTAATCAAAACCCAGCTCATTGTTGGTGGCATAGGTCACGTCACAGGCATAAGCAGCCTTTTTTTCGGCATCGGGCTGCCCTGACCAGATGACACCGGTGGTCATGCCCACGGCGGCAAACACCTTGCCCATCCATTCCGAGTCGCGCTTGGCCAGGTATTCGTTCACCGTGACCACGTGCACGCCCTTACCGGTCAGCGCGTTCAGATAGGCGGGGAGGGTCGCAACCAATGTCTTGCCTTCACCCGTTTTCATCTCGGAAATATTGCCCTGATGCAGGAAGGCGCCGCCCATCAACTGCACATCAAAGGCACGCAGGCCCAGCGCGCGTTTTGCCCCTTCGCGTACGTTGGCAAACGCCTCGGGCAGCAGATCATCCAGGCTTTCGCCTTCCAGCGCACGTTTGCGCAGCTCGGCGGTCTTTGCGATCAGGCCGTCATCCGACAGATTCTCGAACTCGGGTTCCAGCGCGTTGATCTGTTCGATCAGGGGGCGGGTCGCCTTGATCTTGCGGTCGTTCGGTGTTCCGAACACCTTTTTGGCGAGCGTTCCGAGTCCCAGCATGTTCACTCCAGCGGATCTGTTCTTGTCTTGGTTTTGACAGGCTTGCCCACCTTGCGCGCAACCCATAGATACGGGGGGTGAAAGGCGGCCCTGTCCAAGGCTTCAAAGCGATGTAAGCGGCAGGTTCCAGAGTGTCAACGCTGCGCCCTGCCGTGGCAAAGAAATAGGATGATTCCATGCCCAAAGGCCTCACTTTTCTGCCATCGCTGGCCCTTGCAACGGTGATGGCGCTGCCATTGGCCGCCGAAACCAAGCCCGATGCCAGCACGGTGGTCGCCCGCGTAAACGGTGAAGAAATCACTCTGGCGCATGTGATCGCAACAGTTGCGACACTGCCCCCCAACTACCAGCAGGTCGAAGATGATGTTCTGTATGATTTCATCATCGAGCAACTGATTCAGCAGCAGTTGCTGGGCCAGGAGCAAGAAGGGCTGAGCAATCTGAACGCCTTGGCCATCGAGAACGAGACGCGGTCGTTGCTGGCGGTTCAGACCGTAAATGCCCTGATCGACGAAGTTGTAACGGCAGAAACCATTCAGACCGCCTATGATGCGCGCTTTGCCGAGTTTGAAGGCGAAGATGAGTTTAATGCCAGCCATATTCTGGTCGAGACCGAGGATGAGGCCAAAGACCTTAAGGCTCAGTTGGATGATGGCGCCGACTTTGCCGAGCTGGCCAAAGAAAAATCAACCGGTCCTTCCGGCCCGAATGGCGGGGTGCTGGGTTGGTTCGGCAAGGGGCAGATGGTTCCCGAGTTTGAAACCGCCGTTGTCGCGCTTGAGAAGGATCAGGTGTCGGACCCGGTGCAGACACAGTTTGGCTGGCACGTGATCATTCTGAATGACAAGCGCAAATCCGAAGCGCCCGCACTTGATGCGGTACGCGACGAGCTGGCACAGGATCTGCAAAGTGAAGCTATTCAGGCCCGTATCGGCGAATTGACCCAGGCTGCACAGATCGAACGTCCTGCGCTCGAAGATGTGACCCCGGGCATCGTGCGTCAGTTGGACCTGATTCAGGAGTAACCCCGTGGCCTCGATCACCAAAGTCTCTCCGCTGGCCCCGGCGGCGTTTCCCGAATTGCCCGCGATTGACGGTGCGCGCTTTGCGACCGTCGAAGCCGGCGTACGCTATCAAGGCCGCACTGATGTGATGCTGGCGGTCCTTGATCCAGGCACTTCAGTGGCTGGGGTCTTTACCCGCTCGGCTACACGCGCGGCACCCGTGCTGGATTGTCAGGACAAGATCGGCGGGCCAAGTGACGGGCCGGCGGCGATCCTTGTGAATTCGGGCAATGCCAATGCATTTACCGGGCATTATGGCCAAAGCTCGGTCGCCGAGGTGACGCAAGCAGTGTCCAAGACCACAGGCGTACCGGTCGAACGGGTTTTTACCTCGTCAACTGGTGTGATCGGTGAACCCTTGCCGCATGACCGCATCGTGGCGCAGCTTGAGGCCCTGAAATCCGGCCTCAGTCGCCACGCAATCGAAGATGCAGCGCGGGCCATCATGACCACGGATACCTTTCCGAAAGGAGCCTCGGCGCAGGTCGAGATTGATGGGAAAACGGTCTCTATTGCGGGGATTTCCAAGGGTTCTGGCATGATCGCGCCTGATATGGCGACGATGCTGGTTTATATCTTCACCGACGCCCAGGTCGAGCAATCCGCGTTGCAGCAGATGCTGGGTGCGCAAACCGACCGCACTTTCAACTGCATCACCGTCGACAGCGACACTTCGACGTCGGACAGCCTGCTGCTGTGTGCTACTGGGGCTTCGGGGGTGGATGCGACAGACAATGCCGCCTTTGCTGAGGCTTTGGAAACCGTGATGCTGGACCTTGCCCAACAAGTGGTACGCGATGGCGAGGGCGCCACGAAATTCGTAGAAATTCGTGTGACCGGGGCTGTCACCGATGCCGACGCCAAGGTGCATGGATTGGCGATTGCCAATTCACCACTGATAAAAACCGCCATTGCGGGCGAAGACCCGAATTGGGGCCGCGTCGTCATGGCCATCGGAAAATCGGGTGCAGCTGCCGACCGTGACCTGCTGAGCATTTCTTTCGGAGACATCCTTGTGGCCGAAAAAGGCTGGGTCAGTCCCGATTACCGCGAGGAAGACGCCGCCGAATACATGAAAGCTCAGGACCTTGTAATCGGCGTCGATCTGGGGCTGGGCGCGGGTAAATCCACCGTTTGGACCTGCGACCTGACCCATGGCTATATCGAGATCAACGCGGATTACCGGTCGTGAAAACAGTTCTGGTTTCTGCGGTCGCCCTGATAGACATCGAGGGCCGGGTGCTGCTGGCGCAGCGCCCCGAAGGCAAATCCATGGCTGGACTTTGGGAGTTTCCCGGCGGCAAGATCGAACCCGGCGAAACGCCCGAGGTCGCCCTGATCCGCGAACTGTACGAAGAACTGGGCATCAACACATGGTCCTCCTGCCTTGCGCCGCTGACCTTCGCCAGCCACAGCTATGATGATTTTCACCTGCTGATGCCGCTGTTTGCCTGCCGCAAATGGGAAGGCATTCCACAATCGAAGGAAGGACAGGCGCTGAAATGGGTGCGTGCGAATGATCTGCGCAGTTACCCGATGCCTGCGGCAGATGTGCCGTTGATCCCGATTTTGCGGGATTGGCTTTAGGGTCCCGGTTCGATCTTGTCTGGACGCTGGAATTCAGCGCGCGATTTAAACATATTGTAGCGCTTAGGCGCAGGCAAGAAACGGAAAAGCGCACGAGTGCAATCGCTTGAAAAGTAGGGAGATGTTTGGAGTTTGGTGCCCCCACACGGCATTTAGACCTTGCACCACCATACCCCACGACATTCCACTTTCTTATAAAAACCAACACCCTAAGACTTTAGCTATTCCGTTATGTGTCAGGATATAGCAGGATACCGCAGACAATAAGGCGGATAGAAGGGTGGACGGATGGCGCGGCCTATCCATAAACTTTCGGCCGCAGCGGTGAAGGCAGCAGGCCCCGGTAAGCACAACGATGGTGCCGGATTGTGGTTACACAAGCGCCAAGATGGCGGCGGGCAATGGTTCCTCAGGATCACGGTACACGGTTGCAGGCGTGAAATGGGCCTTGGGTACATTGCAGATGTATCGCTCAAAGAAGCAAGAGAACACGCGGAACAGTGGCGCGCCTTTGCCCGGAAGGGTCTTGATCCAATCAAAGAACGCGAAAAACAACGGCGTGAGGCTGAACGCAATTTACATTGTTTGGCGGATGTCGCATTGGACGCGTTCGAAAGTCGGAAGGCCGAACTCAAAGGCGACGGTAAAGCTGGGCGCTGGTTTTCTCCTTTAGAATTACATGTCTTACCCAAACTGGGTAGATCCCCGTCTCAGATATCGATCAGATCGACATAAGGGACGCTCTGAGGCCCATTTGGCACTCCAAAGGGGGGGGGGAACTGCCCGGAAAGCCATTAATCGCCTCAGCATCGCTCTAAGGCACGCTGCGGCGCTAGGCTTGGACGTAGATTTGTAGGCTACCGAGAAAGCCAAAGCGCTTCTTGGTAAATCTAGGCATACGCCACAACACATGCTGCTATGCCGTGGATTGACGTTCCAGAATTCTACAGAGCCCTAGAAGTGCCCACGACAACCAATCTGGCCCTGCGGATGCTGATCCTGACGGCAGTCCGCTCAGGTCCGCTCCGCTTTATGAGATACGATCAAATTGAAGATGACATTTGGACAATCCCTGCGCATCAGATGAAGGGCCGGTTAGGCCAAACGGCGGATTTTCGCGTGCCTTTGTCCGGCGAAGCCCAGCGCGGGTTGACCTCACCAAACCCTTCTACCGTGATGGTTTTCTCTTACCCGGCCTTCGCAAAGGAGTGATTTCGGATATGACGATGGGGCAACATATGCGCAAGGCAGGTTTGCCATATAGGCCTCATGGGTTCAGATCCAGCTTTCGGGATTCGGTGGCGGACCGAACCAATGCACCAAGGGAAGTCGCAGAAACCAGCCTTGGCCATGTTGCAGGAAGTCAGGTCGAAAGGGCGTATCGCAGGACGGATTATCTGGAGCAACGTCGACTAATCATGAACGAATGGGCTCGTTATGTAACCGGCGAGGAAGAAAGCATCCATGATGATTTCTGAACCGTCCGCCCGAAGCCCAAGCGGTAACTCGCTGCAGGATCTGACATTCAAAGCGAAATATTAGACAACATCGTTCGCGCAGTTCGGAAGACGGATGGCTGTCGGGGTCGGCATTAAGATCGGCGCTGAACATCTCCCCAAAAACCCTGTTGAAACCCTTTCGCATTAGAAACGTCAGCGATCGGCTTCTTCCTCTTCACTCCTTCACATCCTGCTTTAGCAGAAACTGATTCTTGAAATTCTTCAGCCCCGGCATAACGTCGGCATTGGCGATATCGTCACTCGCATGGATTTCATGCTCTAGAAATTCCTTCAATGCGTCACCGTCGTCACTGACCAGTTCAATGATCAGGTCGTAACGTCCCGCGACCCACAGGATGAAAACAACCCTTGGGTTCTTTTCAAGGCGCTTCGCCACCTGGCGTGGGGTCACGCCAGCGGCCACATTCAACCCGATCATCGCGTCGGTTGTGTATTCTGTGGCCACCGGATCCGACATCGCAACGATCCGCAACATGTTGTTGTCTCGCAGACCGCTCACCCTGTTGCGGATGGTTCCTTCGGACACATTCAACTGCTGTGCAATTTCCGAAAAAGCCATCCGACCATCTTGCTGCAATAGCCGGATGATCTGCTGGTTCAAGTCATCCTTTGGGGACCTAATGCTCTGTGCGGAGGCGCGCACGTTTGATTGCTTTTTGACTGCCATATACCCGATGCTCGATTGCTGCATTCGTAGCTGAGACTAGGTGAGGACATCGAAATTCGCAATTCTCTCCTAAGAATTCTGTGGCAGGAAGTGCAGAAAACGACATCTTTTGCCCTCGACACCGCAGCTTCCAAGGACCGTGACGCGGGCCTATTGCCAAATTTTCTGTAAAATCCCGCTGAAATTGCGGCTCTCGCAATCCACACGACCTGATTATTCGAAATTCGTACTTCCATGCCGTTTTTTGACCAGATTATTTCTGATTCGTGCCCCAAGATCCCAAAATATTCGCGAAAATCGAAAGAATGTTAGGCGGCTAATGCGATATTCGCAGTCGAAACTTCAATTCCCGGCGCGGCGGGACAGAGTCCGCAAGTAGGAAGACCGCGAGAAACGGTAAAACCATGCGCCTGTCGTTGGACCGACGGGTACAGGTGGCAGTGTCGAAGGGAGGACAAATGACAATTGCCGAGGATAGAACTCAGGCCATTGGAGGGCCTCAGCACGGGCTGACCGCCGGGGCGTATCGCAGCGAAGAGTTCTGGCAGCGGGAATGCCAGACTGTCCTAGCCAAGAACTGGGTGTTCATCGGGTTTGCCCATCAGATGGCTAACCCCGGAGATGCTCATCCGGTTACCTGCGCAGACTTACCACTGCTGGCGGTGCGCGGTCGTGACGGCGACATCCAGGTGTTTCACAATGTTTGCCTGCACCGGTGCATGACATTGGTCGACAAGCCTAAGAATGTCGGCAAGTTGATCCGCTGCCCCTACCATGCCTGGGCCTATGACCTGGATGGCCGCCTGCGGGCTGCACCTCATTTTGCCGGAACCGGCAAGCAGGAGTTCGACGGCTTTGACATCAAAAATCATCGCCTCAAGCCTGTACGCACCCATGTCTGGCATGACTGGATCTTCGTCAATCTGGATGGGAACGCGCCTGATTTCGAAGACTATGCCGCGCCTTTGATCAGCCGGCTGGAGGGGATGGATTTCACCAGAGTGGAACCAATTGGCCTGCTCGACTTTGGTGAGATTAGCACCAACTGGAAGCTGATCATGGAGAACTTTATCGAGCCCTACCACGTTCAGTTTGTCCATGCCTCAACCACTGATCAACCATTGGAAAACCACTATACTATCACCGATGGCACCTGCATCGGCAGCGCGGTGGATCTGAACGAAGAGTTGGGCACATCCGGCAGTCTGGGTGTCAGCTCTCGCTATCTGACCCTGTACCCCAATTTCATTCTGGGCCGCTATTTTCCGGATCAGCTGGGCGTCTATCTGAACGTGCCCATTGGTCCCGGAAAGATGCGCCAGTACCGAGCACTTTACACGACAGAAGGCCAGGAACTGAGCGCCGAGGAAGTACAAGCCCTCAGAAACCTTTGGTGGGATGTCCACAAGGAAGATCACGAGATGGTTGAACGCATGTTTGAGGGCCGCAAATCCCCGGTCGCCGAGGATGGGGGCCTGTTGTCGCCCGCTTGGGAGGACAGCGTCCGCGCCTTTCAGGATCTGATCGAGCGCGACGTGGCCGGTACTTAAGCAAGAAGGAACAATATCGATGAACAAGTCCATATCCAAAGGGTTTCGTCTGGCCCATACGATGATGCGGGTCACCGACATGGAGAAGTCACTGGATTTCTATTGCGGAATTCTGGGTATGGAAGTGCAGCGGCGCACGGACTACCCCGAAGGCAAATTCACCAATACCTTTATCGGCTATGGGCCCGAGGCCGAGTTTCCCACGCTGGAGCTGACCGCCAATTGGGATCAGGGCACGCCTTATGACAAAGGCGACGGTTGGGGTCACATCTGCATCGAAACGCCAGATGTTTATGCCGCGTGCGAACAGCTGGCTGCGGCCGGGGTAAACATCACCCGCCCACCGGGGCCAATGAAAAACGGCACAAGGGTCATCGCCTTTTGCGAGGACCCTGACGGTTACAAGGTCGAATTGAACGAATCCATACTGAAACACCTGGCACAGGAAGGCTGACCAAATGGGTGACACACCTCAACTTTTCAAATTCGATCTGGTTCAAAATCGCTACGACTCGATGGGGAACAGCGACACTTACATCAAACCAATGGTGACCAGCGAATTCAGCAAGTCCATGTGCGGTGGCATCAACGTCCTGAACAACATCAAGGTGCCGTGGGATCTGACCTGCGACGAGATCATTTATTGCCTTGAAGGTACTTTCCGGTTGGTTTGCGATGGCGAAAGCTATGTTTGCAATCGCGGTGACGTGCTGTTTGTCCCCAAGGACAACCACATTTCCTATGAGTCGGATGGCAAATGCGTGATCTTCTATGCCGCCTACCCTCACAACTGGAAACAGCTTGCCGGGATCACGCAGGTTCCGGGCATCGACCCTGACGATTTTGTCCCTGGCTGAACATCTTAACCGCTGAGCGACAGAACAACCGAAACCAGCACCAACACTGAGGGATCACCTTCGGTGAACCAAATCTGATTGCCATTCGATGGGAGGACGCCGAATGCCCAAGGACAATGCCAGCACCCGCATCTACTACGAGACTTTCCATGACGCTGTCGAGCGTAACCGCCCGCGTATCGCAGAGGTACGGCAACGTCTGGAGGAGGCTGGCGTCAAATACGTGATGGCCGCCTGGATTGACCTGCACGGTATTCCAAAAACCAAACCCGTACCGATGAGTGATTTTGAACCGCTATGCCTTGGGAAAGGGCCACAATTCGCGGTGCATTCGATTTCGTACGTGCCCGAGCTAAGCCCCGCCGACAGCGATCAGGTAGTGGTTCCGGATCTCGATGCCGTCTACGTCTGTCCGTGGGACACATCGATGGCGATTATTTTCTCGGACCTCTACTGGGAAGATGCGCCCTATAATGTCTGCCCGCGTCAGGCCCTGAAACGTGCCATGCACGAGGCTGCGCAGGAAGGGTACACAGGTTATGCTGGGGTCGAGCCCGAATTCATTGTGATGAAATACGACGACGCCGGTCAGCCGGTGAAGGCGTTTGACGATGACCCTGCAAGCGGCCTTCGGCCCCGCCGTCAGGCGTTTGGCTATGACGTTGAATACTCGATCGACTCGATGGCGTTTCTGAAAGACATGATCGACATCATCGAGGGTCTGGGTTGGAACCTGCATGACGTGGTGGCCGAGGGTGCGTATTCGCAGTTCGAGCTGGATTTCCACTACACCAACATGCTGGAAATGTCTGATCGGCTGGCATTCCTGCGCATCACCCTGAAAGAAGTCGCAAAAAAGCACGGGATGTTCATCACTTTCATGCCGAAACCGACAGTGGGCGATTGGCGGTCTGGCGCGCATATCAACATGTCGATGCAGCATGAAAGCCGTCCGGGCGAGAACATTTTCGAAACGCCGGATGGCGATTGGAGTGACGAAAGCCGCTGGGCAGTTGGCGGACTGATGCAGCATGCAGAAGCAATCACCGCGATCACCTGTCCGACGGTGAATTCCTATAACGGTCTGGTGCCACGTGTTGGCGGCTTTGAAGGCGGCACGGTCACATGGGCCCCGACAAATATCACCTACGGCTTCAACAACCGATCCGCCCAGTTCCGCCTTCCGCAAAGCCGCCACTGCATCGAAAATCGCGCCTGTGACATGACAATGAATGTCTATCTCGCGATGGCGATGCACTTGAGCTGCGGAATAAAAGGCATCAAAAACAAGATCGATCCGGGCAAACCAACAGATTTTGATTTGTACTCAAAGACTGAATCCGAGCTTGCCGAGCTCGGTATACGTAGGCTTCCGCGAACTTTGTTCAACGCTATTGAGGCTCTGCGTCATGACGAGATGGCCGAACATGTGATGGGGCGCGTGATGCGCAGCTCCTATCTCGAGTACAAGAACGACGAATGGGAGCGCTATCACCAATCGGTCACTGATTGGGAAGTGCAAGAGTATCTGAGGCTGTACTGAAAGATGGTCGTGGATGAGTTTAGGACATTCGACCTTGGAGACTTCCCGCTTCTATCGGGTCAGGTTTTGCACGACGCCAAACTTGCCTATCAAACTTACGGCACGTTGTCGGCCACCCGCGACAATGTCATCGTCCTACCGACCTTCTACACGGGGACAAATACTCGGAACGAAGGGTTCTTCGGCCCCGGTCGCGCTATTGACCCAAGCCGCCACTTCATCGTCAGTCCAAATTTGTTCGGCAATGGCCGTTCGTCTTCGCCCTCGAATACGCCGTCCCCTCAAGACGGCCCGCGATTTCCGTTGGTGCAGATGTGGGATAATATCGCGGCGCAGCATCGGTTGATCCAAGATCACCTCGGCATCGAAAAGATCGCGCTGGTCGCCGGCTGGTCAATGGCGGGCTGTCAATCCTATCAATGGGCGGCGCAATACCCGGATATGGTACAAGCGATCTTGCCTTTCTGCGCCTCGGCCAAAACCTCAACGCATAATTTTGTCTTCCTCGAAGGGGTCAAGGCCGCCCTTTGCGCGGACCAGAATTGGAACGGCGGCAATTATGACAGCCCGCCCGAGGCAGGGCTCAAGGCCTTTGGTCGGGTCTACGCAGGCTGGGCTTTCTCTCAGACCTTTTACCGCGAGAGGCTTTATGAGCAGCTCGGATTCCGATCCATTGAAGAGCTGATGCAAGATTGGGAACAGGACCATGTACAGAGCTGGGATGCCAACAATCTACTGGCCAAGCTTGCCACCTGGCAGGCTGGCGACATCTCTGCCGGGCCACTTTACAATGGGGATTACAAACTGGCGCTGGGTGCCATCAAGGCGCGTGCCATCCTGATGCCCTGCACTCAGGACCTCTATTTCCCTCCTGAAGACAATGAAATTGAGGCCCACCACATGCCTAACGCCATCTTCCGTCCTTACGACTCGCCATGGGGTCATTGCGCCGCCAATCCTGGTAACGACAAAGGCTTTGCGGCACAGTTGGACGTTAATATCCGCGAGCTCTTAGAAGAATAAGACCTTGTAAATAAATGAGAGATTGTACTCATTCATTAGCGACTGGTACATTCCTTCAAGTGAAGGGCAGCAATTCGGCAACAGAACTGCAACCGCAGTGGATTAGCTATAGTTACGCTCTGGGTAATTCGTTCGATGTTGCCAAGTCCGCATTACTGCGCATAACAGACGTCGATGCCAGTCGCGGCATTCGAAACATTGGACTCACTGCTACCGTCGGATGCGGCGCAGAATGACTCGCCTAGCCAAGATAAACCCTGTCCTGTACGGCCCAAACCAGCCGTTTGCCTCACCACTCGACGCTGCAGCGCAGCCTGCGCATTGCTGCCGTTCGTGCACCTTGCAGCATTGTCGAACGGCGGGTGACGGCAAACCACAACATAGCCGTCAAATTCTCGGGATACTCTGCCACAGTTAGGATCTTTCTTTCGGCCAATAATCCTGAAGCAAACCTATGGCTGTGCGCCCTGCTTCCAGCGCTCGGTCTGCCTCTTCTTCGGATTCCGTCAGACGAGCCAGGGTAATCGTGCCCATCAAGAGCGCCATCGCAGCTAAGCCCTGACCCGAACGGGTTTCCGACGTGTCCTGCAAAAGGGCCGCCATGCGATCTAACGCCTGTGCGCCCACTTGATGGGGCGCGCCCGTTGTGCGGGCAAGCTCTGTTCCCATCGCCGCCAACGGGCATCCGTTCCGACTATCTTGAGCGTGAGCTTGGGAAAGATACTTAGCTATGTAGCCTTGGCGCTCCTTCTTTCGCCCTTCGCTGGTTTCTTCGCGCTCCATGTCGGAAACCACATCGTCGACTGCGTGCCAGAAGGCTGTCGCGATCAAATCCTCTTTCGACTCGAAGTGCCGGTAGAAACCGCCATGTGTCATTCCGGCTGCCTTCATGACGTCAGCGACGCTGGTCGCTTCGACCCCGCGTTCGCGGAACAACTGCGCTGCAGCATCCAGTATCCTGTTGTGACTGCGCTGTTTCTCCGCTTCCGACATCCTCGGCATTTTCGCGCTCCCAGACGGGGTTGACATTTAAGATTATATGTATCATCTAAATTATAGATTGCAAGCATCATCTAAAGGAGCGTGCCCGTGCCTACCAAACCCAAGATCCTTGTCACAAGTGCAAGCGGTAAGACCGGGCTGCAAGTCGCGCTTCAGCTCAAAGCAAAAGCTTACCCAGTCCGTGCGTTCATACGACAGAGAGATCATCGTTCTGACATGCTAGATCGCGCGGGCGCTGAATTATTCGTGGGTGACCAGTATTCGCTGAGCGACATGCGCAAAGCCATGAAGGGCGTGCAGCGGGCGTATCAATGCGCCCCGACGGCACCCAACGGGCTGCACTTCAACGCAGTCTTCACAGCCGCGGCTTACGAAGCAAAGGTTGAACATGTCGTTACACTTAGCCAATGGCTTTCGAGCGTAGATCACCCATCACTGTTTACACGCGAAGTTTACTTGGGCGACATCCTGATCGGCATGCGCCCCGAGATGTCCGTAACCACGGTGAATGTCGGCTGGTTTGCTGAAAACTACCTGATGGTACTGGGCATGGCGGCCCATCTTGGGCAGTTCACGATGCCGCTCGGCGACGGCGACGTGAAGAAGAATGCCGCCCCCTCAAACGAAGACATTGCCAGCGTAGTTGTCGGTGCCTTGACGGATCCGGCACACCATGCAGGCAAGACATATCGTCCCACGGGCCCAACGCTGTTGTCACCCAACGAGATCGCTGAAGCAATGGGCCGGGCGCTGGGGCGGCGGGTACGTTATGTCGACATTTCCGAGCGTATGATGGTCAAGGCGCTGAAAGCCCTTCGCCCAGCAAACTATTCGGAAGCGGCAGTCACCCAGCTTGCAATCTATTCAGAAGAGTACCGGCGAGGCGCCTTCGCGGTGAACGCCCCAACCGAAGACGTGTTCCAAGTCAGCGGGCACGAACCTGAAGCCTTCGAAAGCATTGTACGGCGCAAGGTCGCTGATCAACCGGGCCTGGCGCGCAGCCTACCAGGCAGCATTGGCGCGATCGGCAGCTTTCTAAAGATCCTCACGACGCGCCCCTTCGATCTTGATCGCGCCCAGATGCAGCGAGACTATGTACAGCTTTCTTCCCCGTCGTATTGCCAAGACGACGCCGCGTGGGCGGAAAGTCACCAGCCCACCGCCAGAAAGACCGCACCGATGCGTGTCGCCTGACACTACGCAAGACGAAGGATTGTCCCCCAAGACGAAAGGACCTCTGAATGAACATTCAGGACGAACTTATCACTCGAAACCAAGAATTCGCGGCGGGCTTTGACAGTGCTAACCTGCCGATCCTGCCAAAGTTGCGAACGGTTGTGCTGACTTGCGGCGATGCCCGGGTCGATCCCGCGCACATCCTCGGACTGGAGCTTGGTGATGCGGTTGTAATCCGAAACAATGGCGGACGGGTTACACGCGCTGCAATCGAAGAAATCGCCACCCTCGCCTTTCTGGTGAGCGTCATGACGGAGGGCCGCGAACAGGCGTTCAACGTAATCCTGATGCAGCACACACAATGTGGAGCCCAGCGGCTGTCCAATCCAGACCTTCAGGACGCGCTGCTGAAAAAGCTTGGGATAGATGTGTCCGAGTACGCGATCACGGATCAGGAAAGCGACCTTTTCGCAGACATCAAGCGCCTAGCGGTAGCACCGGAGGTACCGGACGCGATCACCGTCTCAGCCTTGCTTTATGATGTCGCCACTGGAACAGCCCACGAGATTGCTCCGGCCGCATCATTGGGGGCGATCCGGGCCGAGGTGAGCGTATCGCAAACTGCGGTTCGAGGGTGAAGGTCTGCCTACCTCCAATTCACGTAAACAAACGCATATCGAAAGGACCGATCAGATGACGCCCACAGTGATATTCCTTCTTCAGTTCGCGATGAGTCTCTTTGTCTTTGCTCTGATCGCGGCGTGGTACGTTGCACCCTGGCTTGCACGGCTGTCGGCGGCGGCAGCGCTCTCAATCCTGCTGTTGCCGCATGCTTTCCGACACATCGGAATGAGCTTCTTGGTACCAAATCTCAACAACGGAGGGTTGCCCGAGGCGTTCGCAACCAGCGCCAGCTATGGCGATTTACTCTCGGCGTTTCTGGCAATCGCCGCGCTTATCGCTTTGCGATGGGGATCAGTGGCCGCCCTTCCGTTGGTGTGGGGTTTCAACATCCTAGGTACTGTAGATCTGGTGAACGCCTTGCGCCAAGCCGAGGCAATTAACTACTTTGGCCCCACTTGGTTCATTCCAACATTCTTTGTCCCGGTACTTTTGGTCACGCATGTGATGATCTTTGCACGGCTGTTGAAGGCAGAATGGCCCAAGGCGGCGTCGGCATGACAGAACAAATGTGCTTCTCAGGCAGGCAGTGCTGCTGCCTGCCCCACTGAGTCTCACGGCCCACACCGGACCTTCGCCCCTGCCATTAACGCAGCGGTGCGGCATCCACAGAGCGGACCTTCAGTCGTAGCGCAGCATTGTCGGGTCGTTACCTTGTAAGCCAGACCCTATTTGACTCTAACCGGTGCTCTTTATCGTCTACAACAGGTGACCGGGCGGCCATCGGAACAGGCTTTTCTCATATTCGGTAATTGATTTTGAAAGCCACTGTATGAACAGTTTTGCCACTGGCCGAACCGGACCAGACAGCGTGACAAGGTAATAGCCGATCCGTGGTATTGGATCATCAAACAGCGCCACGAGTTGTCCTGACTTCAACTCGTCAGAGACAAAGGCCGGTACTGTCGCCCCGATACCGTCACCTCGGCGGATGCCATCCAACAGCATGTTGCCCGGCATGCGGATCACTTTCCGTTCCGCTTCGGGCGGGATGCCAGCCTTTTCCAGCCACAGATCAAACTCGACCGACGCCTGTTCCTGAAGAAGTGTGAAATCAAGCAATTCTACAGGGTTTTTGAGCACCCTGTTTCCGATCAGTTCGCGGGACGCGACGACCGTCAGACAACCAGGTAGCAGCATCTGCGAGACAAGCCCTGACCAGCGACCTGTTCCGTATCGGACGGCCATATCAATTCCGCCCGGCTTGAGATCGACAGCCTGGATCGTTGAATCGATCCTCAATTCGATATTGGGGAATTCATCAATGAACGTCGACAGCCGCGCCATGAGGAACGCGCTTGAAAACATCGGAGTCGCGCTGACCACCAACGGTCGAACCGACTCTGCACTCGTCACCCTCTCGGTCACAGAGGCCATTTCAGCGAAGGCTTCAAGCAAACCAGCCGACAGGAATTCGCCTTGCGATGTCAGAGAAATACCGTGCCGGGTACGAGTGATAAGCCGGGTGCCGAGTTGTTGTTCTAGCCCGCGGATTTGCTGGCTGACTGCGGAATGGGTCACGTTCAGTGCCTCTGCCGCCCGGGTCAGATTTTGAAACTCGGCGGCGGCGGCGAAAGCTCTGAGAGATGTCAACGAGGGAAGCGTGCGCCAATCCATAAGTTAGACCATCTAACAATATAGAAAAATTTACAACTATGTCATCTCCCCATGCCGGCGCATGCTGGTGCTGGAACTCATTGGCGGACACAGGAAGCTAAGATCATGAAACTTGCTGTATTGGGACTGGGCAACATGGGGTCAGCGCTGGCGCATTGCCTGCTCAAGTCAGGTCACGATGTCAGCGTTTGGAACCGCACGCCGGAAAAGGCAGAGGTTTTCGCTGAGGTTGGCGCCACCATCTGCTCCTCACCGAATGATGCCATCGCGGCGTCTGATTTTGTCATCATTTGTATCAAGAGCCACACGGAAACAGTTGAACTAGTCAACGGGCTGAGTTTTTCGCTAGAGGGTAAGACTATCTGCGACATGAGCACAGGCGATACCTCGGATGCCGATAGACTGGTCGCCATCCTGGAGAAACAGGGGGCTGGCTACATGCTTGGCATGATCAATGCCTACCCTTCTGGCATTGGCGGTGACGAAACCACAATCCTGACGGTCGGCAGTGCCGGAACCTGGGACCGTTATGGCAGCGTCATCGGAAACTTGGGTGGAAAGTCCGCCCATGTTGGAGAGAAGCCAGCGGCGCTTGCCGCGCTCTTCGCCGGCCTCTTCACGGTTCGGCAGGGGTTTATGTTCGGAATGATATACGGTGCACTTGTTTGTCAGAAAGCGGGCATCCCGATGCAAGTTTATGCCGACCAACTTCCTGCCACGATCAAATTGGTCAAGGACTACCATGATCTCTTTGCCAGAACCGTTCCGACCGAGGATTACGACAATGCAGAAGCCTCTCTGAAGGTTTACGCGATGGCGCAAGAAGATGCGTTGAAGACCTATCTCTCACTTAATGCTCCCGCTGATTTCATCCGGTTGATGCATGACCGAACCAAGACGGCTTGGGACGATGGCCATGGCGACAGACAGCTGACCTCACTGGTCCAGCATATGACCGATGCCTGATGCAAAAAGGCTCTCCGCCCATTGCAGACGTTCTGCAGCTACCACGATCTACCGAACGGCACTCCGAAAGCGGGCATTCGGCCCTGTGCAGCATTTCAGCGGGTTTCGTTCAGCTAATTATGCATTTTTTGTTTAAAAACTCAGCTCTGTAGCAAAGCGACTTGAATCGTCTCATCCCAGCCAAGATACAACACATCCCGATCGCGTATTACCGGGCGCGCCATCACCTTGGGTTGGGCCGAAATCTGTGCCTCTACTTCCGAATTTTTTAGCCAGTCATTAAGCGCTCGGTAATCGTTCGATTTTCGGTCCACCAGCAAGTCCCCGAATTCTGCAATCAGCTCAGCCAGCTCCGCTTCGGTCAGAGGTTCCGTCCTGACATCGCGGAAAGTGACTTCCTTGCCTTCTGCCTCCAACGCCTTTCGGGCCTTCTGGCAAATCGCGCAGGTGTTCAATCCATAGATCATCATGTCGCGGTCTCTTTTGCGGCCATCTCGCAACCTCACGCATCAACCCCTCCAACGCAACCATTTGATCTGGCATAGCTGCCCACATGTATCCCAAGCTACGAACATTGTTCGTCGTTCCTTGAGGTTTCTGGATCAACCCATTCCAGTAAATCGCCTGACAATCGAGATACCGCGTTGCGGCCCTTCGAACCGGGCGTGGCAGTCATAGCCACAAGGCTTTGGCCAATTTGCGCATTCCTGTCTTAGGGTTATTCCTCTTGGTGAGCTGAATCGCTACGATTGTAGATGAGGCAACAAGCAGGATAACGCGATGCGCAGTGCAATCTTCTTACCCGTAGCGGCAATGTTCCTGGGGGCCACAATATACGCTGCACCAGCAACGGCTGCCTCACTCGGACGATACGAGGTTTTTGGCGTCGAAGACGGTGACATGCTGAAAATGCGTGGTGGACCCGGAACAGGCTACAATGTGATTGTTGGTCTGCCAAATGGAACCGCCTTACGTGTTCACAGTTGCGAGCAAACCGGTGGCACTCGTTGGTGCCGCGTTTCTTTGGTGCGTGCGCGTGGGCTCAAAGGGTATGTCTCCTGGGCATATTTGCGAAAAATTTGATACAATGGAGATCAGCATTGCCATGTTAACAGCGACCATGAAATGTCGATGGAAATTGCCCTTTCTGTTCAATTGGCATCGTTCAACATGGGCTTAGGTTCTGGACCTATTAATTTGGTTGCCGTCATCCTGCCTGCGTGATTCATACCCGTGAGTTTCAGGGGTATAACATGAGCAATCTATTCTGGTTGACTGACGAGCAGATGGCGCGGCTTCAGCCTTACTT
>NZ_FXTE01000005.1 GCF_900182615.1 Ruegeria faecimaris | reverse complement strand
CGCCCCTACACCCGCGAACAGGCCTGCTTCCCCCCGGGCTCCATGGGCGTCGACAAATACTGGTCCCCCGTAAACCGCGTCGACAACGCATACGGTGACCGAAACCTCATCTGCACATGCCCACCAATGGACACTTACGAAGAAGCCGCAGAGTAAACAGACGACAACCAGATCAGCCCCCGCACTGGCCAGGGGCTGATCTTATGGGATGAAATTGCCAGGAATCCCAAATGGCGGCGTCTTGATGCTGGTCCCGGTCAGACCATGCAGGAATTCCACAAGACTGGTGATTTCTGCATCTGTCAGGTCAATCTCTGGGATGTCGATCCGGCTACGTAGGCGCGCCATTTCGAACTGATCGCCCCATACCGCGAAATCAATCTGTTCCAGCCACGGAATTTCGGGCAGGGCGGCCATGTCACGGGTCCAACGCGACAGGCTGCGTTCAGGGTTGAGGTGATGGCGGATCACGCTGTCGAGATCGGGAAAGGCCCCGTTATGGCCGTATGGTGCGGTTAGAGCGACATTGCGCAGCATCGGCGTTCGAAAGCGGTAGGCATCCTCAAGCCGATCACTTTCGCCCATGCGGCCAACATCGCGGACATTGGGATCCCATTGCCGGGTGCGGCCCGGGCCAAAGGGCGGCAAGGCCAGCGCGTGGAACTTCTGATCCGACATTAGGGGCCCGGCGTGGCAGGTGGAGCATTGCGCCTTGCCATAGAAAAGGGTCATCCCAGCCTTCTGAACCGGTGACAGCGCATCGGTGTTCCCTGCCAGATAATGATCAAAAGGGCTGTCGATACTGCGCCATTCAATAGCCATGAAGGCGGCCAGAGCATTGGCGATCTGGGTGATGGTTATGTCTTCGGATGTCTCGACTTCAGGGAAGGCTGCGATCATGGCCGGACCGTAGGCGGGGTCGGTGCGCACACGCTTGGCAAGGATCGGCCAGCCCTTGTCTATCCGGTCATGTACCGCGCCGGTCACCTCGTTTTCAGCCACATTTCCTGCCATCTCAAACTGCGAGGTCAGCGGGAACAGCGCCTGCGCGGCCAGCAGAGAATTCAATCCCGCGGGCAACCATTCCTGCGCCGGAGAGTTGAAGCCGTTGCCATAGACATCCGAGATACTCAGTCGTCCGTCATGGAAAACAGTATGGATGTCCTTTGCCCCGAGGTTCCAAAGGCCGGGCGAATTTCGGGGAATACGCTTGCGGATTTTGTCGGACCCAGTGCCCGGCGTGCGATCGGGGCCTAACCCCTGACCGCCTTCGCCAATACCCAGCGACAGGCCGTCGGATGTTCCGAAATCGGGATGGTGGCAATGGGCGCAGGCGATGTTTTGATTGCCCGACAGGATTGGATCGTAAAACAGTTGATGACCGATGGCTGCCTGTTCCATATCAAAGGACAGGAAATCATCATCGGTCAGCGTGCGTGGCAGCTCTTGCGCTGCGGCTGCGCCGGCGAAAAGGAAAGCAATCCAATGCGCCAGATTATATTTGCCCTGTGTATGCTTGCGACCCCTGCGCTGGCCGAGCTGGAACAGGCGCGTGACATGATGGAGGCCGGCGCGTTCGAGGCCGCGCGCGAGGAACTGCTGCCCGCCGCCCGATCCGGCAATGCCGAGGCCGAGGAATTGATCGGCGTGATGTACGGGTTGGGTCTTGGAGTCGAGCAGGATTATGAACGGGCCTTTGAATGGTATCTGCGCGCATCGATGAAGGGGCATCCGGGCGCACAATCGGGGATCGGCTGGTATTACGAACTGGGTCTGGGCATGCCTGCGCCCGATCTTGTGCGGGCTTACATGTGGTACACGCTCAGCGCCATTGGCGGCGATCCCGACGCGGCAATCAGCCTTGAGGAAGTGGTCAAGAAAATGTCGCAGGAGCAGATTGAAAGAGCCCATGTTCTGGTCAACGACTATAAAGGGTGGATGTACCCGTTTCGGTGAGGGTCGGGCCAAACGCCCGACCCTAAATGGCTTAGTTCAGGTCCGCGTCACGCGATGCGTTGACGTCTGCCTCGGCCGCTGCAACGGCTTCGGTGAGCGCGGTGAAGACCTCATCACCACGACCGACGTTGGTTTGGAACCACTCGTAGACCGGGGTTGCCGCCTCTTTGAACGCGGCTTTCTGCTCGGGGGTCGGCACGTACAGATCACCGCCACCGGCGACGAAATCCTCATAGGCCTGGATCGACTTGCGCTTGGGTGAGGCAAAGGTGGCCTGCTGCAGCGCATAGAACCCATCGACCACGACACGGCGCATGTCTTCGGGCATCTCCTGGAACTTGGCGTTATTCATCCACCACAGAGCGCCCATATAGGCATGGCCGTCCAGGGTGACATATTGCAGGCCTGCATCGGGGAATTTCATGCCCATGATGTCGGTGATGCCGTTCTTGGACCCTTCAACCACACCGGTTTGAAAGCTGGTGAACAGTTCCGGCCACGGGATCGGGGTCGGCGATGCACCCAAGGCTTTAACCAGCTCTTGTGGCAGGTCAGCGACCACGGTGCGGATTTTCAACCCTTCCATATCAGCTGGTTCAGCCACGCGACGCTGGGTGTTGGCAAAGTTGCGCCAGCCACCAGTGTTGCCGATGGTCATCAGACGGATCGCGCCGCCGGAATCCTCAAGCGCCATGTCGCGCATGGTGCGGGTGAAATCGCCGGATAGAACATGCTCGGCAATCCGGTCATCCGCCATAAGGTAGGGTAGGTCGAGGACCTGGACATAGGGAAAGATGCCTGACGCCCCGCCCGAGGTCGAGATATAGATGTCGATGGTTCCATCGGCCACACCCTGCAGGCATTCCGCGCCGTTCGAACACAGCTGCGTACCGATGAACAGCTCGACCTCGATCGCGCCGTTCGAAGCGGCTTCGACATAGTTCTTGAAAACGATTAGACCGTCATAATCCTCGTCATTTTCGTTCGAGTTGGCCGTGGCGCGCAGCGTATAATCCGCTGCCGTGGCCGCGATGGCTGATGCGGCGACCAGCGACGTGGCCACCGCTGCGGTTTTGATAAAGGTTCTGAGCATGCGTTTCCTCCCTGTGGAACTCAGTTAGTTGGCAAATCCCGTTATCCTCGGGATCGTCATGGATAATGCGGGGATGTAAGTGATCAGAAAGATCACGATGATTTCAACGGCCAGAAACGGCAGGATCGCTTTGGCAATGGTTTCAACCTTTTCGCGCGACACGGCGGCGGCCACGAACAGCACCAGCCCCATGGGCGGTGTGGCCAGACCAACGGTCAAATTGACGCTCATGATGATGGCAAAGTGGATCGGGTCGACGCCGAGGCTGGTAAAGATCGGTCCCAGGATCGGCCCAAGAATGATGATCGCAGGCCCGGCATCCAGAAACATGCCGACAACGAACAAGAGCAGGTTGATCAGAAACAGCAGGATCAGCGGGTTTTCCGACAGGCTGAGGATCAGCGAGGCCAGCTGTTCTGGCGCATGGCTGAGGCTGACCACAGTTTTGAACGCCATCGCCGCCCCCACCAGCAGCAGAACGACGGCGGAGGTCAGGCCGGCATTGCTGAGGATCTCAGGCACTTCTTTGAGCGTCAGGGTGCGCAGGATGAAAAAGCCGATCAGAAAGGCATAGCCGACGGCCACCGCTGCGGCTTCGGTAGGTGTAAAGATACCGCCCAGAATACCACCCAGAATGATCACCGGAGTCAGCAGCGGAAAGAACGCCTTGAGGCTGGCCTGACCCCGTTCACCCCATGTGTATTTGCGGCTGGCAACGGGAAAATCATACTTGTCGGCCATGAATTTGATCATCAGCATCAGGCCAACGCCAACCATTACGCCCGGCACGATCCCGGCCAGAAACAGCGCCGCAACGCTTTCGCCCATGACATAGGCATAGATGATCATGATGCCAGAAGGCGGGATGATCGGGCCTATGACGGAACTGGCCGCAGTGATCGCCGCAGCGAATTTGCGGGTATAGCCCTGCTTCTCCATCGCCGGGATCAGCATTGAACCCAGCGCTGATGTATCCGCCACGGCAGAGCCTGAAAGTCCCGCAAACAGGATCGAGCTGAGCACGTTCACATGCGCCAACCCGCCGCGAAAATGGCCCATCAAGGCTTGGCTGAATTCCACCAGACGGATGGTTATCCCGCCGCGGTTCATTAGCTCTCCGGCCAGCATGAAGAAAGGGATTGCCATCAGGGGAAAGCTGTCCATGCCGTTATAGACATTGCGGTACAGCAGGGTGATGTCATTGGATTGGCCATTCAGCCACAGCAGGATACCCGGGGCGGCCAAAAGGGCGAAAAAGACCGGCAGGCCGATCATCAGAAAGACAAGGAAAGTGGGCAGGAACCAAATCAACATCTATTCAGCCCCCACCGGTGCGTCGGCAATTTCAGGCAGCAGGTCTGCGCCCCCCAATAGCGAGACAATCGCGCGCAGGATCAGCTCGACATTTACTACGATCAGAAGGGCCACCCCTACCAGCAGCGAGGCCATCATCCAGCTGCGCGGGACGCGGTACCATTCGTCAAAGCCAAATGAGGTGGGAATATACAAAGCGGCGGTTGCGAATTTGCCCCCGAACCCGGTCACTTCGGACCAGCCGATCTTTACCGCCACCAGCAGCACCGCCAGTGACACGAACAGCAGCGCGAGCATCAGTACCTGTCCCAATACGCGCGGAAGCATCAGGGGCACCATGTCGATGGCCACGAACCCGCCGCGGCGAAATGCGGTCGGGGCCATCAGACCCGTCATCCAGAGCATGCAGAACCGGGCGGCCTCATCCGGCCAGGGCAGTGCGTTGCCCAGCACATATCGGAAGAATACCTGAATCAGGATTGCGGTCACCATGAATGCAATCGCAACGACGCCAACCGCGCGGCCCAATCGCAGCACGGTTTCGTTCACGAATGCAATCGGCGCCAGCATCGTTGCCAGTCCGCCCATGCGTTTCCTCCCTATGTCAGCCGCGGGTTGGTCCCGCAGTCGTCAGAGCGCGCTTAGGACTGCGCGAATTGGCCGAGTTTTCCGGCATAAAAGGTCAGCGCGTCTCCATCGCTAATGCTGGCCTTCAGGACTTTGCCCACGACGATCACATGATCGCCTGCGTCGTGATAAGCGTGTTGTTCACATTCAAACCGTGCCAGACAATCCGGCAGCAGAGGGGTACCATTCGAGCAATGCCCATGGGCGATGTCTCGCAGCGCAAAGGCGTTTTTCGAGCAGCCGAAACACAGCTCGGCCTGTTCAGAGGACAATACATGAACGCTGAAATGGCGCGCCTTGTGGAAATAGGGGAAGCGGCGCGAGTTGCGGTCGCCGGCCCACATGATCAGGGGCGGGTCCAGCGATAGGGACGAAAAACTGTTGGCGGTGATGCAGACCGGGCCGTCCGTGCTGTTGCAGGTGACGATGGTAACTCCGGTGGCAAAGCGGCCAAACGCATCGCGCAGGGTTCGGGTGTCATCCTTGTGTGGGATGAAAGTATGGTTCATGTCCTGTGACATTGCATTCATCATGGTACCTCATGGCCCAGTGCCGCCTCATAAAGGCGGTACCAACTCTCGCGATCCAGATTGACTTTCAAGGCGTCCGAAATCTGTTTGATCCGGCCCAGATTGTTGGTGCCTAGCACCGGCAGGATGCCTGCAGGATGTGCCAGAAGGAAGGCCACGGCCACTGCGGCCCGGTCCACTCCGAATTCGGCGGCGATCTCATCCGCGACCACGCCGACCGGAGGGTTCCCGGCCATCAGCAGTCCGCCGCCCAGCGGCGACCACGCCATCACCGGCTGCCCATGCTGTTGATGAAACGCTAGGTCGCCATTGGTGAAGGGGCGGATTTCGCCCAGCGAGATCTCGACCTGGTTGGTGACCAGTTGGGTCTTCATCGCTGATTGCAGAAGCGTCCAGTCCCACGGGCGGAAATTCGATACGCCAACCGCGCCCACTTTGCCGCTGGCCACGACCTCGTCCAGCGCTGCGCCGGTCTCATGGTGGTCCATGAAGGGATCAGGGCGGTGGATCAGGAGCAGGTCGAAATGGTCGATTGCCATTTCGGACAGCGAGGTGTCGACGGATTTCAGGATATGCGCACGCGACGTGTCATAATATTTTACCTTCGCATCCGCGTATCGGCCCATCGGCGCAACGATGTCGCATTTGGTGACGATCTCCATCCGCGCGCGCAGCGCCGGGTTGGCGCGCAGGGCGTTGCCCAAAACCGCCTCGGCTGCGTAACCGCCATAGATGTCGGCCTGATCGAATGTGGTGATGCCCTGATCCAGGCAGGCTTGTATCTTGGCTTCGACATGATCCGCCGAGGTGTCACTGTCATCACCCAAGCGCCACATGCCGTATACCAGGCGGCTCATTTCCAGCGTGTCTGAAAGCTTTACACGTTGCATTAGCGGCGAACTCCGTTGCCCAGCGGGGTGGCTGGGATGGTTTTGGGCACGCGTCCGTATTCCTCGGGAAGCGAGCAGGTTTTCAGGTTGGGCATCACGCGGGCACCGAAATGGCGGGCCTCGTCCAGATGTGGATAGCCCGAGAAGATGAAGGCGCGGATGCCCATCTTTTGATAGTCTTCAATCTTGGTCATGACCTGATCGGTGGAGCCCACAAGCGCTGCGCCGCAGCCAGACCGCGCCCGGCCCACGCCGGTCCAAAGACCTGGCTCGACATAGCCATATTCATCCGCCAGATCGCGGTTTTTGGCCTGATGCGCCACACCCAGCGAAGTGGAATCCAGCGCCCGTTCGCGGATGGCGCGACCGTATTCGTCGTCCAGCTTGGATACGATGTAATCCGCGTATTCTTGCGCTTCGGCCTCGGTATCGCGAACGATCATGTGAACGCGCAAGCCGTAATCCAGTGTCCGGTTGTAATTCTCGGCTACCGCATGAACCGCCTGCATCCGCCCGGCCAGTTGATCCTCGGTTTCTGGCCACATCAGGTAGACATCGCAATGCTCTCCGCACAGTTCGAGCGCAGATGGGGAATAGCCGCCGAAATACAACAGTGGTCCGCCGGTCTGATAGGGTTTGGCTGGATCGGTGGTCAGGCCCGAGAAATTATAGACCTCGCCCGCATGGTTGATCTCATCCCGCGTCCAAGCCTGTTTCAGGATTTCGACGACTTCGCGCGAGCGTTGATAACGGAACGCGCTGTCTGCCTTTTCACCAGGAAAATCGGACGAGATGATGTTGACCGTCAAGCGCCCCTGCAACATGTGATCCAGCGTCGCGATGGTGCGGGCCAGCATGATGGGCTGCATTTCACCGCAACGCACCGCGGCCAGCAGGTTGATCTTGTCGGTGATCGGTGCGCATCCAGCAACAAAGCTGAGCGTGTCCTGACCGACCTGATAGGATGACGGGCACAGGATGTTGCGAAACCCCTGTGCCTCGGCCTCTTTCACGATGGCGGAACAATGGTCCCAGCTGGACCGCAGATCGCCATCGGGCATCCCCAGAAACTGATAGTCATCCGAACACAGAGCCGAAAACCACGAGACCTCGGCCGCATTCAGATCGGGGGAGGTGATTGGGACGATCGTCATCTGAGTCGGTCTCCGCAATGGATTTGCTTTTTCTCTTGCGTAGCAATCACATTGATGTAGATCAATAGTGTATCAATTTTTCCTGTGACCAATCGAAGCGCCCCGACGTGCCCCCCACAAGCCGAAACCCCAATGCCCTTCCGATATATGTTCAGATTGCAGAACTGCTGATCCGCGATATTGCGGCCGGCCGTCTGATTGACGGTGAGCGCCTGCCGCCGGAACGGGACATGGCGGCGGACCTGAATGTCTCGGTCGGGACCCTGCGAAAATCGCTGTCTGAGCTTGAGAAAAAAGGGATGTTGGAACGCATTCAGGGCTCGGGCAATTACATCCGTGAGACCGGAACGCAGAACAGCGTCTATGCGATGTTCCGGCTTGAGCTGCCCGAAGGGGGCGGTTTGCCAAGCGCGGATATCCTGTCGGTCGATCATCTGGAAAAGCCTGCCAATCTGCCCGGTTTCGGAGCCGCGGCCACGGGGTCGCGCGTGCGCCGGATGCGCTATTTGAATGACACAATCATCGCGGTCGAAGAGATATGGCTCGACGAATCAGTGGGTTTGATCGACGGCAACCTGCTGTCTGACTCGCTGTATCGCTATTATCAGCAGCAGTTGGGGTTCTGGATCACGCGGGCCGTAGACAGGGTTTCAATCGCCGCGCTGCCCGATTGGACACCGACGGGCTTTACCAAGCCCTTCGGGCAGACGGTCGGGTATATCGAGCGGTTCAGCTGGTCAGAACAGGTCGAACCCGTCGAATTCTCTAAAACTTGGTTCGATCCGGATCGGGCCACCTATGTTCAACGCTTGAAGTAAAAGGAAACGCGCATGACCCGGACCATCAATTACGGGCTGATCGGATGCGGCATGATGGGGCAGGAGCACCTGCATAATATCGCTCTGCTGGATGGCACGCGCGTGGCGGCAATCTATGAGCCCGACCCGCAGATGGCCCGCGCCGCGCAAGAGATCGCGCCCGAGGCTGTGATGGTGGGGTCGGTGGCTGATCTTCTGGCGGTCGAGGATCTGGATTGCCTGGTCATCGCCAGCCCGAACCACCTGCATGTGGATCAGATCTGCGACATTGCGGCGATGCGCCCACTGCCCCTGTTGGTGGAAAAGCCGCTTTTTACCGATCCGCAGGATGCGGCGCGGCTGGAAACGGTGCAGCGTGACTATCCCCATCCAATCTGGGTGGCGATGGAATATCGCTATATGCCTCCGATTGCCGCTTTGATCAAAGGGCTCCAATCCACCGGCGGGGTGCAGATGCTGACGATCCGAGAACATCGATTTCCCTTTCTGGAAAAGGTCGGCAACTGGAACCGGTTCAACCGCAATACCGGCGGCACATTTGTCGAGAAATGCTGCCATTTCTTCGACCTGATGCGGCTGATCCTTGGGTCCGATCCGGTGCGGATCACCGCCAGCGGTGGGCAGGCGGTAAACCATCTGGACGAAAGCTATGATGGGGAAACGCCGGATATTCTGGATCACGGTTATGTTCTGGTTGATTTCGCCAACGGCACGCGGGCGATGCTGGAACTGTGCATGTTCGCCGAAGGATCGCGGTACCAAGAGGAAATCTCGGCCACAGGACAACTGGCCAAGATCGAGGCGCTGGTGCCGGGGCCGGGGCGCTTTTGGCCCGATCATCTGGGTGAGCCGCCGGTGCCGCAGGTGATTGTCAGCCCGCGTAATCCGAAGGGGCCGGTGTCACAGGACATCCCCGTCGATCCGCGCCTGCTGGCCGCCGGGGACCACAATGGATCGACCTATTACCAGCATCAGGGGTTCCTGGCGCTTGTTCGAGGCGAGCGGGCTGCGCCGGATGTGACGCTGCAGGATGGGCTGTGGTCCGTTCGTATGGGGTTGGCGGCACAACAGGCGCTGGCAACGGGTGAAGCCGTTCGGTTGACCTGATAGGCAACAAGGACGATGCGCTGTGCCGGTGACGAAATTGCGCCTATCGGAAACGCGCTCCCCCAACTTGCGCATAAAAACCTGTCGTTTTTGATTTCTGATGGGTCTTTTTCGCTTGTTGATGCTGCGTCTGCACCCTAGCTCTGTCCGTGGGACACCCCTCCCCAACGAGGGGCGTGTATCTGGAAGGGTAATACACATGACTATCGAACAACCGGCGTCGCATGACGCCGTGCGCAAACCTGAAATGCGGCCGGCAAATCCGCGCTTTTCCTCGGGCCCCTGCGCCAAACCCCCCACATTTGACCTGACCAAACTGGCTGACGCAGCGCTTGGCCGTTCGCATCGCGCTGCTGTTGGCAAGGACAAGCTGAAAGCGGCCATCGAAGGTACGCGTGAAGTGCTGGGCATTCCAGCAGATTACAAGATCGGCATCGTTCCCGCGTCTGACACCGGCGCGGTTGAGATGGCGCTGTGGTCGCTGTTGGGTGAACGCAAGGTCGAGATGCTGGCCTGGGAAAGTTTTGGCGCGGGATGGATCACGGATGTGGTCAAGCAGCTAAAAATCGACGCCGAAGTGAAAACAGCCGATTATGGGCAGATCATCGATCTGGCCTCGGTCGACTTCTTCCATGACGTGGTCTTTACATGGAACGGCACGACTTCGGGCGTGCGGGTGCCAAACGGTGACTGGATCGCGGATGACCGTCAGGGTTTGACGATCTGCGATGCGACTTCAGCGGCCTTCGCGATGGACCTGCCGTGGGACAAGTTGGATGTGACCACGTTTAGCTGGCAGAAAGTTCTGGGCGGAGAGGCGGCGCATGGGATGCTGATCCTTTCCCCGCGCGCTGTGGAGCGGCTTGAAAGCTATACCCCCGCATGGCCATTGCCCAAGATTTTCCGCCTGACCAAGGGCGGTAAGCTGATCGATGGTATCTTTACTGGCGCCACGATCAACACCCCGTCGATGCTGGCGGTTGAGGACTATCTGTTCGCATTGGATTGGGCGCGCTCAGTTGGTGGTCTGCAGGGATTGATTGGCCGGGCCGATGCGAATGCCGGTGCGGTGCATGCGTTCTGCGAGCAGAATGGCTGGATCGCTAACCTGGCTGACGACCCGGCGACGCAGTCGAATACGTCTGTCTGTCTGAAATTCACCGATGCGCGCATCCGGGACGGCGCAGCCTTTGCCAAGGCCGTTGCAAAGCGGTTGGAGGCCGAGAATATCGCGTTGGATATCGGGGCTTATCGCGACGCACCTGCGGGTCTGCGTATCTGGTGCGGCGGCACGGTCGAAACTTCGGATATCGAAGCGATGTTGCCCTGGCTAGCCTGGGCCTTCGAGGCTGAGCTCGCAGCACAAACTGAAGCCGCCTGATCTTTCCCAATCTTCACCGGGCCGCCTCAGGCCCGGACATCTCATTACATTCAAGGACCACAGACATGGCTCCCAAAGTACTCGTTTCTGACAAACTCAGTGAAACCGCTGTTCAGATTTTCCGCGACCGCGGCATCGACGTGGATTTCATGCCCGATCTGGGCAAGGACAAAGATAAACTGGCCGAAGTGATTGGCCAATATGACGGCCTTGCCATCCGCTCGGCCACCAAGGTCACGCCGACCTTGCTGGAACATGCGGACAAGCTGAAAGTCATAGGTCGCGCCGGCATCGGCACCGACAATGTCGACAAGGATGCCGCCAGCAAGAAGGGCGTCATCGTGATGAACACGCCCTTTGGCAACATGATCACCACAGCCGAGCACGCGATTGCGATGATGTTCGCCGTGGCGCGGCAGATCCCCGAGGCCAGCACTTCGACCCATGCGGGCAAATGGGAAAAGTCTAAGTTCATGGGGATCGAGCTGACCAACAAAACCTTGGGCGTCATTGGTGCGGGCAATATTGGCGGGATCGTCTGCGAACGCGCCCTGGGCCTGAAAATGAAGGTTGTCGCCTATGATCCCTATCTGGGCGAAGAGAAAGCCGCCAAGATGGGTGTTGAAAAGGTTGAACTGGATGAGCTGCTGTCGCGTGCCGATTTCATCACCTTGCATGTGCCGCTGACCGATCAGACTCGCAACATCCTCAGCCGCGAAAATCTGGCCAAGACCAAGCCTGGCGTGCGCATCGTCAACTGTGCCCGCGGCGGTCTGGTCGATGAAGAGGCGCTGGCCGAGGCTCTGCAATCCGGTCACGTTGCCGGTGCCGCCTTTGACGTGTTCAGCGAAGAACCGGCCAAGGACAACGCGCTGTTCAACCTGCCCAATGTCGTCTGCACCCCGCATCTGGGTGCCGCCACGACCGAGGCGCAGGAAAACGTGGCGCTGCAGGTGGCCGAGCAGATCTCGAACTATCTGCTGACCGGCGCGGTGGAAAACGCGCTGAACATGCCCAGCGTGACGGCGGAAGAGGCCAAGGTCATGGGGCCCTGGATCAAACTGGCCGGGCATCTGGGCGGTTTCATCGGTCAGATGACGGATGAGCCGATCAAGGCGATCAACATCCTCTATGATGGTGTTGCGTCGGAAATGAACCTTGCCGCTTTGAACTGCTCGGCTGTTGCCGGGATCATGAAGAAGTTCAATCCCGAGGTGAACATGGTTTCGGCCCCGGTTGTGGCCAAGGAACGTGGTATTCAGATTTCGACCACCAATCAGGACAAGTCTGGCGCCTTCGAGGGCTATATCAAGGTGACCGTCGTGACCGAGAAACGCGAGCGTTCGATCGGCGGAACCGTGTTCAGCGATGGCAAGCCGCGCTTCATTCAGATCAAAGGCATCAATATCGACGCCGAGGTGGGCGCGCACATGCTCTATACCACGAACGAAGATGTGCCGGGTATCATCGGTGCGTTAGGTCAGGCCATGGGTGAGCACAGCGTCAATATCGCGAACTTTACCCTCGGACGCACCGAGGCAGGGGGGGAGGCGATTGCCTTGCTTTATGTTGATGAACCCGTACCAGCCGAAGCGCGGGCAAAGCTGGCCGAAACCGGCCTGTTCACGCAAATCAAACCGCTGGAGTTCGACGTTGCCTGAGGCGGTGTTGAATATCTGAGACACTTCATACCCGCGTCTTCCAAGGCGTGGGTATTTTCTTTTCCCGGCCGCCAAGACGCGTCACAAGCAGGGTGTTCCTGTTGATTTAGGGTTTTCCATGTCCTCGCCAATTTATGCAATCGGTGACATCCACGGCCAGCTCGGCATGCTGCAGGTTGCGCTGTCGCGGATCGAGGCCGATGGCGGGCCAGATGCAAAGATTGTGTTTCTGGGGGACTATGTCGATCGAGGCCCGGACAGTCGTGGTGTTCTGAACCTGCTGATCGAAAGCCAACAGACGGGGCGGAACTGGGTCATGGTCAAGGGTAACCACGACCGCATGATGACTCGCTTCGTGCAAGAGCGCGAGATTGCAGATAAGCAACTGCCCGTCACGCTGAACTGGCTGAACCCACGGCTGGGTGGTCGGGATACGCTGGCCTCCTATGGGGTTGAAGTCACGGACAATGACCGCATCTATCAGGTCCATGAACGGGCCTGTGCCGCCGTACCGCCAGCACATCTGGATTTTATCAACGCTTTGCCAGTTTACCATCAGGAGGATGAACTGCTGTTCGTCCACGCTGGCATCAGGCCCGGTCTTCCACTGTCGCAGCAATCCGAAGATGACCTGGTTTGGATACGGCAGGAATTTTTGGTTGAATCTGGCCCGCACCCCTGGCTGATCGTGCATGGTCACACCCCTGTGGATACGGCGGAACATTGCGGCAATCGGATCAATTTGGATGCGGGCGCGGGCTATGGTCATCCGTTGGCCACTGCCGTGTTCGAGGGCCGTGATTGCTGGTTGCTGACCGCACAGGGGCGCGCGCCGCTGAGACCTAGTCTTCGGTAAACAGGTCTTTGTAAGCTTCGCGTAGCGCGTTTTTTTGCACTTTGCCCATCGTATTGCGCGGCAATTCGTTCAGCACGATCAGCTTGCGGGGATGTTTGAATCGCGCCAGTTGGGTCTGCGCGCTTGCCATGATGGCCTCGAGGTCGGGCGACTTGTTTGGTTCGGCTACCAACAGGCCCAACACGGTTTCGCCGAAATCCGGATGGGGCACGCCGATAACTGCGCTTTCCAGAACACCGAGCTGGTCGTCCAGCACCAGTTCGACCTCTTTGGGATAGATGTTGTACCCGCCCGAGATGATCAGGTCCTTGCCGCGTCCGACGATATGGACATAGCCGTCCGCGTCCACACGTCCAAGGTCGCCGGTGATAAAGAACCCGTCCTCGCGCAACTCTGCTGCGGTCTTCTCGGGCATTTCCCAATAGCCCTGAAAGACGTTGGGGCCACGCACCTCGATCATGCCGATTTCGCCCTGTGGCAAGGTTTCACCCGTCTCAGAGTCGGTCACTTTGAGCTCAACGCCCGGCAAGGGGAACCCCACGGATCCGGCGCGGCGTTCACCGTCATAGGGGTTCGAGGTGTTCATGTTGGTCTCGGTCATACCGTAGCGTTCAAGAATGCGGTGCCCGGTGCGGGCCTCAAACTGCTGATGCGTTTCGGCCAGCATTGGCGCCGAACCCGAGATGAACAGCCGCATATGACATGCCAGATCGCCGGTGAACCGGTCGTCATCCAACAGACGGGTGTAGAAGGTCGGAACCCCCATCATCGCGGTTGCATCAGGCAAATGCCGCAGTACCTCATCCAGATCGAATTTCGGCAGAAAGATCATCGACCCGCCCGAAGCCAGTACCACGTTGGTTGCCACGAACAGCCCATGAGTGTGAAAGATTGGCAGAGCATGCAGCAACACGTCATCGTCGGTAAACCGCCATTCCCGTACCAATGTTTCGGCATTCGACAGCAGATTGGCCTGTGACAACATCGCGCCCTTGGATCGGCCGGTCGTGCCGGACGTGTACAGGAAGGCGGCCAGATCATCCTCGGTGCGGTTGACCGGCTCGAAAGCAGGCAGCATACCCAGCGCACGCCGCATCAGGCTGCCGGATCCATCAGCGTTTAGCGTTTCAAGCCGTGCCTTCTGGGCGGCGGCGGCGGGTGCCAAACCAGCCCTATTTACATCATCGCAGACCACCAGCGCAGCGCCGCTGTTTTCGATGAAATAGCTCAGTTCGCTGACCGTATAGGCAGTGTTGAGTGGCAGAAAAACCAGACCGGTCTGCACACAAGCAGCAAACAGCGCAAGCGCTTCGGGCGACTTTTCCACCTGAACCGCAACTCGTTGTCCGGGTTCGAGCTCAAAGCCGATTAGGGTATTGGCCAACCGAGATGCCATGTCCAGGAAATCAGAATGGGTCAGCACCTGACCGTTGGGCAGATGCAGGAAAGGCGTCTCTTTGCCCGCGTGAATGCCAAACAAGCGATCGTAAAGCAGGTTGCCCATTTACCGAGTTCCTTTCTGTCCAGTCCTGGCGAATCTGTCTTGGAATGGCGTGCTGGTAAAGCCCTGAATGGCGCAATCGGTCGCCGTTCTGTCCGCATGATGTGCCAGAGGTTGCTGCGGACAAACTGTCTTCTGGCGATCGGGGGCTATCTGCGTTAATCGCAGGTGAATTCGCCGGAGATAGACTATGTATGTTGCCACCCTGTTGACCAATCCCGAAACGCGAACGCTGGATTTGGCGCTGGTCGAGTCGTTGCGGAATGCCTGGGGCGGGGCCGAGATCATCTGGCTCAGCCCGGATGAGGCGGCAGAGTTCGCGCTCCAGGAACTTCCGGGCAATCAGTGGGATGTCTGGGGTGATTTGCAGAAGCTTGGCGTTGACCTGATCGTGCAGCCTGTCGAGGGGCGGCGCAAAAAGATGCTTTTGGCGGATATGGACAGCACCATGATCCAGCAGGAATGCATCGACGAACTGGCGGATGAGGCCGGTGTCGGCGACCGCGTCAAGGACATCACAGCCCGCGCAATGAATGGCGAATTGGATTTCGAAGGCGCGCTGACCGAACGGGTCGGGTTGCTGAAAGGGTTGGATGAGGCTGTGATCGGCAAGGTTCTGGCCGAACGCATCACCTTGATGCCCGGTGGGAAGGAGCTGGTCGCGACGATGCGCGCGAATGGCGGCTATGCGGCACTGGTCTCGGGCGGGTTCACGGCGTTTACTGCCAAGGTGGGCAGTGAATTGGGGTTTGACGAAAACCGTGCCAACACTCTGCTGGCCGAAAACGGCAAGCTGACCGGCGATGTGCAGCGACCGATTCTGGGACGACAGGCCAAAGTTGATGCTCTGGAACAGATCACCGCGCGTCTAGGCCTGTCCGAAAACGATGTGATCGCTGTGGGTGACGGGGCAAATGATCTGGGCATGTTGGGCCGGGCCGGAACCGGGGTTGCGCTGCATGCAAAGCCTTCGGTCGCGGAACAATGCGAAGTGCGCGTCAACCATGGCGATCTGACCGCGCTTTTGTATCTGCAGGGCTATGCGCGGCAGGAATTTGCCCAATCCTGAAAACCGGGGCTTTCCTTTATTTAACAAAAATGTTAAACAGTGGTCATGAATACGCTTCTGACCACATTCTCCGCATTGTCCGACGCCACGCGGTTTTCCATCGTTGAACAGTTGATGCAGGACGGAGAGCAGCCCGCGGGCGACCTGATCGAAGGGCGCGGCATGTCGGGTGCTGCGGTCTCGCGCCACCTGAAGGTTTTGCGTGAGGCCGGGCTGGTTCGGCAACGGGTGCAGGGCACCCAGCGGATGTATTCGATCCGCCCCGAAGGTCTGTACGCGATCGCGGAGTGGACCATTTCGAAACGACAATTCTGGGAAAGCAGTCTGGATCGTCTGGGCGATGCTATTGAAAGGGATACCTCATGGCCGATCTAAAGCTGGAGCGCACGTTCCCGATACCGCCAGAGGATCTGTTTGCGTGGATCAGTGTCGCAGAACGGCTGTTGCAATGGTGGGGCCCCGAAGGGGTGCATGTGCCCGAACATACTCTCGATTTTTCGCGCGTTGGTCCGTGGTATTCGGTCATGCAGAATGGCGAGGGCCAGCGGTTCAAGGTCTCGGGCCATGTGACCCATGTCGATCCGCCCAATTCGGTTGGCTTCACCTGGGGCTGGCATGACGATCAGGATCAGCGTGGGGCCGAGAGCCATGTAACGCTGCGGATCGAAGCCGCAGGCGGCGGCGCTCGGCTGGTGGTCGATCACCGCGACCTGGGCGATGACGAGATCGCCGCAAACCACGAGAAAGGCTGGACCTCGACGCTGAACAAGCTGGCCGGTCTGGCGCAATAAGTTTTCATCTGGGAGGAAAGAAATGCCACAGTTTCTGTTTGTCTATCACGGCGGGACCACGCCATCGGACCCGGCCGAAGTCGAAGCAACCATGGCCGCCTGGGGCGCGTGGTTTCAGAATATGGGCCCGTCACTAGAAATACCCGGCAACCCGGTGGGCCAGTCCTATACCGTCAGCTCGGGCGGTGTGGTCGACAATGGCGGTGCCAACCCGGTATCCGGCTTTACCGTGATCAAGGCCGACAGCATCGACGCCGCCAATGAAATGGCCAAGGGATGCCCCATGGTCGTAAACGGGTCAGGCTCGGTCGAGGTGGCCGAGATTCACGAGATTGAGATGTAGCGGCCCTAGCCGGGGAAACCCGGCGCGGGTCGGATCACGCCACATTCCAGCCCGCGACGGCTGTATTGCGTGGCGTTCATAAAGGTGCGGGTGGCCGGGTGATCGGCCTCCAGTACGCCGAGGCTGACCAGAATGGCAGCAATGGCGCATTCGCTGGCACGGGTGGCGCCATCGGTGATCTTCAGCGCGACGCCCATGCGTTTTTCAGGGATGATGGCGATGAATACGGCCTCGGCCCCGGTCTTGATCGCGGCGCGCCCGTTCATGGCGCGCATCAGCTCGGTACAGGCGCGCGTCTCTCCGGCCACCAGCTCGGGATGTTTGATCATCGCCGCGGTCAGGTGTTGTGCCGCATCGCTGGCCCGGTCCGACCGGTCCGCCGCCGAGGCAAACCACGCCATCGACCGTGCCATCCCCACCAGCGAGGTGGCAAAGTTCGGGGCGGAACAGCCATCGATGCCATAGCCGGGGCTGGTTTCGCCGGTGGTTTCTTCCAGCGCGGACAAACAGGCCTGTTGAACCGGGTGGTCGATTTCAAGATATTCCGGCCCGGCGCCCATATGCTGTGCTACCGTCAAAAACCCGCAATGTTTGCCCGAGCAGTTGTTGTGGATCTGACAGGGCGTGTCGTCGGCAAGTATCAGCCCGTCGCGCGCCGCCATATCCTGAGGCTCTTGCGGCCCACAGCGCAAATCGGGTTCTGCCAGGCCCAGATGGTCCAGCCAGGACGTTACCCTGTCTGTGTGAATATGCGCGCCGTTATGCGAGGCACAGGCCAATGCCAGATGCTCGCTGTTCAGCCCGTATTTCGCGGCCGCCCCAGATGTAATCAACGGCAGGGCCTGTATCATCTTGGCCGAAGACCGGGGGTAGATTATCGCCTCCGGGTCGCCCCAGCTGCGCACGATTTGACCCGTGTCATCACAGATAACCGCATGTCCCAGATGCAGGCTTTCCAGTAAAGGCCCCCGCCATAGTTCGGTCATTGCTACAGGCTGCGTCATCGGGACCCTCCTAAACATGCGCAAAAAACTGCCAACCGCCCTTTCGCCTATGGCGAAACTTGCGATAGTGTGTGTATGTCGGCAATCACCGGAAGACGCAACTTACAGACGAACCGTCAGGGTTCGCGAGCCATTCCGGTGGGTATGAGGTATTAGGTCGAGCTAGGAGGCTGGACAGATGGGATCAAAGCTCGTCCGCGTAATCGCGGGCCTGTGCGTGGCAGGGATGACAACGGCTGCAACCGCTCAGCAGGCAGACAGCACCAATAGAGTATCCGTAAACACCGACTGGAGTGTGTTTGTGGAAGAGGACCCAACCGAATGCTGGAGCGTTGCAACGCCGGATGAAACCGTCAACACGCGCGGCGGGCGCGTTGTTTCGGTGAGGCGCAGCGACATCCTGCTGTTTGTCGTGTTCAGACCTGATCCCGATGTGAAGGGGCGCGTCTCATTCACCGGGGGCTATCCGTTTGCCGCGGGATCGACCGTATCTGTATCCATCGACGGAAACAGCTTCGAATTCAGCACCGAAGGCGAATGGGCCTGGCCCGCGTCAGAGGGTGATGACCAAAAAGTAATCGCTGCCATGAAAAGCGGTACCGAAGCAGTGCTGACCGCCCGGTCCGAGCGCGGCACTCAGACCAAAGATACTTTCTCATTGCTGGGCTTCACAGCCGCTTTAGACGACGCCGAGAAACGCTGTACCAACTGAGCGCGCCAGCGCTCGGGCAGTGGCCCGGCTTGCAAAGTGGTGCCAGTTTCGCAGGATAGGACCGCCCTCCTTCATAGCTTAACTTAACGTCATCTATAAATTTGATCTGCGTCAATGCTCCGCGCTCTGAAATACTGAACTAATCGGTTCAAGCAGAGAGAAAAGGAGAGCATCGATGCAGAAGAAAGTTTTGGGCCTGTTTGTGCTGACCGCCGTCGTATTGCTGAGCGCTTGTGATAAATCCGCTGAGACATACCCGGTTTCGGGAGAGCAATGTGGGCCAAACGATCCGGTCAAAACGCTGGACGCCGAGGATTGCTTTATTCCACCAGCAGGTGCGTGATCCAATACGGCTGGCCTGGAAACGTCCGGGCGGCATAGGAGTTCGAATGACCGCGGGGTTGATCCCCCGCGGTTTTTTGTAACCTCTGGCGTCGCTGTGCTAAGCTGAACGCGTTAGTCTAACGACCCTTCGAGGAGTATGTCATGCGTTTGGTGATAATGGCTGTTTTAACCCCCACGTTGGCTGTGGCGGATCCTGCAATGGAATGCACGAACGCAAGTTCACAAGTCGAAATCGGATCTTGCGTTGCCAGTATGGAAGCGGGGGTTGAGGCTGCGCTGACCGATAGTTTTGGCTTTGCCATGGATGCAGCCAACGCGTTGGACGAGGTGACCGGACGGACAAGCGCGGCGCCTGCGATGGAGGCGGCGCAAAGCGCCTGGGTCGGGTATCGTGATGCGCAGTGCGAGGCGGTCGGCGCGTCTTTTGGTGGTGGGTCGGGAACCGGCATTGGTATCACCTCTTGCCGGATTGAATTGGGGCGCCTGCGGATTGACGAATTGCTGCGTTTTGTAAATTAGGCGCGACGAATTCTTTTGATCTTTGCGCGCAGTCCTATATAGAGGCGCATTCCAAGCCAGAATCTTCGAGACCCACCTATGTCGCCCAAAGCGCCGATCACTCAAGACGTCATGACCATCCCCCGCAAATTGCCGGAGGGGAAGGTGAACCTTGTCGGGTTGACCCGGGATCGCCTGCGCGAGACCCTGATCGAACACGGCACGCCTGAAAAACAGGCCAAGATGCGCACGGGCCAGATCTGGCAGTGGATTTACCAATGGGGTGTGCGCGACTTTGCCGAGATGACCAATCTGGCCAAAGCCTATCGTACCCAGCTGGCCGAGCATTTCGTGATCGAAATCCCCGAGGTTGTGACCCGACAAGTGTCCGAGGATGGCACACGCAAGTATTTGGTCCGTATTGCTGGCGGGCATGAGGTCGAGGTGGTTTATATTCCCGAGGACGATCGCGGCACGCTGTGTATCTCGTCTCAGGTCGGTTGCACGCTGACTTGTTCCTTCTGCCATACAGGCACGCAGAAACTGGTGCGCAACCTGACGGCGGCGGAAATTGTCGGTCAGGTGATGATGGCGCGGGATGATCTTGACGAGTGGCCGGTACCGGGAGCGCCCAAGGACGAAACCCGCCTGCTGTCGAACATCGTTCTGATGGGTATGGGCGAGCCTCTTTACAATTTTGAGAACGTCCGTGACGCGATGAAAATCGCGATGGACCCCGAAGGTATCTCGCTGTCTCGCCGCCGGATTACCCTGTCGACATCGGGCGTGGTGCCCGAGATCGCGCGTACCGCGCAGGAAATTGGCTGCCTGCTGGCAATTTCGTTCCACGCGACGACCAATGAAGTCCGCGATGTGCTGGTGCCGATCAACAAACGCTGGAATATCGAAGAGTTGCTGCAGGCTTTGGCCAGCTATCCCAAGGTTTCCAATTCGGAACGGATTACGTTTGAATACGTGATGCTTGATGGTGTGAATGACAGCGATGAGGATGCGCATCGTCTGATCGAACATATCAAGCGCCACAAAATCCCGGCTAAGATCAATCTGATCCCGTTCAACGAATGGCCCGGCGCGCCGTATAAGCGCAGCTCGAACAATCGTATTCGGGCTTTTGCCAATATCATCTATCAGGCCGGGTATGCCTCGCCCATCCGCAAGACGCGGGGCGAGGACATTATGGCGGCCTGCGGTCAGCTGAAATCGGCCACCGAACGCGCCCGTAAATCGCGCAAGCAGATTGAGGCCGAGGCCGGTCTCGACCGCGGATAAGCGGCTGAATAGACGGCGCATCGCAAAATTAATTTTTGGGGCGCTGTCTATAGAATGCAAAATTTGATATGTTTCAGAGGCTAGGTGTGGATGCACCAGGCTCACTTGCGCACAATAGGGTGAGTTCGGTGGCTGGCATGTGGCAAATTCGTTCACGGCGGCTACCTTGTATTTCAGCTCCGTGTGCCGATTGCGGCATAACAGGTTACGAGTTGGGTTATCTCTATGATGTTTCGATTGAAAATCCCGTACTTTAGTTTTGTTTTAGTTTTGGCTTGTGCGGCCGTCGCCGTAACTGATGCTGTTGCGCAGTCAAATGATGAGGATGCTCATCTGGCTATCGAAAATCCGGCTGATCTGACCAAGGACGACGCGCGTGAAATTTATGACTCGTTGCAGCGCCGGATGGCACGCGGCTATGCCGCAGCGCAGTTGGATTTGCTTCTGAATTACCAAAACTGGCCGCTGTACAACGATGCGCCCTATATATCTGAAACCCATGGTCGGCGATTTGTGAACAGCTATGCAAACCGGATGGCGTATAATTATGCAACCCTGACGGAAGGCGAAAAGCTTCCGGTGGGGTCTGTGCTGGCCAAGGACAGCGTGACCGTTACGGATGAGGGGAAAAGCCATCCCGGCGCGATGTTCGTCATGCAGAAACTGGCCGAGGGCGCCAACCCTGCTACGGCTGACTGGCGCTATATCATGGTCATGCCGGACGGGTCATTGTTTGGGGACACGTTGGGGGATCGCGCCAACGCAGTTGCGTATTGCCACGATTGCCACGAGGCGGTTGCCGACCGAGATTACACATTCTTCGTTCCCGAAGAATATCTGGTCGACAATTAGGCCGCTCTCACCCAAATCTCGCGGTGCCGATCACTTTGATCAGTTGCTGACGAACCGGATCTGGCTGCGCTGCGACGGCGTTCAGGACCTCTCGAAGTTCTGCGCGCAGCCCATGCATCTGGTCGATCAGGGAAATCATCATCGACACTGCGTCTGCCTCCATTTCGTATTGGTCGTGCAACTCGCAGGCCAACTCCAGCCGGGCAACGTCGATGCTGTGATAGACCAATCCGCGATCTGTTTGTTCGGGGATCACGATTTCGGCGGCCAGATATTCTGTCAATCGGGTCGAAGTCAGCCGGGCTACGGCGGTGATCAGTTCCTCTTCGGTCAGGGTGCGGGTCATGACGGCATTCCTTTGCGTGGGTCATAGCGGTGGGTTTCTCGCCATGAATCCATAAATTGCCTCAACTCATCATCGATTTGATCGGGCATTGAAATGGTCAGCTCGATCAACTGGTCGCCCCGTTCGGCCGAGCCGCGCTTCTTGACGCCCTTACCCCGCAGGCGCAGGGTTCTGCCGCTGCTGGTTCCGGCCGGAACGGTCACGTTTACGCCCCCATCGATCGTGGGCGCCGCCACTTTGCCGCCCAGCACCGCCTCATCAATCGTGATGGGCAGCGTGATGTGAATGTCATTTCCCTGACGGTCGAATACCGGATGATCCGCGACTGATACTGTCACCAGCGCATCGCCGCGCGGCCCCTCACCATAGCCAGCGGCACCCTTGCCCCGCAGGCGAATGGTCTGACCGCTTGTGATCCCTGCGGGTATCTTGACTTCGATCCGGTCCCCATCCGGCAGGGTCAGCTTCTGGCTGGCGCCGAATACCGCATCCAGAAAGCTGATCTGAAGCGTGAAGTTCAGATTGTGGCCGGGCGCGTGAAACTCGCGGCCGCCTTGCCCACCAAATCCGCCGCGACCCCGCATGAATTCGGCAAATATATCCGACATGTCGTCCGGGTCCGTCGCCTGCCCGCGATAGGGGTTGCCGGCGGCTTCGGCGTAATCGCGATAGTATTGCTGTTGCGGGCGTTCCTGTCCCGAGGCATCAATCTCACCATTGTCATAGCGTTTGCGCGTCTCAGGATCTTTCAACAGATCATAGGCCGCGGCGGCGGCCTTGAAATTGGCTTCGGCCTCGGCGTCCCCGGGTTTCAAGTCCGGATGGCATTCCTTGGCAATACGCCGATACGCTTTTTTGATTTCAGCGTCGCTGGCATCTTTGGCCACGCCAAGTGCGGCATAGGGATCGTCGCTCATCTCACCTCTCATGGATGGGGGAAGGGCTGATCATGATGAAGGTATTTTATCACGTGATTTCAACAGGTCAAAAAGGACCGGTGGCTAAATTGGTTCGCAAGTTTCGTAATCTCTGATACTATCAGGCTGTTTCATATTATTCATTGACGGAGATTAGCCGATGACGCGCAGACTTAAATCGGTTCTGGCCCTGCTGGCGGGCAATGCCATTGGGTTAATGTTGGCCGCTTTGCTACTGACCGGTTTTGCAATCAAGCCGATTTCATTCATCGTTGTGGTGATCGTCTTCACGCTGGTGCAGGTGGTGGCCGAGCCGCTGATCCTGAAGTTGGGTGAGAAAAGGGCGCCTTCGTTGAAAGGCGGGATCGCGTTGATCGTGACCTTTGTTGGCCTGCTTGTGACCGATCTGGTGACCAATGGGTTGACGGTTGGCGGAATTTCCAACCTGCTGGCTGCGACATTGCTGGTCTGGCTGGGCGCGCTGATCGCCAGCGTCGTGCTGCCGATCTACGTGTTCACCGAGCTGCGCACGCCCAAAAAGTAATTACAGCGCGTTCAGGCTGGCATCGATTGCCTGCCAAAGCTCAACCACCGGCTCGCATCCCACCGACAGACGGACAAAAGCGGGGTCAACGTCGTCGCCCCAACGGGCGCGGCGCTCGGCCGAGCTATGGACGCCGCCAAAAGACGTCGCAGGGCGCAGCATTGGACAGGTGTTGATGAAGGTTTCGGCCTTGGCCTGGGTTTCCAACGTGATCGAAAGAAGGAATCCGAACCGCGTGGTCTGAGCCTGTGCCAAGGTGTAGGATGGGTCACTTGGCAGGCCGGGATAGCGGATGTCTTTCACAGCCAGATGCGCCGCCAACCGTTCTGCCAACACCTGGGCTGAGCTGCACATCCGGTCGAACCGAACATCCAGTGTTTCCAGCCCACGATGCAGCAACCAAGCCTCGTGCGGACCGGGGATCGCGCCAGAGACACGCCGCCATTCCTCGACCCGCTCCATGACATCTGTATTGCGGCTGGCCACATGGCCCATCAGCAGATCGGAATGCCCACCCATGGCCTTGGTGTCCGAGGACACGACGATATCTACGCCCATATCCAAAGGACGCTGGCCCAGTGGTGTCATGGTTGTGTTGTCAGCAATGGTGATCCCACCAGCTGCGCGCACGGACGACGCGATGGCTGGCAGGTCCATCATATCCAGACCAGGGTTCGAGGGGCTTTCGACAAAGACCACATCGATGCCGTCGAACCCGCCTTCGGAAAAGGCGGTTGTCGGGCGTTCTGTCACGATGACACCCAGACCAGACAGAAATCGGTCGGCCAGCACGCGAGTGACGTAATAGCCATCCGACGGGATCAGGATGCGCGACCCGGCTTTGACCGTGGCAAACAACGCGGCCGAGATCGCCGCCATGCCCGACGGGAAAGCCAGGCAGGGGGCGTCTTCAAGATGGGCGAGAACCTGTTCCAGATGTTCCCAGGTTGGGTTGTTGACGCGACCGTAGAAATCATGCCCGTCCGGTGCGCCGGGCAGGTGGAACATACTGCTTTGGGTCAGGGGCAGGGCCACGGGCTCGCCCTTGGTCAGTGCGTTGCCCCGCAGATGCAGCATCTCGCCGGTCTTGCGCCCCATCGTTTAGCGCCCCGGTATTTCGTCACGGGGCGGGGTGGGTTCCCATTTCTCGATTATGTCGACCGCCTCTTGCGCGGTATCGACGAACCGGAACAGGTCCAGATCCTCGTCCGAGATGGTGCCGGCATCGGCCAGCGCCTCCCAGTTGATGACCTTTTCCCAGAACGCGCGACCGAATAGCAGGAAAGGCACGCGCTCCATACGGCCGGTTTGAATCAGGGTCAGGGACTCGAACAGCTCATCCATGGTGCCAAAGCCGCCGGGGAAGATGGTGATGGCGCGGGCGCGCATCAGGAAATGCATCTTGCGGATGGCGAAATAGTGGAAGTTAAAGCTGAGCTCGGGCGTAACGTACAGGTTCGGTGCCTGTTCATGCGGCAGCACAATGTTCAGGCCGATGGAACAGCCGTTCGCATCCTGCGCGCCGCGGTTGCCAGCCTCCATCACGCCGGGGCCACCGCCGGTGACGATTACATTCTCGCGCCCGCCGGTTTCGTTCGATTTCTCGGTCATCAACCGGGCAAACTCGCGCGCTTCGTCGTAATATTCCGACAGCCCGGCCAGCGTTTCCGTCCGCGCGGTGTGTTTCTGTGACGGCTCAGGGATACGCGCGCCGCCGAACATGACGATGGTCGAGGTGATCTCACGCTCGGTCATGATCATCTCGGGCTTGAGCAGTTCCAGCTGCAAGCGCACCGGGCGCAGCTCGTCCCGGCACAGGAAATCCTCATCGGCAAAGGCAAGGCGATAGGCGGGTGAGCGGGTTTGCGGGGTGTCGGGTACCTCGCTTGCGGTCGAACGGTCGGTCTGCGCGTCGCGAAACGGGCTGAGGCGGTCTTCTCTCATGGGGTAACGATCCCTGCTTGCGTGTTTTCCAAACAGCTATAGGGTTCGGGCGCAGAGTGCCAGTCACGGAAAGATGAGAATGAATTGGAAGAGCGAAATACTGGCGGCACAGCATCGCATAACCGGCTATGCACAAGTGACGCCAGTCATGGAAAGCCGTGCCTTGGGTCTGGGTTATTCGGTGGAAATGAAGCTGGAGCATATGCAGCACACCGGCAGTTTCAAGGCGCGCGGGGCGTTTAACACTCTGATCAGTTCGGATGTGCCCGAGGCTGGTGTTGTGGCCGCATCGGGCGGCAATCATGGCGCAGCCGCAGCCTATGCGGCACAGGCGCTAGGCTATCCGGCCAAGATTTTTGTCCCGGAACTGGCAGGGCCGTCCAAGATTGCGCTGATTGAACAGGCAGGCGCAGATCTGAGCGTGGTGCCGGGAGAATATGCCAACGCTCTTGCTGCGGCGCAGGCGTATGAGGATGCGTCGGGCGCGATGCAGATTCACGCCTATGACGCCCCCGCTACGGTCGCCGGGCAGGGAACCTGCTTTGCCGAATGGGAGGCACAGGGCCTGAAAGCGGATACCGTATTGATCGCGGTGGGCGGTGGCGGTCTGATCGCCGGGGCGCTGGCCTGGCTGCAAGGCACGCGCAAGGTCGTGGCGGTTGAGCCGGAAACCTCCTGCGCGCTGAATGCAGCCCTGCAGGCGGGAGAACCGGTGGATGTGTCCGTCTCGGGCATTGCGGCAAATGCGCTGGGCGCGCGGCGGATCGGCTCGATTTGTTTCGATCTGGCACAGGGCGTGCAATCAGTTCTGGTCAGTGATGAGGCCATCGCGCAGGCGCAGAAGGCCCTGTGGCGGGCGCATCGGATTCTGGTGGAACCAGCGGGCGCAACAGCCTTGGCTGCGCTGCTTTCGGGGGCTTACACGCCAGAGCCGGGCGAACGGGTGGCGGTGCTGATCTGTGGTGGAAACATCTCACCGGACCCTCTGAACGGCTGAAACCGCAACAAACAGCCGCAAAGCGCGCGCTCAGCGTCGCATTGCAGCCAGTCCGTCGCTTGCGTATAGGCAACACAAGCGTGAACAGAATCTGCAGGGAGCCGCCAAATGTCCAACGCGCAACTGGAAGCCGCCATCGAAGCCGCCTGGGAGGCGCGAGATGCCATCACCCCCGCCGCCACCGGCGAGACACGCGAAGCGATCGAAGATACGCTGAACGCGCTGGACAGCGGGTCGCTGCGGGTCGCGGAAAAGCAAGACAGCGGCGACTGGCATGTGAACCAGTGGGCGAAAAAAGCGGTTCTGCTGGGCTTTCGCATCAAGGATATGGAAATCCAGACCGGCGGCGCTCAGGACGGCGGCTGGTGGGACAAGGTGGACAGCAAGTTCGCGGGTTGGGGTGAAAACCAATGGCGGGCCGCTGGCTTTCGCGCGGTGCCGAATTGCGTCGTTCGCAAATCCGCCTTTATTGCGCCCGGCGTGGTTCTGATGCCGTCATTTGTGAACCTGGGTGCCTATGTGGACGAGGGCACAATGGTTGATACTTGGGCCACCGTCGGTTCATGCGCGCAGATCGGCAAGAACGTCCATCTGTCGGGTGGTGTTGGGATCGGCGGCGTTCTGGAACCGATGCAGGCGGGTCCGACCATCATCGAAGACAATTGCTTTATCGGCGCCCGGTCCGAAGTGGTCGAAGGCTGCATCGTGCGCGAAGGCTCGGTTCTGGGCATGGGCGTGTTCATCGGCAAATCGACCAAGATCGTCGACCGCGAAACCGGCGAGGTCACCTATGGTGAAGTTCCGCCCTATTCGGTGGTTGTTGCGGGCTCGATGCCGTCCAAGAACAACATCAACCTCTACTGCGCCGTGATCGTGAAACGGGTGGATGAAAAGACCCGCTCGAAAACCGGGATCAACGAGCTGCTGCGCGACTAATACTGGGCGCGGATCAAACAAGGGGGCTGCAGCGCGATCCGCTGCGGCCCTTTTTTTGTTATCGCTTACCCTTTGACCGGATAGCGGTCCGGTTCTTCGAACACATCAATGACGCGCGACCCGGCTTTGATCTTGCCGCCATGCTCCACTCCTGCGGGGATCGAATAGCTGTCACCGGGGCCATAGCTCTTGGTTTCATCGCCAATGGTCAGCTCAATCTCACCTTCGACCACAGTTCCCCATTGTGCCAGATGGGAATGAAGGGGCAGTTCGAAATCCTGAAGAAAGGTAAAAAACGCCACCAGCCCCGCGTCTGATCTGATCACGGCCGTTTGCACCACATCTTCGGGGAAGGGCACGTCGAGGCTTGGGAATCCTGTGATGAAATCCGGATAAGTCATGGCAACGTCCTTTTGTGATCGGTGTCAGGTTACTGCGGGCACTATGGCGGCACAGGCGATCCACTGCAATTCCCCGGCTGCTTGACCGCAGGCAGGTGCGCGGCTATGGCCCCTTGCATGGAAAAGCAAAAGAAACCTTCGCGTCAGCAGGTCTATACCCTGCTTGTGCAGATCGGTCGCAAGGATGGCGATGGCCTGCCCGACGGCGCAACCGGGGCGGCATTGATGTGTTTTGCCAGCGGCGTCGACGAGGCCGAGGCCGTGCGCGAAACGGTGGCGATCCTGAAACAGGCAGATACCGCGCCTTTGGATGTCACAGGCTATGGCACTTTGGCTGAACGTGAAGCGCAAGGTCACGAGATCGACCCGGATGAACGGGCCCTGATGCAGCGCGCGCTGGATGAAAATGCAGTGATCGTGGCGCAGATGACCCCGTTTTTCGGGGATGAAGAGACGGCTTAGTTCCGCGCCCCAAACCACTTGCGATAAATCTCGTCATAGGTGCCGTCTTCGCGCAGCGCCAGCAGCGCCTGGTTGACGTCTTCGACCAGGGGGGACCCGGTGGGGAAGGCAATGCCGTAATTCTCGCGCAGGAATATACCGCCTGTCATCGAGGCAATCCGGCGGCCTTCATGGGCGGCGAAATAGGACAGGATCGGCGCGTCGAACACGATGGCGTCCAGTTCCTCGTTGCGAAAAGCTTCAAGCATGGGGTCGAGCCCATCATAGTTGGTAAACTCGATCTCGCGGCGGTTCAGAAAGTTAGCAGCGGTTGAATTCGAGATTGTTCCGACCTCTTTGCCGTAAAGGTCATTTATCGAATTCACGCTGCCACTGATTGCATCCACTGTCATGACCGAGGTGATCCGCGCAGTGAAGACCGAGACGATAAACAGCGAAGATACAACCAGCACTACACCCAGAATTCGACCAAATGGCGTGCGCGGCATTCGTTCCTCAAACCCGCCATTGACCACCAGATTCAAGGCCCACCAGAATGAGGGGAACCAGGCCTCGTCTAGCTTGCGGTCGAAATAGGGCTGCGAGCGGCGCTCGAACACCCACATCAGCATGCCGCCGCCAAGAAGGATGGCAAAGGCAAGCCCGATAGCAATGAACAATTCGCGCGACAGTAACGCATGTAGCAGTGACGGGCGGCGCACCGCGTCCGATGGCACCATGATCTGCAAACCAGCCTCGAAAATCGGCTGGCTGAAGTCCATCTGCGTTTCTCGCGAGGCAGTGATCGAGATATTGGCGATGGCCAGATCTGCGGATCTGTTCTGCACTGCGCCCAGCATGTCGCCAAAGGCGTCGGAACGTTGGATGGAATAGTCCCAATTCAGGGATTCAGCCAACGCCTCAAGCAGGTCCATCGAGAATCCGGTTTGGGCTCCATCTTCGACAAAAGAAAACGGAGGCCGTGTCACGGTCGAAACCGTCAGCGTCTGGGCCTGGCTTTGCTGGCCGAGAACGGCGAAAGTCAGGCAGATCAATGCGAAAAGAGCACGTGTCATCGTAAAATCACCTGTTTCGCGGCCCTCTAGCGCAAATTCGAACCGGCAGACAAGGCAATCGCAGCGTAAGGCCCCATGTTTTCCGGGGGTGTCAGTTCGATACAAGGTGGAAAAAGCCCGCGGTTTCTGGCCTGTTGGGGTTGGCAATCGGGCCAATTCGTTGAATCTGTGCACGAACCTGAAAGAAATTTTATGAAAAGGGCCCACCATGACAGATCCGATTGCGTTGACGGCCGACCTGATCCGTTGCCCATCGGTCACACCTGAAGAAGGCGGTGCCCTTGTCCTGCTGCAGGATGTCCTGTCACAGGCGGGGTTTGATTGTACCCGTGTTGATCGCGCCGGCATCAGCAATCTGTTTGCGCGATGGGGTGCAAAAGGTCACGCCCGAAGCTTTGGGTTCAACGGTCACACCGATGTTGTTCCGGTGGGCGACGAGGCCGCTTGGACCACACCGCCTTTCGGGGCAGAAATCCGGGAAGGGTTCATGTATGGACGCGGGGCCACTGACATGAAATCGGGTGTGGCGGCCTTTGCAGCGGCGGCAGTGGATTTTGTACGCGACACGCCGCCCGACGGGGCGATCATCCTGACGATCACGGGTGACGAAGAGGCTGATGCGCTGCATGGCACCACCGCCCTGCTTGACCATATGGATCAATGCGGCGAGCGGATGAGCGTCTGCCTGGTCGGTGAACCCACCTGCCCGAACAGGATGGGTGAAATGATGAAGATCGGCCGTCGCGGCTCGATGACAGCCTGGTTTACCGTAACAGGTGTGCAGGGCCATTCGGCCTATCCACACCGGGCAAAGAACCCACTGCCCGCCATGGCCCGGCTGATGGACAGGCTGGCCAGTCACGAGTTGGACCGGGGATCAGATCATTTTGACGCCTCGACACTGGCGGTTGTGGCGATCGACACGGGTAATTCCGCCACAAATGTCATCCCGGCACAGTGCAGCGGGACCGTGAACATCCGGTTCAACGATCTGCATTCCGGCGCCAGCCTCAGCGATTGGCTGCAAGCGCAGGCGCGCGATGTAGCCGCCGCGTTTGGCGTTGATGTTGATGTGCGTATCAAGATATCGGGCGAAAGCTTTCTGACCCCTCCTGGCCCTCTGTCGGAATTGGTGGCCAAATCGGTTGCGGCTGAAACCGGGGTCACGCCCGAGATGTCAACAACCGGGGGTACTTCGGACGCGCGTTTCGTCAAGGATCATTGTCCGGTTGTCGAATTTGGTTTGGTCGGCAAAACCATGCATCAGGTGGATGAATGCGTTGAGGTGGCGCAGATTGAACAGCTCAAGGCGGTCTATACCCGTATCCTGACCGACTATTTTTCCTGATTCATGCAGCGCACCCTGGTGATCATGGTGAAAGAACCGCGCCCGGGCCGTGTCAAAACCCGGTTGGGGCGCGATATCGGTATGGTCGGTGCGGCGTGGTGGTTTCGGCATCAGACCCGCTCTTTGATCCGGCGCCTGCGCGATCCGCGCTGGCAGATCGTGCTGGCGGTCTCGCCGGACCGCGAAGGGCTGACCAGCCGCATCTGGCCCGCTGATCTGCCACGTGCGCCACAGGGGCGTGGGGATCTAGGCGATCGTATGGGGCGGATGCTGCGGGAAATGCCAACAGGGCCAGTCTGTCTGATCGGTGCGGATATCCCAGGGGTTACACGGGGGCATATCGCGCGCGCGTTCCGGGCATTGGGGCGCAACCAGATGGTGTTTGGTCCGGCCCCGGATGGCGGATATTGGCTGGTCGGGGCGCAACGCATTGGTGCCCTGCCACACAGCCTGTTTCAAAACGTGCGCTGGTCGACGGAACATGCGCTGGCTGACACGCTGGCCTCAATCCCCGGATGCCGGGTGGCGATGCTGGATCAGCTGCGCGATGTCGATACGGTTGCCGATCTGCGAGCCTGACCCTTTTTGGTCATGACGCCGACGCATCTCCGTGATAGGCCGAAATCATGACTCGCATCCCTACCAAGCAAGAGGTCCTCGATTGGATCTCGGCGAACCCCACCCTGACCTCGAAACGCGACATTGCTAAAGCCTTTGGCATCAAGGGCGCGGATCGGATCGACCTGAAACGGATCCTCAAGGAACTTGAGGCCGAAGGGCATCTTGAAAAGCGCAATCGCAGCTATCGTGACCCGGATCGTTTGCCGCCTGTCAGCGTGTTGCAGGTGAAGGCGCCGAATGCCGATGGTGATCTGTTCGCGCGCCCGCTAGAATGGCATGGCGAAGGGGTCGAGCCGGTTGTTCTGATGATCACTCGCGCCAGTGACCCGGCGCTGGGTGAAGGCGACCGCATTCTGGCCCGTCTGACCGTGGTGCATGAGGAAGACCATAATTACGAGGCCCGCCTGATCCGCCGGATCGGAACCAACCCGCGCAAGATCGTCGGTATCTTCCGCAAAGGGACCGAGGGCGGACGGATCGTGCCCATCGACAAGGCCGGACAGAACGAGTGGCTGGTCAATGAAGGTGCCGTACTGGGTGCAAAAGACGGTGAGTTGGTCGAGGCCGAACAGGCCGGACCCAAGACCCGCATGGGCCTGCCACGTGCCCGCATTGTCGAACGGCTGGGCGACCCGTCGGCCCCCAAGGCCGTGTCGCTGATCGCCATTCATCAGCATGGCATTCCCGATGACTTTCCCGACACAGTGATTGCAGAGGCCGACAAGGCCAAACCCGCTGGCCTGAAAGGGCGCGAAGACCTGCGCGATATGCCGCTGCTGACCATCGACCCCTCAGACGCGCGGGATCATGATGACGCCTGTTTCGCCCATGCTGACGATGATCCTAAGAACCCCGGGGGGCATGTTATTTGGGTCGCCATTGCTGACGTCGCCGCCTATGTGCAGCCCGGTACGGCGCTGGACCGCGAGGCGCGCAAGCGGGGCAACTCCAGCTATTTCCCCGACCGCGTGGTGCCGATGCTGCCGGATCGGCTGTCCGGTGATTTGTGTTCGTTGCACGAAGGCGTCCCGCGCGCGTGTATCGCCGTGCGGATGCAGATCGACGCCGAGGGCAACAAGATCGGCCACCGATTCGTGCGAGGGCTTATGCGCTCCGCCGCATCCTTGCATTATGCCGAGGTGCAAGAAGCCATCGACGGCACCCCGAACGACCGCACCGGGCCTTTGTTGGAAACGGTGCTGAAACCGCTCTATGCCGCGTATGCTGCGCTGAAAAAGGCGCGGGGTGTGCGGCAACCGCTGGAACTGGACTTGCCGGAACGCAAGATTATCCTGAGCGATACGGGCGACGTTCAAAGCGTGGCTTTCCGCGACCGTCTGGACGCGCATAAGCTGATCGAAGAGTTCATGATCCTCGCTAATGTCGCTGCGGCTGAAACCCTGATCGCCAAGCGCCGCCCGCTGCTGTTCCGTGTTCACGAAGAACCAGCACCCGAGAAGCTGGAAAGCCTGCGGGAAACGGCTCAGGCGGCGGGGTTGAATTTGGCCAAGGGGCAGGTGTTGCAGACCCGCCACCTGAACGCACTGCTGAATGCGGCTGCGGGCACCGAGGATGCAGAGTTGATCAACCTGACCACCCTGCGGTCGATGGCGCAGGCCTATTACAACGCTGAAAATTTCGGCCATTTCGGGCTGGCGCTGCGGAATTACGCGCATTTCACCTCGCCCATCCGGCGCTATGCCGACCTGATCGTGCACCGCGCGCTGATCTCGGCCCATGGCTGGGGTACCGATGGGCTGACCGAGGATGAGATCGCCCGGCTAGATGAAACTGCCACTCATATCTCGGATACCGAACGCCGCTCGATGATGGCGGAACGAGATACGACCGACCGGTATCTGGCGGCTTATCTGAGCGAGCGCGTTGGGACTGAGTTCTCGGGTCGGATCAGTGGTATCGCCCGGTTTGGGGCTTTCGTGAAAATGGACGAGACCGGCGCGGACGGTCTGGTACCGGTGCGATCCTTGGGGCGCGAGTTCTTCCATTTCGACCGCGAGGCCGGAACCCTGATGGGGTCGGACACCGGGCTGATCATAGCCATCGGCCAACGCGTCACCGTGCGTCTGACCGAGGCGACACCTGTGACGGGCGGGCTGGAGTTGGAGCTGTTGTCGATCGACGATCATGCCCTGCCGACGGGGCGCGGAGGAGCATCCAAGCGCCCAACGCGACGCAAGGCGGTCAGCACCAAGCGCAAGAAGGACAAGATCAAACGCAAGGTGGAACGCAAACGCCGCCAGAAGTGATTTCGCATCTCGGGAACAAGGCGAATGTAAGTTAGCCTTTTCCGGGAAGGTGATAGGTCAACGCGCGGGCGATCAGCCAGCCATGGCGGGTGGCGTCGATCTGACCCGGGTCATCAAACAGAACAGCGCGGTTGCCGTCTATCCGATCTTCGCCCGGAAAGGCCGAGGTGAAATCGCCCATCAACCGGCTTTGGCAATGCACGAACAGGGCAAAGCGGGCCGCTTTGTGCCCGCCCAATCGGATCGTGGATCCCTTGGGCGCCAGATAGGCGGGCTGCCCCCAGCGCAATGCCTCTTGCAACGGCTGCGCGCGGGGCAACGAAGTGGCGGTTTCCAGGATCAACTGACGCAGCGCAAGCGCCCCGGCACGTGTGCCTTCGGGCAGGGCTTGATAGGCCGCTGCCACTGCGGGATCGTCAAATTGTGTCATGACAGCGGTATCGCCTGCTCCATCCGGTCTATGTAGTCGCTCAACAGCTTATCCTGTTTGATCCGCTGGGTCAGCGGTGTATTGGCCGGCGTCGCGCGCATCGCGGCAAGCATCGGGGCCACGCTCATATCCACTGAGGTCGGGGTTTCTCCCATCAGATAAGTCGACTGCCACAGATAGGCCGAGATCGCCTCAAGATCGCGTTCCAGCCTGTCCTTACGTTCCGCATCTGAGAATCGAGAGACGCCCTGAAACCCCAATCCTTTAACAACGTTCTTGCGGATAGAATTGGCAACTGGTTTGCGGATCAGGGCGGGGATGCCAGTGAAAAAGGTCTTATACAGAATCGGCCAGACTTCGTCATTGGCCCAGCGGTCTTGGACGATCTGAAAATACAGATGCTCTTCGGCCAGGCGGATCAAGGCGCGCGATTGGGCCTTTTGCAGATCGCTCAGCCCGTGATCAAAATCACTGCCTTGCGCCTCAAGCCAGTCGCGGATCAGGTCGCTGTCGGGGATCAGACGCTGCGGTGTGCGCAGAACCGGCAGCTTCTGATGCGGCATCTTGCGCGGATCAAGGAGGTCAGATCGCTGCCAGCGTTGGCCCGATGTTTGCAGCATTAGTGCCGTCTTCACGCAAAACGGGCTGGCGCTGAACAGGCCAAAGGCAGAGGGGTAGGTCAAAAGGGTCAGCATCTTGGGCTCCATCATGGGTATAGGTGATGGGTATGCCGAGCTAATGACAATTTCTGTCATTAGAGATAAAGTAACCTGCATTATGACCCGCACCGCCCGTTTGTTCCAATTAATGCAATCCTTGCGCTCTGGCCCGTCGCCAAGAACGTCGATTGAGCTGGCACAGGATCTGGGCGTTTCGCCGCGCACGATTCACCGAGACATCGATTCATTGCGCAGCCTCGGCGCCGTGATCGACGGAGAGGCGGGGTTCGGGTTCACCCTGATCGAGGACGCCACCCTGCCACCGCTTGGCTTCACCGATGATGAGCTTGAGGCCCTGGTGCTTGGCCTGCGCGAGGTACAATCCATTGGTGATCCCGGCCTCTCAGAGGCTGCCAGCGAAGTTCTGCGCAAGCTGCAGGGTCGTTTGCCACCGCGCCAGTCTCAGCGCCTCAGCCATGCGGTGCTGACCGCTACACGGTTTGACCGGCCGGCGAAACCAACGGTGGATGTCGCTGAACTGCGGCGGGCCACCTGGGACGAACAGACGATCGAATTTTCCTATTGGGATGCCAAAGGCGACGAGACCCGTCGCAGTGTAAACCCGCTGAGCATTGTGTACATGGATCGCGCCAGCGTGCTGATCAGCTGGTGCCTGTTGCGGCAGGATTTCCGCGTGTTTCGGTTGGATCGCATGCAAGAGATGCAGACGACCGGGGCCTCGTTCCGGCCCAACCGGGTCCCTCTGCTGCGCGAAGCTCTGAACCGGCTGCGATCCGAGCGAAAGGCGAGAGACCGCGACTCGGAAAGCTGAGCGCTTTGAAATTCGCCATTTTTGCGCTATCCTGTGGTTGAGCAGTTATCAGGAAATTCGGAATGCGTAGATGCGTAAGCGGCGTTATGACCGCAGCATTATGGGCATCCATCGTACAGGCGGAGTCCATCAAAAGCCCGGAAGGGCCACAGCCGATACAATTGGCGTCGGCTGATCTTACAGTCTCAATCCGACCGGTCGTCCGACCATCGGAGGAAATGTATCGCGTGTCAGAGGAAAGAAGCGCCCGGTTTCAGGCGTGGCTTGGTGATTTTTGGGCGAGGGCACAGGCGCAGGGCATCCTGCCCGGGACTTTGAACCGCGCGCTTGCGGGGCTGGCCTATGACAAGGACATCATCAAGCGCGATCGTAATCAGGCTGAGTTTACCAAGCCCATCTGGGACTATCTGGATGCGGCCGTTTCTGATCGGCGCGTCGCGGACGGTCGCGCGGGGTTGGAACGCCATGCCGCGGTGCTGACCCGGATTGAGGCGCAGTATGGCGTCGAAAAAGAGGTCGTGGCCGCGATTTGGGGGCTTGAGACATCTTTCGGCACATTTCGGGGGTCGGATCAGACGATCCGTTCGCTTGCGACGCTGGCCTTTGATGCCCGACGGGCTGAGTTCTTTGAAACGCAACTGATTGCCGCCTTGCGGATCATTCAGGTAGGCGATGTCAGCCCCGCAACGATGATCGGAAGCTGGGCCGGAGCAATGGGGCATACGCAGTTCATGCCGACCTCGTTTTTGGATCACGCCGTGGATTTCGACGGTGATGGGCGGCGGGATATATGGGCGGATGACCCGACCGACGCGCTGGCCTCGACAGCGGCCTATCTGGCGCGTCATGGGTGGACCAAGGGACAGCCATGGGGTGTTGAAGTGCGCCTGCCCGCCGGGTTCGATTTTGCGGCCGCGAGACGCGATTACACGCTGCTGCCGTCAGACTGGGCGGCGCTGGGCGTGGTTGCGTGGGATGGACAGCCGCTTGCGGATCATGGTCAGGCAGCGATCTTGTTGCCAGCGGGTGGTGAAGGCGTTGCATTGATGGTCTTCGAAAATTTCCGCGTGATCGAGCAATACAACGGTGCAGATGCCTATGTGATCGGCATTGGACATTTGTCCGACCGTCTGGCGGGCCGCGCGGCGTTTCAGGCCGAGTGGCCTCGGGGTGATCGGGCGTTGAGCTTTGCTGAGAAGAAGGAATTGCAGCTCCGGCTGACCGAAGCCGGGTTCGATACACAGGGGATCGACGGGCGCACCGGCCCGAACACCACCGAGGCGGTTCGGGCCTATCAACTGGCACAGGGGCTTTTGCCGGACGGCTATGCGTCCGCGCCGCTGTTAGAGCGGTTGAGGTAGGGGAGGGGGCTCTGCCCCCGTCGCCTGACGGCGCCTCCCCCGAGGTATTTTCAGCCAGATGAAGCTGCGCAGGTCAGGAGGCCGCTTTCATCAGGCCCTGTGCGATGATCTCGGCCTGTGCCTCGTCCAGAGATTTGTGGATGCGTACGAGCATCTCATCAATTTCCGCGGGTGTCAGAACCAGCGGAGGAGAGATGATCATCCGATCGCCCACATGGCGCATGATCAGGTTATTCGCAAAGCAGCGGTCGCGGCAGATATAGCCGACTGTACCCGGATCGGAGGCGAATTTGGCGCGGCTGGCCTTGTCCGGGGTCAACGCAATCGAGGCCATCATGCCGACGATCTTGGCCTCGCCCACAAGCGGGTGATCGGCCAGCGCCTCCCATTTTTCCTTCAGATACGGCGCGGCCACATCGCGGACATGCTCGACGATCTTTTCTTCTTCAAGGATGCGCAGGTTTTCCAGTGCCACGGCTGCAGCGACCGGATGGCCGGAATAGGTGTAGCCGTGATTGAACTCGGTTCCGCCAATGACCTCGGCAATCTCGTCACTCACGATGGACCCGCCAATCGGCGCATAGCCCGAGCTGAGCCCCTTTGCGATGGTCATGATATCGGGGCGAATGCCGACGGTTTGAGACCCAAACCAGTTGCCTGTGCGACCAAAACCGCAGATGACCTCATCCGCAATCAGCAGGATATCGTATTTGTCACAGATGCGCTGAATTTCAGGCCAGTAGGTATCCGGTGCAACAATCACGCCACCTGCGCCCTGTACGGGTTCGGCGATAAAGGCTGCGACGCGGTTTTCGCCAAGTTCCTCAATCGCCTCTTCCAACTCACGCGCGCGGGCCAGGCCGAATTCTTCGGGAGACATGCTACCACCTTCAGCCCACCAGTTTGGTTGGTTGATATGGTGGATATTCGGGATCGGGATTCCACCCTGCGCGTGCATCCCTGCCATGCCGCCCAACGACGCCGAGCCGACCGAAGAGCCATGATAGGCGTTATGTCGGCTGATGATGATGTTCTTGTCGGGCTGGCCTTTTTCGGCCCAATAGGTCCGAACCAGACGGATGTTTGTGTCATTCGCCTCAGACCCGCCGGCTGCAAAGAACACATGGTTCAGATCGCCTGGCGCAAGTTCCGCGATCTTCGCGGCCAGCGCGATGGCAGGGACGTGGGTCGTTTTGAAAAAGGTATTGTAATACGGCAGTTCGCGCATCTGGCGGGCTGCGACCTCGGCCAGTTCATCGCGACCATAGCCGATATTGACACACCACAGGCCCGCCATTGCATCGAGTATTTCTTCACCCTCGCTGTCCGTAAGGTAGACGCCCTCCGCACGGGTGATCACACGCGCGCCTTCTTTCCCTAGGGCGCCATTGGCCGAAAAAGGGTGCATGTGGTGGGCGGCGTCCAAGGCCTGCAGCTGGGCCGTGGGCAAATGGTTTGTGATGGTCGACATCGGAAAATCTCCTGCAAGAGCGATTGGCAGCTACAATATGATCAAATTTTTTCCTGTCAATCGAATCGGACAGATCTAAGCGTTGACTAAGGCGTCTGCCATCAGCTCCATGCCCTGTTCGATATCTTGTGCGGTTGCTTTTGCTGCCAAATCCGCGTCCTGATTGCGCAACGCCGAAATGATATCCTTGTGGCGGTCCGGCAGGCTCTGAGTGCCGAATCTACCACATACAACGCGCAAAGACGGACCGAATCTAAGCCACAGGCGCTCGGCCAGATCATTGAGAATCGGGGCGTTTGCATGGCCGTAAAGCGTTTCGTGAAACCGGTGGTTGAGGCGCAGATAGCCGCTGACGTCTCCATCGCTGATAGTGCGATCCAGACGTTGGTCGATCTGCTCAAGATGATCAATGTCCTGAGGTGTCACATTCGCAGTTGCACGCCTCGAAAGCTCTGATTCTATTTTGATTCTTGAATAAATCATCTGTTCGACGTCGCCGTCGGTCAGAAGAGGAACACTCACTCGGCGGTTGCCCTGAAACACCAGAGCACCATCGGATATCAGGCGCCTGATCGCCTCCCGCACAGGGGTCATTCCAACACCCAGCGAATCAGTGAGACCCTGGATCGTGACGGGTTGCCCCGGCACCAATTCGCCGTACATGATTTGTGATCTGAGGGTATTATAGACCTGTTCATGCGCAGGTCGTTTTTCACGCGCACCGTCAGTGCTGGATGCCTTATTTTTGATCAAATCCAAGTGGTTTGCCCTGTTTCCCGCTATGTTGACTTGTCAGGTTTCTGACCTCGTGAAACCATACGACGGATCGTGCGAAAACGCAAAACTTGATCAAATCCAAAAAAACGGGAAAATAGCGCGTACACTTGCAGGGAGAATAATATGACAATCAAAACGCTGACCATGACAGCGGTCATCGCATTGGGGACTTCGGCGGCCTTCGCTGAAGAGGTGCGTGTTTACAACTGGTCCGACTATATCGACGAAGAGCTTCTGACAAAGTTCGAGGAAGATACCGGTCTGACTCTGATTTATGATGTTTTTGACAGCAACGAGGTATTGGAGACCAAGATGCTGGCCGGTGGATCAGGCTATGACGTGGTAGTGCCTTCGGGTACTTTCCTTCAGCGTCAGATCCAGGCTGGAGCCTTTCAGGCGCTTGACGCTGCACAGCTGTCGAATTCAGGCAATCTGTGGGATGTGATTCAGGAACGTACTGCCGGGTATGATCCGGACAACGCCTATTCTATCAACTACATGTGGGGCACAACCGGGCTTGGTGTAAATGTTGGAAAAGTGCAGGAAGCGTTGGGCGAGGATGTTGCGCTGAACAGCATGGATCTGGTTCTGAAACCCGAGAATATGGAGAAACTTGCATCCTGCGGCGTACATTTCCTGGATGCTCCGGCAGAAATCATTCCGATGGTTCTGCAATATTTGGGTGAAGACCCGGACAGCCATGACAAAGATGTTATTGGCAAGGCCGAGGCGGTCTTGACCAGCGTTCGACCGCACATTCAGAAGTTCCACAGCTCGGAATATATCAATGCATTGGCCAATGGCGACATCTGTGTCGCCGTGGGGTGGTCGGGTGATATCCTGCAGGCCCGCGATCGTGCGGCCGAAGCCGATAATGGTGTTGAAATTGAGTACCATCCCTTTGCTGAAGGGTCGTTGATGTGGTTCGACCAGATGGCGATTCCGGCTGATGCTCCGAACCCGGAGGGTGCGCATAAGTTCCTGAATTTCATTCTGGATGCCAACAATATGGCGGCGGCCTCGAACTATGTTTACTACGCCAATGGCAACAAGGCTTCGCAAGAATTTCTTGAGGAAGACGTGATCGGTGATCCGGCCATCTATCCGGATGATGCGACCATGCAGAACCTCTATATCACGACGCCTTACCCGTCGAAGATACAGCGGGTCGTGACCCGTTTGTGGACCAAGATCAAATCGGGCACCTGATCCGGCTTGTTTCAGCAGGGCGGACCAACCGCCCTGCCATTCTTTTCAGATTGCCGAACGGGGGCCGTTTTGAACTCTACTGTTTTTGTGCCGTGGGAAGACCCACAGGCGAAACCTCTGATCCAGTTCCAGAATGTCACCAAACGGTTTGGTGAGTTCACGGCCATCGACAATCTGTCCTTGGATATATTTGAGAAAGAATTCTTTGCTCTGCTAGGGCCCTCGGGCTGCGGCAAGACCACGATGATGCGAATGTTGGCCGGGTTTGAAAAACCGACCGAAGGGCATATTCTGCTGGGCGGGCAGGATATAGATCCCATTCCGCCGAACAAACGGGCTGTGAACATGATGTTCCAATCCTACGCGCTGTTTCCGCATCTATCTATCTGGGAAAACATCGCCTTTGGTCTGCGTCGGGACAATATGCCAAAGCATGATCTTATGGATCGTGTCGAAGAGATGTTGCGCCTGACCCGGCTTGAACAATTCGCCCGTCGCAAACCGCACCAGATCTCGGGTGGTCAGCGTCAGCGCGTGGCGCTTGCGCGATCCCTGGCAAAAGCGCCGAAGCTGCTGTTGCTAGACGAACCTTTGGGGGCGCTGGATAAGAAACTGCGACAGGATACCCAATTCGAGCTGATGGATATTCAGGAAAAGACCGGCACCACCTTTGTGATCGTGACCCATGATCAGGAAGAGGCGATGACCGTGGCCAGCCGGGTTGCGGTAATGGATCAGGGTAATCTGATACAAGTGGCGACACCCGACCGGATTTATGAGAATCCCAGTTCGGTCTATGTGGCCGATTTCATTGGCGACGTGAACATCATCCAGGGCAGGGCCACGGCAAGCGCCGATGAGACCTATCAGATTGACTGGGCTGAAGGTCAGGCACCTTTGACTGCGTCCTCGACCACAGAGTTTTCGAACGGTCAGCTCTGTCATCTGGCGATCCGCCCCGAGAAGGTGACGATCTCGGTTGATCGTCCAGCGGATGCAATCAACGCAGTGCAGGGCAAGGTGCTTGACATTGCCTATCTGGGCAATCTGTCCACTTATCACGTCGAACTGAATAACGGCACGATTATCAAGGCGCAGACGGCAAATACCCGTCGCATTTCGCGTCGTTCCTTTACATGGGAAGACCCGGTCTGGCTGTCCTGGACAGCCACCGCCGCGGTTCTGTTGGCGGATTGATGCGCCGCGCCCTTCTGATCGCCGTCCCGTATGTCTGGCTTTTGGCGCTGTTTCTGGTGCCATTTTTCATCGTTCTGAAAATCTCGCTTTCGGACACGGAGCTGGCCATCCCGCCTTACACGCCGACACTGGATCTATCTCAGGGCTGGGCCGGGCTCAGGGATTTCTTCAGCCAGCTGGATTTTGAGAATTTCGTCTGGCTAACCGAAGATGACCTGTATTGGAAAGCTTACCTGTCCAGTGTCAAAATCGCGTTGATTTCAACCATACTGACTTTGCTGGTGGGGTATCCTATCGCGTATGGCATGGCCCGCGCACCGGCTGAGTGGCGCCCGACGTTGATGATGTTGGTAATTCTGCCGTTCTGGACGTCGTTCCTGATCCGGGTCTATGCTTGGATGGGTATTCTCAGCAACGAAGGTTACCTGAACCAACTGCTGCTGTGGACGGGCATCATCTCGACCCCGCTGACCATTCTGAACACCAACACAGCTGTCTATATCGGTATCGTCTATACCTATCTGCCCTTCATGATTCTGCCGATCTATTCCGCGCTTGAACGAATGGACGAGTCGCTGATCGAGGCCGCAGAGGATTTGGGCTGTTCGCGTATTCAGGCCTTCTGGCTGATAACGATCCCCTTGTCACGCCCGGGTATCATCGCGGGTTGTTTCCTGGTGATGATTCCGGTGATCGGCGAATTTGTGATCCCATCATTGCTCGGAGGATCCGGGACATTGATGATCGGCAAAGTGTTGTGGGAGGAGTTCTTCTCGAACCGCGACTGGCCGGTGGCCGGTGCCGTGGCAGTTGTGCTGTTGCTGATCCTTGTGATTCCCATCGTGCTGTTCCAGCGCAACCAGCAGAAACAGACGGAGGCTGAGCAATGAACAGGTTAAGCTGGTTCAACGTCGTCTCGTTGACGCTTGGTTTCGCGTTTCTCTATATCCCGATGCTCATTTTGATCATCTTCTCTTTTAACGAAAGCAAACTGGTCACGGTTTGGGCTGGATTTTCGACCAAATGGTATGGTGAGTTGGTCCAGAACGAAGCGTTTCTTGATGCTGCCTGGGTCACCTTGCGGGTTGCAGTATTCTCGTCGACCCTGGCTACCATTCTGGGTACGGCGGCGGCTTATGTGCTGGTACGCGGTGGGCGGTTCTTTGGCCGGACTCTGTTTTCGGGCATGATCTATGCGCCTCTTGTGATGCCCGAAGTGATCACTGGCCTGTCGCTTTTGCTGCTGTTCATCGGAATTGGACTGGACCGGGGTATTTTGACCATCGTGCTGGCACATACGACCTTTTCAATGTGCTTCGTGTCGGTTGTTGTATCCTCACGTCTGGTCACGTTTGATCAGTCTCTGGAAGAGGCAGCGTTGGATCTTGGGTGCTCACCCGCACAAGCCTTCCGTCTTGTCACCCTGCCGATCATCGCCCCGGCGGTGATTTCAGGCTGGTTATTGGCTTTTACGCTGTCGCTGGATGATCTGGTGATCGCATCATTCACATCGGGCCCGTCAGCCACGACTCTGCCGATCAAGATTTTCTCAGCTGTGCGGCTGGGCGTCAGCCCTGAAATCAATGCGCTATCCACGATCATGATTGCGGTCGTGACGGTCGGTGTCATAGCAGCATCTTTGGTCACCAAGCGCGCGATGGTCCGGCAAAAACAGGATGAGATGGCGGCAGTGCGTGCGGAATGAAACGTCTGTTCCCTGAGTATACCTATGGATCTGGACCGCGATCAGGGTGCTGGTGGGATGAAACTATCGCAGCACCAGACTGGCCGGTGTTGCAGGATGATCTGAGCGTGGATGTCGCCATCATCGGCGGCGGGTTCACAGGTGTTACAGCCGCGCTTTTCCTGGGGCAGGCAGGCCTATCCGTCGCAGTTCTCGAGGCGGAGACGCCGGGGTGGGGTGCCTCGGGTCGCAATGGTGGGTTTTGCTGCCGAGGTGGGTCAAAGCTGAGCGATCGTGGCATGGCTCGGCGATATGGGGTCGAGGGGGCCGAAAGCTTTGCCCGGGCCAAAGTGGATGCGGTCAATCTTGTCGCCGACCTGCTTGAGGCGCATCAGATCGAAGCGGACGTTCATTCCAAGGGCGAGACCGCCCTGGCCCACACCGCCCGCGCCATGGAGAAATTGCGACGCTCGGCGGATGACGGGGGCTGCTTGCATGAGGTGGCCGACCTGCCCAGGCTCGGGTTGGGAGGGGATTTCTTCGGGGGCTATAGCGTGCCGGTCGGATTTGGTCTGAACCCCCGGAAATACCTGTTCGGCATTGCAAATGCGGCCGCTTCCGTTGGGGTCCGATTTTTTCAGAAAACCATGGCCAGAGACATCACCAAAACCAGCGCGAGCTTTGATGTTCGAACCGCGTCAGGACGGATCAAAGCGTCGAATGTACTGATATGCACCAACGGATATTCCAGTGAAAACATGCCTGAATGGCTGTCTGGGCGCTATATGCCAGCGCAATCAACCGTTCTGGTGACCCGCCCATTGACCGAGGCTGAGGTGTCGGCGCAGGGCTGGACCTCGGATCAGATGTCTTACGATACACGAAATCTTCTGCACTATTTTCGTCTTATGCCGGATCGACGGTTTCTGTTTGGGATGCGCGGTGGCCTGCGCTCATCACCTAAGGCCGAGGCTGCGATCCGGCAAAAGGTGCAGCGTGATTTCAAGGTCATGTTTCCGGCATGGGCCGATGTGGACGTGACCAATATGTGGTCAGGGATGGTGTGCCTTACCCAGGATCTGACGCCGTTCGCAGGGCCCGTTCCGGGTCAGAATGGGATGTTTGCCGGGCTGGCCTATCATGGAAACGGTGTCGCGATGGGTACCTATTGTGGGCGGGCGCTTAGTCGCATGGTGCTTGGACAGGATGCGGAATTGCCTGAGCCAATGGCCCGACCCCCGCGGCGTTTTCCACTTGGGTCCTGGCGGCGGGCGCTGATGCCGCCAGCCTATGCGTTAATGGCACTGGCCGACCTCTGACATTCACAAAGCGGCCAGTTCCAGCTCGAGCCCTTGTTCATAATCTGGTGCCCCATGTTCTGCGCGCCATAGGCAGTAGGCCGCCATCCTCCACCCGTACCAGCGGCGTAAAGACCGGTAGCGGTTTACGGTTTCCTGCCGGTCATACGCCGAAAGAAAGGACTTTTGCTCTTCAACGGTCAAAACCGCACCTCTGTAAAGATATTGCATGGCGGGTGACAGGAACAGCGCAAGGTCCTCGCAAGGATCACCAACGGCTGGGCATTGCCAGTCAATCAGCGTCAGACCAGAGGATGCGACGAGGATGTTTCCCGCCACCGGGTCGCCGTGAATCAGGCAAGTATGATCCGACCGCAAAATATGATGCTGTGGTTGCATCTTTTCCAGCTGAGCCCGTCGATCCGATGTGCACATCGCCAGAATGCTTTGACCATGTTCGGCCAGATCTGCGCTACCGTTTTTACCGGTGGGTGCGTTCTCTATGTTTGGGTTGAGCGAATGCAGGCGGTGCAGCAACCGGGCCACTGGGGCCGGGTCAGACCGCCAGGGGGTGCCCTGTGCGTGGTCGTAGAACACCCAATATCCGTTGTCATGTTGTCCCGTTGCCCGCAATCGCGGCACAACCCCAGAAGAAGCCAGTGCCCGCAGACAGGCGGCTTCCAATGCGGGATCGTTGCGAAACAATGGGTTTTCCAGGTCCGAGCGGTACAGTTTCAATACTTGATCACTGTCGTCGCCCAGCACCTTCCACACCTGGTTTGTCCTGCCACCATACAGAGTTTCGAACTGTGCCCCAGCGCTGGCAAATCCGAGCCTGACAAGTTGAGCAACAAGGTCGCGCGGTGGGGACGGTATTTGAGGCAGGGAGATCACCAATCAGTCAACGAGTCGGGCATTGCCTTGGTTTCGCCTGTCGTTAACCGTAGATCAAGCTCCTGTTCGCACCGCAGTGACTATTCCTGCTGGCACCACCTCTCCGCCAGCGAGCGTCAGCAACACTGCATCAGTGCCGACCTGCGCCTCCAGAACCTGATTATACGCTGAGGCGATGCGTTCAGACAGCAGTTCATCGCCGTCATAACTTTCCATTGTTGCGGTATAATTTCCTGCCGGTAACGGGGCGCCATCGTCATCGGTTCCGGCCCAGACAAACTCGGTTTCCGTCGTTGAAACAGCGATGCGTTCAACGACCTCGTCCGAGTCGTTGCGGATCACCATAAAGGCGCTGTCCGCCCCGGGGTCGGCCTGCGCATACAGCGTTTCTGGTGAACCGTCGAAATGAAAGGCCGAGGCGGTTCGCACATCCATCCCGACCCAGCTGGCAAGCTCTTCAAGGTTTACACTGCCAAGCGAATAGGCAAGCTCTGAGAGCAGATCGTTGGTCTGAACTTGCTGCTCGACCATCGAGAACTGCGCCAGCTGCGAGGCGTATTCCGATGAATCCAGCGGCTCCAGCGGGTCTTGGTTGCGGGCCTGGGCGGTCAGCATCAGAAGGAAGGTTTCAAAATCCGAGGCCAGGCCGGATGTTCCAGATTTCGCCGAAGACTGTGCCTGTGCGGCGGTAGAGCTTGTATTCTGTGCGGGTGTGATCATGCTCAAAGCCTCATATCAACGCGGCCACTATGGCCGATCCGGGTTAAGACCGGCTCGCTGGCCTGATCCATTTCGGTCTGGGTTGTATTCAGACCGGAATCTGCGTGTCTATCCGCGCTTTCGGACTGGCCGTCTGACGAACCACCCAGATTGAAAGACAGATCGCCAAGCCCGAGGTTTTTGAACTCAGCCTCAAGAACCGAAAGATGTCGCCTCATCATTTCCAGAGTTTCCGGCCGCTCGGCTGCGATCGTCATCTGCAACCCGTCTTCCCGGCCATTCATGACGATTGAGATCTTGCCCAGCTCTTCCGGATTCAAGGTCAGTTCAATCGTGCCGGATTGTGGTCTTGCATGTATCGCAGCGGCCATTTGCCCCGCGATTGCCCGCGCCGTTTCTGCCCGTGCTGAGGTTAAAAAGTGCTGATGGCTTGCTGACGTATCTCGTGCCGTTGAAAATGGCTGGCTTTCGCGCGCGGGCAGAATCCCCTCGGCATCCGGGTCTGATACCAAATCAACGTCCTGCACCTTGGCAGACGCCATCAGTTGTATTTGAACAAATGTCGGAACGGATTGCGTTGTCGGCGGTGAACCGGTGGCTTTGGGAGCCCGAGCCGCATCGGGTGTATCTCGCGAAACCAGCTTTGGTTCTGGCACTTCGGGTTTTTCGGACGCAGAATCCGAGGGTATCGACGCCTTGGTCCGATAGCCCTTTGCAATAGCGGTTTGCGTCAGATTGTGTTCCGGGTTTTGCTGAGCGGTTTTCGCCTGCAACAAAGCCGGAACCTCAGATCGGGCGCGTTGCGCCGCGTTTCCAAGCGCATCACCCCGAGGATCGGGGGTCGCATTGTTTGGCGCTGCGAGTATTACGGCCTTGTCAGGTTCGGGCAGCGATGCCGGCGTTTCCTCAGGTGCCATCTCTTCGTCCTGCGCCGGCGCGCGGGTGGGCGGGTCAGTTACAGGTTTTCCCGACAGGCTGGTCGCAAGATCAACAGAGTCTTCTTCGACCACATCCTCTTCAACCTGCACCTCGGCATTAATGGTCAGTTCGGGCACGTCCTCATTCAAGCTGTCACCTTCGGAACGCTGCAATTCCTGCTCCATTACCTCAGCAAAGGTGTCAGCCCCTTCCGAGATTGGGTGTCCCTTGGCGGCAGTTTCAGATTTTGCGGCGCTGGCGGTCGAGGATGTGGACAATATAAGAGGGTTGGGCATTTTGCTCCGGCTCCGGTTTGCGTAATCAGGAATTTGCCCGCAGGAAGTTACGTTTATTTTAACCGCTTTCATATTTGATCCAGAAAGTTCGATGCAATTTTCGGAGAAAGCGATGAAGCTATCTGGTATTCCAGCGGCGCCGCAGCCCTTGTCTGTTGAGCAAAAGCTGAAAGATGCTGCGGTAGAGCTTGAGGCGGCGTTCCTGTCTGAAATGCTTAAGTCCGCAGGTCTGGGCGAATCCCGAGATTCGTTCGGCGGCGGTGCGGGTGAAGACCAGTTTTCATCGTTTCTTGTTCAGCAGCAGGCACTGCAGCTTGCCAGGTCCGGCGGTGTTGGCCTGTCCGAAATCCTGTTTCAGTCCATGATGGAGAATACCAATGCCTAACAAGTCTGAACATGACCTGATCAAATCTCTTGAAGAAGTTCTGGACCTTGAACGCAACGCCTTGGTGACCGGGGATCTGGATCGGTTGAATCACATGGTCCCGGAAAAGGAAAAGCTGATCGGTGCGATCAATGATCTTGAGGTGATTGATAGTGATGAACTGATCGGGGTTCAAAAGAAAGTCGACCGGAATCAGGCTCTGCTGAACAGTGCGGCCGAAGGGATTCGGGCGGTTGCCGGGCGCATGGATGAACTGCGCCGAGTGCGTCAGGAATTCAGTACTTATGGAGCGGATGGGCAACGCAGCGATTTTACCGTTCGCAGTCACGCAAAGCTGGAAAAGCGGGCCTAGCGCGAGGATTGAATCAAATCCGAGCTTTCTGATTTTCGAGTCTTAGCACTCCGTTAGGAGATCGGCGTCAAAGGTGATCCTGCATCTGGAAACTCAGATGGCGCGAAAAGCCCGACGGCGGGTCGCAGTGATCAGAAAGACGTCAAAGCCCGTACATGTTGCGGGGTAAGCAAGGGCGCAAAAGGCCCGAACGGAAAAGGAAGAAAGCTATGTCCAGCATTCTGACAAACAACGGCGCAATGGTTGCGCTGCAAACCCTGAAATCGGTCAACAGGAACCTGGCGCAGACCCAGAACGCGATTTCGACCGGTAAAGACGTCGCCACAGCCAAGGACAATTCAGCCGTCTGGGCGATTTCCAAAGTCATGGAGTCGGACGTTAAGGGGTTCAACGCCATCAAAGACAGTTTGGCACTGGGTGAATCGACCGTTGCGGTGGCCCGGAACGCGTCCGAGACAGTCACTGACCTGCTGTCCCAGATGAAAGAGAAGATCGTTGCGGCACAGGAAGACAACGTTGACCGCGGCAAAATCAATGACGACGTGACTGCTCTTAAAGATCAGATCGCATCGGTGGTTGGAGCGGCGCAGTTTAACGGGCTTAACCTGGTTGACGGTTCGGCGGGTACAGCCTCGATCCTGTCGTCTCTGGATCGTGACTCCAGTGGCAACGTAACCGCATCTTCGATTTCGGTGGCCTCGCAGAACCTGTCCACAGGTGGGTATGCCAGCAAAGGTGTTCTGGCCGGCTCGGACAACGTCACAACCGACAATGACGCCGCGGGCTTCACGATGGACAAAGCTGGTGGAACCGGCGATATCGTGGTGGACAGTTCAACGGACAACTTTGCTGCTGGTGACAAGATCTCGATCACTATTGGTGACAAGGTTGCGTCCTACACGGTACAAGCTGCTGATCTGGACCCATCTGGAACATATGACGCCGCTTATACGGATGCCATTGTTGCCGTTGGCCTGAAAAATCAGATCGATTCCCTGGGGATCACGGGTGTCGCAATCGACTATGACTCGGCCAACCCGGGCACTTTGACATTTGTAACCGGTGCTGCGACGGCTGGTGCCGACGCTGATCGGGACGTTACTGTCTCGGCGCAGTTCTCCAATGCCAATGCAGGTGGCCTGGGGGCGTTGGCTTCGATTGATGTTTCGACAGATGCTGGTGCTCAGGCGGCGCTGGGTACTATCGAAACCTTGATCGACACGTCCATTGATGCATCTGCGGCGTTTGGTTCGTCTCAGGGCCGGATCGAAACGCAGAAAGAATTCATCTCGAATCTTTCTGACTCGTTCAAGTCCGGTATCGGAGCGCTGGTTGACGCCGACATGGAAGAAACCTCGGCTCGTCTGCAGGCCCTGCAGGTACAGCAGCAACTGGCAACACAGTCGTTGTCGATTGCCAACCAGGCGCCGCAGTCGATCCTGTCGCTGTTCCGCTAAGTTCAGGACCTTGGCCGGGGCGTGGAAACGCGCCCCGGCTTTGACCGCCGTAAGACGGCCTTTTGGAAGGATTTCAAGTGACACCGCAAACTCTTGCACAACGCGCCTATGCGCAGACCGCTGATCCGACGCGCACACCGCGTGATACGGAATATGAGGCGATTTCCAAGATCACGCATCGGTTGAAGGCTGCGGCCGCGCGGCACAAAACCGACTTTGGAGCGTTTGTTCAGGCTTTGCATGAAAACCGGAGGCTTTGGTCTGTGTTGGCAAACGGGGTCGCCGATTCCAATAACGCCTTGCCGAATGACCTTCGCGCCCGGATTTTCTATCTTGCTGAGTTTACCGAACAGCACAGCAGCCAGATACTCAGCAATAAGGCTTCGGTAGAGCCCCTTCTGGAAATAAACATGGCCGTTCTTAAAGGCCTTCGGCAAATGGGTGCGAATTGATGGCGGGTTTGGTATTGAAGCTAGCACCAAAAGAACGCGTGCTGATTAATGGTGTAGTTGTGGAAAACGGCGATCGTAGAAGTCGGTTTTCAATCATGACACCACAGGCAAATGTCCTGCGTTTGCGCGATGCGATACATCCTGACGAGGTGAACACACCCGTTCGCAGAGTGTGCTATGCGACGCAACTGGTTCTGTCTGGGGACATGGAAGCTGAAAGCGCCCGCCAACAACTGCTGCGCCGGGTGGAAGAGTTGAGCCAAGTGTTTACGGATGCGGACAGCCGCAGAGTTTTGGCCGAGGCAACCGACGCCTTGTTGGCCGAGCAGTATTACAAATGCCTTAAATCCCTGCGTGCTCTGCTACCGCGAGAAGAGCGCCTGATGGCCTACCAGCAATGACCTTTCAGCCGGTCATACCCTCAGGTGGCATTGTTGGCTGGCGGTTCCTTCAACGCACCTACGAAGGCCAGTTGAACAGCTTTTCCTCTTCGACGGTCAATGAGCGTGAGGCGACGTATTTCCGGGAAAACATCGGCAAGGTTCAGACGGCTGAAGATCTGGTTTCTGACCGCCGGCTGCTACAGGTTGCCTTGGGGGCATTTGGTCTGGAGGGCGACATCGACAACCGCTATTTCATCCAGAAAATCCTGTCAGATGGAACGAGCGCAGATGATGCATTGTCCAATCGCCTATCTGATAAAAGATACCGTGAATTCTCTGAGGCATTTGGACTGGGCCCTGGCGAAATTCGAAGAACCATTCTTTCGACATTTATGGAGGATATTGCCCGGGACAACGTGACCTCGCGCTTTGAGGTCGCCGTGGGTGAACAGGACGAGACAATGCGCATATCCCTCTATGCAAAACATGCGCTGGCTGAGTTGGCATCGCAAGACAGCAGTGGTGACACGAAATGGTTCGACATGATGGGCCTTCCGCCGTTGCGAAAGATGATGGAGACGGCGCTTGGGTTGCCCTCAAGCTTTGGTCAGTTGGACATCGACAAGCAGCTTGAGGTGTTCAAGGACAGGTTGTCGAACCTGAATGGATCTGACGATTTAGCGCAGTTCGCGGATGAAGAGGCGATCGGGGATTTGACCGACAGATACCTTGCGCGCAGTCAGATCGCGCAGCTTCAAAGCACAATTTCCCCGGCCCAAACCGCGTTGCTTCTGCTGGGCGGATAGTGCTGTCCCTATCGCAAGATGCGTGAGTATCAAACGCAACTTCGCGCGACTAGCCGTTCAGAATCGCGTCCGCCGAGGTTTTGAGCGCGTATGAGCACACGGGTTGTGACACGTTGTGCAGCTTGACCTCTCCAAGTGGCAAAGCGTCTGTACAGGCCGGCACGATGTCTTTGGTAACAACGATCCTGTGATTCACGATCTTGCTGTATTCCCCAAGCCGTGCGGCGACGTTTGCCGCTTGTCCGATGACGGTGAAGTCTAACCGTTCGCGCGACCCGATATTGCCGTAAGTTACGCGCCCATAAGCGACACCAATCGAACAGTCGCAATGCATGTCCGACCCGGACTTGCGCAGCTCTCCAAGCCTTTCAACGATTCCAACTGCTGATCGCTGCGCGTTTTCGCGGGCTAAGGTAGAATCTTCGCCTGCCGGGAATACAGCAAGAACAGCGTCCCCGATGAATTTCAGAACTTCACCACCGTTTTCGTCGACGATGCCCGAGACCGTTTCAAAGAAGTCATTCAGCAGGTTGATATAGGCGGCGCGGCCCAGCTTTTCTTCTAACAGGGTAGAATTGCGCAGGTCGCAGAACATGATGGCTGCATCAATCTCATCCCCGTCGCCACGACGGATTTCTCCGCCCAGGACACGCGCGCCGGTCCGCTTTCCGACATAGGTTTCCAGCAATACCTGGGCGTTTTCGCGCTGCATGAAGACTTCGTAGAACCGGGCAATCACCGAGGAGCATTCGAACACCAGCCCCAGATTGGCCGTTGTGAACCCGTCGGGGTGATCGCAGGTCAGCGTCAAGACATTGGTGCGCCCGTCGGAAAATGGCAGGGGCATCGCGACATAGTCAGTCGCCCCTTTGGCGCGCAGGTCTTCCATGATTGGAAAGCTGTGCTGAGGGTTCTCGTCATTCAGCCTTTGGCGCACGCCGCCCATACCGTTGGACACGTGGCGCAGAGGGCTGTTGATATAGGCGGGGTGGTCGTGGATTTCATAGGTGGGCACATTGGTCGAAATCTCGGCCTCATCCTTTTCCCAAATATAGTGTTTGCCCGCGATCAGCGGATGTAGGGACCAGGCAAGGATACTGAGGCGCTGAATGGCAATTCCATGTTCCAGCATCTTCTCGGCCAGCGCTTTGGTGAATGCTTCGGGCGTGCTGAGATCACTGGCCCCCCGCATCAGCCAATCAATCAGCGGCCCGCTGATATTGCCGTCTTCCGGGTTGCGCAGGTTGTTTTCACCCAGCTCAATCCGCGTATATGCGGTGGGCATAAAGCCGATATGGCCCTGGATCGCGGCGCTTTCGGGCAGGGCGTTCTCGTAAGCCCAGACGGAGTTGGCCAATCGTTGATCCGCCAGAACGACATCGTGGTAAGTGGCGGTGCCTTTGAACGGGCAGAATGTCTGAAGTTCGGTCTCATCGCTGAGATCGACATGTACATCCTGACGGGGGATGTAGATCATCGGCGGCAACCGAGTTTCGTACATTACCTTGGCATCAAAGCTTTCAGCCAGAAGGATCTCATCCCGGTAGATTGCGATACGGCCGACAAGTGGTTCGACCGAGATCCCATAGCCTTTGATATTTGGAGTCACGTGAACGTTCATAATCATCCTCCCCGGCACGGGTCTTTATAGGATGGGCGTTTGATCCGTGTTTTCCAAGGGGCAGAGCAGGATTTTCCCAATATCAAATCATCTGAATGACGTCTTTTTCGATCGACAACATATAGCCTTTTTTAGCAATGTTCTTGACCAGCAACTCGCTGACCATCTGATTGCCCAAAGCATCGCGCAGGCGCTTGATCCGCGTCGCGCCAGCAGCCTCGTCACAATCAGCTGTGCTTTTGCCGGAAATCATCGCCTCGATCTGAATGCCGGATAGAACCTCGTCATCCAACCTGGATTCGGCAAGAACTGACAGGGTTTCCATCGCCGACGCTGTCAGTTTGAAATCCATGTTATTGAGATAGACGGTATTCTCTTCCCGGCTGATCAAAAGTGAAGTGACCTGAATCCCAGTGCGCTCAATCTGTGCCATGCGTCGGTTCAACAGCACCAGCATGACCAGAAACACCAGCGCAGCAATCAGCATTGCAGTGGCGAAAACCAGCAAAACAAAGATAACCATGCGGTAACTGGACAATGTATCGGCAAAGGCAGTGCCGGACTGGGCCAGAATCTCGAGTAGGCGAATCTCGGTCTGCGAGGTCAGATCACTCTCGACGAACAGACGTTCGACGCGGGCATTGAACGCGTTTGCATCTGGCAATGTCCAGAACAGAAAGGCGGCAGAGGCCACAAGTATGACAACGATTACCGTGATGCCCGCGCCAACCAACCTGACGCCCGAGCGCCGTGCCTCAGTAACGGAGATAGAATTTTCCGGCATTGGCCTTCCTTTTATCCAACCCTTCCGGTCCAAAAACGGACATGACGTTCAGCAGGGTCCAGCCCGAGCCGCGCAGCCGTTGCGCGACCTCTTTTTTGGCTTTTCCTTTGCCGCAGGACGAAACCTGCATGACGCCATAATGCAGGCGCAACGGATTGTCCTGCTTGGCCTTGTAATCGGCATAGCAGTCCGCTGCTGACGCCATGGAACCAAGCGATATCAGGGCCCCGATGGCCAGAGAAGAGAGGATCTGTTTCATAGGCCGCATCCTGCGCATGGCTTTGGTTGATATTCAATAACGCAAAGGGGTTTCGCGGTCTGATATCAGATAACAAAACGGCGTTATTGCTTGTCTGAAGGGGACATCCCCAATGTCGGGTCATCGAATTTACGGACTGTCATCACGTCCACCGAGTACCCGAAAGGACAGCACCATGCATAAGAAATTCATCGCTCTGATCATTGCCTCTGCAGTCGCAATTACCGGCGTTTCTGCATCCCAGGCCCGTGCCGCTGATGCAGAAGATATTCTTGGCGGGCTGGCGGCGATTGCCTTGATTGGCGCTGCCATCCATCATTTTGACAAGCAAGGCGACAGCAAAAAGGTTACCCGCAACTACAACCACGTGTATCAGGCCCCCAAACAGCACATCCAGAGGACCCCCAGGCATCGGCCGAACCATATCCGTCCCTTGCCCGAGCGCGTTGCGCGCTATAGTCTGCCGCAAAGGTGCCTGGAAACCTTCAAGGGCTATGGCAAAAAGCGCCCGCTTCTGGGGACGCGCTGCCTGGATAAGCACTACAAATACGCCAATAGCCTGCCCAAAAAGTGCAAGGTCGGTTTCTGGAATGGCAATAAGGTCAAGCGGGCCTATGAACCCGCCTGCCTGCGCCAACAGGGATACCGCGTCGTTTACAAGTAACATGGTTCGAGCAGGAGTGGTGCCTTAGAAGCATCACGTCGGAGAGGGCAGCGATTGCTGTCCTCTCTTTTTTCTTGCGCAATGGGGGAAAACAGGATTTTCCCAAAACATGACCACACCGGATTATGAGATTGAAAAAGCCGCGCTTGCGCAGGGATATCTGCGGATTGCCGGCGTCGATGAGGTTGGGCGGGGGCCGCTGGCCGGTCCTGTTGTGGCTGCTGCAGTGATCCTGAATCCTGCGGACATGCCCGTAGGATTGAATGATTCAAAGAAATTGTCGGCCAAGCGCCGGGCCGCATTGGATACTGCCCTGCGTGGCTGCGCCGAATTCGCGGTGGCCGAGGCTTCGGTGGCCGAGATTGATGAGCACAACATCTTGCGTGCCTCGCATCTGGCGATGGAGCGCGCGGTGGCGGCGCTGGATCCCCCCCCGGATTATCTGTTGATCGACGGAAATATGATTCCGCGCGGACTGGCCATTCCGGCACAGGCAGTGGTCAAAGGCGATGCCCATTCCGTGTCGATCGCCGCAGCCTCGATCCTTGCCAAAAACTGGCGCGATCAACTGATGGTGGATTTGGCGCAACAGCATCCGGGGTACGGCTGGGAGACAAATGCTGGTTATCCGTCAAAACAACACAAGGATGCGCTGCGAAATCTTGGTGTGACCCCTCACCATAGAGTTTCGTTCAAGCCCGTCCACAATATGTTGTATCAAGAGTAAATCGTAAGCTGCTGATTCAAAAAAGAAATTGACGGCGAATCGTCTTTGACTCATCCTTGTCTCAACCAAATGAGCGCATAAGCGCCGTGGAACTTGAGGCAGCGATATGACAACGACTACCAAAAAGGGCGCGACAGCGCTCCCTGTAAACACGATTCTATCCGGGGACTGCATCGAAGTGATGAACAGTCTGCCCGAGGCTTCGGTTGACCTGATTTTTGCCGATCCCCCATATAATCTGCAGTTGAAAGGGCAACTGCACCGCCCCGATAACAGCCAAGTGGATGCAGTCGATGATCACTGGGACCAGTTTTCCAGCTTTGGCGTCTACGACCAGTTCACGCGGGAATGGCTGAAGGCGGCCCATCGCCTGCTGAAGCCCAATGGCGCGATCTGGGTGATTGGATCGTATCACAACATTTTCCGTGTTGGGTCTGCGTTGCAGGATGCTGGGTATTGGATCCTCAACGATGTAGTTTGGCGTAAATCGAACCCGATGCCGAATTTCCGTGGCAAGCGGTTCACAAATGCGCATGAGACAATGATCTGGGCCTCCAAGCGTGAAGGGGCGAAATACACCTTCAACTATGAGGCACTGAAAGCGTTGAACGAAGGCGTCCAGATGCGCAGCGACTGGGTGCTGCCGATCTGCACTGGCCATGAACGGCTCAAGGATGAAAACGGCGACAAGGCGCATCCGACGCAGAAACCGGAATCATTGCTGCACCGCGTGCTGGTTGGATCAACCAATCCGGGTGACGTTATTCTGGACCCGTTCTTTGGCACCGGGACTACAGGGGCCGTGGCCAAGATGCTGGGTCGCGAATTCATCGGGATTGAGCGCGAAGAAAGTTATCGCAAAGTGGCCGAAAAGCGTATCGCGAAAGTGCGTAAATTCGACCGCGAGGCGCTGGAGGTCAGCGCCAGCAAACGCGCCGAGCCACGCGTGCCCTTTGGCCAGTTGGTCGAACGCGGCATGCTACGCCCGGGCGAGGAACTCTATTCCATGAACCAGCGTCACAAGGCCAAGGTCCGCGCCGATGGGACACTGGTGGGGCAAAATATCAAGGGTTCGATCCATCAGGTTGGCGCCCATCTCGAGAATGCGCCCTCCTGCAACGGCTGGACCTACTGGTGCTTCAAGCGCGACGGCAAAACCGTGCCGATCGACGTCTTGCGTCAGCAGATCCGGTCCGAGATGCACAACTGATAGACCAATACCGCCGGTGCCTGTGGCCTGACACAAGGCACTAAGCCTTGCCCCGCCGATCAACGGCGGGGTCTTTTGTTTCTTTCCCTGATGAGTTCCGATATGAGCCTATTGAAGCAATCGGCGCAGTGTAGGAGCTTTCGCAATGTCGGACACAGCAGCCAGCGAACCTCGGGCTAGGCGGTTCTTTTTCACCCGTCCGAACGAAGTAGAAATCGAGAATAAATACACCGAAGCTGCGCTGGAACGGCACAAGCGCGAGGGGCTGGAGCTTGCTGTCCGGGCCCGCTGGATCGCAATGGGTCTGACTGGCCTTTTGCTGATATACCTGAACCCGCATTGGGAGGTCCTTTGGTATCATTTCATCCTTTTGCTGATTTGCGCAAATGGTTGGATGATCCGACGGGCAGGCCGTGTAGGGCAATCTCGGACAGAGTTGCTACTAATCTTTGTTGACCTTTTGATTATGACTTTGGGAATGATCATTCCCAACCCGTTCAGCGATGATGTGCGCCCATTGGCAATGCAATTCCGGTTTGACAACTTTCAGTATTTCTTCGTCATTCTTGCAGCAGGAACCATGGCCTATTCCTGGCGCACGGTGATTGCCATAGGCACATGGACTGCAATAATCTGGACTACCGGATGGGTGATCGCCTGGTGGGTTGCGTTTCCGATTCCCGGCATAAGTGAGAAAGTGGCCGAGGCCTTGCAGGGGTATCCGGATGTAGCCGAGATGTTGGATCCAAACAGCTTTGAGGTTCACGACCGAATACAGCAAGTGATTGTGTTCCTGATGGTGGCGGTGACGCTGGGCGTGTCGATGCGGCGGCTCAATCATCTGCTGATGACCAATGCTGGGTTGGAACGGGAACGAGCGAACCTGTCGCGATATTTCTCACCAAATGTGGTGGAGGAACTGAGCCAAAATGATGATCCGCTCAAACAGGTGCGAAAAGAGAATGTCGCAGTGCTCTTCATCGATATTGTCGGGTTCACCAAATTCGCGGCTGGTCGTGATCCTTATGACGTGATCGAGGTGTTGCGTGGTTTTCATGCCCGGATGGAGGCCGAAGTGTTCCGCCATCACGGGACGCTGGACAAGTATCTGGGCGATGGTTTGATGGCGACTTTCGGAACTCCGGTGACGACGCCGTTGGATGCGACCAACGCAGTGTCTTGCGCGCGCGGTATGGTCACTGTGATGGACCGGTGGAACATAGAACGTAGACGTGCCGGAGAGCCCGAGATTCATGTTGGCATCGGTGTCCATTATGGCTCGGTTGTTCTGGGGGATATTGGTGCCAACCGTCTGGAATTTGCTGTGATCGGTGATGCGGTAAATGTCGCTGCGAAACTTGAGGCAATGACCCGCGAGCTGCAGGTCCGGATCGTGCTGAGTGATGCGGTGCGCCTGCAGCTTGAGCAGGAAGGGAGCAGTGCCTCCGAACTGACAGCCGAATTTACCGAAAACAAGGGCCACCCTGTGCGCGGTGTTGAATACCCGATGGATATCTGGGTGATGTAGCTCAAGGCTCTCTCGTCGATGGATCACGCATCAAAGACGCAGGGCCAGTCGTTGGGCCGGGCAGCGCGCCGAGGCGCGCTGCGGTCAGGACCCTGGCATCGGGTTTTGTGACTTGTTGTAGGGTTGCCAGTCTGTGACTTCGGGGTAGTACCTGCGCCGCCAATCCCGCACACGGGGGTTCATGACACGCCGCCAGAGCGGTGGGATCATCGCGGCGATCGTCATCACTGGGTATCCGTAGGGCAGTTGCGGTGCGGTGTTCTGATCGTGATGTTGAAGCAGTGGAAATCGACGGTTGGGTTTGTAGTGATGGTCCGAGTGGCGCTGTAGATTGATCAGCAGCCAGTTCGACGCTTTTTGCGACGCGTTCCACGAATGACAGGGCAGGACGTGTTCGTATTTCCCCTGGCCCAGATATTTTCGGGTCAGCCCGTAATGTTCGACATAGTTCACCAGTTCAAGCTGCCAGATGGCGACGCCGGCTTGAATCAGGAACAGGACAAGGCCGGACCATCCTCCAATCAAACCTGCCAGGGTCAGCATACCACACTGTAATATCCAATACCGCCAGAACGGGTTTGCGCGGTCCGTCCAGGGTTGGTTCTTGCGCGCCAGTTTCTCGCGCTCGGCATGAAAGGCGGAGGCTAGGCATTGCCACAGAACACGCGGATAGAAGCGATGAAAGCCTTCGTTGTATCGTGCTGTTACCGGATCGCGCGGGGTTCCGACATAGCGGTGGTGAACCAGCAAATGTTCGGACCGGAAGTGCGAGTACAAGACCATGGCCAGCAGGATGTCGCCAAGCCCGCGCTCCAGTCGGCCCTTCTGGTGCATCAGTTCGTGGCTGTAGTTGATCCCAATCGTCCCCGAGACCACACCCATGCCAAAGAACAGGCCGATCTTTTCTGGTGAAGACAGGTGAGAGCTGTGCGTCACATACCAAAGCAGCCCGTAAAGGGTCAGGAACTGTACCGGAATCCAGGCTTTGGTCAGCAGGATATACCAGCGCAACATGCTGTCCGGCGTATCTGGGTCCGCATTTTCGAGGTCGAGCCCGGTGAGCTGATCCAGCGCGGCAAATATCCACCATGTTGAAAGCGGCACCAGCAAGACCCACCAGCCACCCACAAAGGCCGTGGCCCAAATCAATGGAATCAGCAAAAACGAGACCCAGAATGGAAGGGTGGATTGCCAGCGAGTCAATGTTTCAGATGCGATCATCAAAGGCTCCGGTCGACGCGGGACAGACTATCCGTAGGTCGTGTTTCAGCATAATGTGTTACTGGTTGCGCCAGAGGTCAAATGCCTTGCGCATGACCGTCGGCAGATCGCTGGGCCGAAAGGCATGTTTATCAAGCAAGATCATGTCCTCCGGTGCCGCACCGGGCGGTAAAGAGGTTGCCCAAACCTGCAGGATCAGGTGGAAATGCGTGAACGTGTGGCGCACTTCGCCCGGTAGAACGCGCCAGTCCGATGCAAACGGCGCGGTGTCAGACGGCGCATCGGACCATTCGGATCCCGGCCATCCCAGCATACCGCCCAAAAGCCCTTTGTCTGGGCGGCGTTCAAGCAACATCGCCCCGTCCGCTGTCTGGGTGATGTAGACATGGCCATAACGTGTGGGTTTTGGCTTTTTCGGTGTTTTGCGGGGCAGATCGGCCTGGGTACCCGCAGCTTGGGAGCGGCAACGCGTGCGCATTGGACATATCCCGCATGCCGGGGATCTTGGGGTGCAGACAGTCGCACCCAGATCCATCACGGCCTGTGCATAGTCGCCCGGACGCACCGCTGGGGTCAATGCAGCTGCCCGTTGCTTGAGTTGTGGTTTTGACCCCGGCAGCGGATCGTGAATGTCGTATAGGCGGGCCACGACACGTTCGACATTGCCGTCCAACACGGTTTCCGGACGATCAAAGGCAATGGCTGCAATCGCGGCGGCTGTATACGGGCCTATGCCCGGCAGGTTCAGCAGCTCATCGTGTGAGTCGGGAAAACAGCCATCATGGCTTTCAACCACAACGCGCGCGCATTTCAGCAGATTGCGGGCGCGGGCATAATATCCCAGACCGGCCCATTCCCCCATGACCTGCTCGTCAGGCGCTGCGGCCAGTGATTCAACTGTCGGCCACCGAGATGTGAACCGCAGGAAATAGTCGCGCACCGCTGCCACAGTTGTCTGCTGTAGCATGACTTCGGACAGCCAAACCCGATAGGGGTCAGGACGCATTCCGGAAGACCTATCGGCAGGACCGATGCGCCAAGGCATTTCACGGGCATTGCGGTCGTACCAGGCCAGCAATTCATCGTTGAAGTCAATTTCGTGGGTGTCACGCAAGTTTTACATATCTCCTTGTCGGGTTTCGCTGGCGCCCGGTGTTCTGCCCTTTACAATAGAGAGACAGGAGTTGGAAACCAGATGCAGCCCAGACGTTCTTCGACACGCGGCTTTAAACGTACTGCGACATTGCTGAACGGCCAGATCAGGCGCGCCGGGGAAAGCCGGGGATTCGCCGTCTCTCGTCTATTGACCCATTGGGCCGAGATCGTGGGGCAGGATGTGGCCTCGATCGCGCGGCCGGTGAAAGTGGGCTATGGCAAGGGCGGTATGGGGGCCACGCTGACGGTGCTGACCACCGGTCCGCAGGCGCCGATGCTTGAGATGCAAAAGGAACAGCTGCGCGGCAAGGTGAATGCGGTTTATGGCTATAATGCCATCAGCCGGGTGCGCATCACCCAGACAGCTCCGACAGGATTTGCCGAGGGGCAGGCCAGTTTCGACCACAAGCCGAAACAGGCGAAACCCACAATCAAACCAGAAATCATAGCCGAGGCAGACCGGGCCGCGCAGGGTGTCCATGATGGCGATCTGCGCGCAGCCCTTGAACGTCTGGGCCGTAACGTTTTATCCAAGCAAAAATGCTGAGAAAGGGCTGATTCATGAGCCGTATTGCAACCGGAATCTGCGCCGCCATCGCCATAGCCGCAGGCGGCTATTGGCTGACGCAGTCGAATTCTACTCCGTCCAACCCGCTGGTTGGCAGCGCCGAGGCACAACAGACCGATCTGGATACCTCGACCATCATCGAAATGGTTCAGGGCTCGGCGGATGCGCCGGTCGAGATCGTCGAATATGCGTCCTACACCTGCCCCCATTGCGCGACCTTCCATCAGGGGACGTATAAAGAGCTGAAGAAGAACTATATCGACACTGGCAAGGTCAAATTCACCTACCGTGAGGTGTATTTTGACAAATATGGTCTTTGGGCCTCGATGGTTGCGCGCTGTGGCGGCCCCGAGAAGTTCTTCGGCATCTCCGACTTGATCTACAAGGATCAGTCCAAATGGACTCGCGCCGGAGGACCTGCGGAAATCGTGGACGAGCTGCGCAAGATCGGACGTTTGGCCGGAATCAGCAACGACCAGCTTGATGCCTGCCTGCAGGACGGAACGCGTGCGCAGACGCTGGTGGTCTGGTATCAGGAAAACGCCGAGCGCGACGACATCAGAGCAACCCCATCCTTTATTGTGAACGGCAAGAAGGTCGACAATCAGTCTTACGAAGAATTCAAAAAGCTGATCGACGCCGAACTGGGCAGCTAAATCCAAACACGACCGGCCTGTCAGGGCCGGTCGCCTTCAGGGCGAAGGCGCGACCTGCAGTAGCAACTGTTTGACCCGGTCGCCCTCGTCCATGTTCAGCCGGACGGGCAGGGTGATGACTTTGCTGCGAAAGGCGGCTGGCAGGCGGACCGCATCTTTTTCCGTCGTGACCATCTGAGCGCCGAGCAGGTGCGCTTCATTCTCTAGCCGTGTCATCAGGGCCGGTGTCAGGGGCTGGTGATCGTCCAGCGCCTCGGCCCGCAGCAGGGTGGCGCCCTGTTGGCGCAGGGTGGCAAAGAACTTCTCCGGATGGCCGATACCGGCAAAGGCGAGAACCGGCGTGTCCGTCCAATCCATTCCTGTCTGCAGCGGTTCGACCGCACCGGTCGCATGTGGAACCGTCAGATTTCCCCCCCAGCGGGCGGCGAACTGTGTCTGCGCGTCTGTGCCGCCCAGCGACAGCACCAGATCGGCCCGTTGCTGCCCCACATCGACCGGTTCCCGCAGTGGACCCGCAGGCAGGCACAATCCGTTGCCGAACCCCCGCTCGGCATCCACCACGATGACCGAGAAATCCTTAGCGACCGAGGGGTTCTGAAACCCGTCATCCAACAGGATTACGGTTGCCCCGGCCTGGGCTGCGGCTTTTGCGCCCTCGGCGCGGTCCTTGGCCACCCAGACATCCGCAAATGCGGCCAGCAGCAGCGGTTCATCCCCGACTTCTGCCGCCGTATGTTTGCCAGGATCGACGCGCACAGGTCCTGTCAGTGCGCCGCCGTGGCCTCGGGTGACAACATGGGTCTGATGCCACGCGTCCCGCAGCTGTTCGATCATCCAGATCACGGTTGGTGTTTTGCCGGTCCCGCCTGCATTCAGGTTTCCAATGCAGATAACGGGGACGCCTGCGTTGAAACCTGTTTCCGAGGCCAGCCTGCGGGCTGTCGCCGCCGCATAAACCCGTCCCAACGGGGACAGCAGCCGGGCCCTGAGGTCCAACTGATCCGGAGCGGTGTTCCAAAAGTCAGGTGCCCGCATCGTCGGTGCTCCGTTCGTCCAGATAGTCCTGTACCAGTTCGATCAGCTGATCTGATTGCGGCGCGCCGTCGGTCACGATCTGCCAGCCTGCCAAAGCCATATCCGCCGCGCGGTCAGGCGCAAGTAACTCTACCACGGCATCCCCAAGTTCGGTTGCGGTTCTGACCGTCAAAGCGGCGCCTGCCTGGTCCAGCTGATCGTAGGCTGTCTGATGCTGGTCAACATGTGGGCCATGTATGACAGCCGATCCCAGGGCGGTCGCACCAAACGGATCCTGTCCCCCGTCGCCCCGTTCGAGCGAGTTGCCGATAAAGGACACTGCCGAAACACGGTACCACAAGCCCAAATCCTCTGGGTCCGAGGACAAGACGACCTGTGTGGTATCTTCAATCATGCCGCCATCGTCCCAGTTGATGCAGCGCAAGTCCATGGCTTCGAGCCGCCTGTGCAGTGGGGCGGCTTCCTGTATGTCGGCGACATGCAGGATTAGGGTCAACCGGGGCAGCATCCGCATGGCCTGACGGTGGGCGCTGAGGACCGAGATGAACTCTTTATCCTTCACCCAGGCCGCAAGCCAGATGGGTCTGCTTGAAAAGGCGTGATTGGTTTCGATCAGTTCGTCTTCGGGCCACGGAGAAGGGTTCGGACTTATCAGCAGAGGAGGCGCCTCGCTGACCTTGGTGAAGGCGATTCCCAGTTTGCGGATCTGCCGGGCCGTTTCGTTGCTGGTAGCCAGAATTCGTTGAAAGCAATCGAGAGTGTACCGGCTGATATCGGGCAGCCACCGGGTCCCACGCGCGGTGTTCAGGTCGATTTCAGCTTCGATCAGGATCAACGGCACTTCGCGCTCGTGGGCACGGGTAATCACATTGGGCATCAGCCCGCCGCCAACCCAAATGCCAATATTCGGACGCCAATGGTCCAGAAACACCCGCGCGGCGCCGGTTTGTTCCGAAGGTAGGTTCACATGTATATATTTCGAGCAGTCCCACTGACTCAGGTCCGCTTCGGGTGGGGCCGACAGGACAACCGACAGGCCCGGGCGCGACTGCAGCAGCCTGTGGCAGAAATCCATCATCGCGCGAAGGCGACCCGGATTGGCAATGTGAATCCAGATCAGATCTCCTGATGGCCGGGGCACATAGGGTTGGTCCCCGTTGCCGGGTACGCCCCACGAAAGCACGCGATAGGCCGCCAGACTAAGGGATCGCGGTTTGCTCATGGCGCAATGCCCGCACTGTCTGGGTCAATCTGATCCGCCAGTTGCCGGTGCAATGGCGGGTTTGCCGCGATGACACCATTCAGGCGCGGATGTGGGTTGTTAAGGCGCAGTGGGGCGCCAAGCCGGTCCGTACATATGCCACCTGCCTCTTGGACGATCAAATCCCCTGCCGCGATGTCCCATTCCCAGCTGGGGCGCAGTGTCAACATTCCGTCAAAGCGACCCTGCCCGACCAATGCCAACCGATAGGCAAGCGACGGGCGATAGTTTCGACGGAATTGAGGAACCCGGCCCTGACACCAGTGCCGGCTGTCAAGATTGGGTTTCGCGGCCAGGATCTCGGCCGTCGTGATGTCTTGGGTGTCCGATACGACAATCGGCGCGCCGTTTAGTGTGGCCCCTTGGCCCTTGGCCGCCGCATACAACAGGTCACGCAAGGGCAGGTAAATGACCGCCGCCGTCACCTGACCGTGTTCCGCCACAGCCAGAGAATGCGCCCAGGTCGAGGAACCTTCGGTGAAGCTACGGGTGCCGTCGATCGGGTCAATGATAAAAACCCGGTCCCGGGACAGGCGGTGCTGGGTGTCTTCGGTCTCTTCGCTGAGCCATCCGTAACCCGGTCGGGCAGAGGGCAAACGCTGTTCGAGCATCGCGTTCACGGCCAGATCAGCCTCGGTCACCGGGCCTGCGCCATCGGGCTTGTCCCAGCGTTGTGCTTTTGACCCGGAATACCGGGTTGCGATCTTTCCGGACTCGCGCGCGGCTTCAATCAGCAGGGGCAGGTCAGTTGCCGGCAAGTGTCATTCCCTCGATCAGCAGCGATGGAACCACGCGCGACAAATAGGGGCGGGCGTCATTGGCCGGAATGATCCGCAGCAGCATATCGCGCAGGTTCCCGGCGATGGTGCATTCGTTGACCGGGTGGGTAATCTCGCCATTCTCGATCCAAAACCCCGAGGCACCACGGGAATAATCCCCGGTATTGGGGTTGATGGTCGATCCGATCATCGACGTGACCAACAATCCAGTACCCATATCGCGCAGCAGCTCTGCACGGCTGCGCTCGCCCTGAGTCAAGCTGAGGTTCCAGTTGCTTGGGGACGGAGGCCCAGACACGCCCCGCGTAGCATTTCCTGTCGAGGCCATCTTGAGCTTGCGTGCGCTGGACAGGTCCAATGTCCAGCCCGTCAATACACCGTTTTCGATGATCGCCCGGCGTTGTGTGGGCAGGCCTTCGGCATCAAAGGGGCGCGACCCGGACATGCGCCGGCGATGTGGGTCTTCGATCAGCGAAAGATGTTCCGGCAGAACCTGTTGTCCAAGACAATCCGACAACCAGGACGAGCCGCGCGCGATGGAGATACCGTTGCTGGCGCCCAGAAGATGCCCGATCAACGAAGATGAAATCCGTTCATCGAACAGAACCGGATAGACGCCTGTTGCAGGCTTGCGCGCGCCAACCTGCGCAACAGCACGTTCGCCTGCGGTCCGACCAATCTGGTCCGGGTTGCGCAAATCGCTTTGGAATGTGCGGCTGTCGCCGTCATAATCGCGCTCCATTCCGGTACCTTGGCCCGAGATCGCTACGCAGGAGGTCGACCGGCTGCTGCGCTCATACCCGCCGGAAAAGCCGTTGGTGGCGGCCAGATGCACGCGGTGGGTGCCATAGGCGGCTGCGGCATCCGACACTTGTGTGACACCGTCGACCGTAAGCGCCGCGGATTCCGCCGCCAGCGCATCATTCAGAAGATCTTCAGCTGTGGGCTCCGGCGCGGGATCGCACAGTTCCAATGCCTGAATGTCCCAATCCCGGATCAACTGAGCCTCATTCGCCAGGCCGGTAAACGGGTCTTCGGGGGCTTCGCGGGCCATGGCGACGGCGCGTTCGGCCATGGCTGTCAGAGTTTCGGACCGGCTGTCGGAACTAGAGACGATGGCCTGTCTTTGGCCCAGAAACACCCGCAGCCCCAGATCGGTACCCTCGGACCGTTCGGCGGCCTCAAGCGCACCGGAGCGTACCTCGACCGAGACCGAAGACTCGTCCAGCACAATGGCATCCGCGGCCTCGGCCCCGGCCTTACGTGCCGCATCCAGCAGGTGTTGGCTGATCTCTTCGGGTGTGCGCATCATGTGGCCTCCGGTCTTGTTTCTTTGGACCTATCGTCCGCCCGTCCGTCCCGCAAGACCTGCGGTCATTTTCGGGGGTTTGCAGAAAGGCAAGAAAGGCGAATTTCGCATGTGGCTGCAATAATTCCGCTGTTTTGTCCTTAGCCGTAGGTTAGTAGTTGATCCAAGTGGATGAGAATGAGACGACTGGGCAGGAAGAACGGGCAGGCCACAACATGCAGAACAATCTATCGCTGCGCGGGGTTACGATCCCCGATGATCCGCAGATCATTACGCCTAAGGTCAAGCGTTCAATCCTGGCCGAGCGTTACGAAAAAGACGAAGTGACCGGTCTGCCGAAATTCATCGACCCGAAGGATCGCGTGGTAGAGCTGGGCGCTGGGATCGGCTTCATCTCATCCTATCTGGTGACGCAACTTGGTGTACGCCACGCAATGTGCATCGAGGCGAACCCAACGCTGTGTGAATTCATCGGCCGTGTCCACAAGGCAAATGACATTGCGAATGTCGAGGTGGTGAACGCGGTTGCTCTCGGCGATACACGGGTTCCCGGAACCGCCCGATTTTACATACGTGAACCGTTCTGGTCCTCATCTCTGGACCCTGATCCGGACTATGTCAGTGAGGTCAGCGTGCCGGAACGTCCTCTGTCAGAAATTCTGCGGGACTTTGAAGCCAACGTGCTGATCGTCGATATCGAAGGGGGCGAGAAGTTTCTGTTCGACGGGGTCGATCTTGTGAATGTCCAGAAAGTCTATCTTGAGGTCCACACCCGTAAGATCGGATTGCATGGGATCAAGGCTTGTTTCGATCATCTTTCGGCACTTGGGTTTGCCTACGATCAACGTGTCAGCAGCGGTGGGTCGGTGCTGTTCCGGCGTGTTCGCCGGCGCTCGTCGTAAAAGGGAAGGCAGCCGGGCCGCCTTCCCTGTTTCTTTTATTTGATGCGCTGTCCATTGGCCAGAATTTGACCATCTTCCTTGAACTCGATTGTCGAATTCAGCGTGTCGGGCTCTTCCCCTGGCACTGCCATGAGACCCATCATCATTCGCGCGCCCATTGCGTCTTGCTCGGCAATCAGACCCATACCGATCAGAGTGTCGATCAGGGCATTCGCACCAACCAGTTGCAGGTTCGCAACGCCAGCGGGGGTCGGCAGACCGCCCAGTTCCTCAGTGTTGGAATTGTCGAAGGTCAAGTCGCCATCGCCGGACAGTTCCGCACCGACCATAGAGACCAGCAACTCGTTGATCGTCAGAGAGTGCAATTCACCCGGCGCTTCGTCCGCAAACTCAAGCGCCTCTACGGCCTCGGGGTCAAAGAAGTTGGTCAGCACTTTGGCCGTACCGGAAAGATCCAGCGCAATCGTGGCCGGATCGCGTGGCAGGGCGGCTGCGGGGTCAAAAATGCTCCACAGAACGTCTGACATAGTGAAGTCCGTCAAGTTTATCGCCAGCCCAAAGGGTTGAATCTCTTCGGATTCCTGTACCGGGAATTCGAACTTGAAACCGCCACTTTCCATGGCAATTTCGATTGGAAAGGGCAGTTCCGCAGTGGTTACAGCAATTTTGGCGCTGTTTTGTTCGACGTCATAAGCAATTCGGTTCGCGTCGATGCTGCCGGAAAGCCGTCCGCCTTCGGATTCGCTGGCCATCGAAAAGTCTTCGCCTTCGCTGCTGCCCGCCATCGAAGACTGGCCCGATCCGTAAGTAAAGAGACCCGAGAAGGCAAAACCAGCGTCATAGAATGCCTGCGGGTCAGAGATATCGAAATCCGAAGGGATGATGCTGGTGCCGTCGAAGGCCAGATCGCCAAGCGTGCCGTCGAATTTCCCGGCGTCTTCGCTTTCGGGATCCTGAAATGCCAAGCTGTAGGTCATCTCTGATGCGGTAAAGCTTTGGTCGATATCGCGGTTTTCGCCGATCTTCATTTGCGAGGTGCCGCTCACATCCGCCATTTCAAGGTAGCCACCAACCACTTCGGGCGGCAACGTTTCACCGTCGACTTCGATGTTACCCAGTTTGATTCCAAGGCTGTCTGCAGAGTAATCGTAAGTCACATCATCCGGATCGCCAGAGACGGTCATAACAAGCCCGCTGTGGACGTATTCGATATCGACTGAAAATGACTCGTCCTGACCATCGACATTGCCGGTGACGGTCATGGGGAAACTTTCCGGGACACCAATATTGACGCTACCGTCGCCATTGTCGGTGAGGGTCATTTCAGGCATGGCCATGCTGAACGATCCCTCTTCTTCCGGGAGGTCCATCGACATCGTCAGGTTTTCGATGGTGATACCATTGCCGGTATCTGTCTGGTCACCTGAAACAGTATAGCCCATCTGCGCCAGATAGGACTGCCAGTCATCCCAGACTTCCTGTGGGGTAACGTCGGCAAGCGCCCCCTGCGAAATGACAGTGTAGGCCAGAACTGCGCCGCAGGTGCGGCGGAGAAAAACGGACATCATAGAACCCTTCTTGATCAAATTTGCGCGCATGGTGATGCCGGTGGCGGCGGGCGTCAAGGGGGAAGGGCTGGACCCATTCCCCGTTCGCAGGATAGAGGTTCATTAATTCTCAGGACAATGGAGGTACTGGAACCTTATGCAGGGGAAAACCGTACTGATCACTGGGGCCAGTCGCGGCATCGGGGCCGAGGCAGGGCGCGTATTTGCCGCAGCAGGGGCTAATGTCGTGCTAGTGGCGCGTAATCGGGATCAAATTCAGGTACTGGCGTCGTCGCTTGGTGAAAACGCTATTGCACTGGCCTGCGACGTCAGTGACTTCGCCCAGGTCGAGCTGGCCGTGGCAGAGTGCGTAAACAAGTTTGGCGGGCTGGATGTTCTGATAGGCAATGCTGGTGTCATTGACCCGATTTTCCATTTATCCAGCGCCGATGTCGCGTCTTGGGGTAAAGCGATCGACATCAACCTCAAAGGCGTATTTCATGGAATGCGCGCCGCGCTGCCGGTCATGCGTGCCGCGGGCGGCGGCACTGTCCTGACGGTCTCTTCCGGTGCGGCGTCGAACCCAGTCGAGGCCTGGAGCCATTATTGCGCCTCGAAGGCAGGGGCCAAGATGCTGACGGAATGTCTGCATCTTGAGGAATCCTCAAATGGGATCCGCGCCATGGGCCTGTCGCCCGGCACGGTTGCAACCGATATGCAGCGGGTCATCAAGGCCAGCGGGATCAACGCCGTCAGCCAGTTGGATTGGACCGATCATATCCCCGCCGATTGGCCGGCGCGGGCGCTGTTGTGGATGTGTTCGTCAGACGCGGATGAGTTTCTAGGCACCGAAATTTCGCTGCGGCGTGAGGATATTCGGCAAAGGGTTGGATTGACGTGATTGAATTGAACAAAGCAGACGGGCTGTGGACAGTCACGCTCAACAACCCCGACAAGGCAAATGCGCTGACCGGTGCGATGCTGACCGAGCTGTGCGAGATTGCCGAGGCCGCGACCGACGCAAGTGCGCTGATCCTGACCGGGGCTGGCAAAGTGTTCAGCGCCGGCGCCGATCTGGAAGAGGCGCGTGCCGGCCTGGCGACCTCGGATCTGTGGGAGCGGTTGTCGGCTGCTATCGCCGCGTTACCCTGCCTGACGGTTGCCGCACTGAACGGAACGCTGGCTGGTGGAGCCAATGGCATGGTTCTGGCCTGCGATATCCGCATCGCCGTACCGGAAGCCAAGTTCTTTTATCCGGTGATGAAGCTGGGTTTTCTGCCACAACCCTCTGATCCCGCACGCATGGCGGCCCTGATCGGTCCGGCTCGGACAAAGATGATCTTGATGGCCGGGCAAAAGATCACTGCGGATGAGGCTTATGCCTTTGGGCTGGTCGATCGCGTGGTTGCACCTGAAGACCTGATGCAGACCTCCCTTGATCTGGTGGCTGACAGTGTCGCCGCCAATCCTGAAATTGCGACCGGTATTGCGCGGTTATGTTCATGAGGTTGTCTGCCCTGCGTCTGCGCGTGGCTGACACGGATCGTCTTGCCGAGTTTTACGGGGATGCAATGGGTATGACTGCACGCCGGCAGGGCGCAAGCCTGCGATTGGGATATGCCGGGCAGGATGCCGATCTGCTTTTGATGCCGGGCGGCGGCGGGTACACACATGATCGGGGCCAGAGATATTGGAAGATCGGCATCACCCTGCCGGATGTTGATCTGGCTGCCGCTTATTTGCGCGAAAAAGGCATCGAGGTTTCAGAGCCGGACCAGTTTCTGGATATCGGCTATATGTGCCACCTGACTGATCCCGAGGGTTTCGTGATCGAACTGCTGCAACACGATTTCCGTGGCAATCGCCCGGACGGTATCGCCGATCCCAAGGCCCCTTTCGCGGATGCGCGTATTGGACAAATCACCCTGCGCACCGGGAATATCGCGGTCGAGGATGCCTTTTGTCGTGCACAGGGGATGCAGCTGCTATCTGTGCAGGATGTGGCACAATATGGGTTCGATCTGCACTTTTATGCTTTCACCGACGAGGTTCCCCCTAATGCCGACCTGTGGTCTGTTGAGAACCGCGAATGGCTTTGGAAACGCCCCTATACCACGCTCGAGTTTCAGCACAGCGCAGGTGCTACGTTTGCTCGGGCCCCCGATTTTCGGGGGCTTGAGATGCAGGGCCTGGCCCAGCCCGGCCATGATGCATTTGGCGACCCGGTCCTGCCGGGCTGATCACTGGCCACGTCGTTTTCGCGGCACTTTCGATCGAAAATCAGGGGGCCGTTTGCGAATCCAGTCCAGGAATCTCTCAAGACGAGGGTGGGCGCGCAAGGCTTCGACCGTGTTGAAATCCCGCGCCAGTTCCGCTTCGGTCAGGGTGGCGTGGATCTCTTTGTGGCAGATCACATGCAGAAAAACCGTGGGGCCGCCCTTGCCCCCTTTCAGTTTTGGGATCAGATGGTGCTAGCTGCCGTTCCCATCGGGGATCGGCCGGTCGCAGAGGGGGCAGATCGGGTCGCGGTCGGTCATATCAGCGTAACGTCGCGCCGTAGGGCGCGAAAGGCAAGAGGACAGCAATGGCACAAGCCGTCGTGATCGGAGGCGGGCCAGCGGGCCTGATGGCGGCGGGTGAACTGGTCGCCGCAGGTCATGATGTGCTGGTGGCCGAGGCCAAACCCTCGGTCGCCCGAAAGCTTTTGATGGCGGGCAAGTCCGGCCTGAACCTGACCAAGGATGAATCGCTGGAAACATTCCTGTTGTCTTATGGCCCCGGTGCTGAGTGGCTGCGCCCCATGCTGGCGGAGTTTGATGCCACCGCCGTTCAGGACTGGGCGCGCGATCTGGGGCAAGAGGTGTTTACAGGCTCAACCGGGCGGGTGTTTCCAAAGGCGATGAAGGCCTCACCACTGTTGCGGGCTTGGCTGGGGCGTCTTGATGCGGCTGGTGTGCATATCAAAACCCGATGGCGGTGGACCGGATGGAACGGCGATGCTCTGGAATTCGATACTCCGAAAGGTCACCGGCAGATTGAGGCTGACACGACGATTCTGGCCATGGGCGGCGCAAGCTGGGCGCGATTGGGATCGGATGGCGCCTGGGCCCGGCTGCTGCAAGAGGCGGGTGTCGACCTGTCGCCATTTGCCCCGGCGAACTCGGCCCTGTCAGTGGATTGGAGCGCACATATGCAGCCGCATTTCGGCGCTGCGATCAAATCCGTTGGGTGGACTGCCGGGGGTGTGATCAGTCGCGGCGAGGCGACGATTTCATCCAAAGGCCTTGAAGGCGGAGGGCTCTATTCCCTGACGCCCGCTTTGCGAGAAGGTGCGCCATTGAGTGTTGATCTGGTTCCCGATCTGGATGTAACTACCTTGCAGCAGAAAATTGCAGCCAAGAAATCCAAGACGACGCAGTCGCAATGGATGAAGAAATCTCTGCATCTGTCTCCGCAAAAGATCGCTCTGTATCACGAGATGAACAGGGGAAGCGGTCTGAGTGTCGAAACGTTGAAATCTCTGCCCCTCAGCCACGCGGGGTTGCGGCCAATGGATGAGGCAATCTCAACCGTTGGAGGTGTTCGGCAAGGCGCTTTGGACGAAGGGTTGATGCTGAAATCCAGGCCCGGAATGTTTTGTGCCGGCGAGATGCTGGATTGGGAAGCTCCGACTGGTGGGTATCTGCTAACTGCCTGTCTGGCGACAGGGCGATGGGCCGGGAGATCAGCTGCAAACTGGCTGGCGCGGACCGCTTAACGCGACTTTGCCAGCATCGCCAGACGGATCATGGCACGTTCGACCAAAGCCATGGCTGGGGCCGTTTGCCCAGCTGACCGCAATGACAGATCCGTATCAGTCAGAACGGTCAAAGCGGTCTGCAGTTTGGGTGCCCCCCATCCCTGTGCTTGCCGCAGAATACGATCACGCCGCTTTCCATAGACGGGTGGGCGCAACTTGCCGACGCCCTGTGCCGCACCACCGGGATCGGCGGCACAGGCGTAAAGCGTTCGAAAGTGCCGGGTTGCTCCGATACACAGGCTGACCGCATTTGTACCTTGCGATTGCAGCCGTCGTATCAGCGGGCTAATCTCTCCGGCTCTGCCTTCGGCGACCACGTTCAGGACATCGTCCAGAGCGGCCTCGGTCGAGCTGGGTGCACAGGCCTCGATATCTTCGAGAGCCAATTCAGTATCGTCTCCGCGCTTGTAAAGAGACAATTTTTCAATGGTTTGCGTAAAGTCCCCGGGGCTGATGGCCGTGGCAAGTTCGGTGATGGCCGACATTGCATCCGGTGGAATGTTATTGACTCCGGCCTGTGCCAGAACCCGTTCAACCTCGGCCCTAGAGGGCGGATCGTCATAGATCCCAACGGCATAGGCTGCGGGATGCGACTCGAATGCCTTACGGATCTTTGAACTGGGTTTGAGCTGCCCAGCAGTCACGATGATCTGAGCGTCGCCCGTTGCCCAATCCTCGAATGCGGTAATGATGGCAGGGGCGGCGACATCAGTTGCATCTTCGACGAAAACTGCACGTGGGCCGGGGAAGAACCCGACAGCCTTGACCGCGTCCAGCAACAGAGCCGGTTCCCCGCGCAGATCACCACCTGGCATTCGGGTCAGGCGCATTTCCTCTTCGGCGCCTTCTCCCAGAAGGGCTGACAAGACCTGTTGCCGTTTCAAGGCCACACGCATCGCATCGGATCCGTAAATCAACAACCCTGCCTTGCCCGCGTCCGGTCTGGCGAAATACCCCTCAGCCTCGCGCGGGCTGAGCTTCATTGGGTCAGGCCCGGTGCTGCATAAAGGCGGTTCACGATTTGATCGGACAGGATGATCATCAGCCGCTCGGTCGCGTCACGTTCGTCCGCAAGCGTCGAGACGGTTGAGCCTGCAGCGGAATAGCCCACGAAATCATGGACATTTCCTGATACCAGAATCCGCCCGGTTTCAGCGGACCTGAGGGAAAATTCCGCGCGCCCTTCGATTGTATACCGGTTCGTCTCGTTGGTAGTCGTGATCGCTGCAGATTGCGTGGCCGTAGCAACCTTAACATCCAGATCATACAGCTTTTGTGCGCTCGCATCCCGGCCCAGCCGCTGTTCCAAATTCTGGACAAGCAAATAGCTTTCCACGGAATTTGGCTCAGTAACAGCAACTTTACCATGCAATGCTTCACCTGTTCCGCCCGGCGCGTAAACGGGTTGGAACCCGCATGCGGCCGCCAGCAAGCAAGCAGCCAGCGGCATCAACAAAAGGCTTCTGCGATTAAACAACGACATTCACGATCCGACCTGGAACAACGATCACTTTCTTCGGCGCGGCACCGTCCAGTGCCTTTTGCACAGCTTCGGTGCTGAGCGCGATTTTTTCAACCTCTGCCTTGTCCATATCTTTTGGAACGCTGATTTCCGCGCGGCGTTTGCCGTTGATCTGGATCGGCAGGGTTACAGTGTCATCGACCAGCATAGCTTCGTCCGCGACGGGCCAGGCGGCTGTTGCGATCAAACCTTCGCCGCCCTGATGCGCCCAGATATCTTCAGCCAGATGTGGTGTCATCGGCGACATCAACTGTGCCAGCGTCTTTATCGCCTGCTTTTGGGCCGCTGCACCCGCTTTGGATTTTGCCAGCGTATTGGTAAACGCATAGAGCTTTGCAATGGCGGCATTAAAGCCGAAGCTTTCAACACCAAGCGTCACGTCATGGATGGCTTTGTGCATCTCGCGCAGCAGGTCTTGATCCCCGTCGCCTTTTGCCTCGGGGTCCATCGCGCCGATCTTGTCGCAGAGGTTCCAGACACGGTTCAGGTGCTTGAATGCAGCCTCTGCGCCTGATGCTGTCCACTCCACATCCCGCTCGGGCGGTGAATCGGATAACACGAACCAGCGCGCGGTATCCGCGCCGAAGGCCGAGATAATGCTGACCGGGTCGACCACGTTTTTCTTGGATTTCGACATCTTGGCCGAGGGGATGATTTCGACCTCCGTGCCGTCGGCGAGTTTGCCGTCGGTCACATCCTCGGGCAGGTGATAGACCGGACGGCCATTGGCGTCGCGGGTTTGATAAATCTCGTGCGTGACCATGCCTTGGGTAAATAAGGCATCAAAGGGCTCGATGGCCTTTTTCGGCAAATGGCCAGTGATCTGCATCGCCCGCGCAAAGAAGCGGGAATAGAGCAAGTGCAGGATAGCGTGTTCGATGCCGCCGATATACTGATCGACATTCATCCAGTATTCAGCCTCGGCCAGATCGGTCGGCGTTTCCGCGTGCGGAGCCGTAAAGCGGGCGAAATACCACGACGAATCGACGAACGTATCCATCGTGTCGGTTTCTCGCTTGGATGGCGCACCGCAAGACGGGCAGGCGCAGTCGCGCCAGGTCGGGTGGCGGTCCAGAGGATTGCCCGGTTTGTCAAAAGTGACATCGTCGGGCAGGCGGATCGGCAAGTTTTCGTTCTTTTCGGGCACCACGCCGCAGGATTCGCAATGCACCACGGGAATCGGGCACCCCCAATAGCGCTGACGCGACAGACCCCAATCGCGCAGACGGTATTTGGTAACGCCTTCGCCCCAACCCGCTTTTTCGGCGAAATCGACGGTGGTGTTGATTGCGTCATCACCCGTGGCGTCGGTCAGCCCGGCAAAATGGTTTACCCAGCGGACTTTTTCGGTTTTCGGCGGAACGAATGCGGTTTTGTCGACCGGCGTGTCATTATCAAGCGCAAAGAACGTGTCGACGACGGGCAAACCGTACTTACGGCAGAAATCCAGGTCGCGCTGGTCGTGGGCCGGGCAGGCAAAGATGGCGCCGGTGCCGTAATCCATCAGGATGAAATTGGCGATCCAGACCGGCAGCTCCCAATTCGGATCCAGCGGGTGTTTGACCTTGATACCAGTGTCATAGCCCAGCTTTTCGGCGGTCTCTATGGCCTCTTCTGTGGTGCCGCCCTTGCGGCATTCGGCAACGAACTCAGCCACTTCGGGGTTTTCGGCCTCAAGTTGCTTGGCAATCGGATGGTCCGGCGAGATGCCGACGAAAGACGCCCCCATCAGCGTATCGGGGCGCGTTGTATAGACGGTGATTGGCTCACCACTATCGACGCGTTCAAAGCCAAACTGCAATCCACGCGACTTGCCGATCCAGTTTTCCTGCATCAGGCGCACTTTTGCCGGCCAGTTCTCCAGCGTGTTCAGCGCATCCAGCAATTCCTCAGAGTAATCGCTGATCTTGAAGAACCATTGCGTCAGCTCGCGCCGTTCAACCAATGCGCCCGAACGCCAGCCGCGCCCGCCTTCGACTTGTTCATTGGCCAGTACGGTCATATCGACCGGGTCCCAGTTCACCACCGCGTTCTTGCGGTAAACCAGACCGGCCTGCAGCATATCCAGAAACAGTGCCTGTTGCTGGCCGTAATATTCTGGGTCACAGGTGGCGAATTCGCGGGACCAGTCGATGGACAGGCCCAGAGGCTTCATCTGGCTGCGCATGTCTGCGATGTTGCCATAGGTCCAGTCTTTCGGGTGACCGCCAATAGCCATCGCAGCGTTTTCTGCAGGCATCCCGAACGCGTCCCATCCCATCGGGTGCAGCACGTTATGGCCGGTCGCAAGCTTGTGGCGCGCGATTACGTCGCCCATCGTATAGTTGCGCACATGTCCCATATGGATCCGGCCAGACGGGTAGGGGAACATTTCAAGCACATAATATTTCGGCTTGTCCGCCTTGTGGTTGGCGGTGAAGATTCCAGCCTTGTCCCAGGCCTCTTGCCATTTTGCTTCGATTTCGGTGGCCGAATAGCGCGACATCGTGCGGTCCTTCGTAATGAAAACGCCGGGCATGAACCCGGCGTGGTAATATTGCGATTTGAAGCGGGTTGCTAGAGCTTGTTGTCCGCAATGCGCAGCTGACGGGCGCGGGACAGGATTGCATCTTCGATTGCGCGTGTGGTTGCCGCGCTGACCGGGGCACCCCCGCTGGTCTGCAGCGCAACCGACAAGGATCGTGCCGCCAGGGCGGGATCGCTGATGTGAACTGTGGCCCTGTATTGCCGTCCACCACCCGGAGGCGTGCCGTAACCTGTTACGATTACACCGGTAAAGGGATCGACTTCCTGCACAGGCAGAAAGTTAAGGACATCCAGCGAGGCAGCCCACAGATAGCGGTTCACATTGGTAACCTGCTCGGCGTCTGCGGTGTTGAATACATCCCAGATCGTTGAGCGATTCGGATCGTTCAGCTCACGCTCGTCCGAGCGACCGCCATCCACATTGAGTGGCGTTGCACTGGGTTCTGCGTTGCGATTCTGTCCGCAAGCCGACACCGCGGCTGTCACTATGATCAAACCGAAAATTGTCTGCAGGCGCATGTTGGACAGGTTCCGTTTCGTTGGTTTTAGGTTATTCACGTTACTCCTAGACAAGGTCTGGTTCGTCAACAAGCTTAATCTTGTCACATCCAGAGCAGGCTTCGGGGTTGATTCAGTGGGTAAATCAGACTGTGGCATCCTTGCACCAATTCTAGGCCAATGCGCGTCAGTTTTTATGCCAAGCTTGCGTGACAGGGGCAAAAAGGGCGAAACGGTTCCCGTGCTGAGACATGTGCCTAAGCACGTGTCGAGTTAAAAAACTTTTGAAACCGAGGGAAACAAGATGAAAAAAGTTCTCTTCGCATCGACCGCACTGATTGCAACCGCAAGTGTTGCAGCGGCCGAAGTTAAGTTCAGCGGCTACGGCCGTTTTGGTATTGGTTATCAGGAGGACCGCACAGCGGCCACCACGACCACGACCACTACAACAACCACGACAACCACAGCAAGTAGTGCGACTGTTCAGAACGTGAACGTGAACGCGAACGCGTTCGCGAACGACACTGACGACACAATCCTGGTCTCGCGCTTCCGCCTGAACATCGACGGCACAGCCGAAACCGATGGCGGCGTTGAGTTCTCGGCTCGTGTACGTCTGCAGGCTGACGAAGACTCGTCCACCGGCGAAGCCAACTCGGCTGGCCTGAACGGCGCGCGCTTCTCGGTCATCTACGGTGGTCTGCGTGTTGACGCCGGCAACGTTGCTGGTGCTTTCGACAACTTGGCAAACTACTACGGTAACGAGCCTGGCCTGGAAAACTTCATCGGTCAGTATTCTGCCGTTGACTATGGCTTCCTGGGTTACTCGTCGACCGGTTCGGGTTCGAACGCTGTGTTCTTCCAGTACGCAGTTGGTGACTTCGCCTTTGGTGCGTCGTACGATCAAGCGACCATCTTCCAGGGCGGTGGCAACACCACGAGCGCTGACCGTTGGGACGTAAGCGCGACTTACACCTTCAACAACATCACTGCAGCGCTGGCCTATGGTCAAACTGACGCGGGCGATGCTGGCGACGACCCAAGCCTGCTGGTCTTCACCCTGGGTGCAGAATTCGGCGACTTCTCGGGTACGCTGTTTGTTGCTGACGATAAAACCGAAAACGACCTGACCGACGGCACTGCTTGGGGTGTATCGGGTGCCTACAATGTTGGCGCCGCGACCACTCTGACCTTCGCCTACGGTGACGGTAACGCTGATGCGGACACGCAGCAGTACGGCATCGGCGCCATCTACGACCTGGGTGGCGGTGTATCGCTGCGCGGTGGTGTAGGTGTCAGCGACTGTGACGTCTGCGACGACTCGACCACACGTGCCGACTTTGGTGCACAGTTCAACTTCTAAGTTGATCTGAGCCGCAAGGTTTAAGGGCAGGTCTTCGGACCTGCCCTTTTCTTTTTGTCCGACATAGTGTTTTTCTTCGCCCATAACTGATCGAGGACCCAAATGTCGCTGCAAGAAATATCTGCCCGGATAACCAAAGCCGAAACTGCCTCGGGGCGTGACGTCGGGGCCGTGAAGCTGATCGCCGTGTCAAAGGTTCAGCCGAATGAGCGTGTAGCGGAAGTGCTTGCTTTAGGGCATCGCTGTTTCGGTGAAAACAGGGTTCAAGAAGCCGTCGGAAAATGGCCGGAATTCAAGCTGCAATATCCAGATGTCGATTTGCATCTGATTGGGCCGTTGCAAACGAACAAAGCCCGTCAGGCGTTGGATCTGTTCAGCACGATCCATTCTGTTGACCGCCCCAAACTGGCCAATACTCTGGCCCGGCTTGCGCAAGAGGTCGGCACTTGCCCGGACCTGTTCATTCAGGTCAATACCGGTGAAGAGGATCAAAAGGCAGGAATTCTGCCCACTGAGGCAGACGCATTTATTGCCGATTGCCGCGGGCTCGACCTTCCGATTCAGGGCCTGATGTGCATTCCGCCTGTCGAGGAAGAGCCATCTCTGCATTTCGCCTTGCTTGCCAAGATAGCTGAACGCAATGGTCTGAAAGGGCTATCCATGGGGATGAGCAGCGATTTCGAGCAGGCCATTGCACTTGGCGCGACCCATGTGCGCGTCGGCTCGGCCATTTTCGGTGAACGAGTTAAGCCTGAGGGATAATCAACCGCGTGCCTGGCTCGATTCGACGTGCGATCCACCGCAGATGGTCGCGCCGAAAGGCAACGCAGCCTTCTGTAGGAAAACCGGGCCGTCGCCATTGATGCAGGAAAATTGCTGAACCGCGCCCGGCCACCGCATTGGGCCAGTTCCAGTCAGTGATCAGAACCAGATCGTAAAGCGGGTCCGCGCGGCGGAGTTTTTCGTGGCTGAAAGGATAGGGTGCGCTGACCATATGATTGTACTGCGTGTCTTGCACATCATCTGACCAGAGGTCCTGAGGACCGATTGGGATGGCCCAAGGCGACGGTCTTGCGAGCCGGTCGGGCCGGTACAGCATACCAACGATGTTGAGGCAGCCGGTCGGCGTGGCGCCGTCCCCCTCACGCTTGCTGTTGCTTAACCCACCTTTCCCGATCGAACAGGGAAAATACCCGCCGCGAAAACGAACGCCGCGGCGGGTTAGAACCAGATCTGCGGGTGTCACAGCAAATGTCCCGACTTGGCTGCTTTGGTGGCCAGATAGTCGCGGTTATGGGCAGTTTCGCCGACTTTCAGCGGGACGCGCTCGGTGACGGCGATGCCGGTCTTCTCCATCATCGCGATCTTGGCGGGGTTGTTGGTCAACAGCCTTACGGAACTGAAGCCGAGCAATTTCAGGATGTCCGAGCCCAGACGGAAATCGCGCTCGTCATCCTCGAACCCGAGACGGTGATTGGCCTCGACTGTATCGAACCCTTGATCCTGCAGGAAATAGGCGCGCATCTTGTTGGCCAAGCCAATCCCGCGGCCTTCCTGATTCAGATACAGAAGTACTCCTGCCCCTTCAGACCCCATCTGGGCCAGGGCCCCACGCAGTTGTGGCCCGCAATCACATTTCAAGCTGCCCATCAGATCACCGGTGAAGCAGGCCGAATGCAGCCGAGCCAATACCGGTTTGCTGCGGTCGGGGCGGCCGATCTCTATTGCGTAATGTTCCTCGCCGCCATCTTCAGGGCGAAAAACGTGCAGGCGCCCGGCTTCGGATACCTCCATCGGCAGTCGGGCGGCCACGACCTCATTCAAAAGGCTTCGATCCGACAGATGTGGCGCGGCGCGGGTATGGTCAATACATGTCAGGCCATGTGCAGTAGCGAAGGTTCGACCATCTTGAACAGGAACAACGATTGCCGCCGGCAGAAGGTGGGCTGACTTGGTCAAAGCAATGGCAATGCGATGCAGATTGGCGTTGCCCTGACGCTCTGTCATCAGTGGGCCTTTCATAGGCGCGTTCAGATCGTCCGAGGGATCGGCCACCGCCTGCACCCAGGCAACATCGGCATCTGCCGGAACGATCACACGCGCCAGGTCACCGTCATAGGCCCGTGCCTTTAATGTCTCGGCCCGTCGGAGAGTCACTGCGACTACAGGATCGCCACCCAGACCTTGCAAGTCGGCAAGCCGCTGTGCGCTCAGCGTTTCCGACGCAATGGCCAGTACGCTAAAGCCGGTGTCATCCGTCAGGGCGACCGGCAAGCCCATGCGCAGGTCAGCCCGTGCCCGAGCAAGCAGTTCCGAGATATCCGGGATAAGACTCATCTGTTGTTACCCTGTAACGATCAGCCCTTCATGTAGCCTGATCAAAAGGAAATGTGAAACAATTCCTCATCCTGAGACACGAGGGCGTGAAACGGTTGCAGCAAACCTTGTTGATTGCATCTTTCGCGCGCAAGTGGTGGAAAAGGGCTCAGGAGGACCGGATATGGCACAGCTAAAGAAAATCCTGCTAGTGGATGATGATGAGGATCTGCGCGAAGCGTTGAGCGAACAGCTCGTGATGACCGAGGATTTTGATGTATTCGAAGCGTCGGACGGGGCATCAGCCATGGAGCGGGCTCGCGAGGCGATTTACGATCTGGTCATTCTGGATGTTGGCTTGCCCGACACGGATGGGCGCGAGCTGTGCCGCCTGATGCGCAAGCAAGGTGTGAAAAGCCCGATCCTGATGTTGACCGGTCATGACAGTGACGCGGACACCATCCTGGGTCTGGATGCCGGTGCCAATGACTATGTTCCCAAGCCGTTCAAGTTTCCGGTTCTTCTGGCACGTATCCGTGCACAGCTTCGCCAGCATGAACAATCAGAAGACGCGGTATTTGTGCTCGGGCCTTATACTTTCAAGCCGGCGATGAAGATGCTGATCACCGACGAAGACCGCAAGATTCGACTGACCGAGAAGGAAACCAATATCCTCAAGTTCCTGTACCGGTCCGCCGACGGTGTCGTCGCCCGTGACATTCTGCTGCATGAGGTCTGGGGCTATAATGCCGGTGTCACCACACATACGCTGGAAACTCATATCTATCGCCTGCGTCAGAAGATCGAGCCCGATCCATCCAACGCGCGCCTTTTGGTCACAGAATCGGGTGGATATCGCTTGGTATCGTAACTTGATGTGGATTGACTTGGATCAAAGTGATACCCTGTAGACATCTTTAAGTTACTCCCAACCCGTACATGTCCGGGTAATGACATGTACCTCCCTGTTGGACTGCCGGGCCTGATGGCCCGGCCTTTTTTGTTTGTGCTGCAAAATGTTTTGCGGCTCCTAGCGGATTGCGACAAAGTATATGTTCATGTAATGTTCTATTTCTGGAATGCAAAATTGGAGGCGAAAGTGATTCATGGAAGTTGCCTGTGTGGCGCCGTAAAATTCCAACTTACCAGTGAACCTTCGGTTATGGGAACATGCCATTGTTCGCGTTGTCGGAAGGCAGGTGCAAGCACTGTTGTCTTCGTCAAGAAAGATGATGTTGTTTGGCTGGACGGTAAGGACCGAGTTGTCACTTACCAGCCTGAACCGCCCTATAAATATGGCAGGTGTTTCTGCGATACCTGTGGGACGTCGCTTGGTGAAATTCTGGCTGATGCGGACAGTTTTCCGATTGCGGCTAATGCGCTGGACACTCCGTTTGATCTGAAAGTCCAGTTTCACGAATCCGTATCTGAGAAACCGCATTGGTACGAGATTTGCGATGATGCGCCCCAATCCTCAGGGCATCCGTCCTGATAATTTCTTTTACGATGGTACCTGTGAAAGCACCGCGTTAGGGTGCGCCAACCGCGACAGAGGAATTCCCTATGCCTTTTACTCTTGCCACATGGAACATCAACTCGGTCCGTCTGCGCGAGCCTATCGTGCTGAAATTGTTGCGCGAAGAGGCGCCGGATGTTCTGTGCCTGCAGGAATGCAAGTCTCCGGTGGACAAGATCCCCACCGAAGGGTTTGCCGAACTGGGTTACACTCACATGGTTGCGCGCGGGCAAAAGGGCTACAACGGCGTTGCGATCCTGTCTCGCCTGCCGATGGTCGAGGCGGGCGACATGGATTTCGCAGATCTCGGCCATGCGCGCCATATCGCGGGGCGGCTGGAAAACGGCGTGACGATTCACAATTTCTATGTCCCTGCGGGCGGTGATGTGCCGGATCGTGAGGTGAATGAGAAATTTGGCCAGAAGCTGGATTACCTGACCGATATGCGTGACTGGTTCCACGCGGAAAAGCCGGAAAAATCCATTCTGGTTGGTGATCTGAATATCGCTCCGCGTGAGGATGATGTCTGGTCGCACAAACAGTTGCTCAAGGTCGTTTCGCATACACCGGTCGAGGTCGAGGCTTTGGCCGAAACGCAGGACGCAGGCGGTTGGGTCGATGTCACCCGGCAGGACATCCCCGAAGGGCAGCTTTATAGCTGGTGGTCCTATCGCGCGCGGGATTGGGACGTGGCCGACAAGGGGCGGCGGCTGGATCACGTCTGGGCGACCCCGGATATCTCGAATGCAGGCCATTCCAGCCGCGTTCTGCGCAACGCGCGCGGGTGGGAAAAGCCCAGTGATCACGCCCCGGTCTTTGCGACCTTTGACGTCTGACGTAAAACTCTGCCCTTGGTTTCCGGGTCAAGCGACTGCATATAGAGCGCAAGTTTAATCGAAAGAGTGACAGCCATGGACCTTCTGAACGGCGCAGACATCCCCGCCACCGATCTGATCAAGGACGGGACCGAAGCCACTTTTATGGCGGATGTGGTCGAAGCCTCGCAGGACGTGCCGGTCATCGTTGATTTCTGGGCGCCGTGGTGCGGCCCATGCAAAACGTTGGGCCCGCTGTTGGAAGAGGCTGTGACCGCCGCCAAGGGTGCGGTCAAGATGGTCAAGATCAACGTGGACGAGGCGCAGATGATCGCCTCACAGATGCGCGTTCAGTCTATCCCGACCGTGTATGCCTTTCACAAAGGCCAACCGATCGACGGATTTCAGGGCGCAGTGCCCGGATCCGAGATCAAAGCATTTGTAGATCGCGTGATCGAGGCGACAGGTGGCGAAAGCCCGGGTGGTCAACTGGACGATGCTGTCGAGGCTGCCGAGGAAATGCTGACCGAAGGTGCCGCAGCGGATGCCGCTCAGACCTTTGCTGCCATTCTGGGTGAGGATCCGAACCACGCCACCGCTTATGGTGGGCTGGTACGCGCGCATATCGCCACTGGCGATTTGGAGCAGGCCGAGGCAATTTTGAACGGTGCCCCGGCGGAGATTTCCACATCGCCAGAGCTTGAAGCGGCAAACGCACAGTTGGAACTGGCCAAGCAAGCGGCAGATGCCGGCCCGGTGGCCGAATTGACCGCAGCGGTTGAGGCCGATCCTGACAATCATCAGGCACGGTTCGATCTGGCGCAGGCCCTGCATGCCAATGGCGAGGTTGAAGAGGCGGTGGCGCAGCTGCTGGAAATGTTCCGCCGTGACCGTGAATGGAACGAAGGCGCGGCCAAGTCTCAGCTGTTCACGATATTTGATGCGCTCAAACCCAATGATCCGATTGTTCTGAACGGGCGGCGCAAGCTCAGCTCGATGATATTTGCCTAATTCTGGATCAGGGCTACACTCGGGTACATGATGCATCCCGCTGATCTGCCGGAAACGGTATCCGTTTTCCCTTTGCCCGGGGCGCTGTTGCTGCCCCGATCGCGCTTGCCGCTGCATATATTTGAGCCGCGCTATCTGCAGATGCTGGACGACGCTTTGAAGACCCAGGAACGGTTGATCGGGTTGGTTCAACCGAATCCCTGTCAAAGCAACGAAAACAAGCTGCACCAAATTGGCTGCGCGGGGCGGGTGACGCAGTTTTCCGAAACTGAAGACGGCCGCTATCTGATCACTCTGACTGGCATCTCCCGGTTCCGTATTCAGGCCGAGTTGGATGCTTTTACCCCATACCGCCGTTGTAACGTGACCTGGCGCGGGTTTGACCGTGATCTTGGCAAGGTCGAGCACGACGAGGGGTTTGATCGGGTGGGGCTTTTGAAGCTGTTGGAAAAGTTCTTTTCGTCGCGAAAGTTGTCGGCTGATTGGGATATGTTGAAAGACGCGAATGATGAACTGCTTGTGAATTCGCTGTCGATGTTGCTGGATTTTGATCCGGAAGAAAAACAAGCCTTGCTAGAGGCTCCCTGTTTGCGCACCCGGCGCGAGACTTTGGTGACACTGATTGAATTCGCCATGCGCGGCGGAGCGAATGAGGAAACACTACAATGACCACCGTTGAACACGCTTTTGACCGCCACATGCTTGAGGCGCTAATTTGTCCGAAGACGCATACAACGCTGCATTATGACGCTGAAAAGCAGGAACTGGTGTCAAAAGCGGCGGGTTTGGCCTTTCCGATCCGCAATGGCATTCCTGTCATGTTGGTGGATGAGGCGCGCGAGCTGGACTAGATCGCCCGACCCTGCAGTAGTTTTGGCAGGTCTCCGGTCAGGCCGGCGGCCTCGCGCACGAAACCGCGACGCAGGCCGGGTAGTGACCCGACGACGCCCATCCCGATATCCCGTCCGATCCGTAGTAGAGGATTGTCGTTGGAAAACAGCTTGTTGAACACATCCGTCGCCATCGCCAAAGACGCGGTGTCAAACCGTCGCCATTCCTGAAAACGCTCCAAAACCAGTGGCGAACTAATATCTTCCCCGCGCCGTCCGGCCAGGGTCAGCACCTCGGCCAGAGCGCCCACGTCGCGCAGGCCCGCATTCAGGCCCTGGCCTGCAATCGGGTGCATTCCATGGGCTGCGTCTCCGACCAGTGCCATCCGTTCTCCGATGAAAGAGTTGGCGATGGTCAGGTTCAGCGGATAGGTAAACCGATCTCCGGCCAGACGGATTTCGCCCAGGAAATCGCCGAATCTGGGGCGCAGGACCTGCAGATAGTCCTCCTCGGGCAGGGCGTTGATGCGCTTGGCCATTTCTGTTCGCTCGCTCCAGACGATAGAGCTGCGATTGCCGGTCAGAGGCAGAATGGCCAAAGGGCCGGGTGGCATGAAGAACTGATGCGCGATGCCGTGATGCGGCAAGTCATGTTCGATGGCGCAGACCAGCGCGGTCTGCCCGTAATCCCATCCTGTGCGTTTGATCCCGGCACGTTCCGCTGTGCCGCTGCGACGCCCATCGCATCCGATCAGCAGCGCACCCTTGACGACCGCGCCATCATCCAATGTCAGGCTGACGCCTGTTCCCGAGGTCTGCTGTGACACTACCGTCTTGCCGCTGATCTGGGTAATGGCCTTTTCCGCGGCCATCGCGTCCAGAAAGGCACGGCGCAGGTGGCGGTCTTCGACCATAAAGCCCATCGGACCTTCTTCGATCTCGGCATGGTCGAAATGCATGAAAAACGGCGACGGGCCAGCGCCTGCATGGCCATCGGTGACCTTGATTTCGAGCATTGGCTGGGCGTGTTTGGCAACCCGTGACCAAACCCCAATCGCCTCTAGCAGGCGCTGCGAGGCCAGGGCCAACGCATAGGCTCTGCCGTCAAAAGCCGCATTTTTGCGAACCTTTTCGGCCAGCGCGTCAATGACGGTAACTCTGTGCCCTGTTTGTGCCAGTGCCAAAGCCAAAGCGGGGCCATTCAGGCCGCCGCCGACGATCAGGATATCCGAGCTCTGTTCCATGCTGCGCACTATGCGCGCCCATTCGGGATTGTCCATGTGCGGTCCTGTCGCTACCGTCGCTGGGAATGCAGAAATTGAAGGGGGCAGTGATGCAGGATTGGTTGTCGATGACGGCTTGTGATCTGGGTCGGGGCATTGGCATGGGCCAGATTGACCCGGTTGAACTGACAGAGACCTTTCTGACTGCGATAGCAGCCCACCCGCATCGCGACCGAATCTATGCCCGCGTGACCGAAGCGCGCGCCCGAGCCGAGGCTGAGGCGGCGCAGGAACGGGCCAAGCTGGGATTGCGCCGATCATTGTTGGATGGGGTGCCGATCAGTTGGAAAGACCTGTTCGATACTGCCGGGACTGCCACCGAGGCAGGAACGGCACTGCTGAAAGACCGGGTTCCCAAAACTGATGCAATCGTGCTGCGACATGCCAGTGCCATGGGCGCGGTATGTCTTGGCAAAACCCATATGAGCGAGCTGGCGTTCTCGGGTCTGGGCCTGAACCCGATCACCGGAACACCGCCCTGCATCGATGATGAGGATGCGGTTCCCGGCGGGTCATCCTCGGGGGCTGCGGCGTCCGTGGCTTGGGGCTTGGCGGCCTGCGCGATTGGCTCGGATACTGGCGGGTCGGTGCGGATACCGTCAGCCTGGAACAATCTGGTCGGGCTGAAAACCACTGCCGGGCGGGTCAGCCTGGAGGGTACAGTCCCGTTGTGCCTGCGGTTTGATACCGTTGGACCGCTGGCCCGCTCGGTCGAAGATGCGACCCATATGCTGGCCATGCTGGAGGGCGGGACGCCAGCTGATTTGCGCGGAGCCAATCTAAAGGGGCGTCGTTTCGCGGATTTGCAGACTGTCGCCAAGGATGATTTGCGCGCAGAGCCGCGTGTCGCTTACGAGGATGCCCTGGATCGGTTGCGTGAGGCCGGTGCAGATATCCTGCCTCTTGAGGTCCCTGAACTAGCCGACGCGATGGGGCTGTCGGGGGTTCTTTACACCACCGAAGCCTATGGCCTGTGGCGAGATGTGATCGAGGCCAACCCAGATGTGATGTATCCCGAAATACTCGAACGGTTCCGTGCTGGACGAAATGCTTCGGGCCCCGATTATGTTGCAGCCTGGTCAAGGCTGAAGGCGTGTCGCGGTGCATGGGACGTGGCCACTGCCGGGTTTGACGCCGTTTTGGCCCCAACTGCACCGATCCTGCCGCCCAATCTTGAACGGCTGATGAGCGATCATGACTATTACGTCACCGAAAACCTGCTGGCATTGCGGAACACCCGGATCGGCAACCTCATGGGGCTGGCAGCGCTGACCTTGCCGACCGGAAAACCGGGCTGCGGGCTGATGATGATGGGTTATCCGGGGTCCGAAGAGGCGCTTTTGCGGCTTGGTTCCGCGGCCGAGGCCGCATTGGCCTGAATGCCACAATCCCCTGATTCGGCGCCTCTTTGTCTGGACGAAGCCCCGCCCGGACTGTAACCTGCTTGAAAACGGGGCGAAATGATCCCGATATTGAGGCAGTAGTTATGAATTTCCCCGAGCGGTTTTCGAACCTTCCGGAATACGCATTCCCGCGCCTGCGCACCCTGTTGGATCATCACCAACCGGGCGGTGAAGTGATTCACATGACCATTGGTGCGCCGATGCACGCTTTTCCGGCCTGGGTCAGCGACGTGATTGCGGAAAATGCTGCCGGTTTTCAGGGATATCCGCCGAATGAGGGTTCGGCCGAGCTGCGCGGTGCGATCACTGACTGGATTGCACGCCGTTATGGCGTCACGATGGATCCGGACACGCAGGTTATGGCCCTGAACGGGACGCGCGAAGGGCTGTATAACGCCGCCATGGCGCTGTGCCCCGAACAGAAATACGGACAAAAACCGGTCGTTCTGTGCCCGAACCCGTTCTATCAGGTCTATATGGTTGCCTCGATCTCGGTCGGGGCTGATCCGGTTTTTGTCCCGGCCACGGCGGCCACAGATCATCTGCCGGACTATGCGGGATTGCCCGCGGATGTGCTGAACCGCACTGTCGCCGCTTATATCTGCTCACCGGCCAACCCGCAGGGCGCAGTTGCCACGCGTGAATACTGGGTCGAGCTGATCCGGTTGGCTGAAACATATGATTTCCGCATCTTCGCCGATGAATGCTATTCCGAGATTTACCGCGACACAGCGCCTACAGGTGTTCTGACGGTCGCAAAGGAACTGGGCGCTGATCCTGAACGGATCACCCTGTTCAACTCGCTGTCAAAGCGGTCGAACGTGGCCGGGCTGCGGTCTGGCCTGATTGCAGGCGGGCCGGAAACGATCAAGCGGGTCAAGCAGTTACGCAATTATGCCGGCGCGCCATTGCCGCTGCCATTGCAGGCCGCCGCCGCACGGCTGTGGGCCGATGAGGCGCATGTGGTCGAGAACCGCGCGCTCTATCAGGAAAAATACGCCATCGCAGACGAGGTGTTTGCAGGTATCCAGGGCTATATGCCTCCCGAGGCCGGATTCTTTCTGTGGCTGCCGGTCGAAAGTGGCGAGGAAACCGCATTGAAACTGTGGCAGCAGACCGGAGTTCGGGTGCTGCCGGGCGCATATCTTTCTCAAGGTGATCCGGGGCAAAACCCGGGCGAGCAATTTATCCGGGTCGCGATGGTGGCCCCAAAAACAGAGATGCGGCAGGGGCTGATCACGCTCCGCGACTGCATCTATTCGTGAGGTACGAGGGCAAAATGGCATCATATAACGCGCGCAACCGCGATCCATTGCTGGACAGCACGACTCAGGCCGCCATCGAGAGGCGCAGCAAAGAGTTGATCGGCATCGCCCTGATCCTACTTGGGTTGGCTTCGGCGGCGATGATCTGGTCCTACACACCGGATGACCCGAACTGGATGGTGTCGACGGATGCACCAGTGCAGAACTGGATGGGGCGTGTTGGTGCCTCGATCGCGGCGCCATTGTTCATGATTGTCGGTTGGGGCAGTTGGAGCATCGCGTTGGTCTTGATCGGCTGGGGTGTGCGTTTTGCCGGGCATTTCGGTGAAGATCGTGCCGTCGCCCGCCTGATATTTGCACCGATCTGGATCGCCATTGTCTCGGTCTATGCGGCGACATTAGTGCCGGGTGAGGCTTGGCGCGTAACGCATAGTTTTGGTCTGGGTGGATTGTTTGGGGATACGGTCATGGGTGCCTTCCTGACCTTGTTGCCCATATCCTCGCATTTTATTGTCAAGCTGATGTCTCTGGCGATGGCTATTGGGATGCTGACGCTGGGCGTGTTTGTTCTTGGTTTCACCAAGGATGACGTGCGCAAGGGGTTCCGCGCCTTCCTGCTAGGGCTGGTCATGTCCTATGACATATTGATGAATCTGCTGGGCCGTGGGGCTGCCGCAACAGCGGAGGCTGCGCGCGAACGTCGTGCCCAATGGGACGAACGCAAGACGGCCCGCGCCGAAGGGGCCGTGTTCGACGACGAGATTGCGTTTGCGGACCCTGTTTTCGACGAGCCACTTCTGGAAGCGCCCGAACCGGTAAAGACCGGCCTTCTGTCGCGCATTCCTGATCTGATCCGCCGCCCGGACCCCATGCCCGAACCCGAGCTGATCGACCGTGAACCTGTCGCGGGTTACGAGGAAATGCCGGGTGAGGACCGTATCCGTTCAAAGATTTCTGCCGCCGTGCGCAATCGTAAGGTTGCAGTCGGAGAGATGGCTCCTGAGCCCGATCCCGACCTGCCGCTGACCAAAGGGCGGGGCCGTGGACCCGACCCGTTGATCCTGAACGCAGGGCCTGCGGACGATCTGCCGCCCGAGCCGCCAGTGACATCAACCGGGCTGCCGCCCGAGCCGATGCTGTCAGCGCAGCCTGAAACAGAATGGCAGGAACCGCTGCATCAGGATTTTGCGCCCGAGCCGGATTTCGATGACGAGGCCGTTTTCGAGGATGACGCCGATGAGATGCCGCAAGCCCGCCCGGCGATGAAAATCCCCGTGGCCGAGCCGCGCAAGCCGGTGGTTGCTCAACCCGTGCGCCGCACCCCGCCACCCTCGCGCCGGGCCCAGGCCGAGGCCCAGCCCGCGTTGTCGTTCGAAGAAAAGCACTCTGATTTCGAACTGCCTCCGCTGGGCCTGCTGTCTAACCCCTCCAGCATTCAGCGCCATCACCTGAGCGATGAGGCCCTGGAAGAGAATGCGCGGATGTTGGAAAATGTGCTGGATGACTATGGCGTCAAAGGTGAGATCGTCAGCGTCCGCCCCGGTCCGGTTGTCACCATGTACGAACTTGAGCCGGCTCCGGGTTTGAAAGCCAGCCGTGTTATTGGTCTGTCGGATGACATTGCCCGCTCGATGTCGGCCCTCTCGGCGCGGGTTTCGACCCTGCCGGGCCGCTCGGTCATCGGGATCGAACTGCCCAATGAAAACCGTGAAATGGTGGTACTGCGCGAAATCCTTTCGAGCCGTGACTTCGGAGACGGCAATCAGGCGCTGCCTTTGGCGCTGGGCAAGGATATTGGCGGTGAATCCGTTGTGGCCAATCTGGCCAAGATGCCCCACCTGCTGATCGCGGGGACCACTGGTTCCGGTAAATCGGTGGCGATCAACACGATGATCCTGTCGTTGCTGTATAAGCTGACGCCGGATGAATGCCGCCTGATCATGATCGACCCCAAGATGCTGGAATTGTCGGTCTATGACGGCATCCCGCATCTGCTCTCACCCGTGGTGACCGACCCGAAGAAGGCGGTTGTCGCCTTGAAATGGGTCGTGGGAGAGATGGAGGATCGCTATCGCAAGATGTCCAAGATGGGCGTGCGTAACATCGCGGGCTATAACGGCCGCGTGAAAGACGCGCTGTCCAAGGGCGAAATGTTCAGCCGCACGGTCCAGACCGGTTTTGACGACGAAACGGGTGAACCGATGTTCGAGACCGAGGAATTCGCACCCGAGTCGATGCCCTATATCGTTGTTATTGTCGACGAGATGGCCGACCTGATGATGGTCGCGGGCAAAGAGATCGAGGCCTGCATCCAACGTCTGGCGCAGATGGCGCGGGCCTCGGGTATCCACCTGATCATGGCCACGCAGCGCCCCTCGGTCGATGTGATTACCGGCACGATCAAGGCGAACTTTCCGACCCGGATTTCCTTCCAGGTGACGTCAAAGATCGATAGCCGCACCATTCTTGGTGAAATGGGCGCCGAACAACTGCTGGGGCAGGGTGACATGCTGTATATGGCGGGTGGTGCGAAGATCACACGTTGCCACGGTCCGTTTGTCTCGGATGAAGAGGTCGAGGAAATCGTCAACCATCTGAAGCAATTCGGCCCGCCGGATTATATGAGCGGTGTGGTCGATGGACCGACCGAGGAAAAGGCTGATAATATCGACGCTGTTTTGGGTTTGAACACCGGGGGCAACACCAATGGCGAAGACGCCCTTTACGATCAGGCCGTGGCGATTGTGATCAAGGATCGCAAATGCTCGACCTCGTATATCCAGCGGAAACTTGCCATTGGCTATAACAAAGCTGCGCGTCTGGTTGAGCAGATGGAGGACGAAGGCATTGTTTCATCGGCAAATCACGTCGGAAAACGCGAAATCCTGGTGCCAGAGCAATAGGATATTTAATAACAAGGGCAGAGCGCTTATCTGGGTCTTATGAAACAGATTGCTTTTGCCCTTGCACTGACACTGGCCACACCCGCCGCCTGGGCTGCGGACAAGTTGCCGCTGTCGCAGATATCGAATTACCTGAATGGTCTGAAAACTGTCGAGACGACATTTACACAGGTCAATGATGATGGCTCACTGAGCACAGGAAAGCTGTGGATCGCGCGACCTGGAAAGATGCGGTTCGAATATGACCCGCCAGACAGCGCCGTTGTGTTGGCACGCGCTGGCACCGTTCAGATTTTCGATCCGAAATCCAATCAACCGCCCGAGCAGTATCCGTTAAAGCGAACACCTCTGTCTCTGGTTCTGGCACGGAATGTCGATCTGGGTCAGGCTAATATGGTGGTTGGACATGACTTTGACGGAACGGCCACTGTCGTGACAGCACAGGACCCGAAAAACCCTGACTCCGGTCGAATTGAGCTGATGTTCACTGGCGATCCGGTTGAGCTGCGAAAATGGGTGATCCACGATAATGCAGGCGGACAGACAACGGTTCTGCTGGGACAGCTTGATACCGAAAAAAATCTAAGCAGCAGCTTGTTTTCGAACAAGAACAGAAGCGGGTCAGGCAATCGCTGACCCGCTGTTTGTTCAGTAACGACAGCCTGACAGTTGCGCCTGGTACATCCGGGCGCGCGCATCCACATCATTGGCCACGTTCAGCAACCACGTCTTGCTGTAATGGCTGCCGCGGGCATAACCGGTATGGCCTTCATGATAGGCCAGATACTGATTGCGCGTGTCGCTTGGCTGGATGCCATTCCGCTCATAGCTTTTGTTCATGTACCAGCCGATGAAATCCGAAGCGTCGCGGATACGGTCCCGCTTGGCCCGGCGTTTGCCGGTTTCGCGCTGATACTCATCCCATGTCCCGTCCAGCGCCTGGCTGAAGCCATAGGCGCTGCTCTGGCGGCCCATCGGGATCACACCCAGAACATATTGATGCGGTGTGCGCGCATCGTGTTTATAGCGGCTTTCCTGATAGATCGTCGCCATCTGAACGTGAACGGGGATGCCCCATTTCCGTTCGGTGCTTTTGAACGCCTTGATGTATTCCGGCCGTTCACGTGCAATGCTGCATGCATCATTCAGCTTGCTGGGCGGTTGTTTGGAACCACCCCCGCAGGATGCCAAAAGCAGCACCCCGAAGAGTACGATAAGAATTCTGCTCATGTGCCTCGTGCCTTTTTTCTTCATTCTAGCGCAGATTGAGCGATTAGGAAATCACAATCGCTACAGAACAATAGCTAGAATTATAGGCAAAGCGCCGACGGACATCAGGGTTGAGACCATAACCAGCCCCGCAACCGCGTCAGAATCCGCCTCGAACCGTTCGGCCAGCAGGTATGAGGTTACTGCAACCGGCGTACACATCTGCACCACCAGAACGCCGAACGCGACTTTATCCAGATCAAACCCTTTTGCGATTGCCCATGCCAGGGCAAAACACACGACCAGTTTCAACGCCGATAGCCAGACCGCTTGCCCTAGCTTTCTGGTGGTCAGCCGCGCAATCGCAACACCAAGCGTGATCAGCATCATCGGAATCGCCATCTGTCCCAGCAGGTCCAGCGTATTGGTCACGAAGACAGGTGTTTGCCAGCCCTGCCACAGAAACAGCGCCCCCAGCAGAGTAGCCCAAACCATGGGTTCACGTGCTACCTTGCCGAAAGCGCCTTTTCCCGCCACCAGGTAGATCCCGTAAGTAAAGGAAAACAGGGCGGTAACGGCCAGAAATATCACCGCGAAACCCAAGCCTGCCTGCCCAAATGCGAAAATGGCCAGAGGCAGGCCCAGATTCCCCGTGTTGCCGAATATCAGCGGCGCCAGATAGGTGCGCCTTTCCAGCTTGCTGGCCCGGACAAATACGCCAAATGCGACCGCCAGCCCGACATGGCCTGTGATGGCGGCCAAAGTGAACCGGGTCAGCTCTCCGGGCGGGATCTGGGTTTGCATCAGGGCCACGAAAATCAGGCTGGGCACGGCGAGCGTCACCGCAAGGCGGGTCACAAATTGCAGCCTGTATTCAAAGCCAAGTTTGACCCAGGCAAACCCGATCCCCGCCAAGAGGAAGACCGGGGCCACGATTTCGAGTACTGTCAGTAAGAGGTTCACAGACTGTTTCCCATTATTTTAGATCAATGATTGGCATTCCTATGAGGAAACGGGTAGTAAGACCTTTGGGGGCAAACGTGATGCTAAAGACACAAGCAAAGTACCGGCTGGGCCAAGTCGTCCGCCACAAAAAACATCCCTTCCGAGGGGTGATTTTTGACGTGGACCCAGAGTTTTCAAATACCGAAGAATGGTATCAGGCCATTCCCGAAGACAGCAGGCCGATCAAGGATCAGCCGTTTTATCATCTGTTGGCGGAAAATGACCAATCCTTCTATGTTGCTTATGTTTCTGAACAAAATCTGATTGCCGACCAGTCCGGAGAACCGGTCGAGCATCCGGATATCCCCGATATGTTTGGTCCGTTTGAAAACGGCGCATATCCGTTGCATTTCCATTTGAACTAAAAATGGAAGCGCGGGTGAAACCGGGCCCATACTGTCAATAACCAAGCGCGCACCCATCTTTTCGCGGATCGCTTGCGCCTTGCAAAACGCCGCTCTTCTGGATTCGGATCGCTTGAGCCCCGCCAAGAGGTGTTTCCGAAATCAGAACTTTGTGGCCGATTTCAGATAATTGTTGCGCGACCTTCCGCGAAATTCCGCGTTCCAGTTTCAAGACAGGTCCGTCTGCAAAGGCCCGCGGTGCGTCTATGGCCTGCTGCAGCGCAAACTCATCGTCAGTTAGCAGCGAGACCAGCTTTGCATGTCCTGTGGGCTGAAAGGCACCACCCATCACGCCGAAGGGCATCAGGATTTTGCCTTTCTGTTTCAACATGCCGGGAATGATCGTGTGCATCGGGCGTTTGCCGCCGCCAAACTCGTTCGGATGGCCTGATTGCAACGTAAATCCAGACCCGCGGTTTTGCAGCAGAATGCCGAATTTCTCAGAGGCGATACCCGATCCAAAGCTATGAAAGATCGAATAGATCAGCGATACCGCCATCCTGTCCCTGTCGACCACCGTGATATAAACCGTGTCCTTGTGAATGGCTTCGGTCAGTGGGGCAGCAGCGGGCATGGCATGGTTTGGATTGATAAGCTCTGCCAGTCGATCGGCTGTTGTCTGGTCCCAAAACCTGTCTGCGTGTGTCGTATGATCCGGATCGGCGATGAACCTGTTGCGGGCATCGTAGGCGAGTTTTGAGGCTTCGGCCTCGATATGCAGACGCTCTGCGGATAGCGGATCCATGGATCCGAGGTCAAAGTTCTTGAGGATATTCAGCAGCAAAAGGGCGGTTGCACCTTGGCCATTGGGCGGATGTTCCAGCAGGTCCAAGCCACGATAGTGCCCTGCGACCGGAACTGTAGGTGTGGCAGCGGTCGCGTCCAGATCTTCTGCTGTGTGTACCCCGCCCATGGCCGTCAGGGTCGAGATAATATCTTCGGCGACCTCGCCCGCGTAAAACGCCTTTCGTCCGTATTTGGCGATTCTGCGCAGCACTTCTGCCTGCCCGGCGGACCGGAACATGTCTCCGGTCTTTGGAACGTCTCCTTTCAGCAGATAGTGGTTCCTGGCTGCCCCTTGCAACGTGTTAGCACCCGGGCCCCAATCAAAAGCCACACGTGGGGCGACCGGCACGCCCTGGTCTGCATAGCGGATGGCGGGTTGCAGGATGGCGTCCAGCCCTAGTTTGCCCTCGGTTTCGGCCAGCTGGCAGAACGCCTCGACCGCGCCGGGAATGGTGACCGCATCCGGTGTATTGAGCGGAACTGCAGTCAGTCCCTTATCGCGCAAGCTGCCAGCGTTGGCTGCTGCCGGTGCCCGGCCAGAGCCGTTGAGGGCCCGAACCTCATCTTCTCCGGCGCGGTTGTACAGAACAAAGCAATCTCCGCCCAGGCCGGTCATTTGTGGTTCGCAAAATCCCAAAAGCACTGCCCCGGCGATGGCTGCGTCCATCGCGTTGCCACCTTGCTGTAGAATGCCAAGGGCCGCTTGGGCTGCCAGCGGGTGAGATGTGGCGCACATCCCTTCGGTCGAAAAAACTTCGGATCTGCCTGGTGCCTGAAAATCCCGCATTGCGCTGCCTTCCCGTGTGATCGCGCAGAAGGTATCGCGCGTCCGGGTATTGTCCAGTCAAATCAAAGGGGAAGTTCCTCGGCATCGTTCACTGGGTGGGGGCTGTGACATACGATGCCGAGGGAAGCTATCTGAGCTACAGTTAAGACTTTGATCTTTGTTTGCGGCGCTACAATGGTTCGAAAAGGGCCTTATTGTGACGTTTTATAGCCCTAATCCGCGTCGAGAAAACTGAATCGCAGTGACAACCGGTTGCAGCCTTCGCTACGGTCATAGCGGATTTCACTGGTCAGTTGGTGGATCAGAAACCATCCAAATCCCCCCTCGGGCAGGTCTTCACGTCTTTCCCCCAGAGGTGCAGGTGCACCTTCTGGTACGCGAAAGCCGGGAAGGGGATTGCCGGTATCCGAGATGAGGATTTCCAACCAGCTCTGATGCAGGCGGCAGTGTACCTTGACGCTGGCGGGCGTGGTTCCGGCATAGGCGTGTTCAACGACATTGTTAATGGCTTCGGCCAGAGCAATTCTGACATCAGCCGCTTTGTGTGCAGGCAGCCCTTTAGACGACAGTGCCTGGCTCAACTTGGCAATGCCAGAGCTTGCCTCGACCTCGGTCGCAGCGAAGCTCAAATCGAAACTGATGCCGTTACACATTAGCCTTACGCCTGTTCAGTTTCTCCTTGTGTTCAATCCGGCGCACCGGACAGTGCGTCATCCATCGTTGGGTAAAGCTTGAACACCGTGTCCATGCGCGTAAGGCGAAACACCTTTTCCACAAAGGGCTGAAGACCTGCCAGATCCAGGCGCCGTTCAGCCCCGAGTTGTTTCATGGCGGCGACAATGGCACCCAAACCACTGGAGTCGATGAATTCGACACCGCTGAGATCCAGAACCACACGCACAGCCCCACCTTCGGTTTCCGTGCGCATGTTTTCTTTGAACTGAATGGCCATTGCGGCATCAATCCGGTTGGATTGTACAGTAATTATTTGAATATTGTTGGTCGTAGTACTGGACAGGCCCATACGTGACGGTCCTTTAACTGAAATCGCTCGTAGAAATACGCTAGACGGGAATTCTTACCATTCGGTATCCATCGAATGACAAGAATTTAGGAGCGCCCAGATGAAGCAAGTTGTAATCGCCGGAGCAGCACGTACCCCGATGGGTGGATTTCAAGGAATGTTCGATGGTGTTTCTGCCGCCGATCTGGGTGGAGCCGCGATCCGGGCCGCGCTGCAGGGTGCCGGTGCTGAAACGGTTGACGAAGTGCTGATGGGCTGCGTTCTGCCAGCCGGGCAGGGTCAGGCCCCTGCACGTCAGGCTGGGTTTGCAGCCGGCTTGGGCCAAGAGGTCCCGGCCACGACGCTCAACAAGATGTGCGGATCAGGGATGAAGGCTGCGATGATGGCCTTCGATCAGATCGCATTGGGCCATGCCAACACAATGATCGCGGGCGGGATGGAGAGTATGACGAACGCGCCCTACCTGTTGCCCAAAATGCGTGAGGGTGCGCGCTTGGGGCACGCTCAGGTCGTCGACCACATGTTTCTGGACGGGCTAGAGGACGCCTACGACAAAGGTCGTCTGATGGGCACTTTCGCCGAAGACTGTGCCGAGGCGTTCCAGTTCACCCGCGAAGCACAGGACGAATACGCCCTGCAGTCCCTATCTAACGCGCTGGCCGCGCAGGACAGCGGTGCGTTCGACGGTGAAATCACTCCGGTAACCGTCCGTACAAGGAAAGGCGAGGTCACGCAGTCCGCGGACGAGCAGCCGAAAACCGCCCGCCCGGAAAAGATACCTTCGCTGAAACCGGCTTTTCGCAAGGGTGGAACGGTGACGGCGGCCAACGCGTCGTCGATCTCTGATGGGGCGGCAGCTCTGGTTCTGGCGTCAGCTGAAGCCGCCGAAGCGCAATGCCTCTCGGTTCGGGCGCGCATTCTGGGTCATTCCAGCCATGCGCAGGCTCCGGGATTGTTCACGACTGCGCCAGTTCCCGCTGCGCAAAAGCTTTTGGCCAAAATCGGCTGGTCCAATGATGATGTGGATCTGTGGGAGGTAAACGAAGCCTTTGCCGTGGTGCCGATGGCATTCATGCATGAGATGGGTCTGACGCGTGACAAGGTAAATGTGAATGGTGGTGCATGCGCCCTGGGTCATCCTATCGGCGCTTCGGGAGCGCGTATCATGGTCACCCTGCTGAACGCGTTGGAAAAGCGGGATCTGAAACGCGGCGTGGCGGCGATCTGCATCGGTGGTGGAGAGGGCACTGCAATCGCGATTGAGCGCGTTTGACGCGGGGCCGATTCCACCATAGGTCCGGTGCTGTAGAACCTGTTTACAAGATCACTGACCGGACCCGCCCCCCCATGACCGTTGACTACGATACGCTGACCAAGACAATCGTCGCCCTAACCGCAGGCGAGACAGATCAAGTTGCTCTGATGGCGACAATCGCCTGTGAGGTTCATCACGCCGATGATCGGTTTGACTGGACGGGGTTCTATCGCGTAACAGATCCGGGCATTTTGAAAATAGGCCCCTATCAGGGTGGTCACGGGTGTCTGGTTATTCCCTTCGGGCGCGGTGTCTGTGGTGCCGCGGCGCGGACCGGAAAGGTACAGTTGGTGACGGATGTGCATGCGTTTCCAGGTCACATTGCCTGCGCCTCGTCTACGCAGTCCGAACTGGTGCTTCCGGTGCGCAATGCCTCGGGCGAGGTCATCGCGGTTTTTGACATCGACAGTGACCAGCCGGATGCGTTCACGGATGAGGACGCAGAAAAGCTGTCTGCCATATTGTCAAAGGCGTTTTCGGGCGAGTTAAGAGGGGCCTGACGCAAAATCAGCCCGTCTGTTAGACTGGAATGGATACTAATTGCGACTGGCCAAGGCATGATCCCGGACCAATTCACCACAGAGCGGCTTGCCGTCTGCCACTGGCAAGTGGAAGTCTCTGAAGCTGGTCGCCTTTCAGCGTTGACGGCCGAGTTGGCAACCGTCCTGACACCAGCGGTTCTTGAGCCCCTGCCGCCTTCGATGCAGGTCGAAGAAACGCCCAGCGGGATGACCGACTGGATCGCGGCACGCAAGACCGAAAGCGATGTTCTTCTTGTTCGGCTAAGGCAAAATAATCAACTGATCGGACTGCTGATACTGGCCTCAGAACCCGAAGATCAGGCCGCACCAGCCATTCACCTTGGATATCTGTTTGCCGAACGAGCCTGGGGCTGTGGCTATGCAACCGAACTTGTGTCCGGCTTTATCGCGGCCTGCGGCACGAGCCGCGCCATTCGGTTTTTGGCCGGGGTCGAGCACAGCAATCCCGCCTCTGCCCGTGTGCTACAGAAATCGGGGTTCACGCGATCCTCAGCTCACTCCACCGACGATACCGATATGTATGTCTGCGACATTTCCTAGATCCCATCGGGATCTTACGTGGCTTGCGGATCAAGCCAACTACAGAATGTCTGTGATTAGGAAATATGCCAGCCCGACCTGAGTCGCAAAGATCGCAAACAGCGACAGGGAAAACCGGCCTTTTCGGGACTTGTGATTGAAAATCCAACGCCCGACCAGCGCACCGGGACTGCCGCCCAGTGCCGCCAGCCACAATAGCCTGCGTTCCGGAACCCGGCTTTTTCTGCGTCTGGCGCGCAGCTTGTCCCAGCCAAAGGCCAGCAAAGTCAGGCCGTTGATGACCCACAGGTATATAACCGCAATCCACATAGCTGACGGATAGCTAAATGCGTCGATTTTCCCAAGTGAAAAAATGCTTGGAATTTTCACCGATTCGCGGCATCGTGAAAAACACGAGGAAAATTTCACCAGATATCGGAGAGTTCGGTGAACAGCCAAGCCCCCCACAGTGCAACGCTCGGAGCCGACATTCGCGCATTGCGTAAGGCGCGTGGGTTGACGCTGACCGAGATCGCAGAGCGGTTGAACCGGTCGGTCGGATGGCTCAGCCAGGTTGAACGCGACAAGTCCGAACCGTCAATTTCAGACCTGCGTCAGATCGCGGAATGTCTGGGTGTGCCGATGTCCATGCTGTTCGCCCATTCTGCCGCCCCCGCCAATGAACAAGGCTATGTCGTGCGCGCCGGGTCGCGCCGCCCTATGGGGTCGGGCGAAGAAGGTCTGATCGAGGAACTGCTGTCACCCGATCTGACTGACGATTTTGAGATGGTGCATTCCACCTTTGAGCCGCATTCCAAGATGCAGAATCCGGCGGACCGCCCCACGCAAGAGGTTGGCTATGTGATTTCCGGTCAGTTGAATCTGACCATCGGCGCGCAAAGCTTTTCGGTTGGGCCCGGTGACAGTTTTCGGATCAAGAACGAACCCTATATTTGGGCGAACCCTCATGATGAGCCCGCTGTGGTCATCTGGGTCATCGCACCTCCGGTGTACTGATGAGTTTCGAGGCCTGGACCATATTCGCGCTGTTCTGGGTGGTGTTTGTAACCACACCGGGGCCTAACGCGGTGAACTGTATCTCGAACGGGATGAGCCTGCCCTTCACAAAAGCGATGCTGGGTGTCTTGGCGATCCTGACCCAAGCCAGCGCCTTTTTGGTTTTGTCGGCGCTTGGGGTGACGGCCTTGATCGCGGCCTCACCCACCGGATTCTTCATCGCCAAGCTGGTGGGCGCAGGGTTTCTGATCTGGCTGGGTGTCCGAGGCTGGAAGGCTGCAGCAAATCCCGCCCCTATTTCCGAACGCCCTGCACGGCATGTCTATCTGCATGCGCTGGCCGTCGCGACAATCAACCCCAAAAGCGTCGCGGGTTATCTTGCTGCATTCTCGCAATTCGTGCAGCCGGATGTGCCGATCTGGGAGCAAATGTTGGTCATCATGCCAACGGCGCTGATCATCACAACGCTCAGCTACATCGGGTTCACTCTTCTAGGTGCGCTTATGGGGCGGGCCGCGCTGGGGGCCGTGTTCAACATCTGGGTGCGCCGGGTCATGGCCACCTGTTTCATCATTTATGGTGTGTTGCTGGGCACCACCAGCGCGCCAGCAGCAAGGGGATAAGCGAAATGCATACAGGTTCCTGTCTGTGCGGCTCGGTTGCGTTCAAGATCGAAGGCGATCTTCCTGCCGCCTCGGCCTGCCATTGCGGTCAATGCCGCAAACAGTCGGGTCATGTCTGGGCCTCGACCTCGGCCCATCAAGACGACATCACCTTCACCGCCAGCGATACGCTGAGCTGGTTTCGTGCTTCCGACATCGCCCGACGGGGGTTTTGCAACGCCTGCGGCTCTTATCTGTTCTGGCAGCATAAGGACGAAGACCGGATTGCCATTGCTATGGGGGCGCTGGATGCACCCACCGGACTGACCCTCGCCCGCCATATATTTGTGGCTGACAAAGGCGATTACTACGACATCACGGACGATCTGCCTCAAGAGGCACAGTAACAGGGACTGAAAGACATGAGTGATTTTCCGACAAAAGCCCGCGTGGTTATTATCGGTGGCGGAGTGGTGGGGACATCGTCCCTGTATCATCTGGCCAAAAAGGGCTGGACCGACTGTGTTCTGCTGGAGAAAAATGAGCTGACCGCCGGGTCGACCTGGCATGCAGCTGGCAACGTGCCGACCTTTTCGACCTCTTGGGCGATCATGAACATGCAGCGCTATTCGACCGAGCTTTATGCGCGGCTGGGTGAAGAGGTCGACTATCCGATGAACTATCACCAGTCCGGCTCAATCCGGTTGGCCCATTCGAAAGAGCGGGTGCAGGAGTTCGAGCGGGCAATGGCGATGGGCCGTTATCAGGGCATCGAGATGGAGATGTGGACACCCGAACAGGCCAAAGAGCATTACCCGTTCCTGGAAACTCATGACCTTGAGGGTGTTCTGTTCGACCCGACCGATGGCGACATCGACCCGGCGCAGTTGACCCAGGCACTGGCCAAGGGTGCGCGCGACATGGGGGCGAAGATCCTGCGTTTCTGCCCGGCCACGGGTGTGACCCAGAAGGAAGACAAGACCTGGATCGTGCATACCGACAAGGGCGATATCGAAGCGGACCACGTGGTCAATGCCGCCGGGTATTACGCCCAGCGTGTGGGTGAATGGTTCAAGCCCTTCGGCGGTCGCACCGTTCCGGCCATGGTGATGAGCCACCAGTACCTGCTGACCGACGAAGTGCCCGAGATCGAGGAATGGTCCAAGGCCAATGGTGGTAAAAAGCTGCCGCTTCTGCGCGACGTGGATATCTCGTATTACCTTCGGCAGGAGAAGAACGGATTCAACCTTGGCCCCTATGAGCCCAACTGCAAGGGCCACTGGATGACCGAGGATGATCCGATGCCCGAGGATTTCAGTTTCCAGCTATGGAATGATGATCTGGACCGGATCGAAGACATCGTCACCGACGCGATGGAGCGGGTGCCGCTGATGGGGACCTCGGGCGTGGGCCGGGTGATCAACGGACCCATCCCCTACGCGCCGGACGGGCTGCCGCTGGTTGGCCCGATGCCGGGCGTGACCAACGCGTTTGAGGCGCATACCTTTACCTTCGGCATCGCGCAGGGCGGTGGTGCCGGCAAGGTGCTGGCCGAATGGATCGTCGATGGTGCAACTGAGTGGGATATGTGGGCCGTCGATCCGCGCCGTTACACCGATTACACCGATCAGGATTACTGCAACCAGAAGGGGCTTGAGGTCTATGGCAACGAATACGCCATGCATTTCCCGCACCATGAATGGCCCGCCGCGCGCGACAAAAAGCTGTCGCCTGTCCACACCAAGGTCAAGGAATTGGGCGGCGTGATGGGGCCCTATAACGGCTGGGAACGCGCCAACTGGTTTGCGCAACCGGGCGACGATACCTCTGAAGAAGCGACCCATACCTGGGGCCGTTCGGGGCCATGGGAGAAGCGGATCAAGGAAGAGTGCGAGGCTGTCCGTGATCATTGCGGCGTATTGGACTTGCCCGGATTTTCGCGTTTCATCGTAAAAGGTGAGGGTGCCGCCGAGGCGCTGCGGTCGCTGGTCACCGGCGGTTTGCCCAAGGTGGGTCGCATCAACCTGGTCTATATCTCAGATGGTCGCGGCCGGATCCTGACCGAAATGTCCTGTATCCGCCTCGGCGATGACGAGTTCGTCATGATCACGGCCGCTACAGCGCAATGGCATGACCGCGATATCCTGACCGAGGCAATGCCCACTGGCGTCACCGTCGAGGATGTCACCACCACTCGTGACACGCTGATCGTGACAGGTCCAAAATCGCGCGACATTCTGGCGGGGCTGAGCGATGCGGACCTGTCCAGTGGCTGGCTGACCCATCAATCGGCCACGGTTGCAGGTCAGCCCGCATTCCTGATCCGCGTCTCGTTTGCAGGAGAACTTGGCTGGGAGGTTCACGCGCTGAACGACCATATGCCCGCGATCTATGGCGCGATCCTTGACGCTGGTGCCAAACCGTTCGGGATGTACGCCCTGAACTCTCTGCGCATCGAAAAGGGTTATCGGGCTTGGAAAGGCGATCTGTCCACTGATTACTCTCTGTTGGAAGGCGGGTTGGAACGGTTCGTCAAACTTGACAAACCGCAGGACTTCCCCGGCAAGGCCGCGATCCTGAACGAAAAGCAGCAGGGCGTGAAAAAGGCGTTTGCCACTATGTTGGTCGAGGCAGGTGACGCGGATGCACCCTACATGTCCTGTATCTGGCACAACGGCGAGATCGTTGGCGAAACCACCTCGGGCGCTTGGGGGTATCGCGTTGGCCAATCCATTGCGCTGGGCATGATCCGTCCCGAATTGGCGGTGGCAGGTACCGAGCTTGAAATCGAAATCTTCGGTGAGAAGCGACGCGCCGTGGTACAGGACGATAAACCGCTCTGGGATCCAGAAAACGAGCGGCTGCGCGCCTGATCGCCCGAAGGAGACCTGCATGAGCATGCGTTATTCAAAACGGGGGCCCGGAGAGGGCCTCAATTATGACTGGGAAAATGACCACACATTTGTGAAGGTTTCGACCCGGGATACTGATGGCGCCTATACGCTCATGGAAGACAATCTGAAGGCCAGCTTTGCGCTTGGCCTTCATCGCCATGAAACCCATGCCGAAAGCTTCTATTTTCTGGAAGGCGAAGTGGATTTCTATGTTGATGGCGACTGGCATCGCTGTGGGCCGGGCAGCACGATGCATGTGCCGCCCGGTGTGCCGCATGCCTGCCGCGTTGCTGGAAATGCACCTGCTAAGATGCTGATGATTTTCCAGCCTGCCGGTTTTGACGGATTCCTTGCTGAGCTGGCCAAGATGACCGAGGCGGACTTCGCCGATGAGGCGAAAATGGCCGAATTGAACGCGCGGTATGACATTGTCCCGATGGGCTCTGTGCCGCCTCATCCCGATGACGAGGTTTGATCATGACACTGCCTAAAACGATGTCCGGTGTATTCCTGACCTGTCACGGCGGGCCCGAGGCGCTGGAATGGCGTGACGATATACCCGTCCCAACCCCTGCGCCGGGGCAGGTTCTGGTCCGTGTGGCCGCAGCCGGGGTGAACAACACCGATATCAACACTCGTATCGGCTGGTACTCCTCGGATGTGACCGGCGCTACGGATGCGGTGGATCAAGAGGTCGAAGCCGGAGGCTGGGGTGGCGCGCTGAATTTCCCGCGCATTCAGGGCGGTGACCTGTGCGGCATCGTCGAAATCGCGGGGCCCGAGACCGGGTTCACCCCGGGCCAGCGCGTGACCTGTCCGATCAACCTGCCACGTCCGCGACCGGGCAACCCGACAGGCTTCATCGTGCTTGGGTCCGAGATTGACGGCGCCTTTGCGCAATATTGTTTGGTGCAGGCCGATGACCTTTATGATGTCAGCGCCTCACCCCTGTCCGACAATGAAATCGCTGCCATCCCCTGCGCCTTTGGAACCGCCGAGGCTATGCTGACCCGATCCGGTGTGACTGCCGGGCAAAAGGTGCTGATCACCGGCGCATCCGGTGGCGTCGGCCTTGCCGCTGTGCAACTGGCGGCGCTGCGCGGTGCCTCGGTTTGGGGCGTGACCGGTGCGGCCAAGGCCGAAGCGGTGAAAAGCCAGGGCGCGACCGCCACGTTCAACCGGGATGCGTCGCTGCCCACCGACATGTTCGACGTGGTCATTGACGTGGTGGGCGGACCTGCATGGGCTGACCTGATCCTGGCGCTGAAACCGGGCGGTCTCTATGCCGTTGCGGGTGCGATTGCTGGCCCGATTGTTCAAGCCGATCTGCGGGATATCTATCTGCGCGACATTACCATTCACGGCAGCACCCATCAGCCGTTCGAAGTCTTCGGTCGCCTGGTCGAACTGATGAATGCGGGGCGGATCAAGCCCCTGATTTCAAAAACCTATCCGCTGAAAGACATTGCGACGGCGCAAGAGGACTTTCAGTCAAAAACGTTTCCGGGAAAACTGGTTCTGGTTCCCTGAGGAGGTTCATCAATGGCAGACATAACCCTTCTGGATGGGTCTATCGGGCAGGAACTGGTCAAACGCAGCGGCGATGCGCCGACGCCTTTGTGGTCGACCCGGGTGATGATGGACCATCCCGAGTTGGTCGGGGATGTGCATGCGGATTATTTCTCACGCGGTGCGACTGTGGCCACGACAAATACCTATGCTGTTCACCGGTCGCGTCTGGACCGTGTCGGCTTGGGTGATCAGCTGCCAGATCTGATCGAGGCGGCCCTGTCGCAGGCCGAGCGTGCGCGCCCGGCGGGTAGGCGCATCGCTGGGGCTTTGGGTCCGCTTCTCGCCTCTTACCGGCCGGACCTGAATCCAGAGGTCGAAGAGGCGGCAGAGAAATTCACCGAACTGGTGGCGATGATGGCAGATCGCGTTGACCTGTTCCTGATCGAAACCGTGTCGTCGGTGCAAGAGGCCGAAGGCGCGTTGCGTGGAACGGAACAGGCAGACAAGCCGGTCTGGCTGGCGCTGTCCGTGATGGATGATGATGGGACGCGGCTTCGGTCGGGTGAGCCATTGTCGGGAATAGCATCTTTGGTTGATCGCTTTACGCCTGAGGCCGTGCTGATCAACTGCTCGCGCCCCGAGGCGGTGCCCGCTGCGCTGAATATTATCGCCACCTTCGGGCGTCCGTTTGGGGCATATGCCAATGGCTTCACCGGGATTACCCAGGAATTTCTACAAGACGCCCCAACCGTCGATGCGCTGCAACAGCGCCACGACCTTGGGCCGGATGAATATGCTGATCAGGCGATGGGGTGGGTGGCGCAGGGTGCAACTATCATCGGCGGATGCTGCGAAGTCGGTCCCGATCACATTCAGCGACTGGCAGATCGGCTGTGCGCTGCTGGCCACAGCATCGTCTGAAGGGGGTAAAGATGCGGCAACGACCAGATAGCTTGACCGACAAGGCGCAGATACATTTCGATGTTCTGGTCGCGCCGGGCTATGTGCTGTTGGAGCTTGCCGCATTGATTGAGGTTCTGAGGCTGGCCAACCGCGTCTGCCCCAACCCGCCCTTCAGCTTTACCTATCGGTCTCTGAAAGGTGGGCCCATTGCCAGCAGCAGCGATGCGACGGTCCAAACTGAACCCGTATCAACCCATCCCAAGGCGGATTATCTGTTTGTGATCGGAAATTCCGACCCTGACCACCCCGATCTGTCTATCGGACGGGTTGTATCGGACTATACGTTCCGAGGCGCTCAGGTCTTTTTGCTGGCCGAAGCTGCCAGCCGCTATATTGACGAATTTGGCACCGCAGACATGGCGACCCATTGGGAAAACGCCTCTTTCCTGAGTGAACGCGGGGCCCGGTTCGAGGCGAAGCTGTCGATAGCCACAGAACAGGGCCAGGTCGTGACCTGCGCAGGGATGGAGGCGACAACCGATGTTGCTTTGTCCGTGATCGGACGCCACATCTCGGGGCCTGCCAAGATGACGGTGGCCAATATCATGCTGCACGAAAATATCCGCGACTTTTCATCGATGCAGCCTTTCTCGGGGGCGCAACTGACAGCTACTGGGGACGCCAAGCTGGATCAATGTATCAAGCTGATGCAGGCCAATATCGAAGACCCCTTACCCATCCAGCAGATTGTCGAGGCATTAAATCTTTCGAACCGATCGCTTGAGCGAAAATTCAAAGCTTTCTTTGGCACCAGCCCAAACGGTTTCTATCGCGAGATGCGGCTGGCGAAGGCTAACAACCTGCTGCTGAACACCACGATGAGCGTTCGGGAAATCGGTCTGGCCTGCGGCTTTCCGAACGGTTTCTCATCGGTTTACAAAAGCTTTTTCGGGGTCACGCCCTTTGTTCTGAGGCGCGAAAGACGGGCTGCGTCACATAGGTGAAAATCGCCCATAACATGACGCTTTTGGTGCATTTATTGTCGATCTTCCATGGCAACGTGCCCAAAACCTGATTCAGCGGAGTCCTCAGGATGGTTGATCTTCCAAACAAAGCCCGAGTTGTCATCATCGGCGGCGGCGTCATCGGATGCTCGGTTGCCTATCATCTGACCAAGAAAGGTTGGAGCGATGTTGTGCTGCTTGAACGCAAGCAGTTGACCAGCGGCACCACATGGCATGCGGCGGGTCTGATCGCTCAGCTGCGGGCCTCGTCCAACATGACCAAACTGGCAAAATACACGCAGGAGCTTTACGGCGCGCTGGAAGAGGAAACCGGCGTGTCCACCGGGCTTAGACGCTGTGGATCGATTACCGTGGCACTGACTGAGGAACGCCGTGAAGAGATCTATCGCCTGGCTGCCATGGCACGTGCCTTTGGCGTTGAGGTCGAAGAGATTTCCAATGAGCGCGTCAAGGAAATGTATCCGCATCTGAATGTCGAAGACGTCAAGGGCGCGGTCTATCTTCCGCTGGACGGGCAGGGTGACCCGGCCAATATCGCGCTGGCCCTGGCCAAGGGCGCACGGCAACGCGGTGCCATTACCAAGGAACGGGTGAAGGTCACCGACATCACCAAACAGGGCCGTACCGTGACGGGCGTGGACTGGGTTGCCGATGACGGCAGCGGCTCGGGCCATATCGAATGTGATATGGTGGTGAACTGCGCCGGCATGTGGGGGCATGAGGTCGGCCGGATGGCCGGTGTGAACGTCCCGCTGCACGCCTGCGAACATTTCTACATCGTCACCGAAGGCATTGACGGACTGTCGCAACTGCCGGTTCTGCGGGTGCCGGATGAATGCGCCTATTACAAGGAAGATGCGGGCAAAATCCTGCTGGGTGCTTTTGAGCCCAATGCCAAGCCCTGGGGGATGAACGGCATCCCAGAGAGCTTTGAGTTTGACCAGCTGCCCGAGGATTTCGACCACTTTGAGCCCATTCTAGAAGCTGCGTGTAACCGGATGCCGATGTTGGCCGAGGCTGGGATTCATACATTCTTCAATGGACCAGAGAGCTTTACCCCCGACGATGCCTATCACCTCGGTCTCGCGCCCGAGATGGACAATGTCTGGGTCGCGGCGGGCTTCAACTCGATCGGCATTCAATCTGCGGGCGGTGCGGGCATGGCGCTGGCGGAATGGATGGATAGCGGCGAGAAACCGTTTGATCTGGGCGATGTGGATATCAGCCGGATGCAGCCGTTTCAGGGCAATAAGCAATATCTGTTTGAGCGTTCGAAAGAGACGCTGGGCCTGCTTTATGCCGACCACTACCCCTATCGCCAGAAAGCCACTGCGCGCGGTGTTCGGCGCACCCCGTTCCATCACCATCTGAAAGAGCAGGGCGCGGTGTTTGGTGAACTGGCGGGCTGGGAGCGTGCAAACTGGTACGCAAATCCGGGGCAGGAGCGCGAATACCAGTACAGTTGGAAACGTCAGAATTGGTTCGAGAACTCAGCTGCTGAACACCGCGCGGTGCGCGAGAATGTTGGCATGTACGACATGTCTTCTTTTGGCAAGATTCGCGTTGAAGGACCGGATGCCGAGGCGTTCATGAACTATATCGGGGGCGGCGATTATTCGGTGCCGAACGGCAAGATCGTCTATACCCAGTTCCTAAACCGCACCGGCGGGATCGAGGCGGATGTGACGGTGACCCGTCTGACCGAGACCGCCTATCTGGTCGTGACCCCGGCGGCGACGCGGCTGGCGGATCAGACCTGGATGATGCGCCATGTGGGTAGCTTCAACGTGGTCATAACCGATGTTACCGCTGGCGAAGGCGTTTTGGCCGTGATGGGCCCCAATGCGCGCGCTTTGCTGGAAAAGGTCTCGCCGGCGGATTTCTCGAACGCGACCAACCCCTTTGGCACCGCACAAGAGATCGAGATCGGCATGGGCCTGGCCCGCGCTCATCGGGTGACCTATGTGGGCGAGCTGGGATGGGAGATCTACATGTCCGCCGATATGGCGGGCCATGTGTTCGAAACGCTGCATGAGGCCGGTCAGGACATGGACCTGAAACTCTGTGGCATGCACATGATGGACAGTTGCCGGATCGAAAAGGGCTTTCGCCATTTTGGTCATGACATCACGTGCGAGGACAACGTCGTGGATGCCGGGCTTGGTTTTGCGATCAAGGTGGACAAAGGCTGTGACTTTATCGGGCGCGAAGCAGTGATTGCCCGCAAGGAAAGCGGGCCCAAAAACCGTCTGGTTCAGTTCCGCCTGACCGACCCGGAACCGCTGTTGTTCCATAATGAACCGATCGTGCGGGACGGGGAATATGTCGGTTATCTCAGCTCGGGCAATTATGGTCATACTTTGGGTGGCGCTATCGGTATGGGCTATGTGCCCTGCGAGGGTGAGAAGGCGGCGGATGTTCTGGGGTCAACCTATGAAATCGACGTGTGCGGCGTGAAGGTAATGGCCGAGGCATCGTTGAAACCGATGTACGATCCGAAATCCGAACGCGTCAAAGTGTAATCAAATTGTCGGAGCGCTGCGGCGCTCCGGCTTTGTTCTGGTCTCACATATCAAATATCCTGATGGGTTGCTTCACAGTTTTCGCGGTTCCCAAGTATGTCCGGGTTGCCGTAAAGACGACCGGTATTCCCGGAGATCCGCAATGGCTGACGCAACACCCACACAAAATGCCGATACGCCAAAAGGACTTGTTCTGGCGGTAACGGCCTATGTTTTGTGGGGTTTTTTGCCGTTATACATGAAGGCGATGGCCCATATCGCGCCGGTTGAGGTTGTGGCGCATCGTATCATCTGGTCGGTGCCTTTGGCCGGGCTATTGCTGATCGCACTGGGCCGGACGCGGGATTTGAAGTCAGCTCTGCGCGATCCCAAGATGCTGGGTATGGCCTGCCTGACAGCTGCTTTGATATCGGTGAACTGGGCGATCTATGTCTGGGCGATTGCCAGTGGGCATGCGCTGGACGCAGCGCTGGGCTATTACATAAATCCGCTGTTCAGTATCGCGCTGGGCGCGGTGCTGCTGCGCGAACCTTTGAACCGGACGCAGCTGATTGCTGTTGGGTTGGCCGCAGCCGGGGTGGTGGTTCTTGTTGTAGAGGCCGGAAGCCTGCCCTGGGCGGCGCTGGGGCTTATGTTCAGCTGGGGGTTCTACGCCTTCTTCAAACGCTCACTCCCCATCGGGCCAAATCAGGGGTTCTTCCTGGAAGTGCTGATCCTGCTGATCCCCGCATTGGTTTATGTGACTTGGCTGGGGATCAACGGGACGGGGCATTTCGGGCTGGTCGCAACCGACACCATGCTGCTGGCCGGGGCCGGGGTGGTGACCGCCGTGCCGCTGTTGATCTATGCCAATGGTGCCAAACTGGTGCGCCTGTCGACGATGGGCATCCTTCAATACATCGCGCCGACGATGATTTTTGTGACTGCCATCGCGGTTTTCGGAGAGCAGATCGACCGCGGCCGCATGATTGCGTTTCCGCTGATCTGGGCCGCGCTTGTGGTCTATTCGATCCCGATGATCCGGCAGATACGCGCTCAGGCCTGACGCAGCAATTCGGCGGCTTTTTCGGCCCAGATCGCATAGGCTTTGGGGCTGGGATGATACCCATCCGAGGCGGCCAGCGCCGGGTCGTCGGGTAAATCAATGGACAGATGGCGGATTTGCGGGAAGCCGGTCGCAATCTGTTGCAGGCCTTGGTCCAGGCGGGCTGCCTGACGCCCCAGCACCCAGGCAAGCGGTTGCGGCAAGGCGGGAAACCGACCTATCTGGGGAACGGCCGTTACAATGACACGCCGGGCTCCAAGCTGGTCGGTGATCAGGTGCATCAGACGGGATTGGTGTTCGACAAACCGCTTTTTAGTGACGCCACGGGTGACGTCATTGACGCCAAGCGCCGTAATGGCGGCATCAAATTGATCTGTCAGACCGTCAAGGCGTTTCAGTGTATCCAGCGTTGTATGCCCTGTCATAGCCTCGAGCCGCCATTCGACACTGTGGCTTTTTGCTAGCTGTGCGACCAACTGCCCGGACAAAGCCTGCGCCTGGGTGCCAGCGCCAACACCTGCTGCCGAGCTGTCGCCTGCGATTAGCAACCGCAAACGCGGGCCGCGCCCTTCACGGCCTTCGCGCGGCCCGGTCGGTTCGGGCAGGAACCGCGCCTTTCGTCGAACTGAAATCCCCTGTGCCGCCAATAGTGGCAACAGCGGTAATCTCAGAAACTGATCAGCTCCGATCCGGGCAGGCTTGGTCAACCCAAAGCGTCCTTAAAATTGATAAAGCGAGGGTCTTTTGCCACGCGTGCCATCATCTCGGTCCGCAGGGCTGCAATAGTTTTAAGTGGGCGCATGACCACTTCGAACTTTTCGATCAAGCCTTCATCATTCAGCCGGATCAAGTCCACACCAACCGCATCCAGATCACCAACCTTGCACTGAAATTCCAACGCCCAGTCTTTGCCTTCACCCATGATCCGACGATAGCTGAAGTCCGAGAATACCTGCCCCACATGCCCCAGCAGAGCCGCCACGGGTTCGCGCCCGGCCCAGGTGCTGTAGTAGGTCGGCGGCAGAAAACGCACGTCTTCGGCCAGAAACTCGTGAATCAGACTTTCATCGCCTTTTGTGATGACATCTTTGAGTTGTTCGATTGTCGGGTGCATGGTTTCTCCTCCGAGTTGTCGCATCATTTGCTGAACTATTCAGTTCAGGCAAGCGCGACGTTGCGGGAGGTTGTCGCTTGCGATAGGCAGACCCGCATGAGCGAGACCTACGATCCCCCGAAAACACCGCTGGATGTGCTGCACGAAGATGCGCATCTGATTGTGGTGAACAAGCCCTCGGGGCTTTTGTCCGTACCGGGTCGCGGAGAGCATCTGGCCGATTGTCTGCTGACCCGTGTGCAGGCGGCGTTTCCGCAGGCGCTGCTTGTGCATCGGTTGGACCGCGATACCTCGGGCGTGATGGTTTTTGCCCAGACGCCCCATGCGCAGCGCAATCTGAGCATGCAATTTGAACAGCGTCAGACTCGCAAGACCTATATTGCCCGCGTCTGGGGCATGGTAGAGTCAAAGACCGGAACTGTTGATCTGCCGTTGATTGTAGACTGGCCCAACCGGCCGCTCCAAATGGTCTGCCATGACACTGGTAAACCTGCGGTGACGGATTGGCGCGTGGTCAAACATGAAGGCAACACTACCCGCATACGCCTGTTCCCGAAAACCGGACGCTCGCACCAGCTGAGGGTTCACATGCTGGCGCTGGGCCATCCGATTTTGGGTGATCCGTTCTATGCAAAAGGTGAGGCACGGGCCTTTCCGCGCCTCATGCTGCATTCCGAGGAATTGCGCCTGAAAAGCCCCGATAGCGGGACGTCGATGAAGTTTCGCGCCAAGGCCGGGTTCTAGGCTCAGGCGGGATTGGTCCAAAGCAGCTTGAGATTGCCCAACGAAAACCGTCTGGTGCGTTTCTTTGGGGCGCAGGGCTGGCGGCTGGCCATGATCTCGCGTTCGATTTCAAAGGCGCGCAGGGTATGGTCCTGGGACCAGCGTCCCAGTTGCAGTGTCATCATTACGTGATTGTCGAGGCTGGGCATCAGTAATCTCCTGTGAATTGTTGAACCAGCATCCCGCATCACTCCTGACAGCGCGTTGTCAGGGGGGTGTGCTAAGGTGTCAGCAGAGAAACCGGAGTTTGCCATGCGCCGTTCGTCCCGCCTGTTTGAAATCATCCAGATTCTGCGTGCCGCCGACGCTCCGGTTACCGCTGAGATGCTGGCGCAAAAGCTCGAAGTCTCGGTGCGCACGGTGTATCGCGACATCGCGGCACTGCAGGCCCAACGCACACCGATCGAGGGCGAAGCCGGCGTCGGGTATCTGATGCGGCGGGGCTATGACTTGCCACCACTGAACTTCGACGCTGAAGAGGTCGAGGCGCTTTGGGTCGGTCTGTCAATGCTGGCACGGACCGGCGACAGTACCCTGCAGGAGGCCGCCAAACGCATTTGCCGGAAAATAGAAGGCCTGCGCGCAAGTCCCGACTGGTTGCAGGTCGCGCCTTGGGGGGCTCCGGTTGATGATCCGGCCAAGGGCTGTATCCCGGTCGTGAATTACCGCGAAGCCATCCGGGGCGAGCGCAAGCTTCGCCTCACATATGTCAGCTCGCAAGACGTTCGCTCCGAACGGGTCGTCCGTCCGGTTGCCCTGATCTATCATATCGAGTGCACGATGCTGGTTGCGTGGTGCGAATTGCGCAACGGTTTTCGCCATTTTCGGACCGATCGCGTCTGGGCCTGCGAAATGGTTGACGATCATTTCTGCGGCCAAGGGCAGCCGCTGCGGGAGATCTGGCAGGAGCAGAACCAATGGGGTTCCCCTGCCGAGGCCCATTGAACGGCGGGTATTCGCCGATATCACCTGATTGTTGCTTGAGCCTGCGGGGGGGCAGCGCGATATACTGTGCCAAATAATGGGACCCGGCAAACGGGCCTCTGAGCAGAAGGTGATATCATGACGATTTCCAAGCTTGTTGTTTCTGCTGGGCTTTGCTCGGCCTTGTTCTTGGCGGGCTGCACCGACCCCGGAACGCTGAACTTGCCCTCGGACCCCAACCAAAATACCAAACAGGGTGCGCTTTTGGGTGGGTTGGTTGGTGCCGGTGTCGGGGCCATTGCGAACGACTCGGATCCGCTTTTGGGTGCGCTGGCTGGTGGTGCAATCGGTGCAGCAGGTGGCGGCCTTATCGGCAATCAACTGGACCGTCAGGCGGCTGAGTTGCGCCAGCAGCTGGCAAATGACGGCATTACAATCGTCAACGCAGGCGACCGCCTGATTGTTACCGTCCCCAACGACATCACCTTTGACACCGACAGCTCGACCGTACGGCCTGCATTGCGTTCTGATTTGGTCCGGGTGGGTCAGAATTTGGTGAGATATCCCAACTCGGCCGTTCAGGTCATTGGCCATACGGATAGTGATGGCGAAGCCTCTTATAATCAGGCCCTATCTGAGCGTCGGGCGAGGTCCGTGGCGGATGTTCTGCAAGCCAATGGTGTGAACGGGGCCCGTATCAGCACCATCGGTTTGGGTGAGAACCGACCTGCGGCCTCGAATCTCACACCCGAAGGGAAGGCGCGGAATCGTCGGGTTGATATCGAAATCATCCCCAACGGCAACACATGATGTGACCGGGCACCGTCAAGGTGCCCGTTTTTGCACATTGACTGCGCGTCAAGTGGGCTTTGGCTGGCGGTGATCAGGAGCTACCTTCTGGAAAACGCCTGAACGGAGACCTTTATGTCCGAACCGATCCTTCTGAGCCTGTCAGGTTCGCTGCGCCAAAATGCCACCAACCGAAAACTGCTTCGCGAGGCGGCGCGGCTGTTTGAGCCGGGCACCCATATCGAGGCTGACCTGAACTTGCCGCTCTATGACGGCGATCTTGAAGAAGGCGAGGGCATCCCCAAGGGCGTTCAGGTTTTGGCCGGTCAGATCGCCCGTGCGGATGCGGTGATCATTTCGACGCCGGAATATAACAAAGCGCCGTCCGGCGTGTTGAAGAATGCGCTGGATTGGGTAAGTCGCACCAAGGATAAGCCCTGGGCGAACAAGCCGGTTGCGGTGATGTCTGCCGCTGCGGGTCGTGCGGGCGGGGAACGTGCACAGATGATACTGCGCAGCTATATGGTTCCGTTCCAGACGCGCATCTTGCAAGGGCCGGAAATTCATCTGGCCGACAGTTCGAACGAATTCGACGCACAGGGCAAGCTGGTTAACGAACGCTATGAAAACGCCCTTCGGACCTTGATGAGGAACTTGCGGTCAGAGGCCGGTTTCTGAAACTGCCGGTTTGCTTGCCCGTATGGGGCAGGCCGCCTAATCTTGCGCTATGTCGATGGAAATTCAGACAGATGTGATGGACGCAGCCCGTGCTGGCGCGTTGCAGATGGCGCTTGGGAAACAGGCAACTGTGAGGGGCGGCACTGCGTTGCCGCCGTTCTTTCATCACCTGTACTTCTGGACTCCGCAGCCACCCGGCCAACTTGGGCGCGACGGACATCCCAAAGTCGGGGGCCTGATCCCCGATATGGGCCTACCCCGCAGAATGTGGGCAGGCGGACGCTTGGAGTTTTTCGCGCCTCTGATAGCAGGTCAGTTAGCCGAACGGCGATCGCTATGTGAAAGTTCGAGTTCGAAATCGGGACGCACCGGCCCCTTGGGCTTTGTCACGTTGCGCCACGAGGTTTGGCAGAGCGGTGCGCTGCGCCTGACCGAATGGCAGGATCTGGTTTACCGCCAAGACCCCTCGGCAGATACGGCCACCCCTCCGGCACCACTGGCCAGGCTGGATGAAACCGAACATCGCGAGCTGTCCTTCGACAGCACAATGCTGTTTCGCTACTCGGCCCTGACATTTAACGGACACCGCATTCACTATGACATCGACTATGCCCGTGATGTCGAAGGATATGCCGGGCTGGTCGTGCATGGCCCGCTTTTGGCGCAGCACCTGATGTTGTTTGCGGAAGATGTGATGGGCCCATTGGCGCAGTTTTCCTTCCGCGCAACCTCGGCATTGATGCATTTCGAAACTGCGAGCCTGTGCCGGAGGGGCAATACCCTGTGGGTACGTGCGGCAGACGGGCGCCAATGTATGATTGCCGAAGCCTCAGCCTAAATGTTTCTGCATGGTAATCGAGGTCGCCCGGGTGAACCCGGGATGCGCCGTTTCCGCCGTTTTGACAAAGCCCATCCGGGCAAAGGAGGCATGGTTTTCGACCAATTCGACCCGTGCCTTCAGTTCCAGCGTCGCAATACCTGTTTCAACCGCCCGCGCGGATGCCAGATCGACCAGACGCTGTGCCAGCCCCTGACCACGTCGGGTTTCGTCCACAGCCAGTTTGCTCAGATACAGACAGTCCTGTTTGGGTGTCAGAAAGACGACCGCATCCGGGCGATTGCCTATGATCCAAACCTCGTGGTCGCGGGCCTGTTGCCTAAGCGTTTCCTCGGTCAGGCGATGCATTGACGAGGGCGGGTCTATACGCCCCTCCATGAATGCAAAGCTGTGGCGGATCAGGCGTAACACCTGTGGCAACATCGGATCGTCCGGTTGCAGGCGAACTGGGGTGTCGTCGAGGGAGGTCACAAAGAAGCCTCAGGTTGAAAATCTGCGGGGATTTCATCGCGCCCTTCAAGCACCAGTTCGGCCATGACTTCTGCCACTTTGGGCGCCATACCAAATCCGATCTTGAACCCTCCATTGGCGATGAATTCTCCGGCGTACAGCGGATGTGCACCCAACATCGGCGCACGGCTTTTGCTGCGGGGTCGGATCCCGGCCCAGCGTTCGATCACTTCGGCACCGTGCAGGACCGGAACCGCCCGTGTGGCCCGGTCCAGGACATCATCCAGCGCCGCATCGGTGCTGGTCGGATTGTCATAATCCCGTTCCGAGGTTGATCCGATGGCCAATGTACCATCTGCATGCGGGACAATGTGAACGGCATCTGCAAACAGCTGGGAGACGTCCCCGGCATCGAACCGCAGCAAAGCCGCCTGTCCCTTGACGCCATTGCCGACCGTTTTGCCAAAGGCGTCGTTCAGTTCTAGCAGGCCAGAAAGCCCGGTGGCGTGAATGATATGCCCTTGATTGGCCGCATCGGTTTTGACCTCAACCCCCATCACCGCCAGCGCCGAAACCAGTGCAGAACATGCCCGCCTTGGGTGCATCCGGGCGCTAAGCGTGTCGTGGATCACAAAGCCAGTGGGGCTGGGAGGGCACCACGACCCGACCTCATCCATTGCAACAACGCGCCATTCGGCCCGCCCCTGCCATAGCTCTGCGGCGGTGACCGTACGTGCATGGGCCAGATCCAGCGTGCGGCTATCTGCGATGGGCTGCAGCCTACCCAACCGGGCATATCCGGCTGAGACGCCTCCGGTCGCCTCAACCTGTTTCCAGAAGGGTTCGGCCATGATCAGGCTTTCGAATTGAAAAGCTTTCTTGGCATTCCAGTTCTCGGGCACATGCGGGGCCAAAGCCCCGACCAGACCGCCGCTGGACCCGGCACCGGGGCCAAAAGGATCTATGACCTGAACTTTTGCGCCGCGTCTAGCGCAGGCCCAGGCGATCGAAAGGCCAAAAATGCCCGCGCCTCGCACCGTCACATCGACCATTGCCATTCCCCTTTTCCTTGTTCAGTGTCGCGCCGCTTAGCTACAGGATTCCCCGATGGCAGACCAGCGCGCCGAACTGACCTGGAAAGACGGGCAGATACCTGTCTCAGACCGTTTCGACGACCCCTATTTCTCGTTGCAGAACGGGCTGGAGGAGACGCGGCATGTGTTTTTGGCGGGCAATGACCTGCCCGGGCGGTTTGCGCCGGGGTTTCATATTGCCGAGCTTGGTTTTGGCACCGGCCTGAACTTGCTGACTGTCTGGTCCGAATGGGAAAAGGCTGGCCAAACGACCCCGCTGACATTCACCAGTTTCGAAGCCTATCCAATGGCGCCAGACGACATGACGCGTGCTCTGGCCGCCTTTCCTGAGTTGTCCCCTTGGGCCGACCGGTTCCTGTCCCAATGGCAGGGCGGTACCTGCGATCTGGGCACCCTGCAGCTTGAGGTTATCGAGGGCGACGCGCGGTCCACCTTGTCCGCATGGTCGGGGCAGGCCGATGCCTGGTTTCTGGACGGGTTCTCTCCGGCCAAGAACCCCGAACTTTGGGGCGCAGAGCTGATGCAGCAGGTATCCGATCACACGGCGCCCAATGGCTCTGCGGCCACCTATACCGCCGCCGGGTTCGTCCGGCGCGGGCTCGAGGACGCAGGGTTCACCGTCACCCGCGCACCGGGCTATGGGCGCAAGCGCCACATGACTCGGGCGGTCAAGCCATGACCCAACAGAACAACACCCGCGCCGGTATCGCGCTGATGATCGCGGCTACCGTGGTGTTTGCGCTGCAGGACGGTATCTCGCGCCATCTGGCCGGGACTTATAACACCTATATGGTCGTGATGATCCGCTATTGGTTCTTCGCTGCGTTTGTCGTCGCTCAGGCGCTGCGCGCACCCGGCAGTATCGCGGCCACGGCCCGCACCAACCAGCTTGGGCTGCAGATCCTGCGCGGGGTGCTTCTGGCCGGAGAGATCTGCGTCGCGGTTTATGCCTTTACCATCCTGGGCCTGATTGAAAGCCAGGCCGTTTTCATCTGCTATCCGCTGCTGGTGGCGGCGCTCAGCGGACCCGTTCTGGGCGAGAAGGTCGGCTGGCGTCGGTGGTCAGCCATCGGCGTGGGCTGCATCGGCGTGCTGATCATCCTGCAGCCCGGGGTGGGAGTGTTCAATCCGTGGGCGGTGATCCCGTTGATCTCGGCCCTGATGTTTGCCATCTATGGCCTGCTGACCCGCTATGCGGCGCGGCGCGACACTACCGCCACCAGTTTTTTCTGGACCGGCATCGCCGGGGCGGTTGCCATGACGGCCGTGGGCGTGTGGTTTTGGGAGCCTATGCAGGGCGGTGACTGGCTTTGGATGGGCCTGCTCTGCCTGACCGGAGTTCTGGGACATTGGTTGTTGATTAAGTGCTACGAAATGGCCGAGGCCAGCGCCGTGCAGCCCTTTGCCTATTTTCACCTGATGTGGAGCGCCATTCTGGGAATCTCGGTCTTTGGTGAAAGCTTGCGACCCACGGTTGTTGCAGGGGCCACATTGGTTATTGCCGCCGGACTGTTCACCTTATGGCGCGAACGACGCCAGAGTTGACCCGATCAGTTCTTCGGAAAATGGCACCGGCAACGCCTGCTGCCCCAACCGTGCGCGATACACAGGCAGGCTTTCGGCGACGCGCATGACATAGTTGCGGGTCTCGCTAAAGGGTATGAATTCGATCCAGTCGACGATATCGGCCTCACCCCGGCGCGGGTCGCCATTGCGTTTCATCCACGAGATCGGCCTGCCCGGTCCGGCATTATACCCCGCCGCCATCATCACCACATTGCCGTTGAATTCTGCTGCCAGCTCGGACAGGTAATTCGCCCCCAATTTGGCGTTATATCGCCAGTCCGAAGTCAGTTTTCCGGTTTGGTGGCTGCTTAGAATGCCCATGTTCCGGGCCACAACTTTCGCCGTCGCGGGCATTACCTGCATAAGCCCGCGCGCGCCCGCGCCGCTGATGACAACCGGGTCAAACTCGCTTTCGCGCCGGGCGATTGCTAGCGTCATTTCCTTTGCCATAGGTAGGCCTAGATCTGCCACCGGATGAACCGGGTAATACGCGGCGGGCAGAACAACGCCGGTGGTCGCGGCGCGCTTGGCGATCATCACCGCCAGATGTGGTTCGTTCAGTTCGATGACCAGATCGCCCAGTTGGCTTGCCTGAACGGGGTCGAGCCCCTCAACCAGATGGGTCAGGAACCGCTCGGATAGGTTTGCCTCACCTGCGCGCAACAGCAATAGCCCCGCTTCAAGAACGCTGGAATCGGCAAACTCCGCTTGTTTCCAGTGCGGTGCCCTTCGCGGGTTTGCCAGATCGCTGTCGAAGGGGCGCCCTATCCGTTCGGCGGCAAGAAGCCCGTAGAACGAGGTCTGGTGATCAGCACCCATGGCATAGGCCTCATAAGCCTTTTCCGCATCCCCCTGCGCGGCATAGGCCCGACCCAGCCAATACCCGCCGCGTCCCTTGGAAATCGGTGACTGCACCGCGCCCGAGAAGTTTTGGAAATGCCGTACAGCCGTTGCGGGATCATTCAACCGACGCAGGGCAAGGAACCCGGAAAGCCATTCGAGATCGGCATAGGCATAGCCCATGTCCGGCGTCATATGGTGACTAGAGGCAATCTTGTATGCGCGGCTCATATCACCGTTGCGCATCTCAAGCCGGGCCAACCGGCGACGGCCCTCGGCCCATTTGTCTGGCTCGCCCAGAGCATCCGGGCTGGATGACCGCGCCAGCATCAGATCAATCGCACTGTCATCCAGTTCCTTTTTGTCTCGCCAGACAAAGCGGTCAAAGGCAAGCCCCGCCGATCCGGCCACGGAATCGGGAACCGCCCCTACTTTGGCATCAACACCCGGCGCACGTTTTTGCAATGCAATCCGCGCCTCGGCCAGCTTGCGCTGATCGTCATTCACCAATGGCAGCATTTGTCCTGCGCTGATCAGATGACCGTCCCACAGCATCCGGTCCAGCCGCGCCGCGTGGTGGGGTTTCAGCAATGTTTCAAAGTTCTCGATATAGTCTTTCTGCAGGCCCGATCCCATCGGCATCGTACGCCAGGCGGTGACGATATCCGCCTGCGCATCACCCTGCCGTCCCTTAGCCTTCAGCGCTACGGCGAAATTCAGCGCCCCTTCCGCCGTTTGCGGGGCAATGTCGGCGTAGAATTTCAACACCCGGTCCGGGTCCGCCCCGGTAAAGGCGGGTTCGCTTTCGCGCCGTAACCATGCCAGCCCCGGCCAATCCGGCCTGCGGTTCAGAAATACCAGCACATCGCCCGAGCTTCCGAACCCCTCGCGCAGCCAATGCCATACGATGATGTCACGTGACACAGATCCGCGCGGGCCTGCCTCTTGCAGCGCTGCGTTCCAATCGCCCTTTCGCATTTCATACATGCCAGCGCGCAGATCGCCCACCGAGTCGGCTTGGGCCGGCCCGAAGGATGCCAGAATCACCGCTGTCAAAAGCGCCAGAACGCGTGTCATGCCTTGCATTTCCCAACCAACCAAGGATAGAGCCATTTAGGATAAACCTTGCGCCGGCGGGATCAACACACATTGCTAGGAATGTGATTGCCCAAGGCGCAAAAATTGCTAACCGCACAGCAAGGAGCGTGTCATGTTCAAAGGCTCGATGCCAGCCCTCGTTACCCCGTTTTCGAATGGCGAGTTGGATCTGGGCACGCTCAAACGTTTGGTGGAATGGCAAATTCAGGAAGGCTCGACCGGTTTGGTGCCGGTGGGGACCACCGGTGAAAGCCCAACCCTAAGCCATGAAGAACACGAAACGGTGGTGGCAGAAGTTGTCAATGCCGCAGCCGGTCGTGTCCCGGTGATCGCTGGTGCGGGCTCGAACAACACTGTCGAGGCGATCCGATTCGTTCAATTTGCGCAGCAAGTCGGCGCGAATGCCGCTCTGGTGGTGACCCCGTATTACAACAAGCCGACCCAGAAGGGCCTAATTCAGCATTTCCGCACCCTACATGATTGTGCCGATATTCCGATCATCATCTACAACATTCCAGGCCGTTCCGTCATCGACATGACTCCCCAGACGATGGGTGAGCTGGCCGAGTTGCCAAGGATCGTTGGGGTTAAAGACGCAACCGGAGATTTGGGGCGTGTCAGCCAACAGCGCGCCTCTTGCGGGCCTGAGTTTTGCCAACTGTCGGGCGAAGACGCCACGGCGCTGGGTTTCAATGCGCATGGTGGTGTGGGCTGTATCTCGGTCACGGCGAATGTTGCGCCCAAGCTCTGTGCCGAATTCCAGCAGGCCACCCTGCAGGGGGATTATGCCAAAGCGCTGACTTATCAGGACCGCCTGATGCCTCTGCATGAGGCGATCTTTATCGAACCCGGTCTGGTCGGGGCCAAATACGCCCTCAGCAAGCTGGGCCTATGCAGCGAAGAAGTTCGCTCGCCCCTGACCACGTTGGACGACAGCACCAAAACTACTATCGACGCAGCCATGAACCACGCAGGTCTGCTGTAACCAGGGGTGTTCTTGGCCTGATCCGATCTTCATCTGGCCAAAAATACCTCGGGGGATGAATTGGCCTGTCTGGGCCAAGAAGGGGGCTGGCCCCCTTCTTTACCGTTTGCCGTAATACAGACCCACGACATGCTCGGCCTGCGCAAAGAACAGCCAGCGCGAAACTGCAACGCCTGCCACATGCGACAGCGCAGCCAGAAGAGCGAAGAAGTGGTTGAACGGCAGGATCAGCAGGATGACCGGCAATAGGAAGGCCAGCACAAACGAGATGACCCGCAATTTGTCCGCATGTTTCCTGCCAACCACGTGGACAAATTCGCGCAGAAGATAGTTTGTACCTGTATGTGGAGGCTCAAACGCACGCACTGCCCCGCGCTGCCCCAAACCCGTAGCGGTGCCAAGGTTTGTTCCTGAGTTCGCAAATGCCTTATCCCCTTGCCACCAGTAAAATGTCTGCGCAACGGCAGCGACCACCAACAGAGGGACGGCAAGGCTGACCTGACCGGCCAGAAGCGAGCCACCGGCAAGGCTGAAGCTCAGAAACATGATTGGTGTCAGTTTCATGTTCCAACGTGGGATTGTCTTGAGCTGGGTGTAGATCATTGAGGTGGTGAAAACTGTTGCCAGCGAAAACAACGCGCCAAGGACGCCCAGAACACCCCAACGCTGTCCAAAGAAGACGGCGCCCAGCGCGTAGAAGCCCAGAAGAATCAAGGCGATCACTGCGCACCAACCCTCACGGCTGAGCCAGCTTGACCGCCATTGGGTGAATGCTTTCCACGCACGTTCAGGATGGCCCAGGTGAAAGGTCGAGGCCATCAGCCCACCCACCGACAGGCCAAAGGCCATGGCATAGAATACGAAGGCCACCCACCCGGTGACATCCGGCATCCCAAGGCCCAGAAAAAACAGCAGCCCAAAGCCCAGACCGGACAAGGTAGTGAAGATAATGACAGATGGGGCCGGATGCATCAGAGCTTCTCCAGTGTCTTGTCGAGCCAACCCAGAAAGCCCTTGGGCTCTTCGGCTACCGGGGCCAGAAGGGGCGCGAGAATGTCGACCTGGTCCTCGATCTGATCTTTAGGGCGAGGTGGCAGGTATTTGTTAACGGGCTTGGTGCCCATTTCAGGCATCAGATCCATGCCACCACGTTCGGCGACCAATTTGCTGACATCGCTATCTGCGTCGCCCAGATCACCGAAATGGCGGGCTCCGGCGGGGCAGGTCCGCACACAGGATGGCACGCGGTCCACTTCGGGTATGTTCTCGTTATAGATGCGATCCACGCAGAGGGTGCATTTCTTCATCACGCCCTCGGCCATATCCATCTCACGCGCGCCGTAAGGGCAGGACCAGGCGCAAAGCCCGCAGCCGATACAGTCGCTTTCATTGACCAATACGATACCGTCCTCGACCCGCTTATAGCTGGCCCCGGTGGGGCAGACGGTGACGCAGGGCGCGTCCTCGCAATGGAGGCAGGATTTGGGGAAGTGGATCAGCTGGGCGTGACCCTGTTCGGGTTGGACCTCGTAGGAATGTACCCGGTTTAGGAAGGTGCCGGACGGGTTGCCGCCATAAGCGTCCTGATCCGACAGGGGCGCCCCGTAGTTTTCGGTGTTCCAGCCTTTGCAGGATATCACACAGGCATGGCAGCCGACACAGGTGTCCAGGTCGATGACCAGACCCATTTTCTTGTCTGTGGATTGGGGGAGCTGGGTCATTTTCCTACCTTCCACGCCAGATCTTTTGGTCCGGTGCCGACCGGTGATTTGATCGGTTTGAATTCGGGCTGGCTTTCTGCATCCGAAGGTGGCGCCGCCTTTTCGATCCTGACCTTCAGGTCGAACCAAGCCGCCTGACCTGTAATCGGATCAGAATTGGCCCAACGCATTCCATCGCCTTTTGACGGCAGTAGTTCGTGGATCAGGTGGTTCAGCAAAAAGCCTTTGGTGGCCTCTGGTGCGTCTTCCTGCAGGGCCCAAGCACCTTTGCGTTTGCCGATGGCATTCCAAGTCCAGACAGTATTTTCATTCAGCGCAGCCATCTCCATGACCGGAACAGTAATTTCCCCGTGCGGAGACGTGACTTTGGCCCAGTCGCCGTCCTGCATCCCGTGTTCGCGCATCAGTTTGGTTGGCACATAAAGCGGGTTGCGCCCGTGTAGCTGGCGCAACCAGGCGTTTTGGGTGCCCCATGAGTGATACATCGCCATCGGGCGCTGAGTCAGGGCATTGATGGTGAAACCTTCATTGCCCTGCTGATCGGTTTCGTACCAGATCGGCAGCGGGTCCATGGTGTCCTTGAGGCGCTGGCGCAGATTTTCCGGCGGTTGCCGGTCCCCGTGGCCTTCGGCGGCCAGCTGGAACTTGCGCATCGGTTCTGAATAGAGCTGGAACAGATAGGGTTGCGGGCTGTCGTAGATTCCCATGCCCACGGCCCAATCCTGATAGGCAGCGTTCCAGGGTTTGTAGTAATCCGCCCCTTCGGGGATATGCGCGACGTAGAAGCCGCCATTTTCGATGTAGCGATTCAGCTGGTCGGGGTTGACCTCGCCACGACCTTCCTTGTCGCCATTTTCGCCTCGAAACCCGGCCAGTGGGCCAATACCGGGCTTTCGCTGATGGTTAACGATATAGTCAGCGTAGTCTTTCCACTTCGGCGTACCGTCTTCGTTGGTAAAGCCTGGCAAGCTCATGCGGTTGGCCAGTTCCACCAGCACCGACTGAAAGCCCCGCACGTCGCGGTCGGGCTCGATCACCGGCCAGCGGATTGCGTCGGCGGCGGCGTCTGCCTCGCAGATCGGGCGGTCGAGCAGCGAGATACAGTCGTGCCGTTCAAGATAGGTGGTATCGGGCAGGATCAAGTCGGCATAGGCCACCATTTCCGAGGAATAGGCATCGGAATAGATGATGTTTGGGATGACGTATTTGCCGTCTTCGGTCTTGGCGGTCAGCATCTCCATCACACCTTTGGTGTTCATGGAGGAGTTCCACGACATATTCGCCATATACATGAACAGCGTGTCGATCTTGTAGGGATCACCGGCGGCGGCGTTTGAGATTACCATATGCATCAGCCCATGGGCTGACATCGGGTTTTCCCATGTGAATGCTTTGTCGATCCGTTGGGGAGTGCCGCAGTCGTCCAGCAACAGGTCTTCGGGCCCGCGGGGGAAGCCTAGATGCGGGCCTTCCAGGGGTCTGCCGGGGCGGCGGTCGCCATGCGGGGTTGGGTGCGCCTCGACTGGTTTGGGATAGGGCGGTTTGAAGCGGAAACCGCCCGGAACTTCGACCGTGCCGAGGATGATCTGCAGCACGTGCAGCGCGCGGCAGGTCTGGAACCCGTTGGCATGGGCCGAGATGCCACGCATGGCGTGGAAGCTGACCGGGCGACCGATCATCTTAGCATGGGTTTCGCCGCGGAAATCGGTCCATTCCTGATCCAGCTCGATCGCATCGTCAAAGGCGACGCGGGCGATTTCCGCCGCGATGGCGCGAATGCGACTGGCCGGGATGCCACAGCGGTCAGCCACGGCCTCAGGGGCGTGCTCGTCGCTTAGGTATTTCTCGGCCATCAGGTGGAAAACCGGGCGATGGGTGACGCCGTCCTTTTCGTAAGTAGCCGACAAGTCCGGGCGTACGCCCGGCTTGTCGAACGCAGTGAGTTCGCCTGTGGCCCGGTCGATCACCAGCGGTTTGCCGTCACTATCGCGCAAGAACAGACCCTTCTCGGGGCCTTCGGATGCGTTCACCAGAACAGGCGCGTTAGTATAACGGCTGAGGTAATCCAGGTCGATCTTGCCCGCCTTCATCAACACATGGATCAGCGATAGGATGAATAACCCATCGGTGCCGGGGGTGATCCCGACCCAGTCATCGGCGACGGCGTTATAGCCTGATCGAATCGGGTTCACACCGATCACCCGTGCGCCGCGTGCCTTGATCTTGCCGATCCCCATCTTGATCGGGTTGCTGTCGTGGTCTTCGGCCACGCCGAACAGCATGAACAGTTTGGTGTGGTCCCAGTCGGGCTGGCCAAACTCCCAAAACGCGCCGCCCATGGTGTAGATGCCGCCTGCGGCCATGTTGACGGAACAGAAGCCGCCATGGGCCGCATAGTTTGGGGTGCCGAAATTCTGAGCCCAGAAGCTGGTGAAGCTTTGGCTTTGGTCGCGACCGGTAAAGAAGGCCAGCTTTTGCGGCGCTGTCTCGTGCAGCTCATTCATCCAGCCGACGGCTGTGCTGATCGCTTCGTCCCACTCGATCTCGCGGAACTCGCCCGATCCGCGCGGGCCGACACGGCGCAGCGGTTTGCGTAGGCGCGACGGCGCGTTAACCTGCATAATGCCCGCGGACCCTTTGGCGCACAGAACGCCTTTGTTCACCGGGTGGTCTCGGTTGCCCTCGATATAGGCGACCTTGCCGTCTTTCATGTGAACGTTGATGCCACAGCGACAGGCGCACATGTAACAGGTGGTCTGCCGGATCTCGTCCGAGACTTTGGGCGAGGTGTCAATCACTGGCTGGTTCATAGGCGCCCCTGTAGTTTGCAGACCGGTATTCCCCCGAGTATTGCCGGGAACCGGAATAAAATTTGTTTTTCACGGACTTGTCGAGACTTATATTCCGTTTTCGCCATGTTGTGCTTGAACAGCAGTCACGGCGATCATGTGAAGGATGTCCTCTGCCGTACAGCCGCGCGATAGATCATTTGCCGGCTTGGCCAGGCCTTGTAGGACTGGCCCGATTGCCTCAACCCCTCCGATGCGCTGTGCGATCTTATAGCCCAGATTGCCCGCATTCAGGCTGGGGAAGACAAAGACATTCGCTTCGCCCTTCAGTGGCGAATCCGTCGCCTTTTGCGCCGCAACCTCGGGGACAAAGGCGGCATCGAACTGCAGCTCTCCGTCGATCAGAAGGTTCGGATCTTTTTCGCGTGCGATCCGGGTTGCCTCGACGACCTTGGATACTTTTGGATGTTCGGCGCTTCCCGAGGTGGAAAAAGACAGCATCGCCACACGCGCCGTGTTTCCAGTCAAAGCTGAATAGGATGCGGCCGATGCGCGGGCAATTTCCGCCATTTCTTCGGCGTTTGGATCCACCACCAGGCCACAATCGGCAAAGATGCGCGCGCCTTTGACCTCGTGATGATCCTGACAGAACAGCATGAGAAAAAAGCTGGATACCATTGTTGTACCCGGCGCTGTTCCGATGATCTGCAACGCCGCGCGAACTGTGTCAGAGGTGGTTTCAACCGCTCCGCCCAAGGTGCCGTCAGCGATACCCTGATGCACCAGCATGGCGGCAAAGGTCAGCCGGTTGGTGATCTGTTGCCCTGCCTCTTCAAGGGTCATGCCCTTGTGCTTGCGGCGATTAAACAGCGCTTCAGCCAGTTCCGTGGTAATTGAGGAATGCGCCGGGTCAAGAATGTCTATCCGAGTGGGATCAAATCCTTCATGCGCATCCAGAAGGGCCGAAATTTTGGCCCCGTCGCCGATCAGGATGATCCGTGCAACGTCCTCTTTTACGGCCCTGACCGCACCTTCCACGACGCGGGGATCATCGCCCTCTGACAGGGCGATGATCTTGTCCGACGCGCTGGCCGTCCCGAGAATGGCGCGCAGCGGTTTCACGCGGATTATACCCCGGCCTGCGGTTCCATGTCGTCATTGCTGATGCCTGCCACCGCGACCGGTTTCTTCATTGCGTCCCGACGGAACGGCTCGCCCAGTTCCTGGTTGATCATGGCTTCGATCAGCGTGGTGATCCCATTCTTCTGATCCTCAATGGCCTGATTCAGGGCTGCAGTCAGCTCATCCTGTGTGCGGGCCACGACACCTTTCAGGCCACAGGCCTGAGCGATACCGGCATAGGACACTTTGGTGTCCAGTTCGGTTCCGACAAAATTGTCGTCGAACCACAGGGTCGAGTTGCGCTTTTCAGCACCCCACTGATAGTTGCGGAAAACGATCTGGGTGACTGCGGGCCATTCATCGCGGCCGATTGCGGTCAGTTCGGTTACAGCAATACCAAAGGCGCCGTCACCCGAGAACCCAACGACAGGCACATCCGGGCAACCGATCTTGGCACCCATGACAGATGGCAATCCGTATCCACAGGGGCCGAACAGCCCGGGGGCCAGATATTTGCGGCCCGCTTCAAAGGATGGGTAGGCGTTGCCGATAGCACAGTTATTGCCGATGTCGGACGAGATGATCGCCTCTTTCGGCAGGGCTGCCTGAATGGCGCGCCACGCCATGCGCGGGCTCATCCAGTCGGGCTTGGCTGCACGGGCGCGTTCGTTCCAGGTGGTACCCGGATCGTCCTGCTCGTGGTCCATCGAAGTCAGTTCCTGCGCCCAGCGTGACTTGGTTTCCGCAATCTTCGCTTTGCGTGCATCGCGTCCTTCGTCACCTGCGGTGTCCGACAGCTGTGCCAGGATATTGGTTGCAACGGTGGCTGCGTCGCCAACAATACCGACAGATACCTTCTTGGTCAGGCCAATGCGGTCGGGGTTAATGTCAACCTGAATGATCTTTGCATTCGCCGGCCAGTATTCCATACCATAGCCAGGAAGAGTCGAGAACGGGTTCAGGCGAGTGCCGAGACACAGAACCACGTCTGCTTCTTTTATCAGCTCCATACCGGCTTTCGAGCCATTGTAACCCAACGGGCCAGCAAACAGCGGGTGCGAGCCCGGGAAGGCGTCATTGTGCTGGTAGCCAACACAAACCGGGGCGTCCAGACGCTCGGCCAGTGCTTTCGAGGCTTCGATGCCGCCAGCGGACAGAACCGTGCCCGCGCCGTTCAGGATGACAGGGTTCTTGGCATCCGACAGCAGCGCGGCGGCTTCGGTAACGGCTGATGCGCCGCCAGAAGGCAGTTCAAATTCAACTACGGCAGGCAGTTCGATATCGACAACCTGAGTGAAGAAATCACGTGGAACATTGATCTGTGCCGGTGCCGAGGCGCGCTTGGCTTTGGTGATAACGCGGCTCAGAACTTCGGCCATCCGCGAAGGGTCGCGTACTTCTTCCTGGTAGCAGACGCAGTCCGCGAACATGCGCATTTGTTCCATCTCCTGGAAACCGCCCTGACCCATGGTCTTGTTTGCGGCCTGAGGGGTCACCAGCAGCAGCGGGGTGTGGTTCCAGTAGGCGGTTTTGACGGCAGTAACAAAGTTGGTGATCCCGGGTCCGTTCTGCGCGATCATCATCGACATTTTGCCGGTGGCGCGTGTGTACCCGTCAGCCATCATCCCGCCCGAGCCTTCGTGTGCGCAATCCCAGAACGTAATGCCAGCTTTTCCAAAAATATCCGAGATCGGCATCATCGCCGAACCGATGATCCCAAACGCATGCTCGATCCCGTGCATCTGCAGAACTTTAACAAAGGCCTCTTCGGTGGTCATTTTCATCTGATTTGTCTCCGCGGATTTGTGGATGAAGCCGGACGATCAGCCCAGCCTTTGGGTACGGTTGTGGCCCAAGGGACGGAATGGCGTTAGGTCCAAAACGAAATGCGGATTAGGTCCAGACGCGGGCTACTGCGTTTGGATGGCATCCGCGATCAGCTTCACGCCCGGAGCGATGCGGTCGGGCGCGATGGATGAGTATCCGAGCCGGTAGAAGTTCTGTGGCCTATCTGGCCCTGCGAAAAACGGTGCACCAGGCTCGATGTGAACGCTTTGGATTTGCAGGCTGCGCGCCAGCTGGGACATGTCGACATGTTCAGGGGCGGACATCCACATCGAAGATCCGCCCATCACACCGCGCCCCGCCACCGACAGCCCGTATTCGTCGATAGCCTTGTCCATTGCATCCCGCCGCTTGGACAGCTCTTTGGACATGCGCCTGATCTGAGCATCGTAATGTCCCAGAGACAGAAAATACGCTGCAGTGCGCTGAATGTGGCCCGGCGGGTGGCGCAGCACCAAAGAGCGCAGCGCGCGCGCCTCGCGGATAAACGGCTCGGATCCAACCATGTAACCAAGGCGCAATCCAGGGAACAGCGATTTTGAGAAGCTGCCCACATAGATGACACGTCCATCCCGGTCCATGGACTTCAGCGCGGGTGAGGGCGCCCCCAGAAACGCCATTTCGAATTCATAGTCATCCTCGACCACCATTGCGTCCAGATCCCGGGCACGATCCAAAAGTTGGCGGCGACGGGTGATCGGCATGGTTGCGGTTGTCGGGCTCTGATGGCTGGGCGTGGTGAAGATGACATCCGTTTCATCGGGCAGCGCCTCGGGTGGCAGGCCATCCTTGTCCACGCCAATGGGTACGACCGCGCAGTCCCAATGGTTCAACAGGCTGCGCAGCGCATAGTAACAGGGGTCTTCGATGACGGCGGTGTGATTGTGAGTCAGCAGAATGCGCGACGCCAGCCAAAGTGCGTTCTGCGCCCCCAGTGTGATCAATATTTCTTCGGGGCGTGCCGAGATTCCACGGCGGGGCAGAGTGTGGCGGGCGATGAACTCGATCAGCAACGGATCGTCCTGATCGACATAGTCGCGGGTCAGCGATTCGAAATCCTTGTGCCCCAATGCCCGCACTGCGCATAGTCGCCAGTTGGCATGATCGAACAGGGTTCGGTCCGCCTGACCATAGATAAAAGGATAGGTATAGTCCCGCCAATTCCAGGGCTTGGGCAACACATCCGAATCTACAAACCGGCGGGCCAGCGCCTTGTCCCAATCCACGGTCTCAGTGCCCCGTTGGATGGGCGTGTATTTAGGCGGTACTGGCGCATTTTCCGACACATAATACCCAGATCGGCCCCGGGCGGTCAGGTAGTCATTGGCCAACAGCTCGGTATAAGCCAATGTCACGGTGATCCGGCTGACACCCAGATGCGAGGCCAGTTTACGCGACGAGGGCAGCTTTTCTCCGACATGGAACCGGCCTGACAGGATGCCTTCTGCAATCATCTGCTGAATCTGGGCCTGCAAGGTGCCTTGCCCATTCAGCTCTAGAAAGAACGTATCTACTGAAATCCCCATAAGACCTTATAGAGTGGCCTTATTGATTGAGCAATCTGGACTCACGCTCTTTTCACGAATTCTGATCAGAATTTGTTGACGGTAGCTTTCAATACCTCTATATAACTAGAAAACTAGTTTATTGGAGTTGTGGATATGTGGGAAACCGCTGCAGCAGGATTTTCGGCGATGGGGTCAGAGGCGCGACTGAAAGTCCTCAAGACACTCGTTCGCGCCGGAGAGGCCGGGCTCACCGTAGGTGAAATCCAGGAGAGAACCGGCATTGCCCCGTCGACGCTGGCCCATCACCTCCGGTTTCTTGCGGCCGGTGATGTTGTCGAACAGGAAAAGATCGGGCGCACCACGATCAACCGTGCCCGGTATGACCATCTCAGAAACCTCGCGCAGTTCATTCTGTCGGAATGTTGTGCGGACGAAACTGGAAAGGCGGCAAACGATGGCTGACCTTACTCAGAGCCCTCGGGCCCCGTTCAAAGCTGTCTTCGACCTGATCAAAACCCCATGGGCGGTGATTGTCGCCATTCTGATCGCGGTGGCGATACTCGACCCAGGGAATCTAACGGAGGTGATAACATTTGCCGGCAAGGCACTGGCCCATACCGGCCAATATATTCTGTTTGCTGTGCTGCTGTTGTCATACCTCAAGGCCACCGGTGCCGAAGTCATGGTGGCCCGAGCCTTTGAAGGCCGCGAAACGCGGATGATCCTTTTGGCTGCTCTGTTTGGCGGGTTGGCCCCATTCTGTTCCTGCGAGGTCATCCCGTTCATTGCTGGTTTACTGGCGCTTGGGGCGCCACTGTCTGCGGTTATGGCGTTCTGGCTCAGCTCTCCGCTGATCGACCCGCCGACGCTGTTGATTACGGCTGGCGCATTGGGATGGCCCTTTGCTATCGGAAAAGCCGTAGCCGCAGTGGCACTTGGCCTGTTTGGCGGATTCGTCGTGCGCACCATGACGCGCAGCGGTGTGTTGACCCAACCTTTGCGGAACTACCAACCAACTGGATGCGGCAGTTGTGGACCTAAGCAAGAGGACAAACCGGTCTGGAATTTTTGGCATGACCCTGCGCGCCGGAAAAGATTTCGTAGCGAGTTCTTTCGAAACGGCCTGTTCTTGTTGAAATGGCTGGCGCTTGCCTATGTTCTCGAGGCGTTGCTGATCAATTATGTACCCGCTGATCTGATCGCACGCGCGGTCGGAGGAGACGGCGTGTTGCCCATAATCATCGCGGCACTTGTTGGGATGCCAGCCTATCTGAACTCATATGTCGCGCCGCCGCTATTGGCAGGTCTGATGGAGCAGGGGATGAGCGCCGGGGCAGCAATGTCCTTTATGATCGCGGGTGCGGTCAGCTCGATCCCGGCCATGGCTGCGGTATGGTCGCTGGTCAGGCCGAAAGTGTTTGCGACCTATCTGGGCCTGGGGATAGTCGGCGCAGTGATCGCAGGAATCATCTTTCAGATGATCTGAAGGAAAAACCGCCCGGTGTGGACACCGGGCGGTTTTGCTTTGTCAGCTTGCTTCGCAATAACGCGGAAGTTTGAAGCGATACCTTGGTTCGCCACTTTCCACATAGACCCGCTTTTCGACACAGGCGCTTTGGCCGACGGTCTGGGAAATCGGGGCCTCGGTCGAAGTGATCGACGTCGCGGACCCGTCGGGTAAACGTACCGAGGCAATCACCCCGTTCTTGAGGTCGCCGTTGATAGCGGTGGCGGACAGAACCGGGACGGTCATGAAGGCTTCGTGTTCATGCGTGCCGTCGTCGTTCAGCAACAGCAGGGCTGCGGCAACCGCGATAACGCCTACGACACCGAACACGAGCAGGCCCCAGGTTCTCAGGAAGGCATAGATTGTCACGGCGCGGTGTGGGCCAAAAATGGCAGACAATATGTTCAGCATCAGAGTCTCGTCAAAAAAGCCCCGGCCAGTCTGACCGGGGCTGTCTGCGTATCAGAAACGCGGATCGCTTTCGTCTTCATCCTCGGCCTCGCCTTTGGGCAAGTTGAAGAAACTGTCGGCGTCGATGATCGGCTCTTCTTTCTCCTCGGGGGAGTCATCAGACAACGAGAAGGTCTCGAGACCCTCGATCGCCGTTGGAATTTTGGGCGCTGCGTCCATTTCCAGTGACTGCTCGGTCGAAACCAGCTTGCGGCGCTCATCATCGCTCATGACGCCACCTTCAGCGGCTTTCTTGGCGGCGGCTTTCTGCACGATTGCGTCCAGCTCGGACTGTTTACACAAGCCCAGAGCGACGGGGTCAATCGGTTGCATGTTCGAGATGTTCCAGTGCGTCCGCTCGCGGATCGACTGGATGGTCGGCTTGGTGGTGCCGACCAGCTTGGCAATCTGACCGTCGCTGAGTTCGGGGTGGAACTTGACCAGCCACAGGATCGAGTTCGGACGGTCCTGACGCTTGGACAGCGGGGTATAGCGCGGGCCACGACGTTTTTCCTCGCCACTGGCGGCGGGGTTGAACTTGAGCTTCAGCTTGTGCAGCGGGTTGCCCTGCGCCACGTCAATCTCTTCCTGCGTAAGCTGGTTGTTGGCGATCGGGTCGAACCCTTTGACGCCAGCGGCCACGTCGCCATCGGCGATGCCCTGCACTTCCAACTCGTGCATTCCTACGAAATCCGCGATCTGCTTGAAGCTGATCGTCGTGTTGTCTACTAGCCATACGGCTGTTGCCTTGGCCATAAGCGGTTTTGCCATCAGCCCGTCTCCTATGCATACATCTTTCCCGTCGCCGGAATTCGGCGGCCCCGTGATCTTGGGGCAGGTTTCCGTTGTCGGGGAACTTGGGCTGTATATAGTCGCGGCAGGGCAAGAAGGGAAGAGGCGAATGCGCTGGCTGGTTCTATGGGTTTTCAGTGCAATGACGGCGCTGGCCGAGGGTGAAAAACCGGGTGAGTTCGACTACTATGTCCTGGCGCTGAGCTGGTCGCCGAACTGGTGCGCGCGCGAAGGCGACGCGCGTGGGTCGGATCAGTGTGATGTACGGCATGATCACGGCTGGATTCTACACGGGCTTTGGCCGCAATTCCATCAGGGCTGGCCATCTTATTGCCGCACGGCCGAGGCCTCGCCGACGCGGACTATGACCCGTGAAATGGAAGATATTCAAGGCAGTTCCGGCCTTGCCTGGCATCAATGGAAGAAGCACGGCACCTGCTCGGGCCTAAGCGCTTCGGACTATTACACCTTGTCGCGGCAGGCCTATGGGTCGGTCGAGCGTCCAAAGGTGTTCCGCCAGTTGGACGCATCTGTGAAACTGCCCGCATCTGTCGTGGAAGAAGCGTTTCTAAAGGTCAATCCGGGGCTGGAGCGCGACATGATCACCGTCACCTGCAAACAAGGCTATATCGAAGAGGTGCGCCTGTGCCTGTCCCGCGATCTTGAACCGGTGCCTTGTGGCCGGGATGTGATCAAGGACTGCGCGGCCAAAGACGCGCTTTTTGATCCGATTCGTTAGAGGGTCCGGATGGCAGTCGCGGTACCAAAGCTGCACGTCTTGAAAACAGGGTCACGTCCAGCGTGTCATAACCGCTGAGCACCGCCGAAGGCCCAGATGCACAGTCCGGGTCAGGTACATGTTGTCGAGCGTGGGGACCATTTTGAGGTTCCTGACGTTGAGATCGCCCTAGTCGTTACGTTCCTGCAAATTGCGGCGGTTGAAGGTCCAAATTCATGAAAATGTTGCTGACTATTTTTCTGAGCTTAGTTGCCTACGCGACTACGGCAAAGCTGTTGTTTGGAAGCTCACTCCAGCCAATTGCCCTGATAACGCTCTGGAACGACAGGCTTGGCGCACCGTTTTGGCCGATATTGCTGTAGTTCGGTACCGCGACGAGCTATTTGGTTGCCGCCTTCTTAGCAAAGAAGGGCTTGAAGGAACTTCTCTCGGTTCCGATTTTTTGGCCTTGTCGATGAGTTTTTCTACGGTGTTTGTTGCAACATATGCTGAGTTGTTGCGCGCAATAGCCACCAGAAGCTTTAATGCAGATGTGGAAATTCAGAACTCATTCTACCAATCACTTAAACATGCGCTCTAAGAGGGGCAGTTCTTTTTGCACGGCGCGGCTCTTAAAGATTGCGTTCCATTTGCGTGGAGCTATAGGCGAGTGTCGTATTTTCAATTGCCTAACAACGTTGCAGTGAATGTCCTTCCATCGGAATGGTTGGTAAGCTGCAATATCATCGGAGATTGAGTTTCGAACTCCTTTTGAAGCGCGTCATGGGCTACACTACAACTCCTTCCGCGCCCTAAGCGCCGCTGTGATCGTCCCGTCATCCAAATAGTCCAGCTCGCCGCCAATCGGCACACCCTGCGCCAGCGAGGTCAGGCGCACCTGCCCGTCCAGTTGATCGGCTATATAGTGCGCGGTGGTCTGGCCATCGACAGTGGCGTTCAGCGCCAGAATGACTTCGGTGATCCCCTCGGCTGTGACCCGATCCTTGAGGCGAGGAATGCGCAGCTCATCCGGGCCGACTCCATCTAATGCTGACAAGGTGCCACCCAGAACATGATAGCGGCCTTTGAAAACTGCGGCGCGTTCCATCGCCCAAAGGTCGGCGACGTCTTCGACGACGCACAGCTCTCCGGTCGCGCGGACTTCGCTATCGCAGATGTCGCAGATATCCGAAGTGCCTACATTGCCGCAATTCAGGCACTCACGGGCAGTGATGGCAACCTGTTGCATCGCGTCCGCAAGCGGTGTCAGCAGAAGGGCGCGTTTGCGGATCAAATGCAGCACTGCGCGACGGGCCGAACGTGGGCCGAGGCCCGGCAGTTTGGCCATCAGGTCGATCAGATTGTCGATATCGCTGTTCGAACTCACTGCGCTTGCTCCTGCATAAGGGCCGGGCAGTTGGGCCCGGCCGGTATTTCGTCAGGAGTGCCTATCAGAACGGCAGCTTGATGTCTGCGGGCAGGCCCATGCCTTCGGTCAGCTTAGCCATCTCAGCCTGCGACCGTTCTGCGGCCTTGGCCTGAGCATCTTTGACGGCGGCCAGGATCAGATCTTCGACCACTTCCTTGTCGTCGCCGTTAAAGATTGACGGGTCGATATCGAGACCTTTCAGCTCTCCCTTGGCCGTGGCTGTTGCCTTTACCAGCCCTGCACCGGATTCGCCGACAACCATGATGGTATTCAGCTCTTCCTGCATATCCGTCATCTTGGTCTGTAGATCCTGTGCGGATTTCATCATCTTGGCCATGTCACCCAGGCCGCCGAGTCCTTTGAGCATCGGTATTCTCCTAATATCCGGTTTGACGCCTAAATACGGGCGCGGTCGGCGCGGCACAAGGGCCGAGCTGGCTCCCGCCCGTCGTCAAGACCTTTCCTCTCGTTGGGCCCGGCAGCGCGGGCAAGCCCGCGCTGCCGGGCCCAAGGCCGCTCAGGGGTATCGGCGTCAGCCGATGGCCCGCGGCGGGCGCGGGAGGTTTCCAGTTGGGTAAGATGGGACGGTTTCAGTCTTCCTCGAACGGGTCCCATTCGTCTTCGACCTCGGGCAGCGCCTCGGTTTCCACTTTGGCGGCACGTTCTTCCGGTGTTTCAATCCGCTTGATGCGTGCCTTCGGAAATTGCATGAGCACCGCCTGAACCAACGGGTGTTTCTCAGCCTCTGCTTTCAACGCCAGCTCGGCGGCGTCTCGAATCTCGGCGATGGTCGCAACCTCACCATCGGCCACAATCGACACAGCCCAGCGGTTGCCAGTCCATCGTTGCAGCGACGAACCCAGTCTCGCTGCCAGATCTGTGGGTGCGTTCTGTGTCGGGGTGAATTCGATCCGCCCCGGTTGGTAAGAAACCAGCCGCACCCCGTTTTCGACCTCGACCAGAAGTTTCACATCCCGATTGGTGCGGATCAATTCAACCACGTGGTCAAAACTCGGATACCGTGCCAGCGCCGATTGGATATCATGGGCCAGAGCGGCCGACGGCGCGCCGGCGGGGCTGCTGGTTGCGGACACGTAAGAAGATGATGCCGCTGGTACCGGAGCCTGAGAGGGCACGGCCATACCACCGCCCGGACCACCATTCGGAGGCGGTGGCGGGTTGTCCTGCAGGCGCTTGATCAGCTCTTCGGGGCTGGGCAAGTCGGCAACATGGGTCAGGCGGATAACGGCCATTTCAGCAGCCATCATGGCATTTGGCGCGGCCGATACCTCTTCCAGCGCTTTCAGCAACATCTGCCACATCCGGGTCAAAACGCGCATTGGCAGGGCCTCGGCCATTTGCTGACCACGAGCACGTTCATCAGGGGAAACCGTCGGGTCCTCGGCTGCGTCTGGCGTGATCTTCACAACCGAAACCCAGTGCGTGATTTCGGCCAGATCGCGCAGCACGGATAGCGGATCGGCCCCTTCGGCATATTGCCCGCCCAATTCAGTCAGCGCGCTTGCTGCATCCCCTCGCAGGATCATTTCCATCAAGTCCAATACCCGGCCCCGGTCGGCCAGACCCAGCATCGCGCGCACCTGATCGGCGCTGGTTTCACCGGCCCCATGGCTGATTGCCTGGTCAAGCAGCGATGTTGCGTCCCGCGCCGACCCCTCGGCCGCGCGGGTGATCAGCGCCAGGGCATCATCCGCGATCTGCGCCTTCTCAGCCGCTGCGATCTTATTGAGCAGGCCAATCATGTCCTCGGGTTCGATCCGGCGCAGGTCAAATCGTTGGCACCGCGACAGAACAGTCACCGGGACTTTGCGGATTTCGGTCGTGGCAAAGATGAACTTCACATGCGCAGGAGGTTCTTCCAACGTCTTGAGCAGCGCGTTGAATGCGCTGGTCGAAAGCATGTGAACCTCGTCGATGATGTAGATCTTATAGCGCGCACTGGCGGCGCGGTATCGGACCGAGTCGATGATTTCGCGGATATCATTCACGCCGGTTCGGCTGGCGGCGTCCATTTCCATCACATCAACGTGGCGGCCTTCCATGATAGCGACGCAATGTTCGCACTGGCCGCAGGGTTCGGTCGTGGGCTTGCCTTCGCCATCGGGGCCAATGCAATTCATGCCCTTGGCGATGATCCGGGCCGTGGTTGTCTTACCCGTACCGCGGATGCCGGTCATGATGAAGGCTTGTGCAATCCGGTCGGCCTCGAACGCGTTTTTCAGCGTGCGCACCATTGCGTCCTGACCGACGAGGTCAGCAAAAGTTTCCGGGCGGTATTTTCGCGCGAGAACCTGATAGGCGGGGCTGGGCGTGTCGGTCATGTCTGCTCTGTTGGATTCGTGTCAGGCTTGCAGCGTAGAGACCCCCGCCGCCCGCGTCCACCGCGCGCGAAAAGGAATTTCGTTTTGGCAAGGTGCATCAGAGCCGGTAAATCATGAGGGGCTTCAGCCCCATGTGGTGATGCAGGAAAAGGAGCTGTGTTGGAGAGTTTTGTAATTCACCCTCTTGGATTGGGCAAAGGGCAGATCGCTCTGTGCCCACTGCCGGGTGTCACGGGCGATTATGCTGGGGATTTCGCAGTAATCCGGGATTGGGCGCCGGACCTGGTCATCTCGATGACTACTCTGGATGAGTTCCAGCATTCTGGCGGGCTGTCATTCGACGCGGACCTGCAGTGCGAACGGATTGCCTGGGTCCACCTTCCAATCCGCGATTTCGGCGCCCCCACGCCTGAGGTTGAGGCGCTTTGGCCGCAAGCCAGCGCCGCCGCCCAACATGTCCTTGCCAGTGGCGGCAAGGTGCTGGTGCATTGCCGCGGTGGGTGCGGACGCTCGGGGATGGTTGTGATGCGGCTAATGGTGGAATGCGGCGAAGCGCCTGGCCAAGCGCTTCGGCGGTTGCGTGCAGTGCGGCCCTGCGCGGTGGAAACCAACGCGCAAAAGGACTGGGCCGGGTTGCCGGCCCGAACCCTTCCCTGAATCAGGCAGACACTTGATACGGAATACTGTCGCTGCGCGGCGGCAGGGTCGAAACGTCGAGCATCGCACAGGGTGGTTCTGACAGAAAACCAGCGGATTTCTGGATGAACTCCGGCCCGAACATCATGTCGCCATAGGCGTCCAGCTTTTCTGTCGGCGTGTCCGTGCTGGTGCCGCAATAGACCCTGATCTGTTCTGATTGGGCCCGAAAACGGGCCGTGCAGCCTTCGGTGCAATGGGTCAGATCGCTAGTGCCTTCGACCTCGAATGTTTTGGATGTCGCAGGCGTTGCCGTCGCCATCGCCTCGGCCATGGCGCGTGCCATTTGGGCAAGGGCGGGGCAGGGTTTCCCGGTCCTCTGACAGACGGACGCGGTGAATTCGTGTGTTTTTGTCTTCCAGATCATAATGCGCCCTCCGCGCGCAGGACGGAGGGTGAGGATCAGGTGTGACAGCGCGCTGACGACCTGCCCGGACACCCCGCCCGAGTTTCGGTTTCGATACGATGGCAGGTCTCCTGACTTGCGGGTCGTCGCTTTGCCGACCTTCCCAGCCCTGGGGCCAGTGGTATTTCGGCATTGCTCACCGCTTACAGTTGCGGGGGCAGTCGCGGAGTTGGCCCTTTCCGGCATCGCCGGGGCAGACCGCACCGTGTTCCCTTTTCATCCCGCCCCAATTCCGGGGCAAGAACCATCATCACATCGCTAGCGGCTATGCAGACCCCGAGTCAAGCCACCTGTTGGGGTGCAAACCGGACGTTTGGTCATCTTGATGAAATCTTGACTCTGGTGGCCGAAATCGGGCCGATTGTTGAGTGAACCGAGTAGTTCAGAAATTGCCGGAAGCGCCATGCTTGATACCACGCCCTGCGTCCAGACTAAGGACTTTGATTTTGCCTCAGGCTCTGCCAGCCTGTCGGCGCGGCTGTATCTGCCTGAAACCGAGCCGAAGGTCGCCGTGGTGATTCACAGCGCAACTGCAGTGCCGCGCGAATATTACCAGCATTTTGCCCGTTGGCTGGCCGCCGAACAGGGTATTGCTTGTCTGACCTATGACTACAGCGATTTCGGGCATTCGCTGCGCGACAAACTCAAAACCTCCGAGGTGACCATGGCGGATTGGGCCTTGGTCGACATGCCCGCCGCACGGGCTGAGATGCGCAGGCGGTTCCCGGACGCTTTGCAGTGGAGCATCGGTCATTCCCTTGGCGGTTTGCTGGGGCCGGTGCAGCCAGACATTGATCAGATCGACCGGATGATCTGTGTATGTTCGGGGCTGGTTACTCTGTCCGACCATCCCTGGCCCTATCGCGGGCTGGCGTGGTTGTTCTGGCACGGCCACGGGCGTCTGGCAGTGAATGCACTGGGGTATCTGCCGGGCAAAGCTGTGGGGATCGGTGCCGATTTGCCGGGCCCGGTCTATTGGCAATGGCGCAGCTGGTGCACGGCGCCGCAGAATTATGTGCCGCAGATCGGTGATGCTCTGCCCGAAGCGAGATGGGCGCAATCGAATACGCCGGTGGACCTGTTCACCTTCGAGGACGACCAGATGGTGCCGCCAGACGCAGTCTGGCGGCTTGCCGATCTGTATGGGCCGAAGGCGCGGCGACATCTGTTGTCTCCGAATGAATTCGGAGCGCCTGAGATCGGTCATATTGGCGCTTTTGCCCGCAGAAACTGGGCGGTTTGGCCTCGGTTGATTGCCTGAAAACGAGGCGCCTTTTCTGTCACACTCAGTGTCTGCTGCGGGACTTTTTGTCGTGCATGACGGATCGCACCATTTTGCCAAAGGCTTTGTCACGTGCCCGTGACTGCGCGAGGGTTTCGGAATTCCTCTGATCTTCGCGCCGAAGCTTGTGCCAGCGCGCCAGCCGGTCGGGCTCGATCACGCCATTGGCAATCGCCTCCTGTACAGCACAACCGGGTTCGGCCTGGTGCTGGCAATCTGAGAACCGGCACCTTGCAGCCAATTCCAGAAGGTCGGAGAAAACCTCATCCACGCCGTTTTGGGCATCCATCAAACGCAGGGCGCGCATTCCTGGCGTATCAATCAGCCACCCCCCGTTTCGCATCGGATGAAGCGCACGATGGGTCGTGGTGTGGCGACCCCGTGCGTCATCCTCGCGGATCCCCGCCGTTGTCCCGGCCTGACCAGTCATGGCGTTCGCCAATGTGGTTTTGCCGACACCGGATGAGCCGACCAAAGCAGCAGTTTGCCCGGCAGGGCACCAGGACAGGATCGGATCAATCTCTGACGCCTCCAGCGCGTTGACGGTTAGAACGGTCAGAAACCGAACCAGCGAACTGGCCTGACTGGCATAGTTCTCTGGGTCAGGGCAGCTGTCGGCCTTGGTCAGGACAACAACCGGATAGCACCCGGCCTGATGCGCCAGTGCCAGATAACGTTCAAGCCGGGCCAGATTGAAATCGGCATTGCAGGAACTGACGATATACAGCACGTCCACATTCGCCGCGATCAGCTGAACCTGCGCACCGGTGCCTGCGGCCCGGCGTTGCAAGAGGCTTTTGCGCTCCAAAAGATGCCGAATGCGGTTTTGATCATCCGCAAGGATCCAATCGCCAACCGCAAATTCACCGGTTGATCGGTCAGGGGTCAGATCAGATGTGTCGCCCAGCGCATTCAGGCCGATCAGGCGATCACGATGGACGGCGTTGATGCGATGCGGTGTGCAGGTAGGGTTCACAGCATGTTGGGCTGCAAAATGAGAGGACCATCCCAGGTCCGAAAGTGTTTTGGACATTGTTCTGCCTGTGTTCAGATACAGGAAACCATCAGGGTGGCAGACGCGCACCCATCGGTAACGTGTTCAGGCAAGAGCGGGGGTTAGTCCCGGAAACGCTCTGCCCGAAGGGTCATTGCTACAATCATAAAGTCCCTCCTGCGGCAGTCGTTGCGCGTAAGTGAGAGGTTGGACATCGACCCAAGCGGGGCTCGTTGTGGCTGCTTCCTTCCGGATCTGACCAGGTTGGCGAGGCGCTCGCCCGCGCCAACCTCTCGAGGGTGGATATAGGCAGTTGGCCGGAAAAACACAACCCGTCAGAAGGTCAGAAGAATCCGTAAAAAGCCATTTTCGTCGGTTCCAAGGACTTGTGGATCAAATTCCTGAATGTCCTGCAGAAGTCGGTGGGCATTTGGACCGGTGCGTAAGATCGCCTGCGTACCAGTGTTACTGGTGATTCTGAAGGGTTTCTGGGCCTCTTCCAGCGGATCGCTGACCAAGGTGCCTGACAGATAATCCAGCAGGGCTTGCTGGACCGGCAGGATGGGCATGTCGATACGTTGCGCATTACCCGCAAATGGGAAATGCCCGCCCCCGCTGGCGCGATAATTGTTAAGCGCGACGGCAAATTGCTGATCCGGTGCAATGGGGGTGGCACCGACCAGAACTTCTGAAACGCGCCGGTTTTCGGCGTTGATCAAGGTGCCCATATCGTCGAAACGCGGAGGTTGTGTCAGATCAATTCTGCAGGACAGCCCGTATAGCACATCAAAGTTGTGACCCACCCGATTTTCGCAAATAAGTTCGGATGCAGATCCGGTCGAAATCTGGTTGAAAACAGCTGCGGACATCTCAAGCCAGTCCACGATTTGGTCACCGGATACAATGACACCCTGCAATTCGTTTGGAAAAACATGCAGGTCAACCACGTTACGCAGGAATATCTCGCCAGGCTTAACATCCGTATAGAATCGCGGCCCGGCCCGACCGCCGAATTTCGAAGGTGAAACCGCCGATAAAATCGGAATATCTGCCAGGTCGGTATCGGACATACACAGACGTAACGCGGCAGCCTGGGCGGCGGCGACCAGCCTCAGCCCACGGTCCTCGGCGCAAAAGCTGAAATAGCTGTGCAGATGGTGCGGGGTGCGGCCGACCGGCTGGCCCGCTCGCCTGCGGGTTTCGGCATGACCAGAGGAAAACAGATGCAACAATTCCGGATCTTCGGGCGCCAGTGATACCATTTCGTCGGGACGCCCTGCAGATATCGGTCGTAGCGCCGCCCGGGCTTCGCCAACGGTCCAGCCGCCGCGCTCTGCCGAGTGAAGTTTCAAGTCGATCACCCCCAGATGTGATCCGGCCGTTCCGGGTAAGACAACTGGTTTGCCATGCACCAGAGTGTTTTCAGAGCCGGCCTTGACGGGATAGGTCAAATGGGAATGACCAGCAATTATTGCGTCGATACCTTCGATTTCGGCCAGCGGAATAATCGCGTTTTCCATATTCCGTTGTGACCTGTCCGGTCCGAAACCGGTATGGGCCAGCGCGATGATCAGGTCGCAATTTTCGTCTTTGAGCTTTCTGACTTTGTTTGCCGCACAAGTCAGGATGTCCTGAGTGGTAAGGGTGTCGTGCAGCTTGTGCGCCTCCCATTGCGCTGTCTGAGGGGGAAGGACCGAAAATACACCAATCTTCAGGGCCATAGGTGTCGGCGCGCCAGGGATCTCTTTGTGCAAAATGACATGATCTTGCCAGATCTGTGGCCCATTCGTGCGCAAGGCATTGCTGCTGAGCACAGGGCAGGGGGCGTCAGAGATAACGTGCTGTAAGAAATGAAGCCCGAATCCGAAGTCGTGATTTCCCAGGCCAATCGCGTCATATCCCAGGCTGCCGAAGGCCTGCATCAGGATGTGCGGCGCATTGGCGGGATCGGCAGCCCAATCCCCCAACGGTGTACCCTGCAGAGCGTCTCCGTTGTCGAAGAGCAAGACGATATCTCCGTCTGCCTCAGCCTCGTTCCGCGCCTGCCGGATCAGGCTGGCCGTTCGGGTCAATCCGATCGTAGGTTCGTCTTGATCCGCGTAATAATCAAAACTGCACAGGTTCATGTGCAGATCGGTGGTCGCCAAAATCCGGATACCTACAGACTGATCAGACAAATGCGAAATTGTTTTCAATACTCTACTTTTGGCAGTTTTATGAATAACAACTTCAACAAAAAGCATAGTAAGTGCAAATTTTTTTATGCACTTGCGGTAATTTGACAGGATCGCCTCGGTTTTCGGTCGTGGAATTGTCGTTGCAACACCGAAGCTGTCATGGCAGCCCTGTGCAGGCGAACCAGAGGAATTTAAATGAAGAACGCGGAACAGGTAACGTTTGGTGGATCAGGGCTGGATCGTGCCGCACATCTTCGTGGAGACGTCGACGCGATGGCAGCAGCGCGAGCACATCCGAAAGCGAAATGCCTGTTGCTGTGGCGCGGAAAGCTGCTGGTTCAAGGAGAGGCCCTTGATCAACTCTGCTTGTTACCTGTCTTGCACGAGCTGATCGCAAATGGTCCCGGTGGGATCGTCCCAGCGCCAGTATTGCTTGGTCTCTCGGATGAGGTTCCGGTTTTTGCCTTTGATATATCCGATTGGATGCCCGAGGGCGTTGACCTGTCCGAGCTTGGAGCATTCTTCGACCGATCAGAGCAACAGCACCCGGATTTGCCTGAAGGTCAGGTTTTTGTCGAATTGCGCCGCATCATGGCGCGCCTTTCCCCACGTGATGCCGAACTTTCGGCTTCCGCCAAGGCGGTCATCGCCTGGCATGAAACCCATAGGTTTTGCGCTCGTTGCGGCGCCGCCAGCGATATGGCGCAAGCAGGATGGCAACGCAGTTGCCCGTCGTGTGGGGGGCAGCATTTCCCACGCACCGACCCGGTGGTCATCATGTTGATCACATATAGGAATTCGGTGCTGATGGGGCGATCCCCGGGATGGCCTGAAGGGATGTATTCGCTACTGGCCGGATTTGTCGAACCCGGAGAAACGCTGGAAGCGGCGGTGCGCAGAGAGGTGATGGAAGAGGCCGGTGTCCCCGTCGGGCAAGTAACCTATCTTTCCAGCCAGCCCTGGCCCTTTCCGGCGTCACTGATGTTTGGCTGTGCAGGCGAGGCATTGTCGCAAGAAATCACTATAGACCCGGTTGAAATCGAAGACGCGATATGGGTGAATAAGGCTGAAATGATGCAGGTCTTTGCTGGGGAACATCCCAGCCTTCTGCCAGCGCGCAAAGGCGCGATTGCGCATTTTCTGCTGCAAAACTGGCTTGCAGATACGCTCGACTGACAAAATACTGGGCGAATAGGCAAGAGAACGATAACCCACCATGCAATTCTCCGCACGTGAAGATATTCAGGCCCCTGTCAACGCCGTGTTCGAAATGTTTGCGGATTTCGAACGGTTCGAGCGGATGGCAATGCGCCGCGGGATCGAGGTCCGGCGTTTGTCAGGGCATATGGGCGTTGTGCCCGGTACATCCTGGGAGACCGAGTTCCGTATGCGCGGAAAGCCCCGGCGCGTGGAAATCAATATGGCCGAATGTGATCCACCGACCCATATGCGGTTCGAGGCGGCAAGCAAGGGAATGAATGGCTCAACCAGGGTCGAGTTTCTGGCCCTGTCGCAACGTAGAACCCGGCTGACCGTGGATATGTCGCTATCGGCCAAATCCCTGCCTGCACGGCTGTTGCTGCAATCGCTCAGATTGGGTCAGTCGCGGTTCCGGCGACAGTTTCAGGCCCGCCTCAGCGAATTCGCGCGGGAAATGGAAGAACGTCATCTGCACGGTTCTTGAGAATTCCGAGACAAGAGGCCCTGAATGTCTGATGTGATATTGCGCAGCGCTGTTGTGGATGACGCCAAAGGTATTTCCGAGGTCCTGCAAGAGATCGTGACCGCCGGTAAGCGCACCAAACCCAGCGATGAGAGTTTTGCCAAAGAGCATTACATCAGCCACTGCGGCAGCATCCAATGCACCGTGGCGGTGCAGGGTTCACAGGTATTGGGCTTTCAGGCGCTGATACTGGCCGTCGACGGAAACACTTATGGCGTAACAGCCGGTTGGGGCATCATCGGAACACATATACGCCCGTCAGCCGCGCGTATGGGGGTCGGGCGGGCCCTGTTTCAGAAAACGCTGCTGGCGGCCCGAGCCGCAGGTCTGCCTGCAATAGACGCGACCATTGGAGCGCATAATGCCGAAGGCCTGGCCTATTACGCGGCCATGGGATTTGTCGGTTACCGGTCACATGAAGGTGCGGTGTGCAAGAAATACCAGTTAGCCTGAGCTAGCCGCGCGGCTGGACGGCTGGATACACGCCCAGAATCTCAACATTGGTGGTGAAATGTTCCAGCTCTTCCAGGGCCAGTTGTACATTGCGGTCATCCGGGTGCCCGACAATATCCGCATAGAACTGCGTGGCCGTGAACGACCCGTCGACCATATAGCTTTCCAGCTTGGTCATGTTGACACCATTGGTGGCGAAGCCGCCCATCGCCTTATACAGCGCGGCCGGGATGTTGCGGACCTGAAACACAAAACTGGTGATCATCCCATGCGCCCCGCGCCGCGACAGATCCGCGTCGCGTGACATGATCAAAAAGCGCGTGGTGTTGTCGTCGCTGTCCTCGATATGGCGGGCCAGGACGTTCAGGTTATAGATCTCTCCGGCCAACTCGCTGGCCAGCGCAGCAGAATGCAGTTCGGCGGCCTCGGAAACCTCGCGCGCGGCGCGGGCATTGTCCGGGCTGACGCGTCCCTGAATGCCGTGCTGCTTCAGGAACCCAGCGCATTGTGGCAGCAGCACCAGATGCGAATGCGCTTCGGTGATGTCGCTCAGCTTGGCACCGGGGACGGCCAACAAATTGATGTGTACGCGAACAAAAGCTTCATCGATGATATGCAACCCGCTATGGGGCAGCAGGCGGTGAATATCGGCCACCCGCCCATAGGTCGTATTTTCGACCGGAAGCATCGCCAGGTCTGCTTTGCCGGACCGAACTGATTCGATCACATCCTCAAATGTGCGGCAGGGCAGGGCCTCCATATCGGGACGAGCGTTTCGGCATGCCTCGTGGCTATAGGCACCGGGTTCTCCCTGAAATGCGATACGTTTTGTCATTTGGTCGATTCCGTGCAACAAGTTCCAGAATTGGGCGTTTAGTCGCGGTGTCTATACCTTGCCTCTTGTAAGGGGAAGCCTTAGACACCCCGCAGACAGCTGAAATGGACTCGCGATCAATGTTCGACACGATGACAGTTACCAAGGCCGCAGCAGGCCTGTTTGGCACCTTCCTGGTGCTGCTTCTGGCCAAATGGGCCGCAGAAGAGCTTTACCACGCCGATGCCCATGGCGAGACGGCTTCGTACATCATCGAAACCGAAAGCGCAGGCGAAAGCGCCAACGGTGAAGAGGTAGTATTTGAAGAGCTGCTGGCCGCCGCCGACGTTGAAAAAGGCGCCAAAGTTTTCCGCAAGTGTACCGCGTGTCACAAGCTGGAAGACGGTGCAAACGGCACAGGCCCCTATCTGTATGGTGTCGTTGACCGCCCTGTCGCAACGGCCAGCGGTTTTACCGGCTATTCGGCACCGATGCAGGCCCATGGCGGCAACTGGACACCCGAAGCACTGGATGCCTTCCTGACCAAGCCAAGCAGCTATATCTCGGGCACATCCATGAGTTTTGCTGGCCTGAAAAAACCGCAGGACCGTGCCGATCTGATTGCCTATCTGCAGACAATCGGCAACTGATGCCAGACCGGCACATCTGAAATTCAAAGCCGCTGCCCCGTGCAGCGGCTTTTTTTGTATGAAGAAACCTTCACAATGCGCTCACGCATTCTAAACTTGAATCAGTCAACGCTGGACCTTTAGCTTCGTTCAGGCGCAAGACTATAAGAAGTGACGCAACAGGGGATGAGCCAAATGGAATCCAACCGACAGATTGTTCAGGCACGTGCATTGGATTTCAGAGGTTGGTTGACCATACCGATTACCGGCTTTTTGCTGCTTGCGCTCATGACCTCTCAACTGTTTGCCGAAGAGACCATCATCAAAAGCCACGGATTCTCGGAATTTGGCGATTTGAAATACCCTGAAGGGTTTGCCCATTTCGATTATGTAAATCCTGATGCGCCGCGCGGCGGAGAGTTGTCTTATGCAGCGCAAGGGACATTTGACAGTTTCAACCCCTACACGCGGCAGGGCCGCGCGGGTGCGCGTTCGGCGGATCAGTATGAATCCCTGATGGTCGCGTCCTATGATGAAACGGCCACTTACTACGGTCTGCTGGCAGAAAGCCTTGAATACCCGGAAAGCCAGGATTGGGTCATCTTCAACATGCGACCTGAGGCGCGGTTTTCCGATGGAACCCCGGTGACTGCCGAAGATGTTGTGTTTTCGCATAATCTGCTGCTGGAACAGGGGTTAAAATCCTATGCCGACGCCGTCCGCGAGATGATTCCGCGTGCCGAAGCGCTGGATGATCATCGGGTTAAATTCTACTTCGCACCGGATATCCCGCGCCGTGGCCTAATAAGTCAGGTTGCCGGGACATCTGTGTTTTCTAAGGCCTGGTTTGAGGCAGACCCCGAAAACCGGCGGCTCGACAAATCCCGGCTTGAGCCCGGTATCGGATCCGGACCTTATGTTTTGGACAGCTATGACATCAACCGGCGCATCGTCTACAAGCGCAACCCGGACTATTGGGGCGACCACGTTAATGTGAATGTTGGCCGCAACAACTATGACTCCATCCGGATCGAATATTTCGCGGACTCGATTGCTGCGATGGAAGGGTTCAAGGCGGGCACGTTCACACTGCGCCAGGAAAACAACTCGAAAAGCTGGGCAACGGCCTATGATTTTCCTGCCATAGCAAACGGAACAGTGGTTCGGGTAGAGCTGGAAGACGGGGATGTCCCCAACGCTTCGGGCTTTGTCATGAACCTGGACCGGCCGCAATTTCAGGATCCCAAGGTGCGCGAAGCCGTCCAGTTAGGGTTCAACTTCGAATGGACGAATGAAAGCTTGCAATATGGCCTGTTTCAGCAGCGCGACTCATTCTGGCAGGGAACTCACCTAGAGGCGACGGGGCTGCCCGAGGGGCGTGAACTGGAGGTTCTGCAAAGCCTGGGCGATGCGCTGGACCCTGCGGTACTGACCGACCAACCGGTCGTTGCCCATGAATCCCGCGCCGAGCGTCAGAACGATCGTCGCAATCTGCGCGCCGCGATGAAGCTGCTGGATGAGGCCGGTTGGCAGGTGGGCGAAGACGGTATCCGCCGCAATCAAAACGGTGAAGTACTAGCCATAGAATTTCTGTCAGACCAGCCGACTCTTGATCGTATAATCCAGCCATTTGTCGCTAACCTGAGGACGATGGGTATCGATGCGACCTACAATCGTGTGGACAATGCGCAATTCACCCTGCGCCGCCGTGACCGGGATTTCGACATGATTTTCGGCGGGTACCCAAGTTCGCTGCAACCTTCGACGGGACTGTACCAGCAATTCGGAACCGAGGCGGCATCGTATTCCGTATTCAACCCGTCCGGTGCGCACGGCCCGGATATTGAGCCACTGATCGACAACATCGTGGCAGCAACCAACAGCGAAGAGTTGTTTGCCAATGTCCGCGCCCTGGACCGTGTTCTGCGGGCCAAGCGGATCATGGTGCCCACTTGGTATTTGGGCAAATACTGGGTTGCCTATTGGGACATGTATGAATACCCGGAAAACCTGCCGCCTTATTCATTGGGTGTCGAAGACCTGTGGTGGATCAACGCCGAGCAGGAAGCCCAGTTGAAATCCTCCGGCGCCTTGAGGTAATCCGCCCAAATGGGAGCATATATTCTAAGACGCCTGCTGCTGGTCATTCCCACATTGCTGGGAATCATGATCGTCAACTTCACCCTTGTGCAGTTTGTTCCAGGCGGCCCGATTGAACAGATCATCGCCCAGATGGAGGGTGGTGGAGATGTATTTGAAGGTATCGCTGGCGGTGGTGGCGATATTGAGCAGCAGACCGGCGGAACAAATGATCGCTATATCGGCGGGCGTGGCTTGCCGCCTGAATTCATCGAAGAACTGGAAAAAGAATTCGGGTTCGACAAACCGCCCTTGGAACGGTTTCTGAATATGATGGGTAATTACCTGACGCTGGATTTTGGCGAGAGCTATTTCCGGTCGATCAGTGTGACCGATCTGGTGCTGGAAAAGATGCCGGTGTCTATTTCGCTGGGGCTTTGGTCGACGCTGATTGCCTATCTGGTGTCGATCCCTCTGGGTATTCGCAAGGCGATCAGGGACGGATCAAGCTTTGACACCTGGACCAGTGGCGCCATCATCGTGGCCTATGCCATCCCGGGATTTCTGTTCGCCATTTTGCTGCTGGTGCTATTTGCCGGTGGGTCCTATTGGCAGATCTTTCCGTTGCGGGGGCTTACCTCGGACAACTGGGACAGCCTGAGTGTATTTGGCAAGATTGCCGATTACTTCTGGCATATCGCGTTGCCGATCCTGGCGCTGACCATCTCGGCCTTCGCAACGCTCACCTTGCTGACCAAAAACTCGTTTCTGGACGAGATTAAAAAGCAATATGTCATGACCGCCCGCGCCAAGGGCCTGAGCGAAAGCCGGGTGCTGTATGGCCACGTGTTCCGCAATGCGATGCTGATCGTAATCGCAGGTTTTCCGGCCGTCTTCATCGGTGTGTTTTTCGGAGGGTCAATCATCATCGAAACCATCTTTTCGCTGGATGGATTGGGTCGCCTTGGGTTCGAGGCGGCGGTCGCACGCGATTACCCGGTTATCTTTGGAACGCTGTTCATCTTTGGCCTGATGGGGCTGGTGGTCGGCATCATCAGTGATCTGATGTATGTGCTGGTTGATCCGCGCATCGACTTTGAAAAGCGGGAGGGGTAAATGGCGCTTTCCCCCCTGAATCAGCGCCGGTGGCGCAACTTCCGCCGGAATGGCCGGGCGTTCTGGTCGCTGATCATCTTCTCGATCCTGTTCGGCCTGTCGCTATTTGCTGAATTCATCGCAAATGACAAACCGATCCTCGTGAAATACCGCGGTGAGCTTTATACGCCGATCTTCAATTTCTACCCAGAGACCGAGTTTGGCGGTGATTTCCAAACCGAAGCAATCTATCGCGACCCCGAAGTGCGTTGTCTGATAGACAGTGGTGGTTTGGATCAGTGCTTTGACGATCCTGACGGCATTATCGAACAGATCGAGGCCGGATCCTTTGCCGCCGACGGGTTCGAGCGCGGCTGGGCCATCTGGCCGCTGATCCCATACTCTTTCAAAACCAGCGTTGATCGGCCGGGCGCAGCCCCACTGCCGCCCAATGGTCAGAACCTGCTTGGCACCGATGACACCAAGCGCGATGTGCTTGCACGGGTGATCTATGGGTTCCGTCTGTCCATTCTGTTCACGCTGATGGTCACAGGTGTTGCCAGCCTGATCGGTATCTTCGCAGGCGCCATTCAGGGTTTTTTCGGCGGCTGGCTGGATTTGATCTTTCAACGGATTATCGAGATTTGGTCGGCCACCCCATCGCTTTATGTGATCATCATCATGTTCGCTATTCTAGGGCGCAGTTTCTGGTTGCTGGTGTTGCTCATGATCCTGTTCAGCTGGACCGGATTGGTTGGCGTTGTTCGAGCTGAGTTCCTGCGGGCGCGAAACCTGGAATATGTCCGGGCGGCGCGGGCGTTGGGCGTCAGCAACAGGACGATCATGTTTCGCCACATGCTGCCCAATGCAATGGTCGCCACGCTGACCTTCATGCCCTTCATCGTCACCGGAACGATTGGCGGGCTGGCCTCGCTGGATTTTCTGGGCTTCGGCCTGCCGTCCTCGGCCCCGTCACTTGGCGAGCTGACCTTGCAGGCAAAACAGAACTTGCAGGCCCCTTGGCTGGCCTTTACCGCCTTTTTCACCTTTGCCATCATGCTGTCGCTTCTGGTCTTCATTTTCGAAGGCGTCCGCGATGCGTTTGATCCCAGAAAGACCTTCTCATGAGCCTGCTGGATGTAAACAACCTCAAGGTTTCGTTCCGGCAGGACGGGCAGGTCAGTGCGGCGGTCAAGGGCGTGTCCTTCACCGTGGATCGTGGGGAAACCGTGGCTTTGGTAGGGGAATCCGGGTCCGGAAAATCTGTGACCGCCTTGTCGACCGTCTCGCTGTTGGGAGACAGTGCGATTGTCGAAGGTTCGGTGAAATATGACGGGCAAGAGATGATCGGGACGTCCGAGCAACATCTGATGGATGTGCGCGGCAACGACATCAGTTTCATCTTTCAAGAACCGATGACATCGTTGAACCCGTTGCACACGATCCAGAAGCAGATGGCAGAGTCGCTGGCGCTGCATCAGGGGGTGGTGGGCGACGCGGCCCGTGATCGGATTGTCGAGTTGCTGACGAAGGTTGGTATCCGGGACCCGAAGGATCGGTTGGACAGCTATCCGCACCAACTTTCGGGCGGACAACGGCAGCGCGTCATGATCGCCATGGCGCTTGCCAATAAGCCGGACATACTGATCGCAGATGAACCGACCACGGCGCTGGACGTGACCATTCAGGCACAGATACTCGAGTTGCTGGCAGACCTGCAGAAAGCCGAAAACATGGGGATGCTGTTCATCACCCATGACCTTGGCATCGTGCGCCGGATCGCCGATCGAGTTTGCGTCATGAAGGACGGAGAGATTGTCGAAGCCGGTGCAACCGCGGACATCTTCGAGAACCCTCAGCATCCCTATACCCGGAAATTGCTGGCGGCCGAACCGTCGGGCCAACCCGATCCGGTCGCCGCGGATGCAGAAGAGGTCGCCCGCACTGATCATCTGAAAGTCTGGTTCCCGATCCAGCGCGGCTTTCTCAAGCGAACTGTCGGCCATGTTAAGGCGGTGAATGACGCCAGCCTCAGCGTGCGCGCCGGCGAAACCGTGGGGATCGTGGGCGAAAGCGGGTCGGGCAAGACCACGTTGGCGCTGGCCATCATGCGGCTGATCGCGTCCGAGGGTGGTATCACCTTTCGCGACCAGGATGTGCGCCGTTGGTCCACACGCGAATTGCGCCGTTTGCGCAAGGATATGCAGATTGTGTTTCAGGACCCGTTTGGCAGCCTGAGCCCGCGCATGACCTGTATGCAAATCATCGCCGAAGGTCTGGCAATCCACAAGGTTGATCCACACCGCTCCCCGCGTGATCTGGTGGCGGATGTGATGACCGAAGTGGGGCTGGACCCGGCGTCGATGGACCGGTATCCGCACGAGTTCTCGGGCGGGCAGCGGCAGCGTATCGCCATCGCACGGGCGATGGTGCTCCGTCCCAAACTTCTGGTGCTGGATGAGCCGACAAGCGCGCTGGACATGACGGTTCAGGTGCAGATCGTAGACTTGCTGCGAGATCTGCAGCGGAAATACGGGTTGGCATATCTGTTCATCAGCCATGACCTAAAAGTGGTCCGGGCGATGTCACATAATGTCATCGTTATGCGGAACGGTGACGTGATTGAAATGGGCGCTGCCGAAGACCTGTTCGAAAACGCGCAGACAGATTACACCCGCGAATTGATTGCGGCAGCGGGCTGAAGCCCGCTCGCCGTGTTTTTCACGCGTTTGCGGTTTCCCGTGTTGCCGCTTTCGGTATCGGGCCGCGCAGTTCTTCATAGTGATCAAAGCTTAACTTTACCCAACCGGTGCCGCGTGTGGCGCTGGCCAGGGTGCGATGCAACTCATCCTCGGCCACGGCAGGAAGTTGGGCATTGAAAATCTCCCAGCCCGAAGCGTTGGGGTTGCCTTCGAATCCCAGCACTTGACCCTGTAAGGAACTGATCGTCGGGACAAGATCACCGACGAAATCGGATGGCAGGTGAATCTCTGCGTTCAGAATGGGTTGCAGGACCACCGGTTTGGCCTGAGGCAGCGCCTCGCGTACGGCGTTCTTGCCTGCGGTGCGGAAAGCATAATCGGAACTGTCCACATTGTGGTGTTTGCCGTCACTCAGCGTGATTTTGACATCAACAACAGGGAAGCCCTCAGGCCCCTGCTCCAGCGCGTCCTTGGCCCCGTGTTCAACTGAGGGAATATAGTTGCGCGGCACCGAACCGCCTTTCACGATCTCTTCGAACTGAAACCCTGATCCGCGCGGCATGGGCGTGACCGAGATCACGACATCTGCAAACTGACCCGCACCACCGGATTGCTTGCGGTGACGGTGGCGGTGTTCGATGGGCGCACGGATGGTTTCGCGATAGGCGGTCTCGATCGGGTCGGCCACGATTTCGATCCCGAAATCTTCGGCCAGTTTGGCGGTGATCCGGCGCATGTGCTGCGGGCCTTGAGAGCCCAGCACCGCATGGCCGCTCAGCTCATCCTGCTCCAGATGGAGACCGGGGTCGATCTCGACCAGACGGGTCAGAGCGTTCGACAGGCGCACGTCATCTCGCTCATGCGCGGGTGATACGATCTGACGTTGGGCGACTGGATGTGATGATGCCCATTCCGGCAACGGAGATTCGGATTTGCTGTCGTAAATATTGCCGGGGATCAGGTGATCGGATTTCACGGCCAGCCCGATCTGACCTGCCTCCAGCCCGGAAATCTGGGTCTTGGCGTCAAGTGTCGTCAGATTGCCGACTGTCTCACCTCCCAAAGCTTCATGCGCACGCACGCCATCTCCCAGGCCACGAAGGACGATGATCTTGCCGATATGTTTCTTCACGTCCGCGAATCCCGCAATGGCGCGGGCAGTCTCGGTGGCCTCATCGCGGTTGGCGGCAATGTTGAACTCAGGGGCTTCGTGCCGCAGGGCTTTCATCAGGCGGGTCAGGCCATTGCCATGGCTGGCCGCGCCCAGACAGGCGGGGATCAACTGGTGGTTCTGCAAAACCTGCGCGGCCAGATCGTAGATCTCGGCACTTGCGGGCTGTTTGTCTTCGATCAGCTGCTCTAACAGGTGATCGTCAAAGTCCGACAGCGTCTCTAGCAGCTCGGTGCGGGCTTCTTGTTCGCGGTCCTCGACCGAGTGCGGCAGTTCGATCAGGGCCGAGGGCTGGCCTTCCTGATATTTCCAAGCCCGCTCCGAGATCAGGTCGACCGCGCCGACTATTGTCTCACCGTCGCGAATAGGGACCTGACGTAGGGCGATGTGGTGGGTGCAGTAGGTCTGTAGCGCGGCGATGATATCCCGGATACGGCCATTTGGGGCATCCATCCGATTGATGAACAGGAAACAGGGAATGCCCGCCTCTTCAACCAGCCGCAGATAGGGCGCGCACAAGACAGCCGCGTCTGGGTCCGGCGGGACAACCACAACCGCCGCATCCGAAATCGCCATGGCTGGTCCGACATAACCCAGATTGTCGCTGCCCCCGTCCACATCGATCGCGCACCAGGGCTCGTCCAAGTAAGAAAAACCGTGCAAGTGCACGGTTCCGGAGACATCGAATGTGGTGGGTCGGTTGTCGAGGCGGCTTATGGCCTCGACCAGGGTTGTCTTGCCAGATTGGCTGGGGCCGAGGACGGTGAATACGCGCATGAGTGATGTCCCTCTTTTCAGGTTGCAGTAATACCTGCACGAAAAGGGCCGACCCACACGGCTGCGTGGGCGAGGACTGACTGCGAATTCACCTGCCTCAGGGTTCGGATCGTTCCGCCCAAGTGTGAAGACAACCAGAGGCTCGCGTCAAGCCCCTGTACTGGTATCTAAGCGGCAGGCCGCACAACCGGGCCCACCTGTAAGCAATCAGATCGCCGAGCTGTGGCCAGCTTTGCTCAGGTCATAGGCGTCAAAGCTGCGGGCAATCATTCGGGTCAGCGGCCGGGCCTCGGGTGGAATGAACAGGCCATCCTTGGTGACGTGTAGCAGATTGTTGAAGTCGGCATTGGCCCTCTGGTACATCTCGTTCAGCTCTTGGGCGGATATGTTGTGGTCACGCAGAATCTCAGCCGAATTGATCTGAAAATCACACATCAGCGCTTCGATCAGACGTGCGCGCAAAATGTCCTGCCCTTTGAACAAATGTCCGCGCGAGGTTGCAAAGCGCCCCTCGCGGATGGCTTTCGTATAGGCCGATGTTGCCGGTGCGTTCTGGGCGTAGCCCTGAGGAAATCGCGAGATCGAGCTTGCGCCCACACCGATCAGCACCTCGGCCTGATCATCCGTATAACCCTGAAAGTTCCGTTTCAGTCGCCCGGTCCTGAGCGCATGTGTCAGACCATCATCCTGCGTGGCAAAGTGGTCAATTCCGATCTCGGCGTAATCATCCCAGAGGAACAGTCGACGCGCCGTCTCGAACAGCTCCAGACGTTGCTCGGGCGTGGGCAATGCGTCCGAAGGAATCAACTGTTGCCGCTTGGCCATCCACGGCACGTGGGCGTATCCGTACAGCGCAACGCGGTCGGGGTTCAGTGACAGCAGTTTCTGTACGCTTTCTGTCATCCTTGATTTGGTCTGATGCGGCAGACCGTACAGGATATCAGCGTTCAGGCTGGTAATGCCGTGGGCACGGATCATGTCCACAGCTGCGCGCGTGGTGTCATAGCTTTGGACGCGACCGATAGTTTTCTGAATCTCATCGTCGAAATCCTGCACGCCGATCGAGGCACGGTTCATGCCCGCTTCGGCCAGCGCGTCCAGTCGGGCTTGGTCAATCTCGTTCGGGTCGATTTCGACCGAGAATTCAGCACCCGGGCCCAGCGGGATAACATCCAGAATGCGTGTGGCCAGATCTCGCATCAGATCGGGATTCAACAGCGTTGGTGTGCCGCCGCCCCAGTGCAGACGCGAGAGGGTGACGCCTTGAGGCAGGCGCGCGGCCAGCAGATCAAGCTCGGCCTTGAGGACATCGACATAGGCGATGACCGGGTTGTCAGTTTGCGTCCCCTGTGTTCGGCAGGCACAAAACCAACACAGCCTGCGGCAGAAGGGCACGTGTATGTACAACGAGACGGAGCTTCCGGGTTTAATGCCGGTAATCCAGTTTTCGTAAAGGTTTACCCCCACATCATTGTTGAAGTGAGGGGCTGTTGGATAGCTTGTGTAGCGCGGTACTTTCGCGTCAAATAGTCCAAGCTTTGCAAGTTGTGGTTTAACTATCATGGCGATACCGTTAGAGGACGGCACGCCTAGCAACCTTGATAGAGATCAAGTGGGAACGCGCATGACACAGATTTTCAAAATCGATCATACAAACTGTGAAGATTGTCCAATCCGCCACAGAGCAGTCTGTGCGAATTGCGATGTTCATGAGCTGGAGCTTCTTGAAGGTATTAAATATTATCGCAGCTTCGAGGCTGGGCAGACAATCATCTGGTCCGGTGATCAGATGAATTTCGTGGGCTCGGTCGTGTCGGGGATCGCTTCTTTGACTCAGACCATGGAAGATGGGCGCACGCAGATGGTTGGCCTTTTGCTGCCCAGCGATTTCGTCGGTCGTCCAGGTCGAGATTCAGCGCCTTACGACGTCGTGGCAACGACTGACATTGTCATGTGCTGTTTCCGTAAGAAGCCGTTCGAAGAACTGATGGGTGCGACTCCGCATATCGCGCATCGTTTGCTTCAGATGACATTGGATGAGCTGGACGCTGCCCGTGAATGGATGCTGGTGCTGGGGCGCAAGACTGCGCGCGAAAAAATCGCAAGCCTGTTGTCCATCATCGCGCGCCGGGATGCGTCGATTGGGCAGAACGGGAGTTCCAGCCCAATCGTTTTTGATCTTCCGCTGACGCGCGAGGCGATGGCAGACTACCTTGGCCTTACACTGGAAACCGTCAGCCGTCAGATATCCGCCCTGAAGAAAGACGAGATCATCTTGCTAGAAGGCAAGCGCCGTGTATCTGTTCCGGACATGGGCCGGTTGATGGAAGAGGCAGGCGACGATTCCGATGGCGGATATCTGGTGTGATTCACATACGGCGTGACCCGTTGTCTTAACCGTGGTTTAGTGGGACCAGTGAAACTGCGTCAGGAGTAAGTCATGGGATTCAGCAGCCTTTTGGCCATGCTGCTTATTGGTGCCATCGCGGGATGGTTGTCCGGAAAGATCATGGAAGGCCGGGGATTCGGCTTGATTGGTAACATCATCGTTGGCGTTGTCGGGGCATTTCTGGCCGGGCTGATTTTCCCAGCCCTTGGTTTTGCCGTTGGCGGCGGTCTGGTCTCGTCAATTATTTTCGCCACCATTGGGGCAATCATTCTGCTTTTCCTGATCGGCCTTGTGAAACGCGGATAAGAGCCGCCCGCTGGGCGGCTCTGCCGTTTCAATGTGCCATGAACACCGGAACAGTCGATTGTTCCAGCATATTACGTGTCGCGCCGCCCAGGATGGCTTCTCGGAATCGGGAATGCCCATAGGCGCCCATGACGATCATATCTGTTTCGGTATCCGTCGCATGGCGGTTCAGGATGTCCGATACACGCGACATTGTTTTGCTGAGCACGTCGATTTCGCACTTAACTCCGTGGCGCGACAGCATCTGGGACAACAACCCACCGGGGTCCGAGCGATCCGGCCCATGCGTTGGTGGGTCGATCACCACGATCCGCACCTGATCGGCCCCGATCAGGAAGGGTAGGGCGCAGCGAATTGCGCGCATGGCTTCGACGCTTTCGTTCCAGCCGACCAAGACAGTACCGGGCTTGTCAAAAGGCGTCGTGTTTTCGGGTATGACCAGAACCGGAGCGTGACCTTCGAACATGGCTGCCTCGACGATAGGCTCTGCTTCGACGCTGCGGTCTTTTCCGTAAGGTTGCGGCAAAATAACAAGGTCCGAGAACCGCGCCCGATGGGCAACGTGGCGACCAATATCGGCAATCTGGGCCACGCCGCTTTCCGCAGACCAGCGTACGCCGGAACTGTTCAGATAGGTCTCTGCATAGTGCAGGGTGTCCTCGGCCTCTGCTTTGGCGCGGGACAGGGTCTCCTGCAGAATCAGCGCGTTGGCGCCAGCATAGTAATAGCCGGTCTGACTGCGATCGACCCCCAGGCACAGGGCTTCGGCATGCGCATCCTGGGCTGTGGCCAGGGCTGCCATCTGTGCCAGCGCCGGGGCCGATTGTTCCGTTTCCGTTAGAACTGTGAGAAGGGACTTATACGCCATCTTGACCTCTTGCCTCTAGGGCCGTTCCGTCTGCGACATTCCGGCCAAATCATTTCTGTAGCCTTGTCACAATATTCGCTATTCTGTCTTGATACAGATCAAAGCAGTTTGGGCTGTCCTCGGACAAAACAACGACCAGTCAAATGGGTTCCGCGACAAAAAAGAATCGCGCGGAGCATGGCAAAGGGACGCAATATGTCAAATTACATCAAGCTGATCGTGCTTGGTCTGATCGTGCTGTTTGCAGCGATCGGGACCAATTATGCACGCGATTTGGCGTATCAGGTGCATGCAATTCTGGTGATGTTGATCGCCGCGGGATTGTTCATCTGGACGCTTAGAAACACGGATGAGCCAGATATCCTCATAGATCGTTCAGGCGAGTACATGGACGATGTGGTCCGTTACGGCGTAATCGCGACGGCCTTTTGGGGCGTGGTTGGTTTTCTTGCCGGGACATTCATCGCCTTTCAGCTGGCCTATCCGGTGCTGAACTTTGAATGGGCACAAGGATATCTGAATTTTGGCCGATTGCGTCCGCTGCATACATCGGCGGTTATCTTTGCCTTTGGCGGCAACGCACTAATCGCAACGTCCTTCTACGTCGTCCAGCGGACCAGCGCCGCGCGCCTGTGGGGCGGCAATCTGGCATGGTTCGTTTTCTGGGGCTATCAGCTGTTCATTGTGCTGGCTGCGACCGGGTATGTGCTGGGCGGAACCCAGTCCAAGGAATACGCCGAGCCGGAGTGGTATGTCGATCTGTGGCTGACCATCGTCTGGGTGGCCTATCTTGCCGTGTTCCTGGGAACAATCGTCAGGCGGAAAGAGCCTCATATCTATGTGGCGAACTGGTTCTACCTGGCCTTTATCGTTACCGTCGCCATGCTGCATCTGGTCAACAACATGACTATCCCTGTCAGCATCTGGGGTTCGAAATCTGTCATCGTCTGGTCAGGCGTTCAGGACGCAATGATCCAGTGGTGGTACGGCCACAATGCTGTGGGCTTTTTCCTGACTGCCGGTTTCCTGGGCATGATGTACTATTTCATCCCGAAACAGGCCGAACGTCCGGTGTTCAGTTACAAGCTGTCGATCATCCACTTCTGGGCGCTGATCTTCCTGTATATCTGGGCTGGTCCGCACCATTTGCACTATACAGCGCTGCCCGACTGGGCCTCGACACTGGGCATGGTGTTCTCGATCGTGCTGTGGATGCCGTCCTGGGGTGGCATGATCAACGGCCTGATGACCCTATCGGGTGCGTGGGACAAGCTGCGTACGGACCCGGTGATCCGGATGATGGTGATTTCGGTCGGCTTCTATGGCATGTCCACTTTTGAGGGCCCGATGATGTCGATCCGAGCGGTTAACTCTTTGAGCCACTATACCGACTGGACCATTGGTCACGTGCATTCGGGTGCGCTGGGCTGGAACGGCATGATCACCTTTGGTGCTCTGTACTTCCTGGTTCCTGTCTTGTGGAAGCGTGAGCGTCTGTATTCGTTGCAAATGGTCAGCTGGCACTTCTGGCTCGCCACTATCGGCATCGTGCTCTACGCCGCGTCGATGTGGGTGACAGGTATCATGGAAGGCCTGATGTGGCGCGAAGTGGATGCCAACGGTTTCCTTGTGAACTCGTTCGCCGACACCGTGGCTGCCAAGTTCCCGATGTATGTGGTGCGAGCTCTGGGTGGGGTCATGTTCCTCGCTGGGGCGCTGATCATGTGCTACAACCTGTGGATGACTGTGCGGAAAGCGCCGGCCAAAGAGGCCAGCCTGACCGTCGCGGTCCCGGCTGAATAAGGAGGGCCGGAGCAATGGCAATTCTCGACAAACATAAGATCCTCGAGACCAACGCGACCCTCCTGCTGATCTTCAGCTTCCTGGTCGTGACCATCGGTGGCATCGTGCAGATCACCCCGCTGTTCTATCTTGAGAACACCATCGAAAAGGTGGAGGGCATGCGCCCTTACACCCCCTTGGAAATGGCGGGCCGTGACATCTATATCCGCGAAGGCTGCTATGTCTGCCACAGTCAGATGATCCGCCCGATGCGGGATGAGGTCGAGCGCTATGGCCACTACTCGCTGGCGGCTGAATCAATGTATGATCATCCGTTCCAGTGGGGGTCCAAACGCACCGGCCCTGATCTGGCCCGTGTCGGTGGTCGTTATTCTGACCAGTGGCATGTGGATCACCTGCGCAACCCGCAGTCGGTGGTGCCTGAATCTGTAATGCCGAAATACGGCTTCCTCGAGCATCGCAAGATTGACGGTAAGTATATCGGTGATGTCATGAAGGCGAATGCGCTGGTAGGCACGCCCTATACCGAAGAGATGCTGGAGAACGCCGTGGCGGATTTCCGGGCGCAGGCCGATCCCGACAGTGACTATGACGGCCTGCTGGAACGCTATGGTGACAAGGTCAGCGTGCGGAACTTCGATGGTCAGCCCGAGCTGACCGAAGCGGATGCGATGGTCGCTTATCTGCAGATGCTGGGAACGCTGGTCGATTTCTCGACCTTCACCCCAGACGCGAACCGGTAAAGGAGGGTGTGATGGAAGAATATACACTCTTACGGCAATTCGCGGATAGCTGGATGTTGCTGCTGCTCTTTGTTTTCTTTGTTGGGATCATAATCTGGGTTTTTCGCCCGGGTTCCAGCAAGGAATACAAGGACACCGCGAATATCCCGTTTCGGCATGATGATGCACCAGCGCCCCTGCGGGGCGACGACAATCCCGCCACATCCAAGGAGGCGCGGCAATGAGCAAGACACCTGAAAAACAGCCGGGTGATCCGAGTACAACCGGCCACAGCTGGGATGGTATCGAAGAATTCGAAAACCCGATGCCGCGCTGGTGGTTGTGGACATTCTACGCCACCATCTTCTGGGCGGTGATCTATACGATCATGTATCCCGCATGGCCCTTGGTTCAATCCGCCACTGCTGGCGTTTTGGGCTGGTCCTCTCGCGCTCTGGTACAAGAAGAGATGATTGCGTTTGAAGAGGCGAATGCCCCTTGGAACGCCAAGCTTGTGGAAACATCGCTTGAAGATATCTCGGCAGATCCCGAACTGCAGCAATACGCGGCGAATGCCGGGGGCGCGGTGTTCCGTACCTGGTGTGCGCAATGCCACGGCTCAGGCGCGCAGGGTGCACCAGGATTCCCGAACCTGCTGGATGACGCCTGGCTGTGGGGCGGTTCGCTTGAGGATATCGAGACCACAATCGCCTATGGCATTCGCAACGAGGAAAGCGACGATGCGCGCTATTCCGAAATGCCTGCATTTGGCGAAATCCTGGAACATGACGAGATCACCCAAGTGGTTCAATACGTGATGTCCCTGACCAATGCGCAGACTGATGACGTAGCTGCGCAGGCAGGCAAGGTCGTCTTCGAAGATAACTGTTCGTCCTGTCATGGCGAGGATGGCACTGGTGACGTCTTTCAGGGCGCACCCAACCTGACCGATGCGATCTGGCTCTATGGTGGCGACGCAGAGGCATTGACTGAGACCGTGACCAATAGCCGTTTCGGTGTAATGCCTGCTTGGGAAAACCGCCTTACGGACGCGCAGATCCGCGCTGTGACGGCCTATGTCCACCAGTTGGGTGGCGGTCAGTAAGGCCAAAAGAATACCTTCGGACGGTTCGCCGCCCGAAGGTTAAGGCACCGGCTGTTCTCTCTGTTCGCGCGTTTCCTGAACAGCCGGTGCTACTATTTTCAGACTACAGGCCCCCATTGGTGCAGTCCAGATGCGCCTTTTCGCGCGGGCCAGACTTTTCAATCCACCAGTGATGGTCCGGCAGCCAACTGCCGCGCGCAAGGTCGCGGCTATCTGTGCCAGTGCCTTTGCCGTTAGCCTCTGTTTTGGTGGCTACCATGAAACTTCGTGCCAGTATCGCAAGCATCTGATCCCTCCTGGATTGTGTTGCCGCTGTTATCAGGATTGATCTTTAGCCTGATAAATGCGACTCAATTACCATTCCAATATGTAAGTAGGGCTTACAGATGAACTGGATGGATATGCCGCCGCTTGCGGCTTTGCGCGCCTTTTCTGCCTTTGCTGAGACTGGAAATGTTGTTCAGGCAGGGGCGTCGCTGAATGTCAGTCACGCAGCGATCAGCCAACAACTGCGTGCGCTTGAAAAACACCTGGATCTGGCCCTTCTGGACCGATCCGGTAAATCCATGACCCTGACGGCCGAGGGCAAGGTTCTGGCGCGTGCCCTGCATTTGGGATTTGGGGCCATAGGTGCGGCGGTCACTGACCTGAAGCGTGCAACCGAGGATCGCCCGGTCCACGTATCGCTGACGGCCTCTTTCGCAGCTTCGTGGCTTATGCCGCGCTTGCCCGCATTTCAGGCCGAGCATCCAGGCATTCACCTTGCGCTGGATCCTTCGCCCCGGTTGGTCGATCTGCACCCGGGCGGCGTGGATCTGGCGATCAGATATGGGGCAGGGGACTGGCCCGATGTGACGGCCGAACTGCTGTTGCAAAGTCCGATCGTGATTGTCGCTGCGCCATCCCTGTTGACTGGGCGGGCACCTGTGACACCTAAAGCACTCAGCCGTCTGCCCTGGCTTGAGGAGTTCGGCACAACGGAGGCAACGCAATGGCTGGCCCGTCACGGCGTGGACCACAGCCCCGGCGCTGGCCGCATCGCCTTGCCGGGAAACCTGCTGCTTGAGGGAGTGCGCGCCGGGCAGGGTGTGACGGCCACCGTGCGGCATTTTGTCGAAGCGGATATCATTGCGGGTCGATTGGTCGAACTGTTCCGCGAACCCGACGGGCGCGGATACCATATTGTCACCGGGAATATGCCGCTTCGTCCTGGGGTGAAGATATTTATCAGGTGGCTCAGGCGGCAAGCTGGTAAGATGTGACAAAAGGTGTCTTTACGATGCGCTTTTGACCCATGTCAAAGTGGCTGCCCGTATGATCTGGAAGAAGACGCCGTAGAACAGCTACATCTGGAGCCAGCCCGTGAGCGATTCCGACCCCGCCCCCAGCCTATACGCAGCGCGCGAACCGATCTTTCCCCGCCGCGTGTCCGGCCCGTTTCGCAACCTGAAATGGTTCATCATGGCGGTCACGCTGGGGATCTATTACGTCACACCCTGGATCAGATGGGATCGCGGTCCCAGCCTCCCGGACCAGGCGGTGCTGCTGGATCTGGCCAACCGGCGCTTTTACTTTTTCTGGATCGAGATCTGGCCGCACGAGTTCTATTTCGTGGCCGGGTTGCTGATCATGGCCGGTCTGGGCCTGTTTCTGTTTACATCGGCGCTGGGGCGCGTGTGGTGCGGCTATGCCTGCCCGCAGACCGTCTGGACTGATTTGTATATCTTGGTCGAGCGCTGGATCGAAGGTGATCGAAACGCCCGTCTGCGCCTGCATCGTCAGAAAAAGATGGATTTCCACAAAGCAAGGCTGCGTGTCACCAAATGGGTCGCTTGGCTGTTTATTGGTCTGGCAACGGGTGGTGCCTGGGTGTTCTATTTCGCGGATGCGCCAACGCTGGTCCGTGACCTAGTGACCGGAGATGCACATCCGGTCGCCTATACAACCATATTGATCCTGACGGGGACGACCTTTTTGTTTGGTGGGTTCGCACGCGAGCAGATCTGTATTTACGCCTGTCCCTGGCCGCGCATTCAGGCCGCGATGATGGACGAGGATACTCTGGTGGTTGGGTATCGCGAATGGCGCGGTGAACCGCGCGGCAAAGGCAAGCGGAGCGCGGATTCCGATCTTGGGGACTGCATTGATTGCATGGCCTGTGTGAATGTCTGCCCTGTCGGTATCGACATCCGCGACGGTCAGCAGCTTGAATGTATCACCTGTGCGCTGTGCATCGACGCCTGCGATGACATGATGGCCAAAATTGGCAAGCCGCGTGGCTTGATCGACTACATGGCGTTGAGCGACGAATCGAGTGAACGCGCCGGTCATCCGCCCAAGAATGTCTGGAAACACATCCTGCGGCCTCGGACCATCATGTATACGGGTATGTGGTCTGCGGTTGGCTTCGCGCTTTTGTTCGCCCTGTTCATCCGGTCTGACATTGATCTGACCGTAGCGCCGGTGCGAAACCCGACATTTGTAACCCTTTCTGACGGCACTATTCGTAACACTTATGATGTACGACTGCGGAACAAACATGGCGAGGACCGCCCATTCCAGCTGACCCTGTCCGGTGATCCGGCCCTGAAGATACAGATCGAGGGGGTTGAAGGTGAGACTGTCAATGTGACGGCGGATACGGCACAGTTGACCCGTGTTTACATCGTCGCATCGGGCGACACCGGGCCAGCAACTTTGGATACGACGCCGGTCCGCATCTGGGTCGAAGACCTGCAAAGCGGTGAGCGCGCCTATAAGGACACCACGTTTAACGGACGAGGGAACTGAACATGGCTGAACGTAAATTCACCGGCAAACATGCGCTGGCTGTGTTCGTTGCATCCTTTGGCGTGATCATCACGGTGAACCTGGTTCTGGCCTATAGCGCGGTGAAGACCTTTCCGGGGCTCGAGGTCAAGAATTCCTATGTCGCCAGCCAGGAATTCAACGAACGCCTGAAGGAACATCAGGCGCTGGGCTGGTTTATCCGCGCCGAGATTTCGGGCGGCTTGCTGATCCTGCATATAACCGATCAGACGGGCGCACCGGTCAAGGTGGCTGACCTGCAGGCCGTTGTGGGCCGCGCGACCCATGTCAAAGATGATTTCGCTCCCGGTTTTACATTCGACGGGACTGCATATGCGACTCCGGCATCGCTGGGTCCAGGCAACTGGAACATTCGGCTGGTTGCCAAAGATCACAGCGGGGCCGAGTTTGCACAGCGCGTGCCGCTTTATGTGAAGGGCTAGGGGATGTCTACGCAGATGTCCTCTGGCACCGCAGCTTGCCCCGGCTGTATCGCCGCCCCGGCAGAGCCCGCAAGGCCGATCCCGCAGGAAGTGCAGATCGCGCTGTCATTGCCGGGAATTCACTGCTCGGCCTGTATTGCCACGGTCGAGCGTGAATTGAATGCCCAGCCAGGGGTCGAGGACGCACGCGTGAACCTGACCTTGAAACGCGCGATGGTCAAAGCCGCGCCCGATCTGCGGGCCGCCGATCTGATCCCGGTGCTTGAACGCGCAGGCTTTGAGGCGCACGAGCTGGACCCTGGATCCCTGTCTGCCACGCAGTCCGACAAGGCTGGTCGCGACCTGTTGATGCGGTTGGCGGTGGCTGGTTTTGCCTCGATGAATGTAATGTTGCTGTCTGTCTCTGTCTGGTCAGGGGCAACCGATGCAACGCGGGACATGTTCCACTGGATTTCGGCAGCGATTGCTTTGCCTGCGATCGCGTTTTCGGCGCAGCCCTTCTTTGCTAATGCCTGGAGCGCCTTGCGCGTCGGTCGCCTGAATATGGATGTGCCGATCGTGTTGGCAATCCTGTTGGCATTGGCCACATCGCTGTGGGAAACCGCGCTGAGTGGTGAGCACGCCTATTTTGACGCCGCCCTGACCCTGACGTTCTTTCTGCTGGCCGGTCGCTATCTGGATTACCGTACCCGCGCCGCCGCCCGATCCGCAGCCGAGGAGTTGACCGCGTTGGAAGTTCCGCGCGCGATCAGGCTGGCCGATGGTCAAGAAGTTGAGGTGCCCGTCGCAACGCTGAGCGTGGGTGATCTGATCCTGGTACGTCCCGGCGGCCGAATGCCGGTGGATGGCGAAATCGTTTCCGGGCAATCCGAGCTCGACCGATCGCTGCTGACGGGTGAAACCTTGCCGGTATTTGCGGAAACCGGTCTGACGGTCAGTGCTGGCGAGGTAAATCTAACGGGTCCATTGACCGTACGGGCGACAGCCGTGGGTGAGGATACCTCGCTGCACCGCATGGCCGATCTTGTGGCCATCGCGGAATCTGGGCGGTCGCGTTATACTTCGCTGGCGGATAAGGCAGCCAAGCTTTATGCACCGGGCGTGCATATCCTGTCGGCGCTGAGCTTTCTGGGCTGGTATATCTATTCCGGCGATATCCGCACCGCGCTGAATATCGCAGCAGCGGTGCTGATCATCACCTGCCCCTGTGCGCTGGGTCTGGCCGTACCGGCGGTGACGACGGCGGCCTCGGGTCGGTTGTTCCGCAAGGGGATGTTGATCAAACACGCCACAGCGCTGGAACGCCTGGCCGAGGTGGATACGGTTGTGTTCGACAAGACGGGAACACTGACTTCGGGAACGCCGGAGCTGACCAATCTTGCGGATCATGCGCCCGGCGATCTGGAAATTGCACTGGCACTGGCCGAGGTCTCGTCGCACCCGCTCTCTGTTGCGCTGGCGCAGGCTGCCCGTCAAGCGGGGGTCACGCCTGCAAATGTAGAGGGGATCTCTGAAGTTCCGGGGTACGGCACCGAAGGCATCTTTCAGGACCATCCCGTGCGTCTGGGACGCGCCGAATGGACCGGTGGGCAAGAGGCTGAACAAACTGCGGCCTGGCTGTCGTTAGCAGGGCGGGCGCCTTCAGTGTTCTTGTTCTCGGACACATTGCGCGCCGGTGCGGCTGAGGCGGTTCAGGCGTTTCGCGATGAGGGGAAAAAGGTCATTTTGATCTCGGGCGATACGCAAGGCGCGGTTGAGATGCTGGCCGGTAAGCTGGGGATTGAGACATGGATTGCGCAGGCCCTGCCACAGGACAAGGCAACCCATGTGCAAAGCCTGCGGGATCAAGGCTGCCACGTCCTGATGGTTGGTGACGGGCTGAACGACACGGCGGCGCTGGCCGCGGCGCATGTGTCGATTTCACCGGCCTCGGCGCTAGATGCTGCGCGAGTGGCATCCGATATCGTGCTGTTGGGTAATGACATGTCGCCGATTGCGGGTGCCTGCGATACCGCGGTTAAGGCAACGAAACGGATTCGCGAGAACTTCCGTATTGCAACCATCTATAATATCATTGCAGTGCCACTGGCGGTTGCGGGCCTAGCCACACCGCTGATCGCGGCATTGGCAATGTCGACCTCGTCCATTACCGTTTCTCTGAACGCGCTGCGGCTAAGGTGATCTGAATGGAAGTTCTGGCCTATCTCATACCGATTTCCCTGCTTTTGGGAGGGGTTGGCCTGTTTGCGTTCATCTATACCGTTCGGTCGAACCAATATGACGACCCCGAAGGCGATGCGCGCCGCATTCTAAGCGACGAATGGGACGATAAGCCCAAGCCCTGACGGCCCCCTTGAAATTGCCTCAATGCCCGGTTATGTCCGGCCCATCCGCTAGCAGAGAGAACAAAGCCAAATGGCAACTATGAATCCGATCCAGTTTATTCAGCAGGTCCGTGCCGAGGTTTCAAAGGTCGTCTGGCCAACCCGCCGCGAGGTGTTGCTGACCACGGTCATGGTGTTCATCATGGCAGCACTGACGGCTGTGTTCTTTGCGCTGGTCGATCTTGGTATTCGTGGTGGCCTGCAGCTGATTCTGGGCATGTTCGGTTAAACCGGGCCGGGCAGGTCGGAAACGTCGCTGCCCCCTTGCACAGCTTGCGATGTCAGAGTAGGTGACGCGGTACTATTCGGAATGGGCGTGCGGCGATTCGGGCTGTGCGCCGCTTTTTATTCCGGGTGACGCGACAGATTTTTAATAACGGCTTTTCCGGTACATGGAATGCAGCCGAAGGCAAACAAGGACGACAGGTTCATGGCGAAACGGTGGTACTCGGTCAGCGTTCTTTCGAATTTCGAAAAGAAGATCGCAGAGCAGATCCGCACGTCGGTGGCCGAGCAGGGCCTTGAGGATGACATTGACGAAGTTCTGGTGCCCACCGAAGAGGTGATCGAAGTGCGCCGGGGCAAGAAAGTCACAACCGAACGTCGCTTTATGCCGGGTTACGTGCTGGTACATATGGAAATGTCGGATCAAGGGTATCACCTGGTCAACTCGATCAACCGGGTCACTGGTTTTCTGGGTCCGCAAGGCCGCCCGATGCCGATGCGCGATGCCGAGGTGAACCAGATCCTCAACCGTGTCCAGGAAGGCGAAGAAGCGCCCAAGCTGATGATCTCGTTCGAAATTGGCGAGAAGGTCAAGGTGAATGACGGTCCGTTCGAAGATTTCGACGGCATGGTCGAAGGTGTGGATGACGATAACCAGAAGCTGAAGGTCTCGGTCTCGATCTTTGGTCGGGAAACCCCGGTCGAGCTGGACTTCACTCAGGTCACCAAACAAAGCTAATTTCCAATTAGCGAAATTTGACAACGCCGCGTTGCCCTAGGCACTGCGGCGTTTCTTGTTTTGGAGCCTTCAGCCCGTTATCAGACCCGGGCAAATCAGGGCGGAACTGATCTGTCGAAATCGGGATAATCTTTGTCGTAACCAATGGGGATGGAACCCGGCCGCCTGGCATATTTGGACAACCATACAAGGCAAGTGGGCAGGTAGATGAAATTCATACATATTACAGATATACACCTTGTTGACCAAGACGGGCACCTGAATGGCGGCGTTCCTTCGACCCAATTTTCCCGTTGCCTAGAGGACATCGCCAAATGGCATTCGGATGCAGCGTTTTGCGTGATATCCGGCGACCTGGCCGAGTTTGGAAGGGCTGAAGCCTATCAGGTGCTCAAGTCACATCTGGACGGTTTCCCGCTGTCTTGTCACCTGATGATCGGCAACCATGATGATCGTCAGGTTTTCAGAACGGTCTTTACGGATGACCATGTGGATTCAAATGGCTTTGTTCAGCACAGCATCGAGACCGACGCGGGAAAGTTTATCTTTCTGGATACGACAAAAGACGGTGCGGATATGCATGAAGGCCAGCTGTGCGCCTTGCGTTTGAATTGGCTGAAAGAACAGCTGATCTCGGCGGGGGATAAGCCCTGCTATTTGTTCATGCACCACCCGCCTTTTGACATCGGCATTCCCTATGTGGACGACATCCGCCTGGTCGAAGCCGAAGTGTTTTTTGAAACACTCGGTCACGGGCGTAACATTCGCCACGTCTTCTATGGGCATGTCCATCGCATGACCTATGTGAATTGGCGTGGCATCCCGTTCACCAGTCTGCCCAGCCTCAATCACCAAATCCCTCTGACTGCCGACAGCGTTGACGGGGAATTCTGTGATGAACCGCCAGCCTATGGAGTTGTGCAGATTGCGGACGACCAGATGACTGTGCACTATAACACCTTTCTGCAGCGCAATCCGCTTCATCAGACCTGAGATATGGAACTTGGCCTGATTGTTCTGGTTCTGATTTCGGCGGCGACACATCCGCTGCGGGATCTGTTGTTGAAAGACACGGCGCATCCGGTGTCCTGTTATGTCGGTGTAGCGCTGACCTGGGTCATTCTTGCGGCGCTTCACGCTCGACTGGTTGGCCAGCCCCTGACCGTCAGCCGCGAGGTCTGGCCTCTGGTGCTGGTTTCTTCCCTGGGGTTGAGTTTTTATTACTATGGCACGCTTTCAGCCCTGCGCCGGGGCAACCTTTCGGTGTATTATCCGATCATCCGGTCCTCGCCGATTGCCATCGTTGCCTTTAGCTGGCTTGCGCTGGATCAGCAGTATTCGTGGCTCATCCTTGTGGGGATTTCGCTGGTCTTGATGGGCAGCCTGATGATCCAGAAATCGCCGGGCGGGTTGCTGCATGATCACAAGGCTTTTGCACTGGCTGTCATGGCGATGCTGGGCTCGGCCGCCTATTCGCTTAGCGATGCAGGCGCTATGCAAAAAACAACGCCCGCGCCTTTCCTGTTCTACTGTTATATCCTGGTGACATTGACCCTTGCCGGCATCCGGGCCTGGGAAGATCGCCATATGTCGACCCCATTTCTAGGCGTGGTACGAGGCTGGACACTCGCCCCGTGGCGGATCGTATTCGCGGGGGTTGCGTCCTATCTATCTTATCTTTTTATCCTGAAAGCTTTCCAGTTAGGCGCCGAGGCCGCACCTGTCAGCGCGGTTCGGCAGGCCTCGATTCCGGTATCCGTAGTCCTTGCCGCGCTCGTCCTGAAAGAGCCGCGCTTTCTCCACCGCATCGGCTGGGCCAGCCTGATCGCGCTTGGGATATTGGCAATCACACAGTCCTGATTTGCCTTTGCGCGACAACTGGCAAGCAAGGCAGAGGTGCACCAGGTTTTCTACATCACTCAGCGAGGTGGCGAAGCGCCCAAGCTGATGATCTCGTTCGAAATCGGCGAGAAGGTCAGGGCCTACTCTGGTCCATTCGTGGATTTTGACGGGATGGTCGAGGGCGTGGATGACCAGAGGCAGGAGGCAAAATTTATTCGGTGGATTTTGAGGGGCCGCATTGCCCTAGCCAGTGCGGCATCTTGGCTGGCTGAACGTTTACATTGATGATCTGGGTTGGTACATAACTGCCCTATTGATTTGACCGAATGTTTTTTCCGAAAAGTGACCACAAGGCGTTTTTCATGCGTGCGTTCATCTATTTTGTTTTCTTGATTTTGGCTGCGTGTACCGCTGATGTTTTGTCACCCGAAGTGTTGTCCTCGAAAGTAGCGCGCGCATCGTCCGCAGAGCTGTGTTCCGCGTATCGGCTCCCAAGTACGACATTGCGGGGGAAACTGATGATCGAAGCAGAGCTGGCTGCTCGAAAAGTAAACCAATGTGGTAATAGCAATTATGGTCAGTACAGCCTGTCTACAGCTGGGACCAAATCCTACGAGCGACCGTTTTCATCCGAGGCAGCAGGGGTTGACTATGATTGTGATGACTTTCCGAATGGCGCAGCAGCGCAAAGGTTCTTCTTAGCGTCTGGTGGACCTGTATCTGATCCACATAATTTGGATCTTGATGGCGATGGTCTCGCGTGTGAGTGGGGTGCTCAGATCAGGAAAGTATCTTCGTACCGCCGACCGGTTGCCAGCGTTAGGCGCGTGACCTCACGATGCTACACGGGTCCAAGAGGCGGAACCTACACAATCACGGCGAGTGGAAACAAGAACTATGGCGGCTGCTAAGTTGCTCTGATAGCCCGCAAGGTTGTGCATGTAGCGGGTGCAATCTCATTGGGCGATGACAGATGCTGGTTTGCTGTTGCTTAGCTTTTGTGCGAGGGTCGGTTTGGGTTCGATGTGGCTGCTTCAAGCCGTGATTCAAACCCTTGCCAACACTTCCGTTCCCCTGTACATGCCGCCTCTATCGTCTTTGGGCGAGATTCTCTCGTGGGAGATTACCGGGATCGCGATCCCGGATCGGACCACGCAACATAAACCGGGTGGAACGCGTTTCACCTTAGTTGAAAGGAAAACCAAATGGCCAAGAAGCTTGCTGGTACAATGAAACTGCAGGTTCCTGCAGGTCAGGCGAACCCCTCGCCGCCAGTTGGTCCGGCGCTGGGTCAGCGCGGCATCAACATCATGGAATTCTGCAAGGCGTTCAACGCCAAGACCGCAGACATGGAGCAAGGAGCGCCTTGCCCGACCGTGATCACCTATTATCAGGACAAGTCCTTCACCATGGACATCAAGACGCCTCCTGCGTCTTATTACCTGAAAAAAGCAGCTGGCCTGAAGCCGGTTGGCAAGCGTAATCGCCCCCGTGGTGCGGAAAACCCAGGTCGTGAGACCGTGGCATCCGTGACCTCGAAGCAGGTTCGCGAAATCGCCGAAGCCAAAATGAAAGATCTGAACGCCAACGACGTCGAAGGCGCAATGCAGATCATCCTGGGCTCGGCCCGCTCTATGGGCATCGAGGTGAAGTAAGATGGCAAAACTCGGTAAACGTACCCGCGCTGCGCGCGAAGCTGTCGCTGGCAAGGAAAACCTGTCGGTCGAAGAAGCAGTTGCCCTGGTCAAAGCCAACGCAACTTCGAAATTCGATGAGACCATCGAAATCGCTCTGAACCTGGGCGTTGACACCCGTCACGCGGACCAGATGGTTCGTGGCGTTGTTGGCCTGCCGAATGGCACCGGTAAAACAATGCGCGTTGCTGTATTCGCTCGTGGCCCCAAGGCTGACGAAGCGAAAGAAGCAGGGGCGGATATCATTGGTGCAGAAGATCTGATGGAAACCATTCAGGGCGGCACCATTGAATTCGATCGTTGCATAGCAACCCCGGACATGATGCCCATCGTTGGTCGTCTTGGTAAAGTTCTGGGCCCCCGCAACCTGATGCCGAACCCCAAGGTTGGCACTGTGACCATGGACGTGAAAGCGGCCGTAGAAGCAGCCAAAGGCGGCGAAGTTCAGTTCAAAGCTGAAAAAGGCGGCGTTGTGCACGCTGGCGTTGGCAAAGCGTCCTTCGACGAAGCCAAACTGGCAGAAAACGTTCGTGCATTTGTGACCGCTGTTGCCAAAGCCAAGCCAACAGGCGCCAAAGGCACTTACATGAAGAAAATCGCGCTGAGCTCGACCATGGGCCCAGGCGTGACTCTGGATGTGGCTGCTGCTGCGGGCGAATAAGTCCCTAGCTTACAGCTAAAATGATTGGACCCGAACGGTGAAGGCTGTTCGGGTCTTTCTTTTTCAGCCTCACTCATACACGGCTTGCAGGCGCAGGTTCAGGCGGTCTCTGCGAAAACTCTCGTATTCGCTGCAGGATCTGTCCAATCGCCATAAGTCCAGCCAATCCATCACCAGACGTGCGCGCATACACATATCCAGAACGTCCATCTGAATTGGATGGCGGTATTTGCGAAAGAACATGTCCTTGTTTGTTTTCAGGATGCCGCTTTGATCAATTTGATCCTCAGTGCCATCGCGAAAGATATCGGATTTCAGAAAGTCGACGATATCGTAAACTGCCAGCTTTTCGCGTGCTTCGGTTAAATCCAGACCGATCATCTCACCTTGCCCGACGATCAGGTTTTGGCTGTGAAAATCTCCGTGCGCATGGATCAGCAAGTCAGTTATGCCCTTTAGCTGTGCGGCCTCATGGGTCAGGTGCTGAACCATCTTCTGCCCCCAAGGCTGCACTGTATCTGGGACAAGGCCTAGCAAAGCCTGAAGCTTGTCGACCATCCAACTGGGCCGGAAGCTATAGGTCTTGATGGGTTGAAAGCTGTGCAGGTCGTTCAGCCACGATCCGGCGCGGCGATAGATGCGGCCGATCTGGTCGTCATCCGGGCTGTTATGGATAAGATCCGCAGCGGTGGGGCGGTCAATAAACTGCGTCACAAAAAACGCATCACCCGGTGATATGTAAACCGGGTCGACAACCCCCGCAGATTCGTATCGTGCAAAATGGGCGGTCAGCTTTCCGAGCATGTCAAACTCATCGCGCAAACGTCCCGTCCCGGGCGATTCCGTATCGACCTTTAGGGCATAGTCCCGGCGCGCACCCCGGACCCTGAGCACTATACGCGAGCCCGCAAAATCATGAGAACGATAGACGCATTCGAAACCCGCCGGTCCATCCTCGGGCGTTTGATCCAGGAACTCCTGAACAAAGCCGCGCGCGCGTTCGTATTCGTCTGTGGTGAGGGTCAGCATTCAGGGATGGATACCTAAGAAGAAAGGGGCTTAACCAGACTGGACCTCAGCGCATGGAACATGTCAATCTAGGACACTGTTCCGATGCCAGCTGCGCTGCTCGATCATTTCCGGTTTCTGCCCAATTTACCCCTTGGAAACCCGGCGTAACTGCCATAAAGAGAGCTGCGAAGTAAAGCGTGCGATTCGTCGTGCGCTTTATTTTGTTTCGTCCAAGACGGTGGGTGGTGTCATCTGACCCCTTAATTCCCTGCCTGAGACGGGTAAGACCAAAGAATTCTGAGGGCTTCGATCCTCGGGCGAATTTTGGCTAATCCCGTAACAACGGACCTGAACGCCGGAGCGTAAGCTGCGGCAAATATGAGCCGGGGTGAGATATCACCCCTAACTTGGAGAAAACTGTGGATAGAGCCCAGAAAGAGAAAGTGGTCGACGAGCTCGGCCAAATCTTCGAAAGCTCTGGCGTCGTAGTGGTTGCACACTACGCCGGTCTGACAGTTGCCGAGATGCAGGACCTTCGCGCACGTGCTCGTGACGCGGGTGGTGCCGTGCGTGTTGCCAAGAACAGGCTCGCCAAAATCGCCCTCGACGGAAAGCCATGTGAAAGCATTGCCGACCTGCTGACGGGGATGACCGTTCTGACCTATTCTGAGGACCCTGTGGCAGCAGCCAAAGTGGCCCAGGACTACGCCAAAGAGAACCAAAAGTTCGAAATTCTTGGCGGTGCAATGGGTGAGAACGCTCTGGATCGTGCCGGCGTCGAAGCCGTGTCCAAAATGCCTTCGCGCGAGGAGCTTATTGCTACTATCGCGGGCATGCTGGGCGCACCTGCTTCGAACATCGCTGGCGCAATTGGCGCACCTGCAAGCAACATCGCAAGCATCCTTTCCACCATCGAAGAGAAGGCGGAAGCTGCGTAAGCGGTTGGCACTGAATGATCTGCGTAGGGTAGTCACCCTGACGTTGGAACACACACTGTAAACGGAAAGAGCTGATAAAATGGCTGATCTGAAAGCACTCGCAGAAAGCATCGTGGGTCTGACCCTGCTGGAAGCACAAGAACTGAAAACCATCCTCAAAGACGAATATGGCATCGAGCCCGCAGCTGGCGGCGCGGTTGTCATGGCAGCCGGTGGCGACGCCGGTGGCGCAGCTGAGGAAGAAAAAACCGAATTCGACGTCGTTCTGAAGAACGCCGGCGCTTCGAAAATCAACGTGATCAAAGAAGTTCGCGGCATCACCGGTCTGGGCCTGAAAGAAGCCAAAGAGCTGGTCGAAGCTGGCGGCAAGATCAAAGAAGCTGTGTCGAAAGACGAAGCCGAAGACATCAAAGGCAAGCTGGAAGCAGCTGGCGCCGAGGTCGAACTGGCCTAAGTCAGTCTTTTGGTGCATCGCAGATGCACCGGAAATTTGGCTGGTCCCGGAGAAATCCGGGTCCAGCCGAACCTGTCTTAGAAAGGACCTCATGGATTGGGGTGTTTTCTAAGACGCGGTTCATGGATCGGGAGGCCGCCATTCGGGACGGTGGCCACGAATTGATCCGGACGTGTTGTCTCTAATGTGCAAGGCACCGGGGCCCGACGGTGTCTTTGTCCGCTGAGAACATCGAAAGGTGACATCTGACATGGCTCAATCGTTCCTTGGCCAGAAACGTCTTCGGAAATATTACGGCAAAATCCGCGAAGTGCTGGAGATGCCGAACCTCATTGAGGTACAAAAATCTTCATATGATCTATTCCTGCGCTCCGGCGATGCAGATGTGCCGACAGACGGCGAAGGCATCAAAGGCGTGTTCCAGTCGGTTTTCCCGATCAAGGATTTCAACGAAACCTCCGTTCTGGAGTTCGTGAAATACGATTTGGAAAAACCCAAATACGACGTCGAAGAGTGCATGCAGCGCGACATGACCTACAGCGCGCCGCTGAAAGTCACTCTGCGTCTGATCGTGTTTGATGTCGACGAGGACACTGGCGCCAAGTCGGTCAAAGACATCAAGGAACAGGACGTGTTCATGGGGGATATGCCCCTGATGACACCAAACGGGACGTTCATTGTGAACGGTACCGAGCGTGTGATCGTGTCCCAGATGCACCGTTCGCCCGGTGTGTTCTTTGACCACGACAAGGGCAAGACCCATTCCTCGGGCAAGCTGTTGTTTGCCTGCCGCATCATCCCGTATCGCGGCAGCTGGCTGGACTTTGAGTTCGACGCCAAGGACATCGTGTTCGCCCGTATCGACCGTCGCCGCAAACTGCCTGTGACAACGCTGCTGTATGCGCTGGGTCTGGATCAAGAAGCGATCATGGACGCCTATTACAACACGGTGTCGTACAAGTTGGACAAGAAGAAGGGCTGGATAGCACCGTTCTTCCCCGAGCGTGCACGCGGTACGCGTCCGACCTATGACCTGATCGACGCCAAATCCGGTGAAGTGATTGCCGAAGCGGGCAAGAAAGTTACCCCGCGCGCGGTCAAGAAGCTGATCGATGAAGGCAACGTCACCGAGCTGTTGGTTCCGTTCGATCACATCGTCGGGAAGTTTGTCGCCAAGGACATCATCAACGAAGAAACCGGCGCGATCTATGTCGAAGCTGGTGATGAGCTGACGCTGGAATACGACAAAGACGGCGAGCTGATCGGAGGCACCGCGAAAGAGCTGATCGACGCGGGCGTCACTGATATTCCGGTTCTGGATATCGACAACATCAATGTCGGCCCCTACATGCGCAACACCATGGCGGCAGACAAGAACATGGGCCGCGACACAGCGCTGATGGATATCTATCGCGTCATGCGCCCGGGTGAGCCGCCCACCGTCGAAGCGGCCTCGGCGCTGTTCGAAACGCTGTTCTTTGACAGCGAGCGCTATGACCTGTCCGCCGTTGGCCGTGTAAAGATGAACATGCGTCTGGCTCTGGATGCGCCCGATACGCTGCGCACCCTGCGCCGCGAAGACATCGTGGCCTGCATCAAGGCTCTGGTTGAACTGCGTGACGGCAAAGGGGACATCGACGATATCGACCACCTCGGCAACCGTCGTGTGCGTTCGGTCGGCGAACTGATGGAAAACCAGTACCGCGTTGGCCTGCTGCGCATGGAGCGCGCGATCAAAGAGCGTATGTCGTCGGTCGAGATCGACACCGTCATGCCTCAGGACCTGATCAATGCGAAACCGGCTGCTGCTGCTGTCCGCGAATTCTTCGGCTCGTCGCAGCTGTCGCAGTTCATGGACCAGACCAACCCGCTGTCGGAAGTTACCCACAAACGCCGCCTTTCGGCGCTTGGCCCCGGTGGCCTGACACGCGAGCGTGCGGGCTTTGAGGTGCGCGACGTTCATCCGACACACTATGGCCGGATGTGCCCGATTGAAACGCCGGAAGGCCCGAACATCGGTCTGATCAACTCGCTGGCGACCTTTGCCCGTGTGAACAAGTATGGCTTCATCGAAACACCGTACCGTGTCGTCAAAGACGCCGAGGTGACCGATGAGGTTCACTACATGTCCGCGACCGAGGAAATGCGTCACACGGTGGCACAGGCGAACGCGACACTGGATTCGGATGGCAAGTTCATCAACGATCTGGTTTCGACTCGTCAGTCAGGTGACTACACTCTGGCCCCACGCGAGAATGTGGACCTGATCGACGTCAGCCCAAAACAGCTGGTATCGGTTGCTGCATCGCTGATCCCGTTCCTTGAAAATGACGATGCTAACCGCGCTCTGATGGGCTCGAACATGCAACGTCAGGCGGTTCCGCTGCTGCGGGCCGAGGCACCGCTGATTGGTACCGGAATCGAGGAAAAGGTTGCGATTGACTCAGGTGCTGCGATTCAGGCGAAACGCGCCGGTATCATCGATCAGGTCGATGCCCAGCGTATCGTTATCCGCGCGACTGAGGATCTGGAACTGGGCGACGCTGGCGTTGACATCTATCGTCTGCGCAAATTCCAGCGGTCGAACCAGAACACCTGCATCAACCAGCGTCCGCTGATCAAAGTGGGTGACACCGTCCAGAAGGGCGAAGTCATTGCTGATGGTCCGTCCACCGATATGGGTGAACTGGCCCTGGGTAAGAACGTGGTCGTCGCGTTCATGCCGTGGAACGGTTACAACTACGAAGACTCGATCCTGATCTCGGAACGTATTGCGCGTGACGACGTCTTTACCTCGGTCCATATCGAGGAATTTGAAGTCGCCGCCCGTGACACCAAGCTGGGTCCGGAAGAGATCACCCGCGATATTCCGAATGTCGGTGAAGAAGCGCTGCGTAACCTCGACGAGGCGGGCATCGTTTACATCGGCGCGGATGTTGAACCGGGCGATATCCTGGTCGGCAAGATCACTCCGAAGGGCGAAAGCCCGATGACCCCGGAAGAAAAGCTGCTGCGCGCTATCTTTGGCGAAAAAGCATCTGACGTGCGCGACACTTCGCTGCGCGTGAAGCCGGGCGATTACGGTACGGTCGTTGAGGTCCGCGTCTTCAACCGTCACGGCGTCGAGAAAGACGAGCGTGCGCTGCAGATCGAGCGGGAAGAAGTCGAACGTCTGGCCCGTGACCGGGACGACGAGTTGGCGATCCTGGACCGCAACATCTATGCGCGTCTGCAAGGCCTGATCATGGGTAAAACCGCGGTCAAAGGCCCGAAAGGCGTCAAGCCAGGGTCGGTGATCACCGAGGACCTGTTGGAAACCCTGACCCGTGGTCAGTGGTGGCAGCTGGCGCTGGAAGATGAGCAGGACGCACAGATCGTTGAGGCTCTGAACGAGCAGTACGAAGTGCAAAAGCGTGCTCTGGACGCCCGTTTCGAAGACAAGGTCGAGAAGGTTCGTCGTGGCGACGACCTGCCGCCGGGTGTGATGAAGATGGTCAAAGTCTTCATCGCCGTGAAGCGCAAGCTGCAGCCGGGCGATAAGATGGCCGGTCGTCACGGGAACAAAGGTGTAATTTCCAAGGTTGTTCCGATGGAAGACATGCCGTTCCTGGCCGATGGTACGCCGGTTGACTTCTGTCTGAACCCGCTGGGTGTTCCTTCGCGTATGAACGTTGGTCAGATCCTTGAAACCCACATGGGTTGGGCCGCGCGCGGTCTGGGTCTGAACATCGACGACGCGCTGGGTGAATATCGCCGCTCTGGCGACCTGACCCCGGTTCGCGAAGCAATGAAGCTGGCCTATGGCGACGATGTCTATGAAGAAGGCATCACTGGCATGGACGAGGGTCACCTGATCGAGGCTGCGGGCAACGTGACCCGTGGTGTTCCGATCGCGACTCCGGTCTTTGATGGCGCCAAAGAGGCAGACGTCAATGACGCTCTGGTGCGCGCGGGCTTCTCGCAAAGCGGTCAGTCGGTTCTGTTCGACGGTCGTACGGGTGAGCAGTTTGCACGTCCGGTGACCGTGGGCATCAAGTACCTGCTGAAACTGCACCACCTTGTGGATGACAAAATCCACGCGCGTTCAACCGGGCCTTACAGCCTGGTTACCCAGCAGCCGCTGGGTGGTAAGGCGCAGTTCGGTGGTCAGCGCTTTGGTGAGATGGAAGTCTGGGCTCTGGAAGCTTACGGCGCCGCCTACACCCTGCAGGAAATGCTCACCGTGAAATCGGATGACGTCGCCGGCCGGACCAAAGTGTACGAGTCGATCGTCAAGGGCGAGGATAACTTTGAAGCGGGCGTACCGGAATCGTTTAACGTTCTGGTGAAAGAAGTCCGTGGCCTCGGCCTGAATATGGAACTCCTGGATGCGGAGGAAGAGTAGGGGCGGCAACGCCCCAAACTCATCCCATCCCAATTTGTAAGGACGCAAAATGAACCAGGAAATTACCAATAACCCGTTCAACCCGCTGACGCCGCCTAAGGTCTTTGACGAGATCAAGGTCTCATTGGCCAGCCCGGAACGGATCCTCTCTTGGTCTTATGGCGAGATCAAGAAACCCGAAACCATCAACTACCGGACGTTCAAACCCGAACGTGACGGTCTGTTCTGCGCGCGTATCTTTGGCCCGATCAAAGATTACGAATGTCTGTGCGGTAAATATAAGCGGATGAAATATCGCGGCGTTGTCTGCGAGAAATGCGGTGTGGAAGTCACCCTGCAGAAAGTCCGCCGCGAGCGTATGGGTCATATCGAGCTGGCCGCGCCCGTCGCACACATTTGGTTCCTGAAATCGCTGCCGTCCCGCATCGGTCTGATGCTGGACATGACGCTGCGCGATCTGGAACGCGTTCTGTATTTTGAAAACTATGTTGTCATCGAGCCCGGTCTGACCGACCTCTCCTATGGTCAGATGCTGACCGAAGAAGAGTTCATGGACGCGCAGGATGCCTATGGTATGGACGCGTTCACCGCGAACATCGGTGCCGAAGCCATTCGTGAGATGCTGGCCCAGATCGATCTGGAAGCCGAAGCCGAACAGCTGCGCGCTGATCTGGCCGAAGCAACCGGTGAGCTGAAGCCCAAGAAGATCATCAAGCGTCTGAAGGTTGTCGAAAGCTTCCTCGAGTCGGGCAACCGCCCCGAATGGATGGTGATGACTGTAATTCCGGTCATTCCGCCGGAACTGCGTCCTCTGGTTCCGCTGGATGGTGGCCGTTTCGCGACCTCGGATCTGAACGATCTGTATCGCCGCGTCATCAACCGGAACAACCGTCTGAAGCGTCTGATCGAACTGCGCGCACCTGACATCATCGTCCGCAACGAAAAGCGGATGCTGCAGGAATCCGTCGATGCTCTGTTCGACAATGGCCGTCGTGGCCGCGTGATCACCGGTGCCAATAAGCGTCCACTGAAATCGCTTTCGGACATGCTGAAGGGTAAGCAGGGTCGCTTCCGTCAAAACCTTCTGGGTAAGCGCGTAGACTTCTCGGGCCGTTCGGTCATCGTGACCGGTCCGGAACTCAAGCTACACCAGTGTGGTCTGCCCAAAAAGATGGCGCTGGAACTGTTCAAGCCGTTCATCTACTCGCGCCTTGAAGCCAAGGGTCTGTCTTCGACCGTGAAGCAGGCGAAGAAACTGGTCGAGAAAGAGCGTCCCGAAGTGTGGGATATCCTCGACGAGGTGATCCGCGAACACCCTGTCATGCTGAACCGTGCGCCGACCCTGCACCGTCTTGGCATTCAGGCGTTTGAACCGGTTCTGATCGAAGGTAAAGCCATCCAGCTGCACCCGTTGGTCTGTTCGGCCTTTAACGCCGACTTCGACGGTGACCAGATGGCCGTTCACGTCCCGCTGAGCCTTGAGGCCCAGCTGGAAGCCCGCGTGCTGATGATGTCGACAAACAACGTTCTGTCGCCAGCAAACGGCGCGCCGATCATCGTTCCCTCGCAGGATATGATCCTGGGTCTGTACTATGTGACACTGGAACGCGAAGGTATGCCGGGCGAAGGCAAGGTCTTTGGCTCGATCGACGAAGTTCAGCACGCGCTGGACGCCGGTGAAGTGCATCTGCACACCAAGATCACTGCGCGGATTACTCAGATCGACAGTGAAGGCAATGAAGTTCAACAGCGGTTTGAAACCACTCCGGGCCGAGTGCGCCTGGGTGCTCTGCTGCCGATGAACAACAAGGCGCCGTTCGAACTGGTCAACCGTTTGCTGCGGAAGAAAGAAGTGCAGCAAGTGATCGACACCGTCTACCGTTACTGCGGTCAGAAAGAGTCGGTCATCTTCTGTGACCAGATCATGTCGATGGGCTTCAAGGAAGCGTTCCGCGCCGGTATCTCGTTCGGTAAGGACGACATGGTGATCCCTGATGACAAATGGGGCATCGTCGATGAAACCCGTGGTCAGGTGAAGGATTTTGAACAGCAGTACATGGACGGCCTGATCACTCAGGGTGAAAAGTACAACAAAGTTGTTGATGCCTGGTCGAAGTGTAACGATCGTGTAACCGAAGCGATGATGAGCACGATCTCATCTTCGGATCGGGCAGAGGACGGGTCTGAAAAGGAACCGAACTCGGTCTACATGATGGCCCACTCGGGCGCGCGTGGCTCGGTCACTCAGATGAAACAGCTGGGCGGTATGCGCGGCCTGATGGCCAAACCAAACGGTGACATCATCGAGACGCCGATCATCTCGAACTTCAAGGAAGGTCTGACCGTTCTTGAATACTTCAACTCAACCCACGGCGCCCGTAAGGGTCTGTCGGATACTGCTCTGAAAACGGCGAACTCGGGTTACCTGACCCGTCGTCTGGTGGACGTGGCACAGGACTGCATCGTGCGTGAGCTCGATTGTGGAACCGAGCGTGCGATCACTGCGGAAGCCGCGGTAAACGACGGTGAAGTTGTTGCTTCGCTAGCCGAACGTGTGCTGGGCCGTGTCTCTGCCGATGACGTTCTGCGTCCCGGTACCGATGAGGTTCTGGTCGCTGCGGGTCAGCTGATTGACGAACGTATGGCTGATATCATTGATGAGGCCGCTGTTGCGTCGATGCGCATCCGTTCGCCTCTGACCTGTGAGTCCGAGGAAGGCGTCTGTGCAACCTGCTACGGTCGTGACCTTGCACGCGGTACTATGGTCAACACGGGTGAGGCTGTCGGCATCATCGCCGCCCAATCCATCGGTGAACCCGGTACGCAGTTGACAATGCGGACCTTCCACATCGGTGGTGTTGCGCAAGGTGGTCAGCAGTCGTTCCAGGAAGCCAGCCACGACGGTGTCGTTTCGTTCGAGAACCCGCAGATCCTGGTCAATTCCGCGGGCGAAAGCCTGGTCATGGGCCGGAACATGAAGATGGTGATCAAAGACGAACATGGCGAAGAGCGTGCCAACCACAAGTTGGGTTATGGCTCGAAGCTGTTCGTCAAGGATGGCACCAAGGTGAACCGTGGCGACAAGCTGTTCGAATGGGATCCTTACACCCTGCCGATCATCGCCGAAAAGTCCGGTACCGCGAAATATGTTGATCTGGTTTCGGGCATTGCTGTCCGCGACGTGACCGACGATGCAACCGGTATGACCCAGAAGATCGTGATCGACTGGCGCGCGGCCCCCAAAGGCAGCGACCTCAAGCCTGAGATCATTCTGGTTGGCGAAGATGGCGAACCGGTCCGTAACGATGCGGGCAACCCGGTTCACTATCCGATGTCGGTGGATGCGATCCTGTCGATCGAAGACGGTCAGCAGATCGAAGCTGGTGAAGTTGTCGCGCGTATCCCGCGTGAAGGTGCCAAGACCAAGGACATCACCGGTGGTCTGCCGCGCGTTGCCGAACTGTTCGAAGCCCGTCGTCCCAAGGATCACGCGATCATCGCAGAAGCTGATGGTTACGTGCGCTTTGGCCGCGACTACAAGAACAAGCGTCGCATCAGCATTGAGCCGGCTGACGAGTCCATGGAGACCATCGAGTATATGGTGCCCAAGGGTAAGCACATCCCGGTTGCAGAAGGTGACTTCATCCAGAAGGGTGAATACCTGATGGACGGTAACCCGGCCCCGCATGACATCCTGTCCATCATGGGTGTCGAAGCGCTGGCGGATTACATGATCGACGAAGTGCAGGATGTTTATCGTCTGCAGGGCGTGAAGATCAACGACAAGCACATCGAAGTGATCGTGCGCCAGATGCTGCAGAAGTGGGAGATCCTGGATTCAGGTGACACCACCCTGCTGAAAGGCGAACATGTCGACAAGCAGGAGTTCGACGCGGCCAACGAGAAGACCCTCGCCCGCGGTGGACGTCCGGCTCAGGGCGAGCCGATCCTCTTGGGGATCACCAAAGCCTCGCTGCAGACGCGTTCGTTCATCTCGGCGGCGTCGTTCCAGGAAACCACACGCGTTCTGACCGAAGCTTCGGTTCAGGGTAAGAAAGACAAACTGGTTGGCCTGAAAGAGAACGTCATCGTCGGTCGTCTAATCCCAGCCGGTACCGGTGGCGCAACGCAAAGCGTACAGCGCGTCGCGCAGTCGCGTGACAACGTTGTCATCGAAGCCCGCCGGGAAGAGGCCGAAGCCGCCGCTGCTCTGGCTGCGCCGATGATGGATGACGATATGGTCGGGGATGAGCTGGATGTTCTGGTGGAAACACCGGAAAGCCGCGAATAAGCGATCCTACATTCCAAAGATCAGGCCCCGCGATTTCGCGGGGCCTTTTCATTTCAGGCTCGGGTGTGGCTCTGCATGAAGCGCCATTGGAAATGTCATGCTAGCAGAGCATTGGCGGGCGGAGCCATATTGACATCTCTTTCTTGAACGCCGCCAAATGCACTTCGTGGCCAAATGCGGAGTTCAAAAAGAGTGACGCCGAATTTCAGGGGTGCTTTGCTGATGATGGGCAGCATGGCTGCCTTCACCATCAATGACACTTTGATCAAGGCCGCCGGAGCCCAGATACCGCTGTTTCAGATGGTTGCCATCCGCGGGGTTTTGGCGACCATTCTGGTGTATCTTCTGGCACGGTACTATGGGGCGTTGCATCTGAACTTTCCGCGGCATGACAAGTGGTTGGTCGCGGCACGTTGTCTCGCCGAATTGTTGGCGACAATTTTCTTTTTGGTCGCGCTGCTGCATATGCCGTTGGCAAACGTGACGGCCATTCTGCTGGCCTTGCCATTAACCGTAACACTTGGAGCCGCGTTGTTTTTTCAAGAGTATATCGGTTGGCGTCGGATTCTTGCCATCGTTTTCGGGTTCGCCGGTATGTTGCTGATTGTTCGCCCGGGCACGGATGGTTTCAGCATCTACGCGATATATGCTTTGATCGCAGTTGCTTCGGTAACTGCCCGGGATTTGATTACGCGACGCATGTCGGTGCATGTGCCATCACTTGCAGTAACGCTGGCAACAACCGCGACGATTACATTGACGGCGGTTCTTGTCACCTCTGTCTCGGGCTGGGTTCCGGTTCCGGCAGCCGCCGGTTCGATGGTAGCGTTTGCTGCGGTCTTTGTTCTGACAGGATATTTGTTCAGCGTCATTGTCATGCGCGCTGGTGAGATCGGCTTTATCGCGCCGTTTCGTTATTCCAGTCTGATCTGGGCGTTGGGTTTGGGCTGGGCCGTATTTGGGGACTGGCCCGACAGGATTACGATGGCGGGCGCGGCCTTAGTGGTTGGGGCAGGAATGTTCATGCTGTTCCGTGAAAGGACGCGTCAATCTGCCGAATGAATGCGGCGAACGGCGTCCTGGTCGATGGCGAACCGTGCGATGAATTCGCCTTCCTGTTCAGAGGTTAGGGGGGACAGCTCGGTCTTACTGTTTCGCGCATGCGGAGAATCGTTGAACTGGTTAAGCGTGCGGACCCACATAGGTGCATCCGGATAGCTGATAACGGGCATGAAATTTCCGATCCGGTGATGTGCGAAATTCATGATCGTCAAGTCACTTCCGCCGGCGGAGTACATTGCAAAGCCCACCCCCAGCAAAGGTTGATACACCTGTGCCGCCTTGATGCCATCTGCACCGAAACGGGCCAGGAACCCCTGATTGTAGTCAATCGCAACGGTTCTGTGATTCCGCATTAGGCCCTGACCCTCATCTGCGGCGATGCGCAAGCGCTCAACGAAATCGACCGAAACCGCATCGTCATCATCGTGGCGGAACTGGATGCAGGGGGCGTCCGGTTTGGTGCGCGCTGAATTCAGGATTTCTTTCATGACCCTGCGATGACGCTTTGGTTCGCGTGCGATGATCTGTACCTGAGGCATGCCCGCTGTTAAGTCGTAAAGACGTTCGCGTGCCGGGTTTGGCAGGCATGTACCGATCACGATGAGAAACTGAAAATCCTCGTCGGTTTGCTCTTTTATGCAGGGCAGGCTAGTAGTTTCAAACAGGCGAAACCGCTCTTCCAGCCGGTCAGGTTGATACAGATAGGAGCGCCGGTCCTCGATCGTTTCGTGTTCGATCTGAAAGCCGCCATGGGCGGGATAGGAAAAACGACACAGGCCAAGTATTTGCATGATTCATCCGTGGTCCAGACCAATGGGCTGACTATGCCTGCACGGACCTGTTCCTGCAACGGGCGGTAAGACTGGATGAGCTTTGGTTCCAGCGCGAAACGGCCTGATGTGGAACGGATCAGCTGTACTGTTGACACTGGGTCCGACTCCCCCTATTACGCGCCACATCTCGGTACCGGGGGCCGCCCCAAAACCGATTTCAGTAATGAACTGGTCAAGGCCCGAACTCTTTTATCGTTCGCGCCCTCTGATAACAAACCGCGACGTTCACCTCGGAATGGGAACGCTCGCGGGTTTTGCGCTTGTGGACGCACGAGTGCAGCGAATTTAACCGCACGCATCACGCGTGCATGTCATGTGTGTTGCAAAACGGGGATATAACCGGAATGCCAACGATCCAACAGCTGATCCGCAAGCCGCGGCAGCCGAAAGTAAAACGCTCGAAGTCCATGCACCTGGAGCAGTGCCCGCAGAAACGCGGCGTCTGCACACGTGTTTACACAACCACACCGAAAAAGCCGAACTCGGCGATGCGTAAGGTTGCCAAAGTGCGCCTGACAAACGGGTTCGAGGTCATCTCGTACATCCCCGGTGAAAGCCACAACCTGCAGGAACACTCGGTTGTTCTGATCCGTGGCGGCCGTGTAAAAGACCTTCCCGGTGTCCGTTACCACATCCTGCGCGGTGTTCTGGATACCCAAGGCGTCAAAGACCGTAAGCAACGTCGTTCGAAATACGGCGCGAAGCGTCCCAAATAAGAAGGAGAGGCTGATATGTCACGTCGTCACGCCGCCGAAAAACGCGAAGTCCTGCCTGACGCCAAATTTGGCGACAAGGTACTGACTAAATTCATGAACAACCTGATGATCGACGGTAAAAAGTCGGTTGCAGAGCGCATCGTTTACAACGCCTTTGACCGCGTTGAAGGCAAGATCAAGCGCGCCCCTGTCGAAGTGTTCCACGAAGCACTCGACAACATCAAGCCGTCGGTCGAGGTTCGCTCGCGCCGGGTTGGTGGTGCAACTTATCAGGTTCCGGTCGAAGTGCGCCCCGAGCGCCGCGAAGCACTGGCCATCCGTTGGCTGATCACTGCTGCGCGTGGCCGCAACGAAAACACCATGGAAGAACGCCTCGCCGGTGAGCTGCTGGACGCTGTACAGTCCCGCGGTACCGCTGTGAAGAAGCGTGAAGACACCCACAAGATGGCCGAGGCGAACAAAGCCTTCAGCCACTACCGTTGGTAATTCCAGAGGCTTATTGAAATGGCACGCGAATATACACTCAACCATTACCGTAACTTCGGTATCATGGCGCATATCGATGCAGGTAAAACGACCTGCTCGGAACGCATCCTGTACTACACCGGCAAATCCCACAACATCGGTGAGGTGCACGACGGTGCAGCCACCATGGACTGGATGGAGCAGGAGCAGGAACGCGGAATCACTATCACTTCGGCTGCGACCACCACTTTCTGGGAACGCACTGAAGACGGTGTAACTGCCGACTCGCCCAAGCACCGCCTGAACATCATCGACACCCCCGGCCACGTTGACTTCACCATCGAAGTTGAACGCTCGCTGGCGGTTCTCGACGGTGCCGTCTGCGTTCTGGACGCAAACGCCGGTGTTGAACCTCAGACCGAAACGGTGTGGCGTCAGGCTGACCGCTACAAGGTTCCGCGGATGGTGTTCGTCAACAAGATGGACAAGATCGGCGCGGACTTCTTCAACTGCGTTGCAATGATCGAAGACCGTACCGGCGCACGCGCTGTTCCGGTTGGTATTCCGATCGGCGCAGAGACCGAATTGGAAGGCCTGATCGACCTAGTCACCATGGAAGAATGGCTGTGGCAGGGCGAAGACCTAGGCGCAAGCTGGGTCAAAGCACCGATCCGCGACAGCCTGAAGGACATGGCTGACGAATGGCGCGGTAAAATGGTCGAAGCGGCCGTCGAAATGGACGACGACGCGATGATGGAATACCTGGAAGGCAATGAGCCCGACGTTCCAACCCTGCGCGCCCTGCTGCGCAAAGGTACTCTGGAAATCGCGTTTGTTCCGGTTCTGGGTGGTTCGGCGTTCAAAAACAAAGGTGTTCAGCCGCTGCTGAACGCTGTGATCGACTATCTGCCCAGCCCGCTGGACGTTGTCGATTACATGGGCTTCAAACCTGGTGACGAAGAAGAAACCCGTAACATCGCCCGCCGTGCGGATGATGATATGGCGTTCTCGGGTCTGGCGTTCAAAATCATGAACGACCCCTTTGTTGGCTCGCTGACCTTTACCCGCATCTACTCGGGCACTCTGTCCAAGGGCGACACGCTTCTGAACTCGACCAAGGGTAAGAAAGAGCGTATCGGCCGGATGATGATGATGCACTCGAACGAACGTGAGGAAATCACCGAAGCGTTCGCGGGCGACATCATTGCGCTGGCAGGTCTGAAAGACACCACCACGGGCGACACTCTGTGTTCGACCGGCGATCCGGTGGTTCTGGAAACCATGACCTTCCCCGATCCGGTGATCGAGATCGCGGTTGAGCCGAAAACCAAGGCTGACCAGGAAAAAATGAGCCAGGGTCTGGGCCGTTTGGCCGCCGAAGACCCGTCCTTCCGTGTGGAAACTGATCTGGAATCGGGTCAGACCATCATGAAGGGCATGGGCGAACTTCACCTGGACATCCTGATTGACCGTCTCAAGCGTGAATTCAAGGTTGAAGCGAATATTGGTGCGCCGCAGGTGGCCTATCGCGAAACCATCGGTCACGAAGCCGAGATCGTTTACACCCACAAGAAACAGTCGGGTGGTTCGGGTCAGTTCGCCGAGGTGAAGATGATCATCACCCCAACAGAGCCGGGCGAAGGTTATTCGTTCGAATCTCGTGTTGTTGGTGGTTCGGTGCCCAAGGAATACATCCCGGGCGTTGAAAAAGGCATCAGATCCGTCATGGATAGCGGCCCGCTGGCTGGCTTCCCTGTGATCGACTTCAAGGTTGCCCTGATCGAAGGTAAATTCCACGATGTGGACTCTTCGGTTCTGGCCTTTGAAATCGCCGCTCGTATGGGTATGCGCGAAGGCATGCGCAAAGCGGGTGCGAAACTGCTTGAACCGATCATGAAGGTCGAAGTGATCACACCGGAAGAATATACCGGTGGCATCATTGGTGACCTGACATCGCGTCGGGGACAGGTTTCCGGGCAGGAAAACCGTGGCAACGCCATCGCGATTGACGCGTTTGTGCCGCTGGCCAACATGTTCGGCTACATCAACACCTTGCGTTCGATGTCGTCTGGCCGTGCCCAGTTCACCATGCAGTTCGACCACTACGATCCGGTTCCGCAGAACATCTCGGACGAGATCCAGGCGAAATACGCATAAGCGAAAATTTGAGGGAGCTCGATTAGCGGGCTCCCTTCATTACCGATAAAGGAGGCCATCATGGCAAAGGAAAAGTTTGAGCGTAATAAGCCGCACGTCAACATCGGCACGATTGGCCACGTTGACCACGGCAAGACGACGCTGACCGCAGCAAT
>NZ_FXTE01000004.1 GCF_900182615.1 Ruegeria faecimaris | reverse complement strand
ACCCGATATGACAGATGCCCAAAGGTATTCCTCTCGGCCATCGCTCTCGCTGCTACAGTCCTATTCTGGCTGTAAATCAATGAGTCTGGAGCCTAGACTCTTAAACGGTCGGTGATCTTTCAGAGGATCGGATAAAGAAGTAACGCAATGATTTGAGGCAAGCGGAACGCAAACGATCTGCCCAAAACCTCTCGGGGCTGCACATCCACGAAAACCGGGCGCGGTCAGGCCTTTCATTCCCAACGTGCTTGAAATCAATCGGCTCGGCACCCGGCACGACCATGCGCGCAACTTGCCGGCTAAGTCGAAACTTGGCAAAGCATCTGCCGACCGTGGCCAAAAAGTCCTTAATGAACACACCAAATCACGCCGCAATTCACCAGTCTTGATGCCGCAGCGCAGCAAGGCTATCAAACATTCACCAACAGGAGGCGTTTGCGAGCGTTAACATGCCGGTTCTACCCAAATCACCGATATACCTGCGCGTATTGTTCGCCTAGAAGTTCGCCAAACAAACAGGACCGGGACCTGATATGACACATTTCGACAAGATCCTGATCGCCAACCGCGGCGAGATTGCCATTCGCGTGATGCGCGCAGCGAATGAGATGGGCAAACGCACAGTCGCCGTATATGCGGAAGAGGACAAGCTTGGCTTGCACCGTTTCAAGGCGGACGAGGCCTATCGCATCGGCGAGGGGATGGGGCCGGTTGCCGCTTACCTCAGCATTGACGAGATTATTCGCGTGGCCAAGGAATGTGGTGCGGATGCCATCCACCCGGGCTATGGCTTGTTGTCGGAAAACCCAGATTTCGTGGATGCCTGCGTCCAGAACGGGATCACCTTCATTGGACCAAAGGCCGAAACCATGCGCGCCTTGGGCGACAAGGCCAGCGCCCGCCGCGTGGCCATCGCCGCCGGAGTTCCGGTGATCCCAGCGACCGAAGTGCTGGGCGACGATATGGACGCGATCCGGTCACAAGCCAAAGAGATCGGATATCCCCTGATGCTCAAAGCATCCTGGGGCGGAGGTGGCCGCGGCATGCGCCCAATCGAATCCGAGGACGAAATGGAAGAAAAAGTCCTGGAAGGCCGCCGCGAAGCCGAGGCTGCCTTTGGCAATGGCGAGGGCTATCTGGAAAAGATGATTATCCGCGCCCGCCATGTCGAGGTGCAGATTCTGGGCGACAAACATGGCGAAATTTACCACCTGTATGAGCGCGACTGCTCGGTCCAGCGCCGTAATCAGAAAGTCGTGGAACGCGCGCCTGCCCCGTATCTCAGCGAAGAACAACGCGCGGAAATCTGCGAACTGGGCCGCAAGATTTGCGCCCATGTAAATTATGAATGCGCAGGCACCGTCGAGTTCCTGATGGATATGGAAACCAGCAAGTTCTACTTCATCGAGGTGAACCCGCGCGTTCAGGTGGAACATACCGTCACCGAGGAAGTCACAGGTATCGACATTGTGCAGGCACAGATCTTGATCGCCGAGGGCAAATCGTTGGCCGAAGCCACCGGCGCCGCCAGCCAAGCGGATGTGCACCTGAACGGTCATGCCCTTCAGACCCGGATCACAACCGAAGACCCGCAGAACAACTTCATTCCCGACTACGGTCGTATCACCGCATACCGCTCAGCTACTGGCATGGGTATTCGCCTAGATGGCGGCACGGCCTATGCGGGTGGTGTAATCACGCGGTACTACGACTCGCTGCTGACCAAGGTCACGGCCTGGGCCCCGACGCCACAGGCCGCGATTTCGCGAATGGACCGAGCGCTGCGCGAGTTCCGTATTCGTGGCGTCAGCACCAATATCGACTTTGTCATCAACCTGCTGAAACACCCGACCTTCCTGTCGAATGAATACACCACCAAGTTCATTGACACGACGCCCGAGCTGTTCACCTTTAAACGACGCCGTGACAGGGGCACCAAGGTTCTGACCTATATTGCGGATATCACCGTGAATGGGCATCCCGAAACCAAGGATCGTCCCGAACCGCGTACCGATCTGAAAGAGGCCAAGGCCCCGGCTCTGAAAAGTGAACCGCAGATGGGCACCCGCAATCTGCTAGAACAAAAGGGCCCGCAGGCGGTGGCCGATTGGATGAAGGCTCAGCGCCAGTTGCTGATCACCGACACCACGATGCGCGACGGGCACCAGTCGCTGCTGGCGACGCGGATGCGGTCGATCGACATGATCAAAGTGGCCCCGAGCTATGCGGCCAACCTGCCGCAGCTGTTCAGCGTCGAATGCTGGGGCGGCGCCACATTCGATGTGGCTTATCGGTTCTTGCAGGAATGTCCGTGGCAACGTCTGCGTGACCTGCGCGAGGTGATGCCGAACCTGATGACCCAGATGCTTTTGCGCGGTGCAAACGGGGTTGGATACACCAATTACCCCGACAACGTGGTGCAGGAATTCGTTCGTCAGGCGTCAGAAAATATCGACGTGTTTCGCGTCTTCGACTCTCTCAACTGGGTCGAAAATATGCGTGTCGCGATGGATGCGGTGGTCGAGAACGGTAAAATCTGTGAAGGCACCGTTTGCTATACTGGCGATATTCTGGACCCGAACCGTGCCAAATATGACCTAAAATACTATGTTGGCATGGCGAAAGAGTTGCGCGATGCCGGGGCTCATATTCTGGGCCTGAAAGACATGGCCGGCCTGCTGAAACCAGCCTCGGCCAAGATTTTGATCCGTGCGCTGAAAGAAGAGGTCGGGTTGCCAATCCACTTCCACACGCACGACACTGCCGGTATCGCCAGCGCCACCATTCTGGCCGCCTCCGAGGCGGGTGTAGACGCAGTGGATTGCGCGATGGACAGCTTCAGTGGCAACACTTCTCAGGCGACATTGGGCACTGTGGTCGAAGCGCTGCGCCATACGGAACGCGACACCGGTCTGGACATCAAAGCCATCCGCGAAATCAGCGACTATTTCGAGGTGGTTCGAGGCCAGTATGCGGCCTTTGAATCCAGCCTGCAGGCCCCTGCATCCGAGGTATATCTGCACGAGATGCCCGGTGGCCAGTTCACTAACCTCAAGGCTCAGGCGCGCAGCCTTGGCCTGGAAGAGCGTTGGCATGAAGTGGCGCAGATGTATGCGGACGTGAACCAGATGTTCGGCGATATCGTCAAAGTCACGCCTTCGTCAAAAGTGGTTGGCGACATGGCGCTGATGATGGTCAGCCAAGGGCTGACGCGCGCCGATGTCGAAAACCCGGACTCGGACGTGGCCTTCCCGGATTCGGTCATCGACATGATGCGCGGCAATCTGGGGCAGCCTCCGGGCGGGTTCCCTGATGCGATCATCAGCAAGGCGCTTAAGGGCGAAAGCCCCAACACTGACCGCCCCGGCAAAGACGTACCCCCGGTCGATCTGGAGGAAACGCGCGCCGAGCTATCTAAACAACTGGACGGCAAAGAGGTCGACGACGAGGATCTGAACGGATACCTGATGTATCCCAAGGTGTTCCTTGATTACATGGGTCGCCATCGGATCTATGGCCCCGTCCGCACCCTGCCAACGCGCACATTCTTCTATGGAATGGAGCCCGGCGAAGAGATCGCCGCGGAAATCGATCCCGGCAAGACTCTTGAGATTCGCTGTCAGGCCATCGGTGAAACCGATGAAAATGGTGAGGTCAAAGTGTTCTTTGAACTGAACGGTCAGCCCCGTGTGATCCGGGTGCCAAACCGTCTGGTGACGTCAACCACGCAGGCCCGACCCAAAGCGGAAATCGGCAACCTCGCACATATCGGCGCACCGATGCCGGGTGTCGTGGCAACCGTTGCGGTTACTGCGGGACAAGAGGTCAAAGAAGGCGATATGCTTTTGACCATCGAGGCCATGAAGATGGAGACTGGCATTCACGCCGAAAGGGACGCCGTAGTCAAAGCCATCCACGTTCAGCCAGGCGGCCAAATTGACGCCAAGGACCTGCTGATCGAGCTGGAATAGCAAAAAAAGGCGCGCCTCTGGGGCGCGCCTTTTCCATTTCATTGGGTTAAGGTTCAGCCGTCTACGGTTTCTCCTTCAACCTCATCTTCGACCAATGCCTTTTCTGTTTCATCACCAGAAACATCATAATCCGCAAGCGCCGGCAGACCCAGCAGGTCGTGCAACTCGTTCAGGGCGTCGTCAGACAACTCGCGACCGCCGGTCAGAGTATCCAGAGCCTCTTGCGGGTCAGAAGATCCGGCCAGGTTTGTCTCGGCCTCCTCTACAGCCAGCGCAGCCTCTTCGACCGCGTCGTCGTACTTGTCCTGAGCGGTGATGCCCTCGGCAAGCTCGTCTTCGGTCGGCTCATAGGCCTCTTCGATCTCTTCTGCGGTCAGTTCCTGCAGGTCTTCCAGTTCGTCGTTCTTATCCTGCAGATCTGTCGCCGCATCGGTATGACCAAGAATGCTCTGCTGATAAGAGTACAGTTTTCCTGGCATACTGTTCGGGGACGCATTCATAAGAGCCGTTTGGCTGGCATGGGCTGCGTTCAGACCTTTAAGCTCCGATGCAATTTTGCCGTGCTTGTTGGGGTGAACCGGCTCCTCATCAACGACAGCAGTGGTAACTTTGGTCATCTTGGCAGGTTTCTTATTGCCCTTGACCAGATTACCAATCGAAGCGACCAGCCCGTTTTTCTTTTGAGTCGTAGCGCCCGTTTTGGCAGTTTTTTGCTTTTTCAGGCCAAGACTGGCGAGCAACCCTTTGCCAGTCCCCTTTTTACCCGAGGACTTGCCACCTTTCACCTGTGAGGACTTGTCGCCAGACTTATCCGCGCCGTTCCCATTTCCACCACCATTGCCTTTGCCACCGCCATTACCTTTGCCGCCACCATTTTTGGCGATGGCCATATCAGGTACGGCAACAACTGCCACAAAGCTTACAGCGCCAAGCAGCAGAAATGAGGTCGCAACTACACGCGAAAGTAACAAGAACCGTTTCATATTATTCACCTGTCCTTCTTGAGCAGTGGCAGCAGATACCACAAAATCAAGCACCTGAGTTAACGTTGACAGTTAGTTAATAATTGAATTTGGGTAAAATGGTGGCTTTTTTCGGCGTGTGCGACCCACCGCGCTCACACCGCCAGCACAATATTGGCTATTGCAGCTACGAAGATTGAACCAAATGTCAGCAGCATTCCGATTTGCCTGAGGATAACGATCTGCGGAGACCTGCCAAACCCATATGCATGAAGCAGGCGACCACCCAGCAAGGCCAATCCCAACAGGTTCAACAGCAACCCGCTGGCGCCCTGCAATTCAACCATCGCCATCAATAACAGCGCAAACGGCGCGTATTCCGCGAAATTGCCATGAGTTCGGATCGCCTTGATCATTTGCCCCTTGCCACCATCCCCGTAGGAAACCTTTTCGCCCCGTCGGTGGCCAATGACCCGAAGGCTCAGCGCCAGATACAAAAAGGCGGCTAATGCCGCATAAACCGGTGTAATTGTCAGCATGGGTGGCTCCGTCTATTAATATTCCTAAGCTCTGGGCAAAGCTTAACGCGGAATCTCGACCGGTCCAGTTGAACCGGGCTGCTGCTACGCGAGGTCAAGTCTGTCTGGATTTCCTCCGCACGAGAAGATTTTTTCCAAAAGTCGCGTTTTTCCCCTTGCAGCTTTCCGCCAGAATTAATACTTCACGCCTCACTCAACGGCGCGGGCGTAGCTCAGGGGTAGAGCATAACCTTGCCAAGGTTAGGGTCGGGCGTTCGAATCGCCTCGCCCGCTCCATTGAGAGGTCTCCGGACCAAATATGTATCTGATGCGGGCGTAGCTCAGGGGTAGAGCATAACCTTGCCAAGGTTAGGGTCGGGCGTTCGAATCGCCTCGCCCGCTCCAGATACAAACCCTCTCACTCAACGCTGTTTTCTTATGGCGCGGCCTGCTGAAAAAGCATGACCCGCGTATATGTTCATATGCCGCAACCGAACAAAGCCACCTTCACATTGGCCGCGCGGACGGCGCATAAGAACGTCTTTGACACCGCGCCGAAGTACTCCGATCACGACCCGGACCGAATCTTCCGCGTGACAACGTTTGAGCAGGGCTAGAAGGCCTTGAACGTCATTGTGGTCAGCGAGCGTTCTATACCCGAGATCACCAGCAGATTTTCATTGATGAAATGTCCCACATCCTCGGCCTCGGGGATGTAAAGCTTCAGCAGCAGGTCATATTCGCCGCTGGTAGAGTAGAGCTCCGAGTGGATTTCGCGCAACGCGATCTCTTCAGCCACCTTGTAAGTGGTGCCGGGTTTGCAGCGGATCTGGATGAAAACACAGGTGGACATGGGCCGGGCCTTGTTGGTTGAGTTGGCCGCAGGCTGACATGGGCTGCGCCCGGGCGCAATCCCCTGCAACAGTTTGCGGCGATTGCGACGGATGGTCTGGATCAACCCGCCCTACCCCGTCTATAAGCACGCCTGTAGTAAAAGGAATTCGCCCATGCGCAGCGCAAAGATCAGCCGTCAGACCGCCGAAACCGAGATCACGGTCGAGGTCAATCTGGATGGGACTGGCCAGTATGACAATCAGACCGGCGTCGGTTTCTTTGACCACATGCTGGATCAGTTAGCGCGCCATTCTCTGATCGACATGACGATCCGCGCCAAGGGCGATTACCACATCGACGACCACCACACGGTCGAGGATACCGGAATCGCACTGGGGCAAGCGTTGACACAGGCCTTGGGCGACAAAAAGGGCATCCGGCGGTATGGCGAATGTCACCTGCCGATGGACGATGCACAGGTGCGCTGTGCGCTGGATCTGTCAGGGCGACCGTTTCTGATCTGGAACGTAGACCTGCCGACACCCAAGATAGGCACCTTCGACACTGAACTGGTGCGCGAGTTCTTTCAGGCGCTGGCCACTCATGGCGGCATCACGCTGCATATCGACCAGTTGCACGGGTTCAACAGCCACCACATCGCAGAAGCGGCGTTCAAAGCTGTCGCGCGCGCATTGCGCGACGCGGTTGAGACCGATGCGCGCAAAGCAGATGCGATTCCGTCGACCAAGGGCGCGTTGTAAATGCTCACCGCCATTATCGACTATGAAAGCGGCAATCTGCATTCCGCTGAAAAGGCGTTTCAGCGCATGGCGCGGGAACTGGACGCCGGCGAGGTCGTAGTAACTTCAGACGCGGATGTCGTGGCGCGCGCCGACCGGCTGGTGCTGCCCGGTGACGGCGCTTTCCCTGCCTGCGCGGCCGAGCTGCGCGGGCACAAGGGTATCTATGACGCGATGGTCGAAGCGGTCGAGCAGAAAGCCCGCCCATTTCTGGGTATCTGCGTGGGTATGCAGCTGATGGCCTCGAAAGGGCATGAGTACACAGACACCGATGGGCTGGGCTGGGTGGCCGGAGATGTGGTGCAGATCGCGCCGTCAGACCGATCGCTGAAAGTGCCCCATATGGGCTGGAACGATCTGGTGTTGGAAAGCGAACACCCTGTCTTTGCCGGGGTCAAGTCAGGCGATCACGCCTATTTCGTCCACTCATACCATTTCCGGGTCAGCGATCCGGCACAGCGTCTGGCCTATGTGGATTACGGTCAGGACGTCACGGCCGTAATTGGCCGTGACACTATGGTCGGGATGCAGTTCCATCCTGAGAAAAGCCAGGATGTGGGCCTGCGCATGATCGGGAATTTCCTGACCTGGACGCCCTGAGCGGTTACTGAACCCGTGTCCAGTCCTGCCCGCGACACACCAATCCACCCGCAACACAACCTTTGACGGTCAGCTTGTTCTGGCTGTCCAGGGTCATTTTCGAGCTGTAGGTCTTGTCTCTGTCCGGAGCCCAGATCTTGCCCCCGCCATAGGTGCCGTCGCCATCGGGCACCATATCCCAGATGATCTGCTTGCCGAGGTTTTCATATTCCAGCTGTTCATTCCCGTCTTTGTCAAAAGCGGTATCGATGGTACCGCAAATCGCGCTGCCGCATTCGGCGATCGAAACATGCAGATACCCGCCGGTGTCTCCGGGCTGGGTTTTCCAAAGACCGTCAACCGGGTCGGCCATCGCCGCTCCCGAAATCAGAGATGCCAGCCCCAAGGCTGCTGCAAAAGTTGTTTTCTTCATAAAATCCTCCCTATTTGACCAGCAGTCTGGCGCGCTGGTGGACGTGGGGCAAGATTGACTTTGCGTCGCGTTGCATCCCCTGCCCTGCCTGTGCGATATCCCGCCGGGAAAACAGCGATTCAAGGCCTGACAACATGATCCTCTATCCTGCCATCGACCTCAAAGACGGACAGGCCGTGCGCCTGCTGCGCGGAGAAATGGACAAAGCGACCGTGTTCAATGAAGACCCCGCCGCCCAGGCCCGTGCCTTTGTCGACGCGGGGTGCGAATGGCTACATCTGGTTGACCTGAACGGTGCCTTTGCCGGTGAGCCGGTCAACGCCGCCCCAGTCGAGGCAATTCTGAAGGAATGCAACGTTCCCGCCCAGCTTGGCGGCGGTATCCGCGACATGGCCACCATTGAAACCTGGATCGACAAAGGTCTGGCCCGAGTGATTCTGGGCACAATCGCGGTCGAGAACCCGGATCTGGTGCGCAAGGCGGCCAAAGCCTTTCCCGGCAAAGTTGCCGTTGGCATTGATGCCCGCAACGGCATGGTCGCGACCAAAGGCTGGGCTGAAGAGACGAATGTGCAGGTCACTGATCTGGCGCGCAGCTTCGAGGATGCCGGCGTTGCTGCAATCATCTATACCGATATCAACCGCGATGGCGCGATGCAGGGCCCTAACATTGAGGCCACCGCGGACTTGGCCCGTGCCGTATCGATCCCGGTGATCGCTTCAGGCGGCGTCAGCTCATTGGATGATCTGATCGCTCTGCGTGATTGCGGTGTGGAATTGAACGGCGCGATTTCCGGCCGGGCGCTGTATGACGGCGCGATTGACCTGGCAGAGGCCATTCGCGCCCTGTCCTGATTTACTGCGCTGCAGCCGCAGTCAGCTTTGCCAGCGCCCCGCGCATTTTCTCGATGATGGGAGAGTTTTCGACCGCGTCGAACTCATCCATCGTCTCTTTTGGATCTTCATAGATCAGCCAAACCTGACCGTCGGCATCTTCATACGCTTGCACCTTGAGCGGCAGGAACAGTCCGGCACGCGGGTCGATCTGCATTGCAGGCGTACCCAGCGCAGGATTGCCGAAAATCAGCACCTGATTGGGCGGGATGGGCGTTCCGACTTTTTCGGCCCCGGCCGCGTGGTCAACCCGCGCAAAAACCGTTGCACCAGCGTTGCCAATCGCCGTCTCAAGCGCGTCCAGCGCCTGGATCACCGATTTGTCGGTCTTCATCTTGATGATATCGTCAGCCATTGCGGCAGCTGCTCCTGCGAAAATGAAAGTGGTTGCTAAAAAGAGTCTACGCATCTCATTGATCTCCTGATGAATTGGGGACAGTTTTCACACGTTCCAGAGTTGTGACAATCACAAGTCTGGCATCGGCGGGGCTTTGCCGTTAGAGGTGCGCCAACAAAGGACGAGAGATGCTGAAAACCCGTATCATACCCTGTCTGGATGTCGCCGATGGCCGCGTTGTCAAAGGCGTTAACTTTGTTGGCCTGCGCGATGCGGGTGACCCGGTGGAATCCGCCAAGGCCTATGACGCGGCAGGCGCTGACGAGATTTGCTTTCTGGACATCCATGCCACCCATGAAAACCGCGGGACCATGTTCGATGTGGTGCAGCGCACAGCGGAACAGTGCTTTGTACCCCTGACCGTTGGCGGCGGCGTGCGGACCAAGGAAGACGTGCGCGCTCTGTTGCTGGCCGGTGCAGACAAGGTCAGCTTCAACTCGGCGGCAGTGGCAAACCCGGATGTGATCGCCCAAGCCGCCGATCAATTCGGCAGCCAGTGCATTGTCTGTGCCATCGACGCCAAGACTGTCAGTCCCGGCAAGTGGGAAATTTTTACTCATGGCGGACGCAAGCCCACTGGCATCGACGCGGTTGAGTTCGCCAAAACCGTCGTCGCCAAGGGCGCGGGTGAGATTCTGCTGACTTCGATGGATCGCGATGGTACCAAAGCCGGGTTCAACTTGCCGCTGACACGCACCATTTCGGATGCTGTGAATGTACCAGTGATCGCCTCGGGCGGGGTTGGAACTCTGGATCATCTGGTCGAAGGCGTCACCGAAGGCGGTGCCAGCGCTGTCCTTGCCGCATCGATCTTTCACTTCGGCGAATTCACCATCCGCGAGGCCAAGGAGCACATGGCCGCCGCTGGCATCCCGATGAGGCTGACATGAGCATTCTGCACGAGCTGGCCCAAACGATTGAGGCCCGCAAAGGGACGGATCCTGAAGGCAGCTGGACCGCCAAGCTGTTGGCCAAAGGCCCCGAGAAATGCGCCGAGAAATTCGGCGAAGAGGCGGTTGAGGCCATCATCGAGGCGGTCAAGGGCGATCAGGCCAAGCTGACCTCAGAGGCGGCGGATGTACTGTATCACCTGCTGGTCATGCTGGCCGCGCGCGATGTGGCGCTGGATGATGTGCTGGCCGAACTGGCCCGGCGTCAGGGCACCAGCGGCATCGCGGAAAAGGCCGCGCGACCCAAGGGGTGACGCAGGTGTTGTCGATCCATTATTCTGATCCTGACAGGTTCGCAGGTCAAAGGGCGCGCAGATGATCAGAGCTTTGGTATTTGGGCTGGCGCTAGCCGTTCTGGGGTCCTGCGCAATTGCCCCGCCGTCCACCAGTGATGAAGTTCAGCGCCTGGCGTCTGAAATCCGCAACCTCGGGCCTGACATCGACCCTGAAGAGGCCAACCGCGCCGCGCGCATTGCCTATGCCTACACCGATCAACTGGCTCAGGAATATCAGATCACCGACCCGCCACTGATCCACAATGCCAAAGTCAACAAGGGCCTGAAGCCGCGCGGACTGTGTTGGCACTGGGCCGAGGATATCGAACGGCGGCTGGATCAGGAAAACTTCCAGACGCTGGAAATGCACCGCGCCATCGCTAATGCCGACAACCCGTTCCGGATCGACCACAGCACGGCAATCATCAGTCGCAAAGGCGAGACAATGTATGACGGTGTTGTGCTGGACCCCTGGCGCTATGGCGGCGTGCTGTACTGGACGCCCTTACCACAAGACACGCGCTATGACTGGGTTCCGCGCGAAGTGGTTCTGGAAAAGCGGCGTTTGGAACAATTCGGCGAACTGCAACCATATCTCGGTGAATAACCGCTCAGAGTTTCGACGAAATCATTCCGGTGGCAAAACCACCCATGCGCAACTCACCAAACAGGCGTTGATATTCGATCTTGGGACAGCGGTTCATTACCACATCCACCCCACGCGCCTGCACTGTGGCCGCGGCCGTGGCATGCTCAATCCCGATCTGCATCCAGATTGTGCGCAGATTGGGGAACGCCTCTAACGCCTCATCGACAATGGGCGGGACGGCTTCGGACCGGCGGAAGATATCGACCATGTCTACCGGTTCGGAAATCTCGGACAGTGACACACGGATTGTCTGACCAAACAACATCTTGCCCGCATGGCCGGGGTTCACAGGGATCACTTTGTATCCCTTAAGCGACAAATACCGCGCCACATAATAGCTGGGTCGCACCGGATTCATCGACACGCCCGCCACAGCAATGGTTTTGGAACGCTTTAGAATCTGGGTCAGTAAATCATCGGAATATTCAGTCATTTGGGCACCCTAGTAGCCCTTTCCAAAAGAAAAAAGCGCCCAGGAATACCTGAGCGCCAGTTGTTGGAACGAGGGACAGTGAAATGACCCGCGGCAGTTCCGTTCCGCGGTCACTGTGACATTTAAGCATGAGTTCAGAGAAAAAAAGAGGTAGCGCGCGATTTTGTGATGACAGATCAGAAAAAACGGCCGTCGCCCTGTTATTCATACAGAACGCTTGGCCAATGCGCCTCGGCCTCGCGGATATAGGCGGCGGTATCGGTCTGCCAGATGCGCTCGATTTCGGGCGAGTGGGTAAGATACAGCCGACCGTCAATCACCTGCCAAATAGTCGGATCGGTGCTGACAAGCTCTCCTTGCGCCATTGCGAAGGCGCAGTACCCGCCGAACTGAGGTGCATAGGCACGCGGATTCATCTCAAACGCATCCCGATTCTCAGCGGTGGCAAAGTGCCATTCAGCGCCTTTCCACATAACCGCGTATTCAGGCTGACCCCGAACAGGTGTTTCGCCATTGAAATAGGACACCGCATCATATCCCGCCATGGCTGCACCGTCCGTCCGATAGAAGACGGGCAGATCCTGCGCAAACGCAGGAAGAGCAATCACACAGGCGGCAATCGCGCCAAAAAGGAAACGTCTGTTCATGGTCATCGGATCACAAATAGAAACTCAGGGTATCAAGATGCAATTTATTATCGCAACTGAAACCCCTTTTAACGCGCTTGTGAACATTCGAACCGGCAACGCCAGCCTTTAGTCGAAAATGTCCTCGATCACATCCCAGGCTTCATCCAGCACCCGTGAGAAGACGCCTTTTTTCTTCTTCTTTTTGCCTTTGTAGGGACGATCCTGCTTGGCTGTTTGACGGTTCGCCTTGGCATCGTCCAGTTTGCGCTTTGGCATCATCTTGAGGTTATGCAGCGGGGCACCGCAGCTTGAACAACTGAGCTCTTGGCGCTGCGTGCCTTTTAGAACAAGCGCTGCCCGGGTCCCACAGTAACAGCAGGTCGCAATTTTGGATGGCGTGGAAATGGCGTTCTCCTGTCGTTATCTTTGCCTAGAAGCATATAGGGCAATCGCCGCCGCATTTGAGACATTGAGAGAACCAAACCCGCCCACAGCGTCAATTTTGACCAACTTGTCGACGGTTTCTTTGGTTTTTTGCCTCAGGCCCGGTCCCTCTGCGCCTAACACCAATGCCACTGGCTGGTCCGGGTTACCTCCCAAGGCGGCCTCGATCGTGTCGTCCGCCTCGCCGTCCAGTCCTAGGACCAGAAACCCCATTCCCTGCAACTCGACAATGGCATCAGCCAGGTTACGCACCCGCAGATAGGGTTGACGTTCCAGTGCGCCGCTGGCGGTCTTGGCCAGCGCGCCAGTTTCCGGCGCCGCGTGATGGCGCATACCGACTACAGCGCTGGCTCCAAGAACCTCAGCTGACCGTAGAATCGCTCCGACATTATGGGGGTCTGTTACGCGGTCTAACAAAATGACGCGCGGGTGTTCGCGCCCGATGCAGTTTTCCGCCAGACCCCCCCATTCCAAAGGCTTAACCTCAAGGGCCGCGCCCTGATGAACCGACCCTGGGTCGATCGGAGCGGTAAATTTGCGTGGATCAACCATCTCGGGCTCAATGCCAGCAAATTCAATGGCTTCCACCAGCTTGTCCCGCGCATTCCGCGTCACAATCAGGTGCAATTTTGTGCGGTTTGGGTTCATCAGCGCATCCCGCACCGCATGCAGACCAAACAGCCAAACAGTTTCGGATGCGGCAGCTTTGCGCGCCTGTTCTTTTTCGACGACCCACTTGGGTTTCTTCATTTCTTTGGCCTCCGGGCCGCGAATTCGGTTTCCTGCGTCAAAGCAGTATTTTCCTGTTGACGCTCCTTTAGAGCGCTAGTAATCACGCCTCCACGTCAGGTGCAACGCCTGACAGTGGGCGACAGGCCGCAAGGTGTGGCAGGGGACTGTAACTCCCTCGCGGAGACGCACGCCTGGTTCGATTCCAGGGTCGCCCACCATTTTCTTCCAGACATCTAGCAAGCTTTGCCAGCGCGAGTGATGGATGGCTGATCACACCGCACCATGCAGAAATTGGCAGGACCGATGGCCCCGCCTTATGACCGTTCTGTCAGGCGGCAGCTTCACGTTGCGCAGTGACCCGGTCAAACCAGGCCAAGATCGCCTCAAGGTCAGGCTCAATCTGCTCGGCACCGCCGCCCGTGAATTCTTCGAATTTAGCCGCGTTCAAGCCGTTCACCCCGACAAGAACCGGAATGTCCTGCGCCAGTGCTTCAGCGATGACCGGGCGAAAACCGCGCCCATCCGCCTCGTGCTTGCCGAACTTGTTAACGATCAGCAAATGGGGATTCTCTGCCAGCGATGCCGTCACGTATCCAACTGCCCGCTCAAGTGCCGCAGGGTCCAGACGGCAGCCGCGCGACTGTGTACCCAAAGATTGCGAAATCCGGATGGTCTCTCCCTCTGGCAGGACACGGACGTCCATGTCGCACTTGCTGCTGTCGGCGCATTCGGTGTTGGTTTGCACCACACCCGCCAACTGCGCATCTGCGGCCAAAAGGCGATCCGCAGCCGCGCTCAGCAGACGGTCGGTTGCACCGCGGTCGGTGGTCGTAACATAGGCGAGGTACATGCAAATCCCCTTGTCGCAACAATTCGAAACATCAAATAGCACGCACGACCCGCCCCGACCACCACTCAGCTTATGGCAGCGGAGACAATCCGATCACCGGTTCGTGTAGGTGAAGCAGGATTGCAAATGCCGCCAGCGCTACAAACCCGATCCAAACAGGCGGCCAAGGGCGTGGCGCACGCAAAGAAAACCTTGCAGTGTTGCGCGACAGCCGACCCCATTCAGCACCCATCTGACGGGACTTGCGTCGATCAATCAGCGGCAGCCCCATCGCAGCAAATACCGCAAACAAACCGAACAAAATCACGTGGGACAGGCTGCCATTGGCCAGCAGATGAGCGACAGCCCACACCAACAGCGCCACCAAAACCGGGTGGCGCGTGGTGCGCAGAATGCCGGGCTTTTCCGGATCGAACGGGCGCTGGCCTAAACCACCAAATGAAAACGGGTTCTGGATCGTCAAGCCCGCAACCGCGAGCCAGCACACAACGGGCATCATCAGAACGGGAATCCAGCGGAAAATCCAAATGGGTGGGATCACCTCGACATACGGGGCTTGCGCTGCGGCGATGATCAACCAACCCAGAACCAGCAGAGACAAGATGGAATAAGCCACGAAATACCCGCGCCGTCCGAACGTAGTGATCAGGCGGTCGCGCACAGCGGGGCGCGCTGGTATCGCATGGGTCGCCAGAAACGCTATCAGTGCAGCAAAGAATAGGGGCCAGCCCGCCATGGTAGTCTCCGATCATTTGCGCCAAGTTTAATCACCTGCGCCGGAACGTCCTTGCCCGAAATCAAAAGAGGCAGAGAGGCGGTTGTTCCGCCTTTCTGCCGATGTTTACAGGCCCAGCGCCTTGCGACGTTCCTCGGCAAAGCCCTGCACGATGCGGTCAGCTATCAGCGCAAGGATAGCCATCGCCGCCCCTGCTGAAATCCCCAATCCCACATCCGCCTGCCCCAGCGCCAGATAGATCGACTGGCCCAGACCGGTGGTTCCGATCAGCGCAGCGATCACCAGCATGGCAAAGGCGTAAAGGATGGTCTGGTTCAGACCCAGTAAGATAGTCGGGGCAGCATAAGGCGCGCGCACGTCACGCATGATCTGCCACTCGGTCGCGCCACTAGAGATGGCGGCCTCCATCATCTCATCCGGTGTGTTGACCAGCCCGTGCCGTGTGTAGCGGATCATCGGAACAACGGCATAGGCGCAGATTGCCAGAAAGGCCGAAAACTCGCCGATCTGAAACACCATCAGCACAGGAATCAGGAACACGAACAGTGGGATCGTCTGCAACATGTCACAGACGGGGCGGACCACCTTCCAAACAGGCAACCAGACCGCACTGGCAAGACCAATCACACCACCGACTACGGCACAAGAAAACACCGCAGCACCACTCAGATACAGCGATAACAGCGCGCGTTCCCACAGGCCCGAGACAAGAATGGTACAGAGCAATCCGACCGAAAGCGCCGCCAATCGCCAGCCCCCTGCCACCCACCCCAACGCGGCGGCGGCAGTCAGAACGAAAGGCCAGGGCAGATTGGCAATGCCGGTTTCGAGCATCCCGATCAGGATCAGCATCACAAGCCCGCCGGTCAGATGTCCGCGCCATGCCATTAGCACAGCAATCGCTGCGGCAGCGGCGAACAGGCCATAGCTCATCACGGGCGTCCACTGAAAACCCCATGTGAACGGCAGCACGGCCTGGTCCAAACCAATCCGAAGCGGCAGCAGCACATAGAACAAAGAGTTGTTCTTGAGCGCGTCAAGCCACGGCCCATTAGCCTGGGTAAACGCCGTCAGCCCGCCGTCAATCACCCCGGCCAGCGGGTCGAGAATGGTCAGTTCGGACGGGTTCGGCAGCCTGGTCCAGAAGACAGCGGTGAACAGCACGGCAACGCCAATTACTGCCCAGGCGACACGCTGGTCATAACGTTTACGTTCGGTCGCCAGCGTCCCGCTCATCCGGTCGATGACGACGGCAAAGACCACGATCACCAGACCGGCCATCAAGGCTTCGCCGAACTGTGCCTTGCGCATGGTCAGAAGAACCTCCCAACCGATATCGTTGAAGCCGCCAATGACGGCTGCGATGATAACCATCGACAGCGCAGCCATTAGGCACTGGTTCACACCGACCATGATCTGCGTGGCTGCAGCCGGGATCTCGACCTGAAACAGCTGTTGAAACCGCGTGCCGCCGGACATGATGGCAGCCTCTTTGATTTCCGGTTCGACCCGCTCCAGCCCCAACATCACGTTGCGCGCCATCGGAGGGGCCGCGTAGATGGCCGAGGCGATCAGCCCAACCACAGGACCGAAACCAAACAGCAGCAGCAGCGGCGTCAGATAAGCGAATGTCGGCACGGTCTGCATCACGTCCAGCACGGCCTGCACAAATGACTTCACGCGCGGAACTTCGTAGGCAAGGATACCGATAGCTCCGCCCATGATCAGCGCAACCGGCACGGAAACGGCCACTAACGCTAGGGTGTTCATACTTTCGGCCCAATAGCCCGATGCCAACACAAAGCTAAGGCCCACAAAGCCCAGCGCCGCCATCGGCAAGCCGCCCAGATACCAACCCAGCGCAGTCACCAGACCGATCAGGATGGGCCATGGCGTATTGCCGAGCACAAAGTTGGCCCAGTTCATGGGATAGGCCATGAGATCGGAAAACAGCCGCGCCACCGGTTTGATCCCGTTCAGGAACCAGTCCAGAAACGTGCCTACCCATTGCGTTGCAGGCAGTTCCCAGCCTGCGGGCCATTTGACCAGCCAGGGCGCGACGCCTTCCAGCGCCAGACACAACGCACCGACGATGACTGTGAACAGTGCGGCGCGCGCGCCAATGCTCAGGCGCGCCTGCGGCACAGAAACTTCCGTCGCTACAGTCATGTTTCATCAACCTGCAGGGCCGCTGCCAGATCGGACGGATGAACCGTTCCGACGATGTTACCATCGGCATCCCTGACGGGCACCGGTTCGTATAACTCCATGCAATGCGCCAATGCAGCGTCCAATGTCATCGAGGTTGTCAGGCCAGGGTCATCTGGTCCCCGCTCTCCGTCTTGGCGCATGACCGATGCGACCTTGGCATGCTGACCCTTGGCGACATCCTTTGAAAACTCTCGCACGTAATCGTCCACCGGGCGCAGTACGATATCGGTGGGTGTACCGATCTGGACTATCTTGCCGTCGCGCATGATGGCAATCCGGTCGGCCAGTTTCAGCGCCTCTTGAATATCGTGGGTGATGAAGACGATGGATTTCTGCAACGTCGCCTGAATGCGCAGGAATTCATCCTGCAACTGACGGCGGATCAAGGGATCGAGGGCCGAGAACGGTTCGTCCAAAAACCAGATATCGGGGTTCACGGCCAGAGACCGGGCAATCCCGACGCGCTGCCGCTGACCACCCGAAAGCTGACGCGGGAAGCTGTCTTCGCGCCCTTCCAGCCCGACCAACGAGATCACCTCCTGCGCGCGGGCCTGCCGCTCTTTGCGGCTAACACCCTGAACACGCAGCGGATAGGCGACGTTTTCGGCAACGGTCATATGCGGGAACAGGCCGAAATGCTGAAATACCATGCCCAGTTTTTTGCGGCGCAGCTCGGTCATGACTTTCTTTGACGCGCCGATGACGTTCTCGCCATCCACACGGATTTCGCCACCCGTTCCCGGCAAAAGCTGCGAGATACAGCGGATCAAAGTGGACTTGCCCGATCCGGACAGGCCCATGATCACAAACAGCTCGCCCTCCTTGACCTCGAAATTGGCATCCTGAACGGCGGGGATGAACCCGTTTTCCCGCAGATCGGCAGCGGCTTTGTTAGCGTCATTCCCTGACCGAGACAGCGCGTCGGTCAGGGCTTTGTCAGCGCCGGGGCCAAACACCTGCCAGAGATTCTGGCAGGCGATGGCTGGCGAATTTGCGTCAGTCACTGATGTCAGCTCACTGCGTTGCCGCGTCAACAACAGGGCGCCATTTGCCTTCGTTTTCAGCCATCCAAGCGGCGACGACCTCTTCGACGGAACCACCATCAACGTCGATCGCACCCATCATCGGCTGCTGATCTTCGACCGCCAGCTGATAGTTGGTCAGGATTTCATAGGCTGCGGGCCATTTGTCTTCCATGCCGCTCCAACCCGCCTTGAAGATGCGCGACGGCGAGAAATCGCAATCGTTCACAGCGTTCGGGTTCGGGCCCCAAGCGGGATCGGTGAAACAGGCGTCTTCCCCGGCTGGCAGTTCGACGAATTGCACATCATAGGCCGACATGGCCCAATGCGGCTGCCAGAAGGTGATCAGCAGCGGCGAGTTGCGCTCGGTCGAGGCCCGAAGCTCGGCTATCAAAGCCCCCTCGGAACCTGCGGGAACCGCTTTGAACGGCAGATCCAGGCCCACCATACGGTCAGCGCCGGGCGTACCCCAATCAGCCGGGTAATCGACCAGACGGCCCCCGGGCAGCGTTTCGGCCGTCGCAAATACCTGCGCGCAGTCCTTCAGCGCTTCCCATGCGGGCAGGCCGGGACACAGATCAGCCACATGCGCGGGATAGGCGATGCCTTCTTTGGCGTCGAGGCCCAGATCGCCGATTTCAACGACGGTGCCTTCGTCAATCTTCTTGGCATATTCATCCGATACGTTGGACGACCAGATTTCCAGGGTCGCGTCGATGTCACCATCGGCCAGCGCCTGGAACTGATTCATCATGCCTGCGGTCACATATTCCACATTGTATCCGGCAGCTTTCAGCATCTCACCCGCGACATGGGTGGTCACGTGCTGGCCAGTCCATTCGTTGATCGCCAGTTTGATCGGCTGATCCACGGCCCCCATCTCGGCGGCATAGGCAGAGCCTGCAACGGTCAGCGCCATCAGGCTTACACTCAGTTTTTTCATTGATTTTCTCCCTGCAATATTCGTTTTGCCCGGTCCGGCGCGCTGTTACGCGCCAGTCGGCTTGTCATGTGACAAATCCATGTCGCAACATGCACAAAAACTGGCGAAGAAGGGAAGCAGACAGTTCGGCGCGGCACTGAATAACTCGCCCCTTTGCCCAAGTGTTTCCCCTCTTTCAGCATCATGCTAGGCGCCCGCGCCCACTGCATTTCCCCAGCATTGCGGTGCGGATATTGATTGACGAGTCAATCACAAACCAGAATCACCCACTTTGTCGAGCATTTCTTTTGGGCTTGGGATGTTTTTTTACCTTGGCAGGCATGTGTCCCGGGCCACCTTGCAACACCGACCGCAAAACGCGACGCTAGGTTTGGAGGATTCTGCAGATGCGCCATTTCGACGAGATTTTCGCCATAGCCGCCAGCCGTCACGGCGGGACAGATGCCCTGAGCAACAAGCTTTCCAAACCCAAAAGCCCTGCGGAACTGGCTGAAATGCCCGAAGATCGCTGGCTGTCGATTATCACGAAATGCATCTTTCAGGCCGGGTTTAACTGGAAGGTCATCGAAAACAAATGGGATGGGTTCGAAACCGCTTTTGACGGGTTCGACATTGGACGCTGCGCCTTTATGGACGACGAAAAATTCGATGCTCTGTTGCAGGACACTCGGATCGTGCGCAATGGCACCAAGATCGCCACGGTCCGCGACAATGCCGCCTTTTTGCTGGAACTGCGCCAAGAAGGTGGCGTCGGAAAGATTCTGGGAGGGTGGCCTTCGGATGACTATGTCGGTTTGCTGAACATGCTGAGCAAGCGAGGGTCGCGTCTGGGTGGCGCATCGGCGCAATATGCAATGCGATTTGCGGGGCGTGACAGTTTCATCCTGTCACAGGATGTGACCGCACGGCTGGTGGCCGAGGGCGTGGTCGATAAGCCGCCGACATCGAAAAAGGCCATGGCCTCGGTTCAAGCGGCATTCAACACATGGATGGAACAGTCCGGGCGATCTCTGACGGAAATCAGCCGCGTCCTGGCAATGAGCCTGTAAAAAAAACCATTTGCACACGAGTGCTGCCAGAATAGATTTTTTGTCATGTTGCGCCTCATTTTGATGACGTCCCTTTTGGTATTCACCGCTTGCGGTCGCCCCCTGACTGATCAGGAGGCTGCTTTTACCCGCACACTTCAGGGTGATACGCTGAAACTCAACAAAGTGCGGTTGGTCGAAGGCGCACCAGTTGCGCCAATAACTTTCTATCGTAAAGATCGGTCACGCCTTGCTTGCCGCGAACGCATTTTGCCCGCCCCGCAGGAAGGTATCGTGACCGCAAAACCCGCAGCGGTGGCCCTATTCAACAAAGTCTATTTCACGCGGGACTGGTATCTGGACGACTACATGTCCGAATTCCCGGATCGGATGAGCCTGATCGCGGCGATGCTGTTGGGTCATGAACTGACCCATGTCTGGCAATGGCAAAACCGCAAGAAAACCGGATATCACCCGCTGCGCGCCGCAGCCGAGCATGGCGGCAACAGCGACCCCTACCAATTCGATCTGGAGAGCTCGCCTGATTTCCTGTCCTATGGGTACGAACAGCAGGGGGCCATTGTCGAGGAATACATATGCTGCCGGGCGCTGGACCCGTCGGCGCCCCGCACCAGACGTCTGCACGAGATGCTGGGCGCACATTTCGATCTGGCTCCGCTACGTGGTGACAAGCGTGAAAGCGCAGTGGTCATCCCCTGGGCCGATGCCGAGACCGAAGGAATCTGTCGGTGAGGTTCAGTTGGCCTGCAGCCTCTGCAGATAAGCCACCAGATCCACGATCGGCTGGCTGGTCAGGATCGGCTGCCCATCTGGTGTTTTCATCGCCGTATCCTGCCCTTCGAAATACGGTCCATAGACTGGCATCGGGCTGCCATGGCTGACCAGCGGGTCTCGTCCATCTATGCGCGCCACAACACGAGCGGTCGGGAATACCCCTTCGCTGCTTGCAAGCCGCGTCAGGTCAGTTGGCTGAATAACAAGGACGCCTGCCATTGGACCATATCCCGTCGCGTCGATCCCGTGGCAGGTTGCACAATAATGCTGGTACAGCTCGGCGCCGGTATCTGTATCCTGCGCGCTGACCTGAGACGCCGTCACAAACGCCGCTATCGATAGCGCCCCCATTGCCTGTCTGATCATCACATCCTCCTGTCAGATTTGACATTTTCAGGCTTGCCCGTGCCTGGGCTTGGCGCAATGATCCAGATCAACGAGGCAATAGGAAAACCGCATGACACAATATGCTGCTATTATGCTTGTGGCTGGAATTGGGGTTCCGATCCTTGCCGCGTTGAATGCCGCATTGGGCAAATTGATCGGGTCGCCAACAACAGCGGCTGTGGTCCTGTTTGCGATAGCCTTTGCATCAAGTGCAGCGTTGATGGTGGTTTTTCCCGGCTTTGGAGCCCTTTCAAAAATTGCCGATGCCCCCAAGCACCTGCTTCTGGCCGGTGTGCTTGTCGCCTTTTACGTTCTGTCGATCACCCATGTTGCGCCACATTTTGGGGTCGGCAACGCGGTGTTCTTTGTCCTTCTTGGGCAACTCGTCAGCACTGCAGCCATCGACCACTTCGGCTTGTTTGGTGCGCAGGTCACCCCGCTGACATGGATTCGCGCAAGCGGTATCGCAGTGATGGCTGCAGGCGTTGCCATCACTCAACTGGCCTAAGCGCGCCTCCGTCCAGCCTCAGTGTTCGGTCCATCCGGGCGGCAAGCTGCATGTTATGTGTGGCGATCAGAGCCGAGAGCCCCTCGTCCCGCACCAAAGCCATCAAAGCGTCAAACACCTGATCCGAGGTTTCAGGGTCCAGATTGCCCGTCGGCTCATCCGCAAGCAGAACCCGCGGCTTGTTAGCCAATGCGCGGCAGAAGGCCACGCGTTGCTGCTCACCGCCAGACAGGGCGGCCGGCCGGTGATCGGCGCGCGCGGCGACGCCGACATGATCCAGAAGGGACATCGCCCGTTCCTGAGCGGCCTTCTCGGACACGCCATTGGCCAGCTGCGGCAGGGTGATATTTTCCAGCGCGGTAAATTCCGGCAACAGATGGTGGAACTGGTAGACAAAGCCGACATCCTGCCGCCGCAACGCAGTTCGCGTGCGATCACCTTTCCCGGTCACGTTCTGGCCTGCAATCTCAACCGATCCTGTGTCGGGTGTGTCCAGCAATCCGGCAATATGCAACAGCGTCGACTTACCGGCACCAGACGGCGCCACAAGAGCCACGGCCTCGCCCGCACGCAGGTCCAAATCGACACCGCGCAATACCTGAACCTCACCCGGCTTACCTTTGAGATAAGTCTTGGTTAGACCGGCCAATCGCATCATTACATCACTCATAGCGCAGCGCCTCAACAGGGTTCAGCCGCGCCGCGCGACGGGCGGGGAAATAGGTGACCAGGAAGGACAGCCCAAGTGAAAGACCAACAGCCTTGAGCACATCCGACAGATGCAGCTCCGCAGGCAGCGCATAAATACCGCGGATGGACGGATCCCAAACCCCGCCCCCCATTACAAAGTTCACAAAGCTGAAGATCGGGTCGATATAGATCGCAAAAAGACAGCCCAGCACCACGCCCAACCCAGTGCCGATGATCCCGGTAAACGCGCCGCAGATAAAGAACACGCGCAGGATCGAGCCTTCGCTCAGCCCGATGGTGCGTAGGATGCCTATGTCTCGGCCCTTGTTTTTCACCAGCATGATCAGACCCGAGACGATGTTCATCGCCGCGATCAGAACCAGGATCGACAGGATGATGAACATGACGTTGTCTTCCACTTCAAGCGCGCGGAGGAACCCGCCCGAGGCATCCTGCCATGTCCAGATCTGGCTGCGCTCGCCTGCGGCTTCAAGGATCGGGATCAGGATCGGCGTCAGCTCTTCAGGGCGGTCAACCATAACTTCGATCTCATCAGCCACGCCCTCGCGGTTGAAAAAACCCTGCGCCTGTTCGAAGGGCATATAGACCCGCGTGCGGTCGATGTCATAACGCCCAGCAGAAAACACATAAACCACCTGGTAGGCATTCACTCGGGGAGAGGTGCCAAACGCGGTCTTAACCCCATTGGGCGAGGTCAGCTTGATGGTATCGCCCACCGTCGCCCCGATGCTGCGCGCGACGCCTGAACCTATGGCAATGACGTCCTGGCCGTTCTGAAACATCGACAGATCACCAACCGCCTGTTCGCTTTCGGCGACACCGGGCAGCTCCAGCAAATCTTCGGGCTGGATGCCAAATACCTCAACCCCGCTGCTGCGGTCGCGATTGGTGATCAGAACCTGACCCTTCACCAAAGGTGCTGCACGCTGAACGCCTGGAACCTGAGCGATCCGGTCGGCCATGTCCGTATAATCCGCAATAGTGCGATCTACCTGCCCCTGCGCAGTGAACTCACCCGATGAATACACGGTCACATGGGCGTTAGCCCCCAGAATGGTTCCGACAAATTCGGACCGGAAACCGGACCTGACGGCCAATGTGGCGATCAGCGCAAACACTGCCAGGGTAATCCCGATCAGCGAAATCCATGTCATCACGCTGACGCCACCTTCAGCACGGCGCGCACGCAGGTATCGCCAAGCGATTTTCCACTCAAAAAGCGCAAATGGCGGTGGTGTCTTGGCCATGTCTGCTCCGCTGGTTTTGTTTTGTGGCGACCCTCTCGGCAATTCGACCGGGGGTCAAGCCGGTTATCCGCCCACTTCGACTTGCCCGGTCAAAGCAGCGGTTCTGTTCAAGGCGGCCTCGGCGATGGAACGATCGCAGATACCGCGGCTTTCCAGCTCGTGAAACACCCGGTTTCGAATGTCGGCGGGCAGCTTGTAAAGCGCTCTGTTATGCAAGCCTAGGGTCAGAGTTTCCGGATCGTCCAGCCGGGAAAGCTCATCAGTCAGTTTCTGCCCCGAAAAGGATGGCCACAGCCCTATGCTAGTGTTTCCCGAGGGTTCGAACCAAGGCGCAAAACCGGCTTCGGATTTCAGACAAAATGCATTCAACAACATAAACTCAGACGGGCGCCTGCGAGAGGCAAATAGCGACTGAACCGATCCGTGGCGCGCATTTATCTCTTGCAGCAGATCCAGGATCAGCGACCGGCGCACAGGATAAGGCGTTGCGAAATTTGTTGTCTGTATACCGTCCGTTTCCGGGATCGACGCGCCCAGCGCATCAAAGCTCTGTTCCAGCCAGCGTCTGTGATAATCGCTCTTCACACCGATAAACGGAATCCGCGCCGCACCACTGTCCGAGAAAAACTCGGCCTCCTGAAAGGGGCGCAGAAACAGGTTCTTGGTGTCCAGTATTACAATGTTTTCTGTCGAGGCAGCCCGAGCAGATCCCAATTTCAAAACCTGCTGTGTCCGGTATCCGTTGTTGCCACGCCATCCACCCTTGCGCGCGCCCGGAATGCGGTATCGGTTTTCGACTAATATCCTGTCCGAGATCGACCGGCGCGCGCATTGCCCAGGAGCCAGCAAAACGTCATCGCCGCTCAGGACTTCAACTTTGGGTCGCAACGGACCGTAAGAAGCCAAAATCGGTTCCACCATCGCGCGCAGTGCCGGTTCGTCCACATCGTTCATGATCACCCGGATCGAGCCGACCTGATCAGGGTCAACAAATCGGGCAAAAGACAATGCCTGCAATTCAAGCAAGGGGAAGTCTTTGGAATAGACGACGGTTGTGAAGCTCAGCAAACCGTGGATCCTTTTGTGATTTTCGGCCCGTGTATCAGCAAATTGCAGGTGATCCAATTCCGCAAGAAATTCAACCATCGGCGAATCAGGTCGGAGTTTTTTCAAAATACGGATGATTTCCACATGCCGCATTATACCCTTGGTTGTGAAGCCCTTCACAGACAGCACCGCATTGTTTCAGCTATGAAGTCAATGTGAGCATTCAGGGTGAAACTGCACTCAAAATGCAACATTTTAGGCGCAATATTATTTCGCTTTTTGATTATTTAAAGAAACTTTGTCACCCTACTTTGTGGGGGAATTCATTTCCAGAGCGGGGGTCGCTCATGAATATTCGTACTGAGACAGAACAACCGGGCGCAATTTCGGCCCGGAAACTATCTACAGAAATTGATTGCGAGACCGCAGCACTGCTGCGCGCAGCGATACGTCCGATATTTTCTGGCGCCGCAAGTTGGAGCAATCTGACAGATATCCTGAAAGACAAAGGGTATCATCTGGCGTTCCGGCAAGGGCGGCTCTGTATCACCGACCGCATGACCGGTGACCGTGTTTGCGGAATACGATTTCTGGGGTTCGAGTTTAAGGACCTGGTTAATCGTTTGGGTCGTCCGATCGTTGTCCCACGCGGATCAGGTGCTGATGGCGACCTGGTCTCGGTCCGACCGACTGCGACAGGCCACTAATAGCGCCGCCAAAACTGTATGGACCGGCGGGCTGTTTTCCAAAGGCTATGGCGTGCAGCCAATTTGATCCCGTCCGGCGTATCAGGGCGTCGCAGCAATTCAATCATCAGATTGGCGGGCATATGTCCGCGGCGGTAGAACCGGAAGAAATCCTGCTGGGTCAGGGTCCGAGCCGCATTGAAGCCTGAATAGAACTGCACCCAGACGCGGGCATAATCTTCGGCGGTGTTGACGATATCGCTGGTGACACCCCTGCCCCAGAACATCGAAATCGGCTCATCCGTGCGCGCGCCCTGATATCCTCCGGCGACGAGCCGCAGCATCAGGTCATAATCGGCAGCCACCCGAAACTGCGTGTCATGCCCGCCCAGCGCCTGAAACACATCCCGCCTCAGCAAGACCGAGTTGTGGCAGAACGGCATCCGTTGCAGGATCGCTTTGAGCGACATGCGCTTTTCCCGACTTTCCGAACCGTCCTCGTATTTGCGCAGGGTCGAGCCATACAGGAAATCCGGTCGAGATTCCGCAAGCCGGTCGGCAAGGGTGTTCAAAATGTCATCCGATGCCAGCGAGTCATCCGAGTTCAGGAACAGCAGATAATCACCCTGTGCAGCCTCGGCGCCTTTGTTCATGGCATCATACAGGCCAGTATCAGGCGCGCTGATCACGCGCGTTCGTGGTGCACCTGCCGTCAGCTCTTCCAGAAACGCCACCGTGCCGTCATCCGATGCGCCATCCTGAATGATATGTTCGGCCCGGTCGCAACTCTGCCGGGCCATACAGGCTATGACTTCGCGGAAACTGTCCTGCCGCCCTTGGGACAGAAGGTTATATGTCGCCGTGATGACCGAGATCAGCGGCGTGTCGGTTTCAGGCGATGCGCTCATAGATCTCGGCGATCTTGGTGACGGCGGCTTCGGGGCTCAACTCTTCGCTTTCGCCTGTGCGGCGGCAAGTCAGTTCCACCACACCGTTCTTCAGGCCGCGCGGGCCGACCGTGATCCGCCAAGGCAGGCCGATCAAATCCATCGTGGCGAATTTACCGCCTGCCCGTTCGTTACGGTCATCATAAAGTGGCTCCAACCCCAGCACGGTCAGCGCGGCATAGAGTTTTTCACAGGCTGCGTCCGCTTCGTCATCGCCTTGTTTCAGGTTCACGATACCGCAATGGAACGGGGTCACGCCCTCGGGCCAGATGATGCCCTTGTCGTCATGGCTGGCTTCAATGATCGCGCCAACCAAGCGGCTGACACCGATGCCGTGGCTACCCATATGGACCGGAACCGGTTTGCCATCGGGGCCTTGAACGGTTGCCCCAAGAGGTTCGGAATATTTTGTGCCGAAATAAAAGATCTGGCCAACTTCGATCCCGCGCGCCACGCGGCGCCGATCTTCCGGCACCTGATTGAACAGCGCCTCGTCATGCGTCTCGTCGGTGCGGGCATATTTTGAAGTGAACTCTTCCAGAATAGACTGACATTGACCACGGTCGTCATAGTCAATCTGACGGTCGCCAAAAGTCAGGTCGGTGACGGCGCTGTCATAGAATACCTCAGACTCGCCGGTTTCAGCCAAAACCAGGAATTCATGCGTATCGTCGCCACCGATTGGGCCGGAATCGGCGCGCATTGGGATCGCCTGCAAACCCATGCGCTCATAGGTGCGCAGATATGTAACCAGGTGGCGGTTATAGGCGTGCAGCGCATCCTCTTTGGTCAAGTCGAAATTATAACCGTCCTTCATATAGAACTCGCGGCCCCGCATCACGCCGAAACGCGGACGGATTTCATCGCGGAATTTCCACTGGATCTGATAGAGCGTCAGCGGCAGGTCCTTGTAACTACTGACATGACCCCGAAAAATGTCGGTCACCAGTTCCTCGGCAGTCGGGGTAAAAAGCATGTCCCGGTCATGCCGGTCTTTCATGCGCAACATTTCCTGGCCGTAGTCGTCATAACGTCCGGATTCGCGCCACAGATCTGCCGATTGCATGACAGGCATCTGAATGGCGATGTGACCCGCCCGCTCCTGTTCTTCGTGCACGATGTTTTCCAGCTTGCGCAGAACTTTGAACCCCAGCGGGAGCCAGGAATAGATCCCAGCAGCGGCCTGCTTGATCATGCCCGCGCGCAGCATCAGCCGGTGGCTGACGATCTGAGCCTCGGAGGGGTTTTCCTTGAGAACGGGCAGAAAGTAACGGCTGAGGCGCATGGCTTGACCTTTAGAGGTAAAATTCGACTTCAAAGGTGATTATGCCAAAGCCCCGCCGGGGGCAATCACGCATTGGGGTTTTACGACCACGGGCCTGTCGGTTTTTTGATTGACCCGCCAGTTAGCTGTGTCAAATGTGGCGGCAATGTAAAGTCACCGAGGCGCCCATGCAGACCATTCAAGAACCCGCCCGTCAGATCCCCGTTGTCCATTCCACGGACGTTCTGGTTGTTGGCTCCGGGCCTGCAGGTCTGGCCGCAGCGCTGGCGGCCGCACGGGCCGGAGCCGAAGTGTCTCTGGTCGACCGCTTCGGCTGCATGGGCGGCAATATCACTGCTGTCGGCGTTGAAGGCTTTGCCTGGTATCGCCACGAGCAAACGGTCGAGGCTGGCGGCATCGGCATGGAGTTCGAAACCCGCGCCAAAGAAATGGGTGCGGCGGTGCCAGAAAGCCAGTCGCTGAGTTATGAGCTGGACAGCGAAGGGTTCAAATTGGTCGCCGACAAACTGATTGAAGAGGCCGGTGTGCATCCGATGCTGCATCGGCAATTCGTGGCTCCGATCATGGACGTCGACCGGATCACCGGCATCATCACCGAATCCAAAGCCGGGCGCGAGGCGATACTGGCGAAGGTTGTCATTGACGCTACCGGGGACGCAGATGTCGCCCATCGCGCCGGTGCGCCCACGCACAAGACCGCACGAGAAGACATGATGGCGGCCTCGGTCATGTTCCATCTGGCGGGCGTCGACAAGCGCGCCTTTATCGAAGGCGTAAAGGCCGACCCCCAGACCTATAAGGACTGGGGCGGTGGTGGCGAATGGAACATTGAGACCAGCGGTAAAGAGGACGACATGTACTCGCCCTTTGTGCACAAACCGTTCCAGCAGGCGATTGATCAGGGGCTGATCCCAGCACATCTGAACACCATCGCGGGCACTTGGGGCGCGATGCATGACACCGGTGAGCTGACCTATATGAACCTTATTCATCTGGCCGAGATCGATGGCACCGATCCCGACAGCATGACCCGCGGTGAGATCGAAGGGCGACGTCAGTCAATGCTCGCCATCGAGGCGCTGCGCCGGTTCATGCCCGGGTGTGAGAACGCCCGGCTGCGGAATTTCGGGATGACCATCGGCATTCGCGACACCCGCAAGATCGACGCGGTGTACAACATGACCGAGGATGATGCCCGCCATCAGGGCCGGTTCGAAGACACAATCGGCATCTACCCCGAATTCATCGACGGCTATGGCATTTTGATCCTGCCCACGACTGGTCGGTACATGCATATCCCCTATCGGTCGATGTTGCCCAAAGGGATCAGAGGCTTGCTGGTCGCGGGCCGGTCACATGGGGCGGACCGGGTTGCCCATGCGGCAACGCGCAACATGGCTTGCTGTGCGGTCATGGGTCAGGGCGCGGGGATTGCTGCGGCGCTTTCACTCAAAAGCAACCAAGACCTCGATAAATTGAACCTTGCCCCGGTGCATAAAGAACTGGCACGGCAAGGCGTGAGGATACGCTGATGGACCACATTCCAACAATCGACATTGCTCCGCTGGGTGATGCCAGCCACACCGATTTCAACGCAACCGTTCAGGCAGTCATGGATGCCTGCACCCGGATTGGGTTCCTGTCGATTACCGGCACCGGCGTTTCGCGGGACACCGTCAACAACATGCGCACTTGCGTCCGGGCGATATTCGACATCGACGATGATGCGAAATGGGATCAGGCGATCACACGCGAGAATTATCGCGGTTTTATCCCGATGGGGTTTTTCACCCCGAATGACGGGTCGGGCAAAGCGGATAAATACGAAGGCTACAAGCTGCATTATCAGGTGGACCTGGATGCGCCCATCCGCCGAGATTGTGCCCTCTATGGCCCCAATATCTGGCCCCGTCATGTCCCACGGGCACAGGCAGTGATTCTGGATTACTGGTCAAAGCTGGACGGTGTCGCGCATATGCTGCTGGGCGCCCTGGAGATGGGATTGAAGCTACCTGCGAACCAGCTGCGAGACGCGTTTCATGAGCCTATGACCAATATGTCCCTGCTGCACTATCCCCCTCAGGCCCCGGACGATACCGGCTATGGCATCCACCCGCATAAGGACACAGATGCGCTGACCATCATCGCCCCTGACCCGGTCGGCGGGCTTGAAGTTCAGACCCGCGATGGCGGCTGGATCACACCCGACTGCCCGCCGGATGGGTTTGTCGTCAACATCGGCGACATGCTAGAGCTTTGGTCGGGTGGCCGGTTGAAATCCACCCCTCACAGAGTGGTCAACCGATCGGGTCAAGAACGCTATTCCTTCCCGTATTTCGCGGTGCCGCGGCATGATGTGGTTGTCGAACCGCTTTTGACGCCTCTGCCCGGCTTTGACCGTCCATCCGTTCATTGCGGCCATTGGTCTGCCGAAATCTGGCGCACCAACTGGCCCGACGAAACAGCCCATGACGCCACCCCTGAACTGGGCACGTTAAGCGACTAGCCCCGCGCGATTCTGGCGGGTCATGAAGCGCTTGCATCGTAGGGCCGCATACGCCAAGAACATTTGCACGTGCCGAAACAAGGGGACCACCATGGCTTTGCCGGTAAGAGATCAACTCAGGTACTGGGGCATCGCCGCAGTGGTTATTGTACTGCTGTTGTGGGCACTTGGCGATGTATTGCTGCCCTTTGTAATCGGTGGCGCGATTGCCTATTTCCTTGATCCTGTTGCGGATAGGCTTGAAAAGCTGGGCCTATCCCGCATGGCCGCTACGGGGGTAATCACGGTTGTCGGCGTTTTGGGTTTCGTACTGCTTATCCTGATGGTCGTTCCGGCGCTGATCACCCAGTTGATCGACCTGGTCGAGGTTATGCCCAGCCTTCTCAAGCAGCTAAGAGGGTTTATCGAACAGCAATTCCCGTCGCTTTTGGACCGCGAATCCAACACGCACCAGTTTCTGGTGTCCTTGGGTGAGACGCTTCAGTCCAAAACTGGTGATGTCCTGCAATCTGTCGCTGCGTCGCTTGGATCAGCCATCAACGTGGTGGTTTTGCTGGTGATTGTCCCAGTAGTCACCGTCTACATGCTTTTGGACTGGGACCGCATGATTGCTCGTATCGCAGAGCTTTTGCCCCGCGACCACGCCCCCACCATCAAGCGACTGGCTGGTGAGATTGACAGCGTTCTGGCCTCTTTTGTACGTGGAATGGGCACAGTCTGCCTGATCCTGGGCACCTATTACGCCGTCGCGCTGATGGCCGTCGGACTGCAGTTCGGGCTGGTCGTTGGATTTATCGCCGGCTTAGTCACGTTTATCCCTTATCTGGGCGCCCTGATCGGGGGCTCACTGGCCATTGGTTTGGCACTGTTCCAGTTCTGGGGAGACTGGACGCAAATTGGGCTGGTCGCAGCGGTCTTTGCATTGGGTCAGGTGGCCGAGGGCAATTTTCTGACGCCAAAGCTCGTCGGCAGCTCGGTCGGGTTGCACCCGGTCTGGCTGTTGCTGGCATTGTCGGTCTTTGGCGCCCTGTTCGGATTTGTCGGGATGCTGATCGCGGTGCCGGTCGCTGCAGCACTTGGCGTTCTGGCGCGCTTTGCCACGTCGATCTATTTGGATAGCCGTCTGTATACTGGCCTTGTGGGTTTGGACCAGGAAGACGATTGAATGGCCCTACAGCTGAGCTTTGATCTACCGGCCAAGACTGCGCTGGGGCGCGAGGATTTTTTCGTCTCGCCCGCAAATGCACTGGCCGTGGCCATGATCTCGGCCACCTCATGGCCGGGGAATAAACTGGTGCTCAGCGGACCTGCTGGCGCGGGCAAGACACATCTGGCCCATGTGTGGGCGGCCGAGACCGGTGGTCGCATTGTGCAAGCCTCGCAGATTAAGCACGACGAGGTTCCTGACCTCGCCCAAACACCGATCGCGGTGGAAGATGTCCCCATGATTGCTGGCGATATGGACCAGCAGAAAACCCTATTCCATTTGCACAATCTTGTGTTGGCAGAAGGCCACGCCCTGCTGATGACCGGGCGCCTGGCGCCAAATTTCTGGCAGTTGCCCTTGCCTGACCTGCAAAGCAGGATCGAAGGCGCACATCACGTTGCGCTGGACCCGCCCGATGACGCGCTGCTAGGCGCCGTGCTGGCCAAACTGTTCGTAGACCGACAGCTGAACCCCGGACCCGAGGTCATCGCTTACCTCGTCAAACATATGGATCGCCGTTTCGAAACCGCCGCCAGCACTGTGGCGCTGCTGGATCAACTGGCGCTGTCCGAGAAACGAGACATCACGCGGGCTCTGGCCGTACGAGTACTGAGTGCGGAACTGGAAGATGCCGAAACCAGCGATTGACCCGTCCCCGGTGATTTCGCATCTTAAGCCTGGAATATCTGGACGAGATATGGATCAAGCCGTAGATACTAACATTCCCGACTGGGGACCTTTCGGAAAGCCGTTGTTTGACAACCCCGAGGCCCGCGCCCTGTCGCGCGTCGGCGTTGTTGATGTAGGGTCGAACTCGGTCAGGATGGTGATCTTTGATGGTGCTGCGCGATCGCCTGCCTATTTCTACAATGAAAAAGTCATGTGCGAGCTTGGCGCGGGCCTGTCCGAGACCGGCCGCCTGAACCCGCTTGGCAGGATACGTGCCCTGGCTGCGTTGAAGCGTTTTTCCCGGCTGTCAGACGATCTGGGTCTGCCGGGGCTGCACGTCGTGGCCACCGCCGCCGTGCGAGAGGCCAAGGATGGCCCGGATTTCTGCGCCGAAGTTCACGCGCTAACCGGGTTGACGGTCTCGGTCATCGACGGCGGGGAAGAGGCACGCCTGTCCGCTCAGGGCGTTTTACTGGGCTGGCCCGGTGCATATGGTCTGATCTGTGATATCGGCGGGTCCTCGATGGAGCTGGCCGAGATCGGTGGCGGCGACGTTGGTCGTCGCCTTTCGTCGGCCCTGGGTCCGCTGAAGCTGCGGGATATCAAGGGCGGTCGTCGCGCGCGTAAGGCGCAAATCAAGGAGACGATGGAAAACCTGCGCGACCAGATGGGCCCTCAGCGCGATCGTCTGTTTCTGGTGGGCGGAAGCTGGCGGGCCTTTGCAAGGCTCGACATGCTGCGCCGGGGATATCCCCTGAACGTGCTGCATGAATATCGGATGACGACAAAGCAGGTGCATCAGACCATCAAATTCATCGAAAAGGGTGACCCGGAAAAACTGCGCAGTCTGGCAGGCGTCTCGGGTTCTCGGATGGCGCTGATCCCTTATGCGATGGATGTGCTTGCGCGACTGGTGCGAACGTTCAAACCCAAGGACATTGCCGTTTCCAGCTATGGCATCCGCGAAGGCCTGCTTTACGAACAGATGCCACAAATCCTGCGCGATCGTGACCCTCTGATCGAAGCCAGCTATTTTTCCGAAGCCAAAGATGCCCGCCTGCCCGGGTTTGGCAAACATCTGTTCAAATTCGTCATGCCTCTGTTCAAATCCGCGCCGCCCGCGCGGGTCAGGCTGATCAAGGCTGCGTGTCTTTTGCACGATGTCAGTTGGCGCGCCCATCCGGATTACCGGGCTGAAACCTGCTTTGATTACGTAACTCGCGCCAACTTGGGCGGTTTAAAGCATTCCGAACGGGTCTATATCGGGCTGGCCCTGCAGCACAGGTATCGCAACAAGCGTGAGGGCAACCGGTTTACCCCTCTCTATGACTTGTTGGGCGAAAAAGATCAGGAACAGGCCGAGATTCTGGGCAAAGCCATGCGCTTTGGTGCAATGCTGTGGATGCAGAACGAAGCCACGATGGGCACGCTTCGGCTATACCCTAAAAAACGTCAGCTAGAGCTGATTTTGCCCGAAGCCGCAGCCCCTCTCTTTAGCGAAGTGGCCGAAGCACGACTGAACTCATTGGCAAGCACGCTGAAATCCGAACCCCGCTTGATCATCAAAGGCTGACCCTCAGATATCAATCTCGCCTTCGGGCTCATTTTCGGGTTTTTCCGGCTCAACCTCGGGCTCGGGCGGCTTTTTGCGGATAATGATATCCCCGTTCGGCAGGATTTCCGGAGCCTCATAAACACTCCAGTCCTGCACTTCGGCGGCCAGTTCCGCCAGGGCCGGTCCCATTTCCTCAAAAAACGACTGCATCGCGGGGCCGAATTGATCTGCCAGCCCCAACAAATCCTCAAGCGCGGGTTCCATTTCCTGACGCAGCCCTTCAAAGAACAACTCAGCCCCTTGTTCCATCAAGGATTTGCCTGTGTCGTCCTCTGCCTGTGCCGAAACGCCCATGGCCGCTGTGACTACGCATATTGAAATGAACTTTTTCATGCTTCAGATATAAGTCGCCCACGCCGGTGATGAAAGGTCACAGATCAATATCCAGCGTGACAGGGAAATGATCCGAGGCTGTCAGCAGCGCCTCGTGCAGGTCCCGCGAGGCATAGCATGCAGGGTCCTGGAAAGGATGCCATATGCGCCATTTCGGGCGCTTAACACGCAGCCCTTCGCTGATCATGACATAGTCCAACAGCGCCTCAAGATGATCAGCCCTGTCACGGCGCACAAAGCGCGCGGACGAGGGTAAGATTTCGGGTTCAGCCTCGTTTGCCATCACCGCATGCGGATCGAACAGACCGGTCTGCAACAGGATTTCGACAGATGAGCGTCCGAACAGGTTTTCAAACTCATCCAAGCCCGGCCCGTCGTTGAGATCGCCCAAAAGGATGACATGCTCGTCAGCCGCAATATGTGCCTGTACTCGCCGCCCTAACCAGACAGCCTGTGCAAGCTGTTTGCGTCGATTGGCGATGGATATCCGGATCGCCTCATCGCGGCTTTCTGCCCCATGCGGGGCTTTGGATTTCAGATGCGCTCCGATCAGTCGAAACGTCGCCCCGCCTGACGTCTGCGCTGACAACTCCATTGGCGGCTTGGAAAAGCGCACATGATCCTCGGTTGCATCAATATCCAGGTCGATCTTGAACACGCCATCAAAACGAGGGGCAGCCCCTTTTCCCTCCTTGTTTCCTTTGGGATCATGGCGCAATGACAGGATCTGAGGATCGAAAAGAAACGCAAGTTCCTGATGGGTATCGTTCGGAAACCCCATGATCGCGTTTCCTATGCGGAGATCGAACGCTTCGGCAAACCCTTGCAGCGCACGCACGGTGTTCTGCGTCTTACCAGTATTCGGAGCTTCAACAATCAGTACGGCATCCGCGTCGATTGCCGTCAGCACTTTTGCGATGGCCTCGATCTGTTCAGCTTTGGTGACATTGTATCTGCCGGACCAGCTGTCATCTACGATCAAACGGTCTTGCCGGTCGAAGAGATTGGCGAACCATTCAATATTGTAGGTTGCCAATCGCATCGGTTCAGGCCTGCGCGCCTTTGATTTCATCCCAGGCGCGATTGATGTCGATCATCTTTTTTTCGGCCAGACGAATGGCCTCTTCCGGAACGCCTCGTGACATCATGGCGTCGGGATGAGTGTCGCGTACAAGTTGCCGCCAGACCTTACGAATGTCGGGCAGAGGCATATTCCGCGGCACACCCAGCACCGTATAAGGATCCTTTGGTGCATCCGGTACAAACCGTGCGCGTAAGGCCAGAAACTGAGCATCGGTCTGACCGAATATCCGGCTGACATCTTCCAGAAACTTATTTTCGTTGGGATGATAAAACCCGTCGGCCATTGCGATATGAAACAGCCCCTCCATCAGGTCGCACAAGGTGGTGCTGTCTTCTGCGAACATATAGGCAATTTTGCTGGCATATTCCTGATACCCGGCGACATCGGTGCGCGCCATGTCAAAGACTCGAGCTGCACCGGCCTCATCTTCGCGTGCGATCTGAAATACATCCCGAAAGGCAGTAACCTCGTCTCGCGTGACCTGCCCGTCGGCCTTGGCCATCTTGGCCCCCAGGGCGATGACCGCAATCGCAAAGGCGACCGAGCGTTCCGGCGGCGTGCGCAGTTTCTCGAACACGGCCGTCAGGCTTTCGCCCTGTGCAAGCGCGCTTAGCGCATCGGATATACGGGTCCAAATCGACATGAGCGCACCCTAACCCGCTCCGTCGCGACTGTCAGGTGCGACAGATCACTGCGGGGCAAGAATTTTCTGCATCAGCACAAGATCCAACCACTGACCGCATTTAAACCCCACCTCGGGCATCAGGCCCACTTGTGTAAATCCGGCAGCCGTATGGAAAGCGATGGCCGCAGGGTTGGCCGAGGAAATGCCCGCAATCAAAACATGAACATTGTCCATCTGTGCGCGGGCTTCCAAGGCCTGCAACAATGCGCGGCCTATCCCCTGGCCCCGCGCCTGCGGTGCCAACAGGATCGAATGTTCACGCGTATGGGCATAGCCCGGCCCTGACCGAAACGCACCATAGGTTGCGAAGCCCAGAACAACGCCGTCACGCTTGGCCACCAGAAACGCCGCCCCTCTGGATTTGATATCCAATGCAACGGCGTCATCGCTGCGCAATTCGGTGGTGAAGGTCACCAGCGTGTCGCGGATGATCGCATTCCAGATCGCCGCAACGGCGGGCGCGTCGTCTGAACTGGCTTGCCGGATATTCATTCCAGCACCCGCACCCCGTGCGGCGTGTCAATTTCCGCGCGCAACGCCGCCGGACCGCTGTCGAACTCAACTTGCCCCAACGGCCCAACCACTTTGGCGAGATCCAGCGCATCAGGGTGATAGACGACTAGGCGGCGCAGCTGGCAGCCACTGTCGTTCAGCATGTTTGCCGGGTGAAGGTCACCCTGCCACTGGATGAGCGCTGGGAAAAGATTATCAAACGGCAGGCGCCCATTGGGAGGCACCGCCATGCGCCAACGCAGCGCGCCACGGTTTAGGTCGATCGGTTGACCGACTCCGTCAGGAAAGACCGTCAGCGAGGCCTCGATATCCGGAACCTGGCAAATCCAGTTGGTCAGGCGGGGAGCGCCCTGAAACCGATCTAGATCGAACCAGCGGGTTCTTTGCGGATTGGGTGCATCGGGGTCAATCGCGATGGCTTCCAGATACAAACCGTCCCGCAGGCCCAACAACCGGTTATGAGTTCCGAATTTCTCGTGCTTGCCGCCGTCCTGCAAGGATACGCCCAGCGCCTGTTCGACATGAGCCGAAGCCTGTTCAAGCGTTTCGCCAGCAACCGCCAAGTGATCAAGTAACACGGATGAGCCCCCCAGATGACATACGGCCAGACCGCAAGGGTCTGGCCGTATGTTTTCCTCAAAGGCGCTGGATCACAAGATTTTTCGACGAAAAAACTTGGCGCCGGTTCAATCTTTGGAATCGCCGATCAAACGCAGGATATCTTGTGCCGCCTCGGGAATATTCGTACCCGGACCAAAGATCGCCTTAACCCCGTGATCATAGAGGAACTTATAATCCTGTTGTGGGATGACACCTCCGCAGATGACGATGATATCCTCAGCCCCGGCCTTTTTCAGTTCTTCGACCAGCTGCGGGGCCAGCGTCTTGTGCCCGGCTGCCTGAGACGAAATGCCGACGACATGGACGTCATTGTCCACCGCGTCTTGTGCTGCCTCGGCCGGCGTTTGGAACAGCGGGCCAACGTCCACGTCAAAGCCGATATCGGCAAAGGCTGTGGCGATCACCTTGGCTCCCCGGTCATGCCCGTCCTGCCCCATCTTGACGACCAGCAGGCGCGGGCGACGGCCTTCGGCCTCAGCAAAATCCTCAATGGACTTCTGGATGGCGGCAAAGCCTTCGTCGCCCTCATAGGCGGCCCCATAAACACCGGCCAGCGTTTTGACCTCGGCGCGGTGGCGACCAAATTCCTTTTCCATTGCCATGCTGATCTCTCCTACGGATGCGCGGGCACGGGCGGCTTCGACAGCAGCGGCCAGCAGGTTGCCGCCATCGCGGGCGGTGGTCGTCAGGGTGTCCAGCGCCTTTTGGCAGGCAGCCTCATCGCGCGTGGTACGGATGCGTTCCAGACGTGCCACCTGCGCCTCGCGGACAGCCACGTTGTCGACATCCAGAATGTCTATCGGGTCTTCCCGTTCCTTGCGGTACTTGTTGACGCCGACGATTACCTCGTCACCCCGGTCGATCATCGCCTGCCGTCGGGCGGCGCTTTCTTCTATCCGAAGCTTTGGCATGCCGGATGCAACGGCCTTGGTCATGCCGCCCATTTCCTCGACCTCTTCCATAAGAGCCCAGGCTTTTTCGACCAACTCATTAGTCAGGCTTTCGACGTAGTAAGACCCGGCCAGCGGATCGACCACATCGGTCACCCCGGTTTCCTCTTGCAGCACCAACTGAGTGTTCCGTGCAATGCGAGCAGAGAAATCGGTGGGCAGCGCAATCGCCTCGTCCAAGGCGTTAGTATGCAGCGATTGGGTGCCGCCCAGAACCGCGCTCATCGCCTCATAGGCGGTGCGGATCACGTTGTTATAGGGGTCTTGTTCTTGCAGCGACACGCCTGAGGTCTGGCAATGGGTCCGCAGCATCTTAGAGCGCTCGGATTTCGCGCCGAAATCGGTCATCACCCGATGCCAAAGGGTACGGGCCGCACGCAGCTTGGCAATTTCCATGAAGAAATTCATGCCAATGGCAAAAAAGAACGACAAGCGACCAGCGAATTTGTCGACATCCATTCCGGCCTGCGTCGCTGCACGAACGTATTCGCGCCCGTCAGCAAGCGTATAGGCCAGCTCCTGCACCAGGTTCGCGCCGGCCTCTTGCATGTGATAGCCCGAGATTGAGATCGAGTTGAATTTGGGCATATCATTCGACGTATATTCGATGATGTCCGAGATGATCTTCATCGAAGGCTCAGGCGGGTAGATATAGGTGTTACGCACCATGAATTCTTTCAGAATGTCATTCTGAATAGTGCCGGACAGGACGGATTTGTCGTGGCCCTGTTCCTCACCCGCTACAATGAAACTTGCCAGGATAGGAACCACGGCACCGTTCATGGTCATCGAGACCGAGACCTTGTCCAACGGGATGCCGTCGAACAGAATCTTCATGTCCTCTACGCTGTCGATGGCCACACCGGCCTTGCCCACATCGCCGACAACGCGTGGGTGGTCGCTGTCATATCCGCGGTGCGTGGCCAGATCGAAAGCCACCGAGACCCCCTGCTGACCCGCCGCCAGATTGCGACGGTAGAAGGCATTCGATTCTTCGGCGGTGGAAAACCCCGCATATTGGCGGATCGTCCAGGGACGACCGGCATACATTGTCGCCTTTACCCCGCGCGTGAACGGCCCAAACCCGGGCATGGAGCCCATATGCGGCAGATCAGCCGTATCTTCTTGCGTATAGAGTGGCTTGACGGCGATGCCTTCGAGCGTCTCTCTAGTCAGGTCGTCCAACGGGCGACCGCGCAGCTCTTTCTCGGCCAGCGCCTGCCAGTCTTTCCTATTGGTCATTGCGATATCCTTTTCTCAATTCGGGTCGCGCAAGGGCGTGGCCTGCGCGTTATCATCCGTGGTTGCGCCCATTCGAATTGGGTGGGACGCAATATTTTATGGGCTGCGTGCATTTCACTGGTCGCATTCGTGCGCGCAGGGACTATATTCAATCCAACAGGAGGCCCAATGATACGAACGCTAGCCTTTGTTTTTTCGGCGCTATTTCCACTGGCGGCGCTTGCAGCTGACGGGGTAGCCCCGGCTGACGATGAATTTGTCCGCCCTGTGGGGGATAGCGAGCTCAGCGAATATCTGTGGATCAAGCGGCCCATTGTTGTCTTCGCCGATACACCTGCTGACCCGCGATTCCAGCAGCAGGTCGACATGCTTTTGGAAGGGGAGGACGTCATGCGCGACCGCGATGTGGTCGTTCTGATCGACACTGACCCTGACGCCCGCTCGCCCATCCGGTCAAAACTGCGCCCGCGCGGGTTCCAGATGGTGTTTGTCGACAAGGACGGCGTGGTCAAACTGCGCAAACCTTCCCCTTGGAGCGTGCGTGAAATCGGTCGCTCCATCGACAAGACCCCCCTGCGCCAACGCGAAATCCGTGAACGGCGCGAGGGCGGCTGAACGCGTTTCCCATACCCGACGGCCCCGGCGGCGACCGCCGGTTCCCTTGCAGGATATGTCAAACGCACGGTCATGATCATTCAAACTCGATGATCACATCATCCACGGCGAGGCTGTCGCCGGGGCCTGCGTTGATCTTGGCAACGGTGCCTTTTTTCTCGGCGCGCAGAATGTTTTCCATCTTCATCGCCTCGATGGTGCACAGCGCCTGACCTTCCTGCACTTCTTGGCCCACTTCGACATCGACCTTTACGATCAGGCCAGGCATCGGGCAGAGCAGCAGTTTCGACGTATCCGGCGGCAGTTTCTCGGGCATCAGCTTGGCCAGTTCCGCCTGTCGCGGACGGCGCACATGCACCTTCATATCCGCGCCCCGGTTGCGGATCCGGAACCCGCCCGAGATTTTGTCGGCCTTCAGAACCAGCGGGCTACCGTCTATGTCCAGCACCGCCAGCTGATCGCCCGGCGTCCACTCCGAGGCCACGCGCAATGTCGCGCCGTCTTCGAATTTGACCGTCGCGCCCTCTTTATCGGCATTCACCTGAACTGCGTATTCCTGGCCCTGCAGGGTCACGACCCAGCGTTTGCCGACCTTGCGTTCATGGTTGTCCATCCGGCCAGATACACGGGTGCGGCGAATCTCAGCCACCCGGTGCATGGCGGCGCAGGAAGCTGCGATCTGGCGCAGGTCAGCCTCGGGCAGCTCTACGCCCTGGAACCCATCGGGGTACTGTTCTTCGATGAACGCGGTAGTCATCGCGCCCTTGATGAAGATCGGGTGATCCATCACTGCCGACAGGAACGGCAGATTGTGCCCGATGCCTTCGACCTCGAAACTGTCCAGCGCCACCCGCATCGCCTCAATCGCTTGATCACGGGTCGGGGCCCAGGTGCACAATTTGGCGATCATCGGATCGTAATACATACTGATCTCGCCGCCTTCATAGACGCCGGTATCGTTGCGAACGGCGGCCTCTCCGCTGGGGGCCTCACCCTGCCATTTGTCATTAACCAACAGCGGACCAGCGGCAGTTTCCTGAGGCGGGCGGTAGCGCGTCAAACGACCAATGGACGGCAAGAAGCCACGATAAGGATCTTCGGCATACAAACGGTTTTCAATCGCCCAGCCGGTCAGTGTGACATCGTCCTGCGAGATCGACAGCTTCTCACCGGCCGCGACGCGGATCATCTGTTCGACCAGATCGACACCGGTGATCAGTTCGGTCACCGGGTGTTCCACCTGCAGGCGTGTGTTCATTTCTAGAAAGTAGAAGTTCTTGTCACCATCAACGATAAACTCGACCGTGCCAGCGCTGGCATAATCCACAGCCTTGGCCAGGGCCACCGCCTGCTCGCCCATCGCCTTGCGGGTCGCCTCATCCAGGAAAGGCGATGGTGCCTCTTCCACAACCTTCTGGTTCCGACGCTGGATCGAGCATTCGCGTTCGCCCAGATAAACCCCGTTGCCGTGGCTGTCGCACAGAACCTGAATCTCGATGTGGCGGGGCTGGGTCACGAATTTCTCGATGAAAATCCGGTCATCGCCAAAGGAATTCGCGGCCTCGTTCTTGGACGACTGGAACCCTTCGCGCGCCTCGTCGTCATTCCACGCGATCCGCATGCCTTTACCACCGCCGCCAGCACTGGCCTTGATCATGACCGGATATCCGATCTCATTCGAAATCTTGACGGCCTCGTCGGCGTCTTCGATCAGGCCCATATAGCCCGGAACCGTAGAGACGCCGGCCTCTTGCGCGATCTTTTTAGAGGTGATCTTGTCACCCATGCTTTCAATCGCACCGACCGGAGGGCCGATAAAGGCCACGCCTTCGGCATCCAGAGCTTGGGCGAATCTCGAGTTTTCCGACAGAAAACCATACCCCGGGTGAACCGCCTGCGCGCCGCTCTGACGGATCGCATCCATGACCTTGTCGATCACGATATAGGACTGGTTCGCAGGTGGCGGGCCGATATGCACGGCCTCATCTGCCATCGACACATGCAGGGCGTTCTTGTCCGCGTCCGAATAGATGGCGACCGTGCCGATACCCATCTTGCGGGCGGTTTTGATAACCCGGCAGGCGATCTCGCCCCGGTTGGCGATCAGGATCTTGTTGAACATGGAACGTCCTCTGTCTTGAAGTTCTGGAAACGCAAAACGCCGCCGCGGGGCAATGGCCCCACGACGGCGTGTCGCGCGATGACGGTCGGGGCGACGGGGCCCCGAAGATTTCGTTATCTACAGTTGTTCTGGGTCTTGCAGTAAAGCACGTTGCCTGCCGCGCCGACCACGGCACCCAACAGCGGGTCGGCACTGACGACTGCAGCGCCAACGGCGCCGGCTCCGCCGCCAAGCAACGCCTGCTCGCCGGTCGAGTCTCCGCACGCCGCGAGCCCTGCACAAGTCGCCATTGCAAGAATGACTTTCGAGATTCGCATGATGTCTGCCTTTTTTGGTTTTTTAACAATTTCAGAGCCAGATGCGGGAAATCGCCACTGTTATTCAATAACGAGCGTACCGAGATGCCCATTTGCGCAGTTTTATGCCATCCAATGACTGAAGTTTGCACAAAGAAAAACGCGGGCAGGACATTGTGAAAACCACAAGCCTGCCCGCGGAAGGAAGGGGTACGGAATAGTAGGTGCGCGTGCGACGCAGGCAAAGTAGAGCCGCACGACCCGCTCACCATGCACGGCCCGGTTGCACCTGCAAACCGGGATTGGCCAGTGGTGAAATTTCCGGCCAGAATCTGCCCATTCAGCGAAATATCGCGCAGAAACGCGCCGATTCCGCTCGCGTGAACTTTGGTTGGGCAGGGCGAAATTCGCACCCCGACAGTCACGCAAACCTTTGTTTTATCAACACTACCTGAGATCACATGACCTGAAGAATTCGATCCTAAGTCGCCGCGGCCAACCCCCGCCGACTGGCCTTTTTCCTGCCCAAGCCTTGATGGTTCTCCCGCCACCAAGCCACGGGTGATACACGCCATAGAATCAGTAGTTTGCGCCCTTTCCCTCAGGTATTTTGCGCGATTGTCACGCGCCCGATCTGCACAGCGCACATATCCTTCTTGGCCCAACCGGGGCAAAGAAACCCTGTTGGAATTTCCAAGGCGTTTATGTGCGACGACGTCGATCACCTTCAGCTATCCCCGCCGAAAATGTCCGGAAACGAGGCTCTGGCCACGCTCGGATCAATGACCAGCAAGGCATCATAGCTGGCGGGGTCAAACGGATCCTCCGCCGGAATGACCTCACGCCCGAAAAACCAGCTCAGGCGACCGGCATCCAGATTGCCACGTTCGAATGGCTGGTCGCCGAAATGCTCCCACAGGGCCTCGATAAAGGCTGCATCCGCGCGACGATCAGCAGGTTTACGATCCCGGAACCGTTCACGCGTTGTCAGTGGGGTAACACCCTTTGGGTTGGCCCGTCTGATTGTGAATTGATAATCCGTCCCGGTCAGACGGCCGGGAAATCCGCGATGTTTCAACATTTCAGCGCCTCTTCGCTAAGGTCCTTTGAGGCGAAGGGGAATGCACAGAAATTGTGGTAATTGACAACCATTCTCAAATCCCTCCGTCCCAGACACATTGGGAATCCTGCAGAAGATACGCTTCGAAGAACTGCGTGGCATCCGGCGCGGTATGGCCAAAATCTATCGGCTTGTTCGACAGGGAAATCACCACTCGCGCCGGTTCCAGCTTGTGGTGCTCGACATAGGCCACGGCCAGCGTCTGACACAGGTGCTCCATGTCGATCGTGGCGACATCATATCCAATGCGTCCCATATCCGAGCCTATCTTTGGCGCGATGAAGCGAAAGCGCAGCCATAACTCGCCCGGATTGTTGTCCAGCAGGACATCGTTCAGACGTACAGGCTGCCCAGAGGGCACCGGCACCAATGCTTCAGCGAATGTAGGCGAACCAAGACAGAGAATTGCCAGACATAAGGCGCGATCCCAGACCCACCAAAGGCGAGCTCCTCTCTCCGGGATCGCGCGCGCATGCCTACTGGCCCGCGCTTTTCTATGTCCAATAAGGCATTTCATTTAGCAGCTTTGCTCTCAAAGTCAAATTCGCCGTTTGGGGGTCTTTCACCAACGTGCCCAGAGGCAGGCAAACCAGAGCGCCTGCCCCGCGACCGTCAGCTTACAGCGGAATGTTATCGTGCTTTTTCCAGGGGTTTTTCAGTTGCTTGTTACGCAAGCTGGCAAAAGCTCGCGATACGCGGCGGCGGGTCGAATGCGGCATGATCACCTCATCAATGAATCCACGTTCCGCAGCCACAAACGGGTTGGCAAACCGGTCCTCATAGTCCTGAGCGTGCTGTGCGATTTTCTCGGCATCGCCCAGATCCGCACGGTGGATGATTTCGGTCGCGCCCTTGGCCCCCATCACCGCGATCTCGGCGGTTGGCCAAGCATAGTTGAAATCGCCACGCAGATGTTTGGATGCCATCACGTCATAGGCACCGCCATAGGCCTTTCGGGTGATCACTGTGACCTTCGGAACGGTCGCCTCGCCATAGGCAAACAGCAGTTTTGCGCCATGTTTGATCACGCCGCCATATTCCTGCGAGGTTCCCGGCAAAAAGCCCGGCACGTCGACCAGTGTCAAAATCGGAATTTCAAAGCAATCACAGAACCGGACGAAACGCGCGGCCTTGCGGCTGCTGTCGATATCCAGACAGCCGGCCAGTACCATCGGTTGGTTGGCTACAACACCTACGGTCTGACCTTCCAGACGGATAAAGCCCGTGATGATGTTCTTGGCGTAATCTTCTTGAATTTCGTAAAAATCACCCTCGTCCGCCACTTTGGCAATGAGTTCTTTCATGTCATAAGGTGTGTTCGGGTTGTCCGGGATCAACGTATCCAGCGAAGCCTCAATCCGGCCCGGTTCGTCAAAGAAGGGACGAACGGGCGGTTTTTCCTTGTTGTTCAACGGTAGGAAATCGACAAGACGGCGCACTTCGGCCAGTGCTTCGACATCGTTTTCGAATGCACCGTCGGCAACCGAGGATTTCTTGGTATGGGTCGATGCACCACCCAGCTCTTCGGCGGTTACAACCTCATTGGTGACTGTCTTGACGACATCGGGGCCTGTCACAAACATGTACGAGGTGTCTTTGACCATAAAGATAAAGTCGGTCATCGCCGGACTGTAGACGGCGCCACCGGCGCAGGGCCCCATGATCACACTGATCTGCGGAACCACGCCCGAGGCCATGATGTTACGCTGGAACACCTCGGCATAACCCGCAAGCGAGGCCACACCTTCCTGGATTCGCGCACCACCCGAATCGTTGATGCCGATCACCGGGGCACCATTCTGGATTGCCATGTCCATGATCTTGCAGATTTTCTGCGCGTGGGTTTCCGACAGAGACCCGCCGAAAACGGTGAAGTCCTGGCTGAAGACATAGACCATACGACCATTGATTGTGCCCCATCCGGTGACGACACCATCGCCCGCAGGCTTTTGATTTTCCATCCCGAAATCCGTGCAGCGATGGCTGACAAACATGTCGAATTCTTCGAAACTGCCTTCATCCACCAACAGCTCTATGCGTTCGCGTGCGGTCAGCTTGCCCCGCGCATGCTGCGCATCAATACGTTTTTGCCCACCCCCCAGCCGTGCATCGTTGCGGCGGCCTTCAAGCTCGGAAAGGATGTCTTTCATAACGATGATCCCCTTTGAAATTTGGCGCGACACTATACTTAGTTTCGTTCAGACCAAAGCCTCATTCGGCAAATTTGCAAATCTTTGAAAATACGGTTCCGGGTAATTGTAAACATGCAAAGTTTCGCACTGAGACACGGTCACGGATGGCAATCCCAAAAACCGTCACTATACATGTGAACCATGCAGTTTACTTCTTCGCCAGCGCGTCGTTCGCCCCCAACCATTGCCACACTTGTGATGCTATCCGGGCTGTCAGCGCTGAGCTTGAATCTTTTCCTTCCCAGCCTGCCCAATATGGCCGCGTATTTTGACGCAGACTACAAAGTCATGCAGCTGTCGATCGCTCTGTATCTGATGATCAGCGCAGTAATCCAAATTCTGATCGGCCCCATCGCAGATAAGGTTGGCCGCAGGCCGGTTATTCTCTGGGGATTGGTTCTGTTTCTGATTGCGACACTGGGTTGCATCTACTCCCCGAACGCCGAAGTATTTCTGGCCTTCAGGATGTTTCAAGCGGTCGTAGCTGTTGGAATGGTCCTTAGCCGCGCAGCGGTGCGAGACCTTTACGAAGCGGATCAAGCCGCTTCGATGATCGGCTATGTCACCATGGGAATGGCCATTGTTCCAATGATCGGCCCTGCCATCGGCGGCTTTCTGGAAGAGAGCTTTGGCTGGAAGGCAAATTTCTGGCTTCCTTTCGGGCTGGGTCTACTGGCGCTAATGCTGACCTATTCCGACTTCGGAGAAACATCCCGCAAAAGCGGGCTAACTTTGCTGCAGCAATTTCGTGAATACCCGGAATTGCTCAGATCCCCTCGGTTCTGGGGCTATTCCATGGCCTCAGCCCTGTCGTCGGGCGCTTTCTTCGCTTATCTGGGCGGCGCGCCTTTCGTCGGGACTGAACTGTTCGGCCTAACAGCGTCAGAACTTGGCATTTACTTCGGCGCCCCCGCGGTGGGTTATTTCTTCGGCAACTTCTTCAGCGGCAGGTTCTCTGTCCGCTTTGGTGTGAACCGGATGGTTCTTTGGGGGTGCTGGATGAACGCAACCGGCGTTGCACTGTCGACTATCGTGTTCCTTACGGGCTTCGGCTCGGTTCTCAGCTTCTTTGGGTTCATGACCATTGTTGGTGTGGGCAATGGTATGACCATTCCAAACGCAACTTCAGGCGCACTGTCCGTCCGCCCGCACCTGGCCGCGACAGCATCTGGGCTGAGCGGGGCCATCATGCTGGGCGGCGGAGCTGGCCTGAGCGCGCTCACGGGCGCAATATTAACCCATGAAACAGGCGCGATGCCGCTGCTGTGGCTGATGTTGGCCTCTGCAACATTTGCCATCGTTGCTATTGCCATCGTGATCCGGCGCGAACGGTATTTGGGCCTGTAACACGCCTTGCGCAGGACGGTTTGCAAAGCTAGCGTTCAAGATTAGAAAAGTTGCAAAGGCACGCCATGGCGACCCAAAAGCTCTATGCTGGTGCAAAACTGCGTGAAATGCGCACGCGCCTGACGCTGACACAAAAGGAATTCGCAGCCAAACTGGGGGTTTCGCTTCCCTATCTGAACCAGATGGAGAATAACAACCGCCCGATCTCGACCACGGTTGTTCTGGCTCTGGCGCAGGAATTCGGCATGGACGTGACCGAACTTAGCACTGGCGACAGCGAACGTCTGGTCTCAGACCTGCGCGAGGCGCTGGCGGACCCCGTGTTTGATGACGCCATGCCACCGCTCGCTGATCTGCGCCTAACAGCTTCAAACGCCCCCGCAATGGCCCGAGCGTTTATCGCCCTGCACCGCACGTATCGCCAGACGCATGAAAGGCTGGCCTCGCTGGACGAAGCCCTGGGACGTGAAGACGCACAGATTCAGGCCAGCCCCTGGGAAGAAGTGCGAGACTTTTTCCATTATTGCGACAACTACATAGACGCGGTTGACCGGGCCGCAGAACGATTTTCTGGCCGCGCTCAGGACAAAGGCGGAATTCGCGCCGCCGCAATCGAAAGCTTGGGTGAAAATGGTATTCGCGTTCAGTTCCCGGATATCGAAGAAACCCGGAAATACGATGCGGATAGCAAAACATTGCTGCTGTCATCACGGATTGCACCGCAAACACAAGTGTTTCAACTGCTCTTGCAGGTATCCCTAATCAATCAGGACAAGCTGCTTGAAGCGACACTGGATTTCGCCAAATTTCACAGTGATGAGGCGCGCGCGATTGCGAAGATCGGCTTGGCGAATTATTTCGCTGGCGCCTCTCTGATGCCCTATGGCGAATTTCTCAGTGCAGCCCAGCTTTACCGCCATGATTTGGAATTGCTCAGCAATCGTTTTGGAGCATCCATCGAACAGGTGGCCCACAGGCTTTCGACGCTGCAGCGCCCCGGTGCAAAGGGGATACCATTCTTCTTTGTTCGGGTGGATCAGGCCGGAACGATCACAAAACGCCACTCCGCCACGCGCCTGCAATTTGCGCGCTTTGGCGGTGCCTGCCCGTTGTGGAATGTGCATCGCGCCTTTGAAACTCCGGGTCACTTCCTGCGGCAGCTTGCCGAAACCCCGGACGGGGTCCGCTATATCTCGCTGGCGCGGGATGTTTCGAAATCGGGCGGTTCGTACGGAGCGCCTGTACGGCGCTATGCGATTGCGCTGGGATGCGAGGTCCGCCACGCCGAAGCGTTGGTTTATGCCGACAATCTGGATATCTCAAACGCCAGTGCCTACGAGCCCATAGGTATCTCGTGCCGGATCTGCGAACGCCAGAACTGCCACCAACGGTCAGTTCCTCCGCTGGAACGTCGCCTGTCCATCGACACTCATACCCGCGGAACCTTACCCTATGAAGTCACCTGAGCTTTACCCGGCCTAAAACCACGGCCAGCCGAAACGGGGGCAATGCCCCCGCCCAACCCTTAAGCGTTCGACAAAATCGCCCAGATCTCATCCTTCAATGCGGCGCGTTTCTTGCGCAGCTCGCCTTCGGCAAGGTCCTCCATCGGCTCGACGTTAGTTTCCGCGCGGTGCACGATACGATTGACCTCATGATACTCTTCGGCCAGACGAGAAAAATGCGCATCGGACTGTTTAAGCTGACTGATCAATTCGACCTTGTCGGGAAACTCTTCGGCCAATTCGTGCGGGGTGTGGGACATTCCTGTTCGCTCCTTAGAAAATGCGTTGCGATTCAGGTCTATATTGGTCCCACTCCCCCCGCTTTGACGCGGATCAAATCAGCGCTGCGCCGAGGCCCATTGCGGATGAATCCAAGGTTGATCATTGGCTTTGGGCAACGGATCTTTGCCCAGCAGATGATCCGAGACTTTCTCGCCCACCATGATCGACGGCGCATTAAGGTTGCCGTTGGTGATTTGCGGAAAGATCGAACTGTCCGCCACACGCAGCCGATCCACGCCGATCACCCGGCCTTCGGAGTCGACAACCGCGTTCTGGTCATCCGCCCGTCCCATCCTGCAGGTGCCGCAGGGATGATAGGCACTTTCGGCATGCTCAGCGATAAAGGCGTTCAACTCTTCATCTGTTTGTACCGCAGCACCGGGCTGAATCTCTTTCCCGGCAAAGGGTCTGAACGCCTCTTGCCCGAAAATCTCTCGCGTCAGGCGGATACAGGTGCGGAACTCCTCCCAATCTTTTTCCTGGCTCATGTAATTGAACCGGATGACAGGTGCGTCCTCGGGTCGATCCGAGCGCAATGTCACAGCACCCCGTGATTCCGATCGCATCGGACCCACATGTGCTTGGAACCCGTGCCCCTCGGCCGCAGCCTGCCCGTCATAGCGCACCGCCATCGGCAGGAAGTGGTACTGGATGTCGGGGTATTCGACACCCGGCCTTGATCGGATAAAGGCCGCGCTTTCGAACTGGTTCGAGGCACCAAGGCCGGTCTTGGTGAACAGCCATTGCGCCCCGATCAGGCCTTTGCTGACCAGGTTCCAGTGTTTGTAGAGTGTGATCGGCTGAAGCGAGGCCTGCTGGATATACAGCTCCAAATGGTCCTGTAGATTTGCGCCAACTCCCGGACGGTCTGCAACAACTCCGATCCCCTGCTCAGCCAAATGCGCAGCCGGGCCGATTCCAGACAGCATCAAAAGTTTCGGCGAATTGATGGACGAGGCTGCGATGACCACTTCGCGGCGGGCGCGGATGACCTCTGTCTTGCCGCCACGGATCAGTTCAACACCAACAGCACTTCCGTTTTCCAGAACAATCCGGGTCGCCAGACCGCGCACGATATCACAGTTCTCGCGCTTGAGCGCAGGCCGCAGATAGGCATTTGCCGCCGACCAGCGCCGCCCTTTCCAGACGGTCTGCTCCATCGGGCCGAAGCCTTCTTGCTTTTCACCGTTATAGTCGCCCGTGACTTCATACCCGGCTTGCTGGCCCGCATCGACAAAGGCCTGGAACAGCGGGTTCGCACGCGGGCCCCGCGACACATGCAGCGGCCCGTCAGTGCCCCGCCACGCGGAATCACCACCATGACCGCCGTCATGCCAGGTCTCCATCCGTTTGTAATACGGCAGCACATCCGCATAAGACCAGCCATCCGCGCCCATCTCGGCCCAGGTATCGAAGTCCCGGGCGTGGCCGCGCACATAAACCATTCCGTTGATCGAAGAGGATCCGCCGATCACCTTCCCTCGCGGGCAGGCCAGGCGGCGGTTGTTCAGATGCGGCTCAGGCTCGGATTGATAGCCCCAGTCATAGCGCGACATGTTCATCGGATAGCTTAGCGCGGCGGGCATCTGGATAAACGGGCCCATGTCGGTACCGCCATGCTCGATCACCAGAACCGAGGCACCGGCCTCACTCAAACGATATGCCATCGCGCAGCCTGCGGAACCTGCGCCGACGATGACGAAATCTGCTTCCATTTTCGGGTCTCCATTCTCAACCGGAGCCAAGATTTTTCATCGAAAAATCTCTGCCTGACCGGAGAGGGTCTTGTTAATTCGGGTTGTTACTCTCCGCGTGGAAAGCGTTGGCTTTCCTCGACGATATTCAGATCCATGTGGTTACGCATGTACCGCTCAGATGCTTTCTGCAGGGGCTGGTAGTCCCAAGGATAATACCCGCCCTGGCGCAACGCCTCGTACACGACCCAGCGACGCGCCTGGCTGGCGCGAACTTCGGCGTCGAACCGATCCAGATCCCAGCGAGCATCGGACTTGGCACGCAAGGTCTGTAACGTTCCTGCATGCTCTGGCCTGTCTGCAAGGTTCTCCAACTCGGAAGGGTCCGCCTCGAGGTCGAACAGTTGATCAGGGTCTAGCGCACATCGGTTGTATTTCCATTTGCCATAGCGCAAGGACACCAGTGGCGCATAAGAGGCCTCGGCTGCATATTCCATCGCGACCGGCGCACTGCGCTCGTGCCCCATGGCCAGCGGCACAAGGTTTTCGCCATCTGTCCACGGCGCGATCTCTGCCATATCGACACCGGCAAGAGCACCCAAGGTCGGCGTCACATCTATGGTCGAAACCGGAGCGTCGATCCGGCCCGCTGGCAGATCGGGCGCACAGATCATCAGCGGGACGCGGGATGACCCTTCATAGAAGGTCATCTTGAACCACAATCCGCGTTCACCAAGCATATCGCCATGATCCGAAACGAACAGGATGATCGCCTCTTGCCGCGTGGTCTCTAACACCTCGAGGATTTCTCCGACCTTGTCGTCCAGATAAGAGATATTGGCGAAATAGGCGCGGCGTGATTTGCGGGTATCTTCTTGAGTGATGTCAAAGCTGCGCCAGTCATTGGCGTCAAAAATCCGTTTCGAATGCGGGTCCTGATTATCATAACCAAGGTCGGCAATCTCGGGCAGAAGGTGCTCGCAATCTTCGTACAGGTCCCAGTATTTGCGACGTGCAACATAGGGATCATGCGGGTGGGTAAAGCTTACAGTCAGGCACCATGGACGGTCGTCCTTGCCACGGGCCAGATCGTATAGCTTGGACTTGGCGTTATAAGCCACCTCGTCATCATATTCCATTTGGTTGGAAATCTCGGCTACACCTGCGCCCGTGACCGAACCCATATTGTGATACCACCAGTCAATCCGCTCGCCTGGTTTACGGTAGTCCGGGGTCCAGCCGAAATCGGCGGGGTAGATGTCGGTGGTTAGGCGATCTTCAAACCCGTGCAACTGATCAGGCCCGACGAAATGCATCTTGCCCGACAGACAGGTATAGTACCCTGCACGGCGCAGATGGTGGGCATATGTCGGAATATCACTGCCAAACTCGGCGGCATTGTCATAGACACCAGTGCGCGACGGCAACTGACCGGACATAAAACTGGCCCGACCCGGCGCACACAGGGGCGACGCCGTATAGGCATTCGCAAATCGCGTGGATCGTTCGGCCAGCTTTTTCAGGTTTGGCGCATGCAGCCAGTCGACAGGACCGTCAGGAAAAAGGGTCCCGTTCAACTGATCCACCATCAGGATCAGAATATTAGGTTTTGTCATTTCTCGGCCTCGAGCAAGGTGCTGAGCACGCGCATCGCGTGGTTTACAGCCAGTTGCGGTTCTTCCGGGGCGCTCAGCGCGGCGTGGATATAAAGTCCGTCGATCAAGGCGATCATGTTCCCGGCCGCCTCAACCGGATCGGCCAAATGCGGGCGCAGCGCATAAACTAGGTTCGACCGGATACGGGCCTGATAAATCTGCCACAATCGCAGGGCGTCGTCATTGGTCTGCGCAAGAACGTAGAATGTCATCCACGCTGCCGTCACATCCGGCGTGAAACAGGATGGGGCAAAGCATGCCCGGATGATCGCCTGCGCGCGTCCATTTGGCGTGGCTGCTTTCAGTTCTGACCGGACCTCTGCCCCGAAATCCGACAGGATGCGGCGCATCGCTGCCAGAAAAATCTGATCTTTACCGCCGAAATAGTGATGTGCCAGCGCGCTGGACATGCCAGCCCGCTTAGCGATCTGGCTGACGGTTACATCGAGGGATTTTTTCGACCCGAGCTCAGCAATCGTTGCCTTAACGATCGCATCACGGCGGATTGGCTCCATTCCGAGTTTCGGCATCCGTACCCCTCAACTGCTTTTGATAGAAAAACGCTAGGAGATTTTTATTGACTCGTCAATTAATAACGTTTTTTCGGCAGAAATCGGCTAAAGTTTAGGTGCAATACTGGGGGTCGTCAGGCTGCTGCGGTTCAACACGGCCTCGCGCCAGGCAATAAAACTGACTGCCAACAGAATCAGCGTGCCCCCGGCGACCACCCACAAATCTACGCTTTCGTGGAAAACCAACGCCCCAACCAGCGTGGCCCAGATCAGCTGTAAGAATGTGACGGGCTGCGTCACTGCTACGGGGGCGGCCTGCAGGGCCAAGGTCATCAGATAGTGTCCAAGTGTGGCAAAACAGGCAACCAGAAACAGCACACCCAAGTCATGGAGACTTGGTGGGGACCACACGGCAATGGCAAAAGGTATCAGCGCCATCGTCACCCATATGGACATATGTGCAACCACGACCGAGGGCGGCAGATCTCGCACCAGCATTTTGGCCAGCAGGTAGGATGCACCAAGCGTCAACGAAGTGCCCAACATGGTCACGTGACCAACCGAGATATCCCGAAACCCAGGTCGGAGAATAATTGCTACACCGATCAATGCGACACCAATGGCGGCAATCCGGCGGAAGGCTAGTTTCTCGCCTAGAAACAGCACAGCACCCAATGTGACATAGACCGGCGTCATGTAGTTCATGGCCGTGACTTCGGCCAACGGAATTCGGGTCATGGAAAAGAACCACAGCATCACGGCAATGGCGTGAACCACCCCGCGGATGCCGAACAGTGTCAAATGCCTACGTGTCAGAGGTGTCGTAACGATCAGCCATAACGCTGGCAGTAGGAACACCAACCCAAAGACAAAGCGCAGAAATGCGGCCTGTATCGGGTCCATGGAGGTGCCCAGAGATTTGACGAGCGCAGTCATGACAACAAAGGACAGACCGGCGGAAAACATCCAGAACATTCCCGCCAATGGCCGATAGGTGTTAGGTTGAGTTGTCATGTTAACGGTTCAACACCGAAACACAGGCGGGAACAAGACCTCAGATCGCCACCAGCTTGGCCGCAATCGCCAGCATGACAAAACCGATAACAATATCCAGCACCTGCCATGCCCTTGGGCGGGCAAAGACCGGCGACAGAATCCTTGCCCCGTAGCCCAACGAGAAGAAGAAGACAAAGCTGGACAGCATCGCTCCAATAGCAAAGGCCAACCGGTCATCATATTGTGCAGATATCGACCCGATCAGAACCACCGTGTCCAGATAGACATGCGGATTCAACCAGGTGAATGCCAGCACGGTCAGCAGGACAGACCTCAGACTTGAACGTGTCCCTTCACTGACATCCATGGAAGACCCGCCGCGCCAGGCCGATAGCAGGCTGCGCAACCCGTACCAGGTCAGAAACACAGCCCCGCCATAGCGCATGACCGGCTCGAACCAAGGAGCGGTCTGAGCAAGCGTTCCGAACCCGGCAACCCCTGCCGCAATCAGAATGGCATCCGATACGGCGCAGGTCAGGCATAGGGCAAAAACATGTTCGCGGCGCAGCCCTTGACGCAGGACAAAGGCGTTCTGCGCACCAATGGCCAAAATCAGACTAAAGCCCAGAGCGAATCCGGAAATCAGAGATGCGGACATGAAACCTCCTGTGTTCGATTTGATTGACTAGAGCCAGTCAGTCGATTTATCAAATTAAAGAAGTTACACCTGATTAAGCTCTGCTAATGTTGCTGGATCCCAATCACCTTGCCGCACTTTCGGCCATTCTACGCCACGGAAGCTTTGACGCCGCCGCCACAGAGCTGTCGGTGACGCCTTCGGCGATATCGCAGCGGATCAAGTCATTAGAGGATCGGATAGGCGCCGCTCTGATCACTCGTGGTGCGCCCTGCACAGCGACACCCGCCGGCTTGCGCATTGCCAGATACGCCGAGGATATCGGGCTGCTTGAGGCACAGCTGGCCCGTGAACTTGCGTTGGAGGGAACCTCTGGCCCGACCCAGGTGCGCATTGCAATTCCTGCAGACAGTTTGGCCACATGGTTCATCGCTGCGATGGCCCAAACAGATGAATTGCTGTTCGATCTGGTAATTGATGATCAGGACCATTCGGCCGATTGGTTGCGCCGCGGTGAGGTCAGCGCGGCTGTTACCACCGGAGGGCAACCGGTCTCTGGCTGCGATGCCCATCCACTTGGGGATTTCAGGTACATTCCAACGGCCAGCCCAGGTTTTATGCATAAATGGTTCCGGGACGGTGTAACCAAAAGCAGCCTTGCCATAGCACCGTGCCTGACCTTCAATCAAAAGGACGGTCTTCAGAAAGCCTGGTTTGCGAGAGAGTTTGGGCACTACATTTCCCCGCCATCGCATTTTCTGCCATCCTCACACGGGTTTGTGGATGCAGCGATCGCCGGCATCGGGTGGGGAATGAACCCGATTGAGCTGGTACAAAAGCCTTTGGCAGATGGCCTGTTGTGCCCCTTGATACCAGACACGCCCCTTGATGTTCCGCTGACCTGGCAGGTCGGGCGTGTCTTATCCTCGGCCCTTTCGCCGCTGACCGCCGCTGTAAAGCGCGCGGCTGTCGACGCGCTTATTCAACGATAGACAGGATTGGCCGATCAGGATGGCTCGGGCGCTTTAGGAATTGGCGTCACCACCCGGTAACAGGCAAAAGCTGCGATCAGGCTGACCAAGACAACGATCAAAACCGCCGCAGAGACCTGGTGCATATGCGCCAGACCAGCCAGCGCCGCCGACACGATGACCGCAACAATCCGCGAGATGCTTTTCACCGCTGCCGCCCCTTTGACCCGCTGATCAAACGGGGCGATATCCAGAAAATACAACTTTCGGGCACTGCTGATGCCTGTTACCGCCACGGTCACCACAAACAGGGCAACCGCATGAGTGTGCACCTGATGACCGATATGGAGGTAATGGACCGTCAGCAGCCCTGCTCCGGTCAAGGCCACCATCAGAGTTCCGGATACCATGACCGCCCGGTGGGATTTCAGGTTAACAAACTGCCACAAAGGCGCAGAGACCAGATATCCAGAGGCCGACGAAATGATCATTGCGGTAAGACCTTTGGCCGAACTGTGATGTGCCTCGGCCGCCATCAGGGCAAAGAACGGAACCGATAGACTGACAACCACAATCGGAAGGCGCATGACCATATAGCGCCGGAACCAGGTCTGGTTGAACATCGCCAGAATATCGGTGAAATACTCGGACCAATGTCTTTTGCTTTCGTCCTCAGGCGCTGTGGAAATTTTCTGATGCGGAACTTCGGACATCGCCAGGATTGATAGGCCAGACAACAGAAAAAACACCACTGCAACTCCGATCACAACCGAATGGCGCGCAAACGGAGGGTTGCCCAGCGTGATTTGATGGACCAACAGAACAAGACCGATTGCGCCCAATCCGCCGGCGCCTAACTGCAGATATCGCATGATCATCCGTGACCTGGACTGAACGTGCGCGCCCAGCAGGTCAGTAAGCAGCAATGTCTGGATCTCACCCACAAGACCGATCAAAAAAAATGCGATGATAAAGGCTGTGGCCGTGAACACGAGACTGCCTGTCGCGGCCGCCGCCAGAGCCATGACAAGGCAGGCCCCGATCAATACTTCGGTCATCGCGATGCTGCGTTTCTTCTGTTCGCGCAGCGCAATGACCTGGGCCAGAAACACGTCGGCGATCATGCTGCCGACCATGCGGATTGAAACCAGCGCGCCGGCGATGAACATCGGAAGTTCCAGCGAAACGGCAAGAAACGGCAAGACAATGGACGGGCTGCCAAGGGTCCAGGCGACCTGCGACAGAATACTCTGCCCGGTCAAAACAGGCACATTGCGTTTGGCCAAATCAAATTGAGGTTCGGTCATCTGCTCTTTGACTCGCTGCTTCAGCTATTCGACCCAGCCTATGGGTTCGAACCTGATCGGCCAATAGCCCTATCCTCCAACCAACAAAAAACCCGGCCTGACGGCCGGGTTTCCAAATCTCAAGATGCGGGGCAGATCAAAGCTGCGCCATCACCTCATCCGAGGCTTCGAAATTGGTTGTGACACGCTGAACGTCATCATCATCTTCCAGCGCATCCACCAACTTCATCAGCTTTTGCATATCCTCAAGCCCCAGCTCGGTCGTGGTACTTGGCTTCCAAACCAGTTTGGTGGATTCCGTTTCACCCAGCGCGGCCTCGAGCGCGTTCGAGACGTCGTTCAGATCGGTGTCGGCGCACCAGATGATATGACCTTCGTCCGAGCTTTCAACATCTTCCGCGCCTGCCTCAATGGCCGCTTCGAACACGGTGTCGGCATCACCAACCGTATCTGGATAGACCACTTCACCCTTGCGTTCGAACATAAAGCCGACGGAGCCGGTCTCGCCAAGATTGCCGCCATTCTTGGAAAAGGTCGAGCGCACGGTCGATGCGGTCCGGTTCCGGTTGTCGGTCATCGTCTCGACGATGACGGCCACGCCGTTGGGGCCATAGCCCTCATACCGGATTTCTTCGTATTCGTCGCCATCGCCCGCCTGCGATTTCTTGATCGCCCGGTCGATCACGTCTTTGGGGACCGAGTTTGACTTGGCCTCTTTCACCGCCAGACGCAGACGCGGGTTCTTGTCGGGATCGGGGTCGCCCATCTTAGCGGCAACGGTGATCTCTTTTGACAGCTTGGAAAACAGTTTGGACCGCGCGGCGTCCTGACGTCCCTTGCGGTGCTGGATATTGGCCCATTTGGAGTGGCCTGCCATGGTGCGTCCTCGTGATAGTGTTTGCGTATTTGGCGCCCATATAGACTTTTGCGGGCCATGGGATCAAGAGACCGGCTTGCGACGGCTTCTTCTGCGAGTATGTTGGCGGTATGACGACAGATCAGATCATACTTTTCGCTCTCTTTGCCACTGTATTCGGAATGCTGCTTTGGGGGCGGTTTCGCTATGATCTTGTTGCGTTTTCCGCGCTTCTGATCGGAGTGGTGTTGGGGGTAGTACCCGTCGATGACGCTTTTGCCGGTTTTGGTCACTCGGCAACCATCATCGTCGCGCTGGTTCTGGTCGTTTCGGCCGGGCTGGTCCGGTCCGGTGCGGTATTCTTGATCACGCGATCACTGGTTGACGCGTCACGCGGCCTTGGGGCCCATATCGCCTTGATGGGCGGTATCGGGGCGGTTCTGTCCGCCTTCATGAATAACGTCGCTGCCTTGGCCCTGTTGATGCCGGTCGACATTCAGACCGCACGAAAAGCCGGACGAGCCGTCGGCCTGACCCTAATGCCGCTCAGCTTTGCAACAATTCTGGGTGGGATGGCGACCCTGATTGGCACGCCACCGAACATCATCATCGCCTCAATCCGCGCAGAAACTCTGGGCGAGCCCTTTCGTATGTTCGATTTCGCCCCTGTGGGTGGCATTGCTGCGATTGCCGGGCTTGCTTTTGTCTCACTGGTGGGCTGGCGATTGATCCCGAACCGGGGACCGCAAACCGAAACCTCTGAGGCGCTGGCCGAATATATCGCAGAACTAACCGTCCCACCGGAATCGCCGTTGATCGGCAAACGGGTCAGCGAGCTTTATGAAGATGCCGAGAAATCTGACGTCGCCATCATCGGCCTGATCCGCGACGGCAAGCGCCGCTATGGCCGGTCGGCCCATGCAACACTGAATCAGGGTGACGCGCTGGTGCTTGAGGCCCGCCCCGAGGCGCTGGATGAATTCCGCGCGGCGCTGAAGCTGGATTTTTCGGACACACGTCGACAGGAGCTTCTGACCGCTGAAGGCGACGGGCTGGAAGTCGTCGAGGTTGTCGTGACCGAAAACGCCCGCATCACCGGGCGTACTGCGCAGGGGTTGGGATTGGCATGGCGGCAGAGCACCGTTTTGATGGGCATTTCGCGCCAGGGCCGCAGCATCACCGAACAGGTTCGCAAAACCGAGGTTGAGGCTGGCGACATCCTGTTGTTGCTGTGCCCGCGTGATCGCAGCGCCGATGTGACCGAATGGCTGGGATGCCTACCGCTGGCCCAACGCGGTCTGAACGTCACCGCCAATGAAAAGGCCTGGCTTGCGATTGGCCTGTTTGCCACCGCGGTACTGGCAGCCAGTGTTGGGCTGATCTACCTGCCGGTCGCATTGGGGCTGGTTGTGGTTGCCTATGTGCTGACCAAGATCATGCCAATCGCAGATCTCTATACTCACATCGAATGGCCGGTGGTCGTTTTGCTGGGCTCGATGATCCCCCTGGGCAGCGCACTGGAAACCTCGGGCGGCACCGAACTGATCGCCAATGCGCTGATCCAGTTAACTAACGGCCTGCCTGCATGGGCTATTCTGACCGTTCTGATGGTGGTCACCATGACCCTGTCGGACGTGTTGAACAACACCGCCACGGCGATTGTGGCGGCCCCGGTCGGCATTCAGATGGCCCGCACGCTTGAGGTTTCCCCCGACCCGTTTCTGATGACGGTCGCCGTTGCAGCCTCGGCTGCGTTCCTGACGCCTATCGGGCATAAGAACAACACGCTAGTTCTGGGTCCGGGTGGCTATCGGTTCGGAGACTACTGGCGCATGGGCCTGCCGCTGGAAATCCTGATCATTGCGGTTTCGATACCCGCCATCCTTGTGTTCTGGCCGCTGTGACGGGTAAGAGCCGTTCCATGAAACAATTTCTGATCCTGCAGTTACGCCCGGAAACCGATGCGTCCGATGCCGAATTTGCCTCGATTTTGGACAAGACCGGCCTGAGTTCTGAACAGACCCATCGCATCCGGTTGGATTGTGAAGACATGCCCGACGGCTTGGACGTGACCGACTATGCTGGAGTGATCGTCGGCGGCGGCCCCGGCTGTGTCAGCGACGATCCGGCGACAAAATCGCCGACGGATGCCCGCACCGAAGCCGCCATCATGGGCCTGATGCCGCAGATCACCGCGCGCGATCATCCGTTCATGGGGTGCTGCTATGGGCTGGGTATTCTTACCGCGCATCTGGGTGGCGATGTCAGTAAAGACCAGTTCGGAGAGCCCGTCGGCCCCTCAACCTGCCACGTGACAGAGGACGGTGCGACCGATCCACTGATCTCGGGGCTGGGTCAGAGTTTTGATGCTTTTGTGGGCCATAAAGAGGCTGTGCAATCCCTGCCAGAAGGGTGCGTGCATCTGCTTGCCTCGGACCCTTGCCCGTTCCAGATGATCCGCTGGGGCCAGAATGTCTATGCCACACAGTTCCACCCCGAGGCTGATGCCCGCGACTTTGAAGAACGTATCACCATCTACAAACACCACGGCTATTTCCCGCCCGAAGATGCGCAGCGTCTGATCGACATTTGCCACGCCGCCAATGTCACTCTGCCCGGTGAAATCCTGCGCAGGTTCGCCCAACGCTACGGCTGACCCTACGGCGCGGTTGCCTGCGGCTTTGACCCTCGCTTACGCTGGTCCGAACGGCTTTGGGAGGAGTTGTAGTTGGATCTGCTTATTAATGTCGGCCTGCCACTATCGTTGGCCATAATCATGCTGTCCTTGGGTGTCGGGCTTGAGATCGCCGATTTCCGCCGGGTTGTCAGCAGACGATACCCTTTTGCGATAGGGGCGTTCTGCCAGGTGATCTTGCTTCCCATTGCGGCATTTACGACGGTCAAACTCTTTGCACTGCCACCGGAAATAGCAGTCGGTGTTATGCTCCTCAGCTTTTGCCCCGGCGGTGTTACCAGCAATATCCTGACTAAACTGGCCAAGGGTGATGTCGCTCTTTCCGTCAGCCTGACAGCCATCATCAGCTTGCTGTCGATGGTGACGGTACCCGTATTGGCCGCATGGTCGATCAATCACTTCATGGGCGAGGACGCACCCGAGGTTTCGATCACCGGGCTGGCCATAGCGATGTTCCTGATCACCACCCTGCCCGTTGCCATCGGCGTCAGTATACGGCATTTCGCAAAAGGATTCGCAGAACGGGTCGATGCCCATCTGTCCAAACTGGCTTCGATTCTTTTCGTCCTGATCGTTCTCGCCGCGCTGGCCGGGAACTGGGAAATGTTCGTCGAAAATTTGGGGCTGATGGGGTCGGCGTTGATCACCCTGAACATTGCGCTGCTGCTGATCGGGCTGGGACTGGCCCGCGCCGTGAACCTGTCATGGAACGAGAGCAAGACGATCTCGATCGAAACTGGCATCCAAAACTCGACTCTTGGCATCACATTGGCAGCGCTGATTACCAGCACGGAAAACGGGCTAAGCCCTCTTGCTCTGCCATCGGCCGTCTATGGTATCTTGATGTATGTCGTCGCCCTGCCATTTATCGCCTGGCTGCGCCGCAGCTGAGAGGAAAAAACATGTCCAATAACACCGCAGATGCCATTGTCGTTGGGGCTGGGCTGGCTGGGCTTGCGGCCGCGGCCGAGCTAGGCGACCGCGGAAAAAAGGTGATCATACTGGATCAGGAACCCGGTCATTTCCTCGGCGGTCAGGCGTTCTGGAGCCTCGGTGGATTGTTCATGGTCGACACGCCGGAACAGCGCCGGATGGGCATCAGGGACAGCCACGAACTGGCCTTGCGTGACTGGCAGGGCAGCGCGCAGTTTGACCGCGAAGAAGACGCTTGGCCCCGCAAATGGGCCGAGGCTTATGTCGAATTCGCCGCCGGTGAAATGCGGCCCTGGCTGCACGATATGGGGCTGCGATGGTTTCCTGTGGTTGGATGGGCCGAACGTGGCGGTTCTTATGCCGATGGACATGGCAATTCGGTACCTCGGTTCCACATCACATGGGGCACCGGCCCTGGTGTTCTGGAACATTTCATCCGTCGCGTGCGCGAACATGTCAGCACAGGCCTGATCCAGCTGAAGTTCCGCCACCAAGTCAGCCATATCATTATGCAAAACGGCTGTGCCAAAGGCGTCTCGGGAGAGGTCTTGGCTGAGGACGCAGCCGCGCATGGCGCCAAGACCAACCGGGAAGAGGTCGGGGAATTCGAGGTCTATGCTCCTTCGGTCATCGTCAGTTCGGGCGGTATTGGTGGCAATTTCGAAATGGTGCGCAAGAACTGGCCGCGCGACCGCCTGGGCGAACCACCCAAAGACATGATCGCGGGCGTGCCGTTCCACGTTGACGGTCGGATGATCCCTATCAGCGAAAAGGCCGGTGGGCATGTGATCAACGGCGACCGGATGTGGCATTACACCGAGGGCGTCAAAAACTGGAACCCGATCTGGCCATCGCACGGAATTCGTATCCTGCCCGGCCCAAGCTCTATGTGGTTTGACGCGCGCGGCAATCGTCTGTTGCCCCCTTGTTTGCCGGGGTTCGACACGTTGGGCACGCTGAAAGAGATCCTGAAGACCGGTTATGAATACAGCTGGTTTGTACTGACGCAGAAAGTCATCAAAAAAGAATTTGCGCTCTCCGGGTCGGAACAGAACCCGGATTTCACCTCGGGCAGCTGGAAAGAGGTTATCCGTCAGCGCATTTTGTCAGGATCGCAAGCCACCGCGCCGGTCGAGGCCTTCAAACAACACGGGGAAGATTTCATCGTTGCCAACACTCTGACCGAACTGGTCAGCGGCATGAACCAACTGGGTGGCGATCTGATCAATGAAGCGCATTTGCGCGCCCAGATCGAAGCGCGGGACTCACAGGTCGACAACCCGTTTACCAAGGACGCGCAGATGGCGGCTATTCTGACGGCCCGCAACTATCGGGGTGACAGGTTGATCCGCACCGCCAAACCACACAAGTTCCTTGATCCTGCCAATGGGCCGCTAATCGCGGTCAAACTTCACATGCTGACGCGCAAAACGCTGGGCGGTTTGCAGACCAACCTCGACAGTCAGATGATCGGTCCAAACGGTCAGGTCGTTCCCGGGCTGTTCGCCGCAGGAGAGGTCGCCGGTTTCGGCGGCGGCGGCTATCACGGATACAACGCGCTGGAAGGCACATTTCTGGGCGGCTGCATCTTTTCCGGGCGCAACGCAGGACGGTCGCGCGCTGTGGCCTGATTACTGCGTGCGTATGAATTTCAGAACTGGGTCGCCTGCGCTGTCCAGCAGCGCAAGGCTATCGCCCGCCACCGCATAGGACACCACGTTTTGCAGGGCGGCAAAGAACTGATCCTCGACCTGCTCCATCTCGGGCGGGCAGGCCATCAAAGTGGCCGCAATATTGTCTGGAAACGTAAGCGAATTTCCGGAAATTTCGGCCTGCCCTGTGAAACGGTTGCAACCGCCTGAGCCGCTAAAGGCACCGCCTTGCGCAAAATCAAGTTGCGGTGCGCGTTCGCTGTTCAGCACGGCCCCATCCACACCAATCGCCGTCCAGCTTGTGTTTTCCAGCCCCGCCGACGTGGGGCCGCCCGTCTTGACCAACAAAAGGTCGGCCGTATCCGGCGCACCATTGGTCAGGACCGGATACACAGTGTCGGTCGTAAACAGCAGTTGTGACCCACGATATATTGCCCCCCGCACCGCATAGGTCATCCCGTCACGGATCAGAGCATCATCATAGGTCAATTCAAACTCGGCAGGCACCCCGCTCAGCACGTAGCGCTGCGCAGCCAGCGTTACCGCTGGCGCATCCGCAAGCGATATATCCTGCAGCTCGATATAAAGCGTCGCGTCTTCAGGCACGGCAATCCGTTCGCGGTAGGAGGCGGTACCGGTCACCGAACCAGCCGATACATCGCTGCCAATCAGCGCCACCATAATCGCACCCATTACGATCAACTGACCAAATTTTGGAAAAGGCATAATCCCGTCCTTTCGTCCAAGTTCTAGAGGAAAAGATTGTGTCTGGATCAGCCTTTACAAGACCGTCAGCGCAAAACCGGCGGGTTCGCGCCGGTGTTACAACGGCCAGATGATCGGAATAAGCAACGAAGCAAGCAGCCCTACTGTCAGGTTCAAGGGGATGCCAACCTTCATGAAATCGACAAACCGATATCCCCCCGGACCATAGACCATCATGTTGGTCTGATATCCGATTGGTGTCGCAAAGGATGCAGATGCCGCCAACATCACCGCAACTACCAGCGGCCTTGGGTCTACGCCGACGGCCTGCGCCAACCCGATTGCGATCGGCGTGACCACTACCGCAACGGCGTTGTTGGAGACGAGTTCGGTAAGCACCGAGGTCAAAACATAGATGGCCCAAACGATCAGGAACGGAGGCAGCGTGCTGAGCCCGGGCGCAATTGCATCGACGATCAGGGAAACCGCCCCGGACTTATCAAGCGCGGCCCCGATGGCCAGCATCGAGAATATCAATGCCAGAAGTCGCCCTTCGATAAAGGAAAACGCCTCATCCGCGTCTATGCAGCGGGTGACCAGAACCAGAGCGACCGCAAGAATGGACAGCAGCAGAATTGGCGCCACACCTAAAGCAGCCAATACGACGATCCCGATAAGCGCGCCAATCGCCACCGGAGCGTGATTGCGGCGGAACGCACGCGCCGAGGGCTGTGTCACGTCGACCATATCCATATCAGCGGCAAGCTTCTGGATATCGGCAGGTGATCCCTCCAACAGCAGAGTATCCCCGACCCGCACCACGAGGTCGTCTAGTTGACGACCGATATTCTGGTTCCGCCGATGTACCGCCAGAACGTAGACACCATAGCGGCGGCGCAGGCGCATCACGCCCAGCGTTCGCCCAACCATACGGCACCCCGGTGTGATCAGCACTTCGACCGTTTTGGTCTCGACCGCAGAAACCTGATCAACACGCTTTAACTCTTTGTTGCTTTGCAGGCTCAGCAACTCGGTCATCTCGGTTCGCAGAACCACGCGGTCCCCAACCTCGAGCGTCACACCCTTGAGGTTGCGCCGCAGCGACTCGTCCCCTCTGACCACGTCGATCAGACGGACGCCGGGGCGTTTGAACAGTTGCACCCCTGTCACCTCGCGCCCGACCAGGTTGCTGTCGGGCGGGATGACGGCCTCGGTGAAGAACTTCATCTTAGAGCGATCACTGAGAAGCGAGGCCATGCTGTCGCGTTCCGGCAGCAGACGCGGCGCAACAAAGCGCAGATAGATCATGCCGTAGATCACCACTGCGATGCCCAAGGGCGTGACTTCGAAAATCGTGAATGCAGCCAGACCCTGAGATCGCGCGACACCATCCACAAGCAGGTTGGTCGAGGTGCCGATTAGTGTCAGCGTCCCCCCCATGATGGCAGCATAGCTGAGCGGGATCAGCAATTTCGAGGCCGGCACGTTCAACGTGCGGGCAATCTGTACAAAAACCGGGATCATCACGACGACCACGGGTGTGTTTGACACCACCGCCGAGGCCAGAACCACAAACCCCATTAGCATGGCAATCGCGATACGCGGGTTAACCTGTGCCTGTTTCTGCGCAGTTGCGGTAAAGGAATCCAATGCCCCGGTTCTGACCAGAGCCCCCATGACGATGAACATCGCCGCAATCGTCCATGGCGCAGGATTGGACAGAACTGCCAACGCGCTTTGATAGGGCAGGATACCGGTCACCAGCATCAGGGCAACACCCGCGATGGCGACAACCTCGGTCGGGTAAGCCTCGCGCAGGAACATGACAAACATGCCTGCGACAACCAATAGCGCCACGATCGCGCTGCCCGTTTCTGTCAGTTGAAGAAATTGCATTCGTGGTATTCAGTCCGAACCCTGGCCCAGCTTGCGCGCCCGTCGGGCAGTTTCCCGTATTGCGGGCAGCAGGGCAAGCCCAACGTCGCGCTATTGCGGCCCGGCTTGTTGCAAGCGACCCCCAACGCGCACCATTTGCACGGATTTTGCCTGACCATTGCGATCATCGGTTTCCACGAACACACCGCTTAGCGTTGCTTCGCCATTTGCAGGCGTAAACCGCGCCTTGGGCATCCCGGTGATGAACCGGCGCATCGGTTCTAGCTTTTCCATACCAATGACAGAATCGTAATCCCCGCACATCCCGGCATCGGTCAGATAGGCTGTTCCCCCCGGAAGGATCTGCGCATCCGCGGTTGGAACATGCGTATGGGTTCCAACCACGAGGCTGGCGCGCTTGTCGCAATAATGCCCCATCGCCATCTTTTCGGATGTGGCCTCGCAATGCATATCAACGATGATCGCCTGCGCCTGACCGCCGCGCGGGTGTGACTTCAGAATTGGCTCGATGGCCGAGAACGGATCATCGAAGGGCCGCTTCATAAAGACCTGCCCAAGCACCTGTACAACCAGAACCTTGCGCCCGCCAGGGGCGGTATAGAGACGATGCCCGCGCCCCGGAGCACCCTTAGCAAAGTTAACGGGGCGCACAATGCGCGGTTCGCTCTCAATGAATTGCAACATGTCCTTCTGGTCGAAAGCGTGGTCGCCCAGCGTCAGACAATCCGCCCCTGCATCTAACAGCAGCTTGGCATGATCCCCGGTCAAACCCATTCCGTTCGAGGCATTCTCACCATTGATCACCACGAAATCCAGCCGCCATTCGTCGCGCAGACGTGGCAGATGTTGCTGAACAGCCGCGCGTCCAGCGCGGCCCATAACGTCACCCAGAAAAAGTATCCTCATAGAAACCGTCTAAGTGTGGCAATTCGCAAGTACAAGCCGTTAAGCTGACCCAATGAACGGCAAAACTCTTTATTTAGGAGATTCTTTATGTTTCGGATCGGTCTGACCTTTGGTGTCTGTGCCACGCTTGCTGCCTGCTCGGAAGAGCAAGCGGTCAACTCAAACCCACAGCTGCCAAACCCCTCGGCCATCTATTGCATCGACAGCGGTGGGCGGTATGAAATTCGGGACGGAGAGAATGGCCAGACCGGCGTGTGCATATTGCCTGATGGCACCGAAAAAAATGCCTGGGAATATTTTCGCGCTAAAAACCAGGGCTGATACCTTCGTTAAAAGGTCAACACACGGCTTTCAGTTACTACCATATCAAGCGGCTGATCCGTCGATTCCAGCGGCAGCCCGTCTGCTTCTTGCGCATCGAAGGCAAAACCGATGGCCAGAGTCGGGCGTTTCGCGCGCAGCCCTTCCAATGTCCGGTCATAGAACCCGCCCCCATAACCCAGACGCCCCCCATTTGCATCGAATGCCACCAGCGGAACGATTAGAATTTCGGGATCGAAATAGTCATCGACCTCGGGCACTTTGGCGCCAAACGGACCATCCTTCAGCCTGCCTTCGGGCGTCCAGCGAGAGAATTTCAACGGCTGCCCGGCCGCCTGAATAACCGGCACACCAACCGGGCCATAAGCGGACGCCTCGGCCATGGCGGGCAGCGGGTCACTCTCGGTCCGGATGGGCATATAACCCGACAGGGGTACTCCGCGGTGCCCGGCCAGAATTTCAGACAGTCGCCCGGCGGCACCGGGCGGATTTGCATCAAACGCAGATTTGCGCCGGGCAAAGGCCGCCTTGCGCGCGGCAGCTTTGATTTCGGTCAGATCGGTCACAATAGCACCACGCTGGCAAGCCCAAGAAAGATAAAGAATCCCATGACATCCGTCGTTGTCGTCACAAAGGTTCCTGACGCCAGCGCCGGGTCAATACCCATCCGGTCTAGCACGACCGGTACTACCGTACCTGCAAAGCCTGCGATCACCATGTTCACGACCAGAGCGGAGCCAATCACGACACCCAGCAACGGCGAGCCGAACCAATACATTCCCACCACGCCCAGAACGGTGGCAAAACACAGCCCGTTCAACATGCCCACCAGCAGTTCCCGTCGGATCACCCGCATTACGTTCGCACCTGTCAGGTCGCGCGTTGCCAGGGCTCGCACTGCGACGGTCAGCGATTGTGTCCCCGCATTGCCCCCCATCGAGGCCACAATCGGCATCAGAATGGCCAACGCCACCAACTGATCAATCGCCGCCTCGAACTGGGAAATCACCAGCGAGGCGCAGATCGAAGTACACAGGTTTACCGCCAACCATGGCAGGCGTCGCCTGCTGGTCGCGGCCACACTGTCGGACAGCGAGCTTTCGTTGCTGACACCGGCTAGGCGCAACATATCCTCTTCGTATTCCTCATCCAGCACCACCATCGCGTCATCAATGGTGATCACACCAACAAGCCGTCCGTCACCATCCACCACTGGGGCCGAGATCAGGTGGTACTGATTGAACGCATAGGCCACGTCCTCTTCATCCTGATCGACGGGAATGGTATAGAACTCTTCTTCGGCAATTTCGTGCAGAGGCACCTCGCGCCGGGTGGCCATGAGTTTGCCCAGTGTTACCTGTGCTGTTGGCTTCAACCGCGGATCAACAAGAACCAAATGGTAGAATTGTTCTGGCAGTCCGTCATTGGCACGCATAAAGTCAATGGCCTGCCCAACTGTCCAATGCTCGGGCGCCATGACGACTTCGCGTTGCATAAGCCGTCCGGCCGAGTTTTCCGGGTAGGATAACGCCTGTTCGGCCGCGATCCGTTCGGAATCCTCCAGCGCACCCAGGATGGCTTCTTGCTGCGGCTCTTCAAGGTCTTCCAGCAGATCGACGACATCGTCGCTTTCCATGTCGCGTACGGCATCCGCCAGAACATCGGGACGCAGGACTTCAATAACTTCTTCCCTGACACCTTCGTCCAGTTCAGACAGAATATCGCCGTCGAACTCTTTGTCATACAGACGGATCAACCGGGCGCGGTCATAGGGGTTGATCTGTTCCAGAAGGTCGGCGATGTCGGCAGCGTGCAGCGGGTCCATCAATTCGACCAGCTTGTCGCGGTCATCAACATCAACTGCATACAGAATGGATGCTACCGTTCGACGATCCAGTGCATAAGCGTCATCATCAGAAGTCGGCTCACTTACGGGTTCGTTAATACCTGTTGTCATATCTGCCCCCGCTCTGTTCGCCCATTGGCCCCTAAATAGAAGAAGCAGCTACCGGAAAACAATGACAATGCGCCGATTTACCGACAACTTTCCTGCCCCTATGCTGTTTCGCAGTCCCAGACAGGCGGAGATGAATGAGTATGGCGCAAAAAACGCTGCTGAAAGGGCGTGTCCTGAGTTTCACTGGCACCCCGTTCGAGGGCGAACCGACCGAGGCTGTCAAAATCAGCGAAGCGGTTCTGATCGAAAACGGTCGGATTTCCAGCGTATCGGATGCCGACAGTCTGCACAATGCCCACCCCGAGGCAAAAGTCGTGGATCATGGTCAGCACGTGATCCTTGCAGGATTTGTTGATGCGCATGTGCATTATCCGCAGACCGCCATGATCGCCAGTTGGGGCAAACGCCTGATCGACTGGCTGAACACCTATACCTTCCCCGAAGAGATGAAATTCGGGGATGCAGCCTATGCCTCTGAGATTGCCAACCGGTATCTGGACCTGACAGCGGCACACGGCACCACCACGATGTGCAGCTATTGCACCATCCATCCCGAGAGTGTTGATGCCTTTTTCCTTGCGGCCAAACAACGCGGTCAACGTGTGGTTGCGGGCAAAACCTGCATGGATCGCAACGCACCCGATGGCCTGAGAGATACCGTGCAAACTGCCTATGACCAATCCCAGACTTTGCTTGAGAAATGGCACGGGATCGACCGCCTGTCCTATGCGATTACGCCGCGTTTCTCACCCACCTCCACACCCGAACAGCTAGAGGCCATGGGCGCATTATGGGCAGAGCATCCCCATTGCCTGATGCAAACCCATCTCAGCGAACAGACTGATGAAATTGCCTGGGTACGCGACCTGTTCCCCGACGCCCGCGATTATCTGGACACCTATGAAAAGTTCGGCCTGCTTGGTCCCAACGGCCTGTATGGCCACGTCATCCACCTTGAGGCACGTGAACGCGACCGACTGCGTCAGGTCGACGCTGCGTTGATCCATTGTCCGACCTCAAACACCTTTATCGGGTCAGGCCTGTTCGACATGGCAGGGTTGATGCGCGACGGACACCGGGTTGGTCTGGCAACGGATACTGGTGGCGGTTCAAGTTTCTCGATGCTGCGCACGATGGCATCGGCCTATGAGATCGGACAACTGCGCGGAACGCCGCTGCACGCCGCGCAACTGCTGTGGCTGGGCACCGTAGGGTCGGCCCGAACGCTGAGGCTGGATGACAGCATCGGCAATATCGCCCCGGGAATGGAGGCCGACCTGATCGTGCTCGATCTCGCCTCAACCCCGGCCATCGCGCAACGCGAGGCCTGCGCCGATGATTTGTGGGAGGCCATCTTTCCCACCATCATGATGGGCGATGACAGGGCGATTGCCGAGGTTTGGATCGCAGGTCAACCTGTCAGGACCTAGGATTGCAAGGCAAGGGCCAATCGGTTCTGCCGTTCAATCACCCGGGGCAGATCCAGCGTTGCGATCTGCCCGTCCCGCACGATCTGACGGCCTTCGACAAACAGGTGCTTTACCCTAGTCGGACCGGCAAGCAACAGGGCTGCCGGATCCCAACTGCCCGCGCTTTCGATGCCGCGCGTATCCCAAATGGCTATATCGGCACGCTTACCGATAGCCAGACGGCCGCAATCAGGTCGGTTCAAGACATCCGCCCCACCCCGCGTGGCAATTTCAAGCGCCTCGCGAGAGGACATGGCATCGGCACCGCTTGCGACGCGCTGCAACAACATAGCCTGCCGCGCCTCGAGGATCAGATTGCCGCTGTCATTACTGGCCGACCCATCGACGCCCAGACCCACAGGCACGCCGCGATCTCGCATCGACCGTACAGGGGCAATCCCCGAGCCCAACCGGCAGTTCGAACAGGGACAGTGCGCCACGCCTGTGCGGGACCGTGCAAACAGATCAATCTCTGCCCCGTCCAGTTTCACGCAATGGGCGTGCCAGACATCTGAGCCGGTCCAGCCCAAATCCTCGGCATATTGACCGGGGCGGCAGCCGAATTGTTCCTGCGAATAGGCGATATCCTCGTCATTCTCGGCCAGATGGGTATGCAGCATGACGCCCTTGTCGCGGGCCAGAATGGCCGTGTCCCGCATCAAATCGCGACTGACCGAGAACGGCGAACACGGGGCCAGCCCGACCCGACACATTGCACCCTCTGACGGGTCATGAAAGGCGTCGACCACACGCATCATGTCTTCGAGAATAGCTGCTTCGGCCTCGACCAGTGAATCCGGCGGCAAGCCACCATCGCTTTCACCAATACTCATAGCGCCACGTGTTGGGTGGAACCGCAGGCCAACCTCGGCAGCCGCAGCAATGGTGTCATCCAGACGCGCACCGTTCGGATATAGATACAAGTGGTCGGAACTGAGCGTGCATCCCGTCAACGCCAGCTCGGCTAAACCGATCTGGGCGGATACGAACATCTCTTCGGGGCCAAATCGCGACCAGATCGGATAGAGCGTTTTCAGCCATCCGAACAAAAGCGCATCCTGTCCGCCAGGAACGGCGCGGGTCAGGGTCTGGTACAGATGGTGGTGCGTGTTCACGAGGCCGGGCGTAACCACACATCCGCTTGCATCATGGATCTCAGCGCTCGCCTGCAACCCATGGCCGATCTGTTCAATCTGTCCATCTCGGATCAGAATATCCGCGCCAGAAAGTTCTCGGCGCTGGTCATCCATGGTCAGGATCGTGTCTACATTTTTGATGAGGATATCAGTCATCTTGCTCTCCTTGCATCGCCCGTTTCATGCATGGAGTGCAAAAGCTGGCGGAAAACGGGCACAAGAACCAGCCGGATTAAGGCTAATCGGCCCGCCAGTCCGCCGCAACAGTTTTTAGAAGTTGCGCAGGATTTCCAGCGCCGCCGCGTGGATCTGCGGGTTTGCCGCCGCCAGAGCCCGACCGCCATTATGGGCGGGGCCGCCTTGCCAGTCTGTGACGATACCGCCAGCCGCATGAATCACGGCGATTGGCGCCTGAATGTCATAGGCGTTCAGACCTGCTTCGATCACCAAATCCACCTGACCCGCTGCAAGCAGAGCATAAGCATAGCAATCCATTCCATAGCGGGTCAGGCGTACGTGCTGTGACACAGCCTCAAACCCGGCACGATCTTCCGACGCGCCGACCTCGGGGAAGGTCGTGAACAGAATCGCCTGGTCCAGAGAAGGTGTTGAACGGGTCTTCAGGGACATATCGCCCGTAGGACCATGGCTTCGCGCGATATCCGCCGAGCCGATGAAGCGTTCCCCGATATACGGCTGGTCGATGATCCCCATGGTTGGCCCGTCCTGCGTGCTAAGCGCAATCAGAACCCCCCATGTCGGTGTCCCGCTGATAAACCCTCGGGTGCCGTCGATCGGATCCAGAACCCAGGTGCGGCCACTTTGCCCCTCGTGCTGCCCATATTCCTCGCCAAATATTCCATCTTGGGGCCGATGTCGGGCTAAAACCGCGCGCATGGCTTTTTCGGCTGCGCGGTCGGCGACAGTGACCGGATCAAATCCCTGATCCAGCTTATTCGAAGTCTCAAGATTAGACTGCCTGAAAAAAGGAAGAATGGCCGCACGCGCCGCGTCGGCCATTTCTTCAGCTACTTCAAGATCACTCAGCGACATCTTATCCATACGCTACCCGTGCGTTTCGTCAGGATCAGAGTCAACCCGTGAAATCAGGCAACATCACTCAGAACGCGCGCAAGCTCGAACAGGCGGCGACGCTGGTTTTCCGGTATGGCATAGTAAGAGCGGACGAGATCCAGGGCTTCTTTGTCGCCCATAAGGTCTGCAGGAACCGATTTCTTATCCGAGCTTCCTTTCTCGACCTCTTCCAGGCCTTCAAAGAAGAAACTGACCGGAACATCCAATGCCTCGGCAATGTCCCAAAGACGAGACGCGCTGATTCGATTGGCACCGGTTTCATATTTCTGGATTTGCTGAAACTTGATACCAACTTGCTGTGCCAACTGCTGTTGGGTCATGCCAATCAGCCAGCGGCGATGCCTGACGCGTTTGCCCACATGGACATCGACGTGATGGGTCATTGGTACTATCCTCCCTTACACACACAACTGAAACGGGTTCGCAACATGCTTTGTTACCGCAACATTAGCGAGCCCGACTTAACCACTCCCTAATTTGGAACATGCCCCCCAAATCAGCACCATAGCGCACTATTACGTTTTTTGGCGCTTTTTTCAAGAAGGTTGAATCTGATTCCACAAACAATGGTTTATAGTTGTGTTGTGAATACCGCGCACACGTTGATTCCGATCTGAAAACAATCACCTGATCAACACCGGATTAACGGGGTCTTCAGCAGGGTAACAGATTGACAAGACCACGACAGCACTGACCTATGCCCGAAAAGACGGAGCCAAATCATGCTGGCGTTTCATATCCAGACCAACGGGGCCAAGGCCCAGCTTTGCAATATTGACCTGCCAGAACCCGGCGACAGCCAGGTCTGCATTCAAATCAAAGCCTGCGGTTTGAATTTTGCGGATCTCCTTATGCAGAAGGGGACGTATCAGGACACCCCGGTGGCGCCCTTTTCCTTGGGCATGGAAGTCGCAGGGATTGTTCGCGAAATTGGAAACAATGTACGCCACCTGAACCCGGGTGACCGTGTCGCTGTCTATTCCGGCCAGGGTGGCCTCGCTGAATTCGGAGTGTTCGACGCCGATCGTGCAATCGCAATCCCTGACTCTATGAGCTTTGAAGACGCCGCCGCAATTCAGATCACATATGGCACCAGTCATATTGCCTTGGATCATCGTGCGCGGCTCAGGCCCGGCGAAACCCTTTTGGTGACCGGTGCGGCAGGTGGCGTCGGCCTGACGGCGGTAGAGATCGGCAAGCTTATGGGCGCCACGGTTATTGCGCAGGCGCGCGGCAGTGAGAAACTCAAGGTGGCACAGAAGGCCGGGGCCGATCATCTGATCGACGCATCCGAAGATCTCCGCGCCCGTGTCCAGGCATTGGGAGGCGCGGATGTCGTATATGACGCGATCGGTGGCGATGTGTTTAAAGCCGCCTTTCGCGCGACCAACCCCGAAGGTCGCATCCTGCCCATTGGCTTTGCGGGCGGTGAGGTGCCGCAAATTCCGGCCAACCACCTACTGGTCAAGAACCTGACAGTCATCGGGCTCTACATCGGCGGCTACTTGAAGTTTCGACCTCAGATTGTGACGGACAGCTTTGAAACGCTGTTTCGCTGGCATAGCGAGGGCCGCATCAAACCGCATATCAGCCATGTCCTGCCCCTGTCCGAAGCCGAACGCGGACTGGCCATGCTGCGCGACAGGACCGCCACCGGGAAAGTTGTCATAACCCCTTAAGGGATGATCAACCGACAACGGCTTTGAGCGGCACCCCCCCAAGCAAACGAAAGTTCTGGCGCACCAGCGTCGCCAACGCCTCAACCACGGCCCCGCGGCCAGTTTCGCCGCCATACAGATTTATCATATGCGCAGGAAGCTCGGGCAGGACGCCACCCGAATCGATCTGGGCAAGATGTGCGGCCTCTGTCCCTTCGAGCATGGCATGAACCGCCAAATCGGCGCTGACCGTTGCCTCGATAGTACGGTCGTTTTCGGTTTCCACCGAAAGCTCCCAGGGAATTCCAGCCGCATCCAGCGCAGCAATGACCTGCGGCCTGAACAGACACCGACGCCCAAGCGCTAGCGGAATGGGGCGTTTTCGCCAGGCAGACCCGCCCGGCGCACCAATCCAGCGCAAAGGAAGCTCGGCAATCGTCTCGGCCCCCTGCCCCACTGTCGCCTCGGTCGTTAGGATCAAATCGCAGTCTCCGCGCTTAAACATATCCTTCAGTTGCAGCGAATAGGAGGAGATAAGCTGCACACGGACGCGTGGGAAATCCGCGTTGAATCGCTGCAGCACCCGGGGAATCGCCGGATAGACGATATCATGCGGCACACCAAGAACGACCTCGCCCTCATAGGCCTGATCCGTCAGCTTGGACATCACCTCGTCATTCAACGAGATCATGCGTCTGGCATAGGCCAAAAGCTGTTCTCCCGACGCTGTCAGCGCGATGGTTCTGCCACTTCGGTCCAGCAGCTCCAGACCTAAAAGCTCCTCCAACCGCTTTAGCTGCATCGATACGGCAGATTGTGTCAGGTGCAGGAAACCGGCTGCCCGCGTCACGCCACCCTGATCGGCAACTGCCACAAAGGAGCGGAGAGTGGTGATGTCCAGATTTCGCATCTTCACGATTCCTTATGGATGTGTTCAATAATATTCATTTTCAAAATGTGTCACAGCCCTCCATATAAATCAAGGAAGTTGATGCAATAGGCACAACACATCAGCAAAACCGAAAGGACAAGGCTATGACGCAAATCACAGCTTCAACATATTGCAAGCCACGGCAGCGCTTTAAGCTCACTTCTGTTCTGGATGCGCTATCGCTACGGCGCCAACGCTGTCAGCTCGCCAGATTGGACGACCGCGCCCTTCTCGATATCGGCATTACCCGTGAAGAAGCCGAAGCCGAAGCAAAACGCCGCATATGGGATGCTCCGGAATTCTGGCAAAAATGAACCTAATCCACTACTTTTACCACTGAATGGCGGCTGACACCTCGAAGCCGCCATTTTTGTTGCGTGTTTTAGCCTGTTTCCCACGTTAAACCCTTGAAACACAGCCCGCACTTGACGATATTTGCGAGGAGCGCGGCCTGACATCGGGACGCAAAAAGAATATGTGGAGGGAGACCTTTTAATGGCACAATTTGACACGATCCGGACGGCGACCGGTACGCGCGCTGCCCAGATTGACGAGGGCCTGCGCGCCCATATGAACAAAGTCTACGGCACAATGTCCGTGGGCATGCTGATTACGGCACTCGCGGCCTGGGCTATTGCTGGTCTTGCCGTGACCTCAGATCCAAGCAACGCAGTTGCTCAGATCGGCGCTGATCGTTATCTGACCAGCCTGGGCGGCACCCTGTTCCTGTCGCCGCTGAAATGGATAGTGATGTTCTCACCGCTGGCATTCCTGATCTTTGGCTGGGGCGCGCTGATGCGGCGCGGGTCGGCTGCGGCGGTGCAACTGGGTTTCTTCGTATTCGCGGCCGTTATGGGCGTTTCGATGAGCTCGGTGTTCATGATCTACACTCCTTACTCGATCGCGCAGACGTTCATTGTGACCTCGATTGCCTTTGCTGGTCTGAGCCTGTTTGGCTACACCACCAAGCGCAATCTAAGCGGCATGGGCACATTCCTGATTATGGGTGTGATCGGCCTGCTGGTGGCGATGGTCATAAATATGTTCCTGCAATCGCCTGCGATGATGTTCGCGATCTCGGCAATCGGAGTGATTATCTTTGCTGGCCTGACGGCGTTCTACACACAGGACATCAAAAACACCTACGTTGCGCATGCAACACATGGTGACCAGGAATGGCTGAACAAAGCGGCTATAGACGGCGCGCTGAGCCTCTATATCTCGTTCCTGAACATGTTCCAGTTCTTGCTGATGTTCATGGGGCAACAAGAGTAGCACACCGCATTACAGCAGCAAATAAACAGGGCGGGTCCGAAACGACCCGCCCTTTTCTTTTGCGGCCTGCAGCAGGTCGCCCTGCGGTCAGCTCCTCGCCACGTGCTCCCAAAAAGAAAGGCCCCGTCCTGATGACGAGGCCTTGGAATTGAAAGCGAACGGAACTTTAGCTGCAGTTCAACTGAACAGCAAATCCGGAACTGCGCTTTTCTGAACCTTTGCGATAAACGTCGCCGACAGGCAAGCAGCCAGTGAATTGTTCGGCGCCAGTACCAAAGTTTGCACCAATCGTATTCGGAACCCTGGTGCGGCTATTTTCGGTACGCACGACGCCGAAAAGCGTTCCGTTCACTTCAACAGTGCTCAGGAACAGGTTTGTATCTGAGCCAGAAACGACTACTGCGCTGGTATCGCTGCGCGCGCCATTTTCTATTGCAACACGTGCAATTTTACCCGGATCGGTCTCGTCCGTTGAAACTCGGACCGGGGGCAGCTCTGCCAACTCTGCCGGAACATTGGTGGACTCTGGAACAAACGCCGCCGCACCCGGCACTTCGCTGATGCTCCGCGGCTCACCATCAATGCCCGTAAAGCCAACACCCTCGCGGTTATAGGGGTCTTCACAGGCTGCGAGAGCCAGAATAGTTGCTGTGGATAACAAGATTTTTTTCATGACGGCCAACATTTTGGAACGGTTAGCTCAAGCGTAGTTGCAATACATTCCAAAAAGCAACCCAGCGGGCAAACGAATGCCTCGGCTGCTGATGCTTAGCTGCAACGGCCTCCAAGCGCGCTCCGGCTGCCTTGAGCCGATAGATTCAGGTATGAAACATCGTCGCGCAAACGAAAAAGGCCCTGTCGAAACAGGACCCTTGTCATTCTGTCCAAGCAGGACGGCAGATTACTTGATCTTGCCTTCCTTGTACTCGACATGCTTCCGAACGACCGGGTCGTATTTACGAACGGTCATTTTCTCGGTCATGGTGCGCGCGTTCTTTTTGGTCACATAGAAGTGGCCCGTGCCCGCGGTCGAGTTCAGACGGATCTTGATTGTCGTCGGCTTCGCCATGGTTATCTCCTGCGTCCGAAAAGGCAGGGGCCTTTCGGTTGAATTCCTATGAGCGTGCGCTTTTACCCGGTCATGCAGCCGAGTCAACCTGAATTCGGGTAGATCGGCGCAGATTTCATCAAAACACAAGATCGTCCCTGCACCCAGCTTATCGCAGACCTTAACGCGGCCATTTCGGCCACAAGGGATGCCAGCTCAGCAGCCACAGCAAGACCTGTATCAAAGGATGACTCCAGCCGTGACCCACCTGTGGAACAACGCGATTCGTCTTAGCAATATTAACGCGCGGAGGGCCTGTAAGCCGGATCTTGTTCCAGGGTTGCCCCCTTCGATGACCATTCCTCTAGGCCGTGCATTGCTGCACGGCTCAAGCTGCCAACCCGGTCCCTCTCGGCCAAGACGCACTTAGCGGCGGTATCGGCGGACGCCGACCTGCCCGCGTGGGGACCCTATTTGGCATTGCTCCCGGTGGGGCTTGCCGTGCCACCCCTGTTGCCAGGGGCGCGGTGGGCTCTTACCCCACCGTTTCACCCTTACCATGCGCGCATGGCGGTCTGATTTCTGTGGCGCTTTCCGTCGGGTTGCCCCGCCCGGGCGTTACCCGGCACCGTTGTCTTGTGGAGTCCGGACTTTCCTCTCGGGCTTACGCCCCAGCAGCCATCCGGCCCTCCGCGCGGAGACGTGGGTATGCGCAGTGTCAGGCCGCGTCAAGGGCCGATAGGGCGTTAAGGGGCAACCCGTTCTTGGCCTGAGGTCAATTCAGCCCCGAGATATTTTTTGGCCAGATGAAAAGCGGATCAGGTCCAGAGCGCCGCATGGCCGAGCGGGGTGAAATCCGCAGGTTCCAACGGGCCTTCGGCCCAAGGGCGGTATCTGAGACGCACGGTGGCAAGCAGCGTGTCGTCGTCCGTTTCGGGCGGAAAGCCCATCTGTTGCGCCAACGCACGGAACAGCGGCATCGAGGGCTCTTGCGGGCCGTCATCCTGGCCACGTTGGCCAGCAAGATTGAGATGTTCGAGCCGTTGCCAGGGAAAGCGCGGGCCGGGGTCGACCTTGCGCCCCGGAGCCATGTCGGAATGGCCGATAACCCCGTCCGGTGCAATCGCCCATCGGGCCATGATACGGGCCAGAAGCCACTCAAGCGTGGTCATCTGAGGTTCGGGAAAAGGATAGGTGCCAAGGTTGTCCAGTTCGATCCCGATGGAACGCGAATTGATATCGGTTCGACCGCGCCACTCCCCTGCTCCGGCGTGCCAGGCCCGGTCCTCTTCGCGCACCATTTGCCAAAGCGTGCCATCGGAACCGATCAGGTAATGCGCAGACACTTCGAAGGCCGGGTCACACAAGCGATCCAGCGCAGCCTGCGCGCTGTCCATTGCTGTGTAGTGGAGAACCACCAAAGACGGCGTCAGCCCATCCCGGCGATCTCCGAAATTGGGGGATGGGTGCCAGATGGGCTGAGGATCAGTTGTTGACGGCACTGCGGAACGGGCTGGGATCCCAGCCGCAAGCATATCCGTCGCCATCAGGGTCAAGCCCCTTGCGGTCCTTCTGGGGACCGCCATTTGACAGGAACTCGATCTGCGCCTGGTCCGCCGATGGGAATTTCGCGCAATTCCGCTGTGCCTTGGCCTGCAGGTTGAACCCCGCACGGCTGTAGAGCTGGGCACCGACCGGATTGGATGTGCTCAGCGCGTATTGGACGATGTTTGGCTGACCATCCGCTCCGCGTTGCGGAACCGCGGTTGGGGCGACAACCTCATAGGTTTGGCTGTTCTGTTCGATTCGAGCAGCATCGGTTTCGATACTGCGACGTTCAGAAACCGCAGCAAAATCCTGTTCGTCAGAGATGCCGCTGTTGCTCGCAGTCCGCACCGATGCTGAAGCGGCGGTCGCCTGCGTCGAGGTGCTTGCAAGCGCTGCAGCAGTGGCCGTGGCCAGGTCAGCACCATCCGCGCCCGATGTGGGCGACCCCAGAGGTTGTTGCGAGACCTCATAGGGTTCCGGCAGAGGGCTTCCGGTGCCGCCCTGCCCTGCCAGCTCAGCTTCTCTTTGCGCCTGATAAGTCGGGGTGTTGAACCCTGTACCCTGAACCGGGGCCACCGTGTTACAGGCGGCCATCAACCCGATTGCGGGGATCAGAATCGAAAAGCGCATCCAGCTGCTCCGTTCTACGTTGTCTTGTTGATCAGAGGATTACCACCATTTCCCCGGCTTGGCCACAAAGCCCGCAGCGCTTTCCAGCGCATAGGCCGTGTTCAGCAAATCGCCTTCGTCCCATGGACGGCCAATCAGCTGCAGACCAAGCGGCAAACCCTGAGAATCAAGACCTGCAGGAACCGAAATGCCCGGCAAACCAGCAAGGTTGACCGTCACGGTAAAGACGTCGTTCAGATACATCTGAACCGGATCCGCCTCGGTCATTTCGCCCAGTCCGAACGACGCCGACGGCGTGGCCGGGGTCAGGATGGCGTCGACACCGGCGGCGAAGACGTCCTCGAAATCTTTCTTGATCAGGGTACGGACCTTGCGGGCGCGGTTATAATAGGCGTCATAGAAACCCGCCGACAGAACATATGTCCCGACCATCACCCGGCGCTGCACCTCGTGCCCGAAGCCTTCGGCGCGGGTCTTTTCGTACATCTCGGTGATGCCGTCGCCCTGCCCTATCTGCGCGCGGCGGCCATAGCGGACACCATCATAGCGCGCCAGGTTCGAGGACGCCTCGGCAGGCGCAATCACGTAATAGGCGGGCAGCGCGTATTTGGTATGCGGCAGAGAGATGTCGACGATCTCGGCCCCTGCGTCCTTCAGCATCGCCGCGCCATCTGCCCAGAGTTTTTCGATCTCGGCGGGCATGCCGTCCATCCGGTATTCCTTGGGGATACCGATCTTCTTACCCTTGATGTCGCCGGTCAGCATGGCCTCGAAATTCGGGACGGCCAACTCGGCGCTGGTGGAATCCTTGGTGTCATGACCGCACATGGTTTCCAGCATGATCGCCGCGTCGCGGACATTCTTGGTCATCGGTCCGGCCTGATCCAGTGAGGATGCAAAGGCCACGATGCCCCAGCGCGAACACCGGCCATAGGTCGGCTTGATGCCAGTAATCCCGACAAAAGCCGCTGGTTGACGGATCGAGCCGCCAGTATCGGTGCCAGTGGCGGCCAGACACAGATCAGCTGACACCGCCGAAGCCGATCCGCCGGAGGACCCGCCCGGTGTCAGCTGTGCGTCGTCATTGCCACGGCGCCACGGGCTGACCGCATTGCCATAGACCGAAGTTTCGTTGCTGCTGCCCATGGCAAACTCGTCCATGTTCAGCTTGCCCAGCATCACGGCACCCGCGTCGGCCAGTTGCTGCGAAACGGTAGATTCGTATTCAGGTTTGAAGCCTTCAAGAATCTTTGAGGCTGCCTGCGAGGGCACGCCCTTGGTGCAGAATAGGTCCTTGATGCCGATCGGCAGACCACACATCGACGGCGCATCACCCGCTTTGATGCGCGCGTCCGCTGCCTTGGCACGTTCTATCGCGATCTCGGGGGTTTTATGAACAAAAGCGTTCAGCGCATCTGCTGCATCAATGGCGGTCAAGCAGGCTTCGGTCAGCTCGACCGAGGTGACATCACCGGCACGCAGCGCGTCGCGGGCTTCGGCCAGGCCCAGTTTGTTCAGATCGCTCATGTCTTACTCCACCACTTTGGGGACTGCGAAAAAACCTTCGCGTGCGTCGGGGGCATTGGCCAGAACCTTGTCCTGCTGGTTGCCGTCGGTGACCACATCCTGGCGGCGCTTCAGGCGCATCGGTTCGACCGAAACCATCGGCTCGACACCGTCGACATCCACTTCATTCAACTGTTCGATGAACCCAAGAATGGTGTTGAACTCGGATGCCAGCGCAGGCAGCGCGTCATCCTCGACCTTGATCCGGGCCAGTTTGGCCACCTTTGCGGCGGTGCTTTGGTCAATCGACATCGGAAAACCTCATATGCGTCAGGGGGCATTTACCTGTCTGATGCCTCGGTCGCAAGGGTAGCAGGCGGTTGTTCTGCCCCTTCTATGCAAGGAGGCGGCTTAGCCATACAAAAATGCATAGCGCCTATGCACAAAAGTAAACCAATTAGTTCAGAATCCGCCTTGAAAAAGTGAACTGCGCCGTTCACTTCTTACAGCATGGCACAGCCACTAACTGGAGTAAGATGATGAAAACGCTCATGACCGCATTTGTGTTGGCCACTACTGTTCTTGCTACGCAAGCTCAGGCATTCGGACCCACCATGGGTTCGCTAACCCGCGACCTGTCTTTCCCCGATCAGGTTTCCGAACCAGTTACACAGGACAAAACGAAGCTGGGTAACTGACGCCACGACTTCGTCCGGGTCGGATCCCCCTCTCCGACCCGGAATTTCGCATTTGACTGCTGCGTTTGATTTGCCGACTCGCTACGATGCGTCCGAACACACCGCCGGATTTCCGGCAAGCCCACGGAGCATAGAATGAGCGCGCGAAAACAGGCAGTCCTGGACGCAATCGACGCAGCCAACATCCAAGATCCAACCTTAGAGAACGGCCAACCCGCAGCGTTGCTTTACGGACAACGCATGAGCGCTGAACTGGCCAGGCTTTTTCCCGATGCATCGAACTCGCTTGAGATCGCCGCACGCGGGCAACATGTTGAACGCTGGAAGCTGGCCCGAAGTGAATATCCCGAAGGGCGCGCCGGGTATCTGGCTTGGCGCAAGGCGCAGGGCGAACACCATGCGCAAACCGTCATGACCTTGATGAAGCAGTGCGGATTTGAAGAGAACGAAATCCAAGACGCCGGACGCATGGTGCGCAAGCAGGGTATCAAACGTGACAACGAGGTACAGGCGCTGGAAGATGTGGCCTGTTTTGTGTTCCTCAAATGGTATTTCGCTCCCTTCGCCGCAAAGCACTCGCAGGAAAAAATCCTCAGCATTGTCGAGAAAACCGCGCGTAAGATGTCATCCGATGCACGCACCAGGGTTCTGGCCGAATTTGACCTGCCGGCAGAACTGGCTGCTGCGTTTCAGGCCTGAGACGCACGGCTTAGGTGCCTGCGGTAGACCTCGATCATCCAGCCCAACATCGTGGCGTTCAGGATGTGCCACAGAAAATGCGTGCCAGTCGGGAACTGCATGCAAATCGGTGCGTCCAAAGCGCGAAAGGTAATCGACACGATCAGGATCACTGCGCCGGTCGCCAGCCCGCGGGCGGTATCAGGCCGGCGTTTCGACAACAGGATTGCGTAAATCAGGATCAATAGCGGCACCGGAGCATAGGCGGCCGATCCGCCCAGACCCGGAATCAGTTGGAACACCGGAATCGTCAAAGCGGCATATGGCACAAACAGGGCCGCGCCGATCCACGCGTAAAGCGGCCGCAACTGCCAGACGTCGCGATTCATTGCAAAAATATAGGTCAGGATAAAAAGCAGGATGGGTGCTGTATCCGCCAACGCGGACCAGACCTGTGCATGGGTGTGAAACAAATAACTGCCAATTCCGATGCCGACCAGGATAACCACAAGCATTTTTGCCAATGGCATCCCCGGCCCGCGCACCCGCCGCCACATAATGAAAGCCGCAATCAAAAAGGCGGCATTCGTAACCGCATTTATCGGCTCTGCCCAATAGGCAGGCGATAAGCGCTCGCAATAACTGTCAATTTCCCGAAACCAATCCATGAAATTTTACATACCCGATGCTAGTCTGCTGCCAACAGTTCATTTGGGAGTGCTTTTCATGAATATCATCTGGCTTGGGCATGGCAGCTTTCGCATTGAAACAGCAGGACAGGTTCTGCTGATCGACCCTTGGCTGACCGGCAACCCCGTTTTGCCTGAAGATCAGCATGACGCTGCTTTGGAAGGCGCGACACATATCCTGCTGACACACACGCATTTCGATCATGTTGTTGACGTTGTCTCATTGGCCAAACATCTGAACGTCCCCGTGGTCGGTCAGTATGACCTAATGGGGTACTGGAGCGAAGCCGAGGGTCTGGAAACAGTCGGCTTCAACAAAGGCGGCACGGTCAACCTGAACGGTGTTATGGTCTCGATGGTACCCGCCTCGCACAGCTCGACATTTTCGACCCCAGACGGGCTGCGCACCGGCGGCAGCGAGGTCGGTTTCATGATCTCATCCGAGGGGCACATGCTCTATGTTTCGGGCGACACCGATATCATGGCCGATATGGACTGGATGGGGGATTACTATAAACCCGATATAGGTATCCTGTCCGCAGGGGGCCACTTTACCATGGACATGAAAGGCGCCGCCTATGCTGCAAAGCGCTATTTCAATTTCAAAACCGTGATTCCCTGCCATTACAAGACCTTCCCGATTCTGGAGCAATCCGCGCAGGTGCTGGCGGACGGTTTGCCGGGTGTCGAGGTGATCGAACCGCAGCTGATGCAAGCCATCAAGCTGTAGCCGCTTGATGAGTAACGCGGTAACACCCTCTCCAGAACTGGTCGCTGTCATACGGCGCTGGAATGATGCGGTTCGCCTCAAGGATCGCGCCGCGCTGATGAACCTGCTCTCGTCATCTGAACATCTGCGGTATCAGGGGTCGGCAGATGGCGAAAGCTGGTCCGGACAGGTGTTCCGCCAGGGCTTTGCCGACCACACCCGCGAAATTCCGGATTTCAGCTGGGACGAACATTCGCTCGAGGCGTTTGAATGCGGAGACATAGGATGGGCCCATTGCGAAGCAACACTTGCATTCACATCAAACGGCAAAGCCACACTCCATAGGTTCACCTTTGTATTGCATCTGGAAAACGGTGTCTGGAAGATGATCCAGATGCATGTCTCCAACCCGACTTCGAACATGGAGAAAATCGGGATCGAGCATGAAGCGCTGAACGCATTGATCGCGGCAGCTCGGCAGGAATTCATTCAGGATCAACAAGAGGGCGCGGCATCGGTCATGTTTACTGATATCGCGGGTTCTTCTGAAATTACGCGTAAGGTCGGAGATCACAAATGGACCGCGCTCATATCCAGCCATTTCGATCTGGCTGAAAATCTGATTCACACCCATGGCGGCCGACTGGTCAAATCACTTGGGGATGGCACGATGTCGATCTTCTCCTCTGTCCACGACGCGATCCAAGCGGCGACCGAATTCCAAAGGGAAAATGCGGCCCTACAGTCGGATATACCCTTGGGTCTTCGGGTTGGCATTCATACCGGCGATGTCATTCAGCGGGACGAGGATTTCTTTGGATCGGTGGTCAATAAGGCCGCACGGGTGACTGGCCTTTGTGGCGCGAATGAAATTCTTGTCACCGACGTTACCCGATTGCTGCTGGGCGCGACCGCCGGGCTACAGTTCAGCGCTCCGATTTCCGCTCAACTAAAGGGGTTCGGTGGGCCACAGACGGTCTATCGCGTGGACTGGGCCAAACCCTAGCACCGCAGGCCGGTCCCAACCCAGATTATTTACTGTCCCTCTTTTTGGTGAAGAATTCGCGCAGCAGGGCTTCGCAATCCTTGGCGGCAATACCGTCAAACACTTCGGGTTTATGGTGCGACTGTGGATGGGAAAACACCCGCGCCCCGTGAGCTACCCCACCCGATTTGGGATCAGAGGCCCCGTAATAGATCCGCCGAACACGAGCGGCGGCCAAAGCCGCGGCGCACATCGCGCAGGGTTCCAGTGTGACATAGATGTCGTGGTCAATCAGGCGTTCCGATCCGGTCGCAACACAGGCGGCGCGCAGGGCCAGTATCTCGGCATGTGCGGTTGGGTCGTTCAACTCGCGTGTCTGATTGCCTGCCACGGCGACAACCCGGTCGCCCAGCACGATAGCAGCCCCTACCGGAACTTCGCCGCGTTCACCGGCTTCGCGCGCCTGCTCAAGCGCGATATCCATGTACGATTTGAACTCCATGCCTCTGACTGCATCAGAAACCTGCCTTTCGCAAGGCGGCGGGATGCGCTATGGGCTGCAAATGACTAATACCCCTCCTCCAGGCGACCGGATCGCCAAAGTCCTTGCCCGCGCTGGCGTCGCCTCGCGCCGGGAAGCGGAACGCATGATCGAAGCAGGTCGTGTGGTTGTGAACGGCAAGACCATCGACAGCCCCGCGCTGAACGTTACCGCCAAAGACAAGATCACCGTCGACGGCAAGCCTGTGTCCGAGCCGGAACCGTCACGTCTTTGGCTGTACCACAAGCCACCCGGTCTGGTTACGACGACGAAGGACGAAAAAGGCCGCGCGACGATCTTCGACAAGTTGCCCGAGGACATGCCCCGCGTCATGAGCGTCGGGCGGCTTGACCTGAACTCGGAAGGGTTGCTGTTGCTGACAAATGATGGCGGCATCAAGCGCAAGCTGGAACTTCCTGCCACCGGATGGCTGCGCAGATACCGCGTCCGTGTAAACGGGCGTCCAAAAGACGAGGATTTCGCGCCGCTCCGAAAGGGGCTGGTGATCGAGGGTGAACGGTTCCAACCGATGGATGTAACACTCGATCGGCAACAGGGCGCAAACGCCTGGCTGACCATTGGCCTGCGCGAAGGTAAAAACCGCGAAATCCGCCGCGCGGTCGAGGATATCGGCTTTGCCGTGAACCGGTTGCTGCGCGTCTCGTACGGCCCATTTCAGTTGGGCAAACTGAAACCCGGAGAGGTCGAGGAAATTCGCCGCCGGGTCATGCGTGATCAGCTTGGTCTTGAGGCTGAGCCAGAGGCTCCGGCCAAACGCCCTGCACGACCACAGCGCAAACGGCCTCCGATCGGCAAGAAATCTCGCAAATGATAAGGGTTAGGTAACCTTCCCCCTAGCGCCGGGGCCGCGCATCCCCTAAGTTTTCCGCAAAGAGAAACTCAGGGAGCATCATGTCCGGGTCCGGAGTACAAAAACTGGCCTACGTGGCCTTATTGGTTCTGTTGTTCGGCGTCTGCACCGGGTTACTGGGAGGGCTGTAAGCACATGGCCAAACGCTTTGGCGGCAAATACAGCCCACACGACTCAGATTCGTCGACAGATCAACCGGCGCGCGGTCAGTTTGATGGCGCGCGCGTCGAACCGGCTGGCGCGCGGGCCAATATCCTGTTTATCCCGGCTGTTCCATTGGTGTTTCTGTCGCTGAACGACGGTGCAATCGGGATGACCATTGGACTTGTTGCCGCTGGTTTGCTGACCGGGGCGGCCTTTCTGCTGCGCGAAGGGTTGCGGGCCGAAGCGGCCTATAACGCGCGGCGCACCGCACGGCGCCCGGCAATTCCCCGCAAGATATTTTCCAGCGTTCTGACCGGCCTTGGCGCCGGGTTGGCCTCATACCGATCCGAGTTTCTCGATGCGGCAACCGTGTCTGACGCCAGCCTCATCGCCCCAGTTTTATTCGGCACCGCCGCTGCTGTGTTGCATTCCGTTTCCTTCGGCCTGGACCCTGTGTCAGACAAAGGCATGGAAGGCATCGATACCTTTCAGCAGGACCGTGTCGCACGGGTAGTCGAAGACGCTGAGGTGCATCTGACCGAAATGACCGACGCCATCAAACGTGCTGGGGACCGCCGGATCGAAGCGCGGGTCGAGCGATTTCAGGAAACTGCCCGCGATTTGTTTCGCACCGTCGAAGAAGACCCGCGCGATCTGGCCGGAGCAAGAAAATACCTGACCGTCTATCTGCAGGGTGCCCGTGACGCGACGGTAAAGTTCTCGGATGTTTATGCCAGAACACGTGATGCACAGTCGCTGCAGAATTACTCGTCTCTTCTGGATGACCTGGAACAGAATTTCTCTGCCAGGACCCGTAAGATGCTATTGGATGACCGCAGCGATCTGACGGTTGAAATTGACGTGCTGCGCGAACGGTTGCAGCGCGAAGGCGTTCGGTTGGACTGACCGGCCCGAAGTATACAGAGAGGATTACCCCATGTCCGAGGAAGTAAAGAACAAGGCAGTCGAAGCCGAAACGCTGGTACAGGAAGTGACCGCCGTCGCCCTGCCTGACCCCACGGCGGAAATTGTCCTTCTTAAAGAGGCCGACGAGCCTGTAGGTGCTGAAATTCGTAAACGCATGGGCGAGATCGACATGGGGAACACGAATTCCATCGTGTCCTTCGGCTCGGGTGCGCAGGCCGAGTTGCAGGAAATCAGCCAGGCGATGCTGGCGGATGTACGCAACAAGGATGTCGGTCCGGCAGGTGACAGCCTGCGTCATATCGTGACCACGATCCGTGGATTCTCGGTCAGCGAACTCGACGTGCGGCGCGAGCGTAGCTGGTGGGAAAAACTGTTGGGCAAGGCCGCCCCGTTCGCCAAGTTCACCGCCCAATACGAACAGGTTCAAGGCCAGATCGACCGGATCACGGATGACTTGCTTTCGCATGAACATACGCTGTTGAAGGACATCAAGTCCCTGGACATCCTGTATGAAAAGACGCTGGGCTTTTATGATGAGCTGGCGCTTTACATCGCGGCCGGCGAAGAGAAGCTGAACGAACTGGACAGTCAGGACATTCCTCAGAAAGAGGCCGAGGTTCAGGCCGCGCCCGAAGAGGATCAGGTGATGAAAGCGCAGGAGCTGCGCGATTTGCGTGCTGCGCGCGATGATCTGGAACGCCGGGTGCATGATCTGAAGCTGACGCGACAGGTCACCATGCAGTCGCTGCCCTCGATCCGTCTGGTTCAGGAAAATGACAAATCTCTGGTGACCAAGATCAACTCGACCCTGGTGAACACCGTGCCTCTCTGGGAAACCCAGCTGGCACAAGCCGTCACCATTCAGCGCAGCGCCGAGGCCGCCGCCGCCGTGCGCGATGCGAATGACCTAACCAACGACCTTCTGACCGCGAATGCCGCCAACCTGCGCGAGTCGAACAAGGTGATCCGTCAGGAAATGGAGCGCGGTGTCTTTGATATCGAGGCCGTAAAACAGGCCAATGCCGATCTGATCGGAACCATCAATGAAAGCCTGGAGATTGCGGATGAAGGCAAGGCCAAACGCGCCGCTGCCGAGCAAGAGCTGCAGAAGATGGAAACCGAACTGCGCGACACTTTGGCCGCAGCCAAAGCGCGCAAGGACGGTATCGGTGACAACGCCGGAACAGCTGTTCCGGGCTGATGGTGGATTGAAGGTGCGGTCACAGGGATATCTGAAGCCCGTATTGGGTCTGGTCGCATTGCTGGCGCTGGCCAACTGCGACGAGGCCCTGACGTCTTCGGTTGCCCCTCAACCGCGCCCCGTAGCCCCCCCAGCGCCTGCCCTCAATGCCTATGTACCTCCATCTGCGGCCAGTCAGGATCTGGCGCGGTTCTATCAGCGGGTAGAACGTGACCTGCTGACGCGTGGTATGCTGCGCAGCGATGGCGGCGGGCCGGACACTCCTTATGATGCCAGCGATCTGGAGCGCAATTTCGAGACGATTGCCTTTTTCAACGAGTATCCAGATCACGCCGTCACCGCGACCACATACTCGACCGAGGGCCAGCTTAGCCGATGGTCCGCCCCCATCCGTGTTCAGACAGAATTCGCCCCGTCTGTGTCCCCCGAAATGCGGGCAAAGGATGCCGAACAGGTCGAGACCTTTACCGCGCGGCTGTCCAAAGTGACCGGTCATCCGATGTCTGTCGTTACCCGCAAGGCAAATTTCCATGTCTTTTTCGCGGGAAAGGATGACGGTGCATACGTGGTCTCCCGCCTGAAACAGCTTGTACCTGGCATCGATCAGCCATTGCTTGACCTGGTTGCAAACCCGCGTTCAAATATTGACTGTTTTGTCATCGCGTCTCCGACCAACCGGTCCCTGCACCGGTTTGTTCGGGCGGTGGTGCTGATCCGTGCTGAATTGCCTGATATGCTGCGGCGCAGTTGCATCCATGAAGAAATGGCGCAGGGGCTGGGACTCTCCAATGACAGCAACGCTGCGCGACCATCCATCTTTAATGATGACGATGAATTTGCGCTGCTGACCAGCCATGACGAGAAATTACTGACAATGCTCTATGACCCGCGTCTTGAGCCTGGCGTGGCTGTCGAAGACGCGCGTCCCGTGGTGCGGATCATTGCGCGCGAACTGATGGGCCAGCAGCTGTGAGCCCAAGATAAGGAGACCCCAAATGGGTATTTTCGATTTTCTGTCCGGCGAGTTCATCGACGTCATCCACTGGGTCGACGACACCCGCGATACGATGGTCTGGCGGTTCGAACGCGAGGGCCATGCGATCAAATACGGCGCCAAACTGACCGTGCGCGAAGGCCAGGCGGCCGTTTTCGTGCATGAGGGGCAGCTGGCGGATGTCTTCACTCCCGGTCTCTATATGCTCGAGACCAACAATATGCCGATCCTGACGACACTGCAGCATTGGGACCATGGCTTTCAGTCTCCGTTCAAATCCGAGATTTATTTCGTCAACACGACTCGCTTCAATGACCTGAAATGGGGCACCAAGAATCCGATCATGCTGCGCGATCCGGAATTCGGACCGACCCGCATTCGCGCTTTCGGTACTTATACAACCCGGGTCAAAGACCCAGCAAAATTCATGATCGAAATCGTCGGCACCGATGGTGAGTTCACGATGGACGAGATCAGCTTTCAGGTGCGCAATATCATCGTTCAGGAATTCAGCCGGGTCATCGCAGGATCAGGCATTCCGGTTCTGGACATGGCCGCCAATACCGCCGATCTGGGCAAGTTGATCGCGGCAGAAGTGACCCCGGTCTTGGACGGGTACGGGCTGGAGATGCCTGAATTTTATATCGAGAACATCTCACTGCCACCCGCAGTTGAAGCGGCGCTGGACAAGCGGACATCGATGGGGCTGGCTGGTGATCTGGGTAAATTCACCCAGTATTCAGCCGCTGAGGCGATGACAGCCGCGGCCAACAATCCCGGTCAGGGCGGTGGCATGGGCGCTGGCCTTGGCATGGGAATGGGCATGGCCATGGCACAGCAGATGTCGAACATGGCAGCGGGTCAGCCGAGCGGTCCGTGGGGCGGTTCCGCCCCCGCTGCCCAGCAACCTGCGGCGCATACGGCGCCTCCGCCGCCACCGCCAGTGGAACATGTCTGGCATATCGCCGTTGACGGGCAAACCAGCGGGCCATTTTCCAAGGCCAAGATGGGCCGCATGGCGACAGACGGAGAGATCACACGAGACACCCATGTCTGGACCGCCGGTCAGGACGGCTGGAAAAAGGCGGGTGAGGTACAGGAACTGGCGCAGTTGTTCACGATCTTGCCGCCGCCCCCGCCCGGAGCCTGAAGTGACGGAAAGCTTAGGCAGCAACGTTTAACGCGTATCCGCAACTTCTCTGAAAGAGCAAACGAATGTCTACTTTGGACCGCTACTCAATGCCCCAAATCGTGTTGCACTGGCTGATCGCTGTGATCATCATCGGCGAATGGATCAGCAGCGATGGCATGGGACGGGCCCTGCATGCCCGGCTTGAGGGCAACACGGTCTGGACAGAAGGGGCCACCCCTCATGTCTGGCTTGGCTGCATCGTCTTTGCGCTGATCCTGGTCCGCATTCTTCTTCGGTGGCGACAGGGCGCGCCTACCCCGGTTGAGGAGAGCTCGGACCTGATGGCGACTGCAGCAAAGTTGGGACATCTCTTGCTTTATGCGCTGATGGTCGCGGTGCCAATCTTCGGCATGTTGGCCTGGTTCGGGGGTATCCACGTTGCTGGTGAGGTCCACGAAACCGTGGGCAATGCCCTGTTGTTCGTCGCATTAGGTCACGCTGCCTTTGCCATCTGGCATCATTTCATCAAACGGGACGGGGTGCTGAACCGGATGCGCCTGTCCTCTGGCCGATAACGCAAATTCGAGGCTTCAATGGCCCCTACCGACCCTAACATTGTAGACGAATACCGCTTTCCCTGCGATCAATGCGGGGCGGATTATCGGTTCAATCCCGATGATGGTACGCTCACCTGTGACCATTGCGGTCACTCCGAGGCGATTGGCGCCGGACCGTGGGGCGGTGCCAGCCTGAAAGAGCTGGATTTCAACAGTGCGCTTTCGGATCAGCTGCCTGACGATGAGATCGAGGAAACGCGTGTTCTGACCTGCCCCAACTGTGCGGCTCAGGTTGAATTCGACCCGGCCACGCATGCAGCCGAATGCCCCTTTTGCGCAACCCCGGTCGTCACCGATACCGGCATCAGCCGTCATATCAAACCTCGCGGTGTGCTGCCCTTTGCGCTGGATGAGCGCACGGCGCATAAAGCGATGGGAGACTGGCTGGGACGGTTATGGTTCGCCCCAAACGGGTTGAAGGATTATGCCCGCAAAGGGCGCAAGATGCAGGGTATCTATGTTCCATACTGGACCTTCGATGCGGATACGAAATCCACATATCGGGGCGAGCGCGGCATAGTTTACTATGAAACACGCAGTGTCATGCGCGATGGCAAGCGTGTACAGCAAAGGGTCGCCAAGGTGAGATGGTCCCCGAAATCGGGCCGGGTCGCACGGTTCTTTGATGACGTTCTGGTTTTGGCATCCCAGTCTTTGCCCAAGAAGTACACCGACGCGCTGGAACCCTGGGATTTACCCGCGTTGGAACCGTATCAGCCTGAGTACCTCGCCGGTTTTCGGGCCGAGGCCTATACGGTCGAACTGAATGACGGCTACACCGAAGCGCGCGCGCATATGTCCCGCGTGATCGAACGGGATGTACGCTTTGATATTGGTGGCGATCGGCAGCGCGTTCATGCGGTTGAGACCGATGTGCGGGATGTGACCTTCAAGCATGTCCTATTACCGATCTGGATGGCCGCCTACAAATATCGGGGGCAGACCTACAGGTTTGTGGTCAACGGCCGCACCGGGCGCGTTCAGGGTGAACGTCCCTGGTCAGCGCTCAAAATCTCGGTCGCCGTGTGCCTTGGCCTGCTGGTGGCAGCCGGTGTTGGCTATCTGGTGGCAACCGGTCAACAGTGACCCTGCCGACCGCATCAGCCCTTGAACATCCGCCAGTCTGACATCATCCTGCGCCCTGTCAACGCCGATGGGGAGGCCTGTGTGACACTATCCGCTCTGAACAATCTACTGGATCAACGGCATTCCTGCCGCGCCTTCCTTTCTGACCCGGTGCCAAAGGATCAGATTAATCAGATCCTGACCAGCGCAGCCCGCGTTCCAAGCTGGTGCAATGCGCAGCCCTGGAACGTGACCATCACCAGCGGGCCAGAGACCGATAAGCTTCGGAAGGCACTGCAGGATGAGGTAATCGCGGACACGCCATCCCCGGACCTGCCCTTTCCTGCCTCCTATTCGGGCATCTACCAGGAACGACGCCGTGAATGCGGCTGGGCCCTTTACGAAGCCGTTGGCGTTGAACGCGGAGATCGCGCCGGGTCCACCCGGCAGATGATGGAGAATTTCGCCCTTTTCGGAGCGCCCCATTGTGCAATCATATCCAGCCCAACGGAACTCGGCGCTTATGGCGCCATGGATTGTGGTGGCTTTGTTACGGCCTTCACCCTGGCGGCGCAGGCTCTGGGCATAGCGACAATTCCGCAGGCCGCAGTGGCCAGCTATGGCCCTTTTCTGCATCGATATTTCAACATCCCGGATGACCGTCTGATCCTATGTGCGATCTCTTTCGGCTTTGCAGACAAAGACCACCCGGCCAACGGGTTTAGAACCAGTCGCGCCGCGCCCGACGCGTTTGTCGAGTGGGTCGACTGACCATCAAATGGAGGAACCAAATGCGTGCGCTGTTGCAGAGGGTCTCGCTGGCAAAAGTCTCGGTAGGAGGTGCAATGATCGGACAAACCGGTCCGGGCCTGCTGATACTGGTTTGCGCGATGCAGGGGGATGACGACCAAAAGGCCGAACAGCTTGCTGCCAAGGTCTCAAAGCTGCGGATATTCAAGGATGAGGCCGGCAAGATGAACAGGTCGGTTCTGGATATGGGCGGCTCGGCCCTAGTAATCAGCCAGTTCACACTTGCCGCTGATACCTCGCGCGGGAACCGCCCGGGGTTTTCTGAAGCGGCACCGCCAGAGGTTGGAAAACGCTTGTATGAGGTTTTCGCGCATCGGCTAAGTGTTCTTGGCGTCCCTGTCGAAACCGGTCAATTCGGGGCGGATATGGCCGTCGAACTGGTCAATGACGGCCCGGTCACGATCTGGGTCGAAAGCTGATGGAGCAAAGGCAAAAGGCAACCCGAATATGGCAGGCCGGAGTTGACGCGGTTAGTGGATATGCGGCGACGTTAACGGCGCTGAATGATATCGAGGCGCCCGACCAAATTTTAGCTGTCGGCAAAGCTGCGGCGGCGATGACCCGCGCAGCGCTGGACCATTTCGGCCCCCTCCCCGCTTTGGTTGTCACCAAGGATGGCCACGGGGACGCCCTGCCTGACCATGTCAGGGTGATCGAGGCCTCTCATCCCGTTCCTGATATCCGCAGTCTGCAAGCGGGCCGCGCACTGCGTGAGATGGTCCAGTCGATGGGATCATCTTCGCATTTGCTGCTGCTGGCTTCGGGCGGGGCCTCGTCTTTGGCTGAGGACCTTGTACCCGGCAAAACGTTGGCGAATCTGGAGCAGTTGAACCGAAAACTGCTGTCGGAAGGGTTGAATATCTCTGAAATGAACGCCGAACGGCGCAAACTGTCCCAAATCAAAGGGTCTGGCCTGTTGGCCCAGTTCAAAGGAGCGAAGGCGACTGTACTGGCGATTTCCGATGTGCCCGGCGATGACCTGAACGTTATCGGATCGGGCATTGGCGCACTTCCTGAGCCGCGCGATTTTCAGGGAGTTGCGCGCATCGTTGCATCGAACAAGCATGCCCGTGCTGCCGCCGCCCGACTGGCCATGGCCGAGGGCGCACCCGTTTTAGCGAATGAGGAATGCCTGCACGATGACCTGAAAAGCATAGCAGCCCGTTTGGGGCCACGGCTGCGCAATATGCCCGAAGGCGTCATGGTTTTCGGTGGAGAGCCAACTGTCGTGCTGCCCAGAAATCCAGGCAAGGGTGGGCGCAATCAGGCCCTCGCTTTAGCGTTGGCCAGAGAAATCGCGGGTATTGCTGGGCTGACGCTGCTTGTCGGGGGCACCGACGGCACCGACGGGCCGACCCAGGCCGCGGGGGCGATTGTTGACGGGACCATTTGGGGCGATGGTGCGGAAAAGGCGCTGCGGGATGCTGACAGCGGCAGCTATCTGGAACGCGCAAATGCTCTTTTCGTCACCGGGCCGACCGGAACCAACGTAATGGACCTTATTGTCGCAATCCGAAGCTGATTTGACGATTTTCACCTGCACCAAAACCCTTTTGGCCCCGAGACTGACTGAATGAATCCAGCCGACAATTCGCTACTCGACATCGAAGACCTGCCAGATGTCGGCATTCACATGCCGGATGGGTGCCGGCTTTCAGCCCGGATATGGAAGCCGTCGCATGCAGAAAGCCACCCTGTACCTGCCATTCTGGAGTTCCTGCCCTATCGCAAGCGCGACGGCACTGCGACACGAGACGCCCTGACCCATCCTTGGTTTGCCAAGCGCGGCTACGCCTGCATCCGCGTGGACATGCGCGGCAATGGTGACAGCGAAGGGCTGATGGAGGATGAGTATACCCAGCAGGAACAGGACGATGCAGTTGCAACTATCGAGTGGCTGGCGCAGCAACCGTGGTGCTCTGGTTCTGTAGGAATGATGGGGATCAGTTGGGGCGGATTCAATGCTTTGCAGGTGGCGGCACTACAGCCAGAGGCGCTGAAGGCGATTATCACGCTGTGCTCGACCGCCGACCGGTATGCGGACGACATCCACTACAAGGGTGGCTGCCTGCTGAACGAAAATCTCGGCTGGGGCGCGACCATGTGGTCTTATTCATCGCGCGCTCCCGATCCGGCCCTGCGTCCGAACTGGCGCGAGCTGTGGCTGGACCGCCTTGAGAACGAGCCCTTTCTGCCCTCTGTCTGGTTGCGCCATCAGACTCGGGATGCCTATTGGCGTCACGGGTCAGTCTGCGAGGATTTCAGCGCTATCCGGGCGGCGACTTTGGCTGTTGGCGGCTGGGGTGATGCCTATAAGAATACGGTGCCTTTATTGGTTGAACAGCTTGATTCTCCGGTCAAGGGGATCGTCGGACCATGGGTTCACAAGTATCCGCATTTTGCTGTTCCGGAGCCCCGAATCGGATTTCTGCAAGAGGCCCTGCGTTGGTGGGACCATTGGTTGAAAGGCCAGGATACTGGCGTCGACCAGGAACCCGACTATCGCGCCTATCTTATGGATGGGGTACGCCCCCAGCGCTGGTACAAGGAACGGCCCGGTTGCTGGATAACCGAGGATAAAGGCGCGACCTCGCATCTTCCTATTCAAACTCTGAATATTTCTAATGTTGGGCTGGACCAACCCGGACCGCTGGACACGTGCATCCGATCCCCCCAGACCTGCGGGATGGAAGGCGGAGAATACTGCGCCATCTGGTTGGGGCCGGATATGCCGGGCGATCAGCGTGTGGATGATGCATTTTCGGCCTGTTTCGACAGCGCCCCACTGGCCAATGATCTGAACATCGTGGGCGCGCCGCAAATATGCCTGCACATCAGTGCCGACCGTCCCCATGCCCAGATGGCAGTGCGCTTGAATCACGTCCATCCCGATGGGGCAACAACACGCATAACATACGGTGTCCTTAACCTGTGCCATCGCGATACCCATTCGCAACCGACCGAATTGGTCCCAGGCAAGGTATACGAGGTCACGCTGAATCTGGACCATATCGCTTATCGGGTGCCAAGGGGACACCGCTTGCGGATTGCGGTATCCAGCGCCTATTGGCCGCTGATCTGGCCTTCGCCCGAGTCTGCAGAACTGCATCTGACCGAGGGCCAAATCAAGCTGCCCATCCGTCACGCGGCTAGCGAGGCATATGTATTCCCCCCCCCGGATGCCGAGGCCGCACACGACATCACGACTGTCCGAGACAGCCGGAACTCTCGACAGGTCGAAACTGACATGAACTCGGGGGAAACTCATCTGATTATCGAAGATGACTTTGGCCTTGTTACGGACAACCACCACGGCCTGACACATGGCGGAACAGCCTTTGAACGTTGGTCGATTCGCCCTGATGACCCCTTATCTGCGCGCGGATATTGCCATTGGACACAAGAGATAATCCGTGACGGCACAGAGCTGCGTACAGAAACATCTTGCGAAATGTGGTCAGACGCCGGAAACTTCTACCTCTGTGCTGAACTCAAGGCATTTGAAAACGGCAGTTTGGTATTTTCAAAGACTAAGGAGGATACCGTACCGCGTAATCATATGTGAAATTCAAGCAGGTCTGAGCCGGACTTTTTTCTTGCTCGACCAACCGAATTGCGCCTAACTTGACTGGCGCGTCAATAAAAAAACCCGTCAGGGGCTGACGAGATAAATCACTGGGAGATATCTGAATGAACGAACAAATCACTCACATGGCCAAGCAGGTTACAGCTGGCAAGCTGACCCGCCGCGAATTTATGGGGAAAGCTGCAGCACTTGGTGTGTCTGCTGCGATGGCCAGCACAATGTTTGCCGATGCTGCACGCGCGGCTGGCCCGAAAAAGGGCGGTGATCTGAAATTTGGCCTGCAGGGCGGGGAATCCACCAACTCGCTTGACCCGGCCACCTATGCCAGCTCGGTTCCGTTCCAGAACGGCAAGCAGTTCGGCGACCAACTGGTCGAGGTTGCGCCCGATGGATCGATCGAACCGCGCCTTGCAGAAAGCGTCGAAGGCAGCGCGGATGCCAGGGTCTGGACCTTCAAACTGCGTCAGGGCGTGGAATTCCACAACGGCAAGACCATGACCAGCGAAGACGTGCTGAAAACCATGGAGCGTCACTCGAACGAGGATTCCCAGTCCGGTGCTCTGGGCATCATGCGCGGCATCGAATCGATGAAGGCTGATGGCGACAATTTCCAGGTTACGCTGAATGAACCAAATGCCGACCTGCCCTATCTGATGGCGGACTATCACCTGATCATCCAGCCGGATGGCGGCATGGAAGATCCGGGCGCAGGGGTTGGCACCGGCCCTTACCAAGTGGAAGTCAACGAACCCGGCGTGCGCCACGTGTTCAAGAAATTCGCCAACCACTGGAGCGATTACGGCAATTTCGACAGCGTCGAAGTGGTTGTTATCAATGACGCAACCGCCCGGACCGCCGCGCTGCAATCCGGTCAGGTCCACGCGATCAACCGGGTTGAGCCCAAGATTGCTGATCTGCTGGGTCGCGCACCGAACCTGACTGTGCATTCAACCGCAGGCCGTGGCCACTATGTGTTTATCATGCATTGCGACACGGCACCGTTTGATAACAATGAACTGCGTTTGGCCCTGAAACACGCGATTAACCGTCAGGATCTGGTCGACAAGGTTCTGCGTGGCTATGGCTCGATTGGGAATGACATGCCGATCAACGCGGCCTACCCGCTGTTTGACGGTTCGATCCCGCAGCGTGAATTCAGCATCGAAAAAGCAGCTGAGCATTACAAGAAGTCGGGTCATGACGGCTCACCAATCATTCTGCAGGTCGCTGATGGCGCCTTCCCTGGTGCAGTGGACGCGGCCGCCCTGTTCCAGCAGACCGCGGCTCAGGCTGGTATCCCGCTGGAAATCAAGCGTGAACCCAACGATGGTTACTGGTCCGAGGTTTGGAACGTACAGCCGTTCTGCGCCTCGTACTGGGGTGGCCGTCCGGTGCAGGACCAGATGTATTCGACCGCGTATCTGTCGACCGCAGACTGGAACGACACGCGGTTCAAGGTTCCGGCCTTTGACGAGATGCTGTTTGCAGCCCGCGCCGAGCTGGACAATGACAAGCGCAAGGACATCTACAAACAGATGGGCATGATGGTCCGCGACGAAGGCGGCGTAATCTGCCCGATGTTCAATGATTTCGTCGAAGGTGTCAGCAATCAGCTGGAAGGTTGGGAAAGCGACCCAACCCAAGAGATGATGAACGGCAACATGTCCCGCAAGATGTGGTTCTCCTGATAAGGACCACGGATCATGCATCCTATCATCAAATTGGTTTCCCAGCGCCTTGCGCTGGGACTCCTATTGCTGTTTGGCGCTTCGGCCCTGATTTTTGGCCTGACCGAAGCCCTGCCCGGAGACGCCGCGCAAGCCGTCCTGGGACAGTCCGCAACTCCTGAGGCTCTTGCTAACTTACGTGAGGAAATGGGGCTGAACCGCCCTGCCCTGACCCGATACGCCGAATGGCTGGGCGGGATCGTTCAAGGCGATCTGGGCCAATCGATGACCAACAAACTGGATATCGCTGAAAGCATCGGCAAGCGCCTGGGCAACACGCTGTTCCTGGCTTGTGCCGCCGCCGTCGTCTCCGTACCACTCGCTATCTTCCTTGGCTTGTTGGCCGTCCGCTATCGCAACCGTATGCCGGACAAATTGATCTCGGCTGTGACCTTGACCACGGTTTCGATCCCCGAATTCCTGATCGGCTACGTGATTATCTATTTCGTTTCCGTAAAACTGGGCTGGTTTTCCTCGCTTGCGATGATCAACGATTCGATGTCCTTCGGCGAAAAGCTCTATGCAATCGCCTTGCCGGCCTTTGTGCTGACGCTGGTGGTATTGGCACAGATGATGCGGATGACCCGCGCCGCAATCCTAAACCTGATGCAGTCGGCCTATATCGAAACGGCTGAGCTGAAAGGTTTGTCCAGTTTTCAGGTCATCGCGCGACATGCCTTCCCCAACGCGATTTCGCCCATTGTCAACGTCGTTATGCTGAACCTGGCCTATCTGGTCGTGGGCGTCGTCGTGGTCGAAGTGGTGTTCGTTTACCCTGGCATGGGGCAATATCTTGTGGACTCGGTGACCAAGCGTGACGTGCCTGTGGTTCTGGCCTGCGGCGTTGTCTTCGCTGCGGTCTATATCGGGCTGAACATGGTTGCCGATATCGTGTCCATCCTTGCCAATCCAAGACTGAGGCACCCGAAATGATGAAGAATCTTCCTATTTCGGCCATGATCGGTCTGTTTTTCACCGGGCTGTACTTTTTCGTAGCACTCGCGGCACCCCTGATCGCTCCTTACGGCATGGCTGAGGTGGTCGGTGATGTCTGGGAACCGTCCAGTGCCAAACACCTGTTGGGTACGGACAATATCGGGCGCGATCTGCTAACTCGCATGATCTATGGCGGGCGCACGACCATCTTTATCGCTGCTGCTGCCACAATCCTCAGCTTTGCCACCGGCACCACGCTGGGCTTGCTGGCCGCTGTTCTTGGTGGCTGGGCCGATCAGGTCCTCAGCCGAGCGGTTGACCTGGTCATGTCGATCCCGACACTGATCCTGGCGCTGGTCATTCTGGCGATTGTCCCGGTGACTGTCCCGATCCTGATCCTGGTGATGGGCCTGCTGGATGCCACACGCCCCTATCGCCTGTCGCGATCTGTCGCTGTGGATATCAATGTGATGGACTATGTTGAGGCTGCCAAGCTGCGCGGTGAGGGTCGTATCTGGATCATCTTCCGGGAAATCCTGCCCAATGCTCTGTCGCCTCTGGTGGCCGAGTTCGGATTGCGGTTCATCTTTATGGTTCTGTTTATCTCGACCCTCTCGTTCCTGGGTTTGGGCGTCCAACCGCCGCTGGCGGATTGGGGTGGAATCGTGAAGGAAAACAAAGACGGTATCGTCTATGGCATCGGCGCGGCGCTATATCCGGCTGTTGCCATCGCGACCCTCGCCATCTCGGTCAACCTTGTTGCTGACTGGGTCCTGAACCGTACCACATCGCTGAAAGGAGGCCGGGGATGAGTGATACCCTTCTCAAGGTCCGCGACCTCAAAATCGGCGCGACCGTCTATCCGCCGGGTGAAAAACCCCATGATATCGAAATCGTGCACGGGGTCAGCTTTGACCTCGAGCGCGGCAAGGTGTTGGGGCTGATCGGTGAATCCGGGGCCGGTAAATCCACCATTGGTCTGGCCTCAATGGCCTATGGCCGAGGTGGTGTTGAACTTACCGGCGGAGAGGTTTGGGTTAACGGGCGCGATATCCTGAAAACCCCGCATAGCGATATCCGTAATCTGCGCGGAGGCGAAGTAGCATATGTTTCGCAATCCGCCGCAGCATCGTTCAACCCAGCCAAGAAGATCATGGATCAGGTGATCGAAGCCGCGGTGGAGCACAAGAAGTTCTCGCGTAAAGAGGCCGAGGCCCGCGCGCGGGAACTGTTCGCCAAGCTGGGGCTTCCCGATCCGGACAATATTGGTGATCGCTATCCGCACCAAGTTTCGGGCGGTCAGCTACAGCGGTGTATGACAGCGCTGGCGCTTTGTCCTGAGCCTGATCTGGTGGTGTTCGACGAACCGACAACTGCGCTGGATGTAACCACCCAGATCGATGTTCTGATGGCCATTAAGGAAGCCATTCGTGATACCGGCGTTGCCGCGCTCTATATCACCCACGATCTGGCAGTCGTTGCGCAAGTCAGCGACGACATCATGGTTCTGCGCATGGGTAACACGGTCGAGTACGGCAATACCGATCAGATCATCAACAACCCGCAGGAAGAGTATACCAAGGCGCTGGTCTCGGTCCGCTCCATCGAACATGAAGAAAAGAAGCCGACATCCGAACCAGTGCTGACAGTTGACGGGATCACTGCGCGCTATAAGGGGCTAAATTTCGACGTCCTGCACAACGTCAATGTCGAGCTTCATCCGGGGCAGACGCTGGCAGTTGTGGGCGAATCCGGTTCTGGCAAGTCCACGCTGGCACGGGTGATCACCGGGCTGCTTCCGCCGCGCGATGGCGAGATCAATTTCGCCGGACGCAAGCTAAGTGGCGACCTGAAGGGCCGCAGCCGTGAAGACCTGCGTGAGTTGCAGATGATCTATCAGATGGCAGACGTGGCGATGAACCCGCGTCAGACCGTCGGCACGATCATCGGGCGCCCGCTGGAGTTCTACTTCAACATGCGCGGTGCCGAAAAACGCAAGCGGATCGTCGAACTGTTGGATGAGATCGAACTGGGCGAAAAGTACATGGATCGCTACCCGGCGGAACTGTCTGGCGGCCAGAAACAGCGTGTCTGTATTGCACGCTCACTGGCGGCCAAGCCCAAGATGATCATCTGTGACGAGGTGACATCGGCGCTCGATCCTCTGGTGGCGGATGGTATCCTCAAACTGCTGCTGGACCTGCAAAAGATCGAGGATGTGGCCTATCTGTTCATCACCCACGATCTGGCAACGGTGCGCGCTATCAGCGACAGTATTGCGGTGATGTATCAGGGCCGAGTCGTCCGCTACGGCCCCAAATCGCAGGTGCTGAGCCCACCGTTTGATGACTATACCGACCTACTGCTCAGCTCTGTCCCCGAAATGCATCTGGGCTGGCTGGAAGAGGTCGTCGCCCACCGCAAAATGGAAAGCGCCGGGAACTGACCCCGGCCCTTCCCGTAAGTTTATGAAATCCCGGCGCCATTCGATCAAGGTGTCGGGATTTTGCCATTCGGGGCGGGATCAGGCAGCCAGACCGCACCGAATCTTTTAGGGTCGGCTGAAGCAATCTGAAAAAGGGTCAGAGCATGGACCGCAAACTTCTCCTCATCATTCTGGACGGTGTTCCATGGCGCAATTTCCGTCGTTTGTTCGGCAATCTGGAAGGCTGGGTCGACACCGGCGAGGCGCGCGTTTGGAAGAAGCGCGCTGTGCTACCGTCAATCTCGGCAAGCTGCTATGCCTCGATCCATACCGGTGTAACACCGCAGGAGCATGGCTGTACCGGCAATGGCAACGTGTTCCGCCTGAGTCAGAAGGACATCTTCAGCCAAGTGCGCGAAGCCGGCGGCGTGACTGGGGCTGTGGCCCACAGCTTCTGGTCGCAATTCTTTAATCGCCATCCATTCGACTATGTCCGCGATGTTGAATACGACGAGCCCAACAGCAAAACGATCAATCATGGTCGGTTCCACACGATGACAGGCTATGGCAAAGCCAACCAGATGACGCCCTGTGACGTCGATCTGTTCGCAACGCTGACCAATCTCTGCCTACGCCATGGCTTGGACTATGGATTGCTGCATACCAGCACTTTGGACAGCATGGGTCATAGGTTCTTTCATGAATGTGAAGAGATGGACCATGCCTGTTTCGTGATGGACGAAATGCTGGCCCCGTTTATCCCGCGCTGGCGGCAGTTGGGTTACGACGTCATCGTCACCGCAGATCACGGCCAGGACGATCGTGGCCATCACGGTGGGCGTGGCGCATTGCAGCAGGAAACCGCGCTGTATTACTTCGGTGACGCCGAAGGCCCCGATGCGAATGCTGTGATCGACCAGCTACAGCTGGCGCCCACGATTCTGGGCCGTTTGGGTGCCCCGGTTGCCGAAACCATGAAGGGTCAGCCCTTCTTGAAGTAGGGGATCAGTCGTAAGGCCAGATCTGCTGGCCCAACGCCTCTATCGCCACCGAGATCCTCTCGAAGCTGTCCGCCGCACGTTTGACCATGGTGCGCGCCCGCAGATAGCCGTGCACAAGGCCGGATTCATTGATGCAATGAGCCTGCCCACCTGCAGCCCTGATCTGTTCGCAATAGATCGCACCATCATCACGTAAGGGATCACAATCTGCAGTTACCACCACGGTTGGGGGCAGCCCCGAGAAATCCGTGTCATGCAATGGAGCGAATGTCGGGTCGTTTTCCGGCACATCTCCACCACAGCGCACCTTCTCGTAAAAACTTACATCCTCCAGCGTCAGCAAAGGCGCATGGGCATGTTCCTTATAGGAACCACGGGACGAATCTCCGCCCAAGCCTGGATAGATGAGGACCTGACCAAGAAGATTGTCAAACTGCGTCCGTCCGTGCTGTGAAACTGCGGCGGCCAGATTTCCACCAGCGCTGTCGCCCGCCAGAACGAAAGGGTCCTGGAACTCTTGCACCGCCCAGTTGGTTGCCGCCCAACTATCGTGAAACTGGGCAGGATGAATATGTTCGGGGCTCAGGCGGTAATCCACGGCAATCACCCGATACCCAGTTTGTGCACAAAGTTCGGCACAGACATCGTCGTGACTGTCCAGCCCGCCGACGACAAACCCGCCTCCGTGGAAATAGATCACCGTCCGGCTTGGATTGCCTGCGGTGTAAATGCGAACAGGCACGCCATCGGCGCGCCTGTCTTCTGTTTCAACACCCATTGGGCGAGGTTGGCGAAAATCCTTGCACATTACGTCATAGACGCCGCGCTGATCTTCGATCGACAATTCGACCGCGTCATCAGGATAGCTTTCAGCCGTTCGTCTTATGAACGCCCAAGTTTCTTCATCAATCAGACGTTCATAGTCCATAGCCCCTCCGCGATCAGGCAGCCCACTCCCATGGCCGGGTGAACGATCCCAGCACTTTGCTGACATCGTCGTCCGAGGAACCGTTGGCGTCAAGCTGCGCGACAAGCCCGCGCTTTTTATCATCCAGAACCGAAACCACACGCGCAGCAACGCCTGCGTCTTCAAGCGCACCATTGTAGATGCGTGTGATCGCCTGCTTACGTAGCTCGGGCTTAAAGACTTTGCCCACTGCCGTCTTGGGCAGTTCGTCCAGAATTGTCATGTGCTTAGGTTGCGCGGCACGCTCGTGAACGTGAACTCTGCAGTATTCCATCAGCTCCTGCTCTGTCACACTGGCCCCGGAGACCAGTTCGACAAAGGCACAGGGCACTTCGCCCGCATGGGCGTCTGGTTGACCGATCGCACCGGCAAATGCCACGGCCTCATGCCCCAACAGCGCCTCTTCGATCTCGGCCGGGTCGATATTGTGCCCGCCGCGAATGATCAAATCCTTGGCACGACCGGTGATCCACAAATAGCCATCATCGTCAAACCGGCCCAAATCACCGGTGCGCAGATATTTGTCATAGTGGAACAGGCCCACGTTCTTTTCGACCTCTGTATACGTGTTGCCCGCAAATACGCCGGGGTTCGAGATACAGATCTCACCAATCTGATCAGTTCCACATTCGGTCGGACCGTCGGGCCCATCCTGCAGGATTTTCACATCCGTATAAGGGAACGGAACGCCAATCGAACCGATCTTCTTTTCGCCATCCACCGGGTTGCACGACACAAGGCAGGTGGCTTCGGTCAAGCCATAGCCTTCGACTATAGTAACGCCGGTGGCCTCTTCAAAGCGACGGAACAGTTCAACCGGCAAAGGAGCCGAGCCTGAGAAGGCCGTTTTCACTGACGAGATATCGGCGTCGACAGGGCGCTGCATTTTGGCAGAGATCGCTGTCGGAACCGTGATGATAAAGCTGACTTTCCAACGCTCGATCAGTTTCCAGAAATTGTCGAAAACGCCATCCCCGCGATATCCTTGAGGCGTCGGGAAGACCACATGCGCACCCGAACTCACCGCAGCCATGACGATCACATGCACAGCAAAGACGTGGAACATGGGCAGTGGGCACATGACCACATCGTTTTCGTCGAACAACAAGGTGCCACCACACCAGCCATTATAGATCAGGCCGGAATATTTGTGTTGTGCAACCTTGGGCATGCCGGTTGTACCACCAGTATGGAAATAGCACGCAACACGGTCTGATTTACTGTCTTCGAATGTCAGTGTCTTGGGCTGTTTCGCCAGCTCTTTGCTGAAATTCAAATAATCCGCATGAGCCAATTTAGCCTTGTCGCCCATTTTGGGACGCACAAGGGGCACGATCCACGATTTCGGAGGCGTCAGATAGCGATTCAGGTCGATTTCCAGAATTGTGTTCACACCGGGCGCGTGGCGTACGGCCTCTTCCACCTTCTGTGCAACATCGGCTTTGGGAAATGACTTTAGCGTCACAACAACCTTGGCTTTCGTCTCGCGCAAAATTGCTGCGATTTGCTCGGGCTCCAACAACGGGTTGATCGGGTTCACGATCCCTGCGACGGCCCCTCCCATGAGGGTCACCAGAGTTTCGTTGCAGTTGGGCAGTACATAGGCCACCACATCGTTTTCACCGATACCCAGAGATCTGAAAAGATTGGCGGCCTGATTGACCTTACCCAGCAGATCAGACCACGTCAGTGTCTCGGCCTTATCGGTTGGGCCGGAAAACAGCTGAAAGCTAATGGCCTTGTGGTCGGGGAACTTGGCCGCCGTTCGAGAAAGTAACTGATGAAAGGTTACCGGTACGTCTCGATCCTCCCACGGCATTTCATTTTCTATTCTTGCCTTATCGTCTAATCCCGCGAATGCCATTAGTTCCTCCCTGTACTTTTACTGCGTCACGCGCAGGCTCTCATCTAGGATGAAAGTAAAACCCGCTCATGTGCAAGTAAGGGCTTAACGGCAGAACAACCCAGAATGTAGAATGACGCTGGGGCGCAAAACAAAATATCTCGCCATCAGGTTACTCTGCTGCAACACCATCGGTAAATTGCAACCGTGCCAAACGCGCGTACAGCCCATCCTGCGATACCAGATCGTCATGCGTTCCCTGCGCAACGATCTGCCCGTTCTCCAGGACGATGATGCGGTCGGCTTTTTTCACGGTTGCCAATCTGTGCGCAACAATCAGCGTCGTCCGCCCTGCACGCAACCTGTCGACAGCCCCTTGCACAGCGCGCTCGCTTCCAGCGTCCAATGCCGATGTCGCCTCATCCAACAACAGGATCGGAGCATCGCGCAAAATGGCGCGGGCGATGGCGATCCGCTGCTTTTGTCCCCCGGACAGCATGACGCCTCGCTCTCCTACAAAGCTGTCATAGCCTTCGGGCAGCGTCGAGATGAATTCGTGGGCCGCAGCTGCGCGGGCTGCGTCTTCAACCTCGGCATCCGTCGCATCGAGCCGCCCAAATCGGATATTTTCGCGCGCCGATGCTGCGAATATCGTGGGATCCTGAGGCACAAGTGCCATATGACGGCGGAAATTGGAACGATCCAAATCTCGCAGGTCAATGCCATCCAAACAAACGCGTCCCGAGTCAGGATCATAGAATCGCTGAATCATCTGGATCACGGTTGTTTTTCCGGCCCCCGAGGGGCCGACAAATGCGACGGTTTCCCCGGGGTTGACTGTCAGCGACAGTTCATTCAACGCCACGACATCTGGACGCGCCGGGTAGCGGAAAGTCACATCGTCGAACTGAATCTCGCCGCGCACGGGCGCGGGGAAAACTTGCGCCTGGCCGGGATCGTTCACGGTGTCCTGAGCATTCAACAGCTCGACCAACCGCTCGGTCGCACCGGCCGCACGCTGCAATTCGCTCCAGATTTCGGACAGGGCCGCAACCGAACCGGCCATGATGATCGAATAGATCACGAACTGGATCAGAACGCCCTCGGTCATGACACCATTGCGGACATCATTCGCCCCCATCCACAACACGCCCACGATTCCGGAAAACACCAGGAATATAACGATGACGGTCAGCACGGCCCGGGTCTGAATTCGGCGCAGCGAGACAGTATAGGACGTTTCGGTCATCTCACCGAATTGATTTCGGCTGGCCTGCTCATGGGTAAAGGCCTGAACGGTTTGAACCGCGCTCAGCGCCTCGCCGGCATTGCCTGATGAGGCTGCGATCCAGTCTTGGTTTTCCCGGCTAATAACCCGCAGGCGCCGCCCCAATACCAGTATCGGAACCACAACCAGCGGAATCAGCAGCAAGACCATCCCGGTCAGCTTGGCCGAGGTCAGCAGCATCAGTACAAGCCCGCCCAGAAACATCAACATATTGCGTAGAGCGATCGAGACCGACGAGCCCAGCACGGATTGAATCAGCGTGGTGTCGGTCGTGATCCGGCTCAGCACCTCACCCGTCATGATACGTTCATAGAATTCGGGGCTCATCCCGATGACGCGATCAAAAACGGCTTTGCGGATATCGGCGACAACGCGTTCACCCAGGCGCGTAACAAGCGCGTAGCGGATGCCTGTTCCGACGGCCAGAATCGCGGCGATGCCCAGCGCCGCCAGAAAGTACCAATCCAGTAGCTCTCCGTCTTCGATCCGAAAGTTGTCGACCACACGGCGGACAGCCAAAGGCAATGTCAGCGTCATGCTGGCGGTCAGAACCAAGGCCAAAGAGGCCCCAATCATTTGCAATCGATAAGGCTTCATGAATGGCCAGAGCGAAGCCAGAACACCGATCTTCCTGGACCTGGCCCGTTCCTCAGCCGCACCGGGTGCGGGTTTTGCTGCTGGACTGGCTGAGACGGGTTTTGCCATGTCAGGCCCTTACTTCGTGTTCGAATTCCGGTATCCCGCTTCTTGGCGTCTACAACCCGCCGGGTCAAGCGGTGCAGCCGAATGGCCCAAACGAAAGGCTATTTGACGCAGATTTTTGGGGCTGATTTGGAGCGGGCGGCGGGAATCGAACCCGCTTCATCAGCTTGGAAGGCTGAGGTAATAGCCAGTATACGACGCCCGCTCAGCGGTGGCTGGTTTATGCCATGCCCAAGGTGTCGTCAAGCACAGTTCGCACGCGAAATTCAAAATCATATGACACCCGGGGACGGACCCCGGCGCATCGGTAATCCCGGGGTCGTTTCGGCAGCGGGCGGCTTATTCAACGCGCGGCATTCGCCCATTCGCAAGATTCAAGATCCGCCGAAATACGGATCATGGATGCCAGATTCTTACTGGAAGATTCGGCCAAACCAATCAACTTCGCAGGATAGGTCGTTGCGGCGCTCAGCGCATCCTTCAGCGGGACACCGGCATTTTTAACAAGGATGCGAACAGCCGTCGTCAGATCCAGGTCAGCCCCTGCCAGCGTTCCATTTTCAAGCGTCAGGCGGCCATCCGTTCTGGTAATACGGCGCCCTTCAAGGTTGAATTCGGCATCCTCTGTTCCGGCAACAGCCATGGCATCGCTGACCAGAAATATCCGGGCCGGGCCGGTCTTTGCCGCCCATGCCGCCCGCATGACCTCAGGGTGTACGTGTATACTGTCGGCAATCAGACCCGCAGACAAACCCGCATTAGCCAGCGCCGCCCCCACAAGACCAGGCTCGCGGTTTCCAAGCTGGCTCATGGCGTTGAACAGATGTGTGACACAGCGGGCGCCCGCCGCAGCATAACGTTGACAGGTCGCAAAATCCGCATCGCTATGACCCAGAGACACCAGAATTCCGGCCTCAGCCAAAGAGGTAACCTGTCGCTCAGACACAGCTTCTGGCGCCAGGGTTACTTTGAGGCAAGGCAATCGGCTGGCCGCGGCTATTAGGGTGGTCAGATCCTCTTCATCCATCGGGCGGATCAGCGCGGCGTCATGCGCCCCTTTTCGCGCCAACGAAAGATGCGGTCCCTCCAGATGCAGTCCAGCGACACCGGGAACACCGACATCCACAGCCTTGATCGCGGCCTCTATTGCCTGCTGGGTCTTGGCCGCAGTGTCGGTAATCAGGGTGGGCAAAAAGGATGCGACGCCAAGCTTTCTATGCGCTTGAGAAATACGCTGGATAGTCTCGACAGAAGGGTCATCGTTGAACATGACACTACCACCGCCATTGACCTGTAGGTCCACAAATCCGGGGCAGAGAATATCACCGTTCAGATCGACCTGCTGCCCGGCGATTTTGGTTCCGTCTGCCGGGGTGATCTCGGACAAATTACCTTGGCGAAACACAACCGCCTGCCCCTCCAGCAGGTGTGTGCCGTCGAAATAGGCGCCGTTTCTGAATACAACCGTCTCAGAGGTCATACAGTTTCCGTAACTTTCTTAAGGTGACGCGGGGCATCAGGGTCAATTCCGCGATTGCAGGCGACCGATTCAACCATGCTATAGAACGATGTGATGGCGCTGATGGGATCGGTCAGCCAATGGTCCGTTCTGACGACCGGCAGAGGCTGCGCCCGTTTCACCGCCGAGGTTGCGGCAAAAACGGTAGCCCCTTTTGCCGCCAACGCATCAGCCGCTTCTGCCGTTGTTTGTTCAGCGGCATCACCGGCGGCGAACACAATGGTAGGAAACCCTTCTTCAACGATTGAGACCGGCCCGTGCAGAACTTCGGCAGTCGAATAGCTCTCGGCGTGGATCTGGCAGGTCTCTTTGATTTTCAGCGCCGCTTCATTCGAGATCGCCAGCGATGGACCGCGACCCAAGGTAAACAGGGACCGGCCGGAAATCGCATTGGCGGCCGGGGTCCAGTCGCATTGGGCAGCCTTCCCAAGATACCCGGGCAGTAACCATATGGCCTGCTTCAGCTCTGCCTCATCCGCGATTTCCGCCAGCAACCACAGCCCCGCCACCAGAGACGTCACAAAGGTCTTGGTTGCTGCCACACTCAATTCCGGTCCCGCATGAAGAGGCAGGACGGCGTCCGTGGCATCTGCCAGGTGGGATTCCGTATTGTTCGTAATGGCGACCGTCACGGCACCAGATCGTTTCAGCGCGCGCGTCATGCCGACGATGTCCGGGCTTTGACCGGATTGCGAGACGGATATGCTTAACGCGCCCTGCGCCCGCAGGTCGGCCCCGTAGATCGAGCTGACAGACGGCCCTACCGACGCAACCGGCAGGTTCAGCAACAGTTCGCATGCATATTTCAGATAGGTGCAGGCGTGATCCGAAGATCCTCGCGCCACCGAGACCAGAAAACGCGGGTCTGCGTCGCGCGCCAACTGGGCAGCGTGGCGGATATTGTCAGCCCCATTGCTTAGCAATCGGTCTACGGCATCAGGAATTTCCAGTATTTCCTGACGCATCTTCGAGAGTTCTACGGACATCTAGTTCCGTCCTTTCCGGTTACAACCGCAATTCAGCGACAAAATCATACGCATCGCCGCGATAAAGCGAGCGTGTCAGTTCGGCGACGCGTCCGTTTCTGAGAAAAGAAACACGTTCAATATTCAGCCCGGCGGCTCCCTCGGGAACATCAAGCAGTTCAGCCTCACGCGCGGCCACATTCAGGGCCGAGATCTTCTGAACCCCCCGAACAGGACGGCGGCCCAGCCGATCCAAGACCTCGTACAGAGAGGTGGTCACCTCGATCGGGTTCGGCAGAATATCCAAAGGTAACGCCGCTTTTTCCAGCGCCAGTGGACGGCCATCGGCTTCGCGCAATCGGTAGATACGAGAGATTTGCTCACCCTCGGACAAGCTCAAGGCGGCAATCTCTTCTTGGGTCGGCGCAAAGACCCCCCGCTCCAGCCATTTCGACGCGGTTTTCATTCCACGGCTGGACATGTCTTCGGTGAACGAAGTCAGATGTGTCAGCGATTGTTCGACCCGTGGGATGCGCTCGCGGATGAACGAGCCCGAGCCCTGGCGCTGTTCGATCACGCCCTCTTGGACAAGCTCTTGAATCGCCTTTCTCACGGTGACGCGCGAAAGGTCCGTGATCTCGACAAGTTCTCTCTCGGACGGAAGCGACGATTTAGGGGGCAGAACACCCGTATCAATGCCCTCCTGCAGCCTTCGCCGTAGTTGGACATATCGCGGCCCATTATCAGCGGTCAGCCAGGACTCCGAACGCAGAAAATCAGCAATGCTCATGTTCGACCTCCTTTGCTAAGGCGAGCGCCCCGTCGAGCGGTTCGCCCAATGGTGCGCGCAGGTCGGATTGCATGTTTTCGGGCAGATACGACGCGTATTGACCACCAATACCGCCCGTCAGGCACAGCGCGGTGCCCGGGCTCCACCCCAGACGCGCGGCTGTATCGGCCAGGTAAGCAGCACCTGCCTGTATGATGTGTTGCGCAACCACGTCGTCATCTTGGGCAGCCATGGTCACTTTTGGTGCAATCGCACCAAACTGCGCAGGGTCTGCAGCCCCCGCAAAGCGAACGATCCCGGCAGGTCCGTCATGTTCGGACAGCAAAGTGGTCAAAAGGTCCGAACGGGTCTGCGTTCCATCAAACGCACGCAATGCCAAGGACAATGCCATCCTTCCAACCCACTGGGCCGAGGCTTCATCCCCCAAGACCGAGCCCCAGCCACCGACAAAGCGCATTTCTCTACCATTTTGTCTGGCCAGAAATGAGCCTGTACCACAATGGGCAATCAGCCCGTCCTGCGCACCCAGCGCCCCGCGCAAGGCAGCGGGACGATCATCCTCTATCCGGGCGCGCGTCAGGCCAAGCGCATCCCTCAGGCGGGTTGCGATTGTCTGATCCGTGATCCCGGCCAAGCCAACAAAAGCAGGGCAGGCCAACAAGGTCTCAACCCCGAGGCCAAGCTTGCCGGACATCTGATCCAACCCAAGTTTTATCTGTGAAACACCGGCCTCAAAATCAGTCGAGACATTCGCAGCGCCGACCTCAACACCGTGAATAACTCCGGCAACCTCGCAGGCAACGCGACACCGCGTTCCACCGCCATCAATGGCCAGCACAGCATTATTCAGGGACTCAGTCATGACAATACCAATACAATACCTATTTCGATTAGAAAAGCCTCGTTTTATGCTATTTTCGCCAATATCTCGATTTTTCCTTTAAAATTAGCACTTAGATTATACCGAAAAGAAAATGTTGGACAGGTGGTATTAAATAGGTATTGTAATCGGGAAACCTGGGAGGGGATTCTCTTGACGCTGCCGTCAACCGAACAACTGCACCGCGACGCCGCCAGCCTGAGCCGCGAAGACCTGACAGGGTCGGCGCTGTTGCTGGCCGAGGGGCAGATCGCTGCGGCAGCGGCGGTGCGCTCGGCCACACAGGCTATTGCATTGGGCGCCGCTGCGATGGCCAGGACGCTCCGGTCGGGCGGCATGTTGCACTATGTTGCGGCAGGCTCGTCCGGTTTGATGGCGGCGGCTGACGCGCAAGAGCTGGGCGGAACATTCTCGATCACGCCAGACCAGTTGCGAATCCATATGGCTGGTGGTCTTCCGACGGGTGTCGAGATGCCGGGTGATTCCGAAGACGCCGACGGTGACCTGCGTGAAGCGCTGAACAGTTTGTCAGCCCAGGACACGGTGATCGCCGTATCCGCAAGCGGGTCGACCCCCTACACGATGACAGCCGCAGGCATCGCCCGTGCAAAAGGCGCGACCTTGATCGGCATCGCCAATAACGCCAACAGCCCCCTGCTGATACAGGCCAACATCCCGATCCTGCTTGCCACACCGCCCGAATTGATCTCTGGATCAACTCGGATGGGCGCGGGAACGGCACAAAAGATCGCCTTGAATATGCTGTCGTCGCTGATGGCGCTGGACCTTGGCCACGTACATGGCGGCATGATGGTCAACCTGCGCGCCGACAATGACAAACTGCGCGCCCGCGCGGCCGGAATCGTCACCCGCATTGCCGAGGTGGACACAGGCGCTGCAAAGCGCGCACTGGAAGCAACGCGCGGTGATGTGAAGCCCGCCGTGCTTGTCGCCGCAAAAGGTGTTTCGGCATCCGAAGCCACCGAACGCCTACGAACATCAGACGGAATCCTAACGGCCGCACTGGCCATAGAATAATAACCATCAATCGGGAGAATATGGATGACCAAGAATAGCTTGAAACTTGCTCTGCTGGGCACGACGCTGATGGCGTCGGCTGCCTATGCGGAAGATGTGACCCTGACCATCGAAAGCTGGCGAAATGACGACCTGACGCTATGGCAGGACCAGATCATCCCTGCGTTTGAGGCCAAACACCCCGGCATCAAAGTGCAATTCACACCCTCGGCCCCGGCAGAATACAACGCTGTCCTGAACTCGAAACTGGATGCGGGCTCGGCTGGCGATCTGATCACCTGCCGTCCTTTCGATGCATCACTGGCCCTCTATGAGGCCGGCCACCTGAGCGACCTGTCGGGTGTCGAAGCGATGGGCAACTTCTCGGATGTGGCCAAATCGGCCTGGCAGACGGATGACGGCTCGGCCAGCTTCTGCGTTCCCATGGCATCGGTGATCCACGGGTTCATCTATAACAAGGACGCGTTTGCCGAACTGGGTATCGAAGTTCCCACAACCGAGGACGAGTTCTTTGCCGCCCTCGACAAGATCAAGGAAGACGGCACTTATATCCCGATGGCGATGGGCACCAACGACCAGTGGGAAGCCGCCACTATGGGTTATAACAACATCGGCCCGAACTATTGGAAAGGCGAAGAGGGCCGCCAGGCGCTGATCGCGGGCGAGCAAAAGCTGACCGATGAAGCCTGGACCGCCCCCTATGCCACCCTGGCCCGTTGGGGCGCTTATCTGGGTGATGGATATGAGGCGCAGACCTATCCCGACAGCCAGAACATCTTTACCTTGGGCCGCGCAGCCGTCTACCCTGCGGGATCCTGGGAAATTTCGGGCTTCAATGCGCAGGCCGATTTCGAAATGGGCGCCTTTAAGCCCCCAGTCCAGAATGCGGGCGATACGTGCTATATCTCGGACCACACCGACATTGGCATTGGTATGAATGCGGCCACCGCGAATCCCGAAGCTGCCGAGACGTTCCTGGCCTGGGTCGCAAGCCCGGAATTCGCCGAAATCTTCGGCAACGCCCTGCCTGGCTTCTTCCCGCTCTCGAACACTCCGGTCGAGCTGCAGGACCCGCTGGCCAAGGAAATCGTAGGCTGGCGCGAAGAGTGTGAATCGACCATCCGCTCGACCTATCAAATCCTGTCGCGTGGCACACCGAACCTTGAAAACGATACCTGGGGCGCTTCGGTTGCCGCTATCAAAGGCGCAAAATCCCCCGAGGAACTGGGTGCCGAACTGCAGGAAGGCCTGGCCTCTTGGTACGCTCCGCATCAGTAAGCTGATCCATACCCGGGCGGTGCCGACCGCCCGGGTAACTCCGACACCCCTTTGAAAGCAATCCCATGACCCGCCCCCGCATCCGCTGGCATATCGTTGTTTTTCTGGCACCTGCCGTACTCGTCTATACCGCTGTGATGATTTTCCCGCTGTTCAACACACTGCGCCTTGCACTGTATACAGAGGTTGATCAGGCTCGCGTGTTTGTCGGATTGCAGAATTTCCGGACGCTGTTTTTCGATCCCAACTGGTCGGATCAGTTCTGGAATGCTCTGGGTAATAATTTTTGGTTCTTCCTGATCCATATGTTGGTTCAGAACCCGATCGGCATCGCGCTGGCCGCCCTTCTCAGCCACCCCCGCCTACGGTTTGCCGCCCTGTATCGCTCGGCGATCTTTATTCCTACGATCCTCAGCTTTGTGATCGTGGGCTTTGCCTGGAAACTGATCCTGTCGCCGATCTGGGGCATCGCACCTTCGATGCTGGATGCGGTTGGGCTTAAGTCCCTCTTTGCACCGTGGTTGGGCAAAGAGGAATACGCACTGACCACGCTGGCGCTGATCTCGGTCTGGCAGTTCGTAGGCATCCCGATGATGCTGATCTATGCCGCCCTGCTGACCATCCCCGAAGAAATCCTTGAGGCCGGAGAGATCGACGGCATCACCGGGGCCTCGGCCTTCTGGAAGATCAAACTACCGCTGATCCTGCCCTCGATCGGGATCATCTCGATCCTGACCTTTGTAGGAAATTTCAACGCATTCGACCTGATCTATGCCTCACAAGGCGCGCTGGCGGGGCCGGATTTCTCAACCGATATTCTAGGTACTTTCATGTATCGCACATTCTTCGGCTTCCAGTTGCAACTAGGCGACCCGCATATGGGGTCCGCCATCGCCGGGGCCATGTTCGCAATCATCCTGGTGGGCGTCTGCATCTATCTGTTCGGCATCCAGACCCGGATGCGCCGGTATCAACTGTGAGGGCCAAGTGATGAACAAAGCACGCCAAAACCCCCTCAACACCGCAGCAATGCATGCCGGGTTGATCCTGTACACGCTGATCGCGCTGTTCCCGGTCTTTGTGATCCTGATCAACAGCTTCAAAACCCGCCGGTCGATCTTTCGCGAACCGCTGGCCCTGCCCAACGCAGACAGTTTTTCGCTGATCGGCTATGAGACGGTGATGAAGCAGGGAGATTTCTTCCTCTACTTTCAGAACTCGATGATCGTCACCGTGGCGTCGTTGTTCTTTATCCTGCTGTTCGGTGCCATGGCGGCCTATGCGCTGTCCGAATACCAGTTCAAAGGCAACCTGCTGATGGGCCTGTATCTGGCACTGGGGATCATGATTCCGATCCGCATCGGCACTGTCGCAATCCTTGAGATGATGGTGGCGACCGGGTTGGTGAACTCACTTTGGGCGCTGATCCTGGTCTATACGGCACAGGGTTTGCCGCTGGCTGTGTTCATCCTGTCCGAATTCATGCGACAGGTCAGTGATGATCTTAAGAATGCCGGGCGCATTGATGGGCTGTCGGAATATACGATCTTCTTCCGCCTGGTGCTGCCACTGGTGCGGCCCGCCATGGCGACGGTGGCGGTGTTCAACATGATCCCGATCTGGAACGACCTTTGGTTCCCGCTGATCCTGGCCCCCGCCGAAGAGACCAAGACCCTGACGCTGGGCAGCCAGGTCTTTATCGGTCAATTTGTCACCGACTGGAACGCGGTCCTGTCAGCCTTGTCGATGGCAATCCTGCCGGTCCTGGTTCTCTATGTCATATTCTCACGCCAGCTGATCCGCGGCATCACGTCAGGGGCTGTCAAATGACACGTGTTCTGATCGCAGGTCTTGGCAATATGGGGTTCAGCCACGCGCTGGCCCATCACCATCACCCGGACGTGCAAATTGCTGGGCTGGTGAACCGATCCGGGCGCGTGGATGACCCCGATCTGGCGGATTATCCTGCCTATTCGGATTTCGAAACCGCGCTGGCCGAAACAAACCCGGATCTGGTCGTGATCGCCACCTATTCCGACAGCCATGCGGATTATGCCTGTGCGGCGATGGAAGCCGGGGCGCATGTCTTTGTAGAGAAACCGCTGGCCACCAATGTCGCTGATGCGCGGCGCGTGGTCGAAACCGCCATCCGACTGAACCGCAAGCTGGTTGTTGGCTACATCCTGCGCCACCACCCCTCGTGGGTGCGGCTGATTGCCGAGGCCCGCAACCTGGGTGGGCCTTATGTATTCCGCCTGAACCTGAACCAACAATCCAACGGTGCGGAATGGGAGACGCATAAAGCGTTGATGCAGACCACCTCGCCCATCGTGGATTGCGGCGTTCACTATGTCGATGTGATGTGCCAGATCACTGATGCCCGGCCCGTCCGTGTCCACGGAATGGGTCTGCGGCTGTCCGATGAGATCGCGCCCGACATGTACAATTACGGGCAGTTTCAGGTGGTTTTCAATGACGGCTCGGTCGGCTGGTATGAGGCCGGCTGGGGCCCGATGATGTCGGAAACCGCATTCTTCGTGAAAGATATAGTGTCGCCCAACGGTTCGGTCTCGATCACCGACGGGAACAAGGGCGCCTCGGCGGATATTGACGGCCACACAAAGGTTGGCGGTCTGCTAGTCCACACACCGCAAGGCGACCACACAATCGACATGCCCGGTGAACCCGGTCACCAGGAACTCTGCGATGCCGAACAGGGCTATATGCTGCGCGCCATCGCCGAAGACATAGACCTGACGCGTCATATGAATGACGCTGTCCAATCCCTTGCCATTTGCCTGGCCGCAGATGAAAGCATCCGCACTGGCCAGCCCGTTTCCTTTGAGGAGCAAGCGACATGACCGCCCTGACGCTGAACAAAATCAATAAATCCTTCGGCAATGTGCATGTCCTAAAAGACATCACGCTTGAGGTCGAAGACGGCGAGTTTGTCGTCTTTGTCGGCCCTTCTGGTTGCGGCAAGTCTACTTTGCTACGGGTGATTGCCGGGCTCGAGGATGCATCGTCCGGTGAGATCAACATTGGCGGGCAGCAGGTCAATCTGGTGCCGCCATCCAAGCGCGGCATTGCGATGGTATTCCAAAGCTATGCGCTCTATCCCCACCTCAGCGTTCGGGGCAATATGACCCTTGCACTGAAGCAGGAAAAGCAGCCCAAATCGGAAATCGAAGGCCGCGTGGCCAAAGCCAGCCGGATGCTGAACCTGGAACCCTATCTGGACCGCTTCCCGTCCGAACTGTCAGGCGGTCAGCGTCAGCGGGTTGCCATTGGCCGCGCCATCGTGCGCGAACCCAAACTGTTCCTGTTTGATGAGCCTCTGTCCAATCTGGATGCCGCGCTTCGCATGAATACGCGAATCGAGATCGCCAACCTGCACCGAGCACTGGACGCCTCGATGATCTATGTTACCCACGACCAGACCGAAGCCATGACCCTGGCCGACAAGATCGTTGTTCTGCGTGACGGCCGGGTAGAACAGATCGGCAGCCCGATGGAACTGTATAACAATCCCGCGAACCAGTTCGTAGCAGGGTTCCTCGGCTCTCCGTCAATGAATTTCTTGCCGCAGGGGTTGCTGAACGAAAGCGGTCAGAACACGATTGGCATCCGGCCCGAGGACCTGTTTGTTGCAGATGACGGACCACTCACCGCGCGTGTCAGCCATGTCGAAAAGTTGGGCGGAGACACAAATGTCATCGCGCAGATCAATGAACACGCCATAACCGCCCGGCTGTTTGGCCAGCATGCGATATCCGAAGGGCAGGAATTGCGTTTCGCCTATTCACCGGACAAGGCCTATCGGTTCACTGCGGACGGTCAGCGCCTTACCTGACCGCTTTTCCTGGCAAAAAACCAATAAAAACAAGATGTCATCAGCCCGTTTTGACGGACTGATCCAATCGGCGTATCCTAACGCATCCAAAGTTTATCTGTTTCCTGAGTATCCCGGCACCATTGTTAATGGTGCTGTTATTACCCTGTCACAAATGCCCCCTAAATCCGTTTCATCGACTTTTCACAGACAGCCAGGAGCAATCCATGAAAGACGTTGACCCTACCACACTTTCCGCCGACGATTGGGACGAGCTGCATTTCCCCCGCCCCGAAGAAAACGACTTTGACCGCGTTGTCGAAAGCGCAATTTCCCGCCGTGGATTTCTGGCGGGTGTCGTGGCCTTTGGCTCTGGCGCGGCTGCGATGGGTACTTGCCTACTTGGTTCGACCTCGGCGCAGGCACAGGCAGCATCCCGGTTCGCCTTCACCCCGATTCCCGCACAAACTGATGGCACCGTCCATGTGCCTGAAGGGTTTGAGTGGAAAATCTTGATGCGCTGGGGCGATCCGCTGTTTTCGGATGCCGATGGCTATGACATCGCCGAGGGAGGTCCGGTCGAGAGCTCGGACCGAATATTTGGCGAGAATACAGACGGGATGCATACATTCACGTTCCAGGGCCACCAGCTGATCGCGATCAATCACGAATATCCCAACGGCAAGATCAACCTGCCCGCTGCGCAGGAAGGTGTTCCGGCCAGTGCTGACGACGTGCGCAAACTGCAGAACCTGCAGGGTGTGACCGTGATGGAAATCACCGAAGGCCCCGAAGGTTGGTCCGTGGTCAAGGACAGCCCGTTCAACCGGCGCATCCACCACAACACTGAGATGAACATCGTCGGCCCCGCTGCCGGCCACGACCTGCTGAAGACCGAGGCCGACCCGACCGGCACAACCTCGCTGGGCACCATGAACAACTGTGGTGCAGGCAAGACGCCCTGGGGCACGTATCTGACCTGCGAAGAGAACTTTAACGGCTATTTCGGGTCCAGCGACGAAAACGCCAGCTACGATCAAAAGGTCGCGGACGGCTTCAAGCGCTATGGCGTCAAAGCCGAAAGCTGGAATGGCTACGAACTGTTCGATCCGCGGTTCGACACCTCCAAAAACCCAAACGAGCCGCACCGAGTGGGATGGATCGTTGAAATCGACCCGACCAAACCGGACAGCACCCCGGTCAAACACACCGGCCTTGGCCGTTTCAAGCATGAGAATGCCGAGGTGACTCTGGCCGCTGATGGCCGCGTGGTTGTCTATATGGGCGATGATGAGCGGGGCGAGTATCTGTACAAATTCGTCTCGAACGGCACCTATCAGCCCGGCGGCGAAACCCAGAATCTGTTGAACGACGGCACGCTTTATGTGGCGAAATTCGATGACGACATGACAGGCACCTGGCTGCCGCTGACGCCGGATGCAACCGGCATGGATGCGGCGGATATTGCGATCTTCACCCGATTGGCGGCATCCAAGGCGGGTGGCACGACCATGGATCGCCCTGAATGGGTGGCGTCCAGCCCGGTAGCGGTCGAAGCCTATTGCTGCCTAACCAACAACAAGAACCGCGGCGTGAAACCAAATGCCGGGGGAGACGACACGTCGACCAATGGCCCCAACCCGCGTGAGGCCAATAAATATGGCCAGATCGTTCGCTGGAAACCGGACAACGACGACCACGCAGCCGACGCGTTCGTTTGGGATCTCTATGTCATGGCGGGTAATCCGACAGTGCATTCTGACGCCCGCGCCGGATCGGCCAATGTGAACGAGGGCAACCTGTTCAACTCACCCGACGGAATGACCATTGACTCGACTGGTCTGGTCTGGATCCAGACCGACGGCAATGACGACAACGAAGAAGACTTTGCAGGCCACGGCAACAACCAGATGCTGGTCGGTGATCCGGTCACGGGCGAAATCGCCCGCTTCATGACCGGTCCAAACGGGTGTGAGGTCACGGGGCTGGCTTGGTCCAGCGATCTGCGCACCATGTTTGTCGGCATTCAGCATCCCGGCAGCGAATGGCCGGATGGAGGCACGCCGCGCTCATCGGTGATCACGATCAAGCGCACCGATAACGGGCTGGTCGGTTAAGCTGTTCCAGATTGTCCCCGGTCCTATGGATCGGGGACGTCTATTCCTCAGATATCCTTACCTGGCGGCTCCAACGGTCCGCCCGGAGCCATCAGGTGGCGCTCGGACAGCCAGGGGTTAAGCTCCAAGGCATGTGACAGTGCCACACGGGCTTCATCAATCCGATGCAAGCCAAGCAGCGTCAGGGCGCGCCCGCTGATCGCCGCGACATGGTTCGGAGACAGCTCGATCGCCTTGTCCAGATCCGGCAGTGCAGATGCGAAATCCTGGCTAAGATAATATGCAAAGGCGCGCTGATTGTACCCCTCGGCATAGTGCGGGCAGTATTCGATGAGCTTGTCAAACTCCTCGATGGCGCCCCGAAGGTCCCAGCCACTGCGGCGGGTCATGCCCCGGTCCAGAACGGCCTGCGCAACAGCGTCGGGCGCATCGGTCCAGAACTCCCATAATTGATTGGAAAATGTCTGGGCTTCGGCCTCGTTTCCAACATCCTGAATTTGCGCGATTACGGCCGAGATGCTTTCGGTATGATCCGGCGAGGACGGGCATACTTCAGACCAGGCGACACCCGGAGGGGCCACCAACACTAGCAGAGGGAACACAAAACGCTTCATACGCGTATGGTGACGCGCTTGCGCAATTCGTCAACCCACCCTGTCCAAAGCGCCTGAAACAACGGTTTCCTTAACTGCCTCCATCGCCACAAAGGTCGAGGTATTCGCCACATGCGGAAGCGAGGATATCTTCTCAGCCAAAACGGCGCGGTATTCCGACATTGAACCAGTGCGGATTTTCAGCAGATAGTCGAAATTCGACGCGATCATATGGGCTTGCTCGATTTCGGGCACCTTGCGGACTGCGGCGTTAAACTCGGCCAGTGCCTTCTCTCTTGTGTCGGTCAGGCGCACCTCGACAAAAGCCACATGGTCCAGCCCCAGTCGGATCGGGTCCAGTAAGGCGCGATACCCGGTGATCACCCCGCTAGCCTCAAGTCGCTTTAGACGCGCCTGGGTTGGGGATTTCGACAGCCCGATCCGCCGCGCTAGGTCGGCAACTGATATGCGCCCATCCTCTGAGAGAATCGCCAAGATCGCTCGATCAAACCGATCCAAATCCGGAAAGCTCATTTGCACGGCATTATCCCCTAAATACAGTCCATCCGACCAGATGAATTAAAAAATACGGCAATCGTCCTGAGAAATCGACATTATATTCAACAAAAGTCTGGAGGATTCATGTCACACAGCCTGAGCACCCATATCGACAGCCAAACCTACGCTGATCAAACCGCCGTTCTCGACAATCTTATCGATCATGCCGCGCTGTCTGAAACTGATCGAGCCCAAATCTGTGCGGCAGCCGCCCAGCTTGTGCGTGATATTCGATCCAGTACATCGCCGGGCATGATGGAGGTGTTTCTGGCCGAATATGGCCTGTCTACCGATGAGGGCGTGGCGCTGATGTGTCTGGCCGAAGCGCTGCTGCGCGTGCCGGATGCCGACACGATCGATGCTCTCATCGAAGACAAGATCGCGCCGTCCGACTGGGGCAAGCATCTTGGGCAATCCTCCTCGCCGCTGGTGAATGCCTCGACTTGGGCGCTGATGCTGACCGGTAAAGTCCTCGACGACGGCAAGCCCTCGCCTGTCAGTGCCCTGCGAGGTGCGATCAAAAGACTGGGTGAACCGGTTATCCGCACGGCCGTCGGGCGCGCAATGAAGGAAATGGGTCGTCAGTTCGTGCTGGGCGAGACCATCCAGTCGGCCATGGAACGTGCCAGCGGGACGGAGGCCAAGGGCTATACCTATTCCTACGATATGCTGGGTGAAGCCGCACGGACCGAGGCCGACGCGGCACGATATCATTTGTCTTATTCCCGTGCCATCACCGCCATTGCAGAGGCCTGCACCCATGATGACATTCGCGCCAATCCAGGCATCTCGGTAAAGCTGTCAGCACTGCACCCCCGGTATGAGTTGGCCCAGGAACAGCGAGTGATGGCCGAGCTTGTCCCGCGCCTGCGCGCTCTGTGCCTTTTGGCCAAAGCCGCTGGCATGGGCCTGAACATCGACGCCGAAGAGGCCGACCGCCTGTCGCTGTCCCTGCAGGTCATCGAAGCGGTGATGGCCGAGCCTGCACTCGCAGGATGGGACGGGTTCGGAATTGTGGTTCAGGCCTATGGTCCGCGTGCTGGAATCGCTCTGGACGCGCTCTATGGAATGGCCGAGCGCTATGACCGCAAACTGATGGTGCGGCTGGTCAAAGGCGCCTATTGGGATACCGAAATCAAGCGCGCTCAGGTTGAAGGCGTAGAGGGTTTTCCGGTGTTTACCAGCAAGGCCGTGACCGATGTCTCCTATATTGCTAATGCGCGAAAATTGCTGGGCATGACCGACAGGATCTATCCGCAGTTTGCCACCCATAACGCCCATACGGTCAGTACAATTCTGCAAATGGCAACTGATCAGCCTTTCGAATTTCAGCGGCTGCACGGGATGGGAGAAACCCTGCACCATCTGGTTAAGAACGCAAACAACACACGCTGCCGCATATATGCGCCTGTCGGGGCCCATCGTGACTTGCTGGCCTACCTGGTGCGGCGACTGCTTGAGAATGGTGCAAACTCTTCATTCGTGAACCAAATCGTGGATGATACTGTTCCCCCGGAGGAGGTTGCGGCCGATCCGTTTCTCACTCTCCTCGAGCCGGCGCGCGCCATTCCAACCGGACCCGAGCTGTTTCAACCCGAGCGGCCCAATTCGCAGGGGTTTGACCTGCGGCACATTCCCACTTTGGACCGGGTCAACGCCGCGCGGGACGCGTTTCGGACGCATCACTGGTGTGCGCGCCCGTTGTTGTCCGGCGATGCGCGGCCCGATGACGATCAGCCCATCGTCAACCCCGCACAGTCGCGGGATCGCCCCGGTGCCGTTGCCCCGGCCAGCGCACAAGATGTCGAGCTTGCTTTGACTGCAGCCACCCCCTGGCAGGTAGTGGCAGATCAACGCTCGCAGGTTCTGAATGCCGCCGCCGACCTTTACGAGACCCATTTCGGTGAACTTTTCGCCCTGCTGGCCCGTGAGGCTGGTAAGTCCCTGCCCGATGCAGTCGCCGAACTGCGCGAGGCGGTAGATTTCCTGCGCTATTATGCGGCGAATATACCCGACGCAGAACCAGCGGGTGTGTTCACCTGTATCAGCCCGTGGAACTTTCCGCTGGCCATTTTCACCGGTCAAATATCCGCCGCTTTGGCCACTGGGAATGCGGTATTGGCAAAGCCCGCACCGCAGACACCATTGATCGCGCATCGCGCCGTTGAATTGCTCCACGAGGCCGGAGTGCCACGCAGCGCGCTACAGTTGCTGCCGGGCGGTCCATCGGTGGGCGCAGCCCTGACCTCGGACCCGAGGGTGTCGGGAGTGGCCTTTACCGGCTCGACCGGGACCGCCCTGAAAATCCGTGCAGCCATGGCCGGAAACTTGCGACCGGGAACGCCTCTGATCGCGGAAACCGGTGGTCTGAATGCGATGATCGTGGACAGCACCGCCCTGCCCGAACAGGCGGTTCAGTCGATCATCGAAAGCGCATTCCAATCAGCGGGACAAAGGTGCTCGGCGTTGCGCTGTCTTTATGTCCAAGAAGACATTGCCGATGATCTTCTGACCATGCTGACAGGGGCCATGGACGCGCTGCTGGTTGGCGATCCCTGGTTGATTTCAACCGATTGCGGTCCCGTGATCGACGAAGATGCACGCCTTGGTATCGCTGATCACATCGCATTGGCACGGTCCGAAGGGCGTGTCCTGAAAGAGATGTCCGTCCCTGGCGACGGCACGTTCATCGCCCCAACCCTTATCGAAATCCCCGGCATTGCCGAGTTGGAGCGCGAGGTGTTTGGCCCCGTCCTGCATGTAGTACGGTTCAATTCCTCGGAGTTGGATCAGATCATCGCCGATATCAACGCCACAGGATACGGGCTGACCTTTGGCCTGCACACACGGATCGACGACCGCGTTCAACACATCACCGAAGCTGTTCATGCCGGAAACATCTACGTCAATCGCAACCAGATCGGCGCCATAGTTGGATCGCAACCCTTTGGCGGCGAGGGTCTGTCGGGGACCGGCCCAAAGGCGGGCGGGCCGAACTACCTGACCCGTTTCTGCGCCCCGGACCGGCAGGTCAGTCCCGAGCAATGGTCCACCGATATGACCGATCTACCATTGCCAGAAGGAAAATCTGCTGAGATCAAGGCGCGGTTGCTGCCCGGTCCGACGGGTGAATCGAACCGCCTGAGTGAATTCTCACGCGCACCGCTATTGTGTATGGGTCCCGGAGTTGAAGCCGCACAAGCGCAGGCCAACGCGGTCAAAGCACTGGGCGGGCGGGCTATCACTGCTATCGGCGCGTTAGACCTGCACCGGCTTGAAAACCTGACTGGCTTCTCAGGCGTATTGTGGTGGGGCGACGACGCAACCGGTCAGGAAATCGAGCGTCATCTGTCCCGGCGTGCAGGCCCGATCATCCCTCTGATCCCCGGCCAGCCAGATCGCACCCGCGTTCTGGGAGAACGACATGTCTGTGTCGACACCACTGCTGCGGGTGGGAATGCCGCATTGCTGGGGGGTGCGGCCTAAACAGGCCTTGACGCTGGGCAGCCAACCGCCCAGCGTCGCACCATGTTTCCAATTCGTGACCATAACCCTTCGGGACGCACACCGTATGTCATCTATCTGTTGATGGCTGCAAATATCCTGATTTTCCTCAGCTATGCGGGAAGCATGGAGAACCAGCGGCTGATCACCCAGCTGTATACCGACTATGCGGTGGTGCCCGCCCGGATTACGGACGGCTATACGCTTGAGACCCTCGTGACCTCGATGTTCCTGCATGGCGGCTGGATGCATCTGGCAGGAAACATGCTGTTCCTGTGGATCTTCGGCGACAACCTCGAAGACGAGATGGGCCACCTGCCCTTTCTGCTGTTCTATCTTGCCGCCGGTATCGGGGCCGGTCTGATCCACGTCGTCACAGCGCCACAATCTCTGGTCCCTACGATTGGTGCGTCTGGCGCAATAGCTGGCGTCATGGGTGGCTATTTGTTGATGTTCCCCAAAGCGCGCGTGGACATCCTGCTTGTTCTGGTGATCTATTTCCGTGTCTTCTCGATCCCGGCGTTTGTCATGCTAGGCGTGTGGCTGGGTATGCAGTTCATTGGAAGCCTGTCCAGCAACCCCGACGAGGGCGGCGTCGCCTATTGGGCCCATACCGGGGGCTTCCTTGTTGGTTTGCTCTTGTGCATACCCCTTTGGTTGCGGCGCGGCGCGAGTGACTATTGGAACCGCACCCATGGGCATCCGCCCCATCCAGAGCACAAATACAAGCTGTCACAATCCCGCATCCCCCGCATCCCGCGCCGGTAAGCGCCCACCGCTGAGCAAGGTAACCTCTTGCGCGGCGGCTTGTACCAATCGGCCCAATTCCGGCGCGCGTTCAGTGCTGAACCGGGCGGTAGGGCCAGATACGGAAATGCCCGCACAGGGTTCCCCCCGGTCGTTGAAGATGGCCGCACCGATGCATGACATCCCCTCGTATCGTTCCTCCCGATCATGCGACCACCCGCGGGCCCGGGTCTGGTTCAGATCGCTTTGCAGCCCATCGCCGTGCACCAGTGTTTGAGGCGTGAAGACCTTTGTGTCCAACGTGCCCAGCGCTTTGATCAATGCAGCCTCGTTCAACGCGGCCAAGATCGCCTTACCGGTGCCCGAGGCATACATCGGTGTCCGCGCGCCCGGAGGAAAAAAGGCCCGGATCGGATTGGCCGTTTCGACCTGCCCCACAAACACCACTTCGGCCCCGTCCGGAACGGCCAGATTCGCCGTTTCGCCGCTATCCTGCATCAGCCGGCGTAAAATGGGCCTTCCGATTTCGATAACACCATTACGGCGTAGAAAGGACGCTCCGGTGCGATAAGTCTCGATCCCGATCATCCATTCTTGACGCTCTTCATCAAAGGCGACGAAACCGTGCTTCTGCAGCGTCACCAGAATTCGGTGTGTTGTGGCCGTGGGCACATCAACTTCGCGCGCCAAATCGCTGAGTGCTGCGCGTTCCAGACTGGCTACTGTGGTCAAAACGCTAAGCGCCCGATCCAGCGATTGCATGGTCCCGGCCGAGCTTTCCTTGAACAGCGATTTTGGCCTGCCGCGTGGCCTTTTCTGCGTTTCCATCCCAGGCATTTCCTTTCAGCTGTCCAAAGTTTCTCGCGTCCGGATTTCTTGTACGTAAAAATGAAAAACGGAAAAGTATAATATATCAGTAGCTTAATATTTATCTTCAATAAATGAAAATATTTTTCAAGAAAATTGCGTAATGCAGCTTTTTCCCGGACACTTATCTCCAAAGCAGAGGAACAAGCCATGTCGAACCAAAACCCGGTTTTCATTCCCGGCCCGACCAACATACCTGATAGATTGCGCCTGGCCATGCAGGTCCAGACGCAGGATCATCGCGCGCCGGACTTTGTCCAGACATTTGCACCCGTACTGGAAGACACAAAGAAGGTCTTTGATACCGCTACGGCCCAGATCGTTACCTTTCCCGCCAGCGGCACAGGTGGATGGGAGGCTGCAATCACCAACACGCTCAGCCCCGGTGATAAGGTCCTGATTGCGCGCTATGGCGTTTTCAGCCACCGCTGGATTGATCTGTGTACACGTCACGGGCTTGACGTTCAGGTCATCGACTGCCCTTGGGGCAGCGGCGCCCCCGCCGACCAATTTCAGACGGTTCTGACTGGGGACAAAGCGCATGAAATTCGCGCCGTTCTGGTCACTCATAATGAGACGGCGACAGGGGTGCTTTCGGATATCGGGGCTGTAAGGCGGGCGATGGATGCCGCCAATCATCCGGCGCTTTTGATGGTGGACTGCGTCAGCTCTTTGGCCTCTGTACCGTTCGAGTTCGACCGCTGGGGCGTCGACATCGCGGTTTCGGGATCGCAGAAGGGATTCATGCTGGCCACTGGCATGGCCATCCTTTGCGTCAGCCAGAAAGCGCTGGACGCGATGGAAACCGCAGAGCTGCACCGGACCTTTTTCGATTTCCGGGATATGATGGCGGCCAATGCGACCGGAGGGTTTCCCTATACACCACCTCTGCAACTGATCTACGGGCTGCGTGAAAGCCTGAAGATGCTGTTTGAAGAAGGCTTACCGAATGTTTACGCCCGTCATCATCGGCTTGCCGAGGGCGTCCGACGCGCCGTCGATGCTTGGGGGCTGGAACTGGTTGCTCAATCGCCAGACCTTTACTCGGACACGGTCAGCGCAATCTACGTGCCCGAAGGGTTCGACAGCAACATTCTGACCGACCATGCCTTTAACACCTACGGGATGTCCTTTGGTGTTGGCTTGGGCCAGTTGCACGGCAAGGCGTTCCGTATTGGGCATCTGGGCAGTCTGACAGATGCGATGGTCCTGTCCGGACTCTGTACGATCGAGATGGCAATGGCCGATCTAAGCTATCCGATCACGTTGGGCTCTGGCGTCGCAGCAGCCCAGGAACACTTTCGCGCCACACCCGGCAACCGAACCGAGGCCGCGGCGTAAGGAGAATGACAATGTTGGATCACCCCTCTGCCGCGGATCTGACGATCGAGGACATGCGTGTCGCGCATGATCGGATCAAACCGCATATCCGCCGAACTACGGTCATGGCTTCGGACCACCTGAATGACCTGACCGGCGCGCAGCTGTTCTTCAAATGCGAAAATTTCCAAGAAGCCGGGGCCTTTAAGGTGCGTGGGGCCTGCAACGCTGTATTCGGCCTTGCAGACCATTTGATGCCCAAGGGTGTCTGCACGCATTCCAGCGGCAACCACGCCTTGTCTTTGTCTTATGCGGCCGGTCGCCGCGGCATTCCGTGCAACGTGGTCATGCCGCGCACAGCACCGCAGGCCAAGAAGGATGCAGTTCGCCGATATGGCGGAACAATCACCGAATGTGACCCTTCGACAAGCTCGCGCGAAGCAACATTTGCCGAGGTTCAGGCCCGAACCGGTGGCGAATTTGTTCACCCCTATAACGACCCGCGTGTGATTACCGGTCAGGCCACCTGCTCCGCCGAACTGCTGGAACAGACTGGTGGTATGGACGCCGTTATCGCGCCCATCGGCGGTGGCGGCATGATTTCAGGCACCTGTCTGACGGTTTCGAACCTTGCGCCCGAGACCGCAATTTATGCAGCGGAACCGGAACAGGCGGATGACGCTTACCGGTCCTTCAAGGCCGGTCATATCATCGCAGATGACGCCCCCAAGACAGTCGCGGATGGGCTGCTGGTGCCCCTGAAAGAAAACACCTGGCATTTCGTATCCAACCACGTGACCGATATTTTTACCGCCTCGGAAGAGGAAATCATCGAAGCGATGAAACTGACCTGGAAGCACCTGCGCGTGGTGATGGAGCCGTCTTCGGCGGTTCCTCTGGCAACCATTTTGAAGAACCCAGAGGTTTTCCGAGGCAAGCGCATTGGCGTCATCGTGACCGGTGGCAATGTAGACCTGGACAAACTGCCCTGGCTGAAAGGGTAAGGAGAAACAACATGAACAAGACCGTAAATTTTGAAGACCTCGAAGTCGGCTTCGACATCCCCGCCGCGATCGGCATGGACGAAAGCGAGATACAGACGCCTTGCCTGATCCTTGATCTGGACGCGCTAGAGAGCAACATCCGAAAGATGGGCGATTTCGCAAAGGCCCATGGGATGCGCCATCGTGTTCATGGCAAGATGCACAAATCGGTCGATGTGGCCAAGCTGCAGGAACGGTTGGGCGGTTCGATCGGCGTCTGCTGTCAGAAAGTGTCAGAAGCCGAGGTATTTGCCCGTGGCGGCATTACAGACATCCTTGTATCCAACCAGGTGCGCGACCCGGCCAAGCTTGACCGACTGGCACGGCTGCCCAATTTCGGCGCACGTATCATTGTCTGCGTGGACGATATCGACAATATCTCCGACCTGTCGGCTGCCGCTTCGCGTCACGGCACAGAACTGGAAGTGTTCATCGAGATCGACTGCGGCGCAGGGCGCTGTGGTGTAACCACGACACCGGCGGTCATCGAGATTGCCAAAGCTGTGCAAGCAGCGCCAAATCTGAAATTCACCGGCATTCAGGCCTATCAGGGTGCGATGCAACATCTCGATACCTATGAGGCCCGTAAAGAGAAGCTGGATGTTGCCATTGCCATGGTCGAAGACGCTGTCGCCGGGTTGAAAGCAGAAGGGATCGAGTGCGAACTGGTTTCGGGCGGCGGCACCGGTTCCTATTACTTCGAAAGTAACTCGGGCGTTTACAACGAATTGCAATGCGGCTCTTACGCCTTCATGGACGCGGATTATGGGCGGATTCTGGATCAGAACGGCCAGCGGATTGATCAGGGAGAATGGGAAAATGCGCTGTTCATCCTGACCAGCATCATGAGCCATGCCAAAGCAGACAAGGCCATCTGCGACGCCGGCCTCAAGGCGCAATCGGTCGATAGCGGCCTGCCCTTTGTGTTTGGGCGTGATGATGTCGAATACCTCAAGTGCTCGGACGAGCATGGGGTTATCGGGGATCCAGACGGCGTACTGAAGGTCAATGACAAGCTGCGGTTGGTGCCGGGCCACTGTGACCCCACCTGCAATGTCCATGATTGGTATGTGGGCGTACGGGGCGGCAAAGTCGAAGCCCTGTGGCCGGTCTCGGCCCGCGGGAAAGCCTATTGAGATGAGGGATGTTATGAAAAGCGACGGCCTGCTGATTGTAGGCGAAGATCTGTGCGAGAAACTGGTAGGACGCCAGCAGGCCTTTGACGCTGTACAGGCTGTGTTCGGTGCGATGGCTAAAGGTGGCGCGTGGAACTTTCCCGTTATCCGCGAGGCTTTGGGCCATGCCGACGTTCTCTATGGGTTCAAATCGGGATTTGACCGCGACGGTCAGGTGCTGGGCCTCAAATCCGGTGGATACTGGCCGGGCAATGCGGCGAAGGGCCTGACCAACCACCAATCCACGGTGTTTCTGTTCGACCCCGATACCGGGCGATTGTCCGCGCTTGTCGGGGGCAATTACCTGACAGCGGTGCGCACAGCGGCCTCTTCGGCGGTTTCGATCGCGCATCTGGCGCGGCAAGACGCAAGAGTACTTGGTATGGTCGGGGCCGGACATCAGTCAACTTTCCAGCTGCGGGCGGCGGCGGAACAGCGCGACTTCGAAAAGGTCATTGCCTGGAACCCGCATCCCGACATGCTGCCCCGCCTTGCAGCTGTGGCCACTGAGGTTGGGTTGGAATTCGAGGCCGTCAGCCAACAGGAGCTTGGCGCACAGGCGGATGTGATCATCACCATCACCTCGGCTTTTGAGCCGCTCTTGATGAAAGACTGGATCAAGCCCGGCACGCATCTGGCTTGCATGGGCACCGACACCAAAGGCAAACAGGAGGTCGACGCGGATCTCGTCGCTGCGGCGACTGTCTTTACCGACGAGGTCGCCCAGTCCGTGACAATCGGCGAGGCCCAACATGCCATCAACCTTGGCGCCTTGACCGAGGATGCAATCGCGCCCATCGGCGCCGTCATCAATGGTGACCACCCCGGTCGGACAAGCGACGATCAGATCACTCTGTTTGATGGAACCGGGGTCGGGTTGCAGGATCTTGCAGTCGCCTCAGTCGCTGCACGATTGGCTGAAGAGGCGGATCTAGCCCAGCGCGCGACCCTCTGAAACGAAAAAGCGCGCCTCAATCGGGCGCGCTTGCTTGACCTGTCTGTTGGTGGCTCAGCCCCGGATGACCTTGGAAAACTGATCAAAGATGGGCTCGTTGGAACAGATGACCTCGCCGTCCTCCAGCACGTTACCTTCCGGGTTCAAAGCCTGCACAAAGCCACCGGCCTCTTTCACGATGATGATCCCGGCGGCAACATCCCAGGCATTCAGACGGCGTTCCCAAAAGCCTTCATACCGGCCAGCAGCAACATAAGCCATGTCCAGCGCTGCTGCGCCCCACCGACGTACACCGGCGCAGACCGGCATCAGACGTGCCAGATCCTGCAGGGTCGCAGGCAAGTCAGACCGTCCGCCAAAAGGCAGCCCGGTCGAAAAGATCGACTCGATCATGCGGTGACGACCCGAAACGCGGATACGGGTGTCGTTCATCCATGCGCCTTCGCCATTTTCTGCAAAGAACATCTCGTCCTTGGCGGCGTCATAGATCACACCGGCAACAATTTTGCCTTTATGTTCCAACGCGATCGAGATCGCCCAGTGCGGCAAGCCGTGCAGAAAATTCGTGGTGCCATCCAGCGGATCCACAATCCAGCGGCGGGTGGGATCTTCGCCGGCAATCTCGCCGCCCTCTTCGGCCAGCCAGCCATAGGTCGGGCGCGCGCCAAGCAGTTCCTCTTTCAGGATCGCCTCGGCTGCAATGTCTGCCTTGGACACAAAGTCCCCGGCGCCTTTCATCGACACCTGAAGGTTCTCGACTTCACGAAAATCCTTGACCAGTGAACGCCCCGCTTTGCGCGCGGCTTTGATCATGATGTTGAGGTTTGCACTGCCAACCATTGTCCAAAGGCTCCTGTCCGGTCAAACCGCGCGTATACTGGGGCAATGCGCCCTTGCCAAGAGGAATGATACGCATAGCAGACCCGCGTTTTGTGCCTATTGCTCCTGCAGCTTGCGCGCCTCGGTTTTGGCCAGCTTGATCAGCTCTTGCACAAAGGGTTTTTCAAGGTCCTCGGTGCGCACTGCAGCATAAAGGCGACGTGTAATGCCCGCCTTGGTCAGCGGGCGGGTAACATAGTCGGAATTATACTTCACCTCACGCACAACCCAGTCCGGCAGCACCGATATCCCCCGGTTTGACGCGACCAGCAACAGGATCACTGCGGTCAGCTCAACCTGCCGGATCGCAGCCGGTTCAACCCGCGCAGGGATCAGCAGCTGGCTGAATACATCCAACCGTGTCCGTTCGACCGGATAGGTAATCAGGGTCTGGCCCCGAAAATCTTCGGCCTCAATGAACTCTTTCTGGGCAAGCGGGTGTGTCGAAGCCGCGACAAACACCGCGTCATAGTCAAAGAGTTCGATGAATTCGACACCGGGCAGATCTTCTGGGTCCGAGGAAACAACCAGATCGACCTCTTCTTTTTGCAAAGCCGGCAAGGCATCAAAGGCTAGGCCGGGGCGGATATCGACATCCACATCGCCCCAGGATTTACGAAAGGATTCCAGCACCGGGAACAGCCACTCAAAACAGGCGTGGCATTCAATGGCGATATGCATACGGCCCGTGCGCCCGTCGCGCAAAGAAGAGAACTCCTGCTGTGTCGCCTCGACCTGCGGCAGGATCTGCTCGGCCAGGCGTAACAGCCGCAAACCGGCCGCCGAAAGTTTCATCGGTTTGGACCGGCGCAAGAACAATTCGACCCCGGCCTGATCCTCTAGGCCTTTGATTTGATGGCTCAACGCGGATTGAGTGATGTTCAGTTGATCTGCGGCACGGGCAAGCCCGCCACATTCATGGATCGCTTTGATCGTACGCAGGTGGCGGAATTCGATATGCATTGCGTGGAACTCATGTTGTTCTTGAATAATATGAGTTTGTCTCACAATGCGTAAGCTGGCACAAGGGTCAGAGATTTCACCCGTGAGGCCGAGATGACAAGACCAGAAGTTTCATTTGAATTTTTCCCGCCACAGACGCTTGAGGCTTCATTCCGCCTTTGGGATACGGTGCAAACACTGGCACCGCTTGAACCGCGCTTTGTTTCTGTCACGTATGGCGCGGGGGGCACCACGCGCGAGCTGACGCGCGATGCGGTGGCCACATTGCACAAGTCCTCTGGCCTGCCTGTTGCTGCACATCTGACTTGTGTGGATGCGTCACGTCAGGAAACACTGGAAATCGCAGATACCTTTGCTCGGGCGGGCGTGGAGAACATCGTCGCCTTGCGCGGCGATCCGCCCAAGGGTCAGGATCGGTTCGTGCCGCACCCGGAAGGGTTCGCGGACTCGGTCGAATTGATCGAAGCGCTGGCAGAAACCGAGATGTTCAGCATCCGTGTTGGCGCCTATCCAGACAAACACCCCGAAGCGCGGGATTTTTCCGCCGATGTCGATTGGTTAAAGGCCAAGCTGGACGCTGGGGCCGACGAAGCCCTGACTCAGTTCTTCTTTGAGGCCGAGACATTTTTCCGTTTCCGCGATGCCTGTGAAAAGGCAGGGATCGACAAGCCCATCGTTCCGGGCATCCTGCCGATCGAAAACTGGAAAGGGGCGCGCAACTTTGCCCGCAGATGCGGGACACATATTCCGGATTGGATCGAGAATGCCTTTGAGAAGGCCATTCGTGACGACCGCGAAGACCTGCTGGCCACCGCATTGTGCACAGAACTTTGTTCAGACCTGATCGAGGGCGGAGTGGACAAGCTCCACTTTTACACCCTGAACCGGCCGGAACTGACCCGGGATGTGTGCTTTGCCCTTGGCGTCACACCAAAGGCCGAGCTTCAGAACGTCGCTTGATATCCGCTTGTTTCAGACTGTGCACCCGAGGCCAAAACCCCGGGTGTTTTTGCGGAATAAGTTGGGATTACCCTGTCTGACTGGGCCACTTGAACAATCCAGCTGCAGCCTTAATCATTGTCGCGATAAACCGTTCAATTCTGTTACAAATTTGACTTTATCAACCGCCCATTCATTGTGGGGCCGTATAGTTTGTTTATGAGTGAATTTAGTATGGAACCTTTTGACAAGGTTAGTGCCCGCGCCAATGCCTTCGGCACACTTGGTCTGGCTCAAAGCGCCAGTTCAGATGACATTCGAGAAGCCTGGCGCAACATCGCATTCGAAGCCCACCCCGACAAGAATGGCGGAGACGGTGCGGCCTTGGCCAACGCCAAGGCGGCCTATGATTTGCTGCGCAGCGAGGGGCTGGCTGGGAAAGGTCTGGCGGGCTCGGCGGCGGGGAAACCACGCCGCCCCCGATTGCGCAAACGCGTTATTCAGCTGGAAACCCAAGATATTGATGCCTGTCGTGCAATGCTGAATACGGCGCTGCCCCACTTGCAGGACACCCCGGTGGACAGTCAAGATGCGGATCGCCTGCAAGATGCTGACCACATTCCGGACGCTGTCGGCTTGCATGGCCGCAACCTGACTTATTTCATTTCCGCACCTGTCTGCGAAGGTGCTAACCGCGTCGCATTGCCGACGAGTGTTCTCGCTGGCTCCAAGCGCGTCAAGACAGAGATTCTGAGCTTTCAGTCCAAAGATGCGGGCACTGGCGAAGTTGTCGTACCCGTTGCGCTTGCGACCAAGAAATTTCCGGGCGCCCGCAGCGTGCGGATCAGATTCAACGCCGACCAGCAAACGCAGGATGAGTACTGGTTGGCCGGATGACAAACAAAAAGCCCGGCAAATCAATGCCGGGCTTTGCATCCGTTGCAGAACTCTCAGTTTGCGACCGGGCCTTCGGAGGTAAACTTCGGGATCACGCTGCTGGAGGCCCCGTCGGCCTCGATGCCCGGCCAGTTTCCTTCAGCCAGATTGATATTGCCGGGAATATCTTCTTCAAAGAACCCGACAACCACATCGGTAATGTTCAGATACAGCTTGTCATCAACAATCCGCCACAAGTTCGGGTTCGCAGGCACCTTGCCACCGCGTGACACGCCATAGGCGCAGTGACCGTCATATTGCGGCGCATAATAAGCAGGGTTTTCCAGGAACTTGTCCCGGTTCTCTTCGGTCGAGAATGCCCAGGTAACGCCGTTGTATTCGGCCGTAATATCTGACCTTCCGCGAACGGCTTCGGGCTGTGATTGACCGACAGCAACCTGATCCAGACTGCGATAGGCAACCACGTCATATCCCGACACCGCATAGCCGGTGCCGTCCACATACTGATCACCTGCAAGGGCAGGCATGGCAAATGCCAAGGTCGCAGCTAAGGTCCAGGCAAATCGTTTCATAAGGGCGGTCCTTTTTTATTGGATGGGTGATCGGCCCGGAATACGGGGCTGTGCAGAGAATAGGTGATTCCTCGATCGAACGCAGTCCCGCTCGCGTCGCTGTGACATCGAATGAGAAAACGTGAAGTCTTTTGCACTGAATGTTACAAAATCTTCCCAACGGGCAGGGTTGGACTTTGCCCTTTGCAATATTAGCTGTTGAAGCGAACGGATAATTCACCCGAACTTTGCTGAGAAAGGCAAGAAATGAGCGAGCAATCGACCTATACGCCCCCGATGGTCTGGACATGGGATAGCCAAAACGGCGGACAATTCGCTAATATCAACCGCCCGATTGCGGGGGCAACTCATGACAAGGATTTGCCTGCTGGGCGCCATCCTCTGCAGCTCTATTCGCTTGCCACTCCTAACGGGGTAAAAGTAACCGTCATGCTGGAAGAGCTTCTGGCGCTAGGCCATGAAGAGGCCGAGTATAACGCCTGGCTGATCAACATCGGCCAGGGAGATCAGTTTAGTTCGGGCTTTGTAGAGGCCAACCCGAACTCGAAGATCCCTGCCCTGTGGGATCGGTCCGGTGAAAAACCTGTGCGCGTGTTCGAAAGTGCCTCGATTCTGTTTCACCTGGCTGAAAGGTTCAACGCTTTCCTACCCGAATCCGGGCCCGAACGGACAGAGGTGATGAACTGGGTTTTCTGGCAAATGGGCAGTGCACCATATCTGGGTGGCGGGTTTGGCCATTTCTACGCCTATGCGCCCGAGAAATGGGAATATCCCATCAACCGCTTTGCCATGGAAACCAAGCGGCAGCTGGATGTTCTGGATCGGGAGCTGTCCGAGAAAACCTATATCGCAGGCGAGGATTACTCTATCGCCGATATCGCGATCTGGCCCTGGTACGGACAACTGGTTCTTGGGCGCCTGTACAGCGCAGCCGAGTTCCTGGACGTCGAATCCTACAAGAACGTCATGCGCTGGGCCAAGGAGATTGACGGCCGTCCCGCCGTGAAACGCGGTCGCATGGTCAATCGTGCCTTCGGCGAAAAGCATACACAGCTTCACGAACGCCACGAGGCTGGCGACTTTGAAACGCGTACACAGGACAAGCTGGAGCCGGCAGCCGAGTAAACAAACCGGGCTTCGCGGATCAATCTGCGAAGCCCCATTCCGCCATTACTTAAGCAAAGGCGGTTTGTCCGGATCGCGCCCAGGAGCGATATGCGCATTCACACGCGCCTCAGGCTGCGGCAGATCGTACCGCAAACCCACCCGCGCCAAAGACGCTGCGGCCGTGTCACTTGATTTGAAAAAACCTACGTCCATTGCCCCAGCTTCGACCCCGGAAAAGGTAAGCGCTTCGGATGCGGCCTTGGCCAGAGCTGCCTCTGCCCCTTCGACGGCATCGACAAAACCCAGCAAATGCCCGAACCCACCTTCAGCCGTTTTGGTGCTGACCAGATAGGCGGCTTGCGCCAACCCAATGGCCGTAGCCAGCTTGGCGTCCAAAGCTGTCAGCAGTTCGTCGGGCAACCCCGATGGAGCCAGGAACTCGGACAGGTGCTGTTGCACCTCTTCGGGACCATGCTGCAAAGTTTCCATCAACCAGCCCAATGCCTCGGGCGGGATCAACATCGAGGACGGGGCAACCTCAAGGTTCAACCCCAGCCCGATCCCCTGCCCCGACAACATAGACGATAAAACCCGCCCCGACAGCGCAACATAGGGCACCGGGCGGTCTGCGAAGCGGGCCAGCCGGTCTTCGCGATCGAAAGCCAGCACAAAACGCCCGTCTGCCACGTCGAACAATTCGGGCGAAATATTCTCGTTCTTTGCCTCTTCCGTCAGCATCAGGAACAGCTCACTGTCAGCCAGCCGTTCAAAGAAACGCAGACGGGCTGCATCATCCTGCGGAGCGGCCTCAGCCGCGGCATGGGCGGCGTCCAGAGCCGAAATCTCAGTCATTCAGAACCTCCTGCACCCGTGCGCGCAAAACCGGCAACAGATCGGCTTCGAACCACGGGTTTTTCTTCATCCATGCCGTATTCCGCCAGGACGGATGAGGCAAGGCAAAGACCCGCGGTGCATAGTCCCGCCAGTTGCGCACGGTTTCGGTGACTGACCCACGTGACTTCAGGTGATATCTATGGGCGTGCCCCCCGACAAGAATGGTCAACGGCACAGGCCCAAGATCCGCCATGACCCGATCATGCCAAGTCTGACCGCATACTGGCGGAGGAGGCAAATCTGCCTTGCGCGCATCATAGCCGGGAAAGCAAAACGCCATTGGAACGATCGAGACACGCGAACGGTCATAAAACAGCTCCTCATCAACACCCAACCACGCCCGAAGCCGATCACCGGAAGGGTCGGTAAAAGGGCGACCCGACGCATGCACTCGTGCCCCCGGAGCCTGACCACAGACTAAAACGGGCGTGTCTTTGCGGAACCAGACAATGGGTCTTGGTTCATGCGCGGTTTCAGTTGCCGCAAATCGGTCAGCACAAATACGGCAGGCCTCTATTTCTTTTTCGAGTGGGTTCATGAGATCGCAATCAGTGCCGCATCAGATGGTTGGTGTTCTGAAAGCAAGATAGGTAACACACATCCAGACGCCAACAGATGCAAAAGTCACATTACCAAAAACGACCCCCGGAACGCATTGATCATTTGTTTCATAATTCGACATAATGTGGCCTATATGGCGCCGTAGAGGTACCGTTCTTTCGCCGATCCGAACGGAGCAACAACAAGATAAACCCGCAGGCCTTGGATGCTTGAGTTTGAAAATGTCAGCAAGTCCTTTTGGACCGGGACGCGCCGAAAGGTGATTCTGGACAGAGTGTCTTTTCGCGTCGAACTTGGCACATCCATCGGTATTCTGGCCCCGAACGGTACCGGGAAAACCACCCTGATCAACATGATGGCCGGACTAGAGAAACCCGACGAAGGGGTCATTCGCAAATCCTGCCGCGTCTCTTTTCCGATGGGATTTACCGGCGGAGTTTCAAACAAGCTGTCGGCTCTGGAGAACTCGCGCTATATCGCCAAGATCTATGGTATGGACCCGGACTATGTCGAGGCATATTGCAGTTGGCTGTGTGGCCTGGGTGAATATTTCAATCAACCGCTGGCGACCTATTCATCCGGTATGCGGTCGCGGTTCACATTCGCGTTGATGCTGGCTCTGGATTTCGACATGTACCTCATCGACGAAGGGATGCCGGCCACAACGGATGTTGAATTCAACAAAAAGGCAGGCGACATTCTGCAGGAACGGCTGCGCACAACAACACTGGTCATCGTCTCTCACAACCCGGCCCTGCTTGAAAAATTCGCGCGTCAGGCGGCGGTATTAGTGGATGGTCAGCTTCACTTGTTCGAAACCTTGGAAGAGGCAAAGCAGTTATATGACTACCAAACCCAGGGCTGATAAATACAACTGGCGCCGCAAACGGCGGTCTGCGGGAAATGCCGAAACGCGCGAAGACGCGATCTCGCGTATTCGCCAGGCCACAAAGGCGCCCGGCCCAGAAAATGAACCGCCAGTAGGGACCGAGATCGACGCTATCAAACGCGAGGGACTGACCGGCCGCCAACTGAGGGTGGCACGTCGTCTTGCCCAGAAAAACGGTCTTGCGGCGACTTCGGACTATGATGCAGTTCGGTTGTTGCGCAAAAAGGGAATTGATCCGTTTGAACGCTCCAGTCTACTGAACCTTGCCTCGGAAAAGAAAACTTCGGACGAGCAGACGAATGATCGCGTCACGATCCACCTGCCCCAGACCGTGAAAGATGCACCAGAGAACTTGCCCGGACCCGAGATGAGCCCGGCTGAGCGGCGTGAACGTGAAATCGGACAGATTCAGAGGGACATCGCCCGCCGCCGCCGTCGCAAACTGTTCGCTCTGTTTGCGCGGCTTGCGGTCTTTGTCCTGCTACCTACCTTTGTCGTGGGTCTCTATTTCTATCGGATCGCGACCCCAATGTACGCCAGCAACTCTGCCTTTCTTATCCTTCAGGCGGACGGGGGCGCGGGCTCTATCGGAGGGCTTCTGGCAGGGACCCAATTTGCGACCACGCAGGATTCGGTTGCCACCCAGGAGTTTCTGGAATCGAAAGATGCGCTTGAACTTTTGGACACAGAGGCCGGTTTCGCCGATGTGTTCAAACAGGACTGGATCGACCCCATTCAGCGATTGTCCCCAGACGCCAGTCTCGAAGAGGCTTACAAGCTGTACAAACGCATGATCACGGTCGGATATGACCCGACCGATGGCCTGATCCGGATGGAGGTGGCGACACCTGACCCCCAGACTTCGGCCGCGTTTTCACGAGAACTGATTTCCTATGCCGAGCAACGGGTAAACGCGCTGACCGAAAAGAAACGCGAAGACCAGATGAAAGATGCCCGGGAAGGGTTTGTAAGCGCTCAGGAAGAACGCAAGAAAGCTCAGGAAGACCTGATCGAGCTTCAGCTGCAAGGCGCAATCCTTGACCCTGAAAGCGTCATTGCCGGGTTGCGGGGCCGCATAAACGAAATCGAGACGCTTATTCAGGACAAAGAACTGCAGCTTGCAGCCTTGTTGGACAATCGCCGCCCAAACAAAGCCAAGGTGGATGGCGCACAGGCCGACATCGCACGGCTTACGGTTGTGCTGGAGGAATTGAACGCCGAAATGCTGGATGTCTCTGCCGGCGAGAATTCGCTGGCCAGGCTGAGTGTTCGGATTCAGATGGCACAGGCCGATCTGGCCGCTCGGGATATGATCCTGCAATCAGCTATGCAGCATATGGAGACAACCAGGACCGAAGCCAATCGTCAGGTTCGGTATCTGACGGTTTCCGTCAATCCTGTTCCCAGTCAGGAACCCAGCTATCCGCGCAAGTTCGAAAATACGATTTTGGCTTTCCTGTTGTTTGCTGGTATCTACCTGATGATCTCGCTTACCGCGTCGGTCCTTCGTGAACAGGTATCCTCGTAAGACACATGAAACATGTAAAAATCTCCGATCTCACGGTCGGCAATGATCTTCCGCTGACGATCATCGCCGGTCCCTGCCAACTGGAAACTGCCGATCATGCCCAAATGATCGCAGGAAAAATGAAAGAGGCCTGCGACGCCGCCGGGGCGCAGTACGTCTTTAAAGCCTCGTACGACAAGGCGAACCGAACTTCGCTGTCGGGTGCGCGAGGTATGGGAATAGACACAGGGCTCAAGGTTCTGGATGACATCCGCAAAACCTTGGGTATTCCAGTGCTGACTGACGTACATACCGAAGCCCAGTGCGCGATTGCGGCCGAGGCTGTGGACGTGCTGCAAATCCCTGCCTTTCTATGCCGACAAACAGATATGCTGCTCGCAGCTGGCGAAACCGGCAAGGCGGTTAATGTCAAAAAAGGACAGTTTTTGGCCCCATGGGAGATGGGCAACATCGTGAGCAAGGTCGAAAGCACTGGGAACACAAACATCCTACTGACAGAACGCGGAACTTCGTTTGGATATAATACGTTGGTCGCTGACATGCGCGGCCTGCCGCAGATGGCCAAAACGGGATACCCGGTCGTAATGGATGCCACACACTCGGTACAGCAGCCTGGCGGCAAAGGTGGTTCAACTGGTGGGCAGCGAGAATTCGCGCCTGTGATGGCCCGCGCTGCGGTTTCGCTTGGCATCGGTGCGGTTTTTATCGAAACCCATCAGGACCCTGATACTGCACCTTCCGACGGTCCTAATATGATCCCATTGGACCAGATGCCGCAGCTCATCGATACATTGATGCGTTTTGATGCGTTGGCCAAGGCCAACCCTATCCAGATCTGAACAAGAGTATTCCCATGACCAAACCCAACCCCGAGGTGACTCCGAACACCTGGAGCTTTCTGCGCGACGCAATGATCAAGCCAACCGGCTTTCGCGAATATGATGCCCGCTGGAAATATCCAGAAGAGATCAACCTGCCGGGCATGACCGCACTGGGGTTGGGTCTGGGCACACAGATGCGCAAGCGTGGGATTGAACCCGTGATTGCTGTAGCCAATGATTATCGTGATTATTCTCTGACCATTAAAAATGCCCTGATCCTGGGCCTGATGCAGGCGGGAATTCAGGTAAAGGATATCGGTCCGGCGCTTAGCCCGATGGCCTATTTCGCTCAGTTCCATCTGGACGTTCCAGCGGTGGCCATGGTCACGGCCAGCCACAATCCAAATGGCTGGACCGGGGTCAAGATGGGGTTTGAACGTCCCCTGACCCATGGCCCGGACGAGATGTCGGAACTGCGAGACATTGTTCTGAATGGCGAAGGGCAGACCCACCCTGGCGGGTCCTACGAATTCGTTGATGGCGTGAAAGAGGCCTATATCGACGATCTGGTCGGCGATTTCAGAATATCCCGACCTCTCAAAGTGGTCTGTGCCACAGGAAACGGCACCGCATCCGCCTTTGCCCCGGAAATCTTTGAACGCATGGGGGTCGAAGTCGTGCCCAGCCATAACCAGCTGGACTATACCTTCCCGCATTACAACCCGAACCCAGAAGCGATGGAAATGCTGCACGACATGTCCGATACCGTGAAAGCCAGCGGTGCCGACATGGCGCTGGGATTCGATGGTGACGGTGACCGCTGTGGCGTTGTGGATGACGAGGGGGAGGAGATTTTTGCTGATAAGGTCGGCGTGATCATGGCCCGCGATCTGGCCAAGATTTACCCCAATGCCACCTTTGTCGCCGACGTGAAATCAACCGGCCTTTTTGCCAGCGACCCCGAGTTGAAGGCCCGCGGGGTCAAGGCAGATTATTGGAAAACCGGCCACAGCCACATGAAGCGGCGAGTCAAAGAGATCAACGCGCTGGCTGGGTTCGAAAAGTCGGGGCATTACTTTTTGGCCGAACCGATTGGCCGTGGCTATGATTGCGGCATGCGCGTCGCGGTTGAGATCTGTAAACTGATGGACCGCAACCCGGACCAAAGCATGTCCGACCTGCGAAAGGCACTACCGAAAACATGGTCGACACCGACCATGTCCCCCTATGCAGCGGATATCGAAAAATACGACATACTCGACCGTTTGGTCGCAAAGCTGGTCGCCAAATCCGAGGCCGGAGAGACGCTAGCAGGTCGCCCGATCAAAGAAGTGGTCACTGTCAACGGTGCCCGAGTCATTCTGGACAATGGCAGCTGGGGGTTGGTCCGCGCCTCGTCGAATACGCCCAATCTGGTGGTCGTCTGCGAAAGCAGCGAAAGCGAAGAAGAGATGCGTGCCATTTTTGCGGATATCGACGCGGTTATCCGAACCGAACCGGGTGTCGGAGATTACGACCAGACCATCTGAGCGTTGGTGTCGGGGCGCTGGCCCCGACACTTCAATTTCCGCCAAACAGCTTAAGCAGTCCTTTCTTGGCCTCGTCCTCAAGCTTGTTCTTCAGCGCATCCTCGACGCTGTCCCCGTCAGTCCCGGCCGTACCGGTATCGCCGCCTATCTTGTCGATGACTTTCTTTTTGACATCATCCTCAAGCTCTTTGACCTTTCCTCCGGCGGCCGCTTCGATCACCTTGGTCAGGTCCGGCTTGATCGACGGATTGCTCCATGGTCCAACGATACGCACCGGAACCGACAGGCCCTCTCCCGAATTCGCACGCAGAGCGACCGGCGTGAACAGATAGTCGATATTGCGCGCTCCGATCCCGACTTTTCCTTTGCCATCCGCGCGGAAATTGTCCAGCGACATCAACAAATCGTTGTTCTGCAAAACGCCCTGATCAATGGTGAAGCTACCCGTCAGGCTGTTGAACACGGTGGTGCCACCCGATCCTTTGCCTCGTCCCATGAGACGATCAAGGTCAAAGCCCGATATCAACCCCTTTCCTACATCCAAGCGGCCCTTACCGCTGAGAGAACGCATGATCTGATTCTCGTTCTGGCCAACGCCCAGAAACTCGAATGATCCTGACCCGGTCCCGGACAGCCGCTCGACCCCGACCAAGGCTGTCAGAGCTTGTTTGAGGTCAATGCCCTTGGCCTTTATCTTGCCGCCAACGGACAACCCATTCCGATTATTGGCCACCACCTGCCCGTTCAGCGTTCCGGAAAACAAGGTTGCCGGGTTCATCTCCAATGCAGCCCGAGACCGGTCCAGCCGCATTGTCAGGTCGCTGGGGCCAAGCGTCAGCTCGGGCAGCGCGATAGATTTGGCTGTCAGTCGAATTTCACCATTGGCCAAAGCCAGCGCCGAGGCGTCGATCGGTTCCCTTGACCACCCCTCCGAGGCAGCACCCGCGCCGGAACCGCCTGAACTGGACGAGACCGTCTGACCACTTTGATTATAGCGAGAAAGATCAAGATCACTGGCATCCAACCGAGCGGTGATCTGTGGCGGGTTGGAAATGACAATATCAACTTCGCCTGTAAAACGGTTACTGTCGAGTGAAGCCACCAGATCGCGCACAGATATGCGGCCATCTCTGGTATAAGTCATCTGCCCCGACACATTCGCAGCGCGGCCCAACCCGTGCGGCACTCCAACGCCCTCCTGACCAAACGCGGCCAGCATTTTTTCCGTGTCTTTGGTTTTCAACTGCAGCTTGCCGTCCATCTCTCCGGCAAGGTTGACGCGCCCGTCAAACCCGATGTCACCACCGGGGGCGGCAAGCGCCAGCTCAATCTCGGATGCCGCGCCCGAGGCATAGGCCGGCAGGTCGGGTATCTTGATATCCACGCGGGCCTCACCGCCCGGAACCGGCATTTGTGCATCCAGAACCATGGGGGCCGAGACTGCTGGCCAACTAGCAGACAAATCCACATCTGCGACATCAAATCGGGCCGATCCATTTTCAACAAAGATCAGACGCGCCTGAGTCAGTTTCAGATGCTCCAGTGTCACCGCACGCGATGCATCCGCCGGTTTTGATCCACCCGAGCCGCTGGCTGTCGGGGCGACGGCCGTGTCAAACTCCCAGTTTCCGCGCCCGTCTGACAGTTCAAGTCTGAGGGTCGGATTCTCGGCAATAATCCGTTTGATCAGCACATCGCCGGACAAAATGGCCAAGGTATCGACCCCAACCGCCAGGCTTTCGGCGCTCAGCATCGGCTCAGACCCCGCCCACGAGGCATTTCCGAAGGAAACCGCCCCGGTTTCCATGCCCAGCACAGGCCAGAAGGATAGCTTAACGCCCCCCGACAGTTTCAGATCACGCCCGGTTTGTGCCTTGACCTGCTCGGCCAGAATGGTCGCCAACTTGTCGCCCGGCATCAGCAGCAACGCGCCGATGACAAGACCGACCACAGCCACCAAAAGGAACAGGATGCGCATTAGCCATTTCATTTTCTGCTCTCCGACTTATTTGGCACGCTATAAAAAGATCATTCAAAGACGGCAGCGCATTTGCAAGGGGAAGCTTTCCCCACTATATGCCGCGCCATGACCACAAACCCGCCAAACCTCCGCCCCGACCTGGCACCTGCTGCCCGGATCACTGATACACCACGTCCGAACCAGCCGACCATCGGCATGGTATCGCTGGGTTGCCCCAAGGCTTTGGTCGACAGCGAGCGGATTCTGACGCGCCTGAGGGCCGAAGGATACGGCATCTCGCCGGACTATTCAGGCGCGGATGCCGTGATTGTGAATACCTGCGGATTTCTGGACAGCGCCAAGGCGGAGTCTCTGGATGCCATCGGCGAGGCTTTGGTAGAAAACGGCAAGGTTATCGTAACCGGATGCCTGGGGGCCGAACCCGATTACATCCGCGAGCATCACCCCCGTATCATGGCCGTCACCGGACCACATCAGTACGAGCAGGTGCTGGATGCGGTACACAAGGCCGTGCCGCCTGATCCCGACCCCTTCGTGGATCTGCTGCCTGCGGCCAACGTTCAACTGACGCCGCGCCACTACAGCTATCTCAAGATATCCGAGGGCTGTAACCACAAATGCAAGTTCTGCATCATCCCGGACATGCGCGGCAAACTAGCCAGCCGTCCGGCGCATGCTGTTCTGCGCGAGGCGGAAAAGCTGGTCGATAACGGTGTGCGCGAATTGCTCGTGATCTCTCAGGACACGTCGGCCTATGGGTTGGACCGGAAATATGACGTGAATCCCTGGAAAGACCGTGAGGTCCGCAGCCATATCACCGATCTGGCGCGTGAATTGGGTCAGTTGGATGCCTGGATTCGTCTGCACTATGTCTATCCCTACCCGCATGTACGTGAACTGATCCCGCTGATGGCGGATGCGGGCAGTAACGTGCTGCCCTATCTGGATATCCCTTTTCAACACGCACATCCGGATGTTTTGAAACGAATGGCCCGCCCCGCTGCAGCTGCCAGAACACTGGACGAGATCGCCGCCTGGCGCGCGACCTGTCCTGATATCACTCTGCGATCCACCTTTATCGTGGGCTATCCCGGCGAGACCGAGGCTGAGTTCCAGACCCTGCTGGACTGGATGGACGAGGCGCAACTGGATCGCGTCGGCTGCTTTCAGTACGAGAACGTCGAAGGAGCCCGATCCAACGACCTACCTGACCATGTGCCCGCCGATGTCAAACAAGACCGATGGGAAAGGTTCATGGAAAAGGCTCAGGCGATTTCTGAGGCCAAACTGGCCGCCAAGGTCGGCCATACCCTGCAAGTCATCGTGGATGATATCGACGATGAGGCCGCGACCTGTCGCACCACCGCAGATGCGCCCGAGATCGACGGCAATCTGTTCATCGACGAGGGGTTTGAGGCCCTGAAGCCGGGCGACATTGTCTCGGTCGAGGTGGACGAGGCCGGGGAATATGATCTATGGGGCAAGCTGCGCTAACCACACCTAACTGAATTGACCGACCCAGCGGCAGTCAGAAAAGGCTCAACAGCCCGATAACCCAGGCCAATCCGCCAGCCAAAGCAGACAGTGCCACCGCAGCGCTGGCGGCGTCTTTGGCTTGCCCGGCCAATAGATTGTGTTCGGTCGAAGTATGATCCACCGCCCGTTCGATCGCCGTGTTGAACAGTTCGGCCACCAGAACCAACAGACCGATCACCAGTATCAGAGCCCGAACGCCATCGCTCAGGGGCAGCCACAGGGCCAGACCCGCAGAAACAAGATTAGCGCAGACCCAAGCGCGGAACGAGTATTCACCGTGCCAAGTGGCAGCCAATCCCTGCCAGCTCCAGCGGATGCGGTCCTTTAGATGGGTGACAAGTTTTCTCATGCGACCTCGGTAATTCAATAGGTCAAACAGAAACCCGAACACCGTATGACAGGCAATAAAAAAGCCACCCATAGGGCGGCTTTTTTGTTCGATTGTGCGGGCGGCTATGTCGGAATCCGCCCGCGAAAATCTTATTGAGCAGTCGGATTACATACGGTCTGACCTGCTTCGGTCGTCGCCAGATCTGTCCCTGCCGGGCAGCTCGGCGTGCCGTATTTGTCATAATCTGGGGTAATGTATACCGGTGTCGGCTCTTCCTGTTGCGAGCAAGCAGCCAGAACCAGGGCAAACGCACTAACGGCAGCAAATTTGAGTTTCATGTCCGTCATTCCTCTAATTAATTTCTGTTATTGCCCTGAACATGGGGCCGACTTCACAATACGGTGTGGTTGGTAATTTTGCAATAAAATCAACAGCGCGTTTGCGAAAGCAGGCAAAACCATGCCGGGGGGATTGCCCATGGAATGGGTGCCGCGTGGCAGCTACTGCTTTCGGCACATCTGTTCAGGCGATAGACTGGGGAAAGTCAGCGAACGGAGAAACCAGATGCCAGAAGGTCCAGTCATTGCGCAAAAAGCGCCCTATCCAATCGAAGTAACCGAAGGAAAAAGCTATTTCTGGTGCTCGTGCGGCCGGTCCAATCGGCAGCCATTTTGTGATGGATCTCACAAAGGAACCGGCTTTGAACCGGTCAAGTTCACGGCTGATACCAGCAAGAAACTGTTCTTCTGCGGCTGTAAAAACTGCGCTAACCCACCGTTTTGCGACGGGACACATTCCAAGATCTGATCACTTCAGCCGGTTGAAAACCTGGCTATTTACGCAGAACCCGGGCGCTGAACGGGGATCAGATTGCTGCGCCGCCAGCCATTTCGTGCATTTCTCGTGACAGTCCGAGGCCCGGCAACGCGTTACCATCTCGGCGTATTCATCCGGGCTCAACCGCCCGTCGGACATGGCTTCGGTCAACGAGATCTTAAGGCATCGGGCAACAGATCGAGTCAGCCAAAAGTGCTTTTCCACGTCGCCCAGTACAGCGTGTTTCATCCCAATTCCTGCATTTGTATTGCTTTCAACGCGGCGAATTGATGTTTGTTTGGGCAGGTTTGCGGTGCTCCTGCAACATCTGGATGTCTTTCCATCCAATCCGGACAGGCAGCCGCCCAGCCACACCCCTGACACAGGCGGATCATTTCAGCCCAGTCTTCCTGACTTAGCCGACCTTTATTGTGGGCCCGCACAATATCCGTACCCGTAGCTTGCCCCATCCTCAACACAAGGCACAAATGAGTCATGAGGTGTCCAAGGCGCGGCATTGCGGCCCCCCTAAGGGATCAACTTGCTTAACAAATCTTGGTTCCGGCAATATTCGGGTGTCTGCGTTGCCAGAACCGGTTGATTCAAAAATGATTGGCAATGGCCCGGGTTCGGGCAATCGGTGCATCGCAGAACCGCATCGGTAATCTGATCCACCGATATATGTCCAGCGATTGCAGATTCCTGCAGATCCACCCCTAGCTTGCCAGCCATACGGTCAACAAGACCAGCATGATGCCTAAGCGTTTCGCGATCGGGCATTGGCATTCCTTTCCGTTTCGCTTTGTCCGATCAGACTAGCAATACGAAACAGCCCAAGCCTTGACGCAGGTCAAAGTCCCAATTCCAGTTCGTCCAGATAAGCCCGTGTTGCATCCTGAACCCGGCGAAATCGATCACCGCCCAGCTTTTTTCCGCCATACCATCGAGTGACAATGACGATATGACCGCTCAGTTCGGCCCTTTCCAGCATGCGCAGAATCACCATTCCGGCACCGCTTTCCCCGTCATCCGCCTTGAGCGCACCAGTGGGCAGGATTGCGGCCCAGGTATTGTGCGTGGCCTTGGCATAGCTTTTGTCAGATTTCAGATCCTGCAGGACAGCAGCCACCTCGTCACGGGAACTGACCAAAGCGCCGGACACGGCATATTTCGATCCGCGGTCCGTCAAGACAACCCCCAACCGTTTCAGTCCCGTCATTGTGTCAGCCCAAGCTGCCGCGAGGTTTCCAAAACAATTTCGACGCGCTGAGCATTCGGTGGATGGGTGCCTAGAAAACGATCGCCCGGGTCAGGAATTCGGGCAAAATAGCGGGCTCCTAACAAGGGATTATAACCTGCCCGGTGCGTGATGATCGTTCCCAACCGGTCCGCTTCCAGTTCAAAGTCCTTGACATATATCTGGGCACCCACCTGCGCGCCTAGCTTCTGCGCCTGTTCAAGATCGGCGTCATTTGCCCCCGCTATGCGTGCAAGCTCGCCAAAAATCGCGGCACTTTCTCGTGAGTTTTCGGACTGGCGGGGAATATGGCGCAGGATGTGATGAGCAGATTCATGCCCCATCACAAAGGCCAGTTCATCGGCGTTTTCCACCGATTGAATCATCGCGCGGGTGAAGATTATGACTGGTTGATTGTCGTCATCCAAGGTTTGAAAAGCATTTGCTGGTGCGCGAGGGTTCAGATCAACCACGATCGAAAAATCGCAGTTGCTGACATTACTGCGCCGCTTGCACTCTGCGCGCGCCACATCCCCAACCCTTTGACTGATTTCGCGAAAGGTCAGCACATCGACCTGAAAATCAGTTGAAGGTTGTTGCCATTCCTCTACCGGCTGAACGCGTAGCGAACCGGTGTCACAGGCCGACAGAACCAGACCAAATATCAACAAGATCAGGCGACGCATACTATATCCTTTGGTCCGGTCATGCCTTTTCGTCGAACATAGCCCGACACAAGGCGGTTCGCCACCGGACGATTTCCCAAGAACGGGTTGCATTGCAATGTTCCGCCCGGCAAGCTGGACACATGTTTTCGATTGAGCATGAATTCGACTCGACGGTCATAACCCTGGTGGACGAAGGCGAAAAGCCTTTGAACGAGGATGTGGTTATTAACAATTTTGCAGAATGCGTAACGCTGGAACAACTGGATCCGCGCACTGACCAGGTTCAGAAGATTACGCTTTCGCCCGAACAGGTTCGTGATCTGGCTGCGGCACTGGATCTGCCCGAAGGTGTTTACCAAATTCGCGAAACCCCCGGTCAGGCCTGACACACAAAGACTTTCTCGCGCGATGTCTGCCCGCGCTTCAGGATGAGTGCGGACGGAGCAACCCCCAGCGCCACCGCCAGAATCTCACGTGTGGCATCATTTGCCCTGCCGTTTTCGGGCGGTGCAGTGATATATATTCTGATCGTTCCGTCCTGAACCAAAATCCTGTCTGCTGCGGCTTTCGGGGTAACCCTGACCGCAATCTCAGCATTCGGTGCTACACGGTCGCTCAGGTCTGGAAGATTTCTTAGTTTCGGTTTTCCCATTGGCACCTTCTGTTAACAAAGACCCTTGCACGGTTGGGCGGGGAATGAAATTGATCCAACTGGTCCAGCCGATTGCACTTGAAACTCGCCAGACGTTCAACCAGATACAGACAGCCTATGTAAAGGAAGTTAACATATGTCCTTGAAGAATCCGGCCGCTTTTGAGTTTCTGCAGACCCGTCGGTCGCGCCCAGCCAAAACGTTGATTGAACCGGCCCCCGACCGTGAGCAGCTGATGCCCCTGCTGACCGCAGCAGCCCGCAGCCCGGATCACGGAAAACTGGAACCCTGGCGGTTCATCGTGCTTGAAAAAGGCGCAATGGGGCGCCTGTCGGGGCTGACGCAGGAATGCGGTGAGGCGCTTGGCAAATCCCCTCAAGACATTGAAAAAGCGCGCGGACAGTTTGATTTAGGCCATCTCGCCGTCGCTGTGATCGAGGTTCAGAAGCCTTCGGAAAAGATTCCAGCCATCGAGCAGACCTATTCAGCTGGGGCTGTTTGCCTTGCTTTGCTGAACGCTGCTTTGACCGCAGGATGGGGCGCGAATTGGTTGTCTGGCTGGCAAACCCACGATCCAGAATTCTGTCGCAAGGCGTTTGGATTGCGGGATAACGAGAGTGTTGCCGGTTTGATCCATATCGCGACCGAGGGCTCGACCCCGCCCGACCGCCCTCGCCCGGATGTTGATGCCCTGACCGAATGGGTCACAGAATGATCATCCTCAACGCCTTTTTTTCAGCGCTTGGTCAGATCGGAGACCCGAAATTCCGCGGGGTTCTGCTGCGAGGTATCGGCCTGACCATCCTGATGCTGATCGCAGCCTGCGCCGGTGCAATTTGGCTGATCAACCGGCTGTCAGGGGACGAGATATCGCTGCCATTCATTGGTGCAGTTCCCTGGCTGAATGACGTCCTCAGCTATTCCGGCATTTTCCTGGTGCTGATCCTGCCAGTGTTTCTGATGATTCCCGTCGCCTCAGCCATCACGTCTGTGTTTCTGGACGATGTCGCACAAGCTGTAGAGGACAGGCATTATCCGAGCCTGCCCGCGGTTCCACGCATCCCGATAGGCGATGCGATCACTGACGCGCTTGGTTTTATGGGTGTGCTGATTGTGGCCAACCTTCTGGCGCTGATCCTTTATGCGATCTTCACGCCACTGGCCCCGTTTATCTTTTGGGCGATGAACGGATTTCTGCTGGGGCGTGAGTATTTTACGCTGGCAGCCATGCGCCGTATCGGGCGTGAGGGCGCGCGAAAACTGCGGGCACAACATTCGTCAACAATTTGGCTTGCGGGCACGTTGATGGCCATCCCACTGTCTATTCCGCTGGTGAATCTTGTGATCCCGATTATCGGAGCTGCTACATTCACGCATATCTTTCATAAGCTGTCAGGGCCAACGCCCTGAAGCTTAGTTTCGCGGTTCCATTTGATTTAGCCAATCGAAATCCCGTACCGAAATCACGCCCGAAATAATGATCCCTGCAATGATAGCCCAGAGCACGACCGACACCCCGGTGGTGATCCATAGCTTTTTCTTCATGTGATGCACTTCCGGGGCCCCTGAATGGGTGCCGGGAACGACCTCGCCCAAATCACCCTGGGTCTTGATGCGGATCGGCAGAATCACCAAAAGCGTCATGAACCAGATGACGGCAAACAGAACCAGTCCTGCAGTGATCGTCATGTGTACACCTCCGGTGTTTATACTTGTTCCAACTCGACCAGACAGCCGTTGAAATCTTTGGGATGCAGGAAAAGAACCGGTTTCCCGTGCGCGCCGATCTTGGGTTCACCGCTACCCAACACCCGGGCGCCGGTTTCTTTCAGGTGATCACGCGCGGCAATGATATCCTCCACCTCATAGCAGACATGATGGATTCCGCCGGCGGGGTTCTTCTCTAGAAAACCATTGATCGGGCTGTCATCGCCCAGAGGATAAAGCAACTCGATCTTGGTGTTGGGCAATTCAATGAACACCACAGTAACGCCGTGATCAGGTTCATCCTGCGGCGCGCCAACCTTGGCACCTAAAGCGCTGCGGTACTGTTCAGACGCCGCCATAAGATCAGGGACGGCAATGGCAACGTGGTTTAAGCGGCCAATCATGGAACTCTCCTAACTTCTGCGTTGCAGCGGTTATGGGGACAGATCAGGCAAAGGACAAGTGCGCCAAATTGCCGTTAACCCCGTGTTAGCCAGAAGTTCCTAGCGTGAAGCATCTGCTGAATAGGAGTTCTCCCATGGACGATTCGAGCCCCTTCACCGCACCCGCACAGCCAACGGCCACGCGGCCGCTGCTGGGACAAACCATTTTGGTTGTTGAGGACAGCCGCTATGCCTGCGACGCCATCCGGTTAATGTGTTTGCATTCGGGTGCGCGGATCAGGCGAGCCGATTGCCTGAAATCCGCCCGACGCCACCTTCAAATCTATCGGCCTTCTGTGATCTTGGTGGATATGGGACTACCCGATGGCTCTGGTGCTGATCTGATTGCCGAATTGGCCATGACTACGCCCCGGATCGGAGCGATCCTGGGCATGTCAGGCGACGACAATTCAGAAACCCTTGCGACAGAGGTTGGCGCGGACGGGTTTCTTGCCAAACCGCTTAACTCACTGTCCTATTTCCAGTCGTCTATTCTGAATTGTCTACCTGAAGACCGCCGCCCCTGCACACTCCACGCCGTTCAGGATGAGGTGATATGCCCCGATCCTATGGCCTATCAGGACGACATGGCACATATCGCAGATGTTCTGGCCGGACCGAATGACCATCGGTCACTGGACTATGCGGCCCAATTCCTGCGCGGCGTTGCCCGTAATGCTGAAGATACGGTTCTGGCCGAAGCCGCCCAGCAGTTGGCAGCCTCACGCGCCGCAGGTATGCCCATCACCGCTCTGACAGCCCAGGTTGCGGGAATAGTGCAGGCCCGTCTGGAACAGCGCGAGGCTATCTGAAGTGACAACCGCATATCTAATTACCGCATCGCTCCTTTGTCTGTGGGCATACAGACAGACACGCGTCAGCGCGCGTGACATTCGGAACAGCCGCGAGAGGAAAAAGGACCATTTCCTGTAAACCCGCTAACAGAGAATTGGAAATGGGTTGAAAACAGAAAAAACCGCCACAGGCGACTGTGGCGGGTTTTCTATCAGTCCTGAGGGATAATTCGCAGGCCCAACTCCATCAGCTGGTCCGAGGCCGGGTCGGACGGTGCCTGCATCATCAGATCCTCGGCACGCTGGTTCATCGGGAACATCATGACTTCTCGGATATTGGCTTCATCGGCCAAAAGCATCACGATCCGGTCGATACCAGCGGCACAGCCACCGTGCGGCGGGGCGCCATAATGGAAGGCGTTGAACAGCGCGCCAAATCGGGATTTCACCTCATCCGCGCCGTAGCCAGCCAGCTCAAAAGCCTTCAGCATGATCTCGGGCTTGTGGTTCCGGATCGCGCCCGAGACCAGCTCGTATCCGTTACAGGCCAGGTCATATTGATAACCGCGCACGTCCAGAGGATTGCCGTTCAGCGCCTCCATCCCGCCCTGCGGCATCGAGAAGGGGTTGTGTTCAAAGTCGATCGCACCGGTTTCTTCGTCTTGCTCATAGATCGGAAAATCGACGATCCAGGCAAAGGCAAAGCGGTCTTTCTCGGTCAGGTTCAGTTCATCACCGATCACATCGCGCGCCCTGCCGGCCACCTTTTCAAAGGCTTTCGGTTTGCCACCCAGGAAGAACGCCGCGTCTCCGACGCCCAGACCCAGTTGCTGGCGGATCGCCTCGGTCCGTTCAGGGCCAATGTTTTTGGCCAGTGGACCGGCGGCCTCCATCCCTTCGCCCTGATCGCGCCAGAAGATATAGCCCATACCGGGCAGACCCTCTTTCTGGGCAAAGGCGTTCATGCGGTCGCAGAACTTGCGGCTGCCACCCGTCGGCGCAGGGATAGCGCGGATTTCGGTGCCATCCTGCTCCAACAGCTTTGCGAAAATCGCGAAGCCAGACCCGCGGAAGTGGTCGGAGACCACTTGCATTTTAATAGGATTCCGCAGGTCGGGCTTGTCGCTGCCATACCACAGGGCCGCGTCCTTGTAGGAAATCTGCGGCCAGTCCTGATCGACTTTACGGCCGCCGCCGAACTCTTCGAACACGCCGGTCAGAACGGGCTGAATCGTGTCGAATACGTCTTGCTGCTCAACAAACGACATCTCAAGGTCAAGCTGGTAGAAATCGGTGGGTGAGCGGTCGGCACGCGGATCTTCGTCGCGGAAACAGGGCGCAATCTGGAAATACTTGTCGAAGCCCGACACCATGATCAGCTGTTTGAACTGCTGTGGGGCCTGCGGCAGCGCGTAGAACTTGCCCGGGTGCAAACGCGACGGCACAAGGAAGTCACGCGCGCCTTCAGGCGATGATGCGGTGATAATCGGCGTCTGATACTCGCGGAAGCCCTGATCCCACATCCGGCGGCGCATCGAGGCAACAACGTCCGAGCGCAAGGTCATATTCTGCTGCATCACTTCGCGGCGCAGGTCCAGATAGCGATAGCGCAGGCGCGTTTCCTCAGGGTATTCCTGATCGCCGAACACCATCAGCGGCAGCTCGTCAGCGGCGCCCAGTACTTCCAACTCGCGCACGTAAACTTCGATCTCGCCCGTGGGCAATTTCGCGTTCACCAGATCGGCGGCGCGCGCTTTGACTGTGCCATCGATACGGATACACCATTCCGAGCGGACTTTTTCCAGTTCGGCGAATGCCGCGCTGTCGCCGTCGCACAAAACCTGTGTGACGCCGAAATGATCGCGAAGGTCGATGAATAGAACGCCGCCGTGATCTCGGACCCGATGCACCCAGCCAGACAGGCGAACGGTTTCACCGACATTGGCGGCGGTCAGAGCGGCGCAGGTGTGGCTGCGATAGGCGTGCATGGATCATATCCCTTCGGGCGCAGAATTGGTCGGGCCGATACACCGCGTCAGACTGGGAAAGTCAAGGCAAGTCGCACCGTCAAAACGGCCTTTGCACGTTGCCTGAGTAGAAATAGATGCCCAGACCCACCGCAAAGATGATGTTCCCCGCGATGGCATGCAGCAGAACCGCATAGAAAAACGATCCGCGTTTGCGATAGGCCCAGGTGAACAGCAACCCTCCGGCAAATGTCATCAGAGCTACGATCCAGCTCCAATACATCAAATGCGCAAGCGAAAAGAGCGATGCATTCAGTAAATAAGCTGTGCGTCCATTGGGCAGGATCGCGTGGTAACGACGAAAGAACAGCGACCGGAACAGCAGCTCTTGCGGCAGGGCGGAAACGAATGGGTAAAACACCCAAATCATCGCCAGCAGCTCGGGTTGGTTGTGCAACAGGAAAAAGGCAGCTTCGGGACGGGTCAGTCGTACTAGCGCAACACAAAACAGTGTCATTCCCACAGCAAAGCCGGCGACTTCGGGCCAGGACCAGTTGCGCCAGCTATATCGCAATTCCGCCCAGGCAAATCCGTGCGTGAAATGCAACAACACGATCCCGATGGCCGTAAAGGTAAACAGCGATGGAAACATCCAGTTGGGCGGGAAAAGTACGGCAATCAGCACAGGTACGGCGATGAAGAACAAACCGAATTCCAGTCGCAACCAACGGGAAGGTGCTGCGGCTTCAGCCCAATCGGTTTGCCTGTTCACAGTACCGCCAATTCTGCCCAGATCAGGCCTCGCAAGGAATTGCCCATCCAGAACCATTCCGCGCTTTGCAGGTCGGTCATGGTCAGCACCGCCTCGCTGACTTTATTATTTTCCAGCAAGTCTTCGCGCAAAATTCCGGGAAGCAAGCCGGAGGACAAGGGCGGCGTCAGGCAACGACCATCGGGCATGTCCAGAAAGATGTTAGTAATGGTGCCCTCGCACACTTCGTCACGCTCATTCAGAAACAGCCACTCATCTACGCCCTCGGGCAGTGCCGCCCGGGCCCGGTCATAAACATCGCGCTGCGTCGTCTTGTGCTGCAACCAGATATCAGAGGCGGCAAGCCTCGTATTGGAAACTGCGACCCGCCAGACGGACGGGTTATCCGCCAGTGCACCAGTTGTCACGCCAAACCCGCCACTGATGTCCATCGTCAATCGACAGCGCAACGAGGTTGAACCCGCAACTTGGTCAAGCGTTGCAATCGCGCGCCCTGCATCGAAAGGAAGCCCCAATGCCCGTGCCGAACGCTCCATCCGGGCTAGGTGTTTTCCAACACGCACAAACCCGCTCTCTGGCCGGAATGCCAGCGTTTCGATCAGACGGAAGTCAGGGTCAGCTGGTGGGCGAAACGTGCCTTCCATAGCGCTTCCTCATATTCGGATGGGGCTGTGCTGTCCCAGACGACGCCCCCACCCACATTCAGCGTGGCCTTGTTGCCCTCGACCATCAGCGTGCGAATAGCCACGTTGAACTCGGATCGCCCGTCTGGCGCGGCCCAACCGATAGCACCACAATAGATATCGCGTGGCCAGGGTTCGAGATCGGTCAAAATCTCCATCGCGCGAATTTTGGGCGCGCCTGTGATCGAGCCGCAGGGAAACAACGCGTTTAGGATATCGGAAAGTTCTGCCCCAAGATGCAGCTGTGCCTGCACCAGCGAGATCATCTGATGCACGGTTGCATATGTTTCGACCTTGAATAGCTCGGGTACCTTTACGGACCCCGGCAGCGCAACCCGGCTGATGTCATTGCGCAGAAGGTCAACGATCATGAGGTTTTCAGCGCGGTTCTTCTCGTCTCTCGACAAGAAATCGCGGCGGCGCGCGTCCTCGGCCATGTCTTCGCTGCGGGGTTGTGTGCCCTTCATCGGGCGGGTTTCGATCGTCCGATCTGCACCGGTGCGAAAGAACAACTCTGGCGAGCGGCTGAGCAAATCGGGCAAATCATCCTGCTGAACCAGCGCTCCGTGACCGACCGGCTGGCCCACAGCCAACGCCGCATAAAGCGCGGCGCTATCCCCTTGCAATGTCAGGTCAATGGGGAACGTCAGGTTGGCCTGATAGATATCCCCTGCCCCGATCGCATCGTGGACCAGCTGAAAGGCGCTTGCATATCTTGCCTCGTCCCAGCGCGGTGTGAATTCGGCAACACCGCCTAGGGGTGCGGGCAGATCGCACTGGCCTGGCGCATCATAGGCACCGAAACACAGCAGTGGCAGGCGGCGGTCAGTAGGCATCCGGTCCAACAGGCGGGGTTCCAACGCATATCCAAGCTCATAGCTTGCATAACCGGCCAGCCAGGCCCCATCCGCGCGTGCCTCATCCAGCGCCGCCAACGCCTGTGGCACGTCTTCCGCTTTGTCTGCGCGGATCACCCGGTCTGGCCGTTCGAAATAAGTTCCCGATCCGGCCGGCCCCTGATCAAAACGAATACGCACGTGCATCCTCATTTGTCGTGCTGCGCGGTATAGACAATACGGCGGTAAGGGAAAGAGGGGAAAGCGGCAATTTCGCCCCTGTTTCCGATACCTCTTGAACCTTTTGGCGCGGTCCCTATAACGCAGAACAATTTGGGCACGCGGGCGGTGCCCTGACTCGCAGTTAACCGAAGGAAACAGGCTATGCCGAGAAGAACCGACATCCAGTCGATCATGATCATCGGGGCGGGCCCCATTGTCATCGGTCAGGCCTGCGAATTCGACTATTCAGGCGCACAGGCCTGTAAAGCCCTGCGCGAAGAAGGATACCGGGTCATTCTGGTAAACTCAAACCCGGCGACAATCATGACCGATCCCGGTCTGGCCGATGCCACTTATATCGAGCCGATCACGCCCGAAGTTGTCGCCAAGATCATCGAGAAGGAACGCCCCGACGCCTTGTTGCCCACAATGGGTGGGCAGACCGGACTGAACACCTCACTTGCACTGGAAGAGATGGGCGTACTGAACGAGTTCGGTGTCGAGATGATCGGTGCGACCCGCGACGCCATCGAAATGGCCGAAGACCGCAAACTATTCCGCGAAGCGATGGATCGGCTGGGCATCGAAAACCCCAAGGCCACCATCGTTACCGCCCCCAAGCGCGACGACGGCTCCACCGATCTTGATGCTGGCGTCCAGATTGCCTTGGGCGATCTGGAAGACATCGGCCTGCCTGCCATCATTCGCCCCGCCTTTACCATGGGCGGCACCGGCGGCGGTGTGGCTTATAACCGCGAGGATTATATTCACTTCTGCCGCTCGGGCATGGATGCCTCGCCGGTAAACCAAATCCTCGTCGATGAGAGCCTGCTGGGTTGGAAAGAGTATGAGATGGAGGTGGTACGCGACACGGCCGACAACGCCATCATCGTCTGTTCCATTGAGAATATCGATCCGATGGGTGTGCATACCGGCGACTCGATCACCGTGGCCCCTGCCCTGACACTGACCGACAAAGAATACCAGATCATGCGCAACGGCTCCATCGCCGTTCTGCGCGAGATTGGGGTCGAGACTGGCGGTTCGAACGTACAATGGGCGATCAACCCCGAAGACGGCCGAATGGTCGTGATCGAGATGAACCCCCGCGTGTCGCGCTCGTCCGCGCTGGCGTCCAAGGCGACCGGGTTCCCGATTGCGAAGATCGCGGCCAAGCTGGCTGTTGGCTATACGCTGGACGAGCTGGACAATGACATCACCAAGGTCACGCCCGCCTCCTTCGAGCCAACCATCGACTATGTCGTGACAAAAATTCCGAAATTTGCGTTCGAAAAGTTCCCCGGCTCTGAACCTTACCTGACCACGGCGATGAAATCGGTGGGTGAGGCCATGTCCATTGGCCGCACGATCCACGAATCGATGCAAAAGGCGCTGGCCTCGATGGAATCCGGCCTGACTGGCTTTGATGAAGTAGAAATCCCCGGCCTGAACGTTGGTGTCTGGGACGAGGTCAGTGACAAAGTCGCGGTGATCAAAGCGATCAGCAAGCAAACCCCCGACCGTCTGCGCACCATCGCGCAGGCCATGCGTCACGGTTTGACCGATGATGAGATATTTGGGGTCACCAAATTTGACCCTTGGTTCCTGGCCCGCATCCGCGAGATCATCGAGGCCGAGCGTCAGTTGCGCAAAGACGGCCTGCCGGTGACCGAAGAAGGCATCCGCAGGCTGAAAATGCTTGGCTTTACCGATGCGCGCCTGGGCAACCTGACAGGCCGTGACGAAGGCAATGTACGCCGCGCCCGCCGCAATCTGGGTGTTAACGCAGTATTCAAGCGCATCGACACTTGCGCTGCCGAGTTTGAGGCGCAGACGCCCTATATGTACTCGACCTACGAAGCCCCTATGATGGGTGATGTTGAGTGCGAGGCGCGCCCGAGTGACCGCAAGAAGGTTGTTATCCTGGGCGGCGGCCCCAACCGGATCGGTCAGGGGATCGAATTCGATTATTGCTGTTGTCACGCCTGCTTCGCACTGACCGATGCGGGCTATGAGACCATCATGATCAACTGTAACCCCGAAACGGTTTCGACCGACTATGACACTTCAGACCGGTTGTATTTCGAACCGCTAACTTTTGAACACGTGATGGAAATCCTGACGAAAGAACAGGAAAACGGCACGCTGCACGGTGTTATCGTTCAGTTCGGTGGTCAGACCCCGCTGAAACTAGCCAACGCTCTGGAAGAAGAAGGCATTCCGATCCTCGGTACTACACCCGACGCCATCGACCTCGCCGAAGACCGCGAAAGGTTTCAGGCGCTGGTCAATGAACTGGACCTGAAACAGCCCAATAACGGCATTGCCTCGACCGACGAGCAGGCGCTGAAAATCGCCGAGGATATCGGCTTTCCGCTGGTGATCCGCCCGTCCTATGTTCTGGGTGGCCGCGCGATGGAAATCGTGCGCGATATGGATCAATTGCGGCGCTATATCAACGAGGCCGTGGTGGTCTCGGGCGACAGCCCCGTGCTGCTGGACAGCTATTTGGCGGGCGCGGTTGAACTGGATGTCGACGCCCTGTGCGACGGCACGGATGTACATGTCGCGGGCATCATGCAGCATATCGAAGAGGCTGGCGTGCATTCGGGCGATAGCGCCTGTTCGCTGCCGCCCTACTCGCTGTCGAAAGAGGTCATTGGCCGGATCAAGGATCAGACTTTCAAGCTGGCCAAGGCGTTGAACGTTGTCGGCCTGATGAATGTACAATTTGCGATCAAGGATGACGATATCTACCTGATCGAAGTCAACCCGCGCGCCTCGCGTACCGTGCCCTTCGTGGCCAAAGCCACGGACAGCGCCATTGCCTCCATCGCCGCGCGTGTGATGGCCGGCGAGAAGCTGGCGGATTTCCCGTTGCGCCCGGCTTACAAGACCGTGGACGACACCAAGATCGCCGACCAGATGACACTGGCAGACCCGGATATGCCGTGGTTCTCGGTGAAAGAGGCGGTGCTGCCCTTCGCCCGGTTCCCCGGCGTCGACACTATTCTGGGGCCTGAGATGCGCTCGACCGGAGAAGTCATGGGCTGGGACCGCGACTTCCCCCGCGCCTTCCTCAAGGCACAGATGGGTGCGGGAATGGTGCTGCCATCCTCGGGACGTGCGTTTATTTCGATCAAGGATGCCGACAAGACGCCTGCCATGCTTGAGGCCGCACAAGTTCTGGCCGCGCAGGGCTTTGCCCTTGTCGCCACCCGCGGAACGCAAAGCTGGCTGGCCGAGCACGGTATTGCCTGTGATCTGGTCAACAAGGTCTACGAAGGTCGCCCCGACGTGGCTGACATGCTTAAAGATGGTCAGGTACAGCTGGTGATGAATACCACCGAAGGTGCACAGGCGGTCGAGGACAGCAAGGCCATCCGGTCCATCGCGCTTTATGACAAGATCCCCTATTTCACCACCGCCGCCGCCAGCCACGCTGCCGCATTGGCGATCAAGGCGCAGGCCGAGGGTGATGTCGAGGTCAGGTCCCTGCAAGGCTGACCTTCCCCCACTACACCAGAATAAAGCAAAACCCCCGGTCCATGACCGGGGGTTTTTCATTTAGACAACCGGCTGCGGTGGTTTCTTGCGCCGTTCCTCCGGCAGGAAGAACACCATGTAGAACACAGGGGCCGCCACCATGGTAAGGACCGTGGCAAAGGCCAGACCTCCCATGATGGTCACCGCCATCGACCTGAAGAACGCATCCGTCAACAACGGAGCCATACCCAAAATCGTCGTGATCGCGGCCAGCATCACGGGGCGCAAACGCGAGACCGAAGCCTCGATGATCGATTCACGCAGCCCCTGCCCGGTTGCACGTACCAAATCGATCTCTTCGACCAAAACGATACCATTCTTGATCAGCATCCCCGATAGGCTAAGCAGTCCCAGTAGCGCCGTAAATGTGAACGGCAGACCCGTGCCCAGCAGACCGATCACCACTCCGTTTACCGACATCGGTACCAACAGCCAGATAATGATCGGCTGACGAATGGCGTTGAATATCAGCACCGAAATCAGAACCATGATCAACAGGCTCAACGGCAACTGACGACCCAGGCTTTTATTTGCATCGCCAGCATTCTCGAACTCTCCACCCCATTCCAGTCGATAGCCCGCTGGCAGCTCCATGCTTTCGATGGCTGTGCGGACTTCGGAATGAACCTGCGCAGCTGTCAAATCCGGCGGGATGTCGGCCCCTACCGTAATGGTCAGCACACGATCCCGGCGGTGAACCAGCGTATTGAGTGCCTTATATTCGAACCTGTCGACCATCTGCTCGATCGGTACGAATTTCTGCGACTGGTCCGAGAATACAACCTGATCCACGATCGAATAATCCCCGTCCACCGGGCGGCGCAAGATGATCGGAATCAGGCGGTCGCGCTCGCGGAACACACCACCGGTGATCCCATCGGTCGAGAATTGCAGAGTCGCCGCGATATCTTCGCGCGACACCCCAGCGGTCTGCGCCCGTTCGGTCGCATAAATTGGCTGGACAGCCAGCCCTTGTTCGCGCCAGTCGTGATAGACGTTCAGCGCATTGGGCGAGGCCGCGCGCATCGTCTGCACAGCCTCATTCGCAAGTTGCCGAAGCACCGCCGGATCGCTTCCCGAGAAACGGGCCTGAATTGGATCACCGCCGCCAGGACCAAAGACCAGCCGCTTGGTGCGGAACTTGCCTTCGGGGAACTGCGCCGAGCCAAACGCCTCGAGATCCGCCCGCAAAGCCGGAATGTCATCCAATGTTTCCGTCCGGATGATCATGTGACCGTAGCTGGGGTTCGGTTTTTCCGAAGAGTAGGTCAACAAAAAACGAGTTGCTCCTTGCCCAACAAATGTCGTGACAGATACCACATCGTCCCGATCCGCCAGCCAGTTTTCGAAAACAGCCATATCCTCGGCGGTGCGCGCAATGGGTGTGCCCTGCGGCAGGTTGTAATGCACGAAAAACAGCGGTGTATTCGAGTCTGGAAAGAACTGTTGTTTGACCAAGCCAAATCCTGCGAAACAGACCACCGTAATGCCCACCAGCATTGCAATCACCATCCAACGGAACCGCAGCGCCCAGTTTAGGATCGCGCCATAAACACGGAACATGATCCCGCCATAGGCATCAATTTCACCTTCTTTGCCCTGCTTGAAGAAATAGTGCCCAAGCATCGGAGTCACCGTCAGCGCCAGGGTCCAGCTCAGCAGCAGCGATATCCCGATAACAGCAAATAGCGAAAACAAGAACTCACCCGTCGCATCAGGGCTAAGACCAATCCCGGCAAAAGCCATGATGCCAATCACCGTTGCTCCCAACAGCGGGATTTGCGTTTTGGCCGCAGCCTCATCCGCCGCATCGCGCGAATTCTTGCCGCGCAGCATTGCAATCTGCATTCCTTCGGCCACCACAATGGCGTTGTCCACCAACATACCCATCGCGATGATCAAAGCGCCCAGCGAAATTCGTTCCATCTCGATCGAGAACAATGCCATGAACAACAACGTGCCAACCACGGTCAGCAACAGAGTTGTTCCCACAACCACAGCCGCGCGCCAACCCATGAACAGCGCCAAAACCGCAACAACAATAGAGACCGACAGCGCGAGGTTCACCAGAAAATCGTTCGATGCCTGCTCAACAACGACGTGCTGCTGGTAAATCGGCAGGATTTCGACACCATAGGGGATCTGAGAATCCAACTCGGCAAATTTCGCGTCAGCACGCTTGCCGACCTCAACGATATTATCAGTCGAAAGCCCAGCAATACCCAGAGTGAAGGCTTCGGTCCCGTTGAACCGGATGATGACATTAGGATCGGTTAGGCGACCACGATGTACATTCGACATATCGAACAGGTTGATAACCTGGCCCTGCGATCCAACAGAAAGGCCAGCAATGGCGGAAACAGTATCGGACCCTTCGGCGGTTAATATCGCGGTCCGGCCATCTTCTGATCGCAATGACCCCGACGAGTTTACCGAGTCCGCATTTGTAATCGCGTCGGTAAGCGCCTGCAGAGGCACGTTCTGGTTCACCGAAATAGACAGGTCGGGTTCGATAAAGATCGCCTCTTGCGGCAGGCCCATCACCTCGACATCCGCGACACCGTCAACCGTCAGTAGTTCGCGCCGAAGAAATGTGGAAAGCTCATGTTTTTCAGCGTCCGAGAAGCCCTCGGCCGTGACCGCATAAAACAAGCCAAACACATCGCCAAACCCGTCATTGACCAGCGGATCACCCACCCCCGATGGCAGCTCCCGTGAGGCGTCACGGACCTTGGCGCGCAATTTGGTCCAGATCTCCGGCAGCTCGGTCCCATCATAAGCTGAGTTAATCTCGACCTCGATCAGCGAAAAACCGGGCTGGTTCATTGATGTGATTGTCTTGACCTCGCCCATCTGCTGGATGGCGGATTCCAGTGGCTCTGAAACCTCCAGCGCCACTTGTTCCGCCGTTGCCCCCGGATACTGGGTAGCGATGACGGCGTTTTTGATTGTGAAGGCTGGATCTTCCAGACGGCCAAGCGACAGAAATCCCCAGATGCCGCCGAACAAGGCGATCAGGATGACCAGCCATGTATAGATAGGGCGATCAATGGATGCGCGTGCGATGTTCATCAATCCGCCCCTTAGTTGGCAAGACCGGTAAAGCGGCGCACCACCTGACCGTCAATCAAAACGTCGCCGCCGGCGACAACGATTTCTTCCCCGTCACTTAGGCCGTCCAGCACGTTGACATCACCAGTTTCCGTGGGCTCGATGGTAACGGGGACGCGGCGCAGTGTCCCTTGGTCAACCCCAGTCGGAGAAAACACCATTACGCCCAGCGCCCCTTCGACATCGGCCACAATGGCTGTAGGCGGAACAAAGATTCCCCGTTTCTGGTCCTTAACCCGAACGGTCACAGTAGCCGACGAACCAGGCAGAATTTGCAGCCCTTCAGGCGGTGTCAGGCCAAATTGGATGCGGAAGGTTTGACCGACGCTTGAAGATTCAGCATCGAATTCGCGGATCTGAAGCGGGAAGACTTCGTCGCTCACCGGAAATTTCGCGGTGATGGTGATGTCATCCTGCTGGCCCGACCGTTGAAACAAAATTTCGGGTACGTCGACCTCAATCCGAAGTTCGGACATATCATGGATGCGCACGATCGGGGTACCTGCGGAAACAGTGGTAAAGGCCTCGACCGCCCGGCTGGACACCAGCGCGTTAAATGGTGCCGTCAATGTCGCCTGTTCCAGATCGTAAAGCGCGTCACGCACAGCGATATCAGCCAGTTGCGCCGCAGTCTCAGAGTCGTCCACAGCCACTTGACTGGCCGCAGTTCCCCGCAGCCGAGACAGGCGGGCCAGGGTCCGGTCCGCCTGATCTTTCTGCAGAACGGCACGATCATAGCGGCGCTGGAACGGCTCACGATCCAGCTCGGCGATCAGCTCACCCTTGGGGATGACAAATCCTTCAGCCACTGGCATTTCAACAATCTGTCCAGCCACCTGAAAGGCCAGATCAACCGTTTGCCGCGCAGCGACGCGACCAAAGAACTGACGTGTGAACCCAGGCGTGGTTTCCTTTACCACCATCAGCTTTACCGGCTTGGCAGCTTCTTCAGCCATGATTGAGCTGGAGAGAAAGATCAGGGCCACGCCCAAAGCAGAGATCAGTTTCATTTCTTCAGTCCCTCGGGAATTCCAGTTTTCAGTATGTTTTCCCGGATCTTCCGGGCCAGTCTTGCGAATTCTGCGGTTTCATCTTTGTTCAGTCCGGACGCGCGCTGAAACAGGGCGCCCGCTTGGGCCACAAGCATCTGGCGTGTTTCTGTGCCTTTTTCGGTCAAAACCAAAAGCCATGCACGGCGGTCCTCTGGGTCGCGTTCGCGTCTCAGATAGCCCGCTTTTTCCAAGGCATCGGCGGTCGACGTGATTGTCGAAGGAACCGACAGCATGTCAGCCGCCAAAACGCCCATACGCCTGGGCTGATCCAATTTGATCACCATATGGCATTCCTGATGGCTCAGCTCTATTTCGATGGCATCGAAGCTCTCCTCGAGCTTCCAATAGAGCGCATACACACCCATCATCGCCTGCATCTCGGGGCTTAAGCGATGCAACAGAGTGTTATGATCATGGGCCATGGGATCATTCCTTGCAGAATTTGACGCGTATATACTTCGAAAAACGAACTATTCAAGAACTGAAGCTCAATTTCCAACCAAGCTTAGCATTCCCTCGGGTCAATCTCTCTTGAACAATACCAATCATAACGGCATTTTGGGTGAATCCAGAAATCCAGGACCCAACATGTATACGCCAGCAATCACCGGCTCGGGTGTTTTCACGCCAGATAATGTCATTACGAATGCTGAGCTCGTTTCGGCCTTCAATGCATATGCCGACAGGATGAACACCCAGAACGCAGAGGCGATTGCCGCTGGTGACGTTGAGCCGATGCAGCATTCGTCTGAAGAGTTCATTCTGAAGGCCTCCGGAATCGAAAACCGCTATGTGATGGACAAAGCGGGTGTTCTGGATCCCGACGTGATGCACCCGCTGTTTCGTCAGCGCTCTGACGATGAACCTGGCATCATGACCGAAATGGCCGTTGACGCCTGCAAGAAAGCGCTGGCACAGGCTGGGCGCAACGGGGACGATGTTGATCTGGTAATCTGCGCGGCTTCGAACCATGAACGGGCTTATCCTGCAATCGCGATCGAGATCCAGCAGGCGCTGGGATGCAAAGGGTTCGGATTCGACATGAACGTTGCCTGTTCTTCGGCCACGTTCGGCATTCAGGCGGCGGCGGATATGGTCAGGTCCGGTTCGGTAAAATGTGCGCTTGTGGTAAACCCCGAGATTTGCACGGGCCACCTGGAATGGCGTGACCGAGATTGCCACTTTATTTTTGGTGACGTGGCAACGGCCACCGTGATCGAACGGATCGAGGATGCGACCGGACCGCATTTCGAGATTTTGTCGACCAGCTGCGCCACGGATTTTTCCAACAACATCCGAAACAATAATGGCTTCCTGCGTCGCACTCGGCCAGAGGGATTGACCGACCGCCGCGATATGCAGTTCATGCAAAACGGCCGTAAAGTGTTCAAAGAGGTTCTTCCAATGGTCAGCAAGCACATTGCCGATCACATGGACGCCGAAGGGATCAGCAACGCCGATCTCAAACGTCTTTGGCTGCATCAGGCGAACAAAACGATGAATGATTTTATCGGTAAAAAAGTCATGGGCCGCGAACCCGCCCCCGGAGAGCAGCCAAACATCCTGCAAGACTATGCGAACACGTCCTCGGCTGGGTCGATCATCGCATTTTCGAAATACTCTGACGATTTCACCGATGGCGAGATCGGCCTTATCTGTTCCTTCGGAGCAGGGTATTCCGTGGGTTCGGTAATCGTGAAACGGCACGGTTAAGACAACACTCCGCGCAACCACAAATTCGTACAAGAAAGCCGGGCTTATTCTACCCTGCTTGGTTGTTTGATCCTTGTTTCAGCACTGGCATCACCCCGTCCGGCGGCAAGCGGCAAAAGCCCCAGCATGCGAGCGTTCAGATCGGGTCAAGTTTGACCTAGCATGTCATGAGTATCGGTACGCACACCAAACTGGATCAAGACACGCAACTTCCCTTGCCTCAGCTCACGCTTTCTTCTTCCAGGTGCAGCTTCATCTCGATCAGAACATGCTGCAGCAGGCTGGTTTCCTTCAACAGGCGTTTGGCCTCGTTCACCGTGATGATACCGTCTTCGATAGCTGACTGATATTCGGTCATAAGCATGGCAAAGCGTTGGCTCAACGCGATGACATCCGAATTCACACCTCCGGTGCGAGGAGCGTCCGTGTTGCGGCCATCATATGACAGCGTAATGTTCTTGAGGTCGGCCAACGCCGACGTCACATGCGGAAAGTTGGCCACCGCTTCAAGGCGTGCAACCGCATCAACCGGCATGAACCGATCAGCATGCTCTGCATTATCTGAATAATATCGGCCAAGCGTGGCTTTGGATTTACCCGTGATCTCGCACGCGGACTCAATTCCAACGTCCTTGACCAACGCTTCGGTGTGCTTTTTGAGATAGGCCCCGATATCTGCCATGTTTTTACCTTTGCTACCTGCCTTCCCCACTACATCTGCCATTGCGGGGGAAAGGGAAATGAAATTTCCCATACCTGATTCATAATTGAAATGCGATATGTTGGCTATCCCTCAGATATGCGAGGGTTTTGTGAGTGAGTGGCGGCAATAATGCCGGTAGCGAGTGATAGCGGGGCACATATTAGCCCCGCTTCGTTTAGGCCGCTTATAGGCCGAAGGCGTCGCTGTTGTGAGTGCAGGGGCTCCATCCCCAAAGAGCGTGAGCTCATCCCCTAACTGGACAACGGCGGCGTCGCTCATTTCGCCACATGAGATGGCTTGCCCAGGCGGGGCTGGCGAATTAGACCCGAGCCATGGCAAAACTTTACTTCAACTACTCGACTATGAACGCGGGCAAATCGACCGTGTTGCTGCAGGCCTCGCATAATTATCGCGAGCGCGGCATGGATACTTACCTGATGACGGCTGCATTGGATGGGCGCGCCGGTGCTGGGAAAATTGCCTCGCGGATTGGGATATCATCCGAGGCTGATACTTTTGACACCGATGATGATGTTTTCGCCATGATCGAAGCCCGTCTGGCGCAAGGCAAAATTGCATGTGTCTTTATCGACGAAGCCCAGTTCCTGACCGAAGATCAGGTCTGGCAACTGGCCCGCGCCGTAGATGACCTGAACGTGCCGGTGCTGGCTTATGGGTTGCGGGTCGATTTTCAGGGCCGGCTGTTTCCCGGATCGGCCGCCTTGCTGGCGCTGGCGGATGAGATGCGTGAGGTTCGCACGATCTGCGAATGCGGCCGCAAGGCAACAATGGTGATTCGTCAGGACGAGAATGGAAATCCCATCACCCAAGGTGCTCAGGTCCAAATTGGTGGCAACGAAACCTATGTCTCGCTGTGCCGCAGGCATTGGCGCGAGGCCGTGGGCACCTAAACCGGATTTGGCAGCGGGCGCCCCTGAACAAAGGCCGCAACATTATCTAGCGCCATGTGCCCCATAGCGCTGCGGACCTCCTCAGTCGCGGTACCCAGGTGGGGCAACAGGGTCACGTTCTGCAAATCTATCAGAGCTTGCGGCACTGCGGGTTCGAATTCGTAGACATCCAGACCCGCACCCGCGATTTGCTTTTCTTGCAACGCCGAAATCAGGGCCGATTCATCCAATACCTCTCCCCGAGAAATATTGATCAGGATGGCAGCAGCGTTCATCGCCTGCAGCACCTGCGCATTGATCAGATGCCGGGTTTCGGCACCGCCCGGCACAGCCAGGATCAGGAAATCGACACCGGCAGCCAAAGCTTTGAGGTCTGAGACATAATCCGCCGGAAACTCTAACTCCTTTGGACTGCGCGATTGATAGGCGACGTGCATACCAAACCCATAGTGGCAACGTCGCGCGATGGCTTGCCCAATGCGCCCCATGCCCACAATGCCGACCCGTTTGCCGGTCACGTGATGGCCCAACATCTGTGTCGGGTGCCAGCCCTGCCAAAGGTTTGAACGTACCAGCCGTTCGCCTTCTCCGGCGCGGCGGGCCGTGGACAGCAGCAATGTCATGGCAATATCGGCCGTAGCGTCAGTGACAGCGCCAGGCGTATTGGTCACCGCGATTCCGGCCTGACGGGCCGCCTCCACATCTATGTGATTATACCCAACCCCAAAGTTTGCCAGCAGTTTGCACCGCGGTTCCGGCACCTCAGCAAATATCTGGGCCGAGAACAGGTCGCCCAAGGTCGGCACCACCACATCGAATTCGGACAGCGCATGCCCCATTTCCTTGAGTGACATCGGCAAGGTTTCACTGCGCATCTCTGCGTCGAACTCCGCGCGTGCACGTGCTGCGACAGAGGCGGTCATCGGTCGGGCAACGAACACACGCATCAATGCATCCGCCCACCGGTTGGAACCTTGCCATCCGGCCCGATCAGGACGATCTCACCAGTCTCATCGGGCAATCCCAACACAAGCACTTCGGACATGAACTTGCCGATCTGGCGCGGAGGGAAATTTATCACCGCCATCACCTGCTTGCCCACCAATGAGGCGGGATCATAATGCGCAGTGATCTGGGCCGAGGTTTTCCGCTCGCCGATATCTCGTCCAAAATCGATCCACATCTTGATCGCTGGCTTGCGTGCTTCGGGGAAGGGCTCGGCGCGGATAACCTCGCCGACGCGAATGTCGACCTTGAGAAAATCGTCGAATGTAATTTCACTCACGAGACAGCTCCTTGGACCGATCGGTTGCGGCTTTAACAGCGCGGTGCAGCAGGTCGGGAAAACCGAATTCGTCGTGCATCAGGACCTCAAGCGCGGCCTGCGTGGTTCCATTAGGCGAAGTGACATTGACGCGCAGTTGCGATGGGTCCTCGTCAGACGCCATGGCCAAGGCCCCTGCCCCGGCGACCGTGGACTTGGCCAGCCTCATCGCCAGATCATGTGGCAGGCCCTGAGCCTGACCCGCAGCAGCGAGCGTTTCTATAAGGTGGAATACATATGCAGGGCCGGACCCGCTCAGCCCGGTAACGGCATCAATCTGCGCCTCATCCTGCAATCTGACCGTCTCACCGACCGCAGATAGCAGGTTTTCGGCTAGGGCCAGATCCGCATCCGAAACAGCAGAATTTCCAATCAACGCCGTGATACCCTGTCGGATCGCCGCCGGGGTGTTCGGCATGGCACGCACGATTGGTGTTTTCTGGCCCAACACCTCTTCGAATGTTGAGATCGAGGTGCCCGCCGCCACCGACACGAACAGGCTGCGCCCACCGCCCAGGGCTGTAATTGCGGGCAGTGCATCGCCCATCATCTGTGGCTTTACCGCGACCAGCACTACCGCAGGCGCTTCGGGTAGCGGGGTATTGATGTTGACGCCCGACGATTTCAGCCAATCCGACGGGAAAGGATCAATCACCCAGACTGACGAGGCAGGAAGGCCATGCTCTAACCACCCGGCAAGCATGGCCGATCCCATCTTTCCGCATCCCAAAAGCACCAGCCCCTGTTCGGCGACGCGTGACATGTCCATGATTGCCCCTCCGCTTATTTGGCTCGGGGCAAAGCTTTACGCGCGGCCGTAGGCCTCTGCAATGGCGACTTGCATCGCGTCTTCCGGGGTACGGTTGCCCCATGTGACCAGTTGGATCGCGGGATAATAACGCTCGGCGCTCAGGACCGCTGCAGTGATCATCGTATCAATCTGTTCCGGGCTGGCCATCTGACCACCCGCAAGAACCAGACCGTACCGGTAAACCATCAGCTTCTGATTGGCCCAGTATGTGAAGGCCCCGGCCCAGCACTGATCGTTCATCTTGTTCAGCAGTTCATAAAGCTCGGTCTCGCGCGCCTCAGGTGGCTCCATCTCGAACGAGCACACCATACGCAGCGTTTCGTCATAATTCGACCAGGCTAGCGTAATCGAGTAGGTGCGCCACTGTCCTTCGACAGCCATTGCGATCTGATCATCCCCGATCCGATCAAAGTCCCAATCGTGATGTTCGGCAAGATGTTCAACAATGTCGATTGGATGAAGGTCTTCTTCAAGAAACTGCTCGGAAAGGGCCATAATGCCACCTCACTAATTTCTAGCACTTCGGGGCTGGCAGCGCCCCAGCGCTAGTTGCCTGCTCTACAAGCCGGGCTTCCCCCATAGGCCTGTACTAAATATGGTGCGCTGTGGGTGGTGGCCTGACAACCCCCATTTTTGGGGATAACAGCAATAAGTTGTGGATAGCTGGCAACGGGGATCAAAATATTGGCATCAGATGCAGCTTTGTCTTGATTAATTCCCGCAAGACGGCATGATGCACAACACCGCACAACCCAGAACCGGATTGCGCGGCGTTTGTCTTTTTTCGAAAATTTCGCGGGGGATTATTCGCCCAGCTTGGCTTCCAACGCTGCAATGCGCGCCTCGAGCGCTGTGTTTTCCTCGCGCGCTTTCTGAGCCATGGCACGGACAGCGTCGAATTCTTCGCGTGTGACGAAATCGCGATCAGCCAGCCAACGGTCGATCATCGACTTCATGGCGTTCTCCGCCTCGTCCTTTGCGCCTTGGGCAACACCCATGGCGTTGGTCATGAGTTGGGAAACATCATCCAGAATCTTGTTGCGGGTTTGCATGGTTATCCTCCGATTTGGCGGTTGGTCTCTATATGGGGAATGATTGGCGCAGGCTCAAGGTTGACTTAACCCTCAAAGCCCGGGCAATGAGACGCACATGCAGGCTGTTCTGAATTTCCCCGATCTGTCGCCCGAACTTTTCTCGATCTCGCTGTTCGGGATGGAGTTCGCACTTAGATGGTACGCCCTCGCCTATATCGCCGGGATTGTGATTGCATGGCGCCTGGGGGTGATCGCCCTAAAGCGCCCCGCCCTGTGGCCCGACAAGGCGCCACCTATGCAACCCGCCCAGCTTGAGGATCTGATCACCTGGATCATCCTGGGCGTGATTCTGGGCGGGCGACTTGGGTTCGTGCTGTTTTATCAACCAGCTTATTACCTTTCGAACCCGATCGAAATTCTGATGGTCTGGCAGGGCGGCATGGCCTTCCACGGTGGATTGCTAGGCGTCGTCGTGGCCTCATATATCTATGCAAGACGTCACCAAATTTCGATTTTGCCGCTTGCTGATCTGATCGCGCATACCGTGCCGCCTGGGCTGTTATTGGGTCGTGTCGCGAATTTCATCAACGCCGAACTGTGGGGAAGGCCCAGCGACCTGCCCTGGGCCTTTGTATTCCCCGGTGCCGCCGCCCAAAACTGCCCGGAGGTTATTGGTCTTTGCGCCCGCCACCCCTCTCAGCTTTACGAAGCCGCGCTTGAGGGGTTGCTGCTGGGTGCCTTGCTCTTGTGGCTGGTCTATCGGCGCCACGCTTTCCAAAGACCTGGATTGGTCACGGGAGTGTTTCTGTCCGGCTATGGCGCATCGCGTTTCATTGTCGAGTTTTTCCGGCAGCCCGATGCGCAGTTTGTTTCACCCGGAAATCCGCTTGGACTTGCCTGGCAAATGGGCGGCTACGGCCTGACCATGGGCCAGTTGCTATCTTTGCCAATGATTGCCCTTGGCCTTTGGCTGGCTTTACGCGTTAAGGCCAAGTGATGACCCTCGCCAACCTCTTACAGGCTCGTATCGCACAAGACGGCCCGATGAGTGTAGCCGACTATATGACCGAATGCCTGCTGCACCCGACACTGGGATATTACACCACCCGCGATCCCCTTGGCCCGCAGGGCGATTTCATCACCGCCCCGGAAATCAGCCAGATGTTTGGCGAACTGATCGGGCTCAGCCTTGCGCAATGCTGGATTGACCAGGGGCGTCCGGGCCGTTTCACGCTAGCGGAGCTGGGTCCCGGGCGCGGAACGCTGATGGCTGACATACTGCGTGCAACACAGGGCGTGGATGGCTTTCACGCGGCGGCAGATATTGTTCTGCTTGAGGCCTCACCAACCCTGCGCACCATTCAGGCAAAGACGCTGGATGCCTATGCTCCACGCTGGATTACATCGGTCACCGATCTACCCGATTCCCCGCTTTTGCTGGTGGCAAACGAGTTCTTTGACGCTCTGCCCATTCGCCAATTCATCCGCGATGACAGCGATTGGCGGGAACGTTTGATCGGGATGAAGGACGAATCACTGGCTTTTGGCCTGGGGCCGCGGTCGCCACAGATCGCTTTGAAGAACCGGCTTGAGGACACGCAGGATGGGGATCTGGTCGAGCTTTGCCCTTCGGCCATACCGATCATCACTGTGATCGCCGGACGGATCGCGACACATGGCGGGGCCGGACTGATCCTGGATTATGGCGACTGGCATTCGCTTGGGGATACTTTTCAGGCGCTACATGCCCACAAGCCGATAGACCCGCTTTCCAGCCCCGGACAAGCTGATCTGACCGCCCATGTGGACTTCGAACCTCTGGCGAGCGCAGCGCGAGCTGCGGGCTGCGCCCATTCGCGCCTGACACCCCAAGGCGTTTTTCTGGAACGGCTGGGCATCACTGCGCGGGCGCAAGCATTGGCGAAACCACTCAGCGGGTCCAAGCTTGAGGCGTTGATAGCCGCACATCGCCGGTTGACGCACCCAGAGGAAATGGGAAACCTGTTCAAAGTACTGGGCCTGTACCCATCTTATGCCGCATTACCACCGGGACTGGAATCATGACGCTGGAAATTCTGACTTCGGATCTCTTGTCATCCGTACGCCATGGTTTTTTCTGCCGCCGAGGCGGGGCCTCATCCGGGATATTTGCAGGGCTCAACTGCGGTTATGGATCATCTGACCAGACCCAGGCTGTCGCGATAAACCGTAACCGCGTAGCGGATGCGATGGAGGTCGATCCCGGATCCCTTATCGGGGTGCATCAGGTGCATTCACCGACGGTCATAACTGTTGATGGTCCAATCGACGGGGAAAAGCCTAAAGCAGACGCGTTGGTTACGGCCTATCCCGGGCTGGCGCTGACCATCCTCACGGCGGATTGCCAACCTGTTCTTTTTGCCGACACCCACGCAAAAGTGATAGGAGCTGCACATGCGGGTTGGCGCGGCGCGCTAGACGGTGTGCTTGAGGCCACGTTGGACTCCATGGAGGCGCTAGGAGCACGGCGCGAGAATACAGTGGCTGTCATAGGGCCCACAATCTCTCAAACTGCGTATGAGGTCGGACCCGAGTTCCTAGAAGAATTTGCCACTGAATCATCAGAAAACCTGCGATTCTTCGCAAATGGAACGGGTGATCGGATGCAATTTGACCTCCCGTCCTATGGGCTGCACCGGTTACGTCAGGCTGGTGTCGGGCATGCAGAGTGGATTCGTCATTGCACCTATTCGGACCCGAACAGATTCTATTCGTACCGCCGATCGGTTCATGCAAAAGAAGCCGACTACGGCCGCCTGATTTCCGCAATCAAACTGTGACGCGCGCCCTGATTGTGGCGAAATCGCCGCTTTTTCGCCACATTTGTTGTGTCTATATGAGTCGCCAAAATTAGGTTTTATTGCCCTCTCTCAGATGGTTATCTGCATATTTCCGAATGTGAGCGCGGCTAGATTAAGAAAAGGAAACAACCAACTTTCTTTTGTCCCAGATTCAACCCGCGTCAGCCTTATGGCCGCCTCAATATGGCGACACGTTAGGCTCAGATTGGGTCGTTAGGCACTAAGCCTTGAACGAGTAGGACAACAGGATGAAACAAAGATCCCGCTTTCTCAGCGCTGTTCTGAAAGCGTCCAGAGAGCAAAAACTGGAGATGCCGTGGAAGCGGGTTTCCAGCCGTTCTGCCAGTGTGGCGCGCCGTTTGGCTTCGCGACGCTGATTAGACAGGCCTACCAAAGCCATTCTGCCGGCTTTGAGGGTCAAGACACACAGCGGGGGTGCTCCGATCCGGTGTGTGGCGCTTCACAGACGCTTTCTGTGAATGTGTTTAGGAGTTTGTGTGCGTAGACAATTTTCGTCTGCGAGTTGTGAGTTTGTCTGGGGGGTCAATGTGTTGACCAAGAGTTTGCGAAATTCCATCGCACTGCGCGGCCGTTACAGCCGACGTCTCGAAGTCGCCATAGCATTCAAGACAAAGAAAACCGATCAGGCGGGCCTGTACGGGGGTTCAGCCTTCCTGAGCGGATGTTTGAGGGGACGGAATTAGTATGACTATTCCACATTCTTTGGCCCGCGCCGCCAGAAACGCCGTCGATACGTCGACAATGCTGCGCGAGATTCCAAGAAATACAACAAAACAAAAAGCGCAGCTGCGGCGCTATGAGGTCAGTTCATTGTTGAGCAATGGCGAGGTATCCCAAACCCGCCACATCGCGCCAGCGCTGCCCATGTTCGAGGATGCGTTTTGTGCCTTTACGCGGGGTTCGCTTGTCGAAACCGAAAACGGGCCGATAGCGATCGAAGATCTTTTGCCTGGCGATACGGTTTTGACCGAGAATGGAACTTCGGAAACCGTGGTCTGGAAGGGCTCGGTTACTTTGATCCCCGGGCGCGAAGACTCGCGTGGTCGCACACGCCCGCTGACACGCATCATGGCGGATACCTTCGGAATGCAAAAACCGATGTCAGGCGTGACTGTCGGTCCGGCTGCGCGCCTGTTGGGCACCCCAGCACATCTGCGGCACTTGTATGGCGGATCTCCTGTTTTGACGCCCGCTCACGAGTTCCAAGACGGGATGGGTGTCATCGAGATGCTACCGCCTACCCCAATCGAATTGTTTCACATCTGTCTGAAACGCCATTCGGTTATCAAGGTAGACGGATTACAGTTTGAATCATATCATCCAGGCGTAAATGCGGTTCGGATGATCAGCCATTCGCTTCGCTCAATCTATTTGAACTTGTTCGAGCATGTCGAATCGCTGAATGACTTTGGCCCGCTGCAGTTACCGCGTGCCGGAGATGGAGAGGTGGACGCAATCACTGCCTGAGTTTTAACCAGTACTGCAAAGTGGGGGCTTTATGCAGATTTTAATTAGTTGGGTGTTGTTTCTGGTTGTCACGGCGATTTTGCCGCCGTGCACCAGCCGTCACAAAAGGATGCGCTTTACGCCGTCCGGTTCATTCGTTCTTCCAGGACGTCAAACGGTACACCGGGCTCGTCCTTAGCGCCGCGTATCACAAGTGAGGTTTTAACGCTGGCCACGTTTGGCGTGGTCAGCAACTCGCCTGTTAAAAACTGCTGAAAGCTGCTGAGATCAGGAGCGACGCATTTCAGAATAAAATCCACTTCGCCGTTCAGCATGTGGCATTCACGGACAAGTGGCCACTCGCGGCAGCGTTCCTCGAATGCGCTGAGTTCGGCTTCGGCTTGGCTTTCCAATCCGACGCTTGCAAAGACCTGAACCTCAAAACCCAGCTCACGCGCATTCACTTCCGCGTGGTATCCGCGGATAAGGCCCGAGTCCTCCAATGTGCGCACGCGCCGCAGGCACGGAGGCGCGGAAATTCCCACACGTTTCGCGAGCTCTACATTGGTCATGCGACCGTCTGCCTGCAATTCTGCCAGAATCTTGCGGTCAATCTCGTCCAGCCGTGTCGCGACCATAAAAAGCTCCTGAATTTTCGGTTGTTATATCAGCACCCAAGGGATGCGCAATAATGTTTCGCGTTTGCGCAATATTCTTTGGTTTTCCAGGTATTTTTCTAGCGCGAGTTGTGAAACGGATTCTCCGATACGGCACGAAGGGGCTTTAAGCGCCTCAAGGGGGTCGCTATATCCATTCGCCAAGGGGCCGCAGGCCCGTATCAGGCAGATCGAGTCGGGGGTATCATGGCCGAAACAAAACACACCAGGGTTCTGATAATCGGATCAGGACCTGCCGGTTATACTGCGGGCGTATATGCCAGCCGTGCGATGCTGGAACCGATCCTGGTTCAGGGCATCGAGCCGGGCGGACAGCTGACGACCACCACCGAGGTCGAGAACTATCCCGGTTTTACCGAGGTTCAGGGTCCTGATCTGATGATCAAGATGCAGGAACATGCCGCCGCGATGGGGTGCGAAATCATCGGCGACATCATCAGCGATCTGGATATCTCGAAACGCCCCTTCACCGCCAAGGGCGACAGCGGCACCATCTACACTGCCGATGCGGTCATTCTGGCCACTGGCGCGCGGGCGAAATGGCTGGGATTGCCCTCGGAAGAGAAGTTCAAAGGCTTTGGCGTTTCCGCCTGCGCCACATGCGACGGGTTCTTCTATCGCGGGCAGGAGATCGTTGTAATCGGCGGCGGCAATACCGCCGTGGAAGAGGCGCTGTTTCTGACCAACTTTGCCAGCAAGGTCACTTTGATCCATCGCCGCGATGAATTGCGCGCCGAAAAGATCCTGCAGGATCGGCTGATGAAGAACGACAAGATCGAGCCCCTGTGGTTCCACGAACTGGACGAGGTCATCGGAACCGATGCGCCTTTGGGTGTCGAAGGCGTGCGCGTCAAGAATGTGAAAACCGGTGAGATTCGCGAAATCCCCTGTAAAGGTGTTTTCATCGCCATCGGCCACGCACCCGCGAATGAGCTGGTCAAGGGCTCGCTGGAAACCCATATGGGCGGCTATGTGATCACCAAACCGGGCTCCACAGAAACCTCCATTCCAGGTGTCTTTGCCGCCGGAGACCTGACAGATCACATCTACCGTCAAGCCGTTACCAGCGCCGGGATGGGCTGTATGGCCGCGCTGGATGCTGAACGGTTCCTGGCCGAGCAGGATTAATCAGGTGATCGAATTCTCCGGCCCGATCTGGAGAATTCTGTTCCTCTCACAGATAGACGCCCCTTTGGCCCCAGCACGGGCGCCAGAGGGGCGTTTTCATTATACGGGCCAATTCGCGCTTTATTCTTCGCTGAGCGCTGAGGGTGCCGAAGTAGCCATCAAACGCTATGTCTGCCCATCCGATCCACCACGCATTCTTCAAAAATGCCGGATCACCGGCGCTCGGCTGGTAGATCTGCGGGGGCGCAGCGAAGCCTCGGTCGTGTGGCAGGATATCCACGAAAAAGAAGGCGCCTCACCCACCTGGCTATTTTCGGATGACGCCCGCGCCAAAGGCGCCGACGGCTTGCTATACAGCTCGCGATCCCGGCCAGAACTCAGTCATGCGGTTTTGTTTAGCACCTCGCCAGAGGTAGTGTGCCTGGATGGGGATCCGCATCCCTGGTTGCCGGGGCATCGAGGCTTCGCTTGACCCCCGCTCTGCGCCGTTACAGACTCTGAGATGCGAGCAAAACGAACACAGGTGAACCGAGTGAAAAGCGTACTATGGCAAGGCGGGTGGGCTACCCGGCTGAGGATCATGAGCGGCCTGATCCTGTTCATCTTTGCCTTCTTTCACTTCATCAATATCGGTCTGGGACTGTTTCATACTGATTATCTCCACGGAATGCAGAAAGGCCGCCATGTCATTACGCGCAATAACATCGGCAGCGCGATTCTATATCTGGCCTTGCTCGTGCATTTTGGGCTGGCGCTGTATTCGTTAGCTCAGCGCAGAACCATGCGAATGCCTTTCAGCCTGGGGCTACAGGTGGTGCTTGGATTTGTGATTCCACTGCAACTGATCTCGCACCTTGTTCACACCCGATACGCACATGCAGTTTTCGGGGTTAATGATGAGATGGGTTATATCATCGCGCTAATGTGGCCCAGCTATGCAATCTGGACACAAAGCCTGCTTTTGCTGGTGGTCTGGGTCCACAGTTGCATCGGTCTTCACATGTGGCTGCGCCTGACATCTTGGTGGCAAAGGACGCTGCCTTATCTGATCGGGCTCGCCGTGTTCATTCCGTCTTTCGCTCTGGCAGGTCTTTTGACAGAGGGCCGACGCATCTGGGCTGATTTCGCCGACCCGTTTCTGCGCGATCAGTATATCGAACATTACAACTGGCCATCGCCCGAGGCTTTTCAGGCTCTGATGGGTGTGAGGCAAGATACGCTGCTTGCATTCGGGCTGGCGGTTGGCGCTACATTGCTTGTGTTTCTGGTGCGCAAAATTTTGCGACGCCGGCATTCGGTGCGCATCAAATATGTGGAAGGCCCCGAAATTGTGGCCGAAAAAGGCATGACTCTGCTTGAGATTTCTCAGGCCAACGGCATTCCCCACACTGCGCTATGTGGTGGCAAGGGGCGCTGCACCACCTGTCGCGTTATTGTCGAGAATGGTGCAGATCAGCTCCCCGTCCCCAGTGAGATCGAGGCCCGCAGCTTGGCTGCCGTAAAAGCACCCGAAGGCGCACGCCTGGCCTGTCAGATCCGCCCGACCGAGCCAATCACGGCCTTTCGGATGTACAATCCCGGTAGCGGTCGCAATCGCGCCCATGCCAGCCAGGGGCAGGAACGTAAACTGGCGGTGCTGTTTCTGGACATGCGCGGGTTCACGGCACTGACCACCGGGCAGTTGCCCTATGACATTGTTTTCCTGCTCAACCGGTTCTTTGACGCCATCGTGCCAGCCATCACCTCGGATGGGGGTGTGGTCGACAAGTATATGGGTGACGGGCTGCTTGCAGTGTTTGAAACCGCCGATGCTGCAAGTTCAGCACGGGCCGGGATGAAAGCTGCAGCCAATGTCAGCCGCGGATTGCAACGGTTCAACGAGCAACTCGAAACCGAGGGCAGCCCGCTTATCCGCATTGGAATGGGATTACATCTGGGCGATCTGGTTCTGGGCGAAATCGGCGCCGTGGGCACTGCAAGCCGCACGATTATCGGCGACGCCGTGAATGTCGCCAGCCGATTGGAGGCCGAGACCAAGGGGTTGGGTGTCGAGCTTTTGGTTTCGGGCGATCTGCTGAAGGCAGCAGGGCATGACGGTTGGCAGAACGATCTGCGCCCCTTCCAGTTGCGTGGGGTAACAAGGCCAATTTCTGCCCTGCCGGTCGAACGTGCATCCGACCTCAGCCCCAAGATTGCCGCCTGAGAACACACTCATTCAAACCGGTCTATTTGACCTTGATCCAAGGGATTGTCGTCGGGTTTCGCGTCAAAATGTGGAAAATCCTTCCAATCCGGAGAAAAACCGCGCATATCGTCCTTTGTTTCATAAATCCATCTGGACTTCACCCGGCCGCCGGGGCACATGCCCGGCAAACGCCCCTGAATCACTGGCCAATCCATCCTTCGACAAGAGAATTCCCATGACGATGTTAAGCAATCTGGCGCCGATCTCTGAACTTTATGTTTCGTACGAGTCCGCACAGAAACTGAAAGTAGAAGCTGCCGACCTGACAAGCTGGGACCTGAGCCCTCGTCAGATCTGTGATCTGGAACTGCTGATGAATGGCGGGTTCAACCCGCTGAAAGGGTTCCTAAGCGAGGCCGATTACGACAATGTCGTCGAAAACATGCGCCTGGCCGACGGCACCCTTTGGCCGATGCCAATCACGTTGGATGTCAGCGAAGACTTCGCTGAGGGCATCAAACTGGGTCAGGACATTGCACTACGCGACCAGGAAGGTGTCATTTTGGGCACCATGACTGTGACCGACCGCTGGACGCCGAACAAGGCACGCGAGGCGGAAAAGGTCTTTGGTGCAGATGACGATGCCCACCCGGCGGTCAACTACCTGCACAACACTGCAGGCAAGGTTTACTTGGGCGGTCCTGTTGTTGGTATCCAACAGCCCGTTCACTATGACTTCCGTGCCCGCCGCGACACACCGAACGAGCTGCGCGCCTATTTCCGCAAGCTGGGTTGGCGCCGTATTGTTGCGTTCCAAACCCGCAACCCGCTGCACCGCGCGCATCAGGAACTGACCTTCCGCGCCGCCAAAGAGGCGCAGGCCAACCTGCTGATCCATCCGGTTGTTGGTATGACCAAGCCGGGCGACGTGGACCACTTTACCCGCGTGCGTTGCTATGAGGCTGTTCTGGACAAGTACCCGGCCTCGACAACTTCGATGTCACTGCTGAACCTGGCGATGCGTATGGCAGGCCCGCGCGAGGCGGTGTGGCACGGGTTGATCCGCGCCAACCACGGCTGTACGCATTTCATTGTCGGCCGTGACCACGCAGGCCCCGGCAAGAACTCAGCCGGCGAAGATTTCTATGGCCCCTACGACGCGCAGGATTTGTTCCGCCAGTTCCAGGATGAAATCGGCGTCGAAATGGTCGATTTCAAGCACATGGTCTTTGTGCAGGAACGCGCTCAATACGAACCGAATGACGAGATCGCCGACAAAGACAACGTCACGATCCTGAACATCTCCGGCACAGAACTGCGCCGCCGTCTGGCCGAAGGCCTGGAAATCCCCGAATGGTTCAGCTTCCCTGAGGTTGTGACCGAACTGCGCAAGACCAAACCGCCGCGCAGTCAGCAGGGTTTTACCGTATTCTTCACCGGTTTCTCCGGCTCGGGCAAATCGACCATCGCCAACGCGCTTATGGTAAAGCTGATGGAGATGGGCGGTCGTCCGGTGACCCTGCTGGATGGTGACATTGTTCGTAAGAACCTGTCATCGGAACTGGGCTTCTCGAAAGAGCACCGCGACCTGAACATCCGCCGCATCGGCTATGTGGCCAGCGAGATCACCAAGAACGGCGGCATCGCTATCTGTGCCCCAATCGCACCCTACGCCACGACCCGCCGCGCCGTCCGCGAAGATGTCGAAGCGTTTGGCGCTTTCTGCGAGGTTCATGTGGCCACCAGCATCGAAGAATGCGAACGCCGCGACCGCAAGGGCCTGTACAAGCTGGCGCGTGAAGGCAAGATCAAGGAATTCACCGGAATTTCCGATCCCTACGACGTACCTGCCAATCCTGAGTTGAGCGTCGAGACCGAGAATGTGGACGTAGACAACTGTGCCCACCAGGTTCTGCTCAAGCTGGAAAGCATGGGTTTGATCGCCGGATCGTAACCTGCGCAAAGAATCAAGCAAAAGGCCCTCGGTTTCCGGGGGCCTTTTTCTATTGGATTATAGTTCTGCCCGAATGGCGGCGACAGCGCGTCCTTCGAAATCACCAAATTCCGCCGCTTTGGACTGGCTGGCCCGCAGGGCATCTAGACACGCGGCATAGTCATCGACCGAAGCGGCTTGAATCGCACTCCGAATGTCGGCCTCGGAATCGCACAGGACCATCCCGGATGTGTCGAAGAAATCACCAATATTGGGACAGCCCCAATAGATCGGCACAGTCGAGCACAAAATCGCGTCTGTCAGCTTTTCCGAAAAGTAATTCCGCTCCCGCACATTCTCGATCACCACCGAATAGCGATATGGGGCCAGCCCGTCAGACTTCAAGTCAAACGGAGTATAGCCACGCCCCATAATATCGACATCTGCCCCGGATTCACGAACCCAGTCGATCACGGAATGGCGCAGCTGATGTCCTTCGAGATCACGTTTGGCCGAGGCGATCAGAGAACAGGATTTAGATTTCTCAACCAAAAGTTCTTGCCAATCAGGAACCATCGTCACGCCATAAGGCAGAAACACGGCGTTTGGGATACCTTGCAACAAAACATCATGAAAGGTCAGCACCCGGAAGAACCGCCGCCACGTATAGCGCAACATGCGATCATGTTTAGCATGGATGGCCGAAGGTTCTCCCATCATCAAAGATATCCGCGCACGTGTTCCCCGACGAAGACGCAAATGTACGGTGGAATTGGGGTACATGATCAGATGGTCCGTGTGCGCAAGATCGCCCACTGTTTTTCCGATCAGACGATCCGGGCAACCTTCGGGCCAGGTCAGTTCCGACAAAGGAACCGTGGCCAGTTTCGGCCCTAACCGATGCCCATAGGGCAATATGGCGATTGCAGGTTCTGTCATCATCCGGCATCTGGCAAATTAACCTGACCCCGCATCAGGATATGCCCGCGACCGGCGACCTTGATGCCTGTCATCGCATCCGATGGACCAGCTCGGGTAACAGTCGCCTGACCGGGGCGCCCCATATCATGGCCTTGCTCGGCAATAAAAACGTCCTTTGGCATCAGCCCATGTTTCCAGAGATACGCCGCCATCGCACCAGTGGCAGATCCGGTAAACGGATCCTCGGGCGGGCTGGGCGGGGCCAACAGCAATCTTGAGAATGTATCGCCTGCTTTGGTCGCGCCTTTGAGCGTTACAAGAAAAGGTTCGGCCATATCGGAGCCGGAAAAGCCCGCCTTTTCGGCAATCTCGCGCAAAGGCCTTTCGACCAGTTTTGCCGCGCGCAGGGCGTCGTGATCACGAAGAACAGTGACACAGAAGGGCAGCCCGGTAGAAACAAATTGCGGCGGCGAGATGATCGCCTCTTTGGGCAGGCTGATGGCAGAGGCGACCAGCTCGGCGGGAACATAGGCGCCGAATTGTGGTGCAATCTGCGTCATCTCGATTTCATCACCGCTGATGCAGATCGAAACGATCCCCGCGCCGGTTTCAAGCGTCAGGGTATTGCCTTGCAGCATTCCTCTGGACTGCATTGCAGCTACGGTTGCGATCGTGGGATGCCCGGCAAAGGGGATTTCGCGACTGGCCAGAAAATAACGAACCCGGAAATCGGCCACATCGGACGGGCCAGTAAAGGTGCATTCAACCAAGGACGTCTCGCGCACATAGGCCATGCAGACGTCTTCGGACAGAGCTGCCCCACCATGAACAACAGCGCACCCATTGCCACCAAAGGCGCGATCGCTGAAGGCGTCTACCCAGTCAAAGTCGAACCAATTCATGTGTCGTGCACTCCGATATTCGAACCATCATAGGTTCGACTGTCTCGCCCGACAGGCCATGGATGTCACGAGGAAAACGTACGGAGGCCACTTTAGTGCACGGCCACCGGTGAAAAATCATGCTCGCGCGCCAGGTTAAACGCCAGCTTGCGATCAGCAACCAGTGCCAGTTGCTGGCCGTCGGCATCGTGTACCGCATATAGCAGGCTCAGATCTCCGGCCTGTTCGCGAACTTCCCGAGGTAGATCGGCGACTTCAACTGTTTTGACATAGACGATCCGATCGCCTTCGGCGTTGATTTCAAACGGTGTATTCATTGCTCTTACCCCTTCCTTATGTTGATCGTTTGCACCACGGTTTCGGGCACGGCGCGGGTCAGATCCACATGCAGCAGACCATTTTCAATGATCGCTTCGCCAACCTCGACCCCATCGGCCAACACGAACATGCGCTGAAACTGACGTGCCGCGATCCCACGGTGTAGAAAGATACGTCCTTCGCTGTCGTCGCGCTGACGTCCCCGGATCACCAACTGTCGATCTTCGATGGTAATCGACAGGTCCTCTTCTGCAAACCCGGCCACGGCCAAGGTAATGCGGTAGGAAAAATTCGAGGTCTGTTCAATATTATAGGGCGGATACCCCTCATTTCCGGCCTTTGCAGACCGCTCCAGAAGGCGTTCCAACTGCTCGAACCCCAAAAGATGCGGGTATGAGCCCAGAGTAAGTTTAGACACGTATTTTCGTCCTTTATTGCCAAAGCGACGTGTTGTGCGGCCCCATTCTGGCAACCGCGTATAATAGAATATGGGAATATACAGCGATGTCCACAAGGTCTGGTCGGATCAAGCCTGACACACTATCTTGTGTGACAAGCACCACAACAACTCTGAGTCGCCAATGAACGCGCCCACCGATCTTTCGATGAAAACTGATGAGGTTCTGCGGGTAGAGCTGGAAGTTTTCCGCCGTCAACACCGTGATCTTGACGAAGCAATCGAGGCGCTTCAGGCCACTGGCACCTCGGATCAACTGACGATCAAACGGTTGAAAAAGCAGAAACTGCGCCTGAAAGACATCATTCGCCTGATCGAAGACCGCCTGACCCCGGATATCATCGCCTGAGACATCTGAACCGCATTGCCACAAAGGCGGATTTGGCTATAGTTCGCGCTCTTTCGGAAGGCAGGGACGCAAGCGGATGAGCGACGTTAAAGTGGGGATCATCATGGGAAGCCAGTCAGACTGGTCCACGATGAAAGAAGCCGCAGATATTCTGGATGAGCTGGGCGTGGCCTATGAAAAACGCATCGTTTCAGCGCACCGCACCCCAGATCGCTTGTGGGACTATGGCAAGACTGCTGTCTCGCGCGGATTGCAGGTGATCATTGCAGGGGCCGGCGGGGCTGCGCATTTACCGGGTATGATGGCCTCGAAAACACGCGTTCCTGTGATCGGCGTTCCGGTGCAGACGCGGGCGCTGTCTGGCGTCGATTCGCTCTATTCCATTGTTCAAATGCCCAAAGGGTTCCCGGTTGCGACTATGGCGATCGGGTCGGCAGGCGGCGCCAATGCGGGGCTGATGGCCGCTGGCATTCTGGCGCTGCAGGATAACGCTCTGGCCGGCCGGCTGGATGCCTGGCGCGACGCGCTATCGGCCTCAATCCCCGAAGAACCCGAGGGATGAGCCGGATCGGATTCATCGGTACGGGCCATATTGCGGCCCCGATGGTGCGTTTTTTGGCCCGTAAAGGGCACGAGATCTCCGTGACAGAACGCAATGACCAGGTTTCAACCGCGCTAAAGGCTGAACTGGGTGTGTCTGTCACGACGCCACAGGCCGTGATTGATGCATCCGAGATCGTGTTCCTGTGCCTGCGCCCACATATCGCTGCGGACGTTCTGGCCGCCTTAACGTTTCGATCCGACCATCAGATCGTCTCGGTCATGGCAGCAGTTTCGAAAGATGAACTAACCGACCTCTGCTCTCCGGCGCCGGCAATCGTGCAAACCATTCCGCTGGGATTTTTGGAAGACGGTGGCTGCCCGCTGGTCGCTTTCGGCAACGATCAACTGCTGGCCGATTTGTTCGCACCGGAAAACCCGGTGATCAAGGTCGCAGATGAGGCGGCACTGAACGCCCATTTCGCCATTTGCGCCATGGTTCCCGGCCTTCTGGACCTGATGGCGACCGGAGCAACTTGGCTGGGAGACACAACCGGAGACGCAGCCGGGGCCGAATTCTACACCACCCAGTTGGTATCGGGCTTTCTGCACGCGATGGATAAGAAGGCCGCAGGCCGCCTAGAGGCCGAACGCGATGCGCTGGCCACTGACGGCACGCTGAGCCTGCAAATGACACAGACCCTGCAAGATCAGGGCGCGCACAAGGTATTGCACGCAGCACTTGGCGCTATTGGCAAACGTTTGGAGAGTTGAGAATGGTGGAAATGCTTGCCCCCGGCGCGACAATCGGGATTTTGGGCGGCGGTCAACTGGGCCGTATGCTGTCCGTTGCTGCAGCCCGGCTGGGTTTTGTGTCGCATATTTATGAACCCGGTGCGACCCCGCCTGCGGGTCATGTGGCGGATCGTGTGACCACCGCCTCTTATGATGATGCCGAGGCCCTCAAGGCCTTTGCCGAAGCAGTCGATGTCATCACCTATGAGTTCGAGAACATCCCCACCGAAGCACTGGACATTCTGGAAGTCCACCGCCCCATCCGCCCGGGGCGCGAGGCGCTGCGGGTCAGTCAGGATCGACTGAACGAAAAGGCTTTCTTGCAAGGGCTGGGCCTGAATACGGCACCCTTCGCCGATATCACGGATCTGGACAGCCTGAAGGCTGCAATTGACCAGATCGGCACCCCTGCCATCCTGAAGACCCGCCGATTTGGCTATGACGGCAAGGGACAGGCCCGGTTGCGCAGCCCCGATGACGCTGAAACTGCTCTGGCTGATATGGCGGGCGCGCCTGCGATCCTGGAAGGCTTTGTCGATTTCAGCCATGAGGTATCAATCATCGCCGCGCGCGGATTGGATGGTCAGGTCGCCTGTTTCGACCCCGGTGAGAACGTGCATCGCGATGGCATTTTGCACACCACCTCCGTCCCTGCCCGCCTGCCCGCAGCAAAGCGCACAGATGCGATCCTGTTGGCGGCAAATATCCTGAACGCCTTGGACTATGTCGGCGTCATGGGGGTCGAGTTGTTCGTGACCCCGCAGGGTCTGATCGTGAACGAGATCGCACCGCGCGTGCATAACTCGGGCCATTGGACACAGAATGGCTGCGCGGTGGATCAATTCGAGCAACATATCCGTGCCGTGGCAGGCTGGCCTCTGGGCGACGGGCAGCGTCATTCAGACGTGGTGATGGAGAACCTGATCGGCGACGATATGGACCGCGTACCTGAACTCGCGACCGAACGTGATGTTGCGCTGCATCTTTATGGCAAGGCCGAGGTGAAGGCAGGCCGCAAGATGGGTCATTTTAACCGCATCACGCGGTAAATCAGCCGACAAACCGCGCGGCGATATCCCCGGCCATATAGCTGACGCGCCCGGCAGCCAGCGTTGCCGCGACACGGTTTGTATCTGCCTCCAGAATGACCAGATCGGCACGTTGCCCGGGGGTGAGCGTGCCGCGATCTTGCAACCCAAGTACGCGGGCTGGCCCTGATGACACCAGCGCCCATGCGCCCGCCATGTCCAGAAGGCCGGATTTGGCCAGCATCAAGGCTGCCCGGCGCGGGCTGGGATAGTGATAATCCGAGGCCAGCGCATCGCACAGCCCCATCGCAATCAGGTCCAGCGCGCTAACATTCCCTTTATGCGACCCGCCGCGCACCACATTGGGCGACCCCAGGATGATGTGATCCCCGGCGGTGCGGGCGGCCTCGGCGGCTTCCAGCGTTTCGGGGAACTCTGAAATCCGCGCGCCCCGCGCGCGCCAATCGGAGCGAGTTTGGGCAGTGGCGTCATCGTGGCTGCCCATGCGGACGCCCTGCTTTGTCAAATCAGCACAGAGTATATCCAGTGCGGTAGACACCTCATCCCGGCGAGCATGCATCGACAGCAGCATTTCGAAATGCACCTCGGGATTGCGACCGGCCTTGAGCGCCTGACCGGTCAGACGCGGGGGCTTACGCCCCTCAGCCAGACGGTCATGCGGCAGGTGGTCGTTGAACACGACATAGGGCACCTGCCAAGCCGCAATCTTTTCTGCCAGTCCGGCGTAATCGTCCAGCATATGCGTTTCAAACCGAAGCTGGGGCATCAGATCGGTGACGGTGTGGTCCTTGACTGCCGCAATGGCATCAAACACCTGCCCTGCGAACTCAGGCCCGCGCACCCCACCTTCCCAACTGTAAAACTGGGCCAGAACGGCTGTGGTGATGCCATTGGCCGCCAGTTCAGCCTCGACTGAGAGGATCCCTTCGTTCATCTGCTTCATGGCACCGCGACGGGGCGCGATGTGCCGTTCAAACCCATCACCATGCAGGTCGATAATACCGGGCAGAACCAGATATCCTGACAGGTCGATCTGCTGCCAGGCAGGGCCTGTCTGAACCACGCCATCGGCAATGGTCAGATCGACATCCGTCAGCCCCTCGCCGGGCAGAAGAACCTCTGCACCGGTCAGAGTCAGGCTTAATGCGGTCATTGCGTGGACTCCGAGTCAGGTTCCGAGCAATCCTGTCCGATGCAGATCTCGTCAATAGCTTCCATCACCCCGTCAAGCCAGGTGATCTGCGGGTCGAACTGGCCGAATTCGATGAAGTGCAGGGCCTGAGCCATGACCCGCGGATTGTTCATCATAAACGTGTGGGTCACCGGCAGAACCAGGTGATCAGTCATTCCTTCGACCTTGGTGCTTTCAACCGAAACCTTACCGTCATCAGGCCCATCAATCAGTGAAGAAAATACCGGGTTTAATGAGTTCTCACCTGCGATAACACCCAGTTCAAAATCCACCGGCGGTAGACGACCCGGGATCCCTTCGGCACCTGTGCCCAGTTGAAGGCCCGCAGGTCCGTTGAGATAGCCGAACACCTCCCACGCGCTAAGTTCATCGACCAGTTGGCTGCCCTGATTGGGCGGCCCCAGCATGACGACACGACCCAGGTTTTCCGGGCTATGATCCTTGAGCCAATAGCGCAACAAAATGCCGCCCATCGAATGTGCCACCACATTGACAGTGTCATCGCCACAAGACGCAAAGGCATCAGGAATGGTTTGTTCGGCCAGTTCGGGAATACCGATCTCGGTCGAGGGATAGCCCGGGCGCACAACCGAATAGTCATGTGACTTGAACAGCTGCTCCATCACGGTGAAAGAGGCCTCGGTCCGCGCAAGACCATGCAACAAGACCACGCATTTCGCGCTGGCCGCGGCAGGAAGCAGAAAGATAAGCAGGGCGATCAGAATTTTCATAAGCGCCAGATAATGCCTTAGCGCCGCTGATGAAAGCCCTACCCCCGCTGACGTTGCAGCACCGCCAGCGCAATGCCGCCCAACACAAGCGCTGCGCCAATCAAAAGCCGGGCCTCTGCTGTTTCGCTCAGCAAGAGGACACCGCCCAGAATAGCAATCACGGGCACGCTCAACTGCACCACAGCTGCAACGGTCGGTGCCAGTTGGGGCAAAACACGGTACCACAACGCATATCCCAGCCCCGAAGTGACCGCCCCGGATATTGCCGACAGTAGCAAACCGGTGCCCGTCATCTGCCAACCTCCGCCGAGCAACAGTAAAGCTCCGGCCGTCACCGGAAGGGCAATGACGAAATTCGCCGCCGTACCGGCAAGCGCATTTGGCTCGGACCGTCCCGCCAGAGAATATGCTGCCCAGCCAATCCCGGCAGCGCACATCAGGGCGGCTCCGACCGGGTCCACCTGAACCGTGCCCGACGGCCAAAGCACATAGGCGAGGCCACCCAATGCAATCGCCGCCCCCAGAAGTTGCTGTCGTGTCGTTGAATTTCCAGTCACGACAGTGGCCACGAACATCGTGATTTGCACTATCCCAAATAGGATCAAGGCGCCCAGCCCGGCATCCAGTGTAAGATAGGCGATCGAGAACCCGATCATGTAAAGCGACAAGGCGCCAGCGCCAATGAACCGGCGAGGGCTGCGCAACGGCAGGCTGCCGCCACGTATCAAAACCAGCACCGCCAGCATCAGCGCCCCTGCCAGAACGCGCATAACCGCAAACCCCGCCGGGTCGCTATCGCCGCCTTCAACGGCCATCCGGTTCAGAATGGAGTTCGCTGCAAAGGCGCACATGGTGAGGGCGGTCAGAAGGAACAGTCGCATATCAACCCGATACCGGTTTCACACCGGTTTGGGTACTCACTTTCCTGAAGGGACCGGTTAGACCGTCGACCTCGGAACAGTTTGAGCCACAGTTTCAGTCATAAGCGGCGTGCCAAAACGAAACGGGGCCGCCCGAAGGCGACCCCGTTCCTTAGCTCTGAAGCTCCCCTCTGGGCAGTTTGGCTATACTGCCAAGCGCCTGTGGGGCCGCCAGAATTCGTCTAAGCGAATTCGACGTTTTACATCATGCCGCCCATGCCGCCCATGTCGGGCATGCCGCCGCCAGCAGGTCCATCTTTCTGCGGCTTGTCAGCAACCATTGCTTCGGTAGTGATCAGCAAGCCGGCAACCGACGCTGCATCTTCCAATGCGGTACGGACAACTTTGGCCGGGTCAATCACGCCGAATGCGAACATGTCACCATATTCTTCAGTCTGCGCATTGAAGCCAAATGCCACATCGTCGCTTTCGCGAACTTTGCCCGCAACAACCGCACCGTCGACACCTGCGTTTTCAGCGATCTGGCGCAGAGGCGCTTCGATTGCCTTACGAACGATGTTGATGCCTGCGTCCTGATCAGCGTTTGCGCCTTGCAGAGTGTCCAGTGCTTTACCGGCCTGAACCAGAGCAACACCACCGCCCACGACAACGCCTTCTTGAACAGCAGCGCGGGTCGCGTTCAGAGCATCGTCCACACGGTCCTTACGCTCTTTCACTTCAACTTCGGTCATGCCGCCGACGCGGATAACAGCAACACCGCCTGCCAGTTTGGCAACGCGCTCTTGCAGCTTTTCACGGTCGTAGTCCGACGAGGTTTCTTCGATCTGGGTGCGGATCTGAGCAACACGCGCTTCGATCTCGGCTTTTTCGCCAGCACCGTCGACGATGGTGGTTTCGTCTTTGGTGATTTCGATTTTCTTGGCAGTGCCCAGCATGTCCATGGTCACAGACTCAAGCTTCATGCCCAGATCTTCGCTGATGACCTGACCGCCGGTCAGGATTGCGATGTCCTGGAGCATGGCCTTACGGCGATCGCCGAAGCCCGGTGCTTTGACAGCAGCAATTTTCAGGCCGCCGCGCAGTTTGTTTACAACCAGAGTTGCCAGCGCTTCGCCTTCAACGTCTTCTGCAATGATCAGCAGCGGCTTTTGCGACTGGATCACTTGCTCGAGCAGCGGAACCATCGGCTGAAGCGAGGACAGTTTCTTTTCGTGCAACAGGATCATGCAGTCTTCGAGGTCTGCAACCATCTTGTCAGCGTTGGTGACAAAGTAAGGCGACAGGTAGCCGCGGTCGAACTGCATGCCTTCGACAACATCGGTCTGGGTTTCCAGGCCTTTGTTTTCTTCGACGGTGATAACACCTTCGTTGCCGACCTTCTGCATCGCGTCTGCGATTTGCTGGCCGATCTCGGTTTCACCGTTGGAAGAAATGGTGCCAACCTGAGCAACTTCAGCCGAGTCCTTGACTTCACGCGAGGCGTTCTTGATGCCTTCAACAACCTTGGCAGTTGCCAGGTCGATGCCGCGCTTCAGGTCCATCGGGTTCAGGCCCGCTGCAACCTGCTTCAGACCTTCTTTGACGATGGACTGAGCCAGAACGGTTGCGGTGGTGGTGCCGTCGCCGGCTTCGTCATTGGTGCGGCTGGCGACTTCTTTCACCATCTGCGCGCCCATGTTTTCGAACTTGTCTTCCAGTTCGATTTCCTTGGCAACCGAAACACCGTCTTTGGTGATGCGCGGCGCGCCGAAAGATTTGTCCAGAACCACGTTGCGGCCTTTGGGGCCCAGGGTCACTTTGACAGCGTCGGCCAGGATGTTCACACCTGCCAGCATGCGGTTACGGGCATCGGTGTCAAACTTGACGTCCTTAGCAGCCATGTCGTTTCTCCTTGAGAAAATGTATTGGGATGAAGATCAGAGGAAGCGCGAGGGCTTACTCGATGATCCCCATGATGTCGCTTTCTTTCATCATCAGCAGCTCTTCGCCGTTGACTTGGACCTCGGTGCCCGACCATTTGCCGAACAGGATCTTGTCGCCAGCTTTTACAGCCATTGCGATCAGCTCGCCACTGTCCTTGCGTGCGCCTTCGCCGGTCGCAACAACTTCGCCTTCGCTGGGCTTTTCTTTTGCGCTGTCTGGAATGATCAGACCACCAGCGGTTTTCTCATCGCTTTCGGTACGGCGAACCAACACGCGGTCATGAAGCGGTTTCAATGCCATCTTTGCAGCTCCTTGGGCTCAAAGTTTATTTATCCTCCCCTCACCTTGCGGTGAGGCGTTAGCACTCGACCCTTGCGAGTGATAACGGCGTATAGCTAGGGGGTCGAAATCCCTGAGTCAACAAGCGTGAAGAATTTTTTATCCTTGGGACTCAGTCAGGCTGATCCCAGCTATAGGCCCAGTGCTTCAGACCCTCTTGTCCGGATTCCGACAAGGCGTAGACACCTTTTGCAATTTTGTCGAACCAGCCATAATGGTTTTCGCGCATCAGCCGGGTCGCAATCGAAACACCGGTTGCCTTAGCAACATCTGCCCCTTTTGTGGCACCACATTCTGCAAGATGCGCCGCACAGCGCAAAGCATCCTGACGATAGGCGGTGACGAGGCCGTGGCGTGTGGCGCCGCCTGCGTTCGGATCACCTTCAAGCCTGTCAAACTCGCGCAGCAGCCGCGCTGTTTTGGCCTTGTCCTTTCGCGGGGCGTAGGGCCCAGGGTCACAATGCACCTCGACAACGCCATCCGCCCGAACAGTTATCAGGCCAAGGCCCAACCTTCGACATAGCGCCGTGTTGTCCTTCAACGCCCGCCTGGCCGTGCGTCCGCGGGGCTTGAGAACACAGATATAGACATTTTCAGTAACCTTCAGTCGGGTGATTGCCTGGTGAAACAGCGCCAATGAGAAACGCAACTTCAACTCTACAATCACAGGCTCTTCACCCTCACGAACAGCCATGACATCGACCGCACCGACCTCGCCTTTGACGGTATAGCCCTGACGCTCTAACAGCGCCTTGATTGGGGGGTAGAGATCCTGCTCGCGGTCCATGTGGCTCATGCTATTCGAATTACTGTGGAATGCCAGACACAGATCAGGTCAGTGTCCATCCTGGCAGGTTGAACACCGGCCTTGGCCCCGGCAAGGTCGCACCCCATATAGGGATTGATCCAACCAGGATGGTACGATGCGTTTTTTCATCTTTTTGGCTTGTCTGCTGGTACCTTTCTCGGCCCAAGCGGCCTGCGAGGGGCGCGACCTGAGGTCTGACCTAAGTCCAGAGGCGCAAGCTGATTTGCAGCAGGCTTTGGCCGACTTCCCGTACCCGGAAGGCAATCACTGGATCGCGACAAAAGGCGATACAGTTCTGCATCTGATAGGAACGCTGCACACAAACGACCCGCGTATGGACGCCGTCACAGAAAGGCTGGAACCGACACTCAGCCAGGCGGATGCGTTCTATTTCGAAGTGACCCAGGACGAAATGACTGCATTTGAACAGGAACTGGCCAAAGACCTCAGCCCTGTTCTGATCACCTCAGGTCCCACCCTGATTGAGCTGATGCCGGAAGAAGACTGGGCCGCCCTGTCCAGCGGCCTGGCAGAGCGTGGCATCCCCAGTTGGATGGCTGCAAAAATGCGCCCCTGGTTTCTGAGCATGATGCTGGGTGTCCCCCCATGCATGACCGAGAATCCGGAAGCCAGCTATGGAATGGACGCGCGCCTGACCGACATGGCCGAAGCCCATGACATCCCCCAGTACTCTTTAGAGCAGATTGATGATCTGATGGCTATGTTTGACCAGCACCCGATCGAAAAGCAGGTGCAATCACTGATCCGCATGGCCAGTGCCTTTGAAAGCAGCGAGGATCAGCTGGCGACTATGGTCAATGCCTATCTGGAAGAAAAGCACGCAGAGATCATCCAATTTGCCAGACTACAGGGGCTTGAAACATCCGGTCTGTCGCAAGAGGTTTTCGACGAAGAGTGGTCCAGTTTCGAACAGCAACTTCTAGTCGGGCGCAACAACAACTGGATGCAGCACATATTGGCCATTCAGGACCAAACGGTGGTCATTGCTGTCGGCGCCGGACATTTGGGCGATGACCATGGTCTGTTGAACCAATTGGAACAGGCTGGATACACGCTGAAACGTGCCGCTTTTTAGGCCCGGCCTTACCCTTCGTCGCTGTTTACTCAGGGGCGGGTGACAAGTGTGCCAGACCACCCTATAAGGCGCCCAAATCTACTCTCCTCAGGACGCTGAAATGACAACCCTCGTATTTGGACATAAATCCCCCGACACTGATTCCACCGGTTCGCCGATCCTGTGGTCGTGGTACATGAACGAAATCAAAGGCGAACAGGCCGAGCCTGTCCTGCTGGGCGAACCCAACACTGAAGCAGCCTTTATGCTGCAGCACTGGGACCTGCCCAAGCCGCGCATCATCACAGACGTAGAGGCTGACGCACCGGTTGTTATTGTCGACACGAACAACCCCGCCGAGCTGCCCGCCAGCATCAACGGCGCCGATATCCGCGCCATTATCGACCACCACAAACTGGTCGGCGGTCTGGAAACCAAAGGCCCGATCGACATCACCGTGCGGCCGCTGGCCTGCACCGCCACTATCATGGTCGACATGATCGGCGACGATGCCGCCAAAATGCCCGATGCCATCAAAGGCGCGGCGCTGACCTGCATCCTGTCGGACACGTTGGAATTCCGCTCGCCCACCACAACCGCGCATGACCGCGCTGTGGCCGAAAAACTGGCCGCGGATCTGGGTCTGGACGTCTCGGCCTATGCTGCAGAAATGTTCGCGGCCAAATCAGATGTGTCCTCATTCTCGGACGCCGAGCTGATCCGGATGGACAGCAAGGAATACGAAGTCGACGGCACCAAATTCCGCGTTTCGGTTCTGGAAACCACAGCACCGGGTGTCGTGCTGGACCGCAAAGACAGCCTTGCGGCGTCGATGGCCGACGTAGCCAAAGAGGACGGTGTCGATCAGGTATTGCTGTTCGTGGTCGATATTCTGAACGAAGAAGCCACCCTGCTGGTTCCCAACGATCTGGTCAAAGCCGTGGCCGAGAAAAGCTTTGACGCCTCGGTTGATGGCGACGTGGTCGTTCTGCCCGGGATCATGAGCCGTAAGAAACAGATCATTCCGAACCTCAAGGTCTGATCCGAAAATCACCAAAGGCGCCTTGATCGGGCGCCTTTTTTGCTAGGCATTGCCCTTACTGGCCAAACACCACACGCACTGTCTTAGGCTCAAACGACACTCTTTCCAGATCAATGGGGCCCCATCATGACGCAGATCATCCACGCATTGCCCGAGGTTTCCAGCCGGTATAAGGCCCTGTTCGTCGATCTTTGGGGCTGTGTTCACAATGGTATCACGGCTTACCCCGAAGCGGTTGCGGCCCTGCAGGCCTATCGCGCGCAAGGCGGCATTGTTGTCCTGGTGACAAACTCACCCAAGCCGCGTGCTGGCGTCGCTACCCAGCTGGCGCAATTCAATGTCCCAGACGACGCCTATGACACGATTGCAACCAGCGGAGATTCGGCCCGGTCGGCCATGTTCCGTGGCGCAGTGGGCGAAAAGGTCTATTTCATGGGCGAATGGCAGCGGGACGCGGGATTCTTTGAACCGCTGAAGTTGTTGGACCACCCGATTCATATCGAGCGCGTGCCGCTGGCCGAGGCAGAGGGCATTGCTTGTTGTGGCCCCTTCGATCCCATGGCCGATCCGTCTGTGAACCGCGCTGATTTCCTGTACGCCAAACAAAAGGGGCTGAAGCTGCTTTGTGCCAATCCCGATATTGTGGTGGACCGCGGCGAGGTTCGGGAGTGGTGCGCTGGTGCATTGGCCAGGCTTTATACGGAAATGGGTGGCGAAAGCCTATATTTCGGAAAGCCTCATCCGCCGATCTATGATCTTGCCCGCCGCAGGTTGCAGGAACTTGGCCACGACATCCCCGATGGGGACATTCTTGTCATCGGAGACGGTCCGCACACCGACATTCTGGGGGGAATGGGGGAAGGCATTGATTCTCTTTTCATCTCGGGCGGGCTAGCCGCGGCCGAGACAAAAACCGAGGCACATCCGCATCATGAATCCCTAACTGATTATATTCAAAAGGAAAAGATAAACCCGACCTATACGATCGGCCGCCTTAGGTAGTCAAAAAAGGCTTGATTTTCTGCAGTTGCAAAGTAATAAAGTTTCCCAACAGGGGTGACTTTGATTTTTTTGTTGCCCGATGAATTCGAGTGAGGGCAACATGTTGGATAATCTTCCACGCGGCACGATCTGTATTGAAGACATCGAGATGGGCATGTCCCGTCACCTTCGCAAAGTGGTGACGGACGAGGATATCGAAATGTTCGCTCAGGTGTCGACCGACAGAAACCCCGTACATCTGGACGACAATTACGCCCGCGACACGATCTTCGAGGGGCGCATTGCGCATGGGATGCTGACCGCGGGTCTGATCTCGGCCGTGATCGGCGAGCAGTTGCCGGGCCACGGCACAGTTTACATGGGGCAGTCGCTGAAGTTTCTCGCTCCTGTTCGCCCGGGTGACATGGTCTATGCCGAGGTCAAGGTGATCGACATTGATTTTGCCAAGCGTCGAGTCAAGCTCGATTGTCACTGCGCAGTGGATGGCAAGAAGGTGCTGGTCGGCGAAGCCATGGTGCTGGCCCCGTCGCGCAAATTCGACTGAGCATTTCCGGGGGTTTCAGACCCTTGAACAAGCGCGCCTGTCCCGCTAGGCAGTCGCTATGCGCATCATTCGTGACCTCCAATTCATCGAACCCCAAGATCGCGGCGCCAGCGTGGCGATCGGGAATTTCGACGGCGTTCATATCGGCCACCAATCTGTGATCGAACTGGCCCGCAGCGCCGCGCCGAGTGCACCTTTGGGCGTACTGACATTCGAGCCGCATCCCAGAGAATATTTCGCCCCGGACACCCCGCCCTTTCGCCTGATGCGCGGCAATGCCCGCGCGCACCGGTTAGCAAAACTGGGGGTCGAAAAGCTGTATGAGCTGCCGTTCAATGCCGCATTGGCTGGCCTGACGCCCAGGGAATTCGCCCGCAACGTAATCTGCGACGGGCTCGGCCTGTCGCATGTCGTCGTCGGTGCCGATTTCTGTTTCGGCAAAGGCCGCAGCGGCACCGCTGATGACTTGGTGCTCTTTGGGCAAGAGATGGGGTTCGGTGTCACCATCGCTCCGTTGATGGAGCGGTCCGAAAATGTCGTTTCATCCACTGCGATCCGTACTGCACTGACCGAGGGCCGCCCGCAGGATGCCGCTACTATGTTGGGTCACTGGCACCGGATCGAAGGCGAGGTGATCGGAGGAGAACAACGGGGCCGTGAACTGGGATTTCCCACCGCAAACATGTCCATTGAGGGGCTGCATCCGCCAAGATTCGGCGTCTATGCCGTTCTGGTCGATGTTCTGGATGGACCTCATCTGGGCAGCTATCAGGGCGCAGCCTCGGTTGGGACGCGACCGATGTTCAATGGTGAGGTCCCCAATATCGAAACCTTCCTGTTCGACTTCTCGGGTGACCTTTATGGCGCGACCCTGTCGGTGGGTCTGGTAGAATACCTGCGCCCCGAGATGACCTTTGACAGTCTGGACGGCCTGATCGCGCAGATGGATGCCGACTGCGACAAGGCCCGCGGCCTGCTGGCGGACCGATGACAACGGATCCGATCGACCGCACCGGCCTGGCCCCCAGGTTCTGGGAACGAAAACCGTTAACCCGCATGAACCAAGCTGAATGGGAAGCTTTGTGCGATGGCTGCGGCAAATGTTGTCTGAACAAACTGGAAGATGAAGACACCGGTGAGGTTGCCCTGACCTGCGTCGCCTGCCGTCTGTTGGATGACGAAAGTTGCCGCTGCACCCAATACGATATCCGCCACCAATTTGTGCCGGAATGTATCGTGATGACGCCGGGCAATATCAACGATCACGCCTATTGGCTGCCACAGACCTGTGCCTATCGCCTGTTGTGGGAGGGCAAACCCCTACACGATTGGCACCCGTTGATTTCGGGCACACCGGACAGCGTTCATGCCGCCGGAGTCTCGGTGCAGGGTCGGACCGTGTCCGAATTCGAAACTCCGCTGGAAGAGTGGGAAGATCATATCATCGAGGAGCCCAGCTAATGTACTTTGCCTCTGACAATTCGGGGCCGGTTCACCCGGCGGTCATGGAAGCGCTGAATGCTGCCAATCAGGGCTATCAGATGGCCTATGGAACCGACACCTTGATGAATGAGGTCCGGGATCGCATTCGCGGGGTGTTCGAGGCACCTGGCGCCGCCGTGTATCTGGTGGCCACCGGGACGGCCGCGAATTCGCTGGCGCTGGCGACGCTGGCGCAGCCGTGGGAGACGGTGTTCTGCTCACCCGTGGCACATATCCACGAGGATGAGTGCAACGCGCCCGAGTTTTACAGCGGCGCCAAGCTGACGCTGGTTCCGGGCGCGGACAAGATGGCGCCGGACGCGCTGCGCGGCTCGATTCTGGCCGAAGAAACACGCGGCGTGCATGGACCGCAGCGCGGACCTGTATCCATTACGCAGGTGACCGAACGAGGGTCTGTTTACACCCTGTCAGAATTGCAGGCGCTCTGCGCCGTGGCCAAAGAGTATGGGCTGCCAGTCCATTTGGACGGTGCGCGTTTATCCAACGCCCTTGTTGCGTTGAACTGCTCACCCGCCGAGATGACGTGGAAAGCAGGCGTGGATGCGGTCAGTTTTGGCGGGACCAAAAACGGGCTGATGGGCGTCGAAGCCGTTGTCTTCTTTGATGAAAGCAAAGCCTGGGAATTCGAATTGCGTCGCAAGCGCGGGGCGCACCTGTTCTCCAAGCACCGCTATCTGTCCGCCCAAATGGCGGCGTATCTGCAGGATGATCTGTGGCTGACACTGGCCCGTCAGGCCAATAACAACTGCGCCCGTCTGACCGAGGGATTGCGCTCCAAAGGTGCCTCTTTCCTGCACGCGCCGCAGGCGAATATGATTTTTGCCCAGTTTTCACGCGCCCAACACAAGCAACTGCATGCCGCAGGTGCTGTTTACCACTTGTGGGGGGCAGAGCTGGACGGGGCAGATGACAGCGAAATTCTAGCCTGTCGGCTGGTTTGTGACTGGTCCATCGAGCCTGCGCAAATTGATCGGTTCATCGCGCTCTTGTAACGACGCGCCCGAAGCTTCAGGCAGTGGCAGGCAGTCTGTTCCAAAAAGCCTCGATCAGAGCGCCGGTCTCTGTCGGGTGAGAGATCGGAGCCATATGCCCTGCCCCTTCGATCACGGCGCTTTCGGCCATTGGAAGACGGGATTTCAATCCAGAGTTTATCGCGACCATCACTGGGTGGGTGAGCGCCCCATGCAGCAGCAATACCGGCATATTGGCGTGTGCGATCCGCTCGGGCCGTAGCAAACCTTTGGAATCCATTATCAGTTCGTTTTCGACCTCGGATACCAGATGAATTCCACGCACCATCCCCGCCCGTGCAGTTTCGGGCATGTCTGACCAACGCGGTCCCCTATCTCCGGCCCACAACCGGTTGAACAGCCTTGCCGCCAGAGGTTCGTCGCCTGATGCAAGCGCGTCCATACAGGGTTGGGCAACATGCGCGTATTCCGCCACAAGGTCCGGGGCATCCTGCTGAGCAACGGCAAAATACACCGGTTCTATCAGGGCGACACTGCGAACCAACGCGGGATGCTCGACCGCCAGCCGCAAGGCTATCGCCGCGCCAAAGGAATGCCCGATCAGATCCATCGGCTCGGTCAGATGTTCAAGTGTGGCTTCGGTCAGCCGGTCATACAGATCCCCCTGGCGATCCCAGTCCGGGCTGCGCCCATGGGACAGCATATCCGGTGCAATAAAACTTGCCTGCCCTTTCATCGCCGCGGCTAGGCCTGCCCAGACCCCGGAATGAGCAATGGTGCAATGCAAGGCCAGCACAGGGCGATCACCCTGCCCCAACTGCGTGACATGCAGGTTCTGCGCAACGGCCATTATGTTGTCCTATCCCTTCAGCCCGGCCAGATGCCTGTCCAGATCGTCCAACCTGTCTTGGCCCCAGAACCGCTGATCGTCTTCCGTTATATAGAACGGAGCTCCAAAAACTCCGCGTTCCACGGCTTCTTCCAGATTGGCGGTATAGGTCTCAGCCCCGAGCAGCAAGCCGCTATCGGCCAGATCCGGGGAAAACCCAGCGTCAGCCAGGCAAGCGCGGATCACGTCGTCTTGCGCGATGTCCTTTTCCTCGGCCCAGCAGGCGCGCACAAAGGAATGCACCAGCTGCCCCACATCCCCTGACTCGTCCTGAATGGCGGCGATGATCGCGTATGAGGACGGCGCCGCATTGGTGGGCCAATGGGCCGGTTGCAGGTTGAACGCCATACCCAGCTTTTTTGACTGTCGCTGCATTTCTTGCGTCCGGTATTCGATGCGCGAGATATGGCGGTCCTTGGGCGGAACACCTCCCGTACGTCCGAACAGGGCGACGATATCAAGCGGCTTGTAGTTGATTGTCGCACCATGTTTGGCCGCAATCTCTTCCAGGCGCAGTCCCGCCAGGTAGGTGTATGGCGAGAGTGTCGCAAAATAGTAGTCAATTTGGGCCATGTTCACTTTCTCCGCAGCGTTATCTTTGCTGGACGGTAAGGCCATGCTAAGCGGTGTCAACATCACGAATCTGTCACATTTGCCATTGCTGCCCGGGGACCTCAGCCGATGCCGACACTTCACGAACCCAAGTTAATCGCTGGGAACGCTAATCTTCCGCTTGCCGAATCCATTGCACGCCGAATGAGCCTGTATCGCGGCGTCGATCAGGGTCTGGTCGATGCCCGGGTCGAACGGTTTAACGACGGTGAAATCTTTGTCGAAGTGTTCGAGAACGTGCGCGGCGAAGATATGTTCATCGTCCAGCCCACCTCGAACCCGGCCAATGACAATCTGATGGAGCTGCTCATCATTGCTGATGCGCTGCGCCGTTCGTCGGCCCAACGGATTACCGCCGTGATCCCCTATTTCGGCTATGCCCGCCAGGACCGCCGCACCAAGGCCCGCACACCGATCAGCGCCAAGCTGGTGGCCAACATGCTGACTGGCGCCGGGATCGAGCGCATCCTGACCATGGATCTGCACGCAGCGCAGATTCAGGGGTTCTTCGACATGCCTGTCGACAACCTTTATGCCTCGCCGATCTTTGCGCTGGATGTGAAACATCAGTTCAAGGACAGCCTCGACGAGATCATGGTCGTTTCGCCCGATGTGGGCGGCGTGGCCCGGGCGCGCGAGTTGGCCAAGCGGATCAACGCCCCGCTGTCGATCGTGGACAAACGCCGCGAAAAAGCCGGCGAAGTCGCTGAGATGACCGTAATTGGCGATGTCAGAGACAAGATCTGTTTGATCGTTGACGACATGTGCGACACGGCCGGTACTCTGTGCAAAGCGGCGCAAGTACTGCTGGATAATGGTGCGAAAGAAGTTCATTCCTACATCACACACGGCGTCATGAGCGGCCCTGCGGTCGAACGCGTGACCAATTCGGTGATGAAATCTCTGGTGCTGACCGACACGATCCAGCCGACAGAAGAAATTACCAAGGCCAAGAACATCCGCATCGTGCCCACAGCCCCGATCTTTACGCAGGCGATCCTGAATATCTGGAACGGCACCAGTGTATCGTCACTGTTCGAGGATAAGACCCTGACGCCGATCTACGAGTCGATGTATCATAGGGATTGATCGAACGCGGCGGCCCAAGGGCCGCCTCTTTTCTTTCTGCAATACAGGTCGGAGTTTACCGTGACAGCCTCAAAACGCATTGTTCTATCCAGCGACCACGCAGCTATCGAATTACGCCAGGCGGTTGCCTCTCATATTGCGGCCCAGGGATGGGACGTCGTCGATATCGGCCCCAAGACACCTGAGAGCACCCATTACCCTGTTCATGGCAAGGCCGCCGCCCAAGCAGTGGCATCCGGGGATTGTCAGCTTGGCATCGTTCTGTGTGGAACGGGTCAAGGTATCATGATGGCGGCCAACAAGGTCCCCGGCATTCGCTGCGGTGTCTGCTCGGATGCCTTTTCCGCACGCATGATCCGCCAGCATAACGACGCCAACATGCTGTCTGTCGGCGCCCGGGTCGTGGGTGAGGGTCAGGCGCTGGATATAGTGGATGCGTTCCTGTCAGCCGAATTCGAAGGCGGACGGCATGCACACCGGGTCGCCATGATAGAGGCATCGGACGAGTCCTAAACCCAAGGCTGGCTTCACAGAATATCCCAGTCATCCTCATGTGGCACCTCGCCGAACGCTGTCCAAGATATTCGGATGCGCGCGATGCGGGTATCCGACCAGGTACGGAACACCGCAGCAAATCCCTCGGGCGTGATGTCCTCGGCCTTGACCTCGGCGCGCAATGCCGAAGATGTATCAACATCCCACAGTGACACGCTGATCTGTACAACAGGCGCGGAACGGAATGGCTGGCTGAATTCTATGTCCGAGCGTCGTTCGCGCGGCCCCTCGCCTGTCCACATGTCACCGCCATCTGCGAAGTCGGAGAACAGCACAACTTCGCCTTGGTCGATTCCAATCGGATGGGTACTAAAAGTCTGCATTTTGTCGTCTTTTATAAAGAATTACGGAACCTTAGACCGCCCTTCATCCAAAATCACCACAAAAAAACGGCCCCGCACAGGCAGGGCCGTTTCTAAATCTACATGTCCTGAAACTTACAGGCTCATATGTGTCCCAAGAGCTTCCATATCGGCCAGCAGCTTGGCCGCATCGTCGACGACTGATTGATCGTCGCCGCCTTTGGCCGCGTCATGCGACGCACGTGCCTCGGCGATCAGATCGTCCAGATGCGCGCGGGTCACTTCAGAGACCGGAATGGCCTTTTCGGCCAGAACCGACATGCTGTCGCCATTGATCTGGGCAAACCCGCCGGTGACCAGGTATTCGCTGGACCCTTCGGGTGCCTCGACCTTTAGCAGACCGGGGCGCAACGTGGTGATGGTGGGGGCATGATCGGGCATCGCCGTCATGTCCCCGTCCGCGCCGGGAAGCTGGACCGCAGTCACCGCGAGCGAAGCAAGGCTCCGCTCGGGGCTGACGAGGTCAAAGTGCATCGTGTTTGCCATCAGGTGTGCTCCTTAGGCGGCTTCTGCGGCCATCTTTTCCGCTTTGGCGATCACTTCATCGATGCCGCCAACCATCAGGAAGGCTGCTTCGGGCAGGTGATCGTATTCGCCGGCCACAACGGCCTTGAACGACGCGATGGTGACATCCAGAGGAACCTGAACACCAGGCGAGCCTGTGAAGACTTCGGCCACGTCAAACGGCTGCGACAGGAAGCGTTCAATCTTACGGGCACGGGCCACGGTCAGTTTGTCTTCTTCCGACAGTTCGTCCATGCCGAGGATCGCGATGATGTCCTGCAGCGACTTATAGCGCTGGAGGATCTGCTGAACGTCGGTCGCAACGGTATAATGCTCTTCACCGACGATGGCCGGGTCGAGCAGACGCGAGGTCGAGTCGAGCGGGTCAACGGCAGGGTAGATACCCTTTTCCGAGATCGCACGGTTCAGAACGGTGGTCGCATCCAAGTGTGCGAACGAGGTGGCCGGCGCAGGGTCGGTCAAGTCATCCGCAGGAACATAGACGGCCTGAACCGAGGTGATCGAGCCGGACTTGGTCGAGGTGATGCGTTCCTGCATCGCGCCCATGTCGGTCGCCAGTGTCGGCTGGTAACCCACAGCCGAAGGAATACGACCCAGCAGAGCCGAAACCTCGGAACCCGCCTGCGTAAAGCGGAAGATGTTGTCGACAAAGAACAGAACGTCGGCACCGGTTGCATCACGGAACTGTTCCGCCAGGGTCAGACCCGACAGAGCGATCCGCATACGGGCTCCCGGAGGCTCGTTCATCTGGCCGTAAACCAGCGCGATTTTCGAGTCTTCCAGCTTGTCGGGAACGATAACGCCGGATTCAATCATCTCGTGATACAGGTCGTTGCCTTCACGGGTCCGCTCACCAACGCCCGCAAACACGGACACGCCCGAGTGCACTTTGGCGATGTTGTTGATCAATTCCATGATCAGAACGGTTTTGCCAACTCCGGCGCCGCCGAACAGGCCGATCTTACCGCCTTTGGCGTAAGGGGCCAGCAGGTCAACAACCTTGATGCCGGTCACCAAAACTTCGGATTCAGTGGCCTGATCCGCGAAATCCGGCGCGTCCTGGTGGATGGAGCGCGTTTCGGTGGTTTCCACGGGACCTTTTTCGTCGATGGGCTCGCCCACAACGTTCAGGATACGGCCCAGGGTCGCGTTGCCGACTGGAACCGCAATCGGTGCGCCGGTGTCCGTGACTTCGGCACCACGTACAAGACCTTCTGTCGCGTCCATCGCGATGGTGCGGACTGTGTTTTCGCCCAGGTGCTGAGCCACTTCCAAAACCAGCTTCTTGCCGTTGTTGGTGGTGTCCAGCGCGTTCAGAATTTCAGGCAGTGCGTCATCGAACTGCACGTCGACGACGGCCCCGATAATCTGAGTGACTTTGCCTTTTGCATTCGCCATGTTTCGTCTCCGGTTTGTCTCTACAGCGCTTCGGCGCCGGAAATAATTTCAATCAGCTCGTTGGTGATCACGGCCTGACGCGAACGGTTGAACTGGATCGTCAGCTTGTCGATCATCTCACCCGCGTTGCGTGTCGCGTTGTCCATCGCGGACATCCGTGCACCCTGTTCCGAGGCCCCGTTTTCGAGCAGTCCCGAGAAGATCGCAGTCGCAACCGCCTTGGGCAGCAGATCGGCCAGGATGGCCTCTTCGCTGGGCTCATAATCAAAGACCGCGCCGCTGTCGTCCCCTTCGACATCCTCGAACGAGGCAGGGATGATCTGTTGTGCCGTCGGGGTCTGGCTTACGACGTTGACGAACTTCGAGTAGAAGATCGTGGCTACGTCGAACTCACCCGCGTCGAAACGGGACAGGACGTCTTTTGCGATGTCCTGCGCGTTGGAATAGCCCAAACGCTTGACCTCGCTCAGATCGACATGGCCCACGAACAGATCGCCAAAGTCGCGCTTGATTGCGTCACGACCTTTTTTGCCAACGGTCAGAATCTTGACCGTTTTGCCCTTGGCCTTCAGCTCATATGCTTTGGCGCGGGCCAGCTTGGCGATGTTCGAATTGAAGCCGCCACACAGGCCGCGTTCAGCTGTCATGACAACCAGCAGATGGACATCATCACTGCCCGTACCCCGGAGCAGCTTGGGGGCGCTGTCGCTGCCCCCGACCGATGCCGCCAGCCCCGCCATCACGGCATTGAACCGTGCGGCATAGGGGCGCGAGGCTTCGGCAGATTCCTGGGCGCGGCGCAGTTTTGCGGCCGCGACCATCTGCATGGCCTTGGTGATCTTGCGGGTCGATTTGACCGACTCGATCCTGTTTTTTAGATCCTTAAGATTTGGCATGTGCCCGCCTCTCCCTTAAGCGAAGGTTGCGGCGTATTCGTCCAGCGCAGCCTTGATCTTGTCGGAAGCATCACCCTTGATCTTGGGATCTTCGTCCGTGATCCACTGAAGCAGATCCGCGTGCTTGCCACGCAGATGCGCCAGCAGGCCAGCTTCATAGCGGCCAACATCGGTGACGTCGATCTTGTCGAGGTAACCGTTGGTGCCAGCGAAGATGACGCAAACGATTTCAGCGTTGGTCAGCGGCGAGTACTGCGGCTGTTTCATCAGCTCGGTCAGACGCGCACCACGGTTCAGCAGCTGCTGGGTTGCGGCGTCAAGGTCGGAACCGAACTGCGCAAAGGCAGCCATTTCACGGTACTGAGCCAGCTCCAGCTTAACCGGGCCGGCAACCGACTTCATCGAGTTGGTTTGAGCCGAGGAGCCTACACGCGAAACCGACAGACCGGTGTTCACAGCAGGACGAATACCCTGATAGAACAGCTCGGTTTCAAGGAAGATCTGGCCGTCGGTAATCGAGATCACGTTGGTCGGAATAAACGCCGAAACGTCGCCACCCTGGGTTTCGATAACCGGCAGAGCCGTCAGCGAACCCGCGCCAAAATCTTCGTTCAACTTCGCCGAACGCTCCAGCAGGCGGGAGTGGAGATAGAAAACGTCGCCAGGATAGGCTTCACGTCCGGGCGGACGGCGCAGCAGGAGCGACATCTGACGATAAGACACGGCCTGTTTCGACAGGTCATCATAGATGATCAGCGCGTGGCGGCCATTGTCACGGAAGAACTCAGCCATCGCGGTCGCGGCATAAGGTGCCAGGAACTGCATCGGCGCCGGATCGGACGCGGTTGCGGCCACAACGATCGAATATTCAATCGCACCGGATTCTTCCAGTTTCTTCACCAGCTGAGCAACGGTCGAACGCTTTTGGCCGATGGCCACATAAACGCAGTACAGCTTCTTGGACTCGTCGTCGCCTGCTGCTTCGTTGTACACTTTCTGGTTCAGGATCGCGTCCAGAGCAACGGCAGTTTTACCGGTCTGACGGTCACCAATGATCAACTCTCGCTGGCCACGGCCAATCGGGATCATCGCGTCGACCGATTTCAGGCCGGTTGCCATCGGCTCGTGAACCGATTTACGCGGGATGATGCCCGGCGCTTTGACGTCTGCAACGCCGCGCTCGGTGGATTCGATCGGGCCCTTGCCGTCCAGCGGGTTGCCCAGGCCGTCAACAACACGACCCAGCAGACCGTTGCCGATTGGCACGTCCACGATCGAGTTGGTGCGCTTAACAGTGTCACCTTCTTTGATGTCACGGTCAGAACCAAAGATAACAACACCGACGTTGTCGCTTTCCAGGTTCAGCGCCATGCCCATGATGCCACCGGGGAATTCGACCATCTCACCGGCTTGCACATTGTCCAGGCCGTATACACGGGCAATCCCGTCACCGACGCTCAGCACGCGACCGATTTCGGCCACTTCGGCTTCCTGACCAAAATTCTTGATCTGGTCCTTCAGGATTGCAGAAATCTCTGCAGCTTGGATTCCCATTTATCCGACCTCTTTCATTGCATTCTGTAGGGAGTTGAGCTTGGAGCGGATCGAGCTGTCGATCATCTTCGAGCCCACTTTAACGACAAGACCGCCGATGAGGCTTTCATCAACGGTCGCATTTATTGTCACGGTCTTGCCCACACGCTCGGACAGCGTTTTGGACAGTTTATCCATCTGTGTCTTAGTCAGCGCCTTGGCCGAGGCGACATCGGCGGTCACTTCGCCACGCTCTTCGGCCAGCATGTCGCGCAGAACCTGCACCAGTTGCGGCACAACGAACAGACGGCGTTTCTGCGCCATCAGACCCAGCGTGTTGCGCAGGATGGCGTTCAGACCCATCTTGTCGGCAATCGCTGTAATCGCGCCTTCTTGTTCAGCGCGCGAAACCAGAGGCGAGGCGATCAGGTCGCGCAGATCGGCACTGTCGCCCAATGCTGCTGCCAGATCGTTGATTCCGGTTTCCAGACCTGCGAGGTCTTTATTCTCTTTAGCGATCTCAAAAATCGCTGTGGCATAGCGCTCGGCAATGCCTGTGGAAATCGAAGCTGGTTCGGACACGTCCACCCTTCCGATATTTTGGGCCCCGAATTCGCGTTGCGGCAGCTACCCGGGGGCGTGAAGAAACCCCGTCCATAAGGCCGGGGATCAAAATCAACGGGGATGTAGCAGAGGTAAACCCAGCTAGCAACATATTATCACCATGGGCACCTTATCCACAAAGCGTTCTATTTCAGATACTTAGCTTGGGTGCGACCCTTTTATACGGCTGATGAGGGTGAAAAATGTTACCAAACCGCAAGGTTTTGCGATTCCTGCAGCCATTTTCGCGTGTTTCGGCCTTATGATGGAAGCTAGTACCGGCGTTGCGCTAGGCTGGCTTGAGCAGGCCATCCAGCGCCTTGATCTGACGGCGCCCTGTCGCTTTGGTGACGGTTCCGCTGGGCGGTCTGATTTGCTTTGTCGCCTCAACCATCAGAACGCCGCCTGCCATGATCGTCGGCAAACGCTGGCCAGTTTTCTCTATCAGGCTGCCGGATTTCAACCAGAATCGACGGAAGGACGGAGGCAAATACAAGGCGGAACAATAGTTATCCGTCATAAAGTGATGCGCCCTTAGCTGACTTTCCAACTGCGAGGCAGAATAAGGGCGCCCGAATCCAAATGGCGTTCGATCGGTCCGTGACCACAGCCCCGCACGGTTCGGTACGATAAAAAGCGCCCGTCCACCGGGACCAAGCACACGCCAGCATTCCGCCAGCAATTCGGCGGGACGTTGTGACGTTTCAAGTCCATGCATCACCACCAGCTTGTCCACATGGCCCGTTTCAATCGGCCACAAGGTCTCTTCCGTCAAAACAGATACGTTGGGCATTCCCGCAGGCCAGGGCATCACCCCCTGCGGCCCGGGCATCAGCCCGATGACGCGGCGCGCATCTTTCAGGTATGGCCGCAACAACGGCACAGCAAAGCCAAACCCTACGACGGTTTGACCTTTGGCCTCGGGCCACAGATCAATCATTCGCCCACGAATGGCCGCCTGCGCTGCACGACCAAGAGTGCTGCGGTAGTAGAAATTCCTCAGATCCTGCACATCAAGATGCATTGCGGACACCTGGCCAATCGGATTAGCTGAGCGCAGTCTAGCAACGAAAGGGCAAAAGGCCATGCCTCTTGAGATCGTCACCATCCCATGTCTCAGCGATAACTACGCATTTCTGGCGCATGACGCGGTTAGCGGCAACACCGCATTAATCGACGCGCCTGAAAGTGGCCCGATTCTGTCAGAACTGGAACGACTTGGCTGGGGCTTGTCTCATGTGTTGCTCACGCATCACCATTTCGACCATGTCGACGGGTTGCCGGCCATTTTGGAACAGCACCCGGCGACGGTGATCGGCGCGGCAGCCGACGCACATCGCCTGCCACCTTTGGATCAACAGGTCAATGACGGCGACAGTTTTGAAATCGGCGGGGAACCCGTCCTTGTTCTGGACGTTTCGGGGCATACTCTTGGTCACATCGCCTTTCACATGCCGCAAAGCGCGGTGGTCTTTACCGCCGACAGCCTGATGGCAATGGGTTGTGGACGCCTGTTTGAAGGCACCGCACCGCAGATGTGGGAATCGCTGTGTAAACTGAGCGCCTTGCCGGATGACACGCTGGTTTGTTCAGGGCACGAATACACGCAGTCCAATGCCAAATTCGCTCTCACCGTCGATCCAGGAAATTCTGCGCTGCAGAAACGCGTCGCAGAAATTGACAGCACCCGAGCCGCACAACAGCCTACAGTTCCCTCCACTCTGGCGCTGGAAAAGGCCACTAACCCCTTCCTGCGCGCCGCTGACCCGGCGATTCAGGCGCATCTGGGTATGGCAGGCGCCGAACCAGCCAAAATTTTTGCTGAAATCAGGGCTAGAAAAGATCGGTTTTGATACCTATTTCACCTACTTCACAGCCACGGTCACAACAAATGTGACTGTCAAGAGCAAGAAAACCCTTGAAGCCGGGCTCTGATCAACCAAACTCTAATAGTATGAGGACATGGTTGGGATGGGGATCCGGCCTTCAGCCCGCCCCCTTCTGACCCAAGACAGAGGAGCACCCGCGTGCCTTCATTCTCGAGCACACTAGAACAAGCCATCCACGCGGCCCTGGCGGCTGCGAATGAACGGCGACATGAATTCGCAACGCTGGAGCATCTGCTTCTGGCATTGTTGGAAGAGCCCGATGCGATCCGCGTGATGAAAGCCTGCAGCGTCGATCTTGACGAATTGCGCAGCACTCTGGTGGAATTCATCGACGAAGACCTATCGAACCTTGTCACCGATATTGACGGGTCCGAGGCTGTACCGACAGCCGCTTTCCAACGTGTGATCCAGCGCGCTGCGATCCATGTTCAAAGTTCGGGCCGGACCGAAGTGACCGGGGCGAATGTTCTGGTCGCGATCTTTGCCGAACGCGAAAGCAACGCAGCCTATTTCCTGCAGGAACAGGATATGACCCGGTACGATGCGGTGAATTTCATCGCCCATGGTGTGGCCAAGGACCCGGCCTACGGCGAAAGCCGTTCGGTATCGGGCGCGGATCAGGCAGAAGAGGAAACTCCGGCCAGCACCGCCGATGGCGAGCAAAAAGAAAGCGCGCTGGGGAAATACTGCATCGACCTGAACGCGAAATCGCGCGCGGGCGATATCGACCCGCTGATCGGTCGTGCCGATGAGGTTGAGCGCTGCATTCAGGTGCTATGCCGCCGGCGCAAGAACAACCCGCTTCTGGTCGGTGATCCGGGCGTTGGCAAAACCGCAATCGCAGAGGGACTGGCATTTAAGATCATCTCTGGCGAGGCCCCCGATGTCCTGTCAGAAACCACCATCTATTCGCTGGATATGGGTGCATTGCTGGCGGGCACCCGCTATCGCGGTGATTTCGAAGAACGCCTGAAAGCGGTCGTGACCGAGCTTGAGGATCACCCAGACGCGGTTCTGTTCATTGATGAAATCCACACCGTCATCGGTGCCGGTGCCACCTCGGGCGGGGCAATGGATGCCTCGAACCTGCTGAAACCGGCCCTTCAGGGTGGAAAACTGCGCACTATGGGTTCGACCACCTACAAAGAGTTTCGCCAGCATTTCGAAAAGGACCGCGCGCTCAGCCGCCGGTTCCAGAAGATTGACGTGAACGAACCTTCGGTCGAGGACAGCGTAAAAATCCTGCGCGGTCTGAAGCCCTATTTCGAAAAGCATCACGAGATCAAATATACAGCCGACGCGATTAAAACCGCGGTCGAGTTGTCAGCACGCTACATCAATGACCGCAAGCTGCCCGACAAGGCGATCGACGTGATTGACGAAGCCGGTGCAGCCCAGCATCTGGTTGCTGAAAGCAAGCGCCGCAAGACCATCGGCGTCAAAGAGATTGAGGCCGTTGTTGCCAAGATCGCCCGCATTCCACCCAAGAACGTCACCAAGGACGATGCCGAGGTTCTGAAAGACCTTGAAAAGTCGCTCAAACGGGTGGTCTTCGGACAAGACGTGGCGATTGAGGCGCTGTCCAGCGCCATCAAACTGGCGCGCGCCGGTCTGCGCGAGCCGGAAAAGCCCATCGGCAACTATCTGTTTGCTGGCCCAACCGGTGTGGGAAAGACCGAAGTCGCGAAACAGCTGGCGGATACGCTGGGAGTGGAACTGCTGCGTTTTGATATGTCGGAATACATGGAGAAACACGCGGTCAGCCGCCTGATCGGTGCGCCTCCGGGCTATGTCGGGTTCGACCAAGGCGGTTTGCTGACTGATGGCGTCGACCAGCATCCGCATTGCGTTCTGCTGCTGGATGAGATTGAAAAAGCCCACCCGGACGTGTTCAACATCCTGCTGCAAGTGATGGACCACGGAGAGCTGACCGACCACAATGGTCGCACGGTGAACTTCCGCAACGTGGTGCTGATCATGACCTCGAATGCAGGGGCGCAAGAACAGGCAAAGGCGGCCATCGGCTTTGCCCGCGACCGCCGCGAAGGTGAGGATACCGCCGCGATCGAACGTATGTTCACACCGGAATTCCGCAACCGTCTGGATGCTGTCATTTCCTTCGCGCCGCTGCCGAAAGAGGTCATCCTGCAGGTGGTCGAGAAGTTCGTGCTGCAGCTTGAAGCACAGCTACTGGACCGCAATGTGACCATCGACCTGACGCCAAAAGCCGCCGAATGGCTGGCCGACAAAGGCTATGACGACAAGATGGGCGCACGCCCATTGGGACGCGTCATTCAGGAACACATCAAGAAACCTCTGGCCGAGGAGCTGCTGTTCGGCAAGCTGGCCAAGGGCGGTGTCGTTCGCGTCTCGGTCAAGAAGGGAGAGCTGGATCTGGACATTTTTGGCCCCGATCAACCGCGCATCCCTGGCGACAAACCCCCGCTTCTGACTGCAGATTAAAAGCAGCGCATCAAATCAAAGCCCGGCTTCTACGCCGGGCTTTTTTCTTGCCCGAGCCGAGTCACCTGTCTCAAAAGAAAATCTCAGGGGCGCCCGGAAAACCACCCAACTCTGACAATGGGCCTTCCTTGCTGCAATCAGCGCTCTGTCAGCTTCAATTCGATCCGGCGATTCTGAGCGCGCGCTTCTGGGGTGTTTGCGGGGTTGAAGGGTTGGAATTCACCAAAGCCATTGGCCGCCAGACGTTGCGGTGGAATACCCAACGCATCGACCATATAACGGACAACCGACAAGGCGCGTCCCTGGCTAAGCTCCCAGTTGTCCCGATAGCGGCCAGTTCCGGCCAGCGGGACATTGTCGGTATGGCCGTCAACGCGAATAACCCAGTTCAGGCCTTCGGGAATTTCAGCCGCGACACTGCGCAGTATATTGGCCACCTTGGCGATCTCAAGCTGACCCTTGGGCGACAGCACTGCTGATCCTGTATCGAACAGTACTTCGGACGAGAACACAAACCGATCGCCTTCGATCCGAACGCCTACCTGATTACCCAGCACATCGCGCAACCGACCGAAGAATTCCGAACGATATCGCTGAAGATCCTCGGCCTGCGCCGTAAGTTCTTGGTTCTGGCCCGAAAGGGCTTCGGCCTCGGCCTCAAGCCGGGCGCGCTCGGCCTCTTCCAACAAACGGCGGCGACGCTCTTCCGAGGCGGCGCGGGCGAGTGCGGCGTTCAGATCCTGACCCAATGTTTGAATACGAATATCAGCGGCGGCGTTGCGGTCTTCGTAATCGTCCAGCAAAGCCTGCAATCCACCCAACTGCTCGCGCAGGGCTGCCATCTGCTGGTTCAGCAAGGCAGTCTGACGCTGCGCCTTTGCTGAAACGGCTTTCTCGGCAGAGATTGCCTCACGCGCAACGGCCAGCAAGGCTGCGCGTTCTTCGGCCAATGTGCGCTGTATCTGTTCCGCTGTCAGAGCGTCGGTTTGGGCGGCCAATGCCGCTTGCAGCTGGGCCTGCAACTCCTGACTATCAAGCTCACCAAACTGCCGCTCCAGTTCGGCCTTAGCAGCTTGCGCAGCGGCCAACAGGGTCAGGGTTTCTTCGGCTTGCTTGCGTTGCGCTTCCAGAGCCAGCGTCATAGCGGTCAGTTCCGCATCCGCATCCTGCAGACGATTGCGCAGGTTTTCGGCCGCCGCAGCTTCGGCCAGGCGCGCGGCCTCTTCGGCGTCAAGCTGGCCTTCAAGCTCGGTGACCAATGCGGCCTGCGCGGCCTCATTTTGTTCCAGATCCGCCACCAACGCTTCAAGCGCTTCGCGGCGGGCAGCATCAAGCCGGGCGGCCTCGGCCTGGGCATCGACCTCGGCACGGCTTTGGGCAAGGGCCAGGTTCAGGGCCTCTTGTTCATTCAGCAATTCCGAACGCTCAGATTCCAGTGAGGCGATAACCCCCAGCGACCGCTCCTGATCGGCCAACAGAGATGCGACCTGTGCTTCGAATGACGTGATCCTGGTTTCTGCCTGCGCCAGATCTTCCTCGGCCTGCGTCAGGGTCGCATTCAGCGCCCCTAACCGGGCCTGAAGGCGGCTGTTTTCCCTTTCTTCCAACCCAAGCGCACCAGCAAGGGCCGCCACTTCGCCGGACAGGGCGGTCAGTTCATCCTCTTGCCCCGAAATCGTCTCGCGCAGCACGAATTGCACCACCATGAAGATGGTCAACACAAAGGTCAGCACCATCAACAGCCCGGTCATCGCATCCACGAAACCCGGCCAGACCGACCCCTGAAACCGCTGACCTGTGCGACGGGACAGAGCCATGGATTACTCTCCTTCCGGAGCGGTTCGAACGGCGCCTCGGGGCAATGTAAGAGCTTTGACCAAAAGTTCGATGTCCTTGCGCAGCTCGCTCATGCTTTCTTGGCGGCCTGCTGAAATTTCTTCGAGGATACGCAGCAACTGAACATCCATCGAGCGCAGGCGCATGCGGCTTTCTGCGTCTATTCCTTCGCTGGTCCCCTGTTCCCGCAGATGATCCAGCAGAGCGTCCTGCCCCAGTGCGACACGTTCCAGCGCAGCGGTGACATTCTCGGTCTCAGACTGACGCTGGTTCATATCTCCGATTGCGCCGACAAGATGCCCCAGCTTGCCCGACAGCTCGGCCCGGTCGGCTTCCTGCGCCGAAAACAGGTCCTGCAGGGCGTTCATCTGTTCGGACATTGCATCCAGAACCGGTGTCAGAACCGCCAGTTCGGTGCTGCTGCCGTCATCGCCTGCTGCAAAGCCGACACGGGTGATCGAGGACAACCATTCTTCGAGCTCTCGATAAAACCGGTTCTGCCCGTGGCCCGCGAACAGTTCCAGCAACCCCACAATCAGTGATCCGGCAAGACCCAGCAACGAAGACCCAAAGGCCACGCCCATTCCCTGCAGTTGGGTTTCAAGGCCAACCATCAGGCGATTGAACACGGCCAGCCCTTCTTCGCCATCCTGCGGATTGAGACTGCGGATCGTGTCGACAATAGCGGGGACCGTCGTGGCCAAGCCAAAAAACGTTCCCAAAAGCCCAAGATAGATCAGAACATTGGTGATATAACGCGTGATCTCACGCTCTTCCTCGACCCGTTCGGCCACCGAATCCAAAATAGACCGGGTCGAACTGGAACTGATCTGCGACCGCGCACCCCGGTCCCGCAGCAGCGACGCCAGCGGTGCCAAAAGCTGAGGCGTGCGCGCGTCCTCATGAACAACGCCACCAACGAAGGACTCGATCCAGCGCACCGAACCGATCAACTGTGTCACCTGATAAAAACAGGCAATTACGCCGACGAAAAATACCAGAAGGATAAAACCGTTCAGATACGGGTTTGCATAGAAAACCGGCAAAACGTAAGGCAGCGCCATGAAGATGCCCATACCAGCCAGGCCGATCGCCACAAGCATCGTTACGATCTGACGAATGGGTTGCGAGAAATGCGGTCTCGCGCCCTGTTGTGCCTGCGCCATGCGCGTTTTTCCCGGTTCTTTTCTGCTCTGACGCGAATCTACCGAAAATCTGCCGGTGACGCCAAGGGTTTATGAGGTAATGCTTCGCACCCGTTGCGCTAACCACTCAAGATCGGGATCACGCAGACCAATCTCGGTCAGATGTTCAGCTGTGTTATAAAGGTATTCGGTATTTGGACCGCGCCCGCCGACAGCATGGGCAATGATCTGCGCCTGGTCTTCCAACGGCATGCCCCCGCAATACTGCACGTGATCTGCGTCGATAACATAGGTGACAGCCGTTACGACCTCGTCCGTTTCCAAATGCACATCAAGCATCTTTTCGACATAGGCCGACGAGATCAGCTCGCGCTCGCGCAGTTCATGCAAGGTACGCTCTTCGTGGCCTGCCTCGACGGCGAGGGCCAGACCTTTGCACAGGGTGTCACGCTGTTCATCCAACGCCAGAACAAGGCCGGGTTTCTCTTCGGTTCCGCGGTGATGAATCGAACTCATGCAGAAAGACCGCGCATATCCATTCAGGGTTGCGCGTTCGCTGCGGGACACGGGAAAGCCGGGATTCCACAGCAGCGACCCATATCCGAAAACCCACATCGTCATAGCACTGGTCCTTGCCCGTTTGCGCCTATAAACATCAATTTCAAGGCGGGAAAAAGGGCCATTAGCAATGCGCGGGCTAATACGAGTAGTCATTTTCATCACTGCGATCTGGAGCGCCTATTGGTTCGTCGCCGGATATGGATTGCGCAACGCGATCACAACTTGGTTCGACAACCAACAAGAAAGAGGCTGGCTGGCCGATTTTTCGGACGTAGCCACAGCAGGCTATCCATTCAACCACGTCACCCGACTGAACAGCCCCGCTCTGGCCGACCCGGTCAACGGCACCGCCTGGAGCGCCGACTGGATCGAATTCCAAAGCCCCGCGATCTGGCCGGGTCGACAGGTTCTGCGTTTCGCGGAAACGCCGCAGCTGCTGTCCTATTTCGATCAAACGTCGACCATCGTTGCAGCTGACCTGCAGGCCGAGCTGCAGTTGCAACCTGGTGTCGCGCTGGTGCTAGAGAAAATGTCTCTGACTGCCGGACCATGGTCCGTTGCCAATGATGCTGATTTGCTAGCAGCGGGAACCACGCTTGGTCTGGTGATGGAGCAAACCGAAAATCCTCAAGCCTATGCGATCAGCGCGCGGATCGATGGCTTTTCCCCCGGCGATGATCTGCGCGCCATGATGCATTCCGCCACCACACTGCCCCAGACATTCGATGCGCTGGAAATGGATATGGTCGCCACCTTTGACAAACCGTGGGATCGATCTGCACTGGAACAAAGCCGACCTCAGCCCACCCGGATCGACCTGCGTCTGGCTGAGATGAAATGGGGTGCATTGCGCCTGTTCGCTGCCGGAGAGCTGGACGTAGACGATCAGGGTATTCCTACCGGAGAGATTTCGATCAAGGCCGAAAATTGGCGTGAGATGGTTGCCATGGCCAACGCCGCAGGGGCCCTGCCCGATCAGGCGGTAGACCCTGTGACACGTGCCCTGAAATTCATGGCTGGCTTGGGGGGCAATCCCGATTCGCTGGATCTGCAGTTGAACTTCCGTGAGGGCTATGTGGCGCTTGGCCCGCTACCCCTTGGTCCGGCCCCGCGGTTGATCCTGCGTTAACGGCAGTACGGGCCACGGCGATACCGGGCTGTGTCCAAGTGAAAATGATCCCGGTGATACCGGTCCGCATTCGGGCCAAGTACCGTTCCGAACGGCCCGCAGGCGGCGCGCCAGATCTTGGTCAGTTGCTTCTTTGACGGGTTCTTGCGCCAACCGTTCAGAACGGTCACAACCTCGCCATTCGCCATCTTGAAACCTGATATGTCTATGGCCCGGCCCTTACCGTGTTCCGATATCCGCGCACCCTTGCGGTTGTTGCGCGTTCGGCATGCGTAGTGGGCCGCGACCTGCAGTTCGACAACGGGACCGCGCCTTTTGAAGGTGGGCTTCACGCTTTTCTCGACCCATTGGTTCAGCGCAATTGCTGTGCCGCAATCCATGGTGGACGGACGGCTAAGCGCCACACCAGAAACTGAGGTGATCTGTACCGCTTCCTTGATCCCGCAGGCTTTGATCTTGCCGGGAACATTACCCACCGACTTGCCCTGAATTTCGATATTCCCGCAGACCGATGTTTTGCGCAGCTTACGCTTTTTGAACAGCACCTGCTGTACCAGCGTATTCGGCTGCAACTCTGGCTGCATCCCGACCGGAGCGGCAAAGGCCAGAACCGGTTGGTCATCGGGGGTCAACCGGTGTTCCGATGGCGTTGCATTCCCCATTGTGGCACCAAGTACCAACCACCCAATCGACAGACCGCTCCAGCCGCGCCTCATGGGTTGGTATTCCCGCGACCAAAATCCGGCGCGTCCGTATCCTGCCCGGCATCAATGATCCCGCGCCGGATCGCACGTGTGCGCGTGAAATAATCGAACAGCTGATCGCCGTCACCTGTACGAATGGCCCGCTGCAGCGCAAACAGTTCTTCAGTGAAACGCCCCAATATCTCTAGCGTCGCATCCTTGTTGGTCAGAAACACATCGCGCCACATAGTCGGGTCCGAGGCCGCGATCCGGGTGAAATCCCGAAAGCCCGCGGCCGAGTATTTGATGACCTCGCTATCGGTCACACGGCGCAGATCATCCGCTACGCCGACCATCGTATAGGCGATAAGGTGGGGCGCATGGGATGTAACCGCCAGAACCAGATCATGGTGATCGGCATCCATCTCATCAACATTCGACCCCAACCCCGTCCACAATGAGCGTAGTCGCGCAACGGCCTCCGGGTCCGAGCCCTCTACCGGCACCAATAGGCACCACCGATTATCGAACAGCTCGGCAAATCCGGATTCAGGGCCGGAATGCTCGGTCCCGGCCAGCGGATGCGCGGGAATGAAATGAACGCCCTGCGGGATGTGAGGCGAGACATCCTGAATGACATGCCGCTTGACCGAACCCACATCTGACACGGTCGCGCCCGACTTCAGGGCAGGCGCAATCTCCTGCGCTACCGCGCCCATCGCTCCGACCGGCACGCATAGAACCACAAGGTCTGCGCCCTCGACGGCCTCTTGCGCGGTGTCGCAGATCCGGTCGCATAGGCCAATCTTGCGCGCGGTGTCGCGCGTGGCCTCGGACCGGGCATAGCCGGTTACTTCGGCGGCCAATCCAGCACGTTTAATCGCCCAGAACATCGACGATGCGATCAGGCCCAACCCGATCAGCGCAACGCGGTCATATACCTGGCTCATGCGGCGCCCCCTTTGAAAGCGGTTATGGCCGCAACGACACGGCGACAAGCCTCCTCGTCCCCAACCGTGATCCGAAGAGCATTTGGCAGGTTATATCCCGCCACGCGGCGCACGATCAAACCCTGTGTCTTGAGGTAATCGTCGCACGCTTCGGCCTCGGCCTGATCCTTAAAGCGGGCGAGAATAAAATTAGTGCTGGACGCATCCGAAGATACGCCGATTTTGGACAACTGGGCCGAAAGCCAAACCCGCAAGCGTGCATTTTCGCTGTGGCAAAAGGTCAGGTACTCTTCGTCCTTTATGGCGGCTTCGGCAGCGGCCAACGCAGTCAGCGACAGGTTGAAGGGCTGGCGCACCCGGTTCAGCACATCAATGATCTCTTGCGCCGCATAGCCCCAACCGACCCGCATCCCACCCAGTCCATAGATCTTGGAAAAGGTCCGCGTCATGATCACATTCTCGAACCGATCCACCAGAGCGCGGCCTCCGTCGAACCCTTCGACAAACTCGGCATAGGCGCCATCAATCACCATCAGACAGGTCTGCGGCAAGCTTTCGGCCAGTCGGATAAGATCAGCCTCGGGGATCATGGTCGATGTCGGATTGCCCGGATTGGTCACGAACACGATCCGGGTCTGGTCAGTCACAGCGGCAAGAATGTTGTCCACATCCACGTGACGATCGGTTTCAGGCACCATCACCGGAGTTGCCCCCGCCATCCGAGCGATGATCGGGTACATCGAAAATCCGTGTTCGGTATAGATAACCTCATCCCCCGGACCGGCATAAGCCTGTGCCACGAATTGCAGCACCTCGTCACTGCCCACGCCGCAGATAATTCGCGCCGGGTCCAGCCCGTGGCGTTCGCCAATGGCCATACGCAGACTGGCGTGATCTGTACTGGGATACCGGTTCAGGGTGGCCGCACTGTCACGCACTGCTTCGATCGCTTTGGGGCTAGGGCCAAAGGGGTTTTCGTTCGAGCTCAACTTGATCACATGGTCGACCCCCGCCACCTTCGACTGGCCGCCCTGATAAAGCGCGATGTCCATAATGCCGGGTTGAGGGGTGATCTGGGTCATAAGAGGCTCCGTATTTAGAAGCCCCTCATACCCGTCTCAAAGCGTTGAGAAAAGCGGCAATTCCCTTAAGCCGCCTTGAAGCGGGCTGTCGCCGGGTCGGCGTCGTAAAAGGGGGTAAATTCTTCGGTCCGCCGGGACAGGTCATTGACGCTGTCGATGATGAAGCGGACAGTCTCTTGGGACATCAGATATGAAAAGTTCAGACGCACCCAACCGGGTTTTTTCAACTCTTCACCAGCACCAAGCGCCGCATGCAACTGCTCCGAGGCTGCACGATCAATACCCAGCAACCGATGGGCATAGGGCCCTGCACAAGCACACCCGCCCCGCGCTTGAATGCCATAAACATCACTCAGCATCCGGGTGAATAACTGCTGGTGCACCGGCTGACCTTTACTGTCATGAACAAGAAAGGAAAAAATCGGCAACCGATGTGGATTGTCCGCGCCCAACAAGGTCAGACCTAGGTTATCTCCCCACCCTTCCAATGCCATCTGGTTATAAAGCGCCTCGCGCCTTGCGATTTCGTCTGCGCCAACCGCATCCTTGACCATGAAAGCCAACGCGGCACGGATGTCGCCTATGACATTCGGCGTTCCCGCCTCTTCGCGCGTTGCAAGATCGGCGCTGTAGTCATGCCCCCAAGGGGACACGAAACTCACAGTGCCACCACCGGGCCAGCTGGGGCATGTTCGCTGCACAACGTTTTGATTGACGATCAATACACCAGACGCGCCGGGTCCACCGGCAAATTTATGAGGAGAGACCACGATCGCATCCTTGCGCGCATCCGCCGGGCCCATTTCCATTGGCAGATAAGGCCCACCGCCCGCATAATCCCAAACCGCTACAGCGCCATTAGCCTTAAGCAGCCGCGTAACCGGGTCGGGATCAGTGATTATGCCCGTCACATTCGAAGCGGCCGAAAATGATCCGACGATCAGATCCGCATCCGCGTTTTCAACCAAGGCACGCTCTAAAGCCGACAGATCGACACCCCCTTCGGATGCTTCGGGGATTTCAATCACCAGCGCTTTGCTTTCCCGCCACGGCAGGATGTTCGAATGGTGCTCATATGGGCCGATCATTACCACTGGTCGTGCTGCGGCCTCGATCCCCAACAGATTGACCAGCCGGTTGAGACCCGCTGTAGCGCCCGATCCCGTAAAAATCACCGCATCATTTTCCCCGGCGCCAACAATCCGGGAGATTTCCGCACGGGCCTCGCGGCGCAGTCGGGTCATGTAGGCCCCGCAATAAGACGCCTCGGTGTGGCTGTTGGCATAAAACGGCAACACATGCGCGGCCACAAAATCCTCGACCTGCTTCAATGCGCGGCCCGACGCAACATAATCCGCGTAAACCAAAGGTATGTCCCCGCGCAGCCCCGGGATCATAACATTCTCGCCGATTAAGCCATCGCGCAACGTGTCGCTACGAACAGCAGCTTCAATGTCAGAACGAAATTGGGAAAGTGTCATTATATGGACTCCGAAGTTTCCCAACAAATATGATTGATATGTGTTGGGTATATAATGCATATTTTTAGATGGTTTTCATAAATCATGTGTCATATGATTTGGAATGTCAAAAAATCTAGATCATATTGACCACCGCCTGCTGCGTGAATTGCAAACCGACGCTACGCTGTCCCAACGAGAATTGGCCGACCGCATCGGGCTGTCGCAAAACGCCTGCTGGCGTCGGCTGAAGGCCCTGAATGATCAGGGCGTCATCATCGGATCGACGGCGCAAATCGCGCGCGAAAAACTAGGGCTGAGCCTTGTGGTCTTCGTCATGCTGCGTACGCGGCACCACTCGGCCGAGTGGTTACAGGCCTTTCGCAGGCATGTTCTGACGATACCAGAGGTCGTGGACTTTCACCGCATTGGCGGCGACTACGACTATCAGCTCAAGGTTGTTACGCAGGATATGGCTTCGTACGACAAGGTCTATCAACGCCTCATCGAAAAAGTCGAGCTGGACAGCGTAACCTCATATTTCGCGATGGAGGCAATTGCAGAAGGACGACCCTTGCCAATCTGATCCGCTCTTTATTTGGCCAAAAAAATTGCTCGGGGGGCATCGCGGCTGGTCGTGATTGGGGGCAGAGTCCCCTAAAACGAAAAAAGGCCGCGCAACCGCGCGGCCTTTCGAATTTCGATTTCGGCGAAGATTAGTTCTTCGCGTAGAATTCGACAACCAGGTTCGGTTCCATCATGACAGGGTAAGGCACATCGCCCAGACCCGGTGCGCGCACGAAAGTCGCGGTCATTTTCGAGTGGTCGGCGTCAATGTAATCAGGAACATCACGCTCGGCCAGAGCAGCAGCTTCAAGAACAACGGCCAGTTGCTTGGACTTGTCACGTACTTCGATGACGTCGCCTTCTTTGACACGGTAGCTGGGGATGTTGACCCGCTTGCCGTTCACTGTGACGTGGCCGTGGTTCACGAACTGACGCGCGGCGAACACGGTCGCGACGAATTTGGCGCGATAGACAACGGCGTCCAGACGGCGTTCCAGCAGACCAATCAGGTTTTCACCGGTATCGCCGTTGACACGAACAGCTTCGGCATAGATGCGGCGGAACTGCTTTTCGGTCAGGTCGCCATAGTAGCCCTTCAGCTTCTGCTTGGCGCGCAGCTGCAGACCGAAGTCAGACAGTTTGCCTTTCCGGCGCTGACCGTGCTGACCAGGGCCGTATTCACGACGGTTGACCGGGGATTTCGGACGACCCCAGATGTTTTCGCCCATCCGGCGGTCGATTTTGTACTTGGCAGACGTGCGTTTGGTCACGGCTGATCTCCTTCTTAAGGTCGAGGCCCTGATAGGCCACTATGAAGGGCGTTGTCCTCTTGAGGTTTCCCTCATGACAGGCCTCCCCTTGCGGGGGCCACCAACACCAATGAAGCCGCGCTTATATCCGCAGCGCTGGCAGAGTCAACATGCCGAACGGACGGAACCGAAACTTTCTGAAATTCAATTCAAAGACGGCACCACTAACGGGATTTACTCCGCTAAAGTGGCACCGTTTACAGTTGCGCGTAGGTTCGCGACACCAGTGTACTGGAACTGAGTGGCCTTGCGATGAAACGCGACGACAGTTCCGTCCTGCTCTGCAACTTCACCACTCTGATGCTTGATCTGAGTATATGCGCTGATCCAGAATTCCTGATCGCGTGAAGGACAGCCGCTTTCAAACACCAGCGACGGGCTTTCATCATCATCGGAAACGACCAGTAACGCTGAAAACCGTTGCGCCCCGTTCATAAGCTCGAGCGTTCCGACGACATTATCCGAAAAAGTCGTGGCAGGAATAACGCGCCCGATTGTACCTGATGCAAATGCGTTTTTACGCCCGGCAACTTCAGCGCTGCCTGCTAGCATCGATGCCTGACCGCGCCAGGACCAGGCCGACCCTACATTTAAAAATGCCAGAGGCGCCGCCTCTAGCCCATCAATCTCTGTCTGCGACCATGAAATGGCAACACGACCGTTTACCCCGGTATTCATTTTACCGCCCGTACCCCTCAACAAATCACTGCCCGATGGCCAAGGGTTTATCAGTGACGATTCCGGCAGAAAAGGGACGGAATTGCAGCAATCACGAGAATGTTGCAGAACAGAATCAGAATCCGGATGCAGAAATCCGCGTTTCAAAGACTTAAAGGATCATACTGAGCCCGAATATCGGTCTGCCCTGCATTCGGTCTGATCAGGCTTTTTTCGATTCGCCAACCACAGCGGATTTAGATTTCAAATGCGTGCGCCCTAATCGGCACACTGCACGAGCTGTCAGTTCACCAGCCCCCGATCCGCCATTCCACCGGAAAAGCGGAGGCTGCGGATATCTTCCGGCATCGTCTTGTACTGGTCTCGAAAAGCACGTTTCAGTGACGTTGTAGACGAAAACCCTGTGGCGGTGGCAATCTCGATTTGTGGCAAATCCGTAAACCGCAGCAGGCTATGCGCACGTTCCAGACGCAATTCTCGGTATGTGGCCAAAAGCTTTGCCCCCGTCTTGTTCAGAAACCGTCTCTGAAGCTGCCGGGTTGAAGTGCCGACCATGTTCGAAAGATCCGTGATCCTGAGTGGCTCTTCGACATGGTTCAGCATTGCCTCAACCGCTGACATAACCAGGTGATCCCCGCCCGCACGATGGATCAAGCGATTGGCAAGCTGGCTTTCGCAGTCCCGCTTGGGTTCGGACAGGCCGATAAACCCGCGCAGGTTATCTGCCATGTTCTCACCATGGTCCAACGAAACAAAATCCGCCAACAAACGCAGCGTACTCAGACGTGTCGTCGCGCTATGCGTGCGCCCGCGCGCCGCCAGATATGTGCCTGTACCACAGTTGGTCAAACCTGCTTCACGCGCTGCTGCATCGAAGTTGGGGTGAATGGCCGCGACTGTTTTTTCCGACAATCTAATCTGGGCCAGCACAAGCACGGCACCACCGACAAGAACGGTCCGTGGCGAAAGGTTCAGAACTTGTGAGACCCATGTTCTTTCGGCGTCGGACAACGTCCAACAATCCGAAAAATCGCCCCAGAAAACAGCCGCTCTTCCGGTCCAGTACTGCGGTCCTCCTACAGACCCCGCACCAGCCAAACGCAGATTAACGACATAGGAATGGTCGCCGGTCAGATCGCTCAGGACATGATAAAATTCCCTGATCATCTCGGCCGAGGCAAATGCACTACTATCGCGCACGATCACATCGATGTTGTGGGTTCGCACGAACGCAGCAGAGGTTGGCTCAGCCAGATAGGCTAGGTCATTTTCGAAGATGCAATGCTTCATGTCTCCCCCGCTGAAAAGCCTGGGCCACAGGCAAAGGCATATGGCCCGGGATGGATCAGCCCCTGGCCATTGCGGGGGCTGATCTGGTTGTCGTCTGTTTACTCTGCGGCTTCTTCGTAAGCGTCCATTGGTGGGCATGTGCAGATGAGGTTTCGGTCGCCGTATGCGTTGTCGACGCGGTTTACGGGGGACCAGTATTTGTCGACGCCCATGGAGCCCGGGGGGAAGCAGGCCTGTTCGCGGGTGTAGGGGCG